>NZ_HE997629.1:18513-49433 GCF_000312385.1 Tsukamurella sp. 1534 | reverse complement strand
GGCCGCTCGCCGTCCGGCGTGTTCCGCTGGGGGACGATTCGCTGGCACTTCGACCGGAACCCGTTCCGGACTGCTCCGTTGCTGGGGGACGATCTCCGCTGTCGACCGTTGGTTACGGACCCGTAAAGGTCCCCTCCGGGGCTACTTACCGTTGTCCTTGCGCAGCTGCGCGACGACGCAGTCCTGCACCTTCGAGCCCGCGGGGTCGCCGGCCGAGAGCCGCAGCTTGCGGCCGTCGATGATCGACGATCGCGACCGGGCGTCGGAGGACAGCGAGAACGGGGAGCCGTTGTGGAAGACCCACACGTCGGCGGACGAGATCCGCTCGGTGCCGCGCATGATGTTCGCGCCGATGTACGTGTCGCCCGCCGGGGAGTCCTCGGAGAACGCGGGCCCGAGTGTCAGCCCGGGGTTCAGGGCCGCCGCGACGAGCGACACCTGCGCCTCGTCGGCGCGGCGGCAGTCCGCGAGGTTCACCGGCGAGGTGGCGGCCGGGGCCGCGGCGGTGGTGGTCTTGGTCGGCGCGCTCGTGGCGGCCGTGTCGGTGGAATCTGAGCCGCCGCAGGCGGTGAGCGTGAGCGTGAGGGTGATGCCGGCGAGTACTGCACCGGCAGTTCTGGTGGTCGTCATGCGGGAGATGATCCCACGGCGGGGTGTCGGTGGGCGGTCGTACTGTCTGATCTCGTGGAGCCTCCGAAGACGCCTGCGCGGTGCGAGCGGTGTTGGTGGCCGTTCGGCCCGAACCGCGCGCTGCTCGGGTGGGACAACCTGCACGATCCGCCGTGTCTGTGCGTCACGTGCCGGTGGTGTGGTCACGTGACATATCTGGTCGGCAACAGGCCGTAGCCCCGAGCACACGTGGTGCGCGGGGCTATGGCTTCGGAGCGGACGGGGGTCACCAGCAGGCGTCGCCGACGTCGCCGCGCTCGGTGCACTCCTTCTGAACCTTGGCGATCTTGCGTGCGCGCTCGGCGCCCTCGGCGATCATCTTCGACAGCTTCGCGGCCTCGTGAGCCTTGACCGCCTCCTGGTACGCCTCGAGCTCCTCGGGGGTGGCGCCGGGGCCGGGCTTCTCGGGAGCGTCGCCCACCGACGGGATGTCGATGGGGTCGTCGAACGACGGGCCGGGGGTGCCGGATCCGTCCTCGTGCTGGGCGGCGCCCGAGGGGCCGGTGCCGCTGGCGTCTTCGATGCTGGCGGGCTCGGCGGTGGCCGCCGGGGTGGCGCCGAAGGCGAAGACGATCGCGAACCCGGCGGCCGCGGCGGCGATGTGGTGGGTGATCTTGGGCATGGCTGTACTCCTCAGGTGGGTGTGGGTGATGGCCGCCGCGAGCGCGGCGGCGTCGCGCCCGCCCCGGGGCGTGAGCCGGGGCGCCCGGTCGTTAGCCGGTGACGGGCCTACTTCTTCGGGCGTACCGCCCAGGTGTGCATGACGGCCCCGTTGACGCCCTGCGCCCAGTGGGTGCCCCGTGGCCGACGGGGCGGGTGCACGCCCATGTCCGGCCCGGTCCTGCGGGTGCTGTCGCGCGGCACGTGCGGCCGCTCATCGGTTCGCCGTCCGCTGGATCGGGGCGCCGTGGCGGCAGAACACGCGGCCGGGGTGGCGGTGCGCGGCGTCGCGGTCGGGCACGTAGTCGAAGGCGAGGGCGCCGTCGCCGTGGAAGCCGACGACGTAGCCGCGGTGGTCGACGTTCGGGAAGTGCGCTACAGCGGCGGCGCAGGGATCCTTGGCGACCTGGCGGGCGAGGTCCGCGTCGCCGGCCTCGATGGTGCGGGCGGCTTCGGTGCGCATCTCGTCGGTGGCCCACGGGTCGCTGAACACGTGGAGCGCGTCGGCGATGGTCTGGGGTGTGTCTGTGCTGTTCATACCCCAAATTCAAGCAGCCGCTTGAATTCTTGTCAAGCACTTGCTTGAAAATGTGCATCTATCTGCAGTAACGTCCCCTCCATGACATCCCACGGACCGCCCGATCACGCCGCACGCATTGCCGCTGTCGTCGAAAGCATCACTGCGCGAGATGAAGTGAAGCGAGCCGCCGACGAGGCTGTCGCGCAGGCGAGCGAGCGCGTCGCCGACACCATCCGGGCCGCCACTCGCGACGGCGTGCGCATGAGGGAGATCGCGGAGGCGACCGGGCTCTCGACGGCGCGCATCGCGCAGCTCCGCGACGGCGTCCGTGTACAGCGAAAACCGTGACCTCGACCTGCAGACACGCCGATTCTGTCTAGGTGCTTGACTTGATATGTCTAGCCGCC
Organism: Tsukamurella sp. 1534; assembly: GCF_000312385.1. Classification (GTDB taxonomy): domain Bacteria; phylum Actinomycetota; class Actinomycetes; order Mycobacteriales; family Mycobacteriaceae; genus Tsukamurella. The sequence continues at coordinate 47,177 of NZ_HE997629.1, read as the reverse complement.
TAGACTAGAGTCATGATCGCACCGGCACCAACGAGGGAAATCCTCAAGCAGCTCAAGAAGGCGGGCTTCACCAGCCGCGACGGAAAGGGGAGCCACACCATGTGGGCCTGCCCCCACAACACCTACGGCGTGTCCATACCCGACGGACACGGCCAGATATCCCCCGGCGTGCGCCGCCAGGTCGACAAGGCCATCGCGAACTGCCGCACCAACTGCCCGTAACCACCCCCGGGCGGCCCGCCCACCCAGCGGGCCGCCCCGACGAACCCCTCACCTACCCCTACAGAGAGACGACACCAGCCATGACCACGTATCGCGTGAACGTCCACCGCGACGACCGTTGGTGGATGATCGAAGTTCCCGAGCTCGACGGCCACCGCGGACCCGACGGCATCATCAACGTCGGCGACACCACACAGGCACGCCACTACTCCGACATCGAGAAGGAGGCGCGCGACTTCATCTGCACCGTCGTCGACGTCGCCCCCTCCGCCGTCGACCTCGACGTGCACATCGACGTCGAAGGCCTCGACATCGCCGCCGCTGCCGACGAGATCGCCAGCGCCCGCGCCACCGCCAAAGAAGCCGAGGCCCGCGCGGTAGCCCGCTCCTCCGAGGTCGCCGCGGCGCTCAGCTCGGCCGGCGTGCCTATGCGCGACATCGGCGAGATCGTCGGCGTCTCGCACCAGCGCGTCGATCAGCTCATCAACAAGACCGTCGCGAACCCCAAGCGCAAGGTCGCCGTGACGACGAGGGCGCCCAAGAAGACCGCCGTGCCCGCGAGGGCGGCCAAGTACCGCGACCTCAGGGCCGCGCCCCGCGTTGCCGCGGCGGCCAGCGCGAAGAAGACCGGAGCGAAGCGCCGCGCTGTGTGAGGCACCCCGGAACGCCGAAAAGCGGCCCCACCCTCCCAACACTGGGAAGGTGGGGCCGCTGCCGTACGCGCGCCAGGACGGCTACTCGCTGCCCGCCGTCTCGGGCTCCCGCCACCGCGACAGCGGTTCCCAGTCCGGCAGATCGCACCCCGCCTCGGCGGCGCGGATCGTCAGCTCACGGTGAAACGGCTGATCGCACCGCGCGTACCAGGCCATGAAGTGCCGCAGCGTCTTGTCGGACGCCTCGGCGCGCTTCTCGAAGTACTCGAGGTCCGACTCCATCGACGACACCCGCCGCTGGTCGGTGTCCGCGCGCTCCTTCATCCGCGCCTCACCGCGCTCGCGCCACCGCCGGGCGAGCGGCCCGAGCACCTTCGCGACGGACTCGGACGCCTCCGAGAGGAACTGCGCGAGGTACTTGAGCCCGACGGCCGCGGCGACCGCGAGCACGATCCAGCCGGGGGTCTCAGGGGGCAGGGTCGGCATGGTTGGCCTCCTCGACGACGTGCTGATTCAGATCCCGCCATGCGTCGATGGAGGCGTCGGCCATGACCGCGTGAGCAACCGCCAGGACGAACAGCCAGTCGGTGGCGGTGCGCCACCCGTAGACGCCCGTGCTCGCCGCGAGCGCGATGATGCACCCGGTGACCGTGGCCGCCAGGAGAACCCACGCCGCGGACCGCCACGCCTTCGCGCGCCACTCGACCAGCGCGACCACGATCACCACCGCGGCGAACACGAGCACGAGCGTCGCGGTCACCAGCAGCGGCGGCGCGGTCTCGATCCGCTCGAGGATGCTGAGCAGCGACCCGACGGCGAACGCCGCGTACAGGGCGACCGCTCCCCCGTGCGCCAGGGCGGTGATGGGCCACCGGGCCCATACGAGCCCGAGGAGCCCGACCGCGCCGGCGCCGAGGAGCGCCGCGCCCCACGCGTGGAACGGGAGCGCCTGCTCGACGACGGACAGCGCGCCGGGCTTCTCGTCGGGTGGGGTCACGTAGTCGAGTCCCCGCCAGATCATCGCGACGAATAGGCCGATCTGGAACACCGCGATCTCGGGGTAGATCAGGCTCACGCGGAGCTTGATCGGTCCGCTGAGTGCGCCGTTCACGTCGGTCACTCCGCCGGGTTGCGGCGCTCGCGGCACGCCCGTGCCTGCTGCTGGGCCCGCAAGAACGCGTCCTCACTCGACGTGCTCGTGATGTTGTAGGTCACCTGTCCGCCGCGCGCGTAGGGGCTGGCCGGGGTGGTGTCGGTGTTCGCCACCGCCGGGGCTGCGGCCGCGCCGCCAATCAGGAACGTCACGAGCGGCATCCACGCGTCGAGCTGACCATCCTGCAGGAGCCCGTACCCGATGGCGAGTGCCTGCCCGGCGGCGAGCACCGCGTAGAACGCGGTGCGGAACGACGACACCGACCGCGCCTGCACGGCGGAGATCACCGGGCCCAGGACCGCGGTGACGAGCGCGACCCACAGGGTCGCCTTCTGCTGGTCGAGCACGCTGTACCCGACGAGCACCGTCGAGATCAGCGGGAGCAGCGCGTACGCGGCGGCACGCAGGTCCGCCCACGACTTGATGTTGAACAGCATCGGGATCACTTCTCCTTCTGTGCGAGGACCACACCGTCGGGCGACCATGTGGCGGTGACGTTCTCGAACGTCTGGACCTTCGTGCCGTCAGGGCCGTCGGTCTCGTTGCTGGTCGGCCAGCCCCACGGGCCCGCCTCCCACCCGGCCGCGCCGTACCGCTTGCCGATCGCCCCGTGCACGAAGAACCCGCGCTCGGAGCCGTTCTTGCGGAGCAGGACACCGCCCTCGAAGGCCTGCACCCCGCCGTCATCGACCACCGTGTGGCCGAGCACGGGGAAGCCGAGCGGCCCGGCCTCGTAGTCCAGCGCCGCGAACGCCTCGAGCAGGCCACCGCGGGGCACTACGTACGCGGCTGCCGCGCCGGTCTTCCAATACGCGGTGCCATTCTCGAACGCCGCGAACTTCCCGCTCCCGGGCGGTCGGGTCTCCCCCTCGCCCTGCGTGATCCGCTTCCCGATCCACGCCTCGGCGGCCTTCGCTGCCTCGTCGATCAGGTTCCGCGCGGGCGCGGGCGTCACGCCGCTCGCGTACTCGGCGACGAACTGCTCGAACCGGTCCCACGGGAACCCGTCGCCGACGTCGGTGTGCGTACCGATGCCCTTGACTTTGGTGACCCACCGGTGGTCCGAGATGCCGGCCGCGGCGCCGCGCGGGTACCGCGGGCCCGGGTTCACGTCGGTGGCGAACTTGTACTTCCGGGCGTCCTGCACCGCGAGGTAGGCGGCGATGCGGAGGTCGTTCTCGCGGGCGAGCCAGTCGCCGCGGCCCCAGCTCGCGCGCGATCCGGCGAAGCACAGGTTGATCGTGTAGCTGTTGGCGTCCAAAACGCTCCACGAGGCGTAGTCGGTGTCGACCACGTCGCACACGATGCCGTCGCGCACCGTGTAGTGGTAGCTCACGTCGTGGGAGCCATCGCAGTACCGGGCGAGCTGCTCGGCGGTGCTGTTGCCCTCCTCGGTGTGCAGCAGGAAGTTCACAGGCTGGCGCGAGCGGTTCGACCGGCCGCCGCCGGTCATGAAATCGAGCTCGCGGAAGGCGGGCGCGTTGGGCATGGTGGTGCCTCCGTTCTGGCCCGCGGACGGCGCGAGCCGGTCGTAGATCCGCTGCGCCTCCGCCATTCGGCCGGCGTAGCGGGTGGGGTAGGCCGATTTCTGGACCTGCTGGGCGATGCGGCCGGCGGCCTCATCGGTGACCGCCGCCTCGTAGGGCAGGTCGGCGAGCCGCTGGAAGAACAGGCGAGCCGAGCCGGTGGGGTCCTGGCACACCTCGACCGGGCCCCACCACCACTGGCCGTTCGCGCCGCGGCGGACCTGCTGCTGCAGCGGGCCGACGCTCAGCTCGTCGTCGCCGACCGCGTCGTGCGGGAGCGCCAGCGAGCCGGGGACCTTCGCGTTCGCGTACACGACGAGCGTCGACGTCTCAACCAGGCCGGTGGCGATGCAGATGACGATGCCGCGGGGTGCGATTTCCTGGCGGCGGCCCTCGGCGATGAACTCGGCGGCGATCTGGTCCGGGGTGCGCCACATCAGCGGATCCCCTTCACGCAGTCGGCGAGCAGCTCGATAGCGGTCTTCGGGTCGCCCTTGTAGTTCCGCCAGTGCTTCTCGCCGTAGCGGGTGGTGTGCGCGCCGCCGAACGCGTAGGCGTACATCTGGTCCGCGGCCTTGCGGTACCGCGCCCAGAACCGCGGATCCAGCGCGCGCAGCGGGCCGCCCGCGAGCTCGCGGGCCCGCAGCCCGGGCAGCTGCGCGAGGACGTCGAGCGCCCACGTGACCGGGTCGATGAGGCTCATCCACCGGATGAGGTTCGACCCGGACCGCAGCGGCGAGTCGGCGGGCATGGCGCACATCGGGTCCGTGGGGTCGGCGAACTCGGCCCAGCCGACGCGGTGCGTCTGGTCGGCGGCGAAGATCCCTTCGCCGGGCACGTTCGCGCGGCCGTAGCTTCGGCCGGGCGCGCGCCGCGGGTTCGCGAGGAACCCGGCGAGCCGCACCTTGCTGTAGAGGTCGGGCCGCGAGTCCTTGCGGGTGTTGAGCCACTCGGTGAGGACGACGCCGCCGAGGCTGTACGCGAGGAGGACAATGCCGCCGCCGGCCGCCTCGATGAGCTCGTCGAGCAGGTCGCAGCCGATGCGCACCGATTCCATCTCGGACGGCAGGAACGGGGCGCCGCCCGCCGGGCCGAGGCTCGCGGGGTAGGCGACCTCGACGTGTCGGAATCGGTCCTTGGGGAGTTGGGCGATGACGCCGCTGAGCATGTTGGTGTGGGTGTTCTCAGCGTTGCCGCGCAACGTGAGCACCGTGATCGGGGTGGGCATGGTGGGGCTCCTTCGGGGTGCCGACGGTTGGCCGGAGTCGGCGGCTGGTTCGGGTTTCGTGCCAGTCGACGAGGTCGAGAGGCCCGCGCAGCGCCACCGCGACGAGGAACGCGAACGCCTCGGTGGCGGCATGGCTGAGCCCCGGCGCGCGGGGCGGGCCGGGGCTCATCGGGGGGTGGCGGTCTACGAGTACTTGGTCGTGGGCGTCACGTCGACGGACACCGCGGCGGCGCCGGTCGTGATCGGGGTGTCGAGCGCCGCGCCGCGGAGGAACGTCGATCCGTTCCAGATGCCGTAGTGCGTGATCGTGGTGGACGGCGGCACCGAGTAGTTGCACTTCGATCCGGCGCTCACCGCCTTGCCGGCGTCCGCGCCCGCACCGTCGACGGCGGCGGGCCACGTGGTGTTCGCGCTCGCCGGGGTCGTCGACGCGAGGTTCGAGCCCGTGGTGCCGGGGTCGGCGGTGTGCAGGGTCATCTTGTTGCCCATCGCGGCGATCGCGTCGCAGACGGCGCGCGTGTGGGCGGGTGTCTTGGCCATCGGGGTGCTCCTTAGTTCAGCGGGAGATCGACGACGCGGTGGTACGAGCGGGACTCGTTCTCATCTGCGCCGGGTGTGCTGATGCACATGACATCTCGCTCGACGTACACGTAGACGTCGAGGGTTTCCGTGCCCACCTCGATGGTCCCGAGCGGTGCGCCTCGGTCGGTGTAGGCCAGCTCGGCGGTCTGCGGCAGCGCTTTCACGAGCGCGCGGTCCGCCAGGAACGCGAAGGCCGGGCCGGTGTTCCCTGCCTCCTGAAATGGCCCGTAGTCGTAGCGGATCCGACCATGGAGCACGATGTCGCCGCCGCTGAGGTCCTCGACCGAGGTCGGTAGGAATCCCTGCGGCACGACCTTGCCGGTCCATTCGTCTTCGGGGGTGAACGGCACGGCGATCGGGGCCGCGATCATGTTGGGGGTGAACGTCATAGCTTCGCTCCTCAGTTGGTGGTGAACGCGCCGCGGGCCGCGGCCTCGTCGTCGTAGCGGGACATGCGGATCGGCTGATCGGGGACGAGGTCGACGACCAGCCAGTGGTCGGGGCCGGCGAGCAGGAGGCGGGCGTCGTGCATGTCGGCGATCGTGTATTCGGTCATCAAGCGACTCCGGTGACGGTCATGGACGCGGCCGAGATCGTGACGGTGCGGCAGGCGCTGTAGACGGTCGTCTCGCCGTAGCCCTGGATCTGCACGTACGCGCCCGCGGGGACGGTGACGCCCGGCTGCGTGAGCGTCGAGGACCAGCTCTGCGTGGTGTAGGTCTGCATCTGCGACGCGACCTGTGTGCCGCCGACGAGGATGCGGATGCCGCGATCCTCGGACGCCCAGTGGAATCCGTTCGATCCCCACGAGTGCGACACGGTGAACGTGACGGTGGCCGTGCCGTTCCCGGCCGCGGTGAACGTGAGGAGGTCGGTCCAGGTGGCGTGGTTGAGCGTCGTGGCCGCCTTGCTGCCGCTGTACGGGTTCATGTACGCCGGGCGGGCGGTGTCGGTGCCTGCGCCCGAGTCGGAGCCGGTGAGGTGCGCGAGCAGCGCGGCGACGTCGCCGCCCGCCCCGGTGTCGGTGGCCAGCAGGTGCGCGAGGAGCGCCGCCGTGTCGCTGCCGGTGCCGGTGTCGACGGCGAGCCGGTCGAGGTGCTCGAGCCACGTCGCCGCGTCGGTGCCGGCGCCCGAGTCGGAGCCGGTGAGGTGGGCGAGCAGCGCGACGGTGTCGAAGCCGACGCCGCTGTCGGTCGCGGTGAGGTGCGCGAGGAGCACCGCCGAATCGCTGCCGGTACCGGTGTCGGTGGCCAGCAGATGCGCGAGCAGGTCGGCGGTGTCCTCGCCGTGCCCGGTGTCGCTGGCGGAGCGCTGGGTGACGCTCGACCATCCACCGCCCGGGCCGCCCGATGCCCGCGGTGGGCCTTCGGGTGACCAGCCGAGCCGCGCGGGCCGGCCCGGCGCGGCCGGGAACGAGGACCACGGCATTACGCGGGCAGCTTCCGCTCGACCTTGATCGCGGCGGCGCGTCCCGGGCCGCCCGGCCCGCTGGCCGCTGGCCCGTAGAGGTTCGACGACCAGCTCCCCGATGCGCCGCCACCGCCGCCCGGGTCGCCTCCGGGCGCGCCCGCGATCGGCGCCGCTGCGGTGCGTGCCGGTGCGCCGCCTCCGCCCGCGCCGCAGCGGATGTCGTCGGCGGGCTGCGTTGGCGACCCGCCCGCGGTGGGGTTCGTGACGCTGTTCCCGAACCAGCCCGAGGCGCCCGCGGCGCCGAGCGCGCCGCCCTGGGCTTCGAGGCTGTTCTCGCCGTCCTGGCCGCTGTAGGCGTTGTACGCGTCGCTGCCGCTGCTGGTCTCGTAGGTCTGGATGCCGCCGCCGTCACCGCCACGGCCGGGCCGGTCAGCGCACGGGGTGTCGCCGAAGATCGTGTCGATCACGGACTGTCCGGGTTGTGGGGACTCGCACAGGCCGACGAACCGGGTCACGCCGCCGGGGTTGCCGCGGCCCGAGCTGGTCTTCGCGGGGCCGCCCGCGCCGACCTCGACGGTCACCGAGTTGGGCATGTCCGCGAGCGGGATCCGCTTGCGCCGGTACCCGCCGCCGAGGCCGCCGGGTGGGCCTTCGGTGCGCAGCCGGGGAACGCTGCCGCTGTCTCCCCCGGCGACGGTGATCAGGTCGTAGCCGATGATCTCGTAGCCCGCCGAGGGGGTCTTGTTGACGGTCCAGGTGTACGTGCCGGGGGTCCACTGCTGCTTGGTGAGCTTCCACTCGCCCTCCTCGAGCTGCATAAGCGCGAGGGACGACGCGGCCGCGTTCTTCGCGGTGGTGTGGGCGGCGGTGGCCGACGTCTGCGCGTTGTCGGCCTTGCCGAACAGGTTCCCGATCCAGTCGAGCGCGTCGTCCATGTCGGGGAACCCGGTCGAGCCGCCCGCGCCGGTGCCGGCGGAGTTGCCGAGCCCGGTGAGGAACGTCGTCCAGTCCGCCTTGGGTAGCAGATTGCCGAGCGCGGTGGGCAGGCCACCGACCAGCGACTGCGGGATCTCGCCGATCACCGACACCGGGTCGCTGAGCAGGCCGCCGACGAGGTCGTCGAGGTCCGCGCGCGTCGCGTCTGAATCGGTCTGCAGCCCGCCGAACCCGTTGGCGAGGTCGGTGATCTGGCTGAACAGGTCCCCGACGATCGGGATGCCGAGCGCGTTGAGGCCGTGCTGAACCCACGCCTCGATCCACCCGAACAGGTTCCCCAGGTCCTCGACGAGCCCCGCGACCCACTCCTGCGGCAGGTTCTGCGCGGGCTTCCGCAGCCACAGGTCGTCCCAGTGGACGGTGCCGCCTGTGCCCGCCGCGGTGCACTCCATGCGGACCCGCACGTACGCGGTGTTCGTCGGCGGCGCCCACGTGCCGCTCATGCCCGCCTCGAAGTCCGGGGCGTCCGCACCCGACGGGGTCACGCTGCCGATCACCTGCGACCCGAGGAGCTGATCGCCCGCGTTGTAGGCGAGCACGCGGAGGATGAACGCCGCGCCGCCGGTGCCGGTGAAGTCGTCCCACCGCAGGCGCGCCCCGATGTCGAGGGTCTGGCCGGGGGCCGCTTCGATCGGCTCCGACGTCTGCACGTGCTCGGAGCCGTCGAGGGTGCACTTCGCGCTGCCGGGCGCGGTGCGGCCGGCGACACCGTCCCAGGACCAGTTCGGGTCGGTGTCGGTCTTGATCGAGTCGACGGTGTCGAACGGTTCGAGCCAGTTCCGTTCCTCCCCGGCGGCCGGCCGCCACAGCTGCCCGAGCTCGACGTTCCCGAGGAGCCCGCCGCTCGCCAGCGAGAGGATCGCCTGCAGCATGACGGCGGGGAGCTCCCCGAACAGCTTCGACGCGTCGATCATGCCGTCGGAGCGGAGGAACCCGAACAGGGCCTGGATCTGCAGCAGCGTCGGGTCGTCGCCGTCGTAGGTGCCGAGGATCGCCTCGAGGAGCCCGACGAATTCGCCGACCACGGGCAGGTTCTCGATGAACTCGAGCAGCAGCTCGGGGAGGTCCTCGGGGCCGTTGATGTCGGCGGGGTCCGCGTTGGCGACGGCGCTGTTGAACTCGGCCCAGATGCGGGTGAGGATCCCGAACGGGGTGAAGTCCGACAGCGGTGTACCGCCGGACGATCCGCCCATGATCGAGGGGAACCGCTCCGCCGCACGGGAGCGCATGGCGCCGCCGGTCATGTCCTCGACGCGGGACACGATGTTCTCCGGGGTGAGCGCGCCGAGCGGGAGGTTCGGCACGCCGCCGGGGGTGGTCACTGCCGCACCGCCCGCGCGGCGCTCTTGATCCGCTTCGGCGGAGCCGGCGCGACCGCGGTGCGCGCCACGTACGGTTCGGCGTCGGTGTGCTGCGGCGGGTCGGGCAGCTTCACCGCCTCCTTGCGGACACCGTCGGTGAGCCACGCCGGGGCGTGCACGGCGGCCGGGTCGACCTGGTCGGTCTGCCGCACCCCGAACGCGACCATCTGCGCGGCGAGGTCGGCGACGACGGGCTGCAGGGTGTGCAGCGGCATGTCGGTGGCGGTCAGCAGCGCCGACGCGAGCGCACCCGAGATCGCGGTCTTCTGGCCCTCGACGTCGTCGACGGCGGGGATCTTCTTGGGGATGACCTGCTCGTCGATCACCTTGTCGGCGAGCGCGGACATGCTCTCGTTGGTCAGGTCGTCAGGGGTCATCACCACAGTCCGATCTCTTGGAGTCCGCTCATCGCCTTCGCGACGAGCTCGGTCATGCGCTCGAGGGCGTCCTTCGGGGTGCGGGTGTCGCCGAACTGGGCCTGGATCTCGAGGGACTTGCCGTCGCCCCAGGCAAAGTCGAGCTTCCGGTTACGACGCACGAACACCCGCGGCATGAGGTACTTACTGGTGCCGCCTACACGGTGGCCGAGCCACCAGTGCCCGAACCCGTTGTCGCCGATGAGCCACGGCGACGCGTTCGCGACGGTGAGCGTGTACGAGGTGTCGGGGTCGGTCTCGCGGCGGCGGGCCCGGAGGTCCATGACGCTGGCCGCGGTGAATGCCTGCGTGACGTTCGTCGATGTGGTCTCGAGGTAGTGGCCCCAGCCCTGCCGGTGCGCGCGGAGCAGCAGCGGCACGCTCATGTGCGCGAGGATGCTGTCCTTGTAGATCGGGTTCAGGAACGAGTCGAGCGCACCGCCGAGGGAACCGACCGACACGGTGAAGCCGACGCCCGCGGAGATCGCGGCGGACAGGTTGTCGCCGAGGACGTCGCCGCCGTACTGCACGAGCGCGGAGATGAGCTCGTTAACGCCTGGCATGGACTGGCCGCCGACGGTGATCCGGGCGGGACCGCCGGGGCCGCGGGAGAACTCGAGCGACTGGATGCCGGTCCAGTCGCCGTCGCGGTACACCACATACGGGTGAGCGGGCATGGTGCCAAGGCCCCCGGGGAGCCGGTAGCCGGTCTCGTCGATCGTCTCGCCGGTGAACAGGTCGTAGCTGTCCTCGACGTGGTTCGACATCACGTCCGCGATCGACCGGGTGAGGCCGGTGAGGAGGTTCCCGCCGATCGAGGTGCCGGTGCGGAACCCGGACCGGTCCTCGAGGCCAACGAACAGGGTCCCCTGCCGCCAGTTGGTGCCGGCGCCCGGCCACGGCTCGGGGTCGCCGTTCTTGAATCGGCGGGTGACGATCTGCAGCTCGGCGTCTTCGAGGATCGGGGCGGCGACGTCGAACCACGACGTGTTGATGCTGCCGATCGTGAGGGCGAGCGGGGCGACGCTGTCGCCGAACTTGCGCGGCATGACGACGATCTGCGACTGCTGCCACACGTCGAGGAGGTGGTCGAGGATCCCGCCGACGGTCCAGTTGTCGGGGTCGAGCAGCGCCATGATGTCGGTGAGGCTGATGTTCATCAGCTGCAGCCGGGGCATGTTCGCGGCCAGCGTGAGGAGCAGACCGTGGTCGGCCTGCGCGAGCAGCATCCACGCCTTCGGCTGCTGGATGAGACTGATCGGCAGGAACGGGTTCCCGGCGGTGTGAACGTATTTCAGTTCCTCGGTGTCTTCGAGGAAGTCGAGGACGACCTCGTCGCCCTTCTCCCCCTGCACGAGGGTGATGCCGTTCTTCGGCTTCACCCGGCCACCGAGGCGGGCGCCCACCATCTCGACGATCACGTGGATGTTGCTGGTCCCGCGCGCGTCCTCGTCGAGGGCCCAGAACGCGGCCCACGTGCCGCGCCGGTCCTCGAGGTCGATCGGCAGCCGCAGCTGGATGAGGCCGGTGTCGTTGACGACCAGCCCGACGCTGCCCGCGATCTCGCCGTGCACGCGGCCACGGAACACCCAGTCGCCGTCGTAGAGCTCGATACTCGGCGGGTCGAAGGCGCGCTCGATTCGGTAGTCGCGGACCTCGCGAGCCCACGCCTTGAACTCGGCGTGGTCGGTGCCGGTGTACGGCTCGGCGTACGTCGCGACCGTCACGGCTGCTCCAAGCCGCTTTCGGCCGACCAGAACCGGCGCATCGTCAGCGTCGCCTTCGCCCCGGCGGGGCCGTTGCAGATGACGGGCATGAGGATCGGCGCCGCATCGGTGCCGGTGTACTGCGGCACCGGGTAGACCGGCTCGACACCGTTGAACAGGCCGGCGGCGTTGGACAGGTCCGCGTTGACGTAGGTGTCCATGAACGGGTCGGCCATCACCGACAGCAGCTGCGTGAGCTCGGGGGTGACGATCATCCGCGCCGAGTCGGACCCGACGGGCCGGTTGTACTTGCGTTCCGCGCCCTCGAACGCGAAGTCGGGGAACTGCCACTCGAGCGCCGGGTCGAGTGCCCACTCGAGCCACAGGTCCTGGTCGGTGGGGTTCCACACCTCGAACCAGCCGATCGACGCGCCCTTAATCTCGACCTTCTTGCCGGTGCCGGTGAGGTTCGCCGCGTCCCCGGTGAGGGTGTCGCCGGTCGGCGCGGTGAACTGCACAATGTAGAACCCCGGGGTGCCGGACACGGTCACGTTGCCGGCGCCGACGGTGGACAGTGCCTCGAGCGCCGACTTCACCGCGGACCCGGCCGCGTTGTACGCGATCGCCGCAGTTGTCTGCCCGCTGTAGGTGAGGGTGAACGTGCCGCCGGCGCCGGTGACCGACACGAGGAACCGGTCGTTCGGGTTCTCCCAGAACGAGACGTCTTCGGCTCCCTCGAACATCGGGTTCACGGCGATCGCGGACACGACGGCGTGGTAGACGTCGTCGACGGCGGCGTCGAACCCGTCCTCGGTCTCGTACGCGATCTGCTTGGCGAGCCGCAGCGTGAGGGTGCGGCGGCCGCTCGGCCCGTCGTAGTGGTACCGGACCTTGCGGAAGTTGCCCGGCGTGCCCCACAGACGCTGGAACCGCGGCCGCGACGCCGGGGTGAGCCAGAACGGGAGGACCATCTCGCGGATGGGGATCCCGTCGCCGACGATCCGGCCGCCGGGCTGGAACGCCCCGGAGAGGGTGCGCACCGTGAAGTCGGTGTCGTACACGCCCTTCGGGTCGGTGTCGAGGACGATGTCGCCGTCGATGAACGCTGTGTCCGGGGCGGACACGACGACGGTGTCGACGACGACGCCGTCCTTGATCGACTCGAGTGTAATTGTCGCTACTGGCATTTCAGAACCTCGACAGCTTGGCGGCGGCGCGCTCGCGCTCCTGCCGCTGGGATCGGATGAATGCGTCCTCGGTGTCCCGGGCTTGGATGTTGTAGACGACCGGCGGGATCTGCTTGGTCTGCCCGCCGGCCTGCCCCTTGACGGTCGACGACACGACGTCGATCGCGGTCTTCGCGGTGCGCCAGTAGTCCTGCGTGAGCACCGGCTCAGGGCCGCCGGACCGGTTCTCGACGAGGTTGAGGCCCTGCGGGAGGAGGCCGCCCGCGTCGTACAGGAACGGCTTCACGCGGCCGCCCTCGGCGTACCAGTTGTTCTTCTGGTGGAACGCGAGCGCCCCGGCGGGGTCGCCGTACCGGTCCTTGACGTACTGCATGATCGCCTTGGACTGGACGTCGACCGGTACGTCGCGGTTCTTCCCGCCGAGGTACTTGTCGATGTTCCCCTGCGTGAGGAACTGGCCGAGCCCGTACGCGTCCGAGGACGGGTTGCGCGCCTCGGGGTTCCACGAGGATTCCTTGTTGATGAGGCTGACCATGTCGCCCCACTGGCCGTCGGCGTACCCGGCGTCCTTGAACGCCTTGTAGACCGCGTTGTGGATCTCTGGGGTGCCACCGTTGTAGTCCGCTGCCGGGGCGACGAGTGCCTGAGCGACCGCCGCGGGCTTCGCGGGCTCAGCCGCGGGCGCGGCGGGCTGCTGCCCGGGGATCGGGAGCGCACCGCCCGGCATGACGGTGGCCTTGTCGTCGGTCTTCGCCGGGGTCTTCTTGTCGTCGGCGTCCTTGGCCGGGGTGGCCGGCTTGCCGTCGATCGCGGCGTTCAGCCCGCCGAGCGGGTTCGACCCGTCGAACACCGACTTGCCGTCCTTGTCGGACACCTTGATGCCGCCGAGGAGCTGCGTGGCGCCCTTCATCCACCCGGGCGAGTCGGGGATCCCGAACACCGACAGGAGCGACTTGATCTGGCCGCCGACGAAGTGCTCGCCGATGAACCCGGCCCACCCGGAGATCGATGTCGGGTAGCTCCCGCCGCTGCTGCTGCTCGACGAGCTCGCGGCCGCCGCTGGGGTGGGCGTCGTCTTCTTGTCGTCGTCCGCCTTGCTGTCGGTCTTGCTCGCGTCGTCGGCGGGCTTCTTGGTGTCATCGGCTGCGGCCTGCGCGGCGGCGTCCGCAGCGGGCTGCTGAGGGGCCGGGGCGGGTGCCGCTGGGGGCTCGCCCCACGACCAGCTCTGCCGGGTGTGCACGTGGTCGGTGTGCCCCGCGAAGTCGTCGCGGTAGTAGCCGGGCTGGTCGGTGCCGGGCCCGACCGGCTTGCCGTCGGCGACGCCGATCTTCTGGCCGGTGGTCGGGTTCTGCCAGATGACCTGCTCGAGGCCAGCGTTCGCCGCGAACTCGGCGAACTTCTGCATCGCGTCGACCGGCCCGGACCAGTCGATCCCCTTGTTGTGCCCGTCCTTCTCCTGGTGGCCGGCGTACGTCGACGCCTTCACGCCGAAACGCTGCTCGAGCGCGCGGACCCACTCGGGGAACTTGTCCGACTGGCCGTAGCTGATCGAGGTGCCGACGGGGAGCCCGTACCCAACCTTGCCGCCCTCGGCGTAGCCCGGCCACTGGCCGGTCTTGTTCATGAAGTCGAGGCCGCCGGGCTTCGTGCCCTCGAGCGTCGCACGGGCCCGCTTCGACAGCACGAACTCGTCGGCGTGGACGATGCCCGCGACGTCGTACTTCGCGCCGGGCCCGGTGTGCCCGCCCTTGAAGAACTCGGGGATGTCCGGCACGCCGAGGGTGAACCCGTCGTACCCGACGGGCCCGACCTTGAACCCGGGGATCTTGAACTCGATCCCGTTCCACGCGCGGATGATCCAGTTGATGGCGTTCTTAAACGCCTCCTTAATCCCGTCCCACATGCCGCGGGCCTTCTCCGAGATTTTGGAGGGGAGCGAGCCGACGAAATCGGCGATGCCGCTGAACTTCTCCTTAATCCCGTCCCAGACCTCCTGCGCCACGGTGACGATCACGCGGAGCCCGGTCTTGAAGTTCTCCCAGGTGCGGTCGATCCACGGGAGCAGGGTGCCGGTGAACCACTCGGCCATCGCTCGGGCGGGCGCGGTGAACATGTCCCACGCGGTGCCGGCGACCGAGACGAGCCCGTTGATGCCGGCGCCGATGCCGTCCCACACGGACTGCAGGAACGGCCACGCGGTGTCGGTGAACCAGGAGACGACCGCCGCTGCGGCGTCCTTTATCCAATTCCACGCTCCTGCAACCACATTGCGGAAGGTCTCGCTGTTGCGGTAGGCCACGACGATGCCCGCGACAAGCGCCGTGAGGCCGAGCACCACGGCGCCCAACGGGTTGAGCGACATGACGAGATTGAGTGCGCCCTGCGCCACCGCCCACAGGCGAGTAGAGGTGATCATGGTCTTTATCGAGCTGAGGACCGCGGGCCCGGCCATGACCAGCAGCGCGCCGCCCGTGATGCCGGCCGCGATGCCGAGGTCGGTGAGGAGCTGCTTGTTCTCCTGGATGAACCCGATCGCGCTGCCGAGGCCCTCGACGATGCCGGTCTGGATGCCGCGGCCGAACGCCGTGAGCTTCGACTGCGCGGTGTCGTTGAGAGTCCGGCCGAGCTCGTCCGTGGCGCCCTCGAACCCGGCCATAGACCCGCCCGCGCCGCTGAGCGCGGTGAGGAAGTCCGGGATCTTGTCGACGCCGAGGTCCTCGAGCGGGGTACCGAACAGGGCGATCGCCTGCTGCGCCCGCTGCGCGGGGTCCTGAATGGTGAGGAGCCCCTTGGCGATGTCCTGCATCGCGGCCTGCGCACCGGGGCCGCCAGACGCGATCGCCTTCGCCATCTTGTCGCCGTCGACCTTGATCGCCTGGAACGCGTCGGTGGTGAGCTTCGACCCGTCGGTCGCGCGGATCGACAGTTCCTTGATCGCGTCGCCGGTCTTGTCGAGCGCGATCTTGCCCTGCGGGGCCATGTCGACGATCAGGCCCATCGCGGCCTGCCCGGACAGCCCGAACGTCTGGAAGTGCTTGCCGTACTCGCCGAGGATCTCGGGGAGCTCGCCGCGCATGGCCGCCGGGACGCGCTGCATCGCCGTGGTGAGCAGGTCCATCGCCTGCGTGGAGTCCTTCGCGAGCCCGTTCGTGATGAGCTGCTCGGAGGACTGCACGGCCTCGGCGACGTCGATGTCGAAGACCTTCGCGAGGTTCATCGCGCGTTCCGCGGCCTTGTCGAGGGACACCTCGCCCTCGAACCCGATCACCGGCATCGTCGTAGCGACCGCCTCGACGGCCTTCGTGACGTCGCCCATCGAATCGCCGAAGCCCTTGCCGTACAGGGTGGCCGCGCTCTTGCCGTAGTCCTCGGCGAGTCCTCCCGTCGCGCCGAGCGTCGCGTTCATCTTCGCGGTGGCGCTCTCGAAGTCCATCGCGCTGGTGGCGATCTCCATCGCCGAGCCGATGCCGGCGGCCGCGACAGCGAGGTTCTTGAGGTTGCCGATCGCCCCGCCGGCCTTCTCCCCCATCTGCCCGATGGCGGTGCCGAACCGACTGGTCGACTCGGCTTCTTGCTTCGCGCCGTTCGCGGCCGAGGTGCGGGCGGCGGCGAGCTTCTCCTGCGCGCGCTCGAGGCCCGTCGATGCGGTCTCCTGCGCCTTGGTCGCCGTCGCGGCGTTGCGCTGCGCCGCCGCGAGTTTCTCCTCCGCGGCGGCGAGGCGACCGACGTCGGTGATCCCCTTGTCGCGCAGCGCCTGCAGCTGAGCCTCGGCGACGCGGACCTTGCCCGCGGAGTCCTCGACCTTCTTGTTCGCCGCCTCGATCTTGGCGGTGGCCTGCTCGACCCGCTTCGCCGCATCGTCCACGCCGGACGCGAGCCCGTCGCCCAGAGCCTTGCCCGCGGTCTTCCCCATCTGCGGGAGGAACCCGAGTTGCTTCTGCACGGCTCCTGACACCCCGTCGAGCGACGGGATGATCTGCAGGGTCGCGTATCCGATGCTCGTCACTCAGCGCCTCCTCGAGTACTTGTCCTTGAGCCGCCGGAAGTGCGATGTGAGCTCGGTGCGGCGCGCTGCCTTCTCGGCGTTGCGCTGGCGGGCTTCCATCTCGGCGCGGATCGGGTGGTCGGGCACGGGCCCGGGGCGGTTCGGATCGGAATGCACCTGCAGGAGCAGCTGCCAGAGGTCGGCGATCAGGTGATCGCCGACCGTCCAGCCCGGCTTGCCGTTGTTGATCGCCCGGACGAACGAGGAGTCGGGGCGCTTCCGGAGATCGTTGACCAGCACGCCGAGTCGGCGCGCCGACAACGTGCCGCGGTAGAAGTCGAGCAGGTCAACTTGGTAGAAACGCAGCAGGTCAGCCTCTATGTCGTCGCCGTGCTCGTCGAGCACGTACGAGAGGCCGATTAGTTTCCCGCGGCCTCCTGGATCTTGCTGCCGAGCTCGTTGAAGTCGTCGACGAGCGGCTTCGCGGCGAGGAACGCCTCCCACTGCTTGTCGCCCAGCAGGATCCGGGTGCCCTCGATCTCGTCGCCGTTGCGGAACGCGACGATTGCCGTCATGGGGACCTTGCCGCGGACGGGGACGCGCAGCGTGACGCCGCAGTGCTCGACGGTCACGAACCCGTCGGTGGCGTCGGCTTCGCGGGCGGCCTCGGCCTTCGTCTTGCGGTCCTGCGGCTTCGGTGCCGTCGCGGGGACAGCGCGCTTGCGGGGCCGGGGCGTAGCGGTGGTGGTCATGATGTATTGCCTCCCTTGGCATTTCCCTCGGCAGGGTGTTGATGTTGGGAGCCGGTCCCGCGCCGCGCCGAGGGAGGAACATACGGCGCGGGACCGACGATCTGGGGTCAGGCGACGGTGACGGTGCCGCCTGTGCCGGTCGCCGTGACCGGGGTGATCGGCGCGGTGAACGTCGCGACCAGCGGCCCGCCGGTGGTGCCGGTCACGGACACGCCCGGGGTGGGGAGCGCCTGGACCGACGCGAGCGCGCGGAGCGCGGACTGCAGCGCCGACGCGGTCTTCGTGGTGATCGCCGCGGTGGTGTCGGCGCCGGCCGTCACGGTGTACTCGGTGACGGCCGCGTCGATGGTGAACGTCTTCTCGACGTCGTCCGCCGAGGCGTCGACGACCTCGAACACGTCGCCGGCCGCGTCCGTGGTGTGGTGCACCACCATCTCCGCGAACGACAGCTCGCCCTCGATGATGCCGCCGTGGCTCTTCGTCTCGACCGGGGCCTTGGTCAGGGACACCCAGCAGCGGGAGCCCTCAGCAGCGTCCTCGTCGAGGAACCGGTACAGCACGAAAATCTGCACGTTCCGGGGAGCGCCGATCTTGTTCGCGGCCGACCCGGGCAGCACGATCTTCTTCGTGACGGCGTTGGTCTCGAGGACGGTGAACCCGGACTCGAGCTTGCCGTTCTTGAGCTTGACGCGGAACCGGGGGTGACCGAACGCGTTGTACTCCTTGACCTCGATCGACGGGTTCAGGGGGATGCCCTTCTTCTCGTCGATCAGGCCCGAGAACTCCCACCCGAGCGCCTCGAGATCGGCGTCGACCGTCTCGGGGATCTTCGCGGGGTCGAGGTTCGTGCCGGCCGTGGCGAGCTGCAGCCACACCTCGGCCTTGTCGGGGATCAGAGTGGCGTCGGCATTGACTTCTGCCATGGGATTTCCCTCCTTCAAGGGGAATGTGATGGCGCCACCCGGACGGGTTGGAGCCGGAACAACAACAGGGAGGTCGGGCTACTTGAGCCGGACCTCGACGCCCGCCGCCGCGGCCGCGCGGCTGAGAACGCCGTCGGTCGCCTGCCGGTGAGCGGGTACTCCCACGGAGGCCGCGGCGCGGTCCGTGGAGTACGTTTCGACCTCGGCGTCTGCGCCTGCCGCGGCGGCGATCTGGCGCGCGAGCTCGTTGACGTGCGCGGCGGCGAGCTCCTTGAGGACCTCCGCGCCGCCCGCGCGGTCAAGCTTGAACTTCGGATCGGCCATCAGGGCAGGTCCTTCATCCGGGCTTGCGAGGTGATGAGCACGGACGCGAGGTGCGCGCCGGTGCCGGGGTCGCGGGCGTCGAGGACGGCGCCCGCGGACTTGGACGTGTGCACGATGCCGGGCGGGCGGCCAGCGACGAGCCGCCCGGCCGCTTCGGCGGCGAGGGCGCGCACCGTCGGCTTGTCGTTGCCCCACGCGGTGATCCGCACGGTGTGCTTCGTGCGCACCGGGTACTCGGCGGGGCCGCCGTCGTCGGAGATGATGAGGCCGGCCGGGCCGGTGGTGGGGTTCCAGTTCGTGGGGAGGCTGTCGCGGATCCACGGGCCGGGCATCTGCCCGCGGAGCCACTCGCGGATCGCGGGCATCGGGTCGATCTGGATGCGGACGGTCACCGGTCAGCCCTCCCCGCGCGTGACGATCAGGGACCAGCCGGACAGTTCGGGGTCCTCGTCGATCCACTCGACGGGGTCGCCGACGATGCGCCACCCGGACAGGCCGCGGAACGCGAGGGTGTCCCCGTGCTCGATGGCCGGCGCCGGGGCGGGCACGAACACCGACACCTGCTGCGCGGCTGCGCTGCGGTCGGTGCCGAGCGTCTCGGTTCCGCTGCCGGACTGGATGTCGCAGTCGTCGACTTCCCACGTGGTCGCGGGCAGCGGGTACCCGTCGTCGTCGACGCCTCCCGTTCGGGTGAACGTGACGGTCTCGGTGCCCAGCATCAGTAGTCGCCTTCGGGGAAGTTCCACTGCGGGGCGGGGTTCACGGGCAGCCCGAGGAGCTGCTGTTGCCACTCGGTGAGAGCGAGGGTGCCGCCGGGGACGGCGAGGGTGCCGGACTTCGACCGTGCGCCGAGGGTGCGCCCGTACTGCGTGTGGCCGGGCCACATTCCGGTCGCGATGGCGGTCTTGACGATCTCGATCGACACGGCCTTCGCGGCGGCGAGGCGGTCCTCGGGGACGTCGTCGAGGCCCAGGCGGGTGCTGAATTGGGCACGGATGAGCGCCGCGACCGAGTCGAGATGCGACTCGGCCGCGACGCGCTCCGCGGTCGTGAGCGGCCGCCAGGCGGCGGCCAGCTCGTCGACGGTGGCGAATGCCGCCATCGCTACTCGCCGACCTCGGCGATCAGCTCGGGCTTGGTGAGCGTCTCGGCGCGCTCACGATCCATGCCCGTTGCGACGGCGTACTCGATCCAGGCGTCCCGGGGTCCGGCCTTGCGGGGCCGGGCGGGCTCGTCGCCGTCCTCGGGCTCCTCCTCGGAGTCCTCGGCGTCGTCCCCCTCGGCGCCCTCCTGGGGTGCCTCGGGGCCGTCCTCGAGCTCCTCGTCGGCGCGCTGTGGGACGTCGAGCGAGATCGCACCCGCACGCACGAGCCGATCGACCTCGGCGTCACCGTCGACGTCGATCACGTCGCCCGGGGCATACCGGACGACGCGACCGTTCTCGTTCCGGTTCGCGTGCGTCAGCAGCTGGAACGAGGTCACGACGTAAGGCCCGTCAGCCACATACCGGCCTTCGGCTGGTCGATGCCCATCGCGCGCTTCTGCGACGCGTCCGAGCGCCACGTCTCACGCGGGCCGCCGTTCGGGCCGCCGCCCTCGGGGTACAGGGCGGTGAACTGCAGCGCACGCGTGTCGCTGTAGAACCCGAGGGTGCCCTGCTCGCACACGAGGACCCGGTCGAGGGGCCACGTGCGCGTCGTGACGACGTTGAGCCCGAAGATGTTCGCAGGCAGAGCGCCGGTGAGCATCGGGTTCTCACCCGCGACGTTGCCGTTGTACACCTCGACGTAGTTCGTGTTCTCCGCGAGCGCGATGAACATCGACGGATGCATCACCAGCGTGTTCGCCTCGAACCCGAGCGACGAATCGTCCTGCGAGTCGGGCAGGTTGTCGGGCTCGGCCGCCGCGATCGCCTCGATGGCGCGCATGACGTCGCCGCGGGGCTTGCCGGTGCCGTCCCACGCGGCCGCGACGGCGGTCGACGGAATCGACGGATCCTGCGCGAGCGCACGGAACGCGCGGTCGTTGCCGCGGACCATGGTGTTGCGGAGCGCGGTCATCTGCCGGTTGACGGCGTCGATGTTGTTCTCGTCGATCATCTCCTTCGAGACGCGGACGCCGAGAGCCTTCTTCACGGCGAACGCGACGCGCGGCGTGCCAAGCAGCGCGTTACCGACGGGGATCTCGCCGAACTCGGCGACATCCTGGATGTCCTGCTCGAGGAACAGGGGGTCGCCCTCGCGGTAGACCACGACGCCGGACGGGTTGGCGCCCGCGTTGCGGAACACCTTCTCCGCGGCGAACATCCCGTCGATCATCTCGAGCAGCTTCGTCGGGATGAACAGGGGGTTCTTGACCAGGTCGGAGACCGTGAGCCGCCCGCCGTCGCTGACCGAAGTAATCGTCTGTACAGCCATTTTCGGAACTCCTTCCTCAGTTGATGCGGACGAGGCCGGTCTTGCCGGCCGCGATCCCGTTCGGGTCGGTGCACACACCGACGATCTGGTCGGCGGGGTCGCCCGCCGCGGCCACGGTCACCTGACCGTTCGCCGCGGCCTTGACGCGCTCGCCGGGCTTGACGGCCGCCGCGGCGGTGACGTTGACCTCGGTCCCGCCGTAGGCGACGGCGACGACGGTCGGCACCGGCACGGCGGTGAGCACCGGCCGCGACATCCCGTCGAGGGTGACGTCGGTGTTGACGTCCTCGGGCGCGATGCCGTCGGTCAGCGCGACGCCGACGGTGCGGACGCTCGCCGCGGCGGCGGGCTGGATGCGGCCGGCGTCGGTCAGCTCGACGAGCTGACCACCGAAGACCTTCTTCGTGGCGGCGGGCTTGAACGACTTCGGCCCGCCCTGCGTGACCTGCACGATTCCGGGCATGGTCAGACCTCCCAGTTCTTGAACTTGGCGTCCGAGCGGACGTCATCGGTGGAGTCGGCGACGGCGGCCGAATGGCCGATCTCGCCGACGGGGAACGCCGACGATGCGGCGAGGGTGTCGAGGGCGCTCTTGGTGCCCTCGAAATCCTTGCGGGCGAGCACCTTGTAGGCGGCGACCGAGTTGCGGCCGATCTTGCCGAGCGAGAACGCGGCGTCGACCATGTCGTCGGCGCGCTTGGCCTGCTCGGCCTCGTCGCGCTTGCGGGCGGACGCCATGAACTGCTGGACCTGGTCCCACTGCTCGGCGTCGACGGTGACCGTCTTCGGCGCCGTGCCGGCGGCCGCGGCGGCGACCTTGTTCTTGTCCTCCTCGGGCGGTGCCGGGGCGGCGGGCTTCTCCTCCTCCGCGGGCTTCTCCTCCTCCGCGGGCTTGTCGCCGGTGTCGGCCTTCGCCTTGGAGACGAGGGCCTCGAGCGCGGCGGCGAACGTCGCGTCGTCGGCGTCCTCCGTGAGGCCGAGGATCTCGCGGAGCTTCGCCTTCTGGTCGTCGGTCAGACCCCCGCCGCCGCTGGTCGCGTCGCCGGAAGCCTCGGCGGCAGCAATTCGCTTCGCCATGGTTTCTCCTTCTGTCGTGGCCCGCGCTGCGGGCCGGGATTCAGTCCGCGACGCGAACCGAAGCTTCGAGGCGGCCAGGGTCTGGCCGCCTTCGTCGTCCGCCGGGGCGGCGACGTCGTCGTAGCGGACGACCACCGGGACGGGGTCGCCGAACGTGATCGCCGCGTCGCCGTCCTGCTCGGGGTCGACGGTCACCGCGATCCGTGCGCGGGTCCCGTCGTCGTCGTTGACGACGATCAGCTGCAGCGGCGCGAGCTGGATCTCCTCGATCCAGAGGGCGTAGTTCTGCTCGCGGTCGTAGTACGCGCGCCGGATGTCCTCGACGGTCGCGGCCGCGGCGATGGTCTTCGAGGCCATGCCGGCTCCCTTCATCTCGATGCCGCCAGGCATGGCGGGCTGGTAGTCGCTCGACCACATCGCGGCGATGTCGTCGAGCGGGGCGAGCGATCCGATCGCGGGCTCGGTGATGCCGAGCAACGCCAGACCGGTGATGACGAACGGATGCACGTGTCCGACAGCGCATTTGTGGTTCCATTCGCCCTCGATCGACCGCGACGGGTACGCCGACGCGAGGATCGGGCCGAGCCAGCCGGGCATCCCGGCGAGGTCACCGACCAGCGAGCACGCATTGCGCACCGCGAGGTTCTTGATCCGCCCGAACGCGGGCTCGCCGTCGAAGCGGGGGTCGGTGTGGCCGAGCTTGATGACCGGGTCGCGCACCGCGGGGCAGTCCATGGCGGCCACCGCGTTCACGAGGTCGTCGCGGGTGAGGGTCGAGACGCCCGTCGACGCGGACCACTGACCGGTGCGGGCGAGCTCGACGCCGGGGACGTTCGACAGCTTCGGCATGGCGGGCACGGTCACCAGAGCGCTCCCTGTTCGGCGGGCTTGCGCTTCTGCGCGTGGATCTTCCGGCCGCGGGACAGGTTCACCGTGCCGTCATCGTCCTCGGGCCCCGACGGCAGGACCTGCCCGCCCAGCGCGGCCGCGGCCGGCGAGCTCGGGAGGTTCATCCGCTGCCGCATGGTCTGCTCGATCAGCACATCGGGCGTGAGGATCCCGGCCTGCACGAGCACCTGCAGCGCGGCGGCGGTGGCGTCCTGCTGCGAGCCGATCGCGTCGAACACCAGCCGCGGCGCGGGCTCGTCGACGCCCCAGTTCACGTCGACGAGGTCCTCGATGACGTGCTGATTGAAGACATCGGCGATGGATTCCGCGAAGGTCTGCACGGCCTGCACGAACATGTCCGCCTGAACGCTGGCGAGGGCGTACGAACCGCCCTGGGACAGGTTCAGGAAGTGCGCGAGCCCCGCGATCGCGATCATCTGGTCGTGGTAGCTGATCGCCTGCCCGAGATCGGGCATGTTGCCCTGCACGCCCAGCAGTTTCAGGTCCGCACCGTTCGGCAGGGCGCCACCCGCGTGCTCGCCGCCGCGGTAGCCCTGCGCCATCTTCGCGAGCTTCTCGATGTCGGCGTCCGTCGAGCCCGGCGCGCCGGTCGCGATGGGCACGCCCATGCCGTTGCGGCGTGCCGTGGTGGCCTGGATGCGCAGCAGCTCGTCCTTGAGGAGCCAGTGCTTGTACGAGGGCCGCAGGAGCGACTTCCCGACCCAGAACCCGGGCTCCATGTCGCGGGTGTAGACCACCAGGCGGCCGACGGGGATCTCGGAGGGGCTGCCGGCGTCCTTCGTGAAGCTCATCGGCTGCCCGGCGGCGGGCGCCCACTGCTGAATCGACACCAGGCCGCCGTCCTCGGCGACGTTCCACTGCGAGATGGTGCGCTGGGGGCGCGGTGCGAGCGTCTTGAGCCAGATCATGCCGTCCGTGTCGGTGCGGTAGACCTGCTCGAACACGCTGTGCCCGTACTGCAGCACCGACAGCGCCCACATGAGGTGCTGCGGCCACGAGAACCGGCCTCGGCGGCGCGTCGACAGCGGTTCGTCGCCCGCTCCGACGATCGGCAGGCCCAGATTCTGCGCGACGTGGGCGGTCACCTCGGGAGAGGCGGCGCCCTGCTCGATGCGCCACTGCGTGCGGCGGATCGGGAGGGTGATCGCGGCCAGCAGAGACGACACCCGCGAGTCTTCGCGCTCCATGCGGGTGTACATCTTCACGCTCGCGGGCCACTGCAAGTCGGGGACCTGCTCGAACATCTCCCATTGGGAGAACATGTTCACCTGACCGGCGACGACGGCGCCCTTCTCACGGAACGCGGGCTTCGCGGGCTTCACCTTATCGGCCAAATATCTCACCTCCCAATGATTTTCAGAACGCAGCGGTCATGACATCCAGCTCCTGAGAGCTGGAAAGCGGCCCCGTCGACAACCCCGACGACGGGGCCGCAGGCTTCTCGGCCGGCTTCGACGCGAACCGCAGCACCCCTTGGTGCGCAAGAGCGATCGCGACGACCGGCACGGTGTCGTTGAGCGTCTGGAACACGAAATCGCCCTGCGGGAGCGTCCGGATCTGCGCCGCAGCGGCCGCCGCGGCGAGCACGTCCTGCCCGGAGTGCGAGAACGCGCCCGACTCGATGTCGTCGAGCAGCGCGTCCGCCGATTGCGCGACGGCCGCGGTGTTCAGCAGCTCCGGTTCGATGCCGGCGGCCCGCAGCTTCGGCGCGAGCACCGCGCCGAGGCGGGCGTCGAGCACGACAGCCGCCGGATCCCAGTCCGAGACGACCGCGGACACGTACCGCACCACCTCGTCGTGGTTCATCGCGGCGAACGAACCGACTTCGCCGTGCACACGCGCGTCGGCGGTGTGCTGCGCCGCGACGATCGCCCAGCGGCGCCGGTCCGAGCCCTTCGCGGTCTTCCCGTGCCGGTGGTCCGGGCCCGGGGCGAGCGCGACCACCGCGCTCCCCACGAGCTCGGGTGCCGGGTTCGTCAGGGCGGCGAACCGCTCCATGTCGATGACCGGCGGCGCGTACTCCGCGTCGATCGGCCAGTCGCCCCGGCCGAGGTACTCGACGTCGAACGACTTCCGGCCAGCCGCCGTGCTCATCGCGACGTACTCGGCGGCGAGCTTCTTCACGGTCTGGATCACCCCGAACGCGGGGTTCGCCCACCGCCACGTGTCGTGATCGGCGCGGTCGAGCTCCTCCGGGGCCATCCACTCCGCGAAGAACAGCCCCTCTTCGCAGGCGAGCCCGCGGCGCCGGACGGCGGCGAGCACGTGCCCGTTCGGGTGCTGGTCCTGATTCACCGCCGACGAGGTGTAGATCGTCTGCGGGTCGTCCGCGGCCATCTTGGTGGGCGACAGCGCCGCCATGTCCGCTTCGGTCAGGTCGTACGCCTCGTCGTAGATGACCAGGTCGACACGGTCCAGGCCGCGGCCGGCGTTCGCCGATCGCGTGGTGAACACGACCTCCGCGCCGCTGGCGAGGACGATCGTGCCGCGCCCCTGCGAGCAGGTGTGCGACTCGACGTGCTTGCGCATCCATGGCGTCGTCTTGACCACCGACCAGGTGCGTTTCCAGAGCGCCTTCGCGGTCTCCCACTGGTGCGCCGAGAACACGATTCGCTCGCCGAGCTTGAACAGGCCGTACAGCACCCGCAGCATCAGCGCGAGCGACTTCCCGTTCTGCCGCGGGATGATCAGGCAGCACTCGGGGTGCGTCCACTTCCCGTCGCCGTCCTTCGCCATGATCTGGTCAAGCGACCAGGCCTGGAACGGCATCGGGTTGATCCGCGAGGCGGACCGGCGGCCGAGCTCGCACGCCTTCGCGCCCAGCCCGGTGATCCCGGGCGTGAACACGAGCGAGTTCGGGGTCTGCCGACCCTCGAGCCGCGGCCACTCCGCGGCGATGATCTCCTCGAACGCCGCGTCGACGTCGAAATCAGAGATCGTCGAGGGGATCATCCTCGGGTTCCTCAGCTTCGACGGTGCGGCGCTTCGCGATATCGGCGAGGAGCCGCTGCAGAGCGCCGGCCTGCTGCCGCGCCTCCTGCAACGCGTTGTCGACGCGGAGCTCGACGACGTCGTCGCGCCGCTCGACGAGGTGGAACACCCCGTCGCTGGCGATCGCGGCGTTCAGCCAGTCGAGCCGGTCGGCGACCCGGCACGCTTCCTGCACAAGGACAGCCACGTCGGCGGGGTCGTCGTCGCGGTGCAGCTCCGCCCACAGGGTGGTGCCACCGGGGCCGAAACTGTCGACGATCAGCACGGTGTACCTCCTGGGACAATCCGCCCCGAAATGTGCCGTTCGCGGGGCGAAACCCGCAGGTAGCGGCCGAAATCCGCACTCCCGCGCTGGTCTCCCCTCAAAAAAATCCCTGACTACCGGAGCAGTCAGGCTTGAGGGGGGTGTCCGATTTTTCGGGGCGGGGTGGGGTGGGTCACCAGGGCCAGGGCATGTGGCGGGGGGCGAGTGCGCTGGCTTCGGGGGGTTGGTGTGTGGTCTGGTCGGTGCCTGTGATGGCTGGGCGCTGGTCGTCGCGGGTGCCGTCTCCGCGTTCGCGGTTGCATTGGCGGTGCAGCATTCGGTCGGCGTGGTGTCCGCCGTGGGCGCGGGCGACGCTGTGGTCGGCTTCGAGTCCTGCGCTGTCGAAGTTCTGGGCGGGCTCGCGGTACATGGGGCGGTTGCACCACCAGCATGGTGTGCCGTCGATGTGCTTGGCGAGGAGGTTGCGGCGGTTCTGTTGGTGGGTCCAGCCGAGTCCGCGTGCGGTCGTGGACTTCATGGTGTCTCCGTGTCGGGCGAGGTGGGATGTCGCCGGTGTCCTGGGGGCGCAGCTGCCTAGTGCCCGTCCGGGTGCGTGTGGCCCCTTGGGGTTGGGTGCTTTGGCGCGTCAGTTTCGCGCGGTGACGTCCTGGTGCGACGAAACCCCGGGCGCTGTGTTCGCGTCCCGGGGTTTCGTTGGCGTGGTCCATCCCACCTCACGCCGACGGCGCGAGCCTATCACGTGGCTGTCTCAGTGCATGTCAAGCATGTTGGGCGCGTCGTGGTTTCGGGTGGTCCTGTTGGGCGATCAGGGCGTCGAGGACGTCGCCGCAGCGGTAGAGCTTGTCGCCTTCGCGGGAGCGTCCTCGGTCGGTGATGCGGTGCCGGGCGAGGTTGTGGATCGTCTTGCTGGTGATGCGTTGGCCGAGGCGTGCCTCGACGATGCGGACGAGTTCGGTTGCGGTGAACAGGCGGTCGGCGAGTTCGGAGGCGATGCGTTCGTCGTTGTCGGTGCGGGTGGTGACGACGTCGTCGCAGGCGCGGCAGACGAGCTTGGTCTCGTCGGGGCGGGCCCAGAGGTCGGCCTTGCAGATGGGGCAGGGGCCGGCGTAGCTGGGCATGGGTGGGCGGTCGACGGCGCGGGCGGCGCGGTGGATGGCGTGGCAGATTTCGTCGAAGCCTTGTGGCCCTTCGGGGGTGAGGGCGAGGCCGTTGAGGTACCGGTTCGTGCGGAGGTACTTGGCGGCGGGGATGATGCCGAGGCGCCCGGGGTGCGTGAGGGTGCGCGCGGTCGTGATGTGCGTGATCCACGCGTTGAGGGTGTTCGCGAGTTCCCAGGCGATTTCGGCGGCGGGCGGGTGGAACGGCAGCGGGGTGTCTTCTTCGGTGCTGCCTCGTTTGGCGCGGCGGGTCTTCGGGCCGGTGGGGTGGACGGTCTGCCGGGTGACGGTGTCGTCGAGGGCGTAGGCGATCCATTCGATGAGGGCGTCGAGTTCGGTTCGGAGCTTGTCGCGTTCGGCGTTGGTGAGGGTCATGTCGTCGGCTGCGGCGGACATTAGGCGCACTCTCCTCGGTGGTAGGTGAAGCATTCGGGGCAGAGGGTGCCGTGGTCGGCGGGGTCGTCGAGGACGGCCTCGTCGTAGACGCGGAGGTCGAAGTCGGTGTGTCCTCGGCTGCAGGCGGTGTGGCGCCATCGGGTCTTGGTCTTGACCATCTCGTCGGGCCAGCGGTTCAGGGTGACGGTGTCGATGAGGTCGATGTGGTCGCCGGGCTTGATGGGGTCGGCGCAGGCGATGCAGCGGCCGGGGTGTTTGGCGATCATCGGTCGGCTCCGCTGGTGAGGTCGCGCCAGAGCTGGCGGCGCTCCGCGTGCGTGCGGGCGGTCGCGACGAGGTTCCAGTCGCTGTCGAACAGGCGAACCGTCGGGCCGTCGGTGATCACCAGGGGCGCGCCGGCCACGAGTCCGGACCATCGGGGGCGGCTGTATCCGGTGCGCTTGCGGGCGCGGTGCTTCATCTTCGGGAAGTTCTCGGGTGTGCGAGCGCGTCTGGTGCTCATTGGTTCTCCTTCGTGGGGACGGTGACGGTGCGGCCGAGGGCGCGGGGCGCGGGCGGCTGGGCGAGGTAGGCGATGGCGCGGCCGAGCTGGGTCGGGTTGTAGCGGCCGATGACGATGCGGTTGCACTGGTCGCAGAGGAGGCCGCGGACGGCGCCGGTCTTGTGGTCGTGGTCGACGCTGAGCCGCCGTGTGATGCCTCGGGCGCGTGGGCCGCAGATGGCGCAGCAGCCGCCTTGGTATTCGAGGATCTGGTCGTACTCGCTGGGGGTGTCGTCGGTGGCGGGTGCGAGGCCGTAGGTGTTGGCGTCGCGGCGTTCGGCGTTGCGGCGTCGGCCGGCCTTGCGCTTCTCGCGGTGGTGCGTGGCGCAGCGGGGGCCGGGTTGCAGGCCACCGTCGGCGCGTTTCGCGAGGGGGCGGGCGGTGGTGATCCCTTCGGCGAGGCAGTCCTTGCATGCCACCGCTGGCTGGCTTCTGGGGGTGTGTGTGGTGGTCATCGGATCTGCCTTCTCGTGGGGGTTCGGAGGGT
>NZ_HE997629.1:0-18493 GCF_000312385.1 Tsukamurella sp. 1534 | reverse complement strand
AAAACAGCAGGTAGAACCCCCTCTCGGAAGATCCGGGAGGGGGTTCTTCTGTATCAGGGGTACGAAACGGGTCCGAAATAGATCAGGGCGTCGTCGGCCGGCGCCGCGCGAGCCGGTCCAGCGCGTGCCGCAGGTCGGGCGCGGTCGCGGCCTTCGGCACGTAGTGCTTGCGCGTCACGTCCGTCGACGCGTGCCCGAGCTGGTCTGCCGCCGCCTGCAGCCCGGCGACGTCGTCGATCACGGTCGCGGACGTCTTCCTCAGGGTGTGGGTCTTCACCCAGTCGAACATGTCCTCGGGGCCGTCTGGGACGCCGTCGACGAGCACGACGGTGCGCCACGCCTTCCGCAGCTGCGTGCGCACGTTGTGCGTGTTCCTCGGGCCACCGTGCCGCCCGGGGAACAGGAGCCGGTCCTCGTCCTGGGGGAGGTCGAGCGCGAGTTGCCGGACGATCGCCTCGGCGGTGAAGTCGGGGAGCACGACGGTGCGCCACCCGGCGTCGGTCTTCGTCCACGGCTGGCGCTTCGCGTACCGGTCGATGGTGCCCGAGATCGTCACCGTCGGGGGCCGCTGCTCGCCGACGGGCACGCCCTGCTGCCCCCAGGTTCCGAGGTCGATGTCGTCCTCGCGGATGGCGAGCGCCTCGCCGATGCGGGTGCTCGCCCCGAGCATGATGTCGGTGAGGTTCGCGATGTCCTGCCCGCGCTTCGGGCCCATGCGGTTCCCGCCGGCCCAGACGTCGACTCGGGTTCGGAGCTGCTCGAGCTCGTTGTCGGTGAGGGTGCGGATCTCGCCGCGGTCGACGTGACGGAGGGTGGTGTCGCGGACCGGGTTGAAGTCGATGGCGTCGTGCTGCGCGGCGAGCTTGAGCATCCCGGACAGGACGACGCGGCAGTGCTGCGAGCTGGTGGCGCCGGGCACGGCGCGGATGAACCGGTCGAGCTTGCCGACGGTGACTTCGCCGATGCGGATGCCGCCGACGCCGGGCACGATGTGCACGCGGATGAGGTCGCGGTACCCGTCGATGGTGCCGGGGGAGAGTTCGTTCTCGGCGACGCGTCGTTCGATCCAGAGGCGCGCGAGGTCCTCGAGGGTGGTGTCGCGGCTGATCTCGTCGACGTGGTCGGTGCGCTTGGCGCGGTCGCGGAGCGCCTCCTTGAGGGCGCGTTCGGCGGCGGCGCCGGTCTTGCCGTAGCGCTTCACGCGGCGGGTGCGGCCGTCGTGGTCGCGGACCTTGGCGAGGGCTTGCCAGCGGCCGGGGGCAACCTCAGTGCGGGTGATGGTGCCGTGGGTTCCGATGGGGAGTGGTGGGCGGGCCATATATCTTCGGTTTCCTGAATTTCTGCGGAATTCTTTCCGGTTAATCGGTCCCGGAAAAACGATTCAATTGCAAAGGCAATCGGTGCTGATGGATATATTCAACAGCTGCGCGAAACTGTACAATTTTAGATAGGTTCGTGCAGGTTGCAACCCGTTTACGGCGTTCTGTAACGAACTGTCAGTGCCGTCCCATATGGTGTTTGAATTACCGGACAATTGCCGACGGCAAGTGAACAGAAAATTTGACAAGATGCACGAATCATACGACCACCTCCCCCGCGAGTCCTGGCTGAAAATGCTGGCCGAAGGCCTCCGCGGCTTCGACCCCGACAACCTCCCGACGCGGCACATCGCTCCGGTCGCCCTGCTACTTACCGCCGTCAATCTGGTCACCGAGGCTGGTGGCGAGCTCGGCGACTTCGCCAGCGAGGTGAGCCTCACTCTCCTCCGGAGCGTCGGGGTCGCCCCGCCCGGCGGTGAGCGACTTGACGATGCCGACGATGTAGCCCCGCTCGGATGGGGTGAGAAGGTCAGCTGAGGCGGGCAGCTGCAGCGCGAGCAGCGACGTGTGCGTCCTGACCGGCACGCCGAGGGATGCGGCGATCGCGAGGACGATTGTGTCATCGGGGACGCTCAGTGCCCGGGCCAGTCCCGCGATCGTCGTCGGCGCCGGCCATGACTTCGGCGTGCCGGTGGCGAGGTCGTTGAACGTCTTCTTCGACACCACGTCGCCGCTCGCGTGCGATAGGTCCTGATACGACCATCCGGTCGCTGTGCGTCTGTCTTCTATGAGCCGCCGGATCGTCGGCTGCTCACCTGGTCGTGCGTCTACCATCTCGATCCTTTCCGTCTACTACCGGTTTAGACTGTGCCGTCTACCAACAGGGTACGGCTTGTCTGGCTCACGCGTTACAGTCTTATCCCATATTCGCCCAGCGTATAGACGCTGTTACCCATCTCACTCTGAACTTCTTCGCTCCGCTATCGTCTACCAATGGGGTACAGATCGGGGCGTGTCGCTTGCCGACAGCGCGGCTACCGGGCTACGTTGGACTGGTCCGGAACGCACCGGACGAAATCCACCTCGAAGGGACGACCTGGCATGTCAGGAGCCCGGCTCAAGAGCCGCACCACCCTCCTCGCGCTGATGCGCCAAGAAGGCATCTCGCAAGGAGAGCTCGCGAACCGGGCCAACTGCTCCAAAGGCTTTGTCTCCCACCTCGCTACCGGCAGGAAGACGACCTGCAGCCCGGCGCTCGCCATCCGGCTCGCGAGGTCGCTCGGCGTCCCCGCCCGCGCGCTTTTCGAGGCCCCGCCGTCCCCCGCTGATAGCCGAACCGCACCCCGGCGATCACCGAAGGCGGCAGAAACGCCGCGGGCCGCCCGACGCCCCAACGTCGAACGGCCCGCACCAACGAACAGGAATGGAGAGACACCATGCCCAACCCCCAGCGTAACCCCACGCTCACACAGGACGAACTTGACCGCGCCGGGCTCACCGTCGACGTCCCGACCGCCGGCCGCGCCTTCGGCCTCGGGAAGTCGCAGTCGTACGTCTACGCCGAGCAGGGAAAGTTCCCGTTCCGGGTCCATCAGATCGGCCACCGCAAGGCGGTAGCGACCGCGGACCTCCGCGCAGCACTGGGACTTTCGCGATGAACAGCTTCGTGCTCATGGCGATCGTCTCCGTCTGGGTCTGCATCTGGATCATCTGCCGCCACATCGTGATCGCGCTCCACCGCCGATACATCGCCGACCTCGAGATCCGCGCCCGGATCCGACGCGAGTACCGCGCTGAGCTCGCCGCCCGCCGAGCCCGCGTCCGAGTCCGCGGATGCACCTGCACCGCCTGTCACACCCTCACTCCCGTCGTCCCCGGGAGTCCGCGCCGATGACCGTCCTCCTCTTCCTCGCCGGCCTCACCGCTGTGCTGGCCCTCGCCTACAAGTTCACCCCGGCGTCGTCCGGGCCCGTCAGCAAGGAATCCTGAAATGCCCACCGTCACACTCGTTACCGCCACGATGCGGTTCACCTGCGAACCGAGCGGCCCGGCGTGGCCGATGGTCGACATCGCCGACGTCGGCCCCGGTGGCGCGACGGAGATGTACCCCGGGACGGTCGTCGTCACCGCCACCGTCGCCGAGGACGGAGATGTCGCCGCCACCACCATGATCACGGGGCGTCCTCACGGCGCTCACCCCGGCGTCGAGGTCACGCGGTGGTTCACCGACGGCGACGACCTTCCGCCGTTCGCGACCGAGTTCGCCGAGCACGCGAAGAAGTCCGTCGTCCGCGCTACCGAGGCGGTGGCGGCATGACCGGGCAGCAGGGCGTCGCACCGCAGGACGTCGTCGTCGACCTGTCGGGCATCGCGCCGATCCTAGCGCAGCTCGCCGACATCCGTCTCGAGAAGTCGAAGCTCGAGGACCAGGAGAAGGTGCTCACCGACATCGTGAAGGCGGCGCTCGGGTCCGAGGGCACCGTCGGTCAGGTCGACGGCGAGACCGTCCTGACGTTCCGCCCCAACGGCAAGCCCGGTACGAGATTCGACAAGAACGCGCTCAAGGCTGACAACCCCGAGATGTACGAGAAGTACATCATCGAGACCCAGCCGAACCGCCCGTTCGTCCTGCTGAAGAAGGACGGTGCGCGATGAGCACCAGCATCGCGAACACGGCATCCCGTGAGGCGCACGAGCTCACCTCCGCGTACGTCGACAGGTTGCGGTACGCGCGGGAGCAGGAGCGGATCGCCGCCGGCCACGCGCCGTACAGGTACACGCCTCCCGAGGTGACGCACCCCGCGGTGGCAGAGGGGTGCACCGATCCCGAGTGCGGGCGGCGCGCGCTGCGTGACGGCTGGTGCTCTCGGCACCTGGCCGCGATGGCGGGAGGCGCCCGATGACGCGCCCGGATCCGCTGCTCGGCGCGCAGCCGGGCGACACATTCCAGATGCCAGGCGCTGCAGCGTTGGTGCGCCACCGAGGCGGGTGGACGGCCGTGTACCACAACGGCGCCACGAAACTGATGTCCGAACGCGATTTGCGGAAGATGGTCGGCGTCGAGCCCATGATCCGCGAGACGCACGCCCTCGCGATGCGCGACAGCGGGTTCCAGGACGGCGAGAAGGCCGGGTTCCCCAAGGGCTACGAGGCCGGCATCGCCGCCGAACGTGCCCCGCTGGCCCCGGACAACGCCGAACACCTGCGGCAGGTCGCGAAGTTCATTCGAGACAACCGCCACAGTCTGAACCAAGACCAGTTCGAGGCCGCCTCGGTGGCGCGGGAGTACGACGAGGAGGCCGATCGCCTGGACCGTGAGCGCTCCACGAAGGCGCAGGCCGCCGCCGACATGAAACGGGCACAGGAGCTCTGGGCCACCTGCCAGGACAACGACACCATCGTCGACGTCATCGCCCGCGCGCTCCGCGAAGGCCGGGCCGACCGCCCCGAGGGCGGTGCATCGTGACCGCGCTGCGGATCCTCGCCGCCACCCTCGCCGCACTCATCGCGACCATCGCCCTCGCCGCCAACTGGCACCGCGCACCCGCCGACCCGCACCACCCCCTCAAAAGAGTGGGCCGCCATCTACTGCACCGTCGCCAGCGCCGGCACCATCGCCGCCCTCGCGTGGTTCGCAATCACCGGAGGAACCCCATCGTGACCGCACCCTCGATCCAGGAACACCTACACCTCACCGAGGCCGACCTCATCGCCGAGCAGGTCGCCGAGATCATCCGCTACGAGAACCGCAACCATCCCCGCAGCCTGCAGAAGGAACTCGGCCCGTCCGAGATCGGCCACCCCTGCAGCCGCAAGCTGGTGCTGCACATCATCGACGCACCCGAGTGCAACCCCGGCATCGACCCGCTCCCGTCCGAGATCGGCATCGCCTACCACGCCCGCATGGAGCGGCACCTCCTCGCCACCAACATGCGGCTGGGCCGCGAACGGTACATCGCCGAGCAGCGCGTCACCACCTGGTACGCGGGGGAGAACGGCGCCGGGGACCTCGTCGGGTCCGCCGACTGCTACGACATCGACGAGCAGCGCGTCCTCGACTGGAAGATCCTCGGCAACACGTCCATGGACGCGATGCGCCTGCACGGCCCCAAGGTTTCGTACCAGCGGCAGGTCCAGCTCTACGGCCGCGCCTACGAGCTCCTCGGCTACCCCGTGAAGTCCGTCGCGATCGTCGCGATCCCCAAGTCCGGCACCACCCACGGGATCAAGGCGTACCCGTACGCCTACGACCCCACCGTGGCCGACGAGGTCCAGGCCCGGTGGCACCAGCTCATCGTCCTCGCGGACGTCCTCGGCGTCGAGAAGAACCCGCAGATGGTCGCCGCGGTCGAGGCCACCGCGGAGACGTGCGAGTTCTGCCCGTTCTTCTCCCGCAAGCCGGACGGCTCGGGCTACCAGTGCCCGGGCCCCGGCAAACCCATGATCCCCGCCCCGACCGGGGCGTGAACCCCATCCCCACCAGGAAGGAAAACCCATGTCCGAGAACGACACGGAGACCGCCGAGGAGTCGCTGACCGACTTCGCGGTCGTCCTCGCCCAGCACGACAAGGGCCGCGCCCTCGTCGAGGCGTCCCGCGCGCTCGCCGAGTGCGTCGACGCCGCGCTCGCCACCGGCAAGAAAGGCGGCAGCGTGACGGTGAAGACGACCGTCGAGCCGCTCGAGTCCGGTGCTGTGCGGCTCGCCGTGAACGTCGAATCGAAGCCGGTGCGCGAGCCCGCGCAGTCCATCTGGTTCACCGACGGAACCGGAACCCTGTCCCGCGACAACGCGGGCATGTTCTACGGCAGCAAGTAACCCCACCCCAGGAGAGACAAAACATGTCCGACAGCAACATTCACCTTCCGCAGGTCGAAACCGAGGTGATCGCGCCCGAGGAGTTCGGCGTCGACGGCCCCGTGCACGTCCTCGTCGCCAACGGGGTCGAGGGCCTCGAGACCAGGGTCATCGACATCCGCGGCGAGGCGCCCGACGCGTTCCCGCCCCGCACCGTCGACCACCGCGCCGTCACCGACCAGGCGTCGTTCCTCGCCGAGATCCGCCGCCGGCCGCTCGTCACAGGCGAGTCGACGGTGTGGGCGAACCGCAAGACCGGGCAGGTCACCGTCGTGTACAACGAATTGTCCCCGGACCCCGCGGACGACTACACGCGGCGGGACGACCGGCTCACGCTGCGGTTCGTCGAGGACCCGAACTGGCGGGTACTCATGGCCGCGATCGACGCCGACCCGTGCGGGCAGGAGGAGTTCTCCGACCTGATCGAGAAGGTCGGGCACCTCATCACCTCGCACCAGACGGCCGAGCTCATGGAGATCGCGCTCAGCCTCCGCGCCAGCACGTCCGGCACGTTCGAGTCCCGCATCAACCGGGCCAACGGCTCCCAGGTCCTGTCGTACGCGGAGGAAGTGACCGCGACCGCGGGGCGGACCACGCAGCTCGAGGTCCCCACGACGATCACGTTCCGCGCGTCCCGGTTCGAGGACTTCCCTCCGATCGACGTCACGTGCTGGCTGCGGCTCCGCACCGGCGGCGGGAAGGTGCGGCTGTCCCTCGACGCGCAGCCCTTCGACCACGTGATCCGCGCGACCTGGCAGACCGTCGTCGACGACCTGTCCGAGAACCTCGGCGTGCCCGTGTACGCCGCGAACCTCTGAAATACCCCACCCTGAAAGGAAATCGACAGATCATGACCATCCCCCAGCAGGCCCCCACCCTCGCCCAGATGCTCAGCGGCGGCGGCAAGTACTTCAAGTTCGAGAAGATCGGCGACAGCGTCTCCGGCATCATCGTCACCGTCCACGACCCGGAGCCCCAGACCGACATCAAGGACGGCACCCCGGTCATCGACAAGAAGACCGGAAAGATCAAGTATCAGTTCCGGATCGATGTGCAGACCGACATCCGCAACGACGAGGACGACGACGGCCTCCGCACCCTGTACGTCCGCGGGTGGATGACCGGCGCGATCTCCGACGCGCTGCGGGCCGCCGGGTCGAAGACCCTCGACCCGGGAGCGCGGCTCACCGTCGCGTGCAACGCCCTCGACGATCCGCCGTTCGCGGGTGCGCGGGAGGTCAAGAAGTTCGCGGCGTCGTACGAGCCGCCCGTGCAGGGCGCTTCGGCGGCGGCGAACGCGCTCCTCGGTGAGCAGGCCGCCGCGGCACCGACGCCTGCCGCACCGGCTGCTCCGCCGGCTCCTGCCGCTCCGCAGGCCCCGGCCGCGCCCGCTGGCCCGCCGCCCGGCATCGACCCCACCCAGTGGGCCGCCTGGTCGCCCGAGCAGCAGCAGCAGGTCCTCGCCGCCATGCCGAACTTCTGACGCTCGGCCGGTAACACCCCTCCGGGGCCGCGGCCAGCACCCCAAACCCTGCTGGCCGCGGCCCCACCCCACCCCATTCAGGAGCACCGATGGACGAGACGAAAGCCCGCCGCGAGATCACGTTCTCGACCGCCGGGATCCCTGGCCTCCACGCCACGTTCACCCACGAGAAGGCCGTGTGGATGGCCGCCCCGGTGGGGAAGGCGCGCGACCTGTTCTACCGCGCGCACGAGCTCGCCGACTACGCCCGCGAAGCGCAGCGCGCCCTCAGCCTTGTGGTCGGCCGGCACCCCGAGATGTACCCGGAGCTGCGGCCCGTGCTCGTGCTCCTCGAGAAGGCGGCGGCCCGCGTCCCCTGGGGCACCGCCCTCGACCAAGAGATCGCCGCCCGTGAGGCGGCCCGGGCGGCGGAGAAGGCGAACCGGAAACGCCTCCCGAAGTTCACCCACTGACCCCCCGATCACCAACGAACAGAGGAAACATCATGACCACGAACGACCCCTTCGCCACCCCGCAGGCACCGACACGCACCCAGGTGCTCAACACGGCGAAGAACATCATCAACGGATCGCGCCGCCAGGAGTACGGCTCCCCGAAGGACTCCTTCGAGCGGATCGCGCAGCTCTGGACCATCACCCTCGGCCACGCGGTCACCGCGCACGAGGTCGCACTGTGCATGGCGCAGCTCAAGATCGCGCGTCTCGTGCAGACCCCGACCGGCGCCGACTCGTGGATCGACCTCGCCGGGTACGCGGCGCTCGGCGCCGAGGTCGCAGGCGCGACGGTCGAGGAGGCGCACTGATGTCCGAGCCGACCTACGTGCAGCTCAAGCGGTCGCTGCACATCGTGCTCGATTGCTGGCTCGACGACGTCGAGCGCATGAGGTTGGAGGTGTTCCGCGCGAGGAGCGCGCAGCAGCGCGCCGAGGTCCGCCGCCGGGACGCTGAGAACCGGCTCGCGACGGTGCGCGCCCGGGTCGCCCAGGCGGGGCGGGATGGGCTGCTCACGCATCGCGGGGAGTGGCCGGCCGAGGTGCTCGACGCCGCGGTCCGGGCCCTCTACGGGTTCGTGGTGGAGTCGCCGAGGTACGCGAAGGGGCAGCGCTCCGCGGTGGCCGACGTTTTGGATGCCGCGGCTCGTGCGATCCTCTACGCGCGCCTCGACGACATCCACGACGCGGTCGCCGACGACGAGGACGGTGCAGCGTGAACGCGCAGGGAGCACTACGCCGAAGCCGAACGGCTCCTCGACCTCGCCGCCGAGGAGTACGACGTCGCCGACCCGTACCACGCCAGCGCCGTCGCGAGTGCCCAGGTACACGCCACCCTCGCCCTCGCCGCCACCTTCACCCCGCCGGATACCCGGCCCGAGCCGCACAGCACCGCATGGTGCAACGCCCGCGACTCCTGGGACAGCATCCCCGGCGGCCGCCGCTTCGACGACCTCGACCCCGAGCTGCAGGCCGCGCTCGCCGCCCGATGGCAGCGGACCCATGGGTAACGCGCTCGCCACCCGGCACCCCGCAGACCACCCCACCGCGAACCAGGAGAACCACCATGGCTGAATCACTCGGCACCATCCCCGCCAACTTCACGATCAGAATCGACCTCGACGGCGCGCACTTCTGCACCGTCGACACGACCGGCAAGCTGCCGATCACCGTTACCGGGTGCATCTCGGGCGACGTGCCGCAGATCAAGATGCACCTCGACGAGGACGACGTGCGCGCCGTGCTCGCCGACGCGCTGCGCGCCGCCGCCGACCGGATGGAGCACGGCGATGCCTGAGATCAACGTGGCCCGAACCCGCAGCATCACTTTCAATCCCGACCGCGACACCCTCACTGTCGAGAACATCCGCGACCTTGTCGACGGCTGCGGCAGCGGCCAAGTCGTCTTGGTCACGGTCGACACGATCCGCGGCGATCGGCCGTACGAATCCGACCAGACCACGGTGATCCTGGAAGTGGAGGACGCATCATGACCGGCCGGCCCGTCGTGATCGTCGACGTCGAAACCACCGGCCTCGACCCGGAATACGACGACGTCTGGGAACTCGCCGTCATCCACCTCGACAGCGCAGGCGGCATCTGGTCGTTCACCGGGTTCGTCGAGCACGACACCACCCTCGCGAAGCGGCTACCCGCCCCGTTCCGGGCGGATCACGATCGCCGCTACGACCCGAAGCGCGCGTACACGTGGGCCGAGATCCGCGAGCACCTCACGCCGAACCTGGCCGGCGCCACACTGGTAGGCGCGCAGCCCTGGTTCGACGCCGCGTTCCTCGCCCGAATCCTCGGCGGCACGCCGTGGCACTACCGGATGCGGTGCGTCGAATCCATGACCGCCGGCCACCTCGGCCGGGACATGGGCGGCCTCGACGACTGCCTCGCCGCGCTCGACCTCACCGAGAACGCCCACCCACACCAGGCGCACAGCGACGCGGTCGCCGCGCTGCGCATCTGGGAATACCTGATCGCGCAGGAGACACGGCGATGAAGCTCAAGAAGATCCTCGACTACCGCGAGCACTGGGGCGACCGCGTCGCCTGGAAGATCGGCAACGTCGTCGGCGACGACTTCGGCCCCGGCGGCGTCATCGACGCAGGCATCACCGTCAGCGACGCCGGCATCTTCACCGAGTACGTAGGGACCACCCGCAGCTCCTCCGAGCGCCGATGGCTCTCGCTCTCCGTCGGGCTGACGGTCTGGCGGTGGGGTGCATGGATCGCGGTGCGCACCACGGAGGTGCGTCATGGCGAATGACCCCATCGCGGACCTGGTCCGCCAATGCCCGCCCGAGATCGTCCGCGGGATGACCGTCCAGATCGACACCGAAACCGTGACCGTCACCCAGGTCTACGACCGCGCCGCCTACGAGCACTACGCGGCGGAGCGCGAGCGCACCGCCGCCGAGCACCGCAAGCACTTCGCCGACTTCATGAACGACGTCGACGTCACACCCCAGGAGACCCCCGATGCCTGAACCCACCGCCCTGATCCTGTACGGCGCGTCCGACGACCTACTCGAGGTCGAGGGCCACGTCGAAGACGAGTTCGCCGCGTACGGCGGCTGCACCGTCGTCGTCGAGGCCCCGACCGGCGAACGCGTGTGGATCCGCGCCGTCTTCGACGACGACCAGGACCTGCGCGGCATCAACTCCGCCGAGTCCGAGAGCGAGTGGGTACTTTCGGTGCTGCACACGGACGTGCTCACGGTGTGGCCGTGGCCGATCCGGTTCATCGCCCGGCACGACGAACGGCACGACCTCGACGACCCGGCGGTGGTGATCGAGTGCCCGGTCGGCACGACGGTGCGCGAGTGGACGGAGGACGACCGTGCCTGAGCCACGCCTCCTGCCCGAGATCCGCGCCGACCTCGCCCAACTCGACGCCTCCCAGGCGACGCCCGAGGAGGTGGTCCGCCTCCTCCGCGACGTCGGCCCGCTGTGCAACGAGGTCGAGCAGCTCCGCGAACACAAGGCCACCCTGCTGGACGCGATCGACGGGAAGGTCACAACCCTCATCGACCGCGAACGCGACCAGGTCCGCGCCAGCGCCGATCGGCTCGCCGCGACGGTACGGCACCTCGTCCGCTGGTCCGGCCACGGCATCGCCGGCCTCATCGACGAGGGCTACCTACAGGACGGTGACCTCGGATGAGC
This sequence comes from Tsukamurella sp. 1534, assembly GCF_000312385.1. Classification (GTDB taxonomy): domain Bacteria; phylum Actinomycetota; class Actinomycetes; order Mycobacteriales; family Mycobacteriaceae; genus Tsukamurella. The sequence goes on along the minus strand of NZ_HE997629.1, from coordinate 7,173 downwards.
ACCGACAGCATCATCGAAAGCCTCCGTGAACTGCCCCTCGACGACCTGATCAAGGCCGCCCGCGCCAACGGCGCACTCCACCACGGCAGCCTCGGCTCGCACACGCACTCGCTGCCCGGGATCACGCCCGCCCCTGACGACTACATCGAGGCACTCATCGGGCGGATCGTCGTGAGCCCGCCCGCGGGGTGGCGCACCGGCCGCGAGGACGCGCTCCGCGCCGAACGCGACGCCGCGCAGGACTGGGCTGAACTCATGGGGCAGGCCGTCGTCGACATCCTCGGCATCCACCAAGACGAGGTGCCGAACAAGGAGGAGCTGCTCCGCCTGGCGCAGACCGCGGCGGCGCGCCGGGTGGAGACCGCCGACGATATGGACGCACTGCCCGACGGAACGGTGATCCGCGCTGAACGCATCGTCGAAGGGCGCCGCCGTTCGATCGGCTACTACTTCGAGCGCCGAGGCAAGACGTGGACCGATATGGATCCGTCAGACCGCAGTGACGGTGAAGACACCTTCCGAAGCCGCGACGTTCGCGCCTACTGCGACGGCACGATCACCGTCCTGTGGACCCCCGGGGCGGGGGAGTGATGGCCCGCAACCACGGCTGGCACGGCGCCACCAGCGCCATCCGCGTCGCCGTCCTCCACCCCACCCGCCGAACCGTCCTCACCTACGGCGACCACATCGGCACGTGGCACGGCATGGCCGCCATCAACTGCGACGACGGCACCGCCCGCTACGTCCACCCCGTCAACATCCGAATCCTCTGACCCCGAAAGCCCCAGCCATGACCGACACCACCATCACCGAAATCCGCACCGCCGCGCTGCGCGCCGCCGTCGACTGGGCCGACGACCACGCCACCCACGGACACAACCACCTCCCCGAGGGCGCGATCCTCTCCGTCGCATCGAAGTTCGCCCACTGGATCGAGACCGGCGACGGCCCCCAGCCCCGCACCCTCACGCCGGCCGACACGATCCCCCTCGACGCCGCGGTCGCCGTCTCAGGGGAACGAGGCCCCACCACCCCCAGCCCCGCCGACCTCGCCGCCCGAGTCCTCACCCGCACGAAAACCCACTGACACCAAGCGATTTCGCATACCCAAAACGTCCCCCAACAGCGCCCGAACCGTCCCCCGTCAGGAGCCAACGACATGCCCGACGACACCACCCCCACCGGATTCCCCATCACCGACACCGAAGCGTATTGCGCCCTCGTGCACGAGATGTTCCTCGCGTACCTCCACGCCGGATTCACCGAACCCCAGGCGATGCAGCTGCTCTGCGCCCACATCAACTCCACCGACGGAGGTACCCGGCCATGAGCGACCTCACCGGCCGCGGCCAACGCGGCCCCGACGGCCTGTTCGTCGACAGCGACTTCGACACCGGCCGCCCCGACCCCATCGAGTACGAGGCGGGCTCCGCCGCCGTGCCCCAGGCGGCAGACCCCGCACCCCTGTGCCCGCAGTGCGGGCAGAGCACCGACATCGACCCCGACACCCAGCTGCGCCACTGCGGCTGGTGCTGGTGGACAGCGCCGGCCGGTGACCGATCATGACCGCCCCGATCGTCGACAGCGTCACCGACCTCGAGGAGCAGCTCTCGCGGGAGATCCCGTGCGACACCCGGGCGCTCAAGAACCACCGCGGCGCGGACGCCGAGCACGGCCCCGCCCGGTGGCTGCTGATCATCCGCGCGTGCGACGGGATAAGCGTCCCCATCTGCGAGGACTGCGCCGCTGTGATCCGCGAGTGGATCGCGGCCGGGAAGACGGCCCGGTGCTTGAAGTGCGGGCGCCGCGCCCCGCTCTCCGAATTCTTCTCTCTCAAGGAGCTCTGACCGCATGACCGCCAGCATCACTGACCTCGGAGCGCGCCGCACCGTCGAACGCGCCGAACGCCTCCTCGCCGGCCCCCGCCTCAAGGTCATCGCCGGGGACGACACCGTCGGCGACGTCGTGCCCGTCCCCGCCGCGCTCCTCGCCGAGCTTCTCGACCTCGCGCGCCCTGCGAACCAGATCCGCCCCGCGCTGCTCGTGCACGACAGCGGCACAACGATCGCCCTCGAAGTGTGGCCGACCCGCACCGAGATCGGGCGCGGAGTGTACGAGCTGCACGCCCCCGCGAGCAGCAGTCACGCGCTCGGCATGTGGCTCTCCCGGCTCAAGCCGACGGCGCACCGCGGGTCGCTGTGGATCCGGTTCGACGGTGCCGCGCGCATCGTCGACGAGATCCGCATCGGGTCCGGCACGCACAAGGCGCCGTCCGCCCGGATCGCCCTCGGCCCGCAGATCCCCGAGGCCCGAGCATGACCGGCGCGCGCGTCGCCGCGGCCGTCGCCGCAATGATCCTGATCGTCGGCTGCTTCGCGGAGTTCGTCCGCGACATGCGGAAGCCGGGCGGCGGCAGCCCGTACGTGTTCCTCGGCACCGTGATCCTCGCCGGGTACGGCGGCGGGTACCTCATCAGGTTCGCGCTCACCGGGGAGGTCACGTGAACCTGCCCGCGAAGCCCAACGGCGAACCCCGCCTCTGGACCCCAGAAGAAGCCGCAGCCCTCGGCCGGTGCGTCATCTGCGAGCACCACCCGCCCACCCAAGGACACGACTACCGGTGCCCCGCCTACCCGGTGTGGCACCTCGCATCGGGAAAACCGAACCGCCCGTACATCAGCGACGAGATTCGCGCCCTCGCCGCCCAGCCCGACCCCGAAGCCGAGCAGCCCGCCCCGCCCGAGGCCCTCGACCTCGACGTCCAGATCCAAGGAGACACCCAGCCATGACCAAGGGCGCCCCACCGCCACTGACCGTCGACCAACTCGACGCGCTCCGTTGCTTCTCGAGCCTCCCGGAGGCCGTCGCGCTCGTCACCGACCCCACCGCGGCCGCGATCACCACGATGGGGCCGGTCGACGGCTACTGGATCGCAGGCGCGATGTCCGGCGGGCACATCGGTCCCGACGGTATCCGCGTGACACTCCGCGACAGCCAGCACGTCACAATCACCGTCCCCGAACTGCAGGCGTGGTCCCGTGCGCTCCCGGACTGGGTCCGAATCGCCACCGACGACGACGGACGCCGAACCTTCTTCCACCAGTTCACGATGGCCCGCTGCGCGAACCCCAACCGGCCAGCCCGCCACACGCCGTCCACCGGCGGTAACCCCGTACGCGTGATCCGCATCTGCCGCACCCCGTGGTCGAAATACGCAGCCATCGAGAAGGCGATAGGCGGCATCATCAACGTCGGCATGGACTTCCCGTACCCGTGCCGCTGGTGCATGCGCTGGATCATCTACCGCGACACCGACACGGGCATGGTCGACACCGCGGTCGCCGAACTCAACACGCTCGGTGTGATCCTCGAAGACCTGCGGACACCGCTCGCAGAGCCGGAGCCCGAGTACGAAGGCCAGGGCGAGCTGTTCCATCTCGCACCGAGCGGAACAGCGGTGGTCGCATGACCGCACCGTACTTCACCGACGAGTCGGTCACCCTGCACCACGGGGATGCGCTGACCGTGGCGCGCACCCTCGACACAGGCTCGGTCGACTGCATCGTCACCAGCCCGCCCTACTTCGGCCTCCGCTCCTACCTCGACGACGACCACCCGGACAAGGCGGCCGAGCACGGCGCCGAGCCGGACCCGCGGCTGTTCGTCGAGCGGCTCGTGCGCCTGTTCCGGGAGCTGCGGCGCGTGCTCGCCGACGACGGCACCCTGTGGCTGAACCTCGGCGACAGCTACGCCACCCAGGGCGGCGTGCGCACCGTCGGCGAGAACTCGTGGACCGCGGGGCAGGCGCGCACCGAGATGCAGCCGACCAAGTCGCGGAGTCGGCCGACGGATATCACGCCGAAGAACCTGCGCGGGATCCCGTGGCGCACCGCGCTCGCACTACAGGACGACGGCTGGATCCTGCGCAACGACATCATCTGGTCCAAGCCGAACGCCATGCCCGAGAGCGTCACCGACCGCCTCAGCTCACGGCACGAGCACCTGTTCATGCTGACCAAGAGCCAGCGTTACCACTTCGACCTCGACGCGATCCGCGAGCAGTACGACGGCGACCGCGACCTGTCCCGGCGGGCGCGCTCGGGCGCGACGAACAAGGAGAACAGCGTCCCCCGCGCATGGCCGCCCGTCGGCGGTACGAAGCAGGAGGGGCTGACCTCGACGCGCAGCGGCAACGTTCCAGAGCGCGGTGCGGGGCGAAACCCGGGCGACGTGTGGGAGATCGCCACCCAGCCGTTCCCCGGCGCGCACTTCGCCACCATGCCCGTCCGGCTCGCCGAACGCTGCATCCAAGCCGGATGCAAACCCGGCGGCACCGTGCTCGACCCGTTCAGCGGCTCCGGCACCACCGGCCTCGCGGCCGCCCGGCACGGACGCCGGTACGTGGGCGTCGATCTCAACGCCGAGTACCTCGATCTGTCCCTGCGCACGCGCCTGCAGGCGCCGACCCTCGACCTCGGAGGCACCGCATGACCCAGACCGCCAGCACCGACGGGCAGGACCTCGGCCTCGCCGACATCATCCACCTCCTCGGACACCGCCAATGGACGTCGATCATGCAGAAGCAGGTCGGCGCCTCCAAGGTCATCAACCACCACGTCACCCCCGGTATCGTCCCCGCGCTCGCCGCGGGGCTCGTCGACAGCGACGTCTGGTACGGCGTCAACGAGATCAGCACCCCGCCGGCCGACAACCGGCGCGCCACCGAACGCACCGTCGGACGGTGGTGCGCGGTATGGGCCGACCTCGACTTCGGGACCGGCAAGTCCGGCGACCAGGACACGATCAACGCGATCATCGACGACATCACCGCGGCGTACGGCACCGAACCCGTCTTCATGACGCTCTCCGGGCACGGCGTGCAACCCGTGTGGACCCTCGACCCGCACGACCCCGCCACCATCCTCGACACCCCCGAGAAGCGCGCCCGCGCAGTCGCGCTCCTCAAACGCCACGGCCGCCTCGTCCAGGCCTCGGCGGCGGCCCGCGGCGTCAAGGCCGACTCCGTGTTCGACCTCCCCCGCGTCCTCCGCGCCCCAGGCACCGTCAACTGGAAGTACCCGAACGAACCCGTCGAGACCGCCGCGATCCGCGGCCAAGGCGCCCCGATCACCGTCGCCCAGGTCGAGGACGCCCTCACCACCGCCGGGGTCGAGGCGATGGACGCCGACCAGCCCGTCGACGCGCCCGTCGTCGCCGCCCCGTCCACGTGGCGGTACCGCGACCAGGGGCAGCAGCAGTGCAAGTACGCCGACGACATGATCCGCGGGTGGGCCGCGGACCAGCCCGCCGCCCGTCACCCGTGGCTCGTCGCCCAAGCGACCCGCATCGCGGCAGCCCGCCGCCACGGATGCTTCACCGCCGGGGACGCGCTGGCCGCCGAACGGGAGCTGCAGACCCGGTTCCACGTGCTGTGCGCCCGCGCCGGCGACGCGCGCGCCGTGGGCCGGTTCGAGGTCGAGCAGGCCATCCGCTACGGGCAGGACCTCGTCGCCACCATGCCGGACGCCCGGGTCGCGGAGGAGCTCGGCGATCACGAGCACCCCGGGGGCGGCGGGGGATCGGACCTCGATGCGCTCCGCGCGCTCATCGGCCGACCCGGGCAGGTTTCAGGGGAAACGGCCGCCCCCGCACTTACAACCGGGACGACCGAGCTCAACGACGTGATCGCCGAGATGGGGCTCACCGACGAAGTGAACGCGCTCCCCGACACCGACGACGAGCAGGAGGAGGACCAGAACCCCGCCGCAGGCGCGGGCAGCTACATCGACGAGCACGGGCGTCTCCACCTCACCGGCTACACCCCCGACACCGATCTCGAAGCGATCGAAGGCGACTTCTGGACTGCGCGCCCCGACCTCGAACAAATCTTCCGCGTGAGCCTGCTCGCGCACGCCGCCCCCTGGGCCGTCCTCGGGCAGGTGATCGCCCGCACCCTCGCCGCGATCCCGCCCGGCGTGCAGATCCCACCCACCAGCAGCGCGTACGCCGAGGACGCCCGCGTCGGCGGATCCCTGAACCTCCACTTCGCGATCCCCGGCAAGTCCGGCGCCGGCAAGGGCGAAAGCGCGAAGGTCGCGAAGCTCCTCGCCGCCCGCGACGGCTACGAGATCCGCGGCATCGGATCGGGGGAGGGGCTCGCCGCCATGTACTGCGGCCCCGACCCGAACGACCCGAAACGCAACATCATGGTTCGGCACCAGATCCTCGTCAGCATCAACGAAGTCGACGCCCTCGCCGCCCTCTCCGCAAGATCCGGGTCGACGGTCGACACGGTGCTCCGCGAGGCCTACAGCGGCGAGCGGCTCGGCCGCGAGTACCGCGGCGCCAACAAGATGCCCGTGAACGACCACACCTACCGGTTCGTGTCCGTCATCGGCGTCCAGTACGCCCGCGCCGGCGCGCTGCTCAACCGGGCCAGCGGCGACGGTGGCACCGCGCAACGCCTGTTCTGGGCGTCCACCAAGGACAAGCGCGCACGCGCCGCGCGCGCCGCGCTCCACGCTTACTACGCGCAGGGCGGCGTCGAACTGCCGCCGATCGTGCGGGCCCCGGAGATCCTCGGCAGCTCGTGGCCGCACGCCAGCCGCGGCGAGTTCATCCTCATGCCCGCCGCCGCCGGGGACGAGATCGCCGAGCACCGGCTCAACGCGATGGAGCAGGAGGAGGACTCGGAGAGCGACCTCGAGGCGCACAGCCTGTTCACCCGATGCAAGATCGCCGTCGCGTTCGCGGCGATGGCGGGGCGCACCGCGGTCACCGACCAGGACTGGGAACTGTCCGGCACGGCGATGGCGGTATCGAAGCTGACCCGGGAGCGCACCGAGGCGGCGCTGCAGGCCGCGGCGCACCGCGACGCCCGGGAGCGTGGCGAGCTCCGCGGCATCGAGTGGGAGCAGGCGAAGACCACCGAGGCCGACGAGCGGCGCGAGAAGGTCGCGTCCGCAGCGCGCCGGATCCTCTCGGTGCTCGCCGACGGACCGGCCAGCGCACGGGAGCTGCGCGCCCGGCTGTCGAAGGTCCAGCGGACGCACCAGCAGGCCGCACTCGACCACCTCGAAGCGGACGGCCTGATCGCTCGCGAGGACCAGGGGCGAGGCCCCGCAGGCGGGAAACCGACGGTCCTGTTCCGGCTCGCTGAGGCGGCGTCGTGACG
>NZ_HE997628.1:516842-729203 GCF_000312385.1 Tsukamurella sp. 1534 | reverse complement strand
GACCACTCCATCTGGAGTGATCCGCACCTTCGCAGGCTGTCCAGGCTACATCTTCGCGTTCCGCTTGTCAAAGCGACTCGCTCGGAGCAACCGTTCTAACTTAGATCGGAAGTGGTCTCGGTGTCAAACCGGGGCCGGCTCCTCGATCGAAGCCATGTCTGCGATTTCCCCGTCCTGACCTGGGCTTTTCGGCCCCGTCCTGGTCCGTGTCTCGCTGACTTCGAATAAGTTACGCACCGTGGAACGGAGAATCAAATCCGCAGGTCAGGCCGTAACGTGGTGTTCATCTGCGCAGGTCAGGATGCTCCGAGACGCTGAGTGGCGGGAAATCCCATCGATGTGATCCGCAGCACAAAGGCCGGTCCGAACAGAGCGTCGGACCGGCCTCAGTGGTCATGACCAGCAGGAATCAGGTGAAACGGGCTCCCGCAAAGGACTTCTTGCCACGACGGAGCACCAACCAGCGCCCGTGGAGGAGGTCCGCGGCGGCGGGTTCCCATTCCTCGGACTCGATCTTCGCGTTGTTCGCGTACGCGCCGCCCTCCTTGACGGCACGACGTGCGGCCCCCTTGGACTCGGTGAGTCCCGAACCGACGAGCAGATCGACGATGGTGCGGGGATCGCCCTCCCCCACCTCCACCACGGATGCCTCCTCGAGCGCGGCGGCGAGCGTCGATTCCGGGAGGTCGCCCAGCTCGCCCCTGCCGAACAGCGCCTGCGACGCGAGTTCCGCGGCGCGGGTGTGCTCGGTGCCGTGCACCAGCGTGGTCATCTCCGCCGCGAGCCGCTTCTGCGCGGTGCGCTTCTGCGGCGCCTCCGCCGTCTCCCGCTCCAGCTCCGCGATCTCGTCGCGGGTGAGGAAGGTGAACCAGCGCAGGTAGCGGATCACGTCGGCGTCCGCGGTGTTCACGAAGTACTGGTACCAGGCGTACGGCGTGGTCATCTCCGGGTCGAGCCAGAGGGAGCCGCCGCCCGTCGACTTGCCGAACTTCTTCCCGTCGGACGAGGTGACCAGCTGCGTCGTCAAGGCGTGCACGTGCCTACCGTCGATCTTCCGGTTGAGGTCCACGCCCGAGACGATGTTGCCCCACTGGTCGGAACCGCCGATCTGCAGCTCGCACTCGTACCGGCGCGACAGCTCCACGTAGTCGTACGCCTGCAGCAGCATGTAGCTGAACTCGGTGTAGCTGATCCCGTCGGTGTCGAGCCGGCGCTTCACCGTGTCCCGCGCAAGCATCACGTTGATGGAGAAGTGCTTGCCCACGTCGCGCAGGAAGGTGGGCACGTTCATCTTCCCGTGCCAGTCCAGGTTGTTGACCAGGATCGCGCCGTTGTCCGCCGCGTCGAAGTCCACGAAGCGACGCAGCTGCCCGTCGATGCGCGACGCCCACTCAGCGACGGTGTCCACCGAGTTCAGGACGCGTTCGCCCACATCGCGCGGGTCGCCGACCTGGCCCGTCGCACCTCCACCCAGGAGGATCGGCCGATGGCCGAACTCCTGGAACCGGCGCAGCGTCAGCAACTGCACCAGGTGGCCGGCGTGTAGGGAGGCGGCCGTGGGATCGAAGCCCGCATAGAGGGTGAGGCTTCCCTTCTCGAGCCGCTCCCGCAGGGCGGAGAGGTCGGTGGACTGCGCGATCAGGCCGCGCCAGGACAGTTCGTCGAGAATGTCAGCACTCACCCCACCATTGTGACGTAGCGCCCGTCACCGGCTGACCGAAGGATGCCCCGCCAACCACAGCCGCCACGGCGATTCGACGCCCTTGCTGATCCCGATCCGCGGACCGGAGGCCACCGGGCCCCGTCGGGCGGCCACCTCCAGGCGAATCGCGGATGCGGGTTCCAGAAGGTCGGTCCCCTTGTCCGCCAAGGTGATCCCCATCGCCTGTCCCAGACGGCCGGGACCGGCCGCGAGCCGGGCATCGGGGTCGCGCACACCACGACGCTCCCGTACCAGGTCGACTCCGTCGACGATCTCCGCCGCACGCATGAGCACCCCGCTCCCCGTGCCATCGGGGCCGGCCGTGACGTTGATGCACAGGTGGATGCCGTACGACAGGTACACGTACAGATGCCCGGGCGGACCGAACATGACCTCGTTGCGCGGGGTCGGCCCCGGGTAGGTGTGTGCGGCCGGATCGGGCCAGGGCCCGCCCTCCGGCGAGCCGTAGGCCTCCACCTCGACGATCCGCGCCCGGACGCCGCCGGCCACCAGGGTCGAACCGAGCACCAGCTGCGCAGCGCGCAGCGGGTGCTCAGCCAGCCGCGCGCGCCAGGATGGCGTCATGCTCCTCGGGCGCCACGTCGCGGGCCTCGCTGATCAGCAGCACGGGCAGACCGTCCTCGATCGGGTACGCCCGGCGCAGGCGGGGGTTGTAGAACAGCTCGTCGGGCACGTACACCAGCGGTCCCTTGTCCTGCGGGCAGGCGAGGATCTTCAGCAGCGTCGCGTCGATGGCCATTCCGACATGCTACCTACGCGCCCGGCAGCCACACCGGTTTGACCACCGCCCCCTCCTTCGCCGCGGCCCACGCCTCGTCGAAATCGGTGAAGGAGGCGACGATCCGGTCCACCGGGAGCCTGCCCTCGCGCACCGCCCGCGCCAACTCGGGCAGGAACTCCGACGGTTCCGAATCGCCCTCGATGACGCCGACCACACGCAGCCCCCGCGTCATGATCAGCATGACCGGCAACTCGGCGGCCGCGGCACCGAGGCCGACCACCGCGAGCGCCCCGCGTGGACGCAGGGCGAGAACCGCCTGAGTCAGGACGTCCGGTCGCGCCGTGGTGTCCACCGCGGCGTGCGCGCCGCCGCCCGTCGCCTCGATCACCTGTTGCGCGGCCTGCGAGCCCGCCTCGACCGCGTGCGTCGCACCGAGCGAGAGCGCCAGTTCGCGACGGTCCGCCCGCGGGTCCACGGCGACGACCGTCTCCGCCCCGGCGAGCTTCGCCCCCATCACCGCGGCGAGCCCCACGGCGCCGGTTCCGAACACGACGACGGACTGCCCGGGCTGGACGGCCAGCGCCCTGGTCACGGTGCCGACCCCGGTCTGGACGCTGCAGCCGAGCGGCGCCGCGACGTCGAAGGGGAGGTCGCCGATCGGGATCACGTTCCGGTCGGTGGCGAGCGCGAGGCCCGCGAAGCTGGACTGGCCGAAGAACCCGCCGGTCACCGGCGTCTCCCCCGCCCGGATACCCGGCGTCCCCAGGTAATTCCGCACGATCGCCTGCTCGCAGTAGCCCGGCGTCCCGCCGGCGCAGAACTCGCAGGTGCCGCAGCTGTCGAAGGTGAGGCACACCCGGTCGCCGACGGCGAGCCCCGTCGCATCGGGGCCGAGCGCCTCGACGACCCCGGCGCCCTCGTGCCCGAGGATCACGGGGAGGCCCTGTTCGGGCCATTGCGCGGCGAGGGTGAGATCGGTGTGGCAGACCCCGACCGCGGCGATCCGCACGAGCACCTGATGGCCGGTCGGGTCCGGGATATCGACGTCGAGGGGCGAGGGTGCGGCGCCCTGCTCCGCGACCACGTGGGCGACGGTGCGGTTCACCGGTCCGCCTCCAGGCAGCCGCCGGACGCGGCGGGCCCGTCGTCTCGCTCCAGATAGAAGTAGAAGTACGGGGCGCGCAGCTTCTTCCCCGTCATGATCCCCATGACGGTGTCGTCGTCCACCTTGACGAAGTGGTCGATCACCGGCTGGCCGTCGTAGATCATCGAGGCCGTCACGCGCCCCTCGAACTCCACGTCGCGCAGGCTCGCCTCGCCCTTGCCCAGATCGACGTTGGAGTACTTGCGCCCCTCCTCATCGAGGCAGACGAGCGGCTGCACGTCGTTCGCGGAGCGGAAGCTCTTGCCGTACCAGCGCGCCCTGCCGAGCGCCCCGTCCATCGGATGCCCGGACCGCAGCTCCCCGCCGCGCCAGTCGCCGAGGAGGAAGTCGATGGTCACGGGCTCGAGCCGGGCGAACAGCGCGGCCAGTTCGGCGGGGGCGGATTCGCGGGGCGCGTCGATGAGATCGCGCACGGTACGTTCAGCGGTCATCCCTCGATGTTATCCAGGATTCTCCGGCGCGCGACCGGAAACGAGAACACGTTCAGGAGCTGAACGAGGTCGCGCCGTCGCCGATCCACTCCCACATCGGCACAGCGCCGCCGAGCCCCGCACCGTCGACGCCCGGCGCCGGGGCTTGACGTCGGACGCCCGCCGGGCGCACAATTCATCATGTAATGAATTCATCGCTCAGTGAATTTCAGGAGACGCCCATGACCAGCGCCATCACCCTGGACGAGCTCACCGTCGTGCGGTCGGGCAACACGGTGCTCGACCACATCGACGCCGAGATCCCGGCCGGCGAGATCACCGGCCTGTTGGGGCCGTCCGGTTGCGGAAAGACCACGCTGATGCGCGTGATCGTCGGCGCGCAGAGGATCACCGGCGGCACCGCGACGGTCCTCGGCAGCCCGGCCGGTTCCGCGGCACTGCGCTCCCGCGTCGGGTACGTGACACAATCCCCCGCCGTCTACGGCGACCTCACCGTGGAGCAGAACGTCGCCTACTTCGCCGCGCTCTACCCCGACCGCCGTGCGACCGCGAGGACCGACGTCGCCGACGCCGTGGCCGCCGTGGGCCTGGGACCGTTCACCGACCGGCGGGCGGACGCCCTCTCGGGAGGGCAGCGCTCCCGGGTCAGCATCGCCTGCGCCCTGGTGGCGCACCCCGAACTGCTCATCCTCGACGAGCCCACCGTCGGCCTCGATCCACTCCTGAGAGCCGAACTGTGGGAACGCTTCTCCGCGATGGCGGCGAGCGGCACCACCCTGGTGGTGTCGAGCCACGTGATGGACGAGGCGGCCCACTGCGCGCAGCTCATCCTGTTGCGCGAGGGCCGGCTCATCGAGGAACTCACCCCCGCGCAACTCACCGAGCGCACCGGGGCCCCCACCCTCGACGACGCGTTCCTCGCGCTCGTCCGCAAGCAGGAGGAAGCGGCATGACCTCGGCGATCCTCAATCCCACCATCACCGGCGCCACCGCCGTCCGCGTGCTCCGGCAACTCAAGGCCGATCCCCGGACGATCGCGATGATCGTCGTGGTCCCCACGCTGCTGCTCACCCTCCTGTACTTCCTGTACCGCGATTCACCCGGCGGCGCACTGCTGTTCGACCGCGTGGCACTCGTGCTCCTCGGCGTCCTGCCGTTCGCTCTGATGTTCATCGTCACCTCGATCGCGATGCAACGCGAGCGGGTCTCGGGCACGCTCGAGCGATTGCTCACCACCCCCCTCGCCAAAGCCGACCTGCTGCTCGGCTACGCCGCGGCGTTCTCCGTGGCCGCCACCGCCCAAGCCGCGATCGCGACCACGGTGGCCGCCTACCTGCTGGGCATGACCACGGCCGGCAGCGTGTGGCTCGTGGTTCTCATCGCGGTGGTCGACGCCTGGCTCGGTGTGGCACTCGGCCTGCTGTGCAGCGCGTTCGCACGCACGGAGTTCCAGGCCGTGCAGTTCATGCCGGTGGTCGTGGTGCCCCAGATCTTCCTGTGCGGCCTCCTCGTCCCGCGCGAGCAGATGCCCGGGTGGCTCGAGGCGATCTCCGACGTGATGCCGATGACCTACGCGGTCAAGGCACTCCAGGAGGTCGGCGCGCACGCCGCACCGACCTCCACCATGTGGGTCTCGCTCTCGGTGGTCGCGGCGTTCGCCGTCGCCGGACTCGGTCTCGCCGCGGCGACGCTGCCCCGTCGGGTCGCGTGAGCGTCCGCCGGACGGGGCGCCGGAGCGGCAGTCCGGACACCCGCGCCGAGATCCTCGCCGCCGCGCGCGCCCGATTCGCGCGCGGCGGCCTCTCCGGCACGACGGTCCGCGCGATCGCCGACGAGGCGGGGGTCGATCCCGCCCTGGTGCACCACTACTTCGGGACCAAACAGCAGCTGTACCTGGCGGCGCTGGCGATCCCCGTCGATCCCGAAGTGGTACGGGAGCCGCTCCGCGAGGCACGTCTCGAGGACACCGCCCGCGCGCTGCTCACGGCGCTGCTGACCATGTGGGACGGCCCGATGCAGGACGCGGGCCTCGCGCTGGTCCGCACCCACCTCGGCGGCGACGGTGACCCCGCGCTCGTGCGCCATTTCCTTCTGGAGATCGCGCTCCCCGAGCTCATCGAACGCATGGACGCGCGGACGGGCGACGGGCTGCTGCGCGCGAATCTGATGGTGGCGCAGGTGTTCGGGCTCATCGTCGCCCGCTACGTGATGCGCTTCGAGCCGCTCGCCTCGCTCCCCACCGACGCCGCCGTCGCTCTCGCCGCGCCCCCGCTGCAGTCCGTCATCACCGGCCCCCTGCCCACCCCCGCAACCGATTGAACACCGCTACGCCGAGCGCTCGCCCAGGTCGGCGGCAGCGTCACGGTGTTCACTTCGGCGAGGACGGCGGTCAGGCGCCGGGGGCGGCCTCCGCCCAGGTGCGGAGCGGAGCGGTGGCCGCGGTGACGGTCTCCAGCTGTCGGGCGACGGCCGACGGGGCCGTCCCGCCGCGCGCGCTGCGCGAGGCGACGGAACCGCGCACCGTCAGGACCTCACGGACCGCGGGGGTGAGCGCCGGGTGCACCGCGGCGAACTCCTCGTCGGTGAGCCCGTCCAGGCCCGTGCCGCGTGATTCCGCGGCACGCACGCACTCCCCCGCCGCCTCGTGCGCGATCCGGAACGGGACGCCCTGGCGCACCATCCATTCCGCGACGTCCGTGGCCAGGGTGAAGCCGGCCGGAGCGAGCTCCACCATGCGCTCTGGATGGAAGGTGAGGGTGGCGGTGAGCCCGGCGACGGCCGGCAGCAGCAGTCGCAGCTGCTCCACCGAGTCGAAGACCGGCTCCTTGTCCTCCTGCAGGTCGCGGTTGTACGCGAGCGGCTGCGCCTTGAGCGTCGACAGCAGGCCGGAGACGTTGCCGATGAGCCGGCCGGCCTTGCCGCGGGACAGCTCGGCGACGTCCGGGTTCTTCTTCTGCGGCATGATCGAGCTACCCGTGGACCACGCGTCGGCGAGTGTCACGTAGCCGAACTCGGCGGTGCTCCACAGGATCACGTCCTCGGACCAGCGCGAGAGGTCGACGGCGATCTGCGCGAACACGTACGCCGCCTCCGCCGCGAAGTCACGGGACGCGGTGGCGTCGAGGCTGTTGTCCGCCGCGGAGTGGAAGCCGAGGTCGGCGGCGATCGCGTCCGGGTCCAGGCCGAGGGAGGAGCCGGCGAGCGCGCCGGAACCGTACGGGGACACGGCGATCCGCTTATCCAGGTCCTGCAGCCGCTGCACATCGCGCAGCAGCGGGTGCGTGTACGCGAGCAGGTGGTGCGAGAGCAGGATCGGCTGCGCGGCCTGCAGGTGCGTCTTGCCCGGCAGGATCGTCTCGGGGTTGGCCTCCGCCTGGGCGACGAACGCGTCCACCACGTCGAGCACGCCGACCGCCACGAGCCGCACCGCGTCGCGCAGCCACATCCGGAACAGCGTGGCCACCTGGTCGTTCCGCGAACGCCCGGCGCGGAGCCGGCCGCCGACCTCGGGGCCCGCGCGTTCGATCAGGCCCCGCTCCAGGGCCCCGTGCACGTCCTCGTCGGTCTCCGCCGGCTGGAACGCGCCGGACGCCACATCGGCACCGAGCTGTTCGAGCGCGGCGATCATCGACGCCAGGTCCTCATCGGACAACAGGCCCGCCCGGTTGAGCACGCGGGCGTGGGCCTGCGAGGCGCGCACGTCGTACGGCGCCAGCGCCCAATCGAAGTGCGTGGACTTGCTCAGCGCGGCCATCGCCTCGGCGGGGCCGGACGCGAACCGTCCGCCCCACAGGCTGCCCTCGTTGGTGCCGTGCTTATCGGACGGCTGATCCGCAGGCTTGTCGCTCACCGTGTCTCCTAGTCGGTGCCGAGGTCGAACGCTGCGTGGTTGCCCACCTCGTCGAAGTTCGACGGGGTCCGCTCGCCGCCCGCCACGATGGCGTCGGCACCGCCCTGCTCGAGTTCGCCCACCAGCGCGGCGGTCTCGCCCGCGACGATGCCCTGGGTGGCGTACTGCTCGAGCCGCGACCGCGAGTCCGCGATGTCGAGGTTGCGCATGGTCAGCTGGCCGATCCGCTCGTCGGGGCCGAAGGCGGCGTCGCCGACGCGCTCCATCGACAGCTTCTCGGGGTGGTACGAGAGGGTGGGGCCTGTGGTGTCGAGGATCGAGTAGTCGTCGCCGCGGCGCAGGCGCAGCGTGACGGAGCCGGTGACCGCGGACGCGACCCAGCGCACGATCGCCTCGCGCTGCATGAGCGACTGCGGGTCCAGCCAGCGGCCCTCGTACATCAGGCGGCCCAGGCGGCGGCCCTCGTTGTGGTACGTGGCGATGGTGTCCTCGTTGTGGATCGCGTTCACCAGGCGCTCGTAGGTGGCGTGCAGCAGCGCCATGCCGGGCGCCTCGTAGATGCCCCGCGATTTGGCCTCGATGATGCGGTTCTCGATCTGGTCCGAGATGCCCAGCCCGTGCCGGCCGCCGATCCGGTTGGCCTCGCGGACGAGCTCCACCTGATCGGTGTACTCGACGCCGTTGATGGCCACCGGGACGCCCGCCTCGAAGGTGACGGTCACGTCCTCCGCCGGGATGGCCACGGACTCGTCCCACGGCGCGACGCCCATGATGGGCTCGACGATCTCGACGCCGGTGTTGAGGTACTCCAGGTCCTTGGCCTCGTGGGTCGCGCCCCAGATGTTCGCGTCGGTCGAGTAGGCCTTCTCGGTGGAGTCGCGGTACGGGAAGCCGTGCGCGACGAGCCACTCGCTCATCTCCTTGCGGCCGCCGAGCTCCTTGACGAACTGCGCGTCGAGCCACGGCTTGTAGATCCGCAGCGCGGGGTTGGCCATGAGGCCGTAGCGGTAGAACCGCTCGATGTCGTTGCCCTTGTAGGTGGAGCCGTCGCCCCAGATGTCGACGCCGTCCTCCTTCATGGCGCGCACCAGCATGGTGCCCGTCACGACGCGGCCGATCGGGGTGGTGTTGAAGTAGGTCTTTCCGCCCGAGCGGATGTGGAAGGCGCCGGTCTGCAGGGCGGCGATGCCCTCCTGCACCAGCAGCGGCTGCACGTCCACCAGGCGCGCGATCTCGGCGCCGTACTCCTTCGCGCGATCGGGGACCGCGTCGATGTCCGGCTCGTCCGGCTGGCCGATGTTGGCCGTGTACGTGCAGGGGACGGCCCCCTTTTCGCGCATCCAGGCGACGGCCACGGAGGTGTCGAGGCCGCCGGAGAAGGCGATGCCGACGCGTTCGCCGACGGGCAGGGCGGAGAGAACCTTAGACATGGTTGTAGAGCCTATCTGGTGAGAGTCGGTGCATTGCTATGCCAGCGCCACCAGGCGCTCGGCGAGGTCCTTGCCGGTCAGGGGCTCGCGGGCGATGACGAGCACGGTGTCGTCGCCCGCGACGGTGCCGACCACCTCCGGCAGCGACGAGCGGTCGAGCGCGCTGGCGAGGAAGTTGGCCGCACCCGGCGGGGTGCGCAGCACGCAGATGTTGCCGCTGTGGTCGGTGGAGACGAGCAGTTCGCCGAGCAGCCGGGAGAGCCGCTCGGTGCCGCCGGAGACGCCGCGTACCGGCGAACCGTCCTCGGGCACCACGTACACTCCCGTGCCGCCGTCGGCGCCACGCAGCTTCACCGCGCCGAGCTCGTCCAGGTCGCGCGAGATCGTCGCCTGGGTCGCCTCGTACCCGCCGCGGACGAGCAGCGCCTGCAACTCGGCCTGGCTACGCACCTGATGGTTGGCGAGGATCTCGACGACGGCCGCCTGGCGGCCGGCGCGGGTGGCGAGCGGCTGATCGGTCATGGTTCCTCCCGGGTCACGACCGCTCCAGCAGCCAGGCCAGGAGCGCCTTCTGCGCGTGCAGCCGGTTCTCGGCCTCGTCGAACACCGCCGACTGCGGCCCGTCGATCACCTCGTCGGTGATCTCGTCGCCACGATGGGCGGGCAGGCAGTGCAGGACGATCGCGTCGGGATCGGCGTGCGCGAGCAGTTCCGCGTTGATCTGGTAGGGCCGGAACGGCGCGTTGCGGTCGACGCCGTCGTCCTCCTGCCCCATCGACACCCAGGTGTCGGTGACCACCACGTCCACGCCGGCCACGGCGAGCACGGGGTCCGAGATCACGCTGACCTCGGCGCCGGTCTCCCTCCCCCGGGCCCGGGCCGCCTCCACGAACCGCTCGTCGGGTTCGAAGCCCGACGGTGCGCTGATGGTCACGTCCATCCCGGCGGTCACGCCGCCGAGCATGTAGCTGTGCGCCATGTTGTTCGCGCCGTCGCCGAGGTAGGTGAGCTTGAGACCGGCGACGGAACCAGTGCCCTCGGCCCCCTTGCGCTCGGCGATGGTCTGCAGGTCCGCGAGGATCTGGCAGGGGTGGAAATCGTCGGACAGGGCGTTAACGACGGGGACCGTCGCGTGCCGGGCCAGTTCCTCCAGGCCCTCCTGCGCGTAGGTGCGCCAGACGATGGCGTCGACGAAGCGCGACAGGACCCGGGCGGTGTCCGCGAGGGACTCGTCCCGGCCCATCTGCGTGGACTTGCTGTCCACCACGACGGGGTGGCCGCCGAGCTGCGCGATGCCCACGTCGAAGCTGAACCGGGTGCGGGTGGAGTTCTTGTCGAACAGCACCCCCACGCCCTTCGGTCCCTCCAGCGGACGGCGCGAGAAGGGCTGGGCCTTCAGCTCGGCCGCGAGCGCGAGCACCTCGCGCTGTTCGGCGGGCGACAGGTCGTCGTCGCGGAGGAAGTGGCGGGTCATGGTGTCTCCTGGGCTGAGTCGAGCAGAGGGGGCAGGGCTGAGAGGAACCGGTCCACCTGCTCGTCGGTGAGGACGAGGGGCGGGGCGAGCCGGATCACGTCGGGCTGGGCGGCGTTGATGAGGAAGCCCGCATCGCGCGCGCCCGTCTCGATCGCCTTGGCGGCGGGCCGGTTCAGCGTGATGCCGAGCAGCAGGCCCGAACCGCGCACGCCGGTCACGAGGGGATGGCCGAGACCCTCGATCGACGCGGAGATGTGCTTTCCGAGCGCGTCCGCGCGCTCCGCCAGGCCCTCGGACTCGATGACGTCGAGCACCGCGTTGGCCGCGGCCGCGGCGATCGGGTTGCCGCCGAACGTTGTTCCGTGCTGACCGGGCGTGAGCAACTCGCCTGCGGCGCCGACGGCCACCGTCGCACCGATGGGCAGGCCGCCGCCGAGCCCCTTCGCCAGGGTGAACACGTCGGGCGTCACGCCGGCCCGCTGATACGCGAACAGCGCTCCGGTGCGCGCGATTCCGGTCTGCACCTCGTCGAACACCAGCAGCGCGCCCGCGTCGGTGGCGGCGGCGCGCGCGGCGGCGAGATAGCCCTCGGGCGGGACCACGACGCCGCCCTCCCCCATGATCGGCTCGAGGAACACCGCGGCGGCGTTCTCCGCCGCCGCGCGCAGTGCGTCGACGTCCCCGTACGGCACGTGCGTCACGGACTCGACGAGGGGCTCGAACGGCTCCCGCTTGCCGGGCTGGCCCGTCAGGGACAGCGAGCCCATGGTGCGGCCGTGGAAGGCCCCGTCGGCGGCGACCATCCTCGTGCGGCCGGTGCGGCGACCGATCTTGATGGCCGCCTCGTTGGCCTCCGCGCCCGAGTTGCTGAAGAACACGCGGGTTCCGGGGACCCCGACGGCCTCGGTGAGCCGCTCCGCGAGGCGGACGACGGGCTCGCTGATGTACAGGTTGGAGACGTGCCCGAGGGTCGAGGCCTGCCGCGTGACTGCCTCGACGATCTTCGGGTGCGCGTGGCCGAGCGCGTTGACGGCGATGCCGCCGAGCAGGTCCACGTACTCCTTGCCGTCGGCGTCGGTCACGGCCGCGCCGCGACCGGACACGAGCGCGATCGGCGGCGTGCCGTAGGTGTCCATCACGGCGGCGTTCCACCGCGATTGCATCTCTTGGTTCGTCATGTCTCTCAGATCCAGGTCTTCTCAGAGGCTTTCGGCGCGGTGACCATGGTGCCGATGCCCTTGGTGGTGAACAGTTCGAGGAGCACGGAGTGCGGCACCCGCCCGTCGATGACGTGCGCGGTGGGGACGCCCCCGCGCACGGCTCGCAGGCACGCCTCCATCTTCGGCACCATTCCGGAGTCGAGGCTCGGCAGCAGGGCCGTCAGCGCGTCGGTGTCGATCTCGGAGGTGAGTGACGACCGGTCCGGCCAGTTCGTGTACAGGCCCTCGACGTCGGTGAGCACCACCAGCTTCTGCGCGCCGAGCGCCTCGGCGAGGGCCGCCGCGGCGGTGTCGGCGTTGATGTTGTGCACCACACCGTCCGCGTCCGGGGCGATCGTCGAGATCACCGGGATACGGCCCGCTGCGATGAGATCGTTCACGGCGTCGGGGCTCACGGACGTCACGTCGCCGACCAGGCCGATGTCGGTGGGCGCACCGTCGACCACGACCTCCCGGCGGGTGGCAGTGAACAGGTGCGCGTCCTCGCCCGACATGCCCACCGCGAACGGCCCGTACGAGTTGATCAGCCCGACGAGCTCGCGCCCGACCTGCCCGAACAGCACCATGCGGACCACGTCCATCACCTCGGGGGTGGTCACGCGGAAGCCGCCGCGGAACTCGCCCTCCATGCCGAGCCGCGTGAGCATGGCGTTGATCTGCGGACCGCCGCCGTGCACCACGACGGGGTGCAGGCCGCAGGTCCGCAGGAACACCATGTCCTGTGCGAAGGAGCGCTTCAACTCGTCGTCCACCATCGCGTTGCCGCCGTACTTGACCACGACCGTCTTGCCGTGGAAGTCGAGCAGCCAGGGCAGGGCTTCGGCGAGCACGCCGGCCTTGTCGAGCGGCGTGAGATCGGGTGCGGTCATGAGGAGTACGCCGAATTCTCTTCGACGTAGGCGTGCGAGAGGTCCGTCGTGCGGATCGTCGCGGTGCCGCGCCCGAGCCCGAGGTCCACGGTGACGTCGATCTCGGGGCCGGCGAGGTCCACCTCACGGGCACCCGGTACGCCGCAGCCGTTCTCGGCGATCGGCTGCCCGTTGAACGCGACGGTGAGCTTGTCGTGCACCAGCTCGATCGGCGCGATGCCGATCGCGGCCATGACGCGGCCCCAGTTGGGGTCGCTGCCGAACAGCGCGGTCTTCACCAGGCTGTCGCGGGCGATGGCGCGGGCACCGATGAGCGCGTCCTCCTCGGAAGCGGCGCCGGTCACGGTGATGAGGATCCGCTTGGTCACCCCCTCCGCGTCGCCCTGCAGCTGCGCGGCCAGGTCGTCGCAGACCTCGCGCACCGCGGCGTTGAGTTCCTCCTGGGTGCAGGACTTCTCGCTGGCGCCGCTGGAGAGGAGGAGCACCGTGTCGTTCGTGGACGTGGCGCCGTCCACGTCGAGCCGGTCGAAGGTGTACGACGTGGCGTGCCGCAGGGCCTCGTCGAGCTGCTCGGGCGTGGCGTGCACGTCGGTGGTGAGCACCACGAGCATGGTCGCGAGCGACGGCGCCATCATCCCCGCGCCCTTGGCCATACCGCCCACGTTCCACCCGCCGGAGTGGTGCAGCGCGGCCTCCTTGGGCACGGTGTCGGTGGTCATGATGGCGTGCGCCGCGTCGGTGCCGCCGGTGAGGCCGCCGCCCATCTCGTGCACGATCTCGGTGACGCCGGCCAGCAGCTTCTCCATCGGCAGCCGGTCTCCGATCAGCCCGGTGGAGCACACGGCGACCTCGCCGGCCCCCGTGTCGGTTCCCCAGTGGCTCAACGCGTCCGCGACCTTCTCGGCGGTGGCGTGCGTGTCCTGGAAGCCGCCGGGCCCGGTGCAGGCGTTGGCGCCTCCGGAGTTGAGGACCACGGCGCGCAGGTGACCGTCCTTGAGCACCTGCTCGCTCCACAGCACGGGAGCGGCCTTGACCTTGTTGCGCGTGAACACGCCGGCCGCCGCGTAGTGCGGCCCCTCGTTGAGCACGAGAGCCAGATCGGGCTTCCCCGACGCCTTGATCCCGGCCGCGATCCCCGCGGCCTTGAACCCGAGGGGCGCCGTGACGCCCTGGGTGCGAACGAGCTTGAAGGCGCTCGCCGCGCTGGACGTGTTTCCTTCGCTCACGGTGCGACTCCTACGGTGGACAGGCCCGCGGTCTCGGGCCAGCCGAGCGCGAGGTTCATGGACTGGACTGCGGCACCGCCGGTGCCCTTGGCGAGGTTGTCGATCGCGGCGGTGGCCACGAGCCGGCCTGCCCGCTCGTCGACGGCCACCTGGACGTGTACGGCGTTGCTGCCGATCACCGAGGAGGTCTGCGGCTGCACCCCCGCGGGCAGCAGGTGCACGAACGGCTCGTCGGCGTAGGCCTTCTCGTACACCTCCCTCGCCTGCTCGGCCGTCGCGCTGGTGGGCGCGGAGACGGTGGCGAGGATGCCCCGGGCCATGGGGACCAGGATCGGGGTGAACGAGACGGCGACGGGGGCGTTCGCCACGCCGGACAGGTTCTGCGAGATCTCGGGGGTGTGCCGGTGGGTGGTCACGCCGTAGGCCCGCGCGGAGCCGAGCACCTCGGAGGCGAGCAGGTCCACGCGCGTCGACCGGCCGGCGCCCGACGAGCCGCTGACGGCGACGACGGTGATCTCGGGAGAGACGATCGACGCGGCGACGGCGGGCAGGAAGGCGAGGGTCGACACCGTCGGATAGCAGCCCGGGACGGCGATCCGGGAGGCACCGGCGAGCACCTCGCGGTTGCCCGGGAGCTCGGGCAGGCCGTAGGGCCAGGTGCCCGCGTGCTCGCTGCCGTAGAACGCCTCCCAATCCCCCGCGTCCTTGAGCCGGTAGTCGGCGCCGCAGTCGATGATGAGCGTCGACGGGGGCAGCGCCTCCGCGATCTCGGCCGACTTGCCGTGGGGCAGGCCGAGGAACACCACGTCATGGCCGCGCAGCGTGTCGGGGGTCGTCTCCTCGAGCACGCGATCGGCGAGCGGGAGCAGGTGCGGGTGGTGCTCGAACAGCGTGCTGCCGGCGTTGCCGCCGGCGGTGAGCGCACCGATGGTGAGCTCACCGGTCTCGTACTTCGGGTGGCCGAGCAGCAGCCGCAGGATCTCTCCCCCGGCGTATCCGCTCGCGCCCGCGATGGCCACGGAAACAGTCATGCAATGATTATGCACGACCATGCAATCCTATTCACACGGGTGGTCGGGATCCCACAGGTTTCCCCCAGCCCCGGGTCAGGAGCGGTCGGCACCCTCAAAAGGAGTAACGAACCGACGGACCGACCCGAAAGACCTCATATGCACAGCGACACCTCCAACGCCATGACCCAGCCGCTCTCGCTGGCCACGCGCCGTGAGCGCGGCATCCGCGGCACCGTCAACCGCATGCTCGACACCGTCGCGCCCCGCGTCGAGAACCGGGCGATGCTGGTGAAGATGGGCAACGGACGCCCGAGCCTGGTGGGCGACCACCGCCGCGGCAACCACATCACCCAGGCCTTCCACCTGGGCTGACGCCACCGCCCGGACCCACTCGCTCCGCCGCACCGCAGACGCACCCGCGCGCGCCGATCGTCCTCCCGGCCGGCCCGCGCCACGGCCTGAGCACGCCCATGGGCTCTAGCCCAGCGGCTGGAAGCCCACGGCGTGGCGGAACTCGCCGCGCGGCCCGGTGGCCGACGCCACCTGCGCCCGCGACTGCTCGATGACCGGGGTCTGCGGGTCCAGAACAGACAGATACTGGCGGTGCTCCGCCAGCGATTCCACGGCGCGTTCGACGTACCCGCTCACGTCCACGATGAGCGTCGGGTACGGCGATGTCTGGAACGCGCGGAGGTCGCGGTCCGCGACCACCTGGGCCACGGCGCGGGTGAACTCCATGTGATCGCTCTGGTTCGGGACGCCGTTGCCCCAGTCCGGCCCGCCCCACAGCGTGATCACCACGTCCGGGTCGTAGCGCGACAGCGATTTCGCGACCGACGTCCGCAGTTCCTCGGTGTTGCGCAGCTCGGAATCCGGGTAGCCCCAGAACCGCACCTCGTCGACCCCGACGACCGCCGCGGACCGTCGCTGCTCCTCCTCGCGCACGGGCCCCGCCGTCCCCGGGGACATGCCCGCTATGCCCGCCTCCCCGGAGGTCGCCAATCCGTAGATCACGTTCTTGCCCTGCGCGGTCCACCGTGCGACGGCGGCCGCCATGCCGTACTCCGGGTCGTCCGGATGTGCGACGAGCACGAGCGCGGTGGTCCAGTCCTCGGGGAAGATCTGCGGATCGCTCACGTCGACCACGCTAGAGGTCGGGGCGGATCAGCGCAGCAACTCGACGGACACGCCGTCCGCGAACCGATACGGCTGCGCGGCGATCAACCCGGACAGCACGCGCCGCAGCCGGGAGATCTCGGCACGGACCGTCACCACGCGCGAATCGTCGCCGAACAGGGCC
This sequence comes from Tsukamurella sp. 1534, assembly GCF_000312385.1. GTDB lineage: Bacteria > Actinomycetota > Actinomycetes > Mycobacteriales > Mycobacteriaceae > Tsukamurella. The sequence goes on along the minus strand of NZ_HE997628.1, from coordinate 712,781 downwards.
TGCGCCAACTGCGCCGCAGTGTGCCCCGCACCGTCGGCGAGAACGGCGAGGATCTGCGCGTGCCGCGGCGACGGCCGGTACCGCCACGAGCCGGCCGCCCCGGCGACCACGACCTCGGCCGGCCGGGCGGGGCGCAGATCCACCGTGACCCGTGTGACAGGATCCGCCCCGGCTCCCGTGTCCGGCTGCAGCAGCCACCCGCCGGGCAGCGGATCGACGGCGCAGAGCCCGAGCTCGGGCAGCCACACGGACGGCCCGGCGAGGTCGGTGGGCAGGGTGATCCTCGTCCGTGGTGGGAGGTCGCCGACCGCCGCCACCCAGCCGTTGACGTCGACCGCGACGCCCGGCCGGCCGAGACCCGCGAGCATCGGGGCGGCCACCGATCGCAGCCGGTCGAGACCCGCGAGATGCACTTCGCGCAAACGTGATTCGGCGAGCCGCGCGACGGCCGAGACCAGCGCGAGTGTCGTCGGATGGACGGAGGCGGCGGGGCCGGACACGTCCACGACCCCGAGGATCCGGCCGGTGTGGACGTCCCGGATGGGCGCGCCGGCGCACGTCCACGCGTGGTGGCTGCGCGCGAAGTGCTCGGCGGAGAAGATCTGCACGGGCTCGCCCGAGGCGAGGGCGGTGCCGATCGCGTTGGTGCCCACCTGATCCTCGGCCCACCCGACGCCCTCGACGAATCCCAGCCGGTCGGCGTGCGAGAGGACGCGGGTCGCGCCCGAACGCCACAGCACCCGCCCCCGACGGTCCGCGATCACCAGGATGTTGTCGCCGTCGGCGGTCACCGGGGCCAGCCCCGCGGTGAGTTCCTCCAGGACCAGGGCGAGCCCGGAGTCCTGGCGACCGCGCTCGAGGTCGGCCGTCCCGATCGCGGGCCCCGGGTCGGCATCCGGCGCGAGGCCCGCAGCGAGGACCCGGTCCCACGAATCACCGATCACGCCGCGCGGGCGGGCCGGCGGGCGGGTGCCGCTCATGGTCGCGTCGTAGACCTCCGACAGCAGCCGCGCATAGCGCCGCGGGTCCTCCCCCGCCGACATCGCCGCTTCCGTCATGCGATCCTCCCTTCTCGTCCGAATTCCGTGCCGCGCAGCGCCTCGAGGCCCGGCGGTCAGCGGTAGACCAGGCCCCCGTCGATGAGCACCGCTTGGCCGGTCATGTAGTCGGAGTCCGGCCCGGCGAGGTGCGAGACGAACGCCGCGACGTCCTCGGGGGTCTGCGCCCGGCCGAGGGCGATGCCACCGACGAACTTCTCGTAGGTCTCCCCGACCGCCGCGCCGGTCAGGTCGGCGAAGCGCTGGTCGATCTCCACCCACATGTCGGTGCCGACGACGCCCGGGCAGTACGCGTTCACGGTGATCCCGTGCGTCGCGTACTCCTTCGCCGCGGCCTGCGTGAACGCCCGCACCGCGAACTTGGTGGCGCTGTACGCGCCGAGCATGGCGAACCCCTCGTGCCCGGCGATCGACGAGGCGTTGACGATCTTGCCGCGCACCCCGCGGTCGATGAACGACGCCGCGGCGGCCTGGATCCCCCACAGCACCCCGTCGACGTTGACCGAGAACAACCGCCGGAGCTCCTCCGGGGTGACATCCGAGACCGGTCCCACGAGCGCGACGCCGGCGTTGTTCACCATCACGTCGAGACCGCCCAGCTCCTCCACGCAGGAGGAGACCACACCGAACACGGCGTCGCGGTCCGACACGTCCGCGGTGAACGCCGCGGCACGACGGCCCGTCGACCGCAGCTCCTCGGCCACCGCCTCCACCCCGTCCGGCGTGAGGTCGACGAGCGCGAGGTCGAATCCGTCGGCGGCGAGCCGGCGGGCGATCCCGGCCCCGATTCCCCGTCCGGCCCCGGTCACCAGTGCGATTCCAGCCATCGTGCGTCCCTTCTCGAAGTGTCGTCACCACCGGTCTATGTGACGTGGAACACACGCGGCAAAGGTTGCGTGGGGTTGCACTCCCGCCCCGGCGGGACGGCCCCGTTCGGCGGGTGCGACGGGCCGGGTCAGCGCAGCGTTTCGACCACGACGTGGTCGGCGAACCGGTACGGCTGTGCCGCGATCAGTCCGGACAGCACGCGCCGCAGGCGCGAGATCTCCGCGCGCACGGTGACCACCCGGCCCGCGTCGCCGAACAGCGCCTCGGCGACCTGCGCCGCGGTGCGCCCGGCGCCGTCCGCGAGGAGTGTCAGGATCTCGGCGTGCCGCGGGGTGAGTTGGTGCCGCCATTCGCCGGTGATCCCGGCGACGGTGACCGACGGCGACCGCTCGGACCGCAGGTCCAGCGTCACCCTGGTCGCGCCCGCGCGCGGTTCCTCCGCCACGGGCCGCAGCAGCCACCCGCCGGGCAGGGGTTCGACGGTGCACTGCCCCAGCTCGGGCAGCCACAGGTGGGACCCGTCCATCACCTCGGGCAGGCCCACCCTCGACCGGGGTGACAGCTCGCCGACCGCGGCGACCCAGCCGTGCACGTCGACGACCAGGCCCGGGCCCCGCATCCCCGCGAGCAAGGGCGCGGCGACGGTGCGCAACTGGTCCAGTCCGGCGAGATGCGACTCGTGCAGGCGGGACTCGGCCAGCCGAGCGACGGTGGCCACCAGCGCGAGGGTGGTGGGGTGGACCGTCGAAGCCGGACCGCTCACGTCGACCACCCCGAGCAGCTTGCCGGACCGGCGGTCTCGAATGGGGGCGGCGGAGCAGGTCCACGGGTGCTGATTGCGGGCGAAGTGCTCCGCGGAGAAGGTCTGCACGGCGGTGCGCGATGCGAGCGCGGTGCCGATCGCGTTGGTGCCCACGTCGCCCTCGGTCCAGGCCGCGCCCTCGACGAAACCCAGCTGGTCGGCCTGCCGCAACACGCGGGGCGCCCCGGTGCGCCACAGCAGGCGCCCCTCGGCGTCGGACACGACCAGGATGCTGGAACCGGCGTCCGTCAGCGGGGCGAGCCCCGCCTCGAACTCCTCGATCATCCCCGAGAGCCCCGATTCGCGGCGCAACCGCGCGAGGTCGGCCGAGTGGATCGCCGGGCCGGCGTCGTCGTCCGGCTGCAGGCCCGCGGCGAGGACCCGCTGCCAGGACTCGCCGATCACCTCACGCGGACGGGCCGGCGGGCGTTCGCCCGCCATCGTCGCGTCGTAGACAGCGGCGAGCAGCCGCGCGTACGTGCGCGGGTCGTCGCCGAGAGCCACCGCGGGCTCCGCAATCTGTGCCACCCGTCGATTGTGCCTCAGGTCACTGCCCCGGCGACGCGATTCCTCCCCCGGTGCGTCTCGACGGATCTCAGGTTGCAACCGGACGCAACCCTTGCCCCACCCGTCGCACGGGGCGTGTGATTCACGCCACAACGTTTTTGTACGTCCAAGCCGAAGGAGCTTCAGATGACCGCGATCGCAGATGCGGAAGTGAACACCGGGACCGATCCGCAGCAGCGGGTGGACGCCTGGTTGCAGCGGTTCGAGTCGGCGCTGGCGGCGCGCGACGTTGCCGGAGTGACCGAGTTGTTCGAACCGGGGGGCTTCTGGCGCGATCTGGTGTCGTTCACCTGGAACCTGCACACCAGCGAGGGCCGGGACCAGATCGCCGCGATGCTCGGCGACCGGCTCGACGACACCGACCCGAGCGGATTCGTCACGACCGACCCCGCGTCGGGCGACGAGGTGGCCGAGGCGTTCATCGGGTTCGAGACCGGCGTCGGCCGGGCCAAGGGCCACGTGCGGATCCGCCGGGGCGACGACGGCGTCGACCGCGCGTGGACGCTGCTCACCACGCTCCGCGAGCTCAAGGGGCACGAGGAGTCGTTCGGCGCGAACCGCCCGATGGGCGCGGTGCACGGCGCCCACAACGCCGCCCCGACGTGGGCCGAGCGCCGCGAGCAGGAGGAGGCCGAGCTCGGCTACTCCATCCAGCCCGACACCCTGGTGATCGGCGGCGGCCAGGGCGGCATCGCACTGGGCGCCCGGCTGCGCCAGCTGGGCGTGCCCGCGCTCGTCGTGGACAAGTACGACCGCCCCGGCGACCAGTGGCGCGGCCGCTACAAGTCGCTGTGCCTGCACGACCCGGTCTGGTACGACCACCTGCCGTACCTGCCCTTCCCCGCCAACTGGCCGGTGTTCGCGCCCAAGGACAAGATCGGCGACTGGCTGGAGATGTACACCCGCGTCATGGAGGTGCCGTACTGGTCGCGCACCGAGGCCCTGTCCGCGTCGTACGACGAGGCGAAGGGCGAGTGGACCGTCGAGGTGAACAAGGACGGCGAGAAGCTGACCCTGCACCCCAAGCAACTCGTCCTCGCCACCGGCATGTCGGGCAAGCCCAACATTCCGGACTTCCCCGGCATGGACGTCTTCGCCGGCGAGCAGCACCACTCGTCGAAGCACCCGGGCCCGGACGCCTACACGGGCAAGAAGGTCGTCATCATCGGCGCCAACAACTCGGCGCTCGACATCAGCAAGGCCCTGATCGAGGCCGGTGCCGTGGTCACCATGGTGCAGCGCAGCTCGACCCACATCATCAAGTCCGAGTCCCTCATGGAGCACGGCCTGGGCGACCTCTACAGCGAGCGGGCGCTCGCGAACGGCGTGACCACGGACAAGGCGGACATGATCTTCGCCTCGCTGCCGTACAAGATCATGAACGAGTTCCAGAAGCCGATCTACGACAAGGTCCGCGAGATCGACGCCGACTTCTACAAGGGGCTGGAGGACGCCGGCTACGAGCTGGACTTCGGCGACGACGATTCCGGCCTGTTCATGAAGTACCTGCGCCGCGGCTCCGGTTACTACATCGACGTCGGCGCGGCCGGGCTGATCATCGACGGGTCGATCAAGCTGGCCAAGGGGCAGGTGGACCACCTGACGGAGAACAGCGTGGTCCTCGAGAACGGCCAGGAACTCCCCGCGGACCTCGTCGTGTACGCCACCGGGTACGGCTCGATGAACGGCTGGGCGGCCGACCTGATGGACCAGGAGACCGCCGACAAGCTGGGCAAGTGCTGGGGCCTCGGTTCCGACACCACCAAGGACCCCGGCCCGTGGGAGGGCGAGCAGCGCAACATGTGGAAGCCGACGCAGGTGCCCGGTCTCTGGATGATGGGCGGCAACCTGCACCAGTCGCGGCACTACTCGCTGTACCTGGCGCTGCAGCTCAAGGCGCGCTACGAGGGGCTCGACACCCCCGTCTACCAGCTGGCCGAGGTGCACCACACCAGCTAGCCCGCACAGACTCCGGCCCCGGCGACAGCACACGATGCGTCGCCGGGGCCGGCTCCATGTTCGGACTAGCGCAGCACGGCGCCGACGGTGCCCGATGCCTTCGCCACCGCGGCGTCGCGCGCGGCGGAGGCCTCGTCCTCGGTGAGTGTGCGATCCGCAGCGCGGAAGCGCAGCGAGAAGGCCATCGACTTCCGGCCCTCCCCCACCTGCGCGCCGGTGAAGACGTCGAACAGCGCGATCGCCTCGAGCAGGTCGCCCGCGCCCTCGGCGAGGGCGGCCTGGACGTCGGTGGCAGGGACGTCCGCGTCCACCACGACCGCGACGTCCTGCAGCACGGCCGGGAACGGCGAGATCTGCGGGGCGGGGTGGATCTCGGTCAGCGGGATCGCGTCGAGATCCACCTCGACGGCGCACGTGCGCGGCGGCAGGCCCGCGCGCTCGAGCACGGCCGGATGCAGCTCGCCCGCGTGCCCCACGACCCGGTCGCCGACGACCACCTCGGCGCACCGTCCGGGATGGAACGGCGCGTACTGCGCGGCCCGCAGCGTCACCTCGACGTTGCTCGCGCGGCCGATCTCGCGGGCCGCCTCGAACGCGTCCGTGGCGTCGGCGGCGCGCCCGGGGCCCCACGGCCCGGAGGGCTCACGCATTCCGGTGAACACGAGGGCCACGTGCTCGGGCTGCTCCGGCAGCGATGCGTCCAGCTCCGCGACCTCCGCCTCCGTGGGCCGGCGGTCCACCGGGATCGGGTCCACGGCACCGGTCTTCTCCGACGGGAGCACGACCTCGGCGATCGTGTACAGCGACAGGTCGCGCTGGCCGCGGGACACGTTGCGCGCCATGATCTCCAACAGCCCGGGCAGCAGCGTGGTCGCGAGCGACGGCCGGTCGGCCTCCAGCGGGTTCAGCACCTTCGTGGTGGTGCGCCGCGGGTCGTCGTCCGCGAGCCCCCACGTGTCGAAGACTCCGGCGGGCAGGAACGGGCTGGTGAGCACTTCGACGTGGCCGGTATGGGCCAGCGTTCGGCTGAGCACGCGCCGCCGCTTCTGGCGCGCATCGAGCCCACGACCGCCCGGGGCGGCGGGCAGCACCGGCGGGATCTGCTCCAGGCCCTCGAGCCGGAGCACCTCCTCCACCAGGTCGGCCACCATGTTCAGGTCGGGACGCCACGTCGGCGGCGTCACCGTCAGGTTCTCCGAACCGTCCACCCGGCAACCGATCTGGGTGAGGCGGCGCACCGTCGTCCCCGGCGCGTAGGTGATCCCGGCGACGCGATCCGGGCGGTCCGCGGCGATGACCACCTGCGGGCGGTCGGCGTAGGAGCCGTGGTCGGTGATCTCGCCGACCACGGTCCCGCCCGCGATCTCGGTGAGCAGGCGAGCCGCCTCGCGGACGGTCCACACGGAGATCGCGGGGTCCACGGTGCGCTCGTACCGCTTCGCCGCGTCCGAGCTGAGCTTGTGCCGCTTGCCCGTTCGGAACACCTTCACCGGGTTCCACACGGCGCCTTCGAGGATGACGTTCACCGTGTCGTCACCGACCTCGGTGGAGGCGCCGCCCATGACACCGGCGAGCGAGACGGGTCCGCTGTCGTCGACGATGACGGCGTCCTCGGGATCGAGGGCGCGTTCGACGTGGTCGAGGGTCTCGAGCTTCTCGCCGGGGCGGGCCGGGCGCACCACGAGGCCGCCCTGCACGCGATCGGCGTCGAAGGCGTGCAGCGGCTGACCGCTGAGCAGCATGAGGTAGTTGGTCACGTCGACCGCGGGGCTGATCGGGCGCACGCCGGAAGTGAGCAGGCGGCGCTGCATCCACCACGGGGTCACGGCCTTCGGGTCCACGCCCTCCACCCGCAGCGCGGTGAAGCGGGTGCAGCCCGACTCCGGCTCGACGGTCACGTCGACGCCGCCCGCGCCGGTGCCCTGCTCGAGCGACGGAGTGGTGACATCGGTGAAGGGCAGGTCGAAGCCGCATGCGAGTTCGCGGGCGAGGCCGCGCACGGAGAAGGCGTAGCCGCGGTCCGGGGTCACGTTGAGCTCGATGACGGTGTCGTCGAGGCCCAGCACCTGCTTGGCGTCGTCGCCGGGCGCGGCGGTGCCCTCGGGCAGCACGAGGATGCCCGAGTGGTCGCTGCCGATGCCCAGCTCGCTGACGGAGCAGATCATGCCGTCCGAGACGTGGTCGTAGGTCTTCCTGGCGGCGATCTCGAAACCGCCGGGCAGCACCGCCCCCGGGAGGGCGGCCACGATGAGGTCGCCCTCGGCGAAGTTCCGTGCCCCGCAGACGATCCCGCGCGGCTCCGCCTCGCCCACGTCCACCTGGCAGTACCGGATCGGCTTGCGGAAGTTCGTGAGTTCCTCGATCTGCAGCACGCGGCCCACGGTGAGCGGCCCGGTCACGACGTCGAGTGAGTCGACCTCCTCGACCTCGAAGCCGACGCGCACGAACCCGGCGTCCAGCTCCTCCGCGGTGATGCCCCACTCCGGGGTGTCGCGCCGGAGGATCTCGGTGAGCCATGACTGTGCAACTCGCACTGGTACGTCCTTCTACTGGTGTGCTCGGTGGCTGGTGGGCGCGGCGGGTGTCAGCCCTGGACGCCGTAGGGCAGGGTGAACCGCACGTCGCCCTCGACGATGTCGCGCATGTCGGACAGGCCCGTCTGGAACTGGAGCGTGCGCTCGAGGCCCATGCCGAAGGCGAAGCCCGAGTACTCCTCGGGGGCGATGCCGCAGGCCCGCAGCACGTTGGGGTTGACCATGCCGCAGCCGCCCCACTCGATCCAGCCCGCGCCGCCCTTCTTGTTCGGGAACCACACGTCCACCTCGGCCGACGGTTCCGTGAACGGGAAGTAGTTCGGCCGCATGCGGGTGGTGGTCTCCTCGCCGAACATGGCCTTGGCGAACGCCTCGAGGGTGCCGCGCAGGTGCGCCATCGTCAGCCCCTTGTCGACGGCGAGGCCCTCGACCTGGCTGAACACCGGCGTGTGCGTGGCGTCCAGCTCGTCGGTGCGGAACGTGCGGCCCGGGCACGCGACGTAGATCGGCACGTCGCGGGTGAGCATGGACCGCACCTGCACCGGGGAGGTGTGCGTGCGCAGCACCTGCCGCGAGCCCTCCGGGGCGACGTAGAACGTGTCCTGCATGGAGCGCGCGGGATGGTCCGGGAGGAAGTTGAGGGCGTCGAAGTTGAAGTGCTCGGTCTCCACCTCGGGGCCCTCGGCGATCTCCCAGCCGATGCCCACGAAGAAGTCGGCCACCTGGTCGGAGATGATGCTGACGGGGTGCCGGGCGCCCTGGGGCCGGCGGGCCGACGGCAGCGTCACGTCGATCGACTCGGCCACCAGGACCGCGGCGTCGCGCTCCGCGTCGAGCACGGCCTTGCGCTCCTCGTACGCGGCGCGGGCCTGCCCCTGCGCCACGTTGACGCGCTTGCCCGCGTCCTTGCGGTCGGCCTTGGGGATGGAGCCCAGCGCGCGCTTGCCGAGTGCGAGCGGCGACCTCTCGCCGAGGTGCGCGAGCCGCGCCTCGTTGAGCTGGTCGAGCGTGCTCGCGGCCGCGAACGCCTGCGCCGCCGCCTCGGCGGCCGCGCCCAGCGCGGCCTCGCTCAGGTCAGCGGCGTCGCCGCCGGCCTGCGGGGCAATGTTCTCCGACGCGGGGGCATCAGACACGGTGCGCGGCTCCTCGATTCGCTGCGGGTTTCGACCCGTCCAGCGTAGTCGACGGCCCTCCCACGCCGAAAACGCATTACCGCTGGTCCGGGCTCGCGTGGCGTTCGAGGATCACGTCCACGGCGCGAAGATGCTCATCGCGCCATCGAGGCGGGACGCACTGCCCGAAGAATCCCCGCCAGAACTCAGCGGTCGCGGCGACCCCGGACCGCTCCGTCGTCGCGGACCTCGCGAGACAGAACTGCCCGATCACCTCCGCGACCACCGAACGGGCCGCGGCGGGAGGCGCGATCCCGTCCCCGAGATGGCCGCGCTGTGCGGCGTCCCGGAACAGCCCCGAGAACGTCCGCGTCCACTCCTCGATCGGCCGGTCCACCGGCCCGAGGTCCGCGTGGGGCCTGTCGACGATCACACCGAACGCGGCACGGAAGCGCACGTCCTCCGCGGCGGCGATCATGGCCTGGACGGTGACCTCGGCGACGTGCACGAGCGGCAGATCCGCCACCGCGGGTTTCGCCAGTTCCGGCGAGAACTGATCGTCGATCAGCGCGCGGACCAACGCCGCCTTCGACGGGAAGTGGTGGTACAGCGCCCCCTTCGTCAGGCCAGCGGAATCGAGGATGTCCGCGAGCGACGCACCGTCGTAGCCCCGCGCATCGAGGACCGCGGCCGCGGCGTCGAGTAGGCGATCGCGGGTCTCCGCCGCACGTCGTTGCATCAGTGTCTCCGGGGTTGACAGGCTGGTCCTTCGCAATAGACCATACCGATCAGTCTGGTTTAGTAGAAGGAGTGGACGGCGGATGTCACGCGCAGCACTGATTCAGCTCACCCTCGCCGTCGCCTGCGAGGTGATCGCGACGCTGTCGCTCCGCGCGACGGACGGCTTCAAGAACCTGTGGCCGCTGCTCATCGTGGTGCCGGGCTACATCGGCGCCTTCGCGTTCCTCGGGATGTCGCTCCGCGAGATCTCCGTGGGCGTGGCCTACGCCATTTGGGCGGCCGCGGGAACCGTCCTCGTCACCGCACTCGCCACCGTCCTGTTCCGCGACCGGATCTCGCTGATGACCGTGATCGGCATGGCCATCACCATCGTCGGGGTCGTCATCATCAACCTGTCGGTCTCGGAGCACTGACGCCGTGCGCATCCGGACTGCGAAGACCCTCCTCGTCGTCGTGGACGTCGCCCTCGTCGCGTACTGGGTCGCGGTGATCGCCGACCTCCTGCCCGAGGCGCAGCGTTTCCGCGACTACTCGAACCCCGTTGTTCAGGCGTGGAACTGGTCGTTCCTCCCCCTCGACCTCCTCGCCGTCGCGTGCGGGTTGGCGGGCGTCCGGATGGCCACCACGGGGTCGCGGGTCGGCCGCTCGGTACTCACCGTCGGGCTGACGCTGACGTTCTGCGCCGGATTCATGGCGGTGTCGTTCTGGGCCTTCTACGGCGACTTCGACGCGGCGTGGTGGGCGCCCAACATCGCGTTGATGGTCGTTCCGCTCCTCGTCCACCTCGCGATGCTCGCCGAGGACCGGACCGAGGATCGGACCCAGGACCGGGTCACTGATCGCGTTCGGCGAGCCACTTCGTGACCACTGTCTTCGGGGCGCAGGAGCACCAGGCGTCCGTGATCACCTCGGCCAGCTCGTCGCGCGTGATCTCCCGCAGCCGCGAGGCCCGGACCAGCACCGCGTTGTAGCCGTCGAAGTGCGGGGTGGTGAAGAACGGCCCGTCGGCCTGGACCAGCGCGAGCTTGTCGGACTCGTCCGGCGTCCTGATCAGGATCACGTCGTCGAGGCGGGCGCCGTCCTCGTCGACGGCGTCCGGCCGCGGCGAGCGATTACCGCAGAACACCTTTCCGCTCACCCGCCAGGCCGGCCTGCCGCCCCACGCCGCGATCTCCTGCGCCCGCGGGAGCGACATCGCGATCTCGGCCACGTCCTCGTGTCGAGCCTTCCTCGCCATGGGTCCGACGGTACGCCGCCGCCCGGGCGCCGAGGAGCGCCGCGACGAACACTGTGAGCGCCGCCCACCCGGTGGGGCCGCCGATCCCCTCCTTGGCCATGAGGAGCACCGCGACGCCGGCCAGGCACACGAGCCCGCCCACGACGGCCCCGCGAGTGCCGGACGCCGCCACCGCGTCGTCCCACCACGGCAGGCGACGGTGTTCCAGCGGCGACAGGACGAGGAACAGTGAGAACATCACCACCGCGAACACGAGGCCGCGCAGGGCCATCAGCCCCCAGAACCCGCTCTGATCCGGATTCACCGCGTCGATCCCCACGGCGTGCAGGCCGAACGCCGCCACGGCGATGGCCGGGATGTGCCACAGGTAGAGCGTCATCGCTCCCCCGTTGCCGACGGCCACCGGGTACCAGACCGCGGGCCGGCGGGCCCATCGTCCGATGGCCGGGGCGGCCGCCACGAACAGCAGGCTCACCCACACGCAGTGCAGACCCAGGAGCAGCGTCGGCGGCGTGGTGTTGGAGAAGGTCTCCGTGCCCGTCACCACCAGCGGCACGTCGTACGGGCCGAACGCCACGGCCGCCACCGCCGCGGCGAACGCGAGCGCCGCGGCGCCCAGCACGACCCGCGCGGGGATCAGCCGTCGCGCGTAGGCCACGCCGATCACCACCGGCACCAGCCACACGAGCAGGAAGTTGGGGAAGCCCCACTCGATCGCACCGGTGGCGAGCCGGGCACCGTCGAAAATCCCTGCCAGGACCAGCAGCCCGCCGGCGACGCCGGCCAGCACGCGGCCGCCGGCCCTCGTCAGGAGCGGCACGAACGCGAGCACCAGCAGGTACACGCCGATGAACCACAGCAGCGCGACGCTCTCCCGCCCCAGCCGCTCGGCACTGGCGGCGCCGAGCACGACCCGCACCACGCCGAGCGCGAGCGACCAGAATCCCAGGTACCAGAACACGGGCCGGGCGAGCCGCTGCGCGCGACCGAACAGCCATCCGCCCCAGCTGGTTCCGGGCTTGATCCCGTACGCCGCGGACGCCGCGCCCGCGAGGAAGAACAGCGGCATCACCTGGAGCACCCAGGTGATCGGCTGCAGCGAAGGCTCGGCACCCAGGGTGTTGCCCACCCACACGCCCTTCGGGGTGACGGTGGCCAGCAGCAGGGCGCAGTGCCCGAACATCACGACGAACAGGCTCACGAGCCTGGCCACGTCGACGGCGCGGTCGCGGGATGCCGGCGTGCCCTGGATGACCGCGGAACGGGGAGGGAGGAGCGTCATGTCCACCATGCTTCCGGAGCGCCGCGCGATGCGGATGAGTAGTCCTACGCGGGCCGCGTGGGGGGCTTTCAGCTCCGATTCTGCACGCGGGAGGCGGCGTAGAGGCAGATCGACGCGGCGGTGGCCAGGTTGAGCGATTCGGCGCGGCCGCGGATCGGGATGCGCACGCGGTGGTCGGCGAGGTCCTGGAGCTCGCCCGGCAGGCCGTGCGCCTCGTTGCCGAACAGCCACGCCACGGGCCCCGAGAGCAGGTCGTCGGCGTCGTCGAGTACTACTTCGCCGTCCGCGGCGGTGGCGAGGACGGAGAGCCCGGCGGCACGGAGGCCCGCGATCGCGGCCGACGGGTCGCGCTCCTGCACGATGGGCAGGTGGAAGACGGAGCCCGCGGAGGCCCGGACGACCTTGCCGTTCATCGGGTCCACGGAGTCACCGGCGAGCACGACCGCGTCGGCGCCGACGGCGTCGGCCACGCGGATGAGGGTGCCCGCGTTGCCGGGCTCGGCGACGTCGACGGGGACGGCGACCAGACGCGCGCCGTCGGGCGTACCGGCCTCCGGCAGGGACCGGCACACGGCGACGATGCCGGGCGGGGTGACGGTGTCCGACAGGCCGCGCATGGCCCGGTCCGTCACGTACGCCTCGCGGCCGGTCAGTAACTCCGGGTAGCGCTCGGCGCCGTCGACGGTGACGAACACCTCCTCGACCAGCCCGGTCCGCAGCGCCGAGGTGACCGCGTTGGAGCCCTCCGCGAGGAATCGCCCCGCCTTCCGGCGGCCCGCGGCGCGGAGGAGCTTGGAAGCGGCAACGACCCGCGGGGTCCGCTCCGTGAAGAGCTGGTCCGCGGGTCGTTGCGAATGCTGTGCCAAGTTACGCGGCGGGCGCGTTCACGTCGGCCGGGAGGGCCTTCTTGGCGATGTCCACCAGCGCGGTGAACGCGGCGGCGTCCGAGACGGCGAGCTCGGCGAGGTTCTTGCGGTCGACCTCGACACCGGCCAGCTTCAGGCCCTGCATGAAGCGGTTGTAGGTGATGTCGTTGGCGCGCGCCGCGGCGTTGATGCGGGTGATCCACAGCTTGCGGAAGTCGCCCTTGCGCGCACGACGGTCGCGGTACGCGTAGGTCATCGAGTGGAGCTGCTGCTCCTTGGCCTTGCGGTACAGGCGCGACCGCTGGCCGCGGTAGCCCTTCGACGCCTCGAGGATGGAACGACGCTTCTTCTGAGCGTTCACTGCGCGCTTGACGCGTGCCATAGGTCTTCGTCCTTACGTGATGAAAAGTTCGAGCGGGTGGTGGCGAGGCGGCTTACTTGCCGAGCAGCTTCTTGACGCGGCGCACGTCGGCCGGGGCGACCTCGGCCTTGCCGTCGAGGCGACGGGTGACGCGCGAGCTCTTGTGCTCCAGCAGGTGGCGACGGCCGGCCTTCTGGCGCATCACCTTGCCGCTGCCCGAGATCTTGAAGCGCTTCGCGGTACCGCTGTGGGACTTGTTCTTCGGCATATCGGTCTCGATTCTGTCTCTTAGTTGGCTTCGGCCGCGGACTCCGAGCCCCGGGGGCGCTCCTTGTCCTGCTGCGCCTTGGCGCGGGTCTTCGCGCCCTTGTGCGGGGCGAGAACCATGGTCATGTTGCGGCCGTCCTGCTTGGCGGACGTCTCGATGAAGCCGTACTCGGCCACATCGGCGCCCAGGCGCTGCAGGAGGCGGAAACCCAGTTCCGGTCGCGACTGCTCGCGGCCGCGGAACATGATCGTGACCTTCACCTTGGAGCCCTGCTCCAGGAACCGGACGACGTGACCCTTCTTGGTCTCGTAGTCGTGGTCGTCGATCTTGGGGCGGAGCTTCTGCTCCTTGATCACGGTCATCTGCTGGTTCTTGCGGGACTCGCGCTGTTTCTGCGCGGCCTCGTACTTGAACTTTCCGTAGTCCATGATTTTGCACACGGGCGGGCGCGCATTCGGTGCCACCTCGACAAGGTCGAGATCCGCCTCGTATGCCAGCTTGAGCGCATCATCAACGCGCACGATCCCGACCTGCTCACCGCCGGGGCCGACAAGGCGGACCTCGGGGACGCGGATCTGACCGTTGGTGCGTGTCTCAGTGCTGATGGGGCCTCCTCAGTTAGGTGCTCGTGTTCTTCAGGCGAGCGGTCTTCACTCGTAGACCGCCGCGCAGCCTGAGGCCCTCAGTGTCCCAACACAGCGAAAAGGCCCCGACCAGGCGATTGCCTGACGGGGCCCACACCGACCGATTCGGGCCGTCGCGGCGTACACCGGCGATCGACCCCTCCTGCAACGAGGAGACCACGACGAGTATTCCCTGGGGAACACCCACCGTGGCGACCGGACCAGCCGACCCGGGGTCGACGTGGTGGGAGTGGACTCCACTTGCTGCCCCGGCGTGGAGCCGGAGCGGTCGCACATGACAGTGTAGCAGTCGTGACCGAGAATCAGAATTCGACAGAACCGCCGGACCGCGACCTCGCCGAGATCCCGGCGATCGAGGTCATGTCGCGCGCCATGGTGATGCTCATGAGCTCCGCGGCGGAGAAGCTCGGGCTCAATTCCGCGGAGCCGCGCGAGGACCCGCATTTCGACCTCGACGAGGCTCGACGCCTGATCACGGCACTCGCGGGCCTGGTGACGGCATCGGTGGAGTACCTCGGCCCGCACGCCGGCCCGATGCGCGACGGCCTCAAGTCGCTGCAGCTGGCGTTCCGCGAATACAGCACCTATCCGGACGAGCCGGGCCAGGGGCCGGGAGAGAAGTACACCGGACCTGTGTACAGCTAACACTCAGGGTTCTCCCCCAAACCTACCCTGACCTCGATAAATACATCTAGTGTTCCAGGCCACAGCGGGCGTACCGTCCTCTCATGAACAGGATGAAGTCGCTCGCGGCCGGCGCACTGGTCGCATCCGCACTCTTGGTACCGCTGGGATCGGTGACCGCTGCAACGGCGGCCGCCTCGCCCACCCCTGCGGTGCAGCACCCGGGGCACGGCTGGTGTGAACCCGGCCGGTGGGTTCCCGGCTATTGGACCCCGGGCCGGTGGCACAACGGCTGGTGGCAGCCCGGCTACTGGCGCCCGGGCTGGTGGGACCACAACGGCTGGCACCACGGCTACTGGGTGCCACCCCGCTGGCACCAGGGCTGGTGGGAGAACGGCCGGTACGTGCCCGGCCACTGGCAGCCCGGCCGCTGCTATCCGCACCGCTGAGCACCCCACTGAGTAGACCGGACGGGCCGTGACGCGAACGGGCCTTCAGTCACATCCCCGTGACTGAAGGCCCGTTCGCGTGCGCGCGTGATCCGCGCGGGATTCAGGCGGCCTGCAACGCCTTGATGCGATCGGGGCGGAAGCCGGACCAGTGGTCGCCACCGTCGATCACCACGACGGGTGCCTGCAGGTAGCCGAGCGCCAGGACGTAGTCCCGCGCATCGGAGTCCTCGCTGATGTCCACCGAGGTGTAGCCGATGCCCGCCTTGTCGAGGGCGCGGTAGGTCGCGGTGCACTGCACGCACGCGGGCTTGGTGTAGACGGTCACGCTGCTCATGCCAATAACACTACATCTTGTGTCACATGCCTGCAATTTGCACAAGATGCTGTGGATGATGATCCACAGCGGTCCCCAACCCGTCCACCGTCGATCCACAGAACGATCCCCAGGCCGACACGCCGCGCTACGTGGACAGGACTTCCGCGAGGAACTTGCCTGTGTAGGACTCGGGCACGGCGGCCACGTCCTCGGGCGTGCCCTGGGCGACGACGGTGCCACCGCCGTTGCCGCCCTCCGGCCCCATGTCGACGATCCAGTCGGCGGTCTTGATCACGTCCAGGTTGTGCTCGATGACGATGACCGAGTTGCCCTTGTCCACCAGCCCGTCGATCACCTGCAGCAGCTTGGCGATGTCCTCGAAGTGCAGGCCCGTGGTGGGCTCGTCGAGGATGTACACGGTGCGCCCGTTGGAGCGTTTCTGCAGTTCCGCGGCGAGCTTCACACGCTGCGCCTCGCCGCCGGACAGCGTGGTGGCCGGCTGCCCCAGGCGGACGTACCCGAGGCCCACCTCGACCAGCGTCTTGAGGTAGCGGTGGATCGACGTGACGGCCTCGAAGAACTCGGCAGCCTCCTCGATCGGCATGTCGAGCACCTCGGCGATGTTCTTGCCCTTGTAGTGCACCTCGAGCGTCTCGCGGTTGTACCGCGCGCCGTTGCACACCTCGCACGGGACGTAGACGTCCGGCAGGAAGTTCATCTCGATCTTGATGGTGCCGTCACCCGAACAGGCCTCGCAGCGGCCGCCCTTGACGTTGAACGAGAACCGCCCCGGCTGGTAGCCGCGGACCTTGGCCTCGGTCGTGGCCGCGAACAGCGTGCGGATCTTGTCGAACACGCCCGTGTACGTGGCGGGGTTCGACCGCGGGGTCCGGCCGATGGGCGACTGGTCCACCTGGACCAGCTTGTCCAGGTCTCCCAGGCCGGTGACCCGGCTGTGCCGTCCCGGCACCTGCCGCGCACCGTTGAGCTTGTTCGCGAGCACGGTCGCGAGGATGTCGTTGACCAGGGTGGACTTACCGGACCCCGAGACACCCGTCACCGCGGTGAGCACGCCCAGGGGAAAAGCGACGTCGATGTCCTGGAGGTTGTGTTCACGCGCGCCCACGACCTTGAGCTGGCGCTTCTTGTCGATCGGGCGGCGGATGGCCGGCACCGGCAGCGCCTTGCGACCTGCGAGGTACGCGCCCGTGAGCGAGTCCTTGTTCTTCAGCAGCGCCTTGTAGGTGCCGCTGTGCACCACCTTGCCGCCGTGCTCGCCGGCGTACGGGCCGATGTCGACCACCCAGTCCGCGGTGCGGATCGTGTCCTCGTCGTGCTCGACGACGATCAGCGTGTTGCCGAGGTTCCGCAGCCGCACGAGCGTGTCGATGAGGCGGCGGTTGTCGCGCTGGTGCAGGCCGATCGACGGCTCGTCGAGCACGTACAGCACGCCCGCGAGCCCCGAGCCGATCTGCGTGGCCAGGCGGATCCGCTGCGCCTCGCCTCCGGAGAGCGAACCCGCGGCCCGGGAGAGCGACAGGTACTCCAGCCCCACGTCCAGCAGGAACTCGATCCGGGCCTGGACCTCCTTGAGCACCCGGCCGGCGATCGCCGCCTCGCGCGCCCCCAGCTTGAGGTCCGACAGGTAGTCGGCGCAGTCCCCCACCGACATCGACGCGACGTCCGCGATGGACTTCTCGCCGAACCGCGGGTGATCGAGCGTGACCGCGAGGATCTCGGGCCGCAGCCGCGCGCCCTGGCAGGCGGGGCACGGCACGTCGCGCATGTAGCCCTCGTACCGCTCCTTCATCTGCTCGGACTCGGTGCTCTCGAGCCGGCGGTGCAGGAACGGCATGACGCCCTCGAATTCGGCGTAGTACGAGCGGGTGCGGCCGTAACGATTGCGGTACTTGACGTGCACCTGGTGCTCCGATCCCTCGAGCACCGCCTTCCGCGCCTTCGCGGGCAGGTCCTTCCAGGGCGTGTCCAGGTCGAAGCCCATCGCGTCGCCCAGGCCCGACAGGAGCCGCAGGAAGTACTCGGCGCTCTGCCCCACGGACCACGGGGCGATCACGCCCTCGGTGAGCGACATCGTGGGGTCCTGGATCACCAGTTCCGGGTCGACCTCCTTGCGCACGCCGAGGCCGTCGCAGTCGGGACACGCGCCGTACGGCGAGTTGAAGGAGAAGGCGCGGGGTTCCAGATCGTCCACGGCGATGGGGTGCCCGTTCGGGCAGGCCATCTTCTCGGAGAAGCGGCGTTCGCGTTCGGCGTCGTGCTCCTCGCGGTCCACGAAGTCGAGCACCACGATGCCGTCCGCCAGGCGGAGCGCCGTCTCGATCGAGTCGGTGAGGCGCTGCTTGGCGGAGGTCTTCACGGCGAGGCGGTCCACGACCACCTCGATGTCGTGCTTCTCCTGCTTCTTGAGCTTGGGCGGATCGTTGAGCTGGTGGACCATGCCGTCGATCCGGGCGCGGGAGTAGCCCTGGGTCTGCAGTTGGTTGAACAGGTCCACGAACTCGCCCTTGCGCGTGCGGACCACGGGGGCGAGCACCTGGAAGCGCGTGCCCTGTTCCATGTCGAGCACCTGGTCCACGATCTGCTGCGGCGTCTGCCGCGCGATCACCGAGCCGCACTCGGGGCAGTGCGGCGTGCCGGCGCGGGCGTAGAGGAGGCGGAGGTAGTCGTAGACCTCGGTGATGGTGCCGACGGTCGACCGGGGGTTGCGGTTCGTGGACTTCTGGTCGATGGACACCGCCGGCGAGAGCCCCTCGATGAAATCGACGTCGGGCTTGTCCATCTGGCCGAGGAACTGCCGCGCGTACGCGGACAGGGACTCCACGTAGCGGCGCTGCCCCTCGGCGAAGATCGTGTCGAACGCGAGGCTCGACTTGCCCGAGCCGGACAGGCCCGTGAACACGATCAGGCTGTCGCGCGGGAGGTCCACATCGACACCCCGCAGGTTGTGCTCGCGCGCACCGCGCACGATCAGGCGATCAGCCACCGTGTTCCTTTCGTCCGTACCTCATTGCAGGCCCACACACGGGCCCCGATCAATGCTAGGCAAGCCCACCGACAAGTTTTTCGTCGAGCGGTACCGTGAGGCCGTGACCACGACGATCAGCCGGCTCTCCGTCGGCCCCATGGACAACAACGTGTACCTGGTCGGCGATTCCGGCGGCCACACGCTGCTCATCGACGCCGCCAACGACGCCGAGGAGGTGCTCGCCGCCGCCCGCGAAGTGGGCGGGGTCGAGCTGATCCTCACCACTCATCGGCACCCCGACCACTGGCAGGCGCTCGCCGAGGTCAAGGCGGGCCTGAGCGTACCGTCGGCCGCCGGGGTCAACGATGCCGAGGGCATCCCCGTGCCCACCGACCGGTCGCTGTCCGACGGCGAGGTGCTCACCGTGGGCGATCTCGTGTTCGACGTGATCGAATTGGTCGGGCACACGCCCGGGTCCGTCGCCCTCGCCCTGCGCCCCGAGTTCGACGGTGCGCCCGTCCACCTGTTCACGGGTGACTGCCTGTTCCCCGGAGGGGTCGGCAAGACCTGGCAGCCGGGCGATTTCGACCGCCTCTACGCGGACGTCACCACCAAGCTCTTCGACCGGTTCGGCGACGACACCGTCGTGCATCCGGGCCACGGCGAGGGCACCACGCTGGGTGCCGAGCGCCCGCACTTGGCCGAGTGGCGCGAGCGCGGCTGGTAGCGCGTCAGGCGCCGTAGAGCAGGTACACGACGACCGCCAGCGCGCCGAGCAGGAGCATCCCCAGCCATCGGAGCGCGGTGACCATGGGATCCGGTGGATCCATCTCGTCGAGGTCGTCGTCGCTGTCGACGTCGCCCGTCCAATCGCTCTCTCGCATGTACGACGACTGTACCGGGCGGCGGGACCGGGCCGGAACGTCCATCGCCCCCGCAGCAACGCCCGACGGTCCGCGGCCACCATCGCCACACGACTCCGTCGCAACTGTTGATCCCTTGGCGGACAGCGCTTTCAGGCCCAGGTGACCGGGCCGTCGGAACGTACGGAGCCGTCTCGGCCGGGACGGAGCCGCGAGGCGAAGGTCACGCCCCTCGGTGACCCGGATCACTGCCGGACCGCACGGGAGAACGTCAGCTCGGCTCGGCCGCGGTCGTCGGCGTGGGGTGCGCGGGCAGGCCGTGGCAGGGGCACCGTTCGACGGTGTCCGGCGCCCCGTCGCGGGGCTGGTCCTCCGCCGCCGCGCCCGTGACGCCGACGGTGCTCTCGTCGCCGCCGTGCTCGCCGACGGCGCTATCGTCCTCCGCGCTCTCGTCCTCCGCACTCTCGTCGACGGCCTTCTCGCCGTCGGTGTCGGCGGCGTCCCCACCGGCGACGCCTTCGCCGCCGGCGTGGGCCTCCTCGGCATCGCGCCGCTCCCCGACTGCGCCGCCGTGCGGCTCCTCGACCGTGACCTCCGAGGATGCCGCGGACGAACGCGGCGGCTCACCCGCCGTCGCCGGGACGGCCGTTCCTCCCGACTCCGAGGTGGCGTCGGTCCGCTCCGCCGCGCGCTCCGGGCCGGGTAGCGCCCCCGGCCCCGAATCCGGCTCCGGCGTCGACTCCGGCGAGCGTCGCGCAGCGAACAGCCCCGCGAAGTACAGAGGAATGCCGATCAGGCCGCAGACGACGCCGGCGCCGCCGAAGAGGATGGTCCATTCCGCGGGAACGGTCTCGAGGTACATCGTGATCAGCGCGATGACGATCAACCCCACGCACAGGCCGTTCCAGAACACGGGTTGACTGAGAACGGGGCGGGAGGTGCGACCATTCATGATGTGAGATGTCTCAGATCTTTTCTGCGGCTGTCTCGCGTGCGTGCTCGGAAATCGTGACGGTGATTCGGCGCGACGCCCGGCGCGTCCCGGCCCGGGCATCATCGCCGATGATACCTGCGCTCACGAACCGTGGCCTTCCATGCACGTCGGTTGCGCTGCCGATCGGATCCCATGCCCGCGCCGCCCCGCCGCGGCGTCCGGCCGCGGCAGTACAGAGACCAGGGTCCGGAGTTCCGCGAATTCCACCATTCTCGACGTGCACTCGAAGGCAGCGATACGCATTCTCCCGGACATATCCGTTCAATTCCGGCGCAGCAGGAGGAACGACGCGAGTACGAGGAGGAGAACGCAGGCGATTCCCTGCGATTGCGAACCGATGAGGTCGTGCACGTTTCCCCTTCGTGAGAAGTCGTTCCGCCACCCGGAATACGGGGTGGGGACTCCATCGCTCGGGGTTCTTCAAGCGCGCGGCCGCAGTCGTCGTGCGGCTTCCGGCCCGGAACGCTACACCACGCACAGAAGATCAAAAACAGTCGGTGATCGAAGCTTTTCGCGCCCACCCCCGGGTTTCCGGATGATTCCCGAGAGCGGCCGGCCGCACGACGAATCCCTGTCTCTGTCTCTCCACCGGCGGTCCGGGGGCAGCGGGGGCCGGGGCCCGACCGACGCCACCCGGGTTCTCTCGGCACGGCGCCACCCGGGCGCGGGACTGGCTAGGGTCGGCCCCACCTGTCACACCCTCGGAAACCGACCTCAGGGAGAACGGATGTCGATCTCGACGAAGCGACGATTGCTCGGCGCGGTGCGCTACGGACTCGCGGCGGTGTTCGCGGCGTACGGCGGCGTAAAGCTGTCGGGCGGCCAGTTCGATTACGGAGACTGGATCATCGACAAGCGCGCGACCGACGGCACCAGTGTGGTGTGGGCGTTCTACGGGTACTCCCCCGTGTACGGACGCCTCACCGGACTGTTCGAACTCGTGCCCGCGATGTTGCTGCTGTGGCGACGAACGTCCACGCTCGGTGCCGCCGCGCTGTTCGCGGTCTCCCTCAACATCACCCTCATGGACTTCGCGTTCGGGTTCCCCGCGGTCAAGTACTTCTCGCTGGGCTACACCGTGCTGCTCGGAGGCCTGCTCTACGCCGACCGGGACAGGTTGCTCGATGCGTTCTGGCGCCCCCGGCGCGAGTCGCTCCCGGGCTGACGCGGCTGCGCGAAGCCGATCGCAGCGGCGGCACCGCCGATCGTGGACAATGGACGGTCTGATTCGACGGAGCCGAGTCCACGAGGAGCACCGTGACACACAATCCCCTGCTGACCGAGGAGCAGGAGCATCTCGACCGGGTGTACGCCCGGATCGACTCGATGCGGGACACCGCGGCCCGGCGCCGCGCCGACAACCTGCAGGAGGTCGGCGAGAACCCGCAGGAGATCTCGGAGCGCGATTCGTACCACCAGCTGTACACGGACGACATCGCGAAGTACGACGCCGCCGAGCAGAACCTCTACTTCGGCCGGCTCGACATGACCGACGGAACCGAATCGCCCGGCGCCCAGGACACCGTGCGGCGGATCGGCCGCATCGGGGTCCTCGACGACGACGAGGACCTCTCGACGCTCCTCCTGGACTGGCGCGCACCGCTCGCGCGGCCGTTCTACCTCGCGACCCCGGCGCAGCCGGAGGGGGTGCGTGTGCGCCGGCACGTGCGCACCCGCGGCCGGGAACTCGTCAACGTCATCGATGAGCGGCTCACCCTGACCGACGGTGCGGCGGCCGCCACGGACGGCCCCGGCACCAACGTCGCCGGTGAGTCCGCGCTGGTCGATGCGCTCAACCGCGCCCGCACCGGACACATGACCGACATCGTCGAGACCATCCAGCGCGAGCAGGACACGATCATCCGCTCCGAGCACCGCGGCGTCCTGGTGGTCCAGGGCGGGCCGGGCACCGGCAAGACGGCGGTGGCGCTGCACCGCGCCGCCTACCTGCTGTACACGTACCGGCAGAACCTGTCGCGCACCGGCGTCCTCATCGTGGGGCCGAACGAGACGTTCCTGACCTACATCAGCCAGGTCCTTCCCAGCCTCGGCGAGACGGGAGTCCTGCTCAGCACCGTCGGCGACCTGTTCCCCGGAGTGATCGCGACGCTCCCCGACAGCGCCGCCGCCGCGCGGCTCAAGGGCTCCACCGACATGGTCGAGGTGATGAAGCAGGCGGTCCGCGGGTGGCAGACCGTGCCCGACGAGCCGATCGAGCTGCGATTCGACGGGTACCCGCTGGTCCTGGACAAGAAGATCGCCACCCGTGCCCGCGGCCGTGCCCGATCCTCGCGCCGCCCGCACAACACCGCCCGCGCGATCTTCCGGCAGTCCGCCCTCGACGCCCTCGCCGCGCAGCACGCCGCGACGATCGGTTCGTCGGTGGTGGACAACACGATGCTGCTCTCCCGCACGGACATCTCGGACATCCGCGACGAGCTCGCACAGGACCGCGAGGTCCTCGGCGCACTCGACGCGCTCTGGCCGGCGCTGACGCCGCAACGGGTACTGACCGAGCTGTGGAGCGACGAGGACCGCCTCGCCGACGCCTCGCCCGGCCTCTCCGACGCCGACCGCGCGGTCCTCCGTCGCGAGCTTGCGACGGACGCGAACGGGAAGCCTGCGTTCTCCCCCGCGGACGCGCCACTGCTGGACGAGATCGCGGAGTTCCTCGGCGACGACGACGCGGACGCCGACGAGGCGGAGCGACAGTGGCGCGAGCGCCTGGAGGAGGCGCAGGAGGCGCTGGACATCCTCACCGGCTCCGCCCCGCAGGACCTGGACGACGAGTTCGACGCCGAGATCCTCATGGCGTACGACCTGATCGACGCGGAGCAGCTGGCCGAGCGGCAGACGGTCCGCGATTTCAATACCACCGCGGATCGCGCCCGCGAGGACCGAACGTGGACCTTCGGCCATGTGATCATCGATGAGGCGCAGGAACTCTCGGCGATGGCCTGGCGAATGCTGATGCGGCGGAGCCCGAATCGCTGGATGACTCTGGTGGGCGATACCGCGCAGACCGGCGATGCGGCGGGATTGACCAGCTGGGGCGAGGCTCTGGATCCGTACGTGCCCGGCCGCTTCCAGCTGTCGGAGCTCACGGTGAACTACCGCACCCCCAAGGAGATCATGGATCTCGCGGCGGACGTTCTGGCGGAGATCGATCCGGGGCTGGCGCCCCCGACCTCGGTGCGGTCCGGCGCGGAGCCGCCGCGGTTGCTCCGGGCCGACGGGGGCGGGCCGGCCCTGGTGGAGACGGTCCGGGCGGCGCTGCCCGAGGACGAGGATCGGCTGACGGCGGTGCTTGCACCGTCGGACCTGGTTGCGCCACTGCGCCGCCTGACGGCGCGGAACGTGCGGGTGATGGGCGTGCGCGACGCCAAGGGACTCGAGTTCGACCACGTGGTCGTGGTGGAGCCCGGGCTGATCGTCGGCGAACCGGCGGAGGTGGAGTTCGACCGCGGCCTACGGGACCTGTACGTGGCGCTGACGCGAGCGACCCAGACGTTGACCGTGGTCACGTCCGGGTCGCTTCCGCGCGCCATGCGCGCGCTGGAGTCCGCCTGAAGGCGGATCCGCGTTCTAGGTGGTGTGGACGATGAGGATGTCCACCGAGGTCTTGCGGGCGGCGTCCGAGGGGACGGAGCCGAGCAGTCGCCCGGTGAGCGAGTTCATGCCCTTGTTGCCGACGACCAGGAGCGAGGGCTCCGGCTGCGCCTTGACGAGATCGAGCAGCGCCTCGACGGGCTGCCCCTTGATGGCGCGCTTCTCGACGTTGCCCGCGCCGGCCTGCAGGGCGCGGGCCTCGGCGGTGCGGAGCATGTCGTTGACGGGGTTGGCCCCCTGCAGCTGGTACGCCTCGTCACGCAGGACGTCGGCGGCAGCCGGATCCGGGGCCTCGCTCGGCAGGTACGCGCACGCGATCACCAGCTTGATGTTCTGCCCGGCGATCGCCGCGGCACGCTCCACGGCGCGCAGCGACGACTCCGAGCCGTCGGTGCCGACCACAACCGTGCTGTAGCCACTCATCGAGTCTCTCTTTCTCTAGATCTCTCGAGAAGACGTGTGCCTTCGACATACTTCCCGGACACAATAACCGCCACGGTACGGGGAACAGGCGTATTGCGGCGGGGAACACACCCGTTGCACCGCATTCGTCACTTCAAACCCGCGGCGTCCATTCCGCGGAGCTCCTTCTTCAGGTCCGCGATCTCGTCACGAATCCGGCCCGCCAGCTCGAACTGCAAATCGCGCGCGGCGTTCATCATCTGGTCGGTCAGCTCGGAGATGAGGTCCGCGAGTTCTGCCCGCGGCATGGACTTCACGTCCTGGCCCTCGTACACGCCCGCGCTCACCGCCGACGCCGGGCGCAGCTCGCCCTGTGCGCGCCGGCCGCGGCTGCTGTTGCGGCCGGACCCCCCGATCGCCGCTTCGGTGTCGTCCGCCTCGGTGTACACCTGGTCGAGGATGTCGGCGATCTTCTTGCGCAACGGCTTCGGATCGACGCCCTTCTCCTTGTTGTAGGCGATCTGCTTCTCGCGACGGCGGTCCGTCTCCTCGATCGCGTACTGCATCGAGTCGGTGATCTTGTCCGCGTACATGTGCACCTGGCCGGACACGTTGCGGGCCGCGCGGCCGATCGTCTGGATGAGCGACGTGGTGGACCGGAGGAAGCCCTCCTTGTCCGCGTCGAGGATCGCCACCAGCGACACCTCTGGCAGGTCGAGTCCCTCGCGCAGCAGGTTGATACCCACCAGCACGTCGTACTCCCCGAGACGCAGCTGCCGCAGCAGCTCCACCCGGCGCAGCGTGTCGATGTCGCTGTGCAGGTACCGGACGCGGATTCCCGCCTCCAGCAGGTAATCGGTGAGATCCTCCGCCATCTTCTTGGTCAGCGTGGTCACCAGGACGCGCTCGTCCTTCTCGGTGCGCTCGCGGATCTCGTGGATCAGGTCGTCGATCTGGCCCTTGGTCGGTTTGATGACGACCTCCGGGTCCACCAGCCCGGTGGGGCGGATCACCTGCTCGACGAACTCGCCGCCGGACTGCCCCAGCTCGTACTGGCCGGGGGTCGCGGAGAGGTAGATCGTCTGCCCGATCCGTTGAGTGAACTCCTCCCAGGTCAGAGGGCGGTTGTCGACGGCGGACGGCAGCCGGAAGCCGAAGTCGACGAGGTTGCGCTTGCGCGAGGTGTCGCCCTCGAACATGGCCCCGATCTGCGGCACGGTGACGTGGGACTCGTCGATCACCAGGAGGAAGTCCTCCGGGAAGTAATCGATGAGTGTGGCCGGCGCCGAGCCAGCCTCGCGCCCGTCGATGTGCCGGCTGTAGTTCTCGATGCCGGAGCAGAAGCCCACCTGCCGCATCATCTCGATGTCGTACTGGGTGCGCATCCGCAGCCTCTGGGCCTCGAGCAGCTTCCCCTGCCGCTCGAACTCCGCGAGGCGCTCCTCGAGTTCCTTCTCGATGCCCTCGATCGCCCGGGACATCCGCTCGGGCCCCGCCACGTAGTGGGTGGCGGGGAAGATCCGCAGGTCGTCCACCTGGCGGACCACGTCACCCGTGAGCGGGTGCAGGTAGTACAGCGCCTCGATCTCGTCGCCGAAGAACTCGATCCGCACCGCGAGCTCCTCGTACGACGGGATGATCTCCACGGTGTCGCCCCGCACGCGGAAACTGCCGCGAGTGAACGCCGTGTCGTTGCGGTTGTACTGGACGTCCACCAGCAATCGCAGCAGCCGGTCCCGGTCCACCTCCATCCCCACCTCGAGCTGCACGGACCGGTCCAGGTAGCTCTGCGGGGTGCCCAGGCCGTAGATGCAGGACACCGACGCGACCACCACGACGTCCCGGCGGGACAGCAGCGACGAGGTGGCGGAATGCCGCAGGCGCTCCACGTCGTCGTTGATCGAGGAGTCCTTCTCGATGTAGGTGTCCGTCTGCGCGATGTACGCCTCGGGTTGGTAGTAGTCGTAGTACGAGACGAAGTACTCGACCGCGTTGTTGGGCAGCATCGCCCGCAACTCGTTCGCGAGCTGCGCCGCGAGGGTCTTGTTGGGCGCCATGATCAGCGTGGGGCGCTGCACCTTCTCGATCAGCCAGGCCGTGGTGGCCGACTTACCGGTGCCCGTGGCGCCGAGCAGCACGACGTCCCGCTGCCCGTCACCGAGCCTGCGCGCCAGTTCCTCGATCGCCTGGGGCTGGTCGCCCGCGGGCTCGTACTCGCTGACCACCGTGAAGTCCGCGGTGGCGCGTTCGATCTCTCCGATGGGACGGAACTCGGAGTGCGCTACGACGGGTTGCTCTGCAGCGAAGGCCATACCCCAAGGGTAGGCCGACCCACCGACAAGTTCGCCGCCGCAGGCTCAGCCCTTCACCGCGACGATCACGTCCCGGGTGATGGAGCGGTCCACGCGGTGCCGCAGCTCGTCGTATCCGGGCCCGCCGCGCACCGTCAGGCCCGCGGACTCGAGCGCCTCCGCGACCTGCGCACGGGGCGCCACCCGGTCGTTCCAGGCGAGGCCCACCGCACCCCCGGAGCGGAGCGTCGACGCCCAGCCCGGGAGCGCACCGTCGAGCAGTTCCAGCGGGCTGCGGACCAGCCCGCGCGGGCCGCGGCTACCGTGCTGAACCCCGTACGGCAGGTCGGCGACGACCACGTCGACGGTGCCCGGCCGGATCAGCTCGGCCGTTCGCAGGGTGTCCGCGAGGTAGAACGTGACCGACCGGGTGTCGCCCGCGGCGTAGGCCGCCTTGTCCGGCGCGAACACGGCCTCGAACTTCTTCGCCAGCACGGCCTTGTCGCGGCGGACGGGGGTCGTGGAGGCACGGTGCTTGAGCCGGTGGTCCTTGAGCCAGGTGGTGAGGAACGACGAGTACAGCTCGAAGTCCTTGGCGTCGAGGTCCACGCCCACGGCGTCCAGCCCGTACATGGCCGCCTGGCTCAGGGTGGTGCCCCGCCCGCACACGGGGTCGAGTACCCGCAGCGCGCCGTCGAGGAGCCGCTCGGGGCGGGCGGTCGCGGCGGCGGTGACGTTGAGCAGCAGCCGGGTGAACTGCTCGTTCGTCTTGCCCTGGTACTTCAGGATCGTCTTCAGGTCCGACGGGTACCGCTCCGCCGAGGGCGCTTCGACGGGCCGCAGCAGGTTCCCCTCGCGCTCGAAGAGCGCGTAGAACGCGGACGTCAGCGCGAGGAACGCGAGGTCACCGCGTTCGGGCTCGTCGATGTGGAAGGCGAGGTATTCGACGCCGGCCACGGACTCGGGTTCGACGGGGCCGATCCGCCCACCGAGCGCCGCCCCGAGCGCCGTGAGTTCGGCGCGGACCATCGCCGACGCCCCGTCGGCGTAGACGCGGTTGGCGGACGGTGCGGGGAGCAGGAGGTACTGGGGCACGTGCGGAATCGTACGAGCACGGAGCCGCCGGACGCGATTCCGGTCCCGGGGTCACGGGGGTCCGCGCGTCGTATCGTGGTGTGATGGTGGGCCTCCGGGATGAATCGGCATCGTTCGAGATCAACGTCGACGGGGCGGCCGCGGTCGCGTCGGTCGCGGGCGGCTGGCTCGACCTGCACGTCGCGGACGCCGCGGAGGACGCGGTGCCGGCGCTGCTCGACGAGGTGCGGGGGCGGGCCGCCGGGCTGGACGGCGTGTTGCTCCGCACTTCGGACGAGGCCCTGTCCGCGCTGCTGCGGCGCAACGGTTTCCGCCCGTCGGGCGCGATATCCGGGCGGCCGCGCGGAGGTGTGGAGACCACGCTCGTACTGCGCCCGGGCGACGACGCCGCAGTGGACGACGGCGGGGTGCACGCGCCGAAGCGCGAGGCCTTCGAGACGGCGGCGCGCACCAACACCGACCCCAAGGGCTTCGTCCGGGAGGTCGAGGAGTTCCGGGAGGAACCGTTCGGGCTGTACATGTTCCGGCGGTCGGACCATCCGAGGTTCGACGCGCTCGAATCCTGGCTGCTGCCCGGGCTGGACGTGCGGGCGAACGTCTTCCACTTCACCGCCGGCAACGAGCGGGATCAGGGCGTCTACCTCGACATCGCCGGCGTCTCCCGCGAGGGGGCGGTGTGGCGCACGGAGGACTGGTACCTCGATCTGGTCGAGCATCCGGGACGGCCCGTTGAGCTGATCGACGTGGACGAGCTGCTCGCCGCGTCGGCGGCGCAGCTCCTGGACACCGCGACCGCCGAACGCGCGATCCGCGCCGCGACCCGCGCCGTCGCGGGGGTGACGGCCCACGGACACAACGTCGACGCGTGGCTCGCCGCGGCGGGCGCGCCGGTCAGCTGGCGCTGAGGCCCGGAATCCTCGATTCCAGCCCGTCGAGCAGCACCATGAGGCCCAGTTCGAAGCCGGCATCCGGATCGCCGGGGCCGCTGTAGTGCTGTCCGACGACGGAACCGACGCGCCCAGCGAGCGGGTACCTCCCGGACGGCATGAGGGTCGCGATCTCCGGCCCGACGACCTCCCACCACTGCGCATCGGTCATCGGCCGGGACGCCGCGCCGCGCGCGCCGGAACTGCGCGCCGCACCTGCGGCGAAGCTCTCGAGGAGCACGATCAGCCAGTCGCGTTCGAGGTCGCCGATCGGCACCTCCTCCAGCAGCGCGAGTTGCGCCTCGTACTGCCCGATCCTCCCGGGCCCCAGCACGTCGCGCCAGGACGGCGCTTCGAGTAGCCAGGTGTGCGCGAGGTACTCGTCGCGGCGCGCGCGGACGACCGCCATGAGGGAGTCCCGCAGCGTGGCGAGGCGCACGACGGGTGGCTGCCCCGCCGCGACCGCGTCGACCATGAGCGCCACCAGAACGTCCCGGGTCGGCACGTAGGTGTACACGCTCATCGGCCCGACACCCAGGCGCGCGGCGAGGGCGCGCATCGTCACCGCCGGCAGCCCTTCGGCGTCGGCGAGTTCGATCGCGGCCGCGACCACCCGGTCGACCGTGAGCCGTTGTTTGGGCCCTTTGCGCGGCAGCGCCGGACCTCCGGTCTCCGCACGCCAGAGCAGGCGGACCAGGGCGCGCGCCTCGTCATCGGGAGTCATGGCGATTTTCTCCGTACTGTGTATACTGTTCGAGTACTCCGTACAACGTATCTTAAATCGGATCGGCCCGAAGGACACCCCGCTGAGCCTCGAAGTCACCTACCTCTCCGATCTCCACCAGTTCGCCCTGTGGTCGTCGCACGACCTCGACACCCCCGCCCGCACGACCGCGGTACCGCTCGCCGTCCCCGTCGACGGTGCGCTCGCAGTCCGGGACGTGCGCTGCGACGTCGTCGACATCACGGCGCTGCCCGCCGCCGCCCGTCCGTCGGCGTCGCACGCCGCCTGGGCCGAGCGGGTCTCCTCCCCCGGCGCCGACGGTCCGCTGCCCATCGCCGCACACGCCGAACCCGACCCCACGGCGACGGCCGTCACCTCACCCGAGTACGCCGCCCGGGCGTTCTCGGACGCGGCGGCCCTGGCGGGGCCGCTCGGCGACACCATCGACGGGACGCTCCGCCCCTACCAGCTCGCGGGGGTCGCCTGGCTGCTGCGCGCCGTCGAGGATCACGGCGGCGCACTCCTCGCCGACGAGATGGGGCTGGGCAAAACGATGCAGGCGGTCGCGGCACTGTCCCTCCTCGACCCCGGCCCCCACCTCGTGGTCTGCCCCACCAGCCTGGTCACCAATTGGCGGCGTGAGATCGCGCGATTCGCACCGGCACTGGCCGGCGAGATCACCGTGATCTCCTACGCGCGGCTCCGCCTCTCGGGCGCGCAACTCGCGGAGAAGCGCTGGGGCGCGGTGGTGTTCGACGAGGCGCACACGCTGAAGAACCCTCGGACCCAGGTGTCGCGCGCGGCGCGGGAGCTGGACGCCCGGGCGCGGATCGCCCTGACGGGCACGCCCATCGAGAACACGCTCGACGACCTCTGGTCGATCCTGCGCGTCGTCGCCCCGGCGATGTTCCCCGTCCGGGCGGTGTTCCGGCGGCGCTTCACCAAGGCCGTCGCCGCGGGGGACGACGGCGCCCTCCGCCGGCTCCGCGCGGCCGTGGCCCCGGTGATGCTCGCCCGCACCAAGGAACGCGCCGCCGGAGCCCTGCCGCCCAAGATCGACAATCCGGTGCTCTGCGACCTCACCGACGAGCAGGCCCGGGCCTACGACGCGTGCCTGGCGCGCGCCGCCGACGACGGCTTCGGGACCGGAGTCGCGCGCCACGGGCGCCTACTCGCGGTTCTGACCTCGCTCAAGCAGATCTGCAATCACCCCGCGCTGCCCACCGGCGTTCCGCCCGCCGGCGAACCCGGGCGGTCGGGCAAGCTCGACGTGGCGATGGAGATCCTGGAGGCGAACATCGCCTCGGACCGACCGACGCTGGTGTTCACGCAGTACCGGGACACGGGTGCGCTGCTGGCCCGCGCCGCTTCCGCCGCGGCCGGCGAGGAGGTGCCGTTCTTCCACGGCGGACTGTCGACTGAGGAACGGGCGGCGATCGCGGACGGATTCCAATCCGGTGAGGGGCCGGGGGTGCTCGTGATGAGCCTCAAAGCAGGCGGCGCCGGGCTCACCCTGACCCGCGCGTGCGACGTGCTGCACTTCGACCGCTGGTGGAACCCCGCGGTGGAGGCGCAGGCTACGGACCGCGCGCACCGCATCGGGCAGGACCGGCCGGTCACGGTGACCACGCTGACGACGGCCACCACGCTGGAGGAGCACATCGACGGGATGCACCGCCGGAAAGCGCTTCTGGGCGTGCACGCGGACGACCGGTCCATCGTCTCCGAACTGGCCTCGCTCGCGGACGACCGCCTGCTCGACGTCCTACGCCGCAACCGGGAGGAAGCATGACCACACCTCGATTCGGGTTCACCGCATGGGGGTTCGACCTGGTCCGGATCGCCGAGCCGGTCACGGCGAGCCGCCCCAACACCGCGGCGCCCCGCGCCCGGATGATCGCGCGCAACGGCGGCGTGGCCCTCGAGACCGACGGCCGGCAGGTGACGGCCCGCGTCCACAGCGGCAGCCTGGCATCGCTCGCACACCTGGAGTTCGCCGCCATGGCCCCCGCCACGGCGACGGCCCTGCGGGCGACGCTGGGCAATCGGCACGAACCCGACGATGCGACGCACGCGGCGCTCGTCGCCGCGGGACTGCGCCCCGCGCCGGTGCTGGAGGCGGCCGACTGCTCCTGCCGGGCCCGGTCCACGGCCTGTGTGCACGTGCTGGCGGCGCTGTACGCGCTCGCCGCGCTCGTCGACCACGAGCCGGTGACCGCACTCGCCATCCAATCCGCCGGCGGCTCGGGCGCACCGGCCGACGAAGCCGGGCGGGCGCGGCCCGTGCCGCGCTGGACGCCGCTGGCGGCGCTCCACGCGCGGGACTACTACGCCCCCGCGGGGCCCTGAGCGGCGACCCGGACCGTCACCGCGCGGCCCGGGTCGGAGCCCCGGAACTCGTCGGTGTCGCCGACGCGGGCGAAGCCCGCCTCGCCGAGGCGGCCCGCCACGTCGCCGGTGGCGACCCCGTCGGCGAGCACGACCTCCGCGGCCGCTCCGGTGTCGCCGACGGCCGTGACCCGCGTCGCCTCGGCACCGAGCGTGACCCAGAGCCGGCCCACGAGGCGCTCCCCGTAGGCGCGGTCCTGCACCGCGGGGGCGTCCTCGGCGGCCCGCCGAGAATTGACGTTGGCCGCGTACGGCGCGATGCGCTCGGACCACAGGGCGCGGACGGCCTCGCGGGTCTCCTCCTCGGTCCCGGTGTTCTCGAGCCAGACATCGGCCACGGCGCGGCGTTGCTCGTCGGTGGCCTGGGCCGCGATGCGTGCCCGGGCGTCCTCCTCGGCCATGCCGCGGGACTCCACCAGACGCCGCACCCGCTCCTCGGCATCGACCCACACGATGATCACGAGGTGGAACATCGGAGCCGCCTGGTTCTCCACCAGGAGCGGGATGTCCTGGACGATCACGGCATCGGGCCCCGCGGCCACGATCAGCTCCTGCGAACGCGCGCCCACGAGCGGGTGGGTGATGGCGTTGAGCCTGGCACGGGACTCGTCGTCGGAGAAGGCGATCGCCGCCAGGGCGGGCCGGTTGAGGCTGCCGTCCTCGGCGAGGATCCCGTCGCCGAAGGCCTCTACCAGGGCCGCGAGTCCGGGCGTGCCCGGCTCCACCACCTCGCGGGCGATCTTGTCGCCGTCCACGATCACGGCCCCGAGGGCGGCGAGCTCCCGCGCCACCGTCGACTTGCCCGCGCCGATTCCGCCCGTGAGCCCGATCCGCAACATGCGACCTACAGTAGTGGCTTCACTCGTACTCGCCGATCGCGCACACCTTCTCCGCCGAGGGGCTGTGCGGGTCGAACTCGTAGGCGAGCCACTCGCGCGCCAGCCGCCGCGCCAGTTCCAAGCCCACGACGCGCTGTCCGAAGCACAGCACCTGCGCATCGTTCGACAGGATCGCGCGTTCCACTGAGAAGCTGTCGTGCGCGGTGACCGCGCGGATGCCCTTGACCTTGTTGGCCGCGATCGCCACGCCGAGCCCGGTGCCGCACACCAGGAGTGCGCGGTCCGCGACGTCGTCGACCACCAGCCGTGCGGCCGCGACCGCGACGTGCGGGTAGGCGGTGTGTTCGTCGCCGCCGACGCCGACGTCGGTGACCGACGCGACCCGCGGATCGGCCTCGAGATCACGCTTGAGCGCTTCCTTGTACTCGTACCCGGCGTCGTCCGCGCCCACCACGATGCGCAGGCTCATCGCCTCTCTCCTTCCTGGTAATGGCGTCCCACCGTCTCGAGGCACAACGCCAGGGACACGGCGCCGGCGTCGGGGGTCCCGACGCTCTTCTCCGCCAGGGGGCGCGCACGGCCGATCTTCGGAACCAGAGCCGCGGTGTCCGCCGCGGCTCGGACGGCGACCTGCGCGGCGTTCGCCCACGCCGTCGTCCACCGGGTGCCGCCGGCGACGTCCCTCTCGAACTCCGTCACGAAGGGCGACAGGGCGTCGACCATCGTCTTGTCCCCGGGCCGGGCACCACCGAGCCGCAGGACGGCGTCCAGTGCCGCGGCCGCCGCACGTGCGACCTCGTGTGAGCGGGGTGTGCCGGCATCGCCGAGTTCCCCGCCGAACGCCTCCAGCATGGCGCCCCACAGGACCCCCGAGGTGCCGCCCGCCCGGGCCGCCCACTCCCGGCCCGCGGCCGAGAGGACGGACGCCGGTCCGGCCCCCGCCGCCGCGACGCTCGCCGCCGCCGCGGCCGCCGCGGCCGATCCCTTCGCCATGCCCCGGCCGTGGTCGCCGTCGCCCGCCACCGCGTCGATCCGGCCGAGCTCGTTCTCGCGCTCCGCGAGCAGGTCCGCGAGCTCCGCGAGAACCGACGAGGCGTCCGTCCCGGCCGCCGCCCCGGCCTCGTCGGCCTCCGTCCCCGCCCCTCCGGCCGCGACCTCCGCCGGGGCCGCTGCGTCGCGGGCGGACCGTCGCGCGCCGGCACGATCGACGGCTCCCTTGCGGTACGCGGGGGCGTCCGCGGCGGCGCGCCAGAATCGTTCCAACTCGTCGTCGAGCCACATCACCGTGAGCGAGCATCCCGCCATGTCGAGGCTGGTCACCAACTCGCCGACTTCGGGCTCGACGACGGTGTACCCCCGCTCCCGCAACAGCTTCGAGGCTTCGGCCCACACCGCGAACAGTTCCTCGTACTTGGTCCGTCCCAGGCCGTTGAGGATCACCGCGACTCTCCCGGGCGGCACACCGGGCCTGTCCTCCAGCACACCGTCGACGAGGAGCCCTGCCAGCTCGGCCGCCGACGTCATCGGTTTGTCCGCGATCCCCGGCTCGCCGTGGATCCCGAGGCCGACGCCCATCGAACCCGGCCGAACGCTGAACAGAGGCGTGTCCGCGCCGGGCATGGTGCAGCCGTCGAAGGCGACGCCGAGGGTTCGCGTGGCGTCGTTGGCGGCGCGGGCCACGCGGACCACCTCCGCGAGGTCCATCCCCGACTCCGCTGCCGCCGACGCGCACTTGAAGACGGTGAAATCGCCTGCGATGCCGCGGCGCCGGGTCTCTTCGCCCCGGGGCGCGGAGGCCACGTCATCGGTGACGGCGAAGTACTCGGCCTCGATCCCGTCGCGGCGGAGATGATCGACCGCGAGGGTGAAGTTCATGACGTCCCCCGCGTAGTTCCCGGTGGTGAGCAGCACGCCGGCGTCACCGTGCGCTGCCCGAGCGACCGATTCCGCCTCGCGGGCGGACGGCGAGGTGAACACGTTCCCCACCACGGCTCCGTCGGCGAATCCGGTCCCCACCACACCGCAGAACGCCGGGTAGTGGCCCGAACCTCCCCCGACCACGACGGCGACCTTTCCCGGCGGTGTCGTGGTGGCACGGACCACGCCGCCGTCCACCCCGACCACGCGCTCCGCGTGCGCATCGAGGAATCCGGCCAGCGCGTCCTCGGTGAACCGGGCCGGATCGTTGTACAGCTTGGTCATCGGAGTCTCCCTCCGGTCTCGGCATCGAACAGGTACACCCGTTCCGGGGGCGCGGTGACGACGGCGTCGTCACCGGGCTCGAACCGGTCCTGGGCCGGGGTCACGACCACGACGGGATCGGCGACGCCGGGAACCGCGACGGTCGCCAGCCCGTACTCCAGCAGGTGCTCGAAATAGGTCACGCGGCAACGCACGCCGTCGGCGCCGTCGTCCGCGACGAGCGCACAATCCTGCGGACGCAGGCCGACGGTGACGGTCGCCTCCGCGCCGAGCGACCCGCGTACCGACGTCGCGAACGATCCGCCGTCGCCGATCCGCACGGCCGCTCCGCCGTCTCCCGCCGCGCCGGCGATCACGTTGATCTTCGGCTCGCCGACGAACTCCGCGACGAACAGGTTCTCCGGGTCGTCGAAGACCTCGTCGGGCGTGCCGAACTGTTGCACGACACCCTGATTCATCACTGCGAGCCGGTCCGCGAGGGACAACGCCTCCACCTGGTCGTGCGTGACGACGATCGTCGTGTACCCGAATTCGCGCTGCAGCGCCTTGAGTTCGCGGCGCACCCGGTTCCGTGCCGATGCATCGAGGTGGCTGAGCGGCTCATCCAGGAGGAGCACAGGTGGATTACGCACCAGTGCCCTCGCGAGGGCGACGCGCTGCTTCTGGCCGCTGGACAGTCCTGCCGGGCGCAGCGGCAGGAGGTCCTCCATCTCCAACCGAGCGGTGATCGAATCCACCATTTGCTCGGCACCGGAAACCTTGCGCGCCTTGAGGCCGTACAGCAGGTTCTCACGCACGTCCAGCGGCGGGTAGAGCGCGTAGCTCTCGAACCCGACGCCGATGCCGCGCTTGGCGGCCGGCATCTGCGACACCTCGGTATCGCCGATCCGGATCGAACCGCTGGTGACCGTCTCGAGGCCGGCGATCATGCGGAGCGTGGTCGTCTTGCCGCAGCCGGACGGACCGAGCAGCGCGACCAGCTCTCCCGGCCGGACGTCGAGATCGATCCCCTTGACGGCCTGGAACTCCTCTCGGCCGCGGGCGGAGTAGGTCTTCACGAGGTCCGTGAGGGTGAGCCCGCGCGCGCCGCGGGACGGTGCCGTCGTGGCTTCTGTCATCGTGATTCCTCCTCGGTGCGGCCGGCCTGTTCCAGGCGCGGGGTATCTCCGTCGCCCGCCTCGAAGACGTGCACATCGGTGGCGGCGACCGTCAGCGCCACGCGGTCGCCCTCGGCCAGCCCCCGCCGGGCGGATGCCAGCACGATCAGCTCGACGCCGCCCACGTCGACGGCCAGCTCCACGTCGCGGCCGAGCCGCTCGATCTGGGTGATCGTCGCGGGAATCCCCGCGTCCGCGTCATCGGTGTCCACGTGCAGGTCACACGGCCGCAGGCCGAGTCTGACCGGGCGTCCGGGCTCCGCGCGCAGCCCGGCGGGCGTCGGAACCGTCGCTCCCGCCCGGCCGAACGAGATCCGGCCCGCACCCACCACGGCGTCGACGAGATTCATCTCCGGCTGGCCGAGCGAGCGCGCGACGAACGTGTCGGCCGGGCGGTGCCACACCTCCTCCGGCGTGCCCACGTGGACGAACCGCCCGTCGCGCATCACCGCGATCCGGTCTCCCAGGGAGAGCGCCTCCTGGTAGTCGTGGGTGACGTACACCGTGGTCGTGTCCGATACCGCGCCCAACTGCCTCAGCTCGGCTCGCATCTCGGCGCGCAGCTTGGCGTCGAGGTGACTGAGCGGCTCGTCGAGCAGGTACACGTCCGCCGGGCGCACCAGCACCCGGCCGAGCGCCACCCGCTGGCGCTGGCCGTTCGACAGCTCGCGCGGGAAGCGCCTGAGCAGGTGCTCGATCCCCAGTGTGGTGGTCACCTGCCGGATCCGTTCCTCCTGCTCCTGTCTCGAGTACGTGCCCGTGCGCCCCGAGCGGAGCGGCGAGGCGAGGTTCTCGCTCACCGTCTTCTGCGGGTACAGGGCGTAACTCTCGAAGGCCATCGCCACGTTCCGGTGGTACGGCTCGGCCAGGGTCATGTCGACCCCGCCGATCCGTACGCTGCCGCCGTCCACGTCGACCAGTCCGGCGATCGACTTGAGGGTGGTCGTCTTCCCCGCGCCGGAGGGGCCGAGGATCACGAAGAACTCCCCGTTCCCGATCGACGCGGTGACGCCGTCCACCGCCGTCGTCTTCCCGAAGCGCTTCGCGACTTCGGTGAGCTCGATCGTCGCCATCAGGCCTTCACCGCCCCGAACGAGAGGCCGCGCACCAGGTACCGCTGGATGGTGAGGGCGAGGATCAACGGTGGTAGCGCGGCGATCACCGCGGCCGCCGCGGTCAGGTTGTAGTAGGCCTGGCCGCCTCCGCCCAGGAACTTGGTGATGGCCACGGTCACTGTGCTCGCGTTCGAGTCGGCGAGGATCAGCGGGAAGATGTAGCTGTTCCACGCGAAGATGAACGCGAGTAGCGCCGCAGCGGCGATGCCGGGCCGCACGATCGGTAGCGCGACCATCACGAACGCCCGTGTGCGGGTGTAGCCGTCGAGGAGCGCCGCCTGCTCGAGATCCTCGGGCAGATCCTGGAAGTACGAACGCAGGATCCAGACGACCAGCGGCATGGTGACCAACTGCAGCACCCAGATCATGCCGACAGTGGTGTCGAAGAGCCCGATCTGGTTGTAGATGACGAACAACGGGACGATCACCATGAGCTCCGGTGCGAACCGGAAGGACAGCATGTTGAACATCAGGTCCTCGCTGCCCCGGAACTTCCAGCGTCCTGCCGCGTATGCGGCGGGGATGCCGATGACCAGTGAGACCACAACGGCACCTGCACAATTGAGGAGACTGGTGAACAGGGAGGTCTTGAAATCGACGCTGGTCATCGCCGTGCCCTTGTCGGAGAGCACCGTGGCGAAGTTGGACCATGTCGGGGAGAACCGGAAGTAGGTGGTCGTCTGCTGCTCGCTGTTCTTGAGAGCCAGGATCACCATCCAGATGATCGGGAACAGGGAGAACACGAACCAGGCGATCAACGTGAGGTCGCCGGCCACCGACCCCGGCGTCAGGCGTTTCCGCCCGGGCAGGAGATCCGTGGGGGCGAGGAAGTTCCTCGATGCGGGCATGTCAGGACTCCGCTCCGGCAGCTCGACGCTGCGCTTTGCCCAGCACGCCGACGAGCACGCGTGCCGTGATGAACACGATGATCCACAGCAGGAACATGTAGGTGCTGCCGCGGGAGTAGTTGAGATTGATGATCGAATCCTCGAACGCGCCGATCTGGAGCGAGCGCGTCGCGACGCCCGGTCCGCCGGCCGTGAGGACGTAGATGTGGTCGAACACCTTGAGGTTGTCCATGAACCGGAAGATCACCGCCACCAGGATGTAGGGCCAGATCATGGGCAGCATGAGCTTGCGGAACATGTAGAACCACGGTGCGCCGTCCACCTCCGAGGCCTCGAACGGTTCTTTGGGCAGTGATCGGATGCCGGCCAGTACGAGGATCGCGACGAACGGCGTGAAGATCCAGGTATCGACGAGGATCACGGACCACAACGCGTTGGACCGGGACAGCCAGTCGAACGTGTTGCCCAGGCCGAGCATGTGATTGAGAACGCCGAACTGGGGGTTGAACATGAGCTTCCAGATCACACCGGCGATCACCGGCGCGATCATCAGCGGCAGGATCAGCACCTTCTCGAAGATCCGGCCGACCGTCGAGGATCGATTCAGGAGCAGCGCCAGCCCGACCCCGAGGACCGTTTCGATCGCGGTCGCCGCCACGGCGAACAGGCCCGTCGTCGCGACGGACGACCAGAAGACCTGGTCCCCGAGGACGGACGCGTAGTTCTTGAACCACACGAGATGCGGATCGGGGTTCACCGCAGCGTAATTGAGCAGCGAATAGTACGCACCGACCACGAACGGGTACAGGATCCCGACGACCACGACGAGCGCGGGCAGCGACAGCAGGTACGGGCGGAGGCGACGCCGCCAGCCCGGCACCGTGGGCACGGTCCGCGGGGCCTCCCCGGCCGGGGCCGACGGCGACGGCGAGACGGAGGACGCTGGAGTTGACGTTGACATGGGCGGCGCTCCTAGAGGTTGACCTTGGACGTGTTGGTCTTCGCGACGCTGCGAAGCCGCGAGGCCACGTCATCGCCGCCGTAGATGTCCTGGAGCGCCACCGCCCAGTTCATCGTGGTGTCGAAGAAGGCCTTCTGCGGGGTGAACTGGATCTTGGCCGAGGCGATCACGGTCTCGAAGGTCTCGAGGTAGCCCACCTGATCGGCCGCGACGCGCTTGAGGGTGGAATCGAACACCGACGCCCGGACGGGGTCCGCATAGGTGCCGCCCGCGACGGCCTTGGCCATCGCGGCCTTCCCCGTCGCCCACTGCATGAAGAGCCAGGCCGCCAGCTTGTTCTGCGATCGCGAGCTCATCGCCCAGCACCACGTCCACAGGTTGGTCGCGTAATTGCCGTCGGGTCCCGCGGGGCCCGGGTACCAGGCGAGATTGCCGGCCATGCGGCTGGCACCCGGCTTGTTCTTCGGGTACGTCGCCGAATCCGCGTCGTAGACCATCATCGCCGTTCCGTCGCCGAGATCGCCCGTCGCCTGCGGATAGTCGTACGTGGTCCACGACGTGGGGCCGGCCTTCTGCTGCATCTCGATCCACTTCCGGGTGAAGTCGATCGAGGCCGACGAGTCCATCGCCGCGACGAGCTGCCCGTTCTCGACCCGGTAGTCGGTGGCGCCCTCCCGCGTGTACTGCGTCATGAACCCGGGGTGGATCGTGGCCCAGGACTTCGATCCGCGGGTCGCGATCCCGTACCGGTTCTCGCTCCGATCCGTCAGGTCGATCGCCAGCTGCACGAAGTCGTCGAACCGATCGGGGAGACGGGTGATCCCGCGCTGGTCGAAGTACTGCTTGTTGTAGCAGACCACGTTGTTCTCGAACCCCCACGGCAGGGCCCATTGCCCGCCGGTGCCGAGCGGGCTCCCGACGCGGAAGTCCCATCGGGTGGAGGTGCGCAACCCTTCGAAGACGTCCTCGAAGTCGTAATCGGGCGCGGTCGCCGCCGAGTTCTCCAGCCAGGGCTGCAGATCCTCGAGCCAGTTCGGCGGGCCGTACTGCCAGATGAAGTAGGCCCCGAGCATGAACGCGTCGTGCCGTCCGGTACCGCCCGCGAGCTCCGTGTTCAGCTTCGTGAAGTAGTCGGCTTCGGGAACCAGGTCGACGACGACCTCGATTCCGGTCAGTTCGGTGAACTCCTTCAGGAGCGGTTGGTAGGCCAACTGGTAGGGGTGCGGCGTCTGCAGGACTCGGATCGTGGTGCCCGCGGCCTTGCGCCAGTCGAATCCACCGCTCACCTCGCTCGCACCGTTCGGTGCCGCGGGTCCGCCGCCGACTCCGCATGCGGAGAATGCGGCGGTGCCGAGCGCCGCGCCCGCGCCGGCGCCCAGGAGGCGGAGCAGATCGCGCCTCGTCATCCTGCCCGCAATGGGATCGCCTGTCATGGTGTGCAACTCCTCGTTCACGCCGGAAGCAGGGAGACCTTGATGGACTCGTCGCCGCGCGAGACCATGTCCAGGCCCTCCTGGAAGTCGGTCAACGGGTACTGGTGTGAACAGATCTCGTTCATCGGGAGGACCCCCGACTCGATCATCGCGATCGCCGCGGGCCAGCAGTGCGGACCGAGGTGCGCGCCGAGCACGTCGAGTTCCTTGTCGTCGCTGATGATCGACCAGTCGACGCTGACATCACTGCCGAACACGCTGTACTCGACGTACCGGCCGCACTTCCGCAGGAGATTGAGCCCCTGTGGGACGGCGGACGGGTGGCCGGTGCCCTCCAGATAGACGTCGGCGCCGTAGCCGCCGGTGAGTTCCTTGATCACCGCGACCGGATCCTGTTCCGCGATGTTGATGGTCAGGTCCGCGCCGCACGCGGCCGCGAGCTCCAGCTTCCAGTCGGACATGTCGAGTGCGATCACCGTGCCGGGGTTCTTCGCGCGCGCGCCGGCCACCATTCCGAGGCCGATCGGCCCGCAGCCCGCGATGACGACGACGTCCTCGAAGAGGATCTGTGCCCGCTCGACGGCGTGCAGCGCGCACGACAGGGGCTCCGCGTACGCGGCATGGTGCGCGGGAATCTCACCGGACACCTTGTGCACCAGAGCCTCTGCGGGATAGACCATGTAGCTCGACATGGCACCGGGAGTCCTGCGCTTGAAGCCGTACAGGTCATGGGGCTGGCACATGTGGTACTGCCCGCGCCGGCAGTACCGGCACTCCCAGCAGGGCACGATCTGCTCGGAGACCACCCGGTCACCGACCGCGATCCCCCACCGGTCGGCGGCCGCCGCGTCCAACTGCACCACCCGACCGACGAACTCGTGGCCGGGGATGACCTCGGTCTCGGCCCACGCCGGCCGGGTCTCGTCGCCCCAGAACTTCGCGGCGCCGTGGTAGCACTTGAGATCGCTCGCGCAGATCCCCACCGCCTCCACCCGGACGAGCGCCTCTCCCGGTCCGGGCTTCGGCACGGGCACTTCCTCGAGCCGGTAGTCCTCCGGGCCGTGGCACACCACGGCACTCATCGTCTCGGGTATCCGCTCCGCCATCTCGGCCTCCTCTGCCACTGAACACACCACCTCTGACGTGTCGCAGCTCACAGTAATCACGCTTCGGCACATCTGTCCAGAGAATCTGTTCAGTGGAACGAATATGGCTGAACATCTGTGCGCCCGGACGCGA
The DNA here is from genome assembly GCF_000312385.1 of Tsukamurella sp. 1534. Lineage (GTDB taxonomy): Bacteria > Actinomycetota > Actinomycetes > Mycobacteriales > Mycobacteriaceae > Tsukamurella. Next base: position 671,058 of record NZ_HE997628.1, on the reverse strand, counting down.
AGAGGCATACTCGAACGATGGTGAGGAATGGTCCGGCGATCGGATCGCACGCGCCGGACGAGGGATCCCGGTTCAGCGACGCGCTTCTCTACCGAGCCGCGTGCGAGTACTACGAGAACGACGCGACGCAGGCACAGGTCGCGGAGACCCTCGGCGTGAGTCGCCCCACCGTGAGCAGGCTCCTCTCGGAGGCGAAGCGACGGGGCATCGTCCGCATCGAAGTCGTCTCCCCCGACCGCCGAGCGCCCGGTGACATCGCCGAACGCCTGTCCCGGGCACTCGGACTCGCCGCGGTGCACCTGAGCGCCCCCCTGCCCGGCGGCGACGCCCGGGTGGACCCGCTCCGGGCCATGGGCCCGGTCCTCGCGCCGGCCGTCGGTCGAGCCCTCTCGGGCGCGGGGCTCGTGAGTGGCGACGTCCTGCTCGTGAGCTCCGGCCGTACGGTCTACGAAGTGGCACAACACCCGCTCCCGGCGCTCCCGGGTGTCCTCGTCGCGCCGACCGTCGGCGGCAACGACCAGCCCGAGGGCTGGTATCAGACGAACGAGATCACCCGATTGGTCGCGGATCGTGTAGAAGGCAGGGCCACCTACCTCTTCGCTCCTGCGGTTCCCGGGCCCGACCTGCACGACTCACTGGTCCGTGATCCGTCGATCCAGAGGGTCCTCCACCTGTGGCCCGATGCGCGGTGCGCGCTGATGGGCGTCGGTGCTCCGCCGTTGTCCCGCTCCGACATCCCCAGGTTCGTCCCGATGGAGTCCGCCGAGCTGCGCCGCGCCGTCGGCGACGTGTGCTCCCGGTTCTACGATCGCGACGGCGAGCCCGTGCACTTCGACGGCGATGACCGACTGATGGCCGTCGAACTCGAAGCGCTACGCCGGATCCCGGTGTCCATCGCGGTCGCCGTAGGACCCGAGAAGGCGGATTCGATCATCGCCGGCGCCCGAGGAGGCTACTTCAACCAACTGGTGACCGATCCGGGCACCGCGGCGAGCCTGCTCGCCCGGCTCGACCCCGAATCGCCGTCCCCCCGATGACGACAGCGGAGGAGCACCGCATGAACGACCGACCACTCGAGGGACGCCGAGCACTCGTCACGGGCGCCACCAAGGGGATCGGCGCCGACGTCGCCCGCGCGCTCGCCGCGGCGGGAGCGGATGTCGTACTGAGCGCGCGCGACGAGTCGGAACTGAACGCGCTGAGCGACGAGCTGGCCGCCGCGCACGGGTGCCGCACCGCGACTGCGCCCTGCGACCTCTCCACCGCGGATGGTCCCGCGGCCCTGGCAGACCGCGCACTGTCCGCGTTCGACGGGCTCGACGTGCTCGTGAACAACGCCGGGGTGTCCTTCCCCGAACGAGTCGTGGACACCACGGCGGAGGCCTTCGATCGCACGATGGCGGTGAACCTCCGCGCCCCGGCCCTCCTGGCGGCATCGGTGGGGGCCGCGATGGTCCGTCAGGGCACGGGAGGCGCGATCGTCAACATCGCCTCCGCCGCGGCACTGGCTCCGCTCGCCGAGCACTACGCCTACAGCTCCACCAAGGCCGGGCTTCTCATGGCCACCAAGGTGCTGGCTCAGGAGCTGGGGCCCCACGGGATCCGCGCGAACACGGTCTGCCCCACCGTGGTCCTCACCGACATGGGCAGGAGGGTGTGGGGTCCCGAGGAGAAGAGCGCACCGATGCTGGCGCGGATCCCGCTGGGGCGGTTCGCGATCCCCCGCGAGGTCTCGGACGCCGTCGTCTGGTTGGCATCCGACGCCGCGAGCATGATCACGGGCGTCGACCTCCCGGTCGACGGCGGCTACACGATGGGCTGACCGAGGGGCCTCGCATCAGGACTCGGCGCGGCTCACAGCCCGCCGAGGCGATGCACCTGCTCCCTCGTAGCGGGATACAACGACGACCACACCGGGTAGATCCGCTCGTACAGTTCGACGTTGTCCTGATCGGGTTCCAACTCCCGCTCGATCGTCGCCCAGTCGGTCTCCGGCGGCACCAACCCCACGCCGATCGCGGCGAGCAGCGCGTCGCCGTAGCTGGCACCGATCGCCTGGGTGGGGATCTGCTGCCGCCGCCCCGTGACGTCGCTGACGGTCTGCGCCCAGATCGGGCTCCGCAGCCCACCGCCGACGGCGACGACGCGACGGGCGGGGGCCACCGCGTCGAACCGTTCCAGGATCTGCTTGATCCCGAACGCGATCCCCTCGTACGCAGCACGGAACAGGTGCCCCCTGGTGTGCCGCAGAGTGAGGCCGGCGACCACACCGCGCGCGTGCGGATCGAACACCGGAGTCCGCTCGCCGGCCAGGTACGGGAGGACGGCGAGACCGTCGCTGCCCGGCGGAACGACGCGGGCTTCGGTCATCAGTTCCTCGATGGGCGCGTCGCCGGTCACGGCCTGCAACCATTGCGTCAGGCTTCCCGCCGTGGAGGTACCGGCCGCCAGAGCCAGGGTGCCGCGTTCGACCCCGGTGGTGGTCCAGAGTGCGGGATCGCTGCTGAACCGGTCGATCACCTGCACCAGGAACATGGTCGACCCGTACATGAGCATCAGATCTCCGGGCTGACGGACTCCCACTGAGAAGGCCTCCGAGTACGCGTCGATCGTCCCCGCGCACACCGGGGTGCCTTCCGGCACCCCGGTCGCGGCGCATGCCTGCGCGTGGACTTGACCGACGACCTCCGAGGGCCATGCCAGCCTGGGCATCTCGAGGTGCCCGGCCAGGCGCGCCGACCACCCCGCGTCCCAGGCGAACTCGCGTGTCGCGTACATCGGATCGCACTGACTGGCCGTGTGGTGGTCGATCGCGTACTCGCCGGTCAGCTTCGCGGCGATGTACGCGTTCGATCCGTACCAGCGCCGCGCCCTCGCGAAGACCTCGGGTTCGTGGCGCCGGACCCACTCGATCTTGGGCCCCACGGCTTGACTGCTCAGCCGGGTGCCGCCGCGCTCGAGGATCGCCTCGTCGCCGAACTCCACGGTGAGAGCCTCGATCTCGTCCGCCGCACGCGTGTCGATCCCGTAGAGGATCGCGGGCCGCACCGGCCGGAGATCGTCGTCGCACAGGACCAGGCACGGCCCCACGCCGCTGACGCACATCCCCGCCACGGTGTCGGACGGTCCCACGAACCCCATGAGATGCCGACTGATCTCGCAGATCTCCGCCCACCACGTCGATTCGGCGTCCACCTCGGCCCAGCCCGGCTGCGGCAACGACATCCCGTGCGCGATGACCCGGGTCTCGACCACGACGCCGTCCGGCGTCACCAGCACTCCCTTGGTGCTCCCCGTGCCGATATCGATGCCCAGCAGGTAATCCACACCCACGAACCTACCGGCGTGGGTCGCCCCGCACGGCGAATCGGGCGGGGCGATCCGCGTGGGTCAGGACTTCGCCCCCGGGACGCCGGTGAGCTCGTCGGGCGCGTGCTCGAGGGTGCCGCGCTTGACCTCGTTGCCGCTGGGCACGTCGATCGCGACGATCGACTTCGTGGCCGGGTCGGTGACGTAGGCGGTCGAGCCCTGGACGTACACCTCGGGACGCGGGACCTGCCACTCCGCGTCCTCGACCCACGGGCCGGTCACCTTGACCTCGCGGGTGACGGCGCCGGTGTTCGGATCCAGGATGCGGAGCACCCCGTCGGTGCCCAGGACGAGGGCCTCGCCGAACTGGCCCCGGGCCAACGAGCGGAAGCTGTAGGAGGCGGGCAGATCCACCAGCTTGAGCTGTCCGGAGGCGGTGTCGAGCAGGCTCACTCGAGTCGGTCGCTCGGGTTCGGCGGCCTTGTCCACCTTGTAGTCGCCGAGCACGACCCGGTGAGCCTCGGTGGCCGCGATGTTGCCGATCCGCGCGTACCCCGGCGTGGGGGAAGCAGTCTTGGTGATCTCGTTGCCGCGCACCGTGAGGATGCCGTCCTCGCAGCCGAAGACGGTCACCCCGCCCTCCGCGGTCCCTTCGCCGTGTACGGCGGGGCACTGCTCGTTCTTGGCGATCTCCTTGTGCTCCTTGTCCAGGATCGCCACCCCGGTCCTCGTCTTCTCGTCGCCGATCGTCACCAGGAGCGAGCCGTCCGCCCGCTGTGCGGCGACGCCGTGGTGCGGTTTCGGTGCGGTGTACACCGAACGGGGTGCGTCGGCCTCGGCGATCCTGTCCGTCGGAATGGACGTCGCCGTTCCCTCCCCGTCGGACCACAGCACCGTCGTCCCGTCGTGCGGCACGACGTGGCCCGGCTCCGGCGCATCGATCCGAACGTCGGTCTTGCGCGGCTGCGCCGAGTAGAAGTGCTGGTGATCGCCGTGCGGAACAGACCAGGCGCCCGTATCGACGAGGGTGAATCCGTCGTCCTCCGAGACGAACACGTGGCGACCGTCGCCCGCGGGGTTCACGCGGAGGTAGCCCTTCGCGGGGAAGTCCGCGAGCGTGGCGAACGTCGCGGCGTCCAGGATCTGGACTCCGCCCTCGTAGGCGTAGGCGAGGCGAGCGGCGGGCCGTCGTTCCTCGGTCGCGCCCTCGGGGGTGTCGGCGTCGGAGCCCGCCGCCCGGGAAGCGCTGCCGGACGGTGCCGCGCCGTCGTCGGTCGCGCCACCGCAGCCGGCGGCGAGGAGAGCTGCGGCGAGCAGCGGGATTGCGATACGTCGGTGGGTCGTCATGGGAGATGTCTAGCGAGTGGTGAAAATCATTGTCAAAAAGCCGCATGTCTACTCGTGCATATGCACCCGGTGCGGGGCGCGCTTTGGAACAATCGCGCTCATGCCGCTCGTCGCCGGAATCGATTCGTCCACACAGTCGTGCAAGGTGGTGGTGTGCGACGCCGACACCGGCGAGGTCGTGCGGACCGGGTCCGCGGTTCACCCGCCGGGTACCGAGGTGCCGCCCGCGGCGTGGTGGGAGGCGCTGGGCATCGCGGCGCGGTCCGCCGGCGGCCTCGCCGACGTGGCCGCCGCATCGGTGGGCGCACAGCAGCACGGGATGGTCTGCCTGGACTCCGGTGACGGAGTGGTCCGAGACGCGCTGCTGTGGAACGACACCCGATCCGCGCCCGCCGCCGCGCAGTTGGTCGCCGATCTCGGCGGAGCACAGCAGTGGGCCGACGCGGTGGGGGTGGTTCCCGTGGCCGCGTTCACCGCGGCCAAACTGCGCTGGCTCGCCGACGCCGAGCCCGCGCACGCGGATGCCACCTCCACGGTGTGCCTCCCGCACGACTGGCTGACGTGGCGGCTCGCCGGGGGCGGCCCGGAGGCACTCGTCACGGACGCCTCGGACGCCTCCGGCACCGGCTATTTCAGCGCCGCCACCGGCGAATACCGAACGGACCTCCTGGAACTCGCGTTCCGCGGCCGCACGCCTCGGCTGCCGCGCGTGCTGCGGCCGTCCGAATCGATTCCCGTCACCGAACTCGACGGTCCGCTGCGCCCCGGCACGCTGCTGGGCGCGGGCGCCGGGGACAACGCGGGCGCCGCCCTGGGGCTCGACGCGCGGCCGGGCGACTGCATCGTCTCCCTCGGCACGTCCGGGGTGGTGAGCGCGGTGACGGATTCGGCGCCGCGCGACCCGTCGGGCATCGTGGCCGGATTCGCCGATGCCACCGGGCATCAGCTGCCGCTCGTGTGCACCCTGAACGGCGCTCCGGTGCTGTCGGCGACCGCCCGGATGCTGGGCGTGGACCTCGACGAGTTCGCCCGCCTGGCGCTGACCGCTCCGCCGGGCGCGGAGGGCCTGACAGTGGTCCCGTTCTTCGCCGGCGAGCGCTCCCCGAACCTGCCGGACGCCACCGGCGCCTTCCACGGGCTCACGAGCGAGAACCTCACCCCGGCGAACATCGCCCGGGCGGCGGTGGAGGGCCTGCTGTGCTCGCTCGTGTACTGCATGGACGCCATTGCGGCGCAGGGCACCTGGGTGCGGCGGATCATCGTCGTGGGCGGCGGCGCGCGCTCGTCCGCGGTCCGTGCCGTGGCGCCGTCGGTGTTCGGGCGCGATGTGGACTTCCTGGCCGACGGCGAGTACGTGGCCCGGGGCGCCGCGCGCCAGGCGGCCTGGGCGCTCGCGGGCGGCCAGGAGCCGCCCGCATGGGAACGCCCCGCGGCGCAGACCTTCTCGGCGGCGCCGACGCCCGAGGTCTACGCCCGCTACCGGTCGGCGGCGGAGTCCGTACTGAACCGGCCCTGACCGTCAGCGGGCGAGCAGCTCCCGCAGCGTCTCCCGGGCGCCGCGCGCCCGGAGCGAGGCCAGCGCCGCGGCGTACGGTTCGGCGAACTCCCGTCGGGAGGCCAGGTCGCGGAACAGTTCAGGATCGGCCACGAAGGCGAGCGGCTCGGTGCGAGAGCGTTCGGCGCGCGCCGCGAGATCGTCGGCCAGCCTGTCCGCGATGACGATCGGGGCCCCCGCGTCGTCGCGCCCTTCGGAGCAGCGGGTCCACGCGGCCACGACCGCGGCCGCGAGCGGCGCGGAGGCGCCTGCGGCGAGCCGCTCGGTGATCACGGGGACGAGCCACTTCGGAATCCGATCGGAGGCGTCCTGGCAGAGGCGGGCGACGGTGTCCGCGATCGCGGGATTCGAGAACCGGTCGAGCAGCGTCTCGACGTAATCGTCGAGATCGATCCCCGGCACGGACCGTAGGGTGGGCCTGCCCTCGTCGTTCATATAGCGCCGCAACAACTCCCGGATATCCGGGTCCTGCGCCGCGTCGTGCACGTACTCGTAGCCGAGCAACCGGGCGAAGTGCCCCAGCGCCTGGTGTCCGGCGTTGAGCAGGCGCAGCTTCATCAGCTCGTAGGGCGCCACGTCGTCGACCACCTGCACGCCCACCGTCTCGAGGGCGGGCCGGCCGGCGGAGAACGCGTCTTCGAGGACCCACTGGGTGAACGGTTCCGCCACCACCGGCCAGAGGTCGTCGACGCCCGTGCGTTCGGCGACCTCGGCCCGGAGGGATTCCGGTGTGGCGGGGGTGATCCGGTCGACCATGGAGCTCGGGAAGCTCACCTCGGCCTCGATCCAGTCGGCGAGCGCGGGATCGGCCAGGCGTGCGAAGGCGAGGAAGGTCTCGCGCGCGACCTCGCCGTTGCCCTGGATGTTGTCGCAGGACATCACCGTGAACGCCGGTAGGCCGCGGTCGCGGCGCCGACGGAGCCCTTCGGTGACGTACCCGAAAACGGTTCCGGGCGCGGCGCCCGCGCGGAGGTCCGCGACCACGGCGGGGTTCGCCGCGTCGAACTCGCCGGTGCTGGGCGAGAAGTTGTACCCGCCCTCGGTCACTGTGAGCGACACGATGCGCACCTCGGGCGCGGCGAGCCGCTCGACGACGGCCTCCGGATCATCGGGCCCGTACAGGTAGTCGACGATCGAGCCGACGACGGACGTGTCCACGGCACCGTCGGGATGTTTGAGGGTGAGCGTGAAGAGACCGTCCTGCGGCACCAGCGCGTCCCGCATCGCTGCATCGGCGGGGCGCACCCCGATCCCGCAGATGCCCCAGTCCCCCGCCGCGGCGTCGGCGGCGAGCAGCCTGTCAAGATACATGGCCTGATGCGCGCGGTGGAACCCACCGACACCGAAGTGCACGATCCCGGCGCGAACGCCGCGGGATCGGTACTCGGGGACGGGGATCGACGTGGGCAGGGCCGATGCGCGGAGCGGCTGGACGGTCATGCGTCCTCCTCGTGTTCGGTGGCGGCGCCGGGAACGACGACCGCTTTGATGGTGCCGGGAATGCGGTCGGCGTTGAGCGCGGCTTCGGTCTCGGCGAGCCCGAACCGAGCGGTCACCATGTCGTCCAGCCGGATCCGGCCGGACGCGGCGAGAGCGATCGCGGCGGGCCACGTGTTGGCGTAGCGGAACACACCGGTGAGGATCAGCTCGCGGTTCTGGATCAGCGGGACCGGCATCTCGACGGCGTCCGCACCCATCCCGACGAGCACCACCCGGCCGCCCGCGCGGACCGCGCCGAGCCCCGACCGGATCGCCGCCGGCGCACCGGACGCGTCGATGAAGGCGTCGAATCCGGCTCCGGGATCCTCCCCCGCGTCCGGCGCCGCGGTCGCACCGAATCGCAGCGCCGCCTCCCGGCGACCGGCGTCCAGGTCCGTGACCACGACCCGGGTGGCGCCCGCGGCGGACGCCACCTGCGCGCACAACAGCCCGATCGGCCCGGCGCCCGCGATGAGCACCGATCCGCCCAGCCCGATGCCCGCCTTCCGCACGGAGGCGATGCCGACGGACAGGGGCTCGAACAACGCCGCCGCCTCATCGCTCACCGTGTCCGGGATCGCGTGTGCGAAGGCAGCCCCGATCGTGACGTACTCGGCGAGCGCACCGTCGACCGGCGGAGTTCCGTAGAAGCGCATCGCCGGGCACAGGTTGTACTCGCCGCGCAGCGTCTCGGCACTGTCCGGGTCCGGGCGCTGGGGCTCGATGGACACGCGCTCGCCGATCCGGCCCGACGGGACGCCCTCCCCGACGGCGACGATCGTCCCCGAGGCCTCGTGGCCGAGCACGATCGGGCCCATGACCACGTGGTCGCCGATCCGGCCGTGGCGCAGGTAGTGGGTATCGGAGCCGCAGACTCCCACGGCGGCGACGCGGATCAGCACATCCCCCGCGGCGGGCGAAGGAACGGAGCGATCCTCGCAGGTCAGCGAGAGATCCGGATGAAGGACGGCGGCGCGCATCGTGGCCGGTATCGAAAAAAGTGTGGCCTGGGTCATACTTCGATGCTAGCGTAGTGAGCAGAATCACGCAGCATGCGCATATGCTCACCGATCGACGGAGCACCGGATGGAATCCCCGCAGCGCAGCGCCACCGAGAGCGGCCACGACCTGCGCCTCCTCGTGCGCGCCGCCACGATGTACCACCTCGAGGGCCTCACACAGGCGCAGATCGCGGAGCGTCTCGGCGTCTCCCGCCCCACCGCTGGCCGGCTCGTGGCCCGGGCCCGCGCACAGGGCCTCGTGCGGGTCACCGTCTCCGCTCCCGACCACCTCGCGGGCTCGATCCACCCCGAGGCCGAGGCGGACCTGGAGCGTGTGTTCGGCCTCTCCGAGGCGCTCATCATCGACGACACGGCGGACGGCACGCGTTCCGGCGACGCCGCGCTGGGCCGTGCGGGAGCGGCGGTACTGTCCCGTCGCCTGCAGCCCACGGACACGCTCGGCTTCACCTGGGGGCCGGAACAGGTGGCCGTGGCGGACGCGACGGGCGGAGTCGGACGCTGCGCCCGCGTGGTCCAGATGGACGGCTCGATGACCTCCGTCGAGTACCACACCGGTGTCGACCACGCTCTCGCGCTGTTCTCCGAGCGCCTCGGCGCTCGGCCGGTACGGCTGGTGGCTCCCCTGTTCGCCGATCCGGACACCGTGCGTGCTCTGGCCCGCGACTCGATCGTGTCGCGGGCACTCGAGGCGGCGCGGTCCGCCGACGTGATGCTCTTCGGCGTCGGCTCGGTGTCGACGTCCACCACCCTGTTCGAGGGCGCCTACATCGACGCGACGGTCCTCGACGAACTGCGCGCGCTGGGTGCGGTCGGCGAGATCGGCGGCCGGTTCTACGACGACCACGGGACGGCCGTCGAATCCAGCCTGGTCGAGCGGACGGTCTCCGTTCCCCTCGACGACGTCCGGGCCTGCCCGGCGTCCATCCTCATCTCCGGCGGGGAACACCGCCGGGAATCGATCCTCGGGGCCCTCCGCGGCGGGTACGCGACCGTTCTGGTCACCGATCACCCCACCGCGACGTGGCTCCTCCGACAACAGGAGGCGAATCGGTGATCCGCAGATCATCAACCCGGCGCCTGCTCGGCGCGGCGGCGGCCCTCACCGCCCTCGCCGTCGGCGCCACCGGCTGTTCCGGTGCGGGCGCGCTGTCCGGCGGAGGCGGTTCCTCCGTCACCGTCGCGATGGTCTCGAACTCGCAGATGACCGACGCCGTGAGTCTGGCGCCGGAGTTCGAGCGCGCCAACCCCGGCGTCCGGCTCAAGTTCATCACGCTGTCCGAGAACGAGGCTCGCGCCAAGATCACGGCATCGGTGTCCACCGGCGGCGGAGAGTTCGACGTCGTCATGATCAGCAACTACGAGACCCGGATGTGGGCGGAGAACGGCTGGCTGGCCAACCTGTCCCCGTACATGGATGCGGACTCCGGGTACGACGCGGGAGACTTCATCCCCACGCTGCGCGAGGCGCTCTCGTACAACGGCGGCATGTACTCGGCGCCGTTCTACGGCGAATCCTCGTTCCTCATGTACAACAAACGCCTGTTCGCGGCCAACGGGATCCAGCTCCCCGCCGAGCCGACGTGGCCGGAGGTGGCGGACGCCGCGGCCAAGCTGAACAGCCGGGACGTCGCCGGAATCTGTCTGCGCGGCAAGCCCGGATGGGGTGAGGTGCTCGCTCCGCTCGACACCGTGATCAACGCGTACGGCGGTCGCTGGTTCGACGAGGAGTGGAACGCGCAGTTGAACTCGCCCGAGGTGGCCGCCGCGGTGAAGTTCTACGTGGACACGGTGCGCCGGTACGGCGAGGCGGGCGCCGCGTCGACCGGGTTCCAGGAATGCGGAAACCTGTTGGCGCAGGGCCAAGCCGCGATGTGGTACGACTCCACCGCAGCCGTGTCCTCCCTGGAGAGCCGCGAGACCTCGACCATCGCGGGCGACGTGGGCTACCTGCCGGCGCCGAAGATGGCCAAGGGCGGCAACGGCTGGTTGTACACCTGGTCGCTGGGTATCCCGTCCAGCAGTGAACGCAAGGGCGACGCCTGGAAGTTCATCTCCTGGATGACCGACAAGAAGTACATCGAGCACGTCGCGGAGAAGCTCGGCCCGAGCCACGTCCCACCGGGCAGCCGGATGTCGACGTACGAGCTCCCCGCGTACAAGGAGATCTCCGGCCCGTTCGGTAAGCCGACCCTCGACGCGATGCTCGCCGCCGATCAGGGCCGCCCCACGGTGCAGCCCGTGCCCTACACCGGCATCCAGTTCCTGGCCATCCCCGAGTTCCAGGACCTGGGGACGCGCGTCAGCCAGCAGATCAGTGCCGCCATCGCGGGGCAGATCTCGGTCGAGGACGCGCTCACCCAATCCCAGAAGTACGCCGAAGTCGTCGGCAAGAGCTATCAGAGGAAGGGGTGATCGCCATGACCGCCGCAACATCGGTCTCCCCGGCTTCCGAGGGCCCGCGCACCGCGCCGATCCGATCCAAGCGCGACACCGTGTCCCGCGCCGAGGGATGGCGCCGCCGGGGCCCCCTGCTGCCCGCATTGATCTTCATGCTCGTGGTCACGCAGGTGCCGTTCGTGTTCACGCTGTACTACTCGACGCAGTCGTGGAACCTGGTGCGGCCCGGTTCACGCGAATTCGCCGGGCTGTCCAACTATGTGGAGGTCTTCCGTGACAGTCAGTTCTGGACCGTCACCCTCAACACGGTCCTGCTGATCGTGGGCACCGTGATCATCTCGGTGCTGCTGGGCCTCGCGTTCGCACTGCTGCTGGACCGGAAGTTCTTGGGCCGCGGCGTGGTCCGCACGCTGCTCATCACCCCGTTCCTGGTGACCCCGGTCGCCTCGGCGCTGCTGTGGAAGACCAGCCTGCTGTCGCCCACCAACGGCCTCGTCAACTGGGCGTTGGGTCCGCTGGGAATCCACGTCGACTGGCTCAGCGAGTTCCCGCTGGCATCGGTGATCGCCGAACTGGTGTGGCAGTGGACGCCGTTCATGATGCTGCTGATCCTGGCAGGACTGCAGTCCATGCCCCGCGACATCGCCGAGGCGGCCCGGGTGGACGGCGCCACCAGCGTGCGGCTGTTCCGGGAGATCACGCTGCCGCACCTGCGCCGCTTCATCGAGCTCGGTTCGGTGCTGGGCGCGATCTACCTGGTCAACACGTTCGACGCGGTCTACATGATGACGTCGGGCGGGCCCGGCGTGGCGAGTTCGAACCTCCCCTACTACATCTACCAACGCGCGTTCCTCGGCTTCGACATCGGTCAGGCCGCCGCCATGGGCGTGGTGACGGTGGTCGGCACGATCGCAGTGTCCACCGTCGCGATCCGGTTGATCTTCAAGAGTTTCAGTGCAGGACAGGAGGCGGCGTGATGACCGCGACAAGCACAGCACCCGCTACGGCGGGCACCGTCGTAGCGCGGCGTAACCGCGATCCCAAGGGCGGTGCGCTCACCGCCCTCACGTGGATCATCGCCGTGGGCTTCTTCTTCCCCGTGCTGTGGATGGTGCTCACCGCGTTCAAACAGGAGAGCCAGGCCGCGACCAAGCCGCCCACGTTCTTCTTCGTCCCCACCCTGGACCAGTTCCGCGCCGTCTTCGACGCCGGCATCGGGACGCCGCTGCTCAATTCGGTTTTCGCGACGGTCGTCTCGACGCTGCTCGTGCTGATGCTGGGCATCCCGGCGGCGTTCGCGCTGTCCCTGCGGCCGGTCCGCAAGACGCAGGACGCCCTGTTCTTCTTCATCAGCACCAAGATGCTGCCGATCGTCGCCGCGATCATCCCGCTGTACGTGATCGTCGGCAGGATCGGCATGCTCGACAACATCTGGACCCTGGTGATCCTGTACACCGCGATGAACCTGCCGATCGCGGTGTGGATGATGCGCTCGTTCTTCCTCGAGGTTCCCGGCGAGCTGCTCGAAGCGGCGAGCATGGACGGTGCGAGTCTGTGGACGTCGGTGCGCGAGGTGATCCTCCCGATCATCTCCCCCGGCATCGCCGCGACCGCGCTGATCTGCGTGATCTTCTCGTGGAACGAGTTCTTCTTCGCCGTGAACCTCACCGCGGTCAACGCGCAGACGACCCCCGTGGCCCTCACCGGCTTCATGTCGGGTCAGGGCCTGTTCTGGGCGAAGCTGTCCGCCGCCTCCGTGCTGGTGGCACTGCCCGTCGTCATCGCCGGATGGGTCGCCCAGAACAAGCTGGTGCGCGGCCTTTCCTTCGGCGCCATCAAGTAGACCGACCGAGATCATCAGGAGAGCAAGAGAAATGGCTTCCATCACCTACGAGGACGCGTGCTGCGTCTACCCCGGCGCCGACAAGCTGGCCGTCGACTCGCTGAACCTGGACATCGCCGACGGCGAGTTCGTGGTCCTGGTCGGCCCCTCGGGCTCCGGGAAGTCCACCGCGCTGCGGATGCTGGCCGGACTGGAGGAGATCGACTCGGGCGCCATCTCGATCGGCGGCCGCAGCATGGTGGGCGTGGCCCCCAAGGACCGCGACATCGCGATGGTGTTCCAGAACTACGCGCTGTACCCGAACAAGACGGTGGGCGAGAACATGGGATTCGCCCTGAAGATGCGCGGCGTCCCCGTGGCGGAGCGCACCGCGAAGGTCGCGGACGCCGCGAAGTTGCTCGACCTCACCGAGTACCTGGACCGCAAGCCCGCCAACCTGTCCGGCGGGCAGCGGCAGCGGGTGGCCATGGGCCGCGCCATCGTGCGCGAGCCACAGGTGTTCTGCATGGACGAGCCGCTGTCGAACCTGGACGCGAAGCTGCGGGTGCAGACCCGGACCCAGATCGCGGCGCTGCAGCGGCGGCTCGGCACGACCACCGTCTACGTCACGCACGACCAGGTCGAGGCCATGACGATGGGTGACCGGGTCGCGGTGCTCAAGTTCGGGCAACTGCAGCAGTTCGCCTCCCCGGCCGAGCTGTACGACCGCCCGCGCAACGCCTTCGTCGCCGGATTCATCGGATCCCCCGCCATGAACCTCTTCACGGCACCGGTGTCCGACGGCGCGATCGCGGTGGGCGGCGGCACCGTCGACCTGGACGACGACACCGCGGCCCTGCTCCGCGGAACCGGCCTGTCGAGGGTCACCGTGGGGATCCGCCCCGAGAGCCTGGCCCTGGCCGACGCGGAGGGCGTCTCGTCGGAGGTCGCGCTCCTGGAGGACCTGGGCAGCGATACGTTCCTCTACGCGGGCCTCAAGGACCCCGACGTCACGACGCTCGACGGGACGCCGGTGACTCTCGTGGCGCGGTGCCCGCGGCGCACCCCCGCACGGATCGGCGACGGTGTGCGGTTGCGTCAGACGGACCGCGCCGTGCACCTCTTCGATCCCGAGTCGGGCGAGCGCCTGAACTGACCGCGGAACGGGGAACGCCCCGCATCCCGATGATCGGGATGCGGGGCGTTCCTACGCTGCGCGGAAGGCGAATCAGGCGTTGCCCGACAGCTTCTCGCGGAGAGCAGCGAGCTGCGCGTCGCTGGCCAGCGAGCCGCCGGCGCTCTGCGTGGACTCGGTGCGCTCGGCGTTGGTCTCGCTCGAGTAGTTCGCGCCACCCGAAGCGGCGGGACCACCGGCAGCGGCCTCGGCGGCCTCGTCGGCGGCGAACTTCTCCATCTGCGCGGTGTGCATCTTGTGGCGACGCTCCGCCTCGGCGTAGCGGCCCTCCCACTCCTCGCGCTGCTTGTCGAAGCCCTCGAGCCACTCGTTGGTCTCGGGATCGAAGCCCTCGGGGAAGATGTACTCGCCGTTCTCGTCGTAGCTGTCGGCCATGCCGTACTTCGACGGGTCGAACTCCTCGGTGTAGTCCTCGTTGGCCTGCTTGAGGCTCAGCGAGATACGACGACGCTCGAGGTCGATGTCGATGACCTTGACCATCGCATCGTCGCCGACCGAGACGACCTGGTCCGGAACCTCGACGTGGCGCTCGGCCAGCTCCGAGATGTGGACGAGGCCCTCGATGCCCTCCTCGACGCGGACGAACGCGCCGAACGGGACGAGCTTGGTGACCTTGCCGGGCACGATCTGGCCGATGGCGTGGGTCCGGGCGAACTGGCGCCACGGATCCTCCTGGGTCGCCTTGAGCGACAGCGAGACGCGCTCGCGGTCCAGGTCGACGTCGAGGACCTCGACGGTGACCTCGTCGCCCACGGTGACCACCTCGGACGGGTGATCGATGTGCTTCCAGGACAGCTCGGAGACGTGCACCAGGCCGTCGACGCCGCCCAGGTCCACGAAGGCACCGAAGTTGACGATGGAGGACACGACGCCCTTGCGGACCTGCCCCTTCTGCAGCTGGTGCAGGAACTCGCTGCGGACCTCGGACTGGGTCTGCTCGAGCCACGCACGGCGCGACAGGACCACGTTGTTGCGGTTCTTGTCGAGCTCGATGATCTTGGCCTCGATCTCCTTGCCGATGTACGGCTGGAGGTCGCGCACGCGACGCATCTCGACCAGCGAAGCCGGGAGGAAGCCGCGGAGGCCGATGTCCAGGATCAGACCACCCTTGACCACCTCGATGACGGTGCCCTTGACGGCCTCGTCCTTCTCCTTGAGCTCCTCGATCGTGCCCCAGGCGCGCTCGTACTGCGCACGCTTCTTGGACAGGATCAGACGGCCTTCCTTGTCCTCCTTGGTGAGGACGAGGGCCTCGACGGCATCGCCGACGTTGACGACCTCGGACGGGTCGACGTCGTGCTTGATGCTCAGTTCGCGGGACGGGATGACGCCTTCGGTCTTGTAACCGATGTCGAGGAGGACCTCGTCACGGTCGACCTTGACGATGGTGCCCTCGACGATGTCGCCATCGTTGAAGTACTTGATCGTCGCGTCGATCGCAGCGAGGAAGTCTTCCGCGGAGCCGATGTCGTTGACGGCGACCTGCGGGGACGTAACAGTAGAGGTGGGCATTGGGTAAATTGCTCCGGACAAGGTGCTCGTAGTTGGGTCGAGATCGCGTGCGCATGGGCACACGCGTGCCCCAGGCTACTCCGCCGGGTGCTAGCTGGGCAAACCGCCCTCCCGAGAGAGGTTCAGGCCGATGACCTATCGACCGAAACCGGACATGCGCAACGACAGCGCCGGCTCCGAGGCCGCCAATCGGTCGTGGTGGGACTCCGACGCGGAGGCGTACCACGAGGAGCACGCGGCGTTCCTCGGCGTCGACACCGCTGACGGTGACTTCGTCTGGTGCCCCGAGGGCGTCCGCGAGTCCGAGGCCGGGCTGCTGGGCGACATCGGACCGGGCACCGTCGCCTTGGAGATCGGATGCGGCAGCGCGCCGTGCTCGCGCTGGCTCGCCGCGCAGGGCGCCTCCGTCGTGGGACTCGACATCTCGGCCGGGATGCTCCGGCGCGGCCTTCCGCACGTCCGGCACGGGATCCCGCTCCTGGTCCAGGCCGGCGCGGAGAACCTGCCGGTGGCCGACGGCACCGTCGACGTGGTGTGCTCCGCGTTCGGCGCGATCCCGTTCGTCGCGGATCCGGCGCGGGTCATGGCCGAGGCGGCGCGGGTGCTGCGGCCGGGCGGCCGCCTCGTGTTCTCGATCAATCACCCGATGCGGTGGATCTTCCTGGACGATCCCGGGCCGGACGGCCTGGTCGCGACCCTGTCGTACTTCGACCGGTCGCCGTACGTCGAGACGGATGCCGACGGGACGCCCACCTACGTCGAGCACCACCGCACCGTCGGCGATCGGGTCCGGGACGTCGTGAGCGCCGGCCTGCGCCTCGTCGACATCGTCGAGCCCGAGTGGCCCGAGGACTTCGAGGAGCAGTGGGGCCAATGGAGCCCGCTGCGCGGGGCGATCTTCCCGGGCACCGCGATCTTCTGCTGCGAGAAGCCGCGATAGCGCGAAGAACGGGCGAAGGCGCGTGAAAACGCAGGCCCGACCGGGGATCGAGCAGGTCGAGGCCATCTGCAAGTCGAGCCGGTACCCGGGTACCCCTTGACTACCACCCGGTTCCCTTTGCCCGGCGACGTCCTGTTGTTGTTCATACGAACCCGGTATTCTCGCTCGGGCAGTCGTCATCCCTCACCACATCGAGGCGGCCGCAGAGAAGGAGAGTGTCATGATTCGCACGCGCATCATCGCTGGAGCGGCGGCCGTGGCGGCCGCCGGCCTGACCCTCGCCCCCGCAGTGGCCTCCGCCGCGCCGACCGACAAGGTCGCCGGCACCAACTGCACGGTCGCTCAGGTCGAGCGCGCCACCCAGGTGATCGCCCCCGAGGCCATCGCCGTCATGAACGGAACCCCGGGCGGCCGCGCGAACGCCGAGAAGGTTCTCGCCGCCCCGCCCAAGGAGCGCGAGAAGCTGATCGCCGAGCTCGCCAAGGACAACCCCGCCGCGGCCTCGTATTACAAGGCCAACCGCGCCCAGGTCGACGCGAAGATCGCCAAGGTCATCGCCGAGTGCCACAAGTACTGACACACCACCGAAAGGCCCGCACAATGACCTTCCGTCGTTTCGCCGCGACCACCGCCGTTCTCGGAGCGTTCGCTCTCGTCGGTGCTCCCATCGCCGCCGCGGCTCCCAGCCCCGCGCCGAAGCCCGCCGACAAGAACTCGGTGCGCGCCGTGCCCGGTACCAAGTGCAACGTCGGACAGCTGCGGGCCTCGATCGACCGCTCGTCCCCCGGCCTCGTGCAGAAGCTCGAGCAGGCCGCCGGCGGCCCCAAGGAGTTCGCCGACATCGCCACCTCGGACCCGCTCACCCGTCAGTTCCGGGTCGCCGGCCTCGCGTTCCAGCAGTCCGGTGTCGGCTTCAGCCTGCTGAACGATCAGGCGAACGTGGAGCGGGCGGTCTCCGACGCGTACCGCAACTGCGCGAGCGCCAAGAAGTAGTCCAGCGGCAGGGCTCCGGCCCGCCTCACTCCGCGCCGACGCCCTCGGGAACGGCCGTCTCGACCGGATCGGGAGCGGCCGCCCCGGGGGCGTCGTGCGTGGACACCTCGAACGCGTCGTGGGTGGCCACGTACACGACGGGCCCCATACCGGCGCGCACGGCCGATTCGACGGCGCCGGCCGACTCCTCGGACTCCTGTTCCGATGACCGCATCTGCACGCAGACCCCGACGTCCGGCAGGAGGAACGAAGGGGCGACACTGAGCGCCGCCGCCAGCCGGTAGACGGTGGACATGTGCGGGTCCGCGTACCGCTCGTTCGAGCTGACGTTGCGCTCGATGTTCGAGATCTGGTTCCGGTGCATTCCGGCGAGCTGCGCGAGCCGCTCCTGCGAGTACCCACGCGCTTTGCGCAGCACGACGAGTCGGCGCGCGAGGGCGTGGCCGTACGTCTCCCAGTCGATCTCCGGACCGCTCATCAGCATTACGCTGTCGCAAAGTCGGCCCGTTGTCTGCCCTATATGTTGTGTTGCAATCGCACAGTTCAAAATGGGCAGGTCAGAGGGCTCGCGAAACTCCGACGGGAGCCGTTTACACCAACTCTGGTAGCAGTGCTACCACCTCGGCCAGGTCGTCGACGGCGCACCGTGCTCCGGCCGCCGTCAACGCGTCGCGCCCGAACTCGCCGGTCGTGACGCCGATGAACGGGCACCCGGCGGCCTTCGCGGCCGCCGCGTCCTCGACGTGGTCGCCGAGGTAGGCGCGCACATCCTCGAAGCGCAACAGCGCCTCGCCCTTGCGGGCGCCGAAGTGCCCGCCGACCACGGTGGTGACGTCCAGTCCGGCATCCGCGACGGCCCGCTCCGCCGCGGCCTGCTGCTTGGCCGATACGACGACGGACCGACCGCCGCGCTCGCGTATCGCTTCGAGGAGCTCGTGCGCGCCGGCGAGCACCGGCACCGGCGTCGTCTCATCGGTGTCGTAGTGGCCGCGGTAGCGCGCCAGGAAGGCCACCGGATCGATCTCCGGCACCAGGTGCACCGCGACGTCGTCGATCGGGACACCCATGTGGGGCAGCAGCAGTTCGTCGGCCACCGAATGGCCGAGGTCGGCGAACGACCGCTGGGCCGCGGTGAGGATCCGCTGCCGGGAATCGATGAGCGTGAGGTCCAGGTCGAATCCGATGGTGAACACGACCGTCCACGCTACCGATCCGCGACGCCGGTACCGCGCCCGAGGCCCGTGGATCACGACGGTTCGGTGAACCGGTGCCGGTACGACGTGGGCGTGGTGGAGTACTGGCGCACGAAGTTCTGCCGGAACGTCACGGTGCTCGCGAATCCGCACTCCCGAGAAATGCGGTCGATGCTCCAGGCGGTGTTCTCGAGGAGCCTGCGCGACTCGTCGAGCCGGCGGCGCAGGACCCACCTGGCAGGGCTGACACCCGCGCTCTCCTGGAATCTCCGCGCGAAGTTCCGGGGGCTCATGCCGGCTCGTTCCGCGAGACTCTCGACGGTGAGCGGCGCGTCCAGGTTGGCCAGCGCCCACGTCGTCACCTCCCCTATCGGTCCGTCACCGGCGGCCGGGACGGGGCGGTCGATGTACTGGGCCTGATCGCCGTCGCGGTGCGGCGCGATGACGAGGTAGCGCGCGAGGGCGGTCGCCGCCGTCGATCCGATCCGCGTTCGCACGATGTGCAGACAGGCGTCCAGCGCGGAAGCGGTCCCGGCGGAGGTCAGCACGTCGCCGTGGTCCACATAGAGGCCTTCCGCCCGGACAGCGACCCGCGGATACCTCTGCGCGAGTTCGACTTCGGACGCCCAGTGGGTGGTGACCGTACGACCGTCGAGGATTCCGGAAGCCGCGACGGGGAAGGCTCCGAGACAGAGGCCCGCGATCATCGCGCTCCGCGCGTGGGCGGCCCGAATCTCCTCGACGAGATCGACATCCGCATCGGGCAGATCGGTGGGCCAGGAGGGGAAGACGAGCAGGTCCGCCTCGCGCGCCGCCGATCCGTCCGCGGTGTCGATCGTGACCCCGTCCGCGCCACGCACGGGGCCGCCCTCCGCGCTCCAGATGCGCACGGTCCAGTCCGGCGCGAGCCCGAGTCTGTCGACCTCGCCGAAAGTGATGAGGGGAGTAGAGAGGTGGAACATCGAGATGCCCTCGAAGGCGTGTACAGCGATGCGCACGGTGTTGTCCTGAATCCATCGAAGATAGTCATTTCTGCCACTCACGGTACCCCGCGGAGTGGAGCCACGATGGACACCGAGCGGATCCGATTCACACCGCCGCCCCAGAAACCCGATGCACAGGAGCAGATTCCATGACGCACCCCCGACGCGCACTCGTCGTGATCGACGTTCAGAACGAGTACTTCGATGCCGACCGGCCGCTGGCCGTGGCATACCCTCCCCGCGACGATTCGCTCAAGCGGGTGCTCTCCGCGATGGACGCCGCATACGACGCCGGCGTACCCGTGGTCACCGTCGCGCACGTGTGGCCCGAGGGCTCTCCCGTGTTCGCAGAGGGATCCGAAGGTGCCCGCCTGCACCCCGAGGTGGAGGCGCGAACAGCTGTCGTGGCAAACCATGTGGTGAAGCGGCAATCGAGCGTGTTCGCTGCCGACGGTCTGCAGGAATGGTTGCGCGAGAACGGCATCGACACCGTCACCCTGGTCGGCTACATGACCAACAACTGCGTCCTCGCAAGCGCGGCGGGCGCCGAGACCGAGGGCCTGGCGGTCGAGGTCCTCTCGGACGCCACCGGAGCCGTCCACCTCGCGAACGCCGCAGGCAGCGCCTCGGCACAGCAGATCCACGAGACGCTCCTGGTGCTGCTCGCCTCCAACTGGGCCGCGGTCGCCGACACCCACGCATGGATCTCGGCAATCGGTACGGGCAGCGCACTGGAGAAGAGCGACCTCGTGTCCTCGGCTCTCCAGGGACGGTCCGAGCACTGATCACGACGAAAGCCCCTACGCGATCGGGCGATACGGACCGTCCCGCCAGATGTCGACCCTGCTGCCGCATTCATTCATGTCGCCGCAGGGTGGTCAGTGCGCGGCGTCGTCCCAGCTGCGGCCGTAGCCCACGGACACCTCCAGCGGGACCGAGAGCTCGGCGGCGTGGCCCATGGTCTCGCGGACCAGCTTCTCCAGTTGGTCCTTCTCCCCGGCGGCCACCTCGAGCACGAGCTCGTCGTGCACCTGCAGCAGCATCCGGGACCGCAGGCCCGCATCGCGGATCGCCTCGTCGAGCCGGATCATGGCCACCTTGATGATGTCGGCGGCACTGCCCTGGATCGGCGCGTTGAGCGCCATCCGCTCCGCGGCCTCACGCCGCATCCGATTGGTCGACGTGAGGTCCGGCAGGTACCGGCGGCGGCCGTAGATGGTCTCGGTGTACTCGTTGCGGGTGGCCTCGACCACCACGTCCTGCAGATAGTCCCGGACGCCGCCGAACCGGGAGAAGTACGCCTCCATCTGGTCCTTCGCCTCGTCGCGCGAGATCTTCAGCTGCGCGGCCAGACCGAAGGCGGACAGCCCGTACGCGAGGCCGTACGACATGGCCTTGACCCGCCGCCGCATATCGGGCGTCACCTCGTCGATCGGCACGCCAAACGCTCTGGACCCGACGTAGTTGTGCAGGTCCTCACCGGTTTTGAAGGCCTCGATGAGTCCCTCGTCGTTCGACAGGTGCGCCATGATGCGCATCTCGATCTGGCTGTAGTCCGCCGTCATCAGCGTCTCGTAGCCCTCGCCCGCGACGAAGGCGTGCCGGATCTGCCGGCCCGCCTCGGTACGCACCGGGATGTTCTGCAGGTTCGGATCCGTCGACGACAGCCGTCCCGTGGCGGCGACGGTCTGGTTGAACGTGGAGTGGATCCGCCCGTCCGAGGCGACGGACTTGAGCAGGCCCTCGACGGTG
Source organism: Tsukamurella sp. 1534 (assembly GCF_000312385.1). Lineage (GTDB taxonomy): Bacteria > Actinomycetota > Actinomycetes > Mycobacteriales > Mycobacteriaceae > Tsukamurella. The sequence goes on along the minus strand of NZ_HE997628.1, from coordinate 649,559 downwards.
ACCTTGAGCCGCGTCGCGTCCCGGTGTTCGAGCAGGTGCTGCAGGAACGGGTGCGGCTCCTTCTCGTACAGCGCCTCCAGCGCGGCCGCGTCGGTCGTGTAGCCGGTCTTCGTCTTCTTCGTCTTCGGCAGGCCGAGCTTGTCGAACAGGATCACCTGCAGCTGCTTCGGCGAGCCCAGGTTGATCTGCTCCCCGATCTCCTCGAACGCCGACGCCTCCGCGGCGCGGATCCGCTCGCTGAACTCGCTGTGCAGCGATTCGAGGTGATCCGTGTCGATCGCGATACCGGTGCTCTCCATGACGTCGAGCACCTTCAGCAACGGCAGTTCCATCTCCGCGAGCAGCGGGCCCGATTCGATCTTGGCGAGCTCCTCGTCGAGAGCGGCTGCGAGATCCACGACGGCGCGGGCGCGCAGGATCTGCTCGCGGGCCTTCTCCGCAGCGGTGTCGTCCGGGTCGTCCAGCAGCGACAGCTGCGAGTCGTCCGTGCCGCCCGGCGCGTCGATCCGGAGCTCGCGGTGCAGGTACCGCACGGAGAGATCGTCCAGGTTGAAGCTGCGCTGGCCGGGCCGCACCAGGTAGGCGGCGATCGACGTGTCCGAGGTGAGGCCGCCGAGGCGCCAGCCGCGGCTCTCCAGCGCGTGCATCGCCCACTTGGCCTCGTGCACCGCCTTGGGCTGCTCCGCGTCGGCGAGCCACGCGCCGAGGGCGGCCTCGTCCTCCGGACCGAGGCCGGACAGCTCGAAGTACCCGCCCTCCCCGTCGGGCGCCGCGACGACGACGGCCTCGGCGTCACCGTCGAACACGACCCCGGGACCGACCACCCCGAGCCCGGACCGCTCCCCGGACGCGCCGTGCTCGGCGATCCATTCCGCGACCGTGCCGGGGGCGACGATGCCGCCGGAGATCTCGAAGCCCTCGTCGGCCTCGGGCTCCGAACTGGCCAGCTCGGTGAAGATCCGGTCCCGGAGCACGCGGAACTCCAGATCGTCGAAGAGCTGGTGGATCGCCTCGCGGTTCCACGGCTGCAGCGCGAGGTCCTGCGGCGTGTAGGGCAGCGTCATGTCCCGGACCATCTCGGTGATCTGGCGGTTCAGCTGGACCGTGGCCAGGTTCTCGCGCAGCGAGTCCCCCACCTTGCCCTTCACCTTGTCGACGTTCTCGACGAGCCCCTCGAGATCGCCGTACTCCCGGATCCACTTGGCCGCCGTCTTCTCGCCCACGCCGGGGATGCCGGGGAGGTTGTCCGACGGGTCGCCGCGCAGCGCCGCGTAGTCCGGGTACTGGGACGGAGTGAGGCCGTACTTGGTCTCCACCTCCTCCGGCGTGAACCGCGTGAGGTCCGAGACGCCCTTGCGGGGGTAGAGCACGGTCACGTTCTCGTTGACCAGCTGCAACGCGTCCCGGTCGCCCGTGACGATGAGCACCTTGAAGCCCTGCTCCTGCGCCTGCGTGGTCATCGTGGCGATGATGTCGTCGGCCTCGTAGCCCTCTTGCGCCATCACCGGGATCCCCATCGCGGTGAGCACGTCCTTGACGACGTCCACCTGGCCGCGGAAGTCGTCCGGGGCGGAGGAGCGCTGCGCCTTGTACTCGGGGTACATCTCGGCACGGAAGGTCTGCCGGGACACGTCGAACGCGGCGGCGACGTATCCGGGCGCCTCATCGCCGAGGATCTTGATGAGCATCGACGTGAAGCCGTAGACCGCGTTGGTCGGTTGCCCCGACTTGGTGCGGAACCGCCCGCCGTCGAGCGGCAGCGCGAAGAACGCGCGGAACGCCATCGAGTGCCCGTCGATGAGCAGCATGGTGGGCTTCTCGCCCGCCTCCCCGGGCGAACCGGCCGCCGATGCTGAGGTGGGCGCGACGGTGGACGGGGAGTTCGCAGAAGTCACACCGGCAGTCTAGTGATCTCCACCGACAGGTTTCGTCAGGTCGCCGAGGGCGGCAGCTTCGGCCGCACGACCACGGTCTCCGCGATCCGTCGCTCGAGGTCCGAGACGTCGGCGGTGGCCGACTCCAGCGCCGGCCCCTTCTCCGTCTCCGGGAGCGACGCGATCGTCACGAGTCGGTCGTCCAGTTCCTGCGCGGCGACGGTGAGCGTCACCTGCGCGTCGAGCTGCGCCGCCGTCAGGGCACCCGCGGGCTGCTCGAACGCGAGCAGCGACTTCCGGATCCGGCGGTGCAGCCGTGCCTCGGGCACGTGCGAGCCCGACCACGCGATCGGGGCGCGCGACGGGAAGGGCATCGCCGCCTCAGCCTGCTGCTGTTTGCGGCTGTTCCGCACCAGGGCCACGGCGAAGGCCGTCGCCCCGAGGACCGCGAGCACCACGACGATCAACAGGACCACGATCAACCACGGCATGTCTCACCCTCCTCGCGTCTGCATGTAGAGGTATACCCCCAGCGCGACGAGAAGGACACCGGCGAGCACCGCCATCGTGATCTTGATCGCGCTCCAGGGGCGCTGGCCCTGGACCTCGCCGGTGATCCCGTTGACGAACACCTGGAAGGGTTTGTCGGCGAAGGTCACGGTGAGCAGCCACACGGGCATCAGCAGGTAGACGAAGTCGATCGATTGGAAGACGGGATTCATCCGGCTGATCCGCTGCTCGTCGCCGCCGATGTCGCGGCGCACGGTGTTCTCGACGATGCCCTCGATGCGCGGCCGGGCCTGGCGCTCGAAGACCTGGCCCGCGTCACCGTCGTAGGTGCGCGCCAGGTGGCCGGCGACGAACTCGGGGGTGTACGCGACGGCGTGCTCAGCCGGCCACGGTTCGAGTTCGCGCACCCGCGGCTCGTCGAGCCCCAGGTTGGCGCACTCCGTGAGGTGCCGGATGCTGTCGTGCACGCGGCCGCTGACGGGCCACCAGTCGGTGTAGGTCTGGATGTTGCCGTCGCGGTCCCTGCGCGTGCGGTGCACGCCGCGGGAGCCCGAGTAGTCGGTGGTGACTTCGGCGTCGTAGCTGTAGTACGAGAGGTAGACGCTGGTGAAGGATCCCAGCACGCGGTACTTCTTGAACTCCCGCGGCGCGAACCAGCGGCTGTTGACCCACGCCTCGATGTTGGTGCGCGCCTGGTCCTGCCCCACTCGCAGCGGGAGGATGCCGTCGACGGGCAGCCGCGCGGGCGCGACCTGGATGTCGGTGCGCTGGATCGGGGTGTTGCAGTAGGGGCAGCGCGTCGCGGTGAGGGTGCCCGCGAAAAGCGTGTGCCCACCGCAGTTCTGGCACACCACCTCGTGGTCCACGACCCGCGGTGCGGAGGATCGTCGTGCCTGCTCGTGCAGCGCGTCCATCGTGGGCTCGAGCGGGTGCGACGTGATGTACCGCTCGCCGTCGAGGACCACCGGGTACGTGCTGCCGCAACTGGGAGACCGCAGCTCCCCCAGAGCCGGGTCGTAGACCAGCGCGTCGCCGCAGTTGGCACACGGGTAGGTACGGGTCTGCTCGGTGGGCTGGACCATCGCGCGATCGTTCGCCGACGGTGCCGGCGACATCGCGGGCACGGCGGGCGGCGCCGGCCTGGTCGGGAGCGGCGGGGGCGCGGGCGGGCGCTGTTCGGCGGGCGGGCGGCGCGGCCCCTCCGGCAGCGGGGGCGGCACCGTCATCGCGGAGGCAGGGGCGGCGGGGTGGGGCCGAACAGCGAGGAGAGGGCGGGCACCTGCCCGGCCGGTGTCCACGCGGGCAGCGCCGGAGACCAGACCAGGGTCTGCGGCGTGAGGTCCATGCCGCGCAGTTGGTCGACGGGAAACGGGCCGGCCGCCTGCCCGTTCCGCTCGACGTGGAACACCTCGGCGCCCGGCAGCGGTGGCGGCACGGCCTGCCCCTGCGGCGGAGAGGCCTGCTGTGCCTGGGGGTTCGGCGCGCCCTGCCGGCTCTGGAAGTTCTGCGCGAACTGCTGCCCCATCGCCATGCCCATGCCCGCGCCCAGGAACTGGCCGGCTCCGCCGCCGCCCTCGTTGGTGGCGGCGCCGAGCATCGAGTCCGCTGCCCGGCCCTGTTGGAAGCGGTTCATGTCGCCGACGTTGCCGTAGTAGCCCTTCTCCTCCACGCCGCGCGCGACTCCGCGGGTCATGGCGGTGGTGATCTCGTCGGGCAACGAGATGTTCATCTCGACGGCTTCGCACGCGAGCCCGTACTGCTGCTGGATCTTGGACTGGACGTACTCCTGCAGTTTCGCGGCCAGTTCGCGCTGGCGGCCCTGCAGATCGATCGCGCCGACGCCGGTCTCGAGCAGCATCTCGGAGAACGCCGTCGCGATGGTGCGGCGCAGCAGTTCGGCGATCTCGTCGGAGTCGACATTGGAGTCGGTGCCGATCACCTGGCGCAGGAACGTGGGCGGGTCCACGACGCGAACCACGCAGAGCCCGTTGGCGCGCACCTGGACCATGCCGAAGTCGTTGTCCCGGATGGTGACAGGATTCGGTGTTCCCCACCGGAGATCGGTGATGGGCCGGGTGTTGACGAAGTACACCTCGCTGCGGAACGGACTCTTGAACCCGTGCGGCCAGCCCTGCAGGGTGGACATGATCGGCATGTTCTCCGAGACCAGCGTGTAGCCACCTGGCCCGTACTGATCCGCGAGCTGCCCGCGGTAGACGAACATCGCCTGCTGCCCCTCGCGGACGATCAGCTGTGCGCCGCTCTTGATCTCGTTGTTGTAGCGCGGGAAGCGCCACGCCATCGTGGAGCGGTCGTCCTCGAGCCACTCGATGATGTCGACCAGCTCGCCACGGACCTTGTCCATGATCCCCATGTGTATCCCCTCGGTTCGCGGGTGTCTGATTCCACGATAGCCAGAGCGCTTGGCGCCGGCTGGGACCCCGCTGGTACGGGATTTCCGTTATCACCGAATCCTCCCCGGCATGTCGTTCGCTTCACGCAGCGTTCGCCGGAACGAGCACATAGGCTGCGAAACGGCCCTGATGACGGGGACCGTCGATGACGAAAGGTGCACACCATGGCAGGCAAGTTCGAGGTGTACGAGGACAACGCCGGCAAGTTCCGCTTCCGCCTCAAGGCCGGCAACGGCGAGGTCGTGGCCACCGGTCAGGCGTACTCGTCGCGCAAGGGCGCGCACGACGGCGCCGCGGCCGTGCAGCGCGCAGCCGAGGGCGCCAAGGTGCTCGACGTCGAGGAAAAGTAGTCGTCGCACTGACTTCCGGTTCCGGGGAGGGCATCGCACACGATGCCCTCCCCGACCCGTCTGACCTGCAGCGCTTGACCTTCTCACTGTGACAAGGTCTGCACTGGACGCACCGAAGGAGGTGCCGTCATGGCTCAGACACACATCGATCACCCGAATTCCTCGATCAGGTTGCGTGCCGCGCTCGCGGCGGGATCCGCGCCCGATCCGGATCGCGCCGCCGAGCTGATCTCGCGGTGCGCGGTCGAGCCCGATTTCTTCGTCCGCGACATGCTCACCTGGGCCCTCACGCGGATGCCCGCGCCGGTCACCGTCCCGCTGCTGCACGCCGAGCTGGATTCGGCCGTGCCGCAGGCGCGCAGCCAGGCGCTGCACACGCTCTCGAAGATCGGTCGCGCCGACGCCGCGAGCACCTGGACCGCCGTGCTCGCGCTCGTCGGCGACCGCGACGACGATGTGGCCCGGGCCGCGTGGCGCACCGTCGTCGCGCTGGTTCCGCAGGATGCCCGACGGTCCGCCGCCCGCGCCCTCGCCGGCCGGCTGGGGCACGGCGACGGGGAGACCCGGCGGAGCCTGAGCCGCGCCCTGATGGGCCTCGACGAGGAGGGGGTCGAGGCGCTCGTCGCCGCCGAGGGCGCGGCGGATCCGCGCGTCGCGGAGCACGTCGCCGATACGATCCGGTTGATGCAGGACCCCGATTCGGGGCTGCACGACGCGGTGCACGAAGCCCGCCGGCTGGCGGCGCTCGGCCCGCGCGGTGAGGAGTGAACGGTGCGGATCGGCGAGATGGCACGGCGTTCCGGGGTCAGCGCGCGCATGCTGCGGCACTACGACGCACTGGGGCTGGTCCGCCCGTCCGGTAGGTCGGGGTCCGGGTACCGCGAGTACTCGGAGCCCGATCTCCGGCGCATCTTCCACGTGGAGAGCCTGCGGTCGCTGGGACTGAGCCTCAAGGAGATCGGGCGGGCCCTCGACGACCCCGAGTTCGCCCCGTCGACCTTGGTGGCGGACCTGATCGAACGGACCGAGGAGCGGATCCGGCTGGAGACGGAGCTCCTGCGCCGCCTCGGGCACGTCGCGCGGACGGGGCCCGAGGAGTGGGAGGAGGTCCTCGCCGCGGTCGCGCTGCTGACGGAGTTGGGCTCACGCTCGCCGGGTGCCCGTCAGCACGCGGCACTCGCTGCGGGCGACGGCAGCGCCCCGGTCGGCGCGCTCACCGAAGCGCTCCTGCAGGAGGAGAGCCCGAACGTCGCGGGTGCGCTCCGCTGGGCGCTGACACAGTCGGGCGCGGCCGAAGCACGCGACCTCGCGGCGGGGCTGGACGACGAGGATAGCGCCGTCCGCCGCCGTGCCGCGGAGGCCCTCGCCGAGTTGCCCGACCGGTCGGGCGCACTGCGGTCGGCACTGGCGCACCCGGACCGCGACGTGCGGTCGATCATCGCCGTGGAGCTGGGGCTCCGCGGGGACGCCGCCGCCACCACCGAGCTCGTCACCATGGTGGTCGACGGGGTGCGGGACGTGCCGGCCGCCGAGGCGCTGGGCGCGATCGCCGCGCTCGCCGATGCGGAGGAGACGATCGTGGACGCTCTGACGGCGGCGTTCGATGCCGCCGTCGACTACGCCGTGCGCCAGCGGGTGGTGCAGGCTGTGGCTGAGATCCCGGGTGCCGCGGCGGATTCGGCGTTGTCACGGTTGGCGGGTGACCAGGACACGCGGATCGCCCACACCGCGGCGTTCATCCGGCGGCTGCGTTCGCCTCGCTGAGGAAGTGCCACCGCTCCCCCGTCGGGCCGTGGACAGCGACGTCGAAGCGCCCTCCCGGGGCGGGTACGGCGATGTCCTGGGAGCCGAGCACATCGGCGTGCATCGGCTCCGTATCCGGTGCGTGGTAGGGGAACACGGTGAAGTGTGCGCTCCGCGGCCCGGAGTTGGTGAGCCGCACCCGGAGCACTCCGGCGGCCGCCTCGGCGTGCGCGTCGGGACGGTACGGAACCAGGCGCGACGGCCGGATGCCGGGCTCCTGAGCGGGCATCCCGCCGGCGCCGGGGGCGTGCGGCTTCCAACGGGGAACGAGCGCCCCGGTCGCTGCGGGGCGAGGCGGGGTCGCCGGCGAACGTGGTGTACGGAAGTCGAAGACGCTGGTGAGATCCCCTGCGACCGTTCGTCGCCACGGGGAGATCGCGGGGACCTCGATGCCGAGCCAGCGCTCGAGGAAGCGCAGATTCGAGGTGTGGTCGAACGTCTCCGAGGCCACGAATCCGCCGACGGTCCACGGGGAGACGACCGTCATGGGTACCCGGTTGCCGAGCCCGAGGGGCAGGTCGCCGACCCATTCGTCGGTCTGTTCACGCGGGGGCCGCGGTGGCGGAACGTGGTCGAAGTAGCCGTCGTTCTCGTCGTAGGTGAGGAACAGGGCCGTGCGCCGCCACACGTCCGGTGCGTCGCCGAGGGCGGTGAGGATGCGGTGCACGAGGTTCGCCGATGCGCGGGGCGAGGATCCGCTGGGGTGCTCGGATTCCCGTTCCGACGCGACGACGTAACTGACGGTCGGCAGGGTGCCGGCCCGGACGTCGGCGGCGATGCGGTCGGTGAGGGTGCCTGTCGCGGTGCGCCGCAGCCCGCGGAAGAACAGGTCCCGGTCGGGCTGCGGCAGCGCGCGTGCGCGGGCGTCGATCTCGTCGGAACGGCGCCGCGCCTCGTCGGCCGGGAGGTCGCGCAGCGCCTGGTAGAACTTCTCCGGACCTGCCTCGATGCTGCCGAACACCGCGGCGGAGACCTTCTTGAATCTGCGGAAGTACTCGATGTTGTTGTCGGTGAAGGTGTCCCATTCCTGGTACACCCGCCAGTCGACGCCGGCGCCCTGCAGTATCTCGCCGATGCAGGGCCAGTCGTATCCGGGGTGCCCCTCGTCGTACGCGTCGTTGCCCACGGCGCGTTCGCCGGTGCGCGGCTCGAATCCGGTGGTGCCGGAGAAGAAGAAGTTGCGGTTCGGCGAGGTCGACGTGGGCGCCGAACAGAAGTAGTGGTCGCAGATCGTGAAGGTGTCGGCGAGTGCGTAGTGGAACGGGAGGTCGGCGCGGTCGTAGTAGGCCATCGTCGAATCGGTCTTGGCGCGGATCCACCCGTCGTTCCAGCCACCCGCCAGCGCGGCCTGGCCGCCCTCCCAGGTGTGGTCGAGCGCGTCGATGTTCTCGGCGTCCATGTCCTGACGCTGCGCGGCCCCGCGAACACCGAAGGGCTGCACCGCGAGCCCGGACCGGGTCGGCTGCTCGAACACGCTGCGCCCGCCGCGCAGCCGCATCGCCCCGGGGTCGGCGAAGCCCCGTACGCCCCGCAGCGTTCCGAAATAGTGATCGAAGGATCGGTTCTCCTGCATCAGGAAGATCACGTGCCGGAGTTCGCCCAGCCCGCCGGGCGGCGCCGGCTCGGCGAGGGCCGCGGTCAGCGAATCCGGCAACGCTCCCATGCCCACCCCCACTCCCGACGCGATCGCCGCCCTGAGGAACGCCCGCCGACTCGATGCGAAGCTCACGCGCGCCACGCTGTCGCACCGGGTTTAACCGGTGGTTGCAGTGCCCTGAACGCCGCAGGAAAGGTTCAGCGATCGTAGCGCGCGGCGAACCCATCGCACAGGGCGTCGATGCCGGAGTGCAAGAGCGGCATCGCGGCCCCCAGGTCGGGGTGCGGGCGTTCGGACAGCGCGCGGAGGAGCGGCAGGTCCTCGATGAGGGGATTGTCCGCGAGGCCGGCGATGAATCCGGCCCCGTCGGGCGAGGCCCCGGGGACGAGCAGCCTGCTGCCCACGGCCCCGAGGCCCGCGCCCTGCACGAAGTTCCAGACGTGCAGTCCCAGTTCGGCGGACTCGTCGACGGCCCCGGTGAGGTGCGTGAGCGCTTCCACCATCCATTCGAAGCAGGTGACCGAGGAGCTGGACATCGACGCACGGGGCACCGTGTGCGCCAACAACACCCACGGGTGACGCAGATACAGGCGCATGTCCGTCTCCGCGACGATGTGCACGCGGCGCCGCCAGTCCGGATCGCCGCGCAGTTCCTCGGGGTACAGGTAATCGGCACCGGCCGTGGCGGCCATCTCGCCGATCAGCGCATCCTTGTCCGGGACGTGGCGGTACAGGGACATGGCGCCGGTGCCGAGCGCGTCGGCGATCCGCCGCATGGACACCTTCTCCAGCCCGCCCTCGTCGGCCAGGCGGACCGCTTCGGCGATGATCGCCTCCCGCGTGAGGGTGCTCTCGGCCACGTGCGCTCCTTCTCCGTTGACCTCGCCCGATCGTCGTGCGTACAGTGTACTCACGCCCGCTGCGTACGCCGTACGCGCTGCGCTCCATCACTGTGTTCCCAAGGAGAGACGACCGTGTCGACCACCCCGCGCCGCGCCTGGGCCGGACTCGCCGCACTGCTGCTACCCGTGTTCCTGGTCTCGATGGACGCCTCCGTGCTGTATCTCGCGATGCCGCACCTGACGGCCGCGCTGCGACCGACGCCCGAGCAGCAGCTGTGGGTGCTCGACATCTACCCGTTCATGTTGGCCGGGTTGCTGATCACCATGGGCAATCTGGGCGACCGGTGGGGCAGGCGACGCCTCATGACGTGGGGCGCCGCGCTGTTCGGGATCGCGTCGGTGTTCGCCGCGTTCGCACCCACGCCCGCCCTGCTCATCGCTGCGCGCGCCCTCATGGGCATCGGAGGCGCCACGCTGCTCCCGGCGAGCCTGGCGCTCATCGCGAACACCTTCCACGACGCGAAGGCCCGCGGAATCGCCGTCGGCATCTGGACCGCCGCGTTCTCGTTCGGCATGGCGGTGGGCCCGGTCCTGGGCGGAGTCCTGCTGCACCACTTCTGGTGGGGCTCGGTGTTCCTCATCAACGCACCGGTGTTCCTCGCGTTCCTGGTGGCGGGCCCGCTGCTGATCGACGAGTACCGCTCGCGCACGTCGGCCCGGTTCGACCTGCTCGGGGTCGCGCTCTCGATGGCCGCGATCTTCCCGCTCGTGTACGCCGTGAAGACCGCGGCGGGGCACGGGATCACCGCCACCACCGTGGTCGCCGCGGTGGCCGGCGCAGCGATGCTGTGCGCCTTCATCACCCAGCAGCGCCGCGCCGCGCACCCGTTGATCCCGTTCGACCTGTTCCGGAACCGGACGTTCGCCATGGCCATCTCGGGCACCATCGTGGCGCTGTCCACGCTGGGGTCGATGTCCTACCTCGCGGGGATCTACCTGCAGTCGGTGGTGGGTTTCGACGTCCTGGCCGCGGCCCTGCTCGGGCTTCCGGCCGCCGCCGTGGTGGCGTACTTCTCGATGCGCGCACCGTGGATCACTCGGTACCTCGGGCGTCGTGCCACGTTCGTGGTCGCGCTGCTCCTCGCTGCGGCCGGCCAGTTCCTCCTCGTCGGGCTCGGTATCGACGGGCCCGCGTGGCTGTACGTCCTGGGCACCGTCATCGCGGGCGCCGGGTACGGCACCCTGTTCACCTTCGTCTCCGAGACCGCCCTGGCGGCGGCGCCGCCCGAGCGCGCGGGCCAGGCCTCGGCCATCTCCGAGATGAGCTTCGAGCTGGGCACGGCGCTCGGACTGGCCGTGCTGGGTTCGGTGGCCACCGCGGTCTTCACGAGCCGGGACGGCATGTCGCGCACGCTCGGCGAGACGCTGGAACGCGCCGATGCGCAGGGCGGGTTCGACGGTGCGTCGCTCGCCGACACCGCACGCTCGGCCTGGGTGGACGCCGTGAGCACCACCGTCGGCGTGTCCGGCGTACTGCTCGTGGCCACCGCGGTGGCGGCGGCGATCGTGCTGCGGGAGCGCCGCACCGCCCCGGAACCCGTCTCCTGCTGACGGACCCCGAAACGTCAGCGCGGCGTGAGGCGCAGGACCGGGATCACCCGATCACCGGCGGTCTCCTCGTACTGGGCGAACGCCGGAGCCCGGTCGACGAAGCGGGCCCACGCCGCGTCCCGGTCGGCGCCCGTCAACTCCGTGGCCGTGACGGCGAGGGCGGAGATCCCGCCGTCGTCGTTCGGGTACTCGATCTCCACGTCCGGATGGGCGAGCAGGTTGTGGTACCAGGCGGGATTCCTCGGAGAGCCGCCCGCGGACGCGGGGATCAGCCAGCCGTCGCCGTCGCGCATCCCCGCTACCGGGTTCGTGCGCGGCGCACCCGATTTCGCGCCCCTGTTGTGCACCAGGATCAACGATCGGCCGAAGCCCATCGCCGTCACGGTGCCGTTGTTCTCGTGGAACTCGTCGATGATGCCCTGATTGAAATCGCTCACGCCGTCCATCATGCGCGCACTTACAGTGGAGCGCGATGACGACGACCGAGGACTGGGCCGCGCTCTTCCCGCGCTGGGGCCTGGCGCCCGACGGGCCGCCCTTCGCCACACCGGGCGGCCTCCTCCAGCCGGTGCGGTACCGCGGCCGGCCGGCGATGCTCAAGCGGGCGGACACCGCGGAGGAACGCGCGGGTGCGCGCGTCCTGCGCTGGTGGAACGGCGACGGCGCCGCCGCGGTCTACGAGAGCGACGGGGACACCGTGCTCATGGAGCGGGCCACCGGCGGGCGTGACCTCCTCGCGATGGCCCTGGACGGCCACGACGACGAGGCCACCCGGATCCTGTGCCGCACCGTCGAACACCTGCACCGCCCGCGGCCGGGCGGACCGGACACCGCGCTGTCGCCGCTGCGCCCCTGGTTCGCGTCGCTGCGTGAGGCCCACGGAGCCGACCCGCGGTTCGCGCGGTCCTGGGCGGTGGCCGACGAGCTGCTCGCCGCGCCGCGCGACGAGGTCGTGCTGCACGGCGACGTGCACCACCGCAACGTGCTCGACTTCGGCGACCGCGGGTGGCTCGCGATCGATCCCAAGGCTGTGTCCGGCGAGCGGGGATTCGATTACGCGAACCTGCTCACCAACCCCGAACTGGTGACGGCGGCGGATCCCCGCCGGTTCCGGCGGCAGCTCGACGTCATCGTGGAGGCGGCGGCGCTGGAACGAGAACGCCTGTTGCGTTGGGTCATCGCCTTCGCCGGCCTCTCCGCGGCGTGGTTCGCCGAGGACGGCGAGAGGCAGGAACTCGAACGCGACTTCGCGGTGGCCGACCTGGCACGGGCCGAGCTCGGCTAATCCGCCACCCCGTCCTGCGCCGCGCCGATCACCCCGTCCAGGACGTCGCGGGCCCGCGTCAGATCGCGGATCGCGGCGTCCACGCGCCGCCGCTCGGCCCGCAGAGTCTCCGACAGCCACGGCGTCGCGGATGCGTTCGGCGAACCGTCCTCGTCGTGGATGCACGGCAACAACTGCGCGATCACGGGGCTCGCCAGACCCGCCGCGAACAGTTCCTGGATCCGCACCACCCGGTCGACGGCCGCCTCCGGGTAGACCCGCTGCCCGCTCGGCGTCCGCGTGGACGCGAGCAGGTCCTTCTCCTCGTAGTAGCGCAGAGACCGCACACTCACGCCCGTCCGCTCCGCCAGCTCACCGATGCGCATCGCTTGCCCCTCACACTGATGTCAGGTTTTAGCCTACCGGCATGAAGCTACTGACTCCCTACAGCACGAACGGACTCGATCTCGCCAACCGCATCGTCATGGCGCCGATGACGCGCCTGCGCTCCCACGGGGACGGGTCGCCCACCACCGACGTGGCCGAGTACTACCGACAGCGGGCCGGCGCCGGCCTCATCGTCACCGAGGGGATCTGGCCGCACTCCTCCGGTCAGAGCGAGGCGTGGGTGCCCGGGCTCGCGACGGACGCCCACGCCGAGGCCTGGTCGCGCGTCGCCGACGCCGTGCACGCCGAGGGCGGCCGCATCGCCGCGCAGATCATGCACGGCGGGCGCAAGGGCCACCCGCGGGCGCGGATCGACGGTTCCGTGCCCGCGGGCCCGTCCGCCGTGCCCGACGGCGACGTGCTGCACCTGATCGACGGGTCGAAGGCGGCGTGGCCGTCCCCCGAGGCGATGAGCATAGAGCGGATCGAGGAGACCGTCGGGCAGTACGCGGCCTCCGCGCGGCTGGCGATCGCCGCCGGGTTCGACGCGGTGGAACTGCACGGCGCCAACAGCTATCTGATCCACCAGTTCCTCGCCGACAACACGAACCAGCGGGAGGACCGGTACGGCGGATCGATCGCGGGGCGGATGCGGTTCGCCCTGGAGGTCGTGGACGCGGTCGCCGCCGAGATCGGGGCCGAGCGCACCGCGATCCGCCTCTCCCCCGGCAATCCGCAGTTCTCCATGGTCGAACGCGATCCGGCGCCGCTCTACCGCGCGTTGGTCACCGAACTCGACCGGCGCGGGCTGCTGTACCTGCACCTCACGGACCACGACGATTACGCGGCCCTGGCCGACCTCCGGCCGCGGTTCGGCGGCACCGTCATCGCCAACGTCGGCGAGAACCGCGCCCCGACGACCGCCGCGGCGGCCGAACGCGCCCTCTCCGACGGGCACGCCGACCTCGTCTCGTTCGGGCGGTCCTTCATCGCCAACCCGGATCTGGTCGACCGCATCCGGGACGGCCTGCCGCTGGCGCCCATCCGCGAGGACGGCCTGTACGGGCGGACCGCCCACGGGTACACCGACTACCCGCGCGCGGGCGTCCTGTCAGCCTGCGGGGATCGGTAGCGGCGCGGGCGCCGTGCCGGCGCCGAAGGGGCTGCCGCCGAGCTTCTCCCGGCCGTGTGGGGTGAACCAGTTCTCCAGGTCGGGCCCCTTCGGCACGATGCCCGACGGGTTGATGTCGCGGTGCACCTCGTAGTAGTGCCGCTTGATGTGGTCGAAGTGCGTCGAGTCACCGAAGCCCGGGGTCTGGAACAGGTCGCGCGCGTACGCCCACAGCACGGGCATCTCGCTGAGCTTCTCGCGGTTGCACTTGAAGTGCCCGTGGTACACCGGGTCGAACCGGGCCAGGGTGGTGAAGAGCCGCACGTCGGCCTCGGTGATCGTGTCGCCCACCAGGTACCGCTGGTTCGCAAGTCGCTCGGACAGCCAGTCGAGCCGGGAGAACAGCTGGTCGTAGGCGGCGTCGTAGGCCTCCTGGGAGCCGGCGAACCCGCACCGGTACACCCCGTTGTTCACGTCGCGGTAGACCAGCGCGTTCACCTCGTCGATGTCGGCGCGCAGGTCCTCCGGGTAGAGCCGCGGAGCGCCGGACCGGTGGAACTCGCCCCACTCGCCGGAGAAGTCGAGCGTGATCTGCGGGAAGTCGTTGGTCACCACCGCGCCCGTCGGCACGTCGACGAGCGCGGGAACGGTGATGCCCTTGGGATAGTCCGGAATCCGGGCGAAGTACGCGTCCTGCAGGCGCGGGATCTTCAGCACGGGGTCGACCCCGTCGGGATCGAGATCGAAGGTCCAGGACCGCTTGTCGTGCGTGGGACCGCAGATCCCGAGCGAGATCGCGTCCTCGAGTCCCAGCAGGCGGCGCACGATGATCGTGCGGGTGGCCCACGGGCACGCGTACGAGGCCACCAGCCGATAGCGGCCCGCCTCCACGGGGTAACCGTCCCGGCCGTCGCGGGTGATGCGGGTCTCGATGTAGCGGGTGTCCCGCTCGTACGGCTGGTCGGCCAGGACGTAGGAGCCCTGCTCCTCGGGTGCGTCGTCGCTCATGGCCCCAGGGTAGGCGCAGGAACCGCTCAGAGCTGGACGCGCCGCGGATCGGTGGTGGCCTTCGCGACCTTGAGCAGCAGGTACGGCACGAGGAACGAGAGCATCGCGTTGATCACGCCCGTCGCGACCCACGTCTGCCACGTCGCGGTGCCCATCAGCACGGGCCCGAACGTGACGATGAGCCCGGCGAGGCCCGCGATGAGGAGGAAGAACATCCCGGGGCGCGGCGCCGTGTGGATGAGCATCGCCAGCAGGCCCGCTCCGCAGAGCGTCAACAGCGCCACCGCGATCACGGTGATGTCGAAGGGCCGCTGGGCCGCCGCGAACGCGGGCGCGTCGGACAACCGGAAGATCGCGTTCATCACGGCGGTCAGCAGCCACGCCGCCAGCGTGATGACCACGGTCACGAGGATCGACCCGATGGCGTACTTCGGCAGGTCGATCATCGGGGGCTGCTGCGGCTGCGGGGCCTGCGGCTGCTGCTGGTAGGTGGGCTGCTGGTACGTCGGCTCGTACCCGTACCCGTCGTCGTACCCCTGCTGGTAGGCATCCGCAGAGGTGTACCGCCGGGTGCTCTCGTTGCGGGGGTCGTAGTAGCTCATGGTTCCTCGCTCCGTGCGGAATCGTCGGTGGCCTTCCCTCCACCGTATCCCGCGCGGACCGTAACGGACCCGGCCGAGGTCGCCGATAGTCCCCATGTCGAGTCGATGGAGCCCGCGTCGGCGTTCCCCGCACGGAAGGACGAAGAACATGCGCAATCCCCTCGCCACCCTCGGCCTCGCCGCCGCGACGGCAGCGGCGACCGCCCTGACCGGGGCCGCCGCCGTCAGCACGCTCGGCGCCGCCGGTGCGACGCCGGCGCCGTGCGCGCCGATCCCGCAGGACCGGATCGATTCGGCGATCGACCACATCGCACCGCCGCTGCCGGGCGCGCGCTGGCAGCCGACCGCACACGGCGGCTCGGTCGACTGCACCCTCAACTGGGTCAAGCTGGACACCCCGGGCGGCACCGGGAGCTCGCCCGTCCAGGTTCTTCTCTTCGATCACCAGAAGTTCGCCGGCACGCCCACCCCGAAGGGCGACGCGTTCACCGAGGTGCTCGGCAGCTCGGCGCCGGGGCAGACGACCATCCGCTTCAAGTGGCTCAACCCCGGGGACCCGAACGCCGCCCCGACGGGGCAGGCCGACGTCCGGTTCCAGACGATGCCGCAGTCGCCGCCCCGTCCGCTCGACCCGATCCCCGGGCCCGTCGCGGATTGATCGTCAGGCCTGGGTCGAGGCCCACTCCTCGACCCGGGCCGCGCTCTCCTCGTCGCTGAGGTCCTCGACCCGGGTCATGATCGACCACCGGACGCCGAACGGGTCGCGGATGCTCGCGAACCGGTCGCCGGAGACGAAGTTCGCGACCGGCTCCCGGATCGTGGCGCCCGCCGCCTCGGCCTTGGCGACGACCTCGTCGACGTTCGGGCAGTAGAGACCCAACGAGTAGCAGTCCGCGTCGCCGTCGGGCATCGGCACGAGGCCGAACTCCGGGTTCGGTTCGCCGAGCTGCAGCCGGCCCCGCCCGAAGTCGAGTTCGGCATGGACCACCACGCCGCCCATCTCGGTGACGCCCAGGGAGCGCGCGCCGAACACGTCGATGTAGAAGTCGATGGCCGCCTTGGCGTTCGGGACCGCGAGGAACGGTGTCAGCGAGGTGAAGGAGTGGGGGACGCCGTGGGTGGTGTGTGCGCCGTTCGCGGCGGTGATGTTCTCTGTCATGTCCACGACATTACGAGCCGGACCGGCGTCGCCGATTGAACATTCGCGACAGCTTCTAGGATCGGTGCATGAACCCCCGCGGCGTCCTCTATCCGGCTGCCCTCCCCGTGTTCGAGCGCCGCCCGCCGGCGCCGTCGGTCACAGCCCTGGTGCGGTGGTTCTGGGTGTCGCAGTGGAACATCGCGCCCGGCCGGAGCTCGCGCCAGGAAGTGCTGTGCTTCCCGGCCCTGAACCTCGTGGTGGAGCCTGAGTTCGTGGGTCTCCAGGGCGCCACGACGGTGCGCAGCCACAAGGACCTCGCAGGTACCGGCTGGGCCGTCGGCGCCCTGCTCCGGCCCGCCGCGACCGCCGCCGTCACCGACGACCCCGCGGCGAGGCTCGACGACTACTCCCCCGTCGCACTGCCCGATCTGCACGCCGCCGTCGCGGAGCCGATGGGGCGCGGCGACATCCCCGGGGCGTGCGCAGCATTCGAATCCTGGTTCGCCGCACGGGTTCCGACGGTGCCCGACGAGGCGCAGCTGGCGAACCGGTTGGTGGCGCTGATCGAGGAGGACGCGGCGATCGCGACGGTGGAGGACGCCGCGGCGGCGCTCGCGATGTCGCCCCGGACCGCGCAGCGGCTCACGAAGCGGTACGTCGGGCTGCCCCCTCTCGCCCTGATCCACCGGCGCCGCCTGCAGCAGGCGGCGGAACGACTGCGATTGGAGGCCGGCCTGCCGATCGCCACCATCGCGGCGGAACTCGGCTACGCGGACCAGGCGCACCTGATCCGGGACTTCCGCAAGGTGCTGGGCTTCACTCCGGGTGGATATCGGACGACCTCTTCCAATAGTCAGTCTCTCTGACTATTATCGAGGCATGAACCTTCCCCTTCTCGCGGTCAAGACCGGCGCCGCGCTGAGTCGCCTCCTCCACACCGTGGCGGACGCCCCCGTCCCTCCGGAGATGCGCGTCCTGCTGACCCTGAACCGGGCCTACGAGGCGGAGGTCCTCATCGCCCTCGTCCGCCTCGGCATTCCCGGCGCCCTCGCGGACGGCGCTCTCACGCCGCCCGACCTCGCGGAGCGGATCGACGCCGACGGGGCCGCCCTCCTGCGTCTGCTCCGCGTCGCCGAATCGATCGGCGCGGTGCGCCACGACGCCGCGGGCCGCTATCGCCTCACCGCCATGGGGGATGCGCTGCGCGACACCGAGACCGGTGGCGTCGCGCCGTTCGTCCGGTACTCCCACGCGACGTCCACCCGACGAGCCTGGACGCGCCTGACCGAGGCGGTCGCGTCGGGTCTCCCCCAGTTCGAGGCGGCCAACGGGTCCACTTCGTGGCAGTGGTTCGCCGACCACCCCGACGAGGAGAAGAACTTCGCCGCGACGATGCGGGCGGTCTGCGACTACAACGGCCCCGCCCTTGCCGCCGCGTACCCGTGGCGGGCCCGCTCCACGGTGTGCGACGTGGGCGGCGGGGTGGGGACGCTCCTCTCCCACGTGCTGGCACGCGATCCGAGCCTGCGCGGTGAGCTCGTGGACCAGGCCGGCCCCATCGCCGAATCGGCCGACTTCCTCGCCGCGCGCGGGCTGACCGGACGGGTGCACGCCACGGTGGGCGACTTCTTCACACCGCTCACCGTCTCGGCGGACGTGTTCCTCCTCAAGGACGTCCTGCACGATTGGGACGACGACCGCGCGACCACCATCCTGCGATCGGTGCGGGCCGCGATGCAGGCGGGCGGCCGCCTCGTTCTCTTCGAGGTCCTGCAGAACCCCGAACGCGCACATCCGCTGGTCCCGCTGGTGGACCTCACCATGCTGGTGCACACCGACGGCGGCAGGCAACGCACCGTCGCGGAGTTCGACGGGCTCTTCGCCGCCGCGGGGCTGCGCCGGGTCTCGGTGCGCGAGGGGCAGGTGCACTCGCTCATCGAGGCCGCTGCTGCGTGACCCGGTCAGCGCGGCTTGTTCACCTCGTCGGCCACGGAATCCGCGGCCTCGCGGACCCCGTCGAGGTTCTGGCTCGCGATCTTCACGCCCTCGGAGGCCGAGGTGGTCGCGATGTTCGCGGCGCTGGCCGCGATCTTGCCGGCGCCGGCCTTGACATCGCCCTTGAGCACTTCCGACGCCCCCTCGACGATGTCGCCCGCCTTGTGCACGGCGTTGGTGGCGATCCGCGTCGCCGCGTCGATGTTGTCCTTGATCCGGTCCGCAACCATGGGGCTCTCCTTCGCGTGGATGCCGCCAGCGTAGCCCCGTGGCCGGTCATTCAGCGGCGAGTCCGCGCAGGTCGTCGGCCTGTGCGATCGCACCGCGCGAGGTGTCCTTGAGGTCGACGCCGGACCGGCCGAGCCGGCGCGCGCCCACCACGAGGCCGGCCGCGATCCGCGCGGCGTCCGCGTATCCCAGCCCTTCGGGCGGATGGATGTTGGAGATGCAGTTGCGGTGCGCGTCGGTGACCCCTGCGCCGAAGTCCTCCGGGTCGGCGCGGTGCGTGAGGTAGATGCCCAGGCTGTCCGCGACGGACAGCCCCGGACGCTCCCCGATCAGCACCAGCAGGGTGCGCACTCCCAGCGCGCGGGCGACGTGGTCCCCCAGCGCCACCCGCGCCTGCGTCGCGATCACCGGCGGCGCGAGGACCACGTCGGGCGGCAGCGCATCGCGGATCGCGGCCGCGAGCGCGACACCGTGATCGGCGAGCGCGCGCGGCGAGAGGCCGTCGGCGAGCACCAGGGCGACATCGGCCTCGACGCGCGGGACCGACCCGAGATCCGCGGGCGCACGACCCAGGTCGGGGCGGCGCAGGTACTCGCCGCGGTCGGCCGCGCGGCTGGTGATCGCGGCGACGTCGCGGAACCCGTTCTCCCCCAGCTGCTCCGCGAGGGCGGCCGTGTCCAGCGGCTGATGCACGGCGTCCCGGGCGGTGGCGTGCGCGGCGGCGAACTCCAGCACCCGGCGGGTGGGCAGCGCGTCTCCGGTGCGGCCCAACCCGATCCGCGACTGGGTCGTGGAGCGCAGGGCGTCCCAGAAGTCATCGTCGGCGGGCCGGCGTTCGTGGCCGTCGGAGCGGTCGGGGGCGCTCATCGGGCCACGCCCGTCGTCAGTTCCCGCAGGGGTGACGCCTCGACCGCCACGTCGCGCAGGCCGCCCCGCTCGTCGGTCATGCCCTGCCGGGCGAGCCACTCCTCGAACTCCGGGGCGGGCCGCAGTCCGAGCGTGCGGCGCGCGTACAGCGCGTCGTGGAACGCGAGCGACTGGTAGCCGAGCATCACGTCGTCGGCGCCGGGCACGGTGATCACGAAGGCCACCCCGGCCACGGCGAGCAGGGTGAGGAGGTCGTCCATGTCGTCCTGGTCGGCCTCGGCGTGGTTGGTGTAGCAGACGTCCACGCCCATCGGCAGGCCCAGCAGCTTGCCGCAGAAGTGGTCCTCGAGGCCGGCGCGGGTGATCTGCTTGCCGTCGTAGAGGTACTCCGGCCCGATGAATCCGACCACGGTGTTCACCAGCAGCGGCTCCAGGTGCCGGGCCACCGCGTAGGCCCGCGCCTCCAGGGTCTGCTGGTCGACCGGCGCACCGTCGGTGCCCAGGTGCGTGCCGGACGACAGCGCTGAGCCCTGCCCGGTCTCCAGGTACATGACGTTGTTCCCGACGATGCCGCGCCCCAGCTCGCGCGCCGCGGCGTTCGCCTCCTCGAGGAGCGCGATGCTCACGCCGAACGCGGAGTTGGCGCCCTCGGTGCCGGCGATGGACTGGAACACCAGGTCCACCGGCGCGCCCTGTTCGATGAGGCCGAGCGTGGTGGTGACGTGGCTGAGCACGCAGGACTGCGTGGGGATGTCGAACCGGGTGCGCACGTCGTCGAGCAGGTGCAGCAGATCCGACGTGGCGTGCGGCGAGTCCGTCGCGGGGTTGATGCCGATCACGGCGTCGCCGCAGCCGAGCAGCAGTCCGTCCAGGGTGGCGGCCGCGATGCCGCGAGGATCGTCGGTGGGATGGTTCGGTTGCAGGCGGGTGGCAAGGGTGCCCGGCTGACCGATCGTGGTGCGGAAGCCGGCGGTCACCGTCGCCGCCCGGGCGACGGCGATGAGGTCCTGGTTCCGCATCAGTTTGCTGACGGCCGCGACCGTCTCCGGCGTGAGCGCGGGCGCGAGGGCGGCCAGCCGCTCCGCGGCGTTCTCGGCGACGACGGTGCGCAGCAACAGGTCTCGGAGGTCACCCACGGTGAGGTGGGCGATCGCGGCGAACGCCTGCCGATCATGCGTGTCGATGATGAGCCTGGTGACCTCGTCCGACTCGTACGGCACCACGAGCTCCTCCAGCAGCGCCGTGAGCGGCACCTCGGCGAGCGCCCACTGGGCGGCGGCGCGCTCCGCGTCGGATCCGGCCGCGCACCCGGCCAGCTCGTCGCCCGAGCGCAGCGGGCTGGCCTTCGCCAGGAGGTCTGCCATCGAGGCGAAGGTGTGGGTCACCCCGCGGACGGATTGGGTACGGATCACGTCAGCTCCCGTTCGGCGTCGGCCAGCGCGGCGAACTCCTCATCGGGCGAGTTCGCCACCAGGTGATGTCGACTGTAGACGCCGAAGTACACGAGGAAGGCGGCGAACGCGGCCAGGGTCAGGCCCGCGGCCTCCGGGTCCACGAGGAACGTCGCCACCACGGCGGCGCAGGCGATCACGAGCGCGAACGAGGTGGTGACGATGCCGCCGGGTGTGCGGTACGGGCGCGGCATGTCGGGCTCGCGGCGGCGCAGCACGATGTGGCTGACCATCATCAGCACGTAGCTCACCGCGGCCCCGAACACGGCCATGTTGAGCAGCGTCGCGCCCTCGCCGGTGAGCGACAGGGCGAAGCCGATCACGCCGGGCACGATCAGCGCGAGCACGGGGGCCTTGCGAGCGTTGGTGACCGACAGGCTCTTGGGGAGGTACCCGGCCCGGGACAGCGCGAAGGTCTGCCGCGAGTACGCGTACATGATCGAGAAGAAGCTGGCCACCAGGCCGGCGAGGCCGATGTAGTTGACCGCCTTGGCCGCTCCACCGGTGCCGAGCGCCTCCACCAGCGGGTTGCCGGAATCGGCGAGCGCCGCCGAGCCGATCGCGCCGGGCGCGAGGATCAGCACCGTCGCACCGGTGACCATGAGCAGGCCCATGGCGACGATGATCCCGCGGGGGACGTTCTTCTCGGGCTCGCGCGCCTCCTCCGCCGCGAGGGGCACGCCCTCGACGGCGAGGAAGAACCAGATGGCGAACGGCACGGCGGCCCAGATCCCGAGGTACCCGTGCGGCAACCAACTGGAGGCGCCCGCCGCATCGGTCGCGGCGATGTCGGTCAGGTTGCTCATGTCGAACTCGCCGATCGCCGCGACGGCGAAGATCACGAGGCCGATGAGCGCGATCGCGGTGATCACGAACATCGCCTTGAGCGCCTCACCGGCGCCGGTCAGGTGGATGCCTATGAACAGCGCGTACACCGCGAGGTAGACCCACCACCCGTCCTTGATGCCGAACAGGTTCAGCGATTCGACGTAGGAGCCGATGAAGGTGGCGATCGCGGCGGGCGCGATGGAGTACTCGATGAGGATCGCGATCCCGGTGGCGTACCCGCCCCAGGGGCCGAGCGCGCGGCGGGCGAAGGTGTAACCGCCGCCCGCGGCGGGCAGCGCCGAGGACATCTCGGCCATCCCCAGGACCATCGCGAGGTACATGCCGGCGATGAGGACGGCGGCGATCGCGAGGCCTCCCCATCCGCCCTCGGCGAGACCGTTGTTCCACCCCGCGTAGTCGCCGGAGATCACGTAGCTCACGCCGAGCCCGGCAAGCAGGACCCAGCCCGCCGACCCGGAGCGGAGGGTCCGTTTGGCGAGGTAGTCGTCCGATTCGATGGTCGCGTCGACGCCGTCGTGGTGCAGCGGCCCGGCCGCTCGCTCGTTGCTCATCTGTGCCTTCCTGGTCACGGTCGATCCGACCACCCGCGCGTTGCGGGCCGGTATCGGCGTGTTTCACCGGCGAGTCGTGCCGGTGTGACCCGGAACACTACGAGTCAAGAGTTGCACCGGGGTTGCATCAGGCGAGCGCGACCGCCGCGACGGCGGGCGCGACCCAGCGTTCGAGGTATCCCCGCAGCTCGTCGGGGGTACGGGATGGGTCTCCCGGGGAGATGAAGAAGGACTGCATGACGCGCAGTTGGAACTCGACGAGCTCGCGCAGCCGGTCCTCGTCGTAGCCGTACGCGGCCCAGTCCACGTCGAACCGGCCGATCATGGTCATTCCGAACGCCATCGCCTGCTCGGAGGCGATGGCTTCGGTGTGCGAGTGCGCGCCGGAGAGCATCAGTCGCAGATGCGGGGCGCGGGGCACGTTGTCGAGGGTGAAGACGATGCCCTCGACGACGGCACGCGCCGGGTCACCGATCCCGGCCACGTGGGCGGCCAGCCGGTCCAGGAATCCTCCGACGGATTGCACGGCGGCCGCCTGCAGCAGCGCGTCGACCGTCGGGAAGTAGCGGTAGACCGTCTGCCGGATGACGCCGAGCGCGTCGGCGACCTCGGCGATGGAGGTGGTCCCGCGCTCGCCGATCAGGTCGACCGCAGCCGCCACGATGCGCCCCGCCGCCTCCTCGTCGGTGTCCGGCGGCGATCCGCCCCATCCCCTGCGTGCCATCGCCCCAGGTTACCGCTTCTCCCATTAGAACCATACAGAACCTGTTCTATATGTATGGTGAGCGTCATGACGGATCTGCACCCCCGCAAGATGGACTTCCATTTCGACGAGGCACCCGTGCCCTTCGTGTGGAACCCGGACAACCCCGCGTTCTCGTCGATGATGAACGCCGTCTCGTTCCTCGCCGTGGGCTTCGAGAAGATGATCGTCAAGCTGATCCTGCAGCTGCGCAAGGACTTCCCGGACCCCGAGGTGGCCGCGGAGGCGACGGCGTTCATGCAGCAGGAAGGGCACCATTCCACCGCGCACCGTCGGCACGTGCAGGCGCTCATCGCCCAGTACCCCGGCCTGGAGAACACCCTCGACGCCGTGATCGGCGAGTTCGACCTCCTCACCGAGGCGACGTCGAAGGAGTACCGGATGGCCTACACGGCCGATCTGGAGGCCACCTTCACGCCCGTATTCAAGCTGATGCTCGACAACGAGGAGAACCTGTTCCGCCCCGGCGACGATCGCGTGGCGTCGATGTTCCTGTGGCACTTCGTGGAGGAGGTCGAGCACCGCAGCTCCGCCCTGATCATCTACAACGCGATGGTGGGCAGCGAGCTGTACCGCATGCGAATGGCCCCGTCGATCTTCGCGCACGTGCTCAAGGTGATCCGCATCGCCTGCGCGGGCTTCAACCAGCATGTGCCGCTGCGAGATCGGCAGGTGGACGCGCTGTCGATGTTCGCGCGGTACCGGCTCAAGCAGAAGATCCTCGTGGGGCTGGCCCCGCACCTGACCAAGGGCGCGATGCCCCGCGCGTTCGACACGCTCCCCCGCGACCAGCAGATGGTGGCCATGAAGGGCATCATCCGCAGCCAGACGCCGGGCCACGATCCCGCGCACGAGGACCTGCCCGTCCTCGCGGGTGAGTGGCTCGACCGGTACGACGCCGGCGTGGACTGCACGCGCTGGTACGCGTCGACGGCGGCGGTGTAGGCCGTGGATCTCTGCACCCCTACCTTCGCGGACCTCGCCCGGCGCATGGGGTTCTCGTGCGCGGACACGGGTGATCTCGTCGAGTTCCGCAGCCCGTTCGCACTGGAGAACTGGACGCTGCCGGTCCTGGAGCTCACCATCGTGCTCGGTTCGGTTCTCGCGCTCGTCTACGCGGTGCGACGGTGGCGGCGCCACGGGGACGCGACGAACCTCGCGATCTGGTTCGGCGCCACCGCGTACCTGTTCGTCATCGAGCCACCTCTATACTTCCCCGGGGCGTTCGGGATCGACGGCTACGTGGACACGATGTTCGCGCACAACCTGTTCACGGTCGAATTCCTGTGGGGCCGGCTTCCGCTGTACATCGTGGCGATCTATCCACTGCTCGGCACGATCGCGTTCGAGACGGTCCGGAGGATCGGCGTGTTCCGCCGCTACGGGATCTGGGCCGGCGCGTGCGCCGTGGGGCTGGTGCATCACGCGTTCTACGAGATCTTCGATCACATCGGCCCGCAGCTGCGCTGGTGGGAGTGGGCGCTCGACAATCCGATCAACCAGCCCATGTTCGCCTCGGTGCCGATGGGCTCGGTCGTGGTGTTCGCCGCGCTCTGGCCGATGTCCCTCGCGCTGTGCGTCCAGTTCATGATCGGCAGGCACGTGGACGGGGGCACGGTGTTCACCGGGCCGCAGATCGTGTGGCGGACCGTCGTGATCGGGCTGGCCGCGTCGGTGGGGACGTTCGTGCTGCCCCTGCCCGCCACCGTGATCGGCCTCGCCGGCGACACCGTGCGCGGCGTGGTCTACGCGGCCGAACTGGCGGTCATGGCGGCCGTCGGGGCTGCGGCGATCTGGCGCTCGTGGTCGGCGGCACGGGCGGACCCCACGGCGCTCGGTCCGCGGAACCCGCTGGTCGAGTTGTACGCCGTGGTGTACCTCGTGGTGTTCGCCGGACTGTGGGCGGCGGCCCTCCCCGACTACCTGGCGGCCCGCGACGGCATGACCGCCGAGGGCGATCCGATCGGCAGCCTCCCGTACACGCTGATCTGCTTCGTCGTCGCCGCCGTCTGCACCGCCGCGACGTGGACCGACCGGTCCAAGAACCGATCGGTTCGTGAGGACCCCACAAGACACGGCAGTGAACTTCTCACCTGAGGACAGCCGTTCGATTGCGGCGATCGGGTTTGATTGATCTCATGGCAGATATCCGGAGTTTCACCACGCTCGGCGGAGATTTCCCCAGCGTCGTCGTCACCGCCATCGAGATGACCACCTCGATCGGCACCGATACCGAGTCGACCTGGAGCGGACTTCTCGAGGGCAAGTCCGGCATCCGTGACCTCAAGGGTGACTTCATCGGCGTGCAGATCCCCGATCTGCCGGTGCGCTTCGGTGGCCAGCTCCTGGAGGACCCCACCTCGGAGGTCCCCGAGCGCCCCGACCGCAAGTACGCGGGCGACATCAGCAAGCAGCACGTCTCGAAGCGCCGCATGTCCTACGTCGAGCAGGCCGCCCACGTGATCACCAAGCGGCTCTGGGACAACGCCGGCCGTCCCGACGTGGACCCGGCCCGCCTCGCCGCGGTCGTCGGCACCGGCCTCGGCGGCGGCGAGTCGATGGTCGAGGCCGTCGACGCGCTCCGCGACCACGGCGTGCGCAAGGTCTCGCCGTTCACCGTCCAGA
Source organism: Tsukamurella sp. 1534 (assembly GCF_000312385.1). Lineage (GTDB taxonomy): Bacteria > Actinomycetota > Actinomycetes > Mycobacteriales > Mycobacteriaceae > Tsukamurella. The sequence goes on along the minus strand of NZ_HE997628.1, from coordinate 623,716 downwards.
TGGCGATGCCCAACGGCGCCTGCGCCGTGTCCGCCCTGGAGATCGGCGCTCGCGCCGGCGCAATCGCGCCGGTCTCGGCCTGCTCCACCGGCAACGAGGCCATCGCACACGCCTGGCGCCAGATCGTCCTCGGCGACGCCGACATCGCGGTCTGCGGCGGCATCGAGGGCCGGATCGACAGCCCCGTCATCGCCCCGTTCTCGATGATGCGCGCGCTCTCGACCCGCAACGACGATCCCGAGCACGCCTCGCGCCCCTTCGACAAGGACCGCGACGGCTTCGTCTTCGGCGAGGCCCAGACCCTGATGATCATCGAGACCGAGGAGCACGCCCTCGCACGCGGCGCGAAGCCCCTCGCCCGCCTGCTCGGCGCCGGCATCACCTCGGACGGCTACCACATGGTCTCCCCCGATGTGGAGGGCGGCGGCGCCGCCCGCGCCATGAAGCGCGCGATGGAGACCGCCGGCCTGCAGCGCAGCGATATCGACTACATCAACGCGCACGCGACCGCGACCCCGATCGGCGACCTGGCCGAGGCGAAGGCCATCAACGCGGTCGTCGGCACGGACGCCGCGATCTACGCGCCCAAGGGCGCCCTGGGCCACTCGATCGGTGCCGTCGGCGCCCTCGAGGCCGCGCTCACCGTGCTGTCGCTGCGCGACGGCGTCATCCCGCCCACCCTGAACCTGGAGAACCAGGATCCGGAGATCGAACTCGACGTGGTGCACGGCGCCGCCCGCAAGGGCGACTACAAGTACGCGCTGAACAACTCCTTCGGCTTCGGCGGCCACGACGTGGCCCTTGCCTTCGGCAAGTACTGATCTTCACGGGGGCGAATGCCCGTTTCGTCTGCCCGCCACCGGATTTCCGGTGGCGGGCAGGCCTGTTCACGGGGCCACCGCAGCCGTACTGTCAGTACATGGTGAACGAGGCGATGCGCCAGGTCTGGGCGGAGACCGCGCCCAGCTGGGTCGAACACGAGCAGGTCTTCGATCGCGTCGGCTCAGCGGCCGCCGACGCGATCCTGGCGGTGGCCGGCATCGGCCCCGGTGACAGCGTCCTCGACGTCGGCTGCGGCACCGGCGCCCTCCTCGCCGCCGCGATCGATGCCGGAGCCTCGGCCACGGGCGTGGACATCTCCGCCGCGATGACCGAGGCCGCCGCGGCCCGAGTCCCCGCGGCGGACGTCCTGTTCGCCGACGCGCAGACGGAGGACCTCGCGTCGCTGTCCACCGCACCGTTCGACCGGGTGGTGTCCCGGCACGGCGTGATGTTCTTCGACGATCCCGTCGGCGCGTTCGCGAACATCCGCCGCGCCTGCTCCGACGGTGCGCGCCTGGCGTTCGTGTGCTGGCGCACCCTTGCCGAGAACCCCACTTTCACCCTGGGGGCACCGGTCCTCATGGCACGAATGCCCGAGCTCCCGCCGATGCCCCCGCCCGGTGCGCCGGGCCCGATGTCGCTCGCCGAACCCGAGCGAGTGCGCGGCGTGCTGGGCGATTCCGGCTGGGCCGACGTCACCGTCGAACCGCTCGATTACGAATTCGTCTACGGCGCCGAGGGAGACGACGGCGTCGACGAACGGGTGACCATGCTGCTCGGCACTCCCATGGGCCAGGCCATGGCCTCGACCCTCGAGCCCGCTCTGGGCCCCGACGGGTGGGCCGCGCTGCTCGACGAGCTGCGCGCGGAGGTCCGCAAGCACGTCGTCGACGGGCACGTGCGGCACCCGGCCGCGTGCTGGCTGGTCACTGCGAGCTCCGGGTCCCGGGCGTGACGGCTCAGCGTGCGGCGACCGGCGATCGCTCGCGAGTCGCCACGTCGAGGCGGAATCGACGGGGCGCCAGGGACATCCTGGTGGTGATGTCGAGTTCGTAGCCGGGCTCGGGCTCCAGATCGAACCGGCGGACGATCTGCGCCAGGGCGATCATCGTCTCGTGCAGCGCGAACTGCCGGCCGATACACGCCCGCTCGCCGGTGCCGAAGGGCTTGTACGCGTGCGGCATCCGCCCCTTCGACCGGTCCGGCAGCCAGCGGTCGGGATCGAACACGTCGGCGTCCTCGCCCCACACGTCGGGGTCGCGGTGCGTGAGCGGCAGGACCACGACCGCCACGTCGCCGGGACGCATCGTGTAGCCGCCGGGCGCCGTCGTCTCTGTGAGGACGGTGTCGCGCACCGCCGTTCGCGCCATCGTCGGCGCCGCCGGCCACAGCCGCAACGTCTCGTCCAGGACGCGGCGCAGGTAGCGCAGGCGCGGCACCTGGTCGAAGGTCGGCGCGGCGTCGGCGCCGATCACGTCGTCGATCTCGGCCCGCACCCGTTCCAGCACGTCGGGGTGCTGTGCGAGGTAGTACAGGGCGAACGAGATGGCGCTCGCGGTGGTCTCGTATCCGGCGACGAGGAAGGTGAGGATCTGATAGCGGATGTTGCGCTGCGACAGCGACTCCCCCGTGCTCGGGTGGCGGGTGCTGAGCATGAGGTCGAGGATGTCGCCGCAGCCCTCCGCCGCGCCGAGCCCGTCGCGCCGGCCGATTAGCTCGTCGAGCAAGTCATCGGCGTAGCGCTGGTGCTCGCGGTTGCGCAGGTCGTACCAAGGGCCGAGGACACGCCCGCCGGGCACCGAACCGAGCTTGGTCTTCTGCCCCGAGGTGTAGAGGGCGCGCAGTAGGGCCGCGACCATGGGGTGCCGCTCGTCGGAGTCGAAGGAACCGAACTCGTAACTGAACGCCGCGCGACCGATGGTCTCCAGCGTCAGCTTGGCCGTGTCGTGCGTGACGTCGACGGGGCCGTCGGACGACTGCCACCGGTCGCACAGCTGCTCCACGGCGCCGACCATGATGTCGTGGTAGTCGATCATCGCGCGCTTGCTGAACGCGGGCATGAGGATGTCGTGGGCGAGCTGCCAGTTGGGTTCGTCGGAGTAGGCGGTGAACAGCCCGTCGCCCGCGTACTGCCGCAGTTCCACCATCCCCGGGGCGAGGGCCTTGGTAAACCGCTTCGGGTCGCAGAGCTCGCCTGCCAGCCGCGCGCCGGGCACCAGGGTGACGCGACGGGTCCCCAGCCGCATCTCCACCATGTCCGGCCGCTCGTCGCGCACCCAGTTGAGCGCCCGCGCGGCGGCGGGGCGGGACGTCAGGATTTCGAGATCTCCAGCCAGCCTGGTGCCGCCCGGAATCCTCGGTAGCCGGTGACCGGACCAATGTCGGCGCACAGATTCCCCCAGACCTCTGGCGTGTAGGGTCCGCTCGCTGCTCGACGGAGCCGATCGAGGCTGACCATACCCTGTGCAATCGCCGAACCCACCATCCGACACGTCGGGTATGACAAAGCCAACCCGAGGCTATCGCCGTACTGAAATCGACTATTCGCCAACGAGAATCAACGTGGGCAAGGCGGTAGTCGATACGCGTATTGCAGCGCGGTCAACGCGTGGTGGTGCCCCCGGTGAGACTCGAACTCACACTGGACGGGTTTTGAATCCGTTGCCTCTGCCAATTGGGCTACGGGGGCGTCCGGCCGGCCCGCGATCGGTGTCGCGAGTGCCAGCCGCGCAAGTTTACCCGGTCAGTTCGCCGCGCCCGCCTCGGCGTCCACGGACGCGAGGAACGCGTCGATCACCGGCCAGGTCTCGCGGACGGCGTCGGGGCCCGCGAGCAGGCCGAGGTGACTGGACTCGACGGTCGCGAACTCGACCCGTGGCGAGCCGGTGAAGAGCTCCAGTCCGTAGTGCGCGGTGTCCCACGCGCACAACGCGTCCCGGTGAGAGCCGAACAGCTGGATGGGCACGTCGATCGAGCGCATGTCCGAGACGTACTCCCCCAGGTGCACCTCGCCGGCGCCGAGCTCGCCGCGGTACGCGAGCCGCTCCCACAGCTGCCCGGCCAACCGGCCCGGGTAGCCCGGGAACGTGCGCTGGAACCGGTCGATCACCTCCATGCGGGCGAGCTTCTCCCGGTCCCCCAGGTTCTCCAGGACGAACTTGGGTTTCTTGAGCTCCCGGTCCCACGACGTGGCGCGGTAGACCACCCGCACCACGGGGGCGGGGACGCCGCCGATGAGCCCGATCAGCGCTGCCGGACCGAAGCCGCCCACCGGCTTGGTGAGCGCCCGGACGATCGGATACGGCGGCTGCGCGGCGTAGTCCAGCGACGACGCGACGGCGACGATGGAGCGGATCGGCAGCGCGGACGCCCCCGCGGTGAGGAACGTCATCACCCCGCCGAGGCTCCAGCCGAACAGGTCCACCCGCGCACCGTCGGGCACCTCGCCGCCCCAGAAGTCCTCCAGGGTCCGCGCGATGGCCTGCGGGATGATGTCGACGGCGAAGTCCTCGAACCCCAGGTGCCGGTCGGCGTAGCCCATCTCCCCGAAGTCCACGACGTAGGGCACCCGGCCGGTGTCGGCGAGGTGCTTGACCACGGAGTACTCGGGCGACAGGTCGTAGCAGGTCGCGGGCGCCGCGATCGGCGGGATCAGCAGCACCGGCGCCGCACCGGGAACTGTCGCGGCCGCGCGCGCCGCCTCGTCGGTGAACCGGCGCAGGGTGCGATGCTCGCCTTCGGCCACCACGACGTGCGGCGTGCGCTCCGCGGGCCGGATCCCGCCGCCCAGCGTGAGGTCCCACAGCGTTTCCGCGCGCTCACGCAACTGAGTCAGACTCAATACGCTCATACGGTCACGCTACCCCGCGCGCACCGGCGCCCCGACCCCCGACCGGTACCCTGAGCCACGCTCACACCAGCGAAGGGAACCGCGATGGCCAACGACAACGAGCGCGCACGCCGGGTGCTCGTCGCCGAGGACGAGGCGATCATCCGGCTCGACCTCGCGGAGATGCTCCGCGAGGAGGGCTACGACGTGGTCGGCGAGGCCGAGAACGGCCAGGTGGCCGTCGACCAGGCTCGCGAACTGGAGCCCGACCTGGTGATCATGGACGTCAAGATGCCCGTGCGGAACGGGCTGGACGCAGCGCAGGACATCGCGCGTGAGCGCATCGCGCCGGTGGTGATGCTGACCGCGTTCGGCCAGCGGGAGTTCGTCGAGAAGGCCCGCGAGGCGGGCGCGATGGCGTACCTGGTGAAACCGTTCACCAAGGCCGATCTGATTCCCGCGATCGAGATCGCCATCAGCCGGTTCGCGGAGCTCGCCGCGCTCGAACGCGAAGTCACGTCCCTGTCCGAGCAGCTCGAGACGCGCAAGCTCGTCGACCGGGCCAAGGCCCTCCTCATGGAGAAGCACAGGGTGACGGAACCCGAGGCCTTCCGCTGGATTCAGCGCACGGCGATGGACCGTCGCACCGACATGCGCACGGTGGCGCACTTGGTGATCGACACCCTGGGCACCCCCTCGGACCGGGCCTGACGGCCGGGCCCTCAGGGGACCGCCGGGTCTAGACCGCGCGGGCGGATCGCGGAGGCATCGGCTGCCCCCGGTAGTAGCCGGTGCGCGGGGTGTTGGGGAAGGCAGGTGCGCCGTCGGCCGCCTTGTCGTTCTGGCGGTCGATCACCTTCTTCACCGCCTGCGGCGACGTCCCCGTGTAGCGCGCGATGTGCACGATCGGGATACGCGCCGCGTACGCGGCGAGGATGGTCTTGCGGTACTGCTCCTCCGCGTTGGCCTTGAGGTGCGACCAGTGCGAGATCGGGCTGAGGAAGTCGCGGACCTCTTGGGGCGTGGGCTCGGGAACCTTCGGCATCGCTACTCCGTGAGATCTAGCCCCGGGGGTGGGCCCGAGGACTGGCTGACATGGACGTTCGTCTCTACATCGATCCTCCACCCTGCTTTGTTACACGCCGGTTGGATTAGTTTGCCAGGGGTGGTACAACGGGCTTCGATGCATCCCTCTTCCGTGGCGGCGGAACCGCCTTCAGTACTCGAGACCTGGGTATCGACCCCCGTCGTCTGGGCGGTCATGGCCGTCGCTACAGGACTGTACGTGCTCGGCGTCGTCCGGTCCCGCAACGCGGGCTCGGCCTGGCCCGTGTTGCGCACCGTGTCGTGGTTCGTCGCGATGCTGCTCGTCGTGTTCTCCGTGAACACCGTGATGGGTGAGCTGTCGAAGCACCTGTTCTGGGCCCACATGGTGGTCCACCTGATCCTCATCACGGTGGTCCCGCTGTTCCTGGTCCTCGCCCAGCCGATCCGGTTGCTCGCCACCGCGACCGGGGAGACCGGCGACCGCCGCGTCCGCGCGGTACTCGCCAACCCCGTGCTGCGCGTGTGCACCTCGCCGGTCGTCGGGCTACCGCTGTACGCGTTCGTGCTGATCGGCACGCACCTCACGGGATTCCAGGATCTGGCCATCGAGAACCCGTGGCTGAAGAACCTCGAGTACACCGGGTACCTCGTGGCCGGCTGGATCTTCATGCTGCCCCTGGTCGGCGATGAGCTGTGCGGCCCCACCCGGCTCTCTCACCCGCTGCGGTTCGCCTCGTTCCTGCTCGCCATGGGCCCGGACACGCTGGTCGGCGTCACGCTGATGATGACCACCAGCGAACTCGCGCCCGGTTACGCCCTGTCCCGCGGGGGTTGGGGCCCGACGGGGCTCGAGGACCAGAACGCCGCGGGCGCGATCATGTGGTTCGGCGGCGACGGGCTGATGATGCTGCTGCTCCTCGTGGTCGCGTTCCAATGGATCACGGCGGAGGCCACCGGCAAGCGCGGCGGCGGCATGGGTACGTGGCTGGACTCCGCGCGCCGCAGCACGCTGGTCGGCGACGAGGAGGACGCCGACGGGGACGTCGACGACGACGAGGCCGCACTGGCCGCGTACAACGCGCGTCTGCGGGAGCTCAATCGGCACGGACGGTGACGGGATCCCGCACGCCGCCCGCGCGGTCCACGTAGTCCACGCCGGCGACGGTCAGCGGTACCGGTACACCTGCGGGTCGGGGTACGTCGCGAACCTGACCGCGACGAGGGCGATCACCACGGCCGCGACGAGCGCGGTGCACGCCCAGCCGACGCTCTCGATCTTCTTCCGGGTCCGCTGCTCCTGCGGGATCAGCTCCGGCACGTAGACCATCGCCGCCGCCACCGCCGCGCCGGCCACGAAGCCGCCCAGGTGACCCAGCAGGGAGATCCCCGGCACGGTGATCGACATGAACACGTTGGCGCCGATCACGATGAGCAGCGACGTGGGGTTCATCTTCATCCGCAGCACCAGCACCAGTTCGGCGCCGAGCAGGCCGAAGATGGCGCCCGAGGCTCCCACGGTGATCGTGTTCTCCAGCCCGAACCACAACACGGAGGCGCTGCCGCCCAGCAGGGCCACCGCGTAGATCGCGCCGTACCGCGCGCGCCCCAGGAACTGCTCCACGCTGCTGCCGAGGATGTACAGCGAGTACATGTTCACCAGCAGGTGGATCAGGCCGAAGTGCAGGAATCCCGAAGTCACGGCCGTCCACCACCAGCCGTTCGCGGTGTTCCGCTCGGACAGCGCCAGGTTCTGCACGTCGAGAGCGGCCATGTTGCCCTGGATGCTGCCGGAGGCCTTGGCGCTGAACGCGAAGGCGATCAGGTTCACGGCGATGAGGCCGTACGTCACGGCGGGCTGCCAGCTCCGGCGGGTGGGAACGGTGGTGGTCACCGCACCAGTTCACCACGTCGCGGCGGGGTGCGCCGCGCTCGGCACCGGCTACGGCACCATCCCCGGGTACACGCCGCCGAGCGCGTACCCGGCGATCAGCACCACGATCACCCCGGTGAGCACCGCACCGTCGAGCCTGCCGGGGCCCCGGTCCGGCTGCGCCACCGCGCCCAGGCCGCCGCGTGAGGTGATCGCGTCGGCCAGCTCGGCGGCGCGCCGGCAGGACTGGACCGTCGCGATGAGCAGCAGCTCCAGCATCGCCTCGATGGTCAGCCCGCGCGGCCGGCCGTTGCCGCGCAACGGCCTGCGCTGCCGGGCTAGGCCCCACATCGTGCGGACCTCCGCCATCGCGAGCGGACCGAGCCGGATCGCCAGCGCCAGCGCGGACGCGAACGCGACGCCGCGGCGTCCTACGGTGCCCAGCCGGTCCAGGCAGGTCTGCAGGAATCCCGGCACGTCGCCGAGCGGCGTGGTCCAACAGAACAGCAACGCCGCGAACAGCGACACCAGGAGCGCCGCGAGGGACCGGAGCATCACGTCGATGCCCGAGAGGCTGATCGCGAATCCGAACGGATGCACCATGGTGTCCCCCGCGCCGATCGCGGTGAGCGCCAGGCTGATCAGTCCGAACACGATGAACATCCGCGGCATCTTCGGGAGGGCCCGCCAGGGCGCCCCGGCCAACAGGAACCAGCAGAACAGGATCAGCGCGGAGGCACCGATGTTCCACCAGTCGGTGCGGACCCCCATCACGACGCCCATCGCGACCAGGACCGCCAGCTTGGTGCCCACCCACACCCGGCGGGCGGCGCCCGCGTCCGGCAGCGGCCGCCCCACCACGTCGCCGAACGACGGCCGACCCGGGCGCTTCCGGCCCGGATCGGGCTGTGCGCCGGACTGCGTCACGTCCAGCACGCGGTCGGTCACGCCCGTGAGGGGCGCGAGATCGTGGGTGACGATCACCAGCGTGGTCCCGGCCGCCTTGGCGGCCGACAGTGCTTCCGTCATCCGGACGGTCGCCTCGTCGTCGAGCCCTGCGAGCGGCTCGTCGAGCACCAGGACGCGGGGTTTCGAGGCCAGCAGCCCGGCGAGCACGACCCGCCGCTGCTCGCCGCCCGAGAGTTCGTCCGCCCGACGGTGCGCGAACTCGTCCGGCGCGAGCCCCACCAGGTCGAGGGCGGCGCGGACGCCCGCGGCATCGGCGCCGGAGGCGTCCTCCACATCGTCTTCGACGGTGTCCCGCAGTACCTGCAGGCGGGAGTGCTGCACGCCGATGACCACGCGGCCGCGGCCGTTGACCACCGGTTCCCCGTCGACCGTGACGGTGCCCGCCGTGGGCGTGAGGAGTCCCGCGATCACCCACGCGAGGGTGGACTTCCCCGCCCCGTTGTCGCCGGTGATGGCGAGTGCCGTGCCGCCGGGCACGGTGAGGTCGAGGTCGGTGAGAACCGGCCGGTCCCACGGGGTTCCGGCGTCCCGGATCAGGGTCACTCCGTGCAGCTCGATCCGGCCGCGCTCCGACGGCGCCGCCGTGCTCCCCGTCCCGGGGGCGAGGGCGCCGGCGCTGCGCCGCGGCGGTCCGAGGCGCACCTCGCGATCCGCCGCGGCGGCCTCGGTCTCGTGATGCGTCACGTGCACCACCGCGGTGCCGTTCGCGGCCACGCCGCGCATCACGTCGAGCGCGGCGGCCCGGCCGCCACCGTCGAGCATCGCGGTCGCCTCGTCGCTGATGAGCAACGCCGGCTCCCGGGCGAGAGCGGCCGCGACGGCGAGCCGCTGCAGCTGGCCCCCGGAGAGGGTCGAGGTCTCGCGGTCCGCGAGCTCACCCAGCCCCACCCGCTCCAGTACGGCGCCCACGTCGGCGTCCTGGGCGAGCGCACGCCCGAACCGCACGTCATCGGCGACGCGGATCCCCAGCACCTGGGATTCGGGACGCTGGAACACGATCGCGGTCCCGCCGGGTTCGCCCAGGCCCGGACCGCCCGGCCGGTCGACGACCCCCGTCGACGGTTCCGCTCCCGCGAGGACGCGGGTCAGCGTCGACTTACCCGTCCCGTTGCGGCCCGTGACGGCGACGAACTCCCCCGCGCGGACCGCGAACTCGGGCACGTCGAGCGCCGTCCTATCGCCGTAGCGCACGGTGACGTCGCGCAGCCGGAGCGGCACCGGGCCGGCGGGGGCGGCATCGTCGTGCACGAGGTCCGCGAGGCTACCGGTGGACCGGGGCAGCACCTCGTCGGCGCGGCGCAGCAGCGCGCCGAACGCGACCCGGGCCAGCCACACGACGGACAGCACCGCGACGATCAGCACCAGCGGCACCGTGATCGGCCACCACCGGAGGGCGAAGTCCCAGACGGCGACCATCGCCCGCCCGAGGAATCCGAGCTGGATGCCGGTCAGGAGACGGGCGAAGCCCGTCACGGTCGCGGCGGTGAACGTGAAGATGAGCTCCCGGAAGCCGGGGAACACGATGAGCAGCAGCACCGCGAACGCCGACGACGGGATCGCCAGCAGCGGAAGCGCGTTCAGCACCAGACGCCGAGTGGACCAGCCGCGCCGGATGGACGCGCCCAGCAGCAACCCCACCAGGCCGGACTCGATGGTCAGCGTCACCGGCGCCGTGCCGCCCAGCAGGAACGCCATGGACGCGCCGACGACCAGTGCCAGCGCGCAGGTGCGGAAGGTGTGCCGGAGCCCGATCACGCCGAACGGCAGGCACGCCGCGAACGCAACCCCCATCAGCATGGGGAAGATCTGCGAGATCAGGACCAGCGCGGCGGCCACGTCGGCGAGCGCCGCGGCCTCGGTGATCTGCCGGGCGCCCAACCGCGTCGCGGGTGCGCGGCCCTGCATTGCGGGGGCCGGAATGGTCAGCCGCGCGGGGCGACGTAGACGATCAGCGGTCCGGCGGCGGTGATCTCCTCGCCGCTCACCGGGGTGCCCTGGACGTCGTCGATTGTCACGTTGTAGGTGGTGCTCGGGTCACCCGACAGGCTCGTCACCTCGAACGGGAACTGGCACCGCCCGGAGCGCAGGACGCCCTCGTCGAGGGTGGCGTCGAACTCCCCGGAGCCGCTGCGGAAGGTGACCTTTGCGCCCTTCCGCACGCTCGCCGCCCCCTCCGCGCCCGTGCACGCGGTCTCGCCCGCCTGGAACTGCGTCGGATTGAGCACCACCACACCCTTCGTGACGAAGGCCGTCTTCGAGGTTCCCACGGACACCGCGACGATCGCGGCGACGGCCATGAGCACGCACGCGGCGACCGTGATCACGATGACCCAGGTGCGCTTGCCCGGGCCGCCCTTGCGCCACGGCTGCTGCGCGCCGGGCGGCAGCGGCGCGGGGAGCTCGGCGCGCCAGTCGCGGCCGGGCGTCCCGTCGGGCACGGACGGGATCGGCTGGTCCTGCGTGGCCGGTGTGCTCATTTCGCGCTCCTTGCCGGGAAGTACTTGAGCACGCCCTCCTGGGTCGTGCTGGCCACGAGGGCTCCGGACCTGTCGAAGAACTGACCGTTCGACATCCCCCGGCCGCCGTCGGCCACCGTCGAATGCGAGGCGTACAGGTTGTACTCGTCGAACCGGACCCGCCGGTGGTACCAGAGCGACTGGTTCAGGGTGACCGCCATGATCCGGTCGTAGCCCCAGGACAGGCCGTGCCGGGTGATGATCGAGTCGAGGATCGTGGTGTCCGAGGCGTACGCCAGCGCCGCGTCGTGGATCACCTGATCGTCCGGCAGGTCGCCGGCGGCGCGGATCCAGACCCGGTTGTCCTCCTGGATCAGTCCCTTGCCCTTGGCGATCCACGCGGGGTCGTTCGTGAACCGCATGTCCATCGGCTGCGGCGCCTCGACGAACATCGTCACGACGTCCTCGTACCCCCGGAGCGTGTCCTGGATGTCCGGCAGCCCCTCGGGATCCGGCACCGAGGGCGCCGGATCCCCGTGCACGAGGGGGTTGCGGCCGTCGGTCTGGTACGCCAGTTGCATGAGGGCCAGCACGGTGCCGTCCTGCTCCACGGACACCGTCCGGTTCGCGACGTTGCGCGTGTCCCGCAGCCGCGTGACCTTGAACTCCAGGTCCCGAGCCACGTCACCGCCGTTGATGAAATGCGTGTGCGCGGCGTGCAGGAACAGCGACTCCCGCGATCCCGGAACGGTGTTGCCCGAGGCGACGATCGCCTGCGACAGGATCTGGCCGCCGAACGTGCGGGCCGCCACCTTCGCCGGATGCCGCCCGAGGAAGGTGTCGTCGCCGGCGTCCGCGAGGTCCAGGGTGCTCAGGAACCCGTCGAAGTCGGTGAGAGTGTCCGTCATGACGACGAGCGTACTGGTTCGCGCTCCTAGTGGTCTTCCTCCCCGATCCGGTGCACCTGGATCAGGTTGGTGGAGCCGACGGTGCCGGGAGGCGCGCCGGCCACGATGACCACCTGGTCGCCCTTGGCGTACCGGCCGATGCCCTCCAGGGAGATGTCCACCTGGCGGATCATGGCGTCGGTGTCGTCGGCACCGTCCACCAGGAACGTCTCGGTGCCCCAGGACAGCGCGAGCTGGCTGCGGACCTCGGGCAGCGGGGTGAACGCCAGCAGCGGGAGCCGGGTGTGCAGCCGCGCCAGGCGGCGCACGGTGTCGCCCGACTGGGTGAACGCGACCAGCGCCTTGGCGTTGAGCCGCTCGCCGATGTCGCGGGCCGCGTAGGAGATGATGCCGCGCTTGGTGCGGGGCACGTGGTTGAGCGGCGGCACCGACGGGCCGCCCTCCTCGACAGCCTCGACGATCTTCGCCATGGTGCGGACGGTCTCGATCGGGTACTTGCCGACGGACACCTCGCCGGAGAGCATCACGGCGTCGGCGCCGTCGAGGACGGCGTTGGCGACGTCGGAGGCCTCCGCGCGGGTGGGCCGGCTGTTCTCGATCATCGACTCCAGCATCTGCGTGGCGACGATGACGGGCTTGGCGTTCTCGCGGGCGATCTGGATGGCCCGCTTCTGCACCAGCGGCACCTCCTCGAGGGGCAGCTCCACACCGAGGTCGCCGCGCGCGACCATCACCGCGTCGAACGCGAGGATCACGGCCTCGAGGTTGTCGATCGCCTCCGGCTTCTCCAGCTTCGCGATCACCGGCACCCGGCGCTCCACCCGGTCCATCACCGCGTGCACCCGCTCGATGTCGGCGGGCGAGCGCACGAACGACAGCGCGATGAAATCCACGCCCAGCTGCAGCGCGAACTCCAGGTCCTCGATGTCCTTGTCCGACAGCGCCGGAACCGACACGTTCATCCCCGGCAGGGACACACCCTTGTTGTTGGAGACCGGGCCGCCCTCGGTGACCTCGCACACCACGTCGTTACCGTCGACCGCGGTCACCCGCAGCCCGATGTTGCCGTCGTCGACCAGCAGCCGATCGCCCGGCTGCGCATCCTTGGCCAGCTCCTTGTACGTGGTCGAGACCCGATCGTGGGTGCCGACCACGTCCTCGACGGTGATCCGCACCGTCTCCCCGGCCTCCCACACCGTGCGGCCGTCGCCGGCGAACCGGCCCAGCCGGATCTTCGGGCCCTGCAGATCCGCCAGGATCCCGACCGCGCGGCCGGTCTTGTCCGACGCCGCGCGCACGCGGTCGTAGTTCACCTGGTGGTCGGAGTGTTCGCCGTGGCTGAAGTTCAGCCGCGCGACATCCATCCCCTCCTCCACCAGAGCGAGGACCTTCTCGTCGGTGGCGACGGCGGGGCCCAGTGTGCAGACGATCTTGGTTCGACGAGTCACCAGGGACACGTTAGTCCTCCGATTTCCGCTCGACAGGTTCACCGGTCAACCCGTCGGTATCAGTCCGCTCGGCGTTCACCGGTTGCACACTCTCCGCATCGTCCTCGGAGGACTCCGCGGCGTCACCCGGGGTCTCGTCCCGGGTCTCGTCCGGGGTGACCGCGGCGTCGGCCCCGCCCCGGTTCGACGGTTCCTGTTCCCGGGTGAAGACGGTGTCCTCCCGTCCCCTGGGGGCCTTGAGGAAGTACGCGACGGCGAGCGCGAACACGATGGCCGCGGTGAACACGTTGATCCGGACGCCGAGGATCATCGTCGCGTGGTCGTCGCGCATCAGCTCGATGAAGAAGCGGCCCAGGCAGTACCCGGCCACGTACAGGGCGAACAGGCGCCCGTGCCCGATCCGGAAGCGCCGGTCGACGATCACCAGGAACGCCGCGACGAGCAGGTTCCACACCAGCTCGTAGAGGAACGTGGGCTGCACGACGGCGAGCACCACGCCGTCGCTGCGCCCGTCCAGCACGTCGGGCCCGCGCTGGCCCACGTCGTTGACCCGCTCGAAGATCTGCAGGCCCCACGGCAGGTCGGTGGGCGCGCCGTACAGCTCCTGGTTGAACCAGTTGCCGAGCCGGCCGATCGCCTGGGCGACGATGATCGCGGGCGCGATCGCGTCGCCGAACGGGCCGATCTTGATGCCCATCTGCCGGCAGCCGAGCCATGCTCCGACGCCGCCGAGCGCCACCGCGCCCCAGATGCCGAGGCCGCCGTCCCAGATTCGGAACACGGCGCCGATGCCGCGGCCGTTGGGCCCGAAGTAGGTGCTGAAGTCGGTCATCACGTGGTAGAGCCGACCGCCGATGAGGCCGAACGGCACGGCCCACACGGCCACGTCGATCACCTGGCCGGACCTACCGCGGCGCGCCACCCAGCGGCGGTCGCCCCACCAGCAGGCGACGATGATGCCGATGATGATGCACAGCGCGTAGGCCCGGATCGGGACCGGGCCGAGGTGCCAGACGCCCTGCGGCGGGCTGGGGATGCTCGCGAGAATCACGCCCGTCACCCTACTGACCTCCGCGCGACGGCGTCACTGCGCGCGCAGCCGCTCCCACAGCACGGGCCAGCCGACGGTGCGCCCGGTGTACAGCTGGATCGACGTGTCGGGTGCCTGGCCGGGTGCCCGCACCGCCCGACGGTGCGCGAACGCCCGGTCGAGCACGGGGCTCGGGTCGCCCAGCCACAGGACGGATCGGGCATCCTCCGGCGGCGGGCCGAAGTAGTGGTAGGCGCGGTGGCCGCTGTAGGCGCGGGGAAGCCCGTCGTCGCGGCCGTGGAAGTCGACAGCGGCGGCGAACGGGTAGCTCTCGGCGACGACGGCGAGGCCGTCCCGCTCCGCGTGCGGCAGGCTGCGGTAGGCGGCCGTCACCTCGTCGGACAGGCGCTTCAGCAGTGTCTCGCCCTCGATCAGGGTGGTCGCGGGTTCGCGCAGCGGCGGCGTGCCGATCCGCTCCGCGACGGCCGGGCTCCACACGGGCGAAGCGGCCACCCAGCTGACCGCGGACGCGACCGTCGCGGACGCCATCACCGCGTGCGCGATGCTCCGGCCGCGGCCGGGGCGCGCCAGCGCCCATCGTTCGAAGGCGACGGCTCCCGCGGCCATCGGCAACGCGTACACGGAGGCGAGGTAGTAGGCGCGCCCGTGCGCGGCGACGATCGCGGCGACCACGAGCAGCAGCGCGACACCCAGGTACCGGTACGGCCGCACGTGGTCGGAACGGAGCAGCGACACGACCCCGGCGAGGAGCAGGGGCACCCCGATCAGCAGGCCCGCGCCGAACACACCGACCAGCGCGAAGCCCGCACCCCCTGGCCATTCCGCGCGGACGACGGCAGCCATGTTCGCGTACGCCCAGTCGTGCCGGGCCTGCCACCACAGGGTGGGGCTCGTCGCGGCGAGCGCGACGGCGGCACCACCCCAGAGCGCCGGGCGGGCCAGCAGGCGACGCGGTCCGCACGCGAGCGCGCCCAGCGCGACCCCGATCCACAGCGCCGGCACGAGGAACTTGGTGAGCAGCGACAGCGCGGTGACGACACCCGCCGCGAAGAGCAGCCCGTCGCGACGGGTGCGGGTCCAGCGCACGAGGAGGTAGACGATGAGCGTCCACCAGAGCGGGTCGAGCGCATAGGTCGCTAGCCAGTGCCCGACGGCACTGACCAGGGACATCGCCACCGCAGCGGCGGCGAACACCTGCGCCCAGGCGCGCCCACCGAGCTCGCGCGCGATGAGGCCGCCGAGCAGGGTGATGCCGGCGACCGCGATCGTCGCGGGCAGGCGGAGCACCACGAGGTTCCCGTGGGCCAGCCGATCGAGTGCGCCGGCCAGCAGGGGGACCAGCGGCGGCTGGTCGAAGTATCCGGCGGCCGGGTGGTCGCGGCCGGCGACCACGAAATAGGCCTCGTCGAAGAAGTACCCGTAGTTGCGGCTGCCGATGAGCATGACCGCGAAAACGAGCCCGGTGACGAGGGCGAGCGGAATTCGGGCGACGGCGGGAGGTCTCATGCGGTTCAGCGTCACGGCCGACGCGGCCCCGCCGGTAGGGCCGTCGGTCGGTGCGAGCACCGACGAAAGGAGGTGTCGGGGCGACGGTCCGGCTCCCTACGATGAATCCATGCCCCGTCGACCGCTCCCCCGCGCCCCGCACTCCGCGATGCTCGCGGCCCTGCTCGCGGTGACCGCGGCCGGGACGCTCGCGTTCGTCGTGGCGCTGTTCCCGGACCTGCGCGGCGCCGGCCTGTGGTCGGGCGCGGCGGCGATGGCGCTGGGTTCCCTCGCGGTCGGCGTGACCCGGCCCGTCTACGCCGCGCCCGCCGTCGCGGCCTGCGCATGCTTCCTGGTGCTCGGGCCGTGGGCGGAGGCCACAGAAGCGGGCGCGACGATCTGGGTGGCGGTCGCGGTATCGCTCGTCGCGGCGGCGGCCGCGCAGACGGCCGCGGACCGCCGCGAGGTCGTCGTGGCCTTCGTGCCGTTCGCGGTGTTCGCCGTCGCCACCGCCGCGTCGGCGCAGTCCGTTCTCGGGGCGCTCGGCGCGCTGTCACCGGTGTTGGGCGGCAGCACGTTCGGGCTGTGGATGCGGTTACGCGCAGCGCACCGGGAGCGGAAGGCGTTGGCGGAGCGGCAGGCCCGCGCCGACGAACGGCTGGAACTGGCGGCGCAGCTGCACGACCTCGCGACCGCACGCCTCACCCGCATCGTGATCGCCGCCCGCGACGCCGGAGCGCCCGGCATCGAGGCGGACGCACAGGCGGCGCTGGGCGATCTGCGGCGGGTCGTGGTGGGGCTGCGGACCGCGGAGGCGCCGCGGGAGTCGCTCGCCGCGGACGGGTCGACCCCGCCCGGCGACGTGGACCACGCCGTGCGGGAGATGGTGATCCGCGCCCGTGACGCCGGCCAGCAGGTCTCCCTCT
The DNA here is from genome assembly GCF_000312385.1 of Tsukamurella sp. 1534. Classification (GTDB taxonomy): domain Bacteria; phylum Actinomycetota; class Actinomycetes; order Mycobacteriales; family Mycobacteriaceae; genus Tsukamurella. Next base: position 606,905 of record NZ_HE997628.1, on the reverse strand, counting down.
CCGGCGGGGTGGGCACGGCTCTGCCCCGGGCGACGGCCGACTGCCTCACCCGCGTGGTGGAAGAGGGGTTGACCAACGCGCGCAAGCACGCCGCGGGCGCGCCGGTGACGGTCCAGGTGAGCGACCACTCCGTCGAGGTGAGCAATCCGGCCGCACACCCGGACGCCTCGCTCGCGGACACGGGCAGCGGGACCGGGCTGACAGGCCTAGCGGCGCGCACCGCCCTGGTGGGCGGAACGCTGCGGCACGGGCGCTCGGTGGACGGGGGCTGGGCCCTCGTCGCGGACTTCCGCACGGAGGCGGGCCGATGACGGTGCGCGTGCTCGTGGCCGACGACGATCCGATCGTGCGCGAGTATCTGCGCTCGGTGCTGGACGAGGCGGAGGACCTGGCGGTGGTGGCCACCGCGGCGGACGGCGCCGCGGCCGTCGAGGCGGCGATCGCCCGGTCCCCCGACGTCGCGCTGGTGGACGTCCGGATGCCCGGCGTGGACGGCATCGTCGCGACGCGATCACTGCGGTCGCTTCCCCGCCCGGTGGCCGTCGTGCTGATCACCACCCTGGACACCGATGCCGTGCTCGTGGACGGGCTGGCCGCGGGCGCAGCGGGTTTCGTGCTGAAGACCGCCGCACCCGACTTGGTCGTCGCCGCGGTCCGGACGGCCGCGACGGGAGGCTCGCTGCTCTCCCCCGACGCGTTGAGCCGTTTGGTGCGACTCGCGGGCGACGGTGCGCAGAAACAGGATCCGCGCCTCGACGCCCTCGCTGAGCGGGAGCGCGACGTTCTCCGCGAGCTGGCGACGGGCGCGACGAACGCGGAGATCGCGCGGCGCCTGATCCTCGCGGAATCGACGGTGAAGGGCTACGTCTCGGGACTCATGACTCGTCTGGACTGCACCAACCGCACGCAGCTCGCCCTGCTGGGGACCGCACTGTGAGCGGCCCCGATCTGGTCGTGCTCGGCCTGGGGCCCGCGGGCCGCGCCACCGCCCATCGGGCGGCGTCCGCGGGGATGACGGTACTGGCCTTCGATCCGGCGCCGGACCGGCGGTGGCGGCGCACGTTCGGCCTCTGGGCGGACGAACTTCCCGGATGGCTCCCGCCCGGCGTGGTCGCGGCCCGATCCTTCCCCGAGGTCGTCGCGGGTGCCCGGTTCCGGCTCGGCCGCGAGTACGCGGTGCTCGACGTCGACCGGCTGCAGGACGCGCTCACCCTGGGCGGCGTGGAGGTGCGGTCCGCGGCCGCGGACCGCGACGCAGCCCTCCGGGACCACCCCGGGGCCTTCGTCGTGGACGCGCGCGGCCCGGCACCGTCGGCGGATCCGCGCGTACCTCGGCAGACGGCGGCGGGGGTGCTCGTCGCCGCGGGGGCCCACGACGAGCTGTGGATGGACTGGCGGCCGGCGCCGGGCGTCGGCGAGGACGAGGCCGCGTCGTTCCTGTATGCGGTGCGGGTGACCGCGGACTCCGTCCTCCTGGAGGAGACGTGCCTCGCCGGCGCGCCCGCGCTCACCGTCGACGAATTGGAGTCCCGGCTGCGCAGGCGGCTGGCAGTCCGCGGGGTGTCGGCGGGCGAGGTGTACGAGCGCGTCGACTTCCCGCTGCTGACCGACGGTCCGCGGCGCGGACACCGGTGGTGCGGGGTAGGCGTGCGAGGCACGAGCCTGCACCCGGCGACGGGCTACTCGGTGGCCGCGTCGCTGGCGTTCGCCGACGACGCATCGGCCGCGTTCGCGGCGGGCCGGGGACCCGTGACCGCGTCCGGGGTCGCCGCGCACCGCCTGCGGTCCGCGGCGCTGCGCGCCCTGCTCGGCATGTCGGCGCGCGAGCAGCGGGCGTTCTTCGAGGTGTTCTTCGGCCTCCCGGACCGGCACGTGCGGGCATTCCTGTCCGCACGCTCCGGACCGGCCGCGACCGCCGCGGCGATGACTGCGGCGTTCGCGGCGGCGCCGTGGGATCTCCGGCGGCGCCTGTCGGGGGCGATCAGCCCTGCGACTCGCCCTCGGCCGCGCCGCTGAAGTCGGCCGGCTCGATGTCGAGCTCCTTGGCCTGGGAGATGAGGTCCTCGAGCGCCGCGGGCGGGAGCGCACCGGCCTCGTTGTAGACCAGGTTGCCCTTCTTGAACACCATCAGGGTGGGGATGGAGCGGATGTTGGCGGCAGCCGCGAGGCTCTGCTCGGCCTCGGTGTCGACCTTGGCGAACACCACATCCGGATGCCCTTCGGATGCCTTCTCAAAGGTCGGCGCGAACGCCTTGCAGGGCCCGCACCAGGAGGCCCAGAAGTCGATGAGCACGATGTCGTTGCCCGTGACGGTCTGATCGAACTTTTCTGCTGTCATTTCCATGGTCGCCATATCCGTTTCAACGAATTCAACGACTGCATGATTCCCAACCCCTGACAAGACACCCGAAATCGCTATTCTCTATCCGGGCACGCTCCCGCGTGGACCGCTGTACACCGAGTACAACCCAAAAAGGGGATACACATGACCGACGTGCTTCGCGCAGGCAATCAGCTGAGCCTGGGAGGGACGCTCGACTCCCTCAACGGTGCTTACACGCTGACGCTGCAGAGCGATGGCAACCTCGTACTGACCGAGGGCGCCGGCACCGTGGTGTGGGCCAGTGGCACCGACGGCAAGGGCGTCGAGCGCGCCGACTTCCAGACCGACGGCAACTTCGTTCTGTACAACGGCGCGGGTGAGGGCGTCTGGTCCACGCGGACCGAGGGCTCGGGCGCCGACCGCGTGGTGCTCCAGGACGATCGCAACCTCGTCGTCTACGCGGGTGACGCCGACAAGTGGGCCTCCAACACCGCGACCGACGCACCGGCGCCGGCCCGCGAGGCGGCACCGGAGCCTGCTCCGGCCCCCGCCGAGGCGCCGCCCGCCCCGCCGGCGCCCGCGCCCCGCACGCACACCGTGCAGTCGGGCGACACACTCTGGGCCATCGCCGAGCAGTACCTGGGCGACGGGAACCGCTACACCGAGATCGCGCAGCACAACGGCATCGCGAACCCGGACCTGATCAACGTCGGTCAGGTCATCACCATCCCCTGACGGACCGTCGACACGGCACCGGCCGGCCCCGTGCGGGGCCGGCCGGTCGCGTTCGACGGCGCGTCACTCGCCGCGCAGCAGCCCCTTGGCGACGTGCGTCACCTGGATCTCGTTGCTGCCGGCGTAGATCATGAGCGACTTCGCGTCGCGGGCCAGTTGCTCCACGCGGTACTCGGCCATGTAGCCGTTGCCGCCGAACAACTGCACCGCCTCCATCGCGACCTCCGTCGCCGCGCGCGAGCTGTACAGCTTCATGGCCGAGGCCTGCGCCAGCGAGGGCGGTTTCCCCGCCCGGGACGCCTCGATCGCCGTGAACAGCATGTTCTGTACGTTGATCCGGGCGACCTCCATCTCGGCCAGCTTGAGCTGGATCAGCTGGAACTTCCCGATCTCCTGCCCCCACAGGGTGCGCGAGCGCGCGTAGTCGATGGACAGCCGCTGCGCCTCGTTGATGATGCCGAGCGCGAGCGCGGCGATGCCGATCCGCTCGGCGGTGAAGCCGGCCTTGGCGGAGGCGCCCCCGCCGCCCGGGGTCTCCTCGGTCTCGCCGAGCAACCGGTCCGGGGTCAGGTGGACGTCGTCGAAGAACAGCTCGCCCGTGGGCGAGCTCATCATGCCCATCTTCTTGAACGCCTTGCCCTGCGTGAGCCCCTCCATGCCCGTATCGAGCACGAAGGTCAGCACCTTGCGGTCGCGGATCGGCGTACCGTCGCCCTCGTCGAGTTTGGCGAAGACCACGATCGTGTCGGCGTGCGGGCCGTTGGTGATGAAGGTCTTCTGCCCCTTGAGGATGTAGCCGCCGGAGCCGTCGCGGCGCACCGTCGTCTTCATGCCGCCCAGCGCGTCCGAGCCGCTGTCCGGCTCGGTGATGGCCCAGGCGCCGACCTTCTCCATGGTCACCAGTTCGGGCAGCCACCGCTTCTTCTGCGCCAGGGTGCCGCGGGACTTGATGGTGGACACGGTGAGCCCCATGCTGACACCCATCGAGCCGATCAGGCCGAGGCTGACGCCGGCCATCTCGACGTTGAGGATGAGGAACATCGAGGACGAGAGCGTGCTGGACCCGCCGCCCTTGGGCTTCTCCCCCGCCTCCTCGGCGGCCAGTTCGGCCTCCAGGTTCTCGCGGTTCAGCTGATCCACGCCGAAAGTGGCGAGCATCTTGCGGGTGATGTCGTACGGCGGCAGCGCCCCCGATTCCAACTCGTCGACGTGCGGCCGCACCTCCTTGTCGATGAACCCGCGTAGCGCGTCGCGCATCATCACGTCTTCCTCGGACCACTCGAACACAGGCGACCTCCCGGGCGATAGAACATGTTCTATATCACCCCCATCGTCGCACCCCGCGGGTCCACCGGTGCACGAACCCCCGGATTCCCCCTTGACCTCAACCATTGTTGAGTACGTAGCGTCGCCTCCATGGAGACCTACAGCGACGAACGAATCCTCGCCCAGCCCATCGGGTACTAGGCCAGCATGACGGGCCGCTCGGCCGTCACCCACATCCGCGCGACCCTGGAACGGCACGGCCTGACCCAACCGCAGTGGTGGGCGCTCAACTACGTCGCCGACCGGCCCGGCGGGGTGACGGTCGACGAGGTGGTCGAGTACCACTCGGGTTTCGTCGACACCGACGACGCGCTGCGCCCCGACGTGGTCGCGCTCGTGGCGACCGGCCTGCTCGACGAGACCGACGGTGCGCTCACCGTGACTCCCGCGGGCCGGAAGCGTCGCGAGGAGACGTGGCCGGACATCCGCGCAGCGCTCGCGCGGATCCGCGACGGCGTCACCGACGAGGAGTTCATCACCACCATCCGCACACTCCAGCGGATGATCGACAACATCGGCGATCCCGCGTGGCACGCGTGAACGCCGGCCCGCGGGTGCGTCAGTTGACCTTGCGCTCCAACGCGTCCCAGAACGGGGCGCGCAGCACGAACTTCTGGATCTTGCCCGTGGCCGTCCGGGGAAGCGCGTCCACGAAGTCGATCCGCTTGGGGCACTTGTAGCCCGCGAGGTGCTCGCGGGTGTGGGCGATGAGCTGTTCGGCCGTCACCCCGTCGGCGACGACGATCGCGGTGACCAGCTCGCCCCACTTCTCATCGGGGATGCCGATCACCGCGACCTCGCGGACGGCGGGGTGCAGGCCGAGTGCGTCCTCGACCTCGATCGAGGTGACGTTCTCGCCGCCCGAGATGATCACGTCCTTCTTGCGGTCGGCGATCGTCAGGTAGCCGCCCTCGAACGTGCCGCGGTCGCCGGTGTGGAACCAATCGCCCTCCAGCGCCGCCGCCGTCTCCGCCGGCTTGTTCCAGTACGCGGTGAGCGCGTGATTGGTGCGGGTGAGGATCTCGCCGTCCTCGTCGATCCGGAGCGCGACACCGAGCGCGGGCGTCCCCGCCCGGCCCAGCCGGCGGGCGATCTCCATCGGGTCGTCCGCGGCCCACTCCGCGCGCTCCCGGTTGACCGTGAGCAGCGGCGAGGTCTCGGTGAGCCCGTAGATCTGGATGAACTCCCAGCCCAGTTCGTGCCGCACCCGGTGGATCACGCGGGTGGGCGGCGGCGCGCCGGCGCAGATCACGCGGACGGTGCCGCTGCCGGGGATCGGGCCGTCCCAGTCGGCCGCCGCGTCGAGCGCGGCGGTCACCACCGCCGGCGCCGCGCACATGATCGTCACGCCGTGATCGCGCACCCGCCGCAGGATCTCGGCACCGTCGACCTTGCGTAGCACCACGTGCTTGGACCCGACCCCGGTGGCGGCGAACGGCATTCCCCACCCGTTGGCGTGGAACATGGGCAGGGTGTGCAGCAGGACGTCGCGGTCGGTGAGCGCGACGTGCAGGCCGAACACGGTGGCGTTGAGCCACAGGTTGCGGTGCGTGAGCTGCACGCCCTTGGGGCGCGCGGTGGTACCGGACGTGTAGTTGATGGTGGCGGTGGCGTTCTCGTCCCCCTCCCACGGGCGCGGCTGCGCGTCGGCGCCGCGCGGGCCGAAGATCTTCTCGTCATCGCGCCCCAGGACGAACACGTGTTTCGCGGTGACGGCGTCGGCGAGGTGCTCGACCTCGGGGTCGAGCAGCAGCACCTCGGCGCCCGAATCCTCCACGATGTACTCGACTTCCGCGGCCGCGAGGCGGAAGTTGACCGGCACCAGGATCCGGCCCCATCCGGAGACGCCGTAGAAGGACGTCAGGAGGCGGGCCGCGTTCTGCGACACGATCGCCACGCGCCCGCCGACGGGGACGCCCAGCGCGTCGAGCGCCGCGGCCTGGCCGCGGGCCAGCGCCGCCATCTCCGCGTACGTCGTGTCACCCCACGACGGTGCCGGCTGGTCCGGTTCGTCGACGATGCCGGTGCGGTCGGGGTAGACCAGCTCGGCGCGGTCCAGGAAGTCGCGTACGCCCAGATTCACGAACATGCCGTCAGGTTACGAGGATCGGCGCGGGCGGCGGGCGGACTCCGAGGAAACGCAACCTGGACGAGTCCTTACTAGGTTGCTAGCATGCTAGCCATGGGAGACGAGGTCAAGCAGTTCAACGTGTACCTCCCGGTCGCACTCATCAAGCAGGTCAAGCTGCGCGCCCTGGAGACCGAGCAGTCGCTGTCCGCCCTCACGGCGGACGCGTTGGCCGCCTACCTCGCCGACCGGTCCCCCGATACCGAATCCGAGGAGTGACACCGTGTCCACACAGGGCATCGACACCGTCTTCATCAGCACCCACAACTGGGGCGCGACCGCCAAGTTCCTCACCGATCTCGGCTACGCGATCGACTTCGACACCGGGCACGGCTCCGGACAGCTCACCGCCGCGACCGGACCGACGCTGTTCGTCGCCGAGGTACCGCCCGAGGCACCCGTCGCCATCACCCCGGTGCTCCGCGTGCACCACGAGAACGACTTCCGGCCGGCGCCCGGAGGAGGTGCCACGGACTTCGCCGACACCCATTACGGCACACGCGAGGCCACGGTGCACGACCCCGACGGACGGACCTGGATCATCCAGGCCCCCGGCACGGCGTGAAGCCCGTCGCCCCCGAGGACACGGCGGTCCGGACCGCCCTGTGGCGGGCGCTGCACGCCGAACTCGACTCGCCGGCGGTCCTCACCGACACAGTCGGCCTCGCTCTCCTGGCGCCCGACGCCGGGTGGCGCGACCGCGGCGACATGGACCCGTCGTTCTCCCGTGGCATGCGGGCATGGGTCGCCGCACGCTCGCGGATCGTCGAGGACCTCGTCCTCGAGACCCGCGCCGATCAGTACGTCCTCCTCGGCGCCGGGCTCGACACCTTCGCCCAGCGGCATCCGGGCGCCGCGGCGACGGTGTTCGAGGTCGACGAACCGGGACCTCAGGAGTGGAAGCGGGCCCGTCTGGCCGACCTCGGCCTCCTCGACCCGCGCCAGCGCTTCGTGCCGGTGGACTTCGAGACCGACGACGGCTGGGTCGCCCACCTCGCGGCGACCGGATTCGACGGCGACCGCCCCGCGGTGGTCGCATCACTCGGCGTCTCCATGTACCTCTCACGGGAGGCGACCGAAGGCGTGCTGCGCTCCGTCGCCGCCGGGTTCGCGCCGGGCGCCGTCCTCGTCATGACGTACCAGCCGCCCACCGAGCTGCTCACCGGCGCCGACCGGCGGGCCCGGGAGGTCAGCATGCGCGGCGCGGCCCGCAACGGAAACCCGTTCGTCTCCTTCTACACACCGGACGAGGCGGTCCAGTGCGCCCTCGCCTGCGGGTTGCGTGACGCACGCACGATCTCCACCGCGGAGACGACCGCCCGCTACTTCGCCGACCGCGCCGACGGACTCGTGCCGTCGCACGGCGAGGAGATGCTCGTCGCCACCGTCTGACCGTTGCCCCGGCACGACGTATCTGACTAAAGTCAGAGATATGAAGGAGCAGGTGGCACGGGTCCGGCGGTTCAACCGGGCGGTGACGCAGCGGTTGGGCGTACTCCAGGATCGCTATCTCGCGCGCGACCGGCCGCTCGGGCAGGCCCGGCTGTTGTGGGAGATCGGCCGCGCCGGCGGTGGTGTGGACCTGCGCGACCTGCGCACCCGCATGGACCTCGACTCGGGATACCTCAGCCGACTGCTCCGCTCCCTCGAATCGGACGGCCTGGTCACCGTCGTGCGGGACGACGGTGACGCCCGGGTCCGGGCCGCGCGGGTGACGGAGCGCGGTGCCGACGAGTACGCGGAGCTCGAAGCGCGGTCCGAGTCCGCCGCGGAGACCCTGCTCGCCCCCCTGAGCCCGGGGCAGCGGGACCGGCTCGTGACCGCGATGGAAGAGGTCGAACGCCTACTGCTCGCCTCGCAGGTCGAGATCTCCGAGGCCGACGCCTCCTCTCCCCCATCGCGATTCGCCGCGCGCGCGTACTACGCCGAGCTGGGCGAGCGGCTCCGCGACGGATTCGATCCGGCCGTCGGCGGGGCGATCCGCGACACCGCGATCACGCCGCCGCACGGGCTGCTCCTGGTCGCGAGCCTGCACGGCGAGACCGTGGGGTGCGGCGCGCTCGCCTTCCAGGACGGCGGGTACGCGGAGGTCAAGCGTGTCTGGGCGGCCCCGGCGGTGCGCGGACTGGGCCTGGGCCGCCGGCTCATGGCGGAACTCGAATCCCGAGCGGCGGACGCGGGTGTCCGCACCGTGCGGCTGGACACCAACCGCGGCCTCACCGAGGCCATCGCGCTGTATCGGCGCCTGGGCTACCGGGAGGTGGACAGCTACAACGACAATCCGTACGCCCACCTCTGGTTCGCGAAGGACCTCTGAGCCGCCGTTCACGCTCCGATGTCCTGATCTGTGGGGTCCGTGTCGTGGACGCCAGGTCCCGGAGACGACAGACTGGCCCCATGAAGAAGGCGGTCGTCGTGCTCGCGTACCCGGGCGTGCAGCCGCTGGACGTGGTCGGCCCGTTCGACGCCTTCGCCGCGGCGTCGTCGTTCCTCGACGCCCCGGCGGACCGCGAAGGTCTCCCCCGCGACAGCGGCTACGACGTGCGGCTCGTGGCCGCGGAGGCGTCGACGGTGCGCACCAGCACCGGCCTCGAGCTCGTCGCCGCCGCGCTCCCCGATCCCGCCGGGACGCTTGACACCGTCGTGGTCCCGGGCGGAACCGGCGCGGACGCCGCGCGGCGGGACCCCGCGATCGTGGACTGGCTGATCGCCGCGTCGGCGCACGCCCGGCGGACCGTCGGCGTCTGCAGCGGGGCGTTCCTGCTCGCCGAAGCCGGCCTCCTCGACGGGTGCCGCGCCACCACGCACTGGGGCTCCGCGCGCCGGCTCGCCGACGAGTACCCCGCCGTGCGGGTGGACCCGGACCCGATCTTCCTCCGCAGCTCGGAATCCGTGTGGACCTCCGCGGGCGTGACCGCGGGCATCGACTTGGCACTCGCCCTCATCGAGGAGGACCACGGCACGCGCCTCGCGCAGAAGGTGGCCCGCGCGCTGGTCCTCTACCTGCGACGGCCGGGCGGGCAGACCCAGTACGCGGCGCCGGTGTGGTCGCCCCGCGCCGAACGGGAGCCGATCCGCGAGGTGCAGCGCGGTATCGACTCGGATCCCGGTGCTGCGCATAGTGTCCCGTCGCTCGCCCGCCGAGCGGACATGAGCCCGCGGCACTTCACGCGCGTCTTCACCCAGGAGGTGGGTGAATCACCCGGCCTGTACGTCGAGCGGGTCCGCACGGAAGCGGCGCGGCGGCAGCTCGAGGAGACCCGCGACACCGTCGAGACGATCGCGGCACGCTGCGGCTTCGGTTCCTCCGAGACGCTGCGGAGGGTGTTCGCTCGCCGGGTGGGCACGTCGCCGGACCACTATCGCAAGACCTTCGCCTGACCACCGACCGAACAACCACTGGAGGAGTACGGATGCAGATCGCCGTCGTCGTCTACCCCGCGTTCACCGCGCTCGACTTCATCGGCCCGTACGAGGTGCTCCGGATGCTCCCGGGCGCCGAGGTGCGCTTCGTCTGGAAGGAGACCGGCCCGGTCGCCGCGGATTCCGGCGTGCTGCTCGTCGGCGCGACGCACAGGTTCGAGGAGACCCCGTCGCCCGACGTGGTGCTCGTACCGGGTGGCCCCGGCACCTCCGGCGCCGCCCTCGACGAGGACCTGCTCGCCTGGCTCCACCGGGTCGCACCGGGCGCGTCGTGGACGACCTCGGTGTGCTCGGGTTCGCTGGTCCTCGGTGCCGCGGGCCTCCTCGAGGGCAGGCGGGCCACGTCGCACTGGTCCGTGCTGCCGGCGCTCCGCAGCTACGGCGCGACGCCTGTCGGTGACGAGCGGATCGTGCGCGAGGGCGACGTCGTGACCGCCGCGGGCGTCTCCGCGGGAATCGACCTCGCCCTGTGGCTCGCCGGCGAGATCGCCGGGGACGCCCGCGCGGAGGCCATCCAGCTGATGATCGAGTACGACCCGCAGCCGCCCTACGACTCCGGCCACCTCAGCAAGGCGTCGCTCGCGACGAAGGCCGCCGCGACCGCACTGCTGGGCCGCGACGTGATGAAGCCCGGACCCCTCAAGGCGGCCGCCAGGCTGGCCTGGGACCGCGCGATCGCGGTGGCCCGCCGCTAGCGTCACCGATCACGAAGATTCAAAGTCCCGGACGTTCCCCGCAACTGGCGGATTGACCGGGTGCGCCCCGGTCTCCCCAGGTCAGGGGCGCCGACCGGGGCACGCGCGTGGCGGATTGCGGGGCCCCCGCGGCACCTCCGGCCCTGCCGGTCCCGCGAGCCCTCCGGCGGCCCCGCGTCGCTACCTATCGTTGCCGCATGCCAGCCACCGAACGCCCGGTCCGCGCCGACACCGCGCGCATCGTCGCCGACGTTCTGCGCCAGGCGATCCACGACGGCACCTACCGCGGGACGCTGCCCGGCGAGGACGACCTCGGCGAGCAGTTCTCCGTGTCCCGGAACACCGTGCGGGAGGCGCTGTCCGTGCTCCGCGCCGAGGGATGGATCCGTCGCGGCCCGCGTGTGGGCACCGAGGTGATCGCCCGCACCGTCGACCACGGGCTCGACAGCCTGCGCGGGCTCCGCGAGACCCTGTCGCTGCACGGTGAGGTCCGCAACCGCGTCCGCACCGCGGGCCGGTTGGCACCCCCGCCGATCGTCGCGCAGAAGCTCGGGATCCCGAGCGGCCATGAGGCTGTGTACCTCGAGCGCCTGCGCTACCTCGACGGCGAGCCGGTGAGCCTGGACCTCACGTACCTCGTCGCGGACATCGGCGACCTGCTGCTGGAGCAGGACCTGGAGAACGAGGACGTCTTCCCGCTCATCGAGGCGGCTACCGGGAACCGGCTGGGCACCAGCGAGTTCAGCCTTTCCGCCGCCGCTGCCGATCCGCACACCGCCGCGAACCTCGAGATCGCCTCCGGGGCACCGCTCCTGCTCTACGAGCGACTCACCCACCTGGACACCGGACGCCCTGTGGATCTCGAGTACATCCGCGTCCGTCCCGACCGCATCACCCTCCGCGGCACCCTGCACCGCGACTGACCGCACGCCCCCGAACACGAAGAAGGCACCCCATGGCCCAGGTAGAACAGCGCGTCGACGTCCCCGTCACCATCGACGCCTCCCTCTGCATCGAGGGCTGCAACATCTGCATCGAGGCCTGCCCCCTCGATTCGCTCGCCCTCGACCCCACCACCAACCGCGCGCACATGTACGTCGACGAGTGCTGGTACTGCGGTCCGTGCGCCGCCCGGTGTCCCACGGGCGCCGTCACCGTCAACATGCCCTACCTGCTGCGATAGCCCTCGGAGAAGACCACGATGCCCCCACGTTCAGCCATCCCCGTACTCGCCGCCTCACTGCTCGCCGCGAGCTCCTGCTCACTGCAGCCGACCGACGAATCCGCCCAGACCCTGGTGGTGGGCTACCAGTCCAAGACCATCAACACCGTGACGGCCGGAACCCTGTTGCGGGCGAAGGGCTTCCTGGAGAAGCGGCTCGCCGCCGTCGGGCGGTTCACCGTGGACTGGCAGGATTTCGACACCGGCGCACCCATCACCAGCGGAATGCTGGCGGGGAAGATCCAGATCGGCTCGATGGGCGACTACCCCTTGCTCATCAACGGTTCCCGCGCGCAGAACAGCCCCGAGACGCAGACCTCGATGCTCTCCGTCACGGGCTCCAGCGCCCGGGGCTCCCTCAATTCGGTGGTCGTCGCTCCCGGGTCCCCGTTGCGGACACTGACCGACCTGCGCGGGAAGAAGATCTCGGCGTCGGTCGGATCGGCCGGCCACGGCACCGTCGTGACGGCGCTGAGCCGCGCGGGCGTCGGCGGCGGCGATTACGGCGTGGTCAACCAGCAACCGCAGGTCGGGGCGAGCGCACTCGAATCCGGCCAGGCCGATGCGCTCGCGCAGTTCGTCGCATGGCCGGGCCTGCTCGTGCACCAGGGCAAGGCGCGCCTACTGTACGACGGCGGCGATCTGAACGCCCCCACCCTGCACGGCGTGGTCGCCAACACGAAGTACGCCGCGTCGCACCCCGACGTGGTGCGGGCGTTCCTCCAGGCGCAGCTCGATGCGACGGACTTCCAGCGCGAGCATCCGCTGGAGGCCGCACAGGACGTGGCGAAGGCCAGTGGACTGCCCGCCGAGGTGGTCTATCAGTACAACGGCCCGGGCGGCACGGACCCGAACCCGACGCTCACCGCACCCTTGACAGGAGCGCTCAAGGGCGACATCCCGTACCTGCGATCGATCGGCCAGTTCGGTACGCCGCTGGACGTGGACCGCTTCGTGGATCCGAAACCGTTGGCGGACGCCCAGAACGCGCGCGGCGGGTTCCGGTACGACGCGAACACCCCCGCGCCGGCGCCCACGGCGGAGATCTGGTTCGACGGCGCACCGTCGACGGAAACGCTCCCCGACCCGACGGCCCTGATCCGCGCCCTCGCGGCCACCGACCGGAAGGTGCGGGCCGCGTACGTCTCCGACGCCCTCACCGGCACCCGCTGGTACGCCGACAAGGCTCTGTGGCTGCGCGACGGCGAGACGTTCGTGCCGTTCGCCGGACCGGACGCGCGCGAGCGCTACCGGGCCGCGCACCCGTCCGCAGCGCCGGTCGAGTACGGCGCCCTGCTCGAGGAGGTTCGACGATGACCGCGCTCGATTCCCTTCCCGCACCGTCCGTCCGGCGGGCCGCCGCCACGGGGGCTGGACGCCGATTCGTGCCGTCCGCCACGTGGATCGTGCGGATCGCGGTGGTCGCCGCGGCGATCGCGGTGTGGCAGTTGCTCACCACCCGGCACATCGCGCTGAGCTGGATCCGGTTCGACACGCTCCCCTCGGCGAGCGCCGTCGCCGAGCGGTTCGCGCAGTCGGTGCGCGCCGGCGAGTACTGGCTGGACCTCGCGCAGTCGCTCATCCGGATCGGCACCGGTTTCGCGGTCGCGGCCGCCCTCGGCATCGCCGCCGGTGTGGCGCTGGGCCGTTCGCGCACGGCCGAGCTCACGTTCGGGACGCTCATCGAACTGGTGCGGCCGATCCCCGCGATCGCCCTCGTGCCGGTGATGATCCTGTTGCTCCCCTCCTCGGAGGCGGGCATGGTGGCCATCACGGCGACCGCCGCGTTCTTCCCCATCACCGTCAGCGTGCGGCACGCCGTACGTGCTCTGCCGGTGGTGTGGGAGGAGTCGGTTCGGACGCAGGGCGGCGGGGACCTCGCCGTGCTGTGGCGGGTGGTGCTCCCCGGCGCGCTACCGGGCGTGTTCTCCGGGCTGTCCGTCGGTGTGGGCGTCGCATGGATCTGCCTGGTGTCCGCGGAGATGATCTCGGGCCGGCTCGGCGTGGGTTACCGGACGTGGCAGTCCTACACGCTCGTCGACTACCCGGCGGTGTTCGTGGGGATGCTGACGATCGGCGTCCTCGGCTTCCTCACGTCGGCGCTCATCGAGCTCGGCGGTCGCCGGGCCACCCGCTGGCTGCCCCGGGGCGACCGGTGAGCGCCGCCGTCGCGGCTCCCGCCACCCGCACCGGGTTGCGACTGCGCCTCGACTCCGCCGACATCGGTTACCGCGATACTCCGGCCGTGCGCGGTCTCAGCCTCACCGTCGAGCCGGGTGAACGGCTGGTCCTCACCGGACCGTCGGGGTGCGGGAAGTCGACGGTGCTGCGGGCGCTCGCCGGTCTCCTCCGTCCGGACACCGGGGCGGTCCAGGCCGACGGTGCGCCCGTCACCGGACCGGATCGGGACCGCGCCATGGTCTTCCAGGAGGACGCACTGTTGCCGTGGCGCACCGTCGAGAAGAACGTTCGGCTCGCCCTGCAGCTGCGGGGCGTGCCCCGGCACCGTCGTGCCGAGGAGGCCCGACGGTGGCTCGCCGAGGTCGGGCTCACCGACTACGCCCGGCACCTCCCCCGGGAGTTGTCCGGCGGCATGCGGCAGCGGGTGCAACTGGCCCGTGGCCTGGCCGGCGCGCCCCGCGCCGTCCTCATGGACGAGCCCTTCGGCGCCCTGGACGCGCAGACCCGCGGCGATATGCAGTCCCTGCTGCTGCGGACCCTCGACGCGCACCCCGCCACCGTCGTCTTCGTCACGCACGATGTGGACGAGGCGATCCTGCTCGGTGACCGCGTGGTCGTGATGGGGCGGCGTGCCGAGCCGGTGCGGGCGTCCTTCGACGTCCGCCGCGCACCGTCGCGCACCGCGCTGCGGGCGGGCATCGTCGACGCGCTCACCGACTGCAACACCCCCTGAGGAACGAGAAGTCATGGAAATCCCCGCGATCGACGATCGCACGACACTGACCTGTGACGTCCTGGTGATCGGCGGCGGTACGGCCGGCACCATGGCGGCGCTCACCGCCGCTGAGGCCGGCGCCGACGTGCTGCTGCTCGACAAGTCGCACGTGCGCCATTCGGGCGCGCTCGCCATGGGCATGGACGGCGTCAACAACGCGGTCATCCCCGGGAAGGCCGAGCCCGAGGACTACGTCGCCGAGATCACCCGCGCCAACGACGGGATCGTGAACCAGCGCACCGTCTACCAGACGGCGACCCGCGGGTTCGCGATGATCCAACGCCTTGAGCGGTACGGCGTGAAGTTCGAGAAGGACGAGTACGGCGAGTACGCCGTGCGACGCGTGCACCGGTCCGGCTCGTACGTGCTGCCGATGCCCGAGGGCAAGGACGTCAAGAAGGCGCTGTACCGGGTGCTGCGGCAGAAGAAGATGCGCGAGCGGATCCGGATCGAGAACCGGGTCATGCCCGTTCGGGTGCTCACGGCCGGTTCCGGGGCCGACCGACGGGCCGTCGGCGCGGTCGCCTTCAACACGCGCACGGGCGAATTCGTCGAGATCGCCGCCGGTTCCGTGGTGCTCGCGACGGGACCCTGCGGCCGCCTCGGGCTCCCCTCCTCCGGCTACCTGTACGGCACCTACGAGAACCCGGCGAACGCCGGAGACGGATACGCCATGGCGTACCACGCCGGCGCCGAGCTCAGCGGAATCGAATGCTTCCAGATCAATCCGCTGATCAAGGACTACAACGGCCCCGCCTGCGCGTATGTCGCGAACCCCTTCGGCGGGTACCAGGTGAACGCCCGGGGCGAGCGGTTCGTGGACTCCGACTACTGGTCCGGGCAGATGATCGCCGAGGTGAAGTCCGAGATCGATTCCGCCCGCGGGCCGATCTACCTCAAGGTCTCACACCTGCCCGAGGAGACGCTGGGCGAGCTGGAATCGATCCTGCACACGACCGAGCGTCCCACCCGGGGCACGTTCCACGCGAACCGCGGGCACGACTACCGCACCCACGACATCGAGATGCACGTCTCCGAGATCGGTCTGTGCGGTGGGCATTCCGCGTCCGGGGTGTGGGTCGACGAGAACGCGCGCACCACCGTGCCCGGCCTGTACGCGGCCGGTGACCTCGCGTGCGTGCCGCACAACTACATGATCGGTGCGTTCGTCTTCGGCGAGCTGGCAGGGGCGGACGCGGTGCGGCACGCCCGGACGGTGGCGGCCCCGGAGGGCGGCCTGGGTGAGCAGATCGCCGCGGCGCACGAGCTGATCTACGGCCCCGCGCGCAGGCCCGACGGCCCGCCGCAGCCGCAGGTCGAGTACAAACTGCGGCGGTTCGTCAACGACTACATCGCGCCGCCGAAGACGGCGCCGAAGCTGACCATCGCGATCGAGACCTTCGAGCGGATGCGCTCCGAGGTGGCCGGTCTCGGCGCCCGGGCGCCGCACGAACTCATGCGCGCCGTGGAGGTCTCGTTCATCAGGGACTGCGCGGAGATGGCCGCGAAGGCCTCGCTCGCCCGCACCGAATCGCGGTGGGGCCTCTACCACGACCGGCCCGACCGCCCCGGCCGCGACGACGAGCGGTGGGGCCGCCACCTGAATCTGCGGCGCGGCGACGGCGGGGAGATGGAGTTCCGTACCCGGCCGGTGGCGCCCTATCTCGTCGCGGTGGACGAGTTCGACCACATCCCCGGGACTTCCACAGCCGTCGAGGACCTGGGGCCGCTCACGGTGGCGCCGATCGGGGCGATCCCCTCCGCACCGGAACGTGCGGCAGCGGTACCCGCGGTGTCGCCGAGGCTGCGCGAGCTGCTCGCGCTGGACGGGCCGTCGGTGGCGGAGCTCTCTCCGTTCCTGTCCGATACGGACACGACGGTCCGCCGGAACGCGGTCACGTTCCTCGTGGAGGGCGCCCCCGACGGGTTCCTCGTGCCGCTGGTCGCGGCTCTGGGTGATGCGGACGCCGGTGTTCGTCGCGCCGCCGCGGCGGGCCTGGTCGAGTTGGTGGAGGTCCTGCCGTCGGCCGACGGACTCCCCGAGTTCCTCGGTTCCGCGGACCCGGTGGTGCGGGCCGCCGTCGGCGATCTGTTGCGCGCGCTCCGCGTGGGCACGACCGCGCAGTTCGCGGACCTGAGCGCGGACACCGACCACCGGGTGCGCGTGGTGGGTGTGCGCGGATCGGTATCGCTGGACGACTGGACCGCCCTGGTCACCGCCACGGCGGACGCCAACCGGGAGGTGCGGATCGCGGCCGCGACGGGGCTGGCGACGGTGGGGCGCGGCGGCGTGGAGGCGATCCGGACGCTCGCCGGCGACCACGACCCGTTGGTTCGCGCTGCGGCGTTCGAGGCGCTGGGGGCTCTGGGCGACGCGACCGACGTCGAGTTGCTGGCCACCGGCCTCGCCGACCGGGCCTGGCAGGTGCGCCAGGGCGCGGCCCGCGGGGCTTCGGCGCTCGGACCCGACGGTGCCGTCGCCGCCCTCGAGAACGCCCTCCGCGACCCGCACCTCGATGTGCGGAAGGCCGCCGTCGTCACGCTGCGCCGGTGGCCGGAGGTGCCCGCTGTCGCCGATACCCTCACGGCGGCGCTGGCGGACTCCGACGCCGACGTCCGCGCGCACGCCCGGTTGGCGCTCGCGGCGACTCGCTGACGCCGGGCAGCGGTATCGATACCATCGAGGACAGCGACCGCGGAGGTGCCGATGGAGCATGAAGACACCGACGGTGACCGCCTGTCCTACACCGGCGGCGACTACCGCCCGGAGCGGTTCCGCAGGCTCGGGTCGATCCAATCGCCCGGCACGAAGCGGCTGATCACCACGATCCTCAAGGTGGTCCACCGGCCATGGTTCGCCGTTCGAATGCCCGACGGGGTGGCCGAACTGACCACGATCGGCCGGAGGTCGGGCTTGCCGCGGAGCACCTTCGTCCGCGCCTACCGGGTGGACGCGCGGGTCTTCCTGGTATCGATCGCCGGCGAACAGGCATTGTGGGCGAAGAACATCCGTGCCGACCCGTCGGTCACGCTGCGCTTCCGCGGCAACTCCGTGTCGGGTTCGGCCCGGGAACCCGCCGACGACGAGCGGCGAATAGCGGAGCGGGCCTTCTGCGGCCGCGTCACCGCGTTCGACTACCTCGAGAACGCCTTCCACCGCACCGGCGTGCCCAGCGCAGCGAAAGTGCGTGAGCTGCACCGGGCGTGGCTGCGCGGCGGAACACTGTTCGTCGTCGACGTCGCTTAGCGCTC
Organism: Tsukamurella sp. 1534; assembly: GCF_000312385.1. Taxonomy (GTDB): domain Bacteria; phylum Actinomycetota; class Actinomycetes; order Mycobacteriales; family Mycobacteriaceae; genus Tsukamurella. Next base: position 588,845 of record NZ_HE997628.1, on the reverse strand, counting down.
ATCGGCGACCGGTCGGACGTGCGCGACCGATCCGGTCGGGTCACAATCCCGCCGGGACGACCTTCCCGTTGACCGTCACCTCGACTGCACCGGTCTGGGTGTTGAAAGTGATCTTGCCGTGCTCGAAAGTGGTCTGCTTGAGCTTCCCGTGCGCGGTTTCGTCGCTGGTCACGGCGCCGAGTGGGCCGGCGGACCCGTTGCGGCCCGCTTGATCCGGCCTGCCTTCGGAGTCGCGTTCGATGTTCCACGCGTCGCGGATCTTGCCCCAGGTGATGAATGCAGTGGCGTCGGCGTTCTTCGCGGTGATCACGCCGCCCTTGAACTGCTGGTAGATCAGCCCACTGTCGCGGGTACCGGCGTTGTGGTCGCCCATGAGGACCGGGCCGAGGCCCTTGCGTTGGGAATCGGTGGCGGAGCGGTATTTCGCCGCGATGGCACCGGTGAGCGTGACATCGGTGCCGTCGACCCCCTTGGCGGTGACCTCCCCCTTCTGGGCCGCGGACGAACGCGAGGACGAAGACGCGGACGGGCCGGCCGAGCGCGACGCAGAAGGCCCCGCCGACGGCGCAGCCACAGAAGTCGTCGTACTGTCCGGCGCACCCGATGCCGACACCGACGGAGCGTCTGTCGCCGCGACGTTCGAGTCCTCCGTGGTGCTGCACCCCGTAGCGATCACCAATGCCGTCATGAATCCAGCGGCTACGGTCATCGTTTGTCGGTCTGCGAATCCTGTTCTCATGAGGCTGTTTTCAGTCCCTACTGCGGCTCACTGACCGCTCCTTCGGCGTACTCCGTGGCTCGACTCTAACCGCACTCCCCCGATGCGACGTCGGACCCGACGAAAATTCCGCAGCGCGCTCAGCGCGGAGGAGGTGCGGATCAGAGCCGGAGCTGTGCGGATGAAGTAACGAAAGCGGCAGCAGGCGCGACAGTGACGACATGGCTCAGGAAAAGTGGCCGCACCATCGACGCGTTCCTTTGATCCGGAGGGTTCTCTGATGTCTCGTATCGCCAAAGTCATGACGTTCGCCGGCGCGCTCGGGCTGAGTGCTTCCGCACTGGGGGTCACCGGTGCCGCCGCCGCCCCTGCCGGCTGCAGTGTGGGCAATGATCTCAGCGTCGGAGCAGGGCAGTCCCAATCGGTCCCTGCCGCTGTCGACTTCCTGGCTGTGTGGCCCAGTAAGGCCGACCCGGCGACCACGAGCACCGTTGTCGACTGGCGAAACACCGCGACGGGACAGGTGGGATCGCAGCGCGCCCCGGGAGCGCCGGGCTTCTTCCCAGGACAGCTGTCGTCCTCGATCAACGCGGTACCCACCGGAGCCGGCACCGTCGAGTACACCCTGCACGTCTCCGACGGTTCGCTGAACCGGCCGTACCTGGAGTGCTCGGGCACGACCGTGATCCGTTGACCTGACCTCCTCCGATTCTCCGTAGACGAGATCACGCGCGACGCCGAGTCGTCTCACCGGCGTTGTCGTCTCACCCACGTTCTTCCTCCGACCAGGTGCCGGGAACTCCCTGAGGCGGTCGAGTCGTCCCTGTCGGAGGGGCGTGCGCGGCCAGGGCATGTCGCGGTGTCGACACTCACCGGGCTACGGGCGGCACCCGTGCCATGTCGAAGAAGTTCCGCCGGCTCCGATGTCACACTGGAAGGGCCGAGAGGCGGCTCTCTCGACGGAAGGCACATCGATGAAGTACGTCATCCTCATTCACTCGAACCCCGATCCGTGGGGCCACCCGACCGGTGACTATCTGGCAGAGCACCAGGCACTGCCGCAGGAGCAGCGGGACCGCATGAATGCGGACTTCGAGACGCTGCTCGGGCAGGCACAGGAACGCGGCGAACTCCTCGGCGGCGAGGCGCTCGGCGCCCCGTCGACCTCGAAGCTCTACCGCTGGCACGCCGGAGAACCCACCTCGAGCGACGGTCCGTACGCGGAGAGCAAGGAGCATCTCGCCGGGTTCTTCCTCATCGACGTCCACTCACGCGACCGCGCCGAGGAGATCGCGACCGGATTCGCCGGGCCTGGCGAGACGGTGGAGCTCCGTCCGGTCATGGGGTCGATGGACGACGGCGACGAATGACCGGGACCGTCGGCGAGCAGGTGTGGCGGCGCGAGACGCCGCACCTGCTCGCCGCCCTGATGAGGCGGTACGGCGATTTCGCCGCGTGTGAGGACGCCGTACAGGAGGCGCTGATCGAGGCGTCGCTCCAGTGGCCCAGCAGCGGAGTTCCCGAGAGGCCCCGCGGCTGGCTCCTTCGCATCGCATCACGCCGGTTGGTCGACAGCAGGCGTCAAGACGTCGCTCGACGAGCACGCGAACAGAGAGCGGCGAGCCTCGACGCCGCCGACGGCTCGTTCGATGTCGACCCGGGGATCGAGAATCACGACGCGACCCTGGACGTTCTCACTCTGTGCTGCCATCCCGCGCTCACGTCGGAATCCCGAGTCACACTGGCACTCCGGACGATTCTTGGGCTCAGCACCAGACAGATCGCCGCCGTCTATCTCATTCCCTCGTCGACCGCGGGCCAGAGAATCAGCCGCGCCAAGGCGGTCCTCGAGGCGCAACACCGGGAGTTTCCCGCTCCGACCGACCCGCGTGAGCGCCTGCCGTCGCTCCGGCAGGCGCTGTACCTGATGTACACCGCAGGGCACAGCCGATTCGAAGGCTACCTCCTCGATACCGAGGTGACCACGGAAGCGATCAGGCTGACACGGCTGCTGCACAGCAGGTTCCACGACGACTCCGAGACTGCCGGCCTCCTCGCACTACTGCTGCTCAACGACGCACGCCGACCCGCGCGCACCACCACCGACGGAGACCTGGTCAGGCTCAAGGATCAAGACCGGACGCTCTGGGACCACGAATCCATCGCCGAGGGAATCGCACTCGTCGAGAACGCGCTGCCGGTGGGCACGGTCGGTGCGTACCAACTGCAGGCCGCGATCGCCGCGGTGCACGCCGAAGCCGCCACGTGGGAGCAGACCGACTGGCCGCAGATCGTCGAACTCTATTCGATGCTCGCCCGGGTGGCTCCGTCGCCGACCGTCACACTGAACTACGCAGTGGCCGTGAGCGAAGCGCACGCGCCCGAGACCGCGTTGGCCCTTCTCGATCCACTCCTCGACGACCCCCGCATGAACCGCGGGCACCGCTTGCACGCGGTGCGGGCGCCGATACTCGAGGCCTGCGGACGTCACCGCGAAGCGCTGGACAGTTATCGCACCGCCGGCCGAGTCTGTACCAACATCCCCGAACAGCGTTACCTCAACGCCCAGATCGCCCGACTGGGCGGTGGGCTGGATGATCGATGACGGTCCGGGACAGCAGGCGGCAAGCACCGCACGAACCACCGCTGTGGTGGGTCGCGCCAGTTCGGAAACGGTGTGTTCGGCGTCGGGGTCAGGTCGCCTGACGAACGTCCGTCCCGTACTCGGCGAATCCTTTGAAGTCCTCCATGTGCTGTTTCGATTGCTTGCGGAACATGCCGGGCACGACCGCTGCGACCATCCGCATCATGAGTCCGTCGAACCGGAACTCGCTCTCGCTCTCCCACAACGTCCGACCGGGGCCCGCGTCGATGATCCGGTCCCGCTGGACCTGCCACATGCCTGCGGCCACGATCTCGCGGTCGTAGTGCACCACCATCGAGCTCGGGATGTCCTCCAGCTCTGCTGGATCCACCCGAGTGATAGTCTCCGTGGCTTCCATCCGCCGATTCCCCGTTTGGAACACGACTCGAGAGATGGTGCCCAGTTGACCGTGGATTCCGCTCACCGGTTCGTGCGAGACGAGGCCCCGCAGCCACTTCGGCATCTGCGCCGGGTCCGCGAGCAGCCGGACCACGTCCTGGCGGGGGCGGTTGATCTCGATCGAGAGGGTGTACCTCACCGGTCGTCGCCTCCAGCGGAGGTACCGATGGACAAGCACATACCGTATAACCCTACCGGGACCCCACCTGGAAGAAGACGGTGATCGGCGCGAGTCCAGTTCTCCCACCAGCCACGATCCGTCATCCGGCCGTTGGTCCTCGCTAGACGGTGAAGCCCAGAGCCCGCAGCTGCTCGCGGCCGTCGTCGGTGATCTTGTCCGGGCCCCACGGGGGCATCCAGACCCAGTTGATCTTGGCGTCGGTCGCGAGGCCCGAAGAAACGAGGGCGGCGCGGGTCTGGTCCTCGATGACGTCGGTCAGCGGGCAGGCCGCCGAGGTCAGTGTCATGTCGATGAGGACCGAGGCGTCGTCCTCCACCTTGAGGTCGTAGACCAGGCCGAGGTCGACGACGTTGATCCCCAACTCGGGGTCGACCACGTCACGCATGGCCTCCTCGACGTCGTCGAGGGTCGGGAGGTTGAGCGGGTTGTCGGTGGTGGCGGCGGACTCCGGTGCCGACTCCTGGACGGCCTCGGGCGCCTGCTCCGCGGTGTTCTCGGTCATGCCGACTTCTCCTCCGAAGAATCGATGATCTGTGCCAGGGCGTCCTTGAACGCCATCCATCCGAGCAGCGCGCACTTCACACGCGCCGGGTACTTGGACACGCCCACGAAGGCGATCCCGTCGCCGATCAGGTCCTCGTCGCCCTCGATCGTCCCACGGGATTGCAGCATCTCGGTGTACGACTGCAGCATCTTCAGCGCCTCGCCGACGGGCGCGCCGATCACCTGGTCCGTGAGCACCGAAGTGGACGCCTGCGAGATCGAGCAGCCCTGGCCGTCGTAGGACACGTCGACGACGGTCTCCCGATCGTCGGACAGATGCACCCGCAGGGTGACCTCGTCGCCGCAGGTGGGGTTGACGTGGTGCACCTCGGCCTCGAAGGGCTCGCGTAGTCCGCGGCCGTGCGGGTGCTTGTAGTGGTCCAGGATCACGTCCTGGTACATCTGCTCCATACGCATCAGATCACCCCGAAGAACTTCTGAGCCTTGACGATCGCCTCGGCCAGTACATCGACCTCGTCGAGGGTGTTGTAGACGCCGAAGGAGGCACGCGCCGTCGCGGCCACACCGAACCGGCGGTGCAGCGGCCACGCGCAGTGGTGACCCACGCGGATCGCGACGCCCTCGTCGTCGAGCACCTGTCCGAGGTCGTGCGCGTGGATCCCGTCCACCACGAAGGACACGGCGCTGCCGCGCTCCTGGGTGTCCGTGGGGCCGATGATCCGCAGCCCCTCGATGGCGTCCAGCTTGTCGAGCGCCGCGCGGACGAGCGCGTGCTCGTGTGCCGCGACCTCGCGCATGCCGAGGTCACGGAGGTACTTGGTGGCGGCCCCCAACCCCACGACCTGTGAGGTCATCGGGACGCCGGCCTCGAACCGCTGCGGCGGCGCCGCGTAGGTCGAGCCCTCCATCGTGACGGTCTCGATCATCGAGCCGCCGGTGATGAATGGCGGGAGCTGCGCGAGGATCTCGCGCTTGCCGTAGAGGACGCCGACGCCCGAGGGGCCGTACATCTTGTGCCCGGAGAACGCCGCGAAATCGACGTCGAGGTCCGCGAAATCGACGGGGCTGTGCGGCACGGACTGGCACGCGTCCAGTACGACCACGGCGCCCACCGCCCTGGCACGGGCCACCAGCTCTGGCACCGGCGCGATCGCGCCGGTCACGTTCGACGCATGCGTGAACGCGACGATCTTCACCGTGTCGTCGAGCTCGAGCGAGTCGAGGTCGATGCGACCGTCGTCGGTGACGCCGTACCACTTGAGCGTGGCACCGGTGCGTCGGCAGAGTTCCTGCCACGGAACGAGGTTCGCGTGGTGCTCCAGCTCGGTGACGACCACCGTGTCGCCCTCGCGCAGGCGATGCCCGCCCAGGACGCCCGCGGAGCGGTCGTCGCCCAGCGTGTACGCCACCAGGTTCAGGGACTCGGTCGCGTTCTTGGTGAACACCAGCTCGTCGGGCGAGACCCGGACGAAATCGGCGATCGCGGCGCGCGCGTCCTCATAGGCGTCGGTGGCCTCCTCGGCGAGCTGGTGCGCGCCGCGGTGCACGGCCGCGTTGTGGGTCGTGAGGAACTCCCACTCCGCGTCCAGAACCTGCCGGGGCCGCTGCGAGGTGGCGCCGGAGTCCAGGTACACGAGCGGCTTCTCGTCGCGGACCGTGCGGGACAGGATCGGAAAATCCGCCCGCACGGCCGTCACGTCGAAAGTCGAAGTGGTCATGCTCCCACGGCCTGGGTGAACCGCACGTAGCCGTTCTCCTCCAGCTCGTCGGCCAGCTCGGGGCCGCCCGACTCCACGATCCGGCCGTTCACGAAGACGTGCACGAACTGCGGGTGGATGTAGCGCAGGATGCGGGTGTAGTGCGTGATGAGCAGGATGCCGCCGTGCTCGCGCTCGGCGTAGCGGTTGACGCCCTCGGACACGACGCGCAGCGCGTCCACGTCGAGGCCCGAGTCGGTCTCGTCGAGGATGGCGAACTTCGGCTTGAGCAGGCCCAGCTGCAGGATCTCGTGGCGCTTCTTCTCGCCGCCCGAGAAGCCCTCGTTGACGCTGCGCTCACTGAACTGCTGGTCGATGTCCAGTTCGCCCATGGCCTCCTTGACCTCCTTGACCCAGTGCCGCAGCTTCGGGGCCTCGCCGCGCACCGCGGTGGCGGCGGAACGGAGGAAGTTGGACATCGAGACGCCGGGAACCTCGACGGGGTACTGCATCGCGAGGAACAGGCCCGCGCGAGCCCGCTCGTCGACGCTCATCTCGAGCACGTCCTGCCCGTCGAGCGTGACGGTGCCCTGGGTCACCTCGTACTTGGGGTGCCCGGCGATGGCGTAGCTCAGGGTGGACTTGCCGGAACCGTTGGGGCCCATGATGGCGTGGGTCTCGCCCGACTTGATCGTCAGGTCGACGCCCTTGAGGATCTGGATCGGCTCGGCGTTCGCGTCCGACTGCACCACGTTGACGTGCAGGTCGCGGATTTCCAAGGTAGACAAGATGGTTCCTTCGTAAGTATCAGACGCCGGCGGTGGCGAGTTCGTTTTCGATGGCGGCGGACAGGCGCTCGCGGAGTTCGGGCACGGAGATCCGGTCGATCAGCTCCTGGAAGAAGCCGCGCACCACCAGGCGACGGGCCTCGTCCTCCGGGACGCCACGTGAGCGCAGGTAGAACAGCTGCTCGTCGTCGAAGCGGCCGGTGGCGCTGGCGTGGCCCGCGCCCTCGATCTCGCCGGTCTCGATCTCCAGGTTCGGCACCGAATCGGCGCGGGCACCGTCGGTGAGCACCAGGTTGCGGTTGAGCTCGAAGGTGTCGGTGCCCTCGGCCTCGGCCCGGATCAGCACGTCGCCCACCCACACCGTGTGCGCGTCGGGCACCTTGGATGCCGGGTCGCCCTGCAGCGCGCCCTTGTACACGACGTTCGACTTGCAGTGCGGCACCGAATGATCCACCAGGAGGCGCTGCTCCAGGTGCTGGCCCGCGTCGGCGAAGTAGAGCCCGAACAGCTCCGCGTTGCCGCCCGGCGCGTCGAACGTGACGCGCGGCGTCATGCGCACCAGCTCGCCGCCCAGCTGCACCGCGAAGTGGCGGGCGGTGGCGTCGCGGCCCACCCGCACATGGTGCTGGGTGACCCACACGGCGTCGTCCGCGAAGTCCTGCGCGTCGATGATCTGCAGTGACGCACCGTCGCCCACGATGACCTCGACGTTCTCGGCCACGGTGCCCGAGCCGGTGTGGTCGAGCACGACCACGGCGCGGGCGTGCCGCTCCAGGCGGACCTGGATGTGCGCGAAGGCGGTCTTCCCCTCGCCGGGGCCGGCGATGCGGACGAAGATCGGCTCGGCGATCTCGGCCTCCTTGGCCACCGTCAGCACAGTGGCCTCGGTCATCGACGTGAACGCCTGCGCCGCGACCCGGTCGAACGGCACGCCCGCCTCGCCGAGCCGGGAATCGCCCTTGGCGACGGTCTCGACCGCGAGGCCGTCCGGCACGGCGTCGACGGACACGGCCACGGCACCGTCGGCCTGCGCCGACCCGTCGTGCAGCCCGCGGAGGCGGCGCAGCGGCGTGAACCGCCACGCCTCGTCGCGGTGGCTGGGGATCTCGAACGCCGCGGCGTCGAACGAGGTGAAGAGCTCGCCCTTGTTCGCGACGGGGTGGGCCTCGACGGCCTCGTTCAGCGGAGTGGCCGTCACTAGCCCACCGATCCTTCCATCTGCAGCTCGATCAGGCGGTTCAACTCGAGGGCGTACTCCATCGGCAGCTCCTTGGCGATGGGCTCGACGAAGCCGCGCACCACCATGGCCATGGCCTCGTCCTCGGTGAGGCCGCGGCTCATCAGGTAGAACAGCTGGTCGTCGGAGACCTTCGAGACGGTGGCCTCGTGGCCCATCGTCACGTCGTCCTCGCGGATGTCCACGTACGGGTAGGTGTCCGACCGCGAGATGGTGTCCACCAGCAGCGCGTCGCACTTCACCGTCGACCGGCTGCCGTGCGCGCCCTTGTTCACCTGGATCAGGCCGCGGTAGCTGGCGCGGCCGCCGCCGCGCGCCACCGACTTGCTGACGATGTTGCTCGACGTGTTCGGCGCGAGGTGCACCATCTTCGAGCCGGTGTCCTGGTGCTGGCCCTCGCCGGCGAACGCCACGGAGAGCACCTCGCCCTTGGCGTGCTCGCCGGTCATCCACACGGCCGGGTACTTCATGGTGACCTTGGAGCCGATGTTGCCGTCGATCCACTCCATGGTGGCGCCGGCCTCGGCCTTGGCGCGCTTGGTCACCAGGTTGTACACGTTGTTCGACCAGTTCTGGATGGTCGTGTAGCGGCAGCGGCCGCCCTTCTTGACGACGATCTCGACGACCGCGGAGTGCAACGAGTCCGACTTGTAGATCGGCGCGGTGCAGCCCTCGACGTAGTGCACGTAGGCGTCCTCGTCGACGATGATCAGGGTGCGCTCGAACTGGCCCATGTTCTCGGTGTTGATCCGGAAGTAGGCCTGCAGCGGGATGTCCACGTGGACGCCCGGCGGCACGTAGATGAAGGAGCCTCCGGACCACACGGCCGTGTTCAGCGCGGAGAACTTGTTGTCGCCCGCGGGGATCACGGAGCCGAAGTACTCCTCGAAGAGCTCCGGATGCTCACGGAGGCCGGTGTCGGTGTCCATGAAGATGACACCCTTCTCCTCCAGGTCCTCACGGATGGAGTGGTAGACCACCTCGGACTCGTACTGCGCGGCCACACCGGCGACGAGCCGCTGCTTCTCCGCCTCGGGGATGCCGAGCTTGTCGTACGTGTTCTTGATGTCCTCGGGAAGGTCCTCCCACGACTCGGCCTGCTTCTCGGACGAGCGCACGAAGTACTTGATGTTGTCGAAATCGATGCCGTCGAGGTTGCTGCCCCAGGTGGGCATCGGCTTCTTGTCGAAGATGCTCAGGGCCTTGAGGCGCTGCTGCAGCATCCACTCGGACTCGTTCTTCTTCGCGGAGATGTCCGCGACGATGGCCTCGGAGAGCCCGCGCTGGGCCGACGCGCCCGCGGCGTCGGAATCATGCCAGCCGTAGCCGTAATTGCCCAGTGAGGCGATCGTCTCCTCTTGGGACAGCGGGCCGTTCTCGACCGTTGTCATCGAAGCTCCTTCGCGGGGGTTGCTCGTGGTGCCACGCGCTCGAGGGGCACGTGGGTGGTGCATGCGCGGTCACCGTTGGCGATGGTGGCCAATCGCTGTACATGAGTTCCCAACGCCTGCTCGATCGCCGAAATTTCGGCCTCGCACAATTCGGGGAACTCGGCTGCGACCTCCGACACCGGGCAGTGGTGTTGGCAGATCTGGACACCGGCGCCCACTTCCCGGGCGTCGGCGGCGAATCCGGCGTCCGAGAGGGCCGCCGCGATCCTACGGGCACCGTCGACCGGATCCGCATCGGGATCGGCCGGGCTGATGGCGCCCAGCGCCTGATCGGCGCGGCGGCGCGCGAACGCGCGCACCGCCTCTTCGCCGCCCACCTCGCGCAGCGCCCGCAGCGCGTCGACGGCGAGGGCGTCGTAGCCCTGCCCGAGGCGACGGCGCCCGGTCTGCGTGAGGAGGAACTCCTTCGCGGGCCGGCCGCGGCGACGGGCCGCCGCAGCGGCCCCGCCCCGGCCCACCGTCGCGGAGGGCGGCGCCGCCGTCACGTCGCCGGCCTCGAGCAGGTTGTCGAGGTGGCGGCGTACGGCGGTGGTCGTGATCCCGAGGGCCTCGCCGATGTCGGCGGCCGTGGCCTGGCCCCGGTTCGCGAGCAGCGCGACCACGGCGTCACGGGTGTCCCCGTCGCGCTGCGTCTCGTGCTGCTCGTATTTCACAACACGATTGTTTCCTAATTCGCCGAGCACTTCCAGCAAGGTGAGGCTAAGCTGCACGTCCCCGCGAGCCGTGCTTGCACGCGTCGTCGCACGGTCTAGTGTTGCGGACGTGCATCTGCCCCCCACCGTCGCCGGACCCGTGCGTTCGGCGGCGGATTTCCTGGGACTGAGCAAGCCCGCCGGTGCGCCGCGGCCCGACGGGCACGGCGCGGTCACCCGCCTGCACCGGGATGAGCACCAGTACCCGGACCTCAACGCGGACGAGAAGGCCACCGTCCGCAAGATCGCGACGTTCGGCGGCGTCGGCGCCGTGCTCATCGCGTTCGGCGCGCTGGGCGTGGGCGCCCTGCCCGTCGTGCAGAACCCGATCGCGGGGCGGCGCGTGCTGGGACTGATGTTCCGCATGCAGTCCACGGCGCTCACGGTCACGATGGTCGGCACCGCGATGCTCATGATCGCCTGGGTGCTGCTCCGCAGGTACGCGATCGGCTACCTCAACCCGGGGGCCCACTCCGAGCCCGCGCAGCCGCGCCGGCTCACCCGGCGCGGATTCGACCGGATCCTCGCCCTGTGGGTACTGCCGTTCCTGTTCGCGCCGCCGATGTTCAGTAAGGACGTCTACTCCTATCTCGCGCAGAGCGAGATCACCGCCCGCGGCCTTGACCCGTACGCGATCGGCCCCGCCGAGGCGCTGGGCATCGATCACGTCTTCACCCGCTCGGTACCCAACATCTGGCGCGACACCGCAGCTCCGTACGGACCGCTGTTCCTCTACCTCGGCCGCGGCATCACGTGGTTGACCGGGGAGAACGTGGTCGCCGGGGTGGTCCTGCACCGGGTGCTCGCGCTCTGCGGCGTCGCGATGATCGTGTGGGCGCTCCCCCGGCTCGCCCGCCGCTGCGGCGTCAACGAGGTGGCGGCGCTGTGGCTCGGCGCCGCGAACCCGCTGGTGATCTTCCATCTCATCGCCGGCATCCACAACGAGGCGCTCATGCTCGGCATGATGCTCGTCGGTATGGAGTGGGCGCTGCGGGCGATCTCCTCCGGCCTGCGCTTCGTGGACGGCTACCGCCCCACCTCGACGGGATGGCTGCTCACCGCCGGAGCGGCGCTGATCGCCGCGTCCGGCCTCATCAAGATCACCTCCGTGCTCGCCCTCGGCTTCGTCGGCATGGCCCTGGCCCGGCGCCTGGGCGGCACCTTCCCGGACATCGGCGGCCGCATCCGCGATTGGCGGACCGCGCTCCGGGAGTTCCGGCCCGATGCGGCGCGCACGGTCCGCGCGCTCGTGATCGCCGCCGCGTTCCTCGCGGTGGTATTGATCGTCGTCGTCATCGTCGTCTGCCAGGCCACGGGGCTCGGCTACGGCTGGCTCGACGTGGGCACTCTGGGCGCGGCGAACAAGGTGCGCTCCTGGATGTCGATCCCCACCGTGCTCGGCATGGCGACCGGCCTGGTCGGGGTGCTCCTGGGGCTCGGCGACCACACGACCGCCGTACTCTCGATCACCCGACCGATCGCCGCGGCCCTGGCCGCGCTGATCGTGTGCCGGATGCTCATCGCGACCCTCTCGAACCGGATCCACCCCGTGGGCTCCGTCGGCATTTCGATGGCGGCTCTCGTGCTGCTGTTCCCCGTCGTCCAGCCCTGGTACCTGCTGTGGGCGATCGTCCCCCTGGCCGCCTGGGCCACTGCGCCCGGCTTCCGCCTCGCGGCCGTGATCGTCTCCAGTGTGGTGTCGGTGATGCTCATGCCCAACGGCGGCGAGATCGAGCCGTACGTCATCGCCCGCGCGGGCATGACCACCGTCGTCGTGGTCGCGGTCGCCGTGTACGCGACCTTCGAACTCCCCCGCGTGCGCGCCCGGCGGCGCGCGCTCCGGTGAGCGGGCCGTCGGCGCACCGTCGGGCGACGGTAGGCTGACCTCCCGTGCCCGCACTGACCGCGACCTCCGTCACCAAGCGCTTCGGTGACGTCGTCGCCGTCGACGGGCTGGACCTGAACCTCGAGCAGGGCTCGGTCCTGGCGCTCCTCGGCCCGAACGGCGCCGGCAAGACGACCACCGTCGAGATGTGCGAGGGCTTCGGCTCCCCCGACGCCGGCACCGTGCGCGTTCTCGGCCTCGATCCGGTCGCCGACGCCGCCGAGCTCAAGCCCCGCATCGGCGTCATGCTGCAGGGCGGCGGCGCCTACCCGGGCGCCAAGGCCGGCGAGATGCTCCGACTGGTCGCCGCGTACTCCGCGAACCCGCTCGACCCGGACTGGCTGCTCAGAACGCTCGGCCTCACCGACGTCACCGGCGTGAGCTATCGCCGGCTGTCCGGCGGCCAGCAGCAGCGGCTCGCGCTGGCGTGCGCCCTCGTCGGTCGACCCGAACTCGTGTTCCTCGACGAGCCGACCGCGGGCCTCGACGCGCAGGCGCGCCTGCTGGTGTGGGACCTGGTGTCCGCGTTGCGCCGCGACGGCGTCTCCGTCCTCCTGACCACGCACCTGCTGGACGAGGCCGAGGCCCTCGCCGACCGGGTCGTCATCATCGACCGCGGCCGGGCGGTGGCCGACGGTACGCCCGACGAGCTCACGCGCGCGGGCGCCGAACACGAACTGCGGGTGACCGCGGACGCGGGCATCGACACCGACGCACTCGCGGAGCGACTCGGCGCCGGATTCACCGTGACCGTCGACGACGGTGAGCCGCACGCGAAATCCGTGTACCTGGTGCGCGGGGCCGAGGTGACACCGCAGGTGGTCGCCGACGTCGCGGGCCACTGCGCGGCGGGCGGCGCGCTCATCACCGATCTGCGGGTGGGCACCCGGACGTTGCAGGACGTGTTCCTCGATCTCACCGGCCGCGACCTGAGGGGCTGAGATGACACAGACCGAATCCCGTTTCTCCCCCGGCACGTTCGCGCCGGCACCCCGCCCGGCGGCGCCGGGCCCGATGCTCGCCGCGCAGACCCGGATGGAGCTGACGCTCCTGCTGCGCAACGGCGAGCAGCTGCTGCTCACCATGTTCATCCCCATCGCGCTGCTGGTGGGGCTCACCGTGCTGCCGATCGGCGACGACGCGACCCGGATCGAGTACCTCGTGCCCGCGATCATGGCGGTGGCCGTGATGTCGACGGCGTTCACCGGGCAGGCCATCGCCGTCGGTTTCGACCGCCGCTACGGCGCCCTCAAACGGCTCGGCGCCACCCCGCTGCCGACCTGGGGCGTCATCGCCGGCAAGACGCTCGCCGTGATCATCGTCGTCGCGCTGCAAGCGGTGATCCTGGGCGGCATCGGACTCGCGCTCGGCTGGCGGCCGGACGCACCGGGCCTGCTCATGTGGCTGCCCGTCCTGGCCGCCGGGGTGTTCGCGTTCGCGTCGCTCGGCCTCCTGTTGGGCGGCACGCTCAAGGCCGAAGTGGTTCTCGCCCTGGCGAACCTGCTGTGGTTCGCGATGGCGGCCGTCGGATCGCTCGTCGTGGTGCACCGGCACATCCCCGACGCCGTCGTGTGGATCGCCCGCATCACCCCGTCGGGCGCGCTGACCGAGGCGCTCACCCGTGCGAGCACCGGGAACGGATTCGACGTGATCGGCGTGCTGGTGCTGCTGGGGTGGGGCGCGGTCGGCTCCGCGGCCGCCGTGCGGCTCTTCCGCTTCACCGGTTGACACCCGAGAATCCGGTTGCCGCCCGCGCGGTGCGGATGGTCACCTGGACGCCATGACCGACGACCGGCCCGACCGATCACCCCTTCCGCCGTGGCTCTTCGCGCTCCTCGGCACCTGCCTGGTGCTGTACACCGACGATTACGTGATCGCCGGGATCCTGCCCGAGCTGGCGGCCGACCTCGGGGTGAGTGAGCCCACGGCCGGACAGTTGATCACCGTGTTCTCCCTGACGATCGCGGCCGCCGCCCCGATCGCGGCGGTCGCCCTCGCCCGGACGCCCCGGCGGCGGCTGTTCTCCTGCGGCCTCGCCGTGTTCATCGTGGCCAACGCCGCGGCGACCCTCGTACCCGACTACCCCACGATGCTGGCACTACGCGTGATCGCGGCCCTCGCGGCGGCGAGCGTGACCCCGTCGGTGTTCGCCTTCGCCGCCGAGCACGCGCCGCCGGAGCGGACCGGGCGCTTCATCGCGGTCGTCTCCCTCGGCGTGACCGGTTCCGTCGCGCTCGGTGTGCCGGTGGGCACCTGGATCGGCGGACAGCTCGGCTGGCGGGCGACGTTCGGCGCGATGGCCGTCGCGGGCGCCCTCGCCCTGATCGCCGTGCTCCTGACGCTCCCGCGCGCCGAGCCGGACCGCGAGGTCCCCGTCCTGCGCGAGCAGGTGCGCACCCTGCGACGGGCCCCGATCACGCTGGGGCTCGGTGCGAACTGCGTGCTGATGACGGGCTCGATGATGATGCTCACGTATCTGGCGCCGTTCCTCGCCGACACCACCACCGCGAGTGTGGGCCAGCGCGCGATCACGTTCAGCCTGTCGGGCATCGCGGGGATCGCCGGGATCTGGCTGGGCGGCCTCGCCGTCGATCGGTGGGGCGCCGACCGGACTCTGGCCACCGGTATCGGTGGCATCGTCGCGTCGATGCTGGGCCTGTGGCTCCTGTGGCTCGCGCGTCCCGCCCCGTTCGCCGCCGTCGTCGCTGTCGGCACGGTGTGGGGCGGCCTCGCGTTCTTCAACTCCCCCGCCATCCAGGCCCGGTTGTTCACGCTCGCGGGACCGGTGGCACCGCAGGCGTTGGCGCTCAACACCTCCGGCACCTATCTCGGCGTCGCGTCCGGTGGCGCCGTCGGCGGCGCGCTCCTGGCCACCACCGGCGCGGGCGCACTGCCGCTGGTGAGCGCGGCGCTCTGCGCCGTGGCACTCGCGATGCTCGGCGCCGCGGCGTCCCTCACACCGACCTCCGACACCCTGTAGTAGACAGCTGCGGCTCGCGTACGATGAGCCGCGTGTACAGCCTGTTCCTGCGCCTCGTCGACCGCCTGCCGATGCCGAGCGTCACGGCGCAGCGGCGGTTCGCGCTGGCCGCCCTGCTGTCGCAGGCACTGATCGCGGTCACCGGATCCGTGGTCCGGGTGACGGGCTCCGGGCTCGGCTGCCCCACCTGGCCGAAATGCTT
This sequence comes from Tsukamurella sp. 1534, assembly GCF_000312385.1. Classification (GTDB taxonomy): domain Bacteria; phylum Actinomycetota; class Actinomycetes; order Mycobacteriales; family Mycobacteriaceae; genus Tsukamurella. The sequence continues at coordinate 573,467 of NZ_HE997628.1, read as the reverse complement.
CGACGACTCCCTGCTCCCCATCCCGCAGGACGAGGTGCCGTGGTGGCATCAGGCGATCGAGTTCGGGAACCGGCAGATCGCGGTCTGGATCGTGGTGACCACGTCGATCGCGATCGTGCTGGCGGTGACCCGCGCCCGGCGCCGGCGCGAGATCCTGGTCTACGCCTGGATCCTGCCGTTCTCGACGTTCGCGCAGGGCATTCTGGGCGGGGTCACCGTCCTCACCGGCCTGCGGTGGTGGGTCGTGGGAGCACACATGCTGGTGTCCTGCGCGATGGTGTGGATCGCCGCCACCCTGTACGCGAAGGTGGCCGAGCCGGACGACGGCACCGAGATCCAAGCGGCCCCCGCCGGGGCGCGCCGCCTCGTCGCGGTCTCGGCCGTGGTGATGGCACTCGTGCTGGCCGCCGGTGTGGTGGTCACCGCGGCGGGCCCGCACGCCGGTGACCGCACCAACCCGAAGGCCATCGACCGGCTGGACGCCTCGATCCCGCTGCTGTCCTCGGCGCACGGCGCCCTCGTCGTGGTCTACGCGCTGATCCTGGTGACCGTCGCCGTCCTGGTGTCCCGCGGACCGTCGTCCGAGGCCGTCCGCCGCCGGATGAGGATCGTGTTCGTGGTCGTCGCGGCGCAGTCCCTGATCGGTGTCGTGCAGTACTTCACCGGGGTGCCCGCGCTGCTGGTGGTGCTGCACGTCGCGGGGGCGATGTCGGTGATCACGGAGACCGCGATCCTGTACCGCCTGATGTCCCCGCGGGTGGTGCGGGGCTCCGACCGTACGGGCGATATGCTGCCGGTATGAGCGATCAGGCCCCGTCGAACGTCGTCTCCCGCCTGAAGGCCTTCGCGGGCCGCCACGGCGGCGCGAAGACCGTGCTGCAGAACATGGGCGAGGAGGGCGTGCGGATCACCCTCGTCGGCGACGACGGAGTGATGGGCGACCAGATCGTCGCGAACGAGGCGCAGGCCCGTGACGCCGCCGAGAAGGCCGGCATCGACACCTCCGAGTGGGACCGCGAGTTGGTCTCCAAGGCCGATACCGCGCCCGGCCACCACGCCCGCATGGCCGGCTACCTGGCGAACGACAAGTAGCCGTGCACGCGATCACGGTCAGCCGGCACGGCGGCCCCGAGGTCCTCGCCTACGGTGAGGCGCCCGAGCCCGCCCCCGCGCCCGGACAGGTGCTGGTGCGCACCTCGGCCATCGGGGTCAACTTCATCGACACCTACTTCCGCGAGGGCATGTACCCGACGGCGCTGCCGTACGTACCCGGCAGCGAGGGGTCGGGCACCGTCGTCGCGCTCGGCGAGGGCGTGACGAACCGGTCCGTGGGCGACGTGGTCGCCTGGTGCGAGGGGCCCGGCTCGTACGCCGAGCTGGTCGCGGTCCCCGCCGACCGCACGGTCGCGGTGCCCGACGGGGTGCGCCCCGAGGTCGCTGCCTCCGTCCTGCTGCAGGGCATGACGGCCCACTACCTCACCCACGATTCGCATCCGGTGCAGCCCGGCGACACCGTGCTGGTGCACGCCGGCGCCGGCGGGACGGGGCTTCTCGTCACGCAGATGGCCACCGCTCTCGGCGCCCGCGTGATCACGACGGTGTCCACCGACGAGAAGGAGCGGCTCTCCCGCGGCGCGGGCGCCTGGGAGGTGCTGCGCTACGACGAGGACGTGGCCGCGCGGGTGCGCGAGCTGACCGGCGGCGAGGGTGCGGCCGCGGTGTACGACGGCGTCGGTGCGGACACCTTCGAGGCCTCCCTGGCGGCGACGCGGCAGCGCGGGATCGTCGTGCTGTTCGGCGCGGCGTCCGGTCCGGTGCCGCCGTTCGACCTGCAGCGGCTCAATCCGCTGGGGTCCCTCTTCGTGCAGCGGCCGACGCTGGCGCACCACGTCGCGACGGCGGCGGACTTCGCGCGCCGCAGCGCCGCCGTGATGGACGGGCTGCGCGACGGCTCACTGACCTTCACCGTGGGTGCCACCTACCCGCTCGCCGATGCCGCGCGGGCGCACACCGATCTGCAGTCCCGCAGGACCACCGGTTCGGTAGCGCTCCTCCCCTGATCGACGCCGCCGCCCACCGCGGTCAGCGCGACGCGAATTCGGCGGCGCCGTCCCCGGAGAGCTCCGGCAGGTAGTCGCGGCGGCCCGTGAGAGCCATGACGAGCGCGAGGGTGGTGCCGGCCACCTCCGGGCCGTCGCCCACGGTGAAGTCACCGTCGGTCGCGACGAGCCGCAGGCCGTCCGCCCGCGTCTTGGAGGGCAGCATGAGGTCGGACCCCGAGTAGAACTCGGCGAGCCGGGTGAGCGCCTCGACGGGATACTCGCGCCCGATTCCGAGCGGGCGGCGGACGTCCTCGCCGTGCACGATCGCCTCGCCCAGCATCGCGACCACGGGGATCGGCGCCTTCGTCCTGCTGGCGCGCACGGCGCGGAACCGGCGCAGGGTGTCCGCGGGGTCGTCGCCGAGCCGTTTCGCGAGGCGCTGGGCGACGTTGGCGTCGAAGTCGAACCGGTTGCGCAGGACGCCGAGGAACCACACCACCGGGTTGTCCGAGGCGCCGGCGGTGAGGTGCGCCACCACCTCCCGGACGGTGAGGCCCTCACACAGGGACGGGGCCGCCCACTGCTGATCGGTGAGCGGTTCCAGGTCGTCTGCGAGGGCGGCGCGCTCCCGGAACGTCAGATCCCACAGGCGGGCGTCCGCTCCGGCCATCGGTCAGAGACCCAGCAGTTGGCCGACGGTGGAGTAGTTGAGGATCGAGTCGACCGACAGCGCGCAGAAGAGCACGGCCAGGTAGTTGTTGGACTGCAGGAACACCTTGAGCGGCTTGATCTCCTGCCCGGCGCGGGTCTGCTTGTAGAGCTTGTGCACCGCGTACAGGAACCAGCCGCCGCAGAGCACCGCGGAGACGGCGTAGACGAGGCCAGCGGCGGGGATGAGCACCAGCGTGGTGATCACGGTGGCCCAGGTGTACCAGACCATCTGCCGGGCGACGGTGGTCTCCGGCGCCACGACGGGCAGCATCGGGACTCCGGCGGCCTTGTAGTCCTCGCGGTACCGCATGGCCAGCGCCCAGGTGTGCGGCGGCGTCCAGAAGAAGATCACCAGGAACAGCACGACGGCGGGCCACGCGATTGTGCCGGTCGCGGCCGCCCAGCCGACCAGCGTGGGCATGCAACCGGCGGCCCCGCCCCACACCACGTTCTGCGAGGTGCGGCGCTTGAGCACCATCGTGTACACGAACAGGTAGAAGGCGATGGTGACCAGCACCAGGGACGCCGCGAGCACGTTCGCCATGACGGCGAGCCAGGCGAACGAGGCGGCGGCGAGCACGATGCCGAAGACCAGCGCGTGCCGCGTCGGCACCGCCTGCCGCGCCAGCGGCCGGCGCTCGGTGCGCTTCATCTTCTTGTCGATGTCGGCGTCCGCCACCATGTTCAGGGTGTTCGCCGAAGCGGCGCCCAGCCATCCACCGAACAGGGTGGACAGGATGAGCGGGAGGTTCACGTGGCCGCGATCGGCCAGCAGCATCACGGGGATGGTCGCGACGAGGAGGAGCTCGATCACCTTCGGCTTGGTCAGCGCGATGTACGCCAGCACCGTCTGGGTCGCGCGGCCGAAGAACGAGGAGGGGACGACCGCGGCCTCGGCGCGAGCGTCGGGGATGTTCGTCCCATGCCCGCCCTTGAACACCATCGGCACCCGTTCTCTCGTGACGTGCCCGGACGGATCCGGACTCCTCCTGCGCCCGCCCGGGGCTGATCCGGGTGGGCTGCGCGCTGCCCGCGCCATTCACCGACGATCACGGCGAGCGCCGGACCGACTACTACAGGCCATGGTAGTCCTCCCGGTTCGCTGGACCGAATCCAGGACGGCACCCCACCGTTTCCGCAGACCGTGCACCGCTGCCGAGTAGGGTTCACACTTGAGGGCGCGAACCTCGTACCGGTGACCCGCCGGTCGGCGGGTACGCCGGGGCGCACCCCGCCACGCACGTCCACACGACCAGGAGAACCCGCCAGCCGTGACCAGCACCGCCGAGATCCAAGCACTCACCACGCCGCACCACCCCGCCGACTGGACCGAAACGGATACGCGCGCGGTGGACACCGCCCGGGTGCTCGCGGCCGACGCGGTGCAGAAGGTCGGAAGCGGCCACCCCGGCACGGCGATGAGCCTCGCCCCCCTCGCCTACACGCTCTTCCAGCGCGTGATGCGCCACGACCCGTCGGACACACACTGGATCGGCCGGGACCGGTTCGTGCTCTCCTGCGGCCACTCGAGCCTCACCCTGTACCTGCAGCTGTACCTGGGCGGCTTCGGCCTCGAACTCGCGGACATCGAGGCGCTGCGCACCGAGGGCTCGCTGACTCCGGGACACCCGGAGTTCCACCACACCAAGGGCGTCGAGATCACCACCGGCCCGCTGGGCCAGGGCCTGGCCTCCGCCGTGGGCATGGCGATGGCCTCGCGGTACGAGCGCGGTCTGTTCGATCCGGAGACGGCGCAGGGCCAGAGCCCGTTCGACCACTTCATCTACGTCATCGCCTCCGACGGCGACATCGAGGAGGGCGTGACCTCCGAGGCCTCGTCGCTCGCGGGCACGCAGCAACTGGGCAACCTGGTCGTGTTCTACGACGCGAACCAGATCTCGATCGAGAACGAGACCGACATCGCGCTCTCCGAGGACGTGGCGAAGCGGTACGAGGCGTACGGCTGGCACGTGCAGCACGTCGACGGGGGCGAGAACGTCACCGCCATCGAGGAGGCCACCGCGGCGGCGAAGGCCGTCACGGACAAGCCGTCGATCATCATCGTGCGCACGATCATCGGGTACCCGGCGCCGACCAAGATGAACACCGGCGGCATCCACGGCTCGGCGCTCGGCACCGACGAGGTGTCCGCCGTCAAGGAGATCCTCGGCTTCGACACGACGAAGAACTTCGACGTGGCGACCGAGGTCATCGACCACACCCGGCAGCTGGTCAAGCGCGGGCAGGCCGAGCACGAGGCCTGGAACGCGAAGTTCGACGCGTGGGCCGCCGCCAATCCGGACCGCAAGAAGCTGCTGGACCGGCTCGAGGCCCGGGCCCTGCCCGAGGGCTGGGACGCCGACCTGCCGTCGTGGCAGGTGGGCGACAAGGACCTCGCGACCCGTGCCGCGTCGGGTGCGTTCCTGGCCGCGGCCGGCCAGACGCTCCCCGAGCTGTGGGGCGGCTCCGCCGATCTCGCCGGCTCGAACAACACGACCATCAAGGGCGCCGAGTCGTTCGGGCCCGCGTCCATCTCCACCCCGAGCTGGACCGCACAGCCCTACGGCCGCACCCTGCACTTCGGCATCCGCGAGCACGCCATGGGCTCGATCCTCAACGGCATCGTGCTGCACGGCCCCACCCGCCCCTACGCGGGCACCTTCCTGCAGTTCGCGGATTACATGCGCCCCGCGGTGCGCCTGGCCGCACTCATGGAGATCGACCCGATCTACGTGTGGACGCACGATTCGATCGGCCTCGGCGAGGACGGCCCGACCCACCAGCCGGTCGAGCACCTGGCCGCGCTGCGCGCGATCCCGGGCCTGAACGTGGTCCGCCCCGCCGACGCCAACGAGACCGTCGCCGCGTGGCGGACCACCCTCGAGCGCTCGAACGGCGAGGGACCCACGGGCCTCGTCCTGACCCGCCAGGGTGTCCCGATCCTCGAGGGAACCTCCGCCGAGGGCGTTTCGAAGGGCGGGTACGTCCTCTCCGAGCCCGACGGTGGCGCGCCCGACGTCATCCTGATCGGCACCGGTTCGGAGGTGCAGCTCGCGGTGCAGGGCGCACAGATCCTGGCCGGCAAGGGCATCAAGGCCCGCGTGGTGTCGATGCCGTCGGTCGAGTGGTTCCACGCGCAGGACCAGGCCTACCAGGACAGCGTGCTCCCCCCGTCGATCAAGGCCCGCGTCGCCGTCGAGGCCGGTATCGCCATGTCGTGGTGGCCGATCGTCGGCGGCTTCGGCGAGGTCGTCTCGCTTGAGCACTTCGGCGAGTCGGCCGACTACAAGGTGCTGTTCGCGAAGTACGGCATCACCGGCGAGGCGGTGGCCCAGAAGGCCGAGAAGTCCCTCGCCGCGGTGAACGCGTAGCACCGACAACGATCCGTAATCCGGAAGGAACAAGTGTCATGACGCAGAACCCGAATCTGGCGGCACTGTACGAGGCGGGCGTCTCGGTCTGGCTCGACGACCTCTCCCGCACCCTGATCGAGTCCGGGAAGCTCAAGGAGCTCACCGAGACCGACTCCGTCACCGGTGTCACCACCAACCCCGCGATCTTCCAGGCGGCGCTGTCGAAGGGCACCGAGTACGCCTCGCAGGTGGCCGAGCTCGCGGGCCGCGGCGCCGACGTCGACCAGACGATCCGCACCGTCACCACCGACGACGTGCGCGCGGCGTGCGACGTGCTGGCCCCCGTGTACGAGGCCACGGGCGGCGTGGACGGCCGGGTCTCCATCGAGGTGGACCCGCGACTGGCCCACGACACCGAGGCCACCGTCGCGCAGGCCCTCGAGCTGCACAAGATCGTCGACCGCCCCAACGTGCTGATCAAGATCCCCGCGACCCTCGCGGGCCTGCCGGCGATCACTCGGGTGATCGCCGAGGGCGTCTCGGTGAACGTGACCCTGATCTTCTCGGTGGAGCGCCACCGCCAGGTCATGGATGCGTACCTGGACGGCCTGGAGGCCGCCGCCGCGGCGGGCCGGAACGTCTCCGAGATCTACTCGGTCGCTTCGTTCTTCGTGTCCCGCGTGGACACCGAGATCGACAAGCGCCTGGAGTCCACCGGAACCGACGAGGCGCTGGCCCTGCGCGGCCAGGCCGGCCTCGCCAACGCCCGCCTCGCGTACGCCGCGTACGAGGAGGTGTTCGGCGGCTCCCGGTTCGCCGCCATCGAGGGCGCGAACGTACAGCGCCCGCTGTGGGCGTCGACCGGCGTGAAGAACCCCGACTACCCGGACACCCTGTACGTCGCCGGCCTGATCGCGCCGAACACCGTCAACACGATGCCCGGCGCCACGATGGAGGCCTTCGCCGATCACGGCGAGGTCGTCGACGGCACGATCCTCGGCCGCGCCGAGGAGTCGCTGCAGGTGTTCGAGAACCTGCAGGGCGCCGGTATCGACCTGTCCGACGTCTTCGACCAGCTGGAGTCCGAGGGCGTCGAGAAGTTCGAGCAGGCGTGGCAGAAGCTGCTGGACGCCACCGCGGAGCAGCTCCGGGCCGAGGCCTGAGTTGAGCCGGGCGAACCCGCTTCGCGACCCGAGGGACCGGAGGCTCCCGCGCATCGCGGGCCCGTCGGCATTGGTGATCTTCGGTGTGACGGGCGACCTGTCGCGCCGGAAGCTGATGCCCGCGGTGTACGATCTGGCGAACCGCGGGCTGCTGCCTCCCGGATTCGCATTGGTCGGGTTCGCCCGCCGCTCGTGGAGTCACGAGGACTTCGCGGAGATCGTCCGCGACGCCGTGAAGCAGAACGCGCGCACCGAGTTCCGCGACGAGGTGTGGGATCGCCTCGCCGAGGGGATCCGGTTCGTGCAGGGCGTCTTCGACGATGACGACGCGTTCGACCGCCTCGCGGAGACCCTCCGCACGCTCGACGAGACGCGGGGCACGGGCGGCAATCACGCGTTCTACCTGTCGGTCCCGCCGGACGCCTTCCCCACGGTCTGCGAGCAGCTCAAGCGTTCCGGCCTGGCCGACGGTGCCGGCCCGAACGACCCCGAGGGCGGCTGGCGGCGCGTGGTGATCGAGAAGCCGTTCGGGCACGACCTCGAATCGGCGAAGAAGCTCAACGCCGTCGTCAACGACGTCTTCCCCGAGCAGTCGGTGTTCCGCATCGACCACTACCTCGGCAAGGAGACGGTGCAGAACATCCTGGCGCTGCGGTTCGCGAACCAGTTGTTCGAGCCGACGTGGAACAGCCACTACGTGGACCACGTGCAGATCACCATGGCCGAAGACATCGGCCTGGGCGGTCGTGCCGGGTACTACGACGGCATCGGCGCCGCGCGCGACGTGATCCAGAATCACCTGCTGCAGCTGATGGCGCTGGTCGCGATGGAGGAACCCACCAGCTTCCACCCGTCCGAACTGCAGTCCGAGAAGATCAAGGTGCTGTCGGCGGCCTCCCTCGTGGAGCCGCTCGACGAGACCTCGGCGCGTGGGCAGTACGGCCCCGGGTGGCAGGGCAGCGAGAAGGTGGTCGGACTGCTCCAGGAGGAGGGCTTCAGCCACACCTCCACCACCGAGACGTATGCGGCGATCACCGTCGAGATCGCGTCCCGCCGGTGGGCCGGCGTGCCGTTCTACCTGCGCACCGGCAAGCGGCTCGGCCGCCGGGTCACCGAGATCGCCCTGGTGTTCAAGCGCGCTCCGCACCTGCCGTTCGACGACACCATGACCGAGGAGCTGGGCCAGAACGCGCTCGTCATCCGCGTCCAGCCCGACGAGGGTGTCACGCTGCGGTTCGGCTCGAAGGTGCCCGGCAGCTCGATGGAGGTCCGCGACGTCAACATGGACTTCAGCTACGGCGAGGCGTTCACGGTGAGCTCGCCCGAGGCCTACGAGCGGCTGATCCTCGACGTGCTGCTGGGCGTGCCGTCGCTGTTCCCGGTGAACGCCGAGGTCGAACTGTCCTGGCGCATCCTCGATCCGGTGCTGGAGCACTGGGCCGCGAACGGGCGCCCCGAGGAGTACGAATCGGGCACGTGGGGCCCGTCGTCGGCCGACTCGATGCTGGCCCGGACCGGAAGGACGTGGCGCCGACCATGATTCTGGATCTCCCGGACACCTCGACCCAGGAAGTGTCGAAGAAACTCGTCCAGCTGCGCGAGACGGGCGGCGCGGTCACGCTCGGCCGCGTCCTCACCCTGATCATCTCCGCGGAGGAGGGCGAGCCGACGGAGAGCGCGATCGAAGCGACGAACGCCGCCTCGCGCGAGCACCCCTGCCGCGTCATCGTTCTCGCGCGGGGCTCACGCGGGGTGGAGGCGCGCTTGGACGCGCAGATCCGCGTCGGCGGCGACGCCGGAGCCTCCGAGGTGGTGGTGCTCCGGCTGTTCGGAGAGATGGCCGACCACGGCGCCTCCGTCGTGGTGCCGTTCCTGCTGCCGGACACCCCCGTCGTGGCGTGGTGGCCGGGCGCGGCGCCCGCGGTACCCGCGGACGACAAGGTGGGCCGCCTCGCCTCGCGGCGGATCACCGACTCGATGGAGGCCCCGGACGCGGTCGCGGCCCTGGAGCAGCGCCGAACCGGCTACACCCCGGGCGATTCCGATCTCGCGTGGTCGCGGATCACGCCCTGGCGCGCACTGTTGACGTCGGCGCTCGACCAGCCCCCGTACGACGAGGTCACCGGCGCGGAGGTCACCGGCCCCGCGGAGCGACCCGGCGTGGACCTGTTGGCGGGCTGGCTGCACGCGCAGCTCGGCGTCCCGGTCCGCCGGACCCTCGGCAGCTTCGGGGTGAAACTGGAGCGCACCGGCGGCCCGCTGCTCCTGGAGTTCGACCAGAACTCGACGGCTGTGCTCGTCCGCCCCGGTCAACCCGACGGCCGGGTCGCGTTGCGGCGCAGGGGCGTGGCGGCCAGCCTCGCCGAGGAGCTGCGCCGCCTGGACGACGACGTGATCTACTACAAGGCGCTCGGCGGCGTGGCCGGCGTCGACCGATCGGAGATGGTCTGATGACGGTGGCCCCCACCTCTGTCCGCAGGTTCGACGATGCCGACGGCCTGGTCGCGGCCGCCGCGAACGACCTGGTCGCGGTGATCGCCGAGGCGCAGGCCGACCGCGGCTTCGCCTCGATCGTGATCACGGGCGGCACCAACGGCAACGCGCTCTCGGACGCGCTGCGCGGCAGGGAGATCGACTGGACGCGCGTCGACGTGTTCTTCGGCGACGAGCGGTTCGTGCGGGACGGGTCCCCCGACCGGAACGAGCGGCAGGCGCGCGAGGCCCTCCTCGATCACGTGCCGGTGGATCCGGACAACCTCTACCGCTTCCCCGCCGCCGACGAGTTCAACGGCGACGGCGATCTGGCGGCCCGCGTGTACGCCGAGCGACTGGTGCAGAACGCGCAGCGGCGCGGTAACGCGGTACGGGCCGGGGCCGGTGTCGTGCCGCAGTTCGACGTGCACCTCCTGGGCATGGGCGGTGAGGGACACATCAATTCGCTGTTCCCGCACACCCCCGCCGTCCGCGAGAGCGAGGACACCGTGGTGTCGGTGACGGACTCCCCGAAGCCTCCGCCCAAGCGCCTCACCCTGACGCTACCGGCGATCTGCGCGGCCCGCCGGGTCTGGTTCCTCGTGTCGGGCGCGGAGAAATCGCAGGCGGTGTTCGCGGGCGTCGGCGGCGCCAGCCCCGACGACTGGCCCTGCGCCGGTGCGCACGGGACTCTCGAAACCGTGTGGTACGTGGACGAATCCGCGGCGGCGGACCTCCCCCGCTAGTCGGCGGGACTCAAGACTGTTCGAGGACGATCGTGGGGAGCCCCAGCGCGGGATCCTTGATCGTCGCGACCCGGGTACCGGGCTTCGCACCCCGGCGGACCTCACTCATCGTGACGCCCGCTCCGGTGAGGCGCTCGACGGTGGCGTCGGCGTCGGCGGTGCGGTAGGCGATGCCCCACAGCGCATCCGGCCCCGACGGATCCGCGGTGTCGCCCTCCGTCAGCACGACCTCGACGAGCAGGTCTCCGCGGCGGAGGAACAACTGATGCACGCCCCAGGACTGCACGCGGTCGAGCCGGAGGTCGAAATCGAGCCGCCCGCACAGGGTCGCGATGATGCGGTCCCGGTTCGGCGAGGTCAGCACCAGGTGGTCCACGGCCTGGATCTCGGCGCCGGGCCGCGCCCCGGCGGGCACCGTCGGGCCGGAGAGTCCGAGGGTGAGCCCCGCTGCGGCCGCGGCGAACCCGCGGTCACCGACCTGTTCGACGGGCAGACCCCGGCGGCCCGCGAGGCGTGCGCCCTCGGCCGGGTCGTCGGTGGCCACGAGCAGCCCTGAGGAGCCCGCCCAGGCGGGCGAACCCACGACCACGTCCACGCCGCCGACCGCGTACTCGGCGGCTTCATCCGCGGCGAGGAGCCGGGCATGGGCGGCGCGCGAGGCGGCGGGGACGTCGGCGATCAGGAGGTCACGGGCTTCCGGCACGGTGCTCACACCGCCATCCTGCCTCACGCCGCTCAGGCCGGCCGGGTCCCCTGGTCGGCCGCCCAGGCGTCGCCGGCGGCCTTGTACTCGGCGACCACTCCGTTGAGCAGGATGTCACCGGCGCCGATGGAGGGTTTCGACTCCGCGAGGTCGATCACCGTACGGACGACGGCCCCGTTGTCGACGGCCTTGGCGGTCGCAGTCGCGGCACCGTCGAGTTTCGCGCCGGCCACCCGGAGCGCCTTGACCGCGTCGCCCAAGGTTCCGAGCCTGCTCGTGAGCGCTTGGAGCTTGCCGGTGAGCGTGCGCAGCAGGCCTGCGAACTTCTGCGCCAGCGCCGTTGCGCGAAGAACGATGGTGTTGGTCGCCCCCACCACCGACGCCCCGCCCGTGGGGACCGAGGCCGCCGCGCCGGCGGCCCACGTGGCGACCGCCCATGCGCACAATTTCGAGAGCTCGTCCCGGATGAAGTTCCGCACCTCTTCGACGAGCCCGCCGGCGAACGCCAGCGTGGATGCGGCGGACCGGGCGGATTCGCTGAGCGCGTCGCTGCTGACCGCGAGCCTCGCCGTCGCCGCGCGGTACGCGTTCCCGTCCGACCCGGACCACCCGGAGGCGGTGGCCCCACCCGCGTTCTCGACGGTCGACGACACAGCCGCGAGGGGCGCGGCCACCTGCTTCTCCCAGGTGTCGGTGAGGTCGTCGATGGCGTCCGGATTCCCGGACACCGCGTCGAGGCTGGACTTCAACGCCGGCACGTGCTCGAAGATCCATCCGACGCCGGAGGCGAAGAACGTCCCGACGGGGTCGGTGACGATTTCCTGGACGGCGATCCCGCCGGTGAAGACGTTGCCCGCGAACTGCATCGGATTCTGCTCGGCGAGTCCTTCCACGGCCTCGTACACGGATTCGGCGAGGGGCACGCCCTTCGTGGCGTCGTCGATGGTCTCGGTGATGCTCATGATCCGGCCGATCCGGTGATCGCGGACGCGCCGCCGCTGTCGGTGTCGGTATCCGCCTGGATGTTGCGGAGGAAGTCCGCCCGGTGCTGCTCCACCTCGGCCTTGTGCCGCGTGATCGCGTCGCGCACATCGTCCAGGGTGCGGTTGACGTCAGGGACCAGCGTGGAGGCGAACAGCGCACCGAAGTCCATGCCGCCCACCCGCTTGGTCGCGGCGGCGCCGGCCGTACACACCGTTGCCGCGACGGTGGACAGCGCCCTCTGGTGCGCTTCGACGGTTCCCGGCTCGAGCTCGAAGTCGGTCACGGCTCCCCCGACCCCGAGTTCCACACATCGGTCGTGTCGATGTCCGGGTAGTACTGCGAGGCGATCGAGTGGACCTCCCCGGCTGCGTGATTCTCAGCCAGGGAGGCCGCGGCCATGATCTCCGCGCCCAGAGCGTCCCCCGACAGCTCCATGGCGCGCCCCGCGATCACCACCCCCGTGAGCCGTCCCCCCAGACCGACGGTGACTCGCACATCCCCCCGTGCGCCCGTCCCCGTCCCCCGCACTCGGGCCAGGAGCTCACGAACCTCGACGGCCCGGTCGTGCACCACCTCCGCTTCTGCGGCGTCCGACCAGACCTGCGGTGTCGTCTCCAACTCGTTCCCCCGATCTCGTTGGTTTTTCGTCCGCATCAATTAGACGCACCAACTCGGCGAACGGTTCCACATTCGTGTCACCGCAGGTGGGAGGGCCACAACTCAGCGCAGCACGGCAGCGAGCTGGTTGGCGAGCCAGTGCTCGTAGTCGTCGAGCGGCCACCCGCACCGGGTGACGAGACGCTCGTAGACCTCGGGCGAATTGAGTGTCCACGCCACGTCGATCGCCCGCTCGAGCGGCACCGCGTCGGGTAGCCCGTGGGCGCGTTGCAGCGCGGTCATCGCGTGGGTCGTGCCCAGGCGGCGTTCCTGGTCGATGGCCCGGAGGAAGGACCGCAACGACTCGTCGCGGCCGCCTGCGGTGAGGAGCCGGCCGAGCAAGCCCCCGACTCGGGAGTTGATGTCGCGGCACCAGTGCGCGTAGGCGCGGAGGAACGCCGGCCTGTCGGTGGCCAGTGAGAGCGCGCGGAAGGCGGGCCGCTCGCTCATCGGGACGGGCTCGGCGTCGCCCGCGAGCACCACGTCGTAGCAGGCCTTGACCACGGCGGCCTTGTCTCCGACGGAGTTGTAGATGGTCTGTGGGCTGACGCCGGCCGCGCGCGCCAGGCTCGCGATGGTCATCTCGTCGTACCCGCCCTCGAGCAGGATCGTCCGCGCCGCGTCGAGGATCGCCGCGCGCGTCTCCTCCGCGGCGCGCTTGCGCCCGGAGTTGTCGTAGTTGCGCGTGCTTCGGACCATTGCCGTCATCGTGCCATATCGCTTAGAATCACATTCCAATGGAATCAGATTCCATCGAAACTGGAGGTAATCATGAGCAACGAGGCCATGGGGGCGGCACGCGCACTGTTCGCCGCGATCAACACGGGCGACCTGTCGCGGCTCGGCGACCTGGTCACGGACGATTTCGTGGACCACGGATCACCGTTCCCCATCCCGCCCGGACCGGAGGGCTTCCGCCGCATCCTGACGTGGGTGAGCGGCACCCTGCGGCTGCGCTACGAGATCGAGGACGTCATCGAGACCGACGACCGGATCGTCGTTCGGGCGACGGGCCGCGGCATCGGCGTCCCCGAGGTCCACGGGCCGATCGCCGCCGGGAAGCCGTTCGCAATGACCACCGTGCACGTCTACCGCACCGAAGGCGACCGCCTGGCCGAACACTGGGGCGTGCGCGACGAGCTCGGGGCGATGGTGCAGATGGGCGCGGTCCCCGCTCCGGATCCCGCCGCGCTCGCCTGAGCGACCTGCGACTACACCACAAACCAGGCACCCGTGCTTGTTTTCCACTGTGCGGGTCTGATTTAGTGAGTCGGCAACCCTCGCAGAAAGGTGGTCACCGACATGGCCGCACGCCGCCGTCCGAGCTGGATGAACGACGAGCTCGACGCCCTCCGCGACCTCGCGGACAAGTTCCTGGCGAAGGAACTCACCCCCAACATCGAGAAGTACGCCGAGCAGCACCACGTGGACCGCGACCTGTGGAACAAGGCCGGCGACCTGGGCCTGCTGTGCCTGTCCATCCCCGAGGAGTACGGCGGCGGTGGCGGCGACTTCCGCCACGAGGCCGTCCTGATCGCCGCGCAGGCGCAGGCCTTCGACACCAGCTGGGGCGTCTCGCTGCACAACGGCATCGTCGCGCATTACATCCTCGCGTACGGCACCGAGGAGCAGAAGAAGACGTGGCTGCCCAAGATGGCCTCGGGCGAGGCCGTCGGCGCCATCGCGATGACGGAGCCCGGCACCGGTTCGGACCTGCAGAACGTCAAGACCCGTGCCATCAAGTCCGGCGACGAGTACGTGATCAACGGCAGCAAGACGTTCATCACCAACGGCCAGCAGGCCGACCTGATCGTCGTGGTCTGCAAGACCAACCCGGACGAGGGCGCCGCGGGCATCTCGCTGGTCCTGGTCGAGGCCGACCGCGAGGGCTTCCGCCGCGGCAAGGTTCTCAACAAGATCGGCCAGAAGGGCCAGGACACGTCGGAGCTGTTCTTCGACGACGTCCACGTCCCGGTCGCGAACCTGCTCGGCGACCAGGAGGGCCTCGGCTTCTACCAGCTCATGCAGCAGCTGCCGCAGGAGCGCCTCATCATCGGCCAGGCCTGTGTCGCCGGCATGGAGGTCATCTTCGAGGAGACCCTGCGCTACACCAAGGAGCGGGAGGCCTTCGGCCGCCCCGTCTTCGGGTTCCAGAACACCAAGTTCAAACTCGCCGAGGCGCTCACGGAGACCACGATCGCGCGCGTCTTCGTGGACGACTGCATCGAGAAGCACGTCAAGGGCGAGCTCGACATCCCGACGGTGGCCATGGCCAAGTGGTGGACGTCCGACACCGCACAGAACGTCGCGAGCGAGTGCCTGCAGCTGTTCGGCGGCTACGGGTACATGGCCGAGTACCCCGTCGCCCGGTTCTGGGCCGACAACCGCGTCCAGATGATCTACGCGGGCACCAACGAGATCATGAAGGAGATCATCGCCCGCACCCTCTGACGGGCGGGTCTCCACGCAGTACCCACGCGGGGCGTCGCGGTCATCGGACCGCGGCGCCCCGCGCGTCTCGCTACGATCATCGCGAGTGCGGCGGAGGGGCGGACATGACGGGCGAGGGCGAGCGCAGCGGAACCAGGCTGGGGCCGTATTCCATCGGGCGGCTGTTGGGTCGCGGCGGCATGGGCGAGGTGTACCTCGCGCACGACGAGCAGCGGGGCCGCGACGTGGCGCTCAAGGTGCTGCACCTCTCGGCCGCGCAGGATCCGCAGTTCCGCGAACGGTTCACCCGCGAATCCCGGACCGTCGCGAAACTGGCGGACCCGCACGTCATCCCGATCCACGACTTCGGCGAGATCGACGGCGTGCTCTTCATCGACATGCGGCTCGTGGAGGGGCGCAACCTCGCGGAGGTGCTGCGCGACGGTCCGCTGCCGCCGGCCCGGGCCGTCGCCCTCGTCGAACAGGTGGCGGGCGCGCTGGACGCCGCGCACGCCCGCGGCCTCGTGCACCGGGACGTCAAGCCCGCCAACATCGAGCTCACCGAGGCCGGATTCCCGTACCTCCTGGATTTCGGCCTCGCCGTGGCCGATACGCAGTCCCGGATGACCTCGGCGGGTGTGTTCGTGGGGTCGCAGGCGTACGCGGCGCCGGAGCGGTTCGACGGGGATTCCGCGACGGTCGCGAGCGACGTCTACTCGCTCACCTGCGTCCTGTTCGAGGCGCTCACGGGCCATCCGCCGTACCGGGGCGAGAGCCTGGGCGTGATGCTCAAGCAGCACCTCACCGCTCCCGTCCCGCGCCCCTCCGCGCAGGCCCCGGTTCCCGCCGCGATGGACTCGGTCATCGCCACGGGCATGGCCAAGGATCCCGCGGAACGGTTCGGGAGCTGCGGCGCGCTCGCCGCCGCGGCCCTCGACGCGCTCGACGGTCACAGCGTCGACGCGCCCGTGCCGCCGTCGGAGTACGACCCGACGATCATCCGCCCGGCGCCCGCATCGTCGGACCCGACGGTGATCTCGCATCCCTTCCCGGTGCAACCGACCACGCCCCACCTGTCTGCTCCTCCCCCGTCCTACCCGGCCGCGCCGTCGTACCCGCCCGCGCCGCCGTATCGGGCCGCCCCGTCGTACCCGGCCGCACCGCAGGGCTCCTATCCGCAGCCGCCGCGGCCGAACCGGCTGGTGCCGGTCCTCGCGGTCGTGGCGGCCGTCCTCGTCGGTGCCACCGCCGTTCTCGGCTACGTCGCCCTCCGCGGGGGCGATTCGACTCCGGCCGCGTCGACGGAGACGGTGACCGCGACCGCGGCGTCGCAGCCGACCACGGGCGGCACCGCCACGACGACGGAGCCCGCAACCACATCGTCAGCGGCCGCCGACCCGCTCGCGGCCCTGCGGGCCCGCGCCGCGGCCGACCGGCCGGTGGTCGAGGCGACGCTCAACGACCGCTGGGTGGTCCAGCTCGCATCCAAGTACTCCGGCGTGATCGACCGGGGAAAAACATGGCTCGACGCCGACATCCTCGCCGAGATCGCCGCGTACGACCGGCGTTACGGCGCGATCCGGGTCCTCTCGAACTACGACTGGCCGGTGTACGACAGCACCCGGCAAGTCTGGATCACGATCTACGCGGGAGCCGGCTGGGATTCGGCAGAGCCCGCACTGGCGTGGTGTCTCCAGCAGAACTACGACAGGGACCACTGCGCGGCGAAGCTCATCTCCACCACCCATCCGGTGGCCGGAAGTTCCCGCTACAACGAGTGATCAGCGCTCCAGCGGCGTCATCGGGCGCTGCACCGCGGGCACGGCGAGCGCCAGCACGCCGCGGATGACGCCCTTGACGATGTCGACGTTGTCGAAGTAGTCCCGCCACAGCACGATCCGTCCGTCGCGGACGTCGAACCGCCCGCAGACCCAGAACCGGACGGCCAGCGGCCCCACGCGCAGTTCGTCCACGCGCTCGGTGAGAACGGTGCCGTTCTCGGCCGCCGACGAGATGATCTCCACACCGAATCCCAGGCCGGGGCGGCTCAGCAGCCGGATCACGCCGCCGGCGCGCCGCTTGCCGCGCACTGTGGGCAGCCCGACGTTCGTGTACACCACGTCCTCGTCGAACGCGGCGATCGCCTCGTCGACGCGCGCGTCGGCCATATCCGCCAGGAACTTCCGGACGATCGCCTGATCGTCGAGTACCGAAACCTCAGTCATGGCCCGACAATACCGCGCCGGCCGCGTCCCGTCGTCCTCCCCGAGTAGGAGAAATCGGAACAGGTTCTCGCGGCCGCGCGGCGGAGTCGCACTCCCCTAGCCCGAGTTCCGCAGAGCGGTGGCCAGGCCGTTCATCGTGAGCAGGATCCCCCGTTGCACCAGCGGGTCCTCGTCGCCCGCGCGGTACCGCCGGAGGAGCTCCACCTGGAGGTGGTTGAGCGGCTCCAGGTACGGGAACCGGTTGAACACCGACCGCTTGAGGGCGGCGTTGTCGGCCAGCAGATCGTCGGTCTCGGTGATCGCGAAGTACATCTCGATGGTGCGCCGGTGCTCGTCGGCGATCTTGCCGAACACCCGCTCGCGGAGCGCCTGATCGGGAACCAGTGCCGCGTACCGGGCGGCGAGCCCGAGGTCCGACTTCGCGAGCACCTGCGCCATGTTGGACAGAACGCTGCGGAAGAACGGCCACCGCTTGTACAACTCGCGCAGGCGGCCCAGGCGCGCGGGATCGTCGCCGATCCACCGCTCGAACGCCGTTCCGGTTCCGTAGAACCCGGGCAGCATGACCCGGGAGAGGGACCACGCCATCACCCACGGGATGGCCCGCAGATCGGAGATCTTCGACGTCTGCTTACGGGAGCTGGGCCGCGACCCGATGTTGAGCGAGCCGATCTCCTCGACGGGCGTCGACAGCCTGAAGTAGTCGACGAATCCGTCGGTGCGGTGCACCAGGTCGCCGTAGGCCTCGCGGGCCATGGCCGCCAGCTCGTCGAGCACCGCGTAGGCCTCGTCGGCGTCGTCGCCGAGCCCCTCCACGTCGAGCAGCGAGGACTCCAGAGTCGCGGCCACGAGCGATTCGAGGTTGCGGGTGGCCAGGGCCGGCTCCGCGTACTTCGCCGCGATGATCTCGCCCTGCTCGGTGAGGCGCAGCGAACCGCGTACGGCGCCGGGCGGCTGCGCGAGGATCGCGTCGTAGCTGGGACCGCCGCCGCGGCCGACGGTTCCGCCGCGGCCGTGGAAGAGCCGCAACGTGATCCCCGATTCCCGGGCCATGGCCACGAGATCGAGCTCAGCCCGGTACAGCGCCCAGTTCGCGGCGAGGTAGCCGCCGTCCTTGTTGGAATCGCTGTAGCCCAGCATGATCTCCTGCAGCCCGCCCTTGCCGTCGACGAGCGATCGGTACACCGGCACCTGGAACGCCGCGCGCATGGTCGCCGCGCCCTGCTGCAGGTCCTCGATGGTCTCGAACAGCGGAACGATGTTCACGGGGCACTCCGCCTCGCCACCGGAGCCCGGCCGCAGCAGCCCGGCCTCCTTGAGCAGCACCGCGGCCTCCAGCAGGTCGGAGACCGAGGTGCACATCGAGATGATGTAGTTCGGGATCGATCCCGCGCCGAGGTTCTGCACGGCGCGGGCCGCGGCGCGCAGCACGCCCAGTTCTTTTGTCGTCTGCTCACCGAACTCGGCGCCCGGGCCCACCAGCGGCCGGCGCAGTCGCAGTTCGTCGCTCAGCAGCCGCACCCGCTCGTCCTCACCGAGGGACGCGTAGTCGGGATGCACACCGGCCCACGCGAAGAGCTCCGCGATCGTCTCCTCGTGGACATCGGAGTTCTGCCGCATGTCGAGGCCCGAGAGGTGGAACCCGAAGGTGTTCACGGCCTCCCGCAAGTCCTGCAGCCGGTCGTCGGCGATCAGCCCGTCACCGCCGGCGCGCAGGGACGCGTCCACCACGCCGAGGTCGCGGAGCAGCTCCGACGGTGCGCCGTAGCGCTCCGCTCCGATGTCGGTGCGGTCGTCCAACGACTCGTCGAGCAACGCGTCCGCGGTCGCGGTGAGCCTTCCGCGGATCCCGTGCAGCGCGCGCCGGTAGGGCTCGTCGGCGCGCTTGGGCGACGGGTCCCAATCGGCGAGCGCGACCAGCTCGTCGGAGACCGTGGTGAGCCGCGCGCTGAGGGCGAGCTCCTGCTCGAGCGTGAGCAGTTCCCGCAGGTAGTGCTGGATCGCCGTGGCGGCCGCCCGGCGGGAGGCCATGGTGACCACCTCACCGGTGACGTTCGGGTTGCCGTCGCGGTCGCCGCCGATCCAGGATCCGGGGCGGACGATCGGGTCGGACAGGAGCGACGGTGCGCCGGGGTACAGCTCACGCAGCCGGATCCGGGCCTCCCGGTTGATCCGCGGCATCACCTCGAGGAACGCCGCGTCGAAGTAGCGGAGGCCGTTCTCGATCTCGTCCTGGATGCGCAACCGCTCGAGGCGGACCAGCGCGGTGTCCCACAGGGTCAGCACGTGCCGGCGCAGCGCCCGCTGCACCTGCTCCTCCTCCCGGGGATCCAGCTCCGTGCGGCCGCGGTAACGCATCAGTTCCGTGATGCGGTGCTGTGTGTCGAACACGGTGCGCCGCCGCGTCTCGGTCGGATGGGCCGTGATCACCGGGACGACCAACGCGTGCCGGAGAGCGGCCTGCACCGCGGAACCGTCGAGCCCCGCTTCCTCCAGCAGGCCGTAGGTGTGTGCGAGAGAGGACTCCTGGGGCGGCTCGCCCGCGCGGACGTGGATCGCGCGGCGACGCTCGCGATGCAGGTCCTCAGCGAGGTTGGCGAGAAGGGCGAAATGCGAGAACGCCCGGATCACGGGCACGGCCTCCGCTGTGGGGACACCGGCGAACATCGCAGCCAACTGCTCCCGGTCGATCTCGGACCGGCGGACCGCGAAGGATTCCTGCCGGGCCTTCTCCACGAGGTCGAAGATCTGCTCACCGGACTGCTCGCGGACGGTGTCGCCGAGGATCCCGCCGAGGAGCCGGATGTCGTCGCGGAGGGGTTCGGTCGCGGCGCGTGCGGGCTCAGTCATGCCCATGATTATGCCGGTGGAGTACGCAGAAGGCGCCGCGAGCCCCCTGGGTTCGCGGCGCCCTCCGAGAGGCAGATGTTTACGTACTGAGCTTGATGCTCAGGGTGACGCCGACGATGCAGATCGTCCAGACCAGGCCGACGAAGATCGTCACGCGGTCGAGGTTCTTCTCCACCACGGACGAGCCGGACAGGGACGACTGCACGCCACCGCCGAACAGCGACGACAGGCCTCCGCCCTTGCCGCGGTGGAGCAGGACGAGCACCACCAGCAGCACGCTCAGCACGATGATGGCGATCTTGAGCACCAGCTGCAAAGTTTCCACGAGGAGCCAGTCTACCTTCCGCTCAGAGCGGGCCGCCGGCGGCGATGGCACTCAGCGCGGCGAACTCGTCCGGCTTGAGCGACGCGCCGCCCACCAGGCCGCCGTCGACGTCGGGCTGGGCGATCAGATCGCCCACGTTCTTGCTGCTCACGGAGCCGCCGTAGAGGACGCGGATACCCGCCGCCACCTCGTCGCCACCGATCTCGGCGATGGTGGCGCGTACCGCGGCGCACACCTCCTGCGCGTCCGCCGGCGTGGCGACCTTGCCGGTGCCGATCGCCCAGACGGGCTCGTACGCGATGACCGTCTTGCTCAGTTCCTCCGCGGTGAGACCCGCGAGCGAGCCCTTGAGCTGCTCCACGTTGTACTCGACCTGGTTTCCCTGCTCCCTGATGTCGAGCCCCTCGCCGATGCACACGATGGGCGTCAGCCCGTGCCGCAGCGCCGCCTTGGTCTTCTCCAGGACGATCTCGTTCGTCTCGCCGTGGATGGTGCGCCGTTCGCTGTGCCCGATCACGACGTAGGTGCAGCCGAGCTTCGCGAGGAACGCGCCCGAGATGTCACCGGTGTAGGCGCCCGCGTCGTGCGGCGACAGATCCTGCGCGCCGTACGTGATCTTCAGGTCGTCGCCGTCCACCGCGGTCTGCACCGAGCGCAGGTCGGTGAACGGCGGGATCACCGTCACGTCGACGTGCGCGAAGTACTTCTCCGGCAGCGCGAACGCCAGCTTCTGCACCACCGCGATCGCCTCGAGGTGGTTGAGGTTCATCTTCCAGTTGCCGGCGATGAGCGGTTTGCGGCTCATGCGTCACCCCTCTCCAGGACCTTCAGCCCCGGGAGCTCCTTGCCCTCGAGGTACTCCAGCGATGCGCCGCCGCCGGTCGAGATGTGGCTGAAGCCGTCCTCGTCCAGACCCAAGGTGCGCACGGCAGCGGCCGAATCGCCGCCGCCGACCACGGTGAAGGCCCCGTTGCTGGTGGCCCTGATGACGGCCTCGGCCACCGTCTTGGTGCCCGCGGCGAACGCGGGGAACTCGAACACGCCCATGGGGCCGTTCCAGAAGACCGTCTTGGCCTCGGTGAGAACGGAGCCGAAGCGCTTCGCGGACTCGGGACCGATGTCGAGGCCCATCCAGCCGTCCGGGATCGCGTCGGCCGGGACCGTCTCGGTCGCGGCGTCGGCGGCGAACGCATCGGCCGCCACCACGTCCACGGGCAGGTGCAGAACGTCGCCGAACTCCTCCAGCAACTGCTTGCAGGTGTCGATCTGATCCTCCTGCAGCAGCGATCCACCGACCGAGTAACCCTGCGCCGCAAGGAAGGTGAACGCCATGCCGCCGCCGATCACCAGGGTGTCGACCTTGGGGGCGAGGGCCCGGATCACGCCGAGCTTGTCGGACACCTTGGAGCCACCGAGAACCACCGCGTACGGACGCGAGGGGTTCTCGGTCAACTGCGCGAGGACGCGCACCTCGGCGTCGACGAGCCGGCCCGCGTAGGCCGGGAGAAGCGCCGCCACGTCGTACACCGACGCCTGCTTGCGGTGCACCACACCGAAACCGTCGGAGACGAACGCCCCCGGACCGGCGTGCGACGACACGTCGACCAGCTCGGCCAGGTCGCGGGCGAGCGCCGCGCGCTCGGCGTCGTCCTTGCTGGTCTCGCGGGCGTCGAAACGAACGTTCTCCAGGAGCAGGACGTCACCGTCGGTGAGGCCCTCCGCGCGGGCCAGGGCGTCCTGGCCGACGACGTCGCCCGCGAGCTGCACGTTGCGGCCCAGCTTCTCCCCCAGCGCGGCCGCCACGGGCGCGAGCGAGAACTGGGGATCCGGTTCGCCCTTGGGGCGGCCGAGGTGCGCGGTGACGATCACCTTGGCGCCCGCCTCGGCGAGCGCCTTGATGGTGGGCACCGATGCGACGATGCGACCGGCGTCGGTGATGCGGTCACCGTCGAGCGGCACGTTGAGGTCGCTGCGGACCAGGACCGTGCGGCCCTCGACCCCCTCGGCGAGCAGATCGGACAGCGTGGACACAGAACTCATAGTTGTGGTGTTCTCCCTTGGAACGTGTGGAAACTCAGAGCGATTCGCCGACGAGGCCGGCGAGGTCGACGAGGCGGTTGCTGTACCCCCACTCGTTGTCGTACCAGGACACGACCTTGGCCTGATCGTCGATGACCTTGGTCAACCCGGCGTCGAACAGCGAGCTGTGCGGGTCGGTCACGATGTCCGAGGACACGATCGGCGCGTCGTAGTACTTCAAGATCCCCTTCAGCGGGCCGTCCGCGGCCGCCTGCATCGCGGCGTTGATCTGCTCCGCGGTGCCCGGCTTCGCCAGCTGCGCGGTCAGATCCGTCACCGACCCGGTGGGGATCGGCACCCGCAGCGCGTACCCGTCGAGCTTGCCCTTGAGCTCGGGCAGCACCAGGCCGATGGCCTTCGCGGCGCCGGTGGAGGTGGGGACGATGTTGATCGCGGCGGCGCGGGCGCGGCGGAGGTCCTTGTGCGGGCCGTCCTGCAGGTTCTGATCCTGCGTGTACGCGTGGACGGTGGTCATCAGGCCCTTGACGATGCCGAACTCGTCGTTGAGGACCTTGGCCAGCGGGCCGAGGCAGTTCGTGGTGCACGAGGCGTTGGAGATGATGTCCTGACTGCCGTCGTACTTGTCGTCGTTGACGCCCATGACGATCGTGATGTCCTCACCCGAGGCGGGCGCGGAGATGATCACCTTCTTCGCACCGGCGTCCAGGTGGCCCTGCGCCTTGTCCCGGGCGGTGAAGATCCCGGTGGACTCGACCACGATGTCCACCCCCAGATCACCCCACGGCAACGCGGCCGGGCCCTCCCGCACCTCGAGGGCCTTGATCACCTGATCACCGACCCGGATCTCATCACCGGTCGCCGACACCTCGGCATCGAGGCGCCCCAGGATCGAATCGAACTTCAGCAGATGCGCCAGGGTCTGATTGTCGGTCAGGTCGTTGACCGCCACGATCTCGATGTCCGTGGTGCCCAAAGCCTTCTGGGCCGCCACCGCGCGGAAGAAGTTACGGCCGATCCGACCGAAACCGTTGACGCCAACACGAACCGTCACTTCAGTGCTCCTTCGGGTGGATGAGCGTGCCGACACAGCCTATCGCGCGGGCGCCCCGAACAGGCGGCGAGCGGAGCGTTCGTCCCACGGTCCGGACAGCGCCGGGAATTCTGTCTACCAGGCCGAAAGCGTCGGGCCCCGGTCGCGGCGCACGTAAGGTCTTGCGTCGCGGCGCAAGACCGACCATCGAGTGCACTCGCACCGCGACTACCCCGGCGCCGCCCGCCGGCGCCCCCTCGCGTGCCTGCCGACGGCGCTCGATTCGAAGACGCTCGGCGCCCGCGTGCCGCCGTACACGAGGGCCGCGGCGAACAGCACGTAGGCCTGCATCACCGGTGGATCCGACAGCCGCGCACCGGTCACGGCCCAGAGGCCGAGGGTCGCCCCCGCGCCGCCGAGAAACGGAAGCGACCGCTGCCATCGCGGGACCCGGGCACGCCACAGGCGCCGGATCGATCGCTTCGTCGGATCATTCGTTCCCGCGAACAAGGCGAGAGCCGTTCTGCTCCAATCGAACCCGCCGGAGCGGGCGATCACCGACCACCGTCGGACCGCGCGCCTCCGGTGCACGCACCAATGGATCCGGCGGACTGCGGCGAGCGCGCCCCACCCCGAGACCGCCACCGCCAGCAGTAGATGCAGCGACGCGAACACCGCGGCGAGAACGACCGCCACCCGGTTCGGCGACGAGTCCACGGATACGGCGCCGTACATCGCCGGACCGAACCCGACGAGTGCACACACCACGAGGAGCACCACCGCGCACGCGATGCCGGCGGCCCACCGCGACAGGTGCGCCGTCCCACCGCCGGTCCGCCCGGCCCCTCCCGCATCTCCACCCACGGTGAAGATGATATCCGGTTTACCGAACAGAATGTGCGCGAATGTGAATTCAGCCCTCGTCGAGCATGTCCGCGGTGACGGCGGATTCGGTGTCCGGAACGCCGTCCGTCGCGGCGCGCTTATCGGCCATCGACAGCAGGCGACGGATGCGGCCCGCCACGGCGTCCTTGGTCATCGGCGGATCCGCGAGCTGCCCGAGTTCCTCCAGCGAAGCCTGACGGTGCTGCACACGCAGCGAGCCGGCCTGGGCGAGATGATCGGGGACGTCCGGGCCCAGGATCTCCAGCGCGCGCTCGACGCGGGCCGCGGCGGCCACGGCGGCGCGGGCGGACCGTCGGAGGTTGGCGTCGTCGAAGTTGGCCAGACGGTTCGCGGTGGCCCGGACCTCGCGGCGCATCCGGCGCTCCTCCCAGACCAGCCGGGTGTCATTGGCACCCATCCGGGTGAGCAGCGCGCCGATGGCCTCGCCGTCGCGGACGACCACCCTGTCCGCGCCGCGGACCTCCCGGGCCTTGGCGGTGACGCCGAGCCGCCGCGCGCAGCCGACCAGCGCGAGCGCGACCTCGGGCCCCGGACAGGACACCTCGAGGGCGCTGGACCGTCCGGGCTCGGTCAACGAGCCGTGCGCGAGGAACGCGCCGCGCCAAGCAGCCTCGGAGTCGTGCACGGACCCGCCGACGATCTGGGAGGGCAGTCCCACGACGGGGCGGCCACGCATGTCGAGAAGACCGGTCTGCCGGGCGAGGGCCTCGCCGTCCTTGACCACGCGGACGATGTAGCGCGCGGCCTTGCGCAAGCCGCCGGCGCCGAGAACGTGCACGTCGGAGTTGTATCCGTACAGGTCGAGGATCTCCTTGCGGAGGCGCCGGGCGATGATGCCCATGTCCACCTCGGCTTCGACGATCACACGACCGCCCTGGATGTGCAGGCCACCCGCGAATCGCAGGAGCGACGCCACCTCGGCGCGGCGTGCGCTCACCTGGGTGATGGAGAGCCGACTGAGCTCGTCCTTGACCTGGGATGTCAACGCCACTACGACGTCCTTCCGGGCTTCGCGTACGGATTGTGGGAGCAGATATTCACTGTAGGCCATCGCGCGGATTGCGGGTGAGGACGCCGATTCCTCCCCGTTCGACCGGTTCTCGCGGCCGTCACGGCGCCGGCTCGTCGAGAACGCCCCGCAGGCCCGCGGCCAGCGCCTCCGGGTCGTGCTGGTGCGTACCGGGCATGCCGACCTCGACGAAGTGGGGCTGTGCGCCGAACAGCGCGGTCGCACGCACGAGGTGGTCGCGTTCCGGACCGGGCGGCACCGTCGCGGCGTCGACGAGCACGTCGTCGAACTTCAGTCCCTCGGCGTGCGCGGCGAGCACGTGCAGGTGCCGCTCCGGTGAGTAGCCACCCGTCTCCTCGGGCTCCGGAGCGAGGTTGAGGATGAGTACCCGTCGGGCATCGGTGCGGCGCAAAGCATCCAACTGTTCGGGGACGAGCACGTGCGGGATCACGGAGCTGAACCAGGAGCCCGGGCCCAGTGTCACGACGTCGGCGCGGAGGATCGCCTCGACCGATTCGGGGCACGCCTCGGGATGCGCGGGGAGCAGACGCACGCGGCGCACCCGCCCCGGCGTGACCGCGACGGCGACCTGCCCGCGGATCACCCGCGACAGGCGCGGGTCGTCCTCCAACCCGGTCACATCGGCCTCGATCCGCAACGGCCCCGGCACCATCGGCAACACCCGCCCCTGGACACCGAACCGGTCGGCGATCGCTTCGAGCGCCTCCACGGGATCACCGAGCACTTCGCACAGCCCCGCCAGTACGAGATTCCCGACGGGGTGGCCGGCCATCGCGCCGCCGCCGCCGAACCGGTGCTGGAGGACACCGGCCCAGAACTCGCCCCGGTCGTCGTCGGGCATGAGAGCCGCCAGGGCCATCCGCAGATCGCCCGGCGGGATGATGCCCAACTCGGTCCGCAGCCGCCCCGAGGATCCCCCGTCGTCGGCCACGGTGACGATCGCGGTGATGTCCGCCTCCAGTGCGCGCATGGCGCGCAGCGTGGCGAACAGTCCGTGGCCACCGCCCAGGGACGCTACCCGCATGGCACTCACTCCAAACCCAGATCGCGGTGTGCCGCACGCACTTCGATGCCCTCGCGGCCGGACAGGCGCCGCACCAGTTCCTCGGTCATCGCCACGCTGCGATGCTTGCCGCCGGTGCAGCCTATGCCGACTGTCAAGTACGTCTTGCCCTCCCGGCGGTAGCCCTCCAGCACAGGTTCGATGAGCTGCGCGTAGGCGTCGAGGAAACCTGCGGCGCCGGGCTGCCCGAGCACGTAACCGGACACCTCGGGCGTGAGACCGTTGAGCGGGCGCAGTTCGGGTACCCAGAACGGATTGGGGAGGAATCGCACGTCGAGCACCATGTCGGCGTCCAGCAGAATGCCGTTCTTGAATCCGAAGGACTCCACGGTCACCGTGATGGTCCCGGAGCGCAGCGTGCGGAAGGAGTTCTCGATCGTCTCGCGCAGCCGCGCGACGGACAGGTTCGAGGTGTCGAGCACGAGGTCGGCGGTGGACCGGATCGGTTGCAGGATGCGGCGTTCCGCAGCGATCCCCTCGGCGAGGGTGCCGCTCCCCTGTAGCGGGTGCTTGCGGCGCACCTGCTCGAACCGCCGGATCAGCGTGGAATCGGATGCGTCGAGGAACAGCACGCGGGGCTCGATGTCCTTCTCCGCGAGCTCGCGGCGGATGTTGGCGAAATCACCCGTGAACGTGCGACTGCGCACATCGGTGACGATGCACAGGCGGTGGATGCGCGATTCGTCGGACAACGAGATGTCCACCATGTTGCTGATGAGCGCCGGCGGCAGGTTGTCCGCCACGTACCACCCCAGGTCCTCGAGAACCTTGGCCGCGGTGCCCCTGCCCGCGCCGGACAGGCCCGTGACCAGCAGGACGTCCATCGGCCCGTCGCTGCGGTGCTCGCCGACCGTCCGTTCGGTATCGGCTGCCCGTTCCTGCCCGGATGGGCGCACGGTTCCTCCCCTGCCTCGCGATGACGAATTCTTCCGGTTTCAGCCTAGCCATCGGGACCGCGGGAGGGGCGGCGTTAGGGTCGAGCCATGCTTCGCACCCGCGCGTCCCTCGTCTCTGCGGCGGCGCTGGCCGTGGCCGCCGCGACCGTACTCGGCACCGCGCCCGCGGCCGCCGACACGGCACCCGGAGCCGCGGGCCTCAACCCGCCTCTGGCGGAGGCGTATTCGGCTGCGTACCGGCAGGCCACCGCGGAGGGCGTCCCCCTGCGCGTCACCTCGGGGCTGCGCTCGTGGGCCCAACAGGAATCGCTGTGGCAACAGGGAGTCGCGCAGTACGGCTCCCCCGCGGCCGCGCGCAGGTGGGTCCTGCCGCCGGCGGAATCGACGCACGTCAGCGGCGACGCGGTGGACGTGGGTCCGTGGCGGGGAGCGGCGTGGCTGCAGCGCAACGGCAACCGCTGGGGCCTGTGCCGCACCTTCGACAACGAGTGGTGGCATTTCGAGGTCGCCACCGCCCCGGGCGCGGCCTGCCCCGCGACGGTGCCCGACGCTTCGATGCGCTGACCGCGGCCCCTCCCGGCCTCGCACCGAACCTCCGGTGCGCCGCTCACCGCGGTGTTAGGTTTGCCGCTATCCCGAGCGCCAGGAGGACCCCGTGTTCCGTCTCAAGTCCATCGCCGCGGCGGTCTTCGTGATCCCCCTCGCCGTCGCCGGTTGCGGCGACCCCGGTTCCGGCGGCGCACCGTCGTCCGCGGTGCGGATCGCCGCCGGCGGATGTGACGCCACAGGCGAACAGGGCACGATGTTCACCCCGTCGAAGGCGGCGGATCCGTCGGGACCGCGGGACATCAGCGTGACGCCGGAGGGCTCGTCGGGATACCGGTCCGGTCTCCCCGTCACCCACACCAAGGACTACTCGGTCGCCACCGCCAACCCCGTCGCCACCCGCGCCGCGTGCGAGGTGCTGGAGGCGGGCGGCACCGCCGCCGACGCGCTCGTGACGGCGCAGACGGTGCTGGGGCTGGTGGAGCCGCAATCCTCCGGCATCGCGGGCGGGGCGTTCCTGCTGTACTACGACGCGGAGTCGAAGAAGGTGCAGGCGTACGACGGTCGAGAGGTGGCCCCCGCCGCGGCCGATGAGAACTACCTGCGCTGGGTCTCCCCCGAGGACCGCGGCGCCCCCAAGCCGGACGCCCGGTCGTCGGGCCGTGCGATCGGCGTCCCCGGAGCGCTGCGCCTCCTCGAGACCGTGCACGGCGAGCACGGCAAGCGGCAGTGGCGGGAACTGTTCGACCCCGCCGTCCGGATCTCCGACGACGGTTTCGACATCAGCCCCCGCATGGCGTCGGCGATCGCCGAGGAGGCGGAGAACTTCGGGAACGACGCCGACCTCAAGGCCTACCTCCTGGAGCCCGACGGTACGCCCAAGAAGGCCGGCACCAAGCTCGTCAACCCCGCCTATGCGAAGACGCTCGGCGCGGTCGCGAGCGAGGGCGCGAAGGCCTTCTACACCGGCGAGATCGCCCAGGGGATAGTCGATTCCGTCGCCGACACCACCGGAGGCCGCACCGCGGGCTCGATCACGCTGGAGGACCTGGCGAAGTACCAGGTGAAGACGCGTGAGGCGGTGTGCACCCCGTACCGCGACCGCGAACTGTGCGGCATGCCGGCGCCGTCCTCGGGCGGCATCACCGTGGCGCAGGCACTCGGCATCCTGGACTCGTTCGACCTGTCGGATCTCGGCCCTGCGGCGCAGCACGGTGCGGATCCCGGGCCCGACGGGGGCCTGCCCACCGCGGAGGCCATCCACCTGATCTCGGAGGCCGAACGCCTCGCCTACGCGGACCGCGACAAGTACATCGCCGACCCCGATTTCGTTCCCCTGCCCGGCGGTTCACCCGCCGCCATGGTGAACCCCGGCTACCTCGAGGGCCGCGCGACGCTCATCGACCGCGGCAAGTCCATGGGCACGGCGAAGGCGGGCGACCTTCCCACCGCGACGCCGGGTGTGACGCAGACCCCCGAACACGGCACCAGCCACATCACCGTGCTCGACAAGTACGGCGACGTCGCCTCGATGACCACCACGATCGAGTCGGCGTTCGGCTCGTACCACATGACCCACGGCTTCCTGCTGAACAACCAGCTCACCGACTTCTCCACGGAGCCCGCCGATTCCGCGGGCGCGCCCGTTGCGAACCGCGTCGAGGCGGGCAAGCGGCCGCGCTCCTCCATGTCGCCGACGATCCTCTTCGGCCGCGGTGCCGACGGCGGCCGCGGCGATGTGCTCGGCGCCCTCGGCTCCCCCGGCGGAGCGGTGATCATCCAGTACGTGATCAAGACGATGATCGGCCTCACGGACTGGGGCCTGGACCCGCAGCAGGCGGTCTCCATGGCGAACTTCGGCGCCGCCAACTCCGCGAAGACCAACCTCGGAACCGAGCACCCGGCGGTGTCGGGCCCCGAGGGCGCGAAGGTCGCCGAACAGCTGCGCGGGCTGGGGCACACGATGAACCTCTCCCCGCAGATCTCCGGGCTGTCCGCGATCGTCAAACAGGACGGCGTCTACGCGGGCGGCGCCGATCCGCGTCGCGAGGGGATCGTGCTCGGCGGCGGGTAGCCCACGCCCGTCCGGCCGGCTCCCGGCGGGCGCCGAGCGAGGCTACCGCTGACCGAGCGGCACGGCGGAGCCCACGACCGTCAGGTGCACGACGTCGCCCACGCTCGGCAGTTCGGTACTGGGGTGCCGGATCGAGACGGGCGTACCGTCGGGCAGCCGCAGCGCGACGGTCGTGTCCGGGCCGAAAAACTCCACCCGCTCGACCGTGGCCTCCGTACCGTCGGGGGCGATCCTGATCTGCTCCGGCCGGAGCATGAGCGACGTCGCGCCGCCGCCACTTCCGCCGTCGACGGGGATGCTGCCGAGCGCCGTCTCGGCGACACCGCCCGAAGGCGCACCGTCGAGCAGCACCACGTCGCCGAGGAAACGGGCGGTCTCCGCTCCGGCCGGCCGCAGGTACAGCTCCGCGGGCGGGCCGACCTGTGCGAGAACGCCGTCGCGCAGCACCGCGACCTGGTCGGCGAAGGACAGCGCCTCCGCCTGGTCGTGCGTCACGAGCATCGTGGTGACGCCCGCTTCGCCGAGCACCGCGGCGACGGCGGCACGGGTCTCCACCCGCAGGCCCGCGTCGAGCGCGGAGAAGGACTCGTCGAGCAGCATCAGCACCGGACGGCCGGCGAGGGCGCGGGCGAGGGCAACGCGTTGCTGCTGCCCGCCGGAGAGCTCGTGCGGATAGCGCCCACGAAGGTCCGGTGACAACGAGACCATCTCCAGCAGTTCGGCGACGCGGGCGGCGGCCGCGCGTCGCCGCGCCGGAAGTACCGAGCGGTCGAGCCCGAAAGCGATGTTCCGGGCCACCGACAGGTGCGGGAAGAGTGCGCCGTCCTGCGCCACGTAGCCCACGGCACGACGGTGCGCGTCGGTCCAGGCACCGTCGGAGGCGAGCTCACGCTCGCCGAGCCGCACGGAACCCGCGTCGGGGCGGGCGAACCCGGCGACGAGCCGCAGCAGCGTCGTCTTCCCCGAGCCGGACGGCCCGACCACCGCGGTGATCGACGCGGCGGGCACGGTGAGATCGACTCCCCGCAACACAGTGGTGCCGCCGAAGCGCTTGGTGAGGCCGCGCAGTCGCAGCTCGGCGCCGGGGATCTGAGTCATCATCGGCTCCTGGAGCGGCCACCGCGTCCGGCGGCCCGTCGGGATTGGCGGAACAGCAGATAGGTGGTGGGGAGGGACAACACGACCATCGTCAGGGCGTACGGCGCGGCGCCGGCGTAGTCGATCTCGCTGCTCCTGGCCCAGAACTCGGTCGCCAGCGTGTGGGTCCCGTTGGGCGCGAGGATCAGCGTGGCCGTCAGCTCGTTGGTCACGGCGAGGAACACCAGGGCCGCGCCGGCCGCGGACGCGGGGGCGGTGAGGCGCAGCGTGATCCGCGCGAAGGCGGCGGCCGGTGGCGCGCCCAGCGCGCGCGCCGCCTCCTCCAGCGACACCGGCGCCTGCGCCAGCCCGGCACGGAGGCCGACGGCGGCCCGGGGCAGGAACAGCAGGACGTACGCCAGCACGAGCACCGTCGCGCTCTGGTACAGATCCGGGACGGCGCGGATGGAGACCGTGACCAGCGCGAGCCCGATGACGATGCCCGGCATGGCGCTGCTGACGTAGGTGGACGCCTCCAGGGCGCGGGTCAGCGGATTCGGCTGCCGCACCGCGAGATAAGCGAGGGGGAACGCCGCCGCAACTGTGACCCCGGCGGTGACGGCGCCGTAGCCGAAGGACGTGGACAGCGCCTCGACCAGGTCGTCGGGCGCGGTCTGCGCCCACCCGCGCGCCGTCCACCGCAGGACGAACCAGAGGGGCAGGCCGAGCGCGGCGGCGACGAGGGCGAGCAGTGCCGCCTGAGCCGCGATCTGATACCCGCCCAGCGGAATCCGCGTGGGTCGGGCCAGGGCACCGGAACCCACCCGTGCGTACCGCGCGCGACCGCGGGCGAGTGATTCGATCGCGAGCAGGCCGAGGCAGAGGACGGCGAGGACGCCCGCGAGCATCGTCCCGGCGGTGCCGTTGAACGTCGACTGGTACTGCACCATGATCGCGGTGGTGAAGGTGTCGAAGCGGATCATCGCGAACGCGCCGTACTCGGCCAGCAGGTGCAACGCGACCAGCACCGCGCCGCCGAGCGCCGCGAGTCGCAGTTGCGGGAGGACGACACGGAGGAACACCGCCCAGCGGCCCAGGCCGAGCGACGCGGCGGTCTCCTCCAGCGCCGGATCGAGCCGGCTCAGCGCCGCCGCCACCGGGATGTACACCAGCGGGTAGTAGAACAGCACCGCGATGAGCACGCCCGACCACAGCCCTGCGAGCGACGGTACGGCCGAGACCCATCCGTAGCTGCCCACGAACGCCGGGACCGCCAACGGCGCCGCGAGGAGCAGGGACCAGATGCGCCTGCCCCACAGCGTGGTCCGTTCCACCAGCCACGCGCCTCCGACGCCGAGCGCCACGCTGAGCGGTACCGCGGTGACGGTGAGCAGCACGGTGTTGGCGAGCAGTTCCCCCACGCGGGGCCGCAGGACCAGGTCGAGCGTCTGAGACCAGCCGGTGTCCACGGTCATCGCGACCACGAACCCGAGGGGAAGGGCCGCGAACGCGGCGACCAGGACCGCCGTCGCCACGAGTACAGGACGGCGCACCGGGCCGCGCGGGCGGCCCGGTGCGTGGTCGTGCGTCGCGGCGGCGGGTGCGGTCACCCGGTCAGAGCAGGCCGGCGTCGGTCATGAGGGTCACGACCTGCGGTCCGTTCAGCTTCGCGGGGTCGACGGTGGGCGCCTGCAGGTCCGGGAGCGGCACCAGCTTCGCGTTCGCCGGCACCTCGGACGCGACGGGGTACTCGAACGACGTGCCGTTCTGCAGCACCTCCTGGCCCTTCTTGGACGTGATGAACTTCAACAGCTGCTGCGCCTGCGCGGCGTGCTTCGAGGACTTGAGGACGCCGCCACCCGAGACCGAGACGAATGCGCCCGGGTCCTGGTTCTTGAAGTAGTGCGTGCCCACGTTGCCGGAGTTCTCGCCCGTCTTCGCCTGGTCACCGTAGAAGTAGTAGTGGTAGATCAGCGCGGTGTCGACCTCGCCGGCGTTGACGGCCTTCATGGCTGCGCCGTTTCCCTTGTACGCCTTCGAGTTCTCCTTCATGGCCTTCAGCCAGTCCTTCGTGGGCTGCTCGCCCTTGAGCTGGAGGTAGGCCGAGACGATGGCCTGGAAGTCGGCGCCCGACGGGGAGGCACCCCAGCGGCCCTTCCAGTCCGGGGAGGCGAGGTCGGCCATCGACTTCGGCAGCTGCTCGGGCGTCACCTTGCGCTTGTCGTAGACGAGGACCGTCGAGCGGGCCGCGATGCCGGTCCACTTGCCGGTGGAGGGCTTGAGCCCCGCCCCCACCTGGGCGAGGGTCGCGGGGTCGACGTCCGCGAACAGGTCCTTGTTCTCGACCTGCGTCATGGCCGGGGAGTTCTCGGTGAGGAACACGTCGGCGGGCGACTTGTCGCCCTCGGCGATGATCTGCTGCGCGAGCTCGGAATCCTTCCCCTGCCGGATCGTCACCGTGATGCCCGTCTCGGCGGTGAACTTCTCGACCCACTCCTTGGTGAGCGTGTCGTGCTGGGCGTTGTACAGGGTCAGCTCGCCGCCCGCGGCCGAGGAGGTCGACGGTGCCGCACCGTCGTCGCTCGAACCGCAGGCGGTGATCGTCAGGGAGGCCACCGCCACCAGGGCGGCGGCGAGAGTAGTGCGCTTGCGCAACGACATCGTCGAATCCTTTTCTTGAACAACGAAATCACCCGCTCGGATGCGAGTAAGGCGACGCTACACTAAGTGCGTTGCGCGCAGAACACGGACGGCGAATACCGCGTTCCCCCGGTCAGAGCACGAGGACCGCGGCGGCGGTCGCGGGCAGCGCGAGGACCAGTCCGTGCACCGCGAACCGCCGGGCGGAGATGCGCACGCCCGCCCGCGTGCACCGCTCCCGCCAGAGCAGCGTCGCGAGCGACGCCCACAGGGTGACGACGGGCGCCACGCCGACGCCCACGAGCAGGGCCATGAGCCGCACCGGATCCCCCGATGCGACGGGCTCCAGAGCGAGGTACGCGGGTAGGTTGTTCGCCGCGTTGGAGGCGACCGCGCCCGTCCCGGCCAGCCGCAGGAGATCGACGGGCCCGGACCCGGCACCCGCGATACCGCGCAGCACGCCCTCGAGCCCCAGCGCGAGCGCCACCTGAACGAGGGTGAAGACGGCGGCGAGGATCAGCACCATCCGCCACGGCACCACCAGATCCCGCACGCGTGCCGGCGCCCTGACCGCGAGCACCGCGACCAGCCCGGCGGCGGCCACCGACGCCGCCACGGCGGGCGGCACTCCCAGCGCGAACGCCGGCCCCAGCGCGGCGCACACCGCGGCGGCGGCTCCGAACAGCACCCGATCGGGAGGGGCGTGGAAGATCGGCATCTCGTAACGGCCCCGCAGTTCCCGCCGGTGCAGCAGCCACAGCACGACGGCCGTGACCGCGATCGCCGCGATCGCCGGGCGCCACGACACCGCGAGATACTCCCGCGTCCCGCCGTCGAAGTGGTACACCGCAAGGAGATTCGTGAGGTTCGAGACCGGCAGCAGGAGCGAGGCCGTGTTCGCCAGCCACACGGTGGTCATTGCGAACGGCACCGGCGCCAGCCCCAACCGGGTCGCGGCGGCCAGCACGACCGGGGTGAGCAGCACCGCGGTGGTGTCGAGGCTCAGCGCGATCGTCGCCGCGCACGCCGCCAGCACCACCCACAGCCACATGAACAGCACCCGCCCGCGCCCCAGGCGGGCGGCGATCACCCCCACCGCATCGAACACGCCGGCCACCTGGGCGACCTCCGCGACCACGGTGATCGCGAACAGGAAGACGAGGACGGGGGCGACCTGCGCCGCCACGCCGGCGAGGCTCACGCGCCGCCGGTGCGCAGGCCGTCGAGCACGGTGCGTGCGGTGGTGAGCCCGATTCCGGGCACCTCCGTGATCTCCTCGAGGCTCGCCTCGCGCAGCTTGGCCACCGAACCGAAGTGCTTGATGAGAGCAGTTTTCCGAGTGTCGCCGAGACCGGGGATCGCGTCCAGCGCGCTGCTGGTCATGCGCTTCGTGCGCTTGCTGCGGTGGAAGGTGATGGCGAACCGGTGCGCCTCGTCGCGCACCCGCTGCAGTAGGAACAGCGAATCGGAGCTGCGCGGAAGGATCACCGGGTCCTCCTCCCCCGGCACCCACACCTCCTCCAGGCGCTTCGCCAGGCCGATCACGGCGACGTCGGTGACGCCGAGCTCGTCGAGCACCTCCTGCGCGGCCGCCGCCTGCGGCGCGCCGCCGTCGACCACGTACAGATTGGGCGGATAGGCGAAGCGGCGGGGACGCCCGGTCTGCGGGTCGATCGCCGCCTCGGGCGCCATGTCTCCCCCGTCGGCGCCCTCCTCCTGCCGGGCATCGGCCCGGTGCCGCAGGAAGCGGCGGCGGGTGACCTCGGCGATCGACGCCACGTCGTCACTGTGCCCCTCCCCCGCGGCCTCCTTGATCGAGTAGTGCCGGTAGTCCGACTTCTTCGCCAGGCCGTCCTCGAACACCACGAGGGACGCGACCACGTCGGAGCCCTGGATGTGGCTGATGTCGACGCACTCGATCCGGAGCGGCGCCTCGTCGAGGTCGAGGGCGTCCTGCAGTCCCTGCAACGCGGCGGAGCGGGCCGTGAGATCCCCCGAGCGCTTGAGCTTGTGCTGGTGCAGCGCGTCCGCGGCGTTGCGCTCCACGGTCTCCATCAGCGACCGCTTGTCTCCCCGCTGCGGGATACGCAGGGAGACACGGGATCCGCGGAGTTCACTGAGCCAGGCCTGCACCTCGTCCGGGTCCGTGGGGATCACCGGGACCAGCACCTCGCGCGGGACCGGATTGGCGGCGCCGTCGCCGGACTGCTCGGCGCGCTCGGCCTCCTCGCCGTAGAACTGGGTGAGGAACTGCTCGACGAACTCGGCGTTCTCGTCCCCCTCTGCGTCTCCGGGCTTCTCCACCACCCACCCGCGCTGGCCGCGCACGCGGCCGCCGCGCACGTGGAAGATCTGCACCGCGGCCTCGAGATCGTCCGAGGCGAAGGCGATCACGTCGGCATCGGTGCCGTCGCCGAGCACGACGGCCTGCTTCTCCACCGCTTTGCGGAGGGCGGCCACGTCGTCCCGGAGGCGGGCCGCGCGCTCGAAATCGAGGGCCTCCGACGCTCCGAGCATGTCGTTCTCCAGCTGCCGGATCAGGTTGTCGGTCTTGCCGGCGAGGAAGTCGCAGAAGTCCTCCACGATCTGCCGGTGCTCCGCCGGGGTGACCCGGCCGATGCACGGCGCGGAGCACTTGTCGATGTAACCGAGGAGGCAGGGGCGCCCCATCTGGCTGTGCCGCTTGAAGACCCCCGCCGAGCAGGTACGGGCGGGGAACACGCGGAGCAGCAGGTCCAGCGTCTCGCGGATGGCCCAGGCGTGGCTGTACGGGCCGAAGTAACGCACGCCCTTGCGGCGCGGACCGCGGTAGACGTACAGCCGCGGGAACTCCTCGTTGAGGGTGACCGCGAGCATCGGGTACGTCTTGTCGTCCCGGTAGCGCACGTTGAACTGGGGATCGAACTCCTTGATCCAGTTGTATTCGAGCTGGAGGGCCTCGACCTCGGTGCCCACGACGGTCCACTCGACCGAGGCGGCCGTGGTCACCATCTGGTGGGTGCGGGGATGCAGGCCGTAGACGTCCGCGAAGTAGGAGTTCAGGCGGCTGCGCAACGACTTGGCCTTGCCCACGTAGATGACGCGTCCGTGCTTGTCACGGAACTTGTACACCCCGGGCTGCGTGGGGATGGTGCCCGGTGCCGGGCGGTAACTCTGCGGGTCGGCCACCCGTCCAGGGTAGGACGGGTGGCCGACAGGTTCGGTGTCGAGTGGTTCGGGGTGCGGCGCCGGGGTCAGCCGACGGGGATCCACACCGGGCCGAGCCAGAAGCCCCAGTGGTTCTTGCCCGCGTCCCAGATCGGGGTGTGCCACTGGCCCTGGCGATAGACCGGGCCCGGCCGCCAGTCCGGGTTCTGGCCGTTGGCCTGCGGCTTCGCCTTCTGGGCGGGCCGCTGCGCCTGGCCCGGTGCCTGCTTGTTCCGGTCGTCGTGCTGGACGACGCCGGGCTGGGCGGGCCTACCCGGGTCGGCGGACGCCGCGCCGGCGCCCACGGAGGCGACGCCGCCGAGAACGGTGGCGCCGAGGAGTGCTGATCCGATCAACTTCTTCATCTTGGTCATGCCGATCAGCTTCATCTCCGGGCCTGCAAGCGGCCCGGGAGCAACCTGGGGGATCCCTGACCGCGTCGGAATCCGAGGGTGTCAGTCGGTCCGGACGTCCAGGCGGCCGTCGGCGTGCTGAGCCCGGAGCACCTTCTTGTCGAACTTGCCCACCGAGGTCTTGGGCACCTCGGCGATGAACGACCAGGTGTCGGGGATCTGCCACTTGGCGAACTTGCCCGAAAGGTGTTCCCGCAGCTCGGCCACGGTCACAGTCCGGCCCGGCTGCAGGACGACGGCGACCAGCGGGCGCTCGTCCCATTTCGGGTCGGGGACGCCGATCGCGACGGCCTCGAGCACGGCCGGGTGCGCCATGACCTCGTTCTCCAGCTCGACGGAGCTGATCCATTCGCCGCCGGACTTGATGACGTCCTTGGACCGGTCGACCAGGGTCACGTAGCCGTCCTCGGTGAGCTTGCCGATGTCGCCGGTGCGCAGCCAGCCGTCCTCGAACTTGTCGGCGCCCACCGGTTCCGCGCCCTCCGGGCTGTAGTAACTGCCCGTGATCCACGGGCCCCGCACCTGGACCTCGCCCTGCGAGACGCCGTCGGCGGGCACCGTCTGGCCCAGGTCGTCCACGAGTCGGCCCTGGACGCCGGGAAGGAAGCGGCCCTGGGTGTTCCGGTACCGCCAGGCCTCGTCGCCGTCCACACCGCGGGGCGGCCACGCGATGCTGGCCAGCGGGGAGGTCTCCGTCATGCCCCACGCCTGCACCATCTGGACGCCGTGCTTCTCCTGCAGCGTCTTCGCCAGGCTGAGCGGGACAGCGGAACCGCCGCAGGCGATGTGGCGCAGGTGGCTGATGTCCTGCGGGTGCGTCTCGAGGTGGTTCACGATGCCGATCCACACGGCGGGCACCGCGGCGGACATCGTGGGCTTCTCCTCGGCGAGCAGGCGGGTCATCGGCTCGGGCTGCAGGTACCGGTCCGGAAGGATGAGGGACGCGCCGGACATCAGTGCGCCGAACGGGGTGCCCCAGCTCATCGCGTGGAACATCGGCACGATCGGGAGCACGGTGTCGGACGGGCCCATCGCGAGGCCGTAGCTGGCGCAGACCGCGGTCGAGTGCAGCCAGATGCTGCGGTGGCTGTACATGACGCCCTTGGGGTCACCGGTGGTGCCCGAGGTGTAACACGCTGCGGCCGCGGCGCGTTCGTCGATCTCGGGCCAGTCGTACTCGCCCGACTGCGCGTCCACGAGCTGCCGGTAGTCGTGCACCTCCACGCCGGCGGGCGCCTCGACCGCGCCGGTGTCGCCGTCCACGATCACGATGTGCCTCACCGTCGTCATGCCGCCCAGCGCCGCGTTGAGCTGCGGTATCAGGCTGCCGTCGGCGATGATCACCCGGTCCTCGGCGTGGTTGGCGATGAACGTGACCTGGTTCGGGAACAGCCGGATGTTGAGGGTGTGCAGCACGCTGCCCATCGCGGGGATCGCGACGTACGCCGTCATGTGCTCGTTGTTGTTCCACTGGAACGTGCCCACGCGATCGCCGGGGGTGACGCCGAGCGACGTCAGGGCGTTGGCGAGCTTGGCCGCTTCCACTCCGAGCTGCCCGAAACTCATCCTCGTCGTCTTCTCGGGCGTCCACGTCGCGACCTCGGCCGCGTCCGCGTACCAGGTGGTCGCGTGCCGGAGCAGCGTCGCGAGCGACAGGTGCTCGTCTTGCATCGTCGAAGTCAGGGGCAGGATCCGCTCGGTCATGGACCATGCGTACCGCATGCCCGACGGTCCGCGGTCCCGTTTCGGCCAGGTCGCGGCGCGCGACCACGAGCTGCGCCGCGCACAGCGAGTCCGCAGCCGGATCACAGCCGCGCGGCCGGTTCGGGCCGATACGTTCCGATCGTGACGGCGCCGTCGGCCGGCGCCACGAAAGGATTCGTCATGACACGCACCTACCGCGGGCGGCCCCTCCCGCGCCCCGAAGAAGAGCTCGTCGATCAGGGGCTCGGCTTCGACCTCGGCACGCTGACCAGCCGGCGCCGGATGTTGTCCATCCTGGGCATCGGCACCGTCGGCGTCGGGCTCGCAGCGTGCGGGCAGGGCGCAACGACGGCATCACCGTCGTCGAGCAGTTCCGCTCCGTCGTCGGGCGGTTCCGGGGCCGCGCTGCAGGAGATCCCGGACGAGACGGCCGGCCCCTACCCCGGCGACGGGTCGAACGGGCCCGACGTCCTGGAACAGTCCGGTGTGGTCCGCAGCGACCTGCGGTCGAGCTTCGGCGAGATGCGCGGGACCGCCGAGGGCGTCCCGATCACCCTGGAGCTGACGGTGCGCGACCTCGCGAACGGAGGGACGCCGTTCGCCGGGGCCGCGGTGTACGTGTGGCACTGCGATCGCGCGGGCCGGTACTCGCTGTACTCCGACGGGGTGACGGACCAGAACTATCTGCGCGGCGTGCAGATCGCCGACGACGCGGGCCTGGTGCGGTTCACGAGCGTGTTCCCCGCCTGCTACGACGGACGGTGGCCGCACATCCATTTCGAGGTCTACCGCGGGCGCGCGGACATCACGGACTCGACGAAGGCCGTCGCGACCTCCCAGCAGGCGCTCCCCAAGGACGTGTGCGACGCCGTGTACGCCACCGCGGGCTACGAGGCGTCCGTGCAGAACATGAGCCGGGTCTCGCTGACTTCCGACGGCGTGTTCGGCGAGGACTCCGCCGCCCTGCAGCTGGCGACGGTGACCGGCGACGTGACGGCGGGGTACCGGGTGACGCTGCCCGTGGGCGTGGACACCCGCACCGCGCCGAAGGCCGACGCGATGTCCGGCCCGCCGCCGGGCGGCGGGCCGGGTGCTGGCCCCCGGTAGCGGGAGGTTTCGCCCACCGGGAGCGCAAGGGTTCCGAGCAGGTCTGTAGCGCCCGAGACTGGCTGCATCGTCCCGACGGAAGGAACCAGATGGCCCGGCAGTTGCATCTCGGCGGATTCCAGATCGCCTCGCACGTCACGCATTCGCACGCGGCGTGGCGGCACCCCGCCTCCGATCCGGCCTTCCTCACACCGGAGTACTACCACCGGATCGGCCGGATCCTGGAGCGCGGGAAGTTCGACTTCGTGTTCTTCGCGGACCTGTTGTCCGTGCCGACGCGGTTCGGCGACGACATCGACGAATCGCTGCGGCGCGGGACGCAGGCCTCGGCCACGCTGGATCCCTCGATCGTGGCGGCTTCGATCGGCGCGGTGACCAGCCGGCTGGGGATCGCGATCACCAAGTCCACCACGTACTTCCACCCGTTCGAACTGGCACGGATCCTCTCCAGCCTGGACCACGTGACGCGCGGCCGGATCGCGTGGAACATCGTGACCTCGCTGAGCCAATCGGAGGCGCTGAACTTCGGGCACGACGAGCACCTGGAACACGACCTGCGGTACGTGCGGGCGCAGGAGTTCGTGGAGACCGCGGTGGAGCTGTGGCAGTCGTGGGGCCCCGACGCGTTGGTGCAGGACAAGGAGTCCGGGGTGTTCGCCGATCCCGCCCGGATCCGCGTGGTGGACCGGGCCTCGGAGCATTTCCGCACGCGCGGCCCGCTGCCCACGCCGCGGTCGCCGCAGGGGCGGCCGGTGCTGATCCAGGCGGGCGCGTCCAACCGCGGGAAGGATTTCGCGGCGCGCTGGGCGGAGGCGATCTTCGAGATCGACCCCACGCCCGAGGGGCGGCGGGCGTACTACGACGACGTGAAATCGCGGGCCGAGAACTTCGGGCGCCGCCCGGAGGACGTGAAGATCTTTCCCTCGTTCATCCCGTTCGTCGGCGAGACGGAGTCCATCGCCCGGGAGAAGCAGGCCTTCCACAACGACCTGGCCGACCCGATCTCGGGGCTCATCACGCTGTCGGTACACACCGACCACGACTTCTCGCAGTACGACCTGGACAAGCCGGTGGAGGACGTGACCGTCGGCGGGACGCAGGGGCTGTTCGACGTGGCGCGCCGCCTCTCCGAACGCGACAACCTGACGCTGCGCGACATCGGCAAGCTGTACGCGCAGGGGGTGCTGCTCCCCCAATTCGTGGGCACCGCGTCCGATATCGCGGATCAGATCGAAGAGGGTTTCACCGGCGGCGAGGCCGACGGATACATCCTCTCCGCCGCCAGCTCGCCGGGCACGTTCAACGACTTCGTCGATTTCGTGGTGCCGGAGTTGCAGCGGCGCGGGCTGTTCCGGCGCGAGTACACCGGCTCGACGCTGCGCGAGCATCTCGAACTGCCCGCCGACCCGTTCGCGCCGGCGACCGCTCCCCCGGCGGCGGCCGCGGCGGGCTGACGGCGATCACGCCGCGACACCTCCTGCCTGGAAGTCGATCGCGAGGGCCGGGAAGAGCGGCGGGTGGGCCTGATCGCCGGGCGACCATTCGTCCAGGATCACCCGGACGGCCCAGCCCGTGTACTGCCCCTCGTCCCGGTCGAATCCCGTGGGCTGCGAGACCTCGAGGCGGACGGCTCCTCCGATGTCGCGGTACAGCAGGACCCAAGCCCCGGTGAGGGCCGCTGTCGCGGTGGGCCTCGCCGGGAGGAGGGACTCGAGGGAGATGAGCGGCTCCTCCGGTTCGAGGGACCTCGCGGTGGCCGCGCCCTTGCGGTGCACCGCCCGCGGGCCGAAGGCGTTCTCCGCGTTTCCCGTGGCCGGATCCCCGCTGAAGACGGCGAGAGTGCGCCCGCTCCGCAGGTGTCGACTGATCGGCTGATTGGACCTCTCGTCGGGCACCCACAGTCCCGTCTCGGCGAGAGACCTGCGCAGGGTGGAGACCACCGCGATCCACCTGCTCATCCCGGAGGCGAACGCGGGGGCGTACGGATCTGCGCTCATCGTGGCCGCGGCGCGATCACCCGCGGCGACCGCCCGATGGATGGCGGAGACCTCGATGTCCATCGCACGCAGGTACGTGGCCGCACGATCGGGCGGGATGATCAGTTGCGCGCGTAGCGATTCGTGGCCTGCCATCGTGACTCCCCTCGACGATGCCCGAACGGTATCGCCGAGGTCTGACAGGTGGAGTCGGTGGCGCCCCCACCGCGCGCTTCAGAAGTCGGCGAGGTCTCGGCCGTTCTTGTGCACCCACCGGTGTGCGAACGCCGACCGCAACGGCTGATTTTCCGCCTTCAGGGGCTGACGCAGCCGGGTGAACGTCGCGTACTCGGTTCCGGCGAGTGATAGGTCCACTTCGATGCGGCCCCGCGATCTCACCCTGATCAATGACCGATCAAAAAGGCGATGAATGTCCGCACGCAGAAGGAGCCCGTTCCAGCATTCGTTCACGCCGTTGTCGCGGTGCTCGATGATGTGCGCGCCATCCAGAGTCCCTTCGACCGCGGTACCGCTGAGCGCACACCTGCCTCCATACGCGTCCAGCAGCTTCTCCCGGAAAAGGTCCTGCCCTTCACGACTGGCGACTTCCACAGTCCTCCGGTGGACCGGCCCCGTCGTGAAGAGATGCGGGGTCACCGGCTCAGGAGACAGGTCGACAGCTGAGCCGTAGAAGAAGCAGCTACGCAGAAACTGCTGGCCGGCAGCACGACGAACAGGGAGTACCCGGGTGAGTCCCATCGTGTAGGTGCGCTTGTAGCCGGCCTCTTCGAGCAACGTTTCGTAGCCGGGTTGCCGAACGGATGTGACGCTGACGGGCTCGACGTCGACGCGCGCCGCGTACGGTCCGCCACCGTCCCAGGTCGGATTCGCGTCCTGAAGTAATCGGCCCGCCGAGTCACTCTGGTACATGTCGCTCGTCGCTCGTAGCACCCCGACGAGCGAGGCCCGGGAGAGCCGGAAATACAGCTCGTCGCCGCGTCGAACGTCCGCCGCCTCCTTCATGTCCCAGAACCCCTTCTCCATCGCGTACTGCAGGTGTTGGGGGAATTTCCGACTGATCGACAGGAGCCACGCCGTCATCGCCCATGCGCCTTCCAGAGGTTCGCATCGGGTGGAGGCATGTCCTCAGCGGAAGCCTGTCGGGCCGAGCTCGTTTCGCTACTGCGGTTGCACGAGGCGCCGAAGCGCCTCGCGGGTCTCTTCGTCGGGTGAGTACAGGACCGTGCCCGCCATTCCGCGCGTGAGCAGCACCTTGTAGGTGTTGCGGATCAGCAGGTCGAACCGGACGTCCGTGAGGTTCTTCTTCGACTTCAGGCTCGGGTCCTTGTTCTCGTCGCGCCGAACCACGAGTCGGCCGTCGCGCCACACCAGGTCGGGCCCCAGGATCACGCCGTTGTAGTCGTATTCGAATCCCTGC
Organism: Tsukamurella sp. 1534; assembly: GCF_000312385.1. Taxonomy (GTDB): domain Bacteria; phylum Actinomycetota; class Actinomycetes; order Mycobacteriales; family Mycobacteriaceae; genus Tsukamurella. Next base: position 529,680 of record NZ_HE997628.1, on the reverse strand, counting down.
GCGGTGTACACGCAGCCCACCTGCCCGAATCCGCCCTCCTCGGTCGCCCACAGCTGTGACGGCGGGGCGTCGCCGATACGCCTCTCCGACTTCGAGTTCCACGGCCGCGCCCAGTCGCCGATCCGCACGTCCGGGATCAATGTCTTCTCCGGAGTCGGGTCGCTCCACGTCCAGCAGTATCCGGCCGTCATCCGCGCCGAATATCCCTGTGTGCGCTTCTCGTCGAGTGAACGCTCCAGGTCCCACGGCGTCTCCGCCACCCGGACGTCGAAGTCGCCGTCGCCGCGCCATACCCACGGCTCGCGGCCGCCGAGTCCCACGAGATCGAGCACCCACTCGACGTACCGCTCGCTTCCCCCGCAGCGGAACTGGTCGTCGAGGCGGATGTGCACGGTCTCGAGTCCGAGCGAGGCCGCGTACGCACGGATCTGTGCTGGCGATCCGAGCTCGCCCGGCCGCACGATCTGATGCTCGTCGAGGAGGAACAACGGAACGCGGGCCGCCGAGATCAGCTCGTCGACCTGCGGCCGCCCGGTCCTGTTCTCCGCCTTGGTGAATCTGTTCGCCGACGTCTCCCTGATCCGGTGGGCCTCATCGAGGATGAGGACGTCGATCTCGTTGGGGGCCGCTGTGATGAACTGGTTGAAGTACTTGAAGAGGCTCTTGACTCGCGGGGCCCGGTGACCGGCGACCTGTCGCAGCGTCGTCGTGAACGACCGTGAACCGGTGGCGTGCAGCACCGTCCGTCCACGGCGCGCCAGGTCGCCGAGAACGGCAAGGGCGATCGCGCTCTTTCCGCTGCCTGGACCGCCCGTCACCACCAGAACCCGCTTGGTGTTCGCTGCCCGTGCCCGTTCCACGTCGTGCAGGACGGTATCGACGGCGAGTCGCTGCTCGCCGAGCAGATGGAACACCTGCCGGTCGCGCACCTCCTGGGCCGCCACCGCGAGGAGTTGTTGCGACGGGGCGGCCGGTGAGTTGAGCAGGGCGTCCGCCGCGGCGCCTCCGCGGACCCCGGGCGCGAGGCGGCTGCGGAGGAAGCTCAACATCGCGTCGGTGTCGGCACCGGTGAACATGCGCCCCGTCGTGGTGATCGGATAGGAGCGGAGATCGGAGACCGCCCCGGGCTCCGTCACGTTGTGCAGGTAGGCGATCCCCGCGAGCGCGTCCTCGTGGTCGCGCAGGACGCGCGCGAAGTCACCGATGTACTCGCAATACCCCGCCACCTGCGCCCCCGGATGCAGGAGCGGACCACCGATGTGCGGTACGGAGACGAGGTTCGGATCGTCCTCGAAGGCCGTCGCCGACGACCACTGCTTCAACTCGACCACCACGTACGACGGTGCGCCGGTGCCCGGGTGCATCCCGGCGAGCACCACGTCGGCACGCCGCGACGTCAGCGGCAGCTTGTATTCGATGAGCATCTCGACGTCGCCTAGGCCACCCTGCCGGAGGTCGGCCGCGAGCTTCGGCAGGCTGTTGCTCCAGGCGCGCTGTTCCGCGTCGCCGACGGTGATCCCGCGTTCGAACAGCATGCGCTCCAGCAGCGTCTCCACGAGCGACTGCGCGTCGTATTCGTCGAGCAGTCGGTCCGCGGTCACCCGCAGATAGGTCACGCAACATCCCCCAGGGCAGCACGAATGATCGTGCGGAGGGGATCTGCCCTGTACGAGAGTTCCGTCGAACCGCTGGGGCGAGCGTACTACCCGGCGCCACGGAGACGAGCCGCGCCGCGCGACGCCGACACCGCGGGACCAGCGCGTCGCGCATCGTGTCATCGCCGGGAGCACGACGTACCGGAGGCCAAGATCCGCGAACGCCACCGTCGTCTGGGCACTGGTGACAACAGCGGTGGAAGCGGCGACCACCGCCGCGTTCTACGACGACTCCCGGCGGAACGGGCCCGCCATCGTCGCCGAGTGCGTCCAGGGCATTCCCCTCGGGTCGCCCGCTGGCCCGGATGGGCGCCCGTCGAGCTGACTGCACTGTGGCGCGACCGTGGCGGCGCGGAGGCCTGAAACGTCGGTACATTCGGGGGTAGGTAGGAGGAGGTTCGAGATGGCGGACAGCGTCCCACAGGAGATCGCGGTGCGAGTCGCCGCGGCGGCGGAGGGGGTCACCGTCGGCCGCGAGCACGCGCAGCTCGCCGCCCGCGACGCCTCCGGCTTCCTCGAGTCCATATCGCCGATGACGGTCGACGACGCCTATCGGCGGTACACCGCGAACAACAACCCCGCCTACCTGGCGCGACTGCGCCCACCGGACACGGGGCCGCGCATCAGCCCGATGGGGCTGGTCATCGCACTCGCGGCCGTGTTCGTTCTGGGCGCCGCCGTCACGTCGTCGATGACAGGTGCGTTCATCGGCCTGCTGATCGCCGGTGGCGGCGCCGCCGGGTACCGGATCTGGCAGAACCAGCGACGCGCGCAGCAGCGCGAGGAGGCGGAGGAACGGCGCCTCGCGCAGAACCCTTGGCCCTTCCAGGCCGACCGGACCCCCGCGTACAACCCCGACGCGGAACCGGGCAGCACCCGGGTCGAGACCCGCTTGCTGGGCATCGCGGTCCTGCTCGCCGAAGAGGTCCGCCGCTCCCCGGCGTGGAACAACCCGATCCTCGACCAGCACCGCGTGCGGATCAACCTGGACGCCACGCTGCAGGACATCAGCCACCGCGCCTACCGCGTGTGGCGGCTCCGGACCGATACGCCCCGCCCGTCGGGCGACTCGCCGGTGACGAGCGCCCTGGCCGAGCACCTGGACGAATACGCGACCGCGGCCCGGATGGCCGAGAACGCGCTGCGCGACCACGTGGCCGCGCTGGCCGAGTACCTGGGCGAGCTGCGCCCCGTCGAGCGCCTCCTGCACGACCTGCAGCTCCTCGACCGCACCGCCACCGGCGCCCACCGCGAGCTGCTCGATCAGCTGTACCGGGACGCCGTCGGCAACGAGGCCGACGCCCGGCGCTTCCAGGAACACGCGGACGAACTGCGGGACCTCCAGGCCAGCCTGGACACCCAATTCCACTTCCTCCGAGAACAGGTGGCGCGCACCAACCTCCTGCGCTGAGCCCCGCACACCCGGTGAACCGTGGTTTCATCAACGGATGAGCAATCCTCAGTCGACCACGGGCTACAAACCCGACAACCGCTTCTTCGGCCATCCGCTCCCGCTGGTCAACCTGTTCGGCGTGGAGATGTGGGAACGCTTCTCGTTCTACGGGATGCAGGCGATCCTGGCGTACTACCTGTACTACACCGCATCGCAGGGCGGGCTCGGCTACGACGAGGGCACGGCGCTCGGCATCGTCGGCGCCTACAGCGGATTCGTCTACCTCTCGACGATCGCGGGCGGCTGGATCTCCGATCGCCTGCTGGGCGCCGAGCGGACGCTGTTCTACTCCGCGTGCCTGGTCATGGTGGGCCACATCGCGCTGGCCGTCCTGCCCGGCTCGACGGGCGTCGTGGTGGGCCTGGTATGCGTCGCGATCGGCTCGGGCGGCGTGAAGGGCAACGCCACCAAGGTGGTCGGCGACCTCTACCCCCAGGGCGACCTCCGCCGGGACGCGGGCTTCTCCCTCTTCTACATGGGCGTGAACCTCGGCGCCTTCATCGGCCCGCTGCTCACCGGGTACCTGCAGGACACGGCGGGCTTCCACTGGGGCTTCGGCCTGGCCGCCGTCGGCATGGCACTCGGGCTGGTGCAGTACGCGCTGACCCGCCGGATGCTGCCGCGGATCAGCCAGGAGGTGCCGAATCCCGCCTCGGCCGCCGACATCCTGAACGCCGGCGGCATCCTCCTCGCCGCGCTCGTGCTCGTCGGCGTCCTCATCGCCGTCGGCGTCATCACCGCGGACAACCTGGTGGACGCCGTGATCATCGCGGTGATCATCGCCTCGATCGCATACTTCGCGTTCCTGCTCTCCAGTAAGCGGGTCACGCCCGGAGAGCGCAGCGGCGTGATCGCGTTCATCCCGCTGTTCCTCTCCCAGGTGGCGTTCTGGGCGCTGTTCCAGCAGCTGTTCTCGTTCGTCGCCGTCTACGCGGACAAGCGGTTGAACCGCAACATCCTCGGCTGGGAGTTCCCCGCCTCCTGGGTCCAATCCATCGACCCGGTGTACGTCCTGATCTTCGCGCCCGTGCTCGCCACCCTGTGGGTCAAGCTCGGTCCGCGCCAGCCCAGCACACCGATCAAGTTCGCCATCGGCACCGCCGGGATCGGCGTCGCCTTCCTGGCGTTCCTGTTCATGCCGTCCGGGCAGAACACGGTCCCCGTCATCGGCCTGCTGGCGATCATGCTGATCTTCGCCCTCTCCGAGCTGTGCATCTCGCCCGTGGGCCTCAGCGTGTCCACCAAGCTGGCGCCGCACGCCTTCCCCACTCAGATGGTGGCGCTCAACTTCCTCTCGATCAGCCTCGGTTCGGCGCTCGCGGGGCGCCTGGCCACCTTCTACGACATGAACAACGAGGCGCCGTACTTCATCGTGCTGGGCGGCGTGGCCATCGCGATCGGCCTGGGCGTCGCGGCCCTGACCCCGACGATCAAGCGCCTGGCTCCGGAGGTCGTCTGACCTTCGGCCAAACCCTGGAAACCGGACGTACTCGCGGGTAGTTTCGAGGTCGGAACATCGACGCGAGGAGCTGCTACGTGCCGTCCGACGAATACGACTACATCGTGGTGGGGGCCGGCAGCGCCGGGGCCGTGGTCGCCGCCCGCCTCTCCGAGGATCCCGGCACCAGCGTGCTGCTCCTGGAGGCCGGGGGCGAGGCGGATGCGGACGAGATCCACATCCCGCTGGCGTTCTCCGCGCTGTTCAAGACCAAGTGGGACTGGAACTACACCACCGTCCCGCAGAAGCACCTGGACGACCGTCCCACCTACTGGCCGCGGATGAAGGCGCTCGGCGGCTGCTCGTCGATGAACGCGATGATCTACATCCGCGGCAACCACGGCGATTTCGACGCGTGGGCGAACGAGCACGGCGCCACCGGCTGGTCCCACGACGAGGTGCTCCCCTACTTCCGCAAAGCGGAGGGCAACACCAGCATCGACGACGCGTACCACGGCACGTCGGGCCCGCTGAACGTCGAGGACCGGGTGTACACGCATCCGCTGGTGCACGACTGGGTGGACAGCGCGGTGAGCCACGGCCTCAAGCGCAACGACGATTTCAACGGCGCCGTTCAGGACGGGGCGGGGCTCTACCAGGTGACGTGCAAGGGCGGCCGCCGCTGGTCCACCGACAAGGCCTACCTCGAGCCCGCCCGCTCGCGGCCGAATCTCACGGTGGCGCTGGGCGCCACGGCGCGCCGCATCGAGTTCGACGGTGCCCGCGCGACGGGGGTGACGTTCGCGCAGTCCGCGACCGAGCACACGGCGAAGGCCCGCCGCGAGGTGATCCTCTCCGGCGGCGCGGTGAATTCGCCTCAGCTGCTGATGCTCTCGGGCGTCGGCCCGGCCGAGCACCTCGGCGAACACGGCATCGACGTGCGCGTCCCCCTGCCCGGCGTCGGCGAGAACCTGCACGACCATCCCATCGTCCCCGTCATCTTCGACACGCACGGCACCTCCGACCTGATGGAGGCGCAGAACCTGCAGAACCTGTTGCGCTGGAAGATCTTCGGCACGGGCCCGCTCGCGTCCAACGCGGGCGAGGCCGGCGGCTTCTTCCGCTCCCGTGAGGATCTCGAGCTGCCGGACCTGCAGTACCACGTCATGGCGTCGGGCTTCTACGACAACATGCTGCACGAGCCCACCAAGCGCGGACTGGTGTGCGGCCCCACCCTCGTCAACGTCGCCAGCCGCGGCCGCCTCCGGCTGCGGTCGGCGAACCCCGACTGGCACCCGTCCCTGGAGCCCAACTACTTCGAGGCGCCCGAGGACCTCGACGCCATGCTCGTCGGCGTCCGCGAGACCTTCGAGCTGTGCCGGCAGGGACCGCTGGCGAAGCACCTGGGCAAGCCCTGGCACCTGCCCGAGGACCCGTCGGACGACGACTACCTCGCGCACATCCGGCAGTACGCCCAGACCCTGTTCCACCCCGTCGGCACCTGCGCCATGGGTACGGGCGAGAACGCCGTCGTCGACCCGCAGCTGCGGGTGCGCGGCACCGAGGGCCTGCGCGTGGTCGACGCCTCGGTGATGCCGATGATCACCCGCGGAAACACCAACGCCCCCACCATCATGATCGCCGAGAAGGCGGCAGACGAGATCAGGAAGTCAGCATGACCGCATCAGAGCAGACCGCCACGTTCGATTCGATCAACCCGCGCACCGGCGACGTGGTCGAGACCTACCCCGTCCACTCCACCGACCACGTGCACGCCGTGGTGGCGCGCGCCCGCGAGCAGGCCGACTGGTGGCAGGAACTCGGCTTCGAGGGCCGCAAGCACCAGCTCAACAAGTGGAAGGGCGTGATCACCCGCCGGATCAACCAGCTGGCGCAGATCATCCACGACGAGACCGGCAAGCCGCACGGCGACGCCCTGCTCGAGGCCTCCCTCGGGATCGACCACCTCGCGTACGCGGCCTCGCACGCGAAGAAGGTGCTCGGCCCGCGGAAGGTGTCCTCGGGCCTGCTCATGGCGAACCAGGCCTCGACGGTGCGCTACCACCCGCTCGGCGTGGTCGGCGTGATCGGCCCGTGGAACTACCCGGTGTTCACCCCGATGGGCTCCATCGCGTACGCCCTCGCCGCGGGCAACGCCGTGGTGTTCAAGCCGTCCGAGTACACCCCCGGAGTCGGGGTGTGGCTGGCTCGCACGTTCGAGGAGGCCGTGGGCCGCCCCGTGCTGCAGACCGTCACCGGCCTCGGCCCCACCGGCAACGCGCTGTGCACGTCCGGAGTGAACAAGGTCGCGTTCACCGGCTCCACCAACACCGGCAAGAAGGTCATGGCGGCCTGCGCCGAGACCCTCACCCCCGTGGTCATCGAGGCCGGCGGCAAGGACGCCTTCCTCGTGGACCGCGACGCCGACCTCGACGCGGCCGCCGACGCCGCGGCCTGGGGCGCCTTCGCCAACGCCGGCCAGACGTGCGTGGGCGTGGAGCGGGTCTACGTGCACAAGGACGTCTACGACCCGTTCCTGGAGAAGCTCGTGGCCAAGGCCCGCGACGTCACCGCGAACGCCTCCGACGAGTCCCAGATCGGCCCGATCACCATGCCGGGCCAGCTGCCGATCATCAAGTCGCACATCGAGGACGCCCTCGCGCGCGGCGGCCGCGCCCTGGTCGGCGGAGTCGACGCGGTCGGCGACCGGTTCGTCCAGCCGACGGTGCTCGTCGACGTGCCCGAGGACTCACTGGCCGTGACCGAGGAGACGTTCGGGCCCACGGTCACCGTCGCCCGGGTGGAGTCGATGGACGACGCGATCGAGTTGGCGAACGCCACCAAGTACGGCCTCGCAGCGACCGTGTTCTCCAAGGCCCGCGGGATGGAGCTGGCCGACCGGATCCGCTCCGGGATGGCCGCGGTGAACGGGATCATCACCTTCGCCGGCGTCCCCAGCCTGCCGTTCGGCGGCGTCGGGGACTCCGGTTTCGGCCGCATCCACGGGCCGGACGGGCTGCGCGAGTTCACCTACGCCAAGGGCATCGCGCGCAAGCGGTTCACGCCTCTGCTCAACCTCACCAGCTTCGCCCGCACCGCCGCGCAGGAGGGACAGCTCGCGCAGATCATGACGCTGCTGCACGGCCGCACGGGCACGATCGAGAAGTAGCTAGCCCCGCCGGTAGATGTCGGAGAGCTCGCGGGCCCGGGCGATGGCCTGGACCGCGAGTTCACCGTCGCGGGCCTGGATCGCCCACACGGACACGTACTCGTCCTGCGGCAGTTCGAGCCGGGCGAACGCGGTGCCCTTCGGGAAGCTGAAGCCCTGCACCACGTCCCAGCCGTAGGTGTTCTCGTTGAGCAGGTTGCGCACGGCCACCCCGTCGGGCCCGATCCGCAGCCGCGGCCGGGTGAAGAGCAGCGCCCCACCCGCGAGGACCACGCCGATCAGCGCCATGCCGATCTTGTCGGACGTGCGGAACAGCGGCCCGGTGTCGCCGCCCATCGTGAGCGAGAGGCCGACGGCGCCGTGGCCCACGATGAGCACGATGGCCACGGCCCACGCGTAGATCTTGATCTTGCGGGGACTGGCCTCGAAGGTGGGCTGCGTGGCGGCGTCGGTCATCACGGGACGAGTGTACGGAACCGGACTAAGCGGACCGCAGACGCCGCAGCGTGAGGGCGGTGTCCAGCGCCGCGGACGCCGCCTGCTCCCCCTTGTCCTCGGCGGAGTCCGGGAGACCGGCGCGATCGAGCGCCTCGGCCTCCGTGTTCGTGGTCAGCACGCCGTTGCCGACGGGGACGCCCGCATCGAGCGACACGCGCAGCAGGCCCGCGGTGAGCGCGTCGCAGACGTACTCGAAGTGCGGGGTCCCGCCGCGGATGACGACACCGAGGGCGACCACCGCGTCGTGGTTCTTGGTGAGCTCCTGCGCCACGACGGGCAGCTCGACCGCGCCGGCCACCCGCTCCACGGTCACGTTCCGCACCCCGGCGGATTCGGCCGTCCGCAGCGCGCCCGCGAGCAGGGCCTCGCACACCGTGTCGTGCCACCGCGATGCGACGATCGCCAGCCGCAGGTCGGCGGCACCGTCGAGGGCGATGTCCGGAATGCCTGCGCCGCTCACGCGGTACCTCCCTGGTGGTCGAAGTGGTCGTCCAGATCGCGCAGGTCGTGCCCCATGCGGTCACGCTTGGTGCGCAGGTAGTGGATGTTCTCGGCATTCGCGCGCAGGGGCATCGCGACGCGCTCGGTGATCTGCAGGCCGTAGCCGTCCAGGCCCACCCGCTTGGCGGGATTGTTGGTCAGCAGCCGCATGGACGTGATCCCCAGGTCGACGAGGATCTGCGCGCCGAGGCCGTAGTCGCGGGCGTCGGCGGGCAGGCCCAGCTGGAGGTTCGCGTCCACGGTGTCCGCGCCGCCGTCCTGCAGTTGGTAGGCCTGCAGCTTGTGCATGAGGCCGATGCCGCGGCCCTCGTGGCCGCGCATGTAGAGCACGACGCCGCGCCCCTCCTGCGCCACCATCTCCATGGCCGCGTCCAGCTGAGGGCCGCAGTCGCAGCGCAGCGAGCCGAACACGTCGCCGGTGAGGCACTCGCTGTGCACACGCACCAGCACGTCCTCGCCGCCGTCGCTGGTCACGTCGCCCTTGACCAGCGCGATGTGCTCCACATCGTCGTGGATCGAGGTGTACCCCACGGCCTGGAAATCGCCGTAGCGGGTGGGGATCCGCGCCGAGGCCACCTGCACGACGTGCTTCTCGTTCTTGCGGCGCCAGGCGATCATGTCGGCGATGGAGATCATCGCGAGGCCGTGGTCGTCGGCGAACACGCGCAGCTCGTCGGACTTCGCCATCCCGCCCGGGTCCTTCTCGGAGACGATCTCGCAGATCACACCGGCGGGCGCGAGCCCCGCCAGGGTGGCGAGGTCGACGGCGGCCTCCGTGTGGCCGGGGCGGCGCAGCACGCCGCCGTCCTTGGCGCGCAGCGGCACCACGTGGCCGGGGCGGGTGAAGTCCTCGACGGTGGACGACGGATCGGCCAGCTTGAGCATCGTGGTGGCGCGGTCCGCGGCGGAGATGCCGGTGCCCACGCCCTCCTTGGCGTCCACGGTCACCGTGTACGCAGTGCCGTGCTTGTCCTGGTTGGTGGCGTACATGGGCGGCAGGCCCAGCTTGTCGCAGGTGGCGCCGTCGAGCGGGGCGCACAGGTACCCCGAGGTGTAACGCACCATGAACGCCACCAGCTCGGGCGTCGCCTTCTCCGCGGCGAAGATCAGGTCGCCCTCGTTCTCCCGGTCCTCGTCGTCGACCACGACGACGGCCTTGCCCGCGGCGATGTCCTCGATGGCCCGCTCGATGGAATCGAACCTGGTCATGGCTACTTCTCCTCCTCGGCTGCGGCGAACCCCGTGAGGCGCTCGACGTACTTGGCGACGATGTCGACTTCGAGATTGACGACGGTGCCGGGCTCGGCGAGGCCCAGGTTCGTCAGGTCCAGGGTGGTGGGGATGAGCGACACCTCGAGCCAGTGCTGGGCGTCGTCGCCGGGCACGCCCAGGCCCAGCGCGGACACGGTGAGCGAGACCCCGTCGAGGGTGATCGAGCCCTTCTCCACGACGTATCGGGCGAGGCCCGTGGGGATGCCGATCCGCACCACGGTCCAGTGCTCCGAGGGGCTGAGGCCGAGGACGACGCCGGTGCCGTCGACGTGGCCCTGCACGATGTGGCCGCCGAGCCGCGAGTTCACGGCGGCGGCGCGCTCGAGGTTGACCCGGTCGCCGGGTCCGAGCTTGCTCAGCGAGCTGCGGCGCAGGGATTCCGCCATGACGTCGGCGGTGAACGCCCCGTCGGCGACGGTGACCACGGTGAGACAGACGCCGTTCACGGCGATCGAATCGCCGTGCCGGGCGTCGGAGGTCACCGTGGTGCCGTGCACGGTGAACCGGGCCGCATCCGGGAGGTCCTCGCGGGCGGTGATCACGCCCAGCTCCTCGACGATGCCGGTGAACATTCGCCGCTCCTGCCACTTCGGCCTCAGGGCGACACGACGACGCGGGATACGCCCGCGTAGTTCTCTTCCATCCGGACTATGACCGTCGGCTCCGGGATCGCACCGGAATCTGCTGACCCCCGGCTCTGCCGGGGCGCTCGCGGGCTCGGGCACCAGGATCGCCTGGGGACCATCACCGCCGGTGGGGAATTGCACCCCGCCCTGAGAACTTCCGCTTTCGAAGGTAGCACCTGTTCGCGCGAGCCCCAAGTGTTGGGCTCATGGCGAGCGCAAGGGTTCAGCGCACGAGCGTCAGCAGCACGTCGTCGCCGATCCGCTCGACGGTGTCCAGGCGCATGCGCAGCGCGTCCGTCAGCGTGCCCACGCCGGGCACGGTCAGGGCCGGCAGCCCGGCCCCCAGCAGGACCGGCGCGATGTACGCCTGGACCCGGTCCACCAGCCCCGCGGCGAAGAAGGCGCCGATCAGCCGGGATCCGCCCTCCACCTGGACGTTGACCGCGTCCCCGGCCGCGGCGATCGCGTCCTCGGGGCGGCGCGAGAAGACCTGCTGGGCCGCTCCGGGCCCGGCGAAGACCTGCGCCTCCTGCGGAATCTCCCTCTCCCCCACGATGATCCGTCGCGGCTGATGCGGGTACGGCGTACCGTCGGGCCGCCGGGCGGTGAGCGCGGGATCGTCGGCGGCGACGGTGCCCGTGCCCACGACGATAGCGTCGAGCTGCGCACGTTCGGCGTGCACGCGCTCCCGCGCGGCGGGCCCGGTGATCCACTGGCTGGTGCCGTCGGGCGCGGCGATCCGGCCGTCGACGGTGGCGGCGAGCTTGACGGTGACCATCGGCCGGCCGTGCCGCTGCCGGAACAGCCACTCGGTCAGGGGCCACGGTTCGACGGCGAGGTGCGCGACGTCGACGCCCCCGTCCCGGAGCGTGCGCGCGCCGCCCGCGGCCACGGGATTGGGGTCTGCCGCGGCATAGGCGACGTGCGCGACACCGGCTGCGAGGAGCGCCTGCGTGCACGGGCCCGTGCGGCCCGTGTGATCGCAGGGTTCGAGCGTGACCACCGCGGTCCCGCCGCGGGCGGCGGCGCCGGCCTCGGCGAGCGCGACGACCTCGGCGTGGGGTCCGCCCGCGGGTGCGGTGCGCCCCCTCCCGACGACGGCGCCGTCCGCATCGAGGATCACCGCACCGACCGGCGGATTGGGGGTACTCACCCCGCGTGCGGCCGCCGATTCCGCGACGGCGAGCGCCAGCGCGGCGTCGATGTCCACGGGCGCGGTCACACCCGCGCGGTGGCCGCCGCCTGCGCGCGGAGCCTGCGCACGGCCTCGGCGGGATCCGCGGCGTTGTAGACGGCGGAGCCCGCGACGAAGCAGTCCACCCCGGCGGCCGCGGCCTGTTCGATGGTGTCGGCGTTGATGCCGCCGTCGATCTCGACGAGCAGCTTCAGTTCTCCCGAGTCCACCAGCTTGCGGGCGGCGCGCGCCTTGTCCAGGACCTCGGCGATGAACGACTGGCCGCCGAAGCCCGGCTCGACGCTCATCACGAGCAGGGTGTCGAAGCTTTTGAGGATCTCGATGTAGGGCTCGAAATCGGTCCCCGGCTTGATCGCGAGGCCCGCCTTGCCACCCGCGGCGCGGATGTCCTTCGCGACGGCGATCGGATCGTCGGTGGCCTCGGCGTGGAAGGTCACGTTGTGGGCGCCGGCCTCGGCGTACGGCGGGGCCCAGCGGCCCGGCTCGTCGATCATGAGGTGGCAGTCGAGCGGGATCGTCGTGGACTTGAGCAGGCTCTGCACCACGGGCAGGCCCAGCGTGAGGTTCGGCACGAAGTGGTTGTCCATCACGTCGACGTGCACCCAGTCGGCGCCCTCGGTGCCGTCCACGGCGTCGATCTCCGCGCCCAGTCGGGCGAAATCGGCGGACAGGATGGACGGCGCGATCATCGGCGAAGACATGGACCGCATTGTATGGCCTCCCGCGACACGGCCGAGCCGGGCCGCGTTGCCCTTCATTAATCACTTTAGTAACATCAGCACCATTAGTTACACGGGTAACTCCTGTGAAGTCGCTAGTGGAGAGGTCGTCATGCGGATCGCACGCACCTTCAGCACCCTCGTCGCCGCTGCCGCGGTGGCGTCCTTCGCCGCAGGCCCGGCGCTCGCCGAACCGACCGCACCGCCTGTGCCGGCCGTCCCCGTCGCCGATGCCGGCACTGCACCCGCGGCGCCCGCCCCGGCGGCAGCCGCTCCGGCAGCAGCACCTGCGGCCGCCCCCGCTCCCGCCGC
>NZ_HE997628.1:440287-516632 GCF_000312385.1 Tsukamurella sp. 1534 | reverse complement strand
CGACACCGGCCGGCAACGGCCCCCTCGTCTCGACCGCGAACGCCGTCCCGGCAGGTTCGCAGCCCGCGCTCGCCGAGCTGGCGAAGATCCCGGGCGTGCAGGAGATCATCAAGACCGGCCAGCTGCCCACCACCGATGTGGCGACCCTGGTCAAGATGTTCGGCAGCGATCCGAACGCCCAGAAGCTGCTGTCGCAGGTGCTCGCCGGCCAGGCCGCGGCGAGCACGGAGAGCACCCCCGCGAAGCCCGACGAGCCGCTGAAGTTCCCGGTGAACGGCGCCATCAAGGACACGTTCACCAAGGACGGCGGGCAGAAGAAGTACGGCCAGCCGCTCGCCGCGGAGAAGAGCCTGCCCGGCGGCGGCAAGAGCCAGGAGTTCACCAACGGCACCATCTTCTGGAGCCCGAAGGTCGCCGGCGGCAAGGCGGCCGGCGTGACCGGCGCCATCCGCGATCTGTACCTCAAGGAGGGCGGCCCCGGCGGCAAGCTGGGCCTGCCCGTCATGAGCGAGCTGTCTGTCGGCGGTACCGCCCCGGGCGCGATCGCCGGCGCCTACAACGACTTCGAGCGCGGGTCGATCGTCTGGTCGCCCGAGGGCGGCGCCCACGTCGTGTCCGGGAAGATCAAGGACCAGTGGGTCAAGGGCGGCGGCGCCTTCGGCATGGGCTACCCCAAGGGCGAGGCCAAGCCGGGACCCGGCGGCGTGGTCACCCAGGAGTTCACCAAGGGCGGCGTCCTCAAGGGCTGACGCCCGGACCGCAGCACGCGCGAACGGCCCGCCTTCGACACTCGGAGGCGGGCCGCTGCCGTCGTCTCAGACCTTCCGGAGCGCCTGGAAGAACATCCCGTCGGTTCCGTGCAGGTGGGGCCAGAGCTGGACGTGCGGGCCGTCGCCGAGGGGCAGGTCCGTGTCCGGGACCAGGGGGCGGGTGTCGATCCGCTCCAGCCCGATCCGGTCCAGCAGGGCGTGGTCGCCGACCACGTCGATCGTCTCGGCGACGTGCGGAGAGCAGGTCGCGTAGACCACCACGCCGCCCGGCCGCACCAGTGCGGCGGCTGCTTCGAGCAGCGAGCGCTGCAGCACCGCCAGGCCGTCGACATCCGACGGCTGCTTGCGCCACCGGGCCTCGGGGCGCCGGCGCAGCGCGCCGATCCCGGAGCACGGCGCGTCCACGAGCACCCGGTCGTACCCCGGTTCGAGCCCGGATTCGCGGCCGTCGGCCACGTGCACGTCGACGGGCAGCCCGCGGACGGCCTTGCGCACCAGCTCCGCCCGGTGCTCGGCGGGTTCGACCGCGTCGACCTGCGCACCGTCGATCGCCGCGAGCGAGCCCAGCAGCGCGGCCTTGCCGCCCGGCCCCGCGCACAGGTCCAGCCAGCGGCCCCCGTCGGGCCCGTCGAGCGGCGCCACGGCGGCGGCGCGGGCGACCAGCTGGCTGCCCTCGTCCTGAACCCCCGCGAGCCCGTCCCGCACCGGTTCGAGCGCGCCCGGATCACCGCCGGTGAGGTACACCGCGTACGGCGACAGCCTGCCCGCCTCGCCCCCGACGATGAGCGCGAGCTCGTCGGCCGAGATCTCCCCCGGCCGCGCGACGAGGTGCACCGGCGGACGCGCGTCGTCCTCGGCGAGCAGCGCCTGCAGCTGCCCCATGGATCGGATTCCGTTGGCTCGGAGCGACTCCCAGAAGGCGTCGGCAATCCACCGCGGGTGCGCGTACTGCATCGCGAGATGTCCGATGAGGTCGTCCGCCGCGGGCGGCGCGACGCGGTCCACCCAGGCGTCCTCATCGGCCTTGGCGACCTTGCGCAGCACGGCGTTCGCGAAGCCGGAGGCGCCGCGCCCCGACGACTCCTTGACCGCCTCGACCGTCTCGTCCACGGCCGCGTGCGCACCCACCCGGGTGCGCAGTAGCTGATAGACGCCGAGCCGCACCGCGTCGAGCACCGGCCCGTCGATCTTGTCCACCGACCGCCCCGACGCCTCCTCGATGACGGCGTCCAACAGCCCCTGCGCACGGCACGCGCCGTAGGTCAGCTCGGTGGCGAACGCCGCGTCGCGGCCCTGGAGCCGGCGCTCCCGGAGCAGGCCCGGCAGCACCAGGTTGGCGTACGCGCCCCGCTCGCGGACGGCGGCGAGGGTGTCGAGCGCGGCGCGGCGCGCGGCGTCGGTCATGCGTCTCCCCCGATCACGGTGCCGGTCTCCAGGCGCGCACCGCGCGCCCAGTCCGCGGCGGGCATCGGCTTCTTCCCGGGCGGCTGCACGGTGCCCAGCAGGAGCGGCACGGTGGCGGTCCCCACGAGCACCTCCCGCTTCGTGACCCGCAGCGCGCCGGGCGCGAGCGGCTCCGCGTCCGCGGCCACGGCGGCGGGCCCCAGCTTGAGCCGCGCGTCGGCGTACCCGACCCAGGCGCCGGGGGCGTCGGTCATGGCCCGGATGTGCCGGTCCACCGCTCCCGCGGGCCGGTCGAACCGCACGCGGGCGGCGTCGACGGTGACCTTGGGGGCGTGCGACACCCCGTCGGGCGACTGGGGCCGGGCGTCCAGTGCGCCGGCCTCCACCCCGTCGACGGTGCGCCGCAACAGCTCGGCTCCGTGCTCGGCGAGGCGGCCGAGCAGCCCGGTCGCTGTGTCGTCGGAACGGATGCGCTCGGTGAGCACCCCGAACACGGGCCCGGTGTCCAGGCCCTCCTCGATGCGGAACGTGGACGCGCCGGTGACCTCGTCGCCGGCCTCCAGCGCCGCCTGCACCGGGGCCGCGCCGCGCCACGCCGGGAGCAGGGAGAAGTGCAGGTTGATCCACCCGTGCGCGGGCACGTCCAGCAGATCCGGCGGGATCATCCCGCCGTACGCCACCACCGGGCAGCAGTCCGGGGCCAGTTCCACCACGGCCGCCCGCGCCTCGGGGGTGCGGAGCGAGGCGGGCGTGAGAACCGGCAGGCCCGCCTCGTCGGCCACCTGGCCGACGGGCGATCGGCGCACGCTCCGGCCCCGACCGGATCGCGCGTCAGGCCTGGTCAGGACCCCCACAACCTCGTGCTCGGAGTCCATCAGCGCGCGCAGCGCGGGGACCGCGGGTTCGGGGGTCCCGGCGAACAGCAGCCGCATCAGCCGAGGCCCCCGGCCGCACCCGCGGTGAGCGTCGTCGCGGGATCGGTGAACCACGGCGCCGTCCGGATGCGCCGCATGGCCTCCTTGCGATCCGCGGGCTCGAGCCTGCTGAGGAACAGCACGCCGTCCAGGTGGTCCGTCTCGTGCTGGATGCAGCGGGCGAGGATGTCGGTGCCCTCGACGGTGATCGGCGCGCCCGTCCGGTCGAAGCCCTCCGCCACGACGTCCAGGTGGCGGGTGCAGTCCGCGCGGATCTCGGGGATCGACAGGCAGCCCTCCGGCCCGGTCTGCCACTCGTCGCCCACCGCGCGCCACACCGGGTTCACGATGTGCCCCTCGCGACCGCCGCAGCCGAACACGAACACCCGCTTGCTCACGCCGACCTGCGGGGCCGCGAGACCGGCACCCGAATGGTGCTCCATGGTGTCGATCATGTCGTCGACGAGCCGCGCCAGATCGGCGTCGAACGCCGTCACGGGTTCGGCGGGAGTGCGGAGGACCGGGTCCGGATAGATGCGCACAGGGAGGACACTCATGCCGTCCAGTATCCCCGACGTGCGGCGACCGCCGGACCGTGCCCGGCGCGGGCGCGCCCGGACGTCACATATCTACCCCTGGGCTGTGATTCCGGGCGAGGGTTGCCTTAGAATTCCGACGAAACGCCACCACGCGCCCCGCCGGGCGAGAGAGGGACGACGTGCACTTCGCGCGCGCCCGGCGGCCGATTATCGGTGCCGCCGCCTGCCTGTCCGTGCTGATCAGCACGGGCTGCACCGTGACCGACCAGGTCGGCTCCGGTATCCCTTCGTCGTCGGCACCCGCGACCGCGCCCGTCTCCTACCCGCCGATGAGCACGTCGACGATCGTCGGCAGGTTCCCGGTGGTCCAGCCGCAGCGCATCCCCTACGCGGTGCCCGGCGGAATCGCGGACCCCGCGCAGAACTACGGGGACCTGTACCTGCCGGTGGCCCCCGTGATCCAGCAGAACCCGTCGGGCGGCCCGCTCGGTGCGCATCCGACGATCCCGACCCTGCCGGCCCAGGTCCCCGTCGTCGTGCTGCTGCACGGCGGGGGCTGGCGCACCCCGTCGGCGGCCGCGTCGATGTCGGAGATGGCGCGCTCGCTCGTCTCGCACGGCGTCGCGGTCTGGAACGTGGAGTACCGCCGCATCGGGGCGGGTGGCGGCTACCCGATCACTCTCACCGACACCGCGGCGGCGATCGACTTCCTGCAGACGGTCAAGGCGCAGCACGCTCCGAACCTGGACCTGGACAACGTGGTGGTCGCGGGGCACTCGGCGGGCGGCCAGCTCGCGGTGTGGGCGTCCGCCCGGTCGATGCTCACGCCCGGCGCCATGGGCAGCGTCCCCGCCGTGACCCCCGCGGCGGTGGTCTCGATGGGCGGCGTGCTCGACATGCGGCGCGCGGTCGCGGACGGCAACGTCAACACCCGCCTGTTCCTCGGGCTGCCCGACGAGTTCCCGCAGCAGTTCGCGGTGGCCGACCCGATCCAGAACATCAACCCCAAGGTCCCCGTGACGTGCTTCAACGGCACGTCGGACCGTATCGTGCGGCCCGAGGGCTGCGAGAGTTTCACCGCCGCCCTCAAGGCCAAGGGCGGCCATGGCCAGGCGCTCCTCCTGCAGGGCGCCGGTCACAACGTCTACCTCCCCTCACAAGCCCAGAACCGCTACTGGCCGGTAGTGCAGAAGTCGATCCTGGGTTACACCGACGAGTTCCGGCCACGGGGAGGGCGGTGACCCGCGCCCGAAAGGCGCGGGTGGATCCGGCCGGGTGGGAAAGGAGCGCGTGATGATTCACGTGGACGGCACACTGGACACCCTCTACGACGAGGTCCTGAAGCGGAACCCGGGTGAGACCGAGTTCCACCAGGCCGCGAGGGAGGTCCTCGAGAGCCTCGCCCCTGTCGTGACGAAGCACCCGGAGTACGTGGACGCCGCGGTCATCCGCCGCGTCTGCGAGCCGGAGCGACAGATCATCTTCCGTGTTCCGTGGCAGGACGATTCGGGCGCCGTGCAGCTCAACCGCGGCTTCCGGGTGGAGTTCAACTCGGCCCTCGGCCCGTACAAGGGCGGGCTGCGGTTCCACCCGTCGGTCTACCTGGGCATCGTCAAGTTCCTCGGCTTCGAGCAGATCTTCAAGAATTCGCTCACCGGCCTCCCCATCGGCGGCGGCAAGGGCGGTTCGGACTTCGACCCCAAGGGCCGCAGCGACGGCGAGATCATGCGCTTCTGCCAGTCGTTCATGACGGAGCTGTACCGGCACATCGGCGAGTACACGGACGTCCCGGCCGGCGACATCGGCGTGGGCGGTCGCGAGATCGGCTATCTGTTCGGCCAGTACAAGCGCATCACCAACCGGTACGAGTCCGGAGTGCTCACCGGTAAGGGAATCACCTGGGGCGGTTCGCAGGTGCGCACCGAGGCCACCGGCTACGGGACCGTCTACTTCCTCGACGAGATGCTCAAGACCGGCGGCCAGTCGTTCGACGGCAAGCGCGTCGTGGTCTCCGGATCGGGCAACGTCGCGGTGTACGCGACGGAGAAGGTCGAGCAGCTGGGCGGCACCGTGGTCGCGTGCTCCGACTCCTCGGGCTACGTGGTCGACGAGAAGGGCATCGACCTGAGCCTGCTCAAGGACGTCAAGGAGATCCGCCGCGAGCGGATCTCGGCGTACGCCGAGGAGCGCGGCGCGATCTACGTCCCCGGTGGTTCGGTGTGGGACGTGCCGTGCGACATCGCGATCCCGTGCGCGACCCAGAACGAGCTGGACGCCGACGCCGCGGACCGCCTGATCAAGAACGGCACGTCGTACGTCGCCGAGGGCGCCAACATGCCCTGCACCCCGGAGGCGGTACGGCTGTTCTCCGACGCCGGCGTTTCGTTCGCGCCGGGCAAGGCCGCCAACGCCGGCGGCGTCGCGACCAGCGCGCTGGAGATGCAGCAGAACGCGTCCCGCGATTCGTGGTCCTTCGACTACACCGAGGACCGCCTCGCCGACATCATGCGCGGCGTCCACGACCGTTGCCTGGAGACCGCCGACGAGTACGGCAGCCCCGGCGATTACGCGACCGGCGCGAACATCGCCGGCTTCATCCGCGTGGCCAACGCCATGCTGGCCCAGGGCGTCATCTAGGCCCTCGCCCCGTCTCGAACGGCCCGGCCCACACCGTGTGGCCGGGCCGTTCCGCGTCCGCGTAGCCCACACGGTACTCCCCCGGGCCCAGCGCCCCGAGGTCCGCGATCACCGTGGCGGCGAATCCGGATCGGCCACGGCGCCACGAGGTCTCGGTCTCCGGCGCGTCGTCGTCGGCGACGGGCCGCCAGACTCCGCCCTCGCGCCGCTCCACCCGCGCGTAGCTGTCCGGGATGGCCCGGTTCGGGTGACCGCACTCGAACTCCACGCGCGCCACCGGATCCGACGGTGCCGGCCCGCGCACGCGCCGTACCCGGACCGGGCGTCGCGGGGCGAGCAGTGTGGAGCCGGACGGTGAGCCGAACCGCGCGGGACGGAACCTCCGCGGCGGCTCGCCCGGCGCGACCGGCTCGCCCGAGGCCATCGCCCGGGCGAGCCCCGCGGCGGCGTCGACGAAGGCCGCCAGCTGATTCCGGCCGAACACCGTGCTGCCCGCCTCGTACCGCTGACCGTCGTACTCCTCGGGCGTGGTGAGGTAATGCGCGTACCCGTTGGCGTATCCCTGCACCAGCACGTCCCGCTCGCCCACGCCGAGCTCGCGTGCCACCGCGTCGCGCAGCCGCGCACCCGCGGTCACCGTGACCTCCACGGGGAGGCAGATCAGATACAGGTCGCCGATCCTGATGAGCTGCACGGGAAGCCGCTGCTGCACCCACCCCATGGCGCCCACCGGCAGGAGCATCTCCTTCGGTGCCTGCCGGTCCGCGAGCCCCGGGAGCAGCCGGTAGAGCACGCGGCTGAGCGCACCGACCGGGTTGCCCAGCCCCTGCCGGAACGCCGTGGAGCCGATCCCGTCCGTGGTGCCCGCGGCGAAGGCGGCGCCGAGCACCGCCCGGCCGGTGGGCCCGTCGGCGGTCGTCGCGGCGGCGAAGTCGACGTGCGTGAGGCGGTGGTCCACCACGGCGGGCTGGTGCACCCCGGGGCCGGCGGCGAGCCGCTGCGCGCAGGCCAGCTGCCGGAGACCGACCTCGGCCGTGTTGCGGCGCTCGTCGGCGGTGGGGCCGTGGCCCGCGCGGCCGCCCAGGTTGGGCGAGACGTCGCCGGAATTGGTCTGCGCGAACGCCGCGACGAATCCCGGGTCGGCGTCGCGGTACTCACGCTCCCATTGCCCCGCGGCCCAGCCCTTGTTGTCGGAGCTGATCAACCGGTTGGTGTTGGTCATCGACGTGCAGTGCACGGCGAACCAGTCGATCGCGGCCGCGAGCGCACCGTCGTGCTCGATCCGCAGCAGCGTGACCGCCGGGTCGATCCGGCCGGGCAGGCGGTCGCGGTCGGGATTGCGGTCGAAGGACTCGGGACTGCGGTTGACCGAGGCGACGATGAGCTCGCCCCGCGCGAGCAGGACGTCCGCGGGGGCGAGCGCCGCCTCGGCGTCGAGTACCGCATGCACGACCCCGTCGACGAGCCTGTCGAAGGTGCGCCGGTGGAAGCCCAGCGTGGTCACGTTGTACAGGGCGTGGCGGCCGTGCCCGCCGGGCCCGCAGTGCGTGTGGGTCGCGGTGAGCACGGTGTTGCGGGCGCTGAGCCGCCCGCCCGTGGCGACGGCGAGGCGGCCGGTGATCTCGTCGGCCGCGGCCTGGAAGAACATCCCGATGTCCGCCACCACGTACGCGACCCGCTCGCCGCCCGCCGCGAACACGAACGCCCGCGCCCACTGCCGCGTGAGTAGGCCGCGGCCGCGCTGGCCGGGCATGCCGTAGCCCATCATCCCCACGCCCCACGGCTCGCCGGTCACGTCGGCCTTGGCCCAGCCGACGCCGATGCCGTCCGCACCACTCGTCCCCGAAGTCCGCACGGGGACGAGCCTAATCGGGCGACGTCAGGTGAGGACCCGCATCACGTACTCGCCCGGCGCGTCCCCGATCGGCGGGAACTCCTCGCTCCCCTGCGACGTGGGCGCCGGGATCTTCTCCGGCTCGCGACTCTCGATCCAGGCGTTCCAGTGGTCCCACCACGGGCCCGCGTGCAGCTCTGAGCCCGCCAGCCAGTCGTCGGGATCGACGCCGTACGCGACGCCGCCGGTGCGGTGGGACGCCCGCTTCGCCCCTGGGCCCTTGGCGATCGCGGCGGCGTGCCCGCCACTGGCCAGGACGAAGCACGCGTTCTCGCCGATCTCCCCCACGGTGCGGTAGCAGTCGTGCCAGGGCGAGATGTGGTCCGTCGACGCTCCGAGGATGTACACCGGCACGTCGATCTTGGAGACGTCCAGGTGCGCCCCGTTCAGCACGTACTCGCCCGGATGGGCGAGGCTGTTGTCCAACGCCACCGTGATCATGTCCGCCCCGAACTTCGGGGTGAGGTTCGTCTGATCGTTCGCCCAGAACAGCAGGTCGTGTTTCGGCGCGTCCCTGCCCATGAGGAACCTGTCGACGTACGCCAGCCAGATGCCTTCGACGGGGCGCAGCAGCGCGAACCCGCGCGCCGTCTGGGCGGCGTCGAACGAGCCCTGCGAGCGCGCCTGCTCGATGGCGCGCTTGGCGCGCGCCCTGCTGAGGTGCGCGGATCCGGCCGGCCCCTCGGCGAAGTCGGTGACCGCGATGCAGATGGTCAGCGTCGCCATGATGTCCTGCCGACCGACCGCCGCGAGGTAGGCCGCGGTCATCAGCGTGACCTGCCCACCGCCGCACAGCCCCATGGTGTTGAGCTTGGGGCTGCCGCTGATCGCGCAGACGGTCTCCATCGCCTCGACCAGTGCGGCGCAGTACGCGTCGAAGCCCGCGTCGGCGAGCGAGCGGTCCGGGTTGACCCAGGACACGATGAACACGCGGCGCCCGGCCCGGAGCTCCGCCGCGACCACGGACCGCCGGGGATCGAGATCGATCAGGTAGAACTTGTTGACCGGCGACGCGATGATCAGGGAGGGCACCGCGTCCACCTCCTCCTTCAGCGGCACGTACTCGATGAGCTCGTACAGCTGCTCGCGGCGGACCACCTTCCCCTCCGTGGTGGCGATGGTCTCGCCCAGCACGAATCCGTCCCGGTCCACGGAGGCGGGCAGCTTCGACGGGGTGCTCATGTCGTCGACGAAGTTCTTGGCGCCCTTCACCAGATTCGCCCCGCCCGTGTCCAGGGTCTGCTTCCACACCACGGGGTTGAGCAGGGGATTGTTGGTCGGCGACGCGGCCGCGAGCAGGTTGTCCGTGCTCTGCCGGATCCGTTCCCGGGAGCGCCAGTCCACGTCGAGTTCGTCGATCACCTTGGTCGCCGAGTCGCACAGCGAGAGGTACGCCTTCGCCATCCGGTTGAACACCGGGTTCTCCCGCCAGGCGGGGTCCATGAACCGGGGGTCGCGCGCCGCGGCCACGTCGTCGCCGCCGCCGCGCAGCGCCACGTCCGCGAGACGGGACGGCAGCTCCACCGCTTCGTCGACGAGGGGCGCCGGATCCCGCACGAGGCTCCCGGCCGCGTTGCGCAGTGCGCCCACCGGGAACAGCGCCCCGAGCCCGCCCAGCATCGTGGAGGCGACGATGGTCTCGATGCCGCCGCCCGCGGGGGTGGTGTCCGTGACGGCGTCGTGCTTGCGGTCGTCGGTGGTCATCGCAGCGGAGCTCCCCAGTCGAGGCCGTCGCGCACTCTCGCCTTGACCACCTTGCCCCCGGGGTTGCGCGGGAGTGCCGCCGCCGCGATCACGAGGTACTGCGGGACCTTGAAGTCCGCCAGTACCTCCCGGCAGTGGGCCAGCACCGCCTCGATATCGGGTGGGGTCTCGCCGCCGAACACCACGGCGCCCACCTTCTCCCCCATGACGTCGTCGGGGACCGAGAGCACCGCCGCCTCCAGCACGCCGGGTGCGGCGAGGAGGGCCGACTCGACCTCGATGCTCGAGATGTTCTCGCCGCCGCGGATGATGATGTCCTTCATGCGATCGATCACGTGGACGCGGCCCTCGCCGTCGACGCGCACGATGTCACCGGTGCGCAGCCAGCCGTCCTCGGTGAACGAATCCACGTTGGCCTGCGGACGGTTCCAGTAACCGGTGGTCACGTTGGGCCCCCGGGACACCAGCTCCCCGACCGTCGGGTCGGCGGGGTCCTGGGGCAGGACCCCGAGATCCACGGTGGCCACCGCGAACCCCACCGCATCCGCGTGGTCCACCACGTCGCGGTCCGGGAGGATCGTCATGAGCGAGGCCGTTTCGGTCATCCCGTAGCCGTTGAACAACCGCGCGGAGGGGAACGCCCGGTGCAGATCGCGCACGAGGCTCGGGGCGATCGGGGCGCCGCCGTAACCGACCCAGCGGATCCCCGAACGGTCCGCCTCCTCGAATCCCGGGGTGCGCAGCACGAGCGAGTACACCGCCGGGACCGTGATGAGGAACGAGATCGAGTGCTCCGTGAGAGTCCGGACCAGCCGCGGACGGTCGAGCGCGGGCATGATGATCGCCGCCCCGCCGAACATCAGTGCTACGACGAGCTGCGAGTTGCACCCGGTGACGTGGAACAGCGGCACACAGATGAGCGTGCGGAGACCGCGCCCGATGTCATCGGAGATGTCGCACGCGCGCACCATGTTGTACCCGTTCATCACGAACGCCCGGTGCGTGGTGGGCACGCCCTTCGGGTTGCCCGTGGTGCCCGACGTGTAGAACATCCCGGCCACGGTGTCGGCGGTCAGGTCGCCCGCGACGTACGGCGCACCGTCGGGCAGCGGCGTGTCCGGCGACAGGTCGATCCGGGCCCCCGAGTCCTCCACGACGAACTGCACTTCGGGCTCCGAGGAGCGGGTGTTGACAGCGACCACGACCGCCCCCGCCATCATCGTGCCGTAGAACGCCAGCACCCAGTTCGTGCCCGCGGGGTAGCGCAGGGCCACCCGGTCCCCCGCCTCGACGCCGGCCTCGCGGAGCCCGCCCGCGACCCGCGCCGCGCGGTCCCACACCTGGCGGTAGGTGAGGCTGTCGCCGTCGAGCTCGGTGACCGCCTCGGCGTCCGGGTCGGCCGCGACCCGCGCCTCGAGGGCGGCGATGAGCGTATCGGGCACGCCGGACCAGACGGTCCGCCCCTGATCGTCGACCTCCGTACCCGCGCGCGAGTACGGATTGTGTTGCCGGTCGATGGGAATGATCTGTTCCGTCATGTGCGTGCTCCCCAAAGAAGTAGTCGCGTGGTGTCTCAACGAACCCGGTGGAACCGCGCGCCGCCGGCGCTCCGCTCACGTGCGGGGCGGCCCATCGGAGGCTCGGCGAATCCCGTGTGACTCGCGTCACACCACGACTATTAGACTGCAAAACCCTGCGTGCCGCCCGGGATTGAACGGATTGCCTCCCGGAACCCCGGGATCGGACGAAAAGGTTTTAGGCCCTCAGGATTTGAGGCCGAGACCGCGGACCCACAGCGTCGTGCACACGTCGGCCAGCTCCTCGATCGACAACTCGCCCGTGGACAGCACCGAACCGTCGCCCTCGGTCATGCAGAACATGTGGTAGGCCAGCCTGCTGACCATGGAGGACAGCGCACAGGCGGTCAGGTACGGGTCGAGCGCCGGATCCGCGAGGCCGCGCGACTGCAGGTCGGCGATACCGCGCGCGTTCCGCTCCGCGAAGGCCCGGCTGCGCGCGATGCGGCGCGACCGGAATCCGGCGTCGATCGTCGTCACCTGTTCGAGAAGCCGCATCAGCAATGCGTTGCGACGGAACGCCTCCAGGTATCCGCGGATCGACGCCTCGATCACCGCGCGCGGATCCGACGGGTCGACGTGCTCGCCGAGACCGGGGTGCAGCATGTCGTCCCGCACCGTGTCGAGGACCGCCTGCAGCACCTCCTCCTTCGACGCGAAGTAGAGGTAGAACGTGCCCGTCGAGCAACCGGCTTCCGCGTAGACATCGGCGAGCTTCGCATCGGCGAACCCGTTCTGCTCGAACACCTTCCGCGCCGCGGCGATGATGCCGTCCCGGGTGCGCGCGCCGCGCGCCGTAGCCGGGGGCTCCCG
Organism: Tsukamurella sp. 1534; assembly: GCF_000312385.1. Classification (GTDB taxonomy): domain Bacteria; phylum Actinomycetota; class Actinomycetes; order Mycobacteriales; family Mycobacteriaceae; genus Tsukamurella. The sequence goes on along the minus strand of NZ_HE997628.1, from coordinate 504,380 downwards.
CAGCATCGTCACGTCGGCGAGCGAGGGCGGCGGAGCGGACGGCCGCTCGTCGTCGATGATCGGGAGGTTCCCCGCCGCCATGCACTCACCCCACTCGTCGTTGCGGCTCCCAGCCTACGTCGCCGGCGGACACGTCCTCCGAGAGGTACATCGGGTCCCGCAGGCCGGGATAGGCGGACCGCAACGCGCACGGCGGATCGAACGGCGCCCACTCGTCGAGGGGGGCCGCCAGCCGGTCCAGGGTCGCGTACAGCGCCGCGGGCTGCACCGCCATGCCGAGGTGACTGCTGTACACCTCGATGTTCTCCGTGAGCGGAGTCCTCGGATAGAGACAGGTCTCCCAGCGGCAGATGCCGTCCAGCCGGCTGAAGATCGACGTGGCGCGGACCTCCGGCAGCGGCGCCTGGGTCCAACGGGAGAACTCGAGCTCCGGCAGGTGCCGTTCGGCCATTCGCGAGTACATGAACTTCGCCCGCGACTGGTCGGGCGACGTGACGGACACGGGCGACCCAAGCGAGATGATGCGGTCGACATCGCCGGGGAAGCGCCGCGCCAGCTCGAGCGCGAAGATCCCGCCCAGGCTCTGCCCGATCAGGCTGACCGGCGCACCGTCGTGCTCGTCCCGGATCTCGCGGAACAGCGCCTCGAGACCGTCGACCGCCTCCGGCGTCGGGCCCAGGTTGCGGCCCTGCCCCCAGCCGTACACGAAGTACCCGTGGCGGCCCAGCATCCGGCGCAACGGCACGGTGGTGCCGTCCCCCGCGAGGAACCCGGGCAGAACGAGGACCGGGCGGCCGTCGCCGCGGTGCTCGCGGGTGGCCAGCCACGGGGCGGACCACGCGAACCAGGCGAGCTCGCCGGTGGCGCGGCCTCCGTCGGTGAGACTCCAGAGCGCATTGGGCGGACGGACGGGTGCCTTGACCTCGCGGGACATTGCGACCTCCTGTGCAGGTTTCGACGCCGGAAACATGATCCTGACGTCATGTTCATGAACGGACACTACCCGAGTGCATCGCAAAGGTCACGCAACACGACTTTCCGGTGTTCGCCGAATGCGGCAAAACGCCCCCGGTGACCTGCGGTGATGGATCACGCCACGTAGCCTTGGCGCCGCACAGGAGCCGTCGACCCAAGGAAGTCCCATGCGCACCTTTGCAGCAGTGATGACAGCACTCGCAGTCGCTCTCACCGGTACTGGCGTCGCGAACGCCGAAGAAGCCGAGGCCGAGGAGACGCCGACCGCGACCATCGAGAGCGGCGATTCGCCGCGCGAAGTGGGTGAACCCGCCGAAGCAGCCGGCGGCCCCATCGACACCGGCGAGGCCACGGAATCGGCCTCGGACCCCATCGAGAGCGGCGAGGCGATCGACGACGCCAGCGAGCCCCGCCCGGACCCCGAACTCCCGAGCGAGGAGGAGGCCGAGGCCGCTCCCGCCCCCGAGGAGGAAGAGGCGGCGTGACCCCGCGGCGCCGGAGGCCGCACCGGCCCCGGCGCCGCGCTCAGCCCTCGACGGCCGGTGGCCGCGTGTGCATCAATCGCGGATCCGGGGCGGCCGCCCCGGTCCGCGCCGCGCCGACGAGAACGCGCACCGCCGTCAGCAGCCCGGCGGGCCGCCGCAGATCGAGACCCGCGATGAGTTGTTTGAGGATCGTCAACTGATCGAAGTAGATGCGCTCGGCGACGAGGTTCTCCGCCTCGTCGAAGACGAAGTAGGCGGTCATCCGGGTGCGATGACGGGACCCCGTGGCCGGGATCGCGCCCAGCCGGCCGCGCTGGGTGCCGAGCAACCAGAACTCCACGATCACCGCATCGGCGCTGTGCCGCACCGCGATCAGCTCGTGATCCTGGTCCGGGAACGCGGCCCGGGTGTCCGCGTAGTACCCGCGCACCTCGGCGTCACCGTCGTGGACCGCCATCTGCGCGATCAACTCGTAGTGCGGATGCGGGAACGTGGACAGCGTCGCGTCCCAGTCCTGGCGGACCTCGTCGTGGAAGTGATCGAGCACCACCCGCTCCCGCGCGCGCAGCACGTCGACGGGCGGGAGCACGAACCGCGCGGGCGTGTCAGTCATGCACACAGCATAATACCCACGTCGTGGGTATTATGCCGATCAGGCACAATGGAACCGTGACCAGCTCCGCGCCGCGCCGTGGGCGGCCCGCACTGGGCGAGTCGCGCCTCAGCCGTGCCGCCGTCGTCTCGGCGGCACTGGACCTCGTCGACGAGCAGGGCGTCGGCGAGATCGGGATGCGTGCGGTGGCCAAACGGCTCCACGTGGACCCCAAGAGCCTGTACAACCACGTACGCGACAAGGACGATCTGCTCGACGCCGTGACGGAGTCACTGCTGCGGTCCATCGACCTCCCCCGCCCGACGGGCGACACCGCCGCGGACGTCTCCGCCGTCGCCCACGCGTTCCGCGCGGCCGCGCTCCGCCACCCGCGCGCCGCTCCCCTGGTGCTCACCCGCCAGATCGACGGGGCCGCCGCACTCGCACCCACCGAGGCGATGGCGCGGATCCTGCTCGACGCCGGGCTCCCCGCCGACGAGGCCGTGCACACCCTTCGCACACTCCTGGCCGCCCTCATCGGGACGCTGCTGCGGGAGGTCGACGCCGGGCCGACGTTCGGAACCTCCGACGGGGAGGCGATCGCCCACCGGGAGGAGGCCCTCGCCGCCTCGGGACATCCCGCCGTGGCGGAGGTCGCCGCGCGACTCGCCACCTTCGACGCCGACGCGGAGTTCCACTTCACCGTGGCGGCCATGAGCGACGTCGTGCTCGCCCGCGTCGCCGCGGCGCGCCGCCGCTGACCCTTCCGCCCGCCCGGCCTCCCCCGTCGCTCGACGCAGGTCCGATTCACCGCGTACCGGCGGGTAGCCAGCACCTTCCGCAGACGTTTTCCCAGGAAGCCGCCTGGGCTAACGCTGTTAAGTCAGGGAGGGGGCTGGCGGGGTGGGGAGGTCAGCCGATGCGGAGGGGGTCGATCTGGATGCGGACGGGGGTGCCCTCGCGGCGCAGGCTGCGGCCCACCTGGGCGCGGAACAGGGCCTGCGCGAGCGCCCGGCCCTCTCGCCTGGCCACGCGCACCAGGAGCCGCTGCGGCGGCGGGCCGTCGTCGGGGGCGCCGGGGATGCGCACCCCGGGGGGCAGGTCGACGGGGCCCAGGATCTCCGCCCCGGCGGGCAGCGCGGCCGCCTCGGCGACGGCGAGGACATCGGCCTCGGCACCGTCGAGCGCGGCGAGATGGGTGGCCGGAGGGAAGCCGACGGCGGCGCGTTCCGCCAACTCGGTTGCGGCGAATCCGGCGGCGTCCCAACGGATCAGGGACTGCACCACCGGGATCCCCGCGTCCGCGCCGCACACCACTGCGCCGTCGGCGGCCACCAGCGCGGCCGCGTTCATCCATCGCCGCAGGGTCTCCTCCCCGGCGCGGAGATCGGCCCGTCCCAGCATGAGCCAGCCGTCGAGCAGCAGGGCGGCGCCGTACCCGCCCTCGGTGATCGGCTCGGCGCCCGGCGTGGCCACCACCAGCCGGCGGCCTCCCGAGACCTCGGTGAGCACCTTGTCGCCCCCGGACAGGGCGACGGCGGCGCCCGGGAACGCCCGTCCCAATTCCTCTGCGGTGCGCGCGGATCCGACGATCACGGCCCGCATCGCGGTGCCGCCGCACGCCGGGCAGCGATACGACGGGTCGGCCTGCGCGCACCACCGGCACCGGAGCACGCCGCCCGCGGCCTGCTCGAGCGGCCCGTGGCAGCGGCGGCAGCGCGCGGGCGTACGACACCGGGTGCACGACAGCGACGGCGCGTACCCGCGCCGCGGGACCTGCACCAGGACGGGCCGTTCCGCGTCGAGCGCCGCGCGGGCCGCGGCGAAGGCCTCCGCGGGGAGCCGCGCCGAGCGGGCGAGCGGGTCGCGGGCGAGGGCGACGTCCGAGTCGGCGGTCCCGACGATGCGCGGCGACCGCTCCCGCACCAGCGCGCGCGGCGCGACGACCTCCGCCGCCCAGCCCGCCTCGACGAGCGCCTGCGCCTCCGGCGTGCGGACGAAGCCACCGATCACGAGCGCGGCACCACTCTGATGCGCGCGCAGGGCGAGCACCTCGCGGGTGTGCGGGTAGGGCGCGCGGGGCTCCACGAGGGATTCGTCCCCGTCGTCCCACAACACCACCAGGCCGAGCTCCGGCAGCGGCGCGAACGCCGCACTGCGGGTACCGATCACGACCCGGGTGCGCCCCAGGCGGGCGAGCAGCCAGCGCCGGTACCGGGCCGACGGCCCGAGTCCGGCGGCCAGCACCGCGGGATCGAGGTGCGCGCACGCCGCGGCGAGGCGGTCCAGGTCGGCCTGATCGGGCACCACGAGCAGTGCGGTGCGGCCGGAGGCGACCACCGCGGTGGCGAGCTCGGCGAGCCGCGCCGCCCAGTCCTCCCCCGGAAGCGCCTGCCACACGGCGTGCGGCGCGCGGCCGTCGGTGGCCGCGGCCACGAACTGCGGCCCGTGGGTGTATTCGGAGAGGGGCGCGGGGGCACCGTCGGCGGGCGGCGCCGGCGGATCGGGGTCGACGTGATCCTGTTCCAGGAGCGCCTTCTCGACGCGGGCGTGCCGCGGCGGGATCGCCAGGCGCAGGACGTCGGCGCGGGTGCCGGCGTACCGGACGGCGACCTCGGTGGCGAGCCGCAGCACCGACTCCGTGAGGACCGGCAGCGGGGACACGACGCGCCCCAGCGCGGCGAGCTTCCCGTCGTGCTCGGAACGGGGAAGCCGTTCCAGGACATAGGCGTCGACGAGTCGCCCGGAGAACCGCACCCGCACCCGCACACCGGGTTGCGCATCGGCGTCGAGTTCCGGCGGGACGAGGTAATCGAACTCCCGGTCCAGGTGGCTGACCTGCAGTAGGGGCAGCACCCGGGCGACGGGGAGCTCGACCGGGGACGGCGCCGGCGTCGCGGCCGTGACGACGGTCCCTACAGGCCGGCCGCGGCGCGCAGCGCGTCCACCCGGTCGGTGTGCTCCCAGGGCAGATCGATGTCGGTACGGCCGAAGTGCCCGTACGCGGCGGTCGGCGCGTAGATCGGCCGCAGCAGGTTCAGCTCGTTGATGATCGCGCGCGGGCGCAGGTCGAAGACCTCGGCGATGGCCTGCTGGATCTTAACCGGATCGATCTTCTCGGTCCCGAAGGTCTCGATGAACAGGCCGACGGGCGCGGCCTTGCCGATCGCGTAGGCGACCTGGACCTCGATCCGCTCGGCCAGCTCGGCCGCGACGGCGTTCTTCGCCACCCAGCGCATCGCGTACGCGGCGCTGCGGTCCACCTTCGACGGGTCCTTGCCCGAGAACGCGCCGCCGCCGTGGCGGGCCATGCCGCCGTAGGTGTCGACGATGATCTTGCGGCCGGTCAGTCCCGCGTCGCCCATCGGCCCGCCGAGCACGAACTTGCCGGTGGGGTTGACCAGCAGTCGCACGTCCGAGACGTCGAGGCTGGGCAGGTTCAGATCGGCGATCACCGCGTCGAGCACGTGCCGGCGCAGGTCCGGGGTCAGCATGCCGTCGATGTCGATGTCGGCCGCGTGCTGGCTGGAGATCACCACGGTGTCGAGGCGCACGGCCTGCTCGCCCGCGTACTCGATGGTCACCTGCGTCTTGCCGTCCGGGCGCAGGTACGGCAGCGTGCCGTTCTTCCGCACCTCGGTCAGCCGGCGCGAGAGCCGGTGCGCCAGGGAGATCGGCAGCGGCATCAGCTCGGGGGTGTCCGAGCAGGCGTAGCCGAACATGAGGCCCTGATCGCCCGCGCCCTGCGCGTCGATCTCGTCCTCGCCGCCGTCCACCCGGTGCTCATAGGCGCGGTCCACGCCCTGCGCGATCTCGGGGCTCTGCGCGCCGATCGCGATGTTCACGCCGCAGGAGTTGCCGTCGAAGCCCTTGGCGGAGCTGTCGTAGCCGATCTCGAGGACCTTGTCGCGCACGATCTTCGGGATGTCCGCGTACGCCGACGTGGTCACCTCGCCGGCGACGTGCACCTGACCGGTGGTGACCAGCGTCTCCACCGCCACGCGGGACGCCGGATCCTGCTCCAGCAGCGCGTCGAGAACGGAGTCCGAGATGGCGTCACAGATCTTGTCCGGGTGCCCCTCGGTCACCGACTCGCTGGTGAACAGACGGTGGGCAGACTTGTCGAACCCAGAAACCACGACGATACGTCCTCTCGACTCTCGTGTTGCGATACGGAAAACCTAGCGGGCCGCGCCGGTCCCGGCGGCGGCGACCCTTTCGACGGCAGCATCCAGTATGCGCCCGGCCATGGCCGTCTTCGACCCGAGCGGGAGCGCGGTCTCGTTGCCGTCGGCCCCGAGCAGCCAGCCCGAGTTCTCGTCCACCTCGAACGCCCGGCCGTCGCCGACGGCGTTGAGAACGAGCAGGTCACAGCCCTTGCGGCGGAGTTTGGCGCGGCCGTAGTCCAGGACGCTGCCGCCGTCGTCGCCCGTCTCCGCGGCGAATCCGACGATCACGGTCTCGGGGCGCAGGTCGCCGCGGGCGCGGGCGTCGACGAGGCCGGCGAGCACGTCGGGGTTTTCGATCATGGTGATCGACTCCAGCTGCTCGCTGCGGCCGTCGGAGCCCTTCTTCAGTTTGGTGGTGGCCACCTCGGCGGGCCGGTAGTCCGCGACCGCGGCCGCCATGATCACCAGGTCGGCGTCGGCGGCGTGTTCGGTCATCGCGGAGCGCAGGTCGAGCGCGGACGCGATCCGGACCACGTGGACGCCGGACGGCGCCGCGAGGCCGACGGTGTTGCCGGCCACCAGGGTGACGTCCGCACCGCGCTGCGCGGCGAGACGGGCCAGCGCGTAGCCCTGCTTCCCGGAGCTCCGGTTGGTGAGGTACCGGACGGGGTCGAGCGCCTCCTTGGTGCCACCGGCGGAGATCACGACGCGGCGGCCCTCCAGATCACGCGGGAGGGCGGCGGGGTTCTCCAGGAGCAGGTCCGCGAGGAGGCCGATCTCCTCGGGCTCGGGGAGCCTGCCGGCGCCAGTGTCCTTGCCCGTGAGGCGGCCCGACGCGGGCTCGATGACGGTGGCGCCCCGCTCGCGCAGGGTGGCCACGTTGGCGCGGGTCGCGGGGTGCTCCCACATCTCCGTGTGCATCGCGGGGGCGAACACGACGGGGCATCGCGCGGTCAGCAGCGTGCCGGTGAGCAGATCGTCCGCCCGGCCCTGCGCCGCGCGGGCCATGAGGTCCGCGGTGGCCGGCGCGATCACCACGAGGTCGGCCTCCTGGCCGAGCCGCACGTGCGGCACCTCGGGGACCGACTCGAAGACGCCCGTCTGCACCGGGTTGCCGGACAGTGCCTCGAAGGTGGCGGCGCCCACGAACTTGAGCGCGGACTCCGTGGGGATCACCCGCACGTCGTGCCCCGCCTCGGTGAAGTGCCGGACCAGCGAACAGGCCTTGTACGCGGCGATGCCCCCGCCGACGCCGACGATGATCACGCGGTCAGCTCACTCGCCCTCGGTGTGCTCCAGGAGATCCTCGTGGATCTCGCGCATCGCGATGGACAGCGGCTTCTCGTGCATACCGGGCTCGACCAGCGGGCCGACGTACTCCAGGATGCCGTCGGACAGGCTGTTGTAGTAGTCGTTGATCTGGCGGGCCCGCTTGGCCGCGTAGATCACGAGCGCGTACTTCGACGAGGTGCGCGCGAGCAGCTCGTCGATCGGCGGGTTGGTGATGCCGAGCGGCTGGTCGTACACGGCCTCGGTGGTGGTGGTGCTCACGCGTCTCCTACGTCACAAGTCTTCAGAAAGTTCGTTGATCGAACCCAGTCTACGCGCCGGGGCCGACCAGTAAGGATACCAAGTCCGCCACCGCGCGGTCCAAGTCGTCGTTGACGACCACCGCATCGTAGTCGTCGCGGGTGGCCATCTCGGCCCGCGCGGTCTCCAGCCTGCGGGCGATCACCTCGGCGCTCTCGGTTCCCCGGCCGCGCAGACGGCGCTCCAGCTCCTCCCACGTGGGCGGGCTGAGGAACACCGTGACCGCCTCGGGCAGGGCGGCCTTCACGCTGGCCGCGCCGGCGAGGTCGACCTCCACCAGCACGGGCCGACCCGCGTCGAGCGCCTCGAAGACGGGGCGCGCAGGCGTCCCGGACCGCTGCAGCCCGCCGTGGATCTCCGCCCATTCCAGCAGGTCACCGTCGGCGATGAGCGCATCGAAGCCGCGATCGCCGACGAAGTGGTAGTCCCGGCCGTCCACCTCACCGGGGCGAGGATCGCGCGTGGTGGCGGACACCGAGAAGAACAGGTCGGGCACCTCCTGGCGGAGCCTGCCGACCACCGATGACTTACCAACGGCGGAGGGGCCGACCAGTACTACCAGTCGGCCCCTCCGGCCCGCAGTCGTTACTCCGGACACAGATGTGTCAGGCGGAGAACTTCTCGAGCAGCGCCTTGCGCTGCCGCTCGCCCAGGCCGCGCACGCGGCGAGTGGGGGCGATCTCCAGCTCGGTCATGAGCTCCTGCGCCTTGACCTTGCCCACCTTGGGCAGGGCCTCGAGCAGAGCGGAGACCTTCATCTTGCCGAGCACCTCGTCGGTCTCCGCGTCCTTCAGCACCTGCTGCAGGGTGGTGCCGCCGCTCTTCAGCCGATTCTTCAGCTCGGCGCGTGCGCGACGAGCGGCAGCTGCCTTCTCCAGAGCAGCGGCGCGCTGCTCGTCGGTCAACTGGGGAAGGGCCACGATTCCTCCGTCTCGATGTACTTACGTCTTGCCGCGTCCTGCGACTCCTGCGACGGTACCGAGGTTTCGTCGCCCGTGGGAACCCCACCCCCCTCTCACCTGCGGTTTGGCGGTGTTGTAGGAGGTCGGAGGCGGCGCGGGCGGGATCACGGGTCCTACAGCCGTGTTGCAATCGGAAAACGTTGTCACACAACGATTCCAAGCAATCGACAGGCATTCGCAGGCGACCGCTGCGTGTGACAGGTGAAACTCAAGTGACCTGCGGCAATAGTCGCAATTCACATCCGGCTCCGCGCGTGTCGGGCGTGTCGCGCGCCCCCGAAGCGGTGGTCAGGCGCCGCCGAGGGCGCGTTCCACCTCGTCACGGACCGTCAGGGCCGCGTCCCGGAGGTCGGCGGCACCGGGGCCCGCCGCGAGCACCTGGCGCGAGGAACTGGGCAGCACGACGGCGTCCGTGTCGAAGATCGCACGCAGATCGGCCGGGGTGGCGCCCTGCGCACCCAGACCGGGCGCCAGGATCGGGCCGCCGAGCCCGTCCAGGTCCAGTCCGTGCTCCCGGGTGGCGCCCACGACGAGCCCGACGGTGCCGGCACCGTCGGCGTTGTCCGCTCGGGCGTCGTCGACGATGTGCTGCGCGACTCCGTCCGCCTGCACCTGCCCGCCCTCGGGGTTCGAGGTGCGGGCCAGCACGAACACTCCCCTGCCGGCGCCCCGGGCCGCGGTGATCGCGGGTTCCAGCGAGCCGTAGCCGAGGTAGGGCGACAGGGTCACCGCATCGGCGGACAACGGGGAGTCGCCCAGCCAGGCGCGGGCGTACCCGGCCATGGTGGAGCCGATGTCGCCGCGCTTGGCGTCGGCGATGACGACGGTGCCGGCCTCCCGGCACGCCGCCACGACCTCCTCGAGCGCCGCGAGCCCCGCGGCGCCGAATTGCTCGAAGAACGCCACCTGCGGCTTGACGAAGCCGACCTCGCCGGCGAAAGCCTCGGCGCAGCGCAGGCCGAACGCCCGGACGCCCGCGGCGTCGTCGCCCAGCCCCCACGCGGCCAACAGCGGCGGGTGCGGGTCGATGCCCACCACGAGTCGGCCCCGCTCGGCGACCGCCCGCGCGACGCGCTCGGCGAAGGTCACCGGTTCACCAGGTCGGCGTGCATGTCCTGCAGGCTCTGGACGCCGATCCCGCCGCGCAGCGCGGCCTCGATGCCCTGCACGGCCGCGGAGGCGCCCTGGACCGTGGTCACACACGGCACGGAGGCCTGCACCGCGGCGGTGCGGATCTCGTAGCCGTCCACGCGCGGCCCGGCGTTGCCGTACGGCGTGTTGATGATCAGGCCCACGTCCCCGGCCTTGATCCGGTCCACGATCGACTGCTCGCCCTCGGGGATCCGGTCGGAGTGCTTGTGCACCCGCTCGGCCTGGACACCGTTGCGGCGCAACACGTCCGCGGTGCCCTCCGTCGCGAGGATGGTGAATCCGAGGTCCGCGAGGCGCTTCACCGGGAAGATCAGCGAGCGCTTGTCCTTGTTGGCCACGGAGACGAACACGTTGCCGGTGGCCGGCAGCGAGCCGCTGATCGCGGTCTGCGATTTGGCGAACGCGGTGCCGAAATCGCGGTCCACGCCCATCACCTCGCCGGTGGACTTCATCTCCGGCGAGAGCAGCGAATCCACGCCGGTGCCGTCGGCGCGGCGGAACCGGTTGAACGGCAGCACCGCTTCCTTCACCGACACCGGGGCCTCGACGGGCATCCGCGAACCGTCGCCCTCGCGCGGCAGGATCTCCTGCCCGCGGAGCTCGGCGATGGTCTGCCCCATCATGACTCGCGCGCACGCCTTGGCCAGCTGCACGGCGGACGCCTTGGAGACGAACGGCACCGTGCGCGACGCGCGGGGGTTGGCCTCGAGCACGTAGAGGACGTCGTCCTTGAGCGCGTACTGCACGTTCATCAGGCCGTGCACGCCGATGCCCCGCGCGAGCGCCTCGGTCGCGGAGCGTACGGCGTCGATGTCGGCCCGGCCCAGCGTGGTGGGCGGCAGAGTGCACGCCGAGTCGCCGGAGTGGATGCCGGCCTCCTCGATGTGCTCCATGATCCCGCCGATGAACACCTCGCCCGTGGCGTCGCACAGGGCGTCCACGTCGATCTCCACGGCGTCCTCGAGGAACCGGTCGACCAGCACGGGCCGGTCCGGGGTCAGCTCGGTGGCGCGCCCGATGTAATCCAGCAGCGCCGCCTCGTCGTAGACGATCTCCATGCCGCGGCCGCCCAGCACGTACGAGGGCCGCACCAGCACGGGGTAGCCGATGCCGGCCGCGACATCGCGCGCACCGTCGGCCGTGGTGGCCGTGCCGAACTTGGGGGCCGGGAGCCCCGCCTCGGTGAGCACGCGGCCGAACTCGCCGCGGTCCTCGGCCAGGTCGATCGCCTCCGGCGAGGTGCCCACGATCGGCAGGCCCGCCTGCTTGAGCCGCGCCGCGAGGCCCAGGGGGGTCTGACCGCCGAGCTGCACGATGACGCCGACCACGCCGGGGCCGCCCTCGCCCGAGGCCTCCTCCGAGTGGTAGACCTCGAGAACGTCCTCGAAGGTCAGCGGCTCGAAGTAGAGGCGGTCGGCGGTGTCGTAGTCGGTGGACACGGTCTCCGGGTTGCAGTTGACCATGACCGTCTCGTACCCCGCCTCGCTCAACGTGAGCGCGGCGTGCACGCAGGAGTAGTCGAACTCGATGCCCTGCCCGATGCGGTTCGGACCCGAGCCCAGGATGAGCACCTTGGGACGCTCGGCCTGCGGGGCCACCTCGGTGGTCGCGGAGGGGTCCAGCTCGTAGCTGCTGTAGTGGTACGGGGTCCTGGCCTCGAACTCGGCGGCGCAGGTGTCCACCGTCTTGTAGACGGGCCGGATGCCGTGCTCGTGCCGGTAGGCGCGCACCTCGTCCTCGCCGATGCCGCGCAGCTCCGCGATCTGCAGGTCCGACAGGCCGTGGGTCTTGGCGTACCGCACCAGCTCCGGGGTCAGGTCGGCGTCGCGGACCTGCGCGCCGAGCTCGACGACGGCCTTGATCTCCTCCAGGAACCAGGGGTCGATCGCCGTGGCGTCGAAGACCTGCTCCACGGTGGCGCCCAGCTCGAAGGCCCGGCCGATGAGGTAGTAGCGGCCGTCCTTGGGGACCTTGATCTCCTCGAGCAGCTCGTCGACGGTTCCCTCGACCGGGGCCCCGGTCCAGAACCCGTGGCGCTTGGTCTCCAGCGAGCGCATCACCTTGCCGAAGGCCTCGGCGAAGCTGCGGCCGAGGCTCATCGCCTCGCCCACCGACTTCATGGTGGTGGTGAGGGTGTCGTCGGCGCCCGGGAACTTCTCGAACGCGAACCGCGGGGCCTTGACCACGACGTAGTCGAGGGTCGGCTCGAAGCAGGCGGGGGTCTCACCCGTGATGTCGTTGAGGATCTCGTCGAGGGTGTAGCCGACCGCCAGCTTCGCGGCGATCTTGGCGATCGGGAAGCCGGTGGCCTTGGACGCCAGGGCCGACGAGCGGGACACGCGCGGGTTCATCTCGATGGTCACCAGGCGGCCGTCGCGCGGGTTCTGCGCGAACTGGATGTTGCAGCCGCCGGTGTCGACGCCCACCTCGCGGAGGATCGCGATCGACTGATCGCGCATCACCTGGTACTCGCGGTCGGTGAGTGTCATCGCCGGGGCGACGGTCACCGAATCGCCGGTGTGCACGCCGACGGGGTCGACGTTCTCGATGGAGCAGACGACCACCACGTTGTCGCGGCCGTCGCGCATGAGCTCGAGCTCGTACTCCTTCCAGCCCAGGATCGACTCCTCGATGAGCACGTTCGCGGTGGGCGAGGCGGCGAGGCCGGAGCCGGCGATGCGGATCAGGTCGTTCTCGTCGTAGGCCATGCCGGAGCCGAGGCCGCCCATGGTGAAGGACGGACGCACGACCACCGGGTAGCCGAGCTCGGCGACGGTCTCGTGGCACTCCTCGAGGGTGTAGCAGACCTTGGAGCGGGCCGACTCACCGCCGATCCTGGCGACGATGTCCTTGAACATCTGCCGGTCCTCGCCGCGCTGGATGGCGTCGAAATCGGCGCCGATCAGGCGGATCCCGTACTTGTCGAGGATGCCCTGCTCGTGCAGGCCCACCGCGGCGTTGAGCGCCGTCTGGCCGCCGAGCGTGGCGAGCACCGCGTCGATCGGGAAGCCCTTGTCGCGCTCGGCGACGATGACCTTCTCGATGTACTCGGGCGTGATGGGCTCGATGTACGTCGCGTCCGCGAACTCCGGGTCGGTCATGATCGTGGCCGGGTTCGAGTTGACCAGCGACACGCGCAGGCCCTCGGCGCGCAGCACGCGGCACGCCTGGGTGCCGGAGTAGTCGAACTCGCAGGCCTGGCCGATGACGATCGGCCCCGAGCCGATCACCAGGACGTGCTGGATGTCGGTGCGGCGTGGCATTACTTGTCTCCTGTGCTGCTCATGATGCTGGCGAACTTGTCGAAGAGGTACGCGGCGTCGTGCGGGCCGGCCGCGGCCTCGGGGTGGTACTGGACCGAGAAGGCGCGGCCGTCGAGCAGCTCGACGCCCTCCACGGTCTCGTCGTTGGCGCAGACGTGGCTGACGCGCGCCCGGCCGAACGGGGTGTCGAACTCCTGGCCGCGCTCCCCCTCCAGGGCGAAGCCGTGGTTCTGGGCCGTGATGGAGATCCGGCCCGTGGTGTGCTCGACGACGGGGATGTTGATCCCCCGGTGGCCGAACTTCATCTTGTAGGTGTCCAGGCCGAAGGCGCGGCCCAACAGCTGATTGCCCAGGCAGATGCCGAACAGTGGCAGGCCGGAGTCGAGCACCTCGCGGGTCAGGTCGACCTCGTGCTGCGCGGTCGACGGGTCGCCCGGGCCGTTGGAGAGGAAGAAGCCGTCCGGGTTGAGCGACTTCACCTCGTCCAGGGTGACGGTCGAGGGCACCACGTGCACGCGCATCCCGCGCTCGGCGAACATCCGCGGCGTGTTCGTCTTGATGCCCAGGTCCACGGCGACCACCGTGAAGCGGGCCTCGCCTTCGGGCTCCACGGTGTACGCCTCCTTCGTGGAGACCTCGCCGATCAGGTTGAGTCCCTTCATCTCCGGCTGCGAGCGCACCCGGTCCAGGAGCTCCGCCTCGGGGGCCAGCGCGTCGCCGGAGAAGACGCCGGCGCGCATGGAGCCGTGGTCGCGCAGGCGGCGGACCACCGCGCGGGTGTCGATCCCGCCGATGCCCACGATCCCCTGCTCCACCAGCTCGCCGTCCAGCGAGCCGTTCGCGCGCCAGTTGCTCACGCGGCGGGTGGGATTGCGCACGGCGTACCCCGCGACCCAGATCTTGTCGCCCCGGGACTCGTCGTCCTCGTCGTTCCACCCGGTGTTGCCGATCTGCGGCGCCGTGGCGACCACGATCTGGCGGTCGTAGGACGGGTCGGTGAGCGTCTCCTGGTAGCCGGTCATCGCGGTGCAGAAGACGGCCTCGCCGAGGGTCTGGCCGGTGGCGCCGAATTCGACCCCGCGGTGGACGGTCCCGTCCTCGAGGACCAGCAGCGCCGTGCTGTTTCCGAATGCGTGTGCAGCCATCTAGCTTTCCCTCACGTCCATCAGTTTTCGATACGTCGTCTTGTCGTCGGCGCGGAATCCGGAGTCGAGCACCGTGCCGGTGGGCAGTTCCCAGCGGATCACCAGCAGGCCGTTGCCGGGCATCACCTTCCCGGCGAGCTTGTCGGCGCGGCGGACCTCCACGATGCGCTCGTCGGCGATCCACATCGGGTTACCGCGGCCGCGTTCCATCAGGTAGCCGTCGGCGTAGCGGCTCAGGTTCACCGTGGCGCGGTAGCCCCAGTCCCCCACCGCGACCCGGTCCTGCCAGTGCGGCGCGATCGTCGAGCCCACGTACACGCCGGACACCGGGCCGAATTCGAGCTCCGCCAGCTTCTCCGGGGTGGTGGGGATCTCGCCGACGGAGGCCGCCTGCCGGCGGCCGCGGCGGCGCCAGCCCAGCACCATGAGCCCGAACAGCAGGCACAGCACCAGGATCACCAGCAGCAGCGTGGCGAGATCGCTGACGCTCACCGGTGCCCCGCCCCGGGTTCGGCCGCGACCCCGTCGCGGGCGGTGACGGCACCGCGCAGCACGGTGAGCACCGGCTTGGCGCGGAAGCTCAGGTCCGCGAAGGGCGTGTTGCGGGACAGGCTGGCGAGGCCGTCGGGCCGCACAGTCCACCCCAGGTCGGGGTCGACCAGCGTCAGGTTCGCGGGCTCGCCCACGCCGATCGGCCGGCCCTGATCGTCGAGCCGCGCGATCCGGGCGGGGTTCTCGCTCATCACCCGCGCCACGTCGCGCCACGTCATCGCACCCGGTTCGACCGCCACCTGCGCCACGATGGCCAGCGCCGTCTCCAGCCCGAGCATGCCCGGCCGGGCGGCGGCGAACTCGCAGCACTTGTCCTGATCCGCGTGCGGCGCGTGATCGGTGGCGATGCAGTCGATCACCCCGGAGGCGAGCGCCTCGCGCAGCGCCGCCACGTCGGAGGCCTCGCGCAGCGGCGGGTTCACGCGGTTCACCGCGTCGTACGTGCGGAGGCGGGTGTCGTCGAGCAGCAGGTGGTGCGGCGTCACCTCGGCGGTGATGTCGATCCCCTGGCCCTTGGCCCATTTCAGCAGTTCGACGGTGCCGGCGGTCGAGGCGTGGCAGATGTGCACGCGGGCACCGGCGTCACGGGCGAGCAGCGCGTCGCGGGCGACGATCGACTCCTCGGCGGCGCGGGGCCAGCCCGCGAGGCCCAGGCGCGCGGCCTCGGCGCCCTCGTGCGCGACGGCGCCCCGCGTGAGCCGCGGCTCCTCCGCGTGCTGCGCGATGACGGCGCCGAGCGAGGCGGCGTATTCCAGCGCGCGGCGCATGATCAGCGGATCCGCCACGCACACACCGTCGTCCGAGAAGACGCGCACCCGGCCGGGACCCGCAGCCATCATGCCCATCTCGGCGAGCTTCTCGCCCTGCAGGCCCACTGTGACGGCGCCGACCGGGTGGACGTCGACCAGGCCGGCCTCCTGGCCGCGCCGGTACACGTGGTCGGTGATCACCGCGGAATCGGCGACCGGACTGGTGTTGGCCATGGCGAACACGGCGGTGAATCCGCCGAGCGCGGCTGCGGCGGAACCGGATTCGATGGTCTCGGTGTCCTCGCGGCCCGGTTCGCGCAGGTGGGTGTGCAGGTCGACGAAGCCGGGGAGCAGCACGGCGCCGCCGCCGTCGATGATCTCGGTGCCGTCGGCGGCGTCCAGGCCCGGGCCGATCCCGGTGATCTCGCCGCCGGCGATCGCGACGTCCACCGGGTCACCCTCGCCGTACGGGCGGACGTTCTTGAGCAGGAGGGTCATGCGGCGGCGCCGTCCTTTCGCGGAGAGGGCTGGAACGGGTTCGTGGAGCGGGTACCGCTGGTCATCCGGCCTCCCCGTCCTTGGCCAGCAGATGAAAGAGCACGGCCATGCGAACGTGCACGCCGTTGTTCACCTGTTGCAGGATGGCGGCGCGGTCCGAATCCGCCACGGAGAAGCCGATCTCCATCCCGCGCAGCATCGGTCCCGGGTGCAGCACGACCGCGTGGTCGGGCAGCAGCGCGACGCGGCGGGCGTTGAGCCCGTAACGCACGGAGTACTCGCGTTCGCTCGGGAAGAAGCCGCCGTTCATCCGCTCGGCCTGCACCCGCAGCATCATCACCGCGTCGGCGCCCGGGAGTTCGGCCTCGAGCGAATCGGCGACGGTCACGGGCCAGGTCTCCACTCCCACCGGGAGCAGTGTGCGGGGCGCGACGAGCACCACCTCGGCACCCAGGGTCGCGAGCAGCAGCGCGTTCGACCGGGCCACCCTGCTGTGCAGGACGTCGCCGACGATCACCACGCGCCGCCCCTCGATGCCGCCGAGGCGCTGGCGCAGCGTGAGCGCGTCGAGCAGCGCCTGGGTGGGGTGCTCGTGCATCCCGTCGCCCGCGTTGATGACCACGGGGCCGGGCGCACCGGAGGGGTTCGTCCAGGCCGCGATCTGCTGCGCCGCACCGGAAGCCGGGTGCCGCACGATCAGCGCGTCGGCGCCGGCGGCGTGCAGGGTGAGGGCGGTGTCGCGGAGCGACTCGCCCTTGGCGACGGAGCTCCCCGAGGCCGAGACGTTGATCACGTCGGCGCTCATCCACTTCCCGGCCACCTCGAAGGAGACCCGGGTGCGGGTGGAGTTCTCGTAGAAGACCGTCATCACGGTGCGACCGCGTAGCGTCGGCAGCTTCTTGACCTCACGGCCCAGCAGCGCCTGCTGCAACCGGTCGGCCTCGTCGAGGATCTCCTCGGCCTCCGCGCGGGTGAGATCTCCCGCGGACAGCAGGTGGCGGGTCACGGGGCCTCCCCTTCGTCGGCGGCGGTGTCGGGCAGTTCGGAGATCACCACGGCGTCCTCACCGTCCTTCTCCTTGAGGCGCACCTGCACGTCCTCCTGGCGCGAGGTGGGGATGTTTTTGCCCACGTAGTCGGCGCGGATGGGCAACTGCCGGTGGCCGCGGTCCACGAGGACCGCGAGCTGCACGGCCTCGGGGCGGCCGAGGTCGCGGAGCGAGTCCAGGGCGGCGCGCACCGTGCGGCCGGAGTAGAGCACGTCGTCGACGAGGATGACGAGCGCACCGTCGACACCCTGCGGCGGCACCGTGGTGCGCTCGAGGGGGCGGTGCGGCTTGTGCCGCAGATCGTCGCGGTAGAGGGTGATGTCGAGGCGCCCGACGGGGACCTCCACACCGGAGAACTCCTCGATGTTCGCGGCCAACCGGTCCGCGAGAACCGCTCCGCGAGTAGGAATGCCGAATATGACGACCCGGGGTGGGGGCGAATCCGCGTCTCCCGACCGCTCGGCGTCTAAGGCCGTCTTCTCGATGATCTGATGCGCGATACGTGCCACCGTGCGGGTGACATCCGCCGCGGACATGAGTTCCCGAGCCACGTGACCTCCTTCTCCGCCTCTCCGGACGGCTCGCTCCGCCTCTCGGGACGGACTTAAAGGATGCCTTGATGCAACAGGAAGCATACCAGTACGTTCGGGGCATGGAATTGTCCACCAGGCAGCGGCGGACGCTCTCGGCGATCGTGGACACGTTCGCCCCGGGTGACGGTGTGGCGATCCCGTCGGCGAGCGACGTCCGCGCCGGTGACCTGGCCGTCTCGTACGCCGCGCGCAGCCCCCGCGACAGCGACGGTGGCACGCTCTCGCAGTCGCTCTCGTTGTTCGACAGCCGGGTGTTCTGCACCACGGTGCTGGGCACCCGCGGGCAACGCTTCGCGGACCTCCCGTTCGCCGATCGCGAGCGCATCCTGATCGACCTGTCGCGGTCGCGGTTCCCGCAGAAGCGGATGCTGTTCAAGCGGCTGCGGAACATCGCACTGCTCGCCTACTACACGGCCGCCGGCGCGGACGGAATGCACGGCCCCGGTGCCGAACTGATGGACGCCATCGGCTATCCGCGACAGCAGCCGCTGAAGAAGCCGCGCGGCCGGGCGATGCGGGCACTGCGTCCCCTGTCCCCCACCCGGTACGAGATCGACGCGGCCACGGCGTGCGACGTGGTGGTGGTCGGGTCGGGCGCGGGCGGCGCCGTCGCCGCGGCGCAGCTGGCCGAGGCGGGCCTCGACGTGGTGGTGCTGGAGAAGGGCGAGTACGCCCAGCTCAACGACATGGGCGGCACCGATCTGGACGGGCTCACCCACCTGTACTCCAGCAGCCCGTTCTGGTCCGAGAACGCGCAGTCGTACGTGCTGTCCGCGAGCTGCCTGGGCGGCGGCACGGTGACCAGCTACGGCGGCTACTTCCGCCCGTCCGAGGAGGTACGCGCCGACTGGGCCGAGCGGGGTATCGACACCGGGCCCGATTTCGACGCCGCGCTCGACACCGTGTGGCAGCGGGTGGGCGTCACGGACGCGTACAGCGCACCGTCGGCCCGGGATCAGCTGCTGGCCAAGGGGTGCGCCGAGCTCGGGATGGCGGTGCGCACCGTGGAACGCGCCGTGGACAACTGTGATCAAGGGGTCGAATGCGGGCGCTGCGCGCTGGGCTGCCGGATCGGCGCCAAGCACACGGCGGGACGCACGTGGCTGCGGGACGCCGAGAAGCGCGGCGCCCGGATCGTGACCGGCGCCGAGGCGCGGTCGATCGACGTGCAGTCCGGCCGGGCCCGCGGCGTGATCGCGCGGACCGCGGGCGGGTCCTGGCTCACCATCCGGTGCAGCGCCGTGGTGGTCGCCGCCGGCGCCTTCGAGACGCCGGCGCTACTGTCCCGCTCGGGGATCGGCGGAGCGCACGTGGGTAAGCATCTGCACCTGCACCCCGTCGCGACGGCGCTCGGCGTGTTCGGCGAGACCGTGATGCCGTGGCACGGGACCACCTCGGCGCGGTACAGCGACGCGCACGCGAACCTCGACGGAAACGGCTTCGGGGTGCACTACGAGACGGCGCCGCTGACGCCCGCGCTGGCTGCCAGCGCAGTGCCGTGGCGCAACGCCGCGGAGCACCTCAACGTGATGCGGCAGCTGCCCCACGTCTCCGTGCTGCGGGTCGCGGTCCGCGACCGCGGTGCCGGCGAGGTCGTGATGGACGCCTCGGGCGAACCGTCGGTCCGGTACGACCTCGCGGAGGCGGACCGCAACCACCTGCGCACGGGGGTCGACACCGCGGTGCGGATCCTCGAAGCCGCGGGCGCGCGGCGGATCTTCACGGGCCAGCAGCGCGGCGGCGACTACGTGCCGGGTGATCAGACGCTGCAGCGTTTCCTCTCGGAATCGCACTCCGCGGGATACGGCGTCGGCGAGATCGCCACCGGCTCCCTCGAGGGGATGAGTACCGCGCGGATGGCATCCTCCGCCAAGCGCGGGGTGGCCGACCCCGAGGGAGCCCTGTTCGACGCGCCCAACGTGGTGATCGCGGACGCGTCGATGCTGCCGTCGGCCGCCGGGGTGCACCCGATCGGCACGGTGCAGGCACTGGCGCTGCGCAACGCGCGCGCGCTGATCGCCCGCCTGGGCTGAGCTACTCCCCGCTCGACGGCTGCGCGGCCGCGGCGGCCCGGACCTGCGGGGCCAGCGTGGCCACCTTGCCGAGGACCCCGTTGAGGTAGGTCGGCGAATCGTCGGTGGACAGCTCCTTGGCGAGCTCCACCGCCTCGTCGACCACGACCGCCGGCGGCACGTCGGCGGCGTTGAACAGCTCCCACACGGCGATCCGCAGGATGGCGCGGTCGACCGCGGGCAGGCGCGCCAGGGTCCAGCCGGTCAGGTGCGACGTGATGACGGAGTCCAGCTGCTCGCCGTCCACGCCGACGCCGGTGACCAGTTCCGCGGTGTACTCGGACACGGGCGGCACCGCGGCGTCCTCGGCCGCGAGCGCGCGCCGCTCGTTCAGGAGGCCGTCGAGATCGGTGACGTCGCGGGCCTCGGCCTCGAAGAGGAGGTCGACGGCGCGCTTGCGCGCCTTGTGCCGGGCGCCCGACTTCTTCGGCCGCTTGTTCTCAGACTGCTCGGGCACTTAGGAGTTCACACGCCCCAGGTAGTTGCCGTCGCGGGTGTCGACCTTGAGCTTGTCGCCGGTGTTGATGAACAGCGGGACGTTGATCTCGGCGCCGGTCTCCAGCGTCGCGGGCTTGGTGCCGCCGGTGGAGCGGTCGCCCTGCAGGCCCGGATCGGTGTGCTGGACCTCGAACTCGGCCGAGACGGGGAGCTCGACGAACAGGGCTTCGCCCTCGTGCATCGAGATCTGGACCTGCATGTTCTCCAGCAGGAAGCGGGCGCCGTCGCCCACCTTCTCCTCGGGCAGGCCGATCTGGTCGAAGGTCTCGGCGTCCATGAAGACGTAGTCCGAACCGTCGTGGTACAGGTAGCTGAAGTCGCGGCGGTCGACGGTGGCGACCTCCACCTTGACGCCGGCGTTGAAGGTCTTGTCGACCGTCTTACCGGAGACGACGTTCTTCAGCTTGGTCCGCACGAAGGCGGGCCCCTTGCCCGGCTTGACGTGCTGGAACTCGATGATCTGCCAGAGCTGGCCCTCCTGGTTGAGGACCAGTCCGTTCTTGAAGTCAGCAGTCGATGCCACGGGTGTCAATTCTCCTAGAGTGCGATCAAGTCTTTGGTGGTGCGGGTCAGCAGTTCCGGCCCGTCGCCGCGGACCACGAGGGTGTCCTCGATCCGGACTCCACCGCGACCCGGGAGGTACACACCCGGCTCGACGGTGACCACAGCACCGTCGGACAGTGTACCGCTGCCGAGTTTCCCCAGCGTCGGGGCTTCGTGGATCTGCAACCCGACCCCGTGACCGAGGCCGTGCAGGAACTGCTCGCCGTACCCGGCGGCCTCGATGACGGCGCGGGCCGCACCGTCGACGGCGCGGACCTCCGCCCCGGGTGCGAGCGCCTCCCGGCCGGCCCGCTGGGCGGCGGCGACGACGCCGTAGACCTCGCGCTGCCACGGCGCGGGCTCGCCGAGCACGAAGGTCCGGGTCATGTCCGCGTGGTAGCCCTCGTACCGGGCGCCGAAATCGATCTTCACGAAGTCACCAGGGGCGAGGACGGCGCCCGCGGCGCGGTGGTGCGGCACCGCCGAGTTCGCGCCGGCGGCCACGATGGTGTCGAAGGCGACGGCCTCGGCGCCGAGCTCGTACATGAGGTTCTCGAGCCGGCGCGCGACCTGGGCCTCCGTCACACCGGGCCGGACGCCGCCCTCCTGGAGCAGCGCGGCCAGCGCGTCGTCGCTGATCGCGCAGGCGCGGGCCAGGAGCTCGATCTCGTGGGCGTCCTTGACCTCGCGGAGCGACTCCACGATGCGGGTGGTCGGCACCAGCTCGGGACCGGCGTCGCGTAGCCGGGCGTGGTCGGCGAAGCTCATGGCGGCGGCCTCGAAACCGACGGTGCCCGTGGCCCGCGCCAGCAGGGCGCTCGCCACGTCGCGCTCGATCACGGCGGTGAGATCGCCCGCCTGCTCCGCGACCTGGGTGAGGTACCGCCCGTCGGTCGCGACGGCGTCGTCGGCGGGGTCCGCGGCGATCAGGAGGGCGCCGTTGGAGCCGGTGAACCCCGACAGGTACCGGACGTTGTCGAGATCGGTGACCAGGAACGCGGACTGCTCGAGGCCGGCGCGGAGCGCGTCCCGGCGGGCTGCGTGGTCGATGGGCGAGGGCGTCACGGTTCCGGGCATGTCCTTCACCGTATCGCGGCCCGCCACCGGGTCACGGGATCGCGCGGGCCTCGACGGTGACCTCGTCCGCGACGGACAGCGTGCCCATCATCAAGGAGAACGGCTTGATGCCGAAGTCCGTCTGCCTCACCGGCACCACCGCGACGAGTGCGGGCGCCGGAACCGCGTCCTCGTAGTCGAGCGCGAACCCGCACGGGCGGGTCTGGCCGCACAGCGTCACACCGCCCTGCACGTGGAAGCCGTTCGCGGTCTGCTCGATCGAGGTGGAGCGGTACTCGATCTCCGGGAACGCCTTCACCTTGAGGGACTTGTGCGCGTTGGTGCGGGCGACGGCCCGTTCGGGCGCGCTGAGCGATGTGAGCCCGCCGTCGCTCGCCACGACGTCGAGTGACGCGGCCTCGACGACGACGGTGAGGGCCGTGGGCACGCCGTCCTCGACGACGGCCTCGGCGCGCCACGCCTTCGCCTCGAGGATCAGGCGGTGCCCCAGCCGCGCGGAGCGGCCCGCCACACCCGTACGCACCCGCAGGGTCGCGGAATCCTGGTCGTAGGTCCGGGTCTCGTTCACACGGTCGACGGTACCGCCGGAGCAGCCCGGCGGCAGCGCGCGTCAGGAGCGGTCGACGACGAAGACCGGGTAGCCGCCGGCCGCGGCGACGAGATCGGCGTCCGTGCTGTCGGCGGAGAGGCCCGGGAAGAACGCGCCGACCTCCCACGCCCATTTCCGGAGGTACGCCCGGAGTACGGGGACCTTGGCGGCCGGGTCCGTCAGCTCGGTCGCGGAGAAGGGCTCGACGGTGCGCCCCAGGCGCAGTTCGCCGCCGCCGGCGGCGCGCATGTTCCTGACCCACTGGGTCACGCCGCGGGCCGCGACGAGGTGGTCGACACCGTCGACGGTCAGGACGTTGACGGGGACCGTGCGCCACTCCCCCGAGCGGCGGCCGCGGACCGCGAGTTCGCGGGCGCCGTAGAGGGAGACGCCGCGACGGGCGAGCCGGGCGACGGCGCCGTTGACGAGCGTCGCGACCCGGCCGGGGCGGGTGCGGTCGGCGGGGCCGGCGGTCTGAGCGGTCATGATTCCTCCATTGTGAGCAGTGCTCTCGTTTCGAATCCATGCTCCGCCGATCGACGGCCATTGTCAAGAGCAGCGCTCTCGTTTCGGATCGGTGCCATACTCGATGGCATGAACGCCTCGCAGTCCGCCCGCGAACGCGCCCGCGCCGAGATCACCGCGGAGATCACCGCGAGCGCCCGCACACAGCTTCGCGACGTGGGCGCCGCGGCACTGTCCCTTCGCGCCGTCGCCCGCGACCTGGGGATGGCGTCGTCCGCCGTCTACCGCTACTTCCCCAGCCGGGACGCCTTGCTGACCGCGCTCATCACCGAGGCGTACACCGCACTCGGCGACGCGGTCGAGGGCGCGGACGCCTCGGGCGCGGCCCCGCGCGAGAGGTGGATCGCGGTCGGCCACGCCGTCCGCGACTGGGCCCGCACGCACCCGCACGAGTACACGCTTCTCTACGGCTCCCCCGTTCCCGGCTACCACGCGCCACCGGAGACCACCGCGGCCGCGATCCGGATATCGGGGACCTTCGCCCGCATCGCCGCCGCCGGGGACGGGGGCGCGCCCGCACCCTCCGGCGTCCTCGACGACCAACTGCGCGCGGTCGCCGAGGCGGTGGCGCCCGAGGCCGGCCACGCCCAGCTCGCACTGGGAGTGCTGGCGTGGACGCAGGTGTTCGGCGCCGTGACCTTCGAGCTGTTCGGGCAGTTCGCGAACACCCTCGAGCCCGCCGACGAGCTGTTCGCCTACACCCTGGACCGCACCGCGGACCTGTTGGGGCTCTAGCGGGTTCGGCGGCGGCGCGGAACCGGTCCGATCCGGTACTCGGCGCGGAAGCGGGCGAGGAGAAGGACCGCGCGGAGCGGGCCGAGCCCGGCGTCAACGGCGCGGAACATCTCCGTGGTTCGCAGCGGCGGGCGCACGGTCCAGGCGGCGGTGGCGGGCACCGCGCCCGCGTTCCACATCCGGTGAACGGTGCACGCGGGCACGTCGATCTCCTCGCCCTCGGTGAGGACGCGCCGCGCACCGTCGAGCTCGACGGTCAGTTCGCCACCGGTCACCCGGAACCGCTCGCTCTGTCGCGGGTGCCAGTGCCGCGGCGGCGGGCTTCCCGACGGCGCCCACGCCGAACACAGCTCCAGGGCCTCGGCGGTGCACGCACGTATCTCGACCGACTGCGAATCACTCAGCCTGAGAACGCTACCCGGCATGACTGCTCCCCCGCGGCGTCCCGCCGGATCAGGCGGGCGCCTCCTGCAGCGCGCGGACCTCGACGCGGCTGCGCAGCGCGCGCGACGCCTTCCGAGTCCATTCGATCGCGTCGTCGTCGTTGTCGGCCTCGATCACCCAGAACCCGCCGAGGTACTCGGACGCCTTGACGAACGGCCCGGGCGTGAACTCCGGGGTGTCCCCCGAGGCGTCCACCGTGGTCGCGGTCGACGGCGGCTGCAGGCCGCCCGCGAACACGAACGAGCCGGTGGACTGCAGTTCGGTGTTGAAGGCCTCGACATCGGCCATGAGAGCCTCCAGCTCCGCGGGATCGATGTCCTCCATGCTGATCTCCTCGGCGGAATCGTGAGGAAGGCTGAGGAAGTACTGCGTCATGACGGCTCCTTGGTTCGTGCTCCTGGTGGGGACGTTCGCCCTGATCAGAACGCTACGGAGGGCGCGACCGGGGCGCATCCGTCATCGTTACCTGGTTCCGGATCGGTGGCGTCCGGGGTCACCCGCGCCGAGAGCGCCCTGCTACTCGGCTCCCGCGACGACCGTGGCGAGCTCGGATCGCCCGGCGACGCCCAGCTTGGGGTACGCGTTGTAGAGGTGGTACCCCACGGTGCGGGGGCTGAGGTAGAGCTGGGCGGCGATCTCCTTGTTGGTGCGGCCGGCCGCGGCCAGGCGCACCACCTGCAGCTCCTGCGGGGTGAGCAGGTTGAGCGGCCCCACCGGCCGCCGTTCGGCACCGGATCCGCCGAGGGCCGCCAGCTCACCGCGGGCCCGTTCGGCCCAGAGTGCGGCGCCGAGGTCCTCGAACCCCGCGAGCGCGGCGCCGAGCAGCGCGGTCGCCTCGGTGCGGCGGCGCCGGCGGCGCAGCCACTGCCCGTACACCAGCCGGGTACGGGCGAGATCGTAGCGACCGGCCGCCCGCTCGTGCAGGCGGAGCGCCTCGCCGTAGGCCGCCTCCGCGGCGCCGGCGCCCGCCGCGTCGTCGCCGGCGAGCAGTGCGCGACAGCGGAGGGCGAGCCCCCGCGCGACGGGGCGGCAGACCGCGTCCGCCCACGTCTCGAACTCGGCCGCGAGGCCCGATACCCGTTGCTGCGCACTGCTTCGCGCCGCGGCCTCGACCAGATCGGGCACCGCGCGCATCACGACGTCGCGGCCGGCCGGACCGGTGCACACCGCCTCGAGGGCCGCGAGGGCGTCGTCGTACCGCCCTGCGGCGAGGTCGAGCATCCCGAGCCCCCACGCCCCGATGTCGGCGTTGACGCGGTGCCGGTCCCGCGCGTCGGGGAGCACTCTCTCCGCGAGTTCCCGGCACCGGTCCTCGTCGCCCGCGACGGCGAGCAACCACACCTCGATCGACCGGAGGGCCAGACTCTCGGTGCGGTTACCGAACTCCTCGCTGACGGCCACGCCCTCGGCGACGCACGCGCGGGCGTCCGCGAACTCACCGCGCAACAGCCTGGCCACCGCGAGCACGTTGAGGCAGTACGGGATCCATCCGAGCGCGCCCTCCTCCCGCACCCCGACCAGCATCTCCCCCACCGTGCCGACGACGTCGTCCTCGTCGGCGATGAGGAGGCCGCCGATCCCGGCCGTGATGGCGTGCGTCAGCTCGGCGTCGCCGCCGCGGGCCGACCCCTGGATCGCGCGCACCGGCCCGACCGCGACTCCGGGGCGGCCCTCGAACATGTCGTCCCACCCGATGAGTGCGCGGACCACCTCCGCCCACGGGGCCGGCGGGCCGAACTCCCGGAGCAACGCCCCCGCCCGGCCGAACAGGTCCCGCGCCGCGCCGTGCCGGGCTGCGTGCGCCGCCTCGTACAGCGCCAGCGCGGCCCGGTCGGGATCGCTGCGCAACACGGACTCCGCCACCTCGACGGTGAGCTCGGCGTCGGCGCGCGGGGAGACCCGTTCGTACGCCACCGCGCCGCGCGCGTAGATCGCATCGGCGCGGATCCCGGGATCCGCGCTGAGGGAGAGGGCCTCGGCCGCGAGGCGCTGGGCCCGATCCGGCCGGCCCGCGTCGAACGCCGCCTGCGCGGCGCGGGCGATCCGTGCGGCCCTGGGCTCCGTCTCCTCGCTGAGCCGAGCCGCCCTCTCGTACGCGACCGAGACGGCCATCGCTCCGCCGCGGTGCCGCGCGCGCTCCGCGACGGCGTCGAGCTCGGCGGCGACGGACTCGTCCGGAGTCGGCGTCGCGGCGACGAGGTGCCACACCCGGCGGTCGGTGCCGGCGGCGCCCACCCGGGCGTAGGCGCGGTGCACGTCGAGGCGGTGCGGCAGCGGTTCGCCCCGGTACGCGGCGGCCCGCACGAGGGGGTGCCGGAAGTCGATGCGGTCGCCGACGTGCACCAGGCCCGCGCTCTCCGCGGGCGCCAGGTCCGCCACGGTGCCGCCCAGGTCCGCCATGACCCGCAGTATCAGGGACAGCGGCGCCGCCGAATCCGCGGCGGCCACGAGCAGCGCGCGGCGCGCGGGTTCGGGCAGGGCCGCGATCTGCCTGCGGAACACCTCCTGCACCCGCAGCGGGACGGGCAGGGTACCCACCGGCCCCACCGGATCGGCATGCGAGGGATCGTCCGACTCCGCCGACAGCGATCCGAGTTCTTTGAGTGCCAACGGATTTCCCGCCGACTCGTGCAGCACCCGGGCTCGGAGTCCCGCGTCGATCCCCGGGGCGTGCAGCGCGAGCACCCGCGCCGCGTCCCGCGCGCCGAGCGGCGCCACCGGCACGGTGTCGAGGCCCGGTGTCTCGAACGGCATCGACGTCTCCCGCACTGCGAAGAGCACGGCGATGGGGTCGTCGCCGAACCGGCGCGCCGCGAACAGGAGCGCCTCCACCGAACCGCGGTCCACCCACTGCAGATCGTCCACGACGCATAGCAGCGGCGCGTCCTCGGCCAGGTCCGCCAGCAGCGCCAGCGTGCACGCGGCGATCAGGAACCGGTTCGCCGCGCCGCCCTCGGCCATGCCGAAGGCGCCGCGCAGGGCCGCCGCCTGCGGGCCCGGAATCGAGTCCAGGCGACCCACGTGCGGGAGCAGCAACTGATGCAGGCCGCCGTAGAGCAAGTCCGAATCGGATTCGACTCCCGCCGCACGGATCACCCGCATGCCGTCCCGGGCCGCGACCGCGGCGGCGTGATCGAGCAACGCGGACTTGCCTATTCCGGGCTCGCCGCGCAGCACGAGGGCACCACCGTGTTCGGCGCGCGCATCGGCGAGGAGACCTTCGATCCGCGCGCGCTCGTCGTCCCGGCCGATCAGCGACACGGGAACAACCCTATCCGGGCGAGGCCTACAGGAGGACGGCTCCGTCGGGCGGGGTGCCGTCCTTCGCGACGGCGGAGTACGCGGCCACGAGCAGCGACGGGTCCGGCGCCTCGAGGCGGCCGGGGCGAGCGAGGCCGTCGAGCACCACGAACCGCAGCATCCCGGCGCGGTTCTTCTTGTCCTTGCCCATGTACTCCATGAGCTGGCTGAAGGCGTCGGCGTCGTAGCTGGTGGGCAGCCCGACGGATTCGAGCACGCGACGGTGCCGGTCCGCGGTCTCGTCGTCGAGCCGCCCGGCGAGGCGGCCGAGTTCGGCGGCGTAGACGAGGCCGACGGAGACGGCGGCGCCGTGGCGCCAGCGGTACCGCTCGCGCCGCTCCAGGGCGTGGGCCAGTGTGTGCCCGTAGTTGAGGATCTCCCGCAGCGACGATTCCTTGAGGTCCGCGGACACCACCTGTGCCTTCACCTCGATGGAACGGCGCACCAGTTCGGGCAGCACGTCGCCCGTGGGATCGAGCGCGGCCCGCGGATCCTTCTCGATCAGGTCCAGGATCACCGGATCGGCGATGAATCCGGTCTTGATGACCTCGGCCATTCCGGCGACGATCTCGTTGGGCGGCACCGTCTCCAGCGTCGCGAGGTCGACCACCACGGCGCGCGGCTCGTGGAACGAGCCCACCAGGTTCTTGCCCGCATCGGTGTTGATGCCGGTCTTGCCGCCGACCGCGGCGTCCACCATCGCGAGCAGCGTGGTGGGGACGTGCACCACGGGCACACCGCGCATCCAGGTCGCGGCGACGAAACCGGTGACATCGGTCGCGGCGCCGCCGCCCAGGCTGTAGATCACGTCCTGGCGGCTCAGGCCGATCCGGCCGAGCACCTCCCAGCAGAATCCCGCCACGGCGAGGTCCTTGCCCTTCTCGGCGTCCGGGATCTCGATGCGGTGCGCGTCGATCCCCTTGTCCGCCAGCGCCTGCCGCAACACCTCGGCCGTCTCCCCCAGCGTCGGCTGGTAGAAGATCGCAGCCCGGGTGGCGTCGCCCGCCTGGGCGACCACGTCGTCGAGCAGGCCGCGCCCGATCAGCACCTCGTACGGGCTGCCGGCGTTCACGGCGACCTTGACGGGCTCCGTCGCCTCGGGGGTGTCGTGGCTCATGGGCTACTCCGATCGGTTCTTGGCGGAATTGCGGAGGACGGCGGGCAGCTTCGGCCAGGGGCCGCGCCGCTCCCGGCCCGGGGCGGTGTCCTTCAGGCGCCGCTGCACCTGACGGACCACGGACGACGGTGCGCGTCCCACGGTGGAGACGCGGATCGTCGCGAGTTCACGATAGATCGGGGTGCGGCGGGCCATCAGGGCCCGGTACGCCGCCTCGGGATCGTCGCCCTTGAGGAGCGGGCGCGACGAACCGACGGTGCGCCGGATGCCCTCGTCCTCGGTGAGTTCCAGGTACACGACCTGGTACCGGCGCAGCAGCGAGCGCGTCGACTCGGACAGCACCGCGCCGCCGCCCAGGGAGACGATGCCGGCGTGGTGCGTGACCACGTCCTCGATCACCCGCTCCTCGATCGCGCGGAACGCGGGCTCGCCGTCCCCGGCGAAGATCTCCGGGATCGAGCGCGCCTCGCGGCGCTCGATCTCCTCGTCGACGTCGAGGAACTCCACCCGCAGCGCCTTCGCGAGCCGACGACCGATGGTGGTCTTGCCCGCACCCGGCGGCCCGATCAAGATGGCGGCCGGCCCCTGCGCCGCCACCTCCGCGGGCCGGGGCGTCATCAGATCGCCTCGGGTGTCACCCGCTGCAACCGCGCCGACACCTGCTCGGAGTACCGCTCGATGTTGCTGCGCGTCTCGGCCAGGCTGTCGCCGCCGAACTTCTCCAGCGCGGCCTGCGCGACGACGAGCGCCACCATCGCCTCGGCGACCACGCCCGCCGCGGGCACCGCGCAGACGTCGCTGCGCTGGTGGATCGCGACAGCCTCGGTGCCGGTCTGCATGTCGATCGTGCGGAGCGCGCGGGGCACGGTGGAGATCGGCTTCATCGCCACGCGCACCCGCAGCTCCTCGCCGTTCGTCATGCCGCCCTCGACGCCGCCCGCGCGGTTCGTCGATCGCAGCACGCCGCCGCGATCGGGCAGCATCTCGTCGTGGGCCTGGCTGCCACGGCGGCGCGCGGTCTCGAAACCGTCGCCCACCTCGACGCCCTTGATCGCCTGGATACCCATGAGCGCACCCGCGAGGCGCGCATCGAGGCGGCTGTCCCCGGAGGTGACGGAGCCGATGCCCACGGGCAGCCCCGTGACCACGACCTCGACCACGCCGCCCAGCGTGTCGCCGTCCTTCTTGGCGGCCTCGATCTCGGCGATCATCGACTCCTCGGCGGCCTCCCCGAAGGCCCGGACCGGGGACTCGTCGATCCGCGCGAGATCGTCGCCCGACGGGGTCGGGCCCGAATAGGGCTCGGACGCGCCGATGGAGATGACATGACTGATCACCTCGGCGCCGAAGGCCTGGCGGAGGAAGTTGCGGGCGACGGTGCCGCAGGCCACGCGGGCGGCCGTCTCCCGGGCGCTGGCGCGCTCCAGGACGGGGCGGGCGTCCTCGAAGCCGTACTTGAGCATGCCCGCGTAGTCGGCGTGGCCGGGCCGGGGGCGGGTGAGCGGGGCGTTGCGGGCCGCGCCCTCGAGCTCCGCGGGGTCAACGGGGTCGGCCGACATGACCTGCTCCCACTTCGGCCACTCGGTGTTCCCGATCTCGACGGCCACCGGTCCGGCGAGGGTGCGCCCGTGCCGCACGCCGCCGAGGATGGTGACCTTGTCGGCCTCGAACTTCATGCGGGCACCGCGGCCGTAGCCGAGGCGACGCCGCGCCAACTGGGCGGCGATGTCCGACGACGTGACCTCGACACCCGCCACCATGCCCTCGATGAGGGCCACCAGGGCGGGGCCGTGCGATTCTCCTGCGGTGATCCAGCGCAACACGCGTTTCATCATCCCAGATCGACCCTCCCGACCGTGAGTTCGGGTAGCCGAAACTTCAGTCGCCGGGTATGGTGAACCCCATGACCGTGATGGCCTCATCTTCGACTTCCGCCGACCGCTCCCCCGCGGACCGGCGCACCGTCGACGTGTTCGGCATCGGCTGGCCCCTGTACAAGGCCGAGGCCCTGGTCGCCGCGCTCGTCGTCCTGGTGCTCGGCGTGCTGCTGACCGGCGCCGTGGGCGGCGCGTCCTTCGCGCCCGCGATCCTCGCCGCCGCCGGCTCCGGCGTCGTGGTCTGGTGGGCGGCGCGCGCCCTGCACTCCCGCGTGTAGCACGGCCCGGCGGTTGCCCGCCCGTTCCCCGCGGCAGTACCGTCGAAGAACCCGGCGGTCCTCGTGAGCGCCGCCGACGCTCCCGCCGGTCCGCCCGTGGCGACACGGACGAGAGCGGAGGTGCGCGATGGGCTTCTCATCCCTCCTCGGCGAGCCGTCCACCTCCCCCGTCCCCACCGACGGCGCGGGGCGGTTTCCGGCCCCCTTCGCCGATCTCGGACTCGACCGGCTGGTAGCAGCGGTCAGCCGCGAGGATCCCGAGATCGTCCCGCTCTTCCACGCACCGGCGTCCTCGCCGGCGGCCGCGCGCTACCGGCAGGACCTCTGCCGCGCACTCCGCGGCGACCCCCGGCTCACGGGCCGGCTGCGGCGGTTCTGCGCGACGATGGCCGAGATGCGCGAGGCCCGGGCCAACGCGGCACGGCTCACGCTCCGCCCCGAGAGCGACGCGTGGGCCCTGCACGCGGCGCGGCGCTACCTTGCCGCCATCGCCGGGCTCCGTTCGGCCCTCGCCGAAACCGTTGCGCCCGCCACCGCCCTGCGGGACCTGCGCGAGCACCTCGACCGGCTGGCCGGGTCGCCCGGGCACCGGGCGCTGGAGGGCGACGCGGCCGCGGCGGCCGAACTGCTGGACCGCGTCGAGTACACGGTCCGCATCAAGAACTCCGACGTCCGCGTGGGCCGCTACCACGGCGAGCCGGACTACGGCGCCGAGGTGGCCGCGGTGTTCGACCGGTTCCGGGTGGACGAGGGCGGCCGCCGCGCGGAGGAACCGCCGGTGCGCCCCGGTCTCGACGGCATCGACGCCGCGATCCTCGACCACGTCACGGCGCTGTTCCCGGAGGCCTTCCGCGCCCTCGCCCGGTTCCGCACCGAGCACGCCGAGGACCGCGATCCGGTGCCCGCGCAGGTCGATCTGGAGATCCGCTGGTACCTTGCCTACCTGGACTTCGTGGCCGCGATGGAGGCGGCCGGCCTGCCGTTCACACTCCCCACCATCGCCGAGCGGCCGATTCTCCACGTCCAGAACACGTTCGACGTCGCGATGGCGATGGACCTGGCCCGGCGGGGAGAACGCGTGGTGGGCAACGACCTGCTGCTGGGCGACGACGAACGCGTGCTCGTCCTCACCGGGCCCAACCACGGAGGGAAGACCGCACTGGCCCGCGCCTTCGGGCAGGTCCACCACCTCGCGGCGCTCGGCCTGCCGATCCCGGGCACCGACGCAGAGATCGGGCTCTTCGACGCGCTGTACACCCGGTTCGAGCGTCCCGAGTCGGCCGACGATCGGCTCGGACGGCTCGAGGAGGACATCGAGGGGATGCGCGGGATCCTCACAACGGCCACGGACCGGAGCGTGGTGGTGATGAACGAGACGTTCTCCTCCACCTCGCTCGAGGACGGCATCCGGCTGGGCACCGCGGTCGTCCGCCGGTTGCTGGAGACGGGATCGAGATGCGTGTACGTCACGTTCGTCGACGAGATCGCGACGATCGGCCCCGGCGTGGTGAGCATGACCGCCGACGTGCCGGACGACCCGTCCGAGCGCACCTACCGGGTGCGTCGCGGGCCGCCCCGCGGCCTCGCCCACGCGGACGCGCTCGCGCGCAGGCACGGCCTCGATCCCGCCACGCTGAGCCGGAGGATCGCATCGTGAGGACCCGGCTGCTGTACCGCGACGCGGACCTGCGCGAACACCCGCCCGCACCCGCCCGCTCCGAGGAGCTGCGGCGCAATCTGGGGCTGGACCGGCTGCTTCCGGTGATGGCCGGCGGCGACGACACGGTGTACCGGGTCGCGGAGTCGATGCTGCTCGGCGACGTCGCCTCCGACGACGACATCCGGTACCGGCACGCGGTACTGCGGGACTGCCTCGCCAATCCGGACCGGGTCGCCGAGTTGCGCGCGATCGCGTCCCGCGCCGTGGAACGCGAGCGCCACAACTACTTCGGTCTGTTCACCCGGGCGACGCCGGACAAGGTGCTGTACCGGTCCCTCGACGTCCTGGACATGTTCCTCGAGGCCTTCATCGACCTGCGTGCGGCGTGCGACCGCTCCCGCGGCAGGTTCTCCTCCGAGGGTTTCGACGCGTTCTTCTCCTGCGTCGCAGAGGAACTCGGCGACGACTATCTCACGTCGGTGCGCACCCACCTCAAGGAGCTCCGGTTCGCCAAGGGCGAGCTGATCAGTGTGCGGCTCGGCCCCGGGGCGCACGGAACGGGCCACGTGCTCCGCCATCCCGAGCACGCCGGGTGGCGGAAGCTGCGCGCCAGGGACGGCGGGATCGACGTGGACACCGGCGATCCCGCGTCCGCGGAGGCCCTGACGATGCTCGCGGGCCGCGGCATCCGCACCGCCGCGGACGCCGTCGCGCAGGCGGCGGAACACGTGGCCGGCTACTTCCGCACGATCGCCGACGAGTTGGGCTTCTACACGGGCGTCATGAACCTCCTAGCCGCCCTCGACGCCCGCGGGGCGCCCTGGTGCCTGCCGGAGCCGTCGTCGCGGGGCCTGGTGTGCCGCGGCGCGTATCACCCCGTCCTCGCCCTGCAGTCTCGAGACCCCGTCGTGGGGAACGACATCGACGGCGAGGGCACATCGGTCACGATGATCACCGGCGCCAACCACGGCGGGAAGACCACGCTGCTCCGCAGCGTGGGCGTGGCGCAGTTGATGCTGCGCTGCGGGATGCCCGTGGCCGCCCGTGAGTACCGCGGGCCCGTCCACCCCCAGGTGCTCACCCACTTCGGGGGCGAGGAGAGGGGCGGCGGCGACACCGCGGGCCGCCTCGAGGAGGAACTGATCAGGATGAGCGCGATCGCCGACGTGATCCGCCCCGGCGCGTTGCTGCTCTGCAACGAATCCCTCGCCTCGACCAACGAGCGCGAGGGGGCGGCGCTCGCGCGGCGGATCGTCGAGACGATGCGGGACGCCGGCGTCACCGTGATCTACGTGACCCACATGTACGAGCTGTCGCGAGGCCTCGCGGAGGCCGGCGATCCGCGCCACGCCTTCCTCCGCGCGGAGCGGCTCGCCACCGGCGACCGCACGTTCCGGGTGCTGCCGGGCGCGCCGCTCCCCACCAGCCACGGCGAGGACCTGTATCAGCGGATCTTCGGGACCGCCGCCGGCGTCTGACGGGCACCGCCTCGGCGTCCGTCAGGTCAAGCAGTGCGGACCGAGGAGCGCCTTGAGGTCGCCCATCAGCGACGACGACGGGTTCACCCGGAGCTCGTCGGCGAGCTTGAGCGTGGTGCTCTGCCCCTCCCCGTCGCCGGTCACCAGCTTGACGTGCACGTCGGACACCCCGGGGTGGCGCTGCAGGACCTGCTTGAGCGCGGTCACCTTGTCCTGCGTGCAGATCCGGGTGGGCATCGTGAGCGCGAGCGGCTTGGCCACGCCGATCTGCGACAGGTCGATCTGCGCGATGTCGTTCGCGATCAGTGTCACCTTGTCGTCGCGGAAGTTCACCCGCGCCTTGATGAGCACCACCGCGTCCTCGACGACCTCCGCGCCGTACGCCGCGTAGGCCTGCGGGAAGAAGAACACCTCGATACCACCGGAGAGGTCCTCGATCTGCGCGGACGCGAACGGGGCGCCGTTCTTGTTCACGCGCCGGTTCACCGACTGCAGGATGCCGCCGACGGTCACCTGGGTGCCGTCCTTGACGTCACCCTCCACGATCGCGGGGATGGCCGTGTCGGTCTGCGCGGCGATGACGTGCTCGATGCCGTCCAACGGGTGCGCAGAGACGTACAGGCCAAGCATCTCGCGTTCGAGCGCGAGCTTGTGCTTGCCGTCCCACTCCTCGTCGGGGACCTTGATGGTGAAGACGTCGTCGATGGGCTCGGCGCCGCCGTCCTCCTCGCCCATGGAGCCGAACAGGTCGAACTGGCCGACGGCCTCGGCCTTCTTGGTGGACAGCACCGATTCGATGGCGTCGCTGTGCACCAGGAACAGGCCCTTGCGCGGGTGCTCCAGCGAGTCGAAACCGCCCGCCTTGATGAGGGATTCGGTGACCTTCTTGGAGCAGGCCGCCACCTCGATCTTGGCGAGGTAGTCCGAGAAGGACGCGAAGTTGCCCTTCTCGTTCCGGGTGGCGACGATCGAATTGACCACGCCCTCACCGACGTTGCGCACCGAACCCATACCGAACCGGATGTCCTCCCCCACCGAGGTGAAGGCGTGGAAGGACTCATTGACATCCGGCGGGAGCACCGTGATGCCGAGGCGGCGGCAGTCGCCGAGGTAGATGGCGGCCTTGTCCTTGTCGTCACCGACCGACGTGAGCAGCGCGGCCATGTATTCGGCCGGGTAGTTCGCCTTGAGGTACGCCGTCCAGTACGACACCAGGCCGTACGCGGCGGCGTGCGACTTGTTGAACGCGTAACCGGCGAACGGGAGGATCGTCTCCCACAGCGCATCGATCGCGGCCTTCTCGAAACCGTTGTCCAGCATGCCCTTCTCGAAGCCCTCGAACTCCTTCGCCAGGACCTCGGCCTTCTTCTTACCCATCGCGCGGCGCAGGATGTCTGCGCGGCCGAGGCTGTACCCGGCCACCTTCTGCGCGATCTGCATGATCTGCTCCTGGTACACGATCAGTCCGAACGTGTCCGCCAGGATCTCCTTGAGCGGCTCCTCGAGCTGCGGGTGGATCGGCTTGACCTGCTGCCGGTTGTTCTTGCGATCGGCGTAGTCGTTGTGCGCGTTCATGCCCATCGGGCCGGGGCGGTACAGGGCGCCAACGGCGACGATGTCCTCGAACGCGGTGGGCTGCATGCGGCGCAGGAGGTCCCGCATGGGGCCGCCGTCGAGCTGGAACACGCCCAGCGTGTTGCCCTTCTGGAGCAGCTTGTACGTGGTCTCGTCGTCGAGCGGGACCTCGTCCATGTCCAGGTCGATGCCCCGGTTGTGCTTGATGTTCTCCAGCGCGTCACCGATCACCGTGAGGTTGCGCAGGCCCAGGAAGTCCATCTTCAGCAGGCCGATGGCCTCACACGACGGGTAGTCCCACCCGGTGATGATCGCGCCGTCCTGCGCGCGCTTCCACACCGGGATCGCATCGGTCAGCGGATCACACGACATGATCACCGCGCAGGCGTGCACGCCGGCGTTGCGGATCAGGCCCTCGAGTCCGAGCGCCATGTCGTAGATCTTCTTGACGTCGGGATCGGTGTCGATCAGCTGCCGGACCTCGACGGCCTCCTTGTACCGCTCGTGCTCCGGATCGGTGATGCCCTTGACCGAGATGTCCTTGGCCATGATCGGCGGCGGCAGCGCCTTGGTGATCCGGTCCGCGATCGAGTAGCCGGGCTGGCCGTAGATGACGCGGGCGGCGTCCTTGATGGCCGCCTTGGTCTTGATGGTGCCGAAGGTGATGACCTGAGCGACCTTGTCGCTGCCCCACTTCTCCGACGCGTAGGTGATCATCTCCCCGCGCCGGCGATCATCGAAGTCGATATCGATATCGGGCATCGACACGCGCTCGGGGTTGAGGAACCGCTCGAACAGCAGCCCGTGCGGGATCGGGTCGATGTTGGTGATGCCCAGCGCGTACGCCACCAGCGAGCCGGCGGCAGAACCACGGCCGGGCCCCACCCGGATCCCCACCTCGTGCGCGTGCGCGATGAGGTCGCCGACCACCAGGAAGTAGGCCGGGAAGCCCATCTCGTTGATCACCGACAGCTCGTACTTCGCGCGCTCCACGTACTCCTGCGGCGCCCCCTCCGGGAAGCGGCGCTCCAGGCCCGCCATCACCTCGGACTCCAGGAAGGACTCCTGGCTGTGCTCGGCCGGCACCGGGAACCGCGGCATCCGGTCCTTGTGCTCCCACACCTCGGCGTAGGACTGCACCCGCTCGCCGATCTCCACCGTCGCATCGCACGCACCCGGCACCTGCGAATCCCACAGCGCCCGCATCTCGTCGGCCGACTTCAGGTAGTACCCGTCGCCGTCGAACTGGAACCGCGTCGGATCCGAGAGGGTCTTACCGGTCTGGATGCACAGCAGCGCGCCGTGCGAATCCGCCTTGTCCTTCGTGACGTAATGACAGTCGTTGGTGGCCAGCGGCGTGATCCCCAGCTTGCGGCCGATGTCCAACAGGCCCTCGCGGACCCGGCGCTCGATGTCGATGCCGTGGTCCATCAACTCCAGGTAGAAGTTGTCCTTACCGAAGATCTCCTGCCACTTCGCCGCCGCGGCCACAGCCTCGTCGAACTGGCCCAGCCGCAGCCGGGTCTGCACCTCGCCCGACGGGCAGCCGGTGGTCGCGATGATGCCCTCGGCGTGCTCGGCGATGATCTCCGCGTCCATCCGCGACCACTTGCCCAGCTGGCCCTCGATCGATGCCAGCGACGACAGGGTGAACAGGTTCCGCAGGCCCGTCGCGTTCTCCGCCACCATCGTCATGTGCGTGTACGCACCCGAACCGGACACATCGTCCGACTTCTGCGACGGATCGCCCCATTTGACGCGCTTGGTGTTGAACCGGGACTCCGGCGCGATGTACGCCTCGATCCCGATGATCGGCTTGATCTCGTACTTCACCGCGGTGTTGTAGAAGTCCGACGCGCCGAACATGTTGCCGTGGTCGGACATGCCCACCGCGGTCATCCCCAACCGCTTCGCCTCCGCGAACAACGGGTCGACCTTCGCCGCCCCGTCCAGCATCGAGTACTCCGTGTGGTTGTGCAGATGCACGAACGATCCGGCCACGTCAATCACTTCCGATAGGGAATCTCATCGCTGTCATTAAGCAGTGTAGGCCCCTCCGCCGACAGGTCCGTGGCGATCGCTATCCGAACGCGATGACCAGGACCAACAGGACCAGAGCCAGCACCGCCACGCCGACCAGCCCGAGCACCGTCGGCGATATCCCGCCCGCCGGAGCGGGACGTCTCTGCTGGTGCGGGGCCTGCGGGGCGCGCGGCGTGGCGCCCGACGGCACACCCGCACCGTACTGCGGCTGGGGCATCGCACCCGAGGGCGGGGCCTGCCGCGCCACGGGGTAACCGGGGCGGTACGCCTGCCCGCGGATCCCGGGCGCGACGGTGCGCTGCCCGGGAACTCCGGGACGCCCGGCGCCGGCGGGCGGCTGCGGGCCCGACGGGTGTCCCGGGCCCGGGACGTATCCGGGCCGGGCCTGGGCCGGCGGCGGTACGCCGGGGCCGGGGGGCGGGACCTGCCTGGGCACCGGCCTGCCCGCGGGCGCCGTCATCGCGGACCGCAGTGCGTTGCTGAACTCCTTGCAGGTCGCGAACCGCTCGCCGGGCGTCTTGGCCAGGCCCCGGGCCACGACGGCGTCGACCGCGGGCGGCACGCCGGCGCGGATCTGCGAGATGCGGGGCGGCGCGGCGTTGAAGTGCGCGTCGATCACGGCGTCGGTGCTGGCGCCGGAGTACGGGACCTTGCCGGTGACCAGGTGGAAGAACGTGGCCGCGAGCGAGTACTGGTCCGACCGCGGGTCGAGGTCCTCGCCGCAGAGTTGCTCGGGCGAGGCGTACGCGAGCGTCGCGAGGACCGTGCCCACGGCCGTGAGCTGCGAGGCGTCGTCGCCGCCCTTGGCGACGCCGAAGTCGGTGAGCAGGGCGCGACGGTCGTCGTCGCCGTCGTCGTCGGCGGTGACCAGGATGTTCGCGGGCTTGATGTCGCGGTGCAACAGCCCCGCCTTGTGCGCGCGGTCGAGGCCGCGGCCGATCTGCCCGATGATCTGCACCGCCGTCGCCGGGTCCAGGCCGCCCTGGGCGCGCTTGAGCAGCACGGCGCAATCGTCGCCCTCGACGTACTGCATGGCGATCCACAGCAGCGGGCCCTCGCTGCCGCGGTTGTAGATGGTGACGATGTTGGGGTGATCCAGCCGCGCCGCGAGCTCGGCCTCGCGCAGGAACCGCTTGCGGAAGCCGTCGTCGCCCGAGTAGCTCGCGCCGAGCACCTTGAGCGCGTCGTACCGCGGCAGCTCGGGGTGCTTGGCCAGGTAGACCGAGCCCATGCCGCCGGTGCCGAGCCGCCGCTCGATCCGGTAGCCGCCGATCACCGTGCCCGGCGCGAGTTCGTCCTTCATCAGCGTCGCATCTGCCCGTTCATCGTCCGATTCATCCGGCCCTCAGCCTAGCGTGCACACTTGGCCGCTCCTTGGCAACGACCTGCGGCCCGTCGGATCCGCCCGTCAGATCTCGACGCCCTCGAACTGCGCACGGTACAGCGACGCGTAGTGGCCGCCCGCCGCCAGCAGCTCCTCGTGCGAGCCCTGTTCGACGATCCGCCCGTGGTCCATCACGACGATGACGTCCGCATCGCGGATCGTCGAGAGCCGGTGGGCGATCACGAAACTCGTGCGATCCGCGCGCAGGGCGTGCATGGCGCGCTGCAGCAGCACCTCGGTGCGGGTGTCCACCGAACTGGTCGCCTCGTCGAGGATGAGGATGGCCGGTTCGGCGAGGAACGCGCGGGCGATGGTGATCAGCTGCCGCTCGCCGGCCGACACGCTGCCGGACTCGTCGTCGAGGACCGTGTCGTAACCGTCGGGCAGGGACCGGACGAACCGGTCGACGTACGTCGCCGTCGCGGCGGCGACCACCTCCTCGTCGGTCGCGTCCAGGCGCCCGTACCGGATGTTCTCGGCGATCGTCCCCTCGAACAGCCAGGTGTCCTGCAGCACCATGCCGATCCGCCGGCGCAGGTCCGCGCGGGAGACCTCCGCGATGTCGGTGCCGTCGATGGTGATCCGGCCACCACTGAGCTCGTAGAACCGCATGATGAGGTTGACCAGCGTGGTCTTTCCCGCCCCGGTGTGACCGACGACGGCGACGGTGCGGCCCGGCTCCGCCACGAGGTCCAGATCCTCGATGAGCGGCTCCTCGGGCTTGTACCCGAAGCGCACGCCCTCGAACGCGACGCGCCCCCGGGTGGGGGTGGGCAGCGCGCCGGGCAGGTCCCGCACCTCGTCCTCGGCGTCGAGGACCGCGAACACGCGCTCCGCGGACGCCACGCCCGACTGGAGCAGGTTCACCATCGACGCCATCTGGGTGAGGGGCTGGGTGAACTGCCGCGAGTACTGGATGAACGCGATCACGTCGCCCAGGCTCATCGAGCCCGAGGCCACGCGGAGCCCGCCTACCACGCAGATGGCGACGTACTGCAGGTTGCCCACGAACATCGAGATCGGCATGACGAGGCCGGAGAGGAACTGCGCCTTGTAGGCGGACTCCATGAGCGCCTCGTTCTCCGCGGCGAACCGGGCGCGGACGGCGTCCCGTCGACCGAAGACGGTGACCAGGTCGTGCCCCGAGAAGGCCTCCTCGACCTGGGCGTTGAGCGCGCCCGTGTGCTTCCACTGGCCCACGAACTGCTTCTGGCTGCGCTTCATGATCTGCCCGGTGAGGACGACGATGAGCGGGATCACGATGATCGCGACCAGGGTGAGCACTGGCGAGACGACGAGCATCATCACCAGCACGCCGATCACCGTGAACGCGGACACGATGAGCTGCCCCAGGGCCTGGGTGAGCGACTGGCCGAGGTTGTCGATGTCGTTGGTGACGCGGGAGAGCAGCTCACCCCGGGGCTGCCGGTCGAAGTAGCTCAGCGGCAGCCGGTTCAGCTTCTCCTCGACCTGCCGGCGCAGCTCGTACATCACCTTCTGCACCGCGCCGTTGAGCAGGTAGCCCTGGGCGAACTGCAGCAGCGAACTGCCGGCGTAGAGCCCGACCACCCACAGCAGGATCGTGCCGACCCGGTCGAAGTCGATGCCGGGCCCGCCGCGCAGCGAGCCGAGGAAGCCGTCGTAGACGGCGTCGACGGCGGTGCCGATCACCTTGGGCGCCACGACCGCCGCGACCACCGAGCCGACGGCGAGGAGCACCGCGGCCACGACCGTCGAGCGCTGGGTGCGCAGCATCCCGATGAGCCGCTTGAGGGACGGCCAGAAGGTCATGGGCTTCTGCT
Organism: Tsukamurella sp. 1534; assembly: GCF_000312385.1. Lineage (GTDB taxonomy): Bacteria > Actinomycetota > Actinomycetes > Mycobacteriales > Mycobacteriaceae > Tsukamurella. The sequence goes on along the minus strand of NZ_HE997628.1, from coordinate 463,610 downwards.
GCGGCGATCCCGCCATCGCCGCGCGCGCTCCGGGGCCCGTCATGCCGCACTCGATTCCGTCGCCTGGCTGTTGGCGATCTCCTGATACGTGGGACAGGCGGCGAGGAGCTCGTCGTGCGTGCCCAGCCCGACGACCTCGCCGCCGTCCAGGACGACGATGCGATCGGCGCCGGAGATCGTCGAGATGCGCTGCGCCACCACGAACACGGTGGCGTCCACGGTGTGCGGCGCGAGCGCGGCCCGCAGCCGCGCGTCGGTCGCGAGGTCGAGCGCGGAGAAGCTGTCGTCGAAGAGGTAGATCGCGGGGCGCGCGACCAGGGCCCGCGCGATCGCGAGCCGTTGCCGCTGGCCGCCGGAGACGTTCGTGCCGCCCTGCGCGACGGGGGCGTCGAGGCCGCCCATCTCGGCCACGAAATCGGCGGCCTGCGCGATCTCGAGGGCCTGCCGCAACTGCTCCTCCGTGGCGTCGGGGTCGCCGTAGCGGAGGTTGTCGGCGACGGTGCCGGTGAACAGGTACGGCCGCTGCGGCACCAGGCCGATGTGACCCCACAGCGCCTCGGGCCGCAGGTCCTCGATCCGCACCCCGTCGTAGCGGAGCGCGCCGCCCGTGGTGTCGAAGAGCCGGGCCAGCAGGTTGATCAGCGTGGTCTTGCCCGCGCCCGTGGAACCGATGATCGCCACGGTCTCCCCCGGCCGGGCGGAGAAGGTGACGTCACGGAGCACGGGCTTCTCGGCACCGGGATAGGTGAGCTCGACGCGGTCGAGGTCCACGACGCCGGTGATGGCGCGCAACGGATCCGGATCCGCCGGCGGCGCGACGGTGGTCTCGGTGCCGAGCACCTCGGTGATGCGGTCGGCGGCCACCGAGGCGCGCGGAACCATCATCACCATGAACGTGGCCATCATTACCGACATGAGGATCTGCATCATGTACTGCATGTAGGCGGTGACGGAGCCGATCTGCGCGGAGCCGTCGGCGACGAGGTGCGAGCCGAACCACCACACGGCGACCGTGGACAGGTTGAGCACCAGCATGACCCACGGGAACATCACCGCCATCAGGCGCATCACGCGCACCGACGCCGCGGTGAGCGACGCGTTGGCGTCCTCGAAGCGGTCCCGCTCCACCGGCTCGCGGACGAAGGCCCGGATCACCCGCACGCCCGAGAGCTGCTCACGCAGAACCCGATTGACACCGTCGAGCCGGGCCTGCACCACACGGAAGCCGGGGATCATCTGCGAGATGACGATGCCCAGCACCACGCCGAGGAGGGGCACCGCCACGACCATGAGCCAGGACAGGCGGGCGTTCTCGCGGAGCGCCATGACCACGCCGCCGACGGCCATGATCGGCGCCTGCAGCATCATCGCCAGGGTCATCATCACGAGCAACTGGATCTGCTGCACGTCGTTGGTGGTGCGCGTGATGAGCGACGCCGCACCGAATCTCGCCACCTCGCGACCGGAGAACCCGCCGACCGTGTCGAACAGGGCGGCGCGGGTGTCGCGGCCGAACGCCATGGACGCCCGGGCGCCGAAGTAGGTTGCGCCGCCGGCCGCGACGGCCTGCGCCAGCGTGACCGCGAGCATGACCCCGCCCATCCGCCAGATGTAGCCGGTGTCGCCCGGGGTGACGCCCAGGTCGATGATCTTCGCGTTGATGCTGGGCAGCGCGAGATTCGCGATGACGCTGACGAGTTGGACGGCGGCGATGATCCACAGCCACGTCCGGTACGGCCGCAGGGTGGCGGCGACGAGTCGGAGGAGGTTCACGGGCTGGTCCTGTCCTGGTGGGCTGAGCGAGCGGGGCGGGCGGCGATCCCGTCGAGCAGGACGTCGACGATGCGGTGCGGCGCGAGGATCGCGCCCTCGCTGATGTGCGGGTGGCTGCCCGAGAAGGTGAGGAGGCGGATCAGGTGGATCGCCTCGTCGGGCGGGACCGAGAGCTGATCGGCGTCCTCCCCGATGACGCGGCGGAGCCGGGCGGCGATGGCCGGTGCGCCCTTCTCGGCGCGGCGCCGGGCGTCCTCGCGCATGTGCGGCGGGGCCACGAGGCCGAGCGCCGCCATCAGCGCGAACACCTGCTGGAACCGGGCCTGCACGATCTCGGTGAACCGGTAGAGCCGTTCGCGCAGGGGAAGTCCCGGATCGATGGCGTCGATCCGGGCGAGCAGGTCGTCCGGCGAGAAGGACTTGTTCATGACCGCGTCGAGCAGCTCCTCCTTGGAGTCGAAGACGCGGAAGATGGTGCCCTCCGCGACGCCCGCCTGCTGCGCGATCTGCCGGGTCGTGGGGATCGTGCCGTGTTCGAGCAGCGCGTCGCGGGTGGCGTCGATCAGCGCCGCACGGCGCTCCTCGGGAGGCAGGTGCGGCGCGCGGGTACGGACTTCGTCGCCACGGGGCACGAGAGCGAGGGTAGCGAAATGAGCGGGCACTCACAACTGGTTTTCCGCGGACGCCGGTTCCGGAACCGGGCCGCCGCGGCAGGACGGCGACGCATATCGCTCGTGACCGCGATGAGGCCCGGTTTCAGAATGCGCGGCACACTCAGGTGCGCGGAACGGGGCGGTCGTCGGGGCCGGGGGCGGCGCGGTCGGTGAACGACGGGAGCAGCGGGGCGAGGGCGTAGCGGCCGGTGTCGCCCGGCAGGACCTGCACCGACCGCACACCCGGCCCGCCCGCGACGGCGCGCAGGGCCTCGCCCGTGCCCCGCACCACGACCCCGACCACGGCGGGCCGGCCGGCCCGCAGCCGCGACGCCGACACCCGCGCGATCGCCTCGCCGCGGGCGCCGGGCGCCACGAGGTCCGGGACGGCGAGCGCGGCGAGTTCCCCCGCCGCGGCCACGCCCTCGGCGCTCTGGCCGGTGGGGACGGTCACCGTCGGCGTCTGCACCCCGGGGATCGGCACCCGCAGCAGCACCCGCCCGACGCGGTCGAGCCCGTCGACGCCGCCGAGCCGCGGCCACACCTCGTCGGCGCGCCACTCCGCGACCGGCGAGATCAGTGCCCACCGCCGTTCGCCGGCGGGCGCGGCGGCGAGGGACTTCGCCGCGGCGTCGCGGTAGACCCGCACCGACTGGCCCGCCTCCGGGCCGAGCCGGGCGCCGGGCGTGCGCACCGCGGCCCCCGGCGTCGTGGCGCCGAGCCAGTACGCCAGCCCGAGTGCCACGACCAGCAGCGCGACCCACGGCGCCCAGGAGCGCACCCTCACGCCTCGCGCAGCACGTCCAGGGCGTGCTGCAGATCCTCCGGATAGGGCGAGGTGAACTCCACGTACTCCCCCTTCGTGGGGTGGGTGAAGCCCAGCGTGCGGGCGTGCAGCCACTGCCGTTCCAGGCCCAGCCGCTTCGCGAGCACGGGATCGCTGCCGTAGGTCTGATCGCCGCAGCACGGATGGTGCAGCGCCGCGAAATGCACCCGGATCTGGTGCGTGCGACCGGTTTCCAGGTGCACGTCCAGCAGGGACGCCGCCTGGAAGGCCTCGAGCGTGTCGTAGTGCGTGATCGACGGCTTGCCGTCACGGGTGACCGCGAACTTCCAGTCGGAGCTGCGGTGCCGGCCGATGGGCGCGTCGATCGTACCCGACGACGGGTCCGGGTGCCCCTGCACCAGGGCGTGGTACCGCTTGTCGACGGTCCGCTGCTTGAACGCGCGCTTGAGCACCGTGTACGCGCGCTCGGACACCGCGACCGCCATCGCGCCCGACGTACCCACGTCGAGGCGGTGCACGATGCCCTGCCGCTCCGGCGCCCCCGAGGTGCTGATCCGGTACCCGGCCGCGGCGAGGCCGCCGATCACCGTGGGCCCCGTCCAGCCGACGGACGCGTGCGCCGCCACCCCGACGGGCTTGTCCACCACCACGATGTCGTCGTCCGAGTAGAGGATGTCCATGCCCGGCACCGGCTCCGCCACGATCTCCAGCGGGCGCGCCGGCTCGGGCAGCGTCACGTCGAGCAGGGCGCCGGCGCGGAGCTTGTCGGACTTGCCGACGGCGACCCCGTCGAGGGTGACGGCGCCCTCCGCCACGAGATCGGAGACGACCGTGCGGGACAGGCCCAGGACCCGCGCCACCCCGGCGTCCACGCGGAGCCCGTCGAGCCCGTCGGGGACGGGCATGGTGCGCACCTCACGCATCGGCGGCCTCCTCTCGGACCTTCTTCTGGCCGAAGCCCTCGTACGGATCCCTGCCGAGCAGCGTGAGGCCCACCAGGAGCACCGCGGCGCACGAGATCGCGGAATCGGCGGTGTTGAACACCGGGAACCACTCGCCTACCGAGAGGAAATCCACGACGTGGCCGCGGAACACGCCCGGCGAGCGGAACATGCGGTCGGCCAGGTTGCCGAGCGCCCCGCCCAGCACCATCCCCAGGCCGATGCCCCAGGGCAGCGACGTGAGCCGCGAGCCCATCCGGACGATCCAGATCACCACGCCGACGGCGATCAGCGTGAGGATCCACGTCATGCCCGTGGCCATCGAGAACGCCGCACCCGGGTTGCGGATCAGGATGAGGCTGAACGGCCCCAGCACCGGCACCCGGACCCCGTACTCGAGCTCGTTCACCGCGAGGGTCTTCGCCCCGAGGTCGATGAGGAACACCGCGACCGCCACGACGGCGAGAACGATCCGCGGGTTCCGATACCAGCGCGTCGTCGCGGTCGGGCTCGAATCCATGACATCCATCATCCACTACGGTGGCAGGGTGCATGGCAGGCGGTTACGGCTGGTCCCGGTCCTCGCGGCGCTCGGCGTCGCCGTCGCGGCGTGCGGCGACGGCGATTCGGGCGGCGGAGCGGCCTCGTCCTCGGCGGCGCCCCGGATGTCGGCGGCGGCCCCCGCACCGTCGGCCGGATGCGTCCGGAACCCGCCCGTACTCCCGGGCCACGCCGTGACCATCGACGTGCCGCAGGCGAGCATCACCGTCGACGATCCCGGTACCGGGGAGCGGCGGGCACCGGCCATGCGCCCCACCGCGGTGGGGCAGGCGAAGCTGTTCACCAACACGCTCCAGGTGTCGCAGGTGGCGGGCGAGCAGCCGTCGGGCGGCAACCGCGACGTGACGCTGCCGCTCACATCGCAGCCCTCGTGCGCCGACCCGCTGGACGTCTACCTCTTCTTCGACGCGCCGTCGTCGACCGACACCGCGCTGACCACGGCGCTCGAGCCCGAGGCCGGGCAGGTGGGCCGCGTGCGCCTGGCCCCGACCGGCGAGGTCCGCTCGTTCACCATCGCCGCGCCCGCCGGCGTCTCCGCCGAGGCGCAGGGCGCGTTCGAACAGGCTCTGCTGCAGACGTTCCTGCGGCTGGTGCCCGTCCCCGCCGAGCCCGTGGGCACGGGCGCGACCTGGACGGCGACGCGCAAGATCCGCGCGGACAGCAACCTGACGCAGACCATGAAGGTGACGCTCGCCGGCACCCCGGAACGACCGGAGCTGTCCGCCACCGTCGACGAGGAGCCGGACGATTCGCTGTTCCGCGTGCCCGGCAGCGATCGCACCCTGACCATCGAGAGCTTCACTTCGGCGGGCAAGGGCACCGCGACGATCGATCCCGCGCGGGCGTTTCCCGTGGACGGGGGCGTCCAGCTCGAGGGCGGCCGGACCCTGGCGGGCGACGACGCGGCGCGCAAGCTCACCCAGAAGACCGGCAGCATCTACCGGTTCGACCCGAAATAGGCCCCGGGAGCAGGGCGCGGGCCGTCAGTGGCAGGCCGCGGCGTCGCGCCCCACCTGGCGCAGAATGTCGCACGCGTACTCGCGCTGCAGCTTCCACGTGCCGTCGAACACGACCGTCGCGTACGCGGTCTGATTCGTCTCGCCCAGCAACGCCGAGACCGGCGCCTTGGCCAGGCCCGGCTGCTCCAGCACGGGCTTGCCGAGCCGCCACGTGACGTTGGGGTTGTCGGCGCGCACCCGGACCAGTTCGTCGAACAGCGGCGCGTCCGCCTCGGTGGCGCCCTGCACCAGGACGATCTTGTCGCCCGCGGGGACACCGGGATCCACGGCGCGCGCCAGCATCGCCTCCAGCTGGGCCGCGGACGGCGCGCGGTCCGGGGTGGTCGACGGCGCCTCCGTGGCCTGCGCGGCCGAGGCCGCACCCGGCGAACTCGGCGGGGCCTTCGACTCGTCCTGCCCGCACGCGCCGACAGTGAGGCCCGCGAGCACGACGAGCGTCGCCGCCCAGGTCCTCCCGACCATCGTTTCCTTCACCTTCCCCGGGGCCGTTCCATCGCGGCCCCCACTATGCCAAATCGTGTCGCCTCTCTCGTGAACGCGGGGTTTGACGTGCGACACATCGGAGGCGATGCTGCTCACATGCCTGAAGTGATCGTGCTCGCGACCGGTGGCACCATCGCCAGCCGCCAGGACCCGTCCGGCGCGGCGGTCGCCTCGGACACCGGCGCCGACCTGGTCGCCTCGCTGCCCGACATCCCGTCCGACGTGACCGTGACGGTCCACGACGTGGTGTCCTCGGACTCGTCCGCGCTCACCCTCGAGCAGCTCGACGCGATCCGGGCGGCGGTCGACTCCGCGCTGCAGTCGCCCGGCGTCGCGGGCGTCGTCGTGACGCACGGCACGGACACGATGGAGGAGACCGCGCTCCTCGTCGACCTGTCGCACGGCGACCCGCGCCCCGTCGTGTTCACCGGGGCGCAGCACGCCGCGGACTCGCCCCGCGCCGACGGCCCGGCCAACCTCGCCGCGGCGATCACCGCGGCCGCCTCACCCGCCCACCGCGGGCTGGGCGTCCTGCTCTCGTTCTCCGGAACGCTGCAGACGGTCCGCGGCCTGGCCAAGGTCTCCACCGTGGCGCCCCAGCCGTTCGCCGGCGGGATCCCCGTGGCCGAGCTCGGCGGAACCGCGCCGCACCGGTTGCTCACCAAGAACGTGCCCGTGGCGGACGTGCGGGTCGACATCGTCGCCTCCTACCCGGGGGCCGACGGTGCCCTCGTCGACGCCGCCGTCGCGGCCGGGGCCCGCGGCATCGTGCTCGCCGGCACGGGCGGGGGCAACACGACGGTGGCGCTCGCCACCGCGCTGCGCCGCGCCATCGAGGCGGGGGTCACCGTGGTGGTGTCCACCCGCATCGCGGCCGGCGAGGTGGACGCGACCTACGGTGGCGGGGGCGGCGCGGCGGACCTGGTGGCCGCGGGCGCCGTCGTGTCCCGGCGGCTGCGACCCGGCCAGGCGCGGATCGTGCTGCTCACCCTGCTCGCCGCCGGCGTCGGCCCGCGGTGGATCGCGGCGTACCTCGGTCGCTGACCGCCGGATCCGATCGCCCGCAGTGCGGCGATGGACGCCCGCGCCCGCGGCGCCCACCCCGGCGCCGGCGTTAGCGTTGAGGCATGCCCGAGGAATCGCGCCACATCAGCACCGTCGTCCCCCGCAGCCCCGCGGAGGTGTACGCCTTCGCCCGCGATCCGCAGAACCTGGTGCGCTGGGCCGCGGGCCTCGCCACCGGTGTGCGCGAGGACGGCGACGATCTCATCACCGACTCGCCCATGGGCGAGGTGCGGGTCCGGTTCGCGCCCGACAACGCGTTCGGCGTGCTCGACCACGATGTGCGGCTGCCCGACGGGACCGTCGTGAACAACCCGTTCCGCGTGCTCGCGCACCCCGACGGCGCGGAGGTGCTGTTCACCGTCCGCCGCCTCGGGGCGAGCGAAGAGGACTTCGACCGGGACTGCGCCGCAGTGCGATCCGACCTGGAGCGGCTCCGCGACCTGCTGACGTAGTCCACCCGAACCGACGCGACGCGCCCTCAGACGCCCCGCGCGCATTCGAACATATATTTGATTTTCGTATTGCGATCGCATCGAGAGGCTCGTAGAATGGGGGTGTCGAGATGGGGTCCGGATGTACGAGAGCACTTGCACAGCAAGGGATTATCTCGACGCACTCACGTCCTTCGAACACGCAGCGGAACGGCTTGCTCAGGCCGACCCCGTGATGCTGGATTCCGCGACGGTCCTCGACTCCCTCGACCGGCTCGAGGCCGCGGCACGGAGGGTGCCGTACACGCAACACTTCCTGACGCAGGTGGCGGTGGAGCAGGGCGTGCCGGCGCAGCTCGGCTATACCGGCATCAAGGAACTACTGGTGCAGCGGCTGCGGCTGTCCGGTGCGGAGGCTCGCGATCGCGTGCACGGCGCGCGTGACCGGGTTCCCCAGCACACGCACGGGTGGCCTCCCGACCCGCGCTACGCACTCGTGGCCGCCGCGCAGCGCGAGGGGGCGATCTCGGAACGGCACGCCGCCGCGATCGAGCGGGGGTTCGCCGGCTGCCGCAAGAAGATCACCCCCGATGACGCCGAGGTGCTCGAGGACATCCTGGTCACAGCTGCGAGATCCGTGACACCCGAGGACATCACGCTCATCGGGAAGAAGGCGATCGAGCACATCGATCCCGACGGCACCGAGCCGAAGCCGGACGTGATCGCGCAGGCCCGGGCGCTCGACGTGGGCCACCAGGACGACGACCTCATGACGGAGTTCGACGGTGCCCTCTCCCCCGAAGGGCGCGCGCTGCTCGACGTGGTGCTGGAGAAGCTCGCACGGCCCGGCGTCAACAATCCCGACGATTCCGATGCTCCCGTGGACCTCGCCGATCCGGAGGCGGTGCGCGCCGCCGCGAAACGCGATACGCGGACCACGGCGCAGCGCAACCACGACGCGCTCGTGACCGCGCTGCGGATGGCGGTCGCCTCAGGCGGACTCGGGCAGCACCGCGGGCTTCCCTGCGTGCCGATCATCACCCTCGGGATCGACCAGCTCGAATCCGAGACCGGCATCGCCACCACCGCCACGGGCGGGCGGATGCCCGTCGCGGACGCCCTGCGGATGATGGGCGCGAACCCGAAGTACGTCCTCGTGCTCGACCTCGCGTCGCGGCCGCTGTTCCTCGGACGCGAGAAGCGGCTCGCGAGCGCTGACCAGCGGATCGCCCTCTACGGCGCCGAACAAGGTTGCACCGCACCGGGTTGCGATGCGCCGGCCACCCGGTGCCAGGTGCACCACATCACGGAGTGGGCCGACGGCGGGCCGACCGACATCGCCTGCCTCACGCTGGCGTGCGACGCCCACCACGGCAGGGTCACGCCCGATACCAGTGACTTCCCGAGGGGTTGGGAGACCATCACCGTCCGGGACGGCGAGTACGCGGGCCGCACCGGGTGGCGCCGCACGGCGGATCCGTCCGGTGAGTACCACGTGAATCACACGCACCACACGGACGAGCTGTACCGGCGGGCGCTCGAACGATGGCGCCTCCGCCAACGAGATTTCCGGAACCTCTGGCGCGCAGAAGCACTCCGCGTCCAGTACGAACAGTTCGTCGGCCCGATCGACGACGACATCCGCTCGATCCTCGACGGGCCCAACGGCCCGCCGATCCTCGAATCCCATCTCGCCGAGCACGATGCGGACGACGCGTGGCGTGGCGACGAGTCGGCCGGGCTCGCGGCGTGAGCGAGACGCGGGCTCAGTCGTCGTCGTCCTCGTCCGATCGCAGGTGCTCGGTGGGCCAGTCGAGGGAGTCGAGCGGGTCCGCCTCGCGGAGGTCGGGATCGTCGAACCGGAAGCTGCGCATCCGGCCGGGCCCGGACGCGCGGGTCTCGAACCGCACGCTGAGCACCCCGTGCCCCGCGCCCTGCACCCAGCCGTGCCCGAACTCCGGGTGCCGCACGTCCATACCGGTGCGCCAGCCCACCGCGGACGCGGGCGCCGCATCCGCAACCCGGTCGGCGTCGGCGCCCGCGGTGACGGCGTCGGCGACGACCGGCGCGGCCGGCTCCTCGTCGCCGAAGAGCGTGAACTGCTCCACGCTGCTCAGCCCGGAGAATCCGACGCCCACCAGGCGCAGTCCGCCGATCTCCACCGGGTCCAGGGCGAGCCGCTGCGCCGTGGCGGTGAGCACGGCGGCGTCCGTGGTGGCCGACGGCAGCGTCGCGGACCGGGTCAGGATCGACATGTCGGATCGCTTGAGCTTGAGCACGACGGTGCGCGCACCGCGCCCGTCCTTCCGCAGCCGCCGCACCGCGTGCTCGGCACTGCGGTCGATCTCGCGGCGCAGCGCGTTCATCGTGGTCACGTCGGTCTCCAGGGTGTGCTCCGCGCTGATCGACTTCGCCTCGCCGTTCACCGCCACCGGCCGGTCGTCCTCGCCGCGCGCGAGCCGGTGCAGCGCCGGCCCCAGCGTGACGCCGAGCACCGACACCACCTCCACCTCGCTCATCGCGGCGAACTGGCCGATCGTCTCGATCCCCAAGCGGGACAGCCGCTCCCCCGCCACCGGACCGATCCCCCACAGTTTCCGCACCGGCAGGGGGTACAGCAGCGCCTCCTGCTCGGCGGGCGGGATCACGGACACCCCGTCGGGCTTCGCGAGCCCCGACGCGATCTTGGCGGCCTGCTTCCCCGCCCCGGCCCCGACGGACGCCACCAACCCGGTGGCCGCCCTGATCCGCGCCCGCAGCTCCTCGGCGAACGCCACGACTTCCGCCGCCGGCGCACCGGCCAGCTCCGCGGGTTCGCCGAATGCCTCGTCGAACGACAGGGTCTCGACGACGGGGATCAGCTCCCGCACCGTCGCGAACACGCGCCGGCTGACGGTGCCGTACAGGGCGCCGCGCGGCGGCAGCACCACCGCGGGCGCGCCGACCAACCGGCGCGCCTGGTGCATCGGCATCGCGGACCGGGCACCGTACACCCGGGCCTCGTACGAGCACCCGGCCACCACGCCGCGGCCGCCGAGCCCGCCCACCAGCACGGGACGCCCGCGGAGGGTGGGGCGGGTCAGCTGCTCGCAGGACGCGAAGAACGCGTCCATGTCGAAGTGCAGGACCCAGCGGGCGCCGGCGTCCGGCCGGCCGTCAGACCCGGGTGAGCCGGCCTCGAACACCATCGCCCAGCTCCACCCCGTCGGGAACGGCGGCGAACTCCAGCGACGTGGCCAGCACCTCGCCCGCGATTAGGTCCCTGTGCGCCTCGGCGGCCGCCCGGTGCTCGCCCGGCACGTCGAGGACCAGCGCGATCCGGTCGCTCACGTCGAGCCCCGCGGACCGTCGGGCCTCCTGCAGCTCGCGGATGCGGTCCTTGGCCCAGCCCTCGGCCTCGAGCTCGGCGTCGACCGCCAGATCGAGCACCACGAGCCCGGCTCCGTCGGACAGCTCCGCGGTGGACTCCGGCGATTTCGCGACCAGGCGGCGCGTGTACTCGCCCTCCTCCAGCGCGATGCCGGCGGCGACCACGGTCCCGTCGGCCTCGGTGTAATCGCCGGCCTTCACGGCCTTGATCACGGTCTGCACGTCCTTGCCCAGGCGCGGGCCCGCCGCGCGGGCGTTGACGGCGATCTCGACCTTCCCGTACTGATCCGCATCGGAGGAGAGCCGCACGTCGCGCACGTTCACCTCGTCGGCGATGATCGACGCGAAGGGCGCCAGCTTCTCCGCGTCCGGGCCGGCCACGGTGAGCGAGTGCAGCGGCAGCCGCACCCGCAGCTTGTTCGCCTTACGCACCGAGGACGCCACCGAGCACGCGTCGCGCACCTCGTCCATCGCCGCCACCAGCGCGGGATCGGCGGGCAGCTCGGTCTCGGTGGGCCAATCGGTGAGGTGCACCGACTCGCCCCCCGTGAGCCCCCGCCACATGGCCTCGGTGGCCATCGGCAGCAGCGGCGCCGCCAGCCGGCAGGTGGTCTCCAGCACCGTGTACAGGGTGTCGAACGCGGCCCCGTTCCCGGCGGCGTCCTGTCCCTCCCAGAACCGCGACCGCGACCGGCGCACGTACCAGTTGGTCAGCGCGTCGACGAACAGCCGCAGCTCCTCGCAGGCGTCGGCGATGTCGCAGGTGTCCAGCGCCTCCGTCATCTTCTCGCGCGTCTGCGCGAGCTTGGCGAGGATGTACCGGTCCAGCACGTCCTCGGAGTCCGTGCGCCAGGTGGCCGGCTGCTCCGCGTACAGCTGCAGGAACGAGTACGCGTTCCACAGCGGCAGCAGCGTCTGCCGCACGCCGTCGCGGATGCCCTGCTCGGTGACCACGAGGTTGCCGCCGCGCAGGATCGGCGAGGCCATGAGGAACCAGCGCATCGCGTCGGAGCCGTCGCGGTTGAAGACCTCGTTGACGTCCGGGTAGTTCCGCTTCGACTTCGACATCTTCAGCCCGTCGTGGCCCAGCACGATGCCGTGCGCCGCCACCGTGCGGAAGGCGTTCGAATCGAACAGGGCGGTGGCCAGCACGTGCAGGTTGTAGAACCAGCCGCGGGTCTGCCCGTTGTACTCGACGATGAAATCGCCCGGGAAGTGCGTGTCGAACCAGTCCCGGTTCTCGAACGGGTAGTGCACCTGCGCGAACGGCATCGAGCCGGACTCGAACCAGCAGTCGAGCACTTCCGGCACGCGGCGCATCGTCGAGTTCCCGGTCGGGTCGTCCGGATTCGGCCGGGTCAGCTCGTCGATGTACGGACGGTGCAGGTTGGTCGGGCGCACGCCGAAGTCGCGCTCCAGCTCGTCCAGCGAGCCGTACACGTCCACACGCGGGTACTGCGGGTCGTCGGAGACCCACACCGGGATCGGCGCGCCCCAGTACCGGTTGCGACTGATGTTCCAGTCCTTGGCGCCCTCGAGCCACTTGCCGAACTGGCCGTCCTTGATGTGCGCGGGGCTCCAGGTGATGTTCCGGTTGAGCTCCAGCATCCGCGGCACGATCCTGGTGACCTCGACGAACCACGAGGGCACCGCCATGTAGATCAGCGGCTGGCCCGAGCGCCACGAGTGCGGGTAGCTGTGCTCGATGGTCTCGTGCCGCAGCAGGCGCCCCTTGGCCTTGAGGTCCTTGGAGATCACCGGGTTCGCGTCGAACACCTGCATGCCCTCGTACGGCGGCACGGCGGCGGTGAACCTGCCGCCCGGGTCCAGTGGCTGCACCACCTCGATGCCGTACTTCCCCGTCGCCAGCTCCATGTCCTCCTCACCGAAGGCCGGCGCGAGGTGCACCACGCCGGTGCCGGATTCGGTGGTCACGTAGTCCGCGAGGAGCGTGACGTGGGCCTTGGGGTGGCCGGCGAAGAAGTCGAACGGCGGCTCGTAGGCGGCGAACTCCAGCTCGCGACCCGTGTAGCGCCCCTTGACCTCCGGCGACTCGCCCAGCTCGCGCGCGTACTGGCCCAATCGCGCCTCGGCGAGCAGGTAGTCCTTCCCGTCCAGGCCGGTCACGTGCACGTAATCCAGGTCCGGGTGCACGGCGATCGCGAGGTTGGACGGCAGCGTCCACGGCGTGGTGGTCCAGATCAGCGCCTCGACCCCGTCGAGCGCCTCCAGGGCGGTGCCCTCGGTGCGCAACGGCATCCCGACGGTGACCGCCGGGTCCTGGCGCATCTTGTAGGCGTCGTCGAGCTTGGACTCCTGGTTCGACAGCGGCGTCTGCTCGTACCAGGAGTACGGCAGCACGCGGTAGCCCTGGTACACCAGGCCCTTGTCGTGGAGCGTCTTGAACGCCCACATGACGGACTCCATGAAGTCCAGGTCGAGCGTCTTGTAGTCGTTGTCGAAGTCCACCCAGCGGGCCTGGCGGGTGACGTACTGGCGCCACTCCTCGGTGTAGCGGAGCACCGAGGTGCGGCAGTAGTCGTTGAACTTCTCCACGCCCATGGTCTCGATCTCGGACTTGTCCGTGATCCCCAGCTGGCGCTCGGCCTCGAGCTCGGCGGGCAGGCCGTGGGTGTCCCAGCCGAACCGGCGGTCCACCTTCTTGCCGCGCATCGTCTGGTAGCGCGGCACCAGGTCCTTGACGTATCCGGTCAGGAGGTGGCCGTAGTGCGGGAGCCCGTTGGCGAACGGCGGGCCGTCGTAGAAGACGTACTCGTCGCTGTGTTCGCGGTTCGCGATCGACTTCCGGAAGGTGTCGTTCTCGGCCCAGTAGGCGAGCACGCGCTCCTCCAGGTCCGGGAACGACGGTGCGCCGCCGCGGGCGGGGGCGCCCTCGTCGCGTGTCATGTCGACCTGGGGATACGGGCGGTTCTCGCTCACGTCTGCAGTCTCCTCGTGCCGTGTACTACCAGCACGGGGACGACGCCCGGCCGTCGGCCGGTCACCGCGGTACCACCCCGCTTGCGCGGTTCCGTGCGGAACCGCGCCTCTTGACAGGGCTGTGACGGGCCCGCCCGTCCGGTTCTAGTGAGGCTGACGCCCGTTCTTCCGGATGCTCCCCGGTGATGGCCGGATCATCGCTCGCATAAGGATAACGCTATTTCTTATCCGGATCTTCCGGAGGCTCCCACTCGGAGCCCCACGCCCGCTCGATCTCGATCTGCGGGATCTGATCCGTCATGTCCGGGTCGTAGCGGCCCGGGAAGATGAGTCCGGTCGAGCGGTCGTCGCCCGCGGGCTGATCGGTGTCGGCGGCCGACTCGTGCGACCAGTCCTGTCCGGGCGCCTGCCCGGGGTCCCGGTCCGCGTCGCCGTGGTGGCCGAACTCCTCGTGACCGACGGTGCCGGCCTCCCGCGCGGCGTCCGCGTCGCCCTCGTCGCCGCGCCGGCTCCCCGCCGCGGCAGCGCCGCCCGCGAGGGCGGCTCCGCCCGTGAGTCCCGCGAGTCCGGCGGAGGCGTTCCCCGACGGCTTCCCGCCGCCCTCATCGGGCTCGTCCGCCGTTTTCCCGGCGGGCCGGTCCTCGGGGGCCTCCCCGCCGTCCGCCGTGGCTCCGCCGGGCGTCCAGGGCTTCTCCGCCGCGCGCTTGGCCTCGCGGCCGGCGAGCTTGGAATCGCGATCCCCGCGGCGGTAGGTGAGCACGTCGCCGAGCAGCAGGGCGACGCCGATCACCGACACCACGACACAGGCGATGGCGAGCCAGAGGTTCGCCGTCATCAGGGCGACGATCAGCAGGACGAACCCGATGACCGTCGCCCCCAGTGCGGCCAACAGCAACATCTGTTATCCGCCTCTACCGGTGACCCGGCGGCCTACTTGTACTGCTGGTTGCCGCCGCCGGTCGCATTGCCGGGGTCGTTGAAATCGCCACCGCGTCCCTGGCCGTGATCGACCGGGGCGGCGCTGCGCAGCGACTGCAGCTCCTCGAGCTGTCCCTCGAGGTAGGTCTTCAGGCGGGTGCGGTACTCGCGCTCGTACGTCTTGAGCTGCTCGATCCGCCCCTCCAGCACCGTGCGCTGCTGGTTGATGGTGGTCATGATCTCGGTGTGCTTCTGCTCGGCGTCGGCCTGCATGGCGTCCGAACGCTCCTGCGACTGGCGCAGCTGGTTCTCCGAGCGGGTCTGCGCGTCGGCCAGCAGCGCGTCGGAGCGCTGGCGGGCGTCGGCGAGCATCGACTCGGACTGCTGGCGCGCCTCGGTGACCATGGCCTCCGACTTGGCGCGGGCGTCCGAGACCAGCTTCTCGGCCTCGGAGCGCGAGTTGTTGGTGAGCCGGTCGGCCGTGTCCTGCGCGAGCGCCAGGACACGGGCGGCGCGCATGTTGGCCTCCTCGGTCGTGGCGGCGGCCGTTGCCGCGGCGGGCTGCTCGGACACCGCGGGCGCGTTCGGCGTCGGCGACGCGAACGCGACCGTGTTACCGGCGGACGGCTGCTGCGAGCCCGAGTCCGAGCCCGCACCCGAGCGGGCGTCGCCCAGCTCGCGCTCCAACTCGGCGTTGCGCTGCTGCAGATCGTTGTTCTCGTCGATGAGCCGAGCGAGCTCGGTCTCGACCAGATCGAGGAACTGATCCACCTCGTCCTCGTTGTAGCCGCGCTTTCCGATAGGCGGCTTACTGAACGCCACGTTGCGCACGTCGGCGGGTGTCAGCTTCATAGGTCGTTTCCCCTCACTTCGGCTGCTCGACAGATCCCAAGTCACTCGGGCCAACACTGTAACTGGTGCACATCCTGTCACACCAGACCCGTTTGTTCCTCATCCCCCGAGAATCACGGGATGATTTGACCGTTTCAATATCGACGTTCACGGCGTTCCGCCTACATCGCGAGCCGGACGACGATCTGCTGCGCGACGATGATGATCAGGAACAACACCAGTACTGCAAGGTCCAATCGGACAGGGCCGAGCGTCACCGGCGGAATCAGTCGCCGGAGCAACTTGATGGGCGGATCCGTGACGGTGAACACCGCCTCGAGCAGGATCGCGACGATCCCCTTCGGGAACCACTCCCGGGCGAAGGACTTCACCATCTCGATGACGATCCGCACCAGGAGCAGGAACCAGAAGATCGAGAGGAGTATGTAGACGGTCTGCCAGATCAGTTGCACGGAACCAGTCTGCCCGAATCCGCTAGCGGTTGTAGAAACCGGTCTCCGCGATCCGCGCCCGGTCCTCGGCCGTGACGTCCACGTCGGCGGTCGCCAGCATGAACACCTTGGTGGTGATCCGGTCGAACGAACCGTGCAGCGCGAAGGTCAGGCCCGCCGCGAAGTCGACGAGACGCTTGGCGTCGGCGTTGTCCATCGCGGTCAGGTCCATGATCACCGGGATGCCCTCGCGGAACCGCTCACCGATCGTGCGTGCCTCCTCGTACGAGGTGGGACGCAGGGTGGTGATGCGCGACATCGGGTTCTCCTGGCTCAGCACGTCGGCACGGGTGTCCATCGCGAGCGCACCGCGGGTGGACGGGGCGGCGCCGCGGGGGGCGTCGCGCAGCGGCTCGAGGCGGGGCAGCCGGGCGGCCTCGGCGCGGGCCGGCTCGCGGTAGCCGTAACCGTCGTCGTACGACGGGCGGCCGTAGCCGGCGTCCGCGAAACCGGGCTCGTAGTCGTACTCGTCTGCGAGGCGCCCGTCGTACGCGTAGCCGCGCTCGCCGCGGTAATCGGCGCGGTAGTCGTCGAATTCGTCGTCCAGGCTGCGGCGGCCACGGGGCTCCGGAGTCTGCTCGTCGATGTAGCGATCGTCGTACGCGTCCAGCGGAACCATGCCGAAGTACGCCTTGACCTTGTGCAGAGTGCTCATCGTTGCCCTTCCTTGGCGCCTGCATGGGCTGGTGTGACGGTTGTGACTGTCGTTATGGAAGTGAGGTTAGTGGGCGCCGCCCCAGAATCCCGGTTCCGACACGCACGCACGTGGATCCGAATTTCACCGCGACCTCCAGGTCGCCGGACATTCCGGCAGAAAAGACACCCGCCCCCGGATGCCTCTCCAGCACCCCCGCGCGGATCTCCGCGAGCTCGGCGAACGCCGCCTCGGGATCGGCCTCCAGCGGGGGCACCCCCATCACGCCGCGCAGCGCGAGCGACGGTGCCTCCGCGACGGTTTCGCACAGCTCGTCGAGGTCGGCGCGCGGCACTCCCCCGCGCGCCGGATCGCCGTCGAGGCTGATCTGCACCAGGACCGGCAGCGGACCGTCGCGCAGTCCCCCGTCGAGGGCGGCCGCCGCGCCGCGCTCCAGGGCGTCGGCCAGGCGCGGGCTGTCGACCGAGTGCACCATCGCCGCCCAGCGGGCCACGGACTTCGCCTTGTTGCGCTGGATGTGCCCCAGCATGTGGAAGCGGGCGTCCGCCAGTTCCGCCGCCTTGGCGGCCGCCTCCTGTTCGCGGTTCTCGCCGAACTCGGTGCAGCCCAACGCCTGCAACAGCGCCACGTCGGAGGCGGGGAAGAACTTGGTCACGGGCAGCAGGGAGACCTCGCCGGGGTCGCGGCCCGCGGCCTCGCACGCGGCGGCGAGCTTCGCGCGGGTGGATGCGAGGCCCGCCGCCAGCTCGTCGCTGCGGGTCATGACGCGCTCGGCTCCTCGCCCTCGTCGATCCAGATCACCGACGCCAGCCGCCCGGTGGGCGCGCCCCGGCGGTGCGAGAACAGGGTGGGATCGCTGATGGTGCACCGCGGGTCCTCCGCGACCGCGGCGACGCCGAGATCCTGGAGCTGACGCCGGATCCCGGCGCGCAGGTCCACACCGTCGGTGCCCTTCTCGGTGCGGCACCGGCTGCCCGGCAGGTGCTCCTCGACGTCGGCCGCCATGGCGGCCGGCACCTCGTACTTGGCGCCGCTCGCGGCGGGGCCGAGGAAGGCGCCGATCCGCTCCGGCTTCGCGCCCAGGCCGATCATCGCCTCGATCGTCTTCGGCACGATGCCGATCCGGGCGCCCACGCGGCCGGCGTGCACCGCGGCGAGGACGCCCGCCTCGTCGTCGGAGAGCAGGATCGGCACGCAGTCCGCGGTGAGCACGGCGAGCGCGAGCCCCGGGACGTTCGTCACCAGCGCGTCGGTCGCCTCCACGGGCTCGGCCCGCGGACCGTCGACCACGGTGACGTTCCGGCTGTGGATCTGCTCCATCCACACCACATGTCCTGGGGCCACGCCGATCTCGCGCTCCAGGCGCAACCGGTTGGCCGCGACGGCGGCGGGATCGTCGCCGACGTGGTCGCCCAGGTTGAAGGTGTCGTAGGGGGCCTTCGACGCGCCGCCGGCCCGGGTCGTGGTGACCCGCCGGACGCGCGCCGCGTTCGCGGTTGCGCTCATACCGTCGAGCCTACCGGCGCGCGCCGGCCGCGGACGTCAGCGACGGTTCTGCAGGAACGACGGGACGTCGAGGTCGAAATCGTCGTCGCCACGCGGCTGCTCGCGGACCGACGGGCGGGCCGGGAACGGATCGTCGGTGCGCGGCGGCTGCGCGAACACGTTGCTGCGCTGCGCGGGCTCGGCCGGCTGCTCCGGCTCCTGCGCGTGCTGCCCGATGGTCCGTGCAGCGACGGGGCGACGCGCGGGCGAACCACCGTCGAAGCCCGCGGCGATCACGGTGATCCGGACCTCGTCGCCGAGGTTGTCGTCGATCACGGTGCCGAAGATGATGTTCGCGTCCTCGTGCGAGGCGCCCTGCACCAGCGAGGCGGCCTCGTTGATCTCGAACAGGCCGAGGTCGCTGCCGCCGGCGATCGACATCAGCACGCCGTGCGCCCCCTCCATGGAGGTCTCCAGCAGCGGCGAGTTCACCGCCGCCTCGGCGGCCTTGAGCGCGCGCCCCTCGCCGCGCGAGCTGCCGATGCCCATGAGGGCGCTGCCCGCACCGGACATGACGCTCTTGACGTCGGCGAAGTCGACGTTGATCAGGCCCGGGGTGGTGATGAGGTCCGTGATGCCCTGGACACCGTTGAGGAGCACCTCGTCGGCGCTCTTGAAGGCGTCGAGCGCGGAGACGCTCACATCGCCCAGCTGCAGCAGCCGGTCGTTCGGGATCACGATCAGCGTGTCGCAGGACTCGCGGAGCGACGTGATGCCCTGCTCGGCCTGCTTGCCGCGGCGGGCGCCCTCGAACGTGAACGGCCGGGTCACCACACCGACGGTGAGCGCGCCCAGCTTGCGGGCGATGCTCGCGACGACGGGCGCGCCGCCGGTACCGGTGCCGCCGCCCTCGCCCGCGGTGACGAAGACCATGTCGGCTCCCTTGAGGAGCTCCTCGATCTCGTCCTTCGCGTCCTCGGCGGCCTTGCGGCCCACCTCGGGATCGGCGCCGGCGCCGAGGCCCCGGGTGGAGTCGCGGCCCACGTCGAGCTTGACGTCGGCGTCGCTCATGATGAGCGCCTGGGCGTCGGTGTTGATCGCGATGAATTCGACGCCCTTGAGGCCCTGCTCGATCATCCGGTTCACGGCGTTCACGCCGCCACCGCCGATGCCGACGACCTTGATTACGGCGAGGTAGTTATGCGCGGCGGTCATGTTTCGCCTTCCTGGGATGCTCTCGGTTACTACTTGCGGAAAACCCTCAACCTCAACAACAGGCTTAAAGTTATGTCAAGTAGTGGGTCTGGAAACCAAGGTAGAGGGCCGTGCGGTCCGCGCCGCGCAACCGCGTGGGCGTGTCGGGGAAAAAGCTCGCGATCGCACCGTCGCGCCCGTCACAGCACGCTCGCGCGCCGCGTCCCGGCGTCCGTGCAGACCCCCGCACGGGCACCGCCGCGACGGCGCGCACGCCGCCGGCCGCGCGTCACCGGGTGGTGGGGATGTCCGGGTTGATCACGGTGAACTCCCGGCCCGGCCGGGTCATCACCATCCGCAGCGCGGCGGCCTTCGCCTCGGCCTTCGAATCGTCGCCCCAGTACACGACTCGCTTGTCCCGCAACACGAATCGCACGTTCGCGGGTGAATCCGCACCGATCTCCACGACCTGTCCGCGGACGTCCTGCGGCAGCGACTTCAGCACCGCGATCGCCGCCCGGGTGTTCGGATCGTCGGCCGTCGGATCGTCGGTGGTGAGCTTCGGGGTGAGGATCGGAGGCTCCTTCACCTTGATGAAGGGGACGCCCTTCGCGTCGATCAGCGTGACCCCGTCGCGGTCCGCGAACGCCACCGCCTCGCGCTCGGTGACGGACACGACGAGTGTCGACGGATACTTGACGGTGACGGTCGCGCTGTCGATCCACGGGCTCACCGCCGTGACCGCCGACGCGTACCGACCGCGCTCCCCGGGAGTGATCTGCAGCAGGGGCCGGCCCTTGAGCGGCTCCACCACCTCGGTGACCTTGTCCGCCGGCGCGTTCGCCGCGCCCGAGACGGACACGTCGCGCGCCGCGAGCAGCGGCGAGAAGTACGCCACCGCGCCCAGCGCCACCACGACCGACACCGCCAGCACGATGAGCAGCAGCCGCCGCAACCCCGGCACCCGCCTGCGCGTCGCCGTCGAAGTCACGCGCCCGCCCTGCTGCCGCGCTGCGCGAGCGCCGACAGGATCGCCGATCCCTGCATGGTCACATCGCCCGCGCCCATGGTGATCACCACGTCGCCGGGGCGGGACAGCTCGGTCACGACGCCGGCCAGATCGGCCTGCCGGGGCACGTACCGCACCGGGGCCGTCACCTTCTCCGCGATCCGCTCCCCAGTGACGCCGGGCAGCGGCGCCTCGCGGGCGCCGTACACGTCCAACACCACGACCTGGTCCGCGAGGCTCAGCGCCTCCGCGAACTCCGCCGCGAACTGCTCGGTGCGCGAGTACAGGTGCGGCTGGAACGCCACGATCACCCGGCCGGGGATGACCTGCTTGGCCACCATCTCGGACGCCGCGGTGAGCACCGCCCGGACCTCGGTCGGGTGGTGCGCGTAATCGTCGAACACCCGGACGCCGTCCTCGGTGCCGCGGTACTGGAACCGCCGGGAGACGCCGCCGAAGGCCTCGATCCCCTCGATCACCGTGCGAGTCGGGTACCCGAGCCCGACGACCGCGATCGTCGCGGCGATCGCGTTGAGCGCCATGTGTTTCCCGGGCACCGAGAGCAGCAGCGAGCGCTCGGTGATCTCGCGGTTCTCGTCGGAGAAACGCACCTTGAGCAGGCCGCCCTCGGCGCGGGCCCGGTACTCGAGCATCTCCGCGATGAGCGTCACGTCCGGCGCCAGGTGCCGGTGCGTCCCCTCGCCGTAGCCGAACACGCGCACGTCGCGCGCCCGCAGCGCCGCGTGGGTGCGCTGCGCCAGCGCCGCGGACCCGGGATCGTCGAGGCACACCACGAGGGCGCCGCCGGGCCGGATCCGCTCGGCGAACGCGTCGAAGACCGCGACGTACTTCTCCTCCGAGCCGAAGAAGTCGAGGTGGTCGGCCTCCACGTTGGTGACCACCACCACGTCGGGCGTGTACTGCAGCAGCGAGCCGTCGGACTCGTCGGCCTCGGCGACGAACACGTCGCCGGTGCCGTGGAAGGCGTTGGTGCCGGACTCGTTCAGCTCGCCGCCCACCGCGAACGACGGGTTCGCGCCGCAGTGCTGCAGGCCCACCACCGCCATCGACGTGGTCGAGGTCTTGCCGTGGGTGCCGCTCACCAGCAGGGTGCGGTAGCCGTCCATGAGATCGGCGAGCACCTCGGGGCGCAGGATCACCGGGATGCCGCGGCGCTGCGCCTCGACCAGCTCGGGATTGTCCTTGGGGATGGCGGCGTGCGTCGTGACCACCACCGTCGGGCCGCCGGGCAGCAGGTCGAGCGCCTCGGGGCTGTGCCCCACCTGGACCTGCGCGCCGCGCGCCCGGAGCGCGATCACGCCGCGCGACTCCTTGGCGTCGGATCCGGACACCTGGCCGCCGCGGGCCAGGAGGATCCGCGCGATGCCGGACATGCCGGCACCGCCGATGCCCACCATGTGCACCCGTTCGAGCCGCTCGGGAAGCTCGCTCACCGGTTCCGTCCCTTCTCCGCCAACGCCAGCGCCGCCGCCGCGACGGTACCCGCCGCGTCGCGGTGCCCCGTACCGGCCGCGGCCGCGCCCATCCGGCGCAGCCGGTCTGCGTCCCCCGCCAGCGGGATCACGGTCTCGCGCACGAACTCCGGCGTGAACGCCGCATCGTCCACCAGCAGGCCGCCGTCGGCCGCCACCACCGGCTGCGCGTTGAGCGCCTGCTCGCCGTTGCCGTGCGGCAGCGGCACGTACACCGCGGGCAGCCCGACGGCGGCGACCTCGGCCACCGTCATCGCCCCGGACCGGCACACCGCGAGATCGGCCGCCGCGTAGGCCAGGTCCATCCGGGTCAGGTACGGCACGGCGACGTAGCCGGGCACGTCGACGGTCACCTCGTTCTTGGGCCCGTAGGCGTGCAGCACGCCGATGCCGGCCGCGGCGAACTCCCGGGCCGCGCCCACGACACCGTCGTTGAGGCGGACGGCGCCCTGGCTGCCGCCGAACACCAACACGACGGGGCCGTCGGCCGGCAGCCCGAAGTGGGCCCGCGCCTCGGCGCGCAGCGCCGCCCGGTCGAGACCGGTGATGCTGCCGCGCACGGGGATCCCGACGACCTCGGCCTGCACACCCGAGCCGGGCACGGCGGCGAACACCGTGGTGGCCAGCCTGGCGCCCACCTTGTTGGCGATGCCTGCGCTCGCGTTCGCCTCGTGGATCACGACGGGGATCCGCAGGCTGCGGGCCGCGAGATAGGCCGGCAGCGCCACGTAGCCGCCGAAGCCGACCACGACATCGGCCCCGGCGTCCTTGAGCACGGCCCGCGTGCGGCGGACGGCGGAGGCGAGCCGGAACGGCAGGCGTGCGAGGTCGCCGCCGGGCTTCCGCGGCAGCGGCACCGGGGGGATCATCGCGAGCGGGTAGCCGCGTTCGGGCACCAGGCGGCCCTCCAGGCCCTTGGGCGTACCGAGGGCCGTGACGCGGGCGTCGGGTACCTGTGCCCGGACCGCGTCGGCCACCGCGAGTGCCGGCTCGATGTGCCCCGCCGTACCGCCGCCGGCCACCACCACTGAGACCGGGTTCACCGTGTTGCTCCGTTCTTCGACCGCGTGCGCATCGCGGTCGATCATCTCACTGTCTCATCTGCGCCACGGCTGCGGCGCACTGCGGCCCTGGCGGTGCGGGCCGGACTGGCCGCGCGGTCCGCCGGACTGCGGCGCGCGCCGCGGTGCCGGCCGGGGCCGGC
>NZ_HE997628.1:357743-439962 GCF_000312385.1 Tsukamurella sp. 1534 | reverse complement strand
GGCTGCGGGCCGCGGGGCGCCTGGCCGCGGGGCCGGGTCGGCGGGGCCGGCGGCACGTACGGCAGCGGCTTCGGCAGGCGCAGCAGGCGGGCGGCGCGACCGTCGCGGCCCGCGGTGAGGGCGGCGATGGCCTCGGGCTCGTGCCGCGCCGCATTGGCGAGCAGGCCCATCATGAACAGCACGAGGATGACCGAGGTACCGCCGTAGGACAGCAGCGGCAACTGGATGCCGGTCACCGGGAGCAGGCCCACCACGTAGCCCATGTTGATGATCGCCTGCAGCGCGATGAGCATGGTGATGGTGGCCGCCATGAGCGAGAGGAACGGGTCGGTGACGCGGGTCGCGATCCGCAGGCCCACCCAGGTGAACATGGCGAACAGGGCGATCACCAGGCCGGCGCCGAGGTACCCCAGCTCCTCGCCGATGATCGCGAAGATGAAGTCGTTGTGCGCGTTCGGCAGGTAGTTCCACTTCGCGGTCGAGTTGCCGAGGCCGACGCCGAACAGCCCGCCGTCGGCGAGCGAGTACCGCGCCTGGTCCGACTGGTAGTTGGCGCCGAGCGCATCGTTGGTGCGGCCGAGCCACGACGCGACGCGAGCGGACCGGTAGCCCTCGGCGAGCGCGAGGAACACGGCCGCCGCGATACCGCCGATGCCGAGCGAGACGAACAGTTTCGAGGACAGGCCCGCGTAGAACAGCAGCATCGCGCCGGTGGCGGCGAGGATCATCGCGGTGGACTGGTTGGGCTCGGCCACGACCAGTGCCGCCATGAGCATGACCACCGGGCCGAACGGCAGCAGCAGCTCCTTGATGCCCGCGTCCTTGTAGCGGCTGCGATCGGCGAGCAGGTGCGCGCCCCACACCACGAGGGCGACCTTCGCGATCTCCGACGGCTGGATGTTGAACCCGCCCAGGTCGATCCAGCGGCGCGAGCCGCCGACCTTGGACCCGACCCCCGGGATCAGCACCGCGACGAGCAGGCCGATCGCCACGAGCACGCCGACGAGCGACGCGCGGCGCAGGAACGCGGGACGCATGTAGAGCGCCCCGAGGAACGCCACGAAGCCCATCGAGACGTACATCGCCTGCTTGGTGAAGTTGGCGTAGGGCGAGCCGTAGGTGTTGATGTCCTCGACCGAGGAGGCCGAGAGGACCATGATCAGGCCGATCACGCTGAGCAGCGCGGTGATTCCGAGCACCAGGTGGAACGAGGCCAGCGGGCGGCGGATCGCGGTCGCGACGCCGATCGCCGCGTCCCGGATCACCGAGGCGCCCGTGCGGGCCACGTCGCGCGTGGTGGGGCGGGCGTCCGCCGCGGCCGTCTCCTCGGGCTGCGCGTCGAACTCCGTGCTCTCGGGTGCGTTCACGCCTCCGGGCGCGAGATCGTCCGTGGGCTCCTCAGTGGTCTTCCCGGCGCCTCGCGCCCGGCTCACGACGCCGCTCCCAGACCGCGGGCGGCCGCGGCGAAGGCGTCGCCGCGGTGCCCGTAGGAGCTGAACATGTCGAGTGATGCGGCCGCGGGAGCGAGCAGCACGACGGGCGCGGGGCCGGCCTCGGCTGCGCCGTCCGCGGCGATCCGCGCGGCCTCGCCGACGGCGGCCGCCATCGCCGCATCAGCATCGCCGGACACTAGGACCTCTTTGGTCCCAGACGTCCCTACAGAACGGTTTGCATCACTAGTCACAGGAGACACAGGACTATCGTGGCCCGTGACCACCCGAACCACGGGGACATCCGGCGCGTGTCGCGCCATTGCCGCCGCGATCTTCTCCGCGTCGACGCCGAGCAGCACCGCACCCGCCAGCCGCGGTGCCACCCGCGCCACCAGCGGATCGATCTCCGCGCCCTTGAGCTGACCTCCCGCGACCCACACCACGCGCTCGTGCGCCTCGATGGAGTTGAGCGCCGCGTGCGGATTCGTCGCCTTGGAATCGTCGATGTACGCGACCCCGCCGACCACACCGACGGTCTCGGCCCGGTGCGCCCCCACCCGGAACCCGGCCAGCGCCGCACCCGCCTCCGCGGCGGTCACCCCGACGGCCTGCGCGAGCGCCGTGGCCGCCAGCGCGTCCGCGATGCCCGCGGGGCCGGGCGGCGAGACGTCGGCGGCGGGCAGGATCGCCGCGCCGGCACCGTCGACCAGCACACCGTCGCGCACGCCGTACCGCCCGGCGGCGGGCACCCCCGTCGTGAACCCGACGGTGACCTCACCGCGCAGGCCCGAGGCCACCGGATCGTCGAGCCCGATCACCGCGAGATCACCGGACAGCGCCCGCGCCTTATCGGCCGTGTAGGCCTCCATCGACCCGTGCCAGTCGAGGTGGTCCTCCGCCACGTTGAGCACCACGCCGGCGCGCGGGCGCACCGACGGCGCCCAGTGCAACTGGAAGGACGACAACTCCACCGCGAGCACCCGCGGATCCGTGCCGTCGGCGATCGCGTCGATCACCGGGCGGCCGATGTTGCCGCACGCCACCGCAGCCCGGCCGGCGCCCAGCAGGATCGTCTCCAGCATCTGGGTCGTCGTGGTCTTGCCGTTGGTACCGGTCACCACGAGCCACTCGCGCGGCGCGCCGAACGCGCCCGCGCGGTCGATCCGCCACGCCAGCTCCACATCGCCGACGACCTCGACCCCCGCGGCCCGGGCCGCGGTCACGATCGGCGCGGTGGGCCGGAAACCCGGCGCGACCACCACCAGGCCGAAGCCCGCGAGCGCCTCCGCGTCGAACCCGTCCAGGTCGCGGACCGTCGCCTCCGGCACCTCGTCGGCGACCTTGGCGCGGGCCTCCGGCTTCCCGTCGGCGACGGTGACCGCGACGCCCAGCCGGAGCAGTGCGCGGGCCACCGCGGGGCCGGTCACACCGCCGCCGGCGACCAGCACGGAGTCGCCGGCGCCGGGCACCGTGATGTCGCCGGTGCCGGGCCGGACCATCAGCCGACCGCGCCGGAGCCGAGGAACTCGGCGTAGAACAGGACCAGGCCCAGGCCGCAGGCGATGGCCGTGAGCAGCCAGAACCGGATGATCACCGTGGTCTCCGCCCACCCCGACAGCTCGAAGTGGTGGTGGAAGGGCGCCATCCGGAACACGCGGCGGCCCGTCGAGCGGAAGACGGCGATCTGCACGACGACCGAGATCATCTCGGCCACGAACAGTGCGCCGAGCACCACCGCGAGCAGCTCGGTACGGGTCGTGATGGACAGGCCGGCCAGCAGGCCGCCGAGCATCAGCGAGCCGGTGTCGCCCATGAAGATCTTCGCGGGCGCGGCGTTCCACCACAGGAAGCCCAGGCACGCGCCGCCGCCCGCGACCGCGATGAGCGCCAGGTCGAGGGGGTCGCGCACGTCGTAACACCCGGCCACGGGCTTGGTCTCGCAGGCGTAGCGGAACTGCCAGAAGGTGATCAGCACGTAGCTGCCGAGCACCATGGCCATCGAACCGGCGGCGAGCCCGTCGAGGCCGTCGGTGAAGTTCACCGCGTTCGACCAGGCGGACACCACGAACAGGCTGAACAGCACGAACACGATGCCGCCCATGGTGATGGCGTTGATGTCGCGGGTGTAGCTGAGGTGATCGCTCGCGGGGCTTAGGCCCTGGTCGTTGACGAACTGCAGGGCGAGCACGCCGAAGATCAACGCGGCGATGGTCTGCCCCACCGTCTTCGCGGTCTTGTTCAGGCCGAGGTTGCGCTGCTTACGGATCTTGATGAAATCGTCGAGGAAGCCGACGAACGCCAGCGAGGTGGCGAGGCCGAGGACCAGCAGGCCCGAGGCGCTGGGGCCGGGGCCGGACCGCAGGCCGAGCAGGTGGGCGCCGAGGTAGCCGGCCCAGAGGGCGACCACGATCGCGACGCCGCCCATCGACGGGGTGCCGCGCTTGGTCTGATGGCTCTGCGGGCCCTCGACGCGGATCTCCTGGCCGAAGCCCTGGCGGGAGAACACCCTGATCAGGACGGGCGTGAGCAGGATCGCGACGGCCAGGGAGATGCCGCCCGCGAACAGGATCTGGATCACTTCTGCTGACTCCCCTGTGTGTTCTCATCGGTGCCCGTCGAGGTGTCCGACGGCGTCGTGGCGCCGCCCAGGTGCTCGGCGACCTCCCACATCTTCTCGGACTTGGACGCCTTGACCAAAACCAGGTCGCCTTCCCGGAGCTCCTCGCGCAGCCGAGCGACGGCCTCCTCCCGGGTGTCGACGCGGATCGCCTCGCTGCCCCAGGAGCCCTCCATCACGGCGCCCTGCCACAGCGCGTGCACCGCGCGCGAGGTGCCGACGCAGATCGTGGACGTGATGTCCAGGCGCACCAGGAACCGGCCCAGCCGGTCGTGTTCGGTGATGGACTCCTCGCCCAGCTCCCCCATCTCACCGAGCACGGCGAAGGTGCGGCGCCGCCCCCGGCCGGGGAGCCGCGCACCGTCGGGGTCGTGCTCGGACATGAGGACCAGGCTGCGCAGCGCGGCCCGCATCGCGTCGGGGTTGGCGTTGTAGGTGTCGTTGACCACCGTGACGCCCTCGCCGGTGGTGAACACGTCCATCCGGCGCGGCGACGCGGCGCCCGCGCCGGACAGGGCCTCGGCCACCGCGGCGACCGTCGCCCCGCACTCGAGGCCCACGGCGGCGGCGGCGAGCGCGTTGTGCACCTGGTGCTCGCCGTGCACGAGCAGCCGCACGGGCGCGTCGCCCGACGGCGCGTGCAGCGTGAACGCCGCGCGCGCCCGGCCGTCGAGGACCACGTCGCCCGCCCGCACCGCCGCCTCCGCGGAGGTCCCGTAGGTCACCACGCGCGCCCGCGTGCGCGGGGCCATCGCGGCGACGGCGGCGTCGTCGGCGTTGAGCACGGCCACGCCGCCCTCGCCGGACACGCCGGAGCCGGCGGGCAGCGCCTCGACCAGCTCGCCCTTCGCGCGGGCGATGGCCTCGCGGGAACCGAACTCACCGAGGTGGGCGGTGCCCACGTTGAGCTCGACGCCGATCCGCGGCGGCGCGACCCTCGCGAGCGCGGCGATGTGCCCCTCGCCGCGCGCGGACATCTCGAGCACGAGGAAGCGCGTGGACGGCGTCGCGCGGAGCGCGGTCCACGGGTGACCGATCTCGTTGTTGAAGGAGCCGGGCGGCGCCACGGTCTCCCCCAGGGGCCGCAGGACGGCGGCGATGAGGTCCTTGGTCGACGTCTTGCCGGCGGACCCGGTCACGCCGACCACGGTGAGCCCGTGCTCCTCGGCGAGCACCTTCGTGCAGTGCGCCGCGAGGGCGCCGAGCGCGCCGAGGACGGCCGCGCCGGCGCCGTCGGCGTCGCTCTCCAGGGCCATGACCCGGTTGTCGGTCTCCCCCGACACGGGCACGACGATCGCGGGCAC
Source organism: Tsukamurella sp. 1534 (assembly GCF_000312385.1). Classification (GTDB taxonomy): domain Bacteria; phylum Actinomycetota; class Actinomycetes; order Mycobacteriales; family Mycobacteriaceae; genus Tsukamurella. The sequence continues at coordinate 434,608 of NZ_HE997628.1, read as the reverse complement.
GCCCACGGGGCGGGCGCCCAGGACGGCCACCGCGCCCTTCTCGATCGCCGTCGCCGCGAAGTCGTGGCCGTCGACGCGGGCGCCGGGAAGGGCCAGGAACAGCCCACCGGGACCGATCTCGCGGGAATCGAATTCGACGGTGCCCGTGACCTTCCGGTCCGGATCGGGCACGTCGTGCAGGGTGCCGCCGACGATGTCGGCGATCTGCCGCAGGCTCAGTTCGATCACGACAGCGACTCCAGCGCCGCGGCGACCTCTTCCCGGTCGTCGAACGGGTGCTTGACGCCGTCGATCTCCTGTCCGGCCTCGTGGCCCTTGCCCGCCACCAGCACCACGTCGCCGGTGCGGGCCCAGTTCACGGCCTCGACGATGGCGGCGCGGCGGTCGCCGATCTCGCGGACCTCGCCGCCGCCGGGCACGGCGCGGGCACCGGCGAGCACGGCCGCGCGGATCTGCGCGGGGTCCTCGGTGCGCGGATTGTCATCGGTGACGATCACCAGCTCCGCGGCGCGGGCGGCGGCCTCCCCCATGAGCGGCCGTTTGCCGCGGTCCCGGTCGCCTCCGGCGCCCACCACGACGGCGATCCGCCCGGCGGTCTGCCCGCGCAGCGTGGCGATCACCGCGTCCAGTGCGGCCGGCTTGTGCGCGTAGTCCACCACGGCGAGGAAGTCCTGGCCGCGGTCGATGCGCTGCACGCGGCCGGGGACGGCGACGCTCGCGATGCCGCGGGCGGCCTCCGCGAGGGGCACGCCGGCCTCCTGCGCGATCACCAGGGCCAGCGCGGCGTTCGCCACGTTGTAGGCCCCGGGCAGGCCGACCACGGCCGAGAAGCTCTGCCCGTCGGGGCCGCTCAGCGTGAACCGCTGGGTGCCGTCGGAGTGGGCGGCCACCTCGCCCGCGGTCCAGTCCGCGGGGCCCGTGGTGGCGACGGTGACGAACGGCAGCCCGGCGGCGCGGCGCAGGTCCGCCATCCGCCTGCCCCAGTCGTCGTCGACGCAGATCACGGCCTGCTCGCAGGCCTGGGGGCCCACGAACAGCATCGCCTTGGCGGCGAAGTAGTCCTCCATCGTGGGGTGGTAGTCCAGGTGGTCCTGGCTGAGGTTGGTGAACGCACCGACCGCGAACCGGGTGCCGCCGACGCGGTTCTGGGCCAGCGCGTGCGAGCTGACCTCCATCACCGCGGCGGTGACGCCGTTCTCCACCATCGACGCGAACAGCCCCTGCAGGGCCGTGCCCTCGGGGGTGGTGAGCGTGGTGGGCACGTCGATGCCGCCGATCCGGGTGCCCACCGTGCCGATCAGGCCGGTGGTGGCGCCCTCGGCGGCGAGCGCGGCCTCGACCAGGTACGACGTGGTCGTCTTGCCGGAGGTCCCGGTGATCCCGACGAGCGTCATCGCGGTCGACGGTGCGCCGTAGATCACCGCGGCGACGGGGCCGAGCACCGAGCGCGGGTCCGGGTGCAGCAGCACGGGCACGTCGTGGCCCGCCTCCTCGAGAACCGCGGCGCCCGCGGCGTCGGTGAGCACCGCGACGGCGCCGTCGGCGATGGCGTCACCGGCGAACCGGGCGCCGTGCGTGGACGTACCGGGTACCGCGCAGAACAGGTCCCCGGGCCGCGCGTTCTGGGCGCGCACGGTGGCCCCGGTGCAGCGGGTGTCGCCCCCGTCGCCGGCCGGCGTGACCGCCGGGACCTGCGCGGAGATCTCGGACAGCGTGGCTCCGCTCGGACGGGCGGGACGCGTGAGAGTCGATTCGGGCACCGATGAATCCTACCGGTCGGTTAACTACTTCCCCGCCTGGAGCGTCAGCTTCGGGGCCGGGGGCGACAGCGGCACCCCGTATTTCTGCAGCAGGAACGCCGAGATGTCGTGGAACAGCGGCGCGGCGGACTGGCCGCCGGTGCCGTCCGAGCTGCGGGTCGGCGCGTCCATCATCAGGCCCACCACGAACCGCGGGTCGTCCGTCGGGGCGACGCCGGCGAAGGTGATGTTGTACTTCGAGTTCGAGTAGGCGTGGGTGACGGGATCGACCTGCTGGGCGGTGCCCGTCTTGCCGCTGATCTGCCAGCCGTCGACCGCGCCCTTCGCGCCGGTGCCCTGCTGGATGCCCGTCGGGTCGTTCTGCAGCGCCGCGCGGAACATGTCGAGCACGGTGCGTGCGGTCTCGGGGCTCATCACCCGCACCGGCTCCGGTTCCGGGGCCGGGTTGGCGGCACCGTCGACGCCCTTGATGATGCGCGGGGGCATCCGGACCCCGCCGTTGGCGACGGCCTGGTACATCCCCGCCATCTGCAGCACGGTCATCGACATGCCCTGGCCGATGGGCAGGTTCGCGAAGGTGCCGCCCGACCACTGGTTGAGCGCCGGGACGGATCCGCCGGACTCGCCGGGCAGCCCGACGCCGGTGGCGGCGCCCAGCCCGAACTTCTTGACGTAATCGGCGAAGGCGTCCTCGCCGACGCGCTGCGCGAGCATCAGCGTGCCCACGTTGGACGACTTACCGAAGACGCCGGTGGTCGTGTACGGCTCGACGCCGTGCTGCCACGCGTCGTTGACGGTGACGCCGGACATCCGGATCTGACCGGGGACCTGCAGCACCTCGTCGGGCCGGGTCTTCTTGCCCTCGATGGCGGCGACCGCGGTGATCAGCTTGTTCACCGAACCGGGTTCGAAAGGCGTGCTCACCGGGAGATTGCCGGTGCGGGCGTCCTTCGGGTTCTTGTCGAGACCGAGCTGCGGGTTGAACGTCCCGTCGTTGCCCATCGCCAGGACCTGCCCGGTCTTGGAGTCCAGGACCACGGCCTGCACGTTCTTCGCGCCCGACTTCTGCTTCGCCTGTTCCACGGCCTGCTGGACGAAGAACTGGACGTCGTTGTCGAGGGTCAGCGTGACCTTGCCGCCGTCCACCGCGGGGTGCACCTCGCGGGTGCTGCCGGGGATCACGGCACCGTCGGAGCCGCGGTCGTAGGTCATCGAGCCGTCCGTGCCCGCGAGGATGGAGTCGAGCGAGGACTCGAGGCCGATCAGGCCCTTACCGTCCCAGCCGGTGGCGCCCACGATGTTCGCGGCGAGCGAGCCGCCCGGGTAGTTGCGCACGGACTCGCGCTCGGTGCCGACCTCTTCGAACTCGTCGGTGACCTCGGTGGCCTTCGCCGGATCCACGCCGCGGGCCAGGTAGACGAACGTGTCGTTGCCGCGCAGCTGCTCCAGCAGCTTCTCCTCGGAGACCTTGTCACCGAGGACGGAGGAGATCTTCTTCGCGATGGCCTGCACGCGGTCGTCGACCGTGACGGGCTCGTCCGCGCTGCTGTCCTGCTTCTTGGCCTCGACCTCCTTGTCGTACTTCTCCTGGATGCGCTTGCGCTCGGCGACCGGCTGAAAGGTCAGCGACTTGGCCTCCATGGTGAAGGCGATCGGCTGGCCGCCGCGGTCGCTGATAGAACCGCGGACGGCCGGGAGGACCTCCTTGACCTGGCGCTGGCTGGCGGCCTTCTCGGACAGGCCCGGCGCCTGGATGAACTGGACGACGCCCAGCCACATCGCGATCACCGCGAACACGGCCACGATGGCCCAGCCGGAGAACCTGCTGCGGCGCAGGAAGGTGGTGCCCACTTCGGGCTGCCGGCCGCCCTTGACGCGCGCGCGGGCGGACCGCGGCGCCGCCCCGCGAGCGGGCTGCGGCCGGGGCGCCGCACGGTTCGCGGGGCGCTTCTTCGTGGGCGGACGCTGGGCGCGGGTCACCGCAGGCGCTCCTGGGCCGGCGCCTGCCGGGCCGGAGCCTGCGGGGCCGGGGTGCGCGGGGCCGGGGTCTGCGCGACCGGGGTCTGCGGCGCCGGTGCCGCGGCCGTCGGGGCGGCCGGGGTGGGCGCTGCGGGGGTCGGCGTCTGGGGGGCCGGGGACGGCGACGGCGTCGACGAGCTCGCGGCGTTCTGGCTGCCGGGGTTCATGGTGACCAATTGTTCCCCGCCCGCCGACGACTGCCCGGAATTGCCGCCGGTCGGCGTGCCGGATCCATCCGTGGTGGTCGAGCCGTTCTGGCCGGCGGCCGGCGCGTTCAGCGGAGGCTTCGGCGTCCCCGTCGCGGGCGCGGGCTCGCCGACCACGGCGACCTTCCCCTTGGGATCGGCGATGAGGACGGGCAACGTGCCCGCGGGGACCATGCCCAGTTCGGTGGCTCGCTGGGCGAGGCCCGGGGCGCTCTCGCCGGACTTCACGTCGCGTTCGAGCGCGGCCTTCTTCTCTGCCAGCGTCTTGTTCGCGTCCTCGCGGCGGGAGAGGTCGTAGGAGTTCTCGGCGCTGCCCGTCGACAGCCACAGGGTGAGGCCGAGGCCCGCGCACACCAGCGCCAGCATGGCCAGCACGAACGGCACCCGGCGCGCGAGGGCGCGGGGCGCGGTGGGTAGCCGCGACATCAGGCCGGCGGCGACGGGGCCCTCGCGGTGCTTGCGCAGGGCCCGCTGGGCGGGGGTCTCGCCGACGGTGCCGCCCGCGGCGAGCACCGCGTTCTGCTGATCGAGGCGCTTCTGCCGGCGCTCGAGGGCGCGCTGGGCGGAGCCCGACCGGGGGCGCGAGGTGTCGCGGTCGTCGCGGCGCGCGGGCGCCCGGCGGGTCCTCGTCTCCGTCGCGGGGGCCTTGGTGGCGTTGGGTGCGGTCATCGCGCGCTCCTCGCGGTGGTGGTGGTCGGGGTGTCGAGGCGGCGGGCCGCCCGCATGCGGACGGGGGCGGCCCTCTGGTTCTCGGCGATCTCGTCGTCGGTGGCGCGTTCGGCGCCGCGCGTGAGCAGCTCGAAGGTGGCGCCGGTGCCGGGCAGGTCCATCGGCAGCCCGGCCGGGGTCGTGGACCGCGTCCTCTCCGCGAGAGCGGATTTGACGATGCGGTCCTCGAGCGACTGGTAGCTGAGGAACACGACGCGGCCGCCGGGGGCGAGGGCGTCGAGCGCCTGGGGTACGGCGGCCTCGAGTGAGGCGAGCTCCGCGTTCACCTCGATCCGGAGGGCCTGGAAGGTGCGCTTGGCCGGGTGCCCGCCGGTGCGGCGCGCCGGGGCGGGGATGGTGGCGTACAGCAGCTCGACGAGGCGGCCGCTGGTGGTGAACGGCTCCTTCTCGCGCTCCCGGAGCACGGCGGAGGCGATCTTGCCGGCGAACCGCTCCTCGCCGTAGCGCTGCAGGATCCGGGCGAGGTCGCCGTGCGAGTAGGTGTTGAGCACGTCGGCCGCGGTGAGCGGGTCCTCCGGGTTCATCCGCATGTCGAGCGGGGCGTCCACGGAGTAGGCGAAGCCGCGGTCCGCGCGGTCGAGCTGCATGGAGGAGACGCCGAGGTCGAACAGGATCGCCTGCACTCCCCCGCAGCCGCCGCGGTCGCCGATGCCGAGACCGGCGAGGGCGTCGGACATCCCGTCGTAGCGGGTGTGCACCGGGACGAAGCGGTCGCCGAACCGGGCCAGTCGCTCGCCGGCGATCGCGTGGGCGTCGGTGTCGCGGTCGAGGCCGACCACCCGGACGCCGGGGAAGGATTCGAGCATGAGCTCGGAGTGGCCGCCGGCGCCGAGGGTGGCGTCGACGTAGACCGCACCCGTCTCGGCGAGCGCCGGCGCCAGCAGATCGCGGACCCGGGTCGCCAGGACCGGCACATGGCCGTGATCCTCACCGGCTTCGGGCATGGCTCCTCCAGGGCACGTGGCGATGGCGTTTGCGGTGTGGGTGGGTGCAGAGAAGATGAAGCGGGGTCCCCGCCCGATCCGTACCTGGCGTTGGGGAAGTACGTCAGGGCCGTTCGGGCGCAGGCCTCGGTCCACCTCGTCCTGCTTCGCCGCCGGCCTGTTCGGCGGCGGCTAGAAGATCGCCTTGAGCGATTCGGACTGCGGCTGCGCGTAGTCGTCTTCGTGCTGTGCCTGGTAGGCGTCCCACGCCTCCGCGTCCCAGATCTCCAGGAACCTCCGCGATCCGACGACGACGCATTCCTTGGTCAGTCCTGCGTAACGACGGTGATCGGCCGTGAGCGAGATCCGACCTTGGGAGTCGGGCCGCTGATCGTCCGAGCTGGCGAAGAAGTTGCGGTAGAAGGCGCGTCCCGCGGGGTCGGTCCATTCGATGGCATCCGCCTTCTCGGCGATGCGCTCGAACTCCGCCTTCGGGTACACCGTGAGGCTTCGATCCTGTCCTTTCGTGATCGTCAGTCCCCCCGCCAGTTCCTCGCGGTACTTCGCGGGGAGGGTGAGCCGTCCCTTGTCATCGAGCTTCGGCGTGTAGGTACCCGTGAACATCACGGCAACCTCCCGCCTCCCCCGATAGGGGTGTGTCACTGGATCGAGCCTTCAGACTATCGCCTCTCTCTCCAGTGCGCCCCACATTACCCCACCATTCGCCACTTTCAACCACATCGCGGCGCGTTTCGCAGAAGATTCTCAGAGTCATCGCAGGTCACATGCGTGGTCGAAAGTGGGGGAAGCGCGACGCCCGGGCGTGGCGGAGTACGTCACACTTTCGCCGACGTGCAGAACCGGCGTGACGGGTGTGGCGACAGAGATGCTGTGGACCCACCCCGGAACCGGAGTGGGGAGATGTGGGGAATCGCGGTGGGGAGAAGTGGGGATCCGCCGACGAGGCGCCGTGACGACGCGCGACGGGACGCGTGTTCACGCAGAGCGCAACGAAAAGAGCCGCCGACCATCGGGTCGGCGGCTCTCAGGCCGTCATGCGGAGCACCTCGTCGCTAGAAGCGGCGGCGGAACCGCTCCTCCATCCGGGCGACGAAGGACTGGCCGGAGGCCTTCGCGGACTTCCCGCGCTTGGCCCCCTTGCCCGACGGTGCGCGAACGGTGCCGTCGGCTTCGACGGTGCCGCGCGGCCCCTTATCCGAACCGGACCACAGGGCGTAGACCACCGAGCCGAACATCAGCAGGAATCCCGCGATGCCCACGATCACGGTGTATTCCACCTTGCCCAGCAACATGCCTGCGATGAGCAGCATCAATCCGACCGCGAAGCCGATCGCGGCGAATACCCGGCGCTTACCCGTCGCGCCACCGAAACGGCCGCCCCGGACGTTCGACGCGAACTTCGGATCCTCTGCGTAGAGCGCGCTCTCGATCTGGTCGAGCATGCGCTGCTCGTGCTCGGAGAGTGGCACGTTCCCCTCCTTCAGCACTCGTAGGGTTCCAACTCTTCCCTTCATGATACGAGGCTTGCGACCGCGCGACCACCTACCTGGGGACAATTACCCCGGATGTGACCTCAGGCGGCGGGCGCGAGGTCCGCTTCGACCTGGTTCAGGAAGGTCTGCACCCGCCCGTGCAGCGTGGCGACCTCCTCCGCGGTGACCGTGCGCGCCGACGTCTCCAGGGCGGCGACCACGCCGGACACCGACGTGAAGTAGGCCACCCACTCCGCGTAGCCGGGCGCGGCCTTGGCGAGGCGCAGCCATGCGTTCCGGGTGGGGCGGCGCACCCCCGTCTCCCGGGCCGCGAGGAGCGCGGCGGCGCCGCGCAGGGCCGCGTGGTAGATCTCGCGGTACTGATCCGCGGGCGCGGGCGACCCACCGGCGCGGGCGAGGAACTGGTCCGCGCGATCGAGGATGCGTGCGGCCCCGGACTCGCCGACCTTGCGGCCCGACCCGACGTGACCGATGCGTGCGACCGACGACGTCATGACGCTCCTCCTCACTGCCTCGCGCTCCGGCCGATCCGGAGCTTCTGCCGTTGTTGTACCGGACGGGACTGACACTTCAACGCTTCCCTCGTTCCGTGCCAGCCCCGCCGGCGGCCCGGACGGCGGTACGAACCGGCGCCAGAACGTGTGCGCCAATCCGATGGCCCGTGATCGAACGGTTATTCGATCACTTCTAATATAGCGTGGAGCACCGACACGTCAAGGGGAAGGCGAACTCGTGAGCGCAGGGACGGCACCGCGGGTCCAGGCCCTGTCTCCGCACGACGCCACCCTGTGGCTGCCGGCGGCGCTGCAGATCTACGTCGCCGCCATGGAGTACCCCGCCGGAACCGAGGCGCACCGCCTGCCCATGTGGCGCGAACACCTGTCCCGGCCGGGCTACACCGCGTTCGGGGCGATCGCGCCCCTGCCCGGCCGCGACGGCCGCGTCGTGGATCACCTGGTGGGCATCGCGTACGGCTACAGCGGCGCCGGGGACCAGTGGTGGAACCGGCAGCTGCGGATCGGGCTCGGCCAACGGGGGCTGAGCCGGCAGGGCGTCGCCGCGGTGGCCGACGACTACTTCGAACTGACCGAACTGCACGTGCATCCCACGGCGCAGGGGCACGGCGTGGGGGCCGCGCTCCTCGCGGCGCTGCTCCGCGACCGGCCCGAGCCGCGGGTCCTGCTGTCCACCCCGGAGGTGCCGGCCGAGGAGAACCGGGCGTGGCGGCTGTATCGGCGCACCGGATTCCAGGACGTGCTGCGCGACTTCCGCTTCTCGGGCGACCCGCGTCCCTTCGCCGTCCTCGGCCGCGATCTCCCGCTCCCCTGACCTCATGGGAACGATCGACGTCGCAGTGGTGGGCTCCGGCCACAACGCCCTGGTCGGCGCCGCCCTCCTCGCCGCGCAGGGCCGCGACGTGGCGGTCTTCGAGGCGGACGGGGTGCCCGGCGGGGCGGTCAGCACCGTCGAACGGTTCCCGGGCTACCGGGTGGACCGGGGATCGTCGGCGCACCTGATGTTCCGGCACACGGGCATCGCCGAGGAGCTGGACCTGGCCGCGCACGGCCTGCGCTACCTGGAGTGCGATCCGTGGGCGTTCGCGCCCACCCCTCCCGGCACGGACGCCCCGCCCATCGTCTTCCGCACCGATCTCGACGCGACCGCGGAGTCGGTCGCCGCGGCGTGCGGGGCGCGGGAGGCGGCCGCGTACCGTCGTTTCGTCGCGGACTGGACGCCCCGCGCGCGGGCCACCATGGCCGCGTTCGGCTCCTCCCCCAGCGCCGCGCGGCTCGGCCGCGCCTTCTGGCCCACCAAGGGTCGCGCGAGCCTGACCAGGATGTCCCGCACCTACCTCGCGTCGGGCGATCAGCTGCTCGACGAGTACTTCGACGACGAGCGCCTCAAGGCCGCGCTGGCGTGGTTCGGCGCGCAGTCCGGTCCCGCGATGAGCGAGCCCGGCACGGCGCCGATGGTCGGCTTCGCGGCGCTCATGCACACCCTCCCGCCGGGCCGGGCGGTCGGCGGCAGCGGCGCGCTCACGGCCGCCCTGATCAGCCGCCTGGCGTCCGACGGCGGCACCGTCGCCCTCGACTCCCCCGTCACCGCGCTGTGCCGGGAGGGCCGGGCATGGCGGGTCACCGTCGCCACGCCCGACGGTGACCGCACGGTCCGGGCCCGCACCGTGCTCGCGGGGTGCCACATCCTCACCACGCTCGGCCTGCTCGAACGCGGCGGCTACGACGCGGGCCGGATCGCCGGCTGGCGGCGAGGGATCCAGGTGGGCCCCGGCGTCGGGATGGTGCTGCGGCTGGGCACCACGGCGCCGCCCGCGTTCGACGGGGTGCCGCTCGCGGACCAGGCCGGGCTCGGCCTGCTCACCGCGGACCGCGGCCACCTCGCGCGCGCCCGCGGGGACATGCTGGCCGGCGACCCGCCGCGCCGGCCCGCAGTGCTGGCGATGACGTTCTCCGGCCTGGACCCGTCGATCGCGCCGGCCGGGCGGCACAACACCACCCTGTGGGCGCAGTGGTACCCGTACGCCCTGGGCGGCCCGGGCGCGCGGCGCGACTGGAGCGACGTCGCGGAGCGGGAGGCCGACCGGATCGTCGCGGAGACGCAGCAGTGGGCGCCGGGGTTCGCGGACGCCGTCGAGCACAGGTACGTGCAGACACCGTCGACCCTGGAGTCCGAGCTGGGGCTGCTCGGCGGCAACGTGATGCACGTCGAGATGGCGCTGCACAACATGCTGCTGTTCCGGCCGCTCCCCGAGCTGGCCGGAGCGCGCGTCCCGGGGGCGCCGGGGCTGGCGCTGGCGGGCGCCTCCATGCACCCGGGCGGCGGCGTGAACGGTTCCAGCGGGCGGATCGCGGCGCGGCTGCTCGCCCGCGACCTGGGGCACCTGGCACGATGGCGTCTGTGAACTCCCGCACCGCCGCCGTCCGTTCCGCTCGGTTCCGCCCGGCCAGGCTGCTCGCGGTCGTCGCCCTGCTACTGGCGGTGGCTGCGCCCGCCGCCTGCGCGAGCCCCGGCCCCGGCGACCGCATGTCGGGCAAGATCGTCGCCGCGCAGACCCCGGACGCCGATCCGAAGGGGCCGCAGATGACGACCCCCGGCGAGATGCGCGGGCTCGCGGAGGTGCAGCCGTACGACTCGAACGGCAAGGTGGGCACCCAGATGGTGTTCCAGCAGATCACCTTCGGCCAGTTCAACCAGCTCGGCGAGGTGGTCTCGCAGGCGTTCGAGACCACGGCGGCGTCGATCAAGATGCGCGTGCAGCGCACCGGCGAGACGGTGGTGCTCTCGGGCACCGCCGACCTCTCCTCACTGTCGCCGAACTCCGCGGCGATCGTGGTGTCGGTGCAGTTCCCCGGCCCGATCACGGCGACCAACGGGCAGCAGGAGAGCGACGATCTGGTGACCTGGACGCTCAACGCGGGCACCTCGGCGTCGATGACGGCCGAGGCCGATTACGCGGACCCGTCGATCGCGTCGTTCACCCTGTGGGCGTGGATCACGGCGCTGGTCTCGTTCCTCACCGCGGCCGTGGTCGGCGCGATCGCGTACGTGCGCCGCGACCGCAGCCCCAAGCCGGGCCAGGAGACCGCGGAGCAGGAGTCGCTGATCGAGCTCCCCCAGTGGCTGCGGGAGAAGCTGAACCGCTGAGGTTCAGGTCCCGGCGGCCGCCGCGAACTCCGCGACGGCGTCGACCATCCGGTCCAGCCCGGGCTGTTCGAGCGGGTAGTGCCCGGCGTTCTCGAGCGGGACGACGGTGACCGGGACGCGGGTGATGCGGTCGAGGAACGGCGTCGAGAGCGCGAGGGGCGTCCACCGGTCGGCGGAAGGCTGGGTGAGGAGCACCGGGCAGGTGTCGAAGTCCTCCGGCTCCACGGCGGGGACGTGGTTGAGGTACGAGTCGAGGAACGCGACCGACACCAGATTGCCGGCCGACGTGCGGTCGGCGTAGCAGGCGCGTTTCGCGCCCGGGTCGTTGACCAGGGCGCGCATCTTGCTCACCAGCCGCATCGGGACCCGCGCCGAGCGCAGCGGCGTGCGCGCGAGCGCCTTCATGACGGGCGCGCCCAGTGTCCCGGTGACCGGGTCGAAAGCGGTGTCGCGCCGCACCTTCGGTGACCGCTGGTCGAGGAAGGTCATGCCGACGATGCCGGCGATCCCGCGGTTGATCGACGCCACGTGGTAGGTCTCCATGCCGCCCGCGGACAGTCCGTAGAGCACCACGGGGCGGTCGTCCTTCGCGCGCTCGGCGTCGACCAGCTCCGAACCGATCCGCACCCAGTCGTCGTAGGTGACCTTGGCGCCGGGCGCCACCTCGGTCACGCCGTAGGTCGGCATGTCGATCGCGACGGTCTCGAACCCGCGGTCCGCGAGCGGGCGGCCGAGGATGGTCGACATCTGCCGGCCGTTGGTGCCCACGCCGTGGAACAGGATCACCTTCACCGCGGCGTCGGGATCGCGGTACGCGTCCAGGTGGATGCGGTGCCCGCGGTGCTCCCACCACTCCTCGGCGGGCTCGGTGCCCGGGGTCAGGCGGTAGGCCGCCGGGAGGTACTCCTGGACGGCCCGCCACGCCGCCTGGTCCGCGTACGTCATCGCTCGTCCTCCTGTTCCGCCGGCTACACCGACGTGGGCAGCATCGAGAGGTTGTCGAGGACCTCCGAGGTGGCCTTCGCGAAGTTCAGGGTGCAGAAGTGCAGCGCCGGGGCGCCCTCGGCGATGAGCCGCTCGGCCATCCGGGTGGCGATGTCGATACCCGCGGCGCGGACGGCGGCCCGGTCCTCCTCGGGCCCGTCGCCGGCGGCGGCGCGCAGCTCGTCGCGCATCGCGTCGGGGATCTTCGCGTTCGACAGCTCGGCCATGCGGACCACGGACTTCAGCGAGGTGATCGGCATGATCCCGGGGATGAGCGGCTTGGCGCCCTGCTCCGGGTCCGCGGCGACCACGGCGTCGCGCAGGCGCAGGTAGTCGTCGACGTCGAAGAACATCTGGGTGATCGAGTAGTCGGCGCCGGCGCGGAGCTTCTGCACGAAGTAGCGCACGTCGGTGTCGCGGTCCGGCGACCGGTGGTGCCCCTCGGGGAAGGACGCCACTCCCACCTGGAATTCGCCCAGCTCGCGCACGAGCTCGACCAGCTCGTTGGCGTGCTCGACGCCCTCGGGGTGCCGCACCCAGTCGCCCAGCGGGTCGCCGGGCGGGTCCCCGCGCAGCACGAGCACGTTCCGCACGTCCTGGTCGGCGTAGGCGCCCATCAGGCCGCGCAGCTCGGAGATGCTGTGGTTCACGGCGGTGAGGTGCGCGACGGGCAGCAGCGTGGTGGTCGCCGCGATCTCCCCGGTGACGCGGACCGTCCGGTCCCGGGTGGACCCGCCGGCGCCGTAGGTCATGGACACGAAGGCCGGGTCCATCCGCTCGAAGGTGCGGACGGCGCGCCACAGCCGGGCCTCGCCGGCCTCGTCGCGCGGGGGCATGAACTCCACCGAGAACGGCATTCGGCCGCTCGCGCGCACGGCGTCGAGGCGGTCGAGTACGGTCCGGCTTTGGTCACTCACGTCTACGAGAATAGGTTTCCAGGTATGACGCTGCCCGCCGCCCCGCCTCAGACCTCCCTCTCCGACATCGCGGCGGCCGTCCAGCCGGAGCTCGTGTCGTTCTTCGAAGAGCGCCGTGACCTGGTCGAACCCGTCGGTCCTGTGTTCGCTGAGGCCACCTCCGGGCTGGAGCGCTTCATTTTGCGCGGCGGTAAGCGTATTCGCCCCGCGTTCGCGTGGACGGGGTGGTTGGCGGGCGGCGGGGCGGCCGAGGGCGATGTGGCGAGGGCGGCGCTGCGGGCCTGTTCGTCGCTCGAGCTGGTGCAGGCGTGCGCGCTGATCCACGACGACATCATCGACGCCTCGCTGACCCGGCGCGGCTTCCCCACGACGCACCGGGAGTTCGCCGCGATCCACGCGGAGCGGGGCTGGTCGGGCTCGCCGGACCGGTTCGGCGAGGCGACGGCCATCCTGCTCGGCGACCTGGCCCTGGCGTGGGCGGACGACATGTTCCTGGGCGCCGGCCTGGAGCCGGAGCGGTACCTCCGGGCGGCGCGGGCGTGGGCGGCGATGCGGACGGAGGTGCTGGGCGGGCAGCTGCTGGACATCGTGAGCGAGGCGTCGCGGGACGAGTCCGCGGAGGCCGCCGAGCGGGTGGTGCGGTTCAAGACCGCGGGCTACACGGTGGAGCGGCCGCTGCACGTGGGGGCGGCGCTCGCCGGGGCGTCCGACGAGGCGGTCGCCGCACTCCGGGCGATCGGCGTGGACCTGGGCGTGGCCTTCCAGCTGCGCGACGATCTGTTGGGCGCGTTCGGCGATCCGGCGGTCACGGGCAAACCGTCGGGCGACGACCTGCGGTCCGGTAAGCACACCCCGATGCTGGCGCACGCGCTCGCGACGGGCGGCGACGCCGCGGCGGAGCTGCGTTCCCTGGTGGGGACGGACCTCGACGACGCGGGCGTGGAGCGCGCCCGGGCTGCGCTGCGGGCGACGGGGGCCCCGTCGGCCATGCAGGACAGGGTGCAGGAGCTGACGGCCCGGGCCACCTCCGCGATCGACGGGGCGCCGGTCGCCGACGGTGCGCGGCCGGTGCTGGCCCGGCTCGCCGCGGTGCTGGTGGACCGGGCCGCCTGACCGGGTTAGGCAAACCTAGCCACTCCTCGGTATGGTTTCCATTGCCTAAGACCCTTTGCGATCGACTTACGGAGTCTTGGCCTGGAGACCGAGTAAGGAGTCCGCATGTTGAACCGCTTCCGTACCGCGACCCCCGTGGCCGCCGCGCTGGTGGCAGCGAGCCTGGTGTTCACCGGTTGCTCGACCACAAGCGCCGACGAGGAGAAGCCCGCCGCCGGCGAGAAGATCACCGTCACCACCAACAAGGGGCAGGTGGAGGTTCCGAAGAACCCGAAGCGCGTCGTGGCCCTGGACAACACCAGCGCCGAGACCCTCAAGGCGTTCGGGGTGACCCCGGTCGCGATCCCGAAGAAGCTGTACGCGAAGAACGTGCTGGGCGAGTGGATCGACGACGCGGACATCAAGGACGTGGGCACGCACGCGGAGCCGAAGCTCGACGTGATCGAGGACGTGAAGCCCGACCTCATCATCGGCGGTTACCGGTTCGCCAAGCAGGAGGGCGACCTCACGAAGATCGCCGAGAAGACCGGCGCCGCGTTCATCGACATCGCGGCCGAGGACGGCGCGCCGAAGAACCGCGTGGACACGATGCGCGACCAGACCGCCACCCTGGGCGAGATCTTCGGCAAGCAGGAGCAGGCCAAGCAGATCGTGGCGGACTTCGACACCAAGCTGAACGCGGCCAAGGCGCAGGCCACCGGCCAGACGGTGTTCCTCTCGATCGTCAACGGCGGCAAGATCGACAACGGCGCCAAGCGCATGCAACCGTTCGTCGAGCCGCTGAACCTCAAGGACGTCTTCGCGGGCAACGCCGGTGACCACCACCAGAACTCGGGGCTCACGCCGGAGGCGATCGCCCAGGCCGACCCGCAGTGGGTCATCGTGATGGACCGCGACGCGTCCGTCGAGCCCGAGCCCGGTACAACCCCGCAGCCCGCCGCCGCCGTCTTCAAGTCCCAGGAGGCCTTCAAGGGCAAGGCGTTCTTCGAGCAGGACCGCATCTACTACCTGGACGACTTCTTCTACATCCGCGAGGGCATCCAGGACTACGGCGAGAACTACCAGCGCCTCGCCGAGGCGCTCGCCGCCAAGAAGTGACCCGCCGCCGCGTCGCGCTGCCGCTCATCGCGGTGGCGTGCGCGGTGCTGGTGGCCCTGTCGCTGATGACGGGCGAGTACCACATCACCGCCGCCGGACTGCTGGCCGGCGACGACGAGATGTGGCGCATGTTCTTCGTCTCGCGGGTACCCCGCACTCTCGCACTGATATTCGCCGGTCTCGCCATGAGCTTCTCCGGAGTGATCATGCAGCGACTCACGCAGAACCGGTTCGTCGAACCGACCACCGCCGGCACCGCCGAATGGGCCGGCCTGGGCGTGCTGCTCTGCCTGATCCTCACTCCGGGCGCTCCCCCGCTGGTGAAGATGCTCTACGCCACGGCGACCGCGTTCCTCGGCACGATGCTCTTCCTGGGCTTCCTGTCCCGGATCCGCGCCCGACGGTCCGCGATCGTCCCGCTGGTCGGCCTCATGATGGGCGCCGTGGTGAGCGCCGTCTCGACCTACCTCGCGGTGGAGACGAACCTGCTGCAGTCCGTGGTGTCCTGGCGCTCAGGCGGTTTCGCGCACGTCGTGCGCGGCTTCTACGAGCCGCTGTGGGCCGTGGCCGCCATCGCCGTCGCCACGTACCTGCTGGCGAACTACTTCACCATCGCCGGCCTCGGCCGCGACGTGGCGACGTCCCTCGGGCTGCGCTACGGGCTGACCATGGGGCTCGGCGTCACGATGGTGGCGCTGGCCTCCGGCGTCACCAGCGTGGTGGTCGGCTTCATCCCGTTCCTGGGGTTGGTGGTGCCCAATATCATCAGCGCGCTCCGCGGCGACGACGTGCGCTCGGGCCTGCCCTGGGTGGCGGCGCTGTCGACCGTGCTCATCGTGGGCTGCGACCTCCTGGGCCGGGTGCTGGTGCGGCCCATGGAGATCCCCGTGTCCGTGATCATGGGCGTGGTGGGTGCGGCGACCTTCCTCGCGATCATCCTCACCAGGAGCAACCGTGTCGCCCTCTGATGCCGCCACCGCCGCCCCCGCGCTCGCGACCGACGCCACCACGTCGCGCGTCGGCTGGCGGGCGCGGCTGGGCGTCGCCGCCGCGGCGGCCGTGCTCGTCGCCGTCCTGTTCCTGGTGCTGCGCACCGGCGCGGACGACGTGCTCAAGTGGGACTTCACCTTCGGTCTCTCGTTCGAGCGCCGGCTGCGCACGCTGACCGCGATCGTGATCGCCGCGTTCTGCCAGGGCATCGCGACGGTCCTGTTCCACACGGTCACCCACAACCGCATCCTCACCCCGTCGATCATCGGGCTCGACTACCTGTACGTGCTCATCCAGACGGTGGGCGTGGTGCTGGTGGGCGGCAGCTTCGTGTCGAACTCGGACAGCGTGCCGCAGTTCCTCGCCCAGACCACGGCCATGGTGCTGTTCGCCTCGATCCTGTACCGCTGGTTGTTCTCCGGGCGTTTCGCGAGCCTGTTCCTCCTGCTGCTGGTGGGTGTCGTCCTGGGCCTCGCGTTCCGGGCGGTCGCGGAGTTCCTGCAGCGGCTGCTCTCCCCCACGGAGTTCGACGCGCTGATGATCAAGCTGTACGGCCGGGTGAGCGCCGTCAACGAGGAACTGCTGCCGTACTGCATCGCGGCCTGCGTGCTGGTCGCGATCCTGGTGTGGCGCAACCGGAACGTGTACGACGTGCTGTTGCTGGGCCGCGAACCGTCGATCGGCCTCGGCGTCGATCACCGGCGCGAACTGACCCGCGCGCTCATGATCATCGCCCTGCTCATCTCGATCAGCACCGCGCTGGTGGGCCCGATGGTGTTCTTCGGCTTCATCATCGCCACCCTCGCCTACGAGCTCGCGGGCGACTGGCGGCACCGGGCCACTCTCCCGATGGCCGTCCTGCTCGGCGTGATCATGCTGACCGTCGGGCAGTTCGTCCTGCACAACGTGTTCTACGCCGCGGGCATGCTCACGGTGATCATCGAGTTCTGCGGCGGGATCCTGTTCCTCGCCATCCTGTTCCGCCGAAGGGGGACGATGTGACCGAATCCGCCACCACCACCGCAGGGCCCGCGATCGCCTTCACGGACCTCACCAAGTCGTACGCCGAGACCGTGGTGCTGGGGCCGGTGTCCGGCGAGTTCCACCGCGGCGGCGTGACGGCCCTGGTGGGCCCGAACGGCGCGGGCAAGTCCACCCTGCTCACCATCCTGGGGCGGCTGCTGGAGCCGGAATCCGGTACGGCGCTCCTCGACGGGCGGGACGTGCGGAAGATGAAGCCCACCGAGGTGGCGCGCAGGCTCGCGATCCTGCGGCAGGAGAACGGCGTCAACGCCCGGCTCACGGTTCGGGATCTGGTGGCGTTCGGCCGGTTCCCGCACAGCCGGGGCCGGCTCACCGCCGATGACGTGCGGTACATCGACGACGCGCTCGGCTTCCTCGGCCTCACCGACCTGGCGGACCGCTTCCTCGACGAGCTCTCCGGCGGGCAGCGCCAGCGCGCGTACGTCGCGATGACGCTGGCCCAGGACACCGAGGTGATCCTGCTGGACGAGCCGCTCAACAACCTCGACATGCGGCACCAGGTGGGCATGATGGCCCAGCTGCGCCGCGCCGCCGACGAGCTGGGCAAGACCATCATCCTGGTGGTGCACGACCTGAATTTCGCCGCCGCGTACTCGGATCGGATCGTCGCGCTCAAGGAGGGAACGATCGCGGCGTCGGGCTCCCCCGCCGAGATCATGACCTCCGAGCTGCTCACCCGTGTCTTCGAGACCACCGTCGCCGTGCACACCGTCGAGGGCATGCCCGTGGCCGTGTACGCGGGCCTCGACCGGCGCTGACCGGCTGCGCCTAGAATTCCAGGGATGTCCGGATCCCTGAAGTCCCCCGCATACCTCGGCCTGCTCGGCGCGGTGCTCACCACGCTGGGCAGCTTCGGCGCGGGCGCGATCCGCGTGCACGACGTCCAGCTCGAGGCGCTGCACCTGTCGTGGTTGCGGTGGGGCCACGGGCTCGTACTGAGCTCGGTGCTGTTCTGGACGGGCATCGCGCTGCTCGTGATCGCGTGGGTGCGGATCGGACGGACCGCGCTCGCCGGTGGGATCGGGGCGCGCGAGGTGGGGCGCACCGTCGCCCTGTGGGCGGCACCGCTGCTCGTGGCGGTTCCCCTGTACTCCCGCGACGCGTACTCCTATCTCGCGCAGGGCGCGCTGCTGCGCGACGGCTACGACCCGTACGTGGACGGTCCGGTGGTCAACCCGAACGGCCTCCTCGACGATGTGAGCGGCATCTGGACCACCACCACGGCGCCGTACGGGCCGCTGTTCATGTTGATCGCCAAGGGGATCACCCTGCTGTGCGGCGACAACGTGCTGGCGGGCGTCATCGCGCTGCGCCTCGCGATGCTGCCCGGGATCGCGCTGTCGGTGTGGGGCGTGGCGAAGCTGGCGCGGCATTTCGGCGCCTCGCCCGCCGTGTCCCTGTGGTTCGCGGTGCTCAATCCGCTCGTGGTGGTGCACCTCGTGGGCGGCGTGCACAACGAGGCCCTCATGGTGGGGCTGCTGGTGGCGGGGCTGGCGCTCGTCCTGGACCGCCGGCACTTCTGGGGCGTCGTGGTGCTCGTGACGGCGGTGGCGGTGAAGGGCACGGCCGCGATCGCCCTGCCGTTCGTGGTGTGGATCTGGTACCACCACCGGCGCGAGGAGACGCCGTCGGAGGCGGCACCGCGTTCCTTCCTCCTGGCCGGCGGTGCGTCGGTGGGGATCTTCGTGGCCCTGTTCGCCGCGTTCTCCGCGATCGCCGGCGTGGGGCTGGGCTGGCTGTCGGCACTGTCCGGGTCGATCAAGATCATCAACTACATCACCATCCCCACCGCGATCGCACAGGTCACTGCCTTCCTCGCGTCGCCGTTCACCGATCTGCACCTGGCGCCGATCCTCGTGGTCACCCGCGCGCTGGGCGTCGCGGCGCTCGCGATCACGCTCGCGGTGCTGTGGTGGGTGTTCCGGCAGGACGAGCGCTGCAACGTGACGGGCATCCTGCTGGGCCTGCTGGCGGTGTGCGTGCTCTCCCCGGCGTCGCTACCCTGGTACTACACGTGGCCGCTCGCCGTCGCAGGCGCGTTCACCTGGTCCCGGCGGACGCTCGCGATCATCGCGGGCCTGTCCGTGTGGCTCATGGTGGTGTTCATGCCCACGGGCTCGATCGGCCTGTACTCCCTGTGGAACGTGGCCCTGGCCGCGGCGCTGGGCGCCCTCACGGGCTGGTCCCTGCTGAAGGCGGACCCGCTGGGGGTGCGCCCGCGGCTCGGGCTGCAGCCCGTCACGGCCTGACGGTCCCCGGTCCGGCGGTGCGCGGTCCGACGGTCCGCGGAGTCAGAACGCCATCGACTGGGCGCGGCGGATGACCTCGCGCGCCGAATCGGTGTGCAGCAGCTCGGCCGGGCATCCGTCGAGGTCGTCGAGCGGCTGGAACATCCAGCGCATGATCTCGTCGTCGTGGAAACCGCCGTCGCGGAGCACGCTGAGCAGGCCGGTGAGGTGCTTGGCCACGGAGAACGCCCCGTCGACCTCCCCGAAGAACAGGCGCGGGACGTGCATGTCCCCGCCGCGGCGCACCGCGATGAGATGGTGGTCGCGGAGCAGCTGCAGAACCTTGGTCTGCGACACGCCGAGGCCCTTGGCCACGGTCGCGGTGCTGTAGGTGGAAGTGCCTTCTGGCAGCAGATCGTCGCTGACGTACGGGATCGAGCTCACCGTCACACTGTACCGAGGCGCACGATCCACCCCTTCCCACCCGGGGGTCGCTAGGCTGAACTGTCGACACTGATGACCGTGGAGAGGAACCGAAGAAGGTGAACACGCCCCGCGACCGCCTGATCGGTGCCCGCATCGAGGGCCGCTATCGCATCGATGCGGTGATCGCGCGTGGCGGTATGTCCACGGTGTACATGGGGCTCGACCTGCGGCTGGACCGGCCGATCGCGATCAAGGTGATGGACCCGAAGTACGCGGAGGACGCCCAGTTCGTCTCGCGATTCGAGTTCGAGGCGCGGGCCGTGGCCAAGCTCAAGGACCCCGGCCTGGTGGCCGTGTACGACCAGGGCGTCGACGGGGACCTCGCGTTCCTCGTGATGGAGCTGGTGACCGGCGGCACGCTGCGCGAGCTGCTGGGCGAACGCGGCCCGATGCCGCCGCACGCGGTGGCCGCCGTGCTCGGGCCGGTGCTCACGGCGCTCGGAACGGCGCACCGCGCGGGCCTGGTGCACCGCGATGTGAAGCCGGAGAACGTGCTCATCTCCGACAGCGGCGAGGTGAAGGTCGCGGACTTCGGCCTGGTGCGCGCGATCGCGGCTGCCTCGGTGACCAGTTCGTCCGTCATCCTGGGCACCGCGGCCTACCTGTCGCCGGAGCAGGTGGAGACCGGCAATGCCGACGCCCGCTCCGACGTGTACTCCAGCGGGATCCTCGCCTACGAGTTGCTCACCGGCGCGGTGCCGTTCACCGGTGACACCGCCATCTCGCTGGCCTACCAGCGCCTGCACAACGACGTGCCCGCCCCGGGTTCCGCGATCGCGGGGGTGCCGCCGGAGTTCGACGAGTTCGTGGCGATCGCCACCGACCGGGACCCGCGGCGCCGGTTCACCGACGGCTTCGTGATGGCCGAGGCACTCACCGAGCTGTCCGACAAGCTGGATCTGCCGCCGTTCACGGTGCCCGCACCGCGTTCCAGCGCCGAGCAGCGCGCCGCGGCGGCGATGTACGACGGGCACCGCAACCAGCCGCTCATCCCGGCCGCCGCGGAGCCCACGTCCTCGCTGCCCGCGGGCGAGCCGCAGGTGCCGCCCCGCACGCTTCCGGCGGCGGTGCCCCCGGTCCCGGCAGGGATGCCCGTGCAGCACACCCGGGCCGAGACGATGCACGAGGCGTTGCCCGCGGAGGCGCCGCCGAACCACCCGCAGTGGGCGGGCGAGCAGCCGCCGAAGCGGGGCCGCGCGAAGTCCTGGATCATCGTGGCGATCGTGGCGATCATCGCGATGCTGCTGGCGTTCGGCGGCTGGTGGTTCGCCTCGGGCCAGTACACGACGGTGCCCGCGGTGGGCGGGATGGACCGGCCCGCCGCGGAGCGCGCGATCAAGGACGCGGGCCTCGATGTGGAGCTGAGCGGCAGCTACAGCAACGACGTCACCGAGGACACCGTCACGGGCCTGCAGCCGGCGGCGGGCGCGCGGGTCAGCAGGTTCGGCAGCGTCACCATCGAGTACTCCAAGGGCCGCCCGGTGGTCCCGCAGTTCAAGGCAGGCGATTCCCCGGAGAACGTGGAGAGGCTGCTGCGCGACAACGGCCTCCAGTCCAAGCGCGGTCCCGCGCAGTTCAGCCGCGACATCCCGCAGGGCGGCGTGGTCGGCCTGAGCCCCACCCCGGGTGCGCGCGTGTCCGTCGGCTCGACGGTGACCGTGGTCGCGTCGGCCGGCAATCAGCCGGTGAACATCCCCGATGTCCGCGGCAAGTCGCCCGACGACGCCACGTCGACCCTGCGCTCCGCCGGCCTGTCGGTGAAGGAGACCAAGCAGCAGTTCGACGCGTCCACCGAGGCCGGCAAGGTGGCCGGCACCGATCCGTCGGGGCAGGTGAACAAGGGCGGCAGCGTGACGCTGCTGGTCTCGAACGCGCTGACGGTGCCGGACGTGACGGGCAAGACCTCCTCGGAGGCGCAGGAGATGCTGCAGCGCGCGGGCCTCGTCGCCGAGCTCAGCGGCGAGACGGGCAGCGGCGCCGTGGTGACCTCGATCAGCCCGGCCGCGGGCGCGCGGGTGGATCCGGCGAACAACCGGGTCACGGTCACGCTGGCCGCGCGGGTCACGGTGCCCTCGGTGACGGGAATGAATGTGGGGCAGGCACGTTCGGTGCTCCGCGACGCCGGCCTGCAGGTCAAGGTGAACGGCATCTTCGCCTCGGACAACTCGCAGGTGATCTGGCAGGATCCGGGCGGGGGCAACCGGGTCAAGGCCGGTTCGACCGTCACCGTCACCGCCCTGCCGTAGCGCCGCTCGCGGGCTACGGTGAAGGCATGAACCGTCGCTCGGCCCTCGTCCGGGTCATCGCGCTCACCGCCGTCGGCGTCCTCGCTCTCGGCGGGTGCTCGGCGCAGTCCGGCGGCCCCGCCGGATCGTCCTCTTCGGCCGCGCCGTCGTCCGCCGGGGCCGGCGGTCAGGGCGTCGCGAGCCGGGTGGACGCGCTGCTCGCCGAGGCGAAGCAGGCCTTCGACTCCCCCACCCGCACGTCGACGGCGGGCAACACCGACAAGACGGTGAACAGCATGGCCGTGGTCGAGGAGAAGGTGCTCGCCGCCGCGGAGCTCGCGCCCTACCGCGCCGACCTGCTGTTCACGGCGGCATCGGCGCGGATCGCGGAGAAGAACGTGCGGGGCGCGCTTGCACTGTACGAGAGGGTGCTCGGGTTCGCGCCGGAGGACGACGACGCGCAGACCTACCTGGCGGTGTGGAAGCGTTTCCTCGGAGACGCCGGCGGGTCCGCCGCGGCGATGGACCGGTTGCGCGAGGCGGCGCCGGACCGGGTCCCGGAGGTGGAGGCGCTGTTCGCGCAGGTCGACGACGCGGTGCGCACCCCGATCACCGACGCGGCTCCTGCGGGCGCCCCGGACGGCACCGCGATCGTGGTCCTCGGTTACGCGCTCAAGAGCGACGGCAGCATGGACGCCCCGTTGATCAGCCGGCTGGAGAAGACCCTCGAGGTGGCGAGGGCCGTGCCCGCGGCGCCGATCGTGGTGACCGGCGGCGTGGAGAAGGCGGGGAGAACCGAGGGTGCGCTGATGAAGAACTGGCTGGTGGAGCACGGCCTGGACGCCGGGCGGATCACCGACGAGAACTTCGCCCGCACCACCGTCGAGAACGCGCTGTACAGCTCCTACGTCCTCGCCACGCAGCGGTCGTCGCGGGCGATCGTGGTGAGCTCCGCGAGCCACGTGCGGCGCGGCGCGGTCGACCTGGCGCTGGCGGCGCGGCAGAACCTGCCCGGCACCTTCGCCGTGAGTTCGGTGGCGGCCGTGGACAAGCCGCTCGCCGAGCTGGCCGTGCCGTCGGAGGACGAGATGCGCAGCATCTACCGCGACGCCCTGAGCACCCTCGGTCTCTGGTCCTACCGGAGCGCCCCGCTGCTGCAACGCTAGGCCGCCTGGTGCGGCGCCGTGGACCGGTGTCGGTGACCGCCCGGTGTCCGGGTCTCGACGGTGTGCCGTCCGGTCGGATCGTCAACGGTTGCGCTGCTCCAACCGGGCGCCTCCTTGGCGTGATTGCACGCCGCGCAGAGTCCTTGCCCGTTGGTGTGACTGGTGGGCCCGCCCTTCGCGTGCGGGGCGATGTGGTCCGTGTGGGCGATCGGCGCGTCGCAGTACGGGGTGCGGCAGTACCGGTCCCGCACGCGGATGAGATCGGCCAGCCCCGCTGGGAAGAGCCGCCGCCGGGAGTCCATCGCGACGATCGCGCCGTTCTCCGGTGCGACGAACAACCTCCTGACCCAGGCGACGCCGGCTGCGGTGGCCTTGCCGATGAGGTTGCGGGCGATCTCCCCCGGCATGGTCCCGCCGCCGTCGAGGTGGGCCGGACCCGGCCGGTCACCGAGGAGAACCGTCGCGGGGATGGTCAGGCTCACTGTGACCGGCTGCCCTTCCGCGGCATCGCGACCGGTGACACGCGCGAACGCCGTGTCGGCCATGATCTGGCCCCGCGTCCGCAGCTCCGGATCCCGCCCGACCAGCGCATCGGCGTGGTGGCGCAGCGCGGCGTACGCGCCGACGGCCCGCGCCATCGGCAGCAGCAGAGACAACCGCGCCATGCCCTCCGGCTGTGGCCGCAGCGTGACCGTGCGGTCCTTCTCCGCCGCCGCCCTGCGGTCGACCGTCGCCCGGGCGTCGAGCCGGTAGGCGACCTGCTCGACCTTGTCGCCGATCTGTCGGATTCCCAGTCCGGCCAACGTGTCCGGATCCGAACACAGCTGCGCGTCGGCCTGCTGCCGATCGCCGACGTCCAGATGCGACAGGCCACCGACGATGGTCGGCACCGCGTCGGGCGAGACCTCACCGGCGTGGAGGCGGGCCCGAAGGTGCGGCATGTTCCGCTCCAGCTCCACGGCCCTCGACAGCATCTTGGCCGCCGCGTTAGGCGAGAGGTGCAAGGCCAGCGCCACCTCCGCGGCGACGCCCTGCCGCCACCGGTCCTGCGGCAACCCCGCCGCCACCCGTTCGAGTACGCGCTGCCGCAGCAGGTCGGCCGCCAGTCCGTACTGTTCGAGCACGAGCCGGCACCGGCGGAGCTCCGTCGAACGCAGGCGTTCGACCACATCCGCGTGCGATGCCCCATCAGGAGGCCGGTCCTGATCTACCGCAATGTTTTCGTCCATGCCCGAACGCTACGCCGACCCACTGACAAGTTTTCGATATCGCAACACGTCGTCGAACAGAGCGGCCCGCAGGGCCACACCGTCAGCCCCGGAGCACGCCCCGCAGGTCGTCGAGCACGTCGGGGTTCTCGATGGTCGACGGGACCGCCTCGTCGCGGCCCTCGGCGATGGCGCGCATGCTGCGGCGGAGGATCTTGCCGGAGCGGGTCTTCGGCAGCGCGGCGACGATCGCCACCTCCTTGAGCGCGGCGACCGCGCCCACGGTGTCGCGCACCAGCTGCACGATCTCGGCGCGCACCGCGTCCGCGTCCCAGTCGCCGCCCGCCTTGAGCGCCACCAGCGCCCGCGGCAGCTGCCCCTTGAGCTGGTCGGCCACGCCGATCACGGCGCACTCGGCCACGGCGGGATGCCCGGCGATCGCGGCCTCCAGCGCACCGGTCGAGAGGCGGTGGCCCGCGACGTTGATCACGTCGTCGGTGCGGCCCATGACGAAGAGGTAGCCGTCCTCGTCGAGGTAGCCGCCGTCGCCGGTGAGGTAGTTGCCGGGGAAGGTGGTGAGGTAGGAGTCGATGTACCGCTGGTCGGCACCCCACAGGGTGGGCAGCGTCCCGGGCGGCAGGGGAAGCGAGATCACCACGGCGCCTTCGGTACCCGCGGGTACGTCCCGTCCGGCATCGTCGACGATGCGCACCCCGTAGCCAGGCACCGGGACGGTGGCGCTGCCGGGTTTGACCGGCATCGGCTCCACGCCCCGGAGATTCGCGGCGATCGGCCACCCGGTCTCGGTCTGCCACCAGTGGTCGATCACCGGCACGCCGAGCTTCGCAGCGGCCCACTCGTAGGTGTCCGGGTCCAGCCGCTCCCCCGCCATGAACAGGGTGCGCAGGCTCGAGATGTCCGACGCCGCCACGAATTCCGCATCCGGGTCCTCCTTGCGGATGGCCCGCAGCGCCGTCGGCGCGGTGAACAGGTTGCGCACGCCGTGCCGCTCGATCACGCGCCAGAACGCGCCCGCGTCGGGGGTGCCCACCGGCTTGCCCTCGTACACCACCGTCGTGGCGCCGATCAGCAACGGCGCGTACACGATGTAGCTGTGTCCCACCACCCAGCCCACGTCGGAGGCGGTCCACCACACCTCGCCGGGCCCCGCGTCGTAGATCGCGCGCATCGAGTAGGTCAGCGCCACCGCGTGCCCGCCGTTGTCGCGCACCACGCCCTTGGGCTTCCCGGTGGTCCCGGACGTGTACAGGATGTACAGCGGGTCCGTCGCCGCCACCGGCACCGGATCCGCGGGCGCCGCCGCCCGCTCCGCCGCGGCCCAATCGTGGTCCAGCGGGCCGAGTTCCGCGGTGAGTCGGGGCCGCTGCCACACCACCACGGCGCCGGGCTTCGCCGCGGCCGCGTCGACCGCTGCGTGCACGATCGGCAGGTACGGCAGCACCTTGTCGCCCTCCAGGCCACAGGAGGCGGTGACGATCACCGCGGGCTGCGCGTCGTCCAGGCGCGCGGCGAGTTCCGGCGCCGCGAACCCGCCGAACACCACCGAGTGCACGGCGCCGATCCGCGCGCACGCGAGCATCGCGACCACGGCCTCGGTGATCATGGGCAGGTAGATCACCACCCGATCGCCCTTGGCCACACCGAGACCCGCGAGCACGCCCGCGAATTTCGCGACCCGCTCCTGCAGCTGCGCGTAGGTGAGCGTGTGCACCTCGCCGGTGATCGCCGAATCGTGGATCACCGCAGGCTGATCGCCCCGCCCGGCCGCCACGTGCCGGTCCACCGCGTTGACGCAGGTGTTCAGCTCACCGTCGGGGAACCAGCGGTAGAGCGGGGCCCGCGCCCCGTCGAGCACCGTCGACGGAGGCGCGTGCCAGTCGATCGCCCGGGCCTGTTCGGCCCAGAACCCCTCGGGGTCGGTCGTGCTGCGGCTGTACTCGTCGGCGTAGGCACCCATACCGCGACCCTATTAGCCGGCGGTCCGGCGGGGTGGGCTATCCGCGCAGCATCTCCGCGACGAGGAAGGCGAGTTCCAGGCTCTGCTGGGTGTTCAGGCGCGGATCGCAGGCGGTCTCGTAGCGGCCCGCGAGGTCGGCGTCGGAGATGTCCTGCGCGCCGCCCAGGCACTCGGTGACGTCGTCGCCCGTGAGCTCCACGTGCACTCCGCCCGGATGGCTGCCGATGGCGCGATGCACCTCGAAGAAGCCCTGCACCTCGTCGACGATGCGGTCGAAGTGGCGGGTCTTGTAACCGGTGGACGCCTCGTGGGTGTTGCCGTGCATGGGGTCGCACTGCCAGATCACCTTGTGCCCGGTGGCCTCGACGGCCTCCACGATGGGCGGCAGCGCGGTGCGGACGTTCCCGTTGCCCATCCGCGAGACCAGGGTGAGCCGGCCCGGCTTGTTGTGCGGGTCCAGCCGCTCGACGTACTCGACCGCCTGCTCCGGGGTGGTCGTGGGCCCGATCTTGATGCCGATCGGGTTGTGGATCAGCTCCATGAAGGCGACGTGCGCGCCGTCCAGCTGGCGGGTGCGCTCGCCGATCCACAGGAAGTGCGCCGACAGGTCGTAGAGCACCTGCTGGGCCTCGGCGTCGTCGGGGTCGTCCGCGAGCCGCAGCAGGCCGCGCTCGTAGTCCAGGACCAGGGCCTCGTGGCTGGCGTAGATGGTGGCGGTCTTGAGGTTCCAGTCGTCCACGCCGCACGCGGCCATGAACCGCAGGCCACCGTCGATCTCGGCGGCCAGCGTCTCGTACCGGGCGCCCGAGCGCGAGGAGCGCACGAACTCGCGGTTCCACTCGTGCAGCTTGTGCAGGTCCGCCATGCCGGAGCTGGTCACGGCGCGCACCAGGTTCATCGCGGCGCTCGCGTTGGCGTAGGCGCGTACCAGGCGCGACGGGTCGTGGCGGCGCACCTCCTCCTCGGGCGGGAAGCCGTTGACCATGTCGCCGCGGTAGCTGGTGAGGCCCAGCGCGTCGGTGTCGGAGGAGCGGGGCTTGGCGTACTGGCCGGCGATCCGCGCCACCTTGACCACGGGCATCGACGCGCCGTAGGTCAGCGCCACCGCCATCTGCAGCAGGGTGCGGATGTTGGAGGTGATGTGCGGCTCGGTGTTGTCGACGAAGGTCTCCGCGCAGTCGCCGCCCTGGAGCAGGAACGCGCGGCCCAGCGCGACCTCGGCGAGCTGCTCCTGCAGCACCTGGATCTCGGGCGCCACGGCGATCGGCGGCACCGACTCGAGCACCGTCCGCATGGCGTCCGCCTGGTCCCGCGGCCACGACGGCTGCTGCAGGGCGGGCCGGGCCAGCGCGTCGTCGAGGCGCTCGCGCAGGTCACCCGGGAGGTCCGGGAGCTTGGGGAGGGTATCGATGGGGACGTCGACGGTCCAGTTCACTGCCACGTGAGCAAGATTACGCGCCGCTCACGCGCCCGTGATCGCCCGGTACTTGGCCAGGTTGTGCCGGGCGTCGGCGAGCGCGTCGTGGGCGTCCGACGGTGCCGGGGGCAGCGCCGGCCGGCCGCGCTCGTCCCAGAGCTGCTTGAGCTCGCGCGTGTACCGCGGCATCGACCGCGGCAGCGCCGTCATCGGGCCCCAGAGCTGGCACAGGGCGACGTGGTCGTAGGCGCCGACCCACGCCCACAGCTCGATGTCGCCGGGCCCGGCGCTGAGGAAGTCGAAGAGACCGTCGCGGATCGCCGCCCGCGACCGCCACGACTTGCTGGCGGGGGGCGGAAGCTTCGGCAGCACGTTGGCGCGGACCCAGGACCCGGCCCGCTCGGGATCGAACTCGGTGGACACGGCGTAGAACTCGCGGCCGTCCTCGCCGACGATGCCGATCGAGACCAGCTCGATGGTCCTTCCGTCCTCGATGAATTCCGAGTCGTAGAAATATTTCACGTGCCCCGACGCTACGCGGCGTCGACTCCGCTCTCGTCGCCCGGCACCACCACGCCGTCCTTGACGTCCTGCGCGTACACGTCCACGTAGGCCTGACCGGACAGCTTCATGAGCTCGTACATCACCTCGTCCGTGATGGCGCGCTCCACGAACCGGTTGCCCGTCATGCCCTCGAACCGGGAGAAGTCGAGCGGCTTGCCGATGCGCACCTGCACCCGGGTCGGACGCGGGAGCGTGGTCCCGGGCGGGTTGAACTTCTCGGTGTCCACCATGGCCACCGGGATGATCGGCGCGCCGGTCTCGAGCGCCATCCGGGCCATGCCCGTCTTGCCCTTGTACAGCCGCCCGTCGGGGCTGCGGGTGCCCTCCGGGTAGAGGCCCAGCAGCTGCCCCCGCTCGAGTGCGCCGACGCCCGCGTTGAGGGCGTCCTGCGCCGCGTCGGCGCTGCCGCGCATGATGGGGATGCAGCCGACGGAGGAGAAGAACCACTTCTTGAACGCGCCCTTGAGGCCCGTGCCGGTGAAGTACTCGCTCTTGGCGAGGAACTTGATGGGCCGGGGCACCATGAGCGGCAGGAAGAACGAGTCCATGACGGCCAGGTGGTTACTGGCGAGGATCGCCGGCCCGTCCTTCGGCAGGTTCTCGACGCCC
Organism: Tsukamurella sp. 1534; assembly: GCF_000312385.1. Taxonomy (GTDB): domain Bacteria; phylum Actinomycetota; class Actinomycetes; order Mycobacteriales; family Mycobacteriaceae; genus Tsukamurella. The sequence continues at coordinate 405,767 of NZ_HE997628.1, read as the reverse complement.
ACCACTCGCGGGCGCCCGAGCAGGCGCAGGAACGGCCCGATGAGGACCCATTTGAAGACCATCCACCACATGTCGTCCAGCTCCCAGTCGCGACCTGACGTGCTGGGCCTCACTCTACCGAGGGTGCGCGGATGTCGCCGGGGGATCCCGCCCGGTTCAGCCGACGGGCACGGCTCCGCGGGCGAGCGCCGCGGCGCCCAGCATGCCGGCGCGCTCGCCCAGCTCGGTGGCGCGGATGCGCGGCTTACGCCGGTACGTCGCGCCGGTCATCATCCGCGCGTAGTGGTCCCGCGCGTCGTCGAGGAACAGGCGCGACGAGGCGCCCACGCCACCGGACAGCACGATGAGGTCCGGATCGAAGACGTCGCTCACCATCGCCAGCCCCACGCCCAGCCAGCGCGCCAGTTCTCCCACGGCCTCCTGCGCGACGGGGTCCCCCGCCTCGGCGGCCGCGGCCACCTTCCGGCCGGTGAGCGAGCCCGGGTCCTCGGCCAGCTCGCGGGCGAGCAGGACGCCGCGGGAACCCTTGGGGCCCATCAGGTCTATCGCCGTCTCGACGAGCGCGGTACCGCTGCAGTAGCGCTCCCAGCAGCCGCGCTTGCCGCAGTCGCACGGCCGCCCGTCGGGCACCACCTGGAGGTGGCCGAGTTCCGGGGCCACGCCGAACGCACCGCGGTACAGCTCACCGTCGATGAGCAGCCCGGCGCCGATGCCCGTGCCGAGCGCGACCACGCACGTGACCTTGCTGCGTTTGGCGCCGCCGAACTCGTACTCGGCCCAGGCGGCGGAGTTGGCGTCGTGTTCCATCACGACGGGCAGCCCCACCCGCTCGGTCATCTCGGCGGGCACGTTGGCGTCGCGCCACGGCAGGTGCGGCGCGAAACACACCGTTTCCCGCGCGGGGTCGAGGAACCCGGCGACGGCGAGGCCCACGGCCCGCACGTCGTGCTCCACGCACAGCTCCTGCACCACGCGGTCGAGGCAGCGCTCGAGGGCGGGGGCGCTGCGCGGGGTCTCCGCGCGGGCCGTGTCGACGATGGTCCCGTCGTCCGTGACCACGCCCGCGCGCACCGAGGTGCCGCCGATGTCGATGCCGATCGTGAGGGTCATTCCCCGGCTTCCTCCAGATCCTCGGCGAGGCGGATGTCGATGCGCTCGTACCCGTTCGTCTGCGACGACGGAGGCGCGGCGCTGTCCGCGGGCGCGGCGGACGACTCGGGCGCCTCGCCGCGCACCGTCGACAGGTAGTCGGCGGCGACCGCGGCGAAGGTGACGCGGGCAGCGCCGAGCAGTTCCTCGGCGAGCCGCAGCAGGTCGGTGAGCACCTCGTCGGCGAAATGCCCGAAGGATTTCGAGGCCTCGGCCGCGAACGGCTCCAGGTTCCGGGCGACGGCACCGTTCAGCGCGCACAACCGGCAGCCGCCGGGGGCGCCGTCGGGGTGCGCGGCGTGCTCGGCGAGGCCCGCCGCGATCCACGGGCGGGCGGTCTCGAACAGCCGCGTGGCCGCGGCGAGGAACTCCTCGGAGGGGTCATCGGGCATTCGGCCACACCTCCGGATCCGGGGCGAAACTCACGCGCAACTCCCCTTCCGTGTACGTGGCACCCGCAACGACGCAGCGGCGCAATACAGACGGTAGCCGCATCCGGCGCCGCACACCCTGCGCATCGACCACCAGATCCTCCTCGACGCGGCCGAGGCCGATCGTCGCGGGGTCCACCAGCGGCAGCGCGATCGCCCAGTCGTACCGCGCGTCCAGGCCCTCCCCGCCGGCGCGCCGCACCTCGGGCACCGGGGTCGGCTCGGGCGCACCGTCGAGCACGGGTCCGGGGTCCCAGGCCAGGGCCGCGGCGCCGGGGAGCCCGGTGAGGGGCTCCGCCGCCTCGGCCAGCTCGAGCACGGGGCGGCCCAGCTCGGCGGCCAGCTCGGCGACGGCCTCGCGGGCGTCGTCCTGCGCCGCGACGTGCGCGCCGACGTACCGCACCGCGGGGTGCGGCAGGTCGAGCGCGAACCGGTCGTCGACGTCGATGAGCCGGTTCAGCACCAGCGCCACCGGCCGCATCCCGAGCACTTCCAGGGCCGCGAGCTCGTGCCGGGCGCGGGCGGGCCGGCCGCCGTCGCCGGTGAGCACGTAGACGATCTCCAGGGCGGACCGGTCGGCCACGAACGTCGCGAGCGCCTCGGCGGTCCCGGCGAGCGGCTCGGCGAGCAGCAGGGCCGCCAGCGTCCCCGCCACCGGCCCGGACGCGGAGCCCGCGAGCCGCACGTGCCGCGGCCACACCCGCTCCAGGTACGCGGCGAGTGACGCCGGCGCGGTGAGCAGGGCGGCCAGGGCGTCGAACCCCGGCCCGTCCACGACGACGGTGCGGTACTCCCCCGAGTCCACGTGCCCGCGGATCGCGCGCAGCGTCAGCAGGTGCTCGGCGTCCGCGAGCCCGGTCAACTCGGGCGGTTCGAGCACGAACGGGTCGAAGCCCGACGGTCCGCCGTCGCCCTCCGCCGCGCCCCGTCCGGCCCGGACGGTCGACGAGAGTGTGCCCCACCACGATGCGAGCAGCTCGACGGGGTTGAGGTGGACGTGGTCGAACGGGCCGGCACCGTCGGCGACGAGGGGGTCCACCACCCGCCCGACGGTGACCAGCAGGGTGCGGCCGCGCGCCGCGGCCCGGGCGGCGAGGGACGCCGACACCGTGGTCCTGCCCGATCCCCCGGCGCCGGCCACCAGCAGTACGCGGGTCGCGGCGTCCCCGGGCATCAGGATCCGGCCGCCCGCTCGCCCTCGACGTGGCGCTTGAGCTCCTTGAGCGCCGTGTCGGTGATCGCCTTCTCCGCCTTGCGGCGCAGCATTCCCAGCATCGGGATCTGCAGCGTGACCTCGAGCGTGTAGGTCACGGTGGTGCCCGTGCCGTCGGCCGTGGGCGTCAGGTCGTACCGGCCGTGCTGGGTGCTCTGCAGGGTGCTCGCGGCGAGCTCCCATTCGACGGAGCGGCCGCCGGGCTCCCAGGTGTACTCGAGTTCGTAGGTGTCGCGGAGGAATCCCTCCTCGAGCACGAACCGGACGCGCTGGGGCCGGCCGTCGTCGGTGGTGTCGAGGACGGTGACCTCGCGGGCGGCGGAGACCCACTCCGGGTACCGGTCGAACGCCGAGATCGCGTCCATGATCGTGTCCGCCGGTGCGGCGATCACGATCGATTCGCGGGTGCGGTCCGCGTCAGACACGCTCCACCTCCCCGACCGGCGGCGCTGCCGGGCCGCCGAGAACCCTGCCGTCCTCGGCGGTGAACTTCACGTCGAACATCACGTCGTGGCCGCGGACGCGGCGCTCGCCGACCTCGGCCACGATCTGCTCGGGCGTCATCGGCTTCGCGGGCTCGGCGTGCAGGAAGTAGTGCAGCAGGGAGCCGTCCAGGTGCGGTTCGATCCAGAACTCGGACGTCCCGGTGACGGGGCCCTCGACCTTCCACCGGATACCCAGGTCGCCCCGGTCCTCGGTGACGGTCAGGCGCAGATCGGGGAACCAACCGCGCCACCGCTGCGCGCCCGCCATCGCGGCGGCCACGGCACTCGGGTGGGCGGCGACGAATGCGACGTCGGCCACTTGGATGGTGCTCACCTCATAAGCTTCACACATCGCGCGGCTCCATGGTCCGTGCCGGGTCCGTCAGGGCCTCGCCGTCGCACTCCGGGACCGATTTCGCCCGGTGTAAGGTTCACCACAAAATCACCGAACGCGACCCGGAGGATTCGTGCGCGAGATCAGTGTTCCCGCCAACTTCACCATCGACCCGGACTCGTCGACGGTCGACGTCGTCTTCGACGTCGCCCGGACCGACCCGCAGAGCGTCCGGGTCAAGCGGCTGGTCGGTGACGCGTGGCAGCCGGTCACCTCCGCGCAGTACGCGGAGGAGATCCTGGGCGTCGCGAAGGGGCTCGTCGCGCAGGGCGTGCAGCCCGGGGACCGCGTCGCGCTGATCTCCTCCACCCGCTACGAGTGGCCGGTCGTCGACTTCGCGATCTGGGCCGTCGGCGCGGTCACCGTCCCGGTGTACGAGACCAGCAGCTCCGGCCAGATCGACTGGATCCTCAAGGATTCCGACGCCGTGCTCATGGTCATCGAGGGGCCGAAGCAGGCCGCCGAGGTGGACGAGCTGAGCGACCTGCACAACGTGAAGCGGGTGCTGCGGATCGACCCGGCGGAGGGCGAGCAGGGCGCGATCGCGGCCCTCACCGCCGAGGGCGCGGACGTGACCGAGGAGCAGGTGCACGCCGGCCGCGCGGGCGTGAAGGCCGACGATCTGGCCACCCTGATCTACACGTCGGGGACCACGGGCCGACCGAAGGGCTGCGAGCTCACGCACACCAACCTCATGAGCGAGGCCGAGGCGATCCTGGGCTCGCCGTTCGGCGACGCGATCCGCGGCGGCTCCAACGTCATGTTCCTGCCGCTGGCGCACGTGCTGGCCCGCGCGGTGAACATCGCCTGCTTCAAGGGCGGCGCGGTGGTCGGCCACTTCAACGACACCCGGAACCTGGTGCCGCAGTTCGCCGTCTTCCAGCCGACGCTGATCCTCTCGGTTCCCCGGGTGTTCGAGAAGGTCTTCGCGTCCGCGCAGCAGAGCGCCGTGGACGGCGGCAAGGGCAAGATCTTCGAGGCCGCGGTGCAGACGGCGATCGAGTACAGCGAGTCGCTCGACAAGGGCGGCCCGGGCCTGCTGCTCAAGGCCAAGCACGCCGTCTTCGACAAGCTGGTCTACGGCAAGCTCAAATCGGCGCTGGGCGGGAACTGCAAGGTGGCCATCTCGGGCGGCGCGCCGCTGGGAGCGCGTCTCGGGCACTTCTTCCGCGGCGTCGGCGTCACCGTGATGGAGGGGTACGGCCTCACGGAGTCGACCGCCGCGATCACGGTGAACGTGGAGGGCGCGCAGCGGATCGGCACCGTCGGTCGGCCCCTCGCGGGGCAGGCCGCCAAGATCGCCGAGGACGGCGAGATCCTGCTCAAGGGGTCCGTGGTGTTCCGCGGCTACTGGCAGAACGAGGAGGCCACCGGCGCCGCGCTCGAGGACGGCTGGTTCCACACGGGCGACCTCGGGTCGATCGACGAGGACGGCTTCCTCTCGATCACCGGCCGTAAGAAGGAGCTCATCGTGACCGCGGGCGGCAAGAACGTCTCCCCCGCCGGCCTCGAGGACGCCCTGCGGGCCAACCCGCTCATCTCGCAGGCGATGGTCGTGGGCGACGCGCAGCCCTACATCGCCGCCCTCGTCACCATCGACCCGGAGGCCTTCCCGCAGTGGAAGTCCGCGAACGGCAAGCCGGAATCGGCCACCGTCGCCGACCTCCGCGACGACGCCGACCTCAAGGGCGAGGTCGACAGGGCCGTCGCCGCCGCGAACGAGACCGTCTCGCACGCCGAGGCGATCAAGAAGGTGCGCATCCTCCCCGACGACTTCTCGGAGGAGACCGGTGAGATGACGCCGACCATGAAGGTGAAGCGGAACGTCGTGACGGAGAAGTACGCCGACGACATCGCCGCCATGTACGCGAAGTAGCGCCGCCTCCCGATCTTCGGTGCGTTCCCGCGGCCGCCCGTCGGCGTGTCACCGCAGGAACGCACCGAGGATCCCCGACTCGACGGCGGTTCAGTCGATTCAGTAAGGGTTGAGCAGGGTCTGGAGGCGGTGGCCCAGGCGGCGCCAGTTGAAGTGCTCTCCGACCAGCTCGCGCCCGCGGGCTCCCATCGCGGCGGCGCGGTCGGGGTCGGCGAGCAGGCCCGCGACGGCGTCGGCGATGGCCTCCACGTCGCGGCCCGGCACCACGTGACCGGACTCCCCCTCCCACACCGTCTCCGGGGCGCCGCCGGAATCGCCTGCGACGACGGGCTTCCCGGTCGCTGACGCCTCGAGGAAGACGATGCCGAGGCCCTCCACGTCGAGCCCGGCGCCGCGGGTGCGGCAGGGCATGGCGAACACGTCGCCGAGGTTGTGGTGCGACGCCAGCTCGTCGGCGGCCACTCCGCCGGTGAAGATCACGGCCTCGTCGACGCCTGACTGCCGCGCGAGCGTGTGCAGGGTCTCCGCATACGGGCCGCCGCCCACGATCACCAGCTTCGCGCCGGGCACCGTCGACCGGATCCGCGGCAGCGCCCGGATCAGCATGTCCTGCCCCTTGCGCGGCACGAGCCGCGACAGGCACAGCACGACGGGCTCGTCCTCGCCCAGCCCGTACCGGGCGCGCAGTTCGGACCGCGCACCGTCGTCGGGCTTGAAGGCGTCGGTGTCCACCCCGGGCGGGAGGTGCTCCAGGGCGGCGTGCCGCCCGAACGCCGCGCTGAACCTGCCGCGCGTGTACTTGCTGACGTAGGTCACCACGTCCGTGGTGTCGCCGATCCGGCGCAGGCAGGCCCGCGACGGCGGCGTCATCGACCAGCCGACCTCGTGGCCGTGCGTGGACGCGACGGTGTGCAGTGCCCCGGCCTCCGTGAGCGGCTGCCCGAGCAGCGCCAGCGGCGCGGCGGCGCCGAACCACACGGTCTCGATGTCGCGGGACCGCACGAGGTCGCGGGCGCGGCCGAACGCGTCGGGAGTCGGCAGCAGCAGCGACGTGGGATGGCGCACGACCTCGAACGGCTGCGCCGCGTCGTACTCCTCGCTGCCGCGCCAGCGCGACGCGTAGACGACCAGCTCGTCGGCGGGCAGTTGCCGCACGAACGCCTGGAGGTAGGTCTGGATCCCGCCGGGGCGGGGCGGGAAGTCGTTGGTGACCAGCAGCGTGCGCGGCATGGGGTCAACCGTACTGGCGGGGCGGCGCCCGCCCCGTCACACCCCCGCGGGACGCCCCGTCAGGGCCGCATCTCGTACGCGCCGTCGTACGCCGCGACCTGCTGCCAGACCCGATCGAAAGCCTCGGCGTCGGCCACCGGGCGGCGGACCGCCCCGAGCGCCCACTGCTGCTGCGCCTCGGTCGCGGACGCCTTGCCGTACAAGCCCACCGCGTAGCCGGAGAAGTCGCGGATGAGCACGTCGAAGATGCGGGCGAGCACGTCCCGGTCGAGCCCGGTGAGATCGGCCTGCTCCAGGATGAGCTGGCCGTACACGACGAGCGAGAACAGGTGCCCCACGTCGAGCACGAAGTCGAGGTCCTTGGCCTGTTCCGGGCTCGGCGCCGCGGTCTGCAGGAAGGTGCGCAGCGCCTGCGCCTGCTCGTAGAACACGGCGACGTTCGGGACGTCGGCGTGCGCCTCGTACGCGCTCGTCCAGTCGGCGAACCGCACCTTGCTCGCGCCCCCGAGTGAGCCCTGGGCGAAGAAGAACGCGTCGTCGCCGGCCTCGAGGCGGGTCCCGATCTCGGGGTAGTCCGCCGGGTTCAGCAGGTAGTTGGGCATGAACTTGAGGATCTGCGCCACGTTCACGTGCACGGTGCCCTCGAGCCGCGGCAGCCAGCCGATGAACCGGTTCGCCTGGTGGAAGTACGTGGTCTTCTCGTAGCCCTTGGCGGCGACCACGTCCAGCAGGAGCGTCATCACCTTCTCGCCCTCGGAGGTCACCTTGGACTTGGTCATCGGGTTGAACAGCAGGTACCGGCGGTCCTCGCGGCTGGCGCTGCGGAAGTAGTCCACGGACCGGTCGCTGAACAGCTTCATCGCGACCATGCGTGCGTAGGCGTCGACGAAGTTGCCGCGCACGTGGCTGAAGTCGGTGACCGGGTCGCCGTACAGGATCCGGTTGTTGGAGTGGGTGATCGCCTCGTAGAAGGCGTGCTCGCACATGCCGATCGAGCCGTGGCACAGGTTGAACTTGCCCACGTTGACGGTGTTGAGCGCGGCCGCGAAGGCGTCCGGCCCGGTGTGCAGCACGTCGTCGGCGGTCACGGGGTAGTCGACGAGCTCGAAGGTCGAGACGAACATCTGGCCGTGCACCACGTTGTCGATGAGCCGGTACGCGGGATGCCGACTGTCGGCCGCGAAGAAGACGTACGCGTCGGGCCCCTCCACGTCGGCGCGCCGGCCGAACACCGAGACCATCCCGGCGACGTTGCCGTTGCCGATGTAGTACTTGGTGCCCGAGGCGGTGAAGCCGCCGTCCCCGGTGGGGGTGAGCACCATGTCGGTGCTGTAGACGTCGGCACCGTGGGCGCGCTCGGACAGCCCGAAGGCCATCACCTCGCCGTCGACGAGCTGCTGCGCCGCCTTCTGCTTGGCGATCTCGTTGTCGCTCATCCAGATCGGCCCGAGGCCGAGGATGGTGACCTGCTCCGCGTACCAGTAGGAGAGCCCGTAGAAGCCGAAGATCTCGCTCAGCGCGGCGTTGCGGGCGGCATCCCAGCGGCGGTTCGGGTCCCCGGCGGCGTAGGCCGCGGGCGTGAGGAACGTGGCGAACAGCTTCTCGCGCTTCTCGAACTCGAGGAAGTCCGCGACCCACTCGGCCTCGAGATCGGCGCGCAGCAGTCGCTCCTTGCCGTACGACTCGAAGAACTCGACGGTGGCCCGCAGGAGCCGCCGGGTCTCGGCGTCGAAGTGCGCGTAGTCGGCGGTGGACGGATTCAGGAGGAGGCCCGGCATGGGCTCATGCTATCGCCCTTGCGATGGCATCGGACGGGGGTCGACGGTGCGCGGTGCCCGCCTCGGCGACGGTCCCTCGCGCGGCGGGCGCTAGAAGCGGACGGCCGAGTTGAACGGGCCCGCCGAATCGAGCGGAACCACCTGCACGGGAACGCCGTACGTGGAGGCGTGCACCACCTTGCCGTCGCCCACGTACATGCCGACGTGGGTGGCGCCCGGGTAGTAGACGATGATGTCGCCCGGCTGCAGATCGCCCCGCGAAACCTGCTGTCCACCCGACAGCTGCGCCTGCGATGTGCGCGGCAGCGACTTCCCGCCCTGCTTGAACGCCCACGACGTGAGGCCCGAGCAGTCGAACTGGCCGGGGCCCGTGCCGCCCCAGGCGTAGGGCATGCCGACGCGGGTGAGGGCGGCGCGCACGGCGACGAGCCCCGGGGAGCTGCCCGCCGGCACCTTGCTGGGGTCGAACGGGACGTCCGGGCCGACCAGGCTGCCGCGCTGGGCGCCGGTGAGCCGGTCGTAGATCGCCTTGATGCGCGCGACCTCGGACGCGAGACGGGACTTCTTCTCGCGCAGGTCCGAGCTCTTCTTCTCGGCGTCGTTCTTGGCGTTGTCCGCGGCGGTCGCGGCGTCGGACGCGCGCTTCTCCGCGGAATCCGCGGCCGACTTGGCCTTCTTGAACTCGTCGACGGTGGCGACCACGTCGCGGTTGACGAAATCGAGCGTCGACATCTGGTCCAGCATCTGCTGCGGCGAGTCGCTGACCAGCAGGGCGTAGGTGCGGTTGGTCCGCGCGCCCATGTAGTTGGCCTTGACCACCGCGTCGACCCGCGGCTGCAGCTGGGCGCGACGGCCGGCGACGGACGACACCTCGCGCTTCGCGGCGACGAGGGTCGAGTCCGCGGCGCGCTTCGCGGCCCCGGCCTTCTCGGCGTCGTCCTGCGCGGCCTTCGCGGCCTCGTTCGTGGCCGACGCCTGCTCCGACAGCGCCTTGTACTGCTTGAGCGCCGCGTCCGCGTTGTCCGGGTCCGCCGTCGCGCTCCCGACCACGGTCAATCCCGCGACGACGGCGAGTGCGGACGAGGCGACGACGCCGCGCCGAGCGAGGGCGCGAGCGGAACTGAACGGGGGCACGAGCGTTGGGGTCCTTCCAGGCCTGACGTCGACGAGAGGTTGCGGACGCGGTTGCTATCGCAACCCGGCCCAGAATACGTCAGTAGCGACGAGCAGCGTAAACCGACATCTCGTTGAGCGGGCTCACCTTGACGGGGACGCCGTAGTTCACCGAGTGGACGACCTTGCCGCCGCCGATGTACACCGCGGCGTGGCTGCCGCCGTTGTAGATGACGACATCGCCGGGCTGCAGGTCCTTGACCGAGACCGAGCGGCCGCCACCGAGCTGGCCGTAGCTGTCACGCGGCACCGAGATGCCCGCCTGCTTCATCGACCAGTAGACGAGGCCGGAGCAGTCGAACGCGGTCGGCCCGGCGGAGCCGTACGAGTAGGGCATACCGGTCCGCGAGAGCGCGGCCTGCACGGCCTGCGCCTTCGCTCCGCCGGCCTGCGCGCCGGCGACCGTGGTCTGGCCCGGACGCGGGGCGATCGACACACCGCCGATCACGTTCGGGCGTGCGGCGTTGCTGTGCGACGCCACGGGCTGGCCCGCCGGCGCGGGCTGCACACCCGGCGCGGGCTTGACGCCGGGAGCCGGCTTCACACCCGGGGCGGGCTTCGCCTTGGGGGCGACGTTCGCCGGCTTGACCTGCGGCGCGGGCTTGGCCTTCAGCGCCGGCTGGCCGGGAGCGGGCGCGGGCGCCGGAGCCGCGAGTGCGGTGGCGGCCGGAGCCGCGAGAGTACCGATGGTGACTGCGCCAGCTGCCAGGGCGCCGCGTGCTGCGGTCGCGCCACGGCTCGGCTGCGGCTGAAGTCGGTGTTTCGCCACGAAGGGAGTCTCCTAATGTCTTCCTGACCGCCGACCGAGTTAGCTGACGGGTTCGGGCGAGGAAGATGCCCTACCCCGGAGGTCGAGACCTCCGGCGATTCACCCCGGATACTGCGTGTGGGTCCCCGGCGGGGCCGTGTGGCCCCTTAGGCGGTGACCTCGGGAGACGGGACGGATTTCGGCCCGGGCTCCTCCACAAGGTCTCGGAAAGATTACGAAACGGAAACGCGCCTGTCTAGCCGGACGCGCCGACAACGACCCGAATCGCCCGGATCGCCCGGTTTCATCCGGCGCGTTTCTCCTGGTCAGGCACCACACGTAATCCAGGCAACATTCCTGCGCCCGCGAATGTCGCGATGGCGTCGTTGAGACCCGGCTCGGGGTGTTCCGTGACCGGCCGCGGGGGCGGCGCGACGCTCAGGACCGGCCCCAGCAGGAGGCCCACCGAGCAGTCGCCGCAGGCGCGGGGCGCGCCGGGGCAGGTCGAGCAGTCGACGTGCAGTGTCATGGCGGCGTTACCTCTCTCGATTCGTCGTCGAGGCGCGGTGTCGCCCTCGTCGACGGCGACGCTAGGCGGGCCCACCGACAAGTTCTCTCGCGAGCACGTTCGATTCCGCGCCGGAATCTGTCAGTGCTCCGCCGTACGTTCGCCCCATGCAGCTCACCCTCGACGACTGCGAGAACGGCGCCACGGACCCGGACCTCCGCGACGTGACGTTCGTCGTGGTGGATCTGGAGACCACGGGCGGCTCCCCGAGGAACGGGGACGCGATCACGGAGATCGGCGCGGTGAAGGTGCGCGGCGGCGAGGTGCTGGGCGAGTTCGCCACGCTGGTCGACCCCGGCTGCGGCATCGCGCCGCACATCACGCACCTCACGGGCATCACCACCGCGATGGTCACCGGGGCCCCGACCATCGCCTCGGTCCTCCCCTCGTTCCTCGAGTTCGCGCACGGCGCGGTCCTGGTGGCGCACAACGCGCGGTTCGACCTCGGTTTCCTCCGCGCCGCCGCCGCGTCCACCGGGACGCCGTGGCCGAAGCCGCAGTCGCTGTGCACCGTGCAGCTCGCGCGCCGCGTGCTCACCCGGGACGAGGCCCCGTCGGTGAAGCTGAGCGAGCTGGCGCGGTTGTTCCGCGCGGACACCACGCCCAACCACCGGGCGTTGGAGGACGCCAGGGCCACCGTGGACGTGCTGCACGGGCTGATCGGCCGTGTGGGCAACCTCGGCATCCGCACGCTCGCGGAGCTGCGCGGGTACCTGCCCGCCGTCACCCCGCAGCAGCGGGCCAAGCGCTCCCTCGCGGATCCGCTGCCGGAGCGCCCGGGCGTCTACCTGTTCCGCGGCCCCGGGAACGAGGTGCTCTACGTGGGCACGTCGGGCAACCTGCGGCGCCGGGTCCGCAGCTACTTCACCTCCGGGGAGACGCGCGGCCGGATCAAGGAGATGGTGGGGCTCGCGGAGCGGGTCGATCACGTCGAGTGCGCGCACGCGCTCGAGGCCGCGGCGCGCGAGCTCCGGCTCATCGCGGCGCACACTCCCCCGTACAACCGCCGGTCCAAGTACCCCAAGCGCGGCTGGTGGATCCACCTCACCGCCGAGCCGTTCCCCCGGCTCGTGGTGCGCCGGGCGGCGCCTTCGGGCGCGCCCTGTCTGGGCCCGATCCGCTCCCGCACCGACGCCGCGGACGTCGCCGACCTCCTCGCCGAGGCCTGCGGCCTCCGGACGTGCACGTCGAAGTTGCGGGCCGGGGCCGCGCACGCGTGCGCCCTGGGACCCGACGGTGCGCGCCCCCTCGGCGGGTGCCACGCGGCCGTCGCGGTCCCCGAGCCCGCGGGCCTGTACCGGCGGCGGGCCGAGCACGCGGCGGAGGCGCTCACCGGCCGGTCGCCGGACGTGTTCGCGGCGCTGCACCTCCGGCTGGAGTCGCTCGTCGAGCGGGAGTTCTTCGAATCCGCCGCACGGTTACGGGACCGCACGGCGCGGCTCGTGGAGTCTGTCGCCCGCACGCACGCACTGCTCGCGTTCGCGGATCTGCCCGAGCTCTCGCTCGCGCACCCCGACGGTGCCGGCGGCTGGGAGCTCTCGATCGTGCGGCACGGCCGCCTCGCGGCCGCCGGGACGGCGCCGCGCGGGGTGCCGCCGATGCCGGTGTTCGACCGGCTCCGGGCCGGCGCGGAGACGGCGTACGAGGCGAACGCACCGTCGACCCCCGACGTCCCGGAGACGCTTTTCCCGGCCGACACACTGCACGGCGCGAGCCCCGAGGAGGCCTCCCTGCTGCGCCGGTGGGCGCTGCGGCCCGGCACCCGCATCGTGGACGTGCAGGGCGAGTGGGCCGAGCCGGCCTGCGGCGCGGGCCCGTGGCTCGCATGGGCGGACCGGGCCGTCACCGCCGGCCGGGACGCGCGTGCGGCCGCGGCGCATCCGCGCGACCGGGACAGGCAATACAGTGAGGGAACCACGCACGCCGCGTGAGCTCCGCAATCGAAAGGCCCCGCAGTGATCACCGCGATCGTCCTCATCAACGCGAACGTGCACCGCATCCCCGAGACCGCGCAGGAAGTCGCGAACATCGACGGGGTCTCCGAGGTGTACTCGTGCGCCGGAGACATCGACCTCATCGCGAAGGTGCGTGTGCGCGAACACGATCAGATCGCCGCGGTGGTGACCGAGAAGATCAACCGCCTCGACGGCGTGGTCAGCACCTCTACGCACATCGCCTTCCGCGAGTACGCGTCGGCGGACGTCGACGCGGGCTTCGACATCGGCAACTGACCGCCCCGGGCGTTGCCGGGCCGGGGTCAGTACCCGCTGTGACTGACCTCGGCGGCGTCCACCTCGATACCGAAGTCCTCGGCCTGCTGCACGATCTTCTGCGCGCGGGCCAGCCGCGGCAGATCGGAGCCGTCGGTGATCTTGCCGCCGGACTGCTCGAACGCCGCGATGAACCCGTGCGCCCAGGCGATCTCGTTCTCGGCGGGGCTGAGCCCCTCGTTGATCACCGCGGCGTGGTCGGGCGTGAGGCAGAGCTTGCCCGACATCCCCATCTCCTTGGCGTGCGCGGTGCCCGTCGGCAGGTGCGCGATGTTGAGGGTCGGCCCGTCGATCGGCGCGGGCAGCCGGGCCGCGCGGGAGGCGATCACCAGCTGCGAGCGGGCGTACAGCAGCGCCACCGGATCGTCGCCGGCCGCGGTGTCCCGCTTGAAATCGCCGGTGCCGAAGGCGATCCGGAAGGTCGATGGCGCGGACGCGATCTGCGCGACGTTCTGCATCCCGCGCGCCGTCTCCACGAGGGCGAGGATCCGCGTACCGTCGGGCAGCCGGTCCGCGGTGTCGTCGAGGTGACTGGACGATTCGGATTTCGCGAGCATGACGCCCTCGAGCCCCTCGCACTGTTTGAGGGCGGCGCAGTCCTCGCTCCAGAAATCGCTCGACGCGTCGTTGATGCGCACCCAGGCGCGGTGCCCCGTGGTGAGCCATTCGACGGTGTCGGCCCGGGCCTGCCTCTTGTCGTTGGCGGCGACGGCGTCCTCGAGGTCGATGATCACGGCGTCGGCCTCACTGGCCTGCGCCTTGGAGAAGTCCTCGGGGTGCGAGGCCGGCACGAGGAGCCAGGAGCGGGCGATCTGCGGGGAAACGGTTCGGGCACTCACCATGCGGAGTCTAGGGAGCCCGCGCGCCCGATCCGGCGGAACGGGATTTGTGTGCATACTTTCCACTCCCGCGCGTTTCGCGCGGGTCCGCCGGCCGCCGTCAATCGGCGATGTCGGCGACGATCGCGCCGTACGCGGCCACCAGGTCGTCGGCCTCCATGACCGCGCTGTAGCCGTGTGCGCCGGCGCCGAGCGCGACTGTCCCTCCCGGGATCCGGGTGTCGACGTACACCGGCCAATCACCCCGGGCGCCGACGGGCGTGATGGTCCCGCGCTCGTATCCGGTGGCCTCGAGCGCCTCGCCGGCGGGCGGCATCGCGAGCCGGTTCACCCCGATCACCGCGCGCAGCTTGGGCCAGGCGATCGACCGGTCGCCGGGCACCAGGGCGAACAGGTACTCGCCCTCGCCCCGTCGCACGACCAGGGACTTCACCAGGTTCGACGGTGCCATCCCCATCAGTTCGGCGGCCTCCGGGAGGCTGCGGGCGGCGGGCCGGGCGCGCACCGTCACCGGCAGCCCGCGGGCCTCGGCGTCCGCTCGCATGCGGGCGAGGCCCGGATCGTCGTCGCTCACGCGCCCGCGATCTCCCGGCTCAGGCCGACCCACTTGTCGAGCAGCGCGGCCGCCGCGCCGGAGTCCACGGCCTCCGCGACCCGCGGCAGGTGCGCCGCCAGCGAGTCCTCGACGGTCTCCCCCGCCACGAGCCCCTCGTAGGCGGCCACGGCGCCGGCGGAGTTGAGCAGCACGGCGTCGCGCACCGGGCCGGGCTCGCCGGCCAGGAAGGTCCGCGCGATGGCGGCGTTCGCGGCCGCGTCGCCGCCGCGCAGTTGGTCGAGCGACACGCGGGCGAGACCGAGCCGGGTGGGGTCGACGGATTCGACGCCGACGCCCTCCTCCTGGACGCGCCACACCGTCGTGGTCGACGTGGTGGTCAACTCGTCGAGGCCGTCGTCGCCGCGGACGACGATGACGTGGTCCTGGCCGCCGCGGTCCGCGAAGGCCTGCGCCACGACGGGCGCGAGGTCGGGGAAGGCGCAGCCGACGAGCCCGGCGGACGGGCGGCCCGGGTTGGTGAGCGGGCCGAGCACGTTGAACACGGTCGGGATGCCGATCTCCTTGCGGGTGGCGCCCGCGAACCGGAGGCCGGAGTGGAAGACGGAGGCGAGGCAGAAGCCGATTCCCAGTTCGGCGGTCGTGCGCGCGACGCCGTCCGCGTCGAGCCCGATCGCGACGCCGAGCGCCTCGAGGCAGTCGGCGCCGCCGGACTTCGACGACGCGGCCCGGTTGCCGTGCTTGAGCACCGGCACCCCGGCGGCCGCCACCACGATCGAACTCATCGTGGAGATGTTCACGGAGTGCGAGCGGTCACCGCCGGTGCCGACGATGTCGACGGCGCGGCCCTCGAACGGCACCGGGGTGGTCAGCGACAGCATCACGTCGGCCAGGGCGCGCACCTCGACCGGCGACGGGCCCTTCATCTTCATGGCGACGCCGAACGCGGAGATCTGCGACGGGGTGGCACCGTCGCTCATGATCTCGCCCATGGCCCACTGCGCCTGCTCCACGCTCAGGTCGCGCTGGGAGGTGAGCTCGGTGAGAACCGTGGGCCAATCCATGGCCATAGCGTAATCGGGGCGATCAACCGGGTATCTGGAGCACCCGCCAGCGGAGCGCCCGCCCGCCGTGCCGGGCGGTGACGCCGGCCATCCGCGAGCGCTCCTGCGAGACGTGCAGCGCGTCGACCCGCTGCACCCGGGCGACCGCGAGCCGCCCGGCTCCGTCGAGCCCGTCGGGGACGGGCATCCGCTCGTAGTTGTCCTGGGCCACGAGACGCAGCACCTCGGTGACCGATTCGTCCGGAAGTTCGAGGAGGTGCCAGAGCACGCTCTGCACCTCCGGATCGAACCCCGGCGAGGCGTCGAGGACCGCCGAGGCGGCCGCCGTGTCGTCGTCCGATTCGGCCACGGGAACCAAACCGGGGTCCCCGGGCGTTAACTCTTCGACGGTGCGGCGGAGCAACCGGTGCAGGCGGGGTCGGCGCTCGGGGCGCCCGTTGAGGTCGTAGGGCACGACAACGCTCCCTTCGGTGTAGCGGACTGCGGCTCGAAAAGGTCCTTGACGTGGCACTTCATCGGACGTGGCGGGAGGCCCTGAGCCTGCCCGCGATATTCGACGCGCCCAATCTGCGACCCGGGTAGGCATTCGATACTACGACCGGTCATACTTGCGAGGTGACTAGCGCCGCACCGACCTCAGCTACAGCCATCACCCAGCGCGTGCACTCACTCAACCGGCCCAACATGGTCAGCGTCGGGACCATCGTCTGGCTGTCGAGCGAGCTCATGTTCTTCGCCGGGCTCTTCGCCATGTACTTCGTGGCCCGAGCCGGTGCTGGAGAGAACGGCTGGCCCCCGGCAGACGCCAACATCAGCCTGGCCGCGGCCCTGCCGCCGACCATCGTGCTGATCCTGTCGTCGGTCACCTGCCAGCTCGGTGTGTTCGCCGCCGAGCGCGGCGACGTCTTCAAGTTCCGCATCTGGTACTTCGTGTCGTTCCTGATGGGCTTCGCCTTCATCCTGGGCCAGCTCAACGAGTACAAGACGCTGATCCACGAGGGCCTGACGCTCAGCTCGTCGGTGTACGGCTCGGTGTTCTACATGGCCACCGGTTTCCACGGCCTGCACGTGATGGGCGGCCTCGTGGCCTTCATCTTCATCCTGGCGCGCAGCCGGGTCTCCAAGTTCACGCCCGCTCAGGCGACCTCGGCGATCGTGGTCAGTTACTACTGGCACTTCGTCGACGTGGTGTGGATCGGCCTCTTCGCCGTCATCTACATCATCCGTTAAGCACTTCCATCAGCAGTCGCCATCACAGAGGGATAGCAGATGAGTTCAGCCAACTTTGAGCCCGCCAGCGAGGGAGGCGAGCCCGACGGTGCCGGGCGCCCCGTCGCCGAGGCGAGCAAGGCCCGCAAGCAGCGCAAGATGCGCCGGAAGGTGACCAGCGCCGCCCTGCTGCTGGGCGGCCTCCTGGCCGCCGGAGGTGCCGCCACCGTGCTCAGCCCGACCCCGCAGGTCGCGGTCGCCGACGGTGACGATTCCGCCCAGGTCGCCGAGGGTAAGCGTCTCTACGAGACGTCCTGCATCAGCTGCCACGGCGCCGCTCTCGAGGGCGTCAAGGACCGCGGCCCCGGCCTGGTCGGTGTGGGCGACGCGGCGGTGTACTTCCAGGTGCACTCGGGCCGCATGCCCGCGACCGTCAACTCGGCGCAGATCGTGCGCAAGCCCGCCAAGTTCGACGCGAAGCAGATCGACGCCATGGGCGCGTACATCCAGTCGATCGGCGGCGGACCGTCGATCGTCTGGGAGTACAACCCGGACGGCTCGATCAAGCGCGACGAGAACGGCAACCGGGTCATCGCCCAGGAGTCGCTCCGCGGTAAGAACCTCGGCGCCGGCGCCGAGCTGTTCCGCCTGAACTGCGCCTCGTGCCACAACTTCACCGGCCGGGGCGGCGCCCTGTCCGGCGGTAAGTTCGCGCCTCCGCTCGATCCCGCGAACGAGCAGGAGATCTACGCCGCGATGCTGACCGGCCCGCAGAACATGCCCAAGTTCTCGGACCGCCAGCTGTCGCAGGAGGAGAAGAAGAACATCATCGGCTTCATCAAGAACGCGGGCGAGACCCAGTCTCCCGGCGGCAGCGCCATCGGCGGATTCGGTCCCGCTGCTGAGGGCATGGTGATGTGGGCCACCGGGATGATCGCCGTCATCGGCGCCGCGATGTGGGTTGGGAGCAGGAATTGACCGCCAAGCCGTTGAACAACGTCCCGTCGGACGACGAACTGGACAGCCTGTCCCACGACGAGCTGGTGAAGCTCGGTACCAACCTCGACGGTGTCGAGCTGGTCTACCGCGAGCCGCGCTGGCCCGAGCACGACACCCGCGCCGAGAAGCGCGCTGCGCGCTCGGTCGCCGTGTCGTTCACGCTCGGCGGCGTCTTCGCCCTCGCCTTCCTCGGCGTGTTCCTGTTCTGGCCCTGGCACTACCAGGGCATGGAGGACGACCACTACTGGTGGTACACCCTCTACACCCCGATGCTCGGCATCACCTGCGGCCTCTCGCTGCTGTCGGTGTTCGTCGGCGCGGTGCTGTTCACCAAGAAGTTCATCCCCGAGGAGATCGCGGTCCAGCAGCGGCACGACGCCGGCGGCTCGGCCAAGGTCGACAAGCTGACCACGAGCGCCCTGTTCAAGGACGCGCTCGAGACCTCCACGCTCCCCCGCCGCAAGATGATCCTGGCCTCGGCCGGTTTCGGTGTGGGCGTGCTCGGCCTCGGTGCCGCGGTCGGCGTCCTCGGCGGCCTGGTCAAGAACCCGTGGGCCAAGCGCGAGGCGTCGCCGCTGTGGCACACCGGTTGGTCGCCGTACTGGAACTCGCTGGAGAACGACTTCAGCAGCGAGCAGAACCACGAGCCGGTGTTCCTGCGCAACGACGTGGGCGATCCGTACAAGGTGAAGCTGGTCAAGCCGGAGGACATGGACGCCGGCGGCATGATGACCGTCTTCCCGTGGCGTGCGTCGGACGGCTTCGGCGAGACCGAGGAGTCGCGCCTCAAGCTGCTGCACGGCCTCAAGGGCATCCGTAACCCGGTCATGCTCATCCGCCTCCGCCCGGAGGACAGCGCCCGCGCGATCAAGCGCAAGGGCCAGGAGAGCTTCAACTTCGGCGACTACTGGGCCTACACGAAGGTGTGCAGCCACTTCGGTTGCCCCACTTCGCTGTACGAGCAGCAGACGAACCGCATCCTCTGCCCCTGCCACCAGTCGCAGTTCAACGCGCTCGAGTACGGCAAGCCGGTCTTCGGCCCCGCCGCCCGTGCCCTCGCGCAGCTGCCGATCTCGGTCAACGAGCAGGGCTACATGGTCGCCAACGGCGACTTCATCGAACAGGTCGGACCGGCCTTCTGGGAGGCGACGCACTGATGACGACACTCGGCGAGCGCGTCGGGCACCAGGCCAACGAGGTGGATTCGCGGTACCACCTCGCGGCCGGTATCCGCCGCCAGATCAACAAGGTCTTCCCCACGCACTGGTCCTTCATGCTGGGCGAGATCGCGCTGTACAGCTTCGTGATCCTGCTGATCTCGGGTGTGTACCTCACGCTGTTCTTCGACCCCTCGCTGGCGGAGGTCCACTACGAGGGCGCGTACGAGCCCCTGCACGGCGTCGCGATGTCGCGCGCCTACGCAACCACCCTGGACATCTCGTTCGAGGTGCGCGGCGGCCTGTTCGTCCGCCAGATCCACCACTGGGCGGCGCTGATGTTCGCGGCGTCGATCATCATCCACATGGCCCGCATCTTCTTCACGGGCGCGTTCCGCCGCCCGCGCGAGGCCAACTGGGTCATCGGCTGCGCGCTGCTCCTGCTCGCGATGTTCGAGGGCTTCTTCGGCTACTCGATCCCGGACGACCTGCTCTCCGGCACCGGCGTCCGCGCCGCCATGTCGGGCATCGTCGTCGGCCTTCCGGTGATCGGCACCTGGATGCACTGGGCGCTGTTCGGGGGCGACTTCCCGGGCGAGCTCCTGATCCCCCGCCTGTACGTGCTGCACATCCTGCTGTTCCCGGGCATCATCCTGGCGCTCATCGCGGGCCACCTCGCCCTGGTCTGGTACCAGAAGCACACGCAGTTCGCCGGCCCCGGCCGCACCGAGGAGAACGTGGTGGGTGTGCGCATCCTCCCCGTCTTCGCGGTCAAGACCGGCGCCTACTTCGCTGCCACCTTCGGCATCATCGCCGTCATGGCGGGCGTCTTCACGATCAACCCCGTGTGGACGATCGGCCCCTACGATCCGGCGAAGGTGTCCGCGGGCGTGCAGCCCGACATCTACATGATGTGGACGGACGGCCTGGCCCGCCTGTGGCCGGCCTGGGAGCTGTACTTCTGGGGTCACACCGTCCCGGGCGCCGCCTTCGTGGCGATCATCATCGGCGTGATCGTCACCCTGATGTTCAGCTACCCGTGGATCGAGAAGAAGCTCACGGGCGACGATGCGCACCACAACATCCTGCAGCGTCCCCGTGACGTGCCGGTGCGAACGGCGATCGGCGCCATGGCGCTGTCGTTCTACATCGTGCTCACGCTGTCGTGCATCAACGACATCATCGCGCTGAAGTTCCACATCTCGCTCAACGCGATGACGTGGATCGGCCGCATCGGCCTGGTCATCCTGCCGCCCGTCGCGTACTGGCTGACCTACCGGTTCTGCATCGGCCTGCAGCGCGCCGACCGCGCGGTGCTGGAGCACGGCATCGAGACGGGCATCATCGTCCGCCGCCCGAACGGCGAGTTCATCGAGCTCCACCAGCCGCTGGGCCCGGTCGACGATCACGGTCACGCCGTCCCGCTCCCGTACGAGGGCGCGGTCGTCCCGACCAAGGCGAACCAGCTGGGTGCGGCCGGTCAGCCCGGCACCGGTTCGTTCCTCCGCGGTGACCCGATCGAGGAGCAGAAGGCCAACGCCGAGCGCGATCACGAGAACGAGATGAAGGCGCTCGAGGCCATCAAGAAGGTCCAGGACAACGGCGGCAAGCTCGACGTCGAGTAGGGCCCGAAGTCCGCACTGCGGCCCCTCCCCCCACCCCGGGGAGGGGCCGCAGTCGTCTGTGCGACGAGACTGGGACGCATGAGCCGCTGCCCGGTGCCGGCCGCCCCGGCGGTCCACCCCGTACTCCTCCGCCGCCGCAGCCCCGCGACGTTCCGGCCCGACGCGGTGATCGGCGAGCGCGTGGCGCACATGACCCTGCAGGCGATGGCGATCGGCGTCGATGCGCACCAGTTCCGCGCGTTCGACCGGGACGCCGTGGCGGCCGAGTTCGGCGTGCCGCGGCAGTGGGAGGTCACGTCGATGACCGCATTCGGGGTGGCCGACGGATCGGCGGGCGAGGTCCTGCGCGAGCGGCGCAGCCGCGACGACGTCACCTGGGCCCGGGACCGCGAAGCGAGTGCCGGCGGGACGGAGCCCGCCTGACTCAGGCGAGCCGCAGGCGCAGCAGGTAGCTGTTCTCCCCCACGGGCGCGCCGGGCTCGCCCAGGCACACCTCGTGCCAGGGCCGCGGACCGTCGACGGGGGTGAGCCCGCGCTCGCGCAGCTGCACCCCGAACACCTTGGCGGTGGGCGTGAGCGCGACCGACCAGCGCCCGTCGACGCGGGTCTGCAGGTACGACGCCGACGGCAGGTCCAGGCAGCGCACCCGGGACAGGTTCTTCAGTCCCTTGCTGACCTCGAGGTGTTCGAGCACGTCGCCCACTTCGGCGTCGTCGATCCAGTCCGGGCGGCGGAGCAGCAGGGTCCAGGAGGCGTCCGCAGCGGTGTGGGCGCTGAGCTCGCCGCGCAGCCGCTCCAGCGGGGGCACGCGGAAGTCGCTGCGCTCCGCGTCGTCGGCGCCCGCGACGCCCTTGCGGGCGAGCGCCTTGTTGCGCACCTTGACGCCGTAGGCGGCCGCGAACAGCGCCTCAG
This sequence comes from Tsukamurella sp. 1534, assembly GCF_000312385.1. Lineage (GTDB taxonomy): Bacteria > Actinomycetota > Actinomycetes > Mycobacteriales > Mycobacteriaceae > Tsukamurella. The sequence continues at coordinate 384,094 of NZ_HE997628.1, read as the reverse complement.
CGGCCACTCGGTAGTCCTCCGAGGTGCGGGGGCTGCCCTCGGTGGTCACGGCGAGGTAGGCGCGCTCAGGGGTCGCCACGACGTCGATGTGGCCCGGTTGCGCGTACGGGCCGTCGCCGTAGGCGTCGGGCTCGGCGGCGGTGAAGTCCAGCTTGGCGGGACGGGGAACGACGGGGTCGGCGCCCCGCCCCCGCATCTCGTCGGCGGTGAGCTTGCGTACGGACAGCCCGGACTTCGCCTGCGTCATGGCTGCATGCAACCAGGGCGGAACGACCCGTGGGGAGCCGCGTGCTGAACGCCGACGAAACAGCGGCGCCCGCCCCGGTGAATTCCGGGACGGGCGCCGCTCGAACGGTCTCTCAGTGCTTCTCGGGGCCCTTGTGGTACTCGAAGACGAGGCCCCACGCCGCACCGACGACGAGGAAGCCGCCGAAGATCCACAGCCAGTACAGCTGCAGCGCCACGGAGAAGCCGACGACGGCCACGGCACCGGACAGCAGGATCGGCCACCACGAATGGGGGCTGAAGAAGCCGAGCTCGCCGGCGCCGTCGGAGATCTCCGCGTCCTCGTAATCCTCGGGACGGGTGTCCACGCGGTTGGCGACGAACCGGAAGTAGGTGCCGACGATCAGCGTCAGGCCGCCGGTCAGGAACATCCCGGTGACGCCGACCCATTCCACGGCGCCGTAGCCGTAGCCCGGCCCCCAGAGCGCGGTGACCACCGTGTAGATGATCCCGGCGAGGAAGAAGAACGCCGTGAGGAACTCGAAGAGTTTCGCTTCGACCTTCATGGGTCAGTTCGCTCCTTCTGCACTGACGGGGGACGCGGTGCGACGGGTGTCGAACGGGTGCGTGCTGGTCGAGACGCCGGGCTCGCCGATCGCCTCGAGCGCCGCGGCGTTGTCCTTACCGCTCTGGCGGGCCTTGACGTACTGGCTGAACTTGTCCGGCGAGACGGCACGGATCTCGAAGTTCATCATCGAGTGGTAGTCGCCGCACATCTCGGCGCACCGGCCGACGAAGGCACCCTCGCGCTCGATCTCGGAGATCTGGAACTTGTTCTGCGAGTGGTTCTCCTTGGGGTTCGGCATCACGTCGCGCTTGAACGCGAACTGCGGAACGTAGAAGGAGTGGACCACGTCGGCGGACGCGAGATCGAACTGCACGCGCGCACCGGTGGGGAGCACCAGGACGGGGATCTCGGCGGTGGAGCCCTGGACCTCGACGGAGCTGAACTTCAGGTAGTCGCGGATCTCCTGGAAGCGGCCGTGGTTCGGACCGCGCTCGGGCTGGTGCTCGATCTCGCCGGTCTCCTCCTTCTCCTTCGCCGCCTCCTCGTTGAGCTTCGCGATGTCCGGCTGCTGGCCGTACGGGTTCGGGCGCTCGAGGCTGACCTTGGTGCCGTCGGCGAGGGTGACCTCGCGGTACGCGAAGCGCCAGTTCCACTGGAACGCGGTCACGTCGATCGTGACGTCCGGGTTGTCCTCGAGCTTCTCGACCTTGGTCTGCACGATCACGGTGAAGTAGAAGAGCACCGCGATGATGAGGAACGGAACCGCCGTGTACAGCAGCTCGAGCGGCACGTTGTACGCGGTCTGCCGCGGGAAGTCCGGCGAATCGGCCTTCCGCCGGTGGAAGGTGATGGTCCAGAAGGTCAGGCCCCACACCAGGACGCCCATGATCAGGGCGGCCACCACGGACCAGCTCCACAGAGTGGTCATGTCCCGGGCCTCGGGGGTCACACCCTCGGGCCAACCGAAACGCATCACCTCGTCGGCCGAGCAGCCCGCGAGAGCGAACATGCCAGCAACCAGCCCGGCGGCCAGAACCAGGCGCTTACGCCAGGACGTGGCCCCACCGTGGGCGTTGTTTCCGGGTGCCAATGTCGCGCCTTCCTGCTGAAACACGGTCAGTGCTGCGGGGCTCGGCTCGGCCGGTGATCCCGGGTGGGAACTAGCGGCCGGGGCTGCACGTTCCCCTTGTACTACGCAGCGTAGACCAACGCGGCCCCGTGCACGCTCCCGGGGCGGCAAATGGCGCGTCGCAGTCCATCACTCGTGTTCAGGCATACTTGTCCCTCGTGTGTGGCCTCCTGGGATTCCTGTCCGCCGACCAACGCGCGGGCGACGTCGTCGACGCGGTGACCGCGGCCGGCCGGTGCATGCGGCACCGGGGTCCGGACGAGTTCGGCCGGTCGTGGCACGACGCCGACCTGGCTATGACGTTCAACCGGCTCTCGTTCATCGATATCGAGCACGCGCACCAGCCGCTGCGCTGGGGCCCGCCGGAGAACCCCGAGCGGTACGCCCTCACCTTCAACGGTGAGGTCTACAACTACCTGGAGCTCCGGGCGCAGCTCGCCGAGGAGTTCGGCGCCGAGTTCCGCACCGAGGGCGACGGGGAGCCGATCGTCGCCGGCTTCCACCACTGGGGCATCGACGGGGTCCTCCCCCGCCTGCGCGGTATGTTCGCCTTCGCGATCTGGGACACCGAGCGCCGCGAGCTGACGCTGGCGCGCGATCCGTTCGGCATCAAGCCGCTGTACGTCGCCACCGGGACGAAGGGCACCGTCTTCTCGTCGGAGAAGAAGTCGGTGCTCGCGCTCGCCGACGAGGCCGGCCTCGAGCCCGGCGTCGACGCCCGGGCCGTGCAGCACTACACGGTGCTGCAGTACGTGCCCGAGCCCGAGTCCCTGCATCGAGGGATCCGCCGGCTCGAGTCGGGTTGCTACGCGACCGTCGCGCCGGGCGGCACGGTCGAGGGCAGGCGCTACTTCGAGCCCCGCTTCCCCGTGAAGCCCGTGACCGGTGGCCTGGAGTCCGCCGAGGCGAAGGCCGTGTACCGCGACATCGCCGATGCGCTGCGCGACTCGGTGAAGATGCACATGCGCGCCGACGTGACCGTCGGGTCCTTCCTCTCGGGCGGCATCGACTCCACGGCCGTCGCCGCGCTGGCGATCCAGCACAACCCGGACCTCATCACCATCACCACCGGTTTCCAGCGCGAGGGCTACAGCGAGGTCGACGTGGCCGCCGAGTCGGCCGAGGCGATCGGCGCGCGGCACGTGATCAAGACCGTCTCGCCCGAGGAGTTCCGGGACGCGATCCCCGCCATCGTCTGGTACCTCGACGACCCCGTCGCCGATCCTTCCCTCGTGCCCCTCTACTACCTGGCCAAGGAGGCCCGTAAGCACGTCAAGGTGGTGCTCTCGGGCGAGGGCGCCGACGAGTTGTTCGGCGGCTACACCATCTACAAGGAGCCGCTGTCGCTCGCGCCCTTCGACAGGCTGCCCGCGTGGGCGCGGCGGACGGCCGGCCGGATCGGCGACCGGATGCCGGAGGGGCAGCGCGGCAAGTCGCTGCTGCAGCGCGGGTCGATCCCGCTGGAGGAGCGGTACTACGGCAACGCGCGCTCGTTCAACGACGCGCAGCTGCAGGCCGTGCTCCGCGACTTCCGGCCGGAGTGGACCCACACGGACGTCACCGCCCCGATCTACGCGAAGACCCGCGGCTGGGGCCCCGTGGAGCGGATGCAGCACCTGGACCAGTTCACCTGGCTCCGCGGCGACATCCTGGTCAAGGCCGACAAGATGACGATGGCCAACTCGCTCGAGCTGCGCGTGCCGTTCCTGGACAAGGAGGTCTTCCGCGTCGCGGAGACCCTGCCCGCGGACCTCAAGCTGGCCGGCGGCACGTCGAAGTACGCGCTGCGTCGCGCGCTGGAGGAGATCATCCCGCCGCACGTGCTGCACCGGAAGAAGCTGGGCTTCCCCGTACCGCTGCGGCACTGGCTGGCCGGCCCGGAGCTGTACGACTGGGCGCGCCAGACGATCGAGGACTCGCAGACCGACGAGTTCATCGACCGTCGCGCGGTGCTGGCCATGCTCGACGAGCACAAGGCGAAGGCCTCCGAGGGCTGGCCGGGCGGCACGGATCACTCGCGCCGCATCTGGACCGTTCTCGTGTTCATGGTGTGGCACGGCATCTTCGTCGAGGACCGCATCCACCCGCAGATCGAGGAGCCGGTGTACCCGGTCCGGCTGTAGTCGCCGCCGGAAGGCCGCCGCATCGGTAGGGTCCCCGTAGTGGCCCTCGCGATCATCGGTGCGGCAGTACGACTTTCGGGTTGCAACACCCTCGGCGACTTCTGGGATTCGCTGTGCGCGGGCCGGGTCGGGACCGAGACGATCCCGGACCGGGAGGCCCTCGCCGACGGTGCCTCCGCCGCCGATGTCGCGGATCCCCGCTACGTCCCCGTCGGCACCCGGATCGGCGATGCCGGCGCGATCGACCTGGACAGGTTCCGGCTGACCCGCGGCGAGGCGGAACTGATCGACCCGCAGCACCGCTTGATCCTCAAGCTCGCCGCCGAGGCCCTGCAGAGTTCGGGGTTGGACCCCGCGGAGGCCGTGGTCGGCACGTTCGGCTCGGTGTCGGCGCCGACCTACCTCCTGCGGCGCGTGGCCCCTCGGCTCCGGGACTCCGGCGCCGCCATCCCCTACCCCGCGTTGTTGGGCAGCGATCCGGCGTTCGCCGCGGCCCGGGTGGCGCGGAAGCTCGGTCTCACGGGTCCGGCCCTCGCGGTCCAGAGCGCGTGCTCCTCATCGCTGATGGCCGTCCACCAGGCGGCCTCCGCTCTCGCGCAGGGCGATATCGATGCCGCGATCGTCGTCGCCGCCTCGCTCGCGGTCCCGGGCGCCTCCGGGTACATCGCGTCCGCGGGTGATGTGCTCTCGCCGTCGGGGCGGTGCCGGCCGTTCGACGCCCGCGCCGACGGCGTGGTTCCGGGGCAGGGTGGAGCCGCGGTGGTGCTGACTCGCCTCTCCCGTGCGGCGGAGCACGGTTCGGACGTCCTGGCCGTGATCGCGGGTACCGCCGCCAACAACGACGGTGCCGCGGCCGGCTCGTTCACCCACCCCCACCCCGACGGCCAGGCGTCGGTCCAGGTCGCGGCGATGGCGCGCTCCGGTGTCGATCCGGGCCGGATCCGGTACGTGGAGACGCACGGCACCGGCACGGCTCTGGGCGACCCGATCGAGGTCCGCGGCCTGCACCTCGCCCACGGAGCCGGACCGGAGTGCCTGCTGGGCGCCGTGAAAGCGAACTTCGGCCACCTGGACGCGGCGGCGGGCGTGACGGGGCTCCTCAAGGCCGCCATGGTGCTGCGCCACGGGATCGTGCCCGCCCAGCCCGATTTCGGCGATGCCCACCCGGAACTCGGGCTGCACCGCACCAGGTTCCGGGTCGCGGACGCGGCATCGACACTGCCCGACGGTGCGGCGGTCGCCGTCAGTTCCTTCGGCATGGGAGGCGGCAACGTGTCCGCGGTCCTGGTGCCCGCGCCGCCGCGGCCCGCCGCGCCCACCACGCACGGCGGAACGGTCGAGGTCCGCGCGTCCTCGGATGCGGCGCTCCGCGCGTACCGTTCGCGTCTGGCCGAGGCGGTGCGCGGGCGCACCGACATCAGCGTCGCCGACGTCGCCCGGAGTCTGCGACAGCGCGCCGAATCCGGCGATCGCACCGTCGCACTGCACGCGGCGACGATCCCGGGCCTCGTTCGCGCGCTCGAAGCGCCGGGTGAGGCCCCGTCGGGGCCCGCCGGCCCCCGCTCCGGCGACGCGGGCCGGTTCGTACTGCTGCCACCGGCGCCCTTCGACGAGACGTGGGTCGACCTGCCTCCGATCGTCGAGACGCCACCGGCCCCGGACGCCGTCCCTGCTCCGTCCTCGTCCTCCTCCCCGGAATCGGTCCACGACACGGTGCGGGCCGCCTTCGCGTCCGCGCTCGGCGCGGAGGTCGGGGCGGACCTGCTCGCGTCCGATTTCATGGACGCGGGCGGCGAATCGGTGATGCTCGTGGAACTGGTCGCCGAACTCGAGGCCGGATACGGGTGCCGGATCGACTTCGACGCGCTCGACGCGGTGGCGACCGTCGGCGAGATGGTCGACGTGCTCGCCGCGCAGATCGACGGTGCCGCATCCCCCGAGCGGGTGACCCTCGTGCGGTACGGGGACTGGAGCCGGCCGGGGCCGCGGTGGCTGCTGCATCCTCCCGCGGGCGGCACGACCCTCGTCTACCGGCGACTCGCCCACGACCTCGGCGACGCCCCGATCGGCGTGTTCACCGCGCCGGCCGGCGAGCGGACCATTCCCCAGATCGCGGCGGACGCCCTCGCCGCGATCCCGGCGGACGTCCGCGGCCCGCTGTGGCTCGGCGGCTACTCCTTCGGCGGCAACGTCGCGATGGCGATGGCGCTGCTGGCGGAGGACGCCGGGCGCCCGGTGGCGCACGTCGCTCTCGTGGACGCGCTGTCCCCGGCCTCGTACCCGGTCCCCGCGCAGCCGCTCGGGAGCGCCGCCTATCGTGCGGCCGCCGACCGCGTCCTGCGACGGTTCGCCGACGTACCCGACGGGCGCGCACCCGAGTTCGCCGAACGTTGGAGCCGGCACCACCGCGCACTGATGGAGCACCGACCGGTGGGACGGATCACCGCACCGGTCACGGTTTTCCGCGCGACCGAGCACGATCCGTCGGGCGTGTTCGCGGCACTGGGAGTGCGGCCCGCGCACGACTGGACGCCGCACACGGCCGGCCCCGTCGCGGTCGTGGACGTCCCCGGCGACCACTACTCGATCCTCGCGGACGACGAGCACCGCGCGGCGTTGCTCCGGCGGTGGCGCGCGGCGCTGCCCGACGACCGCCCCGATGCGGTCCGTCCACCCTCGCCCGCGCAGGCGCGGATCGCCGCCGCACAGTTCGCGCGCCCCTCGGACCCGGGTGCGAACATCGGCGCCGTGATGGAGTTCACCGGGCTCGATCCGCGGCGCCTGGCGGCGGCGATCGAGGCCGTCGCGACGGCGACCGGTGCGGTCAACGACACCGTGTCCCGGGCGGCGGGCGAGCTCGTGCGGGTACCGCACCCGGGCGCGCGGCCCGGGGTCCCCGTCGTGCCGTACGCGGACCTGGACGCCGTGCTGGCGGCGGCGGAGGCCGTGTACGACGCGGTGTTCCCGCCGCACGTGTGGCCCCAGTTCCATCTCGAGGTCGCGGTGTGCGGCCCGCGCACGTTCGCCGTTCTCGTCACCTCCCACCTGGTCACCGACGTCTTCGGGTGGTATCTCATGGTGCTCGACATCGCGGGCGCCTATCGGGACGGAGAGGCGTGGGAGCCGCCGCCGGACGTCGCGCCGCACGCGCTCGCAACGGGCGGGGTGAACGCCGAGGAGGCTGTGGCGCACTTCCGGGCGACCCTCCCGACCACGCCCGACGCACCGTCGTGGGCGCGGCGCGCCGGCAACGCGCCGCTGGCCGGCTCGGCGTCGTCGGCCACCGTCGACGGTGCGCGCGTCGTCGCCGCGAGCCGCGAGCTCGGCGTGCGCACCTTCTCGTTCCTCCTCGCGGCGCACGCCGTCACCACCGGGCTCCTCGGCGCCGGACCGATCGTCGTGGTGTCGGTACCGCTGTCGAATCGCCGGTCCACCGCCGATGCCGCGAATCACCGCGGCGTGTTGGTGAATTCGCTTCCCGTGAGCGTTGATCTGTCCGCGCCTGGCCGTACGTTCGCCGATCTGGCGCGCGACGTCGACGGACAGGTCGCTGCCCTGATCGGGTTCGAATCGTTCGACCTGTTGCGCTACGCCGACCGGATACCGGGGGCGGCCGCGGCCGCCGGCGCGCCCAGCTCGTTCACCGTGTATCCGCGTCCGCTCGCCCCGTCGATCGGCGGCGTCACCGCGGTCACGCACGTCCTGCGCCGCCGGCACGTCCAGTTCCCGCTGTCCGTGGTGGTCGAGTGCTCGGGCACCGAGCTGGCCGTGCGGGTCGAGCAGTGCGACGCGCTGCGCGGTACGGACGTGGGCGCCGTCTACGCGTCGGTGCTGCGGTCGGCGGCGGACGCCCCGGGCGCGGCGCTCGCCTCCATCGGGTGGTCGCACCCCGCGGTCCCCGGCCCGCCGGCGGCGGACCGCCCTCCCGCCCGCGCCGCGGCCGCGACCACCCTCGTCGACCTGTTCCGCGCCGTCGTGCGCGGCTCACCGCGCGCCGTCGCCGTGGCGACGCCGAACGCCACGCTGGATTACGCGGAGCTGGACCGCCGGGCGCGCACGGTCGCGAACGGAATCGCCGCACGGATCGACGGGCCGTTCGTCGGGGTCGCGATCCCGCCGTCGGCGGAGCTCGTGGTCGCGATGGTCGCCGTGCTGTACGCGTCGCGGACCTACGTCCCGATCGACGTGGAGACCCCGCGGGACCGGGTGCTCTCGATGGTCGCGGACGTGGGCGGGATGGACGTCATCACCGCCGGCGCCGCACCCTGGCCCGATTCGCCCGGGCTGCACCATCATCCGATCGAGGAGCTGACCGGCGAGGGCACCGCGCCGTCGGCTCCGGCGCCGGGCGACACGGCGTACGTCATCTTCACCTCCGGTTCCACCGGCCGGCCGAAGGCGGTACCGATCACGCACGGATCGATCACCGCTCTGTTCGACGCGACCCGCACCGCCCGCGTTCCGGGCGGCCGTTGGCCGCTCTTCCACTCCCCCGCTTTCGATTTCAGCGTGTGGGAGGTATTCGGGGCACTCCTGGACGGTGGTACCGTCCTGATTCCGCCGCACCGATTGCGTCGCGATCCGGCGGGGTACCTCGCGTGGCTGCGCGCGGAGCGGGCCGACGTCGTGTGCCTGACCCCGAGCGCACTCGGGATGCTGAACGCGGCGGCGACGGACGACGACTGGTCGTCGGTGTCCCCGCGGGTGGTGTTCCTGGGCGGGGAGCGACTGCGCCCCGCCACGGTGCGCCGGATCCTGTCGGCCTCGCCCCGGACCCGGGTGTTCAACCTGTACGGCCCGACCGAGGCGGCGATCCTCACCACGATGGCGGAGATCGACCTCGCGACCGCCGAATCGGATCCGGAGGCCGTGATCGGTATCCCGCTGCCGCACACCGGCGCCGCGGTCGTCGACTCCGCCGGGCGCACGGTGCCACCGGGCGTCACGGGCGAGCTGCTGGTGTACGGGCCGCACGTGACTTCCGGATACCTCGGGCACGCCGCCGCCGACCGTGCGGCGTTCGCGCCGATCACCCGGAACGGGCGGACCTACGCCGGGTATCGCACGGGCGACCTGGTGTACCGGAGGCCGGACGGCGACCTCGTGTACGTCGGCCGCGGGGACGACCAGGTCCAGGTGCGGGGCCATCGCGTGGAGCCCGGAGAGGTCGAAGCCGCGCTCGCCGCGGACACGCGGGTCGCGGAGGTCGCGGTCGTCGCGGTCGGCGAGGACCTCGACCGGCGGCTCGTCGCCTTCGTCGTCCTCACGGACGGCACGCACGACGTCGACGCGATCGCCGGCCGGCTGCACTCCCGGCTTCCCGCGCACCTGCGCCCGGCTCGAGTGCTCGCGATCGACGCGATCCCCACCGGACCGAGCGGAAAGGCGGACCGGAACCTGCTCGCCCGGCGCGCCGAGGACGACGGCGCGTCGTATGCGGCCGTGCCCGACCGGCCGTCGATCGCCCGGGCGGTCGACGAGTTCTGGGCGGAGGCGTTGGGAACGCGCATCGGATCGGACGAGTCGTTCTTCGAGGCCGGCGGAACATCCATCCAGGTCGTGGAGCTCGTGGAGACGATCCGGTCGACGTTCGACCTGGACGAGCTGACCGCGACCGACGTGTTCGCGCATCCCACACGGACCCGCCTGGTCGATCACCTCTGCCGCTCCTGAGGGCGACTCAGCGGAGCAGGGTGATCCACATGGCGGCGTAGTGGCAGGCCGCGGCGATCACGGTGGCGGCGTGGAAGAACTCGTGGTGCCCGAACACGCCCGGCCAGGGATCGGGCCAGCGGGTGGCGTACAGGACGGCGCCGCCGCTGTAGAGCACGCCGCCGACGGCGAGCAGGATCGCGGCCGGCCAGCCGGCGCCCTGCACGAGGTCCCCGGCGACGGCGACGACCACCCAGCCCAGGGCGATGTACAGCGGCACGCCGACCCAGCGCGGTGCGTGCGGCCACAGCAGTTTGAGCGCGACGCCCGCGAGCGCCCCTCCCCACACGACGGCGAGCACCCAGCGAGCGACGGACGGCGGCAGCGCGAGCACGGCGATCGGCGTGTAGCTGCCGGCGATGAACACGAAGATCATGCAGTGATCGGCGCGCTTCATCCAGATCCGCTGCGCCTCGGTCCAGCGGCCGCGGTGATACGCCGCGCTGACGCCGAACACGCCGAGCACGGTGACGGCGTAGATCAGCAGCGCCACGCCGGCGGGGATCGAGTGGGCGAACCCCGCGGCGACCAGTGGCACGCCCGCCACCACGGCGCCGATGGCTCCGAATTGGTGGATCACTCCGCGTAGCCGCGGCTTGACCTCGGGTGTCCCTACGACCGTCATGAACCTACGATACCGTAGGTTACTCGCCGGTAACAGTGTTTGTGACGCACTCGCACGCGTGGCGCCGCCGGGATCACAGGGCGGCGAGGATCTCCCCGGCCACCTCGGCGCCGTACGCCTCGGTCAGTCGCTCGCGGGCGTCGGCCTCGTCGTACCGCCACGCCTGCGGCCCGACGGTCTCGAGCACCTTCACCGCGGCGTAGGAGCCCAGCTGGGCGGACCGCTCGTAGGACAGGCCGCCGTCGAGGCCGACGAGGAAGCCCGCGCGGAACGCGTCGCCGACGCCCGTCGGGTCCACGCGCCCGCGGTCGGGCACCACGTCGACGTGGATCTGCTCGGCCACGGCACCGTCGGGCCCCACGACCACGATGTCCGCGCCCTTCTCGGCCAGGGTGGTCACCCGCACCTGCACCATGGCGGTGAGGCGCTCGGCGCTGATCCCCGTCTTCTGCTGCAGCAGGCCCCACTCGTACTCGTTGGTGAACAGGAACTTCGCGCCCTCCACCAGCGCGCGGGCGTCCTCGCCGTTGAGCCATGCGAGCTGCTGCGACGGATCGGCCGCGAAGGGGATCCCGGCGTCCCGGCACTGCGCGGAGTGGCGGGTCATCGCTGCGGGATCGCTGGCGCCGATCACCACGAGGTCCAGCGCGCCGACCGCGGACACGACGTCGGCGATCGCGATGTCCCGCGATTCGACCATCGCGCCGGAGTAGAACGAGGCGAGCTGCGCCATCTCGTCGTCGGTGGTGCACATGAAGCGGGAGGTGTGCGCGGTCTGCGAGACCCGCACCCCGCGGGTGTCGACGCCCGCGTCCTCGAGCCACTCGCGGTACCCCTGGTCGAAATCGGCTCCCACGGCGCCCACGAGAACGGGCCGGCGGCGCAGCTGGCCCATCCCGAAACAGATGTTCGCGCCGACGCCGCCGCGCTGCACCACCAGGTCCTCGACCAGGAAGCTCAGCGAGATGTGGGCGAGGTGCTCAGCCAACAACTGCTCCGAGAACTTGCCCTCGAATCGCATCAGATGATCGGTGGCGATGGAGCCAGAAACGGCGATCGACACAGCGAAACCCTCCCGTGGTTCGGCAAACCGTACGCGGTGAGCCTAGTCGCGGGAGGGTTCCGGCGGTCCTCCGGGCGCCTGGACGCCCGTCAGCGGTGCGTCAGTTGAACGAGTCGCCGCAGGCGCAGGAGCCGGTGGCGTTCGGGTTATCGATGGTGAAACCCTGCTTCTCGATGGTGTCGACGAAGTCGATCTTCGCGCCGATCAGGAACGGGACGCTCATCCTGTCCACCGACAGGTTCACGCCGCCGAACTCCGAGACCACGTCGCCGTCCAGGGTCCGATCGTCGAAGTACAGCTGGTAGCGCAGGCCGGCACAACCGCCCGGCTGCACCTCGATGCGCAGCGCCAGATCGTCACGACCCTCCTGGTCCAGCAGGGCCTTGGCCTTCGATGCGGCAGCCTCGGTCAGGACCACACCGGTGGTCTCGGTCTCAGCAGTAGTCATTCACGTTCTCCTCACACGCTTCGGTGTCTGCTTCAACGGTACTCCCCCGTCCCACATTCCCGGCAGTCCCCGCCGTCCGTGTGCGCCGTCACCCACGTCGCCGGGCACCGCCTCCGATCTTCTAGGCTGGACATCGTGAAACTCCCCTGGCAGAAGGCCGACGACTCGAACGCCGAGACCGCGGATTCCGCGGACGGCGCGACCGCGGAATCGGGCGCCGCCGAGACCGCCTCCAAGCCCGCGCAGACCCCGGGCAAGGGCCGCCCCACCCCGTCGCGCCGCGAGGCCGAGGGGCGCAAGCGCGGCCCCGTGACCCCGGCGCCGCAGACGCGCGCCGAGGCGCGAGCGCGCCGCAAGGAACTCAAGAACTCCATGTCCAAGGAGGAGCGGAAGGCCGCGGCCTCCGAGCGCCGCACGCTGGCCGCCGAGCGCCGCGAGCTGATGATGCAGGGCGACGAGCGCTATCTGCCCGTCCGCGATAAGGGCCAGGAGAAGGCGTTCGTCCGCGATCTGGTCGACGCCAAGCGCCACATCTCCACGATGTTCATCCCGATCGCCGTGGTGATCATGGTGTACATGTTCGTCACGGTGCAGAGCCCCACGCTGAGCGCCCTCGCGATGCCGCTCCTCATCCTGCTGGTGATCATCATGGCGGTCGAGGGCTACTTCACCGGCCGCCGGATCAACAACCGGGTGCGGGAGAAGTTCCCCGACACCACGGAGGCGGGCTTCCGCCTCGGCTGGTACGCGTTCATGCGCACCACGCAGCTGCGCCGCATGCGCATCCCCCGGCCCCGGGTCAAGCCCGGCGACGCGGTCTAGTCCGTGGCGCTCACCCTGGTCCTCGGCGGTGTCCGCTCGGGCAAGTCGGCTCGCGCCGAGCAGCTGATCACCGCGGCCGCCACGGGGCCGGTGCGGTACGTCGCGACGGCGCCCTCCCCGGGCGACCGCGACCTCGTCGCCCGGGTGGCCGCGCATCGAGCGCGCCGGCCGGAGACGTGGTCCACGGTCGAGACGCAGGACCTGCGGTCCGTGCTGTCCGACGGTGCCGCCCCCACCCTCGTCGACGACCTGGGCGCCTGGATCGCAGCCCGTCTCGACGCGGCGGGCTGGGACACGCCCGACGCGGTGGCCGACGACGTGGCCGCGCTGGTGTCGGACGCGCAGGCGTACCCGGGTGATCTGGTGATCGTCAGCCCCGAGGTGGGGTTGTCGGTCGTCCCCGCCACGCACGCGGGCCGGGTGTTCCAGGACCTGCTGGGCGACCTCAATGCGCGGCTCGCCGCGGTGGCCGACCGTGCGGAGCTCGTCGTCGCCGGGATCCCGGTGGCGCTCGACGGTGCGCCGCCGGCCCCGGCGGTCGTCCCGGCGCCGATCCCTGCCGCCGCTCCCCTCCCCCCGGTCGAACTGCCGCCGTTCGAGCCGGGTGCGGACCCGTTGTCGTTCCCCACGATCACCCCGCCCGATGCGTTCGTCGCGCAGCAGGCCCGCGACCGCCAGCTGCTGCTGACGAAGCCCTCGGGCGCATTGGGCCGCGTGGAGCAGGTCGGCGAGTGGGTCGCGGCGTGCCAGGGCGCCTGCCCGCCGACGCAGTTCGAGCGGGCGCGGATCGTGGTGTTCGCGGGCGACCACGGCGTGGCCGCGGACGGCGTCTCCGCGTATCCGCCGGAGGTCACCGCGCAGATGGTGGCGAACATCGCCGAGGGCGGGGCCGCGATCAACGTGCTCGCCGCGCAGGCCGGTGCGACGGTGCGCGTCGAGGACCTGGCCGTGGCCGGCGACACCCGCGAGGAGCTGAGCCGCAACAAGATCCGCCGATCGTCGGGCGACATCTCCGCGACCGACGCGATGACGGACGAGGAGACGATCGCGGCGATCGCGGCCGGCCGCCGGATCGCCGACGACGAGGTGGACTCCGGCGCCGACCTGCTCATCGTGGGCGATATGGGGATCGGCAACACCACCCCCGCGGCCGCGCTGATCGGCGCGCTCACCGAGACGGAACCCGTGCTCGTGGTGGGCCGCGGCACGGGGATCGACGACAACGCCTGGATGCGCAAGGCCTCGGCGATCCGCGACGCCATGTACCGCGCCCGCCCGCACACCCGGAACCCGAAGGCGCTGCTGCGCACCGTCTCCGGTGCGGACATCGCCGCGATGGCGGGCTTCCTGGCGCAGGCGGCGGTGCGCCGCACGCCGGTGGTGCTCGACGGCGTCGTGGTCACGGCGGCCGCGCTGGTGGCGAACGATCTGGCGCCCGGCGCCCTGACCTGGTGGGCCGCAGGGCATCTCAGCCCCGAGCCGGCACACGCCCTGGCGCTGAACCGGCTCGGCATCGAGCCGCTGGTGGACCTCGGCCTGCGCCTCGGCGAGGGCAGCGGCGCCGCGCTCGTGCTGCCGATCGTGAGGTCGGCCGTGGCCGTGCTCGGCGAGATGGCGACGTTCGACTCCGCCGGGGTCTCCCGGACCTGACATGCGGCACCTCATCGCGGCCGTCGCCTGGATGACGGTGCTGCCCGTGCCCCGGGGGCGCATGCCGGATCCGTTCACCCGCGACGACGGTGCGCGCGTCATCGCGCTGGTCCCCGTTGCCGGGGCGGTCGTGGCGGCCGCGGTCGTCGCCGTCGCGTGGGCGGGGAACGCGGCGGGACTGCCCGCCTTTCTGGTGGGAGTACTGGCCGTGGCGGCGTCCGGGCTGCTCACCCGCGGCATGCACCTGGACGGCTTCGCCGACTGCGTGGACGGGCTGGGCAGCTACGGCCCGCCCGAACGCGCGCGGGAGATCATGCGACAGGGCACCGTCGGACCGTTCGGCGCCGCGGCGCTGGCGCTGCTGCTGACGGCGGAGGCGGCCGCGGTGGGCGCGCTGGCGGAGCGGGGCCTGTGGCCGGCCGTCGGCGTGGCGGTGGGCGCGGCGCGGGTGGCCGCGGTCCTCGGCTGCCGGCGCGGGTGGAGCGCGGCGAATCCCGACGGCTTCGGCGCCCTCACAGCGGGCACCCAGGGCGTCCCGGTCCAGGCGTTCTGGCTCGTCGTCGCGCTCGGCGCGGCGGCGTTCGCGGTCCCGGGCGTTCCGTGGCAGGGTCCCGTCGCACTGTTCGTCGCGCTGGCGGCCGCGGCGGCCGGGATGCGGCACTGCGTGCGCCGGTTCGGCGGCGTGAGCGGCGACGTCCTCGGCTTCGGCATCGAGGTGACGACGGTGCTGACCCTCGTCGGCCTCTGCGTGCACTGACCCCGGCTCCACCCGCAATCCCGCTCCCAGCCGGGAGACGGCCTCCCCCGGGTATTTCGGCCTCCCTCAGGCTGCAGCAGCGGGGACGTCGAAAAACGTGGGGGACGCCTTCTCCCGGCTGGGAGCCGAGACCCACCCTTGACGCCGCGGACAGACCGGGAATAGATTTGACTACGACCGTTGTCAATCGATCGCGAGGCCGTCATGACCGCAGCCGCTCCCCCGCGGATCCCCGCGCGACACCCCGACGCACCCCGCCGCGTGCCGCCGGGGATCTGGATGGTCAGCCGCCTGCTGAGGCTGCCCGAGCCCACCGCGGCGGAGTTCGCCCGCTTCGGCGAGCTTCTGACGGTGGGCGATCCGCAGATGGACGACCTCGTCGACTGGATCTACCGCGACGACACGGACTCGCGGAAGGCACAGTTCCACCGGGCCCTGAACAAGGGCATCGCGGCGGTTCCCGACGCGCCGGCGGAGCTTCGCGAGTTCTTCGAGGAGATGGAAGCCGTCCCCGAGTGGGTGGACTGGGACGCGATCCTGCTCGGCGGCCGGCTGATGCGCAGCGGCGGCGCCGACGGATTCGCGGTGGCGCGCGATGTGGCGCTCATGGGCGGCTACCTGTTCTCGGGCTTCAACCAGACGTTGCTCCGCACCGGTGCGCTGGAGAAGGGATCGAACAAGCGGTTCGCCGAGACCTCGCAGTGGGCGCTCGACGTGATCGTCCCGGAGGGTCTGCGGCCGGGCGGCGTGGGCTACCGCTCCACGCTGCACGTGCGGTTCATCCATTCGATGGTCCGCCGGCACGTGACGGCACTTCCCGATTGGGACGCCGAGGCGCACGGGCTGCCGATCAATCAGACGGACATGGCCGCCACGCTGGTGGGCGCGCTCATCGCCCCGGTCGCCACCGGGATGGGGCTCGGCATGATCGCGAACCCGCGCGAGTACGAGGCCGCCGCGCACCTCACCCGCTACGTGGGCCGGCTGATGGGCGTGACCGACGACTTCCTGCCGCACAGCTACCGCGACAGCCTGCGCATCCTGTTCCAGACGTCGCGTGCGCTCTCCACGCCGGACCAGACCAGCCGCGCCCTCGCGCAACCGATGGCGGAGGACCCGATGCGGTGGAAGTACCCGAACCTCAGCGGATTACGCCGCCGGATCGCCCGCTCGCAGCACCTGTCGATCGCCACCGCGTACCTGGGCACGGCGGCGATGAAGGAGCTCGGCGTACCGTCGACGCTCCCCTGGTACCCGGCCCTGCGGATCCCGTACCACCTCGTGGAATCCGTCGTCAATCAGTTGCCCGGCGGCCGCGAGCGCGCCGCCCGCCGCGGCGACCGCAGCCAGGCCGCGTTCATGCGCATGCTCAACGAGGAGGCCGCCATCGGCCACTCGGCCCAGCACGTCACGGCGTAGCCCGACAACCTTCCGGTCGACCGCGGGTCAGCTCAGCGTGGTCATCCACCCGTGCTGGTCCTCGACGGTGCCGCGCTGGATGCCGGTGAGGGTCTCGCGCAGGGCCATGGTGATCTCGCCGGGCTCACCGTCGGCGATGAGGAAGTCCTCGTCCGAGCCCTTCACGTGCCCGACGGGGGTGATCACGGCCGCGGTGCCGCACGCGAACACCTCGGTGATCGCGCCGGAGGCGGCCCCCTCCTTGAGTTCGGCCACGGTGATCCGGCGCTCCTCGGTCTCGAACCCGGCGTCGCGGGCCAGCTGGAGCAGCGAGTTGCGGGTGACGCCGGGCAGCAGCGAGCCGGACAGCTCGGGGGTGACGATCTTCGCGCCGGGCCCGGAGCCGAGGACGAAGAACAGGTTCATCCCGCCCATCTCCTCGATCGCCTCGTGCTCGATCGCGTCGAGCCACACCACCTGGTCGCAGCCCTGCTGCGCGGCCTGGGCCTGCGCCACCAGCGACGCGGCGTAGTTGCCGCCGCACTTGGCGAAGCCGGTGCCGCCGGGCGCGGCGCGCACGAACTCCCGCGAGAGCCACACGGACACGGGCTTCACGCCGCCCGCGAAGTAGGCGCCGGCGGGCGAGGCGATCACCAGGAAGCGGTAGCTGCTCGACGGCTTCACGCCGAGCGCCTCCTCGTCGGCGAAGATGAACGGCCGGAAGTAGAGGGCCTCCTCGCCACCGGACGCGGGCACCCAGTCACCGTCGACCGCGGTGAGCTGCCGCAGGGCCTCGACGAACACGTCCTCCGGGAGCGGCGGGATCGCGAGGCGCTCGGCGGAGCGCTGGAAGCGCGCGGCGTTGGCGTCGGGACGGAAGGTGGCGATGGAACCGTCGGGCTGGCGGTACGCCTTGAGCCCCTCGAAGATCTCCTGCGCGTAGTGCAGCACGGCGGCGGAGGGCTCCATCGGGATCGGCCCGTACGGGATCACCTCGGCGTCGTGCCAGCCCTTCTCCTCGCTCCAGCGGAGCGACACCATGTGGTCGGTGAAGTACTTGCCGAATCCCGGGTTCGCCAGGATCTCGGAGCGCTCAGCCGCAGAGCGGGGGTGGTCGTTGCGGGTGAGGGCGAAGGCCGTGCCAGTTGTCATGGCACAAGATTCTACGACCCGCGCCCGCGCGCGATGCCCGTACCAATCAGTAGGAACCCCGAGTATTTCTCGGGGCGGTCCTCGGCCCTATTTCGTGTTCGCCTCGACGAACGGAGGCAGGGTCACCTCGCACTCGATCGCGCGGCCGCGCACGTCGACGCTCACCTGGTCGCCCTTCTGCACGCCGGCCTCGGAATCGATGAGCGCCAGCGCGATCCCGGCCTTCAGGGTGGGGCTGAAGGTGCCCGACGTGGTGGTCCCGATCGGCGCACCGTCGGCCCCGAGCACCGTGAGCTCGGCGCGCAGGACGCCCTTACCGGTGGCTCGCAGGCCCCAGAGCCGCCGGGCCGGACCGGCCTCCTTCTCGGCCAGGAGGGCCTCGCGGCCCACGAACTCGGGCTTCTTCCAGCCCACGGCCCAGCCCGCGCGGGCCTGGACGGGCGTGATGTCCACGGTGAGCTCGTGCCCGTGCAGGGGGTAGCCCATCTCGGTGCGCAGGGTGTCGCGCGCGCCCAGGCCGGCGGGCTGGCCGTCACGGGAGGTGATCTCGGGCAGCAGGGCGCGGAACACCGTCTCGGCGTCGCCCCAGGCGGGGACGAGCTCGTAGCCGTGCTCGCCGGTGTAGCCGGTGCGGCAGACGCGTACCGGGGTGCCGCCGAGGGAGGCGTCCTCGTAGGCCATGTACTCCATGTCGGTGGGCAGCCCGACGGCCTGCAGCACCTCGGCGGACTTCGGCCCCTGCACGGCGAGCACGGCGTAGTCGCGGTGCTGATCGGTGATGGTGACCCCCTCCGGCGCGCGCTCGCGCAGGTGCGCCACGACGGCGGCGGTGTTCGCGGCGTTCGGTACGAGGAAGAGCTCCTCGTCGGACACGTAGTACACGATGAGGTCGTCGATCACACCGCCGGATTCGTTGGTGCACAGCGTGTACTGCGCCTTGCCGGGACGGATCTTGCCCATGTCGGCGGTGAACACGCCGTTGACGAAGTCCTTGGCGCCGGGGCCCGCGACGGTGGCCTTGCCGAGGTGGCTGACGTCGAAGATCCCCACGGCCTCGCGGACCGCGGTGTGCTCTCCGACGGTGCCCGCGTACTTGACGGGCATCGACCAGCCGCCGAACGGCGCGAACGACGCGCCGAGCTCGGTGTGGACTGCGTTCAGGGGGCCCTCGATCAGCGACTCAGTCATGCCGGGCACTCTAGTCCAGAGCGCTAGTCCAGCGCCGCGCTCCCGGTGCGTCCCAGCAGGCGCATCCCCTGGTAGATCACGATCGCCGCGACGGACCCGAGCGCGATGCCGGTGAACGTGACCTGCCCCAGGGACCAGGTGAAGTCGGCGATGCCGATGATGAGCGGGACGGCGGCGGTCAGCTGGTTGATCGGCCGGGAGAAGTCGACGCGCGCGTCCACCCAGATCCGCACGCCCAGGATCCCGACGAGGCCGTACAGCGCGGTGGTCACGCCACCGAGCACCCCGGGCGGGATCAACGCGATCACGGCTCCGACCTTGGGCGACAGCCCCAGCAGGATCGCGGACACGCCGGCGATCCAGTAGGCGGCCGTGGAGTAGACGCGGGTCGCGGCCATGACACCGATGTTCTCCGCGTACGTCGTGGTGGCCGAGCCGCCGCCCGCGCCCGCGAGGACCGTCGCGAGGCCGTCGGAGGCGATGGCCCGCCCCATCACCGGGTCGTAGTCGCGCCCGGTCATCTGGGCGACGGACCGCACGTGCCCCACGTTCTCGGCCACGAGCACGAGCACCACGGGCAGGAACATCGGCAGCACGGACCAGTTCAACGACGGTGCCGAGAACTCCGGGAAGCCCACCCAGGACGCGGCCGCGATCTGCGACGTGTCCACCTCGCCCCGGAACGACGCCGCCGCGTAGCCGATCAGCACCGACGTGAAGATCGCGAGCCGGCCGAGCATCCCCTTGAACAGGGCCAGCGAGGCGATCAGGCAGATCAGCGTGATGGTCGCGGTGACCGCCGCCTTCTCGTAGTTCGCCTTCGCCGCGGGAGCCAGGTTCAGGCCGATGAGCGCCACGATCGCGCCCGTCACCACCGGCGGCATGAGCTTCTCGATCCAGGCGGTGCCCACGAAGTGCACCACCGCCCCCACCACGATGAGCAGCAGGCCCACCGCCACGATGCCGCCGAGCGCGCTCCCGGTCCCGTGGGCGGCGGTGGCCGCCGTGATCGGCGAGATCACGGCGAAGCTCGATCCCAGATAGCTGGGCAGCCGGTTCCCGGTGATCACCAGGAACAGCAGGGTGCCGACACCCGAGAACAGCAGCGTGGTGGCCGGTGGGAAACCGGTGAGCACCGGCACCAGGAAGGTGGAGCCGAACATCGCCACCACGTGCTGCACGCCGATGCCGAAGGTCTTGGGCCAACTCAGCCGCTCATCGGGGGCCACCACGTCCCGGCCGCCGGTGCCGCCGTCGGAGATCGGCGTCCAGCCGAATGTCTTCATGGCGGCGATCATGCCGGGTCAGCGTCCGAGCACCGCGTCCAGGTAGTCGTTGGCGAACACGCGGTCCGGGTCGAGCTCGTCCCGCACGGCGAGGAACTCGCCGAACCGCGGGTACGCGGCGCGGAAGTAGTCGGCGGTGCGGGTGTGCATCTTGCCCCAGTGCGGGCGGCCGTCGTGATCGATCATGATCCGCTCCACCTCGCCGAAGAACTCGCGGTCCTTGTCGCGGTAGTAGCGGTGCGCGGCGATGTACCCCACGTCGCGGCCGCTCGCGGTGGACAGCATGAGGTCGTCCGCCGCCGCGGTGCGCACCTCGATCGGGAAGGTGAGGTTCCAGTCGCGGGACTCGGTCAGCTCCCGTACCGCCGCGAACGCCGACATCGTGTTCTCCAGCGGCACGGCCCATTCCGTCTCCCGGAAGCGCACGCCGCGGTCGGTGGCGAACACGTCGGCGGAGTAGTCGGTCGCCTTCCGTTCCCCCGCGACCGACGTGGCGAGCGAGAGCAGGCGCGGGGTCAGCGACGGTACGGCGCGGCCCAGTTCGCACACCGCGAGCAGGGCCCCGTTGCCGATCAGCCCGTCGTCGACGAACCGCCGCACCGCTCCCACCGGCGCGCGCTTGTGATCGCCCGGGTGCCGCGTCAGGGTCTTGGTCAGCGCCACGTCGGTGCCCGGGAACCAGAAGAACTCGAAGTGGTCCCGCTCGCGCACGGTGGAGATGAAGCCCTCGACGGTCTCCGCCAGGGGCACACGGTGTTCGGTGTTCTCGAGCACGAACCGGTCCACGCACTGCACGGTGACCTCGACCAGCACGCCGAGCGCGCCGAGCCCCAGCGCCACGGCCGCGAGCCGCGGATCGTCCTCGCCGATCGTGACCACGTCGCCGGTGCCGCTCACCAGCGTCGCGCCCACCACCTGTGTGGCGATGCCGCCGAACCCCAGCCCGGTGCCGTGGGTGCCGGTGGAGATCGCGCCGGCGATCGTCTGCTTGTCGATGTCGCCGAGGTTCTCCATCGCCAGGCCGTACGGCTCCAGCAGTGCGGGCACCTCGTAGAGGCGGGTCCCCGCGCGCAACGTGACCCGCTTGCGGTCCACGTCCACGGTCACCAGGCCGCCGAGGTGCTGCGGCGAGATCGCCACGTCGCGCGGCGCCGAGATCGCGGTGAACGAGTGGCCGGCTCCGAGCGCCTTGACGGTGCCCCCGCGCTCGCGCGCCCGCTCGACGGTCCGCACGACGTTCTCGATGCTGCCGGGGCGGGACACGTACGACGGGGTGGCCACCGCCGTCCGGCCCCAGTTGCGCCACTCGCCGACCCGGCCCGTGAGCTCGTCGAGCCCGGGCATCCACTTGTTGGTCACAGGAAGCACCTTCCCTCGCCGCGGTAGGTCGGAAGCCGGTCGAGCACGGACCCGTCGGAGACGATCGTCAGGTGCGTGACGTGCTCGGCGGGTTCCCCGGCCTTGGTGTGCCGGAACCACACCCGGTCGCCGAGGGAGATCCGCCCGGCCCTGTCGCCCCGCAGCGGCGTCTGCACCTCGCCGGCGCCCTCGCGCCCTGTCAGTGCGAGCCCGGCCGGCCACACGGGTTCGGGCAGCCTGTCGTCGCCCATCGCGCCGGAGGCGATCCAGCCGCCGCCGTGGCAGGTGACGATGTCCTCCGCGGGCCTGCGTACCACCGCGAGGCCGAACCCGGCGGCCGGCGCGGGCTGGAAATGCGAGTAGCCGTCGAACAGGTGCGGGCCGTACAGGCCGCTGCCGGCCGCGATGTCGGTGATGTTCGGGTCCTCGGCATTGCGCTCCAAAGACCCTGTGCCGCCGCCGTTGACGAACTCGAGGTCCGCGATCCGCCGCAGGTCGGTGAGGATCTCCAGGCGGCGGGCCACCAGCTCGTCCCAGGACGCGCGCTGCATCGTGCGCAGCAGGGCGCCCGCACCGGGGCGACGGATGCTGAGGTCGCCGACGCCCGCGATCTGCGCGTCGTACGTCATCACGCCCACCAGACGGAATCCCTTGCGCCCCACGACGGTCGCCGCCAGCACGGATGCCTCCTCGCGGCTGCGCACGGGCGAGCGCCGCGCGCCGATCACGCCGATGCCGGGCGCGCGGAACGAGGCGTCGATGTCGATGCACACCCGCAGATCGGGCCGGCGGCTCGGCGGTACGGCCGCGTCGATGAGGTCCAGTTGCGCGGCGTCGTCGATCATCAGCGTGACCCGGGAGGCGGCCGCCTCGTCGGCACCGAGGGCGGCGATGGCGCCGAGGTCGGCGCTCGGATAGGCCACCAGGACGTCGGGGCACCCGGGGCGGTCGGCACCGTCGAACGACGGCCCGTCGGCCGCGAGCCAGTGCGCCTCGGCCACGTCGTAGGCGAGCACCCCGGCGTAGCCGGGAACCCGCAGCAGTGCGTCGAGCACGGGCCGCGAGCGGATCGATTTGGACGCCACCCGGATCGGCGTGCCCGCCGCACGGCGACGCATGTCGGCGACGTTGTACCGCAACGCGTCCAGGTCGGCCGCGAAGATCGGCGCGTCCAGCGCGTGCGTGGCGGCGTCGATCGTGGCCCAGTACCCCTGCGGGTCGGTCTCCCACGGCCGGTCGATGGTCGACGGTGGCGCACCCAGGTCGAGTCCGTCCACCCCCGCCTCGGGGCCCGAAGTGCCGTTCGCTGTCATGGGCACCGATCGTACGTGCGCTGCGCCGACGGGCGGGGACCGCTGGCCGAACATCCCCCCTCGGTGTCCCGCATCACGCCCGGGCCTCCGCCGGGGTGCGCCCGGTCCACGCGATGTACGCCCTGCGGAAGTCCCGGGCGTCCCCGAAGCCCACCTCGTCGGCGATCACCCGGATCGGCAGGTCGGTGGTGAGCAGGAGCCGCTCGGCCCGTTCGAGGCGGACCCGGGTGTGGATGGACCGGAAGGTCTCACCCGATTCGGCGAGGTGGCGGCGCAGGGTGCGCTCGGTGGTGCGGAGCTGCCGGGCCACCGCCGCCATCGTCACCGCGCGCTTGACGTCCGACCGGAGCAGTTGCTCCACGGCCCAGGCGAAATCGACCTCCGGGGCCGCGGCCCGGGTGTCGACGACGGTGCGGCACACGGTCAGGGCGGCCGCGTGCACATGGGGCTCGCTCCGCGGGAGCCGGCGGCCCAGCAGGTCCCGGGGCATCGTCATCCGGCAGTCCTGCGCGCCGAAGCGCACGGGACAGCCGAAGTGTTCCGCATAGGCCGCCGCGTAGGGCGGCGCCGGATACGCGAGCCGCAGTTCGCGGGGCACGAGGTGCTCGTCGGCGAGCGCGGACCGCAGCAGGGTCAGCGAGCTCAGCAGGGTCTCCTCGCACACGAAGGGGAGAACGGTGCCGTCGGCGGTGCGCGGCACCACCTTCATCGACGCCGCGTCGCCGGCGATCTCGAGATCGAAGTCCACGAGGCTGCCCGCGGCCTGGTGGTACTGCAGCCCCACGCCGATGGCCGTGCCCACGTCCTCCGCGGTCTGCACCGCGACGCCCAGCATCCCGAACGACTGCAGCAGGGGCCGCGCGCCCACCTGCAGCCCGATCGGCCGCTCGGGCATCGCCCGGACCACCTGCGCGATGAACTCGACGGCCTGCGGGAAGGTGGCCACCAGGTCCGGCGTGAGGTTCGCGGACGGCATCCCGGCCCTGTCCGCCCACTCGCCCACCGGAAAGCCCTCGCGCCCGAGACTCTCGGCGAGGTAGGCGATCACCGGTGCGGGGAACGCGGTGCCGTGGTCCTTCACCCCGGGCGGCGGCAGCACGTGACCGTCGAACACGGACTCGGTCGGGAGCGGCGCCACGCGATCACAGTAGGACACCCCGCGCGCCGCGGCATCCGATCCCGGTCGGCGTACCATCCGACCACGGCACCATCCGCCGCGCCCCAGACGAGAGGAACCCCCTTGAGCACCCCGTTCGCCGGACCCGAGTTCTCCCTGACCGACGACCTCACGGCGACCACCGAGGTGCTCGTGGTGGGCGTGTTCTCGGGCGAGGACGGCATCGCCCTCGACGATGCGGTCCCCGAGGCCGCGCGCGGGCCCGTCGCGGACGCGCTCGTCCTCGTGGGGGCGACCGGCAAGGCCGGCGACGCGGTACGCGTCCCCTCCCCGGCCGGTTCCGGCCTCGGCGCGGCGTCGGTCCTCGGGGTCGGGCTCGGCCCCGCCCCGTCCGACGGTGCGCCCGTCCCCGCCGAGACCGTCCGCCGGGCCGCGGGCGTCGCGGGCCGCGCGCTGGAGGGTGTGGCCGCGGCGGCCACGACCCTGTCGCGGCTGGACCTGGCGGCCACCGTCGAGGGCGCGTACCTGGGCGCCTACCGGTTCGCCGAGTTCCGCAACACCTCCGCGCCGACGAAGGCGCCGCTGGGCACGCTCGCGCTGCTCGCCCGTCCGGGCGGCGAGGCCCTCGCCGCCGAGGCGCGAGGCACCGTCGAGCAGGCGCGTCTCACCGCCGCGGCGGTGGCGCTGGCCCGGGACTTCGTCAACACCCCGCCGAACGTCCTGTCCCCCGGCGAGTTCGCCGATCGCGCGCAGCGGCTCGGCACCGACGCCGGCCTGCAGGTCGAGGTCTTCGACGAGGAGTACCTCGCGGCCAACGGCTACGGCGGCGTCGTGGGCGTCGGCCAGGGCAGCTCGCGCCCGCCGCGCCTGGTGCGGCTCAAGCACGTCGCGGGCGTCGAGGGCGCGAAGCACGTCGCCCTCGTGGGCAAGGGCATCACCTTCGACACCGGCGGCATCTCGATCAAGCCCGCCGCCGGGATGGAGAACATGACCTCGGACATGGGCGGCGCGGCGGCCGTGATCGCCACGGTGATCCTCGCGGCGCAGCTGGGGCTCGGCGTGGACGTCACCGCGACCGTGCCGATGGCCGAGAACATGCCGTCGGACACCGCGCAGCGCCCCGGCGACGTTCTCACCCAGTACGGCGGGACCACCGTCGAGGTGATCAACACCGACGCGGAGGGGCGACTGATCCTGGCCGACGCGATCGTGCGCGCGTGCGAGGACGACCCGGACTACCTGATCGACACGGCGACGCTGACCGGCGCGCAGATGGTGGCGCTCGGCAACCGCACCCCCGGTGTGATGGGGACCGAGGAGTTCCGCGACCGCGTGGCCGAGCTCTCGCGCGGGACCGGCGAGAACGGCTGGGCGATGCCCTTCCCGGAGGAGCTGCGCGCGGACCTCAACTCCCGGGTCGCCGATCTCGCGAACGTGAGCCCGCACCGGTGGGGCGGGATGCTCGTGGCCGGCGTGTACCTCAAGGAGTTCGTCGCCGAGGGCGTGCAGTGGGCCCACATCGACGTCGCCGGACCGGCTTTCAACACCTCGGGGCCGTGGGGATACACCGGCAAGGGTGGTACGGGCGTACCGGTTCGCACGATGCTCGCGGTGCTCCGCGACGTCGCGCAGCGCGGCTGACCGGACCGCGGCCCGGGGTTACCGACCAGTAAGCCCCCAACCCCCGCGCGGATCGCGGGCGTGAGGGTAGGGTTTGTGACCGGTGGAGGCCACCAGCCGAAGCCCACGTTCAGCAGTGCAGATCACAGCAGACAAAACACACGAGGAGTGACGAGGACATGGCCTTCTCCGTCAAGATGCCGGCACTCGGCGAGAGCGTCACCGAGGGAACCGTCACACGGTGGCTCAAGCAGGAGGGCGACACCGTCACCGTCGACGAGCCCTTGCTCGAGGTCTCGACCGACAAGGTCGACACCGAGATTCCCGCCCCGGCATCCGGTGTGCTGCTGAAGATCGTCGCCCAGGAGGACGACGTGGTCGAGGTCGGCGGCGACCTCGCGGAGATCGGCGAAGCCGGCGAGCAGTCCTCGGCGCCGGCCGCGGATCCCGCCCCCGCCGCAGAGGCTCCCGCGGAGCCCGCACCGGCCGCGGAGCCCGCGCCCGCCGAAGCCGCCGCCCGGCCGCTCCCGCCGCACCCGCCGCCCCGTCGGCTCCCGCGTCGGGCACCGAGGTGAAGATGCCCGAGCTGGGCGAGTCCGTCACCGAGGGCACCGTGACCCGCTGGCTCAAGGAGATCGGCGACGAGATCGCGGTCGACGAGCCGCTGCTCGAGGTCTCGACGGACAAGGTGGACACCGAGATCCCGTCCCCCGTCGCCGGCACGCTGCTGGAGATCAAGGCCAACGAGGACGACGTGATCGCCGTCGGCGGAGTGCTCGCGATCGTCGGCTCCGGC
>NZ_HE997628.1:192996-357360 GCF_000312385.1 Tsukamurella sp. 1534 | reverse complement strand
GCCCGCGCCGGCCGCCGCGGCACCGGCCGCTCCCGCCGCGGAGTCCTCGGACTCCACTCCGTACGTCACGCCGCTCGTGCGCAAGCTCGCCGCGGAGAACAACGTCGACCTGAACGCGGTGAAGGGCACCGGCGTCGGTGGCCGCATCCGCAAGCAGGACGTGCTGGCCGCGGCCGAGGCCGCCAAGGCTCCGGCCGCCGCCCCCGCCGCGGCGGCACCCGCCGCCGCTCCCGCGGCAGCGGCACCGTCGGCCCCGAAGGGCGTCAACCCCGAACTGGCGGCGCTGCGCGGCACCACCCAGAAGACGAACCGGATCCGGCAGATCACCGCGAAGGTGACCCGCGAGTCCCTGCAGGGCGCCGCCCAGCTGACGCAGGTCTTCGAGGTCGACTTCAGCAAGATCGTCGCGCTGCGCGCGCAGGCCAAGGCCGCGTTCAAGGCGAACGAGGGCGTCAACCTCACGTACCTGCCCTTCATCGCGAAGGCGGTCATCGAGGCGCTCAAGGTGCACCCGAACGTCAACGCGTCGATCAGCGACGACTTCAAGGAGATCACCTACCACGGCGTGGTGAACCTGGGCATCGCCGTCGACACCCCGCAGGGCCTGCTCTCGCCCGTGATCAAGAACGCCGACGACCTCTCGCTGGCCGGCCTGGCCCGCGCGATCGTGGACCTCGCGGACCGGACGCGCAACAGCGGACTCAAGCCCGACGAGCTGTCCGGCGGCACGTTCACCATCACCAACATCGGCAGCGAGGGCGCGCTCTTCGACACCCCGATCCTGGTCCCGCCGCAGGCGGCGATGCTGGGCACCGGCGCGATCGTCAAGCGCCCGGTCGTGGTGAAGGACGCCGCGGGCACCGAGTCGATCGGCATCCACCCGATGGCCTTCCTGCCGCTCACGTACGACCACCGCCTGATCGACGGTGCCGACGCGGGCCGGTTCCTCACCACGGTGAAGCACCGCCTCGAGGAGGGCGCGTTCGAGGCCGACCTCGGCCTGTAGCCCATGCAACGACGGATCGCCCTCGCCGGGTCCTCCGGTCTGGTCGGCACCGCGCTGGCCGCCGCGCTGACCCGGCGGGGCGACACCGTCGTTCCGCTCCTGCGGCCGGAATCCGTGGAGCGGATCGGCGCGATGGCGTGGGACCCCGCGGGGCCCGCGCCGGATCTCACGGGTTTCGACGCGGTGATCGCGCTCAACGGCGCGCCCATCGCGGGGCGCCGCTGGACGGGCGCCGTGAAGCAGGAGCTGCGCGACTCGCGCATCGAGCCGGTGGCCGCCCTCGCGGACGCGGTCGCCGAGTCCGGCGTCCCGGTCCTCCTCAGTGCCAGCGCCGTCGGCGTGTACGGCGACGCGGGCGAGACCGAGTGCGTCGACGGCCCCGGCGGCACCCCGCCCGGTTCGGACTTCCTGGCGAGCCTGTGCACCGAATGGGAGGCGGCCGCGGCCCCGGCGCACGCGGCCGGGGCGACCGTGGCGCAGTTGCGCTTCGGGCACGTCCTCTCGGCGGCCGGGGGTCTCCTGCCCGCGCTGCGCCGGGTGTACCTCCTCGGCCTCGGCGGCCGCCTCGGCAGTGGTCATCAGTGGCTGCCCTGGATCGTGCGCGACGACGCGGTGCGGGCCGTCTGCCACGTGCTCGACGGTGCGCTCGACGGCACCCTGTCAGGCCCGATCAACGTCACCGGGCCGACGCCGGTGCGGCAGCAGGCGTTCAGCGAGGCGCTGGGGCGCGAGCTCAGCCGCCCCGCTCGCTGGGTGGTGCCGCGGTTCGCGCTGCGCGCGGCGCTCGGCGAGATCGCGGACGCGGGCGTCCTCACCTCGCAGCGCGCGGTGCCGCGGGTGCTGCACGACAGCGGATTCCGGTTCGCCCACACCGCGCTTCCGGCGGCTCTCGCCGTGGCGCTCGCCGACGAGGCGTAGCGTCGGATCCATGCCCGCACGTTCCGCCCGCGCCGCCACCGCGCCGATCGTCGTCGAGGACCTCGGCACCGTCGGCTACACCGAGGCGTTCGACCTCCAGCACGACCTCGCGCAGCAGCGCGCCGAGGAGGAGATCGGCGACCGGCTCCTGCTCCTCGAGCACCCGCCCACGTTCACCGCGGGCAAGCGCACGCAGCCGGAGGACCTGCCCACGGACGGCAGCGCCGTGGTGGACGTGGACCGCGGCGGCAAGATCACCTGGCACGGGCCGGGGCAGCTGGTCGGGTATCCGATCGTCAAGCTGGCCTCGCCCGTCGACGTGGTGGACTACGTGCGCCGCATCGAGCAGGCGCTGATCGAGGTGTGCACGGGACTGGGCCTGCGGGTGGGGCGCGTCGAGGGGCGCTCGGGCGTCTGGTTCCCGGCCGACGGTGCGCGGCCCGAACGGAAGGTGGCCGCGATCGGCATCCGCGTGGCGCGCGGCGTGACGCTGCACGGCTTCGCCCTCAACTGCGACAACACCCTCGGCGGGTTCGACGCGATCATCCCGTGCGGCATCCCGGACGCCGGCGTCACGACCCTGAGCTCCGAGCTGGGCCGGGACGTGACGGTGGGCGAGGTCCGCGGCGCCGTGGTCGACGCGGTGCGCCGCGCACTCGACGGGGATCTGCCCGTGGTGGACGAGAACCTGCACGCCGCAGCCGATCAGGCCTGACCGGAGGTCCTGTCCTCCCCCACTGCCCGCGCCCAGGTGTGCGCCCACAGTTCGAGCGGGCCGAGAGCCAGCAGTAGCGCGCGGCCCTGATTCGTGAGCCGGTAGGCACCCTCCGCCGTCTGCGTGACGACCCGCGCGGCCAACAGCTCGGAGAGCCGCTGCGACAGCGTGCTCGACGAGATGCCCTCGATCGTCTTGCGCAGGTCCGAGAACCGCGATTTGCCGAACCGCAGCTCCCACACGATCCGCAGCGCCCACCGCCGCCCGAGCAGGTCGAGGGCGGCCATCATCGGGCGGCCCGTCTCCGATCCGCGGACCGGCCGGCCGGGGAGCGGGTCGCCCGTCTCGGCGTCGTCGTCCAGTGGACTGTGATCCACGTCACTCCCCCTCGCGATTCCGTCGAACGTCACCGTTCGGACCCCTTTCTACAGCACCGCAGGATTGGATAGCGTCCTCTCCGAACCAGCCTAGTTCGAAATTTGGACCATTGCTCGGGTGATCCCGGGGCTTTCCATATCTGTGGGTCCGATATTCGAAGGACCAACGGAAGGCACCATGACGGACCACCAGGCGACGCCCGGTATCGCGACGAGATGGGGACGGTGGTGCGTGCGCCACGCGGCGTGGGTGCTGTTGTTCTGGGTGGCGCTGGCCGGCGTGCTCAACGTCGCAGTGCCCCAGCTCGAGACCACGGTGCACAAGCACTCCGCGCCGTTCATCCCCGGCGACCTCCCCGGCGTCGACGGGCTGCGGGCGATGGCCGAGGAGTTCGGCACCCCGTCGTCCACCGCGCAGGGGAACGTGATCGTCTCCGCCGGCCACGAGATCGGCCCGGCCGAGGAGGACTACTACCGGCGGATCACCACCGCCCTGCAGGCGGACCAGGAGCACGTCGCGTACGTGATCGACACCTTCGGCCGGCCCGCGGCGCGCGAGGTGGGGCTGAGCCCGGACAAGAAGGCGATCAACCTCCTGGTGGCCGAGGTCGGCGACATCGGCTCCACGCGAGCGCAATCCAGCACGGAAGCGATCCGGGAGACGGTCCGCTCCATCCCGGCGCCGCCGGGCGTCACCGCCGAGTTCACCGGCACCGCGCCCACGCTGTCCGACCTGTTCACGGCGATCGACGCCTCTCTGCTGGTGATCACGGCGGTGTCGGTGGTCCTGATCATGGCGCTGCTCCTGGTCACGTACCGGTCGGTGGGCGCGGCCGTGGTGCCGCTGCTCACCATCGGCCTCTCGCTCGCCGTGGCGCGGCCGATCGTCTCCCTGCTCGGCGAACACGAGATCATCCCGGTCTCCAACTTCTCCATCGCGATCATGACGGCGATGGTCCTGGGCGCCGCCACGGACTACGCGATCTTCGCGGTGGCCGGCTTCCACGAGGCCCGGCGGGCGGGCCTGCCGTCCGGGGAGGCCGCGGTCGCCGCGTCGACCCGGGTGGGCCGGATCATCGTGGCGTCGGCGCTCACCATCGCCGTGGCCAGCGGCGCCATGATCTTCTGCAAGGTGGGCATCTTCGTCACCGCCGGCCTGCCGACCACCATCTCGATCATCGTCACCTGCCTCATCGCCCTCACACTCCCTCCGGCGCTGCTGCGCTACCTCGGCGCCCGCGGTTGGGTGGAACCGCGGCCGGGCACGGAGAAGCGCTGGCGCCGCACCGGCGCGAAGGTGATGCGCCGCGCCGTCCCGCTCTCGGCGGCCGCCCTCGTGGTGCTGCTGGCCGCGTCGGCCGTCCTCCCGAGCATGGTGATCGGGTTCGACGAGAACCGGATGCAGCTGCGGGCCACCGATTCCCGCAACGGCTACGAGACGGTGCAGGAACACTGGGGCGTCAACGAGGCCGTGCCCGAGTTCCTGCTCATCCGCTCCGACCACGACATGCGCAACACGCACGACCTCGCGGCGCTCGAATCGATCGCCATCGGGGTGTCGAACCTGCCGCAGGTGGCGTACATCCGGTCCATCACCCGTCCGAACGGCGAGCCCGTACCCGAATCGGCCGTCGGCTATCAGGCCGGGATCGTGGCGGACGGGCTCGGGGACGCCGGCCGGCAGCTCAAGGACGCCTCTCCGCAGCTGAAGGCCCTCGCCTCGGGCGTGGACCAGCTGAACGCGGGGGCCGCGGACGCCTCGCGCCGCGTCCCGGAACTGGTCGCGGGAACGCAGCGGGTCACGGGCCTCGCGTCGGGCGTCCTCGACGCGCTCACCTCCGCGCAGAACGCCCTCGCGACCGCGAGCGGCGGCACCGTCGACGTGGATCGCGCGACGGCCCTGCTCCGGAGCGCCGTCACGACGCTCACCGCGGCGGCGGACGCGGTCCGCACGGCGCAGCGGCAGCAGTCCGCGGCCACGTCGGGCATCACGACGGTGTTCGGGCCCCTCGTGGGGCCGGTCTCCCCCACCTGTTCCGCCGACCCGAACTGCCGCGCCGCGCGCGAGGCCTTCGCGACCCTGGATCGCACGACGGGCGGCGGCGCCTCGTCGGCCGTGCGGGCCGCGACCGCGGCGGCCCCGTTGCCGCCCGGCACCACCGACCGGGCGGCGACCGCCCTGGCGCAGGCGGACGACGCCCTCGCCCGCCTGCAGGGCCTCCTCGCCGGGCTCGGCGGGCTCAGCCCGGCGCAGGTGAAGGCGCAGCTCGCCCAGCTCAACGCCGGCGTCGAGGAGCTCTCCGGCGGGCTGTCGCAGCTCAGCACGGGCCTGGGGCAGGTCAAGTCGGGCACCGACCAGGTCGTGGAGATGACGGGGCGGCTGCAGGACGGCCTCGGCACGGCCACCGACTACCTGACGGGCCTCTCGGCCGGGACCTCCGAGGGCCCCGGGCGGGGCTTCTACCTGCCCGCCCAGGGACTGCAGTCGGACCGGTTCGTCGACGGTGCGCGGGTGCTCATGTCGCCCGACGGACGGTCGGCCCGGATGCTGGTGGTGTGGGGCATCAATCCCTACTCGGACGAGGCCCTCAACACGGCGGCGTCCATCCCCGAGGCCGCCAGGGCGGCGGCGCACGGCACCGTGCTGCAGGACGCGTCGGTCGACGGGTTCGGCCTGGCGTCGATCTCGGCGCAGATGCGCGATCAGGTGCTGCGCGACTTCCTGCTGTTCGGCCTCGTCGCCGTGATCGGCGTGTTCCTCGTGCTGCTGGTGCTGCTGCGCTCGGTCGTCGCGCCGCTGCTGATGGTGGCCACGGTGGTGCTCTCCTTCGGCGCGGCCGCGGGCGCGTCGGTGCTGCTGTGGCAGCACGGTCTGGGCATCCCCGTCGACTGGTCGGTGCTGCCGATCTCGTTCATGGCCCTCGTGGCGGTGGGCGCGGACTACAGCATGCTGTTCGCGGACCGGATCCGGGAGGAGGCCGCCGGGGATTCGACGGTGCGCGGCGTGCTCCGCGCGTTCGGCTCCACGGGCAGCGTGATCACCACGGCCGGACTGGTTTTCGCGATCACCATGTTCGCGCTCATGAGCGGCAGCGTGATCAACCTCCTGCAGATCGGGTCCACGATCGGCATCGGGCTGTTGATCGACATCGCGGTGGTGCGCACCGTGTTCGTCCCGGCCGCGATCACCGCGCTGGGCGATCGGGTGTGGTGGCCGTCGAGGCCCTGACCTCCCCGGCGGGCGCCGCACCGAATCGCACCGAGACGATGCACAGGAGCGCCGCGGCCAGCGCGAAGCCGGTGGCCGCGGCGGCGAACCAGGGGCCGCCCACGGCGATCGCGCCGAGCACCGAGGTGCCCGCCGCGATACCGGCGTTCGTGCAGGCGTTGTTCCAGCCCAGCACGGCTGCGCGGTGGTCGGGGTCCACGGACGAGAGGTACGTCTGCTGCGCGGAGAAGAACGCGCCGCCGCCCGCGCACCACACCGCGATCGCCGCGACGGCGACCGCGGGGACCGTGGCCGTGGTCGCCACCGCCACACCGCCGGCGACGACGAGCGCGGCCCCCGCGGGCACCCAGGCCGGGTGGGCGCCGCGGCGCGCCAGCCGGTCGACGACCACGCCCGTTCCCACCGACCCGATCATCGACCCGATCCCGACGACCAGGCCGACCAGCCCGAGCGCGGTGAGCCCGTAGCCGAACCGTTGCGAGAGAAGGACTCCCACGTAGGTGTAGGCGCCGAGCCGCCCCGCTTGGAGAAGCAGCGAGGACGTGAACGCGAGGGCGATCCGCCGGTCCCGCCACGGCGCGAACAACCCGCCCGGTTCCGCGGCGCCCGCCGAGTGGCCGGCGGACGGCAGGCGTCGCGCCATGACCGCGGCGACCACCAGCATCGGCACGCCGATCAGTAGGTACGGCGCGCGCCACCCCAGCACGGTGGCGAGGAGCGCCCCCATCGGTACGCCCAGCACCTGGCCGCCGGCGTAGGCGGCCGCGCCCAGCGACACCGCGCGCCCCCGTTGCGCCGGGGCGGCGTGTTCGGCGAGGTACGCCCAGATCGACGGTGCGCCCAGGGCCGCGCCGAGCCCCGACACGGCCCGGGCCGCGATGAGGAGGCCGAGCGACGGAGCGGCGTAGCTGAGGACGTCGGCCGCGGCGAAGACGGCCATTCCCGCGGCGATCGCGTAGCGGCGCGGAAGGCGGTCGGAGATCCGCCCGAAGAGCGGTCCGGTGACGGCGTAGCAGAGCACGTAGGCGGTCACGACGTTGCCCGCGGCCCCGGTCGACGATCCGAAGGCGCGGGCGATGTCGGGGAGCAGCGGGGCGACGAGGTTCATCTCGGCGCCCATGAGGAAGAAGACCAGGTAGAGGACGACGAAAGCGCCCCACGGGGTCCTCCCCTGCACCATCGCCGCACCTCCTGTCCGAGTCAGATTAGATGATCGAACAATCGCGGGCGACAGGGCGTGACCCGCGCCACCGGCGGGCCGCCGGACCCGGCGTAGCATGGATCGGGTGAGTACCCCGGAGAACCCCCGCAAGCTACTCCGCCTCGAGGTCCGTAACGCACAGACCCCGATCGAGCGCAAGCCGAACTGGATCCGCACGCGCGCGAAGATGGGCCCCGAATTCACCGAACTCAAGGGCCTGGTCAAGCGTGAAGGTCTGCACACGGTGTGCGAAGAGGCGGGCTGCCCCAACATCTACGAGTGCTGGGAGGACCGCGAGGCCACCTTCCTCATCGGCGGAGAGCAATGCACCCGGCGGTGCGACTTCTGCCAGATCGACACGGGCAAGCCGGCGGAGCTGGACCGGGACGAGCCGCGCCGCGTCGCCGAGTCGGTGCAGGCGATGGGCCTGCGCTACTCGACCATCACGGGCGTGGCCCGCGACGACCTGCCCGACGAGGGCGTGTGGTTGTACGCCGAGACGGTGCGCCAGATCCATGCACTGAACCCGAACACCGGCGTCGAGAACCTCATCCCCGACTTCCACGCCAAGCCCGAGCTGCTGGCCGAGGTGTTCGAGTCCCGCCCGGAGGTGCTCGCGCACAACCTGGAGACGGTGCCCCGCATCTTCAAGCGGATCCGCCCCGCGTTCCGCTACGAGCGCTCGCTCGACGTGATCCGCCAGGCCCGCGACTTCGGCCTGGTCACCAAGTCGAACCTCATCCTCGGCATGGGCGAGACCCCCGAGGAGGTCACCGAGGCGATGCGCGACCTGCACGACGCGGGCTGCGACATCATCACCATCACCCAGTACCTGCGGCCGTCCCCTCGACACCACCCCGTGGAGCGGTGGGTCAAGCCCGAGGAGTTCGTCGAGCACACGACCGCGGCCGAGGAGATGGGCTTCGCCGGCGTCATGGCCGGGCCCCTGGTGCGCTCGTCGTACCGCGCCGGAAAGCTCTACGCCAAGGCGATGGCGCACCACGGCCGGCCCATCCCCGAGGCCATGTCGCACCTCACCGCGGAGGGCGACGCGGCGCAGGAGGCCACGTCGGTTCTGAGCCGTATGGCAGCAGCGAAGTAGCCACTCCGTAAACTGGGAACCATGGCACAGGACAACGCAGCCAAGGACAAGCTGAAGGCGGCCAAGGCGGAGGCGAAGAAGGCCCGCCGGGCCGCTTCCAAGGAGCGCCGCAAGCAGATGTGGCAGGCGTTCCAGATGCAGCGCAAGGAGGACAAGGCCCTCCTGCCGATCATGATCGCGGTCTTCGTGGTCGCCGTCGCGGTCTCGGTCGGCATCGGCGCCGCGTTCGGCAACTGGTGGCTGTTCCTGATCCTGGGCGTCCTGATCGGCCTGCTGGGCGCGTTCATCGTGTTCACCCGCCGGCTCGAGCGCAACGTCTACACCAAGAACGAGGGCCAGGCGGGCGCCGCCGGCTGGGCCCTGGACAACATGCGCGGCACGTGGCGCGTGAAGCAGGGCATCGCCACCACCACCCACGCCGACGCGGTGCACCGCGTGATCGGCCGGCCGGGCATCATCCTGGTGGCCGAGGGCAACGAGAGCCGGGTCCGGTCGCTGCTCGCACAGGAGAAGAAGAAGACCTCGCGGCTCGTGGGCCAGACCCCGATCTACGAGTTCGTCGTCGGCACCGAGGAGGGGCAGATCCCGCTGCGCAAGCTGCAGCGCACCCTCAACAAGCTGCCCTCGAACATCAACAACAAGAAGATCGACGAGCTGGAGGGGCGCCTCGCCGCGCTGTCCAGCCGCGGCGGCGGCGCGCAGATGCCCCGCGGGCCGATGCCGCAGGGCGCCAAGATGCGCAGCGTGCAGCGCACCGTCCGCCGCAAGACCGGCTCGAACTAACCTCCCGCCGCGCCCGGCACAGTCGGGCTACCGGGACCGCACCAGCACGGTTCCGGTGGCCCGATCCTGCATTCCGCGGCCGTCCACGTCCTGGATCAGCGGCGGCACGAGGAACAGGATGAGCAGGTTCCGGGCGAGCGCGCGCACGAATCCCACACGCATGTCCGGGTTCTCGATGCGGGACACCCGCATGCCGGCGAAGTACTGCCCCGGCGTGAAGCCGAACAGCGTCACCGAGAGCACGCCCACCAGGAACCAGATCCCCACGGTCAGCGTCCCCTGATCGTTGCTCGACCCCGTGATCGCGAGCGCGATGAGCGCGGACGGGACCCAGTCGAGGAACAGCCCCAGCACGCGGCGCCCGGTGGACGCGACCGATCCGGGGCCGTCCTGCGGAAGCCCCAGCCCCTGCCCGCGGTAGTCGCCGTGCGCCCCCTCGGGCAGCGCCGCGGAGGCGCCGGACAGCCATGATCCCGTTTCTCGACCCATGGCTTCAGGGTACGTGGGCGCCTCGCGGCCCCTCCGATCGATGTGTAACACCGATGAAACATTCCGTTAGTTCACGGGCAACACCGCATCCATAGGTTCAATGCTCGTAACCTCGGTGAAGGGTGGCGGAGGTACGACCACCGCGATCCACCACCGGACGACGAAGGAGCCATTACAAGGTGTTCACTACCAAAGAGGAACTACTCGACTACCTCAAGAAGGAGAACGTCGAGTACGTCGACATCCGCTTCTGCGATCTGCCCGGCACGATGCAGCACTTCAGCATCCCCGCCTCGGCGTTCGACGACAGCGTCTTCGAGGACGGCCTGGCCTTCGACGGGTCTTCGATCCGCGGCTTCCAGTCGATCGACGAGTCCGACATGATGCTGCTCCCCGACGTCACCACCGCGCGCATCGACCCGTTCCGCGCCGCGAAGACGATGAACATCTCGTTCTTCGTGCACGACCCGTTCACGCGGGAGGCCTACAGCCGCGACCCGCGCAACATCGCGCGCAAGGCCGAGGAGTACCTGGCCAGCACCGGCATCGCCGACACCTGCTTCTTCGGCGCCGAGGCCGAGTTCTACATCTTCGACTCGGTGAGCTACGACTCCAACGTCAACGGCTCGTTCTACGAGGTCGACTCCATCTCGGGCTCGTGGAACACCGGCCGTGCGGTCGAGGAGGACGGCTCGCCGAACCTCGGCTACAAGGTCCGCAACAAGGGCGGCTACTTCCCCGTCGCGCCGTACGACCACTACGTGGACCTGCGCGACAAGATCTCGACCAACCTGCAGAACGCC
The DNA here is from genome assembly GCF_000312385.1 of Tsukamurella sp. 1534. Classification (GTDB taxonomy): domain Bacteria; phylum Actinomycetota; class Actinomycetes; order Mycobacteriales; family Mycobacteriaceae; genus Tsukamurella. The sequence goes on along the minus strand of NZ_HE997628.1, from coordinate 346,737 downwards.
GGCTTCACCCTGGAGCGCGGCCACCACGAGGTGGGCACCGGCGGCCAGGCCGAGATCAACTACAAGTTCGACACGCTGCTGCACGCCGCGGACGACGTCCAGCTGTTCAAGTACATCGTGAAGAACACCGCGTGGCAGGAGGGCAAGACCGTCACGTTCATGCCGAAGCCGCTGTTCGGTGACAACGGCTCGGGCATGCACGCCCACCAGTCGCTGTGGAAGGACGGCAAGCCGCTGTTCTACGACGAGGCCGGCTACGGCGGCCTGTCGGACATCGCGCGCTACTACATCGGCGGCATCCTGCACCACGCCCCGTCGCTGCTCGCGTTCACCAACCCGACGATCAACTCGTACAAGCGCCTGGTGCCGGGCTACGAGGCCCCGATCAACCTGGTGTACAGCCAGCGCAACCGCTCGGCCTGCGTGCGCATCCCGATCACGGGCAACAACCCGAAGGCCAAGCGCATCGAGTTCCGTTGCCCCGACAGCTCGGGCAACCCGTACCTGGCCTTCGCCGCCATGATGATGGCCGGCCTGGACGGCATCAAGAACAAGATCGAGCCGCACGCCCCGGTCGACAAGGACCTCTACGAGCTGCCGCCCGAGGAGGCCAAGGGCATCCCGCAGGCACCCACCTCGCTGCCGGCCGTGATCGACCGCCTCGAGGAGGACCACGAATACCTCACCGCCGGTGGCGTGTTCACCGAGGACCTGGTCGAGGAGTGGATCTCGTACAAGCGCGAGAACGAGATCGAGCCGGTCAACCTGCGGCCGCACCCCTACGAGTTCCAGCTCTACTACGACGTGTGAGTCTGCTATGCCGCTGACCTGCGGATTCTGAATCTCAGTCCGCAGTCAGTCCGCAGTAGCTTCCAGCGAGTCGGCCCGCGCCACGAAGATCCCAGCGATCACGGCGCGGGTCGACTCGTCTGCATCCGGGAACATGTGCCCGTACACGTCGAGCGTGGTGCTGGCCTTCGCGTGCCGCATCCGCGCCTGCACGGTCTTGTTGTCCGCTCCCCCGGCGATCAACGCCGACGCGAAATAGTGCCTGAGATCGTGGAACACGAACGTGTCGGGCAGGCCTTCGATCTTCGCCCGCGCCTCGCGGATCGCCGCCTCGATGCGCCACGGGCCGACGCGCGCACCTGTGCGGCCGTCCGCCACGACCGTCTCCCCCGGCCACCGCTTCACCGACGCCGCGAGCTGTAGGGCCATCTCGTTCGGAATCGGCACCAGAGCGTCCGTCCCCTCGGTCATAAGCGGCGCGCGTTCGTCATGGGCGGTCCACTGCTCACGCGGGTGCACGACGCCCCGGATGAAGTCCACGTCCTCGCGCGTCCGCAACGCGACCGTCTCCGATACACGAAGGCTGGCACCATCGGATCCGCGACGCCGTGGATCGCCTCCCGATGGCACTCTCCGCATCAGCGCTCGGTTCGCGTCGACACCCGAGGCCCAACGGGTCCGTAGCTTGATGCAGGAGGGCCACATCAACACGGTGTCCGTGGCTGTCCGGCATGACAACACCCTCGAGCAGGCCGGAAGGGCGTGGCGGGAACTGCTCAACGTCGGTGTCGTCGCGGTACCGAGCAACCGCGAAGCCCGCGTGACATCCAACATTCGAAGGAGCCTCGAATGACTCCCCGCATCGCCCGCGACCGCGGGACCCCCCATCACACCCGAGTTCCGGGCCGCTCAGAAAGCCGCGCTCGCCGAATTCGACCGCTGAATGGCGTCCATGCAGGCCGGCGCACCGGTCCCGGAGCCCGAATCGGCGGAAATCGACCCCGAGGCGCTGTCTCAGCTCGCTGATGCGGTCGCGGACCTCGCCGACGAGGCCGGGGCCATCGTCGACGACGTTCTCGCGGCCATTCACGCGGTCGCGTTCCCGGATCCTGACCATCCGACCGCCGGGGACGACACCGAAGGGATCAACCCGGCCGCCAAACGGGTATCCGCGGTCGACGTGAAGGCCAAGGCGCTCGAACTCACCACCCAGCTCACGTAGAGCGCTTTCTTCGAGGGGTGGGGTCGCCCAAATTGGTGCGGCCCCACCCTTCGACATCTCACCCGCAGATTCGCATCCATCGAGTTCGCGCAACTTGGTGTCCTAGGGCTGTTCCTACTTTCCGCGAACATCAGTAACTATCATAAATCGGTCACGAACACAGCAGTGCAGGTGCTGGTCGGGCAGCGACCGCCTGTCGTGAATAGTCGCTCGATCGACCTCGAAGAATGCGGGCGGAGACTCGTTTACCCCATCCCACCTGATCATGAATCCGAATGCTCCAACCTGAAACTCTGTTGCAAACACGTTAGGTTCCATCGTTTCTCGATCAAGCTCTGCGTAGAGCGAAGCTCTAGCCAAGCTGCTGATCTCGGACTTCGAAACGTTCCGTTCTTGCTCCCAGCAGGAGCGGCACCGAAAAAATACCGACTGTATCTCCCGCCGATCGACGGGGTCGTCGTCAAGGAACGAGATGATTCCTGGGGGCACCGCGAAACCCGAACTGACAATCGTGCACGCCATATTTTTCACCAAATATTGAGCAACACGCCGGGGCTCTTCAGCGTCGCCCAGAATGTTTGCGAAGTCTATGGTCCGCGACCTCCGCAATCCCCTATACCAGTTCTGCGCGATGTAGTCGAACATTAAATCCCAGGCACGATCGGAAGGTTGAGATCTCGCATTGTTGCATCGTTTGCAGAGATTCGGTTCAAACTTTATTCGTTTATCCTGCGGGCCCCTAATTCGCTGCAACACCCCGGTACCGCTGTCTATCCAGTCCAGCCCTCCCTTTGAGGCGTCGAGCTTGGAGAGGTCAGATCGCTTGAACCTGTGTTCCGCACTGAGATCTGTAGACCCACACCACCAACAGCGGCTATCGAATGGCCGTCGTAATGCGTCCACGGCGTCGGTGGGCATCCACGGTCTAGGGCATTCGTCCTGCTCCATGGAGAGAGCGTAGTGCCGTGAACCTCGCATCATGTCGGATTCGACGCGCCCCAAGAGCTCAGTCCGCAGCCAGTCCCCAGGAGCTCCGGCGCCGCCTCTCGTTACGCAACAGCACCAATGCTCTGACCAGTCGAAACTAGATGGGCCCAGCAATGCCAGCGCGAAACAAACCCGCAGGTAGCGATCCCAGCTCTACTACGACGTGTGATCCGCGCAGTCTGACGCTTCGAGCCCGCACCGATCCCGGTGCGGGCTCGAAGCGTTCCTGGCCCGTTCACAGGCCGGCCGCGGACCGGATCGCGGCGACGGTGTCGCGGACGGGGCGGCGGGCGTCCAGCCGGATCGCCCCGATCCGCTCCGCGCGGACCGCGCCCATCGACCGCTCCAGGTCGGCGGCGTCCGCGGGCCCGACGAGTCGGTTGTTGACCGCGTGTTCCGGCCGGTCGGGCGCGGCGGCGCGGTCGCTGAGCCGGGTGGCCAACGACTCCGCGTCCAGGTCGAGCAGGAACTCGACGAACCGCGCACCGTGCCGTGCCGCCGCGCGCTCCAGTTCCTCGATGAACTCCGCGCGCGCCAGGTACTGCCCGAGCACCACGTCGAAACCGGCGTCCAGGTGCTCGCCGAGCACCGCCAATGCGACCGACCGCGCGCGCAGCCCCGCCGCGACGGGATCCTCCGGCCAGTGTCCCAGTGCGTGTTTCAGGACGTCGATGTCGAGCGCCAGCATCATCGGCACCTCACCCGCGAGCGCGGAGGCGATGGTCGACTTCCCCGTGCCCGGGGCGCCGTTCAGGAGGATCAGGCTGCTCACTCCCCGACCGTACGCCGGTCACCGGCGGTCAGGCGCGGTCAGCGGCGGGGATAGAGCCGTTCCGCCAGGGCGTTCTTCCGGGCGACGGCCGCCCGACGGTCCGCGTCCGGGAAGCCCCCGGCGCCGGGGCGGGCGGGAACCGCGGCCGCCCCGTCGACCATCGTCCACCGCGAGCCGGCGGCGACGAGGGAGCCGTGCTTGATCCCGTAGTAGTCGGGCTTGGGCACCACGGCCACGCCGCTGTCGCCGGCCGCGGCGGCCACGAGGTGCGGATGGAAGCGGGTGCTGATCCACGTGAGCCCGTCCCCGACGGGCAGCCCCTCGCGCCACACGTCGAGGAACGGGACGAACCGCGCACCGTCGAGCCTGTCCCCCATGAGTTTCGGGACGGTGTAGTCGAACCCCGGGATGCCCTCGACCACGGTCACCTGGTCCCCCGGGACGTCCCACGCGTCGAGCGTGGCCACGAGGAACGCGGCGAGTGCTTCGGTACCGGTGGCCCCGTCCCACGCGAAGTCCTCGGACAGGTCCGATTGGATGCACAGGGCCACACCGCCGCCCGCACCCGCGTCCTCCCCGGCCGGAGCGGTGTCCGGCTCCGGATCGGTCCCGAGCCACACGTCGTCGCCGGTGAAGGACCTGCCGGGAACACCGTCGAGCGCCGCGAAGGACGCGTCGTCGCGGACGTCGAACACCGCGAAACCGCGCGCGTCCGACCGCAGCCGGGCGAGGTCGCCGCCGTCCGGCAACGGCAGGAGCCCGAGGCCCGAGGCGGAGGCGCGGGCGCCGGTGCGGCGGCTCACCTCGGCGACCGCGGAGACCACCGGAAGCCATTGCGGCCACAGGGCGTTGACGAATCCGCCGCCCAGGATGTGCACGCTGTCTGCGCGGCGCAGGTGGTCGACCCCCTCCGCGAGGCCGGGTGCGACACCGAGCTCGGTCGCGGCCAGCGCCACCCAGTCCTGCGGGGTGCGGCCGCCCAGCTCATCGGGCTCGTCGGCGGCGAATCGCGCCAGGCGCCACAGCGTGTCGACGAACACGGCGTGCGGGTGATCGCCGGCGAACAGGAGCCCCGCTTCGCCGAGGTGCGCCACGTCCACCACGACGCTCGCCTCCGGCCGCACCCGCGCGAGGTGCCGCAGCCACGTCCGCAGGACCAGTTCGTCGCCGTAATTCGGATGTCCCGCAAGACTCACCAGATACAGCAGCTCGGGTTCGGGCTCGGGTTCCTCGGGGGCCGGCTGGGGCTCGGGTTCCGGCGGCGGTTCCATCCGGACCAGCACGCGCTCGCCGAGATCGATGCCGCGCCGAGCCCAGCGATCCGCGGCCGCCGCGCGCAGCAGCCGCCCGATCCAGTCGCGTTCACCCACCGGGTCCAGCGTACGTGCCCCGCGGGCGGGTACGTTCGAACCCATGCATGCGTCCCGCCTCGTCACCGCCGTCGTCGCGACCACCCTCGCCGCCTCCGCCCTCACGGCGTGCGATTCGGCGTCGAACACCGCCGCGTCGTGCCCCACCGGCTCGCCCGGCACGTCCACCGCGCCGGACTGGACGCTGGAGGGCGGGCAGGGCTCGATCGAGGTCACCGGCCCCACCGATTCGGCGGCACCCGTGGTCCGGGTGAAGCCCCCGTTCTCCGTCCAGGAGACGCAGGTCAAGGCGTTCCCCTCGGACGGCGAGGCGGAGGGCGAGGTCGTGCCCGAGAACGCGACGGTCTCCGTCTGCTACCTCGGCGTCAACGGCCGCACGGGCGGCGACCCCTTCGACAGCACCTACAACCGCGGCAAGCCGACGGAGTTCCCGCTGGACGGAGTGATCCCGGGCTTCAAGAAGGCCATCGCCGGGCAGAAGGTGGGCTCCTCGGTGGGTGTGGCGATCGCGCCCGCCGACGGCTACCCCACGGGCCAGCCGTCCGCGGGCATCGAGCCGGGTGACACGCTGATCTTCGCGATCAAGATCCTCGCCGTGAAGAAGTAGGCGCCCGTGGTGGACCTGCGGACCCATCCGGCGCTGCAGCTGCCGATCCGCGCGCTGGGCTGGTTCAACGCGCGGCACCCGTTCAGCCACAACGACCACTTCCACGGCTGGATCCTGGGCAACCTCCCCGAGCGCCGGGCGCGGGCACTCGACGTCGGCTGCGGCGAAGGGCTCCTCGCGTCCCGTCTCGCGCAGCGGTTCGACGCGGTCGACGCCGCGGACCGCGACGAGGGCATGCGGGCCGCGACCGAGGAGCGCGGCGAGCGGCGCGTCCGGGTGATCGACGGGTTCGACGCCGCCGACGGCCCGTACGACCTGATCACCATGATCGCCACGCTGCACCACCTCGAGCTCGCGCCCGCCCTGGAGCGGTGCCGCGCGCTCCTCGCGCCGGGCGGGCGCCTGCTGGTGGTCGGGCTCGCCCGCGAGGGCTCGGTCGCCGACGCGGTGTGGCTCACCGGCTCCGCGCTCGCGAACCCCGTCATGGGGTTCCTGCGGCATCCGATCCCCACGTCGGTTCCGCGGGCCGAGCCACCGTTCCCGGTGCGCGATCCCGAGCACACCGTGGACCAGATCGCGGAGGCCGCCGGCCGGATCCTCCCGGGTTCGACGGTGCGCCGCCGCCTCCCGTTCCGCTACACGCTGGAGTGGACCGCGCGGCCCCTGCCCTAACCCACCTTCGCCAGCAGCGCCTTGTGGTCGGCGCCGGGCAGGTCGTGGCGCGTCACGTCCGCCGCGCCGAGCCCCCGCAGCAGGACGTGGTCGATGCCCACCATCGCCGGGTAGGACTTGTCTGTGGGGTAGGTGGGCAGCCAGCCCGCACCCGCGAGGTCGCCGGCGTCGCGGTACCCGTCGGCGAGCAGCCGCCGGAACGGGGTGTGGTCGTAGGTGGCGTTGTAATCCCCCAGGGCGATCACGGGTTTCGGCTCAGGCACCCCGTGCAGCAGGGTCTCGACGCGGCGCAGCTCGTCGGCCCAGCCGGCGTCGGTGGGCGGCACCGGATGCAGCGCGAACAGCTGCACGTCGCCGCGCCCGGGCACTGCCGCAACGGCGGTGAGCGAACGCATCGCGAACCCGGGGATCTCCGCCGTGCTGGAGAGCGGGTACCGGCTGTACAGGGCGGTGCCGGACGCCATCGCCTCGGGGCGCACGATCCGGTACGGCAGGTCCGCGGCGATCGTGGACGACTCGACACCCCGCGCCGCCTCGGGCGTGATCTCCTGGACGGCGAGCACGTCGACGCGCTCGTCGCGCACCAGCCGGGCGAGGGCCGCGACGTCCGCGCGGCCCACCTGGAGGTTGGTGGACAGAACGGTGAGCGCGGGGCCGGTGGGCGCGCCGTCCGCCCGCCACAGCGGCGACTGCACCCAGGCACCTGCTGCCGCGACGGCGATCACGAGCACCAGCCGCAGCCACGCCCGCGCGGTCAGCAGGCACACCGCCGCGAGCGCGACGGCGGCCACGAACAGCACCGGGGAGACCGCGGCCGCCGCGATGGTGACCTTCTGCGTGCCGGGCCAGAAGTGCAGCGCGAGGGCACCGACGGCGATGAGCAGGGCCGCGGTGCCGGCGAGGCTCGCCGCCAGCCGAATGAACATCCTCATGCCGACATTCTGCCTGGCGAAGCGCTACTCGCCCCAGAACACCCGGTCCACCACGGCCCGCGCGCGTCGCGTCGTGCGCAGGTAGTCCTCGAGGTACTCCAGCGCGTCCTCGCGCCAGCCCGCCACGTACGCCACGTTGGCCAGCACGGCGCCCGGGCCGGGAAGCTGGTCGACGGGCTTGCCGCGCACCAGGAACAGGGCGTTGCGGGCGCGGGTCGCGGTCAGCCAGGCGTCGCGCAGCAGCTGCACGTCGCTCTCCGGCAGCAGCTCCTCCGCGCGGATCGTGTCGAGCGACTCCAGCGTGGACGTGTTCCGCAGGGACGGAACGTCTCCCGCGTAGCGCAGCTGCTCCAGCTGCACGGTCCACTCGACGTCGGAGAGGCCGCCGCGGCCCAGCTTGGTGTGCGTGGCCGGGTCCGCGCCGCGGGGCAGCCGCTCGGAGTCCACGCGCGCCTTGATGCGCCGCAACTCGTTCACGGTGGACGGGGGCACGCCGCCCGCCGGATACCTGATCTCGTCGGCCATGACCAGGAACTCCAGCGCCAGGTCGTCGTCGCCCGCGACGTGCGTGGCACGCAGCAGGGCCTGGACCTCCCACGGCTGCGCCCACTGCTGGTAGTACGCGCGGTAGGCGGCCAGCGTGCGCACGACGGGCCCGTTGCGTCCCTCCGGCCGCAGTCCGGTGTCCACTTCGAGGCCGGGATCCACCGACGGTGCGCCGAGCCGCGTGCGGACGGCATCGGCCACCTGGTTCGCCCAGCGGACCGCGTCGGCCTCGTCGGCGCCCTCGACGGGGTCGCACACGAACAGCACGTCGGCATCGGAGCCGTAGCCGATCTCGTGGCCGCCGAGCCTGCCCATGCCGATGACGGCGATCCTGGCGGGCGCGCCCGGCCGAACCTCACGCCGGCTCGATTCGCGCTCGGCTATCGTCGTGGCGATCTCGGACACCAGCGCCGCGTCGAGCGCGGCCCCCCACACCGAGGAGAGCGCGGCGCACACCTCGGGCACTGTCAGCATGCCCAGGATGTCGGCGGACGCGACGCGGGCGATCTCACTGCGCCGCATGGCCCGCGCCACCGCGATGGCGCGGTCCCGGTGGTGCGACCGGCTGACCGCGGCGAGCATCCCGTTGTACACCTCGCGCGGCGAGGTCTCGGTGAGCTTCGGCCCCGTCGCCCCGTCCGAGTACATCCTGATCACCTCGGGCGAGCGGCCCAACAGCTCCGCCACGAAGGTCGAGGAGCCGAGCACGGTCATCAGCCGCTCGGCCACCACCGATTCGTCGCGCAGCACGCGCAGGTACCACTCCACGTCCCGCAGGTCCTCGGAGAGCTTGCGGTAGTTCAGCAGGCCGGCGTCGGGATTGGGTGTCTCGCTGAGCCATTCGAGCAGAGTGGGAAGCAGGATGGTCTGGATCCGGCCGCGCCGGGAGGAGTCGGCCATCGCCTTGAGGTGGGCGAGGGCGTGCTGCGCCTGCCGGAATCCCAGCGCGCTCAGCCGCGAGACGATCGCGTCGTCCGAGAGGCTCACCGCATCGGCGTCGAGCTGGGCGATCGAATCCAGCAGCGGGCGGTAGAACAGCTTCGTGTGCAGCCGGCGGACCCGCGCCGACTGGCGTTTGAGCTCGCCGCGCAGCACGCCCGCCGCGTCCCGGTCGCCGTCCGGGCGAACGTGCGCGGCGCGGGCCAGCCAGCGCCACGCCTCCTCGTGGTCGGGCGGCGGCAGCAGGTGCGTACGCTCCATGCGGCGCAGCTGGAGCCGGTGCTCCAACAGGCGCAGGAACTCGTAGGACGCGGTGAAGTTCGCGCCGTCCTCGCGGCCCACGTAGCCGCCCGCGGTGAGGGCGGCGAGCGCCTCCACGGTGCTGCGCTCACGCAGAGTCTCGTCGGTGCGGCCGTGCACCAACTGCAGTAGCTGGACGGCGAACTCCACGTCGCGCAGGCCGCCGCGGCCCAGCTTGAGCTCGCGCTCGCGCAGGTCCGGCGCGATGTTCTCCTCGACGCGGCGCCGCATCTGCTGCACGTCCTGGACGAAGTCCTCGCGCTCGGTGGCCTCCCACACCATGGGGTTCACGGCGGCGAGGTATTCGTACCCCAGCGCCATGTCGCCGGTCTGCGGGCGGGCCTTGAGCAGCGCCTGGAACTCCCACGTCTTGGCCCACCGCTTGTAGTACGCCACATGGGATTCCAGAGTGCGGGTCAGGCTGCCGTTCTTCCCCTCGGGCCGCAGGGCCGCATCCACGTCGAAGAAGGCCGCGGAGCCGATGCGCATCATCTCCCCGGCGAGGCGCGCGCTCGCGCCGTCCGCGGGTTCGGCGACGAACACGATGTCCACGTCGGAGACGTAGTTCAGTTCCCGCGCACCGCATTTGCCCATCGCGACGACGGCGAGGCGGCCCTCGGGATCGGCGTCGGGGAACACGGTCGCCACGGCCACGGCGAGTGCGGCGGTGAGCGCGGCGTCGGCGAGATCGGCGAGGTGGGACCCCACGATCGGGAACGGCAGGGTCGGCTCGTTCTCCACGAGCTCGGCGAGGTCCCGCGCGGCCAGCACCGTCATCAGGTCGCGGTAGCGGTCGCGCAGCAGCGCCACGGCCTGCGGACCGGTCACGGCGGCGCGGTAGAGCAGGTCGTCGTCGGCGCGGCCCGGGACCTTCACGGCGTCCACCGCGTCCAGCATGGCGGCGATGAGGTCGTCGCGGGACTTCAGCGGTGCGGTGTCCGCGAGCAGGCGCCAGGTGCCCGGCGTGCTGATCAGGTGGTCGCCCAGCGCGTCGGACGCGCCGAGCAGGCCCAGCAGCCGGCCGCGGAAGGTGACGTCGTCGCGGAGCAGCCCGTCGATCTCCGGCCAGGCCTCCCCCTCGCTCTCACGCAGCCGGATCAGGGCACGGAGCGTCCAGTCCGGGTCCGCGGCACGGGACAGCGCCCAGAGCTGATCGGTGGATTCGGCGTCGGTCCATCCCAGGGTCTCCAGGTCGGCCTCTGCACCCTCCGCGAGAAGGCCGAGCCGGCCGGCGCCGGGGCGGCGGACCTCGCGGGAAGTCGGCGGCACCGCGCGCCCCTTACAGCGAGAGGTAGCGGTCGAGTTCGAAGGGCGTGACCACCGCGCGGTAGTCGTGCCACTCCGCCCACTTGTTCCGCAGGAAGTACTCGAAGACGTGCTCCCCCAGGGTCTCCGCGACCAACTCGCTCTTCTCCATCAGCACCAGCGCGTCGTCCAGGCCGCTCGGCAGGTCCCGGAAGCCCATCGACCGGCGCTCGCGCGCGGTCATCTGGCGCACGTCGTCCTCGGCCGCCTCGGGCAGCTCGTAGCCCTGCTTGACGCCCTCCAGGCCGGCCGCGCACAGCACCGCGAAGGCGAGGTACGGGTTGCAGGCCGAATCGGGCGAGCGCACCTCGATGCGGCGACTGGAGGCCTTGTTCGGGGTGTACAGGGGCACGCGCACCATCGCGGACCGGTTGGCGGCGCCCCAGGTGGCGGCGGTGGGCGCCTCGTCGCCGGTCACCAGGCGCTTGTAGGAGTTCACCCACTGATTGGTGACGGCGGAGATCTCCGGTGCGTGGTGCAGGATTCCGGCGATGAACGCCTTGCCGGTGGACGAGAGCTGCAGTTCGTCGTCCGGGTCGTTGAAGGCGTTGGAATCGCCCTCGAACAGGCTCATGTGCGTGTGCATCCCGGAGCCGGGGTGGGTGCTGAACGGCTTCGGCATGAACGACGCCTTGACGCCGCCGGCCATCGCCACCTCCTTGACGAGGTAGCGGAAGGTCATCACGTTGTCCGCCATGGAGAGCGCATCGGCGTACCGCAGGTCGATCTCCTGCTGGCCGGGGCCGGCCTCGTGGTGGCTGAACTCCACCGAGATCCCCATCGCCTCGAGCGCCTCGATCGCGTTGCGGCGGAAGTTCGGTGCCGATTCGTGCACGGCCTGGTCGAAGTAGCCGCCCGTGTCCGCGGGGATCGGGTTGCCCTGCGCGTCGGGTTCGCGCTTGAGCAGGTAGAACTCGATCTCCGGGTGCACGTAGCAGGAGAACCCCAGATCGGCCGCGCGGTTCAGCTGGCGCCGCAGCACGTGCCGGCTGTCGCCCCAGGACGGCGTACCGTCGGGCATCGCGATGTCGCAGAACATGCGGACGGAGTGCATCTCGCCGTCGTTGCCGACCCACGGCAGCACCTGGAAGGTGGACGGGTCCGGCTTGGCGACGGTGTCCGCCTCGGAGACGCGGGAGAAGCCCTCGATCGACGATCCGTCGAAGCCGATCCCCTCGGCGAAGGCGCCCTCCAGCTCGGCCGGGGCGATCGCCACCGACTTGAGGAACCCGAGCACGTCGGTGAACCACAACCGCACGAAGCGGATGTCCCGTTCCTCGATGGTGCGAAGCACGAACTCCTGCTGCCGGTCCATGGGGTCGACCCTAAGCGAGGAGGTGTTAACGGCGTGTTACATATGCGAGGTACTTCCGGACTTTTCGACAGTCCCCCCGGGTAGTGTCCCAGTCGTGAAGGGACGTTTCCCACGGTTCGCGGTTGCAGCGCTCGCGTTCGGTGCCGTCGGCGCCTGCGGCAGCGGCACAGAATCCGCTGCCCCGAGCACCAGCCGCTCCGCGGATCAGGTCACCGGGTGCCCCACGGCGGCACCGCCGCAGGACGCCGAACCGGCGTTGCGGCTCGAAGGGGTCACCGGCCGCGCGTCCGTCGTGCCGCCCACGGACCGCACCGCGCCCCGGGTCACCGTCGAGGGGCCCTACCGGGTGGACAAGACCTCGGCGACCACCACCCGCGAGGGCACGGGCGCCACGCTCACCGACGCCTCCGTGGCCACCGTCTGCTACCAGGGGGTCAACGGCCGCACCGGGGAGGTGTTCGACGACGCCTTCGCGCGCGGCGAATCGGTCGAGTTCTCCCTCGCCGACGTGGTGACCGGATTCCGGAAGGCGCTCTCCGGGCAGAAGGTGGGCGCAACCGTGATCGCGGCCGTCACCGCCGCGGACGGCTACCCGAACGGGCAGCCCGCGGCGGGGATCAAGGAGGGCGACAGCCTGATCTTCACGATCACGGTGCTCGCCGCGAGCTGACGCCTACGTGCAGCGCAGGCCCTCGGCGGGCGGTGTCAGGTCCCTGAGGTAGGCGGTCACCGCGTCGTCGACGCAGGGATTGCCCTCCAGCGACACCGTGTGCTGGCTGCCCTCGAACGAGATCAGCGACGCGTTCAGCTGCTTGGCCAGGTTCACGCCGTTCTCGTACGGGGTCGCCGGATCGTGCGTCGTGGAGACGACGACGGTCTTCGGGGCGCCGACGGCGTTCACCTCGTGCGGCTTGAGCGTGGGGGCCGCCGGCCAGAAGGAGCAGGCGTCCTTCGCCGCGCGGCCGGTTCCCCGCCCGTCGTCGAGGAACGGTGCGGCCTTGCGGATCTCGGTGTCCTTGCGCGCGACCTCCGCCGGGTCCGTGACGGCGGGGCTGTCGACGCAGTTGATGGCGGTGTTGGCGTCCATCATCGGTGAGTAGCGGCCCCGCTCGTCGCGGTTGAGATACACGTCCGCCAGGCGCTGCATGAGCGCGCCGTCGCCGCGCGCCAGGTTGGCGAGCCCGCGCCGCAACGGATCCCAGAGCTGCTTGGCGTACATCGCCTGGATGGTGCCGGTGGTGGCGTCGCTGTAACTGAGCATCCGGCCGCCCTGCCCGCGCACCGGCTTGTCGATGAGCGGGCGCACGAGCTGGTGGTACCGGGCCGTCGCCTGCGCCGGGTCCTGGCCGAGCGCGCAGTCCGGCCGGCTCGCGCAGTCCTTAGCGAAGTCCTCGAACACGGTCTGGAAGCCGGCCATCTGCTGCACCGACGAGGCGATCGGATCCTCGGCCGGGTCGACCGCGCCGTCCAGCACCATCGCCCGCACCCGCTCGGGGAACGTCTCGGCGTAGATCGCGCCGATGAACGTGCCGTAGCTGTAGCCGAGGTAGGTCAGCTTCTCGTCGCCGAGCACCGCGCGCAGCACGTCGAGGTCGCGCACGGTGTCGGCGGTACCCACGTGCTCGAGGAAGGTCTTGCCCATCTTCTCCTCGCACAGGTTCGCGAGGTCGCGGTTGAAGTCCTCCTGCTTGACGATGCCCTCGGGCGAGTTGTCGTTGGCCAGGGTGGACTTGCGGTTCTCGTCGCGCTGCTGGTCGCTGTAGCACTTCACCGCCGGCGACGAGGCGCCCACGCCGCGCGGGTCCCAGCCCACCAGGTCGAAGCTCTGGGCCACCGCGAGATTCCCGAGCTCGGTGGTCTTCGCCGCGACCTGCTGGACGCCGGATCCGCCCGGGCCGCCGGGGTTCATCAGCAGCGAACCCTGCCGCTTCCCCGTCGCCTTGGTGCGCGCCACCGCGAGCTTCGTCTCGCCCTCGCCCGGATCGTTGTAGTCGACGGGCACGGTGACGCGCCCGCATTCGAGCTTGGTGCGGTCGTACGCGTCCGGGTCGATGTCGTCGGCGGCGGTCATCTCGTCGCAGGAGCCCCACGAGACCTTCTGCCCGTAGTACTTCTCCAAGCCGGGCACCGCACCGCCGCCTCCGCCGGGCGTCCCGGCGCTCGGGCCCGCGGTACCGGTCGCGGCGCTCGACGGGGCCTCCGACGGCTCCGGGTCCCCGCCGATCCGGGTGCCGCACCCGGCGAGGCTGACGACGGCGAGCAGCGCGATCGCCGTGGTGAGCGACTTGGTGGCCTTCATGGCTCCGATCCTGCCATGCGGCACCGTCCGCCCCCGGGACGCTGGGCGGCCCGGTACCACCCGGGAACGCTAGGGTTGATGCATGACGCCCCTCCGTGTCGCGGCATGCCAGATCAACCCCGTGGTGGGTGACCTCGAGGCCAATGTCAGCCGGATCACCGCCGCCGCGCGGGACGCCGCCGAGCGCGGTGCGCAGGTCGCCGTGTTCGGCGAGATGGCCCTCACCGGATACCCCGTGGAGGACCTGCTGCTGCGCCGGTCCTTCGCCGTCGACTCCCGCGAGGCGGTGCACGAGCTGGCGCGCGCGCTCGACGCCGCCGGCTGCGGCGATCTCATCGTGGTGGTGGGCTTCCTGGACCGCGATCCCGACGCCCCCGAGACCAGCACGAACCCCACCGGCGGCGCGCGCAACGCCGCGGGCGTGCTGCACCGCGGCGAGCTGGTGGCCCGGTACGACAAGCACTTCCTGCCCAACTACGGCGTGTTCGACGAGAAGCGGTGGTTCACCCCGGGCGACCGGCTGGTGGTCCTCGACGTCGACGGGGTGCGGCTGGGGCTCGCGATCTGCGAGGACGTGTGGTGGCCCGACGGTCCCGTGGCCGGCCTGGGCGCGCTCGGCGTGGACGCGGTGCTGTGCCTCAACGCCAGCCCGTTCGAGGTGGGCAAGCCCGCCACCCGGCGCGCGATCGCAGCCGAGCGGGTGGCCGAGGGCGGGGCGCCGATGATCTACGTCAACCTGGTCGGCGGGCAGGACGAGCTGGTGTTCGACGGGGACTCGTTCGTCTTCGGCGCCGGGGGCGCGCCCGCCACCGGCCCGCAGTTCGTCGAGTCCACGCAGCTGGTGGAGGTGCCGTCGCTGGGCCGGGCCGCCGCACCGTCCGTCGAGGGCTGGGAGGTGGAGACGGTGCCTCTGCCGGCCCGCCCCAGTGCGCACCACCCGCAGGAGCCGGCGAGCCGGCCGCAGTCCGACGATCAGAACGCGCAGATCTGGGCGGCCCTGGTCACGGGCACCCGGGACTACGTGCACAAGGTGGGCGGCCGCACCGTCGCCCTCGGCATGTCCGGCGGCATCGACTCGGCGCTGGTCGCCGTCATCGCCGCCGACGCGGTGGGCGCCGACAACGTGTACGGCGTGGGGATGCCCTCGAAGTACAGCTCGGACCATTCCAAGGACGACGCCGCCGATCAGGCGCGGCGCATGGGCATCCGTTTCCGGTTCGAACCCATCGAGACCATGGTGGAGTCCTTCGTCGGCCAGCTGAACCTGTCCGGCCTGGCGGAGGAGAACATCCAGGCGCGGTGCCGCGGCATGACTCTGATGTCGCTGTCCAACCTCGACGGGCACCTGGTGCTGGCCACCGGCAACAAGAGCGAACTGGCCGTGGGCTATTCGACGATCTACGGCGACGCCGTGGGCGCCTACGCGCCGATCCGCGACGTGGAGAAGTCGCTCGTGTGGGACCTGGCGCGGTGGCGCAACAAGGTCGCGGTCGAGCGGGGCGAGACGCCGCCGATCCCCGAATCGTCGATCACCAAGGAGCCGTCGGCCGAGCTGCGGCCGGACCAGAAGGACAGCGACTCCCTCCCCGACTACGACATCCTCGACGACATCCTGCGGCGCTACGTGGAGCAGGACCAGGGCGTGGCCGAGATCTCCGCCGCCGGGTACGAGCCGGACCTGATCCGCAAGGTGGCCCGCCTCGTGGACCGCGCCGAGTACAAGCGCCGCCAGTACCCGCTGGGACCCAAGATCACGCCGAAGGCGTTCGGCCGCGACCGCCGGATGCCGATCACGAACAGGTGGCACGACCCGTCGTAGGCCGCCAAACCCGACTGCCCGGACCGGAGATACCGGCTGGGACATGTGAAAAATGGAGGGTCAGATGACCGAAACCCCGTTGTACGGAGGCGGATCCGGGGCCGAACCCGGGCCCGCGCAGAAGCCGCGGAAGAAGGTACGCACCCACCACCTGGCCGAGCTCAAGGAGCGCGGCGAGAAATGGGCGATGCTCACCAGCTACGACTACATGACCGCCTCGATCTTCGACGAGGCCGGCGTCACCGCCCTGCTCATCGGCGACAGCGCAGCGAACACCGTGTACGGGTTCGACTCCACGCTGCCCATGGAGCTGGACGTGATGGCGGCGATGGTCGCCGCGGTGCGCCGCGGCACGACCTACGCTCTCGTGGTGGCGGACATGCCCTTCGGCAGTTACGAGGCCTCCCCCGAGCAGGCCTTCGAATCGGCGTCGAAGCTCATGAAGGCCGGCGCGGAGGCCGTCAAGCTCGAGGGTGGGGCGCACATGGCGCCCACCATCGAGTTCCTGCAGCGCCGCGGGATCCCCGTGATGGCCCACGTCGGGTTCACCCCGCAGTCGGTGAACACCCTGGGCGGCAACCGGGTCCAGGGCCGCGGCGACGAGGCGTCGGACCGGATCCGCGCCGACGCCAAGGCCGTCGACGCCGCGGGGGCGTTCTCGGTGGTGCTGGAGATGGTGCCCTCCGCGGTGGCCGCGCAGGTGACCAAGGAGATCGCGATCCCCACCATCGGCATCGGCGCGGGCAACGAGTGCGACGGCCAGGTCCTGGTGTGGCAGGACATGTCCGGCCTCAACCGCGGACGCGTGGCGCGGTTCGTCAAGCGCTACGCGACCATCGGCGACGATCTGCTCGCCGGAGCCCAGCAGTACGTGGCGGAGGTCGCCTCGGGCGAGTTCCCCGGACCGGAGCACGGATTCTGATGCGCGAGTTCTATCCCCCGATCGAGCCGTACAGCACGGAGCTGCTGGACGTGGGCGACGGCCAGCTCGTCCACGTCGAACAGAGCGGGCGCCCGGGCGGCAAGCCCGTGGTGTTCATCCACGGCGGGCCCGGCGGCGGCACGTCGCCGGACTGCCGCCGGTTCTTCGATCCGGCGGTGTACCGGATCGTGGTGTTCGACCAGCGCGGCTGCGGGCAGTCGAAGCCGCACATCGCCGATCCCCCATCGGGCGAGGGCGATTCGCTGGCGGACCGGTTGGCCGTGAACACCACCGCCCACCTCATCGCCGACATCGAGCGGATCCGCGAACACCTCGGCATCGACCGATGGCAGGTGTTCGGCGGGTCGTGGGGGTCCACCCTGGGCCTGGCGTACGCGCAGGCGCACCCCGAGCGGGTCACGGAGCTCGTGCTGCGCGGCATCTTCCTGCTGCGCCGCAGCGAGCTCGACTGGTACTACAACGAGGGCGCCTCGCACATCTACCCGGACAACTGGGAGGCGTACCTGGCACCACTCGACGAGGCGGACCGGGCACCGGCGGCCGACAAGATCGCGGCCTACCACCGGCTGCTGCACTCCGACGACCAGGAGACCGCGCTCACCGCGGCGAAGGCCTGGTCCAAGTGGGAGCGCAGCACCAGTCACCTCATCAACACCCCGGAGAGCTCGGCCGACGCCGACGACCCGCGGTTCGCGATCCCGTTCGCGCAGATCGAGAACCACTACTTCGTCAACGGCGGCTTCCTCGACGAGGGGCAGTTGCTGCGGGACGCCGCGACGATCGCCGACATCCCCGGCGTGATCGTGCAGGGCCGCTACGACGTGGTCTGCCCGGCGCGCAGCGCGTGGGACCTGCACCGCGCATGGCCCACCGCGGAGCTGGTGATGGTGCCCGACGCCGGGCACTCGGCGTTCGAGCCCGGGATCCGCTCGGCGCTGATCGAGGCCACCGACCGGTTCGCGGCAGGAGGCTGAGGGCGTGTCCGAGCAGCGCGAGATCGAGACCAAGTACGAGGTGGGGGCCGACACCGAGGTGCCGCCGCTCGCGGCGGTGTCCGGGGTGGACCGCACATCGACCGACGCCGTCTTCCACCTGACCGCCGTGTACTACGACACGGAGGCGCTGGACCTGTCGGCCAACCGGATCACGCTGCGGCGCCGGACCGGCGGCAAGGACGACGGGTGGCACCTCAAGCTGCCCGACGGTGCCGACCGCCGGGAGGTGACGGCAGAGCTCGGCGACGACGACACGGTTCCGGCGGAGCTCGCCGAGCGGGTGCGGGCGATCGTCCGTGGCCGTGAGCTGGCGCCGATCGCGATCGTCGAGAATCAGCGGCACACCACGTACCTGCACGCGGTCGACGGTGAGCTCCTCGGGGAGTTCGTCGACGATCACGTGCACTCGATCTCGCTGCTGCCGGACGGCGTCGAGAAGGCCTGGCGGGAGTGGGAGTTCGAGGTCCCGGACACCGCGCTCGGCCGGAAGGCCGCGATCCTCGTCGACAAGGCGCTGCGCGCCGCGGGCGGCGGGCAGCCGGACGCCGCGTCCAAGCTGGCCCGGGCGATCGACTCCGAGCCCGCGCGGAACGCTCCGCCCCTGCCGAAGAAGGCGTCCCACGCCACCGCGGGTCAGCTCCTGGTCGCGGCGCTGTCCGCGTACCGCGACAAGATGGTGCGGGAGGACCCGCGGGTACGGGCCCGCGGCGCGGATTCCGTGCACCAGATGCGGGTCGCCACCCGGCAGCTGCGCAGCGTGCTCACCGAGTTCTCGGGGTTCTTCTCCGGTCCGTCGCGGGCGGCGCTGAGCTCGGAGCTCAAGCTGCTGGCGTCGGTGCTCGGGGGCGTCCGCGACGCCGAGGTGCTGGCCGCGCGGTTCGAGGACTTCGACGCGGAGGGCGAGCTCGGCGGCGCGGCGGCTGCACTGGCCGAGCGGCAGCGCGCGGCGGAGGCCCGCGGCTGGGGCCGGGTGACCGCCGCGCTGGACTCCGACCGGTACTTCCTGCTGCTCGACGCGATCGACGCGTTCATCGCCGATCCCCCGCTGCGGGATCGCGCCGATCAGCCGGCCGTCAAGAGCCTGGCACCGTTGCTGGACAAGCGGATCCGATCGTTCGGCAAACAGTCCTCGGCGCTGCTCTCCGACGCCGCCTGCACCGACGATGATGTGCACGCGATCCGCAAGCACGCCAAGCGGCTGCGGTACGCCTCCGCCGTCGTGGACCCGGTGGTCCGCGGCGACCTCAAGGCCGAGGTGAAGGCGCTCTCCCGGGTCCAGACCCGGCTCGGCGAGTTCCAGGACGCGACCATCGCCCGGGACGCGATCGCCGGCCTCGCGGCCGAGACCACGGACCCGGTGGTGGCGTTCCGGCTGGGCCGGCTGGACGCCATCGAGGAGCGACGGGCCGCGGACGCGCGCGAGACGCTGCCGCGGCTGCTGCACGCGCTGCGCTGACGCGGCGGGGCGCTCCGCGCCCGCGTCAGACCCCGGCGATCGCGGCCACGCGGTCGCCGATGTCCGCGCCGGAGTAGTTCTTGTGGGAGTCGCTGACCGTCTTCATCAGGTCCCCGGTCCAGTGGCACACCGGGTCGCCCGTGTTGCACACGCTGACGGTGCGGCCCCCTATGCGGGCGGGCAGCGGCGCCGGGTTGGCGCCGCTCACCACGGCCGAGGCCTGCGCCATGCCCTGCGTGCGCGGCGCGCTCCCGAGGTAGCGCGTGGTGTCGTTGGGGATGCGGTCCGGGTCGGCGATGAGGCCCGCCGCCACCACCTGCCGGCGGTCGCCCATCCGCTGCAGCGCGCGGTGCACGGCGGACGCGCCCTGCGAATACCCGACCAGCACGATCTTCGTGAACGGGCAGGCCTTGATCACGATGTCGACGTCGCCCTGGGTGTTGGCCGCGCCGGTGTTGATGCTGGCCAGGAAACCGCCGAGCTCGTCGAGGCCGCTGGGGACCGGCGCCGCGGGGTAGTAGATCGGGCGCGACGCCACGGACTTCCCCGCCGAACGCGCCTGGGCCGAGAACGCCTGCGCAGCGGCGTTGACCGTGCCGCCCATGCCGCCGCCGGAACGGCCCTCCCCCGAGCCGGCCACGCCGATGAAGGTGTAATCGGCGCATTCGGGCGCGGCGGAGGCAGGCGCGGCGGCGACGGCCGGGAGGATCGGCGCGACGAGGGCGGTGAGGGCGGAAACGAGGACCAGGCGTCGGCTCATGGGATTAAGTTAGCGCGGATTCGTACACGAAACCGACCTTCCGCGAAACCGCATCCACGCTCTCGAGCCGCACGGTGACGCGGCTGCCCTCCGGGGGCCCGCCCGTGCACGGCGCGATCACCGCGGGATCCTCGACCAGGATCTGGTCCTCCCGCATGGCGATCGCCTCGAAGGTCTCCCCGACCCGATCGGCGAGGATGACCGTCTCGGTGAGGTCGATGCATGCCCGGTCGATCTTGTTCGCGACGCCGTTGGTGCGCTGCATGACCTCCGCGGCGCCGTCGAGGGCGTCCCGCGCCCAGGCCGGCACCTCGGTGCCCGCACACACGGCGAGGCACACCTCGGTGGCGTACCGGTCGGCCAGGCGGCGCAGCGGCGCGGTCACGTGCGCGTACGGCGCGCCGACGCCGGCGTGCGAGGGGTCCGCCGGGGCGGCCGGCGCCGCGGAGGTGCCGAACGCGGCGTATCCCGAGCCACGGAGCAGCCGCGTCGCGTCGCTCATCGTCGCGAGCCCCTGCGGGGTACCCACGTCGACCGCGGCGAGGAACTCGCCGACTGTGGCGCCGTCGGGCCACGCCTGCCCCATGGCCGACGCGGTGCGGCGGAGGTCGGCCACCGCATCGTCGGGCGCGGCGGGCAGCGTGCGCAGGAGGCCCACGCCGGCGTCGAGCATGATCTTCGCCGCGCACACTCCGGTGAGCAGGGAGATCTGGGCGTTGTAACCGTCGAAGTCGGTGCGCGGCTCGATCCGCAGCTCCCAGCCGTCGGCGCCCCGCACGGCCTCCTGGGCGGGTAGGCGCAGGTCGACGGCCCCGTGGGCGCGTCCCCATCGCTGGCGGAGCCTCCCGACGTCGGCGAGCAATGCGATCGAGGGGTGGGGGCGGCCGGCGTCGTGATCCGCCTGCACCCCGGCGTAATCGAGCTTGGCGCGGGAGCGGACCACGGCGCGCCGCACGGACGCGGCAGTGACCTCACCGGCCGCGTCGAGCCGGATCTCCCAGAGCGCGGCGGCGCGGTCCTCGTCGGGCAGCAGCGATCCGACGCCCTCGGACAGCGACCGGGGGTGCAGCGGCACCGAGCCGTCGGGCAGGTACACGGTCTGGCCACGGCGCAGGGACTCCGCCTCCAGCGCGCCGCCCGGGGCGACGAGCGCCCCGACGTCGGCGATGGCGTAGTGCACCAGGTAGCCGTCGCCGTCGGCGGCGATGTGCACCGCCTGGTCGAGGTCGCGGGACCCGGGCGGATCGATCGTCACGAACTCGATGTCGCGGCGGTCCTCGCGGCCGTCCGCCGCGCGGTCGGCGGCGGCGTCCGCCTCGGCCTGCGCCGCCGCGGGGAAGTCCTCGACCAGCTCGAACTCGGTGCGGATCGCGCCGAAGTCCACATCGGACGACGGGACGGCGCCACGCATGGGGATCCCGGCCACGTGTGCGCCCCTACTCCGCGACTGCCTCGACGCTCATCGCGGCGGCGGTGCGGTCGCCCGCGACCAGCCAGGCGTACAGCACGTCGCCCTCGCGGTGCGCCAGCAGCCGCGGCTCGTCCTCGATCTGCAGCGCGGAGTTGTGCTCCACGATGCCCCGCAGCGGGAGCCGCTCCCGCAGGTCCGGCTGGGTGGCGAGCACCTCCTCGAGCGCGGTCCAGTACACGGCGTTGTTGACGTGCTGGATGATGTCGAGATCTGCCGCGCGCAGCAGGAACGGCACCTCCACCGCATCGGGATGCGGCTTCGGATCGAGCCACTGCTTCCAGCGCAGCACTCCCGGCTCCGCGGCCGCCCCGAACGTGGACAGGAACGTGTCGCTCAGCGCCGACGGGGTGAGCGTGTCGATGTTGAAGTTGATCCAGAAGGCCTCGGTCTCGATCCGGGTGCCCTTCTGCCCGTCGATGCCGATGCGCACGTTGCACCAGCGCGAGCCCATCTTCGAACCCCAGCGCTCCACGGTGAGGATGTCGGGCTGCTCACCGCCCTGGACGATCTCGATGACGGTGCGCCGCACCACCCAGTACGGGTGCACGTCCTCGTAGTCCACGTGGCGCAGGTGGTCCTGCCCCGTGTCCTGCAGGTACCGCGCGACCCCGTCGAACTTGAGGCGCCGGTCGGGGCTGACCGCGTCGCCGCGCACGGACCGCTGGGCGGTGTAGATGGCGCCGCTCTCGAGCAGCTCGCGCCGCCGTTCGGGCTCGGTGATACGCGGGGGCAGGGGTTCTCCGATCACGCTCGGAGTCTTCCACATCACACGCCGCCCGCTGCCGCGTACACCCGAACCCTCAATCGGTGGTGCGCTTGTTGAAGGCGCGGAGCGCGAGGGGCGCGAACACCAGCGTGAGGGCGACCGCCCACACCACGGTGGCGAGCACCGGGTGCTGCAGGGACCACGGCGCGTCGGGCCGGAGCGGCATCCCGTTGCCCCACAGTTCACGCATGGCCTGCACGAGCGAGGACACCGGGTTCCACTCGGCGACCGCCCTCAGCCACGGCGCCATGCCCTCGGTGGGCACGAAGGCGTTGGACAGGAACGTGATCGGGAACATCGTGGCGAACATGAACCCGTTCACGGCCTCGATCGACTGCATCATGCAGCCGACGAGGATGCCGAACCAGATCATGGCGAAACCGAACAGGAGCAGGACCGCGAAGCCCAGCACCGCGTCCACCGGGTTGGTGCGGATGCGCCACCCGATCGCGAGGCCGGTGACGCACATGACGACGATGCCGATCGACGAGTGCAGCAGACTGGCCACGCTGCGCCCGATGAGCACCGCCGCGCGGCTGATGGGCAGCGACCGGAATCGGTCGATGACGCCCTTGTCCAGGTCCGTGGTGAGGCCGCCGGCCACCACGAAACAGGTGAACACCATCGTCTGGCCCAGGATGCCCGGCAGCAGGTACTCGCGGTAGGAGACGCCCTGGGTGGGTATCGCCGCGCCGAACACGAACGCGAACAGCAGCGTGAACATGATCGGCTGGATCGTCACGTCGGAGAGCATCTCCGGCATGCGCTTGGTATGGATCATACTGCGCCGGACCATGATCCACGCCTGCTGCCAGATGGTGGTCTGGTGCGTCTCGATCGCGGCGCCGGCGGCGGCGGGCGCGGGGGCGGCGGTCATGCGGGGGCCTCCTCGGCGGCGGGGGCCTCGCTCTCCGTGCGATGGCCGGTCAGGGACAGGAAGACGTCGTCCAGGCTGGGGCGCGAGAGCCCCAGGTCGTCGACGGAGATGTTGCTCTCGGCGAATACCGCGACGACGCGGTTGAGGTCCGAGAGCCCGTCCGCGGGGGTACTGAGGCGGCGCGCGCCCTCGTCCACGAACACCTCCCCGCCCAGTTCGGCCAGCAGCACCCGCGCCCGGGGGATGTCGGCGGACTCGGAGACGGTGAGCACCAGGCTCGCCGCGCCGGCCTGCTCCTTGAGCTGCAGGGGCGTGCCGTGCGCGATCACCGTGCCGCGGTCGATCACCACGATGTCGTCCGCGAGCTGATCGGCCTCCTCGAGGTACTGGGTGGTGAGGAGCAGGGTGGTGCCCTGCGCGACGAGGGACCGCAACACGTCCCACAGCTCGGTGCGGGATCGCGGGTCCAGTCCGGTGGTGGGCTCGTCGAGGAACAGCACGGGCGGCGCGGTGAGAAGGCTGACGGCGAGGTCGAGCCGCCGGCGCATGCCGCCTGAGTACGCCTTGACCTGCTTATCCCCCGCCTCGGTGAGGGAGAACTCGTCCAGCAGCTGCTCGGCGCGGTCCCGCAGCACCTTCTTCGGGATGCCGTAGAGCCCGCCGATCATCCGCAGGTTCTCCCGCCCCGTGAGGATCTCGTCCACCGTGGCGGCCTGGCCCGTGAGCCCCATGCTGCGCCGGACCTGCGCCGGGTTCTCGACCACGTCGAAACCCGCGACCCGCGCCGTGCCGGAGGTGGGCGGCGACAGGGTGGTCATCATGCGGACGCACGTCGTCTTCCCGGCGCCGTTGGGGCCGAGGAGGCCCAGGACGGAGCCGCGCGGCACCTGGAAGCTGACGCCGTCCACGGCCGTGAAGTCACCGAACCTCTTGACGAGGCCGACCGCCTCGATCGCCCAGTCACCCGCTGCTGTGTCTGTCATGTCCGAAACGGTAATCGGACCCACTGACGAGTTTCTAGAACTTTTCCGCACCGCCCGGGCCGCGGCGCGCGACGATGAGCACATGCCGATGCTGAAATCCGGTGCGGTGGTGACCGTGTACGCCGGAGCCGAGGACGAGGCCCGGGTGGCCGACCTGCTCGCGAAGTACGGGCACACGTGGCTGCGCACCACCGGGCTGTACGTCGCCTCCACCGGGACGGTCGAGGTGGTGATGTTCCGGGTGGGCATCCGCGGCCGCGGCAGCGGTCGCCTGGTCAAGGAGCTGCGCGAGCTGCGGCACAGCGCGTGGGTCGACTTCGACGTGACCGGCGACGCCGGCTTCTGACGCGCCGCGGCGCCGGCGGGGCCGGGGCGGACGAGCTGACCTGTAAGCCGGATCCTGTCCCGCCCCACGTCGCCGTGGGACGGTGGCGACCATCCATCTGGACACACCGTCGCCGGGTGCCTCGAGCGGTCCACCCGCGCGCTCGGGCGGGCAGCCCTCGATCACGCGCGCAGCGGAACCTCGCGGTTCCGCCTTCGACCTTGCTCCGGGTGGGGTTTACCGAGCCGCGACGGTCACCCGCCGCGCTGGTGCGCTCTTACCGCACCGTTTCACCCTTACCGGGACTCACGCCCCGGCGGTCTGTTCTCTGTGGCACTGTCCCGCGGGTCACCCCGGGTTGCCGTTGACAACCACCCTGCCCTGTGGAGTCCGGACTTTCCTCGACGCGGGCTGCTCCGGTGAGCCGGCCGTTCCCGTCGCCGCGGCCGCCCGGTCAGCTCGTCCGCGTCGTACAGGATACCCCTCCCCGACGGGGTCAGAGCCCGGGCGTGTGGTTCACCCGTCGCACCGAGGCCCCGCCGTCCGGGTAGAAGTCGGCGATCGAGATCGACGCCAGGTCCAGGTGCAGCCGGTACAGCAGCTGCGGGCCCACGTCGAGGGCGATCCGGAGCGCCGTTTTGATCGGCGTCACGTGCGAGACCAGCAGCACGGTGCGACCGCGGTACTCCGCGGTCACCCGCTCCAACACGGCTGCGACCCGCGCGTGCACCTCGTCGAAGCTCTCGCCTCCCGGGGCGGCCACGGAGGTGTCGCCGAGCCAGCGGCCGTGCAGCTCGGGGTCGCGGGTGCGGGCCTCGGAGAACGAGAGCCCGTCCCACTGGCCGAAGTCGGTCTCGATCAGGCCGGGCTCCACCTCGACGGTGAGCCCACGGTTCGCGGCGACCTCCTCGGCGGTCTGCCGGGCCCGGTCCAGCGGCGAGCTGAGGATCGCGTCGATCGCGGTGTCCGCGAGGAGGCCCGCGGCGGCGGCCGCCTGCGCGTGGCCGGTCTCGGTGAGCGGCGGGTTCCCGCGGCCCGAGTACAGGCGTGCGACGGAGGCGGCGGTCTGGCCGTGCCGGAGCAGGATCAGCCGGGTCGGCTCGTGCTCGGACGTGGTCCAGCCGCCGCGCTGGGGCGCGCTCATTCCTCGGACTTCGCCTGCGGCAGGCCGGACTCGTTCGTCCGCACCAGGATCGCGCCGCACTCGTCGCAGTGCACCACCACATCGGCCGCGGTCTTGGAGACCGTGTCGAGGAACCCGCGGTCCAGTTCGAGGCGGCATGCACCGCACCGTCGGGCCCGCAGCAGCCCGGCGCCCGTGCCGGACGCCTTCCGGCACCGCTCGTACTCGGCGTAGAGCTCCTCGGGCACCGTCGCCACGAGATCCTCGCGGGTCCCGGTGGTGCGGCCACGCGCCACCTCGATGTCCTTGAGCGCCTCGTCGCGGCGGCGCCGGGCGGCGTCGATCTTGTCGGTCGTCGCGTTGACCGTGGCCTCGGCGCGCTGCTGGTCCAGCTCCACCGCCTCGCGGCGCTCCATCACCTCGAGCTCCTCGTCCTCGAGGATCGACTGGCGGCGCTCCAGGCCGCGCAACTCGTGCTCGATCTCGGTGAGCTGCTTCGCCGCGACCCGGCCCGAGGCGAGCAGCTCGCGGTCCTTCGCCTCGCGGAGACGGGTCTGCTCGACCTCCTTCTCGAGCTTCGCGATGTCGCGGTCGAGGTCCTCCACGAGGATCGACACCCGCACCGATTCGTCCCGCTCGGTGGTCGCCTGCTTCTCGAGCTCGGCGATCTCGGCGTCCTCCGGCAGGTGCGTGGCGCGGTGCGCGAGCCGCGCGATCTCCGCGTCCGTCTCGGCGAGGTCGAGGAGGGACCGCTGGGCGTCCGGATCAGCGTTCATTCGGCCGAGTGTACTGATGGGCACCCGCGCCGGGTGCGCGTCAGCCGTGAACGGCGAACGGATCGGTGGGGCGGTCGTAGACCGCGACATCGGCATGGGGCCGCAGGAGATCGGCGACGGCTGCACACCAAGGGAATTCGGTTCCCCAGTGGGTTCCGTCCACGACGGCGGGGCCGCCGGCGCGCAGGTGCTCGTCGACGGGGTGGTGCCGCAGGTCGCCGGTCACGTAGGCGTCCACGCCGAGCCGGGCGACGGTGCCGAGCAGCGAATCGCCCGCTCCCCCGCACACGGCCACGGTACGGATCTCGGCGTCGGGGTCGCCGGCGCCGCGGGCGGTCACCCGCAGCGCCTCGGACACCCGAGCGGTGAACGCGGCCAGGGTCAACGGCGCGGGCAACACGCCGACGCGGCCGAGGCCCCACTCCCGGTCGCCGCCCGCCAGTTCGATCACGTCGTAGGCGGGTTCCTCGTACGGGTGGGCCTCCTGCAGGGCGCGCTCGACGGCGCCGCGGGCGGCCCGGTCGGCGACCAGCTCGACTCGGGTCTCGGGAAGCCGCTCGAGCTCGCCGCGGGCGCCCACGGCGGGGTTCGACGCGGCACCGGGCCGGAACTGGCCGGCACCGTCGACCCGCCAGGCGCACTCCGAGTACTCCCCGACCGTCCCTGCGCCGGCCGCGAACAGCGCGGCGAGCACACCGTCGGCCCGCCCGGGCGGAACCATGACGCCCCACCGGTCCAGGGGACGCGCGGGCGCGAGGTGTTCGACGGGGCCGGTCACCGTGAGCCCGAGGGCGGCGGCCAGCGCGTCGTTGACGCCGCCCCGCGCCCGGTCCGCGTTGGTGTGGGCGGTGAACAGCGCGACGCCGTGCGTGATGAGGCGGTGCACCAGCGCCCCCTTGGGGGTGTTCGCGGCCACGGTGTCCACGCCGCGCAACAGCAGCGGGTGGTGCGCGACCACGAGCTGCGCGCCCTGCTCGATCGCGGCGTCGACCACGGCGGCGGTCACGTCGACGCAGGCGAGAACGCGGGTGACGTCGGCGGCCGGGTCGCCGCAGACCAGGCCCACGCTGTCCCAGCCCTCCGCGAGCCGCGGCGGGTAGGCCTCGTCGAGCACGTCGATCACGTCGGACAGCAGCATGGGACCAGGGTATGCCCGGCGCGTGTCCGGCTTCGGGCAGGATGGGGGTGTGAAGACCCCGCTGCATGTCACGTTCGTGTGCACCGGCAACATCTGCCGCTCGCCGATCGCCCGGATCGTCTACGAGAGCGCGATCGCCGATGCGGGCCTCGCCGACCGGGTGCGGGTGAGCAGCGCCGGGACCGACGGCTGGCACGAGGGCGCGCCGGCCGACGACCGCGCCCGGGCGGTGCTCGAGGCGGCGGGCTATCCCAGCGAGCACAGCGCCGCCGAGGTCACCGCGGATCACCTGTCGGCCGATCTCGTGGTGGCGTTGCACCGCTCGCACGTCGCGCCGCTGCTGCGCCGCGGCGTCCCGGACGCGAGGCTGCGGCTGCTGCGCAGTTTCGATCCGGACGCGGACCACGAGAGCGTGCCCGACCCCTACTACGGGGATCTCGACGAGTTCCGCGTGACCCTCGGGCAGGTCGAGCGCGCGATGCCCGGGCTGATCGACTGGACGCGGGCGCATGCCTAACTGGCTCAAGGTCGCACTCCAGCCGCGGTGGATCGCCCTCGCGGTCGCGGCCCTGGCGTTCACCGCGCTCTGCTGGTCGGTGCTCGCGCCGTGGCAGCTGGGCAAGAACACGTCCACCAGCCACCGCAACCAGCAGATCGCCGATTCCGTGAACGCCGACCCGGTGCCCGCGGCGCAGTTGCTCGGCGGCCGCACCGACGTGCCACGGGACGCGGAGTGGCGCAAGGTCACGCTGACCGGCAGCTTCCTCACGGACAAGCAGGTACTCGCGCGGCTGCGGAACCAGGACGGGAACCCCGCCTACGAGGTGCTCGTCCCGTTCGCGGCGGACGACGGCGCCACCTACCTCGTGGACCGGGGTTTCGTCCGCACGCCGACGGGCGGCGTGGTGCCGGACTTCGCGCCGCCGCCGTCGGGCACGGTCACCGTCGACGCCCGGTTGCGCGCCCCCGAACCCACGTCGCCGGACAGGGCACCGCGCGTGGAGAACGGCTACCTGCAGGTGTACGCGATCGACCCCGCCGCGGTGGGCCCGGCGCTGGGCGTGTCCCTGGCGCCCGGCTACCTGGACCTCGCGGAGGGGCAGCCCGGAGTGCTGGATCCGGTGCCGCTGCCGATGCTCGACGCCGGCCCGTACCTCTCGTACGGGCTGCAGTGGCTGGCGTTCGGGATCATGGCGCCGCTCGCCATCGGCTACTTCGTGTGGTCCGAGGTGCGCCGGCGCCGCGAGGACCGCGCGGTGTTCGAGGCCGGGGATGCTGCGCAGGGCGCCGGCCCGGGCGACGCCGACGGTGCACCGCAGGAACAGGTCAGCCCCGAGGCCGCACGCGCCGCCAGGCTCGCCGACCGGTACGGGCGCCGAGGATAGTCACGGCCAGCGCGCCGAGTTCCACGACGAGCGAGAGCCGCGCCGCCCGCGCGAGATCGGCCGGCTCGGGGGCGCGTCCGTCACCCAGGACGGGCCGCGACTCCACGCCGTGCGCGTACTGCGTGCGCCCGCCCAGCCGCAGGCCGAGCGCGCCCGCGGCCGTCGCCTCCGCGACCCCCGCGTTGGGGCTCGGGTGTTCCGCCGCATCGTTCCGCCAGGCGCGGATCGCGTCCGACGGTGCGCCCCCGACCGCCGGCGCCGCCGCGACGGTGACCACCCCGGCGAGCCTCGCGGGGATCGCGTTGAGAACGTCGTCGAGCCGGGCCGAGGCCCAGCCGAAGTCGGCGTACCGCTCGTTGCGGTAGCCGACCATGGCGTCGAGGGTGTTCGCGGCGCGGTACGCGAACAGCCCGGGGAGGCCCAGCGCCGCGCCCCAGAACAGCGGCGCCACCGCCGCGTCCGAGGTGTTCTCGGCGACGGATTCGGTGGCGGCGCGGGCCAGCCCGGCCGCGTCCAGCACGGCCGGGTCGCGCCCGCACAGCGACGGCAGCAGCCCACGCGCGGCCTCGAGGTCACCGTCGCCCAGGTGCCGGCCGAGGTCCGCGCCCACGCCCCGCAGACCCGCTCCCCCGACCACGGCCCAGGTGCCGATCGCGGTGGCGCCGGGCACCTTCCGCAGCGCGTAGCCGGCGGCGGCCGCACCGCTCACGAGGAGCAGGGTGTACGCGGCACCCCTGGTCTTCGACGGTGCGTACATCCGGCGCTCCAGAGCCGTTGCGACGGTGCCGAACCCCGCGACGGGGTGGTAGCGGCGCGGGTCGCCGAACACCTCGTCGGCGAGCACTCCGAGCGCGAGCTCAGTGGAACGTTTCACGGAGGCCGACGCTACCGGGACGTGACCGGGTGACGAAGCCCGGTCACGAACCACCGCAGAACCGGGTGTTCGTGACCGGG
Source organism: Tsukamurella sp. 1534 (assembly GCF_000312385.1). Classification (GTDB taxonomy): domain Bacteria; phylum Actinomycetota; class Actinomycetes; order Mycobacteriales; family Mycobacteriaceae; genus Tsukamurella. Next base: position 316,911 of record NZ_HE997628.1, on the reverse strand, counting down.
ATTTCGCCGCAGCGGTCAGGTCCAGGGTCCTGGTGGCGGCGGCGTCCACGCCGAGGAACTGCACCACCTCGTCGACGGTGCGCAGCGGGGCGCCTGTGTCCCTCGTGGCCGAGGACGCGATCTCCCAGACGGTGCCGCCGAGGGGCGGGGCGAGGAGAGGGGGCGTCATGACGGCAACGCTATGGCCGAGGACGGTTCCCGCGCTCCTCGCTTCCTGACCGGTCCCCCGCAGGGAGGCGGCATCGCACGTACCGTGAACGACGGAGGTGGCACATGGCGGATGCTGAGTACGACGTGATCGTCCTCGGGGCCGGGCCGGTCGGCGAGAACGTCGCGGACAGGGCGGTCCAGGGCGGCCTGAGCGCGGCACTCGTGGAGAGCGAACTGGTGGGCGGCGAATGCTCCTATTGGGCGTGCATGCCCTCGAAGGCGCTGCTGCGCTCGGGGCAGGCGGTCCGCGAGGCACACAGGGTCGCGGGCGCCGCGGAGGCCGTGACCGGGCGGATCGACGTGGAAGCCGTTCTCGCCCGGCGCAACTCGTTCACACACGACTGGAAGGACGACTCCCAGGTCGCATGGGCGGAACACGCGGGCATCACAGTGGTCCGCGGGCACGGCCGGATCTCAGGGCCGAAGCGCGTCACAGCCACGGCGCCCGACGGGGCCGAGCGCAGCTTGACCGCCCGGCAGGCGGTCGTCGTCGCCGTCGGTACCGAGGCAGCGGTCCCGGACGTCGACGGGCTGCGCGCCTCGCGCCCGTGGACCAGCCGCGAAGCCACCGGTTCGCAGTCGGTTCCGGGCCGGCTGGCCGTGATCGGCGGGGGCGTGGTCGCGGTCGAAATGGCCACGGCGTACGCGGATCTCGGATCGAAGGTCACCGTGATCGCGCGCAGCGGATTGCTTCGCGGGCTGGAGCCGTTCGCCGGCGAGCTCGTCGGCGAGGGGCTCCGCGGGCTGGGCGTGGAGCTGATGCTGGGCGCCGCACCCACGCGGGTCGCGCGCACCGGCGCCGGAGTGGAGATCCAGACCTCGGAGGGGATCACCGTCGTCGCGGACGAAGTGCTCGCCGCCACCGGACGGTCGCCGCGGACGGCCGATATCGGCCTCGACTCCGTGGGGCTCGTGCCCGGTTCCTGGCTCACCGTCGATGACACGCTGCGCGTCGAGGGGTTCGACTGGCTCTACGCGGTGGGCGATGTGAACCATCGCGCACTCCTCACCCACCAGGGCAAGTACCAGGCGCGGGCCGCGGGTGACGCGATCGTGGCGCGGGCCGCCGGGGCGGCGCTCGCGGACGGCGCGTGGGGCGCGCACGTCGCGACCGCGGATCACGCGGCGGTGCCGCAGGTGGTGTTCAGCGACCCGGAGGTCGCCGCCGTCGGCCTCACGGAATCCGCCGCGCGCGATGCGGGTATGACGGCGCGCGTCGTGGATTACGACCTGGGCGGAGTCGCCGGCGCGGCACTGTTCGCGGACGGGTACGCGGGGCGCGCGCGAATGGTGGTGGACGAGGACCGTCGCGTGATCGTGGGCGCCACCTTCGTGGGTTCCGCCGTCGCCGAGCTGCTGCACGCCGCCACCACGGCGGTGGTCGGCGAGGTACCGATCGAGCGCCTCTGGCACGCGGTGCCGGCGTACCCGACGGTCAGCGAGGTGTGGCTCCGGCTGCTGGAGGCCTACCGGTCGGGCGCCTGACGCGGATCCGGCCTTGCGATACCGAACACATTCATGTTGGTCATGTTAATCTGCGGCATGACTGATTTCGGATCTACCACCCGCAGGATCGCCCTCGGCGCCTTCGGCGCCGCCGCCCTCGCGGTCACGCTCCCCGCGCTCGCCTCCGCCGCGCCGAAGACGGACGCGGACCTGGCCAAGTCCGTGGCGTGCGCGTACGCCGCGCAGATCGCGCAGCACGCGGACCAGGACTCCGTCGGCTCCAGCTACGGCCCCAAGCGCGTCAGCGAGCGGAACGGGATCTACGTCGTGGACTGCGAGGTGCGCGTCATGAAGCGCTCCGGCAGGAGCACGGTGAGCGCCGAGGGAATCCCTCCGCTCATCTACCGCGTCACGGTCGACGGCAACAACCGGTTCTTCGTCACGAACGCGGTGGGCCCGAACGTGCCTCCGGTGCGTGGTCCGGGAGCGCCGCGGGCCGTCTGATCAGGCCCGGACCCGGGGGTGGTGCGCGCGGAGGGACTCGAACCCCCGACAACCGGTGTGTAAGACCGGGACTCTAACCAACTGAGCTACACGCGCCGACCGGATGAGGCTAGCGCAGCCAGCGCGTCTTCCCAAAGCGACTGATCGCGCGGGACGCCCGGCTCGTTCATCTCCGAGAACCGGATCACGCCGTCGCGGTCCACGACGAACGTGCCGCGGTTCGGGTACCCGTTCTTCTCGTTGAGCACGCCGTACTCCCGCGAAACCGTTCCGTGCGGCCAGAAGTCGGACACGATCGGGAACAGGTAGCCCTGCGAACCGGACCACACCTTGTGGGTGGGCGGCGGCCCGACGGAGATCGCGACCACGGCGGCGTCGTCGTTCTCGAAAGCCGGGAGCGAGTCCCGGATTCCGCCGAGTTCGCTCTCGCACGTCCCCGTGAACGCGAGCGGGAAGAACACGAGCAGGACGTTCTTCTCGCCGCGGTACGAGGACAGCGTGAGCGGGCGGTTGTTCTGGTCCCGGAGGGTGAAATCGGGCGCGATGCTGCCGGCGGGCAGCGGACCGTCTGTGTGGGGCTGCGTCACCGCTTGCCCACGCGGCCGGACTTCGGCTGCACCAGGCGGGAACCGATCCATTCGCCGAGGTTCGTCGACGAGGTCTGCGTGAGTCCCGCCGTCGGCGCCGATTCCGCGATCTCGCTCGGTTGCACGTACCCGGGACGCCCCGTCTTCGGGGTGAGCACCCAGACGTATCCGTCGTCCGACAGCGGGGTGATGACGTCCATCAGGGTGTCGACCAGGTCCCCGTCGTCGTCGCGCCACCACAGCACCACGGCGTCGACCACCTCATCGGTGTCCTCGTCGAGCATCTCCGCGCCGGTGATCTCCTCGATCGCCAGACGCAGTTCGTCATCGGTGTCGTCGTCCCAGCCGATCTCCTGCACGATGTTGCCGGGCTGCAGGCCCATCTTCTGGGCATAGGACCCATTCACGGACACCGGTGAGAGCCTCCTCCAAAGCCGACGACGGCGCTTCACCGTCGTTCTTCATGTGCGTTCGGTTACGAACTCGCGGCGCAGCCGCGGTGTCGAACTTACGGCACTGGTCCCCTACAGCAGACCCGGTACGGCGATGTTGCGCAAGTGCTGACGTGAAATCGCCTCCCGGTGACGGACTGTTGAGTAACTTCCGATTGCGGCAGGATGGGACGTGCGACACACCGCACTCCTGAACCACGCGCTCGCGACCCATAGGAGCACTAGTGACCGACTCGAACGCCTTCACCGAGGCTGCAACGGGATCCGCCCCGGCACCGTCGACCGACGGACGCCCCGATCGGGTCCGCGTGATCCGGGAAGGAGTGGCGTCGTATCTCCCGGACATCGATCCGGACGAGACCGGTGAATGGCTCGAGTCGCTCGACGATCTGATCGCCACGCACGGGCCGGCCCGGGCGCGGTACCTGATGCTCCGCCTGCTGGAGCGCGCGAGCGAGCAGCGCGTCTCCATCCCGTCGCTCACCTCGACGGACTACGTGAACACCATCCCCACCGATCTCGAGCCCTGGTTCCCCGGCGACGAGGAGATCGAGCGCCGCTACCGCGCCTACATCCGCTGGAACGCGGCCATCATGGTGCACCGCGCGCAGCGCCCCGGCGTCGGCGTGGGCGGCCACATCTCCACCTACGCGGGCGCGGCGTCGCTGTACGAGGTGGGTTTCAACCACTTCTTCCGCGGCAAGGACCACCCCGGCGGCGGCGACCAGATCTTCATCCAGGGCCACGCCTCCCCCGGCATCTACGCGCGTGCCTTCCTCGAAGGCCGCATCCCCGCGGAGCGCCTGGACGGTTTCCGGCAGGAGCAGTCGCACGAGGACAAGGGCAAGGGCCTCCCCTCCTACCCGCACCCCCGGCTGCTGTCGAACTTCTGGGAGTTCCCGACGGTGTCGATGGGCCTCGGCCCCATGAACGCGATCTTCCAGGCGCGGTTCAACCACTACCTGAACGACCGCGGCATCAAGGACACCTCGGATCAGCACGTCTGGGCGTTCCTGGGCGACGGCGAGATGGACGAGCCCGAATCGCGCGGCCAGATCCAGATCGCCGCCACCGAGGGCCTGGACAACCTCACCTTCGTGGTCAACTGCAACCTGCAGCGCCTCGACGGCCCCGTACGCGGCAACGGCAAGATCATCCAGGAGCTGGAGTCGTTCTTCCGCGGCGCGGGCTGGAACGTGATCAAGGTGATCTGGGGCCGCGAGTGGGACGAACTGCTGCACAAGGACCGCGACGGCGCCCTCGTCAACATCATGAACAACACGCCCGACGGCGATTACCAGACCTTCAAGGCGAACGACGGCGCGTTCGTCCGCGAACACTTCTTCGGCCGCGACCCGCGGACCAAGGAGCTGGTCCAGGACATGACCGATGCGCAGATCTGGGGCCTGCGCCGCGGCGGCCACGACTACCGCAAGCTGTACGCGGCCTACAAGTCGGCGATGGAGCACAAGGGCCAGCCGACGGTGATCCTGGCGCACACCGTCAAGGGCTTCGGCCTGGGCCACAACTTCGAGGGCCGCAACGCCACGCACCAGATGAAGAAGCTCACGCTGGACGACCTCAAGCAGTTCCGCGACCAGTTGCGCATCCCGATCTCGGATGCGGAGCTCGAGAAGGATCCGTACCTCCCGCCGTACTACAACCCCGGCCCGGAGTCGAAGGAGATCCAGTACATGCTGGATCGCCGCAAGCAGCTCGGCGGCTTCCTTCCGTCACGGCGCACGCAGGCGAAGGCCCTCGCGACGCCCGGCATCGAGGCGCTGAACGTGATGCGCAAGGGCTCGGGCAAGCAGGAGGTCGCCACCACGCAGGCGGTGGTCCGGATCTTCAAGGAGCTGCTGCGTGATCCGGCGGTCGGTTCCCGGATCGTGCCGATCATCCCCGACGAGGCGCGCACGTTCGGCATGGACAGCTGGTTCCCCACGCTGAAGATCTACAACCGCCTCGGCCAGACGTACACCGCGGTCGACGCGCAGCTGATGCTCGCGTACAAGGAGAACTCGCAGGGCGTCATCCTGCACGAGGGCATCAACGAGGCCGGGTCGACCGCGTCGTTCACCGCGGTGGGCACGTCGTACGCCACGCACGACGAGCCGATGATCCCGCTGTACATCTTCTACTCGATGTTCGGCTTCCAGCGCACCGGCGACGGGCTGTGGGCGGCCGCCGACCAGATGGCCCGCGGTTTCGTGCTGGGCGCCACCGCCGGCCGCACCACGCTCACCGGCGAGGGCCTGCAGCACGCGGACGGGCACAGCCACGTGCTCGCGTCGACCAACCCCGCGGTCGCGGCGTACGACCCGGCGTTCGGCTACGAGCTCGCGCACATCGTGATCGACGGCCTGCGGCGGATGTACGGGGAGAACCCCGAGAACATCTACTACTACATCACCGTCTACAACGAGCCGATCCACCAGCCGGCCGAGCCCGAGGGCCTTGACGTGGACGGCCTGCTCAAGGGCCTCTACCTGTTCAAGCCCGCCGAGAGCGGCCACGACCTGAAGGCGAACATCCTGGCCTCGGGCGTCACCATGCCCGACGCGCTGCGCGCGCAGGAGCTGCTCGCGCAGGACTGGGGCGTCTCGGCTTCGGTGTTCTCGGTGACGAGCTGGGTGGAGCTGCAGCGCGACGGCATCGCCGTGGAGAAGGCCGCCCTGCGTGATCCGGCCGCCCCCGCGGGCACGCCGCACGTGACGAAGGTGCTGTCCGGGACCGAGGGCCCGACGGTGGCGGCGTCCGACTTCATGCGCGGCACGCAGGACCTGATCCGGGCATGGGTGCCGGGCACCTACGTCACCCTGGGCACCGACGGTTTCGGGTTCTCGGACACCCGTCCGGCGGCTCGTCGCTACTTCAACGTGGACGCGGAGTCCATCGTCGTGGGCGTTCTCCTGGGCCTCGCCCGCGAGGGCGCGATCGATTTCTCCGTGGCCGCGGACGCCGCGAAGCGGTACCGGATCGACGACGTGCTCGCCGCCCCGAAGCAGGTTTCGGACCCCGGCGTAGCCTAGGAACCCATGACCGCCGATACGGGCTCGTTCCCCCTTCCCGGGAGGCCGGGCAAGGGAGGCTTCACCAGGAAGCGCCCCGAGCCCCGCGACGTGCTTCCCGAGGCGATCCTGACCCGGATCCGGCAGTATTCGGGCAGGGTCGCCACGGAGGCCGTGCGGTCCATGGAGGAACAGCTCCCCTACTTCGCGGAGCTCGAGGCCAGCCAGCGCGCGTCCATCCAGTTGGTCGTGCAGACGGCGGTGGTGAACTTCGCCGAGTGGATCGACCACGGCGGCGACGTGGCGTACACGGTGGCCGCGTTCCAGTCGGTCCCGCAGGACCTGGCCCGCAAGGTGTCCCTCCTGCAGACCGTCGAGATGGTCCGTGTGGCCATGGAGTTCTTCGAGAAGTGGCTGCCGCTGCTCGCCCGCAACGAGGACCAGCTCATCGCGCTCACCGAGGCGGTGCTGCGGTACGGCCGGGAGATCGGGTTCGGCGCGGCGTCGATCTACGCGTCGGCGGCGGAGGCCCGCGGCGCGTGGGACTCCCGGATGGAGGCGCTGGTGGTCGACGCGGTGGTCCGCGGCGACACCGGCGCCAACCTGCTCTCCCGAGCGGCGGCCCTGAACTGGGACCCGGTCGCGTCGGCCACCGTCATCATCGGCAATCCCCCGCCCGATCAGAACGTGTCGGTGGCCGGATCGGTGCACGACACCGCCCGCGGGCACGGCCGCTCGGCCCTCGCCGTTGTGCAGGGCACCAAATTGGTGGTCATCGTCAGTGGTGCCGTGATGTCCGGGGACGCGTTCGCGGACGCCCTCATGCCGCATTTCGCCGACGGTCCCGTGGTGATCGGTCATACGACCCCCACGCTGGAGGACGCGCACGCTTCGGCGGTCGAGGCGATCGCCGGCGTGAACGCCGTGGCCGGCTGGCCCGGGGCCCCGCGCCCGGTGCACAGCTGGGAACTGCTGCCCGAGCGCGCTCTGATCGGCGACACGCACGCCGGCCGCACGCTGTACCAGCTGCTGGTCAAACCCCTCGAAGAGGCCGGTTCCGCCTTGTCGGACACCCTCGACGCCTACTTGGACTCCGGCGGCGCCGTCGAGACCTGCGCGCGCGAGGTCCTGTTCGTCCACCCCAACACCGTGCGGTACCGCCTGAAGAAGATCGCCGAGATCACGGGCCGCGATCCGCAGGCCCCGCGGGACGCCTTCGTACTGCGTGTGGCGGCCACGATCGGGCGTCTCGCGGCCGCCAATCCGGACCGCTTCACCCCGCCCGCTATGACGCGGATCACAGACATCACACTGAACTAGCCCAGTCACAAATAACACTCTGGTAACAGACAGGCCTCGCTGAGCAGCACATTTGTGGAGACCCCACAAATTAGATGAACAAGGTTCTCAGGCTGCGACACCTTCTTTTCAGGTTCCGGGGGTGTTTCCTAGAACACGTGATTGCACTGCTCGCCCCCGGACAGGGTTCCCAGAAGCCCGGCATGCTGACGGCATGGCTCGACCAGCCGGCTGCCGTGGACCGCCTGCGCGCTTGGTCCGAGATCGCCGATCTCGACCTGGTCCGCCTCGGCACCATCGCCGAGGCCGACGAGATCACCGACACCGCCGTGACCCAGCCCCTCGTGGTCGCCGCCGCACTGCTCGCGTTCGAGCAGATGGGCGCACAGCCGGCCGACACCGTCGTCGCCGGGCACTCCGTGGGAGAGCTCGCCGCCGCCGCGGTGGCGGGCGTCATCACCGCCGACGAGGCCGTGCGGCTCGCCGCGATCCGCGGCCGCGCCATGGCCGCTGCCTGCGCCCTGGTCCCCACCTCGATGACCGCCGTGCTCGGCGGCGACGAGGCCGAGGTCCTGGAGCGGCTCGCCGACTACGACCTGGTTCCGGCGAACATGAACGCCACCGGCCAGATCGTCGCCGCCGGCGCCGTCGAGAACCTGCAGAAGCTCGCCGACAACGCCCCGGAGAAGGCGCGCCTGCGCCCCCTCGCCGTGGCCGGCGCCTTCCACACCGAGTTCATGGCCCCCGCGCAGGAGGCCGTCGCGGCCGCCGCGAAGGACATCACCCCTCGGGATCCGCAGCTCACGCTGCTGTCGAACCGCGACGGTAAGGCCGTCACCTCCGGCGAGGCCGCCCTGTCGCAGATCGTCGCGCAGGTCACCCGCCCGGTCCGTTGGGACCTGTGCACCGCCACGATGCGCGCGGCCGACGTCTCGATGGTCGTGGAGCTGCCGCCCGCGGGCACCCTGGTGGGCATCGCCAAGCGCGAGCTCAAGGGCGTTCCGCAGGCCGCGATCAAGGCCCCGGCCGATCTGGCCGAGCTGCTCGCCTCCGCGCGCTGATCGCACCCTCCGACTGACACCGACCTTGACGACGGGGCCGTCCGGCACCGTCGAACAACAAAGAAAGGGACCCACTGTGGCCACCAGCCAGGACGAAATCGTCGCCGCCATCGCCGAGATCATCGAGGAGGTCACCGGTATCGAGCCTTCCGAGGTGACCCTCGACAAGGCGTTCATCGACGACCTGGACATCGACTCGCTGTCGATGGTTGAGATCGCTGTGCAGCTCGAGGACAAGTACGGCGTCAAGGTGCCGGACGAGGACCTCGCCGGCCTGAAGACCGTCGGCGACGCCGTCGCGTACATCCAGAAGCTCGAGGCCGAGAACACCGAGCTCGCCGCGGAGCTGAAGAGCAAGTACGAGGCCGAGAAGAACCAGTAGCACGTGGCTTCGCTGAGGAATTTCTCGACGCTCGGCGGACAGTTCCCCAGCGTCGTCGTCACAGCCATCGAGCTGACCACGTCGATCGGAGTCGACACCGACTCCACATGGCAGGGACTGCTCGACGGTAAGAGCGGCATTCGCCCGCTCGAGGGAGATTTCATCGGCGTGCAGATCCCCGATCTGCCCGTGCGGTTCGGCGGCCAGCTGCTGTCGGACCCGTCGGACGACGTGCCGGAGCGCCCCGACCGCGCCCACGCCGGCGACATCAGCAAGCAGCATGTGTCGAAGCGGCGCATGTCCTACGTCGAGCAGGTCGCCCACGTGATGACCAAGCGGCTGTGGGACAACGCCGGTCGCCCCGACGTCGATCCGGCCCGCCTCGCGGCGGTCGTCGGCACCGGCCTCGGTGGCGGCGAGACGATGGTGCAGGCCGTGGACGCGCTCCGCGATTCCGGCGTGCGCAAGGTCTCGCCGTTCGCGGTGCAGATGTCCATGCCGAACGGTGCGTGCGCCGTCTCGGCGCTGGAGATCGGTGCCCGGGCCGGCGCGATCGCGCCGGTCTCGGCGTGCTCCACCGGCAACGAGGCCATCGCACACGCGTGGCGGCAGATCGTCCTCGGCGACGCCGATATCGCGGTCTGTGGTGGCGTGGAGGGTCGGATCGACTCGCCGCCCATCGCGTCGTTCGCGATGATGCGCGCGCTGTCGACCCGCAACGACGATCCGCAGGCCGCGTCGCGCCCGTTCGATAAGGACCGCGACGGCTTCGTGTTCGGCGAGGCGCAGGCGCTGATGGTGATCGAGACCGAGGAGCACGCACTGGCGCGCGGCGCGAAGCCGCTCGCCCGGCTCCTCGGCGCCGGCATCACGTCCGACGGCTACCACATGGTGTCGCCGGACGTGGAGGGCGGCGGCGCGGCGCGCGCGATGAAGCGGGCGATGGAAACGGCGGGCCTGTCCCGCTCGGACATCGACCACATCAACGCGCATGCCACGGCGACCCCGATCGGCGACACCGCGGAGGCCAAGGCCATCAATGCGGTCGTCGGCACGGATGCCGCGATCTACGCCCCCAAGGGCGCGCTCGGCCACTCGATCGGTGCCGTCGGCGCCCTCGAGGCCGCGCTCACGGTGCTCTCGATCCGGGACGGGATCATCCCGCCCACCCTGAACCTGGAGAACCAGGATCCGGAGATCGAGCTCGACGTGGTGCACGGCGAGGCCCGCAAGGGCGAGATCAACTACGCGCTGAACAACTCCTTCGGGTTCGGCGGCCACAACGTGGCGCTGGCGTTCGGCAAGTACTGAGCAAGATTGACAGAGACCGGCCGTCGGGACATCCCGGCGGCCGGTTTCGCATTCTCCGGCGTGGCCGCACGCAGCCGAGATCCGAGGAACCTCAGTCAGATTCTCTGACTACCTATGAGATCGCCCGTGGTCACAGGATTTTCGAGTAGTCGACCACTCGCGTGCCGGGCGAGCACCGGCAGAACACTCGATGTCGTCCACCTCCTCGTCGAAAGGACGACCTCATGACTCTGCGCACTTCTCGCACCTGCGCCGCGGCGTTGATCGCGCCCACCCTCGCCGTCGCCTGTCTCGCCGGCGCGGGCGTCTCATCGGCGTTACCGCCGGCCGGCCCCGCGCCGCTCGATCCCGACGACCTCCGTTCCGGCCCGGCGGCTGTACGGCTGCTGCGGCTGACCGTCGTATGGGAACAGTCGCTCGGCACCAACTCCGCACTCGTCACCAATCCCGGCCCCCGCGACGCGGGCGACTGCACCTACCGGTTCAAACCCGCCGGCGGCGCGACCTACACCGGAGCGGTGCCGTTCCGCCTGGGCCCGAACCAGACGCACCGGGTCACCACGCCCGGGGTTCCGCTGGGCATCGTGTGGGACGTGGCGATCCGGTGCACCGGCGGCCACTTCTTCAGCGGCCGGACGCGGTTTTGAGGGGGCGGCGCCACATCACATCGTGAGATCGGCGCCCAGCCAGTGCTCGGGCTCCATCACCACGGTGAGGTGATCCCCGAGGGTGTTGTGCGCGAAATCCAGGTACGCGTCCAGGGCCGCACCGGAGAGGTACCGGGCGGCCATCTCCCGGATCTCCGCGTCCGTGGCCGGGCGCGATTCGGCGACGGGCCCCTCGACCGAGACGTACGCGGTCCGCGGCTCCACGGTGTCCACCATCAGGGTGAACCGGCCGGCGGCTTCGAGCGCCTCGGCCTTCCGTGAACCGGGGCCGATGGTGATCCACGGCCGGCCGCCCGGTTCGTAGCCGTACCAGACGGGAACCGTGAGCGGCCCGCGATCGGGCTCGGTCACGGAGAACGCCGCGACATGCGGTTCTGCCAGGAATGCCTGCTTCTCGGACGCTGAAAGTGCCATGGACCGATGGTGGCAGATCGGTCCGACACGTTCCGGCGGTCGAGGAGAAGGCCGGACGACGCCGGCGACGGGGGCCGCGTATCCCGGTCCCGGCGGGGCGCCTGCGCTGTGGCCGCGCCGCGCTCACCCGCCAGGGCCGGGTTTCGGGCTGGCTCTAGCCGACTGCCTGCGACAGCCAGGTGACCTCGGCGCCCTGGCCGCCCATGCGGAACGGCTCCAGTGCGTCGTCCCAGGCGGTGCCCAGGAGGGAATCGATGGCGACCTGCAGGCCCTCGCCGCTCTGCTCGAGCATGAGCGAACGCAGCTGCGCCTCGCCGAGCAGGGTGTCGCCGGACGCGCTCATCGTGCCGCGCCACAGGCCCAGGCCCGGGGCGTAGCAGAACCGCTCACCGTCGACCCCCTCGGAGGGGTCCTCGGTGACCTCGAAACGGATGGAGTTCCACTCCCGGAGGGTGTTCGCCATCCGCGCGCCGCTGCCGACCGGGCCCACCCAGTCGACGACAGCGCGCTGCATGCCGGGGACCGCTTCCTGCGCGGACCACTTCAGCGTGGCCCGGGCGTCGAGGGTCCTCGACAGTGCCCACTCCACGTGCGGGCACAGTGCAGCAGGCGCGGCGTGAATCCACACGACTCCCGTCGTCACCTCTGCAAACTGACTCAGCTGCTGCATGGTTGCCACCTTCTTCGATTCGACGAGGACGTCTTCCCCAAGCCACCTGTCGAATCGTGTGCGCCACCAGCCGCGGCCTTATCACATCGATGTAGTCATGAAGCCATTGTGCACCATGATGCGCGTGTTGCGCCAGTTACTCGCCTTGAAGTTCCTGAGAAATCAGCCGATCGTTGAACTCGGACCACAGCGGCTTGGCCCACGCACCGAACGGGCGGTCCGTCAGGACCACCGCCGCGAGCCGCAGATCGGGGTCGATCCAGAGGTACGTACCGGCCTGCCCGAAGTGCCCGACGGTGCGCGGCGAGTTCCGGGTGCCCGTCCAGTGCGGGCGCTTTGCGCCCTTCACCTCGAAGCCCAGCCCCCACGTGTTGTTGCGGAACTTTCCGTAGCCGGGAACGAACCCGGGTAGGCCCGGGAAGTGGACCGCGAGCGCACCGTCGACCGTGGCTGGGTGCAGCAGGGTGGGTGTGGCGACCTCGAGGGCGAACCGCGACAGGTCGTCGACTGTCGAGCGTGCTCCGTGCCCGGCCGGCCCCGCGAGCTCCGTACGCGCCATCCCGAGCGGCGCGAACACCGCCTCGCGGAGATACTCGGGGAACGCGATCCCGGCCTCCTCCGCCACCAGCCGGGCCAGGAGCTCGTAGCCGTAGGAACTGTAGATGCGCTCCATCGCCGGAGGCTCCTGCACGGCCGCGGAGTCGAACGCCACGCCCGACGCGTGCGCGAGGAGGTGTTCGACGGTGCTGCCCTCCGGCCCGGCGGGCTGGTCGAGCTCGATCGCCCCCTCCTCAACCGCCACGAGCACCCCGTAGGCCACGAGAAGCTTTGTCACAGAGGCCAGTTCGTACACCCGGTCACGGTCGCCGGAGGCGTCGACGGTGCGCGCGTCATCGGTGCGCAGCAGGGCGCCGGCCGCGTTGTCGACGGGCCACTCCGACAGTTCCGAGAGACTCATTCCCACTCCGTTCCTCGACGGCGATCACCCTACCCGCGGGCCGATCCGCTGCGGGAAAGCTCGCCGTCAGCACATTCGCGCAACCTTCTACGCGCAAAAACGTTCGGTATTGCATAATTCCGATTTTTCAAGTTTCAAAAGTCTTACTGTCGCGATGGGCTCGTCGTTGACGGGTCTGCATTTGCCCGAAAGGAACCTACGACCATGAGCGCGAAGCATCGCAAGGCATCGAGATCGGCGGCCAGACGCGCCGCCGTGGCGGCCACCGCCATCGGCGCGACCGCAGGCATCGGCATGATGGGAGCGCCCGCGCAGGCCGCGGCCCCGGACTACAGCCGAGCGATCAGCGACTACTCGCACGCGCTGGACAACTTCCTCAACGCCTCGAACAACGTCAATGGCAGCGCCGGATCCGTGTGGAACCCGATCGCGAGCCAGACCGGGGGCATCCTTCCGACTTTCGGATCGACCTTCACGAAGGTCGACGTCACCAAGATCTCGAACCTGCCGACAGTGCTGAACAGCATCGCGAACCTGAATCTGCCGACAGGCGTTCCCGGCGTAGTGCCGAACGTCATTCTTCCAGGTGGATCTCAGCTTGACCTCTCGTCGATCCTGCCGACGACAATGCCCGGCAAGGAGCTCTTGACAGGCGCAGCGAGCACACTCAGCGCTATAACCAACCTTCCTTTTGTGGGGTCAGCGATCGATTCGCTACCTCCGCTGAGCCAGATTATCGTCGGGCTGGAAGCAACCCAGAGCGACTACGCCAGCAACTACGCTTGGCCCTTGTTCGGCCTCAAAGGCCAGACAAACTTCCTGAACACGTTTGTGAAGACCCCCAGCGGCCTCACCATCGGTGAGGTCAACGTTCCGATTTTCGGGAACATCGGCCCCATCCAGGTCCTCCCGAACGATTCGCTCCCGTCGGGAACTGTATGGGTACCGCAAGGAGACGGCACCTATGAGTTCCCGCTCGGCGGTAAGGCCGGGTGGTGGGCCGCAGCGCCGACTGCCGCGCTGAAGATCCCCGGCTGGCTCGGCGGCTCCGAAACGGTCCTATCGGTACCGATCGGCGCCGCCGGCGTGGAGCTGCCCCTCGGCCTCGCGAAGGCGGGCGTCCTCGGCGCGAACGTCCTCCTGCCGACGCAGAACGGCGTCTACTCCCCCATCGGCCTGACCATGACGAACGTCAACACGATCCTTCCCATCGGGTTCACGAACATCAACGTCACGACCGGGAACTACATCGGCACCAACGGGATCAACGTCAACAACGGACAGAACCTCCTGCTCCTGCAGAACCCGCTGGGCGTCCCGCTACCCCTCCTGTACGGCCTCGGCGGATTCAACTTCGGCGTCGAGGGCGCGGGCCTCACCTCGCCGTCGCTGTTCGGAATCAAACTGTTCTCGGACGACCTGCTCCAGCTCGGCACCCAGACCGGCCCCAACACGAGCGCGGGACTGATTCCGCCCGGGTTCCTCCCCACGGACCCGCTCAGCCAGATCGTCACCGGCGTCACCGCCCCCTTCGGTGTCGGCTCGCTGACGCAGATCCTGGGTCTCGACACCGTCATCAAGCCCGTGATGACCGCGTTCGGTCCGGTGTACCAGGTGTTCTCGGCGATCGCGCTCAAGCCGCTCTCCGACTTCGCGACGCAGCAATACGGGCCGTTCGTCAACGGGTCGGCGTCGTCGATCCTGGACCTGTCGAAGACCCTCGCCGACGGCGCGGCGCAGCTGCCCGGCGCCGACTCGTCCTCCTCGGACGCGGCGACCACGGCGAAGACCACCACTGTCACGGAGAAGGTCGGCGCACACAGCCTGGAGAGCGGCGGCGAGCCCTTCTCCGCGCTCGCCGAGCGTCTGAGCGCCCCGGCGACCGCCCCGGCCGACGCGCCCACGAAACCCGACACCGTCGAATCCGCCGCCGACCCCGTGGTGACGATCCCGGCACCGTCGACGACCACCGCCCCGGAGGCCGTCACCCCGGAGCCCATCACCCCGGAACCGACCACCCCTGCGCCCACCATGCCGGAACCGGAGAGCACTCCGGAACCCGCACCGTCGCAGGAGAATCCGGTCACCTCGGAGCCCGCCGCCGAGGAACCGTCGGCCCCGGCCGAGGCAGCCACGGCCGAGGACTCCGCACCGTCGACGACCGCCACCGACACGGAGGACTCGACCCCCACGGAACAGTCCGAGGGCACCGCACCCGCGGAGCCCGCTGCCGCCTGACGGAGGGCGCCCGTTCGGTACCGTCACGGGATGGCCGACTACGACGACATCGCGTCCGAGTACGACGCCACCCGTGGCGGTGTCGCGCGCGCCGTCGAAGCGGCCCACGCGATCGACCGCCTCCTGCCCACCAGGTCGACGGTGCTCGACCTCGCGACCGGAACCGGCATCGTCGCAAGGGAACTGGCGGACCTGGGGCACCGCACCGTCGGCCTCGACATGTCGGCGGGGATGCTCGCCCTGGCATCGCCCCGCCTGCCCGGCGCCCTCGTCCGCGCGGACGCGGCGGCGCTGCCCTTCGCGGACGGCACGCTGGAGGCGATCGCCGCCATCTGGCTCCTGCACCTGCTCGACGACGCGCGTCCGGTCCTCGGTGAGGTCGCCCGCGCGCTCGGTTCCGGCGGCTGCTTCGTCACCACCGCGGATAAACGGGCGGCGAGCCGGCTTTCCTTGGGACGCGTGCCGGGCGAGGGCACCGCACAGGACGCGGCCGCCCTCCTGGTCCGGGAGTGCGCGGCCGCCGGGCTGGAGCTCGCGGGAGCGACGTCGTTCGTCGGCACCGGCCAGACGGGGCCGGGGCGCGACCCCGTGTATCCGGTCCTGGCGTTCCGCCGCGCCTGACCGACACCCAGGGGTGGGCCACCCGGGCCCGGTCGGTAGTGCAAGTATCGAAGGATGTCCGAGCCGCACCCCGACACCGTCGCCCCGGATCCCGAGCCCGCCGAGGAGGCGAGGACGGCGCGCACCGCGGTCACCGTGTTCCCGCTGCTCGTGCTCGCCGCCGGCGTCGCGGGCTACCTCCTGCCCGGCACCTTCAAGCCCCTCGCACCGGACGTTCCCTACCTGCTGGGCGTGGTGATGTTCTGCATGGGGCTCACGCTGACCCCGCCGGACTTCGCGTCGGTCGCCCGGCGCCCGTGGGCGGTGGTGCTGGGCATCGTCGCGCACTACGTGATCATGCCCGGCGCGGGCTGGGTGATCGCCCACGCGCTGCAGCTCCCGCCCGAGCTGGCGGTGGGCGTGATCCTGGTCGGTTGCGCGCCGTCGGGTACGGCGTCGAACGTGATGGCCTTCCTCGCGAAGGGCGATGTGGCGCTGTCCGTCGCGGTGGCCAGCGTGTCCACCCTCATCGCGCCGATCGTCACGCCCCTGCTCGTGCTGTGGCTGGCCGGCTCCTACCTGCCCATCGATGCGGGCACGATGGTGCTGGACATCGTGAAGACGGTGCTGTTGCCCGTCGTTCTCGGCGTCCTGGCGCGGATGTTCGCCAAGCGACTCGTGGCGAAGGCCCTGCCCGTGCTGCCGTGGGCGTCGGCGCTCGTCATCGCCGTGATCGTGGCGATCGTCGTGGCGGGCAGCGCGGACAAGATCGCCGCCGCGGGCGGCATCGTGTTCCTCGCCGTGGTGCTGCACAACGGCTTCGGCCTCGGGCTGGGCTACCTGGCCGGCAAGCTGGGCCGGCTCGACGACAAGGCGCGGCGCGCCCTGGCGTTCGAGGTGGGCATGCAGAACTCGGGCCTCGCGGCCACTCTCGCGACCACGCACTTCTCGCCGCTCGCGGCGCTCCCCTCGGCCGTCTTCTCGCTCTGGCACAACGTGTCCGGGGCGATCGTCGCCGCCTGGCTGGCGCGGCGGCCGCTGCGCGACGGGGCCGACCGCTAGACGGGCAGCCCCGTGGGGAATCCGTCGATGCTGAGCGCGTTCCGGTCGCGACGGTACCGCTCCAGCCCCTCCTCGCCCTTGTTGGTCGCCCACGAGTCCATGAGGGTGCGCTGCCCCTCGTACTCGTACCGCGGCACCCCGAAGCCGCAGGAGGTCTGTGCGAGTTCCACGTGCACGTCGAAGGCGTTCCTCGCGCCGCGCATCGCCGGGAACAGCGCCAGCATCTCGGGCCACCGCTGGTCCCCCGCATGGACTGCCGTCGCAGTGCCGTAGAACCGCAGAATCAGCGGCTTCGCATCGAAGGAGCAGAACATCAGCGTCATCCGCGGGTTCCGCAGCAGGTGCGCGGCGGTCTCGTTGCCGCTGCCCGTGCCGTTGAGCCACACCACCCGGTTCGCTCCGACGACGCGAAGCGAGTCCAATCCTTTGGGAGAGACGTTCACCCGGCCGTCGGGCGCGGCGGTCGCGACGAAGAACATGTGCTGCGCTTCGACGAACTCGCGGAGCCGTTCGGTGATGTGGTCGTACTGCGTCGCCATGGTCACATCATGGCCCATCGGTGACCGCCACCGGAAACGAAAAAACCGCCTCGGCTGAGGCGGTTTTCTTGCTCCCCCAACTGGACTCGAACCAGTAACCCTTCGATTAACAGTCGAATGCTCTGCCAATTGAGCTATGGGGGATTGACCGAAAGAGAACTCTAGCGCACCGCACTCGGGGAGACCAATCGGCAGGTCAGAGGGCCTGCCGACGGTCTCCCCGAGAGGCGTTCAGTTACTTACTGACCGGCGGTGGTGCTGCAGGTTCCGGCCTCGGCCTGCTCCGGGGTGCAGGCCTTGGTCGCGGGCTTCTGCGTCTGCGTCCGCGGGGCCACGGTGGACTTGGTCGCCTGCGGGGTTGCCTTCGGCGCGGTCGTCGTGGTGGTCGCGGGCTGCTCCTGCGTGGGCTCCTGCGTCTTCGTCTGCTCCTGAGTCTTGGTCGGCTCCTGAGTCTTGGTCTGCGGCTTCTCCTGGGTCTTCTCGGTCGTCTCCTTGGTCGCCGGAGTCGACTTCGTGGCCTCGGCACCGCCGGTCGCCTTGGCGCCGCCGGTGGCGGTCGCGCCGCCCTCGACCTTGGCACCGCCGTCGACCTTGGCACCGCCGTCGACCTTGGCACCGCCGTCGACCTTGGCGCCGCCGGAGACGGTCGCGCCGCCCTCGACGGTGGCCCCGGCCTTACCGGTCACCTTGCCGGCGTTGTCCGAGCCGGCCTTCGCGACGGTCGCGTCGACCGACGAGCCGATCGCGGCCTCCAGCGAGGCCTTGGTGCCGGCCTGGATGGTCGCGCCCTGCACAGCGGCGGCGATGGGAACGGTCACGTTGGCGTCGAGGTTGACGTTGCCCACGACCTTGGCGCCGGGCACCGCGGTCTCCAGCGTCGCCTTACCCGTGGTAGGCAGCGGCGCCAGGACGACGCCCGGGGCCACCGGCGCGGGGCCGTAGACGGTCGTCGTGGTCGACGTCGTGGTGGTGGTCGAGGTCGAGTACACCGGCGCGACGATCCACGCCTGGTCACGGACGTCCACCACACGCCCCGGGGTCACGGCCCACACGGGGTAGTACGGGTCGTTGTACCGCGGGTTGTGGCGCACGTACGGGTTGCCGGGCAGGTTGATGCCGATGGACACCGAGATCAGCGGCTGCGGGCGCGGGCGGGTCCAGTCACGCGGGTAGACCCAGAACAGCGGCACGTCGACCTTGAACTCGGCCTCGAACCACGGCTTCGGGTAGTCCGGGCGGTGCCACGGACGGGGCTCGCCCGGATGCCACGGCTTCACGCCCAGCTGGCGGCCGTACAGGGTCCAGCAGGTCTGGGTCTGCACCTCGGTGCTGACGCTGCCGCCCGGGGTGGTGGTGGTCCGCTTCCAGCTACCCGACTCGCAGATCTGCTGGTAGATCGCGATCTCTTCCTGGGTGTAGTGCCACGGCCGGTAGTTGGCGGGGCGCACCATCGGGGCCGGGGGCTTGGGCTGCGGCGCGGGCCGAACGCCCGGGATCACAGGTGCCGGCGGGTAGTACACGGTGGTGTTGTTCGCCGTGGAGGTGACGGTCCCCTGCGGAAGACCGGAGTTCGCGACCGCCTGCGCGGCGACCGCGTTACCGACCATCGTGACGCCCTCGGGCGGCGCTGCGACGCCGTCGGTCTGGAACGCGCCGGGGTTCGCGGTGAACTGGTCACCGGAGACGGGCGAGAAGGCGACGGGGCTCTCGCCCTCCGTCGACTTTCCACAACCGGCCAGCATGCCCGCCGCCGCCACAACGGCGAACGTCGCGGCTCCGATCTTCTTCGTGTTCATGTGGTTTCCATCCTTGACAGAGTGCACGGTGGCGGGTGAGCACCACCGCGGGACTGTTCGGCAAGTCACACGCTCTATCCGGACGGAGCCCCGGTTCGTTACAGACGAACCGGAGAATTCCGGAGATTCAGGGGAAACCCGGAGGTTCAGTACAGGGGACGGACAGAGAACACCTGTAGCTTCTGAGGCGCGCCCTTCGCCTTGAATCGGCGCGGTCGCACCTGGTAGCGGTCCTTTTCGGCCACGCTGAACACCGTCTCGGAGGCCAACACCTCGCCGCCGTTGGCCGCTTCCGCGACGCGGGCCGCGATGTTCACGTCCACCCCGATGAGGTCGCCCTTGATCTGCCGCGGCGTGCCGGTGTGCAGGCCGATGCGGAGCGTGGGGCGGTACCCCTCGGCCACCTCGATCGCGCCGACGGCCTCGATCACCTGGGCGGCGGCCTCGATCGCGGTGTCACCGTCGAACGCGGCGAGCGCACCGTCGCCCATGGTCTTGACGATCACTCCCCCGTGCCGCTCCACGAGGTCCTTGGTGGTCTTGTTGACCGCGTGCAAGAGGCGCACGATGTCGTCGTCGTCGCGGTGCAGCGCCCACGTCGAGAAGCTGACCAGATCGGTGAACATGATCGTGATGGGCTTGGGCGGGAGGTAGTCGCGGTCGCGGCGGCTGATGAGCGCCTGCCACGTGGCGGTGGCCAGGTTCCCCAGTTCGCGGGTCACCGTCGGTTCGTCGCCCACGATGCGGTCGATGAGGTTCGACAGGCGCTCGGTGGATTCCGCATCGGGGCGGAAGAGGTCCTTCTTCGGTCCGCCCGGCATGTTCTCGCGGGCGGCGCGTACCAGGCCCGTCACGGTCTTGCTGTGGTTCGCCGCGTGGGCGGCGCGGGCGACCGAACGCCGGGGCTTGTCGCCCGCCCCGTCGCCGGCGGCCGGAGCGCCGGATCCGTTCCGGGGAACGTCGAGTGCGTCGTCGGCCATGCGTGATGTCTCCCGTCGCGTCGTCCGCAACGTCACTCTAGTCGCCGACGGTCCGCTAGCGTCGTGCGCCGCAATGGAGTTGCGCACGCACCCGCGCACCGTAGACCTGGGCGTCCAGATCTGCGGCGGCGTTGAGCACGGCCTTGATCAGCCGCCACACCCCCAGGTCGGCGCGGCGCGCCGCCGGCGGCCGGATCCCCAGGGCGAAATCCCCGCCTCGAACGTCGTAGTGATCGAGCACCGCGCCCTCCTCGTCCGATTACGTGATCTGAACCACACAGTAGAACGGGTTTCCCCACGACGCGACGAATACCGTCACGACGCGCCGGAACCGCGATGGACCCGCAGTAGTTTGGCCGGGTGTCCCCTGAATCCCTGCGGTTCCCGATCGCGACCGAACGACTGCACCTTCGGCCGTACGCGGCGGGCGACGTCGACTGGATGCATCGCGTGTTCTCCCGGCCGGACGTGACCCGCTACCTCCTCGATCCGCCGTGGTCCCGGGAGGTAGCGGCCCGCAAGCTCGACGAGCGGATGCGACGCACGGGGCTCGAGACCGAGAGCGGTTCGCTCTCGCTGGTCGCCGAGTTCGACGGTGCGCCGATGGGCGCGTTCACGCTGTGGCGAACGGACGTGATGAACCACGGCGCCGAGATCGGCTGGACCCTCGACCCCACCCACGGCGGCAGGGGCTTCGCGGCCGAGGCCGCGCGGGCCCTGGTGGGCATCGCGTTCGACCACTACGGCCTGCAGCGCATCGCCGCGCAGATGGACGGCCGCAACGCCGGATCGGCGAAGGTCGCCGAGGCGATCGGGATGCGACGCGAGGCGCTCCTGCGCCGGTCCTTCCACTGCAAGGGCGAGTGGACCGACAACCTGGTCTACGGCATCCTCCGCGACGACCGGTGAGACGCCGGAGGCTGCGGCCCGTCCGGACCTCCCGCGGGTACTATCGACCCGCTGCGGAAGTCGCCTTCCGCGCCGGGGGGCAGTAGCTCAGTCGGTTAGAGCCGCGGACTCATAATCCGTAGGTCGCGGGTTCGAGCCCCGCCTGCCCCACCAGGAAAGGCCAGGTCGTAGCGGTAACCCCGCCAAGACCGGCCCTCTCTGGAGGCTCAGTGCGCCAGATCGCCTCAACTGGTCGGAAACTCTGTCCAGCCGCCTTCAGTGCCTCATCCCGCGAGTGCGCGTAGGTGGCCACGCGGACCTGTTCGGAGACGCGACGGCCGACTTCGAAGTACCCCTGAACTGGACCGACACCACTCCGGCCACCCTGGCCACGACCCCGGCCGCGCAGGTGGCCGAGTCGGCCATTGACCCGGCCGCCAAGCACATGCCCGCGGCCGCGCGGCTCGTCGCCGACGGTGTCGTTCGTGGCCGACCCGGCCGCGGTGGCCACCGCGCTGGCCGAGCTGGCAGCCGGCGAGTCCCAGCGAGCGGCCGCCGCGGCCAGCGGCCTCCACCGGAGCATGGTCGCGAAGATCGTCGCGGCCACCTCAGAGCCCGCCGGGGCTTCGATCTCCGCCGCACGCCGAGAGGGCCTCCGTCGCGCGGTCGCCGGGCCGCGCCTAACGAAGGAGCCCGAATGTCCACGATCGCCCCGTACATGAACGCCGCGGAGCGTCTGTACCGCGCCGAGCAACCTAACGACTCCGAGCCCGACACGGTCACGTGGGTGCGGAACATGGCCGCCGGGCGCGCAGACCCCGACGCACCCGCAGCGTGGCCGCGCGACCGGACGATGATGCACGCCGCGGAAGTGTGGATGAACACCATGTGGCCGCGTATCGAGGGCGCCGTCCGCCGAGCAGAATAGACGCATTGGCCTCTAACTCGAACAGGCGTACGACTCGACGAATGGAGGACTACGCGGCGCGCCGCCGAGATCATGGAGGAGCCGGAGATCGCGCCCACCCGCAGCGTGACCGGCCTCGGGAAGCGGCAGCGGGCGGCCTGCTGGCGAAGTTCGCGGCGTAGAGGCTGCTGGAACAGCAACGGAGCCCATCACCTTCTCCGGGGAGGATGACGGGCTTTGTTGCCGTTGAAGTCCCGACGGCCGAACTGGCGGCCGCTACAGGGCTGCGTCGCGGCGGCCGGGGTTCCACGTGGCTCGACAGGGCGACCATCGCGACTTCACGCTCCGCCTGCCGTCGCGACACCGCCTAATCCATGGGCTACGACGGAGATACGAACAGATCCACAGCGTCGATTCCAACTCTAGCGAGAATCTGGTACCCGATCGAGACTGGAATTCCTTGAGACCCGAATCGTTCCAGCTCAACCAGGGCAGAATCAGGAGTGCTTATCGGTCGCGGATCGCCACGGGCGACCCATCGTGAAGCACCTTCTCCCACCAACAGAGCCCTTCCCTGTCGCAAATTCGAGTTCTGCAAGAACTGATCGTATGACGATTGTCCGGTTGAAAACTTGAAGTGGAAGTAATAGTCCACCTGACGGATCCCTCTTGTGTCACTTGTTGCCGAAACTATTTGGTACCCTGGAGGCAGTTGGATCGCTGCACGTGCAGACCAACGGGCAGCAGAATCCGCATTCTCGGGAGAAGTTAGTACATCAACGTTGGCGCCAGGAACCGCTGGCCCCGCAGCCACGCAAGCGACAACCCCAAAGGGTAGCGTGACCGCCAAAGATATGAGCAGGACGACCCGAACAACAGGTTGACAGAATCGCCTCACGAGAATCCTATCGCCGATGACACGCCTGACGTTCCCACTGTGCGGAAGTTCTGAGCATATCCAGCTCCAACCATATCGTCCAGGTCCTTCAGAGTGACCCCCAAGGCACGTAGTGGACCAGGTGCCGGCTTCGCGGGATCAAAGTCGTAGGCGTCATAGATGCTTGTCGCGTAATCCGCGTTCCAGCTCAGGGTTCCACTACTCGACTTTGAGACTGTCATCTTACCCATAATCATGTCAGAGTAGTCCCCCAGAAGGTTGTAATAGCCCTCCGGCAGCACGTCACCAGGATTTGATACGACATTCCAGTCAGATTTGAAGTATCGAGTTACAGATTGCCCCGGCTTCAGGTCAGTATTACTCGCAATTAGGCGAGCTTGCTCCCCCAGTAGGTTCCGAATCCTATTTTGGTAACCATCAGTGGATGTAATCTTGTCCATATCCTTCCCGTGGATAACGAAGTCATCACCAGACCTCGTGAGGTAGTGATAAAGCCCCTGGGACGACGGGGTTTGAAAACCGAATATCTCGCCAGCTTTGGCCGAAAGAGCGGTCGCCTCGGCCTTGTTCTTCAAGCCTTCGTTCGGTATACGTCCGAATCTCAGTGCATTGAGCGCCAATCCCATGTCGGCCTCCTTCGGATAGGCAGACCGACCGAATGGATCGCCAATTGAATCGACGGTGATTGTCTGGTCGTGCGTGACCAGAATCGGTTGATCCGTCACGTCCTTCGTCAGCGTCCGTGTCACGCTCTCGGAGACGACCTGCCCGTCGCGGATCGCGTCCGAAGTCTTCTTCCGCCGGTACGTGCCGGCGAGAGCGGCGATCTCGGCGGCCTGATACGGGATACCCGAGTTCTTCTCGCGGTCCTCGTCGCCGCTGCGCTGCTGGTCGTCGTCGCGATCGCGCGCCTTGCTCGAGGTCGTTGAGGTCGTGGTCTCCGGCGTCGGGGTGCGCAGGCGCGGCGTCGTGGTCGGTGCCTGCGGGGTGGTCGCGGGCGTGTTCGGTGCGGTGGTGACCGGGTTCTGGCCGGTCTGCGGCGGGGTAGCCTGCCCCGTCTGCGGGGCCTGCTGCGGAGCCTGGGTGGGGCCGCAATTGAAGATGCAGCCGTTCGACGGTGTGTCGCCGGTGGGCATCGTCGGGACCTGGCCCTGCACGGTCGGGGTGCTGCCGTTGCCCTGCTGCGGGGGTGTGTCCGGGGCGGTGTAGCCGGGGACGGTGGTGTTCGGCGCCTGCGGGGCGGTGGTGTTGCCGCCGTTGCCCTGGGTGGGCTGCGGGCCCATGGTCGGCTGCGGCCCGCAGGTGTTCGTCCCGTCCGGGCACGGCGCTGCGCCGGCGGGTGCATCGATCAGGCCGGCGGGGAGCAGGATCAGCGCGGACGCGATGCCGACGGCGCACATCGCGGCGGCGACGCGGGTGCCGGGTGAGGCGGGTCCGTCGCCGGAGTGCAGGGTGGGGTTCGAGTCGCGGAGCTCGCTGACGCCCTTCCAGAAGACGAGCCCGATCAGCCCGGAGATGAGGAAGTAGCCGAGGAAGGCTACCGGCACCGGAGTCCAGTAGCGGGCCGGTCCGAAGGTCAGCAGGAACCCGAGGATCAGCAGGACCGCAGCGGCGATGGTGATCGCCCACCAGCTGCCACGCGTGATGCCGGAGCCCGAGTCGGTGGAGACCGCGTGCGCGGGGCCGCCGGTAGGTGCGGCGTCTCTGGGCTGCGCCGTGTTCGCGCCGGTGCGGGCAACCGGGAATTGCTCCGTGTCGCCGGCGTGGCCGGCGGGTGGATCGGATGGGGATGCCACGTGTGCCTCGTTTCGTGAGGAGAAGCGGGTGCCGATCGGTGCGGTGTTCACGATCAGCGGGGAGTGGGTTCACCAGAGCACGGCGCGGGGCGCGGGTTCAACGTTCCGGCGGGGTCTTGCGCGGTCTTGCGGCACTGGACTGCTGGTCACAGCGATTTCCGTGGCCAAGCCGTGACCTGGAGGGAAGCTGTCCGGCAGCCTGCAAGAGGCGCGGGTCTTGCGGTCTTGCGGCCTCCAGCACCATCAGATGTAGGCCTTGCTCAAGAAGAACGCCCCGACCGCGAGGGCCGCGACGAGGAGGACCAGAAGGGTGACGACGGCGAGAGCGAGTGGCTTGCGGTCGTACTCGTCCGGCGGATCCTCGGCCAGTGGAGCCGGGGCGTTCGCGCCACCTCGCCCCCTCTCGCCGGCGTCTCCGCCCGGTCCGGCCGTGAGCGAGCGAGTCCATGCCTGCCTCCAGTGCTCTGCCTCCCAGAGGGTGACCCGCTCGGCACCCAGCGAACCGTCCGTAGGGTCGCTCGAGCTGTCACCGGCGAGGTGCAGATACGCGACAACGGGCTCGAGGTCCTCGAATCGCGAGGGGACGTGCCGGCCCGACCGCCACGCCGACAGGCGCTGGCGGGAGACGCCCGACCCGGTCGCGACCGAGCTGATGCTCGGCTCGCCGGCCTCGATGAACGCCCGCTGCAACGCCTGGGCCAAGTTCAGCTCGCCGGGATTCGTCATCGTTTCAGGCGGTCGTAGAGGTTCTGAATGTTCGACCAGAACAGCCAGCCCGCGACCATCGTGACGACGAAGAACCCGCCCCACACAGGCCACGGCCCGATGGCCTCGACCGCCTTCGGCAGTTGCGGGAGCGTCACGGCGCAGCACAGGATCAGCACGGCGCCCGCGGCGAAGCCCAGCGCGTCCTTGAGCACGCTCCCGCGTCCCTGTTCAGCCATGAGTCCGCTCCCCTGCTCGGCGGCGCGCGGTCACCGGGCCTGCACCAGCTGTTCGGTGGCAGGTTTCGCCGAGCCGCGCTTCGCCGGCGGTGCGGTGGCCGGCTTCGGCGCCGGTGCGGGCTTCGGCGAGGACACATCGACCGGCTTCGACGCCGTGCCGACGGGCCTCGAGGCCGGAGCGGCCGGCTTCGGAGCTGGCTTGACCGGCTCGGTCTTCTTGGCGGCGATCGCGGTTCCCGCGACAGCCGGAGCCGGGGCCGGCTTCGGATCCTCGCTGATCTTCGGCGGGTTCTTCGCGGGACCGGGATTGTCGCGCTCGATGAACAGCGGCTTGCCGTACGTCGTGATCGCGGAATCGCCCTGATCGGTCGACAGAGTCGCCGTGGCATACGCCCGGACCTGCGCGCCACCGAGGCACGAGTCCATCGCGATCCGCGTCTCCTTGGTCACCACGTACCCGGATTGGCCGGCGAGGCTCTTCTTGGCGATCGGGAAGTCCTTCGACGTTCCCGGTGCGATGGTGCCGGTCATGGTCCCCGACGTGGTGACCGTGTCGCCGAGCGTTCCCGAGACGCCCGGGGTGATGGACCCGTTCACCGAGCCGCTGCCCTGACCGCCGCTCGAACCACCCTGGCCGCCAGCGGTGGCGCCGACAGTGCCCGCTAGCGACGGCGTCACCGACGCGTTCACCGCATTCGACAAGGTTCCGCCGATCTGCAGATTCTGCGGTGTCGCAGCACACGCCAACGTCAGACCCACCGTGATCGACGCGCTACGGATCGGCACCTTCGGCTTGTTTTTCGGGTCTTTGAACTCGATCAGGCCCTCGCCGGCGATCGAGACGATCGCCTCATACGTGTTCAGGGCACGACCGAGCGGGATGATCGACCGCAGTTCCTCCCCGTACTTCCACGCCCTAATCACGTACCCCTCGCGAGTCTCCAGAGCTCGGGAGGTGTCGGCGAACAAGCCCGTCCGGACGGCTCCGGGCCGCGGCGCCTTGTCCGCCGCCGGTGGTGCCGCCGCGACGACGCCACCCGCGAGCACTGTGGCCCCGACGACACCGAACGCTCCGGCCTTCCAAAGCCTCTTGCGGACCCCTCTGTCTCGGCGACGCTGCTCGAGGTTGCCCTGCCTCACAGTCCGGTTCGCTCCAGTACTGATCACGCTGACCCCATCCTCACTGAGTTCACTACAGTCTCATGAACAACTTCTGTAACAGAGAATCAGACCTTCGGGATTATCAGAAGCCCTACGTACGATCGTTACGCAATCGACACATCCAGAACTCTCGATATCGCATTCCCGTCAACACGGACCAGGCCTCCCGTTTTAGCTGGTCAAGAGCATCCTGCCGAGGTCTTCTGCATCGCTAACCGCAGAGATCTCCAGTGATACGGATCACTCGCATTCGCCGAGCTCCGCCTCAAGGCGTGCCTCACCCCTTATGCAACAGCACTCTCCAGCCACCTCCCCTCAGCGCGTCGCCAACCTCCGCTCTGGATGTTCTGCCAGGTCGATCATCGGCCAGCACCGCATCTGCTTCGCCCGGACGGCCGAGGCGGAGTCCGCCCTGTTGTGGATCCGCCCCGGCCAGCAACTGCTCTAGCCTCCGAGGCCGAGCGCGTTTCCGGCGAAGCGCAGGGCCGCGCCGCTGGTCGTCCAAAGCCAGAGCGAGCCGCCGAACGCGACCAAGAACATCAAGGCAAGGAAAGAACCAGGGCAGTCGTTCGAAGTTGCGATGCACGGTGCCTCCTTCATAGTGGCCCGGACATCCCGGGGCGCAGGAGTATGAGGCATGGAAATCTGTACGCAAGCTTCGACTGATCAGCGCAGTTCAGAGCTGCCGGTACCGTGGCATCGCCTCGTCCGTGACCGCGCGCCAGAGGCCGCACGTCGCGCCCGCAAACTACGCTGACACGCGACGGGCAACGAGAACCTCACCATCGGGGACCTGGCCGGCATTGTGCACTCCTCCGGCAAGGCCTTCGATGGCCTGTCCACCGACCAGCTCGGCACGGAGAACTTCGCCCGCTCGGGCAACCTCGACGACGTCACCTCACGCCCCGACCGCAGCCTCCTCGAGGATCTGCGCGATGCCGCCCAGTACGTGATCGACAACCTTGGGGCCCGCGTGGACTCCGACTTCGTCCGCGGCCTCTACACCACCCTCACCGCAGCGGGTCGATCGAGCCCGGCCAGTTCCGCCGCGCACGCGGGTATCGGCGTCAACACGGTTGTACGGTCGGGGGTTTCCGACGTAGGGGTCGAGGTCGATCCCGGAAACGAACCAACGTGCGTGCCAGCGCCCAGGCGCCGGTGACCTCCTCGAGGCTCGGTGCCTCATCGTTGCCTCAACTCCGTACGACCGAACTGGATTATCCGGGACCATACAGCGCTGAATCATCCACTATTCGCAGGTCACAAGACCGAGCGAGGTCGAGATGACTGGCCCGCATCGCGGACTACTGACTCATCATCCGTAGGTCGCGGGGTCGCGCCCCGCCTGAACCACCACACGCACCCGGCGGCTGACACGGTTAATCGCTTGCGGCGCCGGATACGTTGTCTCCGTGAGGACATCCGCACTCTGGATCAGCGGCGCGCCGGGAACGGGCAAGACCACCACGGGCTGGCGGGTCTTCGAACTCCTCACCGCGGCGGGCAGGAACGCCGCATACGTCGACATCGATCAGCTCGGGATGCTGGGCCCCTTCGAACGTCTCTCGGGTGCGGCGCCGCACCTCGTGAAGGAGGCGAACGCCGCGCGACTGATCGAGTCGCTCCGGGACTGCGGGCTCCGGCAGATGATCGTCTCGGGGATCGTCGACCCGGAGGTCGGCATCACGCGGTTCGAGGAGCGCGCGTCGGCGGCGGGCGTCGACCCGACCCACGTACGACTCCACTGCGACTGGGCCGAGCTGCGGCGGCGCTACCTGGCCCGCGGATCGGACCCCGAGACCCTCGCCGAACTGGCCTCGGTCGCCGAGCGGTACGACACCGGTACCGGCGACTCCGTCGACACCACACGGGCCGGCGTCGACGAGGTCGCACACGATCTGCTCGACCGGCACTGCGCGATCAGCGACGCCCCGTTGGTCCCGGCACCGTCCGTACCCGCGGCCCCGATACCGACGACGGTGCTCCACGGAGCCACCGCGGCCGGCAAGTCCACCGTCGGGTGGGAACTGGTCCGGCGCCGCTGGGCGACGGGCCGGGCCACCGCGTTCATCGACGTCGAACAGCTCGGCTTCCACGGGCCCGCCTACTCCCGGCGCGTGCACGCGAACGCGTACGCGGCCGTGACCCTGGGGTACGCGGACGCGGGCGCGACCGACATCATCGCGGTGACGCGGGACCCGGGTCTGGTAGCCGATGCCCGCGGCGGCGGACCGGTGACGCGAGTCCTCCTGGACGCGGACGCCGAGCCCCTCGCCGATCGGGTGGCGCTGCGGTCGCAGACGAGCACGGGACGCCTCCCCGGCGACGAACTCCTCGGCATCGGGCCGGATCGACAGCGGGTCGTCGCCGATCGTGCCAACCGGGAGGCGGCCCGCTTCCGCCACTCGGGCGATCACGACCTGGTGGTCGACACGAATCACCTCGCACCCGCCGAGGCGGCGGATCTCATCGAGCGCACACTCGCCGACCGATCCCGACCCTGTTGACCTTTGTTGACCGTCGCCGAACCGTCGACGCGGGCGCGCCGCGCCGCCCTCCGCACCCGCCGCTACGTCACGGAGAGGGTGTGCCTGACCCGCCACACGGTCGTGTGGTTCGATCTGCGCTCGAACTCCTGCAGCTCCGTCAGAATCGGCCAGCGCCGCCGGCGCGCCGGCTCGGTCTCCCACAGCTTGTACCGCGCGTAATCGCGGATGGCCGCGGCGTCCCATCCCGTCGGCGCGACGACGGTGGTGAGGATCTGCACGGAGGACATGGTGTTCGGAACTGTTCGCTCGGGTGTCTCGCTCGGGTGACGATGGCACGTGGGGGAACGAATCTAGCGCACCACGCGATCACTCCCCCAACCCGACGAGCGCACCGCGCACCGTCGGCGCCTCGAATCGTACGCCGAGCGCGAACCTCGTCACGCTTATACACTCCCCCGCCCATGGCCGCGAGCCGCTCGCGCATAATGACAACTGTGACGCAGCAGCTTGAGCCCGATTCCCAGTCCACCGTCGACGGCCCGAGTGGCCACCGCGACGCCTTCGACAGCCATCGCGACGCCTGGGTGGCGCGCGAGGAGCAGGCCGAGCGCCTGATCCCGATGATCGGTCGCCTGTACCGCGATCACGGCGTGGTGTCGTCGATCCACGGTCACCGGGTGATCAACCTGTCGACTGCCGGCGTGATCTCGGCGCACGAACGCGCCCAGGAGCTGGGCCACCAGGCCCTCACCCTGTCGCAGACGGAGAAGGTGCTGCGCGGCCTGCTCTCGATCGGCCCGGATCCGGCGTCCATCGACATCGGGCGCCTCGCGATGCTGGCCGCGGACATCGAGTCCGACGCGGACGTCGAGAGCCTCCTGCGCGAGGAGATCGCCAAGCGCAACGTGCCCACCTCCGACGAGGCCGAGGGCGCCGACGTGGTGCTGTACGGCTTCGGCCGCATCGGCCGCCTGCTGGCCCGCATCCTGATCAGCCACGCCGGCAACGGCCACGGCCTGCGCCTGCGCGCCATCGTGGTGCGCCGCGGCCCGAAGAACGACCTCGAGAAGCGCGCCAGCCTCCTGGCCCGCGACTCGGTGCACGGCCCCTTCCCCGGCTCGGTGTCGATCGACGCCGAGAACGAGGTCATCATCGCGAACGGCACCCGGATCAAGGTCATCTACTCGGACGACCCGTCGACCATCGATTACACCGCGTACGGCATCAACGACGCACTGATCGTGGACAACACCGGCCGCTGGCGCGATGAGGAGGGCCTCAGCCAGCACCTCAAGAGCAAGGGCGCCTCGCGCGTGCTGCTCACCGCGCCCGGCAAGGCGCCGCTGAAGAACATCGTGCACGGCATCAACGACAACACGATCACCGCGGACGACAAGATCCTCTCCGCGGCGTCCTGCACCACCAACGCGATCACCCCGGTGCTCGCGGCCCTGAACCAGGGCTACGGCATTCAGCGCGGCCACGTCGAGACCGTGCACTCGTTCACCAACGATCAGAACCTGATCGACAACCTCCACAAGGGCGACCGCCGCGGCCGCTCGGCGGTGCTGAACATGGTGATCACCGAGACCGGTGCGGCGAAGGCCGTCGCGAAGGCGCTGCCGGAGCTGGAGGGCAAGCTCACCGGCTCGTCGATCCGCGTCCCCACGCCCGACGTCTCGCTGGCGATCCTCAACATCACCCTCGAGAAGCCCACGAACAAGGACGAGGTCAACGACTACCTGCGCCGGATCTCGTTGCACTCCAAGGTGCGTCAGCAGATCGACTACATCGAGTCCCCGGAGGTCGTGTCGAGCGACTTCGTCGGCTCGCACCGCGCCGGCATCGTCGACGGTCTCGCGACCATCGCGGACGGCAAGGACCTCGTGCTCTACGTCTGGTACGACAACGAGTACGGCTACTCCTGCCAGGTGGTCCGCGTGCTGGAGCGCATGTCGGGCGTACATCCCGTGGTGATCCCCGCCCGCGCCGACGTCCGGGTCTCCCCCGGCGCGTAGGCCTTTCGACTCCCGCCCCGGTGAACGCCTCGCGTCACCGGGGCGGCGTCGTCTCAGTCCCCGTCGGCCAGTAGTGGCTGTCGGGGAGGGCGCGCGACCCGAACACGGCCTGCCCCACCCGCACACAGGTGGCGCCCTCCTCGACGGCGATCTCGTAGTCGCCGGACATCCCCATCGACAGTTCGCCCAGGCCGGGGTCCGCGGCGGCGTCCCGCAGTTCGTGCAGCCTGCGGAAGCAAGCGCGCACCCGCGCCTCGTCGGTGGAGAACTCCGCGAGCGTCATGAACCCCCGCACCCGCAACGCCGAGAAGGCCGGCAACTCGGCCAGGAAGCCGGGCACGTCGGCGGTGGCGAGCCCGTACTTGGATTCCTCCTCCGATGTGTTCACCTGGACGTACACGTCGAGGGACCGCCCCAGCATCTGCAGGCGGCGGTCCAGCGCGTCGGCGACCCGCACGCTGTCGAGGGCCTGGAACTCGGCGGCGAACGCCGCCACGTCCTTGGCCTTGTTGGTCTGCAGGTGCCCGATCACGGCCCACGCCACGTCCAGGTCGGCCATCTCGGAGTGCTTGCGCTTGGCCTCCTGCACCTTGTTCTCGCCCAGCTCGCGGCATCCGGCGGCCACCGCGAGACGGAGGCGTTCCTGGGGCACCGTCTTGCTCACGGGCAGCAGCCGCACGTCCGACGGTGCGCGGCCCACCCGGGCGGCCGCGGCGTCGATCCGGGCGCGGACGGCGGCGATGTTCGCGGCGAACGCCGCGGTGGACTCGGCGGGCGGGTAGGAGGTCACGGACCGACACTATCCGGCGGGTAGCATGGCCCCATGATCCGTCTGGTTATCGCCGCAGGCGCGGGCTACGTGCTGGGCACCAAGGCGGGCCGGCGCCGGTACGAGCAGATCAATCGCACCGCGAAGGCCATCGCCACGAGCCCCGCCACGAAGAAGGCCGTCGAGGTGGGGCGCCGCAAGCTGGCCGAGCAGCTCAACCCCGATCCGCAGATGCGCACCATGCGCGAGATCGACCCGAAGACGGTGGTGTACTCGCCGAAGACGGACCTCGACTAGTACTCGGCGTCCCCCACCGCCATCTTCAGCAGGCTCTGGCGGTAGGACTCCAGCGCCACCAGGTCGCCGAACAGCCGGTTGTAGTCGTCGTCCGCGTTCGGAGACATCCGCTTGAGCTTGCTCTTGAGGTCGGCCACCTGGCCGCCGACCCACACCTCCTGCAGGCGCGCCATGACGCTCTCGACGTACCGGGGCGACGGGTCCTCCTGCACCTGTAGGGGTTCCACCGCCAACTCGGTCACGAGGGGCTCGAGGACGGGTCCGTCCACGTGCCGCACCACGGTGTCCACCCACTCGGCGCCGCCCATTCCCGCGGCGATACCGCCGGCGCTCTCGATCGCGAGCCGCACGCCGCGGTACGCGGGGTCGGTGAACATGTCATCCGAGAGGGCGTCGAAGACGGTGCCGCACAACGCAGGAACCTGCAGGGCGCATTTGAGCACCTCGCGCTGCACCCACAGCACGGGGTCCGCCGGGTTGGGGCGCTGCGGCCCCGCCGGGCGGGCCTGCGGGGCCGGGGCCTCGGGCTCGCGGATCCGGTTGTTCGACGGTGCCGGTGCACCCGGCCCGGGCCGGCCCTGACCGCGCCGGATCTTCGCGGACTCCTCGCGGACCCGGCGCAGCACCTGCGTCACGTCGTCCCAGCCCACCCAACCGGCGAGTTGCCGGGCGTACTCGTCCCGCAGCGCCATGTCCTTGATCCGCGCCACCACGGGTACCGAACGGCGCAGCGCGTGCACGCGGCCCTCCGCGGTGTCGAGGTCGAACTCCGCGATGAGCGTCTTCACCGCGAACTCGAACATCGGAACCCGTTGCGCGATCAGGTCGCGCACCGCCTCGTCGCCGTGCTTCTGGCGCAGCTCGCACGGGTCCATGCCGTCGGGAGCGACGGCGACGAAGGTCTGCCCCGCGATCTTCTGGTCGCCGTCGAAGGCCTTCATCGCGGCGGCGCGGCCGGCGTCGTCGCCGTCGAAGGTGTAGATGACCTCGCCGCGGAAGTAGCTGTCGTCCATCATGAGTCGACGCACCAGCGAGACGTGGTCCTCACCGAAGGCGGTGCCGCAGGAGGCGACGGCGGTCTCCACGCCGGCGGCGTGCATGGCCATCACGTCGGTGTAGCCCTCGACCACCACCACCTGGTGGCCCTTGGCGATGTGCTTCTTGGCGTGGTCGAGACCGAACAGCACCTGGGACTTCTTGTAGAGCATGGTCTCGGTGGTGTTCATGTACTTGCCCAGGTTGTCGTCGTCGAACAACTTGCGGGCGCCGAAGCCGATCACGTCGCCGCCCAGGTTCTTGATCGGCCACAGCAGGCGCCGGTGGAACCTGTCGATGGGTCCGCGCTGGCCCTGCTTGGTGAGTCCCGCGGCCTCGAGCTCCTTGACCTCGAATCCCTGGCGCAGCAACGCCTTCGTCATCGTGTCCCAGCCGGACGGGGCGTATCCGCAGCCGTAGAACTCGGCGTCCTCGCCGGTGAAATCGCGCTCCTGCAGGTACGCGCGGGCGGCCTCGGCCTCGGGGGTCCGCAGTTGCTCGGCGTAGAACTTCTGCGCGGCCGCGTTCGCGGCCACCAGCCGCATCCGGGTGCCGCGGTCCACCTTCGGTCCGGGTGCGCCGCCCTCGTAGGTGATCTGGATGCCCACCTTGTCGGCCAGCTGCTGCACGGCCTCCACGAACGGGACGTGCTCGATTTTCTGCAGGAAGGAGATGACGTCGCCGCCCTCGCCGCAGCCGAAGCAGTGGAAGAAGCCCTGGGTGGGGCGCACGTGGAACGACGGGGTCTTCTCGTCGTGGAATGGGCACAGCCCCTTCATCGACCCGACGCCGGCGGGGCGCAGCGCCACGTACTCGCCGACCACGTCCTCGATGCGCGCGCGCTCGCGGATCGCCGCGATGTCACGCTCCGAGATTCTGCCGACCACGGGTTCGAGTGTAGACGTGCCTACCGCTCAGCCGCGGGAGCCGCCAGCACCACCTGGTCGAGTCGCTCCAGGCGGGTCTCCGTCATGGAGGCGATCTGGTCCACCACCACGCGCAGGCGCGCGGCGTCGGACTCCGCGGCCAGGTAGGCGGGCGAGTACAGGGGGTCGATGTTCGACGGGGACGCCCCCATCAGCCAGTCCGCCACGCGGTGGATCCGGTCCCGCTGCCCCTGCTGCACGGCCAGGTGCCGTTGGTTCGAATAGATGTACTGCAGAGCCATCGTCTTGAGCAGCACCACCTCGGCCTTGACGGCCCGCGGGATGGCGAGGTCGGCCTCGTACCGGCACACGGGCCGGTCCCCCGTCGCGGCGCGGGTCGCGTCGATCGCGGCGGAGGCGAACCGGCCGACCAGCTCGCTCGTCATCCGCTTGAGGGCGACCGACGTGGCGAGGGTGCCGTCGTACGTGGACGCGGCGGCCACCACGTCGAACGACGCGAGCCGCAGGCCGGCCTCCTCGAGCTCGGCGGCCTCCACGGCGCGGAAGCTGGTGGCGCCGAAGCCGGAGAGGTTGCGCACCTCCTCCGGCGAGGCGAGGGCGCGCAGGTCCAGCCGCCCGGACATGATGCCGTCCTCCACGTCGTGCACCGAGTAGGCGACGTCGTCGGACCAGTCCATGACCTGCGATTCGAGGCACTGGCGCCGGCCGTGCGGGCCGTTCTCGCCGCCGCGCATCCAGTCCAGGACGTGGGCGTCGTCGTCGTACACCCCGAACTTGCCGCCCGGTTCGGTGCGCAGCCACGGATACTTGGTGGCCGCGTCGAGCGCGGCGCGGGTGAGGTTGAGCCCCACCGACCGGCCGTACGCGTCGAGCACCTTGGGTTCGAGCCGGGTGAGGATCCGGAGGTTCTGCGCATTGCCCTCGAATCCGCCTATGCGCGTGGCCAACTCGTCGAGCGCGCGCTCGCCGTTGTGCCCGTACGGCGGATGGCCTATGTCGTGCGCGAGGCCGGCGAGGTCCACCAGATCCGGATCGCAGCCGATGCCGAGGGCGATGCCCCTGCCGATCTGGCTGACCTCCAGCGAGTGGGTCAGGCGGGTGCGCGGCGTGTCGCCCTCGCGCGGCCCGACCACCTGGGTCTTATCGGCCAGGCGACGCAGCGCGGCGCAGTGCAGCACCCGCGCCCGATCGCGGGCGAACGCCGAGCTGTGCCCCTCCCAGCGCGGCGCCTCCCACTCCGGCCCCGAGAACAGTGCCGGTTCGGGATCGCCGGAGAGGCCGGCCGTCTTGGGCGCCTCGTCCACGAGGCGCTCGACGTCGGCCGGCTGGTAGGCGGCGGGACCGGGGAGCAGCGGCACCTACTCGCTGACCCAGCCGTGTTCGAACGCGAAATCGGCGAAGCGCTGCCGGATCGCGATGATCTGCCCCGCGGTCAGCTCGTCCGAGGAGTCCAGGAGGAGCTCGGTGACATCGTCCAGGAACGACTGCATGCCCACCGCGCCGGCCGCCGCGCGCGGCGCGGTGTCCCGGCGGGGCTTGTGCTCGCGCTGCTCCCGGCGGTCGCCCCGGTGATCCCGGTCGCCTCGGTTGTCGCGGTGATCACGCTTCGCCGCGGCGGGCGCACCGCCGACGACGGCCACGTTGACCGCCTTGAGCCCCTTGTCGCCGTTCTCCACGTCGAAGGTGACCTCGGTACCGGGCCGGAGCGCCGCCTCGTCGAAATCGATGTCGTTCACGTGGAGGAAGACGTCCTCGCCTCCGGCGTCCGGGGCGAGGAACCCGAAACCGCGCTGCGTGTCGAAATGCACAACCTTGCCGCTCGTCATGCCCCCAGTATCCCACGGCGACCGCCGGATCCACCGGTACGGTATCGCTATGCGATCGAGCCGAATCCCCGTCCGCCTCGCGGCCGGTGCCGTAGCCCTGGGCACCGCCGCCGCCGTGGCGGCCTGCACGTCCCCGAACATCGACTCCAGCACGGTCGTCCAGGTGGACGGGCAGAACCAGACCGCGGCGGAGTACGTGAACGCGGGGTGCGAGCGCGCGGGCGACACGATCTCGATTGGCTCGGGCAGCGTGCAGACGGCGCGCGGGGTGGGCGCGATCATCACCGACGGCAACCCGCCACGGGTGAACAGCCTGTTCGTCTCGACCGGCGGCAGCGCCATGACCGTGCTGAACACCCCTGTCGGACAGGTCGGTTCGGCGACCGCTTCGCGGGCGGGCAACCGCTACACGATCACGGGCGAGGCCCGGGCCGCGGACCTGAGCATGAAGAAGTTCCGCGTCGAGGTCACCTGCGGCTGACCGGCCGGGCCCGCCGCGGGCGACCGCGGCGGTTCATCCGCCGACGGCCGCGGCGGCTCAGCAGCCGGCGAGGCGCGCCGCGAGGTAGTCGCGGACCTCGGCCAGCGGCACGCGCTCCTGCGTCATGGTGTCGCGTTCGCGCACCGTCACGGCGTCGTCCTCGAGTGAGTCGAAGTCGACCGTGATGCAGAACGGGGTGCCGATCTCGTCCTGGCGCCGGTACCGCTTGCCGATGCCCTGCGCATCGTCGAAGTCGACGTTCCAGTACTGGCGCAACTCGGCGGCGAGCTCGCGCGCCTTGGGCGAGAGCTTCTCGTCCCGCGAGAGCGGGAGCACCGCGGCCTTGACCGGGGCCAGGCGCCGGTCAAGCTTGAGCACCACACGGGTATCGGTGCCGCCGTTGGCCTTCGGCACCTCCTCCTCGGTGTACGCGTCCACGAGGAAGGCCATGAACGAGCGGGTGAGGCCGGCCGCGGGCTCGATGACGTACGGCGTGTACCGCTCACCGGACTGCTGATCGAAGTACTCCAGGGACTCACCCGAGTGCTCGGTGTGCGTACCCAGGTCGAAATCGGTGCGGTTCGCCACGCCCTCGAGCTCGCCGAACTCGCTGCCGGAGAACCCGAACTTGTACTCGATGTCGACTGTCCGCTTGGAGTAGTGGCTCAGCTTCTCCGGCGCGTGCTCGTACAGCCGCAGGTTCTCGGGGTCGACTCCGAGGTCGGTGTACCACTTGAGGCGGTAGTCGATCCAGTACTGGTGCCAGGTCTCGTCCTCGCCCGGCTTGACGAAGAACTCCATCTCCATCTGCTCGAACTCGCGGGTCCGGAAGATGAAGTTGCCCGGTGTGATCTCGTTGCGGAAGCTCTTGCCGATCTGGCCGATGCCGAACGGCGGCTTCTTGCGCGCGGTGGTCATCACGTTCTTGAAGTTCACGAAGATGCCCTGCGCCGTCTCGGGGCGCAGGTAGTGCAGCCCCTCCTCGGACTCGATAGGGCCGAGGTAGGTCTTGAGCATCATGTTGAAGTCGCGGGGCTCGGTCCACTGCCCCTTGGTGCCGCAGTCCGGGCACACGATCTCCGACATGGGCACGTCGTCCGGATCGATCTCCTCCCCCTTGGCCGCCTTCTTCTCGGCGACGGCCTCCTGGAGGTGGTCCTGACGGTGCCGCTTGTGGCAGTTCAGGCACTCGACGAGCGGATCGTTGAACACCGAGACGTGACCCGAGGCGACCCACACCTGGCGCGGCAGGATGATCGAGCTGTCGAGGCCCACCACGTCGTCGCGCGAGGTGACCATGTTGCGCCACCACTGCTTCTTGATGTTCTCCTTGAGCTCCACACCGAGCGGGCCGTAGTCCCAGGCCGATTTGGTTCCGCCGTAGATCTCACCCGAGGGGTAGACCAGCCCCCTGCGCTTGCACAGGTTGGCGACGGTTTCCACTTTGGTTGCTTTGGCCACGGCTCGCTTCATCTCCGACGGGTTGCGACAGGACTACAGAACACATCGACTCTACCGGTCACCCTCCCCCGCGGGTCGACGCCGGGCTCGGACTTGACGTAGCCGAAACCGCATATGAAAATGATTCTTGATAACAGGAGGTGGCCCCCATTCCTACCGACGTCGCCGCAGACTGCCCCGTCGACGCCGACTGCGAACCGCAGCCGGCCCCCAGCCCCGAGGTGCTGGCCGCCACGGGCGACCTGCTCCGGGCCCT
Source organism: Tsukamurella sp. 1534 (assembly GCF_000312385.1). GTDB lineage: Bacteria > Actinomycetota > Actinomycetes > Mycobacteriales > Mycobacteriaceae > Tsukamurella. Next base: position 278,610 of record NZ_HE997628.1, on the reverse strand, counting down.
CGCGGCGCCCGTGCGGATCTCGATCGTCCTGGAGCTCATGCGGTCCGAGCTGTGCGTGCACCAGTTGGTCGATTCGCTCGGTGTCACGCAGCCCCTCGTGAGCCAGCACCTGCGGGTGCTCAAGTCCGCGGGCGTGGTGCGGGGCGAGCGCAACGGCCGGGAGATCGTCTACCGGCTCGTGGACGACCACCTCGCGCACATCGTGGTCGACGCGGTCGCCCACTCCACCGAGCGGCAGGGGGCCTGACGGTGGCCGGCGAAGCCGCGAAGGTGATCGGCGTGCGCGCCACCAAGCAGCGCGGCGCCATCGCGCACGCCCTGGAATCGGTGTCGGAGTTCAAGTCCGCGCAGGAGTTGCACGAGCAGCTGCGCGCGGACGGGGAATCGATCGGACTGACCACCGTGTACCGGAACCTGCAGGCGATGGCCGATGCCGGCGCGGTGGACACGCTGCGCACCGACAGCGGCGAGGCGTTGTTCCGGATGTGCTCGGGGGAGCATCACCACCACCTGGTGTGCCGGGACTGCGGGCGCACCGTGGAGGTGACGGACCGGGCGGTGGAGGCGTGGTCCGCGCGGACCGCCGCGGCGCACGGCTTCACCGACGTCACGCACACGCTGGAGATCTTCGGCCGCTGCAAGGAGTGCTCGGCCGGGCGGGGCTGACGACTCAGGCGCGGACGGCCCGCTCCAGGTACGGCGAGACCACCGCGGAGACCTCCTTGGCCGCCTCCTCGGGGCCCTCCAGCGGCATGGTGAGGTGACTGAACGCGAGGCGCACCAGCACACCTGCCGCCAGTTGCGCGTCGTCGCGCCGGGCCTGGGCCCAGCTCAGAACGAGGATCTCGGCGAGCCCCGCGCTGGCCCGCTTGAGGATCGGGGTGCCGTCGACGGTGACGATCCCCATGAGGTCGCGGTGCGGGTTGGGCCCGACGATGTTGAGCACCACGGGGTCACCCATACCGGTGCGGAACACCCCGAGCATGGCGTCCTCGACCGCGAGCGCGATCTCTCCGGGATGCGCGTCGATCCGGTCCTGCACGTACGCCAGCAACCCGTCGACGAACCGGGTCACGTAGGCGACGGCGAGCCCCTTGCGGGAGCCGAACTCGTTGTAGAGGGTCTGCCGGCTCACTCCGGCCTCGCGGGCCACGGCCGCCATGGTGACCGCCGACCATTCCCGCCCGTTGAGGAAGTGGCTCACGGCGTCGAGCGCCTGATCGCGCACCGTGGGCTTGGGAACGGCGTCGGGCTCGCGGCCCGCGAGGACGGTCATCGCACGACCGCCGAGGCGATCTTCTCGGACAGCTCGCCGCGCACGGCGCGCAGCTCCTTCGGCCGGCCCATCGCCACCGCGCCCACCAGGCCGTCGGCCCGGCTGCAGCGCGCGACGAACGTTCCTCCGGTCTCCCCGTCCACCGTTCCGTCCACCTCCAGCGCGTCCTCGGCCGCGGGCCACCCCGCGAACTGCAGCACCGCACCGAACTGGTTCGACCAGCCCCACGGCACCGTCGGCGCCGGGGTCTGCCCCAGGAGCACCTGCGCGACGGCCGTGCCCTGATCCTGTGCGGCGGACCAGTTCTCCGCGCGGTAGGTGCCGCCCTCCAGAGGGTTGGGCACCCGCGCACAGTCGCCGATCGCGTAGACGTCCTCGGCGGATGTGCGATACCGCTCGTCCACCAGGATACCGTCGTCGACCCGCAGCGCGAGGCGCTCGGCGAGTCCGGTGTCGGGCGCCGAACCGACGGCGACCACGAGCAGGTCCGCGACCACGGCGGCACTGTCGGGCAGCGCGACCGTCACCTGGTCCGGGTCGACGGTGACCTCCCCCGGACGGACGCCGAGCAGCAGGTCGACGCCGGCGCCGCGCTGCAGCGAGGCGAGTCGCTCCCCGATCACGGGCGGGACCACCCGCACCAGCGGCAGGGGCGCCGGCTCGATGACGGTGACCCGCGCGCCCAGCTTGGCCGCGGCCGACGCGACCTCGGAACCGATCAGCCCGGCGCCGAGCACCACCACGGTGCCGGCGCGCCCGAGGTCGTCGCGCAGGGCGGCGGCGTCGGCGAAGTCCCGCAGGTACCGCACGCGCGGTCCGGGCTCGATGCCCGGGAGGTGCCGGGCCGCTCCCCCGGTGGCCAGCACCAGCGAGTCGTAGCCGAGGGCGCCGCCGTCGGACAGCTCCAGCTCGTGCGCCGCGGTGTCCCCGCCGGTCACCGTGACCCCGGTGCGGACGTCGACGCCGATCTCCGCCCAGTGCGATCCGGGCTTGAGGAGCGCCTTCTCGACCTCCATGCCCGAGAGCAACACGTCCTTGCTGAGCGTGGGACGGCGGTACGGGAGGTGCGGTTCACGCCCGACGAGGGTGACGTCCCCGTCGAACCCGCCGGACCGCAGCGCCAGTGCCGCGGAGGCTCCCGCGACGCCCGTCCCCACGATCACCGCGCCGCTCATCCCCGCGCCACCTCGACCATCTCGAAATCGGCCTTCGCGGCGCCGCAGTCGGGGCAGGACCAGTCCTCGGGGATGTCGTCCCAGCGGGTGCCGGGCTCGATGCCGTCCTCCGGCCAGCCCTCGGCCTCGTCGTACTCGAAGCCGCACTGCAGGCAGCGGAACAGCTTGAAGGGTGCGTCACTCATGGGTCTTCCTTTCGCAGTGTCGATTCCGCGTCAGACGGGCTCGAAATCGATCTTGTCTCGGACCCCGCAGTCGGGGCAGTTCCAGTCGTCGGGGATGTCGGTCCAGGCGGTGCCGGCAGGCCACCCCTCGCGGGGGGCGCCGGTCGCCTCGTCGTAGACGTAGTCGCAGACGGGGCACTTGAAGGCGCTCATGCGGCGGCCTGCTCTCCGGTGCTCGGCGCGCCGTACTTGGCGAGCACCTTGTCGCGGACGCGGGGGTGGATGTTGACCTTCGTGATGTCGCCGTCGTAGTGATCGAGCACGCGACGGTCCATGATCCTGCGCCACACCGGCGGGAAGTAGGTCACGCCGATCAGGGTGGCGTAGCCCTGGGGCAGCGACGGGGCCTCCTCGAACGACCGCAGGGTCTGGTAGCGGCGCGTGGGGTTGGCGTGGTGGTCGCTGTGCCGCTGCAGGTGGTACAGGAACACGTTGGTCACGATGCGGTCCGAGTTCCAGGAGTGCCGCGGGGCGCAGCGCTCGTAACGACCCGAGGCGGTCTTCTGCCGCAGCAGCCCGTAGTGCTCCAGGTAGTTCACCGACTCCAGCAGGCTGAAACCGTAGACGCCCTGGATGATCAGGAACGGCAGCACGTACCAGCCGAAGACCGCGGTGAGGGCGCCGAACAGGACGGCGGTCATCAGCCAGGCGTTGAGCACGTCGTTCTTCAGAGTCCAGGGGCTCTTGCCGAGGCGGTGCAGGCGCGTCTTCTCGAGGTTCCACGAGGACTTCAGGCTGCCCCAGACGCTGCGCGGCAGGAACTCCCAGAAGGTTTCGCCGAAGCGGCCGCTGGCCGGGTCCTCCGGGGTGGCGACGCGCACGTGGTGGCCGCGGTTGTGCTCGATGAAGAAGTGGCCGTACATGGCCGGCGCCAGGGTGAGCTTGGCGATCCAGCGCTCGTTCTCGGGCTTCTTGTGGCCCAGCTCGTGGCCGGTGTTGATGCCGATACCGGTGACCACGCCCAGGCTCAGCGTGATGCCGATCTGGCTGATCAGGCCCAGGCCGCCGCCGTTCGAGTAGACGCCGCCCAGCCAGCTGAGGTCGTCCGCGGTGAGGAAGTAGCACATCGCGATGAGCGAGGCCAGGTGGCACGGCAGGAAGATGTAGGTCAGCCAGCGGTAGTACTTGGACTCCTCCAGCGCCTCCATCACCTCCTCCGGCGGGTTCTCGCCGTCGTCGCCGGCCTTGATGTCGACGATCGGGAGGATCACGTACAGGAGCAGCGGGCCGATCCACCAGAGGACGGGCGCGAGGTACATCAGCGGGGTGTGGCCGATGCCGAGCAGCATCATGAGCCCCACCGCGAAGAACAGCGCGGTGGGAACGAAGAGCCCCCACAGCCACAGCCGCTTCTTGTGGTCGGTCCAGACGGCCTCGTTGCCGTCCGCGTCGATATAGGCCAGGCCCTTCATCGGTGCCTCCTTACGAGTTCGCCCCGGGCGGGGCTGTGACTGAGGTCATATGCACTGAGGACAGTATTTGACAGATGTCGTCGATCTGTCAAGCTCTTCGTGGACACATTCGCATTGGATGTAAACCCGCAGGTAGACGACTCCCCTCGATGTGTCCAAACGCCCCGTTTTAAGTTGTGCACAATTGAGTTGCGTGGCACTCTGATTGTCGTGGAACGCGACGAACTACTCGACTCCCAGGTCTGCTTCGCCCTGTACTCCGCGGCCCGGGTGGCCTCCAACGCCTACCGCGACGGGCTCGCGGCGCTGGGCCTGACGTACACCCAGTACGTCACCCTGCTCGCCCTGTGGGAGCGCGACGGTGTCACCGTGTCGGCGCTGGGCGAACGCCTCCGGCTCGACAGCGGCACCCTCTCGCCTCTGATCCGCCGCCTCGAGACGATGGGCCTCGTCGAGCGCCGCCGCGAGCAGGCCGACGAACGCCTCGTCACCGTCCACGTCACGGACGCGGGCAGGGCGATGCAGCCCCGCGTCGCCGGGGTGCAGCGCACCGTGCGCGACGGGTTCAATCTCTCCCCCGAGGAGGCCGTGCTCCTGCGCGACCTCGCGAACAGGTTCTGCGCGGCCCACTCCTGACCGCCACCGCGCCCACCCCTCACCCGAACCACCCGACACCGAACGAACGAAGGTCACCATGCCCGATATCGCTTACACCGCCGAGGCCGTCGCCACCGGCGCCGGTCGCGACGGCCGCACCCGCACCGACGACGGCCGCGTCGACCTGCAGCTCGCCGTCCCCCGAGAGATGGGCGGATCCGGCGACGGCGCCAATCCGGAGCAACTGTTCGCCGCCGGCTACGCCGCCTGCTTCCACTCCGCGCTGCAGATGGTCGCCCGCTCACAGAAGGTCGCACTCGGCGACTCCAGCGTCGGCGCCCGGGTCGGCATCGGCCCCAACGGATCCGGGGGCTTCGGGCTGACCGTCGCGCTCGAGGTCGTGATCCCCGATCTCGACGGGGCCACCGCACAGGGCCTCGCCGACGCGGCGCACCAGGTGTGCCCCTACTCCAACGCCGTCCGCGGCAACGTCGACGTCACCGTGACCGTCGCCGACGACTGATCCGAAACCACCTGCAGGAAAGAGAATCCCATGCGTGCACTGCTTCACGACGAATTCGGCGACCCCGCCACCGTCCTCTCCGTCCACGACGTCTCCGTGCCCGAGCCGCGCCCCGGCCAGGTCCGGATCCGCACCATCCTGGCGCCCATCCACAACCACGACCTGTGGACCGTGAAGGGCGACTACGGTTTCAAGCCGCCGCTGCCCGGGGCGCGCTCCGGGTCCGAGGGCGTCGGCGTGGTGGACGCGCTCGGCGAGGGCGTCGAGGGCGTCACCGTCGGCCAGCGCGTCATGACCGGCGGCGCCTTCGGCACGTGGGCCGAGTACTTCCTGGCGAACGCGGCGACGCTCGTCCCGGTCCCGGACTCCATCCCCGACGAGGCCGCCGCGCAGCTGTTCGCCATGCCGTTCAGCGCCGCCTCGCTGCTCGACCACCTCGACGTGCAGCCCGGCCAATGGGTCGTGCAGAACACCGCGAACGGGATGGTCGGCCGGCTCCTCGCGCAGCTCGCCGCCGCGCGGGGCGTCAACGTCACCGGCCTGGTCCGGCGGTCCGCCGCCGTCGAGGAGCTCGCCGCGTTCGGCGTGGAGAACGTGATCGCCACCGACGTGGACGGGTGGCGCGAACGCGCGGCCGAGCTGGCCGGTGACGCCGGGTACGCCGCCGCGGTGGACTCGATCGGCGGCGCCGCGAGCACCGATCTCGCGCGCCTGCTGGGCGAACGCGGCACCCTGGTGTCCTTCGGCGCCATGAGTGCGGCGGGCGCCGGACAGACCGCGCAGCTGGAGATCCCGGTGAACGACGTGATCTTCAAGCAGCTCCGGATCAAGGGCTTCTGGGGAAAGATCGTGGCGCAGGAGATGCCGCCCGCGAAGCAGCGCGAGCTGCTCGAGGAGATCATCCGGGGCGCGGCCGAGGGCACGCTGGCCCTTCCGGTGGACGGCGTGTACCCGTTCGAGGAGATCGCTCAGGCGGCGGCCGCCTCCGGCCGGCCGGGGCGCGCGGGCAAGGTGCTGCTGCGCCCGTAGCCACGACGAGGGGCGGCACGCCTCGCCGGGCCCCGGAGGTCACCCGACGAGGCGCCGCCGCGCTTCCACTCCCTGCGTCAGTACGAAGAGCACGAACTCCCGCAGCGCCTCGTCGTCGAGGGTGCCCGCCGGGAAGGAGTAGTGCAGCACCAGATCCGCGGACACCTCGCGTTCCATGAGCCGGAGGGCGCCGAATTGGACGCCCTCCGCCGTCGCGCCCACGTCCGACCGCAACTCGTCGGTGAGCGGCAGGTCCCACGCGACCACCTGGGTCAGCGAGTACACGTCCACCCCCGCGGCGAGCTCGAAGACCTGGACCGACGCGGGCGTGTCGCCCAGGTCCACCAGGACGGCGTCCTTGCCGTCGCGGCGCAGCCCGATTCCCTCACCGAGGGCCTCCTCCAGGCGGGTGCGCAGTCCCTCGAGGCGGTCCGGGGCGATCACTGGGCGCCGCCGAACCGACGGTCGCGCTTGGCGTATTCGAGGCAGGCGTCCCAGAGGTTCCGGCGGTCGAAGTCCGGGAACAGCGTGTCCTGGTAGACGTATTCGGCGTACGCGCTCTCCCACAGCAGGAAGTTGGAGCTGCGCTTCTCCCCCGACGGGCGCAGGAACAGGTCCACGTCGGGCATGTCCGGCTGATACAGGTAGCTCTGGAACGACTGCTCGGTGATGTGATCCGGGCTGATCTCGCCGGCCGCCGCACGGCGCGCGATCTCCCTCGTGGCATCGACGATCTCGGCGCGACCGCCGTAGTTGACGCACATCGTGAGTGTCATGACGGTGTTGTCCCGGGTGAGCTCCTCCGCCACCTCGAGTTCCCGGATCACGCTGCGCCACAGCCGCGGACGGCGCCCCGCCCACTTCACGCGGACGCCCATCTCGTGCATCTCGTCGCGGCGGCGGCGGATCACATCGCGGTTGAAGCCCATGAGGAAGCGCACCTCCTCGGGACTGCGCGACCAGTTCTCGGTGGAGAAGGCGTACGCCGACAACTGGGTCACGCCGATCTCGATGCACCCGCACACCGTGTCCATCAGCACAGCCTCGCCGCGCTTGTGCCCCTCGGTGCGGGCCATGCCGCGCTCCTTGGCCCAGCGCCCGTTACCGTCCATCACCAGGGCGACGTGCTTCGGCACCAGCTCGGCGGGGATCTCGGGCGGCGTCGCACCCGACGGATGCGGATCGGGCGGGCGTACCGTCGCCACCTGCTTCGGTGGCGTCTTCGACCTACCCCGCCGCAGTCCCGGCACCGTCGACCTCCTCGATGTCCCGGCCCGCGCTGGCGAGGGCCGTGCTGTGCGGCGCGTGCCGCTCGATCATGGGCAGCGACCGCAGCTGCCGCCCCACGTGCCACTGTAGGTGCGCCGCCGCGAGGCCGTTCGCCTGCCTGCGCAGCCGCTCGTCGGTGGTCTCCGCATAGTCGAAGTCCGGCAGCGCGAGCGCGGCCATGAGGTCGAGCACGCCCTGGGACGGCACCGCCGCACCGGGCGGGCGGCAGTGCACGCAGACCGCGCCGCCGGCCGCCACGTGGAAGGCGCGGTGCGGCCCCTCGTCGCCGCAGCGCGAGCACAGCGTGAGTGCGGGCGCCCAGCCCGCAGCGTCCATGGCCCGCAGCAGGAACGAGATCAGGATCAGGTCGCGGTCGCGGGCGCCGGCGGCGATCGCGCGCAACGCCCCGACGGTCAGCCGGTGCAGATCCAGCGCCGGCGCGCGCTCCTCGCCCGCGAGCCGTTCCGCGGTCTCGATCACCGCGCAGGCCGTGGTGTACCGGCCGTAGTCCTCCGTCAGGTCGCCCGAGTAGGCCGCGATGGAATGCACCTGGGTCACCACGTCCAGGCTGCGGCCGGGGTGCAACTGCAGGTCGACGTGCGCGAACAGCTCCAGCCGGGCGCCGAACCGCGACCGCGGCCGGCGCACCCCCTTGGCGACCGCGCGGACCAGGCCGTTGTCGCGGGTCAGCAGCGTGAGGATGTAGTCGGCCTCCCCCAACTTGTGCTGCCGCAGCACCACGGCGCTGTCCCGGTACGACCTCATTCCCCCATCATCCCACCCCCGACTGACGGATGCCGCCGCGCCGCGCCGCAATCCGGGGGTGGCAGCGGCTGCTGGGGCGCTAGAAGCCCAGGCGGCCCAGCTGCTTGGGGTCGCGCTGCCAGTCCTTGGCCACCTTCACGTGCAGGGACAGGAACACCTTGCGGCCCAGCAGTTTCTCGATCTCGCCGCGGGCCGCGGTGCCCACCGACTTCAGCCGCGAACCGCCCTTGCCGATGATGATCGCCTTCTGCGAGGGCCGCTCCACGTACAGCAGCGCGTGCACCTCCAGGAGGCCCGGCTTACCCGACTTCTCCTGCGCCTCGGTCTTCTCGCGCTCGAGGACCTCCTCGATGGTCACGGCCAGCGAGTGCGGCAGCTCGTCCCGCACGCCCTCCAGGGCGGCCTCGCGGATCAGCTCGGCCATCATCGTGTCGTCGTCGGTGTCGGTGACCTCGTCGTCCGGGTAGAACGCGGGCCCCGGCCGCATCTTCGACGCCAGCAGCTGCACCAGGTCCTCGACCTGCTCCCCCGAGGTGGCGGACACGGGGATCACGTCCGACTCCCCACCCAGGAACTGCGAGACCGCCATGAGCTGCTCTGCGATCTTGTCGCGTCCGACCTTGTCGATCTTGGTCACGATGCCCAGCAGCGGCGTACGCGGCGCCATGTGCCGCACCTGATCGAGGATGTACTTGTCGCCCGGGCCGATCTTCTCGTCCGCGGGGATCGTGAGGCAGATGATGTCCACCTCGGAGTAGGTGTCCCGCACCAGGTCGTTCAGCCGCTGCCCCAGCAGGGTCCGCGGCCGGTGCAGGCCGGGGGTGTCCACCAGGATCAGCTGGCAGTTCGGCCGGTTGACGATGCCGCGGATCGTGGAACGGGTGGTCTGCGGCCGCGAACTGGTGATCGCGATCTTCGTGCCCACCAGCGCGTTGGTCAGCGTGGACTTGCCCGTGTTCGGGCGTCCGACGAAACACACGAACCCGGAACGGAATTCGTCCTCGCCGGTCTCGGGTCCGCCGGTCTCGGCCTCGGGGGTTCCGGTCACCGTCGGGCCTCCCCCGCCGCGTCGAACAGCAGCACCGGCGCGGTGCCGGAGACCTCGTGCAGCGCCGCCACGCCCGCGTCGGCGTCGTCGGCATCGCCCACCAGGACCGCGGCCTCGAAGCCCTCCGCGCCCGAACTCAGCGCGGACGCGACGGCCACCTGCAGGCCGGTCAGCGCGAGCGCGTCCAGGCGCACGGGGGCGCCCGCGTAGGTGCGCCCGTCCAGGTCGCGCACGGCGGCGCCGTGCGGCGCCCCCGCCCGTCCCATCGCACCGCGCGCCAGCGTCACGAGCTTGCGGTCCTCCTCGCTCGGCTCGCTCACGCGGTCTCCTTCTCCTCGTCGTCGGCGCCGTCCTCCGGCTCGCCGTTCCCGTCCTCGGCGCGCCGCACCAGGACGGTCGTGATCCGCATCCTCCCACGACGGTTCGTGGCGCCCTCGGCCTCCAGCACCAGGCCGTGGGCCTGCGCCTCGGAACCGGGCAGCGGCACCCGGCCGAGCGCGAGCCCCAGCAGGCCGCCCACGGTGTCCACCTCGTCCTCCTCGATCTCCTCGTCGAAGAGCTCGCCGAGCGTCTCCAGGTCGAGGCGCGCGGACACCCGGAAGAGGCCCTCGCCGAGGTCCTCGACGGGGGCGATCTCGCCCGCGTCGTATTCGTCGGTGATCTCTCCGACGATCTCCTCCAGCACGTCCTCGATCGTCACCAGGCCGGCGATGGAGCCGTACTCGTTGACCAGCACGGCCATGTGGTTGTTGGTCCGCTGCATCTCCCGCAGCAGCGCGTCCACGGGCTTGGAATCGGGCACGAACACCGCGGGCCGGGCCATCTCGGCCACATCGATGGCGTGCCGGTCGGCACCGTCGGGCAGTGCGACCAGGTCCTTGAGGTAGACGACGCCCCGCACGTCGTCCACGTTCTCCCCGATGACGGGGATCCGCGAATGCCCGGACCGGACGGCGAGCCGGACCGCCTGCGCGACCGTCTTGCCCGCCTCGATCCACACGATCTCGGGGCGCGGCACCATGACGCCGCGCGCGGCCGTGTCGCCGAGTTCGAAGACGGACTGGATCATCTTGCCCTCGTCCTCGGCCACCACGCCGCGCTGCTGCGCCATGTCGACCAGCTCGCGCAGCTCGACCTCCGTCGCGAACGGCCCGTTGCGGAAGCCGCGCCCCGGAGTGACGGCGTTGCCCAGCAGGATCAGCAGGCGGGTGACGGGCGCGATGAGGATCGCGATGGCCTGCACCATCAGTGCGGTCGAGCACCCCAGCGAGTACGCGTGCTGCCGGCCCAGGGTGCGCGGGCCGACCCCGATCAGCACGTAGCTGATCACCGTCATGGCCGCGGCGGTGACCACCGCGGTCCACACCGTGGACAGGGCGCGATCGAGAACCAGGAACAGGAGCACCGTCGCCGATATCTCGCAGGCCGTGCGCAACAGCACCACGAGGTTGACGTACAGCGGCCGGTTGTTCAGCAGCCGCTGCAGGCGCTTCGCACCGGGGCGTCCCTCGTCGACGAGGTCCTCGACGCGCGCGGGCGAGACGGTGAGCAGGGCGGAGTCGATCGCCGCGAACAGCCCGCCCAGGAGCACCAAGGCGACGACGCCGACGATCAGGAGGATCGACGATTGCACTTAGCCGTCCCGCCGCCCCAGGAAGCCGGTGCGCCCCAGGAGCCTGTCGTCGCGCGCGGCCTGCCGGGCGCGACGCTCCTTGTCGCGCTCCTGCGCGTAGTACTCGGCGATGATGCTGTCCTGGAGTGCGAACATCTCGCGCTCCTCGTCCGGCTCGGCGTGGTCGAAGCCCAGCAGGTGCAGCACGCCGTGCACCGTGAGCACGTTGAGCTCGTGCTCCGTCGAGTGCCCCGCGGACTGCGCCTGCTCGGCGGCGAACTGCGGGCACAGCACGATGTCGCCCAGCGTCGCCGGGCCGGCGTCGGCCATGTCCGGGCGGCCGCCGGGGGTGAGCTCGTCCATCGGAAAGCTCATCACGTCGGTCGGCCCGGGCAGGTCCATCCACTTCACGTGCAGGTCGGCCATGGTGTCCAGGTCGACCGCGAGCATGTTCAGCTCGGCGCCCGGGTGCACGTCCATCGCGGCGATGGCGAAGGCCGCCATGGCGACGACCTCGGCCTCGTCGACGTCGAATCCGGACTCGTTGGCGAACTCGATGCTCATCGGCGCCCCGGAATCCGTCGGGCGCCGCCCAGCTGCGGGCGCTTGGTGCTCGCGAGCTGCGCCTCGAATTGGGCGTAGGCGTCGACGATCTCCGCGACGAGCCGGTGCCGCACCACGTCGGCGCTGGTCAGCTCCGAGATGTGGATGTCGTCGATACCGCGCAGGATGTCGACGGCGGCGCGCATCCCGCTCATCGCCCCGCCGGGCAGATCCACCTGTGAGGCATCGCCCGTGACCACGATCTTGGAGCCGAAACCGAGGCGCGTGAGGAACATCTTCATCTGCTCCGCGGTGGTGTTCTGCGCCTCGTCGAGGATGATGAACGCGTCGTTGAGCGACCGGCCGCGCATGAACGCGAGCGGCGCCACCTCGATCACGCCCGCCTCCATCAGCTTCGGAATGGCCTCGGGGTCCATCATGTCGTGCAGCGCGTCGTACAGCGGCCGCAGGTACGGGTCGATCTTGTCGTTGAGGGTGCCCGGGAGGAAGCCCAGCCGTTCGCCGGCCTCGACGGCGGGACGCGTCAGGATGATGCGGCTGACCTGCTTGGACTGCAGCGCCTGCACGGCCTTGGCCATCGCGAGGTACGTCTTGCCGGTGCCCGCCGGGCCCACGCCGAACACGATGGTGTGCTCGTCGATCGCGTCCACGTACTTCTTCTGGTTGACCGTCTTCGGGCGCACCGTCTTGCCGCGGCGCGAGATGATGTCCAGCGTCAGCACCTCGGCCGGCGATTCGCCGGAACCGTCGGTCATCATCGCGACCGAGCGGCGCACCTCCTCGGGGCTCACCGCCACACCGCTGCGGACCGCGGCCAGCAGCTCGGCGACCACGCGCTCGGCGAGCGCCACGTCGGCAGGTGTCCCGGACAGCGTGAGCACGTTCCCGCGGGCGTGGATGTCCGCGGTGAGCGCTCCTTCGAGGGCGCGGAGGTTGGCGTCCGCGGGACCGAGCAGCCCGAAGGTCAGCTCGATGGGGATCTCGATGGTGGACCGTGCCGGGCCTGCGGCCGGGCTACGGGTATCGGAACTGTGTGCGTCTGCCACGCGGTGGGTCATTCCTTCGGTCTGCGGCGGTCACCGCCCCAGCCGAGGCGGATACGCCCAGTTTAGTCCCTCGAAGGGCCGCGCCGCCTCCGAGATTCGCCCCGCCGGTTCAGCGGACGGCGAACGCGTCCCTCTGACTACTTCGTGCTGGTCAGCTCCTCGATGGCGGCGAGCGTGGCCGCGTGGCCCTTGGAGCCCGGCTCCAGGAAGTCGTCGTGGCCCTCGCCCTCGATCATGGTGAGCGCGGCGTCCATGCCGTTCTCCTGCGCCTGCGAGAGGAACCACTCGGAGAGCTGGTAGGGAACCTGCTCGTCGAGCCGGCCGTGCAGCGCGCGCACGCGGGTCTTGAAGGGCATCGCCGCGACGGGGCTCGCCTGCGCGAACGTGCGCTTGAGCAGGCGCTGATTCGCGTTGGGGCCGAGGTCGAACAGCAGCCGCATGGACTGGTCACCGTCGCCGCGCTCGATGAGGTCGAGCACGCCGCCGCGGGAGATCACGCCGAGGAGCTCGGGGCGCTGCGCCGCGGCCCACACCGCGAGCGTGGCGCCGGCGCTGTGCGCGGCCACGATGTGCCCGGCCGGGCCGGCCAGCTTCTCGGTGCCGTAATCGACGGCGGCCAGTACGTCCTCGCCGGGGATCGGCCATTTGACGCCGGGCTCGCCGACGCGGCGGTACTCGACGTTCCAGACGGGGTATCCGCGCTGGTTGAGGTCCTTGGCGATCTTCGACTCCATCGTCATGGTGTAGAGATTGCGCCAGTAGCCGCCGTGCACCAGCGTGATGAGCGGCTTGGAGGCGTCACCCGGGTAGAAGTGCCCGTGCTGCGATTCCTCGCTGCCGTAGAAGATGCGACGCGCCATCGTTCTTCAATCTCCTCGTCGAATACCCGCTATGCGGGTGGGGTCTGCTCCCACCTGGTGGTCAGGACACCGATCGCCCCGAGTGCGACGGCCGCGGCCGTGGATGTCCGCAGCACCGTCGGTCCGAGGAGCGCGGGCTGCGCACCCGTCGCGACCAGGGCGTCCAGTTCCTCGGGGCTGATTCCGCCCTCCGGTCCCACCACAATAACGACGGTTTCGGTTACCGAGAAGTCAACTTCGCCGAGAGGCACCGCCGAACCCTCGTGCAAGACAACTACATTCGCATCCATACTGGTGAGTAGTGGAACGAGTTCTCGCGTCGTCACCACGTCGTGCACGCGCGGAACATACGCTCGCCGAGCCTGTTTCGCCGCCGCGCGGGCAACGGCGCGCCACCGCGCGACACCCTTCTCGGCCTTGCCCTTGCCGCCGTCCCACCGCGCCACACAACGGGCCGCCTGCCACGGCACGATCTCGTCGATCCCCGCCTCCGTGGCGAGTTCGACGGCGAGATCCGCGCGGTCGGACTTGGGCAGCGCCTGAACCAGTACCACGCGCGGCGACGCCGCCGGCACCGTCCACACCTCGGCACAGCGGAGCGTCACATCGGCCTTGCCGACGGCGGCCGCGGAGCACCGGGCGAAGCCCCCGGCACCGTCGGAGAGCACCAGTTCCTCCCCCACCCGGATCCGGCGGACGGCCGCCGCGTGGCGCCCCTCGTCACCGTCGAGCAGGCACTCCTCGCCCGGGGCGGGCAGCCGCTCGGCGAGGAAGACGGTGGCCGCCACCGGCGGTTACCGTCCGGCGAACGTGTCGCGCAGGCGGGAGAACAGGCCGCCGCCCTGGTCGGCGGTGCCGCGCCGCGCCACCTGCGGCTGCTCCCCGGGGAACAGCGCCTTGAACTCGCGCAGCTTCTCGGTCTGCTTCTTGTCCAGGCGCGCGGGCACGACCACGTCGAAGTGGACCACCAGGTTGCCGCGCGTCTGCGCGTTCACCTGGGGCATGCCGTGGCCGCGGAGCACCTTGGTGTCGCCGGACTGGGTGCCGGGCGGGATCTCCACGGTGAGTTCCCCGTCGATCACGGTTGGCACGTCGATGCTGCCGCCCAGCGCGGCGTCGAACATCGGCACCCGCGCGGTGACGTGCAGCGTGCTGCCCTCGCGGACGAGGAACTCGTGCTCGGACTCGGTGACCTCGACGTAGAGGTCGCCGGCGGGGCCGCCGCCCGGGCCCACCTCGCCCTGACCGGCCAGCCGCACCCGCATCCCGTCGCCGACGCCGGCGGGGATCTTCACGGTGAGCGAGCGGCGCGAGCGCACCCGGCCGTCGCCGCTGCACTTGGTGCACGGGTTCTCGATGACCTCGCCGGCCCCGGAACAGGTGGGGCACGGCCGCGACGTCATGACCTGGCCGAGGAACGACCTCTGCACCGACTGCACCTCGCCGGCGCCGTGGCAGGTGGGGCACATCGACGGCTTGGAGTCGCCCTCGGTGCCCGAGCCGTGGCACTTGTCGCACAGGATCGCGGTGTCGACGGTGAGCTCCCGGCTCACGCCCGTCGCGCACTCCTCCAGGTCGAGCTCCATGCGGATGAGGGCGTCGTTGCCCGGGCGCACACGGCCGCGGGGCCCGCGGCCGCCGCCGCCCATCCCGCCGCCGAAGAACGCCTCGAAGACGTCGCCCAGGCCGCCGGTGAATCCGCCGGCGCCGAAGCCGCCGGCGCCGCCGAAGCCCCCGGGTGAACTGTCGAGCGGATCACCGCCCATGTCCACGACGCGACGCTTCTCGGGGTCGCTGAGGACCTCGTACGCGTCGGAGACGTCGCGGAACTTCTCCTGCGCCGCCTCGTCGGGATTCACATCCGGATGCAGCTCGCGGGCCAACTTCCGGTACGCGCGCTTGATCTCCTGGTCGGAGGCCTTCGAATCGACCCCGAGGATGCGGTAGTAGTCACGGGCCACGGTTGATAAATCCCCTTGCACGTACTTCGTCGTCTACGTTCTGTCTGCGGACCTGACACACCCGCACTCAACCCATGATTCCACCACGTATGGCGATGCGGCCATTCGGCGAGGTCAGCGGTCGCCGAGAACCTCGCCGACGTACCGCGCCACGGCCGCCACCGAGGCGATGGTGCCCGGGTAGTCCATGCGGGTCGGCCCCAGCACGCCCACACCGCCGAACACGGCGCCCGACGAACCGTAGCCGGTGGACACCACCGAGGTCCCGCGCAGGTTCTCGTCCTGCGTCTCCGACCCGATGGCCACGGACACCATGCCCGGCTGCTGCCGCACGGTGAGCAGTTTCAGCACGACGACCTGTTCCTCCAGCGTCTCCAGCACGCTCCGGAGGGATCCGGACATCGCGTCGAAATCGCCCGCGTTGCGGGTGAGGTTCGCGGTGCCGCCGAGCACGAGGCGGTCGTCGGCGCGCTCGACGAGGGTCTCGACGAGCACCGTCGACACCCGGATCACGGCGTCCCGCAGGTCCCGGTCCGCCAGCGGCGCCAGATCCGCGACGGCCATCGAGGCGTCCGGGATGAGCTTGCCGTGCACCGCGGCGCCGAACAGCTCCCGCAGCCGCGAGAGGTCCTCGTCGGACGCCGGGTCACCCAGCTCCACGAGACGCTGCTCCACGCGGCCCGAATCGAGGATCACCACCAGCAGCAGGCGGGTGGGGGCGAGCGCGACCACCTCCAGGTGGCGCACCCGCGCCGAGCTCAGCACCGGGTACTGGATCACCGCGACCTGGCGGGTGAGCTGGGCCAGCAGCCGCACCGAGCGCTGCAGCACGTCGTCGAGGTCCACCCCGGTCTCCAGGAACTGCAGGATGGCGCGCCGTTCCGCGGCCGACAGCGGCTTGACCTGGGCGATCCGGTCGACGAACTGCCGGTACCCCTTCTCGGTGGGGATCCGGCCCGAGCTGGTGTGCTGCTGGGTGATGTAGCCCTCGGCCTCGAGGACCGCCATGTCGTTGCGGACGGTGGCGCTGGACACGCCCAGGTGGTGCCGGTCGACGAGGGCCTTGGAGCCCACGGGCTCCTGCGTCTCCACGTAATCGGCGACGATCGCGCGCAGCACCTCGAATCGACGGTCCTCGGTGGTCGACATCGTGGGCGTGACACCTCCCGTTCCCATCGTCTTCTCTCGAAGGTCCAGTTTACGCGGGCTACAGTCGAGCCGTGATCTTCAAGGGCGTCATCGACGGGAAGCCGTATCCCGACCACGGCCTCACCGCCCGGGAATGGTCTCAGATCCCGCCGCAGCAGGTGCGCCTGTCCGACATCGTGACCACGACGACGGTGCTCGCCCTGGACCGGCTGCTGTCCGAGGACTCGACGTTCTTCGGCGACCTGTTCCCGCACGCGGTCGAGTGGAACGGCGACCTGTACCTGGAGGACGGCCTGCATCGCGCGGTGCGCTCCGCATTGCGCGGGCGCGAGGTCCTGCACTGCCGCGTGCACGCGCTGCCGCCCGGCACCCCGCCGCGTCCGGCATCCTCGGGGGCGTACGGCAAACACGCCCGCCGCGACTGAAGGGATCCACCATGACGCGCTCCATCCGCCTGACCGGCACCGGCTCAGCCCCCGCCATCCCGGACGTGGTGGTGGCGCGGGTGGGGGTCGAGAAGCGCGCCGCCGACGTGCAGTCCGCGTTCGCCGGCGCCGGGGACGCCGCCCGCGCCGTGGTGGACGCGGTGCGCGCCGCCGGCGTCGCCGAGGCCGATGTCGCCACCACGGACCTCGGACTGCAGACCGTCGAGACGGGGCCCTGGGAGGACCGCCGGCTGGAGGGCTACTCCGCGACCGAGGCCCTCGTACTCACCGTCCGGGACGTCGCGGACGCGGCGCGGGTGCTGCAGGCCGTCGCGGTCGCCGCCGGGGACGCGGCCAGGATCGACTCCGTCACGTTCGCGCTGTCCGACGGTGAGCGCCCGGCCGCCGCTGCGCGGGAGGCGGCGTTCGCGGATGCGCGGGCGCGCGCCGAGCAGTACGCCGCGCTCGCCGGGGCGTCGCTGGGAGCGGTGCTGTCGATCGTCGACGAACCCCGGGCCGCCCCGCAGCGCGAGGTGATGTTCGCGGCGCGCGCCGCGCCCGGCGGCGGCGCCCCGGCGATGCACGCGGGCGAGCGCACCGTGTCCGCCCGGGTCACCGTGGAATGGGAGTTGGGGTAACCGGGGACGGCGTTGCCGTAACCGGCGAAGCGCCACGGGGCGCGCGGAGCGCTGGCACCCTGAGGTCATGTCCAATTCCGGATCGACCACGGCACGACGGACGAGTGCGGCGCTGTTGGCCGCGGCCCTGACGGCGGGCGCGCTGACGGCGTGCGGCTCCTCCGGTTCCTCCAACGACTCCCCGCGGGAGATCACGGCGGTCGGCGTCGGCGAGTCCTCGGGTAAGCCCGACGTGCTCACCGTGCAGATGTCGGTGCAGCACCAGGCCGGCGACGTCTCCACCGCCCTCAACGAGGCGTCGGCGCGCGCGCAGAAGGTGATCGACGCGGCGGGCGCGAACGGCGTGGACAAGGCGCAGATCAGCACGGCGAACGTGAAGCTCAATCCGCGCTACGGGCCCGGCTCCGAGATCACGTCGTACGAGGCCACCCAGTCGTTGACCATCAAGGTGCACAAGCTGGAGACGGCGTCGAAGCTGCTGGGCGACGTGACCACGGCGGGCGGCGACGCGACCCGGATCGAGTCGGTCGGCTTCGACATCGAGAACGACGACGAGCTCAAGGCGTCGGCGCGGGACAAGGCGTTCGCCGAGGCGAAGACCCGCGCCGAGCAGTACGCGAAGCTCTCGGGCGGCTCGCTCGGCGAGGTGCGCACGGTGAGCGAGGTCCCCGTCACCACCAAGCCGACCACCCGCGAGTTCGGCGCCAACGGCGTCCCCGGCGCGGCCGCGTCGCCGGTGCCGATCGAGACCGGCGAGCAGTCCCTCAAGGTGACCGTGACGGTGGTGTGGGGGCTGTCGTGATCCTCCGACCCCTCAATCCAGGATCCGGCGGACCACCCCGTCGGCCAGCAGCCGGCCGGCGTCGGTGAGCACGTACGACTCCCCCTCGCGCGACAGGTTGCCCTGCGCCACTTCACGATCGGCGCGGACGGCCTCCTCCGCGCGCAGCGCGGAGAGCGGCAGCCCGGAGCGCATCCGCACCCGGAGCATCACATCCTCGACGTGCTTCTCCTCGTCCGTGAGCGTCTCGCGACCGGCAACCGGCAGCTCGCCGCGGGCGACGGCCTCGGCGTACCGGGCCGGGTGCTTGACGTTCCACAATCGCGTGCCCGCGACGTGCCCGTGCGCGCCGGGCCCGGCTCCCCACCAGTCGGCGCCCTCCCAGTACAGCTCGTTGTGCCGGCACCGCCCGGCCTCGCTGCGGGCCCAGTTGGACACCTCGTACCAGTCGAATCCGGCGTCCCGCAGCGCCGCGTCGACCATCTCGTAGCGGTGCGCGAGCACGTCGTCGTCCGTGTCGGGGAGCTCGCCGCGGCGGATCCGACGGGCCAGCGCCGTGCCGTCCTCGACGATGAGGGCGTAGGCCGACACGTGATCGACACCCGCGTCGAGCACGGCGCCCAGCGAGGCCCGCAGGTCGTCGTCGGACTCCCCCGGCGTGCCGTAGATGAGATCCAGGTTGACGTGCTCGAATCCCGCCTCGCGCGCCTCCCGCGCCGCAGCGACGGCCCTTCCCGGGGTGTGCGTGCGGTCGAGGACGCGAAGGACGTGCTCGGCCGCCGACTGCATGCCCAGCGACACCCGTGTGAACCCCGCCTCCCGGAGTCGGGCGAAGAACTCGGGCGAGGTGGACTCGGGATTGGATTCGGTGGTGATCTCCGCGTCGTCGGCGAACCGGAAATGACGGTGCGCGGTGTCCAGCAGGGCCGCCAGGCCGTCGCCGCCCAGGAGCGACGGGGTGCCCCCGCCCACGAACACCGTCGAGACCTCGGCATCGCCGACGGTGCGCCTGGCCAGCGCGAGCTCGCCGTCGATCGCCTCGGCCCACGCCTGCGGCGAGGAGGAGCCCCCCAGTTCACCGGCCGTGTAGGTGTTGAAGTCGCAGTACCCGCAGCGTGTCGCGCAGAACGGAACGTGCAGGTACAGGCCGAACGGTGTCGCACCGTCGAGCCGGCGGAGCTCTGGGGTCGAGGGCACGGGCACGGGTCCAGTCTGGCAGGTCCGCAGGCACGGGATTTCGCGCACCGGTGAGCGGAACCCGATTCCACATCTGCGCCCATCCGGTGGCACAATGATCTCGATGGATGGACAGGGTGAGCTGCTGGCATCGCGCCGGCACATCGACTACCTGCGGGTCTGCAGCAGCGGCTGTCGGGCCTGATTCCCGACGCGTCCTCGCGCGTCGAGCCCCTGAGCGCCACCAGCCCTGGCGCGCCATCCCATGAATCCCAGGAGTCTCCATGACGTCGATCGCCGACGCCCCTGTCCCCTCCGCCGGTGACGCCGCCCCGACGCGGCCGACGCGGCCGGCGCGCACGCGTCCTGCCAAGCGCAAGTCGGAGGGTCAGTGGAAGCTGGGGTACCGCACTCCCCTCAATGCGAACGAGCAGACCAAACGCGACGACAACCCGCTCAACGTGCGGGCCCGGATCGAGAACATCTACTCGAAGCAGGGCTTCGACTCGATCGACAAGGCCGATCTGCGCGGGCGGATGCGCTGGTGGGGCCTCTACACGCAGCGTGAGCAGGGTTACGACGGCACGTACACGGGCGACGAGAACATCGATCTGCTGGAAGCGCCGTACTTCATGATGCGGGTGCGGTGCGACGGCGGGAAGCTCGACGTGGCGCAGATGCGCACCCTCGGCGAACTGTCCACCGAGTTCGGCCGCGACACCGCCGACCTCTCGGATCGCGAGAACGTCCAGTTCCATTGGATCGAGATCGAGAACGTTCCCGAGATCTGGAAGCGCCTCGAGGCCGTCGGCCTCAAGACCACCGAGGCCTGCGGCGACTGCCCCCGCGTGGTGCTCGGTTCTCCGCTGGCCGGCGAGTCCTTCGGCGAGGTCCTCGACCCGTCGCCCGCGATCGACGAGATCGTGCGCCGCTACATCGGTGACCCGAAGTACTCGAACCTGCCGCGCAAGTTCAAGACCGCCATCTCGGGCCAGCAGGACGTGGTCCACGAGATCAACGACGTCGCCTTCGTCGGTGTCGAGCACCCCGAGCACGGCCCCGGCCTCGACCTGTGGGTCGGCGGCGGCCTGTCGACGAACCCGATGCTCGCGCAGCGGCTGGGCGCGTGGATCCCGCTCGACGAGGTACCCGACGTGTGGGAGGGCGTGGTCTCGATCTTCCGGGACTACGGCTACCGGCGGCTCCGCGCGAAGGCGCGGCTGAAGTTCCTGGTCAAGGACTGGGGCGTGGAGAAGTTCCGTGAAGTCCTCGAAACCGAGTACCTCGGCCGCACGCTGATCGACGGTCCCGCGCCCGAGAAGCCGGAGCGCCCGGTCGACCACATCGGCGTGCAGAAGCTGCGCAACGGCCTCAACGCCGTCGGCTTCTCCCCCATCGCCGGCCGCGTCTCGGGCACCGTCCTGAGCGGGGTCGCCGACGCGATGGAGCGGGTCGGTTCGGACCGTGCCGCGTTCACGCCGTACCAGAAGCTCATCGTCCTCGACGTCCCCGACGACCGGGTCGACTCCCTGATCGACGAGTTGCAGCCGCTGGGCCTGCAGGGCCGCCCGTCGATCTGGCGCCGCAACCTGATCGCGTGCAGCGGCATCGAGTTCTGCAAGCTCTCCTTCGTCGAGACGCGCAAGCGCTCGCAGGTGCTGGTGCCGGACCTGGAGGAGCGGCTCGCCGACATCAACGCGCAGCTGGACGTCCCGATCACGGTGAACATCAACGGCTGCCCCAATTCGTGCGGCCGGTCCCAGGTGGCCGACATCGGCTTCAAGGGCCAGCTCGTGGACGACCACGAGGGGAATCAAGTCGAGGGCTTCCAGGTTCACCTTGGTGGAAGCCTCGGGCTCGACAGCGGGTTCGGCCGCAAGCTGCGCCAGCACAAGGTGCTGTCGACGGAGCTCGGGGACTACATCGAGCGAGTGGTGCGGAACTTCGTGGCACAGCGGGAGCCCGACGAGCGGTTCGCGCAGTGGACGCTCCGCGCCGCGGATGAGGACCTGCGATGAACGCGCCCCACACGACACCGTCGAACCCCCTGACCGGACGCGACGCCGACGAGCTGCGCGCCCTCGCGGAGCGCGCGTCGAAGGAGCTGGAGGGCGCCGACGCGCTCACCCTGCTCCAGTGGACGATGGACACCTTCGGCGAGGACTTCGTGGTGGCCTCGAACATGCAGGACGGGGTGCTGGTGCACCTCGCCAAGCAGGTGCAGGAGCGGCCGAAGGTCCTCTTCCTGGACACCGGCTACCACTTCCCGGAGACCATCGGCATGCGCGACGCGGTCGAGTCGATCTACGAGGTGGAACTGCTCAACGTGACGCCCGCGCAGAGCGTCGGCGAGCAGGACGCCACCGTCGGCAAGGACCTGTTCGCGAGCGACCCGGCGCAGTGCTGCAACCTGCGCAAGGTGGTGCCGCTGCGCGAGACCCTCTCGGGTTACCGCGCCTGGGTCACCGGGATCCGCCGGGTCGAGTCGCCCACCCGCGCGAACGCGCCGTTCATCTCGTTCGACGAGGGCTTCGGCCTGCTCAAGGTGAACCCGATCGTCGACTGGTCCGACGAGCGGATGCAGCAGTTCATCGACGAGAACGGCATCCTGGTGAACCCGCTGGTCGACGAGGGCTACCCGTCGATCGGCTGCCAGCCGTGCACCAAGAAGCCCGAACCCGGATCCGATCCTCGAAGCGGCCGCTGGGCCGGTTCGACCAAGACAGAATGCGGATTGCACGCCTCATGACCATCACCGAGCCCCCCACCACGCCCGCGGACAGCGAGTTCAGCACGCTGGACGCGCTCGAATCCGAGGCCATTCACATCTTCCGGGAGGTGGCGGGCGAGTTCGAGCGCCCCGTCATCCTGTTCTCGGGCGGCAAGGATTCGACGGTCCTGCTGCACCTCGCCGTGAAGGCGTTCTGGCCGGCGCCGCTGCCGTTCGCGCTGCTGCACGTGGACACCGGGCACAACCTTCCCGAGGTGCTCGACTTCCGCGACCGGATGGTCGAGAAGTACAACCTGCGCCTGCACGTGGCGAAGGTCGAGGACTACCTCGCCGACGGCCGGCTGGAGGAGCGCGCCGACGGCATCCGCAATCCGCTGCAGACGGTGCCGCTGCTCGACGCGATCACCGAGAACCGGTTCGACGCGGTGTTCGGCGGCGGCCGCCGCGACGAGGAGCGCGCCCGCGCCAAGGAGCGGATCTTCTCGCTGCGCAACGCCTTCGGGCAGTGGGACCCGAAGAAGCAGCGCCCCGAGCTGTGGAACCTGTACAACGGCCGGCACGCACCGGGTGAGCACGTGCGGGTGTTCCCGATCAGCAATTTCACCGAGCTCGACATCTGGCGTTACATCGCGCGCGAGGACATCGAGCTGGCGTCGATCTACTACGCGCACGAGCGCGAGGTGTACGACCGCGACGGCATGCTCATGACGTCCGGGGTCTGGGGCGGCCCCCGCGAGGGTGAGCAGGTGCGCACGCTGTCGGTGCGGTACCGCACCGTGGGCGACGGTTCCACCACGGGCGCGATCGAGTCGACCGCCTCGGACAACGAGCAGATCATGGCCGAGGTCGCGGCGTCGCGGCTCACCGAGCGCGGCGCCACCCGTGGCGACGACCGGGTCTCGGAGGCCGCCATGGAAGACCGCAAGAAGGAAGGCTACTTCTGATGAGCAGCGCTCCCGCGCTCCTGCGCCTGGCTACCGCCGGCTCGGTCGACGACGGTAAGTCCACTCTGGTCGGGCGGCTGCTGTACGACACGAAGTCGGTTCTCGCGGACCAGATCGACGCGGTCACGCGCGCGTCGGTCGACAAGGGGCTCGACACCCCGGACCTGTCGCTGCTCGTGGACGGCCTGCGCGCCGAGCGCGAACAGGGCATCACGATCGACGTGGCCTACCGGTACTTCGCGACGCCGAGCCGGTCCTTCATCCTCGCCGACACCCCCGGGCACGTGCAGTACACCCGCAACACGGTGTCCGGCGCGTCGACCGCACAGGTGGTGATCCTGCTGACGGACGCGCGCAAGGGCGTCATCGAGCAGACCCGCCGGCACGCCGCGGTGCTCTCGCTACTCGGTGTTCCGCGACTCGTGTTGGCGGTCAACAAGATCGACCTCGTCGAGGACGCGGCCGCGGTGTTCGAGCAGATCTCGGCCGAGTTCCGCGAGCTCACCCGCTCGCTCGGCTGGGCCGAGGACTCGGTGCACGCGATCCCCGTCTCGGCGCTGCACGGCGACAACGTCGCCTCCCGCTCCACGGGAACCCCGTTCTACGACGGCCCGTCGCTGATCGAGCATCTGGAGTCGATCCCCACGGACCCCGACACCAAGCCGATCGGCTTCCGGTTCCCGGTGCAGTACGTGATCCGTCCCCGCACGCCCGAATTCCCCGACTACCGCGGTTACGCCGGTCAGGTGGCCGCGGGCACGGTCGACGTGGGCGACGAGGTCCTGGTGCTCCCCGCGGGCACGCGCAGCCGCGTCGAGCGCATCGACACCGCCGACGGTGAGCTGGCCTCGGCGCACACCGGCCGCTCGGTCACCGTGATCCTCGCCGACGACGTGGACGTCTCCCGCGGCGACGTCATCGTCTCCGCCGCCGACGCCCCCGAGCCGATGCAGCAGTTCGAGGCCACCGTGTGCTGGCTGGCGGAGAAGCCGCTGCGGATCGGCGCGCGCCTGCTGCTCAAGCACGGCACCAAGACCACGCAGGCGATCGTGGGCGGCGTCGACGCCGTGTTCGACGAGCAGAACCTGGCGATCGCCGAGGGAGACGGCCTGGAGCTCAACCAGATCGGCCGCATCGCCGTGCAGACCGCCGAGCCGATCGTGGCGGACGACTACGACAAGAACCGGGAGATGGGCAGCTTCCTGCTCATCGATCCGGCGGGCGGCAACACGCTCGCCGCCGGCCTGGTCGGCAACGCCCTCGCCCACCTGGAGTAGGCCCGACGGTCCGCCGCCGCGCCCTGTTGATCGGGGCGCGGCCCGGGAGCGCAGGTCGACGAGAACCGAGCTCTCGGATTCTGTCCGTCCGTGACAGCGTGTCCACCCCGGACAGGATCAGAGAGTCATCCGCGAGTCGATCGCCCTGCTCTACCGCCCCTCCGGCAACTCGCCGATCCGATGTCGCTCCGAGCCGTCGACGCTCTCCCACACGGCGACTCCGTCGTGCATCGCAGCCCAGAGCGGAGCACCGCCGATTACGGCACGCGGCCAGGTGCGGGCACGTCCGCGCACACGGAGTGAGTCCAGCACGTACTCCTGCATCTGGTCCGCGACGTGGTACGTCTCGTACTCCTCGCCGGCATCCGGGAGGAATCCGATTCCGGTGGCACCGGTGATCCCGGGGAACGACAACCACAGCTCCACGGCTCCCTGCGGCGGCCACTCCAGTGCGTACTTCAGCCCGGACACGTGCATGTCCCGCTCCACCCGCAGGAGCGCGGGCGAGGTCGCCGGGTCGCGCATCAGAACATCTCGACGGTCCACGGCCGGCGCGGGCTGAACAGCATGAGATCCGCACGGGCGGCGGCGCCGTCGGCCAGCTCGCGGATGTCGCCGAGCGCCACCCGCCGGGACACGGGCTCGTCGTACAGCCACAGGCGGCCGAGGTCGGCGAGGCCGACCGCGAGGTCCGCGGGCTCATCGGTGCGCACGCACTCCCCCGCGCCGCCGTCGGTGGTGATGGCGAACCGCCCGTGCGCGGGACCGGGGCCGGCATCGTCGAACCCGGGATCGGTCACGTCGAGCACCAGGCGGCCGGGCGCGGCGTAGCGGCGCGCGGAAAACAGCGCCGGCACGTCGAACGGCCGGATCCACAGGTAGTCCATGCGATTGGACACCTGAACGGTGCGCGGGTCGGCGGGCACCGTGGTCACCACGTCGTCCAGCGCACGCTGCGCGGCCACGACCGAGGTCACCCAGTCGATGCTCATGGCGAACGCCCACAGGTCGCGCTCGGCGGCGGCGTCGACGCCGAGCAACTCGGTGACGGTGACCGTCGAATCGGGTCGTGCGTCGGACCACTTGCCGGCGACGGTGTACGAGAGCACGCCCGCCACTTCCCCGCCGCGGCGCAGCACGAGCCGCTGCTTGTCGCCGGTGTCGGGGCCGAGGACGCCGGCGGCCTTGCGGCCGTTGACGTCCAGGCGTGAGACCCGGCCGGGGAAGGTGAGAACCTCGCGCATCAGGTTCGCCGCCTCGAGGTACTCCTCGCCGGACACGTACCGCACTTCGTCGACGGGCGGTCGCGGCAGCCGGGCCCGGTCCACGGTGATCCGGTAGTCCACGACCTCGGTGCTCTGCCCGAAGCCGTAGCGGCCGTAGATGGCGTGCTCCGCCGCGATGAGAGTCGCTGCGGCGGCGCCGTTCTCGACGGCGGTGGCGAGGCACTCGCGCATGTGGCGCCCCAGGATCCCGCGGCGGCGGTGCGTGGGCAGCACGGTGACGGCCGAGACGGCGCGCACGGGCACGCGGGCACCGCCGACCGCGGTGAGCTCCTGATCGAAGGAGAGGAAGGTGCCCACGGTGCGGCCGCCGTCGACGGCGACCCGGTGATCGAGGTTTTCGAGATCGGCCAGGATCGCCTCGGTCCACGCCTCGGCGTTCTCCAGTCGGTGCTGGAAGCCGATGGACGCGCATTCCTGGAAGCCGGTGTACTGCTCGGGGGTCGTGACGCGCTGGAAGTCGATTCCGCCGGTATCGGTCATACCGACCACGGTACCGATGCGCACAACCTAATTCCGCGCGGCGATCTCCGGCACGTGGGTGGCGCGGACGTACACCACGTCGCCGTCGGAGAGGTCCAGCGCGGACGCGTCGCCACGGGTGATCTGCGCCTGGAAACGCTCGCCCGTGGCGGCGTTCCTGAGCTCCACCCGCACCTCGAATCCGAGGTACACGACGCGCTCCACCTCGGCCCGCAGCACGCCCGCCTCCTCCGAGGTGAGGCCGCCGGCTCGGGCCATCTCGGGCGTACGGCCGACGCGGATGTCGTGCGGCCGCACCATGACTCCGTTGAGCTTGGCCACCGAGCCGAGGAACGACATGACGAACGGCGTCGCGGGCCTGTCGTACACGTCCTCCGGCGTGCCCACCTGCTCGATCCTGCCCTTGTTGAGCACGGCGATCCGGTCGGCGATGTCGAGGGCCTCCTGTTGATCGTGCGTCACGATCACGGTGGTCACGTGCACCTCGTCGTGCAGGCGGCGCAGCCACGCCCGCAGCTCGTCGCGCACCTTGGCGTCGAGGGCGCCGAACGGCTCGTCGAGGAGCAGCACCTGCGGGTCCACCGCGAGAGCGCGGGCGAGGGCCATCCGCTGGCGCTGGCCGCCGGACAGCTGCGCGGGGTACCGCTTCTGGAAGCCCGCGAGGCCCACCACGTCGAGCAGCTCGTCGACCTTCGCCTTGACCTCGGCGGCGGGGCGTTTCCGGATCTTCAGTCCGAACGCGACGTTCTCCCGCACCGTCATGTGCTTGAACGCCGCGTAGTGCTGGAACACGAAGCCGATGTCCCGCTCCTGCGGCGAGGCGTCGGTCACGTCGGCGCCGTTGATCTCGACCCGTCCCGAGTCGAGCCGGTCCAGGCCGGCGATCGACCGCAGCAGCGTCGACTTCCCGGAACCCGACGGGCCGAGCAGCGCGGTCAGCGAACCGTCGGGGATCTCCAGGGAAACGTCGTCCAGGGCGGCGAAGTCACCGTAGTGCTTGTTCGCGCCCACCACGCTAATCGTCATCTCGGTTCCTCCGCCGGGTCGCTTCGAGCAGGGTCATCACCACGAGCGCGATGAGCGCGAGCCCCATGAGCAGGGTCGCGGCCGCGTAGGCGCCGAAGGTGTTGTAGTCGTCGTGGTTGCGGGAGCTCACCAGCAGGGTGAGGGTCTGCGAGATCCCCGGGAAGTTCGAGGACACCATGAGCACGGCCCCGTACTCGCCCAGCGCCCGCGCGACGGTGAGCACCACGCCGTAGGTCAGGCCCCAGCGGATCGCGGGCAACGTGATCCGCCAGAACGTCTGCCACGCGTTCGCGCCCAGGGTCGACGCCGCCTCCTCCTGCTCGGTGCCGATCTCGTGCAGCACCGGCTCCACCTCGCGGACCACGAACGGCAGCGTCACGAAGATCGTGGCGAGCACCATGCCCGGCAGGCCGAACACGATGCGGAAGCCCGTCGATTCGATGCCTCCGAACCAGCCGCCGACGCCCCACAGCATGATCAGGGCGACGCCCACGACCACCGGCGACACCGCGAACGGCAGGTCCACCGCGGCCTGCAGGGCGGCCTTCCCGCGGAACCTCGTGCGCGCCAGCGCCAGGGCCGTGAGCACGCCGAAGACCACGTTGAGCGGCACCACGATCAGCACGATGAGGATCGACAGCTGCAGCGCCGAGATCGCCGCGGGCGTGGTGATCCATTCCCAGAACACGCCCAGACCACGCTCGAAGGAGCGGTACAGGATGATCGCGATCGGCAGGATCAGGAGCAGGAACAGGTAGAGCAGGGCGACGGTGCGCAGCCCCAGGACCGACTTCTTCGACAGCCTCATTCGTCCGTCTCCTCCCGCTTCGCGGCCCGCGATCCGACGACGCGCATGACGGCCAGCAGCACGAACGCGATCGCGAGGAGCGCCACGGACACCGCGGAGGCGGCCACCTGGTTGTCGACCTCGAGCTGCTGCTGGATGTACTGCGAGGCCACCTGGGTCTGGCCCGGGATGTTGCCGCCCACGAGGACGACGGAGCCGAACTCGCCGATCGCGCGGGTGAACGCGAGCCCGGCGCCGGACAGGATCGCGGGCAGCAGCGTGGGAAGGACGATGGTGGCCACGATGACGCGGTTCGGCGCGCCCAGCGACGCCGCGGCCTCCTCGACCTCCCGGTCGAGCTCGATGAGCACCGGCTGCACCTGCCGCACCACGAACGGCAGCGTGACGAACGCGAGGGCGATGATCAGCGCGGGCTGGGTGGCGTTGAGCGTCAGGCCGATGGGGCTGTCCGGCCCGTAGAGCGAGAGCAGCACGATCGACGCGACGATGGTGGGCAGCGCGAACGGCAGGTCGATGAGGGCGTTGACGATCCCCTTCCCGGGGAAGTCGTCGCGCACCAGCACCCAGGCGATCACGGTGCCCATCACCACGTTGAGGAGCGTCACCAGGAGCGACACCCACACCGTGATGAGCAGCGTGGAGACCGCGTTCCTGGCCGTGAGCGCCTCCCAGAAGCCCGAGAAGCCGTTGTCGAAGGCCTTGGTCGTGATGGCCGCGATCGGCAGCAGCACGATCACGGAGACCCACAGCCACGCCACGCCGATGCGCAGCGACCCCAGCGCGCGCATCACTTGCCCCCGGACTTGTAGGCGGCGGAGACGGTGCCCTTGTCGCCGAACAGCGCGGCGTCCACTGCGGGCCATCCGGTGAGGTCCTTGCCCTTGTTCTTGGCCGCGGTGCCCCTGCCGAGCTCGGCGCCGAGCTCCTCGACGGTCCACACCCGTTGCGGCTGCGCGCCGAACAGGCTCGCGGTCTCGGCGGCGATCGCGGGATCCGAGGCGCGGAAACCGGAGGCCGGCAGCGCGCGCTGGGCGGCCGGCGAGAACAGGAAGTCCACGAACCGCCGCGCGGCCTCGGGGTCCTGGGCGGTGTTCACCACGGCGACGGGCAGCTCGATCCGCACCGTCTGGGGCGGGATGAAGTACTCGGGCCGCGGCTTCCGGCCGGCCTCGGACTGGCGCTGCAGCAGCACGGCCTCGCTCTCGTAGCTGAGCAGGACGTCGCCCTGCCCCGATTCGAAGGCGGCGGTCGCGTCGCGGCCGGAGCCGGGGCTGACGGTGGTGTGCTCGCGGACGAGCCGCTTGACGAAGTCCAGCCCCGCCGCCGGGTTCTTGCCGCCGTCGGACAGCGCGGCGTACGGGGCGAGCAGGTTCCACTTGGCGGAGCCGGAGCTGGCCGGATTGGGGGTGATCACCTCGACGCCGGGCTTGAGCAGGTCCTGCCAGTCGTGGATGCCCTTGGGGTTCCCGGGTCGCACGACCACGGCGACGTACGAGGAGAACGGCACGGAATCGTAGGGGTGCGCCTTCTCCCAGTCCGCGTCGATCACGCCGGCCTTGACGTCGCGCGTCACGTCGGGCTGTACGGAGAAGTTCACCACGTCGGCGGGGACGTGCCGCGCGACCTTACGGGACTGGTCCCCCGAGGCGCCGTACGACTGCGAGAAGCCCACGTCGGGGTTGGACTCGCGGAACAGAGGGATGGCCTTGTCGAACGCGGGCTTGGCGGCGGCGAAGCCCACCAGGTTCACCTGGTACTCGCCGCTGGAGATGTCGACGCCGTCCGGATCGTCCGTCGCGCCGCCCCCGCACGCGGTGAGCAGGGTCACCAGGGCGACGGCGACCACGCCGCGGGCGCGGCCGCGCAGGGTCCTGTCGGTCAATTCTCGCCGTTCTCGTCGCGCGGGCAGGTCAGGCGGGAATGGTACGAGGCCTCGGTCAGAGGGTGAGCGCCCACGCGACGACGAGCAGCACCAGCAACCCGATCAGCGCGAGGGTCACCTTGGACTTGGGGATCGGCAGTCGCCTGCCTCCGCTGCTCTCAGACACCGTCATCGTTCCCTTCATATGGCTCCCGACCTGCGGCGTCGGTGTGTCCGGCGCGCGCCAGGCGGGCGTCGAGCGCGTCTGCGACGCGATCGATGAGCGCGGTCAGTACCCGAACCACCAGTATTGCGATCATCGCGAGCACAACCATCACCAGCACGACCTGCGGCACGAAGGGCAGACCGGTGAGCCAGAGCTCGACCGAATCCCACCACCGCGCGATCGCCTGCATGGGGCCAGCCTAGCGACCGCACATAGGGCGGTCGCCCCGGCGCCTCAGGGTGATGACCGTGCGCGCGCAGAACGACGTCCCGGCCGTCGAGTCCCCGATGGCCGGCGAACGGTCCCGCCTCGGCGTTTCCTTCGCCGCCCATCACACGCCCTGAGGTCGTAATCTTCGGTCATGCATGACGACCGGCGGCTGACCGAAGAGCGTCTCGACAGGTTCGTGAACGGCTTCCTCAACGGGGCCGTGTACGGCGAGACGGCACCGGTCACGGTGACGGCGTGGGCCGCGCCCGGGGAGCCAGTGCCGTTCGCCGAGGCGGCCCGGCAGGAGTTCACGCCGATCGTGGAGGGAACTCCGTGGGGCGCGCCGTGGTCCACGCTCTGGCTGCACGTGACCGGCGCTCCTCCAGCGGCGTGGGCGGCGGACGGCGCCCGTGCGACGGAACTGCGGGTAGAGCTGGGCTTCACCGGCGGGCCGGGATTCAACGCGGAGGCGCTGGTCTACCGGGCCGACGGCACCGTCGTCAAGGGCGTCTCGCCGTTCAACGCCCACGTCCCGCTGGAGCCTGGCGAGCGCGTGGACCTGTACATCGAGGCGGCCGCCAACCCGGACCTCGGCGGGGACTTCGTCTCGCCGACCCCGTTGGGCGACAGGACGACCGCGGGCGACGGTCCGCTGTACTGGCTGGGCCGGATCGAGCTGGCGCAGCGGGACCTCGCCGTGTGGGAGTTGCAGCAGGACGTGTGGACGCTGAACGGCCTCATGCACGAGTTGCCGTTCGATCTGCCACGACGGCACGAGGTGCTGCGCGCGTTGGAGCGGATGCTCGATGCGGTGGACCCGCACGACGTTCCGGGCACCGCGGCGGCGGGCCGCGCCGAGCTGGCGGGCGCTCTCGAGCGGCCGGCGTACGCGAGCGCGCACCGGGTCTCGGCGGTGGGACACGCGCACATCGACTCGGCGTGGCTGTGGCCGGTCCGGGAGACGGCGCGGAAGTGCGCCAGGACCTTCGCCAACGTGGTGGACCTCATGGACCGCGATCCGGAGTTCCGGTTCGCGTGCTCGTCCGCGCAGCAGTTCGCCTGGGTCAAAGAGCGCTACCCGGACCTGTACGAGCGAATCCGGGAGAAGGTGGCCGAGGGGCGGTTCGTCCCGGTGGGCGGCATGTGGGTGGAGGCCGACACGAACATGCCCGGGGGCGAGGCGATGGCGCGACAGTTCGTGCAGGGCAAGCGGTTCTTCCTCGAGGAGTTCGGGGTGGACACCCCCGAGGCGTGGCTTCCGGACTCGTTCGGATACTCCGCGGCGATGCCGCAGATCGTGGCGGCCGCGGGATCACGCTACTTCCTCACGCAGAAGCTCTCGTGGAACCAGACGAACCGGATGCCGCACTCGACGTTCCTGTGGGAGGGCATCGACGGCACGGCGTTGTTCACGCACTTCCCGCCCGTCGACAAGTACAACTCGGACCTGTCCGGCGCGGATCTGGCGCGGGCGCAGAAGAACTACCGGGAGCAGGGCGCGGGCACGTGCTCGCTCGTCCCGTTCGGGTGGGGCGACGGTGGCGGCGGCCCCACTCGGGAGATGCTCGCGGCGGCCCGGCGCACGGCCTCGCTGGAGGGCTCCCCGACGGTGTCCATCGAATCCCCCGCCGCGTTCTTCGCGCGCGCCGAGGCCGAATACGTTTCACCGCCACGGTGGTCCGGCGAGCTGTACCTGGAGTTCCACCGCGGCACCTACACCTCGCAGGCGAACACCAAACAGGGCAACCGGCGCAGCGAACACCTCCTGCGCGAGGCCGAGCTGTGGGCGACGACGGCGACGGTGCGCACCGGTTCCGCCTACCCGGCCGCGGAACTGGAGGAGATCTGGCGGCTGGTGCTGCTGCAGCAGTTCCACGACATCCTGCCCGGCAGCTCGATCGCCTGGGTGCACCAGGACGCCGAGCGCAACTACGCGGCGGTGGCGAAACGACTGGAGCGGATCATCGGCACCGCCCTGGAGGCGCTGGCGAACGGCGGTGACGCCGGCGCACAACCGATTTCGGCGTCGACCGGCCGGCGGCTGGTGTTCAACGCGGCCCCGCACCCGCGCGACGGCGTGCCCGCGTTGGGCGCCGCGTTCGTCGACGTCGCGAGCCCACTCGCCCCGACGGCGGAGGGCGACGGCTTCCGGCTGGACAACGGCGTCGTCTCCGCCCTCGTCGACGCGCGCGGCCTGCTGGTCTCGCTCGTCGACACAGCGACCGGCAGGGAGGCGATGGCCGCGCCGGGCAACCTGCTCCAGGTGCACCGCGACATCCCGAACCACTGGGAGGCGTGGGACATCGACTCCTTCTACCGCCGCGACGTGACCGACCTTGTCGAGGCCGGATCCGTGGCGGTCGGCGGCGACGCGGTCGTGGTGCGCCGCACGTTCGGGGACTCCACGATCACGCAGCGGATCACGCTGCGCGCGGGCTCCCCCGCCCTCGACATCGAGACCGAGATCGACTGGCACGAGACGCAGAAACTACTCAAACTGGCGTTCCCGCT
This sequence comes from Tsukamurella sp. 1534, assembly GCF_000312385.1. Classification (GTDB taxonomy): domain Bacteria; phylum Actinomycetota; class Actinomycetes; order Mycobacteriales; family Mycobacteriaceae; genus Tsukamurella. The sequence goes on along the minus strand of NZ_HE997628.1, from coordinate 245,720 downwards.
CGACGTGCACGCCGACCGCAGCGCCGCAGAGACCCAGTTCGGCCACGTGTTCCGCCCGACGCACGCCAACACGTCGTGGGACGCGGCGAAGTTCGAGATCTGCGCGCATCGCTGGGTGCACGTCGGCGAGGCCGGCTACGGGGTCGCGGTCGCCAACGACTCCACATACGGCCACGACATCGGGCGGCACACTGGCGAGGACGGGGCCACGCGCACCGTCGTGCGGCTGTCGCTGCTCCGGGCGCCCCGCTACCCGGATCCGCAGGCCGACCGGGGGCGGCACGTGCTGTCGGCGTCCGTCCGGCCGGGCGCCGCGATCGGTGACGCCGTCGAGGAGGGCTACCGGCGCAACCTCTCGCCGCGGATCGTCGACGGTGCCGCCACCCTCGTGGAACCGCTCGTCGCCGTGGATGATCCGGCGGTGGTCGTGGAGTCCGTGAAGCTGGCCGAGGACGGCAGCGGCGACGTGGTGGTGCGGTTGTACGAGTCGCGCGGTGGCCGCGCCGACGCGACGGTGACCGCGGCCTTCCCGCACGACGGTGCCGTGTTCACGGACCTCCTGGAGCGGCCCCTGGACGGCACCGATCTCGGGACCGGCGCGGTGCGGGTGGCGCTGCGCCCCTTCATGATCGCCACCCTGCGCTTCCGCCGCTGATCCGGCGGTGGATCGTCAGCCCAGGCCGCGACGGGCGAGCAGCGGCGCGATATCGGCGTCGGCGCCGCGGAAGTCGCGGTAGGCCTGTGAGGAGTCGACGCTGCCGCCGCGCGACAGCACGGCCGCACGGAGCCGTTCGCCGTTGTCCCGCGTCGGGCCGCCGTTCTCCGTGAACCAGGCGGTGGCGTCGGCGTCGAGCACCTCCGACCAGATGTAGCTGTAGTAGCCGGCGCTGTACCCGCCGGCGAAGACGTGGTTGAAGAACGGGCCGCGGTAGCGGGGCGGCACACCGTGCACGTCGAGCCCCGCGTCCGCCAGCGCGCCCGCCTCGAAGGCCTCGACGTCGTCCACGACGGTGCCCGGCGTGATGGTGTGCCACGCCAGGTCGATGACGGCGGCGCCGAGGTATTCGACGGTGCTGAACCCCTCACCGCGGGTGCCGGGTTCGAGCACGGATTCCCGCAGGTGCTGCGGCAGCGGCTCGCCCGTCTCGTGGTGCCGGGCGTACCCGTCGAGGATGGTGGGCCACGCCGCGAACATCTCGTTGAACTGCGAGGGGAACTCGACGAAGTCGCGGGGCACGCTGGTGCCCGAGAAGTACGGGTACCGCACGTCGGAGAGCAGGCCGTGCAGCGCGTGCCCGAACTCGTGGAAGACGGTGGTCACCTCGTCGCGTGTGAGCAGCGCGGGGCGGCCGGCGGGAGGCGCCACGAAGTTGCACACGTTGATCACCACGGGCTGCTCGCCGAGCAGGTGCGACTGGTCCACGAAGCTCGTCATCCACGCGCCGCCCCGCTTACTGGGGCGCGCGAAGTAGTCGCCGACGAACAGGCCCAGCGGCGCACCGTCGGGGCCCGTGACCTGCCAGGCGCGCGCGGCGGGGTTGTGCAGTGCAAGGTCGGTGCGCTCGGTGAAGTCGAGCCCGTACATGCGCCGCGCCGCCTCGAAGACGCCGTTCTCGATGACGCTGTCGAGTGCGAGGAACTCGCTGAGCGGGGGGCCGTCCTCGGCTCCCTCGCTCGCCTGCGCGCGCCGCTCGGCGATGCGCGCGTAGTACGGCCAATCCCACGCCTCGATCGGGTGGCCCGCGATCTCCTCCAACTCGGCGCGCTCGGCGGCCGCGTTGCGCGCCGCGGGGGCGGCGAGGTCGCGCAGCATCTGCTGTGCGGCCTCGGCGGTTCCCGCCGTCTGGTCGGCGATCTGGAACGCGGCGTGGTGCGGGTAGCCGAAGAGCCCGGCCCGCTCGGCGCGGAGACCGGCGACGCGGGCGATCAGCTCGCGGGTGTCGTTGGCGTCCCCGCGGGTGTTGCGGCCGGACGAGGCCTCGAAGAGGCGGCGCCGCGACTCGCGGTCCGTCAGGCGGGCCAGGTTCGGCTGGTTCAGGGGATAGCCGAGGGCGAGCAGGTAGCCGTCCTTCCCCGCGGCCTCGGCGGCGGCGCGCGCGGCGGCGACGGCGTCGGGCTCCAGCCCGTCGAGCTGCGCCTCGGACGCGAAATGCACGGCGGAGGCGTTGGTCTCGGCGAGCGCGCGGCGCGAGAACTCGGTGGTGAGCTCCGCGAGCTCGGTGTTGATCGCACGAAGTCGTTCCTGCGCGGCGTCGTCGAGTCCCGCGCCGGCGCGGGTGAACCGGAGGTGGTAGCGCTCCAGCAGGCGTCGCTGCTCCTCGGTCAGATCGAGCGATTCGCGGCGCGTATGCACGTCGTCGACCCGCCCGAACAGGGCACTGTCCATGAGGATCGCGTCGGAGTGCGCGGACAGCTGCGGGGAGATCGTCGCCTGCGCCTCCTCAAGCGCATCGGTGCGGTCCGTCGACGTGAGCGAGAAGAACACCGCCGCCACGCGGCCGAGGTCGCGCCCTGCCCGCTCCAACGCCTCGACGGTGTTCTCGAAGGTTGCGGGGTCCGGGTTCTCCGCGATCGCGGCGATCTCCCGGCGGTTCCGGGCGAAGGCCTCCGCGAAGGCCGCCACGAAGTCCACCTCGGCGAAGGTTCCGAAGTCCGGGAGTGCGAACGGCAGGGTGCTGGGTGCGAGAACGGCGTCGACTGTCACACCGTCGAACCTACCGCTGCCGCGCGATCGGGTGTGTTCCCCCGCTCCGTCTGAGTATTTCCGCGGATCCGCCCCGCGCCGATCCGCGCGAAAGTCATTCCATGCACGGCGATACGTCGGGGACTCGCCACTCCTCGGCATCGCCGTCACCTCGGCGCCACCGCGCTGGGCGTTCATCTCGCAACACTGGCAGGAGGAATCTGATGACCGATCTCACCCAGCATCATTCGACGGACACCGAACCGGGGGCTCCCCGCACGACGGGGCAACTCGTCGACGCGACCGTGGGCGCGATCCTGCTCGTCGCGCTCGTCCTCGTGGACGCCCTCGCCGTGATGGCGTTCGGGTACGCCGCGGGCATGGCCTCGGATCCGTGCACGTACCAGGATTGCTCGTCGCACGGATCCTTCTGGCCGGCGGTGTGGACGATGGGCGGGCTCACGCTGGCAGGCATCGTCTTCGCACTGTTCTGGTACTTCCGCGCCATGGGGCGCCGGGAGTCGACGGTGCTGTGGCCGTTCGCAGGATTCGCGTTCACCATCGTCGGGTGGATGTACGGGACGGCCCTCGCCTCCCCGGTCTTCGCGTGAGCCCCGCCGGGGCGCCTCCACACATAGTGCACCCCAGGAACATTCAGCATATGTTGTGCAGCTTTGTCTGGGAGAGGCGCGTATCATCGAATGTATGAGCCAGGTAGACGATGCATTCGAACACGGGAGAGCGGTCCGCCGACCGCTGCCTCCCGATTTCGAGGACGTCGCAGGCCTCGACGCCGGCGCCCTGCTGGCAGACCTGCGCTCGGTGCTCGCCGAGGCGAACCGATTGGAGGCCCGCAAGAACGCAGTGCTCTCCCAACTGTTCGCCGTCCGTGACGATGCCCGACGGTGCCGGGCCGAGTCCGATCGCCGGTTCGTCGGAGACTGGGACGAACTCGTCGCCGAGGCGGGTGCGGTGCTGCAGGTCGGGCGCGGCGGCGCCTCCGCGGCCGTGCACCGCGGGCTGGACCTCCGCGAACGGTTGCCGCGCGTGTTCGCGGTCTGTGCCACCGGCATCGTGACGAACCAGCAGCTCTACGCCGTGCTGCGGTACGCCTCGGCGATCATCGACGAGTACGTGCTCCACGAATTCGACGTCCGGATGGCCGCCTGGTTATCGGGAATACTGTCCGATCCGGACACCGCCGTCACCGCCTCGGCGGTGGAGGAGGCCGCGAAGCAGATCCTGGTGCGGATCGACATCGACGCCGTCCCCCAGGTGCCGGAGAAGAAGCCCCGCTTCGGCATCGACATGCACTCCCGCGCCGACGGCACCGTCGACATCGAAGCGATCATCCCGAAGGCCGACGGCATCCGGTTCGCCGCCCTCCTCGCGGACATGTTCAAGACCACCTGCCGCAAAGACCCCCGCACCCTCGGCGAACGACAGGTCGCCGCCCACGCCGCCCTGATCGAAGGCTACGAGACCCTCGGCTGCCAATGCTCCAACGCTGCCTGCCGGTTCAAGGAACGCAAACCCCGCACGGCGGCCGTGGCATCGGAAGTGAAAGCCCTGGCGCTGATCCTCCTCAACGAATCCGACCTCCGCACACCGGATGCCGCCGCAGCCGAACCCCAGCCCGCCACCACGACGTCCGAAGCCCCCGCCACGGCCTGCGACCCCGCCGCCGAGTCCGCGGTCGACGACACGATCACCCTGTTCGACGAACCACCCGCCACCGAAGACACCACGACCGATGCGGACGACGCAAGCAGCGCGAACGTCACGAACGACGCGGACAACGCAGATGGTGCGGGCGACGTATTCGTAACAACCGGGGGCATCGTCTCCGGCGACTCGGGTGCGCAGCCCGCGGCATCTCCGCCGACTTCGCCCGCGGCGCATGAATCTCGCGAATCGACCGGCCCAGGATTATCGCCTGAATCGGCATCAGCCCCGAGCTCGTCGGGTGGAGCGTATGTGGTGTGCGACGAACTCGGGATCTCCGGGCCGGTCACCGCGGAGCAGGCGAACGACCTGATCGCCGACTGCGACACCACCATCCGCGTCCTCGGCAAACGGGACTCGGTCACCGGGGAGATCCACATCGCGGGGGCCTCGGGTTACACGCCGACGCAGTATCAGCTTCTGATCATGCGGCTGACCTACCCGACGTGTGTGTTCCCCGGCTGCAGCGTGCCGTCCACCCGCTGCCAGGCCGACCACGTCGCCGAATACGACCACCGCAACCCCGAACGCGGCGGACCCACCACCGTCGCCGGGAAGGACGGCCCCGGGAACCTCGTACCGCTCTGTGGATTCCACCACCGCATCAAAACCGAAACCGGATGGCTCTCCGACCTCCTCGACGACGGCACCGTCGAATGGCACCACCCCGCCGGCGGGATCTGGCTCACCCCACCCGGCGCCGCGCAGGAGATCCTGCCCGGACTCGGGAAACTCATCTGGGACACCCCTGCCCGCACCGAATCAGAAGAGGAACCCGAACAGCCGCAGACCTTCGACACCCACGCCGAACACCGCGCCCAACAACGCCGGGACGAACGCACCCGCAACCGCCGCATCCGACTCGAGAAGGCCAAGAAGCGCGCCGAGGAACGACTCCGGAAGGAGCTGGAACGCCAACGTAAGCAGGCCGAAGAGCAGGGCGTCGAGTTCGTCCCGAACACCGAACCCGAACCCCCGCCGTTCTGAGGAACCGGGCGTGCGTCAGCCCAGGATCTGGATCCCCAGGTGTGCTGCGAAGGACTCCGCGAGCCCGACCACCTGGGTGTGCGACATGGTGGCGCCGGCGATCCCCTCGACCCCGCGGATCCGCTCGACCTGCAGCCCCCGGAGGTCGACGTTACTCAGCGTCGCCCGCGTGAGGTCCAGCTCGCCCGCGCGGCAGCCCTCGAAGGACACCCGCGTGAGGCCGGCGTCACCCACGTCGACCCCCTCCAGCACGCAGTCACGGAACACCACGTCGGTCAGGCCGGCGCCGCGGAGGTTCACGAAACCCAGACGGACGTCGGTGAACACGACGGACCGGAGCTTGGCGTCCATGAGCTCGACGGCGCCGATTCGCGCATCCGTGATCTCCACCTGCCGCAGCGTCGACCGCGGGGCCTTGAACCCGGTGGCGAACAGCCCGGTCATCCGTGTCTCCAGCAGGGCGACATCGGCGAACGTGGTGTCGCGGATCTCCCACTCGGCAAGCTCGCACTCACTGAACGTGATTCCGCCGAGATCGCGGCCGCGGACCGTCGGGCCCGCGAACCGCAGGCGGTCGTACGTCTCCCCCGGCACCAGCGCCTCGGTGTCGCCGTCCTCCAGGCCGGCGAGCGTGAACGACGAGATCTTGGGTGCGACGATCCCGGCCATCAGTCCAGCACCCCCGCCACGGCGCGCAGCCTGGCCTCCGCGTCGGAGGCGATACTCGCCACCACCTCCCGGGCGGGGCGCGCGGTGTCCACGAGCCCGGCGACCTGCCCGGCGTACACCACGCCCTGCGCGGGGTCGTTACCGTCGTAGGCGGCGCTGACCTGTTCCTCGTCGCCGCTCGACGGCCCCGCGCCGTCGCCGTCGTGCCAGCGCGACGTGAAGTCGTTGGTGAGCGCCCGGCCGAACCACCGGGTGGGCCACGGCTGGTGTCTCGCCTTGTCGAACACGTCGGTGTACACGGTGTCGGCACTCCCGGCCTCGAGCAGCGCGGGCACCGCGTACTCCGGTCCGACCGTCTCCGGGGACGCCAGCAGGGCGGTTCCCACCAGCGCGCCCTGGGCGCCCGCGGCCAGCACCGCCGCGAGGCCGGCGCCGCTGCCGATGCCGCCCGCGGCCAGTACGGGCAGCTCCGTGGCGCGCAGGATCTCCTGCAGCAGAGGGAGGGTCGCGATCCTGCCGGTGTGACCGCCCGCCTCGGCGCCCTGCGCGACGACGGCGTCCACCCCGGCCGCCTCCACCTCACGCAGATCCTCGATCGAGTTGATCTGCGAGATCACCACGGCACCGGACTCCTTGACCCGCTGCACGTACGGCGCGGGATCACCGAACGAGAGGGAGACCAGTGTCGGATTCGCGGCCAGAACGGCGTCGAGCAGTTCCCCCTCGCCGAGGGACCAGGTCTGCAACCCGAACGCGAGCGGCGCGTCCTCTCCGGCCGCCTCGCGGATCACCGCGAGTTGCTCCGCGATCCACTCCGGAGTGGCGTACCGGGCGGCGCCGATCATGCCGAGGCCACCGGCGGCGGTCACCTGCCCCGCGAGCGCTCCTCCGGCGCGGCCGCCCATGGGGGCACCGAGGATCGGCAGGTCGATGTTCAGGGTGCGAGTCAACCAGGTGTTCCACACACCGACGAGGCTACGCCCGTGGAAGGATCGGGTTCATGGTGACCGTCGATCCCGAGATCCGCCGCGTTCGCGCCCTCCGGCTCCGTGCCCAGGGGCTCGTGCCCGGCGTCCGGGACTGGCGCACGGCGGCGGACGCGGCCCGCGGAATGCTGGCCGTCCAGGCCCAGGACGCCGGGGCTGCCCGGTTCGCGTTGTCGCTGCGCGCCGCGGACCGGCCCGACGATGCGGCGGTGCTCGCCGACCTCGCCGAACGCAGGCTAGTTCGCAACCGGCCGGCCCGCGGGACGCTACAGATCTGCGCGCCCGAGGACCTGCATTGGCTCAGCGCGGCCCTCACGGTGCGCTCGCGCGCCGAATCCGCCAGGAGGCGGCCGCAGCTCGGCCTCACCGACGCCATGGTCGACGGTGCCGACGCCGCCGTCCGGACCGCGCTCGCGGGCGGGAAGAGCCTACCGCGAACGGATCTCGTGGACGCGTGCGCAGCCGCGGGCATCGCGTTCGACACGTCGCAGGCGAGCCACGTCCTGCGCGATCTCACCGAGGCGATGACGATCGTGTTCGCCGACCCCACGGCGAAGGGCGATGCGTTCGCCCTCGCCGACGATTGGATCACCGACCGCCGGGAACCGGACCATGCTCTGGGAGAGGCGGTCTCGCGTTTCGTGGGCGGCCGCGGTCCGGTGACCCGGCAGGACGTCGGCAAGTGGGCGTACCTGCCCATGGGCGCCGTCGACGAGGGCATCGAGGCCGCCGGTGACGCCATCGACCGGATCACGCTCGCGGGCACCCACTACCTGGTGCCGGCGGGCACCGCGGATATCACCGACGACGAGGTGGACGCCGCCCTCGCGTCGCCACTCCTGCTCCCCGGGTTCGACGAGTACGTCATCGGATACGGCTCCCGTGCAGCACAACTCGACGAGACCTACTTCAATCGCATCGTGCCCGGACGCAACGGCGTCTTCAAGCCGATGGTGGTGGTCGACGGTGAGATCGTCGGGACGTGGGCGCGGAAGTCGACGGCGAAGGCCGTGAAGATCACCGTCGAACCGTTCACTCGGATCACGGTCGCGACGAGGCGCCGCCTCGCAGGAGCGGCCCGTGGCTACGGGGAGTTCCTGGGGCTCGAGGCGACGCTCGCCTGACCCGACCGGATCGCGTCGATCAGTTGACCGCCAGGAAGGCGTTGTTCTGGTAGTTCACGTCGAACGTGCTGGTGGACGTGTGAACCCACGTCTGCCGGGGCGGGCAGCCCCAGGTGGGAACCGTCCGCATCACGGGGAAACCCTCGCCGGGGTTCAGCACCGGGCGGCCCTCGCCGCCGCCACCGCCGAAGCCCAGCCACACGTTCAGTGCGGGCGCGTTGCCGTTGTTGCGGACGTAACCGTGGTCGGTCTGAGAATGCGTCTCTGGCCGCCCGGGGAGCGGCCCCGCGCACGAGATCCCTCCGGTGACAATCAGATCCACGAAGGGAATCGCGCTCGCCGACGGCGTCGTGACGAGCGATGCGGCTCCTGCTACCGCGACCGAGGCGGCCGCCAATGCCATCTTCCTCATGATCTTCCCCGTTCCGTTCGTTGCCTCTCTGCGATGGCCGCCTCTCCCTGACGGCAGCGTCGCGTGACGCTGTTCACAATGTCGGTTAACGGAACGGAATCGTTACACCGGTGCAGGAATTCGCGAGGATCCGCCGGTCAGGCGTTCGCGGCGGCGGACTGCTGTGCGCCGGGCACCGTCGCGTGCAGCGCATCGACCAGCGACCGCAGTTCGGGCTGCTCGGCCGCGTCCGCGAGCGCCTCGCGCAGCACCCGCTCGTGCGTCGGCCGGGCCGCCGTGAGCAGATCCCACCCCGCGGGGGTCAGTTCCGTGTAGATGCCGCGACGGTCGTCGGCGCACAGGATCCGGGTGAGCAGCCCCCGGTCCTCCAGCCGGGTCACGAGCCGGGTGGTCGCGCTGCTCGAGAGTGCGGCGGCGCGGGCGAGCTGGCGCATGCGCATGTGCCACCCGTCCTGCCGGCTGAGCGCGTCGAGCACCGTGTACTCGACCACGGTGATCTCGTGGGCGGACTGCAGGGCTCGCTCGAGTTCCGTCTCGATCAGCGAGTGGAGCGCGACAAGCGTGCGCCATCCCCGCGCCCGGATCTCGACCGCATCGTCGGCAATCCCCATGGTGAGCACCCCTTCTTCGTGCTGCTGAGCCTACCACCTTGCGCCAATAACCAGCGTGTGCAACTATCTATTCATTGTGTGTGCAACTACTGCAGACGCCGGTGATTGCACACGCGCCTAACCATCGTTCTTCCCTTTAGGAGTCGTCATGCCCGTCGCGCTCTACGCGCTCGCCCTCGGCGGATTCGGCATCGGTCTGACCGAGTTCGTCATCATGGGGCTGCTCCCCGAGGTCGCCGCCGACTTCGGTGTCACGGAGACCGTGGCCGGATACCTCATCTCCGGCTACGCACTGTCCGTCGCCATCGGCGGCATCCTGTTCACCGCCGCGCTCGGCCGCGTCAACCGCAAGCACGCGCTGCTCGGCCTCCTCGTGCTGTTCATCGCGGGCAACATGATGTCCGCCCTGGCCGGCAGCTACGAGGCGATGCTCGCCGGGCGGATCGTGGCCGCGCTGTGCCACGGCGCCTTCTTCGGCATCGGCGCCGTGGTCGCCGCCGATCTGGTCCCCGAGAACCGTCGCGCCGCAGCGATTTCCGTCATGTTCGCCGGGCTGACCATCGCCAACGTCCTCGGTGTCCCGCTCGGTACGTTCCTCGGCCAGGCCGCCGGCTGGCGGTCCACCTTCTGGGCCATCACCGCGATCGGCGTGATCGCCCTCGCCGGTATCGCCCTGCTCGTGAAGGACACGCCCGCGCCGATCGGCGGGAACACGCTCGCCGAGTTCCGGATCTTCCGCAACCCCCAGGTGTGGCTGTCGATGCTGGTCACGATCCTCGGGTACGGCGGCATGTTCGGTGCGTTCACCTACATCGCGTTCACTCTCACCGAGGTCAGCGGGTTCAGTTCCTCCGCCGTCCCGTGGCTGCTCGTGCTGTTCGGTGTCGGCCTGTTCGCCGGTAACCTGCTGGGCGGTCGCGCCGCCGACCGGAACCTGCCGCGCACCCTGATCGCCCTCATGGCGGCGCTCACCGTGCTGCTCGCGGTGTTCGCCCTCACCGCCACGTCACAGGTGGCGACCGTGATCGCGCTGGTCCTCATGGGCGCACTCGGTTTCGCGACGGTGCCCGGCCTGCAGATGCGCATCATGAACCACGCGGCGGACGCGCCGACCCTCGCATCCGGGGCCAACATCGCCGCGTTCAACTTCGGCAACGCCTTCGGCGCCTGGGCCGGTGGCCTCACGCTGGCAGCGGGATTCGGCTTCGTCGCCCCGCTCTGGGTGGGCGCCGCCATCACGCTGGCCGGCCTCGTCGCATACCTGAGCGCATCGCGTCTCCGCGGCGGCGAGTACGCAGACGAGCGCGACGAGAGGGTGCCCGTCGCAGCGTGATCCGTGGAGCAGCCCGAACGCTACTTGCCCTTCGGCTTGTCCGCCTGCGCGTCCGAACTGAGAGCGGCGACGAAGGCCTCCTGCGGGACGTCGACCCGGCCGATGGTCTTCATGCGCTTCTTGCCCTCCTTCTGCTTCTCGAGCAGCTTGCGCTTGCGGCTGATGTCGCCGCCGTAGCACTTGGCGAGCACGTCCTTGCGGATGGCGCGGATGTTCTCACGGGCGATGATCTTCGAGCCGATCGCGGCCTGCACCGGCACCTCGTACTGCTGGCGCGGGATGAGCTCCTTGAGCTTCACGGTCATCTTGTTGCCGTACGCCTGCGCGGCGTCCTTGTGCACGATGGCGCTGAAGGCGTCGACCGCCTCGCCCTGCAGCAGGATGTCGACCTTGACCAGGTCGGAGAGCTGCTCTCCCGACTCCTCGTAGTCCATCGAGGCGTAGCCGCGGGTGCGAGATTTCAGCGAGTCGAAGAAGTCGAAGATGATCTCGGCCATCGGCAGCGTGTACCGCAGCTCCACACGGGATTCCGAGAGGTAGTCCATCCCGCCGAGCTCGCCGCGACGCCCCTGGCACAGCTCCATGATCGTGCCCACGAACTCGCTGGGGGCGATGATCGTCGCCTTGGTGATCGGCTCGTAGGTCTCGCGCAGCTTGCCCTCGGGCCAGTCCGACGGGTTGGTGACGATCTGCTCCTTGCCGTCCTCGCCGATCACGCGGTAGACCACGTTGGGCGAGGTCGAGATGAGATCGAGGTCGAACTCGCGCTGCAGCCGCTCCCGGGTGATCTCCATGTGCAGCAGGCCCAGGAAGCCGCAGCGGAAACCGAAGCCCAGCGCCACCGACGTCTCGGGCTCGTAGGTGAGCGCGGCGTCGTTGAGCTGGAGCTTGTCCAACGCCTCACGGAGATCCGGGTAGTCCGACCCGTCCACGGGGTACAGCCCCGAATAGACCATGGGCCGCGGCTCCTTGTACCCGGTCAGCGGCTCCTCCGCGCCCTTGCGAGCGGTGGTCACCGTATCGCCGACCTTCGACTGCCGCACGTCCTTCACACCGGTGATGAGATAGCCCACCTCACCCACGCCGAGCCCCTTGGTGGCCTTCGGCTCCGGGGAGACGATGCCCACCTCCAGCAACTCGTGGGTGGCGCCGGTCGACATCATCTGGATCTTCTCGCGCGGGACGATCCTGCCGTCCACGACGCGGATGTAGGTCACCACGCCGCGGTACGTGTCGTACACCGAGTCGAAGATCATGGCGCGGGGCGGCGCATCGGCGTCGCCGACCGGCGGGGGGATCTTCTCGACGACGCGGTCCAGCAGGGCGCCGACGCCCTCACCGGTCTTGCCCGAGACGCGCAGCACGTCGTCGGGCTCGCACCCGATGATGTGCGCGATCTCGTCGGCGTAGCGGTCCGGATCGGCGGCGGGCAGGTCGATCTTGTTGAGGACCGGGATGATCTCGAGGTCCTTGTCCATCGCGAGGTAGAGGTTCGCCAGGGTCTGCGCCTCGATGCCCTGGGCGGCGTCCACGAGCAGCACGGCGCCCTCGCACGCCTCCAGCGCGCGGGACACCTCGTAGGTGAAGTCCACGTGGCCCGGGGTGTCGATCAGGTGCATGACGTACTCGGTGTCGTCCACCTTCCACGGCAGCCGCACGTTCTGAGCCTTGATCGTGATACCGCGCTCGCGCTCGATGTCCATCCGGTCGAGGTACTGCGCGCGCATCGCGCGCGCCTCGACCACGCCCGTGAGCTGCAGCATCCGGTCGGCCAGCGTGGACTTCCCGTGGTCGATGTGGGCGATGATGCAGAAATTGCGAATGCGCTCAGGGGTGGTGAACGTCTCGTCGGCGAAGCTGGGAATCTGACTCACTCCTCGGGCGGCTAACCGGCGTACCGGCACATGTCACCCTCCAGTTTCTCATGCCGCATCGTCGGACCGCACCATGGTGAGCGGGTGCACCCGCCCGCCTCGGTACCGCACGCCCGGCACCGTCGGGCACGGGCCGTGCGGGACGAACCCGTAGCGCTCGAAGAACCGCACCGCCCGATCGTTCTCCACGAGCGTCTGCAGATGGCATCCTGTGCCGCCGAGGGCGTCCAGCCAGGCGTCCATGAGCCCGTACGCGGCGCCCGTGCCGCGGGCCTCCGGCGCGACGTCGATGTGCAGGTGCGCCGGCCACCGGCCGTCGTGCAGCTCACCCGAGGCGGGCTCGCCCCGCCGGCGCGCCGCCACCGCGTCGACCGCCGCCCGGCCGAGGAAGCGGACCGTCGCCGGGCGCAGCAGCACCGCCGGCCTGCCCAACGCGCGCACCAACCTGTCGTCCTCGGAGGGCAGCGAGGAACCCGGCGGGCACCCGGCCTCCTCGGCAACGAACAGCGTCTCGGGGCAGTGCTCGATGTACGGATCGAGGTAGACGGCCCGTTCCGAGGGCGGGTGGCGCCACAGTTCGCCCGACGGTGACCCGTCCCCCGCCCGCACGAACAACGAGCGCAAGGCGGCTCCGTCCGCGGGGCGGTAGGGGCGCACCCGTATCACTGCGCGACCGCCGAGCGGGTTCCGCCTACATCGTCCGGGCTCACGCACACCACGGTAACGTCGAAGGACATGAGCGATTCTGAATCCTCACAAACATCGAAACCAGCTGATCCGACGCCGACACCGACGAGCTCCCTGAATGTTCCGGTCTTCCTCGCCGCGGCGGGCGCGGTCCTCGCACTCGCCCTGTGGGCGCTCGCCTCTCCGACATCCGCGGAGGGCGTCATCAGCGGGGTGGTCGACTTCATCACCGCCTGGTTCGGCTGGTGGTACTTCCTGCTCGCCACGGCGATCGTGGGCGTGGTCGTCTTCATCGGCCTCAGCCGGTACGGCAAGTACCGCCTCGGCCCCGAGGAGTCCCGGCCGGAGTACAGCCTCTTCACCTGGACGGCGATGCTGTTCGCGGCGGGCATCGGCATCGACCTGATGTTCTTCTCCGTCGCCGAGCCCGTGAGCCACTTCCTGGCCCCGCCCGCCGGGATGAGCGAGACCAATCACGCGGCCCGGGAGGCGGTGACGTGGACCGTGTTCCACTACGGCCTCACCGGCTGGGCGATGTACGCGTTGATGGGCGGCGCACTGGCGTACTTCGCGTTCCGGCACAATCTGCCGCTCACCATCCGGGCCGCGCTGTACCCGATCCTGGGCAAGCGCGTGCACGGCCGGTTCGGCGACGCGGTCGACGTGGCCGCCGTGCTCGGCACGATCTTCGGCATCGCGACGTCGCTGGGTATCGGCATCGTGCAGCTGAACTACGGCCTCAAGGAGCTGTTCGGCATCGAGCAGGGCAAGGCCGCGCAGATCGGGCTGATCATCCTGTCCGTGATCGTCGCCACCATCTCGGCCACCTCGGGCGTGGACAAGGGGATCCGGCGGCTCAGCGAGCTCAACGTGATCCTCGCGATCCTCATGCTCATCTACATCCTGGTCGCCGGCCGGTCCGACTTCCTGCTCAACGGCCTGGTGCAGAACACGGGCGACTACCTCTCGACGTTCCTCGACCGCACCATGGACACCTTCGCCTGGGAACAGACCAATCCGGAGACTCCCGGCGCGGACGCGAAGGGCTGGCTGGATTCCTGGACCCTGTTCTTCTGGGCCTGGTGGGTCGCGTGGGCGCCGTTCGTCGGGCTGTTCCTGGCGCGGATCTCGCGCGGGCGCACGTTGCGCCAGTTCATCTTCGGCGTGCTCGTGGTGCCCTTCAGCTTCATCCTCGTGTGGATCTCGGTGTTCGGGAACAGCGCACTGGAGGTGGCCCGCGGGGACAAGGCCTTCGCCGAGGCCACCGCGTCGACCCCCGAGGTGGGCTTCTACTCCCTGTTGGAGAAGTACCCCGGCGCGCCCATCCTGCTGGCCATCGCCACCCTCACCGGTCTGCTGTTCTACGTCACCAGCGCCGATTCCGGCTCCCTGGTGATGGGCAACTTCACCTCCCGGTTGTCCGATCCGATGGCGGACTGCGCCCGCGGCACCCGCATCTTCTGGTCGTTCGCGATCGGCCTGCTCACCCTGGCCATGCTGTTCGCCGGCGAGGACGGATCGATCGTGACGCTGCAGAAGGCCACGATCATCATGGGGCTGCCGTTCTCGTTCGTGCTCGCCCTGGTGGGGCTCTCACTGCTGCGGGCTCTGCACACCGAGTCCTACAAGACCGACAGCTTCCGGGCGACGCTGCCGAAGGCTCTCGCCGCCGGCCGCGGCTCCGGGGAGCCGGGCAGCTGGCGGCGCCGCCTCATCGCGACCATCCACTACCCCGGCCGGGCCGCCACCCAACGGTTCCTGGAGAACACGGTGGCGCCGGCGATGCGGGAGGTGGCCGCCGAATTCGATTCGGAGGGCATGACGGCCACCGTCGACGAATCGGGCCGGAGCGAATCGCTGCCCTCCCCCACCCTCAAGGTGGACCTGGCCGGCGAGCCCGGCTTCGAGTACTGCGTGTGGCCCGTCTCCGCGCCGGCGCCCACCTACGCGGTGCTCTCGCAGCGGTCGGGCGACCGGTACTTCCGCTGCGAGGTCTACCTCGCCGAGGGCTCGCAGGGGTACACGCTCAACGGCTACACCCGCGAGCAGATCATCGGCGACATCCTCGACCAGTACGAGCGGCACCTGGGCTACCTGCACCTGCGGCGCGCCGCCACCGATCACCACGACGGGCGCGACGAATCCGCCGACACCCGTCCCGACGCCCACCCCGAGGCGTCCGAACCCGAAGGGACCCCCGCATGACCGAACCCACCCTGTTCATCGACGGAACCTGGCGCAACTCCTCCGACGGCGGCACCCGCACCATCGTGTGCCCGGCGGACGGCACCGAGGTGGCCGTGGTCGACGAGGCCACCGCCGCCGACACCGAGGCGGCGATCGCCGCTGCCCGCCGCGCGTTCGACACCGGTCCGTGGCCGCACACCCCCGCGGCCGAACGCGGGGACCTGCTGCTGCGTGTCGCCGACGAATTGGACCGGCGGCAGGACGATTTCGCGCGCGCCGAAACCCTGGACACCGGGAAGCGGTTGTCCGAGTCCGTGATCGACATGCAGGACATCGCCGCGTGCTTCCGCTACTTCGGGAAACTGGCCGCGCAGGATGCGGGCCGCGTGGTGGACGCCGGCTCGGCCGACGTGAGCTCGCAGATCGTGTACGAGCCCGTCGGCGTGTGCGGCCTGATCACGCCGTGGAACTACCCGCTGCTGCAGGCCGCCTGGAAGGTGGCCCCCGCGATCGCCGCGGGAGACGCGTTCGTGCTCAAGCCCTCCGAGCTGACCCCGCACACCTCGATCCTGCTGATGCGCGTGCTGCAGGACGTGGGCCTGCCCGACGGCGTCGCGAATCTCGTGCTCGGCGCCGGCGCGCAGGCGGGCGCGCCGCTGTCGACCCACCCCGATGTGGATCTCGTGTCCTTCACGGGCGGCCTGGTGACCGGCCGGATCATCGCCGCGAACGCCGCGGGCACCGTGAAGAAGGTCGCGCTGGAGCTCGGCGGCAAGAACCCGAACGTGATCTTCGCCGACGCGTGTGCGACCCCCGAGGGCCTCGCCGCCGCCGTCGACAACGCGCTCAACGCCGCGTTCCTGCACTCGGGCCAGGTGTGCTCGGCCGGCGCGCGGCTCGTGGTCGAGGAGTCCGTGCACGACGTGTTCGTCGACGAGCTGGTGCGCCGCGCCGAGGGGATCCGGCAGGGCCTGCCGTTCGCCGACGGCACCGAGACCGGCCCGCTGATCTCGGAGGCGCACCGGAACAAGGTGCACGCCTACGTCGAACAGGCCCGCGCCGACGGCGCCGTGGTCCGCACCGGCGGCGCCTTCGCCACCGGCGATCAGGGCTCCGGCTCCCTCGACGACGGCTACTTCTACCTCCCCACGGTGCTCGACGCGTGCGACCCGTCGATGGCCTGCGTGCACGACGAGGCCTTCGGGCCCACGGTCACCGTCGAGACCTTCACCACGGAGGACGAGGCCGTGGCCATCGCCAACGACACCGAGTACGGCCTCGCCGGCGCGGTGTGGTCGGGCGACGGGGGCAAGGCACGCAGGGTGTCCCGCCGGCTGCGGCACGGCACCGTGTGGATCAACGACTTCGGGCCCTACCTGCCCCAGGCCGAGTGGGGCGGCTTCGGCGCGTCCGGCATCGGCCGCGAGCTCGGGCCCACCGGTCTCGGGGAGTACCTCGAGGCCAAGCACGTGTACGAGAACCTGCGGCCGTCCGTGACCGGGTGGTTCGCCGAGCGGAAGGAAGAGCAGTGAGCTCGAACGAAGCAGCGAGCGACACCTACGACTACGTGGTGGTGGGCGCCGGATCGGCCGGGGCCGCCGTCGCCGCGCGCCTGTCGGAGGATCCGACGGTCCGCGTGTGCCTGCTGGAGGCGGGCCCGTCGGACGTGGGCGACGACGCGATCCTGCAGCTGGACCGGTGGATGGAGCTGCTGGAATCGGGATACGACTGGGACTACCCGATCGAGCCGCAGGAGAACGGCAACTCGTTCATGCGGCACGCCCGCGCGAAGGTGCTGGGCGGCTGCAGCTCCCACAACAGCTGCATCGCCTTCTGGGCGCCGCGTGAGGACCTCGACTCGTGGGAACGGGACCACGGCGCCGCCGGCTGGGGATCGGATTCCGTGTACCGGCTCTACCCGAAGATCGAGACGAACGACGCTCCCGGCGATCACCACGGCCGCTCCGGACCGGTGCACATCATGAGCGTGCCGCCGAACGATCCGTGCGGCGTCGCCCTGCTGGATTCGTGTGAGGCCGTGGGTATCCCGCGCGCCGAGTTCAACTCGGGCACGACCGTCGTCAACGGCGCCGGCTTCTTCCAGATCAACCGCCGGGCCGACGGCACCCGCTCGTCGTCGTCGGTGAGTTACCTGCACCCGATCCTGGACCGCGAGAACCTCACGATCCGCACCGGCGCATGGGCCAAGCGCGTGGCGTTCGACACCTCGGGCGAGCAGCCCCGCGCCGTCGGGGTGGACATCACCGACAACGCGTTCGGGCGCACCACCCGGATCACCGCGACGCGCGAGGTGGTCGTCAGCGCGGGCGCGATCGATTCGCCGAAGCTGTTGATGCTCTCCGGGATCGGGCCCGCCGATCACCTGCGCGAGCACGGCGTGGAGGTGCTGGTGGACTCCCCCGGAGTGGGCGCGCACCTGCAGGACCACCCCGAGGGCGTGATCGGCTTCGAGACCTCCAAGCCGATGGTCCGCGAATCCACCCAGTGGTGGGAGATCGGCATCTTCACGCCCACCGAGGACGGCCTGGACCGCTCGGACCTGATGATGCACTACGGCTCCGTACCGTTCGACATGCACACGCTGCGCCAGGGCTACCCCACCGCCGAGAACACCTTCTGCCTCACACCGAACGTGACGCACGCCCGCTCACGCGGCACCGTCCGGCTGCGGTCGAGGGACTTCCGCGACAAGCCCAAGGTGGACCCGCGCTACTTCACCGATGCCGAGGGCCACGACATGAAGGTGATGATCGCCGGGATCCGCAAGGCGCGGGAGATCGCCGCGGCGGGCCCGCTCACGGACTGGATCGAGCGCGAGCTCTACCCCGGACCGGGCGTGCAGTCCGACGCGGAGCTCGCCGACTACATCCGCCGCACCCACAACACCGTGTACCACCCCGCGGGCACGGTACGGATGGGCGCGCCCGACGACGCGCTGTCGCCGCTCGACCCCGAGCTGCGGGTGAAGGGCACCGCCGGCCTGCGGGTCGCCGACGCCTCGGTGTTCCCGGAGCACACGACGGTCAACCCGAACATCACCGTGATGATGGTCGGCGAGCGCTGCGCGGAGCTCCTGACCGAGAGCCGCTGACCCGTCCGCGGCCGGCCCTCAACCGGCCGGCCGCAGCGGGAGGCTCGGCGGGAGGCCGAACGCCTCGAAGCGCTGCGTCATGTCCAGGCACGTGGTCACCCGGGTGATCCGCGCACCGTCGGACTCGACGAGGACGAGGGCGAACGGCCGCATCCCGCCACCGTCGACGGCGGGCGCGTACTGCCCGAACGCGGGACCGCCGTTCGCGGTCGTCGGCACGAGCCGGTGCCCCACGCATGCATCGCCCGAGCCGAACAGCGCCGCGTAATCGTCGGCACCCCGGAGCCAGAACGCGACCGGCGGCATGGAGAACACGACGTCCTCGGCGAGCAGCGCCGCCAGGCCCGCGACGTCGTGCCGCTCGAAGGCGCGCACGAACCCGTCGAGCAGGTGGGGGTCGACCGATCCGGCGGCGACGTCGGAGGCGGCGGGCGCGGCCCCGGCCAGCACGCGCCGGGCCCGCTGCAGCGACGAGTGCGCCGCGGACGCGCTGATCCCCAGGATCGCCGCGGTCTCGGCGGCGCTGTGCCGGTACACGTCCCGCAGCACGAGCACGGCACGCTGCGACGGCGTGAGGTGCTGCAGCGCCGCGACGAACGCCATCCGGATAGTCTCGTGCCGCTCGGCGGCTACCGCCGGATCCGGCCCCTCCGCATCGGGCAGCGGGGTGACCCAGCTGCCGGGCGTCAGGTCCGAGGACACCGGATCGCCCACCGCGGCGCGCTCGGTCAGCTCCGTCGGCAGGGCGCGCCGCGGGGCGGCCCGCAGCAGGTCGATGCAGTACCGGCCCGCGATCGCGTAGGCCCAGGTGCGCACGCCGGCCCGCGCCGGATCGTAACGATCCCGGGCGCGCCAGAGCCGTAGCAGCACCTCCTGCGCCGCGTCCTCCGCGCCGGCCCCGTCGCCGATCATCCGGTAGCAGTACCGGACCAGCTCGGGGCGCAGCTCGCCGAGCACGGCCTCGTCGATCACCACCCCGGTCACCGTCACGCCGCGATCATCCCACGGCCGTGACCGCCGGGACCTCGTGTCGCCCGGTCGCGATGAGCACGATCGTCAGCGTCGGAAGCGCCACGTCGCGCGGACCGTCGCCCACCACGAGGTCCGAGTCGGTGGCCGTCAACCGAACGCCCGTGAGGTCCACACCGAAGAACGCGAGGTGTTCGGGCGAAGCGCCCTCCACCGTCGCCGCCAGCACGGCGGGCTCCGGGCCCGGCAGGCCGAGCGGCAGGGTGATGTCGAGGCCGTGGACCACCTCGTGCGTGAGCGCCCCCTGCGTCGCGTCCGGTCCCGGAGTCCAGCGGCTCGCGATCCGGGCCTTCTGGACGGCCAGCAGCTCTGCGTCCGAGAACCGCGCCGTGTCCGCTCGGGCCGTGCGGTCCACCGCGACGTTCACGTCGCCGTCCGCGGCAGCCACGGCGGCCGCGAACTCCTCCTGCGTCTGGGTCTCGGTCATGTCCAGGTGTGCGACCACCTCGCGGATCCGCCAGCCCGGGCACAGCGAGTCGGCCGACCACTGCTCGGGGGTGAGCCCGTCGAGCAACGCGGCCATCCGGGTCCGCTCGGCGACGGTGGCGTCGTACAGATCGGAGTCGGTGAAGTGGGACATGAGAGCCTCCTGCGCTCGGGGAACGGTCGTCACAGGTACATACGAGTGGGACCTCCGGAATTCGTCGCGCCGGGCGACCGCCGACGGTCCGCGCCTATCCTGTGGGTATGGCGAACGACTTCACGCGGTTCGCGGCGGTGGCCGCGAAGCTCGCCCGCGAGCACGGCCCGCGCATCGCGGCGCAGGTGGTGAACAGCCCGCCCGTACGGGCGGGGCGGGAGGCCATCACGCAGGCGGTGACCCAGACCGTCAAGGAGGCCATGGGCCTGGAGGCCCCGGCGGAGCCGAAGGAGTTCACGCCGGGACGACCGGTGACGCGCACCTCGACGCCGTCGGAGCTGATGGCCCGGGCCATCGCGTACGCGCCGCAGCTCGACGGCCGCGCCGACCCCGGCGAGGTCGTGTGGACGTGGGTCGAGTTCGAGGAGACCACCGGGCCCAACGCGGGCCAGGGCAAGGACCGCCCCGTGCTGGTCGTGGGCCGCTCGGGCGGAAGCCTGCTCGGCCTGATGCTGTCCAGCCAGGACAGGCACCGTGACGACGCCGGCTGGGTCGCCATCGGCGCCGGCACCTGGGACGCCGAACGCCGCCCGTCGTGGGTGCGGCTCGACCGCGTCCTCGACGTCCCCGAGGACGGCATCCGCCGCGAGGGTGCGGTCCTGTCCCGGGAGCGCTTCGAACTCGTCGCCGAGCGCCTCCGGGCGGATTACGGCTGGAGCTGACGGCGGGTCATGCCAGGCGGGTGATCTCGACGACGACGTCGAGGTCCGAGGCGCCGCCGCCGGCGATCACGCCGCGCAGCGGCGGTACGTCGGCGTAGTCGCGGCCCACGCCCACAGACACGTGGCGTTCGGCGATGGGGACGTCGTTGGTGGGGTCGTAGCCGCGCCAGTGCCCCGTCCAGGCCTCGATCCAGGCGTGCGACTCCCCCGCCACCGTCGAGCCGATCTCCGCCTCGCGGTGCGGGTGCAAGTATCCGGAGACGTACCGGCCCGGGATGCCGACGCTGCGCAGCATGAGCAGGGTCAGGTGCGCGTAGTCCTGGCACACACCCTTGCGCTCGTCCCACGCGTCGATCGCCGACGAGTGCACACCGGTGGTGCCGGGCACGTAATCCAGCTCGTCGTGCACCCACCTGCAGATCGCGAGGACGGCCTCGTCGGGCTCCAGATCCTTGACCAGCTTGCGGGCCTGAGTGGCCAGCTTGCGGTGCCGCGGAACGTAATCGGTGAAACCGAGGACCTCGTCGTAGCGGTCCCGGACCTGGTCCGTGCCCAGTTCCTCCCAGGCGATCGTCTCCTCCGCCTCCTCCGGGGCGTCGGTCTCCACGACGGACGCCCCGGTCACCTCCAGCGCCGTGTGCGGCGCGTGCAGGTCGAACGCGGTGACGGCGGTGCCCCAGTAGTCGGTGTACCGGTAGGCACGGGTCGCCGGGACGGTCTCGACTCGGTTGAGGATCACATTCTGCCGCTGGTCCGATCGCGGCGTCAGGCGCGCCTCGTTGTACGACGATGTGACCGGTGCGTTGTAGCCGAATCCGGTGGAGTGCACGACTCGAAGACGCCAGCTCACAGCTCCCCCTCCAGGATGGTGTCGATCCCGCCCCGAGCGCGGGCGTCGGTCCAGGCCACGTACGGCGTGACGTGGAAGTAGCGGGCCGTGATGGCCTCACCCGCGGCGTGACCGAGTTCCTGCAGGGCCACCAGGCGGCGCTGCAGATCGTCGAGAAGTTCACCAGGAGCGAGGAATTCGAGTTCGCCACGGGCGCGTCCCAAGAGCCGCTGCGCCTCGGTGCGGGTGCCGAGGCGACCCTCCCGGCCACCCTCGATCGCGTTGAGGCACTCCTCCGCGGTGGTGAGCGCGTGGATCACCGACCGCGGGAACAGCCGGTCGACCAGGATGAACTCGACGACCCGGGTGGCGTCCAGGACGCCGCGGTACGTGCGCAGATAGGTGTCGTGGGCGCCGGTCGCGCGGAGCACCGTGACCCACGTCGGCGAGTTGGCCCGGTCACCCGCGCGGGAGAGCAGCAACCGCACCGTCATGTCCATGCGCTCGATCGAGCGGCCCAGCAGGAGGAACTGATAACCCTCGTCGCGGGACAGCGTGGAGTCGGTGAGGCCGGAGAACATCGCGGCGCGGTTCTTGATGTAGTTGAGGAACTCGTGCGGGCCCAGCCGTCGCCCCGCCCGCTCCCGCTCCGCCAGCCCGTTGTACGTGGAGTTGAGGCACTCCCACATCTCCGACGAGGTGACTTCCCGTGCGCCGCGGGCGTTCTCGCGGGCGGCGGCGACGCTCGCCGCGATCGAGCCACTGCCGGGATCCCGGTTGTAGGCCACGACCTCGGTGAGGGCGCGCAGGTCCAGGGGCTGGTCCGCGGGCGGCTCGGGGATGCCGAGCACCCGCACCAGCTGCCGGGACACCCGGTCCTCGTCGACGGTGATGTCCTCCAGGAACTGGTGCACCGTCACGTCGAGCATGCGGGCGGTGTCGTCGGCGCGCTCGGAGTACCGGCCGATCCAGTACAGCGCCTCGGCGTTACGAGCGAGCATGTCCGGCCTCCTGGTACTCCGTCGCCTGCTGTTGCTGCTGGTCCTGCGTGGTCAGCTCGGGCCCCAGCTCCACCTGCTGCTGCTCGGCGAGGTCGCGCGACGGCACCACCTCGGCGCCCTCCAGCTCGGCCTCGGCGGCGGAGGACCGGGCGGCGAGCACCCAGGTGTCCTTCGAGCCGCCGCCCTGCGAGGAGTTCACCACCAGCGAGCCCTCCGGCAGCGCCACGCGGGTCAGGCCGCCGGGCAGCACCCACACGTCGTCACCGTCGTTCACCGCGAACGGCCGCAGGTCCACGTGCCGCGGCCGGGCCTCCTCGCCGATCTTGGTCGGCACCGTCGACAGCTGGACCACCGGCTGCGCGATCCAGCCGCGCGGATCGGCGGCCACCTTGCGCCGCAGCGTGGCCAGCTCCTTCTCCGTCGCGTCGGGGCCGAAGACGATGCCGTAACCGCCCGAGCCCTCCACCGGCTTGATCACCAGCTCATCGATGCGGTCGAACACCTCCTCGCGCTCGTCGTCGAGCCAGCACCGCCACGTGTCGACGTTCTGCAACAGCGGTTTCTCGCCGAGGTAGTAGTCGATGATGTCCGGCACGTAGGTGTAGGTGAGCTTGTCGTCGCCGACGCCGTTGCCGACCGCGGAGCTGATCACCACGTTCCCGGCACGGGCGGCGTTGAGCAGGCCCGCGACGCCGAGCACCGAATCGGGCCGGAACTGCATGGGGTCGAGGAAGTCGTCGTCGATGCGGCGGTAGATCACGTCCACCTGCTGCTCACCGCTCGTGGTGCGCATGTAGACCACGTTGTCGCGGCAGAAGAGGTCACGCCCCTCGACGAGCTCCACACCCATCTGCCGGGCCAGCAGCGAATGCTCGAAGTACGCCGAATTGGCCATGCCCGGCGTGAGGACCACCACCGTGGGGTCGCCCTCGTTGGACGCGGCCGAATTCCGCAGGGCGCGCAGCAGGTGCGAGCTGTAGTCGGCGACGGCCCGCACCCGATGCTTGAGGAACAGGTCGGGGAAGACCTGCGCCATGGTCCGCCGGTTCTCCATGACGTAACTCACACCCGACGGCGACCGGAGATTGTCCTCCAGCACCCGGAAGGTGCCCTCCGCGTCGCGGATCAGGTCGATGCCCGATACGTGGATCCGCACCCCGTTCGGAGGACGGATCCCCGCCGCCTGCCGGTGGAAGTGCTGACACGAGGTGATCAGCCGCTTCGGAAC
This sequence comes from Tsukamurella sp. 1534, assembly GCF_000312385.1. Classification (GTDB taxonomy): domain Bacteria; phylum Actinomycetota; class Actinomycetes; order Mycobacteriales; family Mycobacteriaceae; genus Tsukamurella. Next base: position 221,941 of record NZ_HE997628.1, on the reverse strand, counting down.
CACCCCGTCGCGCAGGATCTCCTGCTCCGAGTACACGTCGTCGAGGAACATCTCCAGCGCTTGCACCCGCTGCTTGATGCCCTTCTCCAACCGGTTCCACTCCGCTGCGGCGATCACGCGCGGCACCAGGTCCAGCGGGAACGGGCGTTCGCGTCCCTCCAGGGAGAACGTGATGCCCTGGTCGATGAACGCGGTACCCAGCGCGTCGACGCGCGCCGCCAGATCGGCCTCGTCCGAGGAGGAGAGCGCGGTGAAGATCCGCTTGTACGGCGATCGCACGGTGCCGTCCTCGGCGAACATCTCGTCGAAGGCGTGGCCGAACGACGATGCCTCGTCGTACCCCGCGAACAGCCGCGCGTCGTCGGACAGTCGGGGGGTGGCCGGTCGCCGGGTGGGCTTGGCCTGTTTCTGCGGGGTCACCCGCACCATCGTGCCGTACATGGCAAGAAGCCGCTCTGCGATTTGGGTTGTCCCACCCCCGCTGGTAACCTGGTACGTCGGCAGTCAGTACCGGCTGTCGTAATGCCTTTTCGAGTGACAAGAGAGTTTGACGCGTGGCCAACATCAAGTCCCAGATGAAGCGGATCAAGACCAACGAGCGCAACCGCCTGCGCAACCAGTCGACCAAGTCGTCGCTGCGTACCTCCATCCGCCATTTCCGTGAGGCCGTCGAGGCCGGGGACAAGGGCAAGGCCGGCGAGCTGCTGCTGAGCACCAGCCGTCAGCTGGACAAGGCCGCCAGCAAGGGCGTCATCCACGCCAACCAGGCCGCCAACAAGAAGTCGGCCCTGGCCGTGGCGCTGAACAAGCTCTGATCCTCCGCTAGACGCGCGTATCACCGCGCCGCATCCTCCTCCGGCACCACGCGAGCCGGGAGCAGGAGCGGCGCGGTTTTCGCGTTTCCGCACCGGGTTCGACGGTGCGCGGTGCCGAACCGTCGCGAGGCGCGGTCAGGAGGCGTACGTGGCGACCTTGCGGACCGCGACCTCGAGCGCGTAGTCCGGATCGGCGGCCTGGCCCTTGACGTCCGCGTTGGCCGCGGCGACCGCCTGCAGCGCGCCCGCCACGTTCTCCGCCCGCCAGCGGCGGGCGACCTGCGTCATCTTCTTCACCTTCCACGGGGCCATTCCGAGCTCGCCCGCGTCCCGGTACTGGTCGGGGGTGCGGCCCAGGCCGCGGATCCGGGCCACCGAGTGCACCGCGTCCGCCAGGGCATCGGCGATGAGCACGTGCGGGGTGCCGCGGTGCTGCGCCCAACGCAACGCCTCCAGCGCGGCAGCGGTCTGGCCCGCGACGGCCTTGTCCGCGATCTCGAACCCGGTGACCTCGGCCCGGCCGGCGTAGTACCGGTGCACGGCGGCCAGATCGACGCGCCCGCCGGTGTCCGCCACGAGCTGGGCGATGGCGGCGGCGAGCTCGCGCAGATCCTTGCCCACGGAGTCCACCAGCAGGTCCACCAGCTCGTCGGAGACGCGCACCTTCTGCGCCCGGAACTCGGACTTGGCGAAGTCCGTGCGGTCCCTCGCCGACGTGATGGTGGGCACCTCCACGATGTCGGCCCCCGCCTTCTTCAGCGCGGCGACCATCGATTTCGCGCGGCCGCCGCCGCTGTGCTCGATCACCATCGTGATGCCGTCCGGCGGGTTCTTCGCGGCCTCCACGATCAGGTCGACGGGTGCTTTGCCCGCCTCGGCGGCGGCCTCGAGCACCACGATCCGCTCCTCGGCGAAGAGCGACGGGCTCAGCAGCTCGGCGAGCTCGGACTGGTCCACGTCCCCCGCGCGGATCCGGGTGACGGGCACCGACTCACCCGCCAGGGCGCCCGCGTCACCCGCTCCCGCGCGCGCCGACTCCACCAGCGCGCCGACCGCCCGCTCCACCAGGAGGCCCTCGGTCCCCACCACGACGTGTACGCGCGCGTTCTCCACCACGGCTCCTATGCTGCCAGACCCCACCGACGACGATGCAGGCCACGACCAGCAGCAGTCCTGCTCCCGCTCCGCCCGGCACCTCGACCACACCCCACCGGGCGCACCGCCGCGCCACCGCGATCACCCACCACAGCTCGGGCCCCGTCGCCCGGACCCCCAACTCCGCGGGCGCCGCGAGAACCGGCGCCGCCACGGCCGCAACCGTGCCGGCGATCGTGATCACCGGAATCACCGGTCCCGTCAACAGATTCGCCACCACACCGCCCACCGGAACCCGCCCCGAGAACGCGACCACCAACGGCATGGTCACCACCTGCGCCACCACCGTCACCGCCACGAGGCCCGCGAGAACGTCCGGCACCCGCATCGACACCAACCGGTCCCGCACCACCGGCGCCCACAGCACCAGGCCCGCGGTCGCCGCCACCGACAGCGCGAACCCGATGTCCCGCGCCAACGCCGGCCGCACCAGCACGAGGACCACGATCGCCGCGAGCAGTGCCACGAACGGCTGGCGGCCCCGCCGCAGCGCGAGCGCCGCCACCCCCACCAGGCCCATCACCGCCGCCCGCACGACCGACCCCGTCGGGCCCACGAGGCCGACGAAGCCCACGATCGCGACGGCGCAGACCGCCGCCCGCGCTGTCAGCGGCAAACCCGCGGCCGCGCACAGCCCCAGCACGCACAGCGCGACGATCGCGAAGTTGGCCCCTGACACCGCGGTCAGGTGCGTGAGCCCGGCGTCCTGGAAGTCACCGCGCACCGTCGGCAGGGTCGACGATTCGTCGCCGAGCACGAGCGCCGGCAGCAGGCCCGCCTGGTCGACGGGGAGCGCGTTCGCCGCGACGGCGGCGAACGCCGCGCGGACCCGCGCGGCGGTCCGGAAGTGCGGCGGTGCCCGCTGGAGGACCGTCGGGCGGCCGGATCCGACGAGGACCGCGGCCACGAGCCCGGGGCGGGTGCTCCGCAGCACCGTGGCCCGGACGGCCACCCGCTCCCCCGGCGTCAGCGCGCCGAGGTCGACGGTGCTGCCGAGGAGGAGCACCGCGCCGGCGACCGGGATCTCCCGATCGGTCCGCACGGCGAGTGCCGTGCCGGCCACGAGCATCCGCGACGCGTCCAGGTGTCCGCCGGGGTCGCCGCTGCGCTGCCGCGGCCATTCGTCCACCTCGACGACCACGGGAACCGTTCCCGCGCCGTCGAATCCGGCGATCGGGGCCCGCTCGCGGGCGTGCACCCGGACGGCCACGGACACCGCTACGCCCGCGCCGAGGCCCGTGGCGGCCGCCAGCGCCACGCACACCGCCTTGACGCCCGGCCGGGTACTGGCGGCCCGCCGCGCGGCCGTCCCGGCGAGCGTGGCGCACGCCACCAGCACCCCGGCCGCGGACCACGCCACCGCGGACGAGTCCAGCGCGATCGTCGCCACGGTCCAACAGATCACGGACGCGGGCAGAAGGCGGAGGTCGGTGCGCTCGCGCACGTCACACCGAGGCCATCGGCCTGATGCGGGCGAGCTTCGCGTCGCCGATACCGCTGACCTTCGCCAAATCGTCGACGGATGCGAAAGGGCCGTTCTTCTCGCGGTATTCGATGATGGCCGCCGCCGTGGCCTCCCCCACGCCGGGCAGGCGGTCCAGTTCCGCGGCGTTCGCGGTGTTGATGTTCACCGTGCCGCCCGCCGCACCCGACGTGGGCGCCGCAGCCGGGGTGCCGGATTCCGCGCCGCCGGCCCCGGGGCCGGCGGCGCCGGAGAGCACCGCGCTGCGCAGCGAGACCCCCGCCTTCTTGTCGACGACGCCCACCACGACCTGGTCGCCGTCGCGCAGCTGCTGCGCCAGGTTGAGGCCCGCGGTGTCGGCGCCCCGCAGGGCCCCCTTCGCGGCGGCGAGCGCGTCGGCGATGCGGGAGCCCGGCGGCAATCGGTGCAGCCCCGGGGCGCGCACCAGCCCCACGACGGCGACCACCAGCTCCGTCGGCGCGGCGGTCGTGGGCACGGCGCTCGCGGACGCAGCGGGCGGTGTCGGCCGCCCGGCCGCGGACGGGCCGCGGGACGCCGACGACGCGGCCCCCGCGAAGTCCACCACCGGGTACGGACCGGATTCGGCACCGTCGGACGGGCCGAGTACCGCGACCGCCGCGACGATCGCGCCGATCACCCCGACCACGATGAGCGCGATCGCCGCCCGCGGCGTGGTCCGCACCCGGTCGACGGTCGCCCGCCACCCCGTCGGCTCCTCGTCCCAGAGGTCGTCGCCTTCCGCTCGCGCGCCGCGCGGCGGCGGATCGTCGTCGGGATCGGCGAAATCGCCCAACCACGCCGGCCGCGCGAAAACCTGGTCCCGCCCCACGGGCGCCGCGCCCGCCTCGTCCCGGTCCCGCCGGGTGCCGTCCTCGGTGTCCATGTCCGCACCGTATGCGGGCGCCCCGCCGGAAACCGGCCCGGAAGGCGCCGGAACGGGCCACCTGTGGATAACCCCGAACCTGTGGATGACGGGTCCGTACGCGCCGTCCGTGACGGTGCTCCGTGCTAGGGCCCGGCTACTGCTCGGGGAGGGCGATCGCGACCGCGACCCCGACCGCACCCGGACCGAGGTGGGCGGCGATGGTGCCGCCGAACGGGCCGACCACCAGCTCCGCGATCTGCGGGAACTCGGCGCGCACCTGCTCGGCGACCTTCGCCGCGGCCTCCGGCGCTTCGACGTGGTGCACCGCGATCCGGGCAGGCCGGTCGCCGATGTGCTGCGCCGCGAGCGCCGCGAGCTGATCCCGGGCGCGGGTCACGGTGCGGGTCTTCTTCTCGGACACGATCCGCCCGTCCGCGAGCCGCAACACCGGCACGATCTGCAGCGCGCCGCCGAGCAGGGCCGCGAGCGCGCTGACCCGCCCTCCGGCGCGGAGGTGATCCAGCTTCGCCACGCAGAAGAAGCCGTCGGAGGAGTCCAGCACCTGCTGCGCGGCCCCGGCGATGGTCTCGGAGTCTGCGCCCGCGGCCGCGAGGCGTGCCGCCTCCAGCACGCCGAAACCCATGGCCATGTCGATGCTGCGGGAGTCGATCACGGTGATGCCGGCGTCCAGCAGGGCGGCCTGTGCGACAGCCGTCGAGTACGTGGAGCTCAGGTGCGAGCTCATGGTGATCACGACGACCCCGTCGCCGCCGGCCCGCGCGACGGCGGCCTCGAGCACCTCGCGGACCTCACCGGCCGACGGCCCCGACGTGGTCACGCCCTCCTTGACGAAGCGCTCCGCGGAGTATCCGGTGCCGTGGTCGATGAACTCGCCGTCGGCGGAGAGGACGTGCAGGGGCAGAACGTGGATGCCCAGCTCCTCGATCCGCGCGGGGGCGATCGCCGCGGAGGCGTCGGTGACGACGACAACGCTCACGACGTACTCCCCTCCGCTGCGTGCAGGCCGCGCAGCACGCGCCGCGCCACCTGCTCATGCATCTCGAACGACCAATGGATTCCGTCGATGTTATTGATCCCCAGGTCGAACGACCACTCGCACAGGTCACGGACGGGGACGAACGGCACTCCGGCACCGTCGGCCCACTCCCGCATGGCCGCATCGGTCGCCGCCCAGCCGGGCTGCGCGTACGCGTACGCGCGGGTCCGGTGCACGGCCGGCCCCATGACGGCGACGGGCGCCTCCGGCCGTAGTGCGGCGATCGCGTCGTAGGTCTTGCCCAGGTATTCGGCGGTGACCTTCGGCGGCAGCGCCATGGGCCAGCCCACCGGGGAGAACACGCGCTGGATCACCGCGTACCCGTCGCGGGCGCGGGCGCGGAGGGCAGCGGGCCGCAGGTAGCGGATCTGCTCGCGGAGTGCCGTCGGCACCGGCGAGGGCAGTGAATCCATCCCGCCCAGCGCGAGCACCGCGGCCCGCACGTCCGGCACCGCGGCCCAGACCCGGGGGTCCTGGGACACGCACCACCACCCGTCGCGGGTGGTCCAGCCGACGCGGGCGAACAGCTCGCACCGCAGGCCGAGTTCCTCGGCCACGAGGTTGGGCCAGATCCGCGGGTCGGTCGCGGGCAGGGCGCCCTCGGGTCCGTAGAAGCCCAGCGAATCGCTGAGCACGAGCAGGGTGCCGGTCATCGGACGTCGCTCACTGGACCTCGGGCGCGGGCCGGGGATCGACGTCTGCGGAGGCGTTCCACACGTCCAGCCGCCAGCGCGGCTCGTCGCCGTGCCCGGACAGTTGCACCCAGCTGCAGTTACCGAGGCCGCCGAGGACGGGCCACGACGTCACGGGCAGGTCGAGCAGCCGGGCGGTGAGTGCCGCGACCAGGCCGCCGTGCGCCACCAGGACGACGGGCCGCTCGCTGTCGCCCCACTCGGGGAGGTTCGCGATCAGTTCGCCGACGAGCGGGAACGAACGGGCCGCCACGTCCACACGGGCCTCGCCGCCGGGCGGCGCCCACTCCGGGGCGTCGCGCCACCGCAGCCGCGCTCCGGGCATCGAGGCGTCGACCTCGGCGTGCGTCATGCCCTGCCAGTCGCCCAGCATGGTCTCGCGCAACCGGGGGTCGGTGTCGACGGTGACGCCGGTCGCGGCGCCGAGCGCGTCCGCGGTGTCGCGGGCGCGGCGCAGGTCGGAGCTCAGGATGACGAGGGGCTCTCGGTCGGCGAGCGCGGCGGCGGCAGCGGCAGCCTGCCGGCGGCCGAGTTCCGTGAGGTCGGTGTCCAGCTGGCCCTGCATCCGGCCCTCGGCGTTCGACGCGGTCTGGCCGTGCCGCAGCAGGATGAGGCGCCGGACGACGGGCGTGAGCCGCTCGACCGACGAGTCCAGCCCGTCCTCCACCCGCATCAGGCGTCCTCGCCCGCCTCGGCGTCACCGCTCGCGGCGTCCTCGCCGGCGTGCTCGCCGAGCCCCTCGACCTCGATGTGCGGGCAGTCCTTCCACAGCTTCTCGAGCGCGTAGTAGTCACGCTCGTCCTGGTGGAAGACGTGCACCACGATGTCGAGGAAGTCCAGCAGGGCCCAGCGGCCCTCCCGGGCGCCCTCGCGGCGGGTCGGCTTGAAGCCGGCCTCGCGGAGCTTGTCCTCCACCTCCTCGACGATCGATGAGACCTGCCGCTCGTTCCCGGCGGACGCGATGACGAACGCCTCGGTGAGCACGAGCTGCTCGGAGACGTCGAGCACCACGACGTCGGTGGCGAGCTTGTCGTCCGCGGCGCGGGCCGCGATGGCGGCCATCTCGCGGGCGGCGGTAGATGCGGTCATGATCCTCCTGGGTTCAGGTTCTTGGCCGGGGTCTCCGGATGGCTCTGGTACAGCCCTCGTTTGGCGATGTACTGCACCACGCCGTCGGGCACGAGGTACCAGACGGGCCGCCCCGAGTCGGCGCGCGCGCGGCAGTCGGTCGACGAGATGGCCAGGGCGGGCACCTCCACGAGGAACAATCTATCCCGCGGCACGTCGGAGAGGTGATCGGCGGCGAGGTGGTACCCGGGCCGCGAGACACCCACGAAGGTGGCGAGCCCGAACAGCTCCTCCCAGTCCTGCCAGCTGAGGATGGAGGCGAGGGCGTCGGCTCCGGTGATGAAGAACAGGTCGCTGTCCGGGGTCTGGGCGCGCAGGTCGCGCAGCGTGTCCACGGTGTAGGTGTCGCCGCCGCGTTCGATGTCGACGCGGCTCACCGAGAACTGCGGGTTCGAGGCGGTGGCGATGACCGTCATCAGGTAGCGGTCCTCGGCGGGCGTCACGTCGTCCTTCTGCCACGGCCTGCCGGTGGGGACGAACACCACCTCGTCGAGGTCGAACCGGTCGGCGACCTCGCTCGCGGCCACCAGGTGACCGTTGTGGACGGGGTCGAACGTGCCGCCCATGACGCCGACCCGGCGCCGGCGCGCGGCGGCGGGCGTCGCCCCTGGGTGCGTGCGGTCGTGAGACATGGGATCTGATCCTATTCGGCGGTCCGCGGCCTCAGACGGGCAGCAGCCTCCCGATGACGTCGGCGAGCTGTCCCGCGGTGCGGCACTCGTACATGTCGATGATCCGGCCGTACTCGTCGGCCACAGAATCCCCGGTTCCCCACGACGCCTTCCGCTCGGGGTTGAGCCAGAACGCGTGACGGGCCTGCTCGACGAGCTCCGCGAGCTCGCCGCGCGCGGGGTCGGTGTGGTTGGAGCGGGCGTCGCCCAGGATCAGCAGGGTGCCGCGGTGCGTGACCGCGTCGGGGAACTCGCGGACGAAGGTGCGCAGCATGTTCCCGTAGTCGGAGCCGCCGAACCGGGCCACCTTGGTCTCGCGGATCACCCGGTCGAACATGTCGACCACCGTGTCCACGGTGAGCGTGCGACTGGGGTCGATGTAGTCGGTGATCTCGTCCACGGCGTCGACGAAGCCGAAGACCCGGATCTTGGAGAACTCCGCGCTGAGCGCGTGCGTGAGCAGCAGCGTGAAGTTGGAGAAGCCGGCGACCGAACCGGACAGGTCGCACAGGAGCACGAGCTCGGGCTTGGTGGGCCGGGGCCGACGGTGCGCCAGATCGATCGGGACTCCGCCCGTCGACATCGACTTGCGAAGTGTGCGGCGCAGGTCGATCGGCCCGCGGCGGGCGCGGCGGCGGCGCACCAGCAGCCGGGTGGAGAGCTGCCTGGCCAGGGGGCGCACCGTCTGCTCCATGCGGTGCAGCTCGCTGCGGGTGGCGGCGAAGAAGGCGACGTTCTCCGGCAGCACGGGCGCAGCGTATTCGACGACGGCCTCGGGGCCCCGTCGGGCGGCCATGGCGACGGACGTGAGCTCGGTGACCCGCTCGGTGAGCGCGGCGACGCGGGCCCGCGCGACGCGGCGCGCGGATTCGTACTCGAAGCCGCCGGGCTCCGCGCCGTCCTCGCCCGCGGCGGCGAGCAGTCCGTTCGCGATGGCGGCGATGAGCGTCTGCGGGTTGAGGGCCTTGAGCGCCTGGTACGAGGAGTACGCGCCGCCGGTCGCGGACTGGTACTGGCCGAGCTGCTCCACGATCTGGCTGGCGATCCCGTCGTGGTCACCACCCGCGACGAGTGCGGCGACCGCCTCCTGGCGCAGCGCCTCGCGGACCTCATCGGGATCCGGCTGCTCGCCGGGCATCCGTGCGGGGTCGGCGTCGCCGGCCGTGCCCTCGCAGCCCCCGTCGCCGCCGTCACCCGAGCCGGACGCGGGCCCCTCGGTCCCGAATCCGCCGCGCACCGGGAAGTAGAGGTCGAAGATCACGTCGAAGGCCTTGCGGTGCATCTGCTCCCGCAGCAGCACCGCCGCCATTCCCTCCCGTAGCTGGGCGCGGTCGGCGAGGTCGAGCACCGTGAGCACCTCGGCGGCCGTGATCGCCTCGCCGGGGCCGATCGAGAGCCCCTTGGAGCGCAGCGCCCGCACGAACGCATGCAGGTGCTGATCGAGCGGTGTCCCCGCGGGGCTCGGTGCCGAGGCCATCGTGGTTACCTACAATCCCAGTGCCGCCGAGGCGGTTTCGATGTCGACCTTGTGCTTGAGCACCACGCCGAGGGTCGCGGCGAGCGCCGCCTTGTCGATGGACCCGCTGGCGGATCCCGTGACGCCGAGGGCCAGCAGCGTGCGGCACCAGTCGAGCGTCTCGGAGACCGACGGCTTCTTCTTCAGGTCGAGGCCGCGCAGGGTCGCGATCACCCGGAGCAGCTGCTGCGCCACCTCGACCGACAGGTCGGGGACGCGGCTGCGGATGATCGACAGCTCCAGCTCGGCATCGGGGAAGTCGATGTGCAGGTAGAGGCAGCGGCGCTTGAGCGCCTCCGACAGCTCGCGGGTGGCGTTCGAGGTGAGGAACACCAGCGGCTTGCGCTCGGCGACGATGGTGCCCAGCTCGGGCACCGTCACCGCGTAGTCCGAGAGCACTTCCAGGAGGAGCCCCTCGAACTCGAGGTCCGCCTTGTCGGCCTCGTCGATGAGCAGGACCGACGGTCCGCTCTCCCGCACGGCCTGCAGCAGGGGCCGGGGCAGCAGGAACTCCTCGGCGAACACGTCCTCCTTGGTCTCGTCCCAGTCGCCGCCCGACGGGCCGGCGGACTGGATCCGGAGGATCTGCTTCGCGTGGTTCCACTCGTACAGGGCGCGCGCCTCGTCGATGCCCTCGTAGCACTGGAGGCGGACGAACCGGGCCGCGCGGGCCTGGGCGCAGGCGCGGGCCAGTTCGGTCTTGCCGACGCCGGCGGGCCCCTCCACGAGGAGGGGCTTGCCGAGCCGGTCGGCGAGGAACACGGCCGTCGCGGTCGCGGTCGACGGGATGTAGCCCGTCTCGCGGAGAGCCGCGGCGACGTCGTCGACGCTGGTGAACAGCGCCGTCGGGGCCGGGGTCGTGGTGTCGATGCTCAGCGTGCAGCCTTCCGTTTGAGGACCTCCTTCTCGAAGCCCTTCGACGCGATCTCTGCACTCATCTTCACACCCTTCTTCACGACGAAGCCGGGCAGCTTGATCTTGAGGTCGATGTTCATATCGCACAACACGCGCACTCGATCGTCTGCGAGTGGTGTGAGCAGGTAGGACCCGCCCTGGGCGCGGACCGCCTTGCCCTCGCCCTCGGACCGCCAGGACACCTTGGTCTGCGGCGTGAACTCGTAGCGGAAGCGCATGCTGTCGCTGATGCCGACCATGCCGGCCTCCACCTCGACGAGGCTCGGGTTGCCGGCCTCATCGCGCTCGACGACCGTCACGCTCTTGTGCGAGGACGACCACTCGGGCAGCGATTCCACGTCCAGCAGCGTGGCGTAGGCGAGCGCTGCCGGGGCGTCGATCTCGAACTCGACCTTCTCATTGATTGCCATTGCAACAATGTAGCCGGGTCCGACGGGCGCCGCCGTGGGCGAGGCCCGGCACCGTCGTCAGGCGTTCTTGCGCTTCATGACCTCTTTGGTGAGGCCGTTCTTGATGATGTCCATGGCCACCTTGATGCCCTTCTTCACCACGAAGCCGGGCGCCTTGACCTTGGGGTCGAGGTACATGGTGACCTTGACGTGGGTCTGGTCGTCACCCTTCGGGGACAGCTCGTAGATGCCGCCCTGGCTGCGCACGGCGATGCCCTCGTTGCGGGTGTCCCACTTGCAGCTGGTGTCGGTGAAGACGTAATCGAACGTCAGGTTGTCGCTGAACATCATGAGGCCGACGGACGCGTCCACCACGCTGGGCCGCCCGTTGGCGTCGCGTTCGACCACCTTGACGTTGCTGTGCGCGGAGGACCAGTCCGGCAGCGCGTCGACGTCGGCGAGCGTGTCCAGCACGAGCGTGACCGGGGCGTCGATGTCGAATTCGAGTGACTCGTTGATTGCCATGGCGACAACCTACCCCGCGCTCGGCCCGTCGTTAGCGGGGTCGGACATGTCCGTCGCCCCAGGCGATCCACTTGGTGGAGGTGAGCTCCGGGAGGCCCATCGGGCCGCGTGCGTGCAGCTTCTGGGTGGAGATGCCGATCTCGGCGCCGAAGCCGAACTGCTCACCGTCGGTGAAGGCGGTGGAGGCGTTGACCATCACGGCGGCGGCGTCCACGCGGGTGGTGAAGGCGCGCGCGGCGGACAGGTCGTCGGTGACGATGGCCTCGGTGTGGCCCGTGCCGAAGCGGTCGATGTGCGCGACGGCGCCGTCGAGACCCTCGACCAGCTTCACCGCGACGTCCAGGCTGAGGTACTCGTCGGCCCAATCGGTGTCGGTGGCGGGCACCATGCCCTCCTCGTCGCCGTGCACCACGACCCCCTCGGCCTGGAAGGTGCCCAGCAGGCGCGGCAGGAAGGTGTCGGCCAGCGCGCGGTCCACGAGCACGGTCTCGACGGTGTTGCAGACGCTGGGGCGGCGGGTCTTGGCGTTCACGACGATCCGCTCGGCCATGTCCTGATCCGCCGCGGAGTGCACGTACACGTGGCAGTTGCCCACGCCGGTCTCGATGGTCGGCACGGTGGCGTCGCGCACGACGGCCGCGATGAGGCCGGCGCCGCCGCGCGGGATCACCACGTCGACGAGGCCGCGGGCGCGGATGAGCGCGGTGACGCTGGCGCGGGACTCCGCGGACAGCAGTGCGACGGCGTCCGGGGTGATGCCGGAGGCGGTGAGCGACTCACGCAGGATCTCCACCAGCGCGGCGTTGCTCGACGCGGCCGAGCTGGAACCGCGCAGCAGCACGGCGTTGCCGGACTTGAGGGTGAGGCCGAAGGCGTCGACGGTGACGTTGGGCCGTGCCTCGTACACGATGCCCACGACGCCGAGGGGCACGGCGACCTGCCGCAGCTCGAGGCCGTTGGGCAGCGTGGAGCCGCGCAGCACGGTTCCGACGGGGTCCGGCAGCCCGGCCACCTGACGCAGACCCGACGCGATGCCGTCGACCCGGGACTCGTTGAGCGCCAGCCGGTCCACGAGCGACTCCTCGGTGCCCGCGGCGCGGGCGCGCTCCACGTCCTCCGCGTTGGCGGCGAGGATGCGGTCCTTGTTCGCCAGCAGCGCGTCGGCGGCGGCGTGCAGCGCGGCGTTCTTCTGCTCGGTGGTGAGGGTGACCAGTTGCTTCGAGGCGGCGCGGGCGGCGCGGGCGGCATCCTCCACCGCGGCGGTCACGGCGGTGAGATCGGCGTCCTGTGCGGTGGGCGTGCTCATGGATCGAGGATACGTGTCGGTGCCCGGTGCTACGTTCCGGCCATGTCCCGCCGGAGATCGCCGCGCCGTCTCGCGCGCCGCACGTGGGTGGCGCTCGTCGCGGCCGCACTCACGGCGGTGGCCGTCGCCGTCGGGGCGTGGTCGGACCGCTCGGGCGGGTCCGTCGTCGCCGGCACCGCGGCACCGTCGGCGGCGCCGCCCGACGGTGCGCCGCTGGCCGGCGTCGCGATCGTCGCGGCCCGGGAGCGGGCGCCCGAACGCTACCGCCGGGCCGCGTTCGGGGAGGCGTGGACCGACGACCAGTCGGCGCCGCAGGGGCACAACGGCTGCGACACCCGCAACGACGTGCTGAACCGGGACCTGACGGAGAAGACTCACGTCCGCACCTCGGGATGCCCGGCGGCCGTGGCCACGGGTGTACTGGCCGACCCCTACAGCGGTACGACGATGCGGTTCCAGCGCGGGCAGAAGACATCGGCGAAGGTGCAGATCGACCACATCGTCCCGCTCGCGTACGCCTGGGACATGGGCGCGTGGTCCTGGGACGACGCCACGCGCACCCGGTTCGCCAACGATCCCCGCAACCTGGTGGCGGTCGACGGTCCGGCGAACGAGAACAAGAGCGACTCCCCTCCCGGCCGGTGGATGCCGTCGAACGAACGCTTCCACTGCCAGTACGCACGGCAGTTCGCGTTCGTGGCCCGGGAGTACCGGCTGTCCGTCGACCGCTCCTCGGCGGCGGTCGTGGACCGGGCCGTCGGTACCTGCCCCTGAGGGCGCCCTGGCGAACGCGGCGCCCTCGCTCCCCACAAACAAGCATTGCTGCTTGTTTTTTGGTCGGTGAATGCCAGAGTTGGTGCGTGCCCACATCAGCCCCCGTCTTCGACGCGCTCGAAGCCACGTCGGCCGCCGTCGCCGCGATCGCCGATGCGATCGACGACTGGTCGATCCCCACGCCCGCCGAGGGATGGACCGTGGCCCACCAGATCGCCCACCTGACCTGGACCGACGAGGTCTCCCTGGTCGCCGCCACCGACCCCGACGGGTTCGCCGACCTGCTCAAGCGGGCGATGGCGGACCCCCTGGGATTCGTCGACGCCGGCGCCGAGGAGGTCGTCGCCGATCCCGATCTCCGCGGTCGCTGGGACATCGGCCGCGCGGCCCTCGCCGGCGCCCTCCGCGACGCCGATCCCGGCACCCCGCTCCCCTGGTTCGGCCCGCCCATGCGTCCCGCCACCATGGCGAACGCGCGGCTCATGGAGACGTGGGCGCACGGCCTCGACGTGGCGGATGCCGCGGGCGTCACCCTCGACGTCCCCGAGGCCCTGCCCCATGTCGCCAAGATCGCCTACAAGACCCGCGATTTCGCCTACACGGTGAACGGCGAGACACCGCCCGCCGAGCCCTTCGACGTGTTCCTCGTGGCGGCCGACGGCTCGGAGCTCTCCTTCGGCCCCGGCGACGCCGCGCAACGCGTCACCGGCTCGCTCGAGGACTTCTGCCGGCTCGCCACCCAGCGGGTCAACGTCACAGACACCGACCTCGTGGCCACCGGCGACGACGCGGCGCACTGGCTCACGATCGCCCAGTGCTTCGCGGGCGCCCCGGGCGCCGGCCGCGCGCCGCAAGGAGGCACCTCATGAGCATCCGCATCGCCAACATCTCGGGCTTCTACGGCGACCGTGCCGCCGCCCTCGGCGAGATCCTCGCCGGCCCGCGCGTGGACTACATCACCGGCGACTACCTCGCCGAACTCACCATGCTGATCCTCGGCCGCGACCGCCTCAAGGACGCCGACCTGGGCTACGCCAAGACCTTCCTGCGACACATCACTCCGCACCTGCAGACGCTGGCCGAGCAGCGGGTCAAAGTGGTGGTCAACGCGGGCGGCCTCAACCCGGCCGGCCTCGCCGCCGCCCTGGAGAAGGCGGTCGCCGAGGCCGGTGCCGGCCTCACGGTCGGCTGGGTCGACGGTGACGACCTCATCGCCAGGTCCGCCGAACTCGGCGTGCCGAACGCCGTGACGGCCAACGCGTACCTCGGGGCCTTCGGCATCGCGGACTGCCTGCGCGCAGGCGCCGACATCGTGATCACCGGGCGGGTCACCGACGCGTCGGTGATCGTCGCCCCCGCGATCGCCGAGTTCGGCTGGGAACGCACAGATTTCGACGCCCTCGCGGGCGCCGTCGCCGCGGGCCACATCATCGAGTGCGGAACGCAGGCCACCGGCGGCAACTACGCCTTCTTCGACCGACACCCGATCGAGCAGCTCCTGCACCCGGGCTTCCCGATCGCCGAGATCGCCGAGGACGGGTCGTTCGCCATCACCAAGCAGCCCGGCACGGGCGGCATCGTGGAGGTGGGCACCGTCACCGCGCAGCTGCTCTACGAGGTCACCGGACAGCGATACGCGAATCCCGATGTCACGCTGCGGCTCGACTCGATGACGCTCGCCCAGGACGGCGCCGACCGGGTCGCGGTGTCCGGCGTGCGCGGCGAGGCGCCGCCCGCCACCACGAAGGTCGCGACCACCACCCTGGGCGGATTCCGCAACGAGATCGCCTTCTTGCTCACCGGTCTCGACATCGAGCACAAGGCAGCGCTACTCGAGGCCCAGCTGCGCGGGGCACTCGACCCGGCTCCCGCGGACCTGCAGTTCCGCCTGGCCCGGACCGATCACCCCGACGCCGCCACGGAGGCCGCGGCCTCCGCGACGCTGACCGCGGTGGCGTGGGACCCGGATCCGAACCGCGTCGGCCGCTCCTTCAGCTCCGCCGCCGTCGAGCTCGTGCTCGCGACGTACCCCGGCGCGTCACCGATGGCGCCGCCGTCCAAGGGCGGTCCCTACGGGGTGTACCAGGCCGTCTACGTGCCGAACGCCGATGTGCCGCACCGCGCCCACCGGCCGGACGGCACCGTCGTCGACGTCGAGCCGCCCGCCGTCGTGCAGGAGCTCCCGGCCGACCCGTCGCAGCCCGGCGCGGATTCCGCCGGGCCCGGCGGCCCGACGGTCCGCGTGCCCCTCGGCACCGTGTTCGGCGCGCGCAGCGGCGACAAGGGCGGCAGCGCCAACGTCGGGGTGTGGGCGGAGGACGACGAGGGCTACGCCTGGCTCCGCGACCACCTCACCGAAGCCCGTGTGCGGGAACTGCTACCGGAGGCGGCCGACCTTCCGATCCGCCGCTACGAGCTGCCGAACCTCAAGGCCGTGAACTTCGTGATCGAGGACCTGTTGGGCAAGGGGGTGGCGCACGGCTACCGTTTCGATCCGCAGGCGAAGGGGCTGGGCGAGTGGCTGCGCGCCCGCCACGTCGACCTGCCCGTGTCCCTGCTGCCCGCCCCCACTGAGGAGACCGCATGACCACCGCCTGGGAGACCCCGGAGCGCCACGCCCTGCGCGACACCGTGATCGCGTTCACGCAGCGCGAGATCCTGCCCCATCTCGACCAGTGGGAGGCAGAGGGCCTGCTCCCCCGCGATCTGCATCGCAAGGCGGGCGACCTGGGGCTGCTCGGCGTCTCCTTCCCCGAGTCCGTGGGCGGTGGTGGCGGCGACCCCCGCGACGCCCTCGTGGTGTGCGAGGCGATGCACGAGGCCGGCGGCTCCGGCGGCCTCTTCGCCTCCCTCTTCACGTGCGGGATCTCGGTGCCGCACATCATCCTCGCCGGCACCGACGAGCAGAAGGAGAAGTGGGTAGCCCCCGTTCTCGCGGGCGAGAAGATCAGCTCGCTCGCCATCACCGAGCCCGGGGGCGGCTCGGACGTCGGCCACCTCACCACCACCGCGCGCCGGGACGGCGACTCCTACATCGTCAACGGCGCCAAGACGTTCATCACGTCCGGCGTCCGTGCCGACTGGGTGGTGACCGCGGTGCGCACCGGCGGCGAGGGCGCGAGCGGCATCAGCCTGCTGGTGATCCCCAAGGGGCTTCCCGGGTTCGAGGTGAGCGCCCCGTTGAAGAAGATGGGCTGGCTCGCCTCCGACACCGCCGAGCTCTCGTTCACCGACGTGCGGGTCCCGGCCGAGAATCTCATCGGCCCCGAGAACAGCGGTTTCCTGCTCATCGGCGCGGCGTTCGTGACCGAGCGCCTCGCGCTCGCGGTCCAGGCGTACTCGCACGCCCAGCGCTGCCTCGACCTCACCCTCGACTGGGTCCGGGAGCGGGAGACCTTCGGCGCCCCGCTCATCACCCGGCAGGCCGTGCAGAACAGCGTCACCGAGATGCGGCGCAAGACCGAGGTCGCCCGCGTCTACAGCCGGCACGTCGCCGATCTGTACACCGAGGCGCTGGCCTCCGGCGGTCCCGCCGCGGCCGCGGAACTGGTGCCCCAGGCCTGCTTCGCCAAGAACACGGCGGTCGAGACCGCCGAGTGGGTCGCGAACGAAGCGGTCCAGCTGTTCGGCGGCCACGGCTACATGGCCGAGTACGAGGTGTCGCGGCACTACCGCGACGTCCGCATCCTCGGCATCGGCGGCGGCACCACCCAGATCCTCACCACGCTCGCGGCGAACCGCCTCGGCTACAAGTGACCCATCTCCGACACGAAGGACATCAGCCATGACGGTGCTGCGCAGCACCCCCTCCCCTGACGCCTCCGCGTACCGCGAGGCGATGCTCGGCAAACTCGCCGAGCTCGGGACCGAGTTCGACAAGGCCCTCGCCGGCGGCGGCGAGAAGTACGTGCAGCGGCACCGCGATCGCGGCAAGCTCACCGCCCGCGAGCGGATCGACAGCGTGCTCGATCCGGCCTCGCCGTTCCTCGAGCTCATGCCGCTGGCCGCCTGGGGCAGCGACTTCCTGGTCGGCGCATCCCTGGTGGGCGGTATCGGCGTGATCGAGGGCGTCGAGTGCATGATCGTCGCCAACGACCCCACCGTGAAGGGCGGCACCAGCAATCCTTGGACGCTGCGCAAGTCGCTGCGGCTCAACGACATCGCGAAGGAGAACCGCTTGCCTGTGGTGTCCCTCGTGGAGTCCGGCGGCGCCGATCTGCCCACCCAGAAGGAGGTGTTCGTCCCCGGCGGCGCGATGTTCCGCAACCTCACCCAGCTGTCGAAGATGGGCATCCCCACCATCTCCGTGGTGTACGGCAACTCCACCGCCGGCGGTGCCTACATCCCGGGCATGAGCGATCACGTGGTGATGATCAAGGAACGTTCCAAGGTATTCCTCGCCGGCCCCCCGCTGGTCAAGGCCGCGACGGGCGAGATCTCCGACGACGAGACGCTCGGCGGCGCCGAGATGCACTCGCGGGTCTCCGGCCTGGGCGACTACATGGCCAACGACGAGCTGGACGCCGCGCGCATCGCCCGCTCGATCGTCAAGCGGCTCAACTGGCGCAAGAAGGGCCCCGCCCCGTCCGGCGTCGTCGAGCCGCCGCGGTACGCCGCCGAGGGCCTCCTCGACATCGTCCCCGACGACCTCAAGGTCCCGTTCGACCCGCGCGAGATCATCGCGCACATCGTGGACGACTCGGACTACGACGAGTTCAAACCCCTCTACGGCGGATCCCTCACCACCGGCTGGGCGAACCTGCACGGCTACCCCGTGGGCATCCTCGCCAACGCCCGCGGCGTGCTGTTCTCCGAGGAGGCGCAGAAGGCGACGCAGTTCATCCAGCTGGCGAACCGGTACGACACGCCACTGCTGTTCATCCACAACACCACCGGCTACATGGTGGGCGCCGAATACGAGCGCGGCGGCATGATCAAGCACGGGTCGATGATGATCAACGCCGTCTCCAACTCCGAGGTGCCGCACATCTCGCTCATCGCGGGCGCGTCCTACGGCGCCGGCCACTACGGCATGGCGGGCCGCGCGTTCAATCCGCGGTTCGTGTTCACCTGGCCCAGCGCGCGTTCCGCGGTGATGGGCGCCAAGCAGTTGGCCGACGTGGTCACCGAGGTCGCGGCGGCGTCCGCGGCGTCGCGCGGCCAGGAGATGGATCCCGCGTTCGTGGACGGGATGCGCACGGCGATCGAGACGCAGATCGACAAGGAGTCGCTGCCCGCCTTCATGTCGGGGATGCTCTACGACGACGGCATCATCGACCCCCGCGACACCCGCACCGTGATCGGGATGGCCCTGTCGGCCATCCACAACGGCCCCGTCAACGGCACCGACGCCTTCGGCGTCTTCCGGATGTGAGCGAGAAATGACAGACACGACATTCGATTCCGTCCTCGTCGCGAACCGCGGCGAGATCGCCCGCCGCGTCATCGCCGCGGCCCACGCCCGCGGGCTGCGCGCCGTGGCGGTCCACTCCGATCCGGACGCGGGCGCCCCGCACGTCGCGGAGGCGGACGAGGCCGTGCGCCTGCCCGGCGACACCCCCGCGGAGACCTACCTGCAGGGCGAGAAGATCATCGCCGCGGCGCAGGCCACCGGCGCGCGGGCGATCCACCCCGGCTACGGCTTCCTCTCCGAGAACGCCGATTTCGCCGCGGCCGTCCGGGCCGCCGGGCTGGTGTGGATCGGCCCGTCCCCCGAGGCGATCACCGCCATGGGCTCCAAGGTGGCCGCCAAGGCCAGGCTCGCCGACGCCGGCGTACCGATGCTCACCAATCTCACCCCGGACCAGGTGTCCGACAAGGACTTCCCCGTCCTGGTCAAGGCCTCGGCGGGCGGCGGCGGGCGCGGCATGCGGGTGGTCCGCTCCCGCGCCGAGCTCACCGAGAACCTCGAGGCCGCCGAGCGCGAGGCGAAGTCCGCGTTCGGCGACGGCACCGTGTTCTGCGAGCGCTACCTCGAGCGCGGCCGACACATCGAGGTGCAGGTGATGGCCGACTCCCAGGGCACCGTCTGGGCCGTGGGCGAGCGCGAGTGCTCCATCCAGCGCCGCCACCAGAAGGTCCTGGAGGAGGCACCGTCGCCCCTGGTGGAGCGCCACCCGGCGATGCGGACCGCGCTGTACGAGGCTGCGGCCAACGCCGCGAAGGCCATCGGCTACACCGGCGCCGGCACCGTGGAGTTCCTCGCCACCGACGAGGGCGAGTTCTTCTTCCTCGAGGTGAACACCCGCCTGCAGGTGGAGCATCCGGTCACCGAGGCCACCACCGGGCTGGACCTGGTGGGCCTGCAGTTCGACGTGGCCGCGGGGCTCCCCCTGCCGTCCGCGGAGCCGCCGGCCACGCGCGGCTGGGCGATCGAGGCGCGCCTCTACGCCGAGGACCCCGCGAACGACTGGCGCCCCGCGGCGGGCACGGTGCGCCGGTTCTCGGTGCCGGGTGTGGTCTCCGAGTTCAGCGGGCCCGACCGTCCGGGTATCCGCCTCGACAGCGCGCTCTGGCCGGAGGACAGCGTTGTGGAGGTCTTCTACGATCCCATGCTGGCCAAGGTGATCGGCTACGCGCCGACCCGCACGCAGGCCCTCGCCATCACGGAGGCCGCGCTGCGCAAGGCGTCGATCCACGGGCTCACCACCAACCGCGACCTGCTGGTCCGGATCCTCGCCGACGCCGATTTCCGGGCGGGCGATTTCGCGACGGACTTCCTCACCGGCGAGCGCCTGGAGCGGCTGTCCGCGCCGCTGCTCGGCGAGGCCGACCTCGCGGAGGCCGCGACCGCCGCGGGCGCCGTCCTCGACAGGCGCGACGCCGCCGCGAGCCCGCTGCCGCACGTCGCCCCGGGCTGGCGGAACATCGGATCCCGCACGCTCGTGCCGCAGTTCGGCGACGGCGACACCCTGGTCGCCGCGGGCGGGGAGGGCGGCGGCACCGTCGCGTCCGTCACCGACGACGGTGCCGTGGCGACCGTCGCGATCGAGCGCGACGGGATCCGGCGCACCGTGACCGTGACCCCGTACGCCGGCGACCGGACGGTGGTGGAGGTCGACACCCCGCGCGGTGCCGCGTCCCTCGCCCTCGTCAACCGCCTGCCGTCGGGCGACGCGGCGGCCGCCGCGGGCTCGCTGCTCGCGCCCATGCCCGGCGTCATCACCCGGATCGGCGCGGCGGCGGGCGATTCCGTGACCGCAGGCCAGCCGGTGCTGTGGATGGAAGCCATGAAGATGGAGCACGCGATCAGCGCGCCCGCAGACGGAGTCATCACCTCGATCGACGTCGAGGTCGGACAGAACATCGATGCCGGTGCCGTGGTCGCCGTGCTGGAGGAGCAGGAGTAGTCGTGAGCATTTCCATGGACGTCATCGAGTCGGACGAGCGCCAGGCGCTCCGGAGCACCGTCTCGGACCTGGGCAAGCAGTTCGGCCCCGAGTACATGCGCGAGAAGATCGCGTCGGGCGAGGGCCCGACCGAGCTGTGGCGGGCCGCGGGCGACCTTGGCCTCGTGGGCGTGAACATCGCCGAGGAGTACGGCGGCGGCGGGGCCGGGATGTACGAGCTGGGGATCGTCGGCGAGGAGCTGGCGGCCGTCGGCTCGTCGCTGCTGATGCTCGTCGTCTCCCCGGCGATCAACGGCACCATCATCTCCCGGTTCGGCACCGAGGAGCAGAAGAAGCGCTGGCTGCCCGGCATCGCGTCGGGCCAGACGATCGCGGCGTTCGCGATCACCGAGCCCGATGCGGGCTCGAACAGCCACCGCATCACGACCACCGCTCGGCGGGACGGCGACGACTGGATCCTCACGGGTCAGAAGACCTTCATCTCCGGCATCGAGCTGGCCGACGTGGTGCTCGTGGTCTCTCGCACGGAGGACGCGAAGTCCGGCAAGCTGCGCCCCGCCCTGTTCCTCATGCCCACCGATTCGCCGGGCCTGCAGAAGACGAAGATCCCCATGGAGGTGGGACTCCCCGAGTCGCAGTGGACCCTCTTCTTCGACGACGTCCGGCTGCCCGCCGATGCGCTCGCCGGCGAACCCGACGCCGCGATCGCGCAGTTGTTCGCGGGCCTCAACCCCGAGCGCATCATGGCGTCGGCGGGTGCGGTCGGCTCCGCGCGGTACGCGATCGACCGCGCCGTCGACTACGCCAAGGGCCGCACGGTGTTCAAGACGCCGATCGGCGCGCACCAGGCGATCGCGCACCCGCTGGCGGAGCTCAAGGTGGAGACCGAGCTCGCGAAGCTCATGCTGCAGAAGGCCGCCACCCTGTACGACGCCGGCCAGGAGTTCGCCGCCGCGGAGGCGGCGAACATGGCGAAGTTCGCGGGCGCCGAGGCCGGCGCCAAGGCCGTGGACCGCGCAATCCACTCGCTGGGCGGCAACGGCCTCACCACCGAATACGGCCTCGCGCAGATGCTGGTGGCGTCGCGCCTGTTCCGCATCGCCCCGGTGAGCCGCGAGATGGTGCTCAACTTCATCTCCGAGCATTCGCTCGGCCTGCCCAAGAGCTACTAGGAGGACCGCATGGGCGAGCAGTCAGCCCCGGACACCCTGGTCCGGTACGAGACCCGCGGCGGCGCCGCGTATCTCACCCTGGACAGCCCGCACAACCGCAACGCGATCTCGGCGCGACTGCTGGCCGACCTGCAGGCCGGCCTCGACCGGGCGGCCGGGGACGACGTCGCGCGGGCCGTGGTGCTCACGCACGCGGGCACCACGTTCTGCGCGGGCGCCGACCTCAAGGAGGCCGCGGCGAGCGGGCCGAACGGTTCCGGCGCGGGCTCGGACCCGAAGTCGCGGACGCTGGCGATGATCGGCGCGATGCGCGGGATCATCGAGTGCCCGAAGCCGGTCGTGGCGCAGGTCGACGGTCACGTGCGCGCGGGCGGGTTCGGGCTCATCGGCTCGTGCGATTTCGTGTTCGCCGGCCCGGCGTCCTCGTTCGCCGTGACGGAGACGCGGATCGGCGTGGCGCCCGCGATGGTGTCGCTGGTGCTGCTGCCGCACCTGCCGTCCCGGGTCGCGTCGACGCTGCTGCTCACCGGCCGGAAGTTCAGCGCGGCTGAGGCGGCCGGGTACGGGCTGATCACCGCTGCCGTGGATGATCCCGCCGCCGCGGTCGCCGAGCAGCTCGCAGAGCTGCAACTGTGCAGCCCGCAGGGCCTGCGGGAGACCAAGCGGATCCTCTGGCACGACGTGTTGGAGTCCTTCGACCGGCGTGCTGAAGCGCTGGCCGACCAGTCCGCGCGGTTGTTCGGCTCGGCCGAATCCGTCGAGGGGATCACGGCATTCCTGCAGAAGCGCGCGCCGAGCTGGGCCGAGCCCGCCCCCGCGGATTAGGCTGACGGGAATGAGTGCCCTCCGTCCGCCCATCCGGGCGCCGCAGCAGTCCCGCAGCCGGGAGACCCGGCAGCGGCTGCTGGAGACCACGATCGCGTCCCTGGCCGAGCGCGGCTGGAGCGCGACAACGGTCGGCAGCGTCGCCCGTCAGGCGGGCGTCTCGCGCGGTGCGGCGCAGCACCACTTCCCCACCCGCGAGGACCTCATCACCGCGGCGCTGGAGTACATGGGCGAGCAGCGGCTCGCACACGTGGCGACGGCGGGCGCCGCGGTGCCGGAGGGACCCGAGCGTCCCTACGCCGTGGCCCGGCTGATCGTCGAGTACTACACCGACGACCTGTTCAAGGCCGCGCTGCACGTGTGGACAGCGGCCGCGAGCGACGACGCGCTGCGGGCGCGCATGCTTCCGTTCGAGAACCGGCATTCGCGGGAGGTGTTCGGCCTCGCCATGCGACTGCTCGGGTTCGACAAGGACGACGAACAGGCGCGCCGGGCGGTGCAGACCACCCTCGACCTCGCGCGCGGCCTGGGGCTCGCGGACCTGTTGTCGGACGACGCCGCTCGCCGCGAGCAGGTAGTCGAGTTCTGGGGCGCCCAGCTGGCCTCCCTCGCCGCCGCGCGCGCGGGCTGATCCCGGCCGCCACCGGCCTCGGCCGACCGGCGCGGCGTCAGGCCTTGTCCAGGTAGTCCTCGCGGTTGCCACCGAGGATGACGGCGTTGATGTCGCGGAGGGCGGTGTGCCGCTCCAGCTCCGGGTCGTCGGTCACCAGCGCGAACGCGAGCCGGCGCGCGGTGTAGAGCAGATCACCGTCGCGCGCGAGGTCCAGGAAGCTCAGGCGCCGCGCGAGGCCGGACTGATCCACACCCAGGATGTCGCCGTAGCCGCGGTGCTCCAGATCGAGCTGGGCGAGTTCGAACCCGTCCGAGGTCCCCGCGACCGCGACCAACCGCTCGTACGTTCGCTGCGACTGGGTCTCCGTGATCAGCAGGCACAGGCCGGGCAGCCCGCCTCGGCCTACGCGGCCGCGCAGCTGGTGCAGCTGGCTGATGCCGAACCGGTCGGCGTCCATCACCACCATCGTGGTCGCGTTGGCGACGTCCACGCCGACCTCGATCACCGTGGTGGCCACGAGGACGTCGGTCTCCCCCGCCGCGAACGCGGCCATGACGTCGGCCTTCTCCTCGGCGGGGAGGCGGCCGTGCAGGAGGGCGATCCGGTGCCGTCCCAGCTCGCCCGCCGTCAACCGGTCGTACATCTCGATCGCCGAGGTGGTCTTGCGCTGCTCCTCGGCCTTGTCCTCGGCGACCTCCTCCTTCGTGGGCGGGCCGCCGCCGGCGGACGCCGAGGGCGCCTGGTCGAACGCGTAGTCCTCATCCGTGAACGAGGACTTGGCCTGCTCGCCGCTGGGGTCGTCGCCGATCCGGGGGCACACCACGTACACCTGCCGCCCGGCGTCGATCTCCTCGCCGACCCGCTGCCAGGCCCGGTCGACCCACGACGGGTTCTTGGCGACGGCGACGAGTGAGGTCTGGATGGGCTGCCGCCCACCGGGAAGCTCCCGCAGCACCGAGGTGGCCATATCGCCGAACTGCGCCAGGGCGACGGTGCGCGGGATCGGCGTCGCCGTCATCACCAGCAGGTGCGGCATGGCGGTCTCGTCGGTGGATCCCTCGCCGCCGCCCCTGCGCCGCAGGCGGTCCCGCTGCTCCACGCCGAACCGGTGCTGCTCGTCGACCACCACCAGCCCGAGGCGGAAGTAGTCCACGGTGTCCTCGAGCAGCGCGTGGGTGCCGATCACGATCCCCGCCTCGCCGGTCACGATGCGCAGCAGCGCCGCCCGGCGGGCCTTGGTGCTCATGGAACCGGTCAGCAGGGTCACGGTGGTGGCGCCCTCCGCGGCTCCCAGCTGCCCGCCCTGGCCGAGGTCACCGAGCAGCTTGGTGATCGAGAGCAGATGCTGCGTCGCAAGCACTTCGGTGGGTGCCAGCAGCACGGCCTGATAGCCCGCGTCGACGGCGGCCAGCATCGCGAGCAACGCCACGAGCGTCTTACCCGAGCCCACTTCGCCCTGCAGCAGCCGCGTCATCGGGTGCGGGTTCGCGAGGTCGCCGAGGATCTCGTCGAGTACCTCCTCCTGGCCGGCGGTGAGCCGGAACGGGAGTCGCTTGCGGAGCCCGGCCTGCAGCGGACCGTCGGCCGCGGCGAGGGCGGGCGCCGTCACGGTGCCCACCTCGTACGCCCTGCGGGCGAGCGCGGTCTCGATGGCCATGGCCTCGTCGAACGCGAGCCGGCGCTGCGCGGCGGTGGCGGCGGCGCGTCCGTCGGGATCGTGCGCGGCGCGGACGGCCTCGTCGAGGCCGGGCATGTTCTGCTCCGCGAGGAACCCCGCCGGCAGCGATTCCGGGACGGGCCGCAGCCGCTTCAGCACGTCGTGCACGAGCGACATGATCAACCACGTCGGCATGTTCTTGGTGCCGCGGTAGATCGGCACGATCGGTTTGAGCAGCAGCGACAGGTCCGCGTACTTGAGCCGCTTCGATCCGGCCTTGGTGTTCCCGGTCTCGTTGTCCGCCAGCGCCTGCGCGGTGGTGATGGTGCGGTCCGGCATGAGCAGCCAGTCGGGATGAGTCAACTGGAGCTTCCCGTTGAACTCGCCGAGCCTGCCCATCAGCAGGATCTGGCGGTCGGGCTTGATCGGCTTGGGCAGGTAGTTGAAGAACGTCACCTCGTAGGCGCGCACCTTGTTGACCACCTGCAGCCGGAACATCTTCTTGCCCCGGTGGTGCGGCTTGGGCGGGGTGATCGACGTGACCGTGCCGATCAGCACCACGTCGTCACCGACGCGCGGATCGGTGTGCCGCGTGCCCTCGTCCGAGACGGCGCCGCCCTCGTAGCGGAACGGGAAGTGCCGCAGAAGGTCACCGACCGTCACCGCGCCCAGCTCCGCGGTGACGGACTCGGCGATCTCGGCGTCGAGGGCCTGATCGAGCGGCGTCTGCAGGGTGAGATCGCGTGCGGCGCCCGTCATTCGACGCCGATCTCGAGCACGCTCGCGGCCTGTCCGCCGCGGTACCCGATCACCTCGACCTCCGGGCGGTCGGGCCGCAGCGCGGCGCTCACCCGGTCCGGGAAGTCGCCGTCGCCGGCGTCCCCGAGCAGCACGGTCACCATGTCGCCGCCGGTCGCGAGCAACAGTTCGGCGAGAGCCTCTCCCGCCGAGTACTGATCCTCCTCGAGGACCACCACCTCGCCGCCGACCATCCCCAGGTAGTCGCCCGGCCCGCAGGGGCCGAGGATCGTCAGCGCGTCCTCCGTGACGGCCACGACGGACCCGCACCGCGCGCCGGCGGCGGCCTCGGCCATGGAGTAGGTGTCGTCCGCGGCCGGGCCGTCGGGGTCGTGCACCGCGAGCGCGGCGATCGCCTGCACCATCGACGAGGTCGGCAGGAGCGTCACCAGCACGCCGGACTCCCGGGAGCGCGCGGCCACCGCGAGCAGTTCGGGCGTCGGCAGCGCGCCGTTGGGCATGAGCAGCACCTCGCGGCCCTCGAACCGGTGCAGTGCGGTGAGCAGTTCGGCGTGGGTCATCCCGGCGTCGCAGCGGATCACGTCCGCGCCGGCCTCGGTGAACAGCTCGGCGGCACCGTCGCCGGAGACCAGCGCGACGATCGCCCGCGGCGCGTCGAGCAGCGCCTGCAGCGGCGTGTCCCCGTGCGCCGCCTCCTGGAGCACGTTGACCGCGATGCTGCGGAGCTTGCCGTGGGCGAGCCCGGCCTGGATGGCGCGGCCGGGCTCAGTGGTGTGGGTGTGCACCGACCAGGTGGCGACGGGGTCGGGGTCCGAGGCGGCGACCACGACGACCGAGTCCCCGAAGGTCTGCAGTTCGTCTCGCAGGCGGTGCGCGGCGGCCTCGGCGGCGTCGGGCAGCAGGTACATGACCTCGTAGTCGGCGTGCGGCCCGCGGGGCGGGTCGTCGTGGCCGTGGTGATGCCCGACGGTGCCCTCCCCCTGCGCGTCGACGTCGACGTGGACGTGCGGAGCCACCTGCCGGGCGAAGACGGGGCGCTCGGACGCGCCCCCGGCCGTCACCTCGACGAGCGCGTCGAGGAGGACGAGCAGGCCCCGACCGCCCGCGTCGACCACGCCGGCGCGGGCGTTGACGTCGAGTTGATCGCGGGTGCGCAGCAGTGCGTCGAACGCGGAGTCGGCCGCGCCGCGGGCGCATCCGGCGAGGTCCGCGCCGCCGGCCAGTGCCGCACCGGCGCCGTCGGCCGCGCCGCGGAGCACGGAGAGGATGGTGCCCTCGACGGGATCGGCGACGGCGGAGGTCACCAGGTCGGTCGCGGAGCGCAGGCCCTGGGCCAGCCCGTCGGCGGTGAGATCGGCGTCGGCCCCCAGCTGCGCGGCCACGCCGCGCATGATCTGCGACACGATGACGCCGGAGTTGCCGCGCGCGCCCGAGACGGCGCCCGCCACCGTCGCGCGGGCCACGGCGTGCGGCCCCTCCGAGCGGTCCGCCTCCTCCGCCGCGCGCGCGGCCGCGCGGAGCGTGACCAGCATGTTCGTGCCCGTATCGGCATCTGCCACCGGGAACACGTTGAGGGAGTTGATCTCGCCCACGGCGCGCTCGAGACCGAGGACGGCGCGCCGCAGCCAGGCCACCACCACGCGGCCGTCCTGCGCCATCGGTACCGTCACGGGTTCCAGCCTATCGGGCCTCCGCGGGCCGGAGGGGCCCGGAGCGGTTTGGCCCGCGGACCCTTATCGGTCTATGATTGCAGGGTTGCCTCGCGTCCGGGCGTGCCCCACGCGGACCCGACCGGCGGGGCGGAACGACAGATTCAATCTATTGCGAGGAGTACACGACATGGCTGCCGTCTGCGACGTCTGCGCCAAGGGCCCCGGCTTCGGTAAGTCGGTGTCGCACTCGCATCGGCGTACCAACCGCCGGTGGAACCCGAACATCCAGACCGTGCGCGCCCAGGTGGCGCCCGGCCAGAGCAAGCGCCTCAACGTGTGCACCTCGTGCATCAAGGCCGGCAAGGTCGTCCGCGGCTAGTTCCGCGCCACAGTCGACGAGGGCCCGCGACCGTTTCGGTCGCGGGCCTTCGTGTATCCGGGCCCCACATCCCGCCGAAGCCCGGCCGCCGGTTCAAGGAACCTGAGCGAGGTGCGGCAGGCGCCAGTCCACGGGCTCCGCGCCGAGCCCGGCCAGGGCCTCGTTGGCGCGGGAGAAGGGCCTCGACCCGAAGAAGCCGCGAGACGCCGACAGCGGCGACGGATGCACCGACTCGATCCGCGGCGTGTCCCCGAGCCGGGGCCCCAGCGAGGCCGCGTCCCGGCCCCACAGGATCGCGACCATCGGTGCGTCGCGCGCCACGAGGGCGTCGATCGCGCACTCGGTGATCTTCTCCCAGCCCTTGCGGCGGTGCGACGCGGGTGTGCCCGGACGCACCGTGAGAACCCGGTTGAGCAGCAGTACGCCCTGCCGCGCCCACGGTGACAGATCGCCGTTGGCCGGCATCGGCAGCCCGAGGTCCGAGCAGTACTCGGTGTAGATGTTCTGCAGGCTCCGCGGGATCGGCCGCACCGACGGGTCGACCGAGAACGACAGGCCCACCGCGTGCCCCGGCGTCGGGTACGGGTCCTGTCCCACGATGAGCACCCGCACGTCGTCGAACGGCTGGGTGAACGCGCGCAGTACGTTCCCGCCGGACGGGAGGTAGCCCGCCCCCGCGGCGATCTCGGAGCGGAGGAATTCGCCCATCGCCGCGATGTCGTCGGCCACGGGCGTCAACGCCCGCGCCCAGCCCGCCTCCACACTGTCCGCCAACGGTCTCGCAGTCATCGGCCGCTCTCCTCGTTCTCGCCCGTCTCCTCGAACGTATTCCACCCGTCGTGCGCCGGCCCGGCGACACCGTCGACGGTGACCGTCCCCGCGGCGCCGTCCTCGGGCGCCCGCACGGCGCCGATCGGCCGCCAGCCGGCCGGTAACGCCGCCTCCGGCGGGAACGTGGCGAGCAGGGCGTGGTCCTCGCCCCCGGTCAGCACCCAGGCGCGGGGGTCCTCGCCGAGCGCCGAACCACATTCCGCCAGAAGGGGTTCCGGTGCGAGCGCGGCACCGTCGAGCTCGATGGCCACCCCGGCGGCGCGCGCGACGGCCCGGGCGTCGCGCAGCAGGCCGTCGGAGACGTCGGTGAGCGCAGTGGCTCCGCCGGCGGCGGCCCGCGGTCCCGCGGCCAGCGGGGGTTCGGGGCAGCGGTACACCTCGACGAGCGCGGGGAAGTCCGCACCGCGCCCGGCAAGG
>NZ_HE997628.1:28228-192616 GCF_000312385.1 Tsukamurella sp. 1534 | reverse complement strand
AGCGGGGGTTCGGGGCAGCGGTACACCTCGACGAGCGCGGGGAAGTCCGCACCGCGCCCGGCAAGGAGAGCGGCGAGGCCGGCCGCGGACCTGCCGAGCGTTCCGCACACCGCGACCGTATCGCCAGGGCGCGCACCGGATATGAGCACCGGGCGCCGGCCCTGCAGGTCGCCGAGGACGGTGACCGCGAGGAGCACCTGCTCGGTGCGCACCACGTCGCCCCCGGCGACCGCGCCGCCCGCGTCCCGTGCGCCCCGCGCCGTGCCGGCGGAGATGCCCGCGACCACGTCCTCGGTGGTCCCGGGCGGGCAGCCGAGCGTCACGGTGAACGCGGTGCACACGGCGCCCATCGCCGCGATGTCGGCGGCGTTCTGCGCGATCGCCCTGCGTCCCACGTGCTCCGGCGTGGTCAGCTCGAACCGGAAGTGCCGCCCCTCGACGAGGGCGTCGGAGGAGACCACCACCCGGCCGTCGGCGGCGACGACGACGGCCGCATCGTCGCCGGGGCCGATTTCGATCCGCGGGTCCGGCTCGACGGCGCTGGTGGCCAGCGCGATCACGCCGTCCTCCCCCAGTTCGGCGACGGTGCGCACGTCTCCTCGCACGGCCCGGTCCGGCTCACCTGATCTCATCGCGGCTACCGTATCGAACGTGAGCGATGCAGACGAGAACAAGGCCCGCGACGACGAGGCCGCCGGCGCCGCGGGCGCGTCCCGCCCCCGCCGGAGCCCGGCCTTCCTCGCCACGGCGGTGGCGCTGCCGGTCGCGGTGGTCGTGTGCTTCGTGGTGTTCCTGGTGATGGCGCAGCAGAAGCAGGAGGACGCCCGGGCCGCCGCGGACGCCGGCCACCTGAAGTCGATCGCGGCGCCGTCCTCGACCGATCCGGCGTGCTCCGCACTGCTCGAGTCACTCCCCGCCGAGCTCGGCGACTTCCGCCGCGACGACACCCGCGAGCCGGCCGGATTCGTGCGCTGGGCGAGCGAGAAATCGGGGGCCGTCGAACTGCGCTGCGGGAGCGACCGACCGGCCGAGCTCACGCCGACCGCGAAGCTGCAGGTGGTCAACGGGGTGCAGTGGATCCAGGCCACGCCGGCGGGGGCGCCCGCGCCCGACGGAGGCGCCTACTGGGCCGCGGTCGACCACCGGCCCTACGTCACGCTCTGGGTGCCCGACGGTGCCGGCACGAGCGCCGTGCAGGCGGCGTCCGACGCGATCACCGCGAAGCTGCAGCCCGCATCGCTGGACCTGGGGAAGTAGGTCCCCGCTCAGCGCAGCCCGGTGCCGCGGGCGATCGCGGTGTCGATGAGCAGCGTGAGCAGCTCCGCGTACTCGACGCCCGACTCGGCCCACATCCGCGGGTACATCGACGTCGAGGTGAACCCCGGCATCGTGTTGACCTCGTTGACCACCGGGCCCTCCGCGGTCTGGAAGAAGTCGACCCGGGCGAGCCCCTGCCCGTCGAAGGCGTGGAAGGCGCGTACCGCGAGGTCGCGGATCGCGGCGGCCTCCTCCTCGGTGAGGTTCGCGGGAACGGTGTACTGCGCGCGGTCGTCGAGGTACTTGGTCTCGAAGTCGTAGAACGCGTGGTCGGCGTCGGCGGCCATCTCGATCTCGGCGATCGCCGATGCGCGGACGGTGCCGTCGGGGCGCTCGAGCACGCCGATCTCCACCTCGCGCCCGATGACGGCGGCCTCGATGATCACCTTCGGGTCCCACTTGCGGGCCTCGGCGATGGCGTCGGAGAGCGCCGTCAGGTCGGTGACGCGTGTGATGCCGATCGACGAGCCACCGCGGGCGGGCTTGACGAACAGGGGCAGCCCCAGCCGGTGCAGCACCTCCGGCGGCACCTCGTCGTCGCGCTGGCGCAGCACGTGGAAATCCCCCACGGGCAGGCCGTCGGCGGCGAGCAGCTTCTTGGCGAACTCCTTGTCCATCCCGGCGGCGGAGGCGAGCACGCCGGCGCCCACGTAGGGCACGCCGGCCATCTCGAGCATCCCCTGCAGGGTTCCGTCCTCGCCGAACGGTCCGTGCAGGACCGGGAACACGACGTCGACGCCGCCGAGCATCGCGCCCGCGTCGTCCGCGCCCACCGCGACCAGCTCCGCCCCTCCGGCGCCCGGCAGGAGCGCCAGGTCGTTGGGCTTGTCGGGGACGCTGGGCAGCGACCGTTCGGTGAACCGCAGGGCCTGCGCGTCACCGTCGGACAGGACCCAGGCGCCGGACTTGGTGATGCCGACCGGGACCACCTCGAAGCGCGCGGGATCGAGGTGGGCGAGGATGCTGCCCGCGGAGACGCAGGACACCGCGTGCTCGCTGCTCCGTCCGCCGAAGACCACTGCCACCTTGATTCGCGAGTCCGTCACGGCAGACCACCTTACGTGTCTCCCGCGCGGGCAGCCACGGGGTCGTTCAGGCGTCCTGCGGGCGCCACTCGCCGCCGACGTCGCGGTTGAGCAGGTCGTCCATCGCGCGGGCGACCGGGACGCCGTCGTAGCAGACCGCCCGGACCGCCTCCGTGAGCGGCATTTCCACGCCGACGCGGCGCGCCAGGTCGGCGATCGAGATACACGATTTGGCGCCCTCGGCGACCTGGCCGTGCGCCGCCGCCTGGGCCTGCTCCACGGTCATGCCCTGTCCCAGCCGCGCGCCGAAACTGAAGTTGCGGGACTGCGGGGAGCTGCACGTGGCCACGAGGTCGCCGACGCCCGCGAGGCCGGCGAGGGTCAGCGGCTCCGCGCCCAGCGCGGTGCCCAGCCGGAGGGTCTCGGCCAGCCCGCGGGTGATGATCGCGGCGCGCGAGTTCTCACCGAGGTTGATGCCCGAGGCGATGCCGCACACCAGCGCGATGACGTTCTTGGTGGCGCCGCCGATCTCACAGCCGACCACGTCGTCGCTCGTGTACGGGCGGAAGTAGTCGGTGCGCACCAGGTACTGGGTGTGCGACGCCCGGCTCGGATTGTCCGAGCCGACCACGGCGAGGGTCGGCTGCTGCTTGGCGATCTCCTTGGCGAAGTTCGGGCCGGTGAGGACGGCGATCCGCTCCCGGTCGATGTCCGCGGCCTCGCAGACCACCTCGGACATCCGGTTGAGCGTCCCGATCTCGATCCCCTTGGCCAGATTGAGCACGGTGATGTCCGGCGGGATGAGGTGCCCCCAGTCCGCGAGATTGGTGCGCAGCGTCTGCGACGGCACGGCCAGCACCACGAGTCCGGCACCTCGCATCGCCTCCTCCGCGTCGTGCGTCGCGGAGAGGTTCTCGGGCAGCACGCCCTCGGGGAGGTACTGGGCGTTGATCCGGGTCTCGTTGATCTGGTCGGCGACCTCCTGCCGCCGGCACCACATCGTGACGCGGTGCGGCTCGGGACGGGTCGCCTCGGCGAACACCTTCGCCATCGCGGTGCCGAACGACCCCGCGCCCATCACTGCAACGTCGACCATCCGGCCACACCCCTCGGCTCGCGTTCACTCCCCACCGGTTCGGCGGGCTCGGACGAGCCTATCGCCCGGCCGCGCGCGGCACGCTCGGTTCCGCACGCCTAGATTGGTGAGCATGACCGCACCGCGCGGCGCGCACGCGCCTCCCGCCGTCGCCGTGGTCACCGCCGTGAAGTCGCTCGACGCCGCGAAGTCGCGGTTCGCGGCTCCCGGCGGCGACCTCCGCGACGCCGTGCCGGGGCTGGTACTCGCCATGCTGCGGGACACCCTCGCCGCGGCGTTCGCCACCCCCGGGGTCGTCCGGGCCTACGTCGTCTCCCCGGATCCGACGGTGCGCGCCGCCGCCCTCGATGCCGGTGCCCGCGCGGTCGCGGAGCCCGTTCGAGGCGGCCTCAACGCGGCGCTGGAGGCGGGCGCCGCCGCGGCGCTCGCCGAGGACGGGACCGTCGCCGTACTCGCGCTGCAGCCGGATCTGCCGGGCGTCACGCCCGGCGAGCTCGCGGCGTTCCTCGCCGCCGCGGGCCCCCGGCGGGCCTTCGTCCCCGACCATGCGGGCGTGGGTACCGCCGCGCTGTTGGCGCCCGCGGGACGAGCACTGCGGCCCGAGTTCGGGATCGACTCCGCCGCGGCCCACCGCGCCTCGGGAGCGCGGCCCCACCCGGGCCCGTGGCCCGGGCTCCGGACCGACATCGACACGCCCGCCGATCTGAGCGCGGCGCGCTCGCTCGGCAGGCACACCGCCGCCGCGCTCGGCCGGGCGAATCACGACGCGGCTCGCGCGGCCGATAGCGACATCGCATCGAACTCCTGCGGGTGATGAGCCAGAATGGAGCGGTGACGACCGAGCCCACCACCACCTCTCCCACATCGGACACGGCTGCGCCGGCCGAGGGCGCCGCGCCGGCGCCCGGGCGCTCCACCGCGATTCCGACAGCGCCACCGGCCGCACCGGTCGAGGCGGCGAGCGATCTGCCCGAGGACCGGTACCTCAACCGCGAGCTGAGCTGGCTCGATTTCAACGCCCGCGTCCTCGCGATGGCCGAGGACGCCTCGCTGCCGCTGCTCGAGCGCGCGAAGTTCCTGGCGATCTTCGCGTCGAATCTCGACGAGTTCTTCATGGTCCGCGTGGCGGGGCTCAAGCGGCGCGATCAGATGGGCCTCTCGGTCCGTTCGGCCGACGGGCTCTCGCCCCGCGAGCAACTGCGCCTGATCTCCCAGCGCACCCAGGAGCTGTCCCGCAAGCACGCGCTCGTGTTCAGCGACGCGGTCCGGCCCCAGCTGGCGGCGCAAGGGGTTTCGGTTCTCAGCTGGAACGAGTTGACGCCGGACGAGCGGGAGCGCCTCAGCCAGTACTTCCACACTCAGGTCTTCCCCGTGCTCACTCCCCTCGCGGTGGATCCGGCGCACCCGTTCCCCTACATCAGCGGCCTGTCCCTGAACCTCGCGGTCGCGGTGCACGACAGCACCACGGGCGGCGAGCATTTCGCCCGCGTCAAGGTCCCCGACAACGTGGACCGGCTGATCACGGTCCGGTCCGACCGGATGGATCACGCGGTACTGCCGATGGAGGACCTCATCTCTGCGCACCTGGACGTGCTGTTCCCCGGGATGACGGTGGCCGAGCACCACGTCTTCCGGATCACGCGCAACGCGGATTTCGAGGTCGAGGAGGATCGCGACGAGGATCTTCTGCAGGCGCTGGAGCGCGAGCTGGCGCGCCGCCGTTTCGGTTCGCCCGTCCGGCTCGAGGTGGCGGAGGACATGTCCGAGCACATGCTGGAGCTGCTGCTGCGCGAGCTCGACGTGGACCCGGCCGACGTGATCACGGTGCCGGGGCTCTTGGACCTCAACTGCATCTTCGAGCTCTACCGGATCGACCGTCCCGCGCTGAAGGATTCGCCGTTCGTCCCGGTCACCCATCCCGCGTTCGGCGAGCGCGAGACCCCGAAGAGCGTGTTCTCGACGCTCCGCGAGGGCGATGTCCTGGTGCACCACCCGTACGACTCGTTCTCGACGAGCGTGCAGCGGTTCATCGAGCAGGCCGCGGCGGATCCGCAGGTGCTGGCGATCAAGCAGACGCTGTACCGCACTTCCGGCGACTCCCCGATCGTCGACGCCCTGATCGATGCCGCCGAGGCGGGCAAGCAGGTCGTGGCGCTGGTGGAGATCAAGGCCCGGTTCGACGAGCAGGCCAACATCAAGTGGGCCCGCAAGCTGGAACAGGCGGGCGTGCACGTGGTCTACGGCCTGGTCGGTCTCAAGACCCACTGCAAGACGTGTCTCGTGGTGCGCCGCGAGGGCTCGCACATCCGGCGCTACTGCCACATCGGCACCGGCAACTACAACCCCAAGACCGCGCGCCTGTACGAGGACGTCGGGCTGCTCACGGCGGACCCGGATCTCGGTGCCGATCTCACGGACCTGTTCAACCGGCTCACCGGATACTCCCGCAAGGAGGAGTACCGGAACCTGATGGTCGCGCCGCACGGCGTGCGCTCGGGCATCATCGATCGGATCGAGCAGGAGATCGAACTGCACCACCAGGGCGTGCGGACCGGGATCCGGCTCAAGGCCAACGCGGTGGTGGACGAGCAGGTCATCGACGCGCTGTACCGAGCCTCCCAGGCCGGTGTGCCCGTGCAGGTGGTGGTGCGCGGCATCTGCGCGCTCCGCCCGGGCATGGAAGGGATCAGCGAGAACGTCTCGGTACGTTCGATTCTGGGCCAGTTCCTGGAGCATTCGCGGATCCTCCACTTCGCGGGCGCGGGCGAGTACTGGATCGGCAGCGCCGACATGATGCACCGCAACCTGGACCGGCGCGTCGAAGTCATGGCGCAGGTCAAGGATCCGCGCCTGACCCAACAACTGGGCGACATGTTCGAGTCGGCCCTCGACCCCGCCACCCGGTGCTGGACCCTCGACGCCGACGGCAACTGGAACGCCTCCCCCGAGCCCGGGGATCCGGTCCGGGATCACCAGCGAGAGCTGATGCGCGCGCACCGCGCGGGGAAGCGATGAGCGGTGGCGGCGCGGCCGCGGGCACGGTGGTGCACGCGGCCGGCGGGGTGCTGTGGCGGCCCGGCGCGGGCGAACCCGAAGTGGCCCTGGTGCATCGCCCGCGGTACGACGACTGGTCGCTGCCGAAGGGACACGTCGAGCCGCACGAGCACCCCGTGGTGGGTGGGCTCCGCGAGGTGGTCGAGGAGACCGGCTTCTCCGCGCGGCTGATCCGTGCGGTGGGGAACGTATCCTACGAGGTGCCCCGCCGGCGCCGGCACGGCGCGGGAGGGCGGACCGCACGCAAACGCGTCACGTACTGGTCCGCGCTCGCCGGCGACGGGGCGTTCGTCGCCAACGAGGAGACCGACGAGTTGCGCTGGCTGCCGGTGAAGCCCGCCTCGCGCCTGCTCACCTACTCGGCGGACCGCGGGATCCTCCGGAAGTTCGGGAAGCAGCCGGATTCGACCGCCACGACCGTGATCGTGCGGCACGCGAAGGCCGGCCGGAAGCAGGGATACCAGGGCGACGATCTGGCGCGCCCCCTGGACCGCAACGGCAGAGCGCAGGCGGAGGCCCTGGTGGACCTCCTGAGCGCCTTCGGGCCGGGGCGACTCCTGTCGGCGCCGCCGCAGCGCTGCCTGCAGACGCTGGCGCCGCTGGCCGAGGAGACGCTGCTGCCTGTCGCGGAGGAACCCACGGTCTCGGAGAAGGCCTACGCCCGTGATCCCGCCGCCGCGCACCGCAGGATCCGTGAGATCGCCCTGGAGGGCGAGAGAACCGGTGTGGTGCCGGTCGTGTGCAGCCAGGGCGGGGTGATCCCGGATCTGACGGCGTGGTGGGCCGCGGCGGACGGCGTGCGGCTACCGGCGGCCCGGAACCGCAAAGCCAGCGTCTGGGTACTCACCACCCGCGACGGCCGCCTGCTCAGTGCGGACCACATCGACAGTCCGCTGCCCCTGGAGCACTGAGGCTTCCAGGGGCAGCGGCGCCGATCCGGGGTTTACTTGCGCCCGGCCTTCTTCGCGGGAGCCTTCTTCGCCGGGGCCTTCTTGGCGGGGGCCTTCTTGGCCGGCGCCTTCTTCGCGACGGTCTTCTTGGCCGGGGCCGCCTTGGTGGCCTTGGTCGCCTTCGTGGCCTTGGCCGGGGCCTTCTTCGCGGTCGTGGCCTTGGTCGCCTTGGCCGGAGCCTTCTTCGCGGTGGTCTTCTTCGCGGCCGTCGCCTTCGTCGCGGTGGCCTTCGTCGCCTTCGCGGGAGCCTTCTTCGCAGCGGTCTTCTTCGCCGGAGTCGCCTTGGCCGCCTTCGCCGGAGCCTTCTTCGCCGCGGTCTTCTTCGCCGCGGCGGCCTTGGTGGCCTTGGCCGGAGCCTTCTTGGCGGTGGTCTTCTTGGCCGCGGTCTTCTTGGCCGCGGTCGTGGTCGTCGCGGAGCTGCGGCGCACGGCGGGGCCCGAGGACGGCAGCTTGGCCGAACCCGAGATCACGGCCTTGAACTGCGCGCCGGGACGGAACGCCGGGACGGACGTGGGCTTGACCTTGACGGTCTCGCCGGTGCGGGGGTTGCGGGCGACGCGAGCCGCGCGCTTGCGCTGCTCGAAGACGCCGAACCCGGTGATGGTCACGGAGTCACCCGAGTGGACGGCACGGACGATGGTGTCGACGATCGCCTCGACGGCGGCGCCGGCGGTCCGACGGTCGGTGCCCAGCTTCTCGGTGAGCTCCTCGATCAGTTCTGCCTTGTTCATGAACCCTTTTCCTCTGTGGTCGGTGGCTCACCGCTGAGCCAACTATGGACACCGTAAACGCAGGATTGCATTCATTCCAAGTGCCACGCCACATTTGATCCCGGGTGTGTCGGAAAAGCAAGCGGCGGCACCGGATCGATCCGGTGCCGCCGCGAGGCCGTGAAATCGCTAGAGAGTCACGGGTTTGTATGCGGGCCTACGGTTTTCATAGGCGGCGATTTCGTCACCCAGCTGCAGGGTGAGCCCGATATCGTCCAAACCGGCCATCAGGCGATTTCTGACGGAGTCATCGATCGTAAAGGGAACTACCAAGTCTCCGGCGGTCACCGTGCGGTCCTCGAGGTCCACCGTCACCTCCAGGCCGGGCTCGTTCTCGAGGGCCTTCCACAGCAACTCGACGTTCTCCTGCTCGACGAGGGCGGCCACGAGCCCCGCCTTGCCGGAGTTGCCGCGGAAGATGTCGGCGAACCGCGACGAGATCACCACGCGGAAGCCGTAGTCCATGAGGGCCCAGACCGCGTGCTCGCGGGAGCTGCCGGTGCCGAAGTCGGGACCGGCGACGAGGACGGACCCCTTGTCGTAGGGCGCGGTGTTGAGGATGAAGTCCGGGTCGGTCCGCCACGCGGAGAACAGCCCGTCCTCGAATCCCGTGCGGGTCACGCGTTTGAGGTACACGGCGGGGATGATCTGGTCGGTGTCCACATTGGTGCGGCGCAGCGGTACGCCGATGCCGGTGTGCTTGACGATGGCTTCCATCTCGGAATCTCCTGCTCGGAAAGTGTTTCTACGACTGCGGCGTCAGGCGCCGGCGGGTGCGGGCTCGGCGACCGGCTCGAGGTCCGACGGGGCGGACAGGGTGCCGCGCACCGCCGTCGCCGCCGCCACGGCGGGCGAGACCAGATGGGTCCGGCTGCCCTTGCCCTGGCGGCCTTCGAAGTTCCGGTTCGACGTCGAGGCGGAGCGCTCACCCGGTGCGAGCTGATCGGGGTTCATCCCCAGGCACATCGAGCATCCGGCCTGCCGCCACTCGGCGCCCGCGTCGACGAACACCCGGCCCAGCCCCTCCTCCTCGGCCTGTGCGCGCACGCGCATCGAACCGGGGACCACCAACATGCGCACGCCGTCGGCGACCCTACGCCCGCGCAGGATCTCGGCCACGGCACGCAGATCCTCGATCCTGCCGTTGGTGCACGACCCGACGAAGACGGTGTCCACGGCGATCTCGCGCAGCGGGGTACCGGGCTTCAGGTCCATGTACTGCAACGCCTTCGCCGCGGTCTCCTTCTCGCCGTCCGAACCGAACGACTCGGGATCCGGGACCGAGGCGCCCAGCGGGGCCCCCTGCCCCGGGTTGGTGCCCCAGGTGACGAACGGCGTCAGGGCGCTGCCGTCGATGTGCACCTCCGCGTCGAACACCGCACCCTCGTCGGTGCGCAGGGCGTCCCACGCGGCCACGGCCTCGTCCCACTGCTCGCCCCGCGGGGCGTGCTCACGCCCCTGGAGGTAGTCGTAGGTGATCCGGTCGGGCGCGATCATGCCCGCGCGGGCACCGGCCTCGATCGACATGTTGCAGATGGTCATCCGCGACTCCATCGAGAGCTTCTCGATGGCGCTGCCGCGGTACTCCAGGACGTAGCCCTGACCGCCGCCGGTGCCGATCTCCGCGATGATCGCCAGGACGAGGTCCTTGGCGGTCACGCCGGGCTGCAGTTCACCGTCGACGTTGATCGCCATGGTCTTGAAGGGGCGCAGCGGCAGGGTCTGGGTCGCGAGCACGTGCTCGACCTCGGAGGTGCCGATCCCCATGGCGATGGCACCGAAGGCGCCGTGCGTCGAGGTGTGGCTGTCGCCGCAGACCACCGTCATACCGGGCTGCGTGAGCCCCAGCTGCGGCCCCATCACGTGCACGATGCCCTGTTCCCCGTCGCCCATCGAGTGCAGGCGCACCCCGAACTCGGCGCAGTTGCGGCGCAGGGTCTCCACCTGGGTACGGGAGACCTCGTCGGCGATCGGCTGCACGAGCGTGTCCGTCGGCACGTTGTGATCCTCGGTGGCGATGGTGAGATCCGGGCGACGCACCGGACGGCCGTTGAGCCGCAGCCCGTCGAAGGCCTGCGGGCTGGTCACCTCGTGCACGAGATGGAGGTCGATGTAGATCAGGTCGGGTTCACGCGAGGCGCCCTCGCCCTCCCCCTTGACGACGACGTGCTGATCCCAGACCTTCTCGGCCAGTGTGCGCGGTTGCATGTGTTCCACCTGCTTGTCCATCTGCTCTGTCATCGGGCTGCGGCCGGTGGGCGCGGGCTGCGCGTTGAATTCCCACCATGCGAGAGCCTAGTATCGAACTATGGGACAGGATAGCTCACTGCTCGGGACCGCCGAAAGTCTCACCCTCGCTCCGGTGAGCGGGATCGGCGTGCTCGACAAATCCGTCGCGGTCCTCCGCGCCGCCTCCGCCGAACCCGCGACCCTCGCGGACCTGTGCAGTCGCACCGGGCTGCCGCGGGCCACGGCGCACCGACTGGCGGTCGGCCTCGAGGTGCACGGGCTGCTCAGCCGCGACGGTGACGGGCTGTGGCGCCCCGGCTCCGCACTGCGGGAGCTGGCGGCCAGTACGGTCGACACGCTCGTCGAGACCGCTGCGATGGTACTGCCCCGGCTCCGCGAGATCACCGGGGAATCGGTGCAGCTCTACCGCCGCGAGGGCGACCACCGGATCTGCATCGCCGCCGCGGAGCCCCCGTCGGGACTGCGGGACACGGTGCCCGTGGGCACCCGCCTGCCCATGACGGCGGGATCGGGCGCGAAGGTCCTCGCGGCGTGGGACGAGGCCCATCCCGAATCCGCGTTCAGCACGCGGACTCTCGCCGAGGTCCGCAAGCGCGGGTGGGCGCAGAGCGCCGGCGAGCGCGAGGCCGGGGTCGCCAGTGTCTCCGCCCCGGTGCGGAATCCACGGGGCGAGGTCATCGCCGCCATCTCCGTCTCGGGCCCGATCGACCGGATGGGGCGGCGCCCCGGCGCCCGCTGGGCGGCCGACCTCCTCCAGGCCGCCGAGGCGCTGCAGCGCCGCATGTGATGCTCGGAGGCTAGCCGCTCGCAGCGGCCGACAGCTCCGCCGCATCGGGCACGGTGACGTACAGGTTGCCGAGATGCTCCAGTTCGGCGGGGTCGCCCGCGGCCTCCAGCACGCCCTTCACCTCGTCGAGCCAGCGCTGCACGTTCGGGTTGGCCGCCGCAGCACCCGCGCGTGATTCGATCCGGACGTCGTACGCCCTGCCGTTCGGGGACTTCGGGGTGTCGACGGTGGGCGCGAGCGTCCGCCAGCCGCCGACGAACGGCGGTTCGGCGCCCCTCCGCGCGGGGTGGAACAGTCCGCGGATCCGTCCCAGGACGTTCGCGACGCGGTACCCGAACTTGAGCGAATCGTGCTTCGGGACGCCCAGCGTGCACAGCCCGGGCCCGATCTGCGACCAGTCGAACCGCAGCCCCGGATAGTCGTCGAAGCCGGCCCTCGAGCCGGCGGACGCCGCGTCCGCGGACGCCGTGAGCCGCCCCGCCTGCTCGGCCTCGCCGATCATCCAGAGCAGCGAACGGTCGGAGTAGTAACAGTTCTCGTACCCGCCGCCCACGTCGAGGTGGACGCCGTCGAACCACACCTGCCGGATGTCCCGGTGCTCGC
Organism: Tsukamurella sp. 1534; assembly: GCF_000312385.1. Lineage (GTDB taxonomy): Bacteria > Actinomycetota > Actinomycetes > Mycobacteriales > Mycobacteriaceae > Tsukamurella. The sequence goes on along the minus strand of NZ_HE997628.1, from coordinate 180,764 downwards.
CGCCCCACAGGCACGGCTCGAAGACCCTGCGCCGCTCGCCCAGCGCGAGCGCCTGCCGAGCCCGCGACACCTGATCGCTGAGATCCACGTCGTGGAACCGGTATTTGGCGAGCGTGACACCCGGCACGCCGAGAGCCCCCACCGTGTCGAACACCCCCAGCATGTCGAATCGCACCACGCCGGCGTCGTAGCAGTGCGTGCGCACCTCGGCACGCGCCGCCTCCTGCGCGGCGTCGCGCTTCGCGTCGGGTTTCGCATCGCGCGCAGGGCGCCCGCGATAGACGGTGTTCGCGCGCCGCAGGTGATCGCCCGCCAGCGCGTCGTGCCGGAGCAGGCCGACGTACGAGATCATCCCGATCAGGCTCCGCGCCGTGTACGCGCCGCGACTGAAGCCGAAGACCGAGATCCTGTCCCCGGGGCGGTAGTTGAGTGCGAGGAAGTAGTAGCAGTCGAGGATCTTGTCGTCCAGGCCGATCCCGACCGCACCGGCCAGCAGGCGTTCTATGCGGCTCCCGGTCGAGCCCACACCCCGCTGGTAGTACACGATCTGGGGCTCGCCGGCGTGGCCCACGGGGGCCACCGCGCGGGCGATCTTCTCGACGTTCGACACGTACTCGTTGTCGGCCTTCTGCCACGTGCCGTCGCAGCAGACGACCAGCGCCTTGGGCGTCTCAATTCCGGTCATGATCACACGCTAGGAATCGATCACACCGTGGGCACGAGTAGCGCACTACCCGAATCGCGGGCATGTCACCGGCTCCGTCCGAGGGCCGCCGCCAGTCCCGCCCGGTCCGTGACGTCCAGCTTCGCGCACGCGCGGTAGATGTGTCCCTCGACGGTGCGCACGGAGACGAAGAGCCGATCGGCGATCTGCTTGTTGGTCGCCCCCGCCGCGATGAGATTGGCGATCTCCCTCTCCCGCACGGTGAGCGGCAGCGGATGCGATGCGGCGATCAGCGCCGGAGTCACGAGCCCGCCGCACGCCGCGGACAGGCGCGAGGCGGTGGCCGACGAGGCGAACATGGCGGACCGCCGCCCGGCGCGGTCGTGCGCCACGGACGCGGCGGCCGCCGCGTCGGCCGCGGAGACCGCGGCCCCGATCCGCTCGAAGTCGGCCGCGCACGCATCGAGCCCCGCTCCGTCCCGCGCCGCGGCCGCGCGGGCGTGCCGGGCGTAGACGCCGATGAGCACGCCGTCCAGGCGCGCCGTCAGCTCCTCGAGCCGCTCGGCGATCGCGGGATCGGAGTCGCCGAAACGCACCGCGGTGTGCAGTGCCTCGGCCTCGATCGCGAACTGACCGCCCGCCGCCGCGGAGTCCGCCGCGGCCCGGCTGGTCGCGATCGCCAGGGACGTGGTGCCGGACGCGGCCTCCTGCCATGCCCGCGCGATCCTCAGCTGCTCGCCGAACACCGCGACGTTCTCCGCGAAGTGGCTCTCCGCGTCCCGCAACGCCGCCGCGGCGGCCTCGGCGTCGCCGAGCCCGGCGTACCCCTGCACCAGCTGGAACCGGGCCGGGAAGACCCAGGACACGTCGGGCCGGTCGCGGACGGTGGCCAGGGTCTGCTCGGACTGCTCCACGACGGCGCGCAGATTGCCCTGCGCCAGTTCGACGGCGCTCACGTGGATCCCGGAGAGCGCCCAGGCGAGGAACTGTCCGGCCGAACGGAACTGCACGTAGCGCGCGGCGGCGGCGCGGGCGGCGTCGAAAGCCCCCGTCAGTGTCAGTCCGAGGATCTCGCCGTAACCGGCGGGGAAGCGCAGCACGCCGTCGGTGTGCTGCTCCGCGTCGCGGCCGCGCGCCGCGAGCGCCGCGACCTCGTCGCCCCGCCCGGCCAGGGCGCGGGCGAATCCGCCGCCGAACACCGCCCATTCGACGGCCCACGGCGTGGCGGCCGGCGAACCGATGACACCGTCGGCGAGATCCAGCGCGCGGGGCAGGTCGTTCGCGAGCGCGGCGCACGCGGAACCGATGCCCTGCACGATCGGCGTGAGCGCGGCACCGTCGATCCGGTCGGCGAGGAGGTCGAGGATCGCGGTGGCGCCCGCCACGTCACCCATCGCCCAGAACAGGTTCCCGATCCGTTGCGCACCCCAGAGCAGGAGTTGTACCTGATCGAGCCCGTCCGGGTCGAACGCCTGCAGCACCCGGTCCGACTCGGCGGCCCGGCCCTGCCACATCAGTGCCCGTGCCAGGAGGCACGCCGCGGGCAGGCCGGCGCCGCCGTCGAGCGCACCGCGGGCGAAGCGCTCCCCCTTGGGGACGTCGGCGAGCATGAGCGCGTCCCGCGCGGCGTCCCGGAGGAGGCCCGGGTCCAATACCTCGTCGCTGTCGAGGGCGAGGCTCGCCAGCCGGATCCGGTCCGATGCGGAGGAGACGTCGCGCTCCCCCAGCGCCTTCACGAGCTGCCCGCGCAGCCGCCGGGACGACGCGAACCCCAGCCGCCGCCTGATCACATCGCCGAACAGCGGGTGCGCGTAGCGCACCGAGAGCGCGCGTCCCTCGCGGGCGATCCTGATCAGCCCCTCGGCTTCCGCCTTCTCCACCGCGTCGTCGCCGCACAGGTCGGCGAGCACGTCCAGATCGATCGGTTCGCACAGACTTAGGAGCCTGAGCCCGTGGAGCACGTCGTCGTCGAGCTGATCGATCCTGCCCTCGAGCAGTGACGCGAGCTCGGACGTGATGGCGGCCTCGCCGCGCATCTGCCACACCCCACCGAGCTCGCGCAGCGCGCCCGATTCCAGCGCGCCCTGCACGAGATGCTTGAGGTACAGGGCGTTCCCGCCCGAGGCCTCCCACATCAGCCCCGCCGACAGCCGCTCCAGCCGGCCGCCCACGGCCTTCTCGATGAGCTGCACGCTCTGGTCGAGCGTGAACGGCTCGAGCGCGATCCGGAGGACGTGCCCGTCCTTCCACAGATTGGTGATGGCGTCGGGTACCGATTCCCCGGCGCGCACCGTGGCGATGAGGTGGACGGCGCGATCGATCGCCAACTGGTGCAGCAGCGTCGCGGAGAGTTCGTCGAGCAGGTGCGCGTCGTCGACACCGACCACCATGTGCCCGCCGGACAGCAGCGACTCCCGAGCGGCCGAGAGATAGGTGACGGGGTCGCTCGACGTGGCCGGCCCGACGAGGTGCGCGAACACCCCCAGCGGGATGCTCCGGGCCGATTCCGTGCCGGCGACCCACTGCACGCGGATGTTCATATCGGCGACCACGGCGCGCGCGAGCGTCGTCTTTCCGACCCCCGCGTCCCCCGTGAGGATCACTCCGCTGCCGCCCGAATCCGTCCCCAGCGCAGCACGAATCGACTCGCATTCGCGGTCTCTCTCGATCACCGGCAGCACGTGTGCCATGCCTTCAGATTCTAATCCCGACAGGCCCCCGGGAGCATTTCAATGCTGTATTAAGAATCGGCGAATTCCAGTCGCCGCCTTTTTCATTCGCTTTCGGAATTGCCTCTACTAATCTTCCCGAATCGGTAAAGGATTCGTCCGGATATCACCGGCTCCCCCGGCGGGGCAGCCCTACCCGCCGGCCCCGGGCCCGCGGTCCCGGATTCGGGTAGCCGGCTACTCGTGCCCGCCGTCGGTGCCGCGCCCACACTCGGTACCGGGTCGCCGAATCGGCTCGACCCCAGGGCGATCCGCCCGGTCCGCCGAAGGGAGCACCGCATGACCGTTTTCGTCTTCTGCGCACGCGGCACCGGCGAACCCACGACGGGGAACATGCTCGACAACGTCACCCGCCGGATCCACGGCGCCGTCGTCGAACAGGTGGTGCACACCGCCTCGATCAGCCTGGACAACGCGGCGGGCGACCCGCTGGCACCGTCGGGCGACAACAGCGCCAACCAGATCGTGCACTGGCTGGACGACCGGATCTCGGCGCTCGGCCCCGGAGACCGGTACATCGTGCTCGGCTATTCGCTCGGCGCGGTGGGCGCGATCCGGTGGCTGCGCCGCGGCACGGGCACCGCGCGCTGCCTGCTCGTGGGCACCATCGCCGGCCCCAGCCGGCGCGCCGGTGTCTCGTACGGTCTGCCGATCGCCACGGATCTGTCCGGAATCCACTCCAGCGGCGGCACCGGCACCGTCTCGAACGATCAGCGCTCGGCCCCTCCGCTGTACGAGATCGCCAACCCCCGCGACGTGATGACCTCGTGCCCCCGGGTGTCCCCGCTGCACGCCTTCGCCGGTCCGGTCATGGCGTTCGGGCTCACCACTCCGCAGACCCTGGTGGCGCAGCTGCTGGACCGAGGCATCGAGGACGTGGTCTCCGACCTGGCGAACGCCGCCCACTGGCTCGACCCCGGATGGTGGTCCTGGCCCGCGGATCTGGCCGGGTTCGCCACCGGTCAACACACCACGGCGTACGGCCTGCCCATGTGGCGGGACAGCGCGAACCGGCCGGTCTCGGGCATCGATCTGTTGGCCCGCGTGTGCAATTGGAAGATCTCGGAGGTAACACCATGACCGCATACACCCGCGACCAGGTCGCGGCCGCATTCATCGCCGAGGGGCGCCGATCGGGGGTGTCCGAGCGGGGGATCGTGATCTGCCTCGCGACGGGACTCGTCGAATCGAACCTCACGGTGTACGCCAATCACGCGGATCCGGATTCGCTCGCGGAGCCGCACGACGCCGTCGGTTCCGACGCGAACAGCGTGGGACCGCTGCAGCAGCGAGCGCCCTGGTGGGGCTCGAGCGCGCACGAACGGATGGATCCCACCCTCAGTTCCCGCTTGTTCTACGCGGCGCTCAAGGCCCTGCCCTACGACTCCCCCGCCCACACGCCCGGCTGGTACGCACAGCAGGTGCAGCGGTCGGCCTTCCCCACCCGCTACGACGAACGAATGGAACAGGCTCAGGCGCTGTACGACCGGCTCGCCCCCGCCCCCGCCCCCGCGGCCGCCGCCGCGGCGACCGTCGCCGATCACCCGAACGGAACCGATATGAACGCACCGGCCTACACCGAGATCGACCGGATGGGCGATTCGCGCTCGGCGCGCAACGGCGCCCGCATCCGGAACTTCCTGCTGCACACCGAGGAGGGGAACAGCACGGCGGACCGGCTGGCCGCCTACTGCAACGACCCGTCGCACGGGGCCAGCTACCACTACACGCTGCGCGACGGCACGGTGTGCGACGTGGTCGACACCGACTTCTCCTCGTGGAGCGTGCTCGACGCGAATCCGTACACGATCAACCTGTGCTTCGCCGGGAGCCGCGCGAGCTGGTCGCGCGACGAATGGCTCCGCCGCCGCGACGATCTCGCCGTCGCCGCGTGGCTCGCCGTCGCGGACGCCCGCAAGTACGGGTTCGCCACGGACGTGCTCGCGCCGCCCTACCGCGTCGCCGACGGGATCAGCGACCACCGCTACGTGACCAGCGCACTCGGGATCGGCTCGCACACCGACGTCGGGGACGGATTCCCCTGGGACGTGTTCGCGGCGGACGTCGCGCGCTTCACGGGCGCCGCCGCACCGGTGGGCGCCGCGGCGGGCCCGGCCGGGCCCGCGGGACCCGGGGGCCCGGAGGCCGATGCGGACGCCGCCATCGACGCGAGCGCGGGCCACGCGGCCGGGTGGATCGGACGGCGTCGCACGGGCTCCGCGCCGTGCCCGGACGGCCGGGGCAGGTTCGCCGACTTCGACAACGGCCGCGTGTACTGGACCGCCACCACGGGCGCGCACCCCGTGCCCGCGCGGCTGATGGAGTCCTACGGCGGATACCAGCGCGAGCTCGGTCCGCTCGGATACCCCGTGGTGGATCACACCGAACTCCCGGAGGGCCAGGTCGAGGCCTTCGAACGGGGCGTGCTCTACCGCCGCAACGATGCCGCCGCCGGCTACTTCGTGACGGGCGTGATCGGCGCCCGATGGGCCCGCGGTGGCTACGAGAAGAGCGCTCTGGGGTGGCCCGTATCGCCGCAGACCGCGCTGCCGGACGGCAGTGTGCAACAGGACTTCGAACACGGGCGCATGGCCTGGTCGCCGGACGGCACGACGGTGATCCGCGAGGCGGACGCCGCCCGCCCACAATGACTCCCGGGCCACGGCCCCAACACGACGGCGGGCGCGACGACCGACGAGACGACAGAACGACAGAGGAGAATCATGAACGACATCCGGAGCCGGATCCTCCGGCGCAGGATCCCCGACTCGGTGCGGCGCGCCCTGTACACGACCGCCGCACCGCTCATCACGATCCTGGCCGCCGGCGGCCTCATCCCGGGGAACCAGGCCGCAGCGTGGACGTCCCTGACACTGGCTGCGATCACCCTCGTGGTCGCCGTGGTGAACAGCGAAAGCGGCTGGCGCAACAGCGTGTACCTGACCACCGGCGCCCTCCAGGCGGTCCTGCAGGGGTACGGGATCGGCACGGACGCGATGTGGGCGTCGATCACCGGCCTGGTACTCGCCCTGCTGGGCATCGGGCTCGCCGGGGCGTTCGCCCCGTCGGGCCAGGCGGGCGAGGTCCCCGCCGGCGCACCCCTCCAGCCCACGGCGCTACCCGCTGTCCACGCGGTGTGAGAAACGACGAATGCCCGGACACGATGTCCGGGCATTCGTCACGCGTACCCCCGATGGGATTCGAACCCACGCTACCGCCGTGAGAGGGCGGCGTCCTAGGCCGCTAGACGACGGGGGCTAGAACTGTCGATGAAGGTAGCACAACCGACACCGAACGTACCCCCGATGGGATTCGAACCCACGCTACCGCCGTGAGAGGGCGGCGTCCTAGGCCGCTAGACGACGGGGGCTAGGACACGCCTCCGCGTACACGGAAGCGTTGTCACGCTGGCCTACCAGGACTCGAACCTAGAATGGCTGAACCAGAATCAGCTGTGTTGCCAATTACACCATAGGCCATCGGCACGTCCCGAAATCGTCTCCGACCTCGTTTTGAGCCGCGATCCAGACTACCCAAGCGCAGCCGGATACACCAAATCAGCAGGTCATCCCCTACTGCTGCGCGGCACCGTCGGCCGGTACCAGCGCGCGCGCCGAGGCCAGCCGGCCCAGCGTCCGCTCGCGCCCCAGCAGCTCGAGGGATTCGAACAGCGGCGGGCTGATGTGCGAGCCGGTGACGCCCACGCGGATCGGCGCGTACGCCTTGCGGGGCTTGAGCTCCATCTCGTCGATCAGCCGGCCCTTGAGCGCGGCCTCGATGGACTCGGTGGTCCACTCGGACAGCCCGCCCAGCGCCTCGGAGGCCGCGTCGAGGACGGGGCCCGCATCGGCCTTGATGTTCTTGGCAGCGGCGGCCTCGTCGACCGCGAACCCGTCCTCGTCCGTGTAGAGGAACTTCAGCAGGTCCCAGGCGTCGGACAGCACGACGATCCGCGTCTGCACCAGATCGGCCGCGGTCGCGAACTCCGCGCCCAGCCGCGCACCGTCGACGTATCCGCGCTCGACCAGGAAGGCCCGCAGCCGTCCTGCGAAGTCCTCCGGGGCGAGGAGGCGGATGTGCTCGGCGTTGATCGCGTCGGCCTTCTTCTGGTCGAACCGGGCGGGGTTGGAGTTCACCCGCCGCACGTCGAAGGCGGCCACCATCTCGTCGAGGGAGAACACGTCATTGTCGGGCGAGATGCCCCAGCCCAGCAGCGCCAGGTAGTTGAGCAGTCCCTCGGGGAGGAAGCCGCGGTCGCGGTGGTGGAACAGGTTCGACTCGGGGTCACGCTTGGAGAGCTTCTTGTTGCCCTCTCCCATCACGAACGGCAGGTGGCCGAACTCGGGGGTGAACTCCGCGACGCCGATCTCCTGCAGCGCGCCGTACAGCGCGATCTGCCGCGGCGTGGAGCTCAGCAGGTCCTCGCCGCGGAGCACGTGCGAGATCTTCATCATGGCGTCGTCGACGGGGTTGACGAGGGTGTACAGCGGGTCGCCGTTCGCGCGCGTGAGCGCGAAATCCGGCACGCTGCCCGCGGCGAAGGTGGTCTCGCCGCGCACCAGGTCGTCCCAGGTGAAATCGCGGTCCGGCATGCGCAGGCGCACGACGGGGCTGCGGCCCTCCGCGCGGAACGCCGCCCGCTGCTCCTCCGTCAGGTCGCGGTCGAAGTTGTCGTAGCCCAGCTTCGGATTCCGGCCGGCCGCCACGTGCCGTGCCTCGACCTCCTCCGGTGTCGAGAACGCCTCGTACGCCAGTCCCGCCTCCACCAGACGCCGCACCACATCGAGGTGCAGCTCCTTACGCTCGGACTGGCGGTACGGGCCGTACGGCCCGCCCACCTCGGGGCCCTCGTCCCAGTCCAGCCCCAGCCAGCGCAGCGATTCGAGGATGGCGGCGTAGCTCTCCTCGCTGTCGCGGGCGGCGTCGGTGTCCTCGATACGGAACACGAACGTGCCCCCGGTGTGCCGCGCCTGCGCGAAGTTGAACAGGGCGGTGCGCACCATGCCCACGTGCGGGGTGCCCGTGGGCGACGGGCAGAAGCGCACCCGGATGGGGCGCGCCGACGGGGCGGTGTCCGACGGGGTGGTGGAAGGCTCAGTCACGGGGACCAGGGTAGTCGCCGCGCGCGGCGCACCCGCTCACGAGTGCGCCGCGACCAGTGCCCGGATCCTGTCCAGCTGGAGAGCGGAGACCTCGTCGGCGCGCTCGTCCTCGCCGAAGACGTTGGAGCAGATGATCGCGTCCTCGCGCGCGAGGAAGCCCGAAGCGCCGAGATGTTCGAACAGCTCGTCCCAGTCCACGTCTCCGTCGCCGATGGCGAGGTGCTGGTGCACGCGCACGGCGTTGCCCGGCGGGTTGGTGATGTACCGCAGGCCGTGCGAGCGGTGGTGGTCGAACGTGTCCGCCGCGTACACCGCGCCCAGCCGGTCCCCCAGCTGCGGGATGAGGGACGGCGCGCGGTCCCCGTAGTGGAAGGTGTGGCTCGCCACGTACACGAAGCCCACGGACGGGCTGTCGAGCCCGCGCAGGATCCGCCACGCCTCGAGCCCGTCCTCGACGAAGTCGTCGGGGTGCGGGTCGAAGTTGAGCGTCACGCCCTCGCGTTCGAGAACGGGCAGCAGTTCCTCCATGGAGCGGTAGAAACCCGCCTCCGACTCCTCGGCGCGCTCGGGCCTACCGCTGAACTCGGTGTTGATCACCGGCACCTCGAGCTCCGCGGCGATGGCGATGATGCGCGTGAAGTTGCGGACGGCCGCGTCGCGCTGCGGTTCGTCGGGCCACGAGATCCGTTGCACGGGCAGGAGCGAGGTGATGCCGACGCCCGCGTCGGCGGCGCGCTTGCGGACCCGCGCGATCTGCGCCCGGTCGACCCGCGGATGCGAGAAGAAGGGGATGAAGTCCGGGTGCGGCGTGAGCTGGATCCAGTCGTATCCGGCCCGGGCGGCGACGTCGAAGAAGTCCTCGAAGGCGTGCGTGGAATGGTACGGCGTGGGGTCGAGGGCGATGCGGACCATGCTGCGTCCCCTCAGACCGTCGCCGCCGCGGTACCGGCGTAGAAGGCGGGTACGGGCGGCAGGTCGAGGGCGACTCGCCCCGGCGCGCCGAGTGCCTCGACACCGGCTTTACAGGCCACCGCCACCTTGTAGCCGTCCCACGCCGACGGGCCGGCGATCGTGCCGGCCTTGGCCGCGTCGACCCAGGCCTGCACCTGGCGGTCGTAGGCCTCACGGAAGCGGGTGGTGAAGTCCGCGTGCTCGCCCACGCCGAAGCCGTTCTCGGACCACAGCTGCAGCCCCGAGGGCTGACCGATCCGGGCGACGCCCCGGGCGAAGACGGCCTCGGTGGCCACCTGGTAGCCGAACTGGATGGAGACGTTCATCTCCACGTCGACGAGCACGCCGTTGTCGAGCTCGATGAGCACCAGGATGGGCTCCTTGAGCCGCTCCGGGGTGAGTGGGTTGCGCTTGGGGTACCTCACCTCCACCGATGTGATGGTGCCGCCCGCGAGCCAGGGCACCACGTCGAACTCGTGCACCACAGAGTCGGTGATGAGCATGTTCTGCACGTAGGCGTCCGGCACGGATGCGTTGCGGTGCACCGCGTGCAGCATGAGCAACTCGCCGGCGGTGCCCGCCTCGACGACCCTGCGCAGCTCCTCGTACTCCCGGTCGAAGCGGCGCATGAAGCCGACCTGGATGAGCTGCCTGCCGCCCGCGATCTCGGCCTCGAGGATCCGCCAGGAGGACTCCGGGTCCTGCGTGAGCGGCTTCTCGCAGAGGATGGGGAGCCCCGCCGCGAGCACCCTCAGCAGCGCCTCCTCGTGGAACTGGCCCGGGGTCGCGATCAGGACGGCGTCGACGAGGCCCGACGCCAGGGCGGCGTCGAGATCGCCGAATCCGGAGGCGCCGGGGGCCAGTTCGAGCGCGGCGGCGCGGCGCGCGGGATCGGGTTCGACGACGGCGGAGACGGAGGCTCCGGCGATGGTGGTGTGGATGCGCTTGATGTGGTCGGCGCCCATCATGCCGGCGCCCACGACGGCGACGCGGAGGTCGGTGCTCATGGTCGGACTCCTTCGGGAGGGTGGTGCGTGCGTGCCCGGTGCGCGGGCGGTCAGCGGGTACGGGTCAGGGGGTGGCAGCCGAAGATGTGCTGCCTGGTGCGGGTGGCGATCCCAGCGGGCAGGTCGATGTCACAGCCCGGCATGTCCTGTTCGACGATCGCGAACAGGTCCGGGTCGATCCGCAGCGCCTCCTCGATGACGGGAGCGAAATCCGGGATGCCGTTCGGCGGTTCGACCATGATCGCGGACGCGGCGTCGGCGAACGGGGTGTCGTTCTTGAGCACCTCCCAGATCAGTGCGGGGTCGATCTGCTTGAGGTGCAGGTAGCCGATGCGCTCGGGATGCCGCTGCATGAGCGCCACGTTGTCGCCGCCGTAGTAGGCGAAGTGCCCGGTATCCAGGCACAGGTTCACGTACCGCGGATCCGTCTCAGCCAGAAGGCGTTCCACCTCGCCGGTGGTTCCCACGTGACTGTCGGCGTGGGAGTGGAACTGCTGCTTGATCCCGTAATCCTCCGCCAGCGCCCTGCCCAGCCGGTCGTGGCCGGCGGCCAGCGCCTTCCACTGCTCGTCGTCCAGGGTGCGCGACTCCAGCGCCTCGCCGGTGAGATCGCTGCGCCACAGGTCGGGGATCACCACGATGTGCTCGGCGCCCATGGCGCGCACCAGCGTCGCCACGTCGGAGACCTGCTGCCAGGCGCGGTCCCACTGGTCGGGGCCCTTGTGGAAGCCGGTGAAGATGGTGCCGCCGGAGATCTCCAGGTCGCGCTTGTCCAGCTCGTCCTTGAGGCGCACCGGGTCGGTGGGGAGGTAGCCGTACGGGCCGAGCTCGATGTAGTGGTAGCCGGCCTCCGCGACCTCGTCGAGGAAGCGCTCCCACGGCGTCTGCCGGGGGTGGTCGGGGAACCACACTCCCCAGGAGTCGGGCGCGGTGCCGATGCGGAGGCCGCGGTCGTGGGAGGTGTCGGTCATGATCGAAGTCCCTTCTGGACGGGTCGGATTCGGGTGCTGGACATCAGCCCAGCAGGGGTCGCTGCGCCTTCTGCTGCGCCAGGTATTCGGCCCGGGCGGCGGTGGTGCTCTCGACCTCGGAGACCTCGGCGACGGGCACGTCCCACCAGCCGTCGCCCTCCGGCGCGTACACGAACGGGTCGTTGTGGATGTGGATCACCGTGGGGCCGTCGGCGGCCTTCGCGGTGCGGACCGCGGCGGTGAGCTCGGCGATCGATCCCGGGCCGGGCGCGATGTCGATCACCTCCACGCCGTAGCTGCGCGCGTTCGCCGCGAGGTCCACGGGAAGGAACTCCCCGCGCGCCAGATCCGGTGCGGGAACCCCCACATCGGCCGGATTGGTGCGGTACCGGGTGCCGAAGCGCTGGGAGCCCACCGTCTCGGACAGGTGCCCGATCGACGCGTACCCCTGGTTCTCCACGATGACCACGATCAGCTTGACGCCCTCCGCCACGGCGGTGGCCAGCTCGCTGCTGAGCATGAGGTAGGAGCCGTCGCCGACCATGACCACCACGTCGCGGTCGTCGCCCAGCGCGAGCAGGCCGCGCTTGGCGCCGAGTCCGCCGGCGATCTCGTACCCCATGCAGGAGAAGGCGTATTCGACGTGATAGCCGAGCGGATCCCGGACGCGCCACAGCTTCTGCAGGTCGCCGGGCAGGGAGCCCGCGGCCTGGACCACCACATCGCGCGGGTCCATCGCGGCGTGCACCGCGCCAATCACCTCGGGCTGGCCGGGGAGGTCGGCGCCGGTCGGGGCGAGTGCGGCGTCGACCGCCGCGTCCCACTCCGCCTTGACCGCGGCGGCGCGGCGGGCGACGTCCTCGGTGACGCGGTGGCCGTCCAGTTCGGCACGCAGGGCGGCGAGCGCCTCCCGCGCATCGGCGACCACGGGCAGCTGGGAGCCGTGCTTGTAGGCGTCGAACGGGGCGACGTTGACGTTGACGAACGTGACCCCGTCGTCCTGGAACGCGGTGCGCGAGGCCGTGGTGAAATCGCTGTACCGGGTACCGATCCCGATCACCACGTCGGCCTCCGCCGCGACGGCGTTCGCCGCGGCGGTACCGGTGGCGCCGATGCCGCCCAGGTTCAGGGGGTGGTCCCAGTCGAGCACGCCGCCGCCCGCCTGGGTGGTGCCGACGGGGATCCCCGTCGCCTCGGCGAGGGCGCGCAGCTCGTGCTCGGCGCCCGAGTACAGGACGCCGCCGCCTGCGACGATGAGCGGACGCCGCGCGCCGCGGACGGCCTCGGCGGCGCGGGCCAGCGGGCCGCGCTCGGGCGGCGGCCGGCGGATGTGCCACTCACGGTCCGCGAGGAACTCCTCGGGCACGTCGATCGCCTCGGCCTGCACGTCCTCGGGGAGTGCGATGGTCACGGCTCCGGTCTCGGACGGGTCGGTGAGCACCCGCATCGCGGCGAGCGCGACGGAGAAGAGCTGTTCCGGCCGCTGCACGCGGTCGAAGAACCGGGACAGCGGCCGGAACGCGTCGGACACCTGGATCCCGATGTCGTGCGGGTGTTCCAGCTGCTGCAGAACGGGATCGGCGACGCGGGTGGCGAAGGTGTCCGAGACGAGCAGGAGCGCAGGCAGGCGGTTCGCGGTCGCGAGGGCCGCGCCCGTGAGCATGTTGGCGGCGCCGGGGCCGACCGACGCGGTGCACGCGTAGGTGGCGCGGCGGCGGTGCATCCGCGCGTATCCGACGGCCTGGTGCACCATCGCCTGCTCGTTGCGCGCCTGGTGGTACGGCATCAGGCCCGGGTCGGTGGCGGCGTACTGCAGCAGTGCCTGCCCCACCCCGGCGACGTTGCCGTGGCCGAAGATGCCGAACGTCGCGGGTACGGTGCGCTCGCGGACCGTCGTGGTATCGCCGTTCGCTCCGACCGTCTCGTCCACGGTCCACTGATGGGCGAGGAACTCGATGAGGGCCTGGCCCACGGTCATCCGTCGGGTGCTCACCGCGGTTCTCCTTCGTTCTGTCCGGCCGCCGCGTAGGGCAGCCGGGGGTCGGGGTCGGTGCCGGCCCAGGTGTCGCGGAGCCATGCCTGACGGGGATCGTCGCTGATCAGCCAGACCCGCTCGGGATCCGGGCCGGCCATGACGTTGAGGTAGTAGAGGTCGTATTCGGGGGCCGCCATCGCCGGGCCGTGGTAGCCGTACGGCACGAGCGCCACGTCGCCCGTGCGGACCAGCGCGTTGGTGTCGATCTCCCCCGCGCCGGACGAGTACGTGACGAAGCTGCCGAACGCGTCGGCGTCGGCGGGAGCGGTTCCGGCGGGCAGGCCACGGCGCGGAGCGGCCTCGAAGTAGTAGATCTCCTCGAGCCGGGATTCGTGTCCCTCCACCCGCTCGTCGTGCTTGTGCGCGGGATGACTGCTCCAGTTGCCGCCCGGCGTGATCACCTCGCACACGATGAGCGCGGCGGCGTCCAGCGCGTCCGGGGTGCCGAAGTTGTGCACCTGTCGGGTGTCGCGGCCGGCGCCGCGCACCTCGACCGGCACCTCGGACGCGGCGACGTACCGCGTCGGCTTGGCGACGGTCGTCGGCGCTTCCGCCACCGCCACCCGGCCGGCGCCGCGCACCGTCAGGCCGCGGCCCGCGCCGACGTACAGGACGTCGGTCGGGCCGTCGAACACCGATGCGCGACCGGCGAGTTCGGTGCCGCCGCCGTCGTGGTCCACGGCGAAGGAACCGGAGAGGGGCACGACGATGCGCTCCACGTCACCGGCGGGCAGCTCGTGCGCGTCGTCGCCGGACAGTTCGGCGACCCGGATTCCGGTGTGCGCCCATCCGGGCAGGGAGCCGTCGACCACCGTCTGCCAGCCGTCGCGCGCGAGGGCCCCGCGCGGGTGGAACCACTCGTTGGGTGTCGCCGCCATTGGCCGTACCTTCCTCGATCTCTTCATCACCGATGCTGCTGTGCGGGAGGACCGCCGTCAGTCGTTCTGCGGGAATCCCAGGTTGATGCCACCGTGGCTGGGGTCCAGCCAGCGGCTCGTGATCGCCTTGAGCTGGGTGTAGAACTTCACGCCCTCGGCGCCGTGCGCCTTGGTGTCGCCGAACATCGACGCCTTCCAACCGCCGAAGCTGAAGGTGGCCACCGGCACGGGGATCGGCACGTTGATGCCGATCATCCCGACCTTGATGTCCTTCTGGAAGCGCCGCGCCGCGCCGCCGTCGTTGGTGAAGATCGCGGTGCCGTTCCCGAAGGCGCCGTTGTTGATCAGCTCCACACCCTCCTCGTAGGAGGCGACGCGGACGATCGCGAGCACGGGTCCGAAGATCTCCTCGGTGTACACCCGGGAGGTGGTGGGCACGGCGTCGATCAGGGTGGGGCCGAGCCAGAATCCGTCGGCGGCGCCGTCCGCCCGTACCCCGCGGCCGTCGACGACCACGGTGGCGCCGTCCTCGATCGCGACGTCGATGTAGGAGGCCACCTTGTCGCGATGCGACCGCGTGACGAGCGGGCCCATGTCGCAGCCGCGGCGGCCGTCGCCCACGCGCAGCCCCGCCATCCGGTCGGTGATCTTCGTGATGAGGTCGTCGGCCACCGGCTCCACCGCGACCACGACGGAGATCGCCATGCAGCGCTCCCCCGCGGAGCCGAAGCCGGCGTTGATGGCGGCGTCGGCGGTGAGGTCGAGGTCTGCGTCCGGCAGCACCAGCATGTGGTTCTTGGCACCGCCCAGCGCCTGCACCCGCTTGCCGTGCTTGGCGCCCTGTTCGTAGACGTACTGCGCGATCGGCGTGGAGCCGACGAACGAGATCGCCGCCACGTCGGGGTGCTCGAGCAGGCCGTCCACGGCCTCCTTGTCGCCGTTCAGCACGGTGAAGACGCCGGCGGGGAGGCCGGCCTCCGCCCACAGCCGCGCCATCCAGATCGAGGCCGACGGGTCCTTCTCCGAGGGCTTGAGCACGACGGCGTTACCGGCGGCGATCGCGATCGGAAAGAACCACGCGGGCACCATGGCCGGGAAGTTGAACGGGCTGATGATTCCGACCACGCCGAGGGGCTGCCGGGTGGAGTACACGTCGATCCCGGTGGACACCTGCTCGGAGAACTCGCCCTTGAGGTGATGCGCCATGCCGCAGGCGAACTCGACGACCTCCTGGCCGCGGCTGATCTCACCGAGCGCGTCGGAGAGCACCTTGCCGTGCTCGGCGGTGATGATCTCGGCGAGCTCGCCCTTGCGGGCGTCCAGCAGCTCGCGGAACCTGAACAGGACGGCCTGGCGCTTGGCCAGGGACAGTTCGCCCCACGCCTCGGACGCGGCCTTGGCGGAGGCGACGGCGGCGTCGATCTCCGCCTTGTCCGCCAGCGCGACGCGCTTGGAGACGGTTCCCAGCGCGGGGTCGTAGACGTCGGCCGTCCGGCCGCTGTGGGAAGGGGATTCGGCGCCGTCGATCCAGTGCGGGACGACGGTGAGGGTCTCGGTGGTGGTCATGCGGTTCTCCTCCTGCGGAGTGCGGGTGGGTGGTTCAGGCGCCGTGCACGAGGCCGGCTGCGGTGTCGACGGCGGCGGCCACGTCGCCGTCGCGCGGGTAGAGCAGAGTGCGGCCGACGACCAGGCCGTGCACGCCGGGGAGGGCCAGCGCCTTGGACCAGGACGCGTAGACGCCCGCCGGATCACCGCCCGGATCGCCGCCGAGCAGCAACGTGGGCAGCGTGGTCGCCGCCATGACGCGCTCCATGTCGTCGACGACCGGCAGCTTGAGCCAGCTGTAGGCCGAGGTGTTGCCGAGCCCCGAGGCGATGGCGACCGAGTTGATCACGGCATCGGTGGACAGGTCGTTCCCGATCCGGCCGTCGGTGCGCCGGCTCATGAACGGCTCCAACATGATCGGTAGCCGGGCGGCGGCGGCGTCGTTGACGGCCCTCGCGGTGGATTCGAGGGTGTCGACCGTGGCCGGGTCGTCCAGGTCGACGCGCACCAGGAGCTTGCCGAAGTCGACGCCGTCGCGACGCATGGCCGGCACGTCGTAGGCGGTGTACCGGTCGTCCATCTCGAACGCGGCGCCGCGCAGGCCGCCGCGGTTCATCGAGCCCACCACGATCTTGTCGTCGAGAAGACCGAGCAGCGCGAGGTCCTCGATCACGTCGGGGGTGCCGAGCACGCCGTCGACGCCGGGGCGGGTGACGGCCACGGCCAGACGCTGCAGCAGGTCGTACCGGTCCGCCATGGCCATCGGATCCGAGCCGACGCCCAGTGCGCCGCGTGCGGGGTGATCTGCGGCGACGATCATCAGCCGCTTGTCGCCGCGGACGACGGGCCGGCGGGTGCGGGCCGCGAGGACGTCGCCGATCGCGTCGGGGGTCTGCAACCGCGCCTCGCGCAGGCGCTCGAAGTCGGCCTCGCCGAGGAGCGGGGCGGTCACGGTCTGATCAGGCATCGGCGTTGTCCAGTTCCTCGATGACGGTCTTCACCTCGTCGGTGGTGGGCATGGCGGTGGAGCATTCGCGGCGGGAGGCGACGATGGCGCCTGCGACGTTGCCGAAGCGCAGGGTCCGTTCGAGCGGCCAGCCCTGCAGCAGGCCGTTGCACACCGCGCCGCCGAATCCGTCACCGGCGCCGAGCCCGTTGATCACGTCCACGAAGTAGGGCGCCACCTCGACCCGCTCGTCCCGGGTCTTCGCGAGGACGCCCTTCGGGCCCTGTTTGACGATCGCCAGTTCCACGCCGCGCTCGAGCAGCGCGTCGGCGGCCCGGTCGGGAACCGTCTCGCCGACGGCGACCTCGCACTCCTCCTTGTTGCCGATCGCGACGGTGACGTGTTCGAGGGCCTTCCCGACCTCCTGGCTCGCCACCTCGGCGGACTCCCAGAACATGGGGCGGTAGTCCAGGTCGAGGACGGTGAGCGGGGCGCGTCCGCGTGCGGCCCAGGCGGTGTGGTGCGCGGACCGGCTCGGCTCACGCGAGAGGCCGGTGACGGTGGACCAGTAGATGCGCGCGGCCCGGATGGCGTCGAGGTCGAGCGCGGCGTCGTCGATCATGAGGTCGGGCGCGATCGGGTCGCGGTAGAAGTACAGCGGGAAATCGTCGGGCGGGAAGATCTCGCAGAACGTCACCGGGGTGTTGAGGCCGGGCACCTCGCCCACGAACCGGTCGTCCACGCCGAGACGGGTGAGCTCCTGATGAACGAAGCGGCCGAAGGGATCCGCGCCCGCGGCGGTGATGACGGCGGAGCGCAGTCCGTGCCGTGCGGCGGCGACCGCGACGTTGGTGGCGCTGCCGCCCAGGTACTTCCCGAAGGTCTCGACGCGGTCGAGGCCGACGCCGTCCTGCAGGGGGTAGATGTCGACGCCCACCCGACCGATGGTGATCAGGTCGAACGGCGCACCGTCGCGAGCGGCGTGGGTCATGATCGAGTGCCTTCCTTGGGCTCGGCGAGTGAGCGAGACGTGGATCACTTCCGCTCATTTGTCCTGTCAATCTAACAGACCCAGAGAAGTTTCATCAAGAGCTTTCTACCTGCTATTATCCGACGATCGCCCGCATGCGGTGCCGTACACCGCCCCGGCATGGGCGCACCAACGAGACGAGATTGTGCTGACAAAGCTGACAAGCAGTGCGGAGGCGCGATTGTACGAACAAAGCCGCGCCATCTGCGGCGATATCAGTGCGGATGACCTACACTGCAGTGCATGTCCCCTGCCCCGGTCCCGGTCGAATTGGACCGCACCAGCCCGGTGCCGCTGTACTACCAGCTGGCCCAGGCACTGGAGCGGTCGATCCTCGACGGCCGCCTCGTCCCCGGGGACCGGATCGAGAACGAGATCGACCTGGCCAAGCGCCTCAACCTCTCCCGCCCCACCGCGCGCCAGGCCATCCAGGCGCTCGTCGACAAGGGCCTCCTGGTGCGCAAGCGCGGCGTCGGCACCCAGGTGGTGCGCAACGAGGTGCACCGGGCCGTCGAACTGACCAGTCTCTACGAGGATCTCGTCGCCGCGGGGCAGGTCCCGTCCACCGAGCTCCTCGATTACCGGCTCGGCCGCCCGGACGAGGAGATCGCCGACGAACTGGGGATCGAGCACGATGCGCAGGTCGTCTCCATCCGGCGGCTGCGCAGCGCCGACGACGTGCCGCTCGCGATCCTCACCAACCACATCCCCGCGGAGCTCGCCCCCGCGCCGGACGAGTTGCAGAGCAAGGGCCTCTACCAGTGCCTGCGCGGCCGCGGGATCACGATCGCGCAGGCGCAGCAGCGGATCGGCGCGCGTATCTCCGAGGGCGACGAGTCCGACCTGCTCGACGAGCAGCCCGGCGTCGCCGTCCTCACCATGCAACGCGTGGCCGTCAACGAGTCCGGCACCGCGATCGAACTCGGCCGTCACGTGTACCGCGCCTCCCGCTACTTCTTCGACGTCTCGGTGTTCAGCCGCTGACTCCGCCGGCGACGCCGGCCAGATTGGGCGGTGTCACGATCTGTATCGCCGTCGGGCGCGGGCGCCGCGGACCGTCGATCGCCCCGTGATACGCCATCACCGCGTGTGCCGCACCGCGCAGGTCCGCGCGCAGGTCGTGGTGCAGTAGCGCGCTGATCCTGCCCTCCACCAGCAGTTCCCGGTTCGACTCCGCCAGGTCGTGCCCGATGTACGCCCCGTAGCTGCGCCCCACATCGTCGAACGCGGCGACGATCCCCCGGTTCCCGCCGCCCGGCGAGTACACCGCGGCCACCTCGGGTTCGCGGTCCAGCACGCGGGCCACCGCCCGGCGGCACGCGGCGTCGATGCCGCCGGTGTCCGTGATCTCGATGATGCGCCGCTCCGGATCGTAGCGGCGGATCCCGCTGCGGAAGCCCATCTCCCGCTCCTCCTCGCCCCGGAACCGTTCGCCGCTGGTGATCACCAGGAGCACCCCAGGGACGTCCCGCGCCCACTGGCCGACGAGGTAGGCGGCGGTCGCGCCGGCCGCGTGGTTGTCCATGCCCACGTATGCGATCCGGGTGCTCTGCGGCACGTCCGTGACGGCGGTGATCACGGGCACCCGGCGCGCGGTGAGGCGTTCGATGGCCGCCGCCACCTGCGGCGCGTCCGGCGCCTTGAGGATCACACCGTTGCTCCCCGTGCGCCCGATCCGGTCCAGCTCGCCGACCAACTCGTCGAGCTGCCAGCTCTCACGCACGTGATATCGCGCGCGGAACACGGCCGGACGCAGCGTGGGCAGCTCGGCCTCCAGGGCGTCGCGCATCAGCCCGGAGAAGCGTTTCGGCGTCTCCATCACGACGTCGAGCATGAACCGCGCACCCGACAGGCGCAGTTGCGAACGCTGCCGGTCCAGGTCCGCGATCGCCTGGCGGACCTGGGCGACGGTGCCCTCCCGGACGCCCGGCCTACCGTGCAGAACGCGGTCGACGGTGGCCTCGCTGACTCCCGCCTGGCGCGCGATCTCGCGGATCGGGTACGGGTGCGGCATCGCCACGCTCCTCCTCGCGCGCTGAGGGATTCTTGATGGATCCACGGGGTACTGGGGACCTCTCCAGCTTGGCAGCATGAGTGCAGTAACGACGCCGATTCAGGAAGCAGCTCACGATGTCACCCCTCGCATCGCCGCCCGCGGCACGCTTCAGCGAAAGCGACTGCCGCCTCGACGACTTCATCGCCCGGCTCGAACCGGAGACCGACGTCGCGGAGTACCCGCACGCCGCCCGGAGCGAGCGCGGCGTCCTGTTCTACGGGGCCGCGGCCCGGGACGCGGCGGCGGGGCCCGCCGGCCGCGACGCACTGTCCGACGAGCTGGTACGCGCACTCCTGACGGGGCCCGGGATCGTCGTCTTCGAGGGCGCCTTCGACGACGGGCACGGCCTGCACGAGGCCACCGACCTGTTCACCGCGATGATCGCGGAGCAGCGCGAGCGGGGCGGCGCGAGCGGCGACCACTTCGCCGCACCGGGGTCGAACGACCGGATCTGGAACGCGCTGCAGAAGCACGCACTTCGCGACCCCGCGTCCTTCGCCCGGTACTACGCCAACGACGTGCTGGCGCTGATCTCGTCCGCGTGGCTGGGCCCGATGTACCAGGTGACGTCAGCGATCAACGTGGTGAACCCCGGAGGGAAGGCGCAGGCGCCGCACCGCGACTACCACCTCGGCTTCATGGATCCCGAGGCCGCGAAGCGGTTCCCGCGGCACGCGCACCTCCTCTCCCCCGCCCTCACCCTGCAGGGTGCGGTGGCCCAGGTCGACATGCCGCTGGAATCCGGCCCCACGCTGTACCTCCCGTACTCGCAGCGCTACGAGCCCGGGTACCTCGCGTTCGCCCTGCCGGAGTTCCGTGAGTACTTCGCGGCGCACCACGTGCAGTTGCCGCTGCGGGCGGGCGACGCCGTGTTCTTCAATCCCGCCCTGTTCCACGCCGCCGGGTCCAACCGCTCCGCGGGCATCCGCCGGATGGCGAACCTGCTGCAGATCAGTTCGGCGTTCGGCCGGGCGATGGACGCCGTGGACCGCTCCGCCGTCCTGCGCGCCGTGTACCCGCGGCTGCGCGAGCTCATCGCCGCGGGCGCGCATCGGGAGGCGGAGAACGTGATCGCCGCCTCCGCGGAGGGGTACGCCTTCCCGTCGAACCTCGACCTCGACCAGCCGCTCACCGGCATGCACGGCGAGACCCAGGCCGAGGCGGTGCGCCGTTCGCTGGCCGAGGGGCTCGACGCCGACGGCTTCGCGCGGCGCCTCGCCGTGCTGGATGATCGGCACCGCGCGTGAGCGCCGCGACCGGCGACCTCGCCGGCTCGGTGGTCCTGGTGTCCGGCGGCAGCCGCGGCGTCGGCGCGGCCGTCGTCCGCGAGGCCGCACGCCAGGGAGCGCGGGTCGCGTTCTCCGGCAGGGACGCCGAGGCGGGCACGGCACTCCGCGACGAGCTCGCCGCCGAGGGCGTCGAGGCGCTGTTCGTGCGCGCCGACGTCGCGGATCCGGCGCAGGCGACCGCGTCGGTCGAGGCGGTGGTGGCGGCGTTCGGCAGGATCGACTCGTTGTGCAACGCCGCGGGACTCACGACCCGCGGCACCCTCACCGAGACCACGCCGGAATTGTTCGACCAGCACATCGCGGTGAACCTGCGCGCGCCGTTCTTCACCACCGCCGCGGCGGTGCGGGACATGCGGGCGCGGCGCGCGCCCGGCACCGTCGTCAACGTGATCTCGATGTCGGCGCACGGCGGGCAGCCGTACCTGGCGCCGTACGTCGCGGCGAAGGCCGGCCTGATCGGGTTGACCCGTAATGCCGCGCATGCGCACCGGTTCGACCGGATCCGCATCAACGGCCTCAACATCGGGTGGACCGAGACCGAGGGCGAGGGGGCGATCCAGAAGCGGTTCCACGACGCTCCCGACGACTGGGCGGAGCGCGCCGGCCGCGAGCTCCCGGCGGGGCGCCTGGCCTCGGCGCACGACGCGGCCGCCGCGGTGGTGTTCCTGCTCTCCGACCGCAGCGGCGTGGTCACCGGCTCCGTGATCGATTGGGATCAGCAGGTGCCCGGTGCTTACGACTAGCCGCCCGATAAAGACGTATTGACCTGACAAAGGGTGTGCAATCATCGGATCCGTGCTCCGCGCCCTCCGCCCCGGTCCCGTCTCCTTCCACCGGCCCCTCGCCCTGCTGGTGGCCGGCTCGCTGTTCCTGGAGAACCTGGACGGCACGGTGCTCCAGACGGCCGCGCCCGCCGTCGCCCGCGACTTCGGGCTTGCACCGGCCGGGGTGAGCCCGGCGATCATCGCGTATCTGCTCGCGGTCGCGGTCGCGATCCCGGGCGCGGGATGGGCGGCGGACAGGTTCGGCACCCGGCGCACCTTCCTGTGCTCGGTGACCGGATTCACCGCGGCCTCACTGGCGTGCGCACTCGCCCCGGACCTGCTGTGGTTGTGCGTCTTCCGCGCCGCGCAGGGGGTCGCCGGGGCGCTCATGATCCCTGTCGGCCGGATCGCCGTCCTCCGCACCGTGCGCGCCGCAGACCTGCTGGCGGCCATGGCGTACCTCACCTGGCCGTCGCTGCTGGCGCCGGTGATCGCCCCGTTCCTCGGCGGCGTCATCACGGACGCACTCGGCTGGCGGTGGATCTTCGTGCTCAACGTCCCACTCGGCATCGCCCTGGCCGTCGGCGGGGCGCTGCTGGTCCCGCGCGGCGGGCAGTCGGCGCGAACCCCGTTGGACCGCTGGGGATACCTGTTCACCGCGGGAGCGGTGGTGTGCCTGACGGGCGGCGTCGAGGCGGTGCGCGGTGGCCGGCCGTGGGTGGTCGGCGCGCTCGTCGGTGCGGCGCTCCTGCTGGGTGCGGCCGCGGCACGAGGCATGTCGCGCCGCGCGCACCCGTTGTTCGACCCCGCCGTGCTCCGCATCCGGACGTTCCGCGCGGGCAACGTGAGCGGCTCGGTCTACCGCCTCGTGATCACCGGGGCACCGTTCCTCCTGGTGCTCCTGTTCCAAGCCGGATTCGGGTGGAGTGCCGCCGCGGCGGGCGCGATGGTGACGGCCGTCTTCGCCGGGAACCTCGGTGTGAAACCCCTGACCACGCCGATCATCCGGCGGCTCGGCTTCCGACGCACGCTGCTGTGGTCCATCGCCGCGGGCGCCGTACTCCTGGCGGCGTTCGCCGGCGTCGACGCGGCCACGCCCGCGCCCGTCATCGCCGCCCTCCTGGTGGTCAGCGGAGCAGTGCGGTCCCTCGGGTTCAGCGCCTACAACACGGTGATGTTCGCCGACGTCCCCGAGGGACTCCTCGGCTCCGCGAACGGCCTGTCGGCGACACTGCAGCAAATGGGCACGGCCCTCGGGATCGCGGCCGCCGCGGTAGCGGCGTGGCTGGGCGCCACGATCGCCGGGCCCGGGGACGTGGAGCTCGGGTACCGGCTCGCGTTCCTCCCGTTCGCGACCCTCCTGGTCCTGCCGTTCCTCGGCGCGCTGCGGCTCCCCGCCGACGCGGGCGCCCACGCCGCCCGGCGGTGACCGCGCACCGTCACGCGGCCCGCGCTCAGAGCGCGACCGGGGCGCCGCACGCGGCTGCCCGCCGGGTGGCGGCGAGGGCTCGGGCCTGCGCGACGGCGTCGGCTCTGCCGAACGCGGGCGGCACGACGCCGGCGAACGCGGCACTCGCGGCCTCGAATTCGATCCTGTACGCGTCCTCGTTGTCCGGTCCCGCCGCGGCGAGCCGGTGGGACCCGCTCGGATCCACGGGCAGCGTCTCGGCGACCTCACCCCGGATCAGCCGGACGGTGCCGGTCCGGCACAGCCACGGGTCGTCCACCACGATCCGGCCGGCGGTGCCGACGATCTCCAACTGATCCCGACGCTCGAGGTCGAGGCCCACATCGAGGACGCCCATGCCGTCACCGGGCAACGTGAGGACCGCCGAGGCCCGCAGGTCGTGCCCCTCCCCGGTGCCGGCGGGGTCGAGGACGCGCACCGCCCGCACGCTCGACGGTTCGCCGCCGAACAGCCGGATCGCGCTCACGCAGTAGCTGCCGAGGTCGGCGAGGGCGCCGCCGCCGAGGTCGGTGGTGCGGCGGATGTCGCCCTCGGGCGCGCTCACGGTGAGCGTCGCCCGCACGGTCGCGAGATCGCCGACCGCACCGTCGTTCAGGAGGCGGCGCACCAGCCGGGTCTGCGGGTGCAGGCGCCACATGAAGCCCTCGACGAGGAGCCGCCCGGCCCGGTCCGCCGCGTCGAAGGCGGCCACCACGTCGGCCGGATCCAGGGCGAGCGGCTTCTCGCAGAGGACGTGCTTGCCCGCCTCCAGCGCGCGGACGCTCCACCCGGTGTGCAGCGCGATCGGGAGCGGCACGTACACGGCGTCCACGTCGTCCGCGGCGAGCAGATCCTCGCAGGTGCCGTAGGCGGACGGCGCGCCCACTTCCCGCGCGTAGGCGGCGGTCCGGGCGGGATCCCGCCCGGCGACGGCGACGAGCTCGGCACCGTCGGCGGCCGCGATCGCGCGCGCGGCGACCCTCCCGATCCCCGAGGTCGCGAGCATGCCCCAGCGCACCGTCATGCATCCACCTCCACCGCGACTCCGGTCTGGAGGGACTCCTCGGCGGCGTCCGCGAGAACCAGCGCGGCGCGCCCGTCGTCGAACCCGGGCGACGGCGCGCCGCCCCGCTCGGTCATCGTGATGAACGCGTCGAGCTCGGCCCGGTACGCCGGCGTGTACCGGTCGAGGAAGAACTCGAGCGCCGGGCCCGCTGCGCCGGTGGCCGATTCGCCGGAGAAGGCGACGGATGTGGCGTGCTGGTTGGCGGCGGCGAGCGCGCCCCGCTCGCCGAACGCCTCCAGTCTCTGGTCGTAGCCGTAGGCGCAGCGCCGGGAATTGGTGATCGCGGCGAGCTGTCCGCCCTCACCGCGGAGGGTGACGACGGCGCCGTCGATGTCACCGGCCGCGCGGATCTCCTCCGAGACGAGGTTGGATCCCATCGCCGACACCGAGACCACCCGCCCGAGGAAGAAGCGAGCCATGTCCAGGTCGTGGATCATCATGTCGCGGAAGAGCCCTCCGGAGACGGCGACGTACTCGGAGGGCGGCGGCGCCGGATCCCGGCTGATCACGGTGAGTTGCTCGAGCGCGCCGATCTCGCCGGCGGCCACCCGTCGCCGGATCTCGGCGAAGGAGGGGTCGAACCGGCGGTTGAAGCCGAGCATCACGCTGTCGGTGAGCGGCCCCAGGTCGGCGCGACACGCGTCCACACGGGCGATGTCCAGATCGATCGGCTTCTCGCACAGCACCGTCCGCCCCGAGCGGACCGCGCGCGTGAGCAGGTCGACGTGGGTCCGCGTCGGCGAGGCGACGATCACGGCGTCCACCCCGTCGGCGAGCGCGTGATCGACGTCGGTGGTCCAGGCGACGCCGTGCCGCTCCCCCACCTCCCGCGCGACGGCCTCGATCGGATCGAAGACCCGGGCGAGCTCGGCCCGGCGGCTCGCGGCCACCGATTCGGCGTGGACGCGACCGATGCGGCCACAGCCCAGGACGGCGATGCGGATCAACGGACCTCCTCCAGTTCCCGCGCGGAGCGCAACGTCTCGACCGCCAGGGCGACGGAGTCACGCTGTCCCAGCGTGTAGTCCTCGTTCTCGATGGACAGCGGACCGTCGTACCCCGCCCGGCGCAGGGCGGCGACGAAACGTACCCAGAAGTCGACGCCGCCCGGGTGCCCGGTGCCGACGGCGACGTAGTTCCACGCCCGCTCGCCGGTGCGCGGGTTGTCGATCGTCTCCAGCCGCGAGCGCACCGCGACGCGGTCCTCGATGCGGGTGTCCTTGGCGTGCACGTGATGGATGCACCCGGTCAGGGCGTCGATCGCCGCAAGGGGGTCGGCCCCCATCCACATGAGGTGGCTGGGGTCGAAGTTCGCCCCGATCACGTCGCCGACTGCGTCGCGGAGCCGCAGCAGGCCGGGCACGCTGTAGACGAGCTGGTTCGCGTGCATCTCGACGGCGATCCGCACGCCCCGCGCGCGGGCCTCCTCCGCCACCGGCCCCCACCAGGCGAGGGCCCGCTCCCATTGGTACTCCAGCAGTTCCAGGTTCTCCGGCGGCCAGACGGTGGTGATCCACGCGGGTACGCGGTCTCCGGGGTACCCCGGCAGGCCGGACATGGCGACCACGGTCTCGACGCCCATCTCCTCGGCGATCCGGAGGGCACCGCGGAGCACGGCGGCGTCGCGGTCCCCGTGCACGGGGTGGAGCGGATTACCGGCGGCGTTGATCGCCTCCAGCCGCAGGCCTCGCTCGGCCACGTCCCGCGCGAGCGCGGTGCGCTCGCCGGCGTCCCCGAGAAGCCGGGCGAGGTCGGCGTGCGGCGCGGGCGACCATCCGCCGTGCGCGCCGCCGACGCCGATCTCCACCGTGGCGACACCCAGGTCGGCCGCGGTGTCCAGCGCCTCCGCGCGGGTCATCTCGGAGAGGCTGTCGGTGAGGAGTCCGATCTGCATGTCAGGCCCCTCCCGCGATCGCCGGCGAGGGGCCGAGGCCGAACAGTCCGCGGCGGCGCACGAGCGCGGCCTCCGGCACGTCGAGCTCCGTGAGCCCGACGGCGCCGCGCCGGAACAGGGCGCCGTCCTCGGGGAACGGCAGGGGCACGGTCCTCCCCAGGGCGCCGGAGGCGTAGGCCGCCACGGTGACCTCGAGGATGTGCAGGGCCGCGGCGGCGTCGGCCGCGGGCGCGCGACCGTCCCGGACCGCGTCGGCGAAATCGACGACGGTGTCGCGCATGGAGGCGAGGACGAGCGGCTCCAGTTCCGGGCCGGCCGGCAGATCGACGGTGCGCGTCCCGTGCTCGGTGGTGACGGTGAGCGACTCGAACGGAGCCCACGGCATCGTTCCGTTGTCCCGGTACTGAGCGACCGCTCTGCCGCTCTCGCCGTGCACGATCACGCCGCCGGGTCCCACGCCCCAGCCGATGTTCACCAGGGCCACCCGGCGCTCCGCCTCCAGCCGGCACAGGGCGAGTCCCTCGACGGCGTCGCCGTCGGTGCCGCTGTCCACGAACGCCGAGACCTGGCGCGCGCGCTCGCCGAGCAGCGACTCGGCCAGGTAGACGCCGTGCAGCATGTCCACGAGGACTCCGCCGCCGGACTGGGCGGGATCGTGCCGCCAGGCCGGCTTGTAACCGGCGGCGCCGGGCAGGTCGTGGACGCCCAGCATGTCCACGCGCACCGTCCGGATCTCGCCGAGCTCACCGGATTCGATGATCCGGCGCAGCACGACCATCTCCGGGAAGAACAGGTAGTTCGCCACCACGGCGAGCACCGTGCCAGCCTCTGCGGCGGCGGCGCGCATCGCCTCCGCGTCGGCGGGGACCGCCGCGATCGGCTTCTCGCACAGGACGTGCTTTCCCGCCCGGGCGGCGGCGACGGCCACGTCCCGATGCAGGTGCTGCGGTGTGCAGACGTCCACGGCGTCGACGTCGGCACGCGCCAACAGCTCCGCGACGTCGGCGTGCACCTGGTCCGCGGCGAGGCCAGCCGCGGCGCGCCCGAGTTCGAGGCGCTCGGGTGTCGGATCGGCGATCCCGACGATGCGGAATCGTTCGGGGACGGCGAGATACGCCGGGATGTGATGTCCCAGGGCGATGTTGCCGCAGCCGACGAGCGCCACTCGGAGAGGTTCTGTCATGTCGTCCTTCGTTTCCGGTCGGAGTTCAGGGGTCGATGCGGTCGACCGGTTCGCTGCGGCCGCTCGCGAGGGATCGGGTCGCCGCCTCGGCGATCGCCTGGGCGCGCAGCCCGTCGATCAGGCCGGGCCCGAAAGGCTCTTCCGTCTCGAGGCCGCGGACGAAGTGATCGAGCTCCGCGGCGTACGTGGGCAGTACCCGCTCGAGCCAGCCGGCGTGCATCCCCGCGGTGCGGCCCGCACCGTCGACGTAGCGCACGACGGTGGACGTGCGATGCCGCCCGGACTCGGCCATGCCGTGTGAGCCGAGAACCTCCACCCGCTCGTCGTAGCCGTACCCGGTGCGGCGGGCGCAGTCGACCTGGACGAGCGCGCCGGTCTCCAGCCGGAGGGTGATCGCGGACGTGTCGACGTCACCGTGGTCGGCGATGCGCGGGTCGGCGAGCGCGCTGCCCGCGGCGAACACCTCGGTGGGCTCGGCACCGGCGATCCACCGCGCCAGGTCGAAGAAGTGCACGGCCTGGTCGCGCATCTGCCCACCGGAGACGGCGATGTACTCGAGCGGCGGGACGGACGGGCCGCGGGAGGTGAGCTGCATCAGGCTGACGTCGCCGATCTCCCCGCCGTCGACGATCGCCTTGAGCTCCGCGTGGTCACGGTCGAAGCGCCGATTGAAGCCGATCATGACGCGAGCGTTCCGGGCGGCCGCGTACCGCGCCGCGTCGACGGCGGTGTCGAGCGACGGGTCGATCGGCTTCTCGCAGAGCACGGCGACGCCGGCGTCCGCGGCGCGGCGCAGGTGCGCGGCGTGCGTGTCGGTCGGCGAGGCGACGAGCACGGCGTCCACCCGGGCGGCGGCGACCACCTCGGCGGCGTCGGTCGTCGCCCGCGCGCCGTACCGGCCGGCGACGGCGTCCGCGCGGCGAGGGTCGGCGTCACACACCGCCACGAGGTCGACGTCGGGGTGCGCCGCGAGGTTGGCGGCGTGCTGCCCGCCCATGAATCCGGCGCCGATGAGCGCGATGCGTTGCACGGGAATCCTCCTGGTACGGGCTCGGTCAGGCGTCGACGGTCACGGCGCCGCCGGATTCGTGCGCCGCGACGGCGGCGTTCACGACCGCGAGCGTGCGCACCCCGGCGGCGGCGTCCGGCACGTCGGCGAGGAAGGGCTCCGGATCCTCGCCGAGCGCCTCGGCCAGCAGGGCGTGTGCGAAGTCCCGGTAGAGATTCGCGAAGGCCAGGGCGTAGCCGTCGGGGTGGCCCGCGGTGAAGCGGGATGCCGCCGTCGCGGACGGGGTGGCTCCGGGACCGGCCTTGGTGAGCAGCCGGGCGGGCTCACCGTCGGACCTCCACCACAGGGTCTCCGCGCTGTCGTGGTCCCAGGAGAGGGATCCGCGGTCGCCGTGGACCGTGATCGCCAGGCCGTGCGTCGCGCCCGCGGCCTGCGAGGTGCTCCAGCACCGGCCGACCGCGCCGCCCTCGAACGCGAGGTCGAGGTAGGCGTTGTCGAACGCGACGTGCGCGGGATCGATGCGCGCGAGATCCGCGCGGACCGCGGTGACCGGCGCGCCGCACACGAACTCGGCGAGGTGCAGGGCGTGGGTCCCGAGATCCGCGATGAGGGCGGTGACGCCGCCCTCGGTGCCGTCCACCCGCCACGCCCCCTCCGGGGTGCTCGCGGCGTACATCCCACCCGCGAACCGGCTCTCGACCATCGTGACGCGGCCGAGATCGCCGCGCGCAACCATCTCCCGAGCCTGCCGGACCATCGGGTAGCCGCTGTAGCAGTGGGTGAGCATCAGCCGGCACCCGGACGCGGCGACGGCTGCGGCCACGCGGCGCGCCGCGGGAACCGAATCGGTGAGCGGCTTCTCGCAGATGACGTGGAAGCCCGCGCCGAGCAGATCGCACGCGATGTCCGCGTGGCTCGACGGTCTGGTCGCGACGACGACCGCGTCCACCCGGTCCGGGCGTCCGGTCTCCCCCGCGATGAGTGCGCGGTGGTCCGCGTAGACGCGGTCCGGCGGGACCAGCCACGCCCGGCCCGTGGCGGCGTTGGTCTCCGGGGTCCGGGAGAACGAACCCGCGACGAGATCCCACAGCCCGTCGGCGCGCAGCGCGATCGCGTGCGTCTCGCCGATGAAGCTGCCGATCCCACCGCCCACCATCGCGACCCGCAGGCGGCGCCCGTGGCGCTCGAGAAGTGTTGTTCGCATGGGTTTTCCGTTCCTGTATCCGACGGACGGGAGACGCGCCGACCGGATCTCCCCGAGGAGTTCCGGGCCGACTTAGAACGTTCTAAGTTCTACGGTTAGAGTATGTGACGCAGGACACGTCCCCGTCAAGCGGAAGCGATGGATCCGATGCCCGACTCGACAGCCGGGGCGCCCCGGCGCCCCACCCTGGTGGACGTGGCGCGCGCGGCGGGAGTCTCCCGCGCCACCGCCTCGCTCGTGATCCGTGACGCACCCGGGCCCAGCGCAACCTCGCGGGAGCGGGTCCGCGCCGCCGCCGAGGAGCTCGGCTACCGGCCGGACAGCGCGGCGCAGTCGTTGCGCCGCAAGTCGAGCGGACTGATCGGGGTGACCTTCCGCACCGACGCGCCCTTCCACGCCGACGTCGTCGAACGCCTCTACCCCGCCGCCGAGGCCGCGGGGTACGACCTGGTGCTCAGCGCCGTCGTCCCCAC
Organism: Tsukamurella sp. 1534; assembly: GCF_000312385.1. Classification (GTDB taxonomy): domain Bacteria; phylum Actinomycetota; class Actinomycetes; order Mycobacteriales; family Mycobacteriaceae; genus Tsukamurella. The sequence continues at coordinate 150,521 of NZ_HE997628.1, read as the reverse complement.
CCGCGACGAGCGGCGCGCGGTGGACGCCCTCGTCGCGTCGCGGTGCGAGGCCCTTCTCCTCATCGGCGCGACGGAGCCGCCGGAGGGCGTGCCCGCCGAGATGCCGGTGATCGGGATCGGCCGTCCCGAGGCCCCCGGTCCCGACGCCGTGTTCACAGACGACCGCAGGGGATTCGCCCTCCTGGTGGATCACCTCGCCGACCGTGGCCATCGCCGCATCGTGCACGTGGACGGCGGCGCCTCGTCGGGCGCCGCGGAGCGGCGTGCCGGCTTCGAGGAGGCCATGGCGCGCCGCGGACTCGTCCCGGTGATCGTGCGCGGGGACAACACCGAGGCCGCGGGGACCGAGGCCGCACGGTCCCTGCTCGCGACCGGAGCCCCCCTGCCCACGGCGGTGATGGCGGTGAACGACCAGGCGGCGGTGGGACTGCTGATCGGGTTGCGCGAGGCGGGCGTGGACGTGCCCGGAAGGGTCAGCGTGACCGGGTACGACGACAGCCGCATCGCGCGCCTCGCGCACGTCGATCTCACCACGGTGCGCCAGGACCCCGCGGCCATCGCCGAGGCGGCCCTGCGGATCGTCCGGGACCGGCTCCGCACGGACCCGCCGGACGGTGCGCTGCGGGGCATCGTCGAACTCGATCCGGAACTGGTGGTCCGCGGCACGACCGGGCCCGCGCCGACCGCCCCCTGACGGGAGCGGCCGGCCGGGGTTCACTTGCGGAGCTCGTGGCTGAGGGTCTCGAGCTCGTCGCCGCCCGCCATCTGCTGCGTGAGGTCCTCGAGCGAGATCTCGTCGTACGTGCAGTCCATCTTCTGCCTGCCCCGGTTGAGCAGCACGAAATGGTCACCCACCATGTACGCGTGGTGCGGGTTGTGGGTGATGAACACGACGCCGAAGCCCTGCTCCTTGGCGGCGGTGATGTAGCGCAACACCATGCCCGACTGTTTGACGCCGAGCGCGGCGGTGGGCTCGTCGAGGATGAGTACCCGGGCGCCGAAGTAGATGGCGCGGGCGATCGCGACGCACTGCCGCTGGCCGCCGGAGAGCGAGCTGATCGGAGCGTCCACGTCGGGCAGGTCGATGCCCATCTTGAACAGCTCCTCCTTCGTCGTCGCGCGCATCGTCTGCACGTCGAGCGATCGCAGCAGGCCGGTCCGCCTCTCCTGGCCGAGGAAGAAGTTGCGCCACACCGGCATCAGTCCCACGACGGCGAGGTCCTGGTACACGGTGGCGATGCCCTTCTTGAGGGCGTCCTTGGGGGACTCCAGCCGGGTCTCGGCGCCGTCGATGAGCAGCTCCCCGTCGGACTGCTGGTGCAGTCCGGCCATGATCTTGATCAGGGTGGACTTGCCCGCGCCGTTGTCGCCGAGCACGCAGGTGACCTCACCGGCGTGCACCCGCAGGTCGATCCCCTTGAGCGCGAGGATGTTCCCGTACTGCTTGCCCACGTCGCGCAGCTCGATGAGGGGTGCGGCGACGCCGTCCTCCGGTGTGGGATCGGCGGAGGAATCCGGCGTCACAGCGTCGGGGGCGGCGGCCTCGGGAGTTGCGTGATCGGGGGCGGCGGTGGCGTCGTCGTCGCTGGTCATGTCGGTCACCTCTTCGCTGCGAAGTTGCGGAAGGAATTGTTGGCGATGACCGCGAACAGCAGCATCACGCCGAGGAAGAACTTGAACCAATCGGGATCCCAACCGGCGTAGACGATCCCCTGGTTGACCATGCCGAAGATGAAGGCGCCGATCGCCGCACCGACGGCGGTACCGTACCCGCCGGTGAGCAGGCATCCGCCGATCACCGCGCCGATGATGTACAGGAACTCGTTGCCCACGCCCTGGCCCGACTGCACGGTGTCGAAGGCGTACAGCAGGTGCTGGCCCACGAACCACGCGCAGAAGCCGACGAACATGAACATGCCGATCTTGACCTTGGTGACCGGCACGCCGACCGCGCGGGCCGAGTCCTGGTTGCCACCGACGGCGAAGATCCAGTTGCCGACCCGACTGCGGGTGAGGACGTAGGTCGCGACCACCGTGAACAGCAGCCACCAGAACACCGTCACCTTGACGTTGATGCCGAAGAGGCTGATCGTCGATGCGAAGGTCGCCCGGGCGGATTCGAAGCCCTGCATGTCGGCGATCGACGGGGTCGCCACCTGCCCCGTGACGAGCTTGGTGACCGCGAGATTGATGCCCGTGATCATGAGGAACGTGGACAGGGTGATGAGGAAACTCGGGATCCTGGTGCGCATCACCATGTACCCGTTGAACACCCCGACCGCGAGGGAGAGCCCCAGCGCCAGTAGCGAACCCACCCAGGTGTTCAGGTGGAGGTTGTAGGCGAGCATCGACGCGGAGAGCGACGCGAAGGTCACCGCGACACCGGTCGACAGGTCGAACTCGCCACCGATCATGAGGACGGCGACGCCGCAGGACATGATGCCGATCGTGGAGCTGGCGTAGAGCACCGTGGCGAACGCCTCGGGGGTGCGGAACGGCGGCGCCACCACGAGGAAGAAGGCGAAGATCACGATCGCGCCGATCAGAGCGCCCACCTCGGGCCGGATGATCAAGCGCTGCATCGGCTTCTGAGCCTTCACCCGCTCGTCCGTGACGGGCTTGTGCGTGGAGAGGTCCAGCGCCTCGTCGGTGCTCATCAGCGGGTCCCCGCCTTCGCGAGCTCGGCGACGGCGTCCACGTTCGACTTGTCGATGAACGCCGGGCCGGTGGAGACCGCCTGGCCTCCGCCGATCACGTTGCGATTGGTGAGGTACAGCCACAGGGAGTCGATGGCGAGGTAGCCCTGGAGGTAGGGCTGCTGGTCGACGGCCCACGCCACGTCGCCGGACTTGATCGCGTCGATCATCGCGGCGTTCGTGTCGAACGAGACGACCGCCGCCTTGCTGGAGGTGCCTGCCCGCGCCTTGACCGCGCCCAGCGCGTACGGCGCGCCGAGCGCGACCACCCGGTCGATGCTCGGGTCCTGCTGCAGCTTCGCGGTCACCTTGGACTGCACGTCGGACATGTCCTCGCCGTTGACGTTGAGGTTCTCCACGGTGCCGCCCGTGAATCCGGCCTTGACTCCGGCGCACCGCGATTCGAGCTGCACCTGCCCCTGCTGCTGGATGATGCAGACGGCCTTCTTGGCGCCCTCCTTCATGAGGCGCTCGCCGACGGCGGTGCCCGCGGTCGTCTCGTCCTGGCCGAAGTACTGCGTGATCCCCATGCCCTGGTATTCGTTGAAGCCGGCGTTGAACGCGGCGACCGGGATCCCGGCGCGCTGCGCGGCGGCCACCGCCGGGGCCATCGCGCTCGGCGTGGCCAGCGTCAGCGCGATGCCGTCGACCTTCGAGTCGATCGCGGTCTGCACCAGGTTGGCCTGGTTCGGCGCCTGCGGATCGTTCGAGTAGCGGAGCGTGACGTTGTCCTTCTTCGCCGCCATCTCAGCGCCCTTGCGGATCAGGTCCCAGAAGGTGTCGCCCGGCTGCTGGTGGGTGATCATCGCGATCGTGAGCTTCTTGGTCCCCGCGGACCCCACGCCGGCGCCCTCCCCGGTGTCCCGGGGCGCCCCACCGGTGTTCGAGCATCCCGCCACTGCCAGCACGACCGCGGTGCCTGCGGCGGCCGCAGCCATCGCACCCCGGAATCGTCGCTCGGTCTTCTTCATTTGTGTGTCCCTTCGACCTCACCGGATGAGCCTGCTCACCCGCTGGGCCGAATGTAGTACAGATCACAGCCAATGACTAGGGTTTGTTCAGACATACGCACATTGCGACGGTCGGTCACGGAGGCGACACCGTCGTCGACCGCACGACGAGGCGCGGTTCGAGCATCCGACGGACGGGCGCGGCGCGCCCACGCCGCTCCTCGGACATGCGCGGGAGCAGCAGTTCGCCCGCCGTCCGGCCCACGTCGAAGCTGCGGTCGTCCACCGTCGTCAGCCCGATCAGGCGGGCCGCGGCGAGCGACGTGTCGTCGTAGCCGACCACCGACAGCTCGCGGGGAACGTCGACCCCCGCCGCGCGGGCGGCCCCCATGGCGCCCACCGCCATCACGTCGTTCGCCGCGAACAGCGCGGTGACGGACCGATCCCGTTCCAGTACCTCCGCCGCGGCGCGGAACCCCGCGTCGTCCGTGGCCTGCGCCGCCCGTCCGGCCTCGACCACGACCGCGCCGAGGCGCCCCGCCTCGGCCGCGAAGGCCGCGCTCCGGGCCGTTCCGGCCCCGCCCGCGACCGGGAGCTGTCCCAGCCGGCGGTGCCCCAGCCCGACGAGGTGCCGGGCGGCGAGGCGCGCGCCCTCCGCGTCGTCGTTCGCCACCGCGTCGTACGGCAGGTCCCGGTCCTCCCGGGTCCCCGCCACGACGACCGGCGGCACGTGCGGCGCACCGTCGAGATCGACGAGGGTCTGCGGCGGGTCCATGCCGAGCACCATCCCGTCGACCCGCATCGAGAGCATGGACTCGACGGGGTCCTCCGCCTGGCCGGCGCTCGCCACGTCGACCACCGCGAGGCGATAGCCCGCGGGCCCCAGGGCGGCGTGCAGACCGCGCACCAGATCGACGAACCAGAGGTTGGTGTAGTCGTCGATGAGCACGCCCACAGTGCGCGTGCGCGAGGCCGCGAGGCTGGCCGCGGCGCGACTCGGCCGGTATCCCAGCTCGGCGATCGCCGCCCGCACCGCCGCGCGCGACGACTCTCCGACCCGCGGGGACCCCTGCATGACCAGGGACACGAGCGATTTCGACACCCCCGCCCGCTGGGCGACGTCGTAGATCGTCGGCCGATTCGCCACGCTGTACCCCCTTGACAGGACATAAGAACATTGAGCATCATTCTGTTGGAGCGCTCCAACAACCATCAGTCTAGGCCGTCACCGGCTGCACATCCACTTTCCTCGAAGGAGGGCCCATGAACCACAACAGCATCGGCGTCGCCGTGATCGGCGCCGGGATGGCGGGCAAGGCGCACGCGGCCGGGTATCGCGCGGCGACCGCCGTCTACGGCCCCGGACTCCCCGACGTCCGGCTGGTGTCGGTCGCCGACGCGCACGCACCACTCGCGGTGGAGACCGCGCGCCGGTTCGGTTTCGCGCGGCACGACACCTCCTGGGAGGCGATCGCCGCGGCCGACGACATCGACGTGGTCAGCGTCGTGGTCGCGAACGCGCTGCACCGCCCCGTGGTCGAGGCCCTGCTCGCCGCGGGGAAGCACGTGCTCTGCGAGAAGCCGCTGGCCGCCGGCCTCGACGACGCCCGGGCCATGGTCGGCGCCGCCGGCTCGGCGCAGGCGCGCGGCGTCTTCGGCAGGATCGGCCTGACGTACCTCCGCTCCCCCGGCATCGCGCTGCTCGGCGACCTGGTGCGCAGCGGCAGGCTCGGGCGGCTCGTCAACTTCGACGGTGCGTACTGGACCGATTACGCGTGCGACCCCGACGGACCCATCAGCTGGCGATTCAAGGGCCCCGCGGGCTCGGGAGCACTGGCCGACGTGGGCAGCCACCTCACGTACATCGCCGAGCTGTTCGGCGGCCGGATCGCGACCGTGCGCGGCGCCACCCTGCACACCGCGTTCGGCACCCGGCCCACGCCGCTCGGCCGGGTCGTCGGGCACGAGCACGCCGCCGTGAGCGACCGGCGCGAGACCGTCGAGAACGACGACGTCGCGGGGTTCTTCGTGGACTTCGAGAACGGCGGCACCGGCGCCCTCCAGGTGTCCCGGGTGGCGGCCGGCCACCCGAACACCCTGAAGTTCGAGGTGTTCTGCGAGCGCGGATCGGCCTCGTTCGACTTCCGCAGGCCCGGGCAGGTGGAGGTCGTGCTCGCCGACGACGACCACGACCTGGCCGGCCCGCGCACCATCACCCTGGGCCCGGAGCACCCGTACTGGCGCGGCGGCCTCGCGATGGACGCGCCCGGCGTCGGCGTCGGCCAGAACGACGGATTCGTGTTCCAGGCACGCGCCTTCCTTGAGGAGGTCGCCGGGCTGCCCGCCGACGAATCCCTCCCCCGCAACGCCGATTTCGCCGACGGGCTGCACAACATGGAACTCATCGACGCGGTCGCCCGCTCCGCCGCCCGGGGCGGCGCCCCCGTGGACCTGATCGCCCCGCTCACCCATATCTGACCCCACCGGACCATCGGAGTACGACATGAGACTCGGCCTGTACAACGCCATCCTGCACGACCGCCCGCTCCCCGAGGCCATCGAGGTGATCGCCGGAGTCGGCCTCACCGGCATCGAGATCAACACCGGCGGATTCCTGCCGCCCGTCCACGTCCCCGGCATGGACGACATCCTCGCCAGCGATACCGCCCGCGACGACTACCTGGGCCACTTCGAGGGCACCGGCGTCGCGATCGCCGGCCTGAACTGCAACGGCAACCCGCTGCACCCGAACCCGGCCATCGGACCGAAGCACGCGGAGGACGTGCGCCGGTCCATCCGCCTCGCCGCACGCCTGGGCCAGGACCGGGTCGTCACCATGTCGGGACTGCCCGGCGGTGAGCCCGGCGCGCGCCGGACCAACTGGATCGTCAACGCGTGGAACTCCGCCGCCCTCGACGTGCTCGACCACCAGTGGGAGATCGTCACCGAGTTCTGGCGCGAGACCGACCGGTTCGCCCGCGACCACGGGGTGAAGGTGGCCCTGGAGCTGCACCCGCAGAACGTGGTGTTCAACTGCGATTCGGTGCACGAGCTGATCGAACGTACCCGGGCCACCCACGTGGGCGTGGAGCTCGACGCCTCGCACCTGTTCTGGCAGCAGATGGATCCCGTGGCGGTAGTGCGGCACCTGGGCGACCTGGTGTTCCACGCCGCCGCGAAGGACGTCCGGATCAACCCCGCGAACGCCGCGCTGAACGGGGTGCTGGACAACGGTTTCCGCCGGCTGCGTCCCGACGAGTCGCGCACCAACCTGGGCGGCGACGAGTGGGCGAACGAGTGGCCGAAGGAGTCGGCGTGGGACTTCGTGGCGCTCGGCAAGGGCCACGACACGGCCTATTGGACCGAGTTCCTGCGCGCCCTGCACGAGGTGGATCCCGGGATGCTCGTCAACATCGAGCACGAGGACACCGAGCTCGGCCCCGTCGAGGGCGTCGCGGCGGCGGCCGAGGTGCTCAAGGCCGCCGACCGCGCGCTCGCCGACTCACCGGGCTGAGGGGTTTGCGCGCCCGCGCCTCCGGTTCACGACCGCAGCGGGACCCACCGTCCGTCCGCGACGGAGGTGGTCATCGCGTCGAGGGCGCGGGCGCTGAAGACCGCATCGGCCACGGTGGCGCCCTCCGGTTCGCCGGTCACGATCGACCGGAGGAAGTGCTGCGCCTCGATCACCTTGAGGTCGTCGTAACCCATCGGATTGGCGGCGCCCGGCTGGAAGGCCGCGTAGTCCCCACTGCCCGGGCCGACGAACAGCGTGGTGGAGGGCTGATCCTGGTACGACTCGCCGAGGGAGGTCTCCAGTTCCCCCATGCGCCGGTAGTCCCACCGCAGCATTCCCTCGGTGCCGTGGATCTCGAAGCCGTACGAGTTCTGTTCCCCCACGGCCACTCTGCTCGCCTCGAGTACGCACCGGGCGCCCGACGCGAGGCGCAGCTGCGCGGAGAGGAAGTCGTCGTTCTCCACCGCGCCGCGCCGGCCGCCGGTGGCGAGCTGGTGTCCCGATGTCGCACCCGCCGGCTCGGACCGCTCGGGGATGAAGATCGCGGTGTCGGCGACGAGGGAGTCGATGTCACCGAGCAGGTAGCGGATGAGGTCCACACCGTGCGAGCCCAGATCGCCCAGCACCCCGTTGCCACCCCGGTCGGCCCGGTACCGCCAGGTGAGTGCCCCGTCCGGATGCGCGGCGTAATCGCTGAAGAACCGGAACCGGGCGTGGGTCACGTCGCCGATCCGGCCGTCCGCGACGAGGGCGCGCGCCGCCTGCACCGCCGGGGCGTTGCGGTAGTTGAAGCCGACCGCGGTGCGCCGGTCGTTGCGGGCCGCCGCCTCCGCGACCGCGACGGCATCCGCTTCGGTGAGGCCCACGGGCTTCTCGATCCACAGATGCTTCCCCGCATCGAGCACGGCGCTGCCGATCTCGCGGTGCAGGAAGTTCGGCACCGTCACGGACACCGCGTCGACCGACGGGTCGTCCAGGACCGCGCGCCAGTCCGTCGCGGCGGTGCGGGCGCCGAATCGCGCGGCGAAGGTCTCGGCGCGGCCGGGCACGTCGTCGGCCACCGCCACGAGCTCGGGAAGCGCGGGCCCCTCGGGATAGTGGTGGGGCACACGGACATAGGCCTGCGCGTGCACGCGGCCCATCCACCCCATCCCGATCACCGCGACGCGTACCGGCTGCAGATCATTCGTCATGGCGAGGACGATACGGATCACATGACCTGATGTAAATACAAATCTTCCTCGGGACATCGACGCCGGTACAGACGCATCCACCGGTCGTCACGGACGAACCGATCGCGAGATTTGTGACTTCTCGTCTTAATGTATGAACAAACTTGCCGAAACCTCTTGATTGTGTCGTGGATCACTGCCATCCTATCCACTAGCCGAACCTCGGTCCGGCCCCCGATCCGCCTCGAAGGAGTACCCGTGTCACACGCCAGCGCCGCGGAGGGCGGCACCAGACTGCCGGCCCTCAGACCCGGCCCCCACCAGCGCCGCATGGACCTCGTCGCCGTCGTGGCGACGTTCGGTGGCCTGCTCTTCGGCTACGACACCGGCGTGCTCAACGGCGCGCTGGAGCCGATGAAGCACGACCTCGGACTGAACACCACCACCGAGGGCCTGGTCGTCAGCACGCTGCTGATCGGTGCGGCGATCGGCTCGCTCGTGTGCGGGCGGCTCGCCGATGCGATCGGCCGCCGGAAGACCATGATCATCCTGTCGATCATCTTCTTCGTCGGGACGCTCGGCGCCGTGGTGGCGCCCGGCCTGACGATGATGTTGCCCGCCCGGTTCGTGCTCGGCCTCGCGGTGGGCGGTGCGTCGGTCGTCGTCCCCGTCTACCTCTCCGAGCTCGCGCCGACCGAACGACGCGGCACGCTGGGCGGCCGGAACGAGCTCGCCATCGTGGTGGGCCAGCTCGCCGCCTTCGTGGTCAACGCGATCATCGCTTCCGTGTGGCCCCCGCTCACCGCCGACAATCCCGACGGGCATTCCGGCGTGTGGCGGATCATGCTCGCGATCTGCGCGATCCCCGCGGTCTGCCTGTTCCTCGGCATGCTGAAGATGCCGGAGTCCCCGCGCTGGTACATCTCCAAGGGCCGCGACGACGAGGCGCTCGCCGTGCTGATGCAGGTCCGCACCGAGGACCGGGCGCGAGCGGAGATGGCCGAGGTCGAAGAACTGGCCCAGGAGGAGGAGGCGTCGCAGACCGGCGGATTCGCCGACCTCGCGATCCCGTGGGTGCGCAGGATCATGCTGGCCGCGATCATCCTGGCGGTCGCCCAGCAACTCACCGGCATCAACTCGGTCATGTACTACGGCACCGAGATGCTCAAGACCGCGGGGTTCAGCAGCAGCGCGGCGCCGATCGCGAACATCTTCATGGGCGTCGCCGCAGTGGTCGGCAGCTCGATCTGCCTGTTCCTCCTCATCGACCGGATCCCGCGACGCAAGCTCATCCTGATGGGCATGGTCGGGGTCACCGTCTGCCACGGGCTCACGGTGCTCTCCGCGACCTTCCTCCCCCCGGGCAAGATCCAGGCGTACGCCGTCCTCGTGTTCGTCGCCCTGTTCGTGCTCGCCATGCAGACGGCCCTCAACGTGCCCGTCTGGGTATGCCTGTCCGAGTTGTTCCCGCTGCGGCTGCGCGGCTTCGGCATGGGCCTGTCCGTGCTCATCCTCTGGCTCACCAACGCCGCTGTGGGCCAGGCCTTCCCCACGCTGATCAAGGTCGGCGGCATCGTAGGGACGTACGGCTTCTTCTTCGTGGTGTGCGCGCTGTTCGCGTTCCTGATCTACAAGACCCTGCCCAATACGAGCGGCCGTTCGCTGGAGGAACTCGAGGAGTCCTTCGCCGCCGGCGACTTCCGCTGAGCCCCAAGGAGACCATTCATGAGCATCATCGTCGCCGTGCCCGGCACCTCCGAGGGCCCCGTCGCGCTCCGCGCGGGTGTCGAGGAGGCCAAGTCGCTCGGGACAGACCTCATCGCCGTCAACATCGGGATCACGAGGCTCGACCTGTCGGGACTCGACGAATCCGTTCCGGTCACCGTCGTCGAACGCACCGGCCGGGGCGACCGCGACCCCGTCGACGCCGTGCTCGACGAGATCGAGGAGCGCGGCCCCACGCGGCTCGTGATCGCCGTGCGCCGGAGGAGCGCGGTGAGCAAGGCCGTGCTCGGCAGCGTGAGCCAGCGGCTGATCCTCAACTCGCCCATCCCCGTCCTCGCGGTCAAGGCGGACTGAGGGCCTCGCATCGGTCGATGGTCGTGGCGGGCGCCGGTAAGGTGCTCGCCATGACCATCGTCGTCGCCGTACCGGAGAGCGCCGAGGGGCCCGCCGCCCTCGCCGCCGCCGCGGCCGAGGCGCAGCGCCTCGGCACCGACCTCGTGGCGGTCAACGTGGGGCTCACCCCGCTCGACGTGGCGGGCGTCGCCGTGGACGGCGGCGTCACGGTGGTCGAGCGCGCCGGCCGCGCCGATCGCGATCCCGCGGACGCGGTCCTCGACGCGATCGCCGAGTACGGGGCCGAGCGGCTGGTGATCGGCGTCCGGCGCCGGTCACGCGTGGGGAAGGCGCTGCTGGGCAGCGTGAGTCAGCGGCTCATCCTGGGCTCGCCCGTCCCCGTGCTCGCGGTCAAGACGGACTGACCTCTCAGCGGTCCTCGGCGAGGTTGGTCAGGGTGCCGATGCCCTCGACGGTGACCGCCACGTGCTGGCCGGCGGTGATCGGGCCGACGCCCTCCGGCGTCCCCGTGAGGATCACGTCGCCCGGCAGCAGGGTCATCACCGAGCTGATCCACTCCACGACGTCGCCGATCGAGTGGATCATCTTCGACGTGCGCGAGTCCTGCTTGATCTCTCCGTCGAGCTCCGTGTAGATCCGGGCGTCCGCCGGATCGAACTCCGTCTCGATCCACGGCCCCAGCGGGCAGAACGTGTCGTAGCTCTTGCCGCGGGTCCACTGCCCGTCGTGCCGCTGCTGGTCCCGGGCGGTCACATCGTTGGCCACGGTGTAGCCCAGGATCACGTCCTTCGCGCGCTCGGCCGCCACGTCGCGGCAGGGCTGGCCGATCACGACGGCCAACTCGCCCTCGTAGTCCACCTGCTGGGAGCTGCGCGGAAGCTTGATCGGCGCCAGCGGGCCGATGATCGACGTGTTCGGCTTGATGAAGATCACCGGATCCTTCGGCGCCTCGCCACCCATCTCCGCGGCGTGCGCCGCGTAGTTCTTACCGATGCAGATCACCTTGCTGGCGAGGATCGGGGCCAGCAGCCGCACATCGTCGAGGGCCCAACTGCGGCCCGTGAAAGTCGGTGTGCCGAAAGGATGTTCGGCGATCTCGCGGGCCCGGGCACCATCTTCCGGATCCCCTTCGATCGCCGCGAAGGCGACACCGTCACTGCTGGCGATTCGTGCAAGGCGCATACGCCGAGCCTACCGTTTGGCCGGGATACTTCGATCCGCTAGGCTTCGTCTCAGATAGTAAGCTTGTTGTCTCACTGGTTGGGAGTAGTGATGGAGATGTCCGCCGCCCGCCGATGGTGGATCCTGGTGGTCTCCATGACCGCCGCGATCACCACCACCGCGACCGTCAACTGCACCGCGTTCCTCATCCCCCAGCTCATCCACGACGGGCTCCCCGTCCAGCGCGCCGGCCTGTTCGCCGCCGCCGCCCCCGCGGGCCTGCTTCTCACCACCATCGTGTGGGGCGCGATGATCGACCGGTACGGCGAGCGCCGCGTCCTCCTCGTCAGCCTCTCGGGAGCGGCGATCGGGCTGGCGGCCACGGTCTCCGGGTTCGCCGCGGGCGCGCCCCTTCCCGTGATCGCGGGCGGGCTGTTCGTCTCGTCCGCCATGGCCGCGAGCGGCAACGGCGCCAGCGGTCGCATCGTGGTCGGCTGGTTCCCCGCGTCGAGCCGCGGCACGGCGATGGGCATCCGCCAGACCTCGCAGCCGCTCGGCATCGCCCTGCTGTCGCTGACCATGCCGTACCTCGCCAGCCGTGTCGGCCTGACCTGGGCCATGACGGTGCCGCTCACGGTCGCCGTGGTGTCGGTGATCCTGGTGTTCGCCTTCATCGTCGACCCGCCCCGGCCCGAATCCGGCGCCGCCGCGGCGGAGGCGCGGGAGAACCCGTACCGCGAGGACTCGTTCCTCGTGCGGATCCACGCGGTCTCACTGCTGCTCGTCCTACCCCAGGGCGCCGTGTGGACGTGGGGCATCACCTGGCTGATCGTCGGGATGCATTGGGCCCCCGCCACCGCGGGCCTGCTGGTGTCCGCGAGCCAGTTGTTCGGCGCCCTCGGCCGCATCGCGGCGGGGACGTGGTCCGACAGGCTGGGCTCCCGCACCTCCCCCATCCGATGGATCGCCCTCGCGGCCGCGCTGACCATGGGCGCGCTGGGCGCACTGACCGCGGTCGGCTCCCCCGTCGCAGTGCTGGTGTTCCTCGTGGCGTCGGTGGTCACCGTCGCGGACAACGGTCTGGCGTTCACCGCCATCGCCGAGAAGGCCGGGCCGTTCTACAGCGGTCGGGCGCTCGGGATCCAGAACACCGGGCAGTTCCTCGTCACCACCGCGGCGGGGCCGATCCTCGGTGGGCTGATCCACACCGCGGGTTTCGCCGCGGCCTTCGCCATCGTCGGGCTCGCGCCCCTGGTCGCCTTCCCCCTGGTCCCCCGCGACGCGACGCCCCGCGACGGCGTCACGCGCGAGCCGGCACCGTCGGGCACCCCCAACCGGACTTAACAGCAGTAGAGCCCCGCTCTTTCCGGCGTGTCGAGCTGGGCTAACGCTGTTAAGTCAGGGAGGCGGGGACGACGGTGCCCGTCCCGACAGCGCGAGCGGGCGTCCGCCGCCGGGTTACGCGCTGAGGGCGGCGGCGATGCGGTCGCCGACCTCGGTGGTCCGGATCGGGGCGTCGCCGCGGGCGGCGAGATCGGCGGTCACGGCCTCCTCGATCCGCTGCGCGCCGACCTCGTCGCCGAGGTGCCGCAGCAGCATCGCGGCGGAGAGGATCGCCGCCGTCGGATCCGCGACGCCCTGGCCCACGATGTCCGGCGCGCTGCCGTGCACGGGCTCGAACATCGACGGGTTGATGCCCGTCGCGTCGATGTTGCCCGACGCGGCGAGGCCGATGCCGCCGGAGACCGCGCCGGCCTCGTCGGTGAGGATGTCGCCGAACAGGTTGTCCGTGACGATCACGTCGAACCGCGACGGGTCGGTCACCAGGTAGATGGTGGCCGCGTCGATGTGGCTGTAATCCACCGCCACGTCCGGGAACTCGCGCGCGACGTCGTCGACGGTGCGCTGCCACAGGCCGCCGCCGTGCACCAGCACGTTGGTCTTGTGCACGAGGGTCAGCTTGTTGCGGCGGGTGCGCGCCAGCTCGAACGCGAAGCGCACCACGCGCTCCGCGCCGAAGCGGGTGTTCACCGACGTCTCGTTGGCGACCTCCTGCGGGGTGCCCACGCGGATCGCGCCGCCGTTGCCGGTGTACGCGCCCTCGGTGCCCTCGCGGACCACGACGAAATCGATCTCGCCCGGATCCTTCAGGGGCGACTCGACACCCGGGAACAGCTTGGACGGCCGCAGATTCACGTGGTGGTCCAGCGCGAACCGCATCTTCAGCAGCAGGCCGCGCTCGAGGACGCCCGGCGGCACCGTGCGCGGATCGCCGATGGCGCCCAACAGGATCGCGTCGTGCTCGCGCAGCGAGGCGAGGTCCTCGTCGGTGAGCAGCTCGCCGTTGCGCTCGTAACGCCGGGCGCCCAGGTCGTAGTCGGTGGTCTCGAACTCGCCGACCACGGCGCGGAGCACCTTGAGCGCCTCGTCCGTCACCTCGGGGCCGATGCCGTCCCCGCCGATCACCGCGAGCTTCACGAGAGGTCCACCGCCGCGATCGTGGTCGCCTCGACGGCCTCGCCGACGGCCTTCTGCACGTCTGCCGAGATCGGCTGGCTCAGGCGCAGCAGCATGGTGGCGCCGGTGCCCTCGGCGTCCTGGCTGAGGGCCGCGGCCTGGATGTCCACGCCCGCGTCGCCCAGGACGGTGCCGATCTTGCCCAGCGAGCCGGGCTTGTCGCCGTAGGCCACGAACAGGTTCAGGCCCTCGGCGCGCAGGTCGAAGTTGCGGCCGTTGATGTTGGTGACCTTCTGCACCTGCGCCAGGCCCGAGAGGGTGCCCGACACGTTCTGCACGGTCCCGTCGCCGTACACCGCGCGCACGTCGACCAGGCTGCGGTGGTTCGGGCTCTCCGAGAGCTTCTCCAGCTCGACGGTGACCCCGCGCTCCTCCGCCAGGGCGGGGGCGTTGACGAACGTGACCGGCTCCTCGATGACCGAGGAGAACAGGCCGCGCAGGGCCGAGAGCTGCAGGATGTCGACGTTCTCGCTGGCCAGCTCGCCGCGGACGGTGACGCCCAGCTTCTCCGGGAGCGGGCCGGGCAGGCCGCCCAGCAGCACGCCGAGCTTGCGGGTGAGCTCGAGCCAGGGCGCGACCTCCTCGTCGACGGCGCCGCCCTTCACGTTCACGGCGTCCGGCACGAACTCGCCGGCCAGCGCCAGCTTGACGCTCGCGGCCACGTCGGTGCCGGCGCGGTCCTGCGCCTCCGAGGTCGAGGCGCCGAGGTGCGGGGTCACGACGACCTGAGGCAGCTCGAACAACGGGCTGTCGGTGCAGGGCTCGGTCTCGAACACGTCGAGGCCGGCGCCGAACACGTGGCCCGAGGTGATCGCGTCGGCGAGCGCCTGCTCGTCGACCAGCCCACCGCGGGCGGCGTTGACGATGATCACGCCCTTCTTGGTCTTGGCCAGCAGCTCGCGCCCGATGAGGCCCTTGGTCTCGGGGGTCTTCGGCAGGTGCACCGTCATCAGGTCGGCGCGCTCCACCAGCTCCTCCAGCGTGACGAGCTCGATGCCGAGCTGCGCGGCGCGGGCCGGGCTGACGTAGGGGTCGTACGCGATGATCTTGGTCTCGAAGGCGGCGAGGCGCTGCGCGACCAGCTGACCGATGCGTCCCATGCCGACGACGCCGACCGTCTTGCCGAGGATCTCGACACCGTTGAACGAGCTGCGC
Organism: Tsukamurella sp. 1534; assembly: GCF_000312385.1. Lineage (GTDB taxonomy): Bacteria > Actinomycetota > Actinomycetes > Mycobacteriales > Mycobacteriaceae > Tsukamurella. Next base: position 135,277 of record NZ_HE997628.1, on the reverse strand, counting down.
TTCCAGGTGTGCTCGCGCAGGGTCTTGTCGGCGGCGGGGATCTGGCGCGCTGCGGCCAGCATCAGGGCCACGGCGTGCTCGGCGGCGGTGTGGATGTTGGACGTGGGCGCGTTGACCACGAGCACGCCGCGCTCGGTGGCGGCCGGCACGTCCACGTTGTCCAGGCCGACGCCGGCGCGGGCGACGATCTTGACCTTGGTGGCGGCGGCGAGCACCTCCGCGTCGACGGTGGTGGCCGAGCGCACCAGCAGCGCGTCCGCCTCGGGGACCGCGGCCAGCAGGGCCGGGCGATCCGGGCCGTCGACCCACTTGACCTCGACGTCGTCGCCGAGCGCCTCCACTGTCGACGGTGCCAGCTTGTCGGCGATCAATACCACGGGACGGGTCACTTGCGCTCCTCATTCACGGTGCCGGTTGCACGGTCAGCTTAATGACCTGCGTCGGCGACGGTCCGCGCCGGGTTGCCGGGAGCGTGCGGCCCGAAGATCCGGCGCACCGCGAGCGCCACCTCCACATCGAGCCGGTCGTCGCCGATCGCCCTGCCCCGGCGCTGGATCGCCCGCCGCACGCGGTACTTCACCGAGTTGGCGTGCAGGAGCTGCTGCTCGGCCGTCGCCTTGAAGCTGCCGCCGGTGCGCAGGAAGATCTCGAGGGTGCTGCGCAGCCGCTCGTCGGCGGCACTGCCCCCGGTCAGCTCCCCGAGCACCCCGTCGGCCCAGGTGCGGGCGGCGCCGACGTCCTGGGCGACCAGGGCGGCGAGGCCCACCCCCGGATCGGTCGCCACGAGCAGCGGCGCGGCCGTCGCATCCGCGACCCGGCGGACCTCCCGCGCCGCGCGGTTGGTCGTACGGAACCCGTCGATCCCCTCCCCGGGCGGCCCGAGCACCACCCTCGGCGCATCGGCGCCGGCGGCGATGAACTCCCGGGCGGCGGCGATCGCGGTATCGCCGTCGGCGACCGGCAGCCAGGCCCAGGCCGTGAGGCGGTCGACCGCCACCGTGAGCGGGGGTGCCGCCGCTCCGGCCGCGGCGCCGAGCTCACGCAGGAAGCGTTCGATCCGCTCGACCTCGTCGACACCTTCGGAGTACCAGGCGACCAGCCCGATGTGCCGGCCGCGCAACGGGTACCTGATGCTCGCGGACGCGGCGGCCACGCTGGGCACCTCGCCCTCGAGCACCTCGAGCACCCGCATCGTCCGGGCGCCGCTGCGGGCGTCGACCCATGCCGCCCGCTCCGCCTCGTACTCGTCCAGGACCCGCTGGGTGACCACGTCGTTGTAGTCGAAGGACCAGCCCACGAGCCAGCGCATGGCGGCCTCCCGCAGGTCCTGCGCCGCCTCGCGATCCGCGTCCAGGGTTTCGCCGATCAGGGCGATCATCGTCTGCTGGCCGAGGTAGTAGGCCCGGACGAGCGAGGTCGCGGCCAGACCGCGCTGAGCGACGCGCCGCGGGTACTCGAGCGCTGCGAGAGGGACCTCGATCCGCTCCACCGGGACGTCGAGAACGACCGCGTGCGTGACGTTCTCGACATTGGCCTCGACGCTCGCGGCCAGCGATCCGAAGATCGCGTCGTCGTCCCGCAGGCCGGGGAGGTCGGCCGCTATCCGCTCGGTCATGGCGTCGGACACCTCCCGGCGCGACGCCTCGCTCAACACCCGGGCGATCAGCTGCCGCGGCGCATCGGAATCCATCACCAAATCCTAGAGGCCCGGGCCGCCGAGACCACCAAGAATTCGTCCTCTGAGGACGAAACTCGCCTCACATCTCGTCGCCCGTGGACGATGTGACGGCGGTCACGACCGCCCTACCGTTGGGTGTACCCACCGGAACAGGAGCCACCGTGACCTTCACATTCCCCACCTTCGCCCACCTGCCCGAGGTGCGCGCCGCGGCGGCGCCGCACGCGCCCGCGGTGGCCGACGACGCACTCGACCTGGACAACGCCGCGTTCGACGCCGCGGTCCGCAGCGCGGCGACGGCCCTGCGCGCCGCCGGGATCGGTCGCGGCAACGTCGTCGCGGTGAAGCTGCCGAACACCGCGCTGCTCGTGGTCACCCTGTTCGCCTCATGGCGCCTGGGCGCCGCGGCCACGCCGATCAACCCGTACCTGGCGCGCCCCGAGGTCGAGTACCAGGTGCGGGATGCGGGAGCCGCAGTGCTCGTCACCGACGAGGACTCCCCCGCCGGGGTCACCGTCGTCGCCGCGGACTCCCTCCTGGGCCGCGTGCCCGACGCCGCGGAGCCGGTGGCGGCGCCGGAGGACCTGGCGTTGCTGATCTACACCTCCGGTACCACCGGGCGCCCCAAGGGCGTGATGCTCGACCACGCGAATCTTCTGGCGATGAGCGAGATGTCCTCGGCCGCTTTCGCCTTCGACGAGCACGATCACAGCCTGTTGATCCTGCCGCTGTTCCACGTCAACGCGATCGTCGTGTCCACCCTGAACCCGCTGCGCGGCGGCGGGCGCGTGACGATCGCGAGCAGGTTCGAGCCCCGCACCTTCTTCGACGTGCTCGAAGCGACGGGCGCGACCTACTTCTCCGCGGTGCCCACGATCTACACGATGTTGGCCGGCCTCCCGCCCGAGGTGCGCCCGGACCTGTCGAACGTGCGCTTCGGGGTGTGCGGTGCGGCGCCCGCGAGCCGGGAACTGCTCGCTGGCTTCGAGGCCCGCTACGGCTTCCCTCTGATCGAGGGCTACGGGCTCTCCGAATGCACGTGCGCCGCCACGTGCAACCCCCTCGACGGCGTCCGCAAGGCGGGCACCGTCGGGGTGGCCCTCCCGGGCCAGCGGATCCGGATCGCCGGGGCCGACGGTGCGGACGTCCCGATCGGCGAGCCGGGCGAGGTGCTGCTCGCGGGGCCGAACATCATGCGCGGCTACCTCGGCCGGCCCGAGGAGACCGCGAAGACCGTGGTCGACGGCTGGCTGCACACCGGCGACGTGGGCGTCCTCGACGAGGACGGTTACCTCCGCCTGGTGGATCGCGCGAAGGACATGATCATCCGCGGCGGGGAGAACATCTACCCCAAGGAGATCGAGACCACGGTGTACGGCGTCGACGGCGTCGCCGAGGCGGCCGTCATCGGCCGGCCGGACGCGAAGTACGGCGAGCTGCCGGTGCTCTACGTCTCCGCCGCTCCCGGCGTGCGGCTCGACGTCGACACCGTGGCGGCGCACGCCCGTGAGCAGCTCGCGAAGTACAAGCAGCCCGTCGCCATCACCGTGCTCGACACGCTGCCGAAGAACCCCGTCGGCAAGATCGACAAGCCCTCCCTGCGCCGACTCGATGCGGCCACCGTCGCCCCCGCCTGATCCACCCCTCCCCGTAAGGACATCGTCATGGGATTCATGAAACCCGACCTCCCCGAGGTCGATCCGGCCGAGTTCATCACCCGGCCGCTCCAGGACCGGCTCCGGTTCGCGACGCAGCGGTGGGTGGATCACGGCTTCGGCACCCAGAAGGTCGCGTTCGTCATCTACGTCGTGAAACTGTTGGTGCTGTACGCCTTCGGCGGCGTCGTCCTCGCCACCGCCACGTCCGGCCTGCACTTCTGGGAGGTATCGGCCTGGTGGAACCAGCCGATCGTCTACCAGAAGCTCGTGCTGTGGACCACCCTGCTGGAGGCCATCGGCGTCGCCGGCGCCTGGGGGCCGCTGACCTTCAAGATCAAGCCGATGACCGGCGGGATCCGGTTCTGGGCCCGCACGGGAACGATCCGGCTGCGGCCCTACACCTGGGTCCCGGGCACCGCCGGGACGCGGCGCACCGCACTCGACGTCGGCCTGTACTGGCTACTGCTCGCCTCGCTGGTTCTGGGCATCGCGCTCCCCGGCGTCGTCGTCACCGACTCCTCGCCGTACGAGCTGGTGGCGCCCTGGCTGATGATCGCCCCGGTCGCCCTCCTCGTGCTGATCGGCCTGCGGGACAAGACGATCTTCCTGGCCGCGCGCGGCGAGCAGTACATGCCGGCGATGATCATGTTCGGCCTGCTCCCGCTGCTCTCCTTCGCGACGATGATCGTCGGGCTCAAGCTGCTCATCGTGGTGGTCTGGGTCGGCGCCGGCATGTCGAAGATCGGCAAGCACTTCATCAACGTGATCCCCGTGATGGTCTCCAACTCTCCGTGCATGCCCTTCAGGGGACTGCGCCGCGCCCACTACCGCAACGCGCCGCACGACCTGCTGCCGTCGCGGCTCGCCCGGTTCATGGCCGAGGGACTCGGCACTTCCGTGGAGATCGTCGCACCGCTGATCCTGCTGTTCTCGATGAACCGGACCCTCACCGTGGTGTGCGCGGTGTTCATGGTGTGCTACCACCTGTTCATCATCTCCACCTTCCCGCTGGCGGTCCCCCTCGAATGGAACCTGCTGTTCGCGTACACCGCCCTGTTCCTGTTCGTCGGATTCCCTGCACAGGACGGCTATTCGATTCTCGACATGTCGCCGTCGTGGCTCGTCCTGGTGATCCTCGCGGCGCTCGTGTTCTTCCCGGTGCTCGGCAACATCCGCCCCGACAAGGTGTCCTTCCTGCCCTCGCTGCGGCAGTACGCCGGCAACTGGGCGACGGGCATGTGGGCCTTCGCGCCCGGCGCCGAGGAGAAGCTGAACCGGGTGCAGCGGCAGACGACCAGCACCGTCGACCAGTTCGTCGCCACCGGCGTCGACCGCGAGTGGGCGGAACTGCTCATGAACATGGGCCTCGGCTGGCGCGCCCTGCACAGCAACGGCCGCGGCCTGTTCTCGACGCTGCTGAGCCACGTGCCCGACGTCGAGCAGCGCACGCTGCGCGAGGGTGAACTGGTGTGCAACACCCTGATCGGCTTCAACTTCGGCGACGGCCACCTGCACGACGAGACTCTCGTGGCCGCGGTGCAGGAGCAAGCCGGCTTCGAACCCGGCGAGCTGATCGTGGTCTGGGCGGAGTCACAGCCGATCACCCGCTTCAACCAGGACTTCAAGATCATCGACGCCGCGCTGGGCGTCGTCGCGCGCGGCCGGTGGAACGTCACGGAGTGCGTGACGACCCAGCCCTGGCTGCCGGACGGCCCCGTCGCCTGCGAGATCACCTGGTCAGCGGACCACGAGCGCTTCCCCCTCGGCGCCGGGTTAGGGTCGCGGGCATGACCACCGGCACCGTCGTCGGCAGCGGGCCCAACGGGCTCGCCGCCGCGATCACCCTGGCCCGCGCGGGCGTCAAGACCACCGTCCTGGAGGCCGGCGACACCGTCGGCGGCGGCCTGCGCTCCTTCGAGGGCATCGTGCCCGGGCTGATCCACGATCACTGCGCCGCCATCCACCCGATGGCGGTCGGCTCTCCGTTCCTCGCCACGATCGACCTCGCGCGGCGCGGGCTGCGCTGGCGCTCGGCCGAACTCGAGTGCGTGCATCCCCTCGACGACGGGACCGCCGGGGTGCTGCGGCGCACAGTCGACGACACGGCGGCCGAGCTCGGGCGCGACGGTGCCGCCTGGCGGGCGCTCTTCGGCCGGCCGGTGGAGAACTTCGACAGGATCGGCCCGTCGATGCTGGGCCCACTGCTGCGCGTGCCCCGACACCCGGTGGCACTGGCCGGTTTCGGCGCGCCAACTCCCCTCCCCGCCGCCGCGCTGGCCCGGGCCTTCCGGACTCCCCAGGCGCGGGGGCTGTGGGGCGGAGTCGCCGCACACGCCTTCCGTCCCCTGCACGAGCCGATGAGCTCGGCGATCGGAAAGGGCATCCTGACGGCCGGGCACGCGGCGGGCTGGCAGGTCGCCGAGGGCGGGTCCGGGGCGATCGCCTCGGCCCTGCTCGCCGAGTTCGAGGATCTGGGCGGCCGGGTGGAGACGGGCGTGCGGGTGACGGCGGCGAACGTCCCCAGAACCGATCTGACGTTGTTCGACCTCGACCCGCAACAGGTCTCGCGCGTCCTCGGCGGCCGGCTACCCCCGCGGGTGCGCCGCGCCTTCGATCGGTTCCGGCGGGGTCCGGGCGCGTTCAAGGTGGACTTCGCCGTCCAGGACGGCGTGCCCTGGACCAATCCGGATGCGCGCCGGGCGGGCACTGTCCACCTGGGCGGCGACTTCGGCGAGGTCGCCGCGACCGAGCGGGCGATCGCGGCCGGGCGGATGCCCGAACGCCCCTTCGTCCTCGTCGGCCAGCAGTACCTCGCCGATCCGTCGCGCAGCGTGGGCGATGTGCATCCGCTGTGGTCGTACGCGCATGTGCCGAACGGCTTCTCGGGCGACGCCACCGACGCGATCGTGGCCCAGATCGAACGCTTCGCCCCCGGATTCCGCGAGCGGATCGTCGGCACCGCGGTCCGCTCCACAACCGAGATGGCGCGCTACAACCCCAACTTCGTCGGCGGCGACATCAACACCGGGTCCAAGGACCCGCTGCAGTTGGTGTTCGGTCCGCGGATCACGGTGCAGCCCTACGATCTCGGGGTGCCGGGCATGTACATCTGCTCCGCGGCCACGCCACCCGGCCCCGGCGCGCACGGCATGTGCGGCCTCCACGCCGCGACGCGCGCGCTGGACCGCCTCGGCCGGTAGCCTTGCGGCATGCGGACGCTGGTGATGGGCGCGACCGGAGTCGTCGGGCGGAGGGTCGTGTCCACCCTCGCGGAAGCCGGCGTCGCCGTCCGCGCCACGAGCCGCGATCCGCGGGCGGCCGCGATACCGAGCGCCGAGGTCGTCCCGACCGGCACGGACGCCGCCGCCCTGGTGGAGGGCTGCGACGCCGTCCTGGTGACCACCTCGGCGCTCGGCGACGCTCCGGAGAGCCGGCTCGCCGAGCTGCTCGCGGCCGCGGTCGGCCACGTCGTGCTGCTGTCCTCGGCGTCGGCGGCCGATCCGGAAAGCCCGACGGGCGAGCGGTACCGGCCGCTCGAGGCGCTGGTGACGGGGTCCCCGGCACCGTGGACCGTCGTGCGATCAGTGCCGTTCGCGCTCAACACCGCGCACTGGTGGGCGGCGGCGATCCGCGCCGGCGGCACCGTCGAGACCCCGTTCCCCGACGTACCGACCGCCCCCGTCGACGAGCGGGACGTGGCCGACGCCCTGGCCGCCGCCCTCACGGGGCCCGCACTGCGGCGCACCATCACGCTGACCGGTCCGCACGCACTGTCCTCCCGCCGGCAGATCGCGGCGATCGGCGACCGGCTGGGCCGCACCCTCGAGGTTCGCGCGGTGTCCCCCGACGAGGTCCGGGCGCGTCTCGGCGGGGCCGGCGTACCGCGGTGGGCCGTCGACGGGCTGCTGCGGTCCTTCGCCCACGCACAGGAGCACGGCATCGCCGTCACCGACGCCGTTCCGACGCTGGCCGGCCACCCGGCCCGCTCCTACGTGGACTGGGTGGCCGACAACGACGAGGCGTTCCGCTGAGCTACTGCGCGGCGTAGGCGGGCTCGCTGCGGAAACGGGAGATGCGGCCGTCGATGCCGCAGATCCGCCACATCAGCTTCGACAGCGGGTTCATCAGGCCGCACTTCTCGGCCATCATGCGCACGTCGCCGAACACGTCGCGCTTCATCTGCTGCGACTCGGGCGAGCGCCAGAAGATGTCCTTCTTCACCGACCGCGGGATGTCGAAGGTCTCCCAGAACTGCTTGGGCGGCATCATGATCATGGTCACCATGACCCGCATGGTGAGCGGCAGCATGAGCGAGAGCACGAGGCGCGGGAGACGGCCGCGGGTGGGGATGCGATGCTCCAGCAGCTGGTGCGCGAAGCCGATGTGCCTCGCCTCCTCCGCCACGTGGATCTGCATGATGGAGGTCATCGCCGGGTGCTGCTCGGCGGACGAGCGCAGGAACTGCTTCTGCAGGTGGTCGATCGGCTCCTCGCCGCCCAGCACCATCATGTAGAAGTACAGCGGCGTCATCGTCGCGAACAGCGGGACCACCGGCGAGATGCGGCGCAGGAACCAGCTGCCGCCCGGGACGTCCTTGCCGACGCGGTTGACGAACTCCTGGAACATCAGCGTGTGCTGACACTCCTCCTTCGCCTCGTGGGTGGCGTACCGGAACTCCGGCGAGTTGTTCGGCAGCGCCGCCGTGTACTGCATGATGCCGCGGATCAGCATGGATTCGAACTGCAGGCCGACCTTGGCCACGTTGGCCTGGCGCCACATGCCGATCTCGATCTGCTTCTCGAGCGGCTGGGCCTGGTACCAGGGGTGCCGGCCGATGGGATCGAACCGCGCATCGCACACCCAGCGGGGGTCGCCCGGGGTGATCTCGAGCTCCGGCGCGTCCCAGTCGATGTCCACGTACGGATCGAAGTTGCGGCGCACCGACGCCTCGGAGAGGTCCGTCAGGGTCTGCTCGTACTCCGCCTGCCCGGGGAACGGGTCGCCCATGGTGCGCGACATGTGGGTCAGTGCCAGCCGCATCGATTCACTCCTTCGTGCGCGGTTCGGCGGTGATAGCCGTTTCCCCGGAGCCTATCATTCAGCAGTGCTGGTTTCTTCTGTTCCGTGCATCGATCTTGCTCACAGGTACGAGATCAGCAGCACGACCAGCGAGAACGTGAGCATCCCGAGGCAGTTCACCCAGAAGGTGGAGCCGAGGAACCGCGCGCGCACGTGCGCGACGGCGGCGCACACGAAGTAGGCGACGACGCCGGCGTTGGCCGCGAACCCCACCCCCGGGTAGTGCAGGCCCGCCAGCAGCCCCGCGCCGGCGACGAGCTTGATCGCGATCAGGGTCCACCACCAGTCGCGAGGGAAGCGCACGCCGTCGAGGCAGTCCTGGATGAACTGCGGCGGGCGCACGGACAGCAGCGCGTCGCCGAGCAGGGCGACCGCCAGCAGAACTGTGAGCCAGGGCAGTCGCGGGGTGTCGATCAGGGCGGCGGTCATCGCGTAACTCCTTCTCCGAGAATCTGTTCGACGGCCTCGACGAGGCCGGCCGCGGCTTGCTGCCGCGTGATCGCGTCACCGGACGTGGTGAACAACAGGCCGATGTAGACGAAGTAGAGGGTGCGCGCGGCGGCGTCGGGGTCGCGATGCCCGGCGGCGCGGAAGATCCGCGCGAAATCCTCGCGCAGCTCGCCCGCGAGGTCGCCGAAGGTGCGCGAGCGGTGCCCTCCGCGGGCGAGCACGGCGGCGTACTCGCGGGAGAGGTCCCCGTCGTCGTTGAAGTAGGTGACGAACGGCGCGACCGTGCCCACGAGTCGGCCGACCGCCTCGTCGACGGAGAGCGCCGGGAGCGGCTCGCCGGGCGAGCGCTCGGCGTGCACGGCGGCGATCCACTCGTCGACGATGGCGATGAGCAGGGCGTCCTTGTCCCCCACCGCCATCACGGTGCCGACGCTGACACCGGCCTCGGCGGCGATACGCCGGATCGTGGTGCCCGCGAACCCGTCGGAGCGGAACAACGCGTCGGCCGCGGCGAGAACCTTCGACCGCGTCTCGCGTTTCGCGTCCGCCCGGGAATGAACACGTTCACTGAACACGTTCAGTACGTTAGCCCCAGACCCCCGGACACGCAAGAGCCCCGTCGAACCACGAGGGGGTCGACGGGGCTCCGGCCTGGTGCGGGGTGAGCCTAGGCGGTCTCGGTGATCGGGCGATCCACCCAGCTCATGAGATCACGCAGCTTCTTGCCGGTGACCTCGATCGGATGCTCGGCGTTCTCCTTGCGCAGGCCCTCGAGCTCCTTGTTGCGGCCCTCGACGTTCGCGACGAGGCGCTTGACGAAGGTGCCGTCCTGGATGTCCTTGAGGATCTCCTTCATGCGCTCCTTCGTGCCGGCGTCGATGACGCGCGGGCCCGAGAGGTAACCGCCGAACTCCGCGGTGTCGGACACCGAGTAGTTCATGCGCGCGATGCCGCCCTCGTACATGAGGTCGACGATGAGCTTGAGCTCGTGGAGCACCTCGAAGTAGGCCATCTCCGGCGCGTAACCGGCCTCGACCATGACCTCGAAACCGGTCTTGACGAGCTCCTCGGTGCCGCCGCACAGCACGGCCTGCTCACCGAAGAGATCGGTCTCGGTCTCCTCCTTGAAGGTGGTCTTGATGACGCCGGCCCGGGCACCGCCGATGGCGGCGGCGTAGCTCAGCGCGAGCGCCTGGCCGTTGCCCTGCGGGTCCTGATCGACGGCGATCAGCGCGGGAACACCCTTGCCGTCGACGAACTGGCGGCGCACGAGGTGGCCGGGGCCCTTCGGGGCGACCATCGCGACGGTGACGTTCGCCGGCGCCTCGATCAGCTTGAAGTGGATGTTCAGGCCGTGGCCGAAGAACAGCGCGTCGCCGTCCTTGAGGTTCGGCTCGATCTCCTCGCTGAAGATCGACGCCTGCGCGGTGTCCGGCGCGAGCACCATGATCACGTCGGCCCACTCGGCGACCTCGGCCGGCGTGCCCACGGTCAGGCCCTGCTCCTCGGCCTTGGCGCGCGACTTCGAGCCCTCCTTGAGGCCGATGCGCACGTCCACGCCGGAGTCACGCAGGCTCAGCGAGTGCGCGTGCCCCTGCGAGCCGTAGCCGATGACGGCGACCTTCTTGCCCTGGATGATCGAGAGATCGGCGTCCTCGTCGTAGAACATTTCGACTGCCACTGTGGTTCGGTGTCCCTTCTCGTTTTTGCAGTAGTTAATCTAGCGGGTCGCGGTGATCGACTTCGGACCGCGGCCCAGGGCGATGACGCCGGACTGGGCGATCTCGCGGATCCCGAAGGGATCCAGGACCGCCAGCAGCGCGTCGAGCTTGTCCGGCGTACCGGTGGCCTCGATGGTCACCGAGTCGGGCGAGACGTCGACGATCTTCGCTCGGAACAGGTCCACCGTATCGGTCACCTGGCCGCGCGAGGTGGCATCGGCCCGCACCTTGATGAGCATGAGCTCGCGGGCGACCGACGTGGTCGAGTCCTGCTCCACGATCTTCAGGACCGAGACGAGCTTGTTCAGCTGCTTGGTGACCTGCTCCAGCGGCAGCTCGTCGACGGTCACGACGATCGTCATGCGCGAGACGCCCTTGAGCTCGGTGCCGCCCACGGCGAGGCTCTCGATGTTGAAGCCGCGGCGCGAGAACAGCGAGGAGACGCGGGCGAGCACACCCGGCCGGTCCTCGACCAGAACGCTCAGTGTGTGCGTGGTGCTCACTTCTGCTCCTCCTTGGGCAGCGTCGCCGCATCGGGGCGCGAGGCGACGGCGTGGATCACGGCGGGCTCGTCGGCCGCGTCGTCCTCGTCGAACAGCGGGCGGATGTCCCGGGCGGCCATGATCTCGTCGTTGCTCGTTCCGGCGGCGACCATCGGCCACACCTGGGCGTCGGCGCCCACGATGAAATCGATGACCACCGGGCGGTCGGTGATCTCCCGCGCCTGCGCGATGACGGCGTCCACGTCCTCCTCGCGCTCGCAGCGGAAGGACACACAGCCCAGGGCCTCGCCGAGCTTGACGAAGTCCGGGATCCGCATCGAGTGCGTGGAGAGGTCGGTGCTCGAGTAGCGCTGCTCGTAGAACAACGTCTGCCACTGGCGGACCATACCCAGGTTGCCGTTGTTGATGACGGCGACCTTGATCGGCGCGCCCTCGATGGCGGCGGTGGCGAGCTCCTGATTGGTCATCTGGAAGCAGCCGTCACCGTCGATCGCCCAGACCTCCTTCTCGGGCGCGCCCATCTTGGCGCCGAGAGCCGCGGGGACCGCGTAACCCATGGTGCCGAGGCCGCCCGAGTTGAGCCACGTGCGCGGCTTCTCGTACTTGACGAACTGCGCGGCCCACATCTGGTGCTGGCCGACGCCCGCGCAGTAGATCGCGTCCGGGCCCGCGGCGGCGCCGAGGCGCTCGATCACGAACTCGGGGCTCAGGGCACCGTCGGACGGCCGGTTGTACGCCAGCGGGAAGGTGTCCCGGATCCCGTCCAGGTACGCCCACCAGGCGCTCAGGTCCGGGGCGTCGATCGTCGCCCGGTCCTCGGAGATCGCGGCGATCAGCTCGCTGATGACGTCCTTGCAGTCGCCCACGATCGGCACGTCGGCGAACCGGTTCTTGCCGATCTCCGCCGGGTCGATGTCGGCGTGGATGACCTTCGCGTCGGGCGCGAACGAGTCCAGCTGGCCGGTGACGCGGTCGTCGAACCGCGCGCCCAGGGTGACCAGGAGGTCGGAGCGCTGCAGCGCGGCGACGGCGCCGACGGTGCCGTGCATGCCGGGCATGCCCATGTGCTGCTGATGACTGTCCGGGAACACGCCCCGCGCCATCAGCGTGGTCACGACGGGGATGCCGGTCAGCTCGGCGAGCTTGAGCAGTTCGTCGGAGGCGTTGGCCTTGAGCACGCCGCCGCCCACGTAGAGCACGGGCGACTGCGCGGCTGCGATCAGGCGCGCGGCCTCCCGGATCTGCTTGCCGTGCGGCTTGGTGACGGGGCGGTAGCCCGGCAGGTCGATCTGCGGCGGCCAGGAGAACATCGTCTCCTCCTGCAGCACGTCCTTCGGGATGTCGACGAGCACCGCGCCCGGGCGGCCGCTCTCGGCCAGGTAGAAGGCCTCGGCGATCACCCGCGGGATGTCGGCGGCGTCGGACACCAGGAAGTTGTGCTTGGTCACGGGCATCGTGATGCCCGAGATGTCGGCCTCCTGGAAGGCGTCGGTGCCGATCAGCGGGCGGCCGACCTGGCCGGTGATCGCGACGATCGGGACGGAGTCCATCTGCGCGTCGGCGAGCGGCGTCACCAGGTTCGTGGCGCCGGGACCCGACGTCGCCATGCAGACGCCGACCTTGCCGGTCGCCTGCGCGTAGCCGGTGGCGGCGTGGCCGGCACCCTGCTCGTGCCGCACCAGGACGTGCCGCACCTTCTCCGAATCGAGGAGCGGATCGTAGACCGGGAGGATGCAGCCGCCCGGAATGCCGAAGACCGTGTCCACGCCGATCTCCTCGAGAGACCGGACGACCGACTGCGCGCCGGTGACGCGCTCGGGGGCGACGTGACGCGCACCGTCGAGGGTGCTGTGCGCGACGTCGGCGACGTTCGACTTCGGGGCGGCGGGATGCGCGCCGGGGGTACCGGCGCCGGGCTTGCGGGCCCCGGGCTTCTGCCCTGGGTGGGGCCGAGCGGTAGGTGCACTCACGGCTTGACCTTCTCGTGCTCTTGCGATGCTGGACATTTCACGCGCTGATCTCGTCGGACCGGAGACTATCCGGGCAACAAAAAACCCCCGTCAGCGGTGGCTGAGCGAGGGTGGCGCGTCGATGCTGGTGCGAAACGGATGTAACCGGTTCAGGCGGCGACGCGCCGACCGATTACGAGGAGCTGGTAGCTGTGTTTCACACCAGTGAAACTAGGCGCACGCGTGGTCGCGCGTCAAACCAGGTGGCAAGCACGTCTCAGATACTGAGATGCTGCTGACGCGTGCGACAATGCGTGTTATGAGCAGCAGCCCCGACGACACCCGCGGATCGGACACGAGCACCGCGACCACGGAGGCGACGCGCGTCGTCACCACCGACCACACCTCGGACACGGCCGTGCCGTTCAACGCCGGCGACCGCGTCGTGTTCAAGCACCCCGGCATCGCGCTGCTCGGCGTCGCCCTGTTCGCCGTCTGCCTGGCACCGATCGCCGGCCCGTGGACCGTCGGGCGGGCCGTGGACGGCGGCACCGCGAGCATGGGACTGCAGGTCCTGGGCTGGGCGGTGCTGCTGGTCCCGCTGCTCGTGGCGGTCTGGATCCTGCGCGTCCGCACCGTCATCGGACCCGACGGGATCCGGTCCGTCCGGATCCCGGGCACCACCGCGATCGGCTGGGACGAGGTGTCGGGCATTAGGATCGGACGCAACGGTGCGGTGTACGCCGTCCGCACCGACGGTTCCGAGGTGCGACTACCCGCCGTCACCGTCAGCCAGCTCCCCCGCGTCTCGGTCGCCTCCGGCGGCCGGATCCCCGATATCAACGGGGAATAATCCCGCCCGGGCAGGCACTTCCTGTCCACGGGGGACCGTAGAGAAATCAGCCAGCACGAGACGAAGATCCGAGGCGAGAAGCAATGCCACCGCTCCGCTCACGCACCACCACCGTCGGCCGCAACGCCGCAGGCGCCCGCGCGCTCTGGCGCGCCACCGGCCTCACGGACAGCGACTTCGGCAAGCCGATCGTGGCCATTGCGAACTCCTACACGCAGTTCGTGCCCGGCCATGTGCACCTCAAGGACATGGGCGAGATCGTCGCGGAGTCCGTTCGCGCCGCGGGCGGCATCGCCCGCGAGTTCCACACCATCGCCGTGGACGACGGCATCGCGATGGGCCACGGCGGCATGCTCTACAGCCTGCCCAGCCGCGAGATCATCGCCGATTCGGTCGAGTACATGGCCAACGCGCACACCGCCGACGCGCTGGTCTGCATCTCCAACTGCGACAAGATCACGCCCGGCATGCTCAACGCGGCGATGCGCCTGAACATCCCCACCGTGTTCGTCTCGGGAGGCCCGATGGAGGCCGGTAAGGCCGTCATCGTGGACGGCGTCGCGAAGGCCCCGACCGACCTCATCACCGCGATCTCCGCGTCCGCGAACGACGCGATCGACGAGGCCGGGCTCAGCGAGGTCGAGCGCTCCGCGTGCCCCACCTGCGGCTCCTGCTCGGGCATGTTCACCGCCAACTCGATGAACTGCCTGACCGAGGCCCTGGGCCTCGCGCTCCCCGGCAACGGCTCCACCCTGGCCACGCACGCCGCCCGCCGCGCGCTGTTCGAGCGGGCCGGCAACGTGGTGGTCGAGGCCGCCAAGCGGTACTACCGGGACGGCGACGAGTCCGTGCTCCCCCGCAACGTGGCGACGCCCGCGGCGTTCCGCAACGCCATGGCGCTCGACGTGGCCATGGGCGGATCGACCAACACCGTGCTGCACACCCTGGCCGCCGCGCAGGAGGGCGAGGTCGACTTCGACCTGTCGACCATCGACGAGGTCAGCCGCCGGGTGCCGTGCCTGTCCAAGGTGTCGCCGAACAGCGATTACCACATGGAGGACGTGCACCGCGCCGGCGGAATCCCCGCCATCCTCGGCGAGCTGCGCCGCGCCGGCCTGCTGGAGACCGACGTGCACACGGTGCACGAGCATTCCTTCGACAAGTGGCTCGACGACTGGGACATCCGCTCCGGCAAGGCCACCGACGAGGCCCTCGAGCTGTTCCACGCGGCGCCGGGCGGCGTGCGCACCACGCAGCCCTTCTCCACCAAGAACCAGTGGGAGAGCCTGGACACCGACGCGGTGTCGGGCTGCATCCGCGACATCGAGCACGCCTACACCGTCGAGGGCGGGCTCTGCGTGCTGCGCGGCAACATCGCGGTCGACGGGGCGATCCTCAAGACGGCGGGCATCGACGAGGAGCTGTTCACCTTCGAGGGCCCGGCCGTGGTGGTCGAGTCGCAGGAGGAGGCGGTGTCCAAGATCCTCGGTAAGGAGATCACCCCCGGCGACGTCGTCGTCGTGCGCTACGAGGGCCCCAAGGGCGGCCCCGGCATGCAGGAGATGCTCCACCCCACCTCGTTCCTCAAGGGGCGCGGCCTGGGCAAGGTGTGCGCGCTGATCACCGACGGCCGCTTCTCCGGCGGCACGTCGGGCCTGTCCATCGGGCACATCTCCCCCGAGGCCGCCGCGGGCGGCGTCATCGGCCTCGTCGAGGACGGCGACCGCATCCGCATCGACGTGCACACCCGCGCGCTGGAGGTCCTCGTCGACGACGAGGAGCTGGCCCGTCGCCGCGCGAAGATGGAGGCGTCGGAGCGCCCCTGGCAGCCGAAGGACAGGCAGCGCACCGTCACCACGGCGCTGCGCGCCTACGCGGCCCTCGCCACCTCGGCGGACCGCGGCGCGGTGCGGCACGTTCCCTGATCGGCTGATACCCCCGTCACGACGATGCCCCCGGTCCGCGGACCGGGGGCATCGTCGTCGGCGCGTCAGCGCGGGGCGATCGGGTTGGCCCCGTTGAGCAGGATCCAGACGGTGACCGCGGCCGCGACGGCGATGACCAGCCAGGCCACCGACCCCACGTGCGGGCGGCGCGCCCACCCCCTGTTGAAGTCCAGCGACAGCTTGCCCGGGCCCGTGAGCACGATGGCCACCGCGGCGGCGAGCAGCAGCAGCTCGAACTCGACGCCCTTGTTCTGGGAGAAGAACACGAAGCCCTGGCCCAGCGTGGCCAGCTTGAACAGCACGGCGGACAGCATCACGCCGACGGCGCCCGCCGCGGCGATCGGCGTGAGCAGGCCGACGATGAGGAGCGCACCGCTGCCCATCTCGACCACGCCGGTGGCGATCGCGATGATCTTGGTGAACCGCTCGAAGCCGACCGTCGGGTCGCTGCCGTTCTGCAGGTACTGGGTGAATCCGTCGATACCGGGTCCGCCCCAGACGCCGAACAGCTTCTGCGCGCCGTGCACGGCCAGGATGAAGCCGACCGCCACGCGGAGCACGAGGAGGCCGAGGTCGGTGGTACCGCGCTTGGCCGCCTTCCGGGCGGCCTCCAACTCGGCCGACTCGTCACCCACCGGCTTTCCGAAGCGACGGCCCTGCGGCGGTGCCAGCGGCTCGGTGGCCGCGGCCTCGAGCGGGATCCCCTCCGCCTCCGCGCGGGCCTGTGCGGCCCGCTCGCGGCCGCGGCGACGGTTGTGCAGCCTGCCGAACTCGTCGCGTTCGTCGCTCGTCATCCCCGCCTGGGTCGCACGGGCGGTGGGGGCGTCGCTCGTGGAGATCGCCTCGGTGGCGGCGTTCGCCGACGCGATCGCAGCCGCGAGGTCACTGTCGGGTGCGGACTCCGCCGCGGCGTGCGCTCCCGCGGGCGCCGCACCGGCCGGGGACGCGACCGTCGGCGCGTCGGCCGACGACGCACCGGAGGCGGCAGCCGCCACGCCCGGTGCCGGCGTGCCGGTGGGGGCCGTCGACGGGTTCGACACCGTGCTCCCGGCGTCGGCCGAGGGTTCGTCCCGGTAGCGGGGCAGCACGGGCCCGATGCCCGTATCGGAATCGTCATGGGGATCCAGCACGAATCCGCCGGTGGGATGCCGTTCCCCGAATCGCGGCAGCTCGCCGGTGGAGGAGAAGTCCATCGGGGACCCGGCCTTGCCCTCGTTCGGCTCTGTCTCGTTTCCGTCCTTGTCGCTCACGCACCCCAGAGTAGAGGGCGCGCGCCCGGACGACCGGGAGCGAACCGCGATCGCCTGCACCGATCGGTAGGGTGGCGGGCATGAGTGAGGGGTCCGGACGCGCGCTGCGCAGGGCGCGGCGCGCGGCGGTGACGGTGCCGCTCGTCGCTCTGCTCGCCACGGCCGGGTGCGCCGATTTCGGCGGCAGTGAAGCCGCGCCGTTCACCGGTCCGCCCACCGGCGAGGCGACCACCACCACGCCCCGGCCCGCGCCGCCCCCGGGCAGCGCGACGCGGAAGCCGCCCGGCCCGTGCATCGATCAGGATGCGAACGTGCTGGCCACGTGCCTCACGGAGCCCACGTCCCTCATCACCACCCCCGTCCTGGAACACGCGTACGTCTCCGAGCGGGGCGGCGCGATCAAGTACACGACGACCGACCTGCCCAACACCGAGGTGCTGCGGGTGCCCGGCGTGGACGCCTCCGGAGACGGCGGCCTCACGTCGATCGCGCTGTCCCCGTCGTACGAGGAGGACCGCCTCTTCTACGCCTACGTGAGCACGGCGACCGACAATCGCGTGGTACGCGTCACCCCGGGCGACGAGCCGAAGGTGATCCTCTCCGGGATCCCCAAGGGCCCCACCGGGAACACCGGGTCACTGCTGTTCGTGGGCCGCGATCTGGTGGTGGCGACAGGCAACGCGGGCGACGCCGCGGCCGCGAAGGATCCCGGATCGCTGGCGGGCAAGGTCCTCGTCCTGGAGTCACCGGGCACCGTCTCCCCCGCCCGGCCGCAGGTGCTGGCGAACGACGGCGGCATCCGCCCGTCGTTGTGCCGTGCCCCCGCCGGCGGACCCGTTTTCGTGGCCGATCACGGGCTCACCGAGGACCGCCTCCGCGTGGTGTCGCCCGGTTCCGCCGCGACGGTGGCGTGGAGCTGGCCGGACCGCCCGGGCCTCGCGGGCTGCGCCGTCACCAAGGGCGCGGTGGTGGTCAGCGAGAGCCGCGCCGGCAAGGTCGAGATGGTGATGCTGCCCGACGGTTCGACCACCGCGGACCGGGAGCCGCAGCAGCTGGTGGGTCGCACCGAGTACGGCCTGTTCGGCCGTCTCGCGCTGGGGCCCAAGGGACTTCCGCAGGGCGTCACGACGAACAAGCCGAACCCGGTGGCGCCCACCGACGACCGTGTGGTGCTGCTTCCGCAGCCCGGCGGCAGCCCCGCCGACGGCGAGGACTGAGCGGGTCCGGCGCGTGCCGGGCTACTCGCAGGCGGCGAGGACCAGCTCGCGGACGCGGGCGGCGTCGGCCTGACCGCGGGTGGCCTTCATGACGTCGCCGACGATCTTGCCGGCGGCCTGGACCTTGCCGCCCTTGATCTTCTCGACGATGTCGGGGTTCGCGGCGAGCGCCTCGTCGACGGCCTTCTGCAGTGCGCCGTCGTCGCGAACCACCTCGAGCCCGCGCGCGGCGACGACCTCGTCGGGCTCGCCCTCTCCGTCGAGCACGCCGACGATCACCTGCTGCGCCAGCTTGCTGGTGAGCTTGCCCTCATCGACGAGCGCGATGACCCGCGCGACCTGCGCCGGGGTGATCGCCAGCGCGGGCAGCTCCACCTCCCGGGTGTTGGCCTGCTGCGGCAGGAAGCTGCCCCACCAGGAGCGGGCGGCGTCCGGAGTGGCGCCCGCGTCGACGGTCGCGATGATCGAGTCGATGGCGCCGAGGTTCACCAGGTCGCGCATGACCTCGTCGGACAGGCCCCAGTCCGCCTGGATACGGGCGCGGCGCAGCCACGGCAGCTCCGGGATCGTGCCGCGCAGGCTCTCGACCAGCTCGTCGGCCGGCGCGACGGGGCCGAGGTCGGGGTCCGGGAAGTAGCGGTAGTCCTCGGCGGTCTCCTTGGGGCGGCCCGGCGTGGTGGTGCCGTCGCCCTCCTGGAAGTGGCGGGTCTCGAGGACAACCTCGCCGCCCCCGTCGAGAACCGCGGCCTGGCGCCGCATCTCGTACCGCACCGCCACCTCGACGCTGCGCAGCGAGTTGACGTTCTTGGTCTCGGTGCGGGTGCCGAACTCGCTCGCGCCCGCCGGCTTGAGCGAGACGTTGGCGTCGCAGCGCATCGAGCCCTGGTCCATCCGGACGTCGGATACGTCGAGCGAGGCGAGCAGGTCGCGCAGCGCGGTGACGTAGGCCCGGGCGATCTCCGGGGCCCGCTCCCCCGCGCCCTCGATGGGCTTGGTGACGATCTCGACGAGCGGCACGCCCGCACGGTTGAAGTCGAGCAGCGAGTGCGAGGCGCCGTGGATGCGGCCGGTGGCGGAGCCGATGTGCGTCGACTTGCCGGTGTCCTCCTCCATGTGCGCGCGCTCGATCTCCACGCGCCAGGTGCTGCCGTCCTCGAGCGGGACGTCGATGTAGCCGTCGTACGCGATGGGGTCCTCGTACTGGCTGATCTGGTAGTTCTTCGGCTGGTCCGGATAGAAGTAGTTCTTCCGGGCGAACACCGAGCTGGGCCGGATCGAGCAGTTGAGGGCGAGGCCGATGCGGATGGCCGAGCGCACGGCCTCGTCGTTCACGACGGGCAGTGCGCCGGGCATCCCGAGGCACGTGGGGCACACCTGGGTGTTGGGGTCGGCGCCGAACGCGGTGGCGCACCCGCAGAACATCTTGGTGGCCGTGCCGAGCTCGACGTGGACCTCCATACCCATCACGGGCTCGTAGCGGGCGACGACGTCCGCGTACTCGGGAAGGTCGACATCGGCAAGCTCGGCACTCATGCCCTCCAGCCTAATCGGCGCGCCGTCACCGGACCGAGACGGCCACCGCGTCCTGGGTGACGGTGACGGTCCCGTAGACGAAACCGGTGTCGCTGCCGGTGACGGGGCGACCGTCGCGCCCCATGGCGCTGAAGGTCCACGCGCGACGGTCCGTGAAGGTCACCGAGCCGTCCCGGACGGTGTCGTCGAGGACGACCTCCTGCGCGTTCGGCGGGGTCCAGGTGTAGGAGCCGTTCTCCCCGGTGAAGTCGGCCTGGGGGCAGCCCGACGGTGCGCGGTCCTTGGACGCGGCGCACGCGGCGTACTTGGCGCCGATCTGCTCGCGTGCGGAGGCCTTCGCAGGGTCGCTCAGCGCGAACTGGACGGAGGCACCCGAGCTGATCGAACCGAACATCGACAGCCCCTTGACCGAGGCCTGCCCGGTGTTGCGGCCGCTGCCGCCGTCGTCCTTCTTCACGGCCAGGTTCGTGTTCTTCGAGCCGAGGTCCAGCGTGCCGGGGAACGTGTACACCACGCCGGATGCCGGCAGGTCCTTCCCCAGCACCGTGAGGTTGGCCTTGTCGGTGTCGTAGGAGAAGTACGGCTTGGTCTGGACGGCCGCGGCGGCGAGCTTCCACTCGTCGCCCACCTTCTCCAGGGTGATCTCCTCGTCGTACGCGACGTCGCCGATGGTGACGGTGAGATGCACCTTGCCCATGTAGCCGCCCTCCTCGCTGACGATCGTCACGTCCTTGATCGGCGCGATGCCGGTCTGCTTGCGCAGCACCTCGTCGGTGAGCAGTTCGGTCGACGCGGGGGCGGCCTTGCCGTAGCTCAGCGCCTTCTTCGCGTCGCCGGCCTGGAGGGCCGCGAAGTACGCCTTGACGGTGGCGCCGGGCGACGCGGTGTCGCCGCCTCCTCCCCCGGCGCCACGGATCAGGGCGATCCCGGCGATCAGGACTATCACCAGCAGCAGCGCGGCGCCGCCGATGATCGCGGGGATCAACCAACCGGGCCGCGGCTTCTTCGGCGCGCCGGGCCCGATGGGGCCGCCGGGGCCGCCCGGGCCGACGACGCCCTGCGGTGCGGTGTACGGCGGGTACGGCGCGGGATACGACGGCTGCGCGGCCGGGAAGGGCTGCTGAGGCGGCTCACCGCCGTGCCAGGTGGGGCGCAGCTGCGTCTCCTGGTGCGGGTCGGCGGGGTTCTGTCCGGGGAAGCCCTGGTTCGCGGGAGGAGTGGTGTTCATGGCCGTCAGCATGCGGGCGGCCGCTTAACGGTCGCTTCCGCCCGGCCAGTGCCACCCGCGACGGTCCGCCCGACCGCGGACCGTCGAGCCCGGAGCGACCGTCAGCCGAAGAACTCGGCGGCGTCGTCGTAGCGCTCCCGCGGGACCCGCTTGAGCTGCTTGACCGCCTCGGAGAGCGGGACCAGTCCGATCGACGTGCCGCGCAGCGAGACCATGTTGCCCACCTTCCCGGCGTGCGCGGCGTCGGCGGCGTTGACGCCGTAGCGGGTGGCCAGCACCCGGTCCGCCGGGGTGGGGGTTCCGCCGCGCTGGACGTGCCCGAGCACGGTGGTCCGGACCTCCTTGTTGATCCGCTGTTCGATCTCGGCGCCCAGTTGGTGAGCGACGCCCGTGAACCGCTCGTGGCCGAACTCGTCGAGGCCGCCGAGCCGCAGCTCCATGGTGCCCTCGGCGGGCTTGGCGCCCTCCGCGACCACCACGATGAAGCTGGAGTGCCCGCGCTGGAAACGGCGTTTGATCAGCCGGCACAGCTCCTCGACGTCGAACGGCACCTCGGGGATGAGAATCATGTGCGCGCCGGACGCGAGGCCGGAGTTGAGGGCGATCCAGCCGGCGTGCCGGCCCATGACCTCCACCAGCATCACGCGCTGGTGCGATTCGGCGGTGGAGTGCAGGCGGTCGATGGCGTCGGTCGCGATGCTGAGGGCGGTGTCGAAACCGAAGGTGACGTCGGTGCAGTCGATGTCGTTGTCGATGGTCTTGGGGACGCCCACCACGGGCACCCCCTCCTCCGCGAGCCACGACGCCGCGGTCAGCGTGCCCTCGCCACCGATCGGGATGAGCACGTCGATCCCGTTGTCGTCGAGGGTCTCCTTGATCCCGTCGAGGCCCTCGCGCAGCACGTCGGGGTGGGTGCGCGCGGTGCCGAGCATGGTGCCGCCCTTGGTGAGCAGGCGGTCGTTGCGGTCGTCGTTGGCGAGGTGGACCCGCCGGTTCTCGAGGAGGCCGCGCCAGCCGTCCTGGAAGCCCACGACCGAAGATCCGTAGCGGGAGTCGCAGGTGCGGACGACCGCGCGGATCACCGCGTTGAGACCGGGGCAGTCGCCGCCGCCGGTGAGGACTCCGATGCGCATGCTCATGGAACGATCTTGCCCGCCCCGGCGCGGGGTGTCATCACAACGCACCAGTAGTTCACCCGGGCGTGACGACCCCCGTCTCGTAGGCGTAGACGACGGCCTGCGCCCTGTCGCGCAGGCCGAGCTTCTGCAGGACCTTGCTGACGTGGGTCTTCACGGTCTGGTCGGAGACGAACAGCGCGGTGGCGATCTCGGCGTTGGAGCGGCCGGCCGCGATCGCCTCGAGCACCTCCCGCTCGCGCGGGGTCAGGGTGGCGAGCTCCGGCGGCGCGGGCCGACGGTGCGCCCTGGCGGCGGTGACCTCGGCGATCATCCGCCGGGTGACCGACGGGGCGAGGAGCGACTGGCCCTCGTGTACGACGCGCACCGCGCGCACCAGTTCCTCGGCGGGCGCGTCCTTGAGCATGAAGCCGGAGGCGCCCACGCGCAGCGCCTCGTACACGTAGTCGTCGATGTCGAAGGTGGTCAGCATGAGCACCCGGATCCCGTCGTGGCGGCGGAGGATCTCCTCGGTGGCGCGCAGCCCGTTCATCTCGGGCATGCGGACGTCCATGAGCACCACGTCGGGTCTCAGGCGCGCGACCTCGGCGACCGCGACCTTGCCGTCGGGGGCGTCGCCGATGACGGAGATGTCGGGTTGGGCGCCGAGCAGGGCGCCGAAGCCCTGCCGCACCATGGCCTGGTCGTCGGCGATGAAAACGGTGATGGGCACGAACCGACCCTAGCCGTTCAGTGCTGCGCGTCGGGCCGGGCTTCGGGCCGCGCTTCGGGCCGCGCCGGAAGGGTGGCGCGGACCGCGAAGCCGCCGCCCGCGACGGGTGCCGCGGTGAGCGAACCGCCCACGGACCGCGCCCGCTCCATCATCCCGGGGATCCCCTGGCCGAGCCCGGGGCCTCCGAGGTCGGCGTCGGAGACGCGCGGGCCGTTCTCCACCCGCAGGTTCAGCTCCCCGGTGTCGAGTGTGAGGGCGACGGTGATCGGCGCGCCCTGGGCGTGCCGGGTGGCGTTGGCGATGGATTCCTGCACGATCCGGTAGGCCACCATCGCGGCGCCCTCCCCGACGGCGGAGGGATCGGGCAGGGGCAGGTAGTCGACGGCGACCCCCGCGGCGCGGGCACCGTCGATGAGCTCGTCGACGCCGCTGAGCCCCGGGGCGGGGGCGAGCTGCGCGGAGGTGTCGTCGAGGCGCAGCACGCCGAGCAGGGCGCGGACCTCGTTGAGGGCCTCGCGGGCGGCGACCGCGATGCCGTCGAATTCGGCGAGCGCCCGCTCCGACACGCCCGGGACGCGGTACTGCGCGGTCTGCGCCTGGACCACCACGAGGGACATCCGGTGCGCCACGATGTCGTGCAGGTCCCGGGCGATGCGGGTCCGCTCCTCGAGGACGGCACGGCGGCCGCGTTCGAGCTCGCTCACCTCGGTCTGCTCCTCCAGCCGGCTGCGCGACTGCAGGGCCAGACGCAGCAGCATGCAGACCACGAAGGCAGTGGTCAGACCGGCTACCCAGCCCCCGCCGGTGCCAGGCTGCGCGTTCACCCAGAACAGCAGCGAGGAGGCGGCCCAGACGACCGCGGCGTCGAGCGGCGTGGCCCGCAGGTAGACGAGCACGGTGGAGACGAGCATCGCGATGATGAGCGACACCTGCCAGCCCCACTCCCAGTCGTACTTGGGTGTGAAGAACCACAGCATTGGAAATAGTGCAGCGGTTGATGCGATGATCACCCACGCCGTTCGCGGGTGCGCCCATGCGATCGCGAGCGGCAGCACCGAGAGTCCGCTGATGATCGGCAGGAAGATCGCCGGCACGTGGAACTGCTCGTTGAGCGTCGGCCAAGCCACGGCCCACATGATCAGTGCGACCA
Source organism: Tsukamurella sp. 1534 (assembly GCF_000312385.1). Lineage (GTDB taxonomy): Bacteria > Actinomycetota > Actinomycetes > Mycobacteriales > Mycobacteriaceae > Tsukamurella. The sequence continues at coordinate 111,214 of NZ_HE997628.1, read as the reverse complement.
GGAGGAACAGCCAGTTCACCTTGCGGGACAGGAATGTGCCGAGCGGGGTGTCGTGCAGGGTTCCGCCGGGGTCGGCGATGTGCAGAGCGCTCTGTCGGTCCAGGTAGCGGCCGGCGCGTACCGTCGCCCGTCCGACCCGCTCGATCCTGCTGGTCTTCATCATGAGGAGAACGCTATGTGCGCGCGACGCCGGGCGTCCTCATACTTTCGGGTGATATCGAACCGCTCTCGCAGCCGATCCGGTCGTCCGCGTCGCGCTGCGAGCGTCGTGGCCATGTCAAGCCGTATCGTCGCCGCCGCCGCGGTCCTCGCCGTCCCCCTGTCCTTCGGCCTGTCCCTGCCCGCCTCCGCGGAGGGGATCGAGGACGAGGCCACCGCAACCGCGGTGCGCGCGGTCACCGCGCCCGAGTCGTCGGCCGCCGCCCAGGCCGCCGCGATGCCGCCCGGATTCTCCTACCGCGCGGAGCCGGGGCCCGGATTCGCGGTCAATCCGCACGGCGGATGCTCCTCGGTGCTGCCGCTGCCGAGTGGCTTCGACGCCCCGTGCAAGGCGCACGATCTGGGGTACGACCTCCTGCGCCACGCCGACGCTCAGGGGCGCCCACTGGGCGCCTGGGCCCGCGTCCGGATCGACGACGCCTTCGAGGACCGGCTGCAGTCCGCGTGCGGCTCTCGCCCCGTCGATCAGCGCCAGTCCTGTTCCCACGTCGCCGATGTCGTGATGTTGTCCGTGCGCGCCAACACCTGGCGCCAGCACGACGGTCCGCCACGCGATGAGTCAGCCCGCGATCTCGCGGCCAGCTGGCTCACCGCGGGCGGACGGCTGTGAACGCGGTAGTCCGTCCCCGCGCGAGCGTCCTCTCCGGCTACGCAGTGGCCGTGGCGATCTCGCTGTACCCGAATCAGCTGCCGCGCACCCTCGTGGTGCAGGCGGCGGTCACGCTGGTTCTGGGCGCGCTGGGGGCGGCACTGGGACACCTCATCGCACGCCGGTTCGGTTGGGGCGCATCACCATCGGAGGCATCCACCCGGTTCGCGGTGTACGCCACCACGATCGCCGCCGTGGTCTGGCTGCTGTGGCAGAACGCGCTGCGCGAGGCCTCGGGCACGGCATCGGTGGGACCGGCCGGTTTCGCCGTCCTGGTCGTGACGGTGCTGGGCGTGCCGTTCCTCGTCGCGACGGTGTGGGCGTCCCGCCGCCGCGCCCGGACGGTGGTCGTCGCGATGATCGTCGGCGTGGCGGGCGCGGTGAGCGTCGCCGCGCCCGCCACGGCCACCCCCGTCGATTCTCGCCCGCACTCACAGCGATTCGCCGAGATCACCTCCGCCACACCGGGCATCCGCGTCTACGGAGCGCTGTCCGACGGGGCCACCCCCGCGGCACGGGCCGCCTCCGCGGTGGACCGGATGATCGCGTCGGGCGGCCTGCGGCACCCGATCGTGATCGCGGTTCCCACCGGATCCGGTTGGGTGGACCCGCATTTCGTACGCGGCGTCGAGGAGTCACTGCGCGGAGACAGCACGATCATCGCCGTCCAGTACACGCAGCAACCCAGTTGGCAGTCGTTCGTCCTGCACCGGGACGCGGCGGCGAGTACATCCGCCGCCGTCATCGAGGCGTTGCACCACCGGGCGCCGGGCGCCGCGGTCCGGCTGTTCGGTCAGAGCCTGGGTGCCGTCGGCGTGGTCGCCGCGCGGGAGCGCGCGGAACAGCTGGGAGTGACGGTGCTGTCGACGCTGCAGTCGGGCACGCCCGCGGGCGTGGCGATTGTGGGGCCGGTGCAACTGAACGCCTCCGATCCGGTGGGGATCTGGTCCCCGTCGCTGCTGGTGGAGCCGCCGGACCGCGAGGCGACGACTCCGGGGCGCGCCACCCCTCGCCCGCCCTGGGCACCCGTGCTCTCGTTCGTGCAGGCGACGGCGGACCTGCTCGGGGCGACGGCTCCCCCGCCCGGCCTGGGGCACCGGTACGACGAGCGGCAGGGCGCGGACCTGGTTCGCGGAGTCCGGTTGCCCTCCGCGGCTTAACCAGATATCTTATGTCCAGGATTAGGAGTGGGCATGAGGATGAACGAGGGTGTCGAGTGGGCGGCGCACGCGTGCGTGCTGCTGCACTGGCTCGACGAGGGCGACCTCACCCCCGTTCCCGCCTCGCGCCTCGCCGAGTCCTACGACCTGCCCGCCGCCTACCTCGGTAAGCAGCTGCAGGCGCTGGCGCGGGCCGGGATCACCGAGTCCGTCTCGGGCCGGCGCGGCGGAATCCGCCTGGCACGCCCGGCATCCGAGATCACGCTGATGGACATCGTCGCCGCGATCGAGGGCTCCACGGCGGCGTTCGCGTGCACCGAGATCCGGCAGCGCGGCATGAACGAGGGGAACCCGCGCAGCGAGTTCACCAAGCCCTGCGGCATCGCCCACGCGATGCGCGGCGCGGAGCTCGCGTGGCGCCGCGAACTGGCCACCACATCGATCGCCGATCTGTCGGGCGCCACCCCGCGTCGCGTGGCGGAAGCCGCACGACGACACTTCGACGGAGCCTGAGACACAGTCCCCCACAAGCCCATCAACCCGTTCAAAACCTGGATATCGAGTATCCACTAATGAGAGGAACCGCCATGTCCCGCACCCCCGGAGCAACGTCGTCGCCCGAGACCTACAAGGCGCTCATCGCCCTCGACGGGAGGCTCGCGAAATCGCTCGGCAAGGTCCTGTACGACCTGATCAAGCTGCGCGCCTCGCAGATCAACGGCTGCGCCTACTGCGTGGACATGCACGCGACCGACCTGGAGCGCCTCGGCACGCCCACCCGCACGATCCACGGCGTCGCCGCATGGGAGGAGAGCCCGTTCTTCGACGAGACGCAGCGCGTCGCCCTCGCCTTCGTCGAACGCCTCACGGGTGGAATCGATCCCGTCGACGACGCACTCTGGGACGAGGCGGGCCGCCTGCTCGGCGAGGAGCGCCGCACCGACCTGCTCGTCGCCGTCGGCACCATCAACACATGGAACATGCTGGGTATCACCACCCACCTCCACCCCACCCCCTGACCGCGCCACCCCACCCCGTCGACCCCCGCACGCGCACCCCGTCGCCCCTGCACCCCGTCGCCCCCCCGGCTTCCTGACTTAACAGCGTTAGCCCAGACGGCGTCCTGTGGAAACGTCTGCATCGCTTGCTAGCTACCCGCGAGTAACACGCCCGAGGGAACCTCGGCGAGCCCCGATGCGTCCAATGGACATGGGGGCGTTCGAGCGCGAGGTGCACCGGTCCGGCGACCTGATCGCCGAGCTCGGCCGGTACGCGGCGGAGACCGACTACCGATGCATCACGCCCGGATACCGGGTGCCCCGTCGTGCGCGGGGCGGCGAGGTGGGCGATCTGGCGACGGCGATGGTCCGCGAATACCTCGGGGCGGTGCTGTGCGGGTGGACGGCGGCGCGGCTACACCTGCATTCGATGGCGAAGTCGCGCGATTTCGTCGAGGTCCTGGGCCCCAAGCAGATCCGTCGCCGCGGCGTGGTCAGCCGCACCGCGGAGTTCACGCCCAGCGAGGTGGTCGTCCGCTACGGGCTGCCGTGCACGTCACCGCTCCGGACCACGATGGATCTCATCCGGTACACCGCCGGCGACGAGGGCATCGCCGCCGCGGATCAGTGCTTGCGGGTGCTCGGCAGGCCGGCCACGGCGCACCGTCCGGCGTGGGTGGCGCGCCCGGCGATGGCGACGCGGGCGCAGATCGAGGCCGAGCTCGAGCGACGTGAATGGTGGCGGGGCAGCCGCATCCGCGACGTGCTCGCCGAGGCTGACGGCCGCGCGCAGTCGCCCTGGGAGACGTTCTCGCGGTTGACCCTCCATCGCGCAGGCCTCACCACCATGATCCCGCAGGTCCCCGTGCTCGACGGGGAGTACTACCTCGACCTGGCCGACGAAGAGCACAAAGTGGCGGTCGAGTACGACGGCGCCTACCACCGCGACGCGAAGCAGCACGAGCGCGATGTCGAGCGGTGGAACTCCCTCGAGAGCGACCTGGGCTGGAAGCTGATCATCGTCACCGCCGGCCCCCTCGCGCACCGGCCCGACGTGTTGCTGCGCCGCGTCCGCTCCGCGCTCGCCGCATGCGGGTACGACGCTTGACCCACCTACCAGCGAGTAGGTAGCACTCGATGCAGACGTTTCCGCAGGACGCCGTCTGGGCTAACGCTGTTAAGTTCCGTCGAGGGCCGCCGGCCCGCGCGGCGGCCCCGGGCGGGAACTCAGGCGACGGGGCCGCGGGCGGCCTCGTAGGCGGCGCCCACGCGGTAGAGCCGGTCGTCGGCCTGGGCCGGCGCGAGGATCTGCAGCCCGACGGGGAGCCCGTCGTCGCCGGAGAGCCCCGAGGGCACCGACATGCCGCAGTGCCCTGCGAGGTTGGTCGGCAGCGTGAACAGGTCGAACAGGTACATCGCCAGCGGATCGCCGACCTTCTCCCCCAGCTTGAACGCCGTGGTGGGGGTGGTCGGCGAGACGATGACGTCCACCTTCTCGTAGGCCTTCGCGAAGTCGGCGGCCAGCAGCGTGCGCACCTTCTGGGCGCTGCCGTAGTAGGCGTCGTAGTAGCCGGAGCTCAGCGCGTAGGTGCCGATCATGATGCGCCGCTTGACCTCCGGTCCGAAGCCGGCCTCGCGGGTGAGCGCCATGACCTCCTCCGCGGAGTGGCTGCCGTCGTCGCCGGCGCGCAGGCCGTAGCGCATCGCGTCGAACCGGGCGAGGTTCGAGGAGACCTCCGACGGGAGGATCAGGTAGTACGCGGCGAGCGAGTACTGCAGCGTGGGCAGCGAGACCTCGACGACCTCGGCGCCCAGGTCGCGCAGCTGCTGCACGGCCTTCTCGAAGGACGCCTGCACGCCGGCCTCCGTGCCCTCCGCCCCGAATTCCTTGACGAGTCCGACGCGCACGCCGGTCAGGTCGCCCACTGCGCCGGCCCGGGTGGCCGCGACCACATCGGGCACCGGGGCGTCGAGCGAGGTGGAGTCGCGCGGATCGTGCCCGGCGATGACCTCGTGCAGCAGCGCGGTGTCGAGCACGGTGCGCGCGCACGGGCCGCCCTGGTCCAGCGACGACGCGCAGGCCACGAGCCCGTAGCGCGAGACCGCGCCGTAGGTGGGTCGCACGCCGACGGTCGCGGTGAGCGACGCGGGCTGCCGGATGGAGCCGCCGGTGTCGGTGCCGATGGCGAGCGGCGCCTCGTGCGAGGCGAGGGCCGCGGCGCTGCCGCCGCCCGAGCCGCCGGGGGTACGGTCCGGCGCCCACGGGTTGCGGGTGACGCCGTACGCGGAGTTCTCGGTCGACGAGCCCATGGCGAACTCGTCCATGTTGGTCTTGCCGAGGATCGGGATACCGGCGGCGCGCAGGGTGGCGGTGACTGTCGCGTCGTAGGGCGGCGTCCAGCCCTCGAGGATCTTGGACCCGCAGGTGGTCGGCGCGTCGGTCGTGGTGAACACGTCCTTGAGCGCCAGCGGCACGCCCGCGAGGGCCGAGGCGGGTTCGTCGCCGCGGGCTCGGGCCTCGTCGACGGCGCGGGCGGCGGCGAGGGCCTCCTGGCCCGAGACGTGCAGGAACGCGCCCAGGTCACCGTCGACCTCGGCGATCCGGTCGAGGTGGGCCTGGGTGACCTCGACGGAGCTGAGGTCGCCGGAGGCGATCTTCGCGGCGAGGTCGGCGGCGGTGGAGCCGGTGATCTCGGTGGTGGCACGCAGGTCGGTCACGGTCACTCCTCCCCCAGGATGCGCGGCACCGCGAAGCGGTCGCCCTCGCGGTTGGGTGCGCCGGAGAGCGCCTGCTCGGGGGTGAGCCCGGCGACCGGGGCGTCGGGCCGGTTCACGTTCACGTTGCCCACGGGCAGGGTGAGCGGCGCGACGTCGGCGTTGGCGTCGTCGGAGCCGACCTCGGTCACCACCTTCACGTGCTCGAGGATCGAATCGAGCTGTGTGGCGAACACGTCGAGCTCGTCGTCGGTCACGGCGAGGCGCGACAGCCGCGCCAGGTGCGCGACCTCGTCCCGGGAGATGGCAGACATGCCCCTGATCCTATGCGGCGCCGCGAACCGACCGGCTACCAGGCGTGTGTCACGACGCCCGACGGTGCGCCGGTGTCGCCTGTCATCGTCAGTCCCGAGCGCCCACCACGCGGTAGCGGCCGCAGAGGAAGGCCTTGTTGCGCGCCCACTCGACCAGCTCGAAGTCGAAGGCCCGCGGGAACAACGGCCGCCCGGAACCGACGGTGGCGGGCGCGTAGCTGATCACGACGTCGTCGAGCATCCCCGCCTCGGCGAACTGGGCCGCCAGGTCGCCCCCACCGACCACCCACACGCCCTTGTCCCCGGCCGCCGCCTCCAGCGCGGCGCGGTGCGACGCCGGATCCCCGGCGATCAGGCGGATCGACTCGTGCAGGAGTTCGGGCTCCCGATGGGTGAAGACGAACGTCGGGTAGTCCGCGTACGGCCACAGCTCATCCGATTCGGCGATGTGGTCGACGACCCACTGATAGGTGGTGTATCCCATGGCGATCGCGCCGATCCCGGCCATGAACTCCTCGATGTTCAGCGGCCCGCCGTCGTCGATCGGCTGGCTGAGAAGCCAGGCGAGACTGTCGTTCTCGTCGGCGAGGAAGCCGTCGAGGGTGGACGCGGTGTAGTAGCTGTAGGACGTCATGACGTTCCTCCCGTGATTCTTCGGTGCCAGATGATGGGATCGGGGTCGAGCTCGGCGGTGTCCATGGCCACGCCGGCGTCCGCGAGCATCCAGCGGGCCAGGAGACGACGGTGCGCCGAGAAGGTCAGTTCGTGCGCGACGATCTGTGAGAGCAGGAAGGATTCGGGCGGATCGCACAGCGCGTCGATCACCCGGTCGCCCCAGGCTCCGCGCCGCTCGATGTCGCGGATCACGGCGAGCCACTGCGGGGAGATCCGGTCGTGGTGCGCCCGCAGCGCAACGGGTGCGTCGTCGGGGTCGCGCTGCGGATCCGGGTCGCCCGCGATGGTCGCGAGCCAGGGCTCCGCGCTGTGCACGAGATGCCAGAGCACCTGCGCGAGTGACTCGTCGGGTCCGTCCCAGCTCCGCGGACGCGATCCGGGGAGCCGAGCCTTGTGGTACTCGTCGCCGGGCAGCCGCGCTGCGGCGTCGAGCAGCGCTCCGATGTCGGCGGCGTCGTGCTGGACCTGCAGCGCGAGAACGTCGCCCGCCGAATCCTCGTGCCCCTCTGTGGCATCGACGTACAGCACGGTCGGCGAGTGGAAGTGCAGGCCGTTGGGCGCCGGGAGCCAGTGCCCGACGGTGCGCGGCAGTCCCGTGGGCGAGTGCCCGTAGGCCCGCGCGAAGGCGCGGATGAACCCCTCGACGGACTCGTACCCGGCGGCGAAGGCCGCGTCGGTCACCGTCGACCCGCGCTGCAGCTGCCACGCCGCGCGTTCCAGGAGCACCCTGCGGCGCAGGGCGACCGGGGACTCCCCCGCCCCGGAGCTCACCAGCCGGGAGAAGTGGAAGGGCGAGGTGTAGGCGCCGGCGGCCATGGCGTCGAGGCTGTCGTGCGGGTCGGCGAGGACGGCCTCGAGGAGGCGGCGCAGAGGATCGGCGGGTTCGGGCATGCAACCAGTATCGACCGCCCGGCGCCGCCGTCGCTTGACCGTTCTTGCTCGGTCAGCCGCTACCTCTCCAGCCAGGGTTTGATCCTGGCCGTGACCCACGGCAGCACGAGGAACACCATGAGCGGCGTGTTGATCAGCGTCGCGACGAGCGTGCGACCGACGAGGCCCCAGCCGTGCCCCGGCAGGAAGTCCAGGTGCGGCAGCACGAGGAAGTTGATCAGAAGCGACAGCGGGAAGAAGCCGAGCCAGATGGCGACGGCCTGCTTCCAGCGCGGCGGCACGACGGTGACGGGCGCGGCGACGGGCCCGTCACCGGTGCTTCCGTCCGCCTGCGGCGAGAACCAGCCCTCGATCCCGGACAGCCGGTGGGTGGCCGTCTCCACGGCCATCCCCTCGCCGCGCTCCAGCCAGTGCTTGCGGACACGGGACCGCTGCCATGCGGCGAGCTCGTCGTCGGAGCCGAAGCGGTAGATCACGAAGTACTCATCGGGCTCGTCCACGGAGCGGACCCAGCCGCCGCCGAGGAATCCCGAATACGTGCGGGCGAGCGCGATTCCGGCATCGGTCCAGGCGATGAAGTCGTGTTCGCGGCCGGGGGCGATGCGTCGGGCGACGGAGGTGAGCGAGGCCTTGTGGGCCGCGGGCGCCTCCGAGTGGGTGTCGGTGGGCATGCACATCAGTGTCGGGTCCCGGGCTCCCCGGCACCAACCGGGAGGGGTGTGATCTTGCCGACGCCGCGCCAGGATCTGCGTCCGCCGGAGCGTGATGCCACAATCGACGCGTGTCCTACCTCCTACGCGTACGCCTGACGGACCGGCCCGGCAGCCTCGGCTCACTCGCCGTCGCCCTCGGTTCGGTGGGCGCCGACATCCTCTCGCTGGACGTCGTGGAGCGCGGCGAGGGTTACGCGGTCGACGATCTGGTCGTCGACCTCGGCCCGCAGTCGCTCCCCGACACGCTGATCACCGCGGCGGAGGCGCTCGACGGGATCAAGGTCGATTCGATCCGCCCGTACGCGGGCGTCCTGGACACGCACCGCGAACTGGAGCTGATCGACAAGGTCGCCGGCGCGGGACGCGATCAGTTGCAGATGCTGGTGGACCAGGTACCCCGGGTGCTGCGGGTGGGCTGGTGCGCGGTGCTGGCCAACAATCCGGACACGGACTGGCCGGTGTTCGGTTCCTCCGGCCTGCCGGAGACGCGCCCGCCGCACTTCGACTTCCTGCCGCTCTCGGGCCCCGCCGCGCTCGACGCCGAGGCCGACTGGGTGCCGGACACCTGGCAGCAGATGGACACCAAGCTCGCCGCCGCTCCGCTCGGAGCGATCGGCAAGGTGGTGCTCGTCGGCCGCCCGGGCGGCCCGGACTTCCGCCCGTCCGAGGTCGCCCGCCTCGGTTACCTCGCCGGCATCGTCGCGACGGTCCTGGTGAAGTAGGAGCAGCCCGTTGCCGTCGATGTCGCAGGCCGAGGCGATCTTCTGCCGCACCCCGGTGTGGCGCGCGGCCGCGCGGCACGTGATCCTCCCCTGGGCGTTGCAGGGCTTCCGTCCCCGCGGGAGCGTCCTCGAGATCGGGGGCGGGAGCGGTGCGATGGCCGCAGGGCTCGTCGCGGGCAGCGAGGACGGAACGACGCTCACCGTGACCGATTTCGACCCGGCGATGGTCGCCGCGGCCCGCGCGAACGTGGTCCGCGCCGACTCCAGGATCTCGGCTCGGGTCGCCGACGCGACCCACCTCCCCTTCGACGACGGCTCCTTCGACGCCGTGGTCTCCTTTCTCATGCTGCACCATGTGATCGACTGGGAGGAGGCGCTCGCCGAGGCGGTACGAGTACTGCGCCCGGGAGGCACGCTCGCGGGCTACGACCTCCTCTCCACGGCGGCGGCCCGTGTGGTGCACCGCCTGGACCGGTCGCCGCACCGGTTCATCGAGCGCTCCGAGCTCGAGCCGGCACTCGCCGCGCTGCCGCTCCGCGACCTGTCCGTCGCGCACTCCCCGGGCCTGGCACGGTTCCGCGCCACGAAGGCCTGACACGACCACCGCGCGGCGCCTTTCGGGCGCTTTCGGACACCCCCTTGCGTATTTGTATATACAGCGCTATACATATCAGCGTGTGACTCACCGCACACCCCCGATCGCCCGCTAGGAGTCCCCGTGACCGATCTCGGTTCCACGCTGGTGCGCGGCCTGTCCGCGCGGCACATCAGATTCATCGCGCTCGGCTCCGCCATCGGCACGGGCCTGTTCTACGGCTCGGCCCAGGCCATCCAGTCCGCCGGTCCGGCCGTCCTGCTCGCGTACATCATCGGCGGCGCCGCGATCTACGTCGTGCTGCGCGCCCTGGGCGAGCTCGCGGTCCGCAATCCCGTGGCGGGGTCGTTCGGCGAGTTCGCCTCCGCGAACCTCGGGCCGCTCGCCGGATTCATGACCGGATGGACGTACATCTTCGAGATGATCGTGGTCGCCCTCGCCGACGTCACCGCGTTCGGTGTCTACATGGGCTTCTGGTTCCCGGACGTCCCGCGCTGGATCTGGGTCCTGTCGATCATCTTCTTCATCGCTGCCGTGAACCTGGTGGGGGTCAAGACGTTCGGCGAGCTCGAGTTCTGGTTCACCCTGGTCAAGATCGCCGCGATCATCGCCATGATCGCCGGCGGCGTCGCCGTGCTGATCTTCGGCTTCGGACTGCACGACACCTCGCAGGGCGTCTCGAACCTCTGGTCGCACGGGGGCTTCTTCGCCACCGGGATCGGCGGATTCCTCGGCTGTTTCGCCATCGTCATCTTCGCGTTCGGCGGCAGCGAGATCATCGGCATCACCGCCGGCGAGGCGCAGGACCCCGAGAAGACCATCCCGCGCGCGGTGAACACCGTCCCCGTGCGGATCCTGCTGTTCTACGTGCTGACCCTCGCCGTGATCATGGCGATCATCCCGTGGGACGAGATCAGCGAGGAGCGCAGTCCTTTCGTGCAGATCTTCGAGGCGCTCGGCGTGGGCCCCGCGGCGGCGGTGCTCAACGTCGTGGTCATCACCGCGGCGCTCTCCGCGATCAACAGCGACGTCTTCGGCGCCGGCCGGATGCTGTTCGGTATGGCCCAGCGCGGACAGGCCCCGCAGGCGCTGACCAAGGTGTCGCGCAACGGCGTTCCGTACCTCACCGTGGTGATCATGGCCGGCGCCCTCCTCGTGGGCGTCGTGCTCAACTGGCTGATCCCCGAGAACGTGTTCGCAGTCATCGCGTCGATCGCCACCTTCGCCACCATCTTCGTATGGCTGATGATCCTGGCGGCGCAGTACAAGTCGCGGCGATCGATGACTCCTGAGCAGGAGGCGGGGCTGAAGTTCCCCGTACCGCTGTGGCCGTACGGCCAGATCGTGACGATGGCCTTCCTCGTGTTCGTCACGGTGCTCCTCGCCTTCAGCGACGACACCCGCGTCGCTCTCTACGTCGGCGCCGCCTGGCTGGGCATACTGGCCGTGGCGTTCCGTTTCCTCCCCCGTACCCCCTCGATCGAACTGGAGAAGATCTGATGACCACCGTCACCGTCGGCATCGGCGCCGTCAGCCCGGAGGACGTCCTGCGGGTCGCCCGCGAGGGCGCCGCCGTGGAACTGTCCCGGGAATCGCTGGACGCCATGGCCGAGACCCGCGCACACATCCGCGCGCTCGCCGACAGCCCCGAGCCGGTGTACGGCGTGTCCACCGGGTTCGGCGCGCTCGCCACCCGGCACATCCCGATGGAGCTGCGCAAGCAGCTGCAGCGCAGCCTGATCCGCTCGCACGCGGCCGGGTCCGGCCCGGAGATCGAGCGCGAGGTGATCCGCGGCCTCATGCTGCTGCGCCTGTCCACGCTGGCCACCGGGCGCACCGGCGTGCGCCCCGAGGTGGCGCGGACGTACGCCGCGATGCTCACCGCGGGCATCACCCCCGTCGTGCACGAGTACGGCAGCCTGGGATGCTCCGGTGACCTCGCGCCGCTCGCCCACTGCGCCCTCGCCGTCATCGGCGAGGGCGATGTCCGCACGGCCGACGGTGCGCTCGTCCCCGCCGCCGACGCCCTCGCCGCGGCCGGCATCACCCCGGTCGTACTGGAGGAGAAGGAGGGGCTCGCGCTCATCAACGGCACCGACGGCATGCTCGGCATGCTCGTCATGGCGTGCCACGATCTGCGCGGCCTCCTGAAGCTGGCGGACATCACCGCCGCGATGAGCGTCGAGGGCCTGATGGGCACGAACCGCGTCTTCGCCGCCGATCTGCAGGCCCTCCGCCCGCAGCCCGGCCAGGCGCTGGCAGCGGCGAACATGACGCGCCTGCTGGACGGTTCGCCGATCGTCGCGAGCCACCGCGAGGACACCACCGTGGTGCAGGACGCCTATTCCCTGCGCTGCTCGCCCATCGTCACGGGTGCCGCCCGCGACACCGTCACCCACGCCGAGACCGTGGCCGGGTACGAACTCGCCAGTGCGGTGGACAATCCCGTCATCACCCTCGACGGGCGGGTCGAATCGAACGGCAACTTCCACGGCGCGCCCGTAGCGTACGTGCTGGACTTCCTGGCGATCGTCGCGGCCGATGTGGCGTCGATGAGTGAGCGCCGCACGGACCGATTCCTGGACAAGGCCCGCAATCACGGCCTGCCGCCGTTCCTCGCCGACGATCCGGGCGTGGACTCCGGGCACATGATCGCGCAATACACGCAGGCCGCCATCGTCTCCGAGCTGAAGCGGCTCGCCGCCCCGTCCTCCGTCGACTCCATCCCCTCCTCCGCGATGCAGGAGGACCACGTGTCGATGGGCTGGTCGGGCGCCCGCAAGCTGCGCCGCGCCATCGACGGCCTCACCCGGGTGCTCGCGATCGAGGCGCTCACCGCGGCCCGCGCCATCGACATGCGCGCGCCCCTCGAGCCCGCCGCCGCGACCGGTGCGGTGCGGGACCTCATCCGCAGCCGCGTCGAGGGCCCGGGCACGGATCGGTATCTCGCACCCGAGATCGAGGCCGTTGTCGAGCTCGCCGCGTCCGGTGCGCTCGTCGACGCAGCGGAGAAGGTCACGGGCCCGCTGTCCTGATCGGACGCGGTCACGAGAGTGAGATGGCCGCTCGGGCCATGCGCGCAAAGCATGACCCCGTCTTCGCAGGTGAGAAGCAGGATCAGATGGTGGGGCCATGCGTCGTGCACATGGCCCCACCATCCGGGCCGTGCCGGCCCCCTGTGCTCAGACCACAGATCGACGACGCCACCGGGGCCGGCACGCCCGCCCTTCCGCTTGGCGGCTTCCCACAGAAGCGTGGTCCCCGTTGTGGCGGTCCACGAACCGTTCAGCGGCGGGTGACGATGCGGTGGATCAGCCGGGCGGCGGTGCGGGCCGTGCGGTTGTCGACGTCCAGCGACGGGTTCAGCTCGGCGATGTCGAGAAGGCGGAGCTTACCGCTCGCCGCGACCACGTCGCACACCCGCGAGACGACCTCCAGCGGAACGCCGAGTCCCGCTGGGGCGGAGACGCCCGGAGCGACGGCCGCGGGCAGCACGTCGAGGTCGATCGTGAGGTAGACGGCGTCGACGCCGGCGAGGAAGTCCTGCACGAACGCCTCGACCGCGGGCATCGACAGCACGCCGCACTCGTCGTCCTGCAGGTACCGCACGCCGAGTCGCTCGGCCTCGTCGAACAGCGCGCGCGTGTTGCCCGGCTGCGAGATCCCCACGACGGCGTAGTCCAGGCGTCTCCCGAGCCCCGCCTCGCGCAGCGCCATCTGCCGGAACGGAGTGCCGGAGCTGGGCCGAGGTGCGTCGCGAAGATCGAAGTGCGCGTCCAGGTTCAGCACACCGAGGCGCGCGCCGTCGGCGACGGCGCGCGAGTCCGCTATACCCAGGTAGCTGCCGTACGCCACTTCGTGGCCGCCGCCGAGCACGACGGGGAGTCCGCCGCCGTCGAGCACGGACGCGACTGCCGCGCCGAGCCGCGCCTGTCCCGCTTCGAGGTCGTCGTCACCGGTCACGACCACGTCGCCGAGATCCGCGATCCCCGGGTCCGACTGCAGCGCCATCGATCCCAGGGCACTGCGCAGCGCGGCGGGACCGCTTGCGGCACCGGGGCGCCCCAGGTTCCGGACCACCCCGGCGTCGGAGGCGAAGCCGATGAGCGTGGTTCCGCGGCCCTGCGCCCCCGTACGCACGGCGTTGTGCCAGCGCAGGTGCTCGGAGCCGGGGCCGTCGTCCCGGCCCGTCCAGTCCGACGGTGCGCGATCCACCGTCACAGCGCCACTCCCGCCGCGAAGACGCGCGACACGAGCGGCACGCCCGGGCGGTACGCCAGATGCAGGTGCGACGGCGCGTCGAGCACCATCAGGTCCGCCCGCATGCCCGGGCGCAGCGCGCCGACGTCGGTACGGCGCAGAGCAGCCGCTCCACCCGCCGTGGCGGCCCAGACCGCCTCGTCCGGGCTCATGTGCATCTCCCGCACCGCGAGGGCGATGCAGAACGGGATGCTCGTGGTGTAACTGGTGCCCGGATTGCAGTCGGCCGCAAGGGCGACCGTGACGCCGGCGTCCAGGAGCGCACGCGCGTCGGGGTACTTGTTCCGGGTGCTGAAGTCCGCTCCGGGCAACAGGGTGGCGACGGTGCTCCCGCCCGCGAGGGCGTCGACGTCCTCGGCGGTGGTGTAGGTGACGTGGTCCACGGAGGCCGCGCCCAACTCCACCGCGAGCCGCACGCCGGCGCCGTAGGTGAGCTGGTTGCCGTGCACGCGCGGCACGAGCCCCGCCGCGGCGCCCGCGGAGAGCACCGCCCGCGACTGCTCCTCGGTGAACGCGCCCTCCTCGCAGAACACGTCGATCCACTTCGCGCGTGACGCGCAGGCCGGGATCATCTCGTCGATCACCATCGCGACGTAATCGTCTTGGCGCCCGGCGAACTCGGGTGGCGCGACGTGCGCCGCGAGCAGCGTCACCTCGTCGGAGACCCCCGCGGCCACGTCGAGGCTCCGCGACTCGTCGCGCACCGTCTGGCCGTATCCGGTCTTGATCTCCAGGGTGGTGGTCCCCTGCGCCCGTGCCTCCGCCGCGAGCCGTGCGGCGTTGGCCGAGAGCGCTTCGTCGGAGGCTCCGCGGGTCGCTGCGATCGTGGTGCGGATGCCGCCCGCGCCGTACGCGGCGCCGGTCATCCGCGCCGCGAACTCCTCGGCCCGGTCGCCGCCGAACACGGTGTGCGAGTGGCTGTCCACGAAACCCGGCAGCACTGCTCGGCCGCCGGCGTCGATCCGGGTGCCGGCGGCACCGTCGGGAACTCGGGCCGACGGGCCGACCCACTGGACGGCACCGTCGCCGATCACGACGGCGGCATCACGGATCACCCCGAGCCGTCCCTCGCCCGCCTCGGGGTCGTTGGTGACCAGCGTGCCGATGCCGTCGATCAGCGTCCACCCGGCCGACATCAGTTCTCCTGCATGGGGATGCGGACGCCGCGCTCGCGGGCGACCTCGTTCGCGTACTCGTAGCCGGCGTCGGCATGGCGGATCACGCCCATGCCCGGGTCGTTGGTGAGGACGCGCTCCAGCTTCTGCGCGGCCAGGTCGGTGCCGTCCGCGATGCACACCTGGCCGGCGTGGATGGAGCGGCCCATGCCGACGCCGCCGCCGTGGTGGATCGACACCCAGGAGGCGCCCGACGACGTGTTGACCAGCGCGTTGAGCAGCGGCCAGTCGGCGACCGCGTCGGTGCCGTCGGCCATCGCCTCGGTCTCGCGGTAGGGCGAGGCGACGGATCCGGAGTCGAGGTGGTCGCGGCCGATGGCCAGCGGGCCGATCTCGCCGTTCGCCACCATCTCGTTGAACTTCAGGCCGGCGCGGTGCCGCTCGCCGTAGCCGAGCCAGCAGATGCGGGCGGGCAGCCCCTCGAAGTGGACCTTCTCCCCCGCCATGGTGATCCAGCGCTTGAGGTGCTCGTTCTCGGGGAACAGCTCGAGGATCGCCTTGTCGGTCTTCGCGATGTCCTCCGGGTCGCCGGAGAGGGCGGCCCAGCGGAACGGGCCGAGGCCCTCCTCGAACAGGGGGCGGATGTAGGCCGGCACGAAGCCGGGGAACTCGAAGGCGCGGTCGTAGCCGCCCTTGCGGGCCTCGTCGCGGATCGAGTTGCCGTAGTCGAAGACCTCGGCGCCGGCGTCCTGGAACTCGACCATCGCCTTGACGTGCGCGGCCATCGACTTCTGGGCCTGCTCGGTGAAGTACACCGCGTCCTTCTCCGCCATCTTCTGCCAGTCCTCGACGTCGATGCCGATGGGCAGGTACGACAGCGGGTCGTGCGCGGAGGTCTGGTCGGTGACGATGTCGATGGGCGCCTTGCGCGCGAGCAGCGCCGGGAAGACCTCGGCGGCGTTACCCACCAGGCCGATCGACAGCGGCTCGCGGGCGTCGCGCTTGGCGATCGCCAGCTCCAGTGCCTCGTCGAGCGACGCGGCCTTGGTGTCGAGGTAGCCGTGGGCGATGCGCCGGTCGATGCGCGACTCGTCGACGTCCACGCAGATCGCGACACCGTCGTTCATGGTGACCGCGAGCGGCTGCGCCCCGCCCATGCCGCCCACGCCGGCGGTGAGCGTGATGGTGCCGGCGAGAGTGCCGCCGAACCTCTTGCGCGCCACGGCGCCGAAGGTCTCGTAGGTGCCCTGCAGAATGCCCTGGCTACCGATGTAGATCCAGGAGCCCGCGGTCATCTGGCCGTACATCATGAGGCCCTCGGCCTCGAGGTGGCGGAAGTGCTCCCAGTTCGCCCAGTCACCCACCAGGTTCGAGTTGGCGAGCAGTACCCGCGGCGCCCACGCGTTGGTGCGGAACACGCCGACGGGCTTGCCGGACTGGACGAGCAGCGTCTCGTCGTCGTCGAGGGTCTTCAGCGTGGCGACGATGGCGTCGAACGCGGCCCAGCTGCGCGCGGCCCGGCCGGTGCCGCCGTACACCACGAGATCGTCCGGGCGCTCCGCAACCTCGGGGTCGAGGTTGTTCATCAACATGCGCATCGCGCCCTCCTGCTGCCAGCCGCGGCAGGCGAGCTCGAGGCCGTGCGGGGCGCGCACCGGGCGGGCGCCGGCGGAGAAGTCGTGGGTCATGGGGCGGTCCTCTCGAAGGGACGGGTCGGGCTGTCGTGATCCATGACACGTCGCGCCGCCCCATCCCGGCCAGGCCCGACACCCATTAGTCTCGGATCCGAGACAGGATCTGGTCGACGGTGCGCCGGGTAGGCTTTGCACGGCAGAGGAGGTTCGGCGGTGACGATTCAGGACACGGAGGTCGCGTCGCTCTTTCGCGCGCACCGCCTGCCCGGCCCGGCCTACCGCCGGCTCAAGGACCTCATCGTCGAACAGATCGGCACCGGGCGGTGGACCGAGGGCCAACAGCTCCCGGCGGAGACACAGCTCGCGAGTTCCCTGGGCCTGTCCCGGATGACCGTCAACCGCGCGCTGCGCGAGCTCACCGCCGAGGGCCTGGTGGTCCGCACGGCGGGGGTCGGCTCCTTCGTCGCGAAACCGAAGGCCAGCTCGGCACTCTTCGAGGTCCACTCGATCGCCGACGAGGTGGTGGCGCGCGGCCACCGCCACCGCGCCGACGTACTCACGCTCGCAGCCGAATCCGCCGATCCACGGGCGGCGGTCGACCTGGACGTGCCGGAGGGCGCACGCGTCTTCCACTCGGTGCTCGTGCACTACGAGGACGACCGCGCCATCCAGCTGGAGGACCGGCTCGTGGTGCCCGCGCAGGCGCCCGACTACCTGGCGCAGGACTTCACGCATCGCACGCCGCACGCCTACCTCATGGACATCGCGCCGCTCATGCGCGGTGAGCACGTGGTGGAGGCCGTCGTGCCCGGCGCCGAGGAGCGCCGCCTCCTGCAGCTCGACGAGCACGAGGCGGGCCTCCTGATCCGGCGCCGCACCTGGTCGCACGACAGGGTGGTCTCCGCCGCGCGCCTGCTGCACCCGGGTACCCGCTACCGCCTGGAGGGCGTGTTCGACGCGTAGCCCTGCTCCGGCGAACGCCCCGAGATCCGCGTGGTCAGCCGCATCGCGCCCTCACGCAACAGATGTCCGACGGTGCCGGGCTCGGGCAGCGCCAGGGATCGGCTCCACGTGGTGGACAGCGCAGCGACGGGATGGCCGCTGTGGTCGAAGACCGCCGCGCCCACCGATTGCAGGCCCGGCGTGACCTCCTCCACCTCGCCCGCCCAGCCCCGCTCGCGCGTCTCGGCGAGTATCCGGTGCAGCGCGGCCAGGCTGCGCGGGCCGCGGCCGGTGCGGCTGACGAGCGACGCCGACCGCGTGTACAGGGCCGCGACCTGAGGCTCCGGCAGCGCGGCCAGGATCGCGCGGCCGTTCGCGGTGAGGTGCGAGGGCAGCCGCACTCCGATGTCGGTGATCAGGGAGACCTCCGCCGCGGGCCCCGACGACGGGCGCTCCTTGAGCAGGTACAGCGTCTCGCTCCCGTGCAGTACCCCCAGGTGCACAGCCTGTCCCAGCTGGATCGCGAGGCGGTGCAGGATGGGCTGCGCCAGCCGTTCGAGCGGTGCGTGCCGGAGATACGCGGACCCGATCTCGAACGCCGTCACGCCGAGCCCGTAGCCGTTCTGCTCCGGGAGGTGCACGACGAATCCGCGGTCCTGGAGCACCGTGAGGATGTGATACACCGAGGAGCGCGGCAGTTCGAGTTCCCGGGCGAGCACCGCCGCCGACACCGGCCCCGGCTTCGTGGCCAGGAGAAGCAGGATGTCGAGGGCGCGGCCCACCGCGGGAGATGCGCTCACTCGCTCGGTGGCCCCTCGGCGAGCAGCTTCTCGAAGGCGGCCTCGTCCAGGATCGGCACTCCGAGCTGTTCGGCCTTGTCGGCCTTGGACCCCGGCGAATCCCCGATCACCACGTAGGCGGTCTTCTTCGAGACGCTGCCCGCGGCCTTGCCGCCGCGCACCAGGATCGCCTCCTTGGCCTCGTCCCGGGAGAAGTTCTGCAGCGAACCGGTGACCACGATCGAGAGCCCCTCGAGCGTGCGCTGTACCGATTCGTCGCGCTCGTCCTCCAGCGTCACGCCCGCGGCGCGCCAGTTCTCGACGATCTCGCGGTGCCAATCGACCGTGAACCAATCGATCACGGCCTCGGCGATCGTGCGGCCCACGCCGTCGACGTCGGCGAGCCTGTCCACGTCCGCCTCGGCGATGGCGTCGAGGCTGCCGAACTCCTGCGCGAGCGCCCGCGCGGCGGACGGCCCGACGTGCCGGATCGACAGGCCCACGAGCACCCGCCACAGCGGCTTCTGCTTGGCCACAGCGAGATTGGCCAGCAGGCGCTGGGCGTTGGCGGACAGCGCACCGTCGTCGTTCGTGAACAGGGGCACCTGTTGCAGGGAGTCCTCCGTGAGGGAGAAGACGTCGCCCTCGTTGTGCAGCACCGGCGATGCGGTGAGCGCCGTGGCCGCCTCGTAGCCCAGGCCCTCGATGTCGAAACAGTTCCGGCCGGCGAGGTAGAACAGGCGCTCGCGCAGCTGCGCGGGACAGGTCTCGGTGTTGGGGCAGCGGATGTCCGCGTCCCCCTCCTTCGACGGCGCCAGGGTCGCCCCGCACTCGGGGCAGGTGACCGGCATGACGAAGGCGCGTTCGGTGCCGTCGCGCAGGTCCACCACGGGCCCGAGCACCTCGGGGATCACGTCACCGGCCTTGCGAATGGTCACGGTGTCACCGATGAGCACGCCCTTGCGCTGCACCTCGGACGCGTTGTGCAGCGTCGCGAACTCCACGGTGGAACCCGCGACGGTGACGGGGGCCATGTAGGCGTACGGCGTGACCCGGCCGGTGCGGCCCACGTTGACCCGGATGTCCAGCAGCTTGGTCGTGACCTCCTCCGGCGGGTACTTGTAGGCGATCGCCCAGCGCGGGGCGCGGGACGTGGCGCCGAGCCGGCGCTGCAGGGTGATCTCGTCGACCTTCACCACGAGACCGTCGATCTCGTGCTCGGGGTCGTGCCTGTGCTCCCCCCAGTAGAAGACGCGGTCCACCACCGCGTCGGCGCTCGTGACCTGCTTGGTGTGCTCGGACACCGGCAGTCCCCAGGCGGCGAGCGCGCGGTACGCGTCGTGCAGCGAGGCGGGGGCCCAGCCGCCCTCGATCCGGCCCAGGCCGTGACAGATCATGCCCAGCCTGCGGCGGGACGTCACCTGCGGGTTCTTCTGGCGCAGTGAGCCGGCGGCGGAGTTCCGGGGGTTGGCGAACGGGGGCTTGCCCTCGGCCACGAGGCCCGCGTTGAGCTCCTCGAAGTCCGACAACCGGAAGAACACCTCGCCGCGCACCTCGAGCACCGACGGGATCGGGAACTCGTCCGACGGGGTGAGCCGGTGCGGCACCTCGCGCAGGGTGCGCGCGTTGAGGGTGACGTCCTCGCCGGTGCGGCCGTCGCCGCGGGTGGCCCCGCGGACCAGATTCCCGTCCTCGTAGACCAGGTTGAGGGCGACACCGTCGATCTTGAGCTCGGTGAGGAACACGACCTCCGAGCCCACCTCCTTCTGGATGCGGGCGATCCAGTCGCGCAGCTCCCCCTCGTCGAACACGTTGTCCAGCGACATCATCCGCTCGAGGTGGTCCACCGCGGTGAACTCCGTCGAGAAGCCGCCGCCGACCAGTTTGGTGGGCGAATCCGCGACCGCGAGCTCCGGGAACGCCGACTCCATGTCCTGCAGCCGGCGCAGCAGCGCATCGAACTCGCCGTCCGAGACCACCGGCGAGTCCTGCACGTAGTACCGGAACTGGTGTCCGCGGACCTCCTCCGCGAGCTCCTGCCACGCGCGCCGGTCGTCCTCGGTCAGTTCCTTCGACATGCGTGCCAGATTAGTCGAGGGGTCCGACACCCCGGCGCGGTAACGGGCCGCCCGGGCGCTGCGAAGTACCTCGTAGGGGGTATCCAGCCCGCGGTGCCCCGAGGTCCCACGACGGAAGGAACGCGCCATGCGCATCGTTCGCATCGTCGCCGCGGCCACGGCCGCCTGCGGCACCGCCGCCACGCTCACCACCGCGGGCCCGGTGGCCGCCGATGTCGGCCCCGTCTGCTCGAGCAACCCGACGGGCGTGGAGGCGCAGGGCCGCACCGCCCTGCGTTCGGAGCCGCTGAAGACTCCGACGATCGTCCCCGGCCGGATGATGGTCACGGCGGTCGCCAACCCGTGGAGGACCGACACCGACTGGCACGCCGCCCTGTCGTGGCGCAACACGAACACCGGGCTGCGCGGCACCGCGTCGACCTCCCCGACGCCGGTGGGCCGGGCCGTGTTCAACCACGTGCCGACCGGTTCGGGCACGGTGGTGTTCACGGTGCGCGTCAACAGGATCGGGATCAACCCGCCCGTCCTGGAGTGCCACGGGGTCGCGCGCATCGCCTGACGTCCCCGGCCCAGCTCGGCGGCGAGCCGCTCGCGGAGCGGATCACGACCGGGCGCGCGCACCCGGGCTCACCTCAGGGCCGGCCCCATCGCGGTGGCGAGCCCCTCCAGGTACCTCTCCGCCGCCTCCTCGCTCGAATCGTCCACGGGGTACAGCACGTCCGTGACCCCGGCGTCCGCCCATCGGGCGAGTCGGGCGGGATCCGGTCGGCCGTCGAGGGCGACGATGCGCGGCGCGCCGTCGCGCCCGTTCTCCCGCCACGCCCGCGCGAGTCGCCCCGCGGCCTCGCCGATCCCCCGATCCTGCGGCGTCGTGATCCAACCGTCCGCGTACTTGGCGATCCACGCGAAGTTCTTGTCGGTGCCGCCCGCGCCCACGAGGACCGGGACGGCCCCGGGCGGCTTGGGCCACGCCCAACTCGGCCCGAAGGAGACGAATTCGCCGTCGTACGAGGCCTCCTCGTCCCGCCACAGCGCCCGCATCGCCTGCAGGTATTCGCGCAGCATCGTCCGGCGGCGGCCCGCGGGGACGCCGTGGTCGGCGAGCTCATCGAGGTTCCAGCCGAATCCGACGCCGAGGGTCACGCGCCCTTCCGACAGGTGGTCGACGGTGGCGATCGTCTTGGAGAGGGTGATCGGATCGGACTGCACGGGAAGCGCGACGGCGGTCGCGAGTTCGATGCGCTCGGTCACCGCGGCCGCGGCGGCCAGCGAGGTCCACGGATCGAGGGTGCGCAGGTAACGCTCGTCGGGGAGCTCCGAGGTGCCCGTCCCCGGGTGCGCCGCATCGCGACGAGTGGGGATATGTCCGTGTTCGGGCACGAAGTACGAGGCGAAGCCGGCCGCCTCGACGAGCGGCGCGAGCCTGTGTGGAGGCACCCCCTTGTCCGACGTGAACTGGACTATTCCCACGCGTACACCGTGTTCCACCATCCCCGAAGTAGAACACGTTTCAATCGTTCGGCAGGGAAGTTTTGTCGCAAACAAATCGGATATTTACCAATGACGCGAATACCCGTGACACAGATCACGTTGCAGGCTTAAAGTCCTCCCATGACAGCCATTGCTGTCATCGACCCAGGTCAGTCGAGCCAAGGAAGTCCTCCATGTCGATCACACCGGACACCCCCATCGTCAACTCGTCGAATCGAGCAATCAGGCGCAGGTCACAACGTTCTCACCGACGAGCGACCCGACGCACCTCCATGTGGCGCGCGGGCGCGGTCGCCGCGGTCGCCTCCTTCGCATTGGTAGGAGGTATGGGCGTTCCCGTCGCCTCCGCCGCCGACACCGGAACGAAGGGTGAGATCACGATCGGCGGGACGTCGCTGAGCGACCTGGGAATCGACATCAGCACCCTCGACCTCTCCGGTCTCGACCTCAGCAGCGGCGACATCGGGGCGGCGCTCGCGGGCCTCGACCTCAGCGATGTGGATCCGCAGAAGCTCCTCGCGCTGCTGGACAATCCGGCGGTCGCGTCCCTCGTCGAGTCGTGCCGTACCGGCGCCCTCGCCGGCGGCGGCTCCGCGGGCGGCGGCGCGAACGTCGACTGCGGAAGTGCCACCGGCACCGGCATGGCGGCTGTCCTGCCGGGCCGGATCGATCTCGGCGCCCTCGCCGATCAGATCTCCGTCGATCTCGGTCCGAGTATGAACCTCCTCATCGCCAAGGTGCCGATGGGCGATCAGACCGTGTTCGGCATCCTCAGCGTCCTCGCGGTGAAGCCGACGGGCCTCATCGCGACGGGCCTCAAGATCCTCAATCTCGGGGAGGTCGACCCGACCGCGATGGGCGAGTACACCACCCTGGAGCAGGTCGCGGCCGCGGCCGCGCTCCCGGTGAAGCCGGTGTCCGAACGGTTCTGCCCGGGCGGCACGTTCCTCGGATTGTGCACCGGCGGCTGGCAGCAGCGCACCGTCGACGCGAACCTGGCGACCCGGACCGAGGCCCTCAAGATCGCCGGCCTCCTCAACTCCCGCACCTACGACTACAGCGTGCCCACCGTCCTCGATCCGCGTGTCCCGCTGTCGGGCTTCTCGACCATCGCGGGCAAGGGCCTGGCCTTCGCCCTCGCCATGAACGGCGGGACGGCGCGCGCCGAGGCGCCGAACGCGCTCGGCCTCGCCCTCGCCGGCGCAGACGGCGCAGACGCCGTCTCGAAGGCGTACGCGAACCTCGGCCTGGCCATGGCTCTCAACATGAACACGAGCAAGGTGGGGCTCGACTGGTTCGGCGCGCCGCTCGACTTCGACCGGATCAAGTCGATGAAGATCCTGGACCTCGCCGCCAAACTCAACATGCTCCCGCCCGGGATGGACCTGACCACGATCATGGACTCGGTCGAGGGCATCACCCTGCCCGATCTCAAGGAGGTCAGCTGCCTCGGCGTCGGTACGTCGGCCTCCGCGTCGGGACTGGGAGAGTGCGGGAACTACCTGGGACTCTTCGACTACTACAAGGACCTGCGCGCCCCCGTCGACGGGCAGAGCCGTCAGACCCAGTGGGGCCTCACCGATCCCACGTCGCTGTTCCTCGGCCAGGGCAACGCGCTCCGCCAGGTACTCACACCAGGCGTGATGGAGTTGCTCACCGCCGTAGCGGGCGGCGACCTCAGCAAGGCGCCCCTCTCCGAGGTGACCGCCCTGCTGGCGAACCCGTTCGTCAAGGACGCCGTGGCGGCCCTCCTCTCCGAGGAGAAGCGCATCAAGGTCACGAAGGACTTCGTGCGCTTCACCCAGGACGTGCGGACGACCGCGGACGGCACCAGCACCCGATACCTCCTGACGAGCGACTACGGCCTGCGCTCGCCGCTCACCCTGGATTGGCTGGGCTACCGCCTCACCCTGTTCCCGGCGGTCGAGGTGAACGGGACCGTGCGCCCGAACTACCTGGGCCTGCCGACGCTCACCCGGGTCACCGACGGTACCGGTGCAGGCCTGTTCCCGCGGATCGGACTGGTGGAGCTGGACAACCCGTTCGGCCTGGGCACGGTGCCGATCACGCCGTTCGACCCGATCGGCGGACTGTCGTCGTGGGCGAAGAGCGTCACCGTCGTCGACGACGTGAAACTCATCGCCGACGCGCTCCCCAAGGTCGCCGCCGCCCTGCCCGAGGCGGCACCGACGCCCTCGGCGCCGGTCCCGACGGTCGGCGAGTCGGCGGATGCGGCAAGCGAACCCGTGATCGCGACATCGGAACCGGTGGTCCGGGCGTCGTCCCCCGCCCCGTCGGCCGCCGCCCTGCCGGCGACCCCGACCGCCGTGGCGGAGGCGCCCGCCACCGGCGCGCCGTCGATCACGGAGTCGTCGCCCACGGCGTCCCCGTCCGAGCCGCAGGCGGACTCCTCGGCCACGCCGCCGGCCGAATCCCCGGCTGCGCCGGAGGATTCCTCGGCCGCGCCCTCGTCCGCAGAGGCGGCCGATGCGGCGGAGACCGCGTCGCCGGCGGGCGGCTCGGCGTCCTCGGACACCGCGGATCGCGGCACCACCGGGGCGGCCGACACGGACGCCACGACGACGGACGCCGCCGCCTGATCCGCCGCGGAACCACCTGATGCGGCGTGCCGCCGGGCGCTAGGCTCGGCGGCATGCCGCATCCGATCATGTTCTCCGACGACGATCCGGTACTCGCCCGCGTGCGGGAGATCGCCCTGGCCTTCCCCGAATCCGTGGAGAAGGTCGCGCACGGCCGGCCGACGTTCCGCTGCGGCAAGATGTTCGCGATGTACGGCGGCGGGACCAAGAAGACGGCGACGAGGCCCCACCTTCAACGCGACACCAGCGTCCTGTTCATCGCCGATCCCGCCGAACGCGCGGCACTCGAGCAGGACGAACGGATCTACCTCCCCGCGTACATGGCCTCGGCCGGCTGGCTCGGGCTGGACCTCACCGTGGGCCCCGTCGACTGGGACGAGGTGACCGAACTGATCGACGCGAGCTACCGCCGGATCGCGCCGAAACGCGCCGTCGCCCTACTGGACGCGGGCGCCGGCCCGGCTACTGCCGGCGGAGCGTGATCGACGGGAGCTTCAGCTCGTCGCCCTGCAGGGTGGCGGTCTCGGTGGACCCGCCCCGGTCGCGCAGCAGGACCGTGTCGCCGTCCACCGTGTAGGTGCCGCCGTACGCGTTCTTCTGGCCGCGGAGGTCCTCCTCCCACGTGCCGTCCGCCGCGAGACGGACCACCCAGTCGCCGTTGCTGTAGGTGCCCGGGACGGTCGCCGGAATCGCCGCGGGCGCCGATGCCCCGGGGCTCACCGACGCGCCTGCGGGCACGGACGACGTGCCGGTTGCGGCCGTCGTCGGGGCCTCGGACGCCGAATCCGATCCGCCCGAGCAGCCGGCCAACACGACGCCGGCGACGATCAAACCGGCCACAACCCCTGTACGCCTCATGCGGGCAGCCTACTCGGGCGGATCGTGCAACACGGACGAAACGCGCACGGCGAGCTCCAGGGCGGAGCGCACCCGCTCCGGCGCGGCGCCGGCGAGGCCGCACGTCGGAGTCACCGTCGCGCGGGCGAGATCGCGCCGGGGCAGCCCGATCTCGTCGTACAGGCGCAGCGCGGGTGCGGCGGCCTCCTCGGCCGCGACGGGCCGGTCGCCGGGCACGGGCGGAACCACACCGAGCCCCACGACGGTCGCGGACTCGGCCAGCGCGCCGAAGCCGTCGTAGTCGGCGGAGGACAGCCGCGTGACGTCGACCAGGGCACCGTCGACGGGCACCCGGCGGACGACGTCCCACTCCACCGGGCCGCACAGGTGCAGCAGCACCGGTGCGTCCACGGCTTCGCACACCCGCGCCAGGAGTTCCGCGGCCTCGGGCGCGGGGACTGCGCGGATCGGGTCCAGGCGGGTGAGCGCTGGGACCCCGCCGCGGACCACGGCGGACATCGACGGCTCGTCCAGCTGCAGGACCACGTCCGCGCCGCACCGCGCGCGCAGGTCCGCCACGTGCCGGGAGAGCCCCTCGGCGAGCGAATCGGCGATATCGCGCATGGCGCCGCGATCACGCGGAACCCGGTGCCCGTTGGGCAGTTCCAGGCCCGCTGCGAGCGTCAGCGGGCCGGCGGCCTGGGTCTTGACCAGGCCGCTCCCCCTGCGCCCGGCCACCTCGTACGCCTCCTCGAGGGCGTCGAGGTCGCGCCGCAGGTGATCGACGACGAGTTGCGCGGTCCGCCCGGCGGGAACGCCGATCCGGTACCCGGTGGTGCTGGTGTCCAGGCCCATGTCCACCAGCAGCCCGGCGGACCGGCCGATCATGTCCGCCCCGAGACCCCGGGCGGGGAGCTCGGGCAGGTACGGCACGGCGAGCTCACCCACGACGGTGGCCGCCGCCTCCCGGGGGTCCGTGCCGGGATGCGAGCCGATTCCCGTCGCGGAACCGATCAGGGGCGCGAGGAGATCGGTCATCGTCAGGCGTCCACCGCGGCGTGTTCGGTGGAGCGGATGGTGCCCGAGCCCAGGACCAGGTCCCCTCGGGTGTCGTCGGGCGCGTACAGCACCGCGGCCTGGCCCGGGGCGACCCCGCGCAGCGGCGTGTGCAGGTCGATGACCAGTCGGTCTCCCTCGGCGCGTGCGGTCACCGGGGCCAGCCCACCGTGCGCCCGGACCTGCACCGTCGCCTCGACCGGACCGCTGGGTGCCGAACCGGAGGTCCAGACGGCACCGTCGGCCACGATCCGCGTGACGTCGAGCTGCTCGCCCCGGCCCACCCGGACCTCGCCCGAACCGGCGTCGATGCCGGTGACGTAGCGCGGCGCCCCGTCGGCCGCGGGGCCCGGCAGGCCGAGCCCCTTGCGCTGGCCGATCGTGAAACCGTGCACACCCTCGTGCTCGCCGATGCGCTCGCCCGTCGCGGCGTCCACCACCGCGCCGGGGCGGACGCCGATCCGGGCGCCCAGGAAGGCCTGGGTGTCGCCGGACGGGATGAAGCAGATGTCGTGGCTGTCCGGCTTGTCCGCGACGGCGAGGCCACGGCGAGCGGCCTCCTCGCGGATGGCGGGCTTGGGGGTGTCGCCCACGGGGAACAGGGCGCGGTCCAGCTGCTGCGCGGTGAGGACGGCCAGCACGTAGGACTGGTCCTTGTCCACGTCGACGGCGCGGCGCAGCTCGCCGCTCTCGAGGCGCGCGTAGTGGCCGGTGGCCACGGCGTCGAACCCGAGCGCGTAGGCGCGCTCCGCGAGGGCGGAGAACTTGATCTTCTCGTTGCAGCGCAGGCACGGGTTCGGGGTCTCGCCCGCGGCGTAGGCGGCCACGAAGTCGTCGATCACGTCCTCGCGGAAGCGCTCCGCGAAATCCCAGACGTAGAACGGGATCCCGAGCACATCGGCGGCGCGCCGGGCGTCGCCCGCGTCCTCCTTAGAGCAGCAGCCGCGCGAGCCGGTGCGCAGGGTGCCCGGAGCCTCGGACAGGGCGAGGTGCACGCCGACCACGTCGTGTCCGGCCTCGACGGCGCGCGCCGCCGCCACGGCCGAATCGACGCCTCCGCTCATCGCCGCCAGGACGCGCATCAGCGGGCCCCCGTCGAGGCCAGGCCGGCGGCCCGGGCGCGCTCGACCACCTGCCCGAGCGCCGCGAGCACGCGATCCACGTCGGCGTCGGTCGATTCCGGGCCGAAGGAGAACCGCAGCGAGCCGCGGGCGGCGTCGGGCGCGGCCCGCATGGCCTCGAGCACGTGGCTCGCGCGCGCGACGCCCGCGCTGCAGGCCGAGCCGGTCGCGCATTCGATGCCGCGGGCGTCGAGGAGCATCAGGAGGGAGTCACCCTCGCAGTCCGTGAAGGAGACGTGGGCGATGGCGGGCAGCGCGGGCACGTCGTGACCCGCTCCGCCGTTGATCACGGAGCCCTCGATTCCGCGCACGCCCTCGATCAGGCGGTCGCGCAGTGCGGCGTGCCGGGCCGCCTCCTCGTCGAGCCGGCCGACGGCCACCTCGAGAGCGGCGGCCATGCCCGCGGCGCCCGCGACGTTGGGCGTCCCGGAACGGAGGTCCCGCTCGTGGCCGCCGCCGTGGGCCAACGGCACGCACGCCACGTTCCTGCCGATGAGCAGCGCGCCGACGCCCTGCGGGCCGCCGAACTTGTGGGCGGCGATCGTCAGCGCGGCCAGGCCGCTGCCGTCGAAGTCGACCGGCACGTGTCCCGCGGCCTGGGTGGCGTCGGAGTGCATCGGGACACCGGCGCGGGCGCATTCGGCCGCGAGCTCGGCGATCGGCTGCATCGTGCCGACCTCGTTGTTGGCCCACATCACCGACACCAGGGCGACGGTGCCCGCGGCCTCCTCCAGCGCGGACCGCAGATCGGCCGGGTCCACCCGGCCGACGCCGTCGACGGGGAGCAGAACGACGGTGGCCCCCTCGTGCTCGCCGAGCCATTCGGCGGCGTCCAGCACGGCGTGGTGCTCGACCGCGGAGGCGATCACGGTGGTCGCCGCGGGGTTCTCGGCCCGGCGGGCCCAGAACACGCCCTTGATCGCGAGGTTCACCGATTCGGTGCCGCCGCCGGTGAAGACCACCTCGGACGGGCGGGCGCCGAGGTCCCGGCCGATGGATTCGCGGGACTCCTCGAGCACGCGGCGAGCGCGGCGGCCCGAACCGTGCAGCGAGGCGGCGTTGCCCGGACGGGCGGCGGCCTGCGCCATCGCGGCCAGCGCCGCGGGCACCATGGGGGTGTCCGCGGCGTGGTCGAGGTACACGGGGTCATCGCGGTCGGAAGTCATCGCGTTCCCCAGAATACGCCGGGCCCTCCCGGCGGTCCGAACCGTCGGGCCTTCCGGCCCGTACGCGGCTCAGGCGGCCCGCGCCGGCGCGCGCCGCCGTACCGGTCCGCGGTCGACCACGACATCGGGGAGCGAGGAGTCCGCGAACACCGCGGCCTCCGCCCGCGCGGCCAGCGCGCGCCGGCCCGCGGGCGCCCAGGCGGCGGCGTCGATGACCTCGGTGGCGTGTACGCGGACCGCGACGCCGCGGGCCCCGATCACCCTGGCCAGGGTGTCGATCTCGCTGTCCTCCCCCACGTAGGCGGCGACGGCGCTCTGCCGCGCTCCGCGCACCGGGCGCGGCAGCCGCATCGTGTAGCGCAGCGAGACCGGCACCACGTCGACGCCGGCGTCGATGGCGGCCTGGAAGAACGCGGGCCGGAAGTCGCCGCGGTGGAAGCCGCAGTAGGTGGTGCCCTCCGGGAAGACCGCGACGGTGCTTCCCCGGCCCAGCAGCCGGCCCACGTGCTCGACGGTCGCGGGGAGCTCACGGAGCCGCTCGCGGCGCAGCGGGATGGCGCCGAAGGCGCGCATGAGGACGGCCACGCCGCGGGCGTCGAAGATGTCGGCCTTCGCGACGAACGCCGCGGGCGCGATCGACGCGATGGCCACGATGTCCAGCAGCGACTGGTGATTCGCGACCACCAGGGCCCGGAGCGGCACGTTGCCGACGGGCTCCACCCGCATGCCCAGCGACCACAGCATGCCGCGGGCGCCGCAGCGGATCGCCATCCGCCGGGCGCGGGCGCCCAGGACGTACGTCAGCACCAGGGCGAGGAGGCCGAGCAGCAGCACGGTGAGGAACGCCGCCCACCGGGTCGCCCGCAGCCACGCGCCTGCGTGCAGCGGCTCCTGCGCGGAACACGCGGCGCCGCAGTGTGATTGCTGCTGCCAGGGGTGACGCCGCAGCGTGCCGACGGGGATCATGGTCAGCTCTGCCCCGCGGCCGCCTGCTGCAGCCTGTCGAGGTACCGCTCGTTGAACCGGGTGCGGTCGATGATCATCGGGAAATCGGCGACGTCGAAGTCGGGATCGAAACTCGGCGCACCCATGATCTCGGCGTTCATCCGCAGGTACCCGGTCACCAGGGGCGGGAACGTGCGGCGCGAGGCCGCCGGGGCGTCGATCGCCTCGACGGGGTTGTGCGGACGGACGATCCACTCCGCACGGTGCTTGGCGTCGACCAGTTCGCGGACCGCGCGGACGGTGGCCCCGCGGCCGTGGCCCTCGTACTGCATGGGGACGCTGACGGCGCCGATCGCGTAGCGGATCCCGCGCAGGTCGCTGTAGGCGAGCAGCCCCGCCCACATCAGGCAGAGGACGCCGCCCGTCCGGTGATCGGCGTGGACGCACGCCCGGCCCATCTCGAGGGTCTGCGGCCGGATCGGGTCGAGCGCGCCGAGCTCGAACTCGGTGGCCAGGTACAGGCCGCCGGCCGCGATGGCGCCGGGCGGCGGGAGGATCCGGTAGCAGCCGACCACGGCCTCGGAGGGCTTGTGCCGGATCACCAGGTGGTCGCAGAACTCGTCGAACCGGTCCGCGTCCCGCCCGTCGGTGACCCCCGCCATCGACGATTCGAACCCCGGCTCGCTGCCGAACACGGCGTACCGCAGGCGCTGTACGGTCTCGATGTCCTCGGGCCGGGTGGTGAGCACCACCTCGTACTCGGCACCAGGGATCAAGGTCTCGGAGGCGGGGTGACGGCCGGTCAGCAGGGTTCCCGGTGTACTCATGGCGCTCACGGTCCGCCCACCAGGCGTCCGACCGGTGAACCCCGCCTGAGCGCGTCGGTGAATCCTGTGAGAACGCGGGTGAATAGCGTGGGAACGAACGTGGTCGCCCGTCCCGCGCTTCCTACAACTCGGGGCGCGGCACGTTCGGCGGCATCGACGCCACGTACTCCGCGGCGTCGCGGAACCGCAGCGACTCGATGCCTCCCCCGCCCTGCGGCACGTCGGGCTGGATCGGCTCGATCACACGCTCGGCGGCGAGCAGACCGGCGACGGTGCCCTCCTCGGCGATGGCGCGCAACTGGGCCCACGTGGGCGGAAGGAGGAAGTGCTCGCCCGAAGTCCACCCGTCGAGGGCCCGGCGGGCGGTGGTCCAGCCGGCCTCCTCCACCTCGCTGGTCCGATCGTCGGCGTCCTGCCCCACCGGGAGGGCCGCGAGGAAGAAGCGGGTGTCGTAGCGACGCCTCTCGTTGACGGGGGTGATCCAGTGGGCCAGCGGGCGCAGCAGGTCGGCGCGGAGCACCAGCCCCTCGGCACCGAGGAATTCGGCGAGGCCGAACTCGCGGGCCTCGAGCCGCGCCCGGGCGGGGGACAGGGCCGCGACATCCGGTGCGGCACCGTCGGGGGTGGTCGCGAGGAGGACGCCGCACTCCTCGAAGGTCTCGCGGACGGCGGCGCAGACCAGCTGACGCGCGTCGCGGTCCGAGGTGCCGAACCTGTTCGCCCACCACGCGGGTTCCGGTCCGGCCCAGGCGATGTCGGCATCGCCGTCGCGGGGGTCCACGCCGCCGCCCGGGAACACCGTCATCCCTCCCGCGAACGCCATCTGCTGGACCCGGCGCTGGAGGAACACCTCGACCCCGTCGGCGCCGTCCCGGACCAGGACGACGGTGGCCGCATCCTTGGGCTGGACGGGGACCGCGGGAGATTCGGTGTTCGAAGCCATTGCGTCACCGTAGCCGACGGCCCCGGCCCGATCACACGTCTTCGAGGCCGAGCGCGCGGTCCACGTCGCGGGCCCACGCGGCGGTGTCGCGCTCGAGGGCTTCGGCATCGGCCGCGCGGGTGGCCCGCGCCGCTGCTCGGGCCACCCGGCGATAGGCGACGTCGTACCCGCCGCCGTAGAGGTCGTCCGCCGGTGCCGCCGGGCCCGCGAGCGCCGGATCGAGTCCGGCGACGGCGGCACTGCGCTCGACGGCGCGGCGGTACAGATCGCCCACCGTCGCGCCGTCCGCGCGAGCCGGGAGTGCGAGGTCCCCCTCCGTCACCTCGGAGAACGATGCGGCGAGCCGGGCGATCGCCCGCTCGAGGGCCGACGGTTCCATGGGGTCTCCTCCGAGGGGTGGACGGCTATTCCGTCTACCACTGTAGATCATATTCATCTACCGCGGTAGATGAATATGGATCACGCCCCGCCGTCACCCGCCCGACTGACGGGCACGAAGGTCCGGAGCGTGCGCACCGCGTCGATCAGTCGCTCGACGGTCGCCCCCTCCGGGTCCGTCAGCCGCAGGCGCAGCAGTTCCCGGCCGGAGGCGTGCACGGCGCGGGCGATGTACTCGGGATCCGCGAGACCCGGGTACTCCTCGACGAGATTGGCCTCCATCACCTTCTGCACGGCCTCCTGCCGCTCCGCGAGGCGCTCGTACAGGAGCGGGGGCGCGCCCTCGGCGGGGAGGAGGAACAGCCGCCACGTCGCGGGATGCCCGTCGACCGCCCTCACCGCGGCTTCGAACGCCGAGAGGAACGGATCGTCGCGCACACCGTCGCTGAGGCCCGCGAACGCGTCGAGGTACTGATGCACGGCCAGCGCCGACTCCCTGTCGATCAGCGTGACGAAGAGCCCGGCCATGTCTCCGAACTGCTGGTAGAGCACCGTCCGGGTGACGCCGGCAGCCTCGGCGACACGCCTCGGCGTGGCGGCGTGGAACCCCTCGGCGTCCACGATGGCGTGCGCGACGTCGAGGATCTGCTCGCGCCGCTCGTCGCCGGTCATCCGCGTCCTGCCCATGGTCTTGACAGAATAACTTACAACCTGTCAGTCTCGAACTTACACAGTGCAAGCCGAGGGAGACCCGATGGTCCTGCATTACCCGGAACTCGCGGAGCGCGTGCGCGGCCAGGCGGCGCTGCAGCCGGCCGTGTACGGCGGCGTGGACTTCGACGCCGTCCCCTACCGGCTCACCGCCGATGCCGGAGTGGAGTCCAGCCTGCCGGGCTGGGTGGCGCGGCGCGAGCCGATCCTGGCGGACGAGCGCACCGTCGAACTCATCAGCACCGCAACGCTGCTCGGCGATGTGGTGGCCGATCCGTACGCCGCGCTCGAACCCCGCTACGGCACCCGGACGCTCGTGGCGATGCTGCGAACCGCATGCCGCGAGGGCGTCGACGCGGTGCCGGACGCCCCCGTCGAACTGCGCGCGTTCCTCGAATCGATGGAGGCCGCGCCGGACTGGCTGGACGCGGACCTGGTCGAGGAAGGCGCGCGCCGGCTCCGCGTGGGCGCCGCCTTCGTCTCACCGTTCATCACCCGCGGCGCGTTCCTCGCCACGTTCCTCAACACGTACGCCGCCCTGCCGATGGCGCTGACGGGCGCGCTGACCGGCACCCGGGCCGCGCATCGCATCAACGAGACGGCGAACTTCTTCGCCGTGACCACGCTTCCGCACGCCCTCGCCCGCCACGGCGAGGGGTTCGAGGCGGCCGCGATGGTGCGCCTCATGCACTCGATGGTGCGGTTCCACGCCCTCACCCGGCCCGGGGCGTGGAACCGGGACGTCTACGGCATCCCCATCCCCCAGGTCGACCAGATGCCGGCCGGCCTGATCAACATGTACGTCATCGCCCGGACCGCGCGAATGAAGAAGCGCGGCTTCACCGACGGCGAGCGCGCGATGCTCGAGTTCTGCCGATACCGGTGCTTCCTCCTGGGCCTGCCCGAGGAACTGCTGCCCACCACCGTGGACGAGATCATCACCGTGTTCCACGCGCGAGCAGCGCTGCTGCGCGCAGGTTTCGACCAGGCGACCTGCGGCGCCCTGGTGCGGTCCTCGATGCAGGCGTACCTGCGCCGGGACCGGTCCGCGCGGGGGCGCATCGCGGAACGCGTCGAACGGGCGTGGAGCACGACGTTCTTCGTCCGCCTGTTCTGCAACGGGGACCGCGGAGCCGCCGCGGCGATGGGGGTCGAGTACTCGGTCGCGGACCGCATCATCACGCTTCTCACCATGCCCTTCGTGAGCGGCCGTTTCGCCCTCGTCGTGCGCGGGTCACGGTTCCCCGCTCTGCGGCCGTGGCTGGACCGGTACACGACTCGGGTGGTCCGGATGCGCCTGCGCACGTACGGCCATCCGGAATTCGTCTCCGACGGCGCCACCTACGCCACCCGATAGGATCCGGGGCATGACCGGTACCGCCGGCCCGGACGAACCGGATCTCGCCGAGCTGATCAGCCGCCTCCTGCCGCGCCTCGGCGAGCTCGAGGCGCCGTTGCTCGCGGCCGCGGGATTGAGCATGTGGGAGTACGCGATCATGGCGACCCTGGCGCGGGAGGCAGCGATGTCCCAGGTGGAACTCTCCCGCCGGACTGGCCGCGACACCACGCGGCTGGGAAGGCATCTGAGCGATCTGGCGGGCCGGGGCCTCGTCGAGCGCGCCGCCTCCGCCGACGCCCGACAGCGGACCGTCGCGCTCACGGCCCTCGGGCGCGAGACCCAGGCCGCCGCCAAACGGAGGATCCGCGAAGCGGAGGACGCACTTCTGGCCGCGCACCTCTCCCGCGCGGACGCCGACGCGCTGCGCCGCATCCTCGGGGAACTCACCGGATCTCAGGGCTGATCCCCGGGTGGTTCCGGATGTGTGACCGGCGCGCCGCGGACCACCATCGTTCCCATGTTGATGCCAGCACTCTCAGTCACCCTCATCGGGGTCGTCGTCGCGCTCGCGGCCGGCGCCCTCCGTCACCTCCACCCCGCGCGGACCGCCCTACCCGCGCTGTTCGGCGCGTGGGCGGGCTTCGCGGCCGGCGCGGTCGTCGGCGTGATCACCGACGTGATCAGCGGCTCGGGCTCCTGGCTCGCCGTGATCGGCCACCTCGCTGCGGTCGCGGGTGCCGTTCTCGCGGTGCGCGCGTGGGCGCTGGGCCCGGCCCGCGACAGGGGCGCCGCCACCGACGGTGGGTCGGCCCGATGACCGCCGCACGGCCGGTCCGCGGGATCGCCACGGCGGCGGTGTGCTGCGGACTGCTCGCGGTCGCGGCGTGCGGAACCGCCGGGGACGGACCGCGGGCGCCGCAGTCCGCGCCGAGCGCACCGCAGCGGCCCGACGGCGCGGTGCGCGCCCTGGTCGACCGGTTCACCGCCGCGTGGAACGCCGGCGACGGCAGGGCGTTCGGCGACACCTACGCGCCCGACGCCGTGCACGTGACCTTCCAGGGGGCCGCGCTGAACGGCCGTGAGGAGATCACCCGCACCCACGCCGAACTGTTCGGAACCTTTCTCCGCGGGAGCCGGATCGACCTGAACCTGACGAGCATCCGGTTCCTCGACGAGACCGTCGCGGTCGTGTACGGCACGGGCGGGATCCTCGAGTCCGGCGACACCGCGATCACACCGGATCGCCTGTCCGCGAACACGATGGTCGCCTCGGAACACGACGGTCGGTGGCTCCTCGACGCCGTTCAGGTCACTCGCATCGAGCCGTCGGGCCCGCCCCGTTGACCACACCGGACGAGACCATCCGATGACATACCCGGGTCGTGCCTCGGCCCGCCTCGTGGCGTTCCGATTCCTCCAAGCCACGGGGCGCGGCGCTGGGTAGCGTCGGACACGCCGGAACAGCGGAGGAGACATCATGACCGAGCACGCCGTCGTCGTCGCGGACACCACGGGCACTATCACCCACTGGAACGCCGGGGCGGAGGACCTCTTCGGCTACCACGCTCGCGACGCGGTCGGCAGCAGCCTGGACCTCGTGGTGCCCGAGCACCTGCGCGACGCCCACTGGCGCGGGTTCCACCGCGCGATGGCGCACCCGCAGGTCAAGGACCTCGCAGCCGACCTACCCGTCGCCTGCGCCGACGGCACCGTCCGCACATTCGCCGGAAGGCTCCTCGTGCTCAGCGACGGGTGCGGCACCGCTCTGGGCGCCATGGCGATCTACCACCGTGGAACCACGGGGGTCCGCCCGTTCGGCTGAGGCCGGGCGGGCGGATCTACCCCGCCCGCCCCTCGCGGACCGCCCGCTCGATGCGGTCGCCGATATCGGCGTCGATGTTGCGCCAGTAGTCGAATGCGCGCTCCAGAACCGGCTCGGTGACGCCGTCGAGGAGGTGCCCGGACACGGTGGACACCAGCCGGTCCCGCTGCGCGTCGTCCATGACCTCGCGCACCAGGGTGCCGGGCTGCGTCCAGTCGTCGTCCTCGACGTGCGCGACGTAGGCGGCTCGGACGATCTCGCCGTCGGCGGCCCACTGCGGCTCCGGCTGCCCCGGGTAGTCCGCGGACGGGCCGCCCTTCGAGTTCGGCGCGTAGACCGGGTCCCGCACCGGGTCGATCCGCATCGCCCCGTCCTTGGAGTAGCTGCGCACCTCGTTGCGCGGCCGGTTCACCGGGATCTGCTTGTAGTTGGCGCCGAGCCGGGCGCGGTGCGCGTCGGCGTAGGCGAACACGCGCCCCAGGAGCATCCGGTCCGGGCTGAACCCGATGCCGGGAACCACGTTGCTGGGCTCGAACGCCGCCTGCTCGATCTGCGAGTGATTGTCGGTGGGGTTGGTGTGCAACGTCATCCGGCCCACCTCGCGCAGCGGGTAATCGGCGTGCGGCCACACCTTGGTGAGGTCGAACGGGTTGAACCGGTAGTCCTCCGCGTCCGCGAACGGCATCAGCTGCACCTTGAGGGTCCAGCTGGGGTGCTCGCCCCGTGCGATCGCATCGAACAGGTCGCGGGTGTGGAAGTCGCCGTCGGCGCCGGCGAGCCGGTCGGCCTCGTCCTGGGTCAGGGTCTCGACGCCCTGGTCGGAGATGAAATGGTACTTCACCCAGTGCTTGACGCCATCGGCGTTGACCCACAGGTACGTGTGCGAGCTGTACCCGTTCATGTGGCGCCAGGTGCGCGGGATGCCGCGGTCGCCCATGAGCCAGGTGACCTGGTGCGCCGACTCCGGCGACAGCGTCCAGAAATCCCACTGCATATCGTGATCGCGAAGGTTGTTGTCCGCGCGGCGTTTCTGCGAGCGGATGAAGTGCTGGAACTTCATCGGGTCCTTGATGAAGAACACCGGGGTGTTGTTGCCCACCATGTCGTACACCCCCTCGGAGGTGTAGAACTTCAGCGCGAATCCGCGGGGGTCGCGCCAGGTGTCGGGGCTGCCGCGCTCCCCCGCCACCGTCGAGAAACGCGCCATCATCTCGGTTTTCGCCCCCGGGGCGAACACGGCCGCACAGGTGACGTCGGAGACGTCGGCGGTGGTCTCGAAGGTCCCGAACGCGCCGCTGCCCTTGGCGTGCGGCTGTCGCTCGGGGATGCGCTCGCGGTTGAACTGGGCCATCTGCTCGATCAGGTAGTGATCGTGCAACACGATGGGCCCGGCGTCGCCGACCGTCAGCGAATGCTCGTCGCTGCCCGCCGGGGCGCCCGAATCGGATGTGGTGAAGTTCGCTTTCTCGGACAAGGCCGATCACCTCCGCGTATGTGACTGTCTTCCAGGGCTGTTCACGCCCGACGGGCTGAACGACGGGCGGAAACGCGGTCCGATTCCCACCATAGCGAACAAGAACGAGCCCCGCCCGGAACGGATCCGGACGGGGCTCGAAAGGTGAAGCGGGATCAGCCCTTGTGCGCCTTGATGGCCTCGGTGAGCTGCGGGGCGACGTCGAACAGGTCGCCCACGATGCCGTAGTCGGCGATCTCGAAGATCGGGGCCTCTTCGTCCTTGTTGACGGCCACGATGGTCTTCGAGGTCTGCATGCCGGCGCGGTGCTGGATCGCACCGGAGATGCCGAGCGCGATGTACAGCTGCGGCGACACGGTCTTGCCGGTCTGGCCCACCTGGAACTGGCCCGGGTAGTAGCCCGAGTCGACCGCGGCACGCGAGGCGCCGACGGCGGCACCGAGCGAGTCGGCGAGCTCCTCAACGACCGAGAACTTCTCGGCCGAGCCCACGCCGCGGCCACCGGAGACGACGATCGACGCCTCGGTGAGCTCCGGCCGGCTACCGCCGGTGATCGGGTGCTTCGCGGTGATCTTGACGGCGTTCTCGGCCTGGGCCGGGACCTCGACGTCGGAGACCTCGCCGGCGCCGGCCTGGCCGTCGGCCTCGACGGCACCCGGGCGCACCGAGTACACCGGGACCTCGCCGCCGGCCTGGGCGTCGACGGTGAAGGCGCCACCGAAGATCGAGTGCACGCCGGCGCCGGCGGGCTTGACCTCGATCACGTCGGCGAGCAGGCCCGAGCCGAGGCGCGCGGCGAGGCGGCCCGACACCTCCTTGCCCTCGAACGTGGCGGCGGTGAGCACGGCGGCGGGGGCGTTGGCCTCGGCCAGCGCGGCCAGCACGTCCACCTTGGGGGTGATGAGGTAGTTGTCGGCGTCGGCGGACTCCGCGCGGTAGATCTTCGCGGCGCCGGCGTCCTTGAGCTGATCGGCGATCGCGTCGGTGGTGCCCGGGGCGCCCACGACGACGGCGGCGGGCTCACCCAGCGCCTTGGCGGCGGTCAGCAGCTCGGCCGTGACCTTCTTGATCTTGCCCTCAGCCTGCTCGACGAGAACGAGTACGTCTGCCATGGTCGGAAATTCTCCTTTTGCTCGAGGGGGTCTTAGACGATCTTCTGGCCGATGAGGAACTGCGCCACCTTGGTGCCGCCGTCGCCCTCGTCGGTGACCTTCTCGCCCGCGGCCTTCGGCGGCTTCGGGGTCACACCCGAGACCTGGCTGCCGGCGTTCGCGCCACCCACCTCGTCGTTCTCCACGCCGATCTCGGCGAGGCTGAGCACGTTCACTTCCTTCTTCTTCGCGGCCATGATGCCCTTGAAGGAGGGGAAGCGGGGCTCGTTGATCTTCTCGTTGACGGACACGATCGCGGGCAGCGAGGCCTCGACCTCGAACACGCCCTCGTCGGTCTCGCGCTCACCCTTGAGGCTCTCGCCCTCGACGGTGAGCGAACGCAGGTGCGTCAGCTGGGGCAGGCCCAGGTACTCGGCCAGGATGGCCGGCACGGCGCCGACACGACCGTCGGTGGCCTCGTTGCCGGCGATGACCAGCTCAACGCCCTCGATGGTGCCCAGCGCGCGAGCGAGGATCCAGGCGGTCTGAATGGCATCGGAGCCGTGGGCCGCGTCATCCTGCACGTGAACGGCCTTGTCGGCACCCATGGAGAGCGCCTTGCGGATCGCGTCGGTCGCGCTCGCGGGGCCGAGCGACAGCACGGTCACCTCACCACCGTTGGCCTCCTTGATCTGGAGGGCCTGCTCGACGGCACGCTCGTTGATCTCGTCGAGGACGGCGTCGGCCGACTCGCGATCGAGGGTGTAATCACCGTCCGTGAGCTTGCGCTCGGAGTAGGTGTCAGGGACCTGCTTGATCAGTACGACTACGTTCGTCATTGGTCTTCGTCGACCTCCTGGATCTGGGTTGTCGGTGGAACACATTCTGACACTGCCGTGACGCCGGTGCCGATGCGCCCCTGCGCAGGGTATGCGTAGGAACTTAGCACCGCCTCATGACGTTGTTAACATGAGAGTAAGTTACTGGACGGTAACTGTCCATGTGGCCTAGCCCACCCGACGAGGAAGGCTACGCTCGACAGAATGTGTGACGCGCTGCCCCTGACCGGCGAGCGGACCGTTCCCGGCATCCCCGAGGAGAACTACTGGTTCCGCCGCCACGAGATCGCGTACCTGGCGATCGTCGACCGGTACGCGGGCCGGGCCGTCTTCGAGGCCGGTAGCGGCGAGGGCTACGGAGCCGCCATGCTCGCCGCGGGCGGCGCCGCCGTCACCGCCCTCGACTACGACGAGTCGGCGGTCGCCCACGTGCGCGCCGCCTACCCGGCCGTGACCATGCTGCACGGCAATCTGGCCGAGCTCCCGCTCGAGGACGCGTCGATGGACGCCGTCGTGAACTTCCAGGTCATCGAGCACCTCTGGGACCAGCCGCAGTTCCTCCGGGAGGTGGCGCGCGTCCTGCGCCCCGGCGGTGAGCTCGCGATCTCCACCCCGAACCGGATCACGTTCTCCCCCGGCCGGGACACCCCGCTCAACCCCTTCCACACCCGAGAACTGAACTCGGACGAGCTGACCGAACTGCTCGAGGACGCCGGGTTCGCGGTCACCGAGAAGCTGGGCGTCTTCCACGGCGCCCGGCTCGCGGAGTTGGACCGCACGCACGGCGGCAGCTTCATCGACGCGCAGATCGAGCGCTCCCTCGCGGGCGAACCCTGGCCCGAGGCCCTCTCCCGGGACGTGGCGGCCGTCGCGGCAACCGATTTCGATCTCCGCGCCGACGCCCCGGACAGCCTCGACCTCTTCTTCTACGCCCGGAAGCCGGACGCGTGAGCACACCGTCGAACCGCGAACCCGGGATGATCGCCTTCGTCCTGCACTCGCACCTCCCCTGGCTCGCCCACCACGGCGCCTGGCCCGTGGGCGAGGAGTGGCTGTACCAGTCCTGGGCCGCGTCCTACCTGCGAGTGGCCGAGATGCTGGACCGCCTGGCAGCGGAGGGCCGCACCGATCAGCTCACGCTGGGCGTCACCCCGGTTCTGGCGGCGCAGCTCGACGATCCCTACTGCCTCGACGCCATGCACCACTGGCTCGGCAACTGGCAGCTGCGCGCGCACGAAGCGGCGCTGTCCGGCCGACCGGCGTCCGCCGAGCTGGGTGCCCGCGAGCACCGGAACGCGGCGCACGCCCTCGACCTCTTCGAGACCCGCTGGCGGCACGGCGGCACGCCCATCCTGCGCCGGCTCGCGGACGCCGGCACCGTCGAGCTCCTGGGCGGGCCGCTCGCGCACCCGTTCCAGCCGCTGCTGCACCCCAGGCTCCGGGAGCTGTCCCTGCGCGAAGGGCTGGCCTACGGCACCGCCCGGCTGGGATCGCCTGCGCGGACCGGCATCTGGGCCCCCGAGTGCGCGTACCGGCCGGGGATGGAACAGGGCTACCAGGCGGCGGGCGTCACGCACTTCATGGTCGACGGGCCCACCCTGGGCGGCGATACCGCGCTCGCCCGGCCGGTCGGGGATTCGACGGTGCTGGCCTACGGCCGCGATCTCCCGGTGAGCTACCGCGTGTGGTCCCCGAAGTCCGGATACCCGGGCCACGCCGCCTACCGCGACTTCTACGCCCACGATCACTCGACCGGCCTCAAGCCCAGCCGAGTGACCGGGAAGAACGTCGCCGAACAGGACAAGGCCCCGTACGACCCCGCGCGCGCCGACGCCGCGATCGACAAGCACGTCGCCGATTTCGTGGACACCGTGGTGCGCCGCATCCGCTCCGAGAGCGACCGGATCGGGCGGGACGCACTGGTGGTGGCGGCCTTCGACACCGAGCTGTTCGGCCACTGGTGGTACGAGGGCCCGATCTGGCTCGAGAGGGTGCTGCGCGCCCTGCCCGAGGCGGGCGTCGACGTGGGCACCCTGCGCTCGGCGACGGCGGCCGGCTACGTGGGCGAACCGCGGGCCATCGACGCGAGCTCCTGGGGCTCCGGCAAGGACTGGCGGGTCTGGGAGGGCCCACAGGTCCGCGAGTTCGTCGAGCTCAACGAGGAGATCACCGCCACCGTGCTGCGCGTGCTCGACAAGCGGCAGCAGGAGGTGCGCACCCGCGACGTCGTCGCCGATCAGGTGCTCACCGAAGCGCTGCTGTGCCTGCAGTCCGACTGGCCCTTCATGGTGTCCAAGGACACCGCGGCCGAGTACGCCCGCGACCGCGCCTACAAGCACGCTCACGCCCTGCGTGAGATCGCCGAGGCCGCCGAGCGCGGCGACGAGAACCGGGCCGTCGCACTGGCTTGCGCGTGGCGGCAGGCGGACGATCCGTTCCCCGGCCTCGACGCCCGCCGGCTGCCCGCCCCGCTGGGAGGTTTCTAGATGCGCGTCCTGCTCGTCTCCTGGGAGTACCCGCCGGTGGTCGTCGGCGGCCTCGGGCGCCACGTCCACCACCTCGCGCTGCAGCTGCGGGACCTGGGCCACGACGTGGTCGTGTTGTCCCGTCAGCCGACGGGGACCGACCCCCGCAGCAACCCCACGACGGACCAGCGGATCGACGACGTCCGCGTGATCATGGCGGCGGAGGATCCGCTCGCGCTCGACTTCGGCACCGACATGATGCCGTGGGTGCTGTCGATGGGGCACGCGATGCTCCGCGCGGGACTGCGCCTGGCGGGGTTCAACCCGACCGCGGGCGAGGACGCACTGCACGGCGCCGGGAACGTCGGCCGCCCCTGGGTTCCCGACGTCGTGCACGCGCACGACTGGCTCGCCGCGCACGCCGCGGTGGGCCTCGCGGAGGCCTTCGACGCGCCGCTCGTCGCCACCGTCCACGCGACGGAGGCCGGGCGGCACAGCGGGTGGGTCTCCGGCCCGGTGAACCGGCAGGTGCATTCCACCGAGTGGTGGCTGGCCAACGAGGCCGATGCCGTGATCACGTGCTCGCGCTCGATGTCCGACGAGGTGAACCGCCTGTTCGGGCCCGGGCTCGCGCAGTTGCACGTGATCGCCAACGGCATCGACGCCACCCAGTGGCCGTACCGCGACCGCGCGCGGACCTCCTCGGGCGCAGGCGGTTTCGCCGCGCGGCACGGTGCCCCACCCCGGCTGCTCTACGTGGGCAGGCTGGAGTACGAGAAGGGCGTGCAGGACCTCATCGCGGCGCTCGCCAGGGTGCGGCGCACCCATCCCGGGACCACGCTCACGGTGGCGGGCGACGGGACGCAGGCCTCGTGGCTACGGGAGGTGGCGCGCGAGCACCGCGTGCTGCGGGCCGTCGAATTCACGGGCGCCCTCGACCACGAAGAGCTGGTGGCGCAGTTGCATTCGGCCGACGCCCTGGTGATCCCGAGCCGCTATGAGCCGTTCGGCATCGTGGCCCTGGAGGGCGGG
Source organism: Tsukamurella sp. 1534 (assembly GCF_000312385.1). Taxonomy (GTDB): domain Bacteria; phylum Actinomycetota; class Actinomycetes; order Mycobacteriales; family Mycobacteriaceae; genus Tsukamurella. Next base: position 68,618 of record NZ_HE997628.1, on the reverse strand, counting down.
GCGACCGGCATCCCCGTCGTCGCGACGACGGCGGGCGGCCTCGCGGACTTCATCCGAACGGGCGACACCGGGGCCTCGGTGCCGCCCGCCGACGTCCCCGCGCTCACCGCCGCGATCCGCGGGGTCCTCGACGACCCGGAGACCGCGCACTCCGGCGCGCGGGCCGCCCGCGCCGAGGTCGAGGAGCTCACCTGGGAGGCCGTGGCGAACGAGACCGTGCAGGTGTACCTCGCCGCGAAGCGCCGGCCGCGCAACCCGCTCGGCCGCCGCGTGATCGACGAGCGCCCGCTCCCCGAGCGGGACCCGACGAACCCGCTCTGACCGCCCTGACCAGCGGCATGTGCGCGATCGCGAACGCTGTGGCACGGTCGGTTTCATGCTGATCCGCAAGGAGGCACCGCAGGACGCCGCGGCCGTCGAGGACGTGCACCGCAGCGCCTTCGCCCCGATGACGCCGCCGGGCCGCACCGACCCCGTCGAAGTGGAGCTCGTGCAGGCGCTGCGGGACAGCGGGGCGTGGATCGAGGACCTCTCGTTCGTCGCCGAGCGCGACGACGAGGTGGTCGGGCACGTGTGCCTGACCCGCGGCACCGTCGGGAACCTCCCCGCGCTGGCTCTGGGCCCGCTCGGCGTGCGGGCGGACGCGCAGGGCCTGCGCATCGGGTCCGCGCTCATGCACGCCGCGATCGGCGCCGCCGAGGCGCGCAGGGAGGGCGTGGTCGTCCTGCTCGGGCACGTCGGCTACTACCCGCACTTCGGGTTCGTCCCCGCCGCCTCGCTGGGCATCACACCCGATGTGGCGGAGTGGGCCGGCCCGTCGTTCATGGCCCGGCCGCTGGACGCGTACACGCCGGAGCTGCGGGGCGAATTCCGTTACCCCGCACCCTTCTACGAGCTGTAGCCCCGCTACGAGTTCCCCGGAAGCCCGCGGGCCTCGGCCTTCTTCCGCTCGATGTCAGCGAGGGCGCGCTCCAACTCGGCCCGCTCGGCGACGTTCGCCTCCCAGGCCTCCTTGCGGTTCTTGACCACCTTCGCGGGCGAGCCGACGGCGATCGAGTAGGGCGGGATCTCGCCGCGGACCACCGCGTGGGCGCCGAGGACGCTCCCGTGGCCGATGAGGGTATTGCGGGTGACGGTGACCTTGGTCCCCACCCAGGTGTCGCCGCCGATGCGTACCGGGCCCTTGACGATCCCCTGGTCCTTGATCGGGATGTGGATGTCGTCCATCTTGTGGTCGAAGTCGCAGATGTAGCACCAGTCGGCCACCAGCGACGCGGGCCCGAACTCGATGTCCAGGTAGCAGTTCACCACGTTGTCCCGGCCGAACACCGACTTGTCGCCGATCCGCAGCGAGCCCTCGTGGCAGCGGATCTTGTTCGAATCGCCGATGTGCACCCAGCGGCCGATCTCCATCCGGCCGAGGCCCGGTGTCGCATGGATCTCGACGTTCTTACCGAGGAACACCATGCCCTTGAGCACGACGTGCGGGTTCGCGATCCGGAACTTGGCGAGACGCGCGTACCGCACCAGGTACCAGGGGGTGTACGCCTTGTTCTTCAGCACCCAGCGCAGCGATGCGAGGGTCAGGAAACGCGCCTGGGTATCGGCCGCCCGCGCGTGACGCCACCGCGACCGGTACGGGGCGTTCCACATGCTCGTCATAAGAGGTAACCCTATCCGGGCGGTGCGCCCCGGCGGTCCCGTACCGCCCCCCGCGATAGTCTGTGGAGCGATCCCGGGCCACTCGGGCGGGTTCGTCATGGACGGATGAGGAGAGACATGCGGTTGGGTAGGCGCGCCCTCATGCTGGGCGCGACGGTGTTGACCGCGGCCGCCGTGGCCTCCTGCTCCGCCGACAACACCTGGGTGCACGCCGAGGACACGGCGGCGTGGCCCGGCATGTACGGCGATTCCCGCAATGCCTCGTACACGGACGCCGACGCCGCGCAGACGCTGGTGCCGGCGTGGAACCGGGGCCTGCACGGCGCCAACACGGTGCAGCCCGCGATCTCCAACCGCGGCATCGTGTCGGTGACGGCGCGCACCGAGACCGGCTGTTCGACGTTCAACCTCGAACTCACCGTGGGCCGCAAGACCTACTGCCGCCGGGACGCGCCGGGCGCCGACCTGCAGGCGCCGCTGGTCGACCAGTTCGACTACACCTACCTCGGCATCCCCGGCTGGATGTACAGCTTCAACCCCGACAACCAGGTGCGCTGGCGCTACCCCACAGCGGGCGCCCCGCTCTGGCTCAAGCTGGTGGGCGACAACAGCGTCCTCGGTATCACCCACCTCGGGCAGATGGTGATCGTCGACTCGCACGACGGGGTCGCCAACGGCGCCTCGATCGGCCTGCTCCCGAAGGTCTCCGCGGACGCCAACGCCGCCGGCCTCGACGACTGCCGGACCGCCGCCGCGGCGACCGCGATCAGCGGGCCGGACCTCGGCGGCCCCGGGTGCCCCGTCGCCGGCCCGCCCGCCGTCGATGTGACGAACCAGCGCGCGTTCGTCGTCGTCGGAGGCGGAGCGAGCGCGCCGGGCCGGCCGGGCGCCGGACCCGCCAAGGTGATGGCCGTCGACTACAGCAAGACCGGCGGCAGCAAGCACGACCTCCGGTACGCGTGGGAGCGCACGGACATCGCCGACGGGGTGATCGGCTCGCCCGCGCTCTCGGCCGACGGCTCCACGGTCTACGTCAACCTGCGCTCGAAGAAGCTCGCCGCACTGGACGCGAAGACCGGCGCCACCAAGTGGACCCACGACCTCGGGTACGCCACCACCGTGCCGCCGTCGGTGTCGCCCGACGGGGTGATCATCCCGGCGGCGCCGGGCCTGCAGCGGAACTCCTTCCTGGCGCTCCAGGACCAGGGCGACAGCGCCCGCGAGGTGTTCAAGCGCACCGACGTGGCCATGGTCTCCCCCGCCACCCAGATCAAGGGCGGCGTCGGCTACGCCGTGGTGCGCTCCTGGGCGGGCGTCGAGACCCAGCTCCTCGAGTTCCGCACCGACACGGGGACCACCCTCCGCACCTTCCCGCTGCCGGACACGGTGAAGTCCACCTCGGGCGTCTCCGTCGGCCCGGACGGCGAACTGGTGACGGTGGGCCAGGACGGTGACGTGTTCGCGTTCACCTCCGGCCGCCGCACCGGCGACAGCGTCGCCAAGAATTAGCGCGGGACGTGTCCCGCTGAGCCCCTCCCGTTCGTCTTCCGAGTGAGAGAAGATCCGACCCAGGAGGAACGATGAAGTACGCACTGCTCATCCACCCGAAGCCCGGAAGCCACCAGGCGCTCAGCCCCGAGGAGTACGGGCCGGTCAACGCCGCGTACCTCGCGTTGCGCGACGACCCGCGCTGCCTGGGCGGAGCGCATCTGCAGGACGGCGACACGGCGACGACGGTGCGGCATGCGCCGGGCGGTTCGCTGGTCACCGACGGGCCGTTCGCCGATACGCGGGAGGTGCTCGGCGGCTACTACGTGATCGAGGCCGAAGATCTGGACGACGCCCTCGAGTTCACCCACCGGATCCCGGCCATCCGCCTGGGCGGAGCGGTGGAGATCCGGCCGCTCGTCGACGTCGAAGCCGAGGACTCGTTCTGATCGAGGACGTCTTCCGGCGCGACTGGGGCCGCGTGCTGGCGACCCTGATCGGCTCCCTCGGTGATTTCGACCTCGCCGAGGAAGCCGCTCAGGAGGCCTTCGCGCTCGCCGCCGAGAAATGGCCCCGCGACGGGATTCCTCGCGAGCCCGTCGCCTGGCTGGTGACCACCGCCCGTCATCGGGCGATCGACCGGCTTCGCCGCGAGCGGATGCGCGCGGACAAGTACCGGGTGCTGAGCGCCACGCAGGAGGCCGCGCAGATGGACGGTATCGACCTCGACGACGGCGCGATCCCGGACGAGCGGCTCGAGCTGATCTTCACCTGTTGCCACCCCGCCCTCGCCACGGAAGCACAGGTCGCATTGACGCTCCGCAGCCTCGGTGGCCTCACCACCGCGGAGATCGCCCGGAGCTTCCTCGTCTCGGAGGAGACCATGAAGCGGCGGATCACGCGGGCCAAGAAGAAGATCCGCGTCGCGGCGATCCCGTTCGCGGTGCCGCCGGGCCCCGCGCTGCCGGAACGCCTGTCGGCGGTGCTCGCCGTGCTCTACCTGATCTTCACCGAGGGTTACACCGAACGGCACGAGCTCGCCGACGAGGCGATCCGCCTCGCGACGCTCCTCGTCGAGTTGATGCCCGACGAGGCCGAAGCGCGCGGGCTGCTGGCCCTGCTGCTGCTGACCGATTCCCGCCGTCACGCCCGGATCGCGGGTGGTGAGCTGGTCCCGCTCAAGGAGCAGGACCGGCGGCTGCACGATCACGCGAAGATCGACCGTGGCCGGGCCGAACTCGATCGCGCAGTGGCCCTCCGCGGCCCCGCCGGCCCGTACACGTTGCAGGCGGCGATCGCGTCGCTGCAGGCCGAGGAAACCGTCGATCACGTGCAGGTCGCCCGCCTGTACGGCGCGCTCGAAGAGATCACGGACTCGCCGGTCGTCACCCTCAACCGCGCGGTCGCCATCGCGGAGGGCGGCGGCGTCGACGACGCGCTCGCACTCGTCGATTCGCTCGGTCTCGACGACTACCGGTACTGGCACTCGACCCGCGCGGAGCTGCTGCGGCGGCTGGGCCGCGCGGACGAGGCGCGCGCCGCGTACACCCTCGCCGTCCGACTCGCCGCGACCGAACCGGAACGGCGCCTGCTCGCCCGGCGCCTCGCGGATCTCGGCTGAGCGCGGCGACGTTACGTCCATGTGACCTGCGGTGTTTCGCACGGATATCCGAGACCTCACCCCGCTCCCCCGGCTTCGTGTGCGTTCCCGGCCCCCTCCAGGATGGTGCGATCATCTCGCCCTCACCAAGGAGATCGAACACGATGCCCATCACCGATCGCCGGATCACACTGCGTTTCCTCGCCGCCCCGACCGACGTCGCCACCCTCGGCGGCGGCGTCCGCGGCGGCCGCATCCTGGAGTGGATCGACAAGGCCGCCTACGCGTGCGCCGCGGCATGGTCCGGCGGCTACTCCGTGACCGCGTACGTCGGGAACATCGGCTTCGGCCGGGACATCGCCTCGGGCGACGTCGTGGAGGTCCGCGCCACCCTCGTCTACACGGGGCGCACCAGCATGCACATCCGGTGCGAGGTCGCCTCCGCGGACCCGCGCGTCGGCACCTTCACCGTCGCGAGCACCTGCCTGCTGGTGTTCGTCGCGGTGGACGAACACGGCCGGCCCACCCCGGTGCGGCAATGGCAGCCCGTTCTCGCCGACGACGTGCGCGCGGCCGAGGAGGCCGAGGCCCGCACGGAGGTCCGGCGCCGGATCGAGGCCGCGATGGCCGACGTCGATTACGCGGCCCCCACCGAGGCCGAGAGGCGGGTCACGCGGTTCCTCGCGGCACCCACGGACATCAACTGGGGCGGCAAGGCCCACGGCGGCCGGGTCATGGGATGGATGGACGACGCCGCCTACCTCTGCGCGGCCGCGTGGAGCGGCGGCGAGGCCGTGACCGTGTACGTGGGCGGCGTGCGGTTCTACCGGCCCGTACAGATCGGCCAGGTGATCGAGGTGTCCGCGCGGCTGCTGCACACGGGCAGGCAGACGATGCACGTCTCGGTGCACCTGGCCACCTGCTGGCCGCACGAGGGCACGCCGCAGCCGGCGGCGCATTCGCTGCACGTGCTGGCGGCGATCGACGGCGCGGGCGACGCGACCGCCGTGCGCCCGTGGTCGCCGAGGCTCGAGGGCGACGTGGCGCTGGACCTGCACGCCCGGCAGCTGATCGCGATCCGCGGGCGGCGCGACCCGTCGGCGGCGACCCGGATGGTGGCGATCTGACGGGTTAGACTCGCGGCATGGTCCGCCAGCCGCTCACCCCGGAACAGCTCGCGGCCGGGCGACGGCTCGGCGCGCGTCTGCGGACCGTGCGCGGCGCCCGGCGGTTGGACGACGTGGCGCAGGCCGCGGGGATCTCCCCGGAGACGCTGCGCAAGATCGAGACCGGGCGCATGGCGACGCCGGCGTTCGGCACCGTCGTCGCCCTGGCGGCGGCGCTGGACGAGCCGCTCGACGCGCTGGCCGCGGAGTACGCGGGGACGCAGGCGTTCGGGAGGACCGGCTGACCGCCGTGGTATTTTAATACCATGATGGAGCTCAAGACCCCCGGCGAGATCGACAAGATGCGCACCACCGGCGCGTTCGTCGCCGAACTGCTGGACGCGGTCACCACGATGGCCGAGCCCGGCGTGAACCTCATGGACCTGGAGCATCGCGCGCGGACGATGATCGCCGACCGCGGCGCGGTGTCCTGCTATTGGGACTACGCACCGTCGTTCGGCCGCGGCCCCTTCCGCAACGTCACCTGCCTGGCCGTGAACGACGCCTGCCTGCACGGGCTTCCGCACGACTACGTGCTCGCCGACGGCGACCTGCTCACGGCCGACATCGCGGTCACGATCGACGGCTGGTCGGCCGATTCGGCGCGCAGCGTCAGCGTGGGCAACCCGCGCCCGGAGGACACCCGCCTGATCGAATGCACCCGCGTCGCGCTCGACGCCGCGATCGACAAGATGCGGCCCGGCAACAAACTCGGCACCGTCTCCGCCGCGATCGGCGACGTCGCGAAAAGCTATGGCTACCCGGTGAACACGCAGTTCGGCGGGCACGGGATCGGCCGCACCATGCACGAGGACCCGCACGTGCCGAACACCGGCAAGCCGCGTAAGGGCCTGCTCCTGCGCACCGGCATGACGCTCGCGCTGGAGCCGTGGTTCTGCGCCACCACCGACGAGATCAGGATCGACCCCGACGGCTGGACCCTGCGCTCCGCCGACGGTTCGCGCGCCGCGCACAGCGAGCACACCGTCGCGATCACCGAGGACGGCCCGCTGATCCTCACCGCGCCCGCGTAGCGGCTACCGGCCGAACACCGGGCGTAGGCGGTCGATCGCCTCCTCGATCTCCGCGGTCGCCCCCGCGAAACTGAGGCGGATGAACCGATTGCCGTGGGCCGTATCGAAATCCAGGCCCGGGGTGATCGCGACGCCGGTCTCGTCGAGCACCCGCGCGCACCAGGCGAGCGAATCGCCGGTGAGATGGCCGATGTCGGCGTACGCGTAGAAGGCACCGTCGGGCGGGGCGACCTCGGCCACGCCGAGCTCTCGCAGCCCCGCGAGCACGATCTCCCGGTTCCGCGCGTACCCGGCCACGTGCCCGTCGAGCTCGGCCCGCGATTCCTCCGTGAACGCGGCGACCGCCGCGTACTGGGAGACGGCCGGCGCACAGATCGTCATGTTGGCGGTCAGCCGCTCGACGGGCCGCCGCAGGTACTCCGGCAGCAGCATCCACCCCAACCGCCAGCCCGTCATCGCGAAGTACTTCGACACCGAGCCCATCACCACCTGCTCCCGCGAGGTGCCCCAGGCGCACGCGGTGGGGCGACCGTAGCTCACGCCGTGGTAGATCTCGTCGGAGATGAGCAGCGTGCCGTGCTCCTCGCACCACCGCGCCAGGCCCGCGAGCTCCTCCGGCGCGAGGATGGTGCCGGTCGGATTCGCCGGACTGGCGACGATGAGCCCCTTCGGCGGCTCCGGCAGCGCGTCGAGCATCGCGACGGTCGGCTGGTACCGGGTCTCCGGCCCGCAGTCCAGCTCGACGACACGGCATCCCAGAGCGGAGAGGGTGTTGCGGTACGCCGGATACCCGGGCCGCGCCATGACCACGGTGTCGCCGATGTCGAAGGCCGCCAGGAAGATCAGGGTGAACGCGCCCGACGACCCGGTGGTGACCGCCACCGCGTCCACGGGGACGTCGATGCCGTAGGCCCGGCCGTAGTGCGCCGCGATCGCCTCCCGCAGCGGCGTGATCCCCAGCGACTCCGTGTACCCCAGCGGGCCCGCGTCGAGCGCGGCGTGCGCCGCCTCGAGCACCGGCGTCGGGGCACCCGCCGACGGCTGGCCCGCGGCGAGGGAGATCACGTCGCCGTGGGTCTCGCGGCGCCGTGCCGCCGCGGCCAGCACGTCCATGACGTGGAACATCTCGACATCCGACCGGCGCGATTCCTGCATGCCGTCCATCGTTTCACGTCCGGGCCCGTCCGAAACCGGCCTCGAACCCGGTCACGATGCGAATAGCGCCGCCTGATGCGGCGGAGGGGCGGTTTCAGGAGGCGATCACCGCGTCGGGCGGGTGAGGAAGGCGACCACCTCGCGGGCGATCCGGGTGATCACCACCGTCATCGGCTGCGATCCCTGCAGTTTGAGCTGCTTGCGCAGCACGTCCGGGTCCACTCCCGCGCCGCGGGTGAGGATCTCGACGCTGCCCACGTCGCGGGCGCGCAGCTCCGCGCGCAGGGCCTTCTCGGAGAACTTCATCTGCTCGACGATCTCGAAGCCGCGTTCCCCGTCGGGCACCGCGTCGCCCGTGAGGTATGCGATGTGCGGATCCAGCTGCCACAGCCCGTGCCGGCCCGCGTAGTGCCGCACCAGCCCTGCTCGGATGACGGCGCCGTCGGGCTCGATGAGGAACTTGCCGGGCGCATCCGGGTCCACGTCGTGCGGGTCGGTGGAGACCACCTCGAAGCTGCGCAGCCCGCGCAGCACCGTCGCGCGGGTGAGGCCGGGAACGGCGACGGGACCGGACCACAGGCACGCCTCACGCACGCCGCCGTCGAGGGAGACGATCTCGACCTCGCCCGAGAACCCCGCCCGGCGCAGCCCCTCGTAGTCGATTCCGGGCGCGGTCTTCACCGCGAGCGAGCGTCCCGCGTACGCGGCCCGCAGCGCGGACAGCGGCGGCGACATCTGCTCCGGATCCACGATCCGCCGTCCCCCCGACCTGCGCGCCGGGTCGGCGATCACCACATCCGCGTTGGACGTGGGGGTCAGGGCGTCGGCCACGTAGACCAGCGCCCGCGGCACGTTGTGCGCCGCCATCTGCGCGCGCACGGGATCGATGTCGCTGCCCACCACACGCGGGCACACCTGCACCAGCGCACTGAGTTCCGAGCCGATGGAGCACGTGACGTCGTGCACCGACAGCCACGCGAGCCGGCGGGCGCGGTGCTCCGCCACCGCCGACGGCGTCGCCTGCTGGACCGCCTCGTCGGTGAGCATCCACCCGGAGACGTCGCCGAGCTTGCCCGCCGCGCGCCGCCGTGCGCGCACCTGCTCGATGACGGCCGGGGCGTGCGCGCCGGCGACGCGGCGCACCGTCGACACGTCCGACAGCAGGCTCGACTCGGTCAGGGCCAGCCGATCCGCCGCGGCCACGGCGGCGATGCCGTCGGCCGTGCGCAGGTAGGCGAGATCGGCCCCGTCCACGCCGCGATTCCCGGCGCTACTCGGGCTTGGTGCCCGTGATGGCGAGGTTGTAGAAGAACTTGCGCGGCACGATGCGGCTGAGCACGTTCTCGTCGAGCGCCGACAGCTTCTTCCAGCCGCCGAACGCGAACCCGGCCCAGCCGAAGCCCAGCTTCTCCGGCGGCACGGCCGCCTCGAAGGTGCGGACGGGCCACCCCAGGAATGCCGCGGTGAACTCGTCGGTGGAGGCCTCCACGTTCACGGCGCCGGCGCGGGAGGCGAGGGCCTCCATCTCGTCCGGATCGAAGGTGTGGATGTCCACGACGGCCTCGAGGGCCGCGGCGCGCGACGACTCGTCGAGCTCGGCCTGCGGGCGGCGCCAATCGGCCAGGAACGGCAGCTTCGTCACGTTGGTGGTGGCGGCCCAGGTGAGGCGCCCCAGCCAGCGCGCGTAGAAGTCGCCGATCGTGGTGGGCTCGCCCGCGAACACGAACCGACCGCCCGGCTTGAGCACGCGCAGCACCTCGCGCATGGACTGCTCGACGTCCGGGATGTGGTGCAGCACCGCGTGTCCCACGACGAGGTCGAAGGTGTCGTCCTCGTAGGGGATCGTCTCGGCGTCCGCGACCCGGCCGTCCACGGTGTGGCCGAGTGCCTCGCCGTTGCGCAGCGCCACCTTGACCATGCCGGGCGACAGGTCCGTCACCGAACCCGTCTCGGCGACGCCCGCCGACATCAGGTTCAGCAGGAAGAAGCCGGTGCCGCAGCCCAGCTCCAGGGCCCGGCCGTACGGCTTCTCGTTGTCGCCGTGCGTCGCCGCCTCGAACCGGTCGCGGGCGTAGTCGATGCACCGCTCGTCGAAGCTGATGTGCCACTTCTCGTCGTAGGTCTCGGCCTCCCAGTCGTGGTAGAGGACCTGCGCGAGCTTGGTGTCGGAGAATGCGGCCTCAACCTCGTCCGCCGTGGCGTGCGGGTTGGGAGCCGGCTGCTGGTCGGTCATGTAAGCCTTTCCTGAAGTCCCCGCTAGGTTACCGTCCGGTCAGATCACGGCAAACCCTCGTGGTGGAACACGTTCTCCAGGGTGTCACTTCCCGACGAACTTCGCCTTACCGGGACCGTTCTCCACGAACGAGTCCATGCCGATCGTCCGGTCCTCGGTGGCGAACAGCCCGGCGAACAGGTGGCGCTCGATCGCGAGCCCGGTGGCCAGGTCCACCTCGATGCCCTGGTCGATGGCGAGCTTCGCCGCCCGTAGCGCCTGCGAGGCACCCCCGGTGAACTGCTTCGCCCAGGTCAGCGCAGCCTCGTAGACGTCATCGGGAGCCACGACCTGATCCACCAGGCCGATCTGCAGCGCCTCCTCCGCGCCCACGAACCGGCCCGTGAACACCATGTCCTTGGCCTTCGCGGGGCCCACCAGGCGGGCCAGGCGCTGGGTGCCGCCGCCGCCCGGGATCACGCCGAGCAGGATCTCCGGGACGCCCAGCTTGGCGTTGTCGCCGACGACCCGGCGGTCCGCGCCCAGTGCCACCTCGAGGCCGCCGCCGAGGGCGTATCCGGTGACCGCGGCGACGGTCGGCTTGCTGATCGAGGCGATGGCCGAGAGGCCGCCCTGCAGGCGCGCGATCGCCTGGCTCATGTCGGTGTACGACATGGCCTGCATCTCCTTGATGTCCGCGCCGGCGGCGAACACCTTCGGGCCGCCGTAGATCACCACGGCCTTGATGTCGTCGCGGCCGTCGGCCTCCGCGGCGACCGCGATCAATTCGTCCTGGACCTGCGAGTTGATCGCGTTCATCGGCGGCCGGTTGAGGCGGATGGTGCCGATGCCCGGGTGCTCGTCGGTGGTCTCCAGAGTCACGAATTCAGTCATGCCCGTGACGTTACCCGGTGGCTTCGGCCCTCAGTCGGTGATGTGGCCTTCGAGGTACTCCCGCCACCCGGGGAAGATCCGCTGCCCGCCGTCCCATCCGTCCGCCGCGGGCATGGGCGGCGTCAGATCGGCCCCCTCAGCCGCCCAACCGAGGGCGTCCTCGACGGTGTCGAACGGCAGCAGCTGGAAGAGGTTCGAGAACGTGGGCGCCATGAGCTTGTGCTCGCGCGCGAGCCACGCGTCGATCGCCGCGCGCGGGCTCGACCAGTACGCGGACGCCGCCTCGGTGGTGCGCAGGTCCGCGGCCTGCCCCTCGGGCAGCGCGGCGAGGTAGAACATCGTGTCGTACCTGCGGGGCCGGCCGGGAGGGGTGATCCACCGCGACAGGGGAACCAGATCGTCGGGGTGCACGCGGACGCCGCACTCCTCCTGGGTCTCGCGCGCCGCGGTCCGCGTGAGGTCGCCCTCGTCGACGTCCTCGATCCCGCCGCCCGGGAACACCGTCACGTCCGGCGCGAACTCCATGCCGCTCACCCGGCGCAGCAGGTACACCTCCAGGCCCGACGGTGCCGTCCGCAGCAGCACGACGGTGGCCGCGGGCCGGATGGGTACATCGGGCAGGTCCCGCGCGTGCTCCGCGCCGTTGCCGCTCACGCCTGCAGCCTCCGCCGCCCGGGCCGCGAGGCACGTCGCGCGAAGTACCGCCCGTCGGCCTCCTCCAGCAGGATCCGCTGGCTGAAGGTCTCCGACAGCGCCTCGGCGGTGAGCACGTCGGAGATGAGGCCCTGGGTGACCACGGCCCCCTCCTTGAGCATCATCGCGTGCGTGAAGCCCGGCGGGATCTCCTCCACGTGGTGGGTCACCAGCACGGTGGCCGGCGCGTCCGGGTCGTGGGCCAACACGTCGAGCCGGGCCACGAGCTCCTCGCGGCCGCCCAGGTCGAGACCCGCCGCGGGCTCGTCGAGCAGCATCAGCTCGGGGTCGGTCATGAGCGCGCGGGCGATGAGCACGCGCTTGCGCTCCCCCTCGGACAGGGTGCCGAAGCGGCGGTTCGCCAGGTGCTCGGCGCCCATGGACTCCAGCACGTCCACCGCACGGCTGATGTCCACCTCGTCGTAGCGCTCACGCCAGCGCCCGAGCACCGCGTAGCCCGCGGACACCACGAGGTCGGTGACGAGCTCGTCCTCGGGGATACGGGCCGCGAGCGCGGCGGTGCTGACACCGATCCGGGCCGTGAGGTCCTGCACCACCGTCTTCCCGAGAACCTCGCCCAGGATGTGCGCCTCGCCCGCCGAGGGGAACACCTGCGCCGCGGCGAGCCGCATGAGGGAGGTCTTCCCGGCGCCGTTGGGGCCGAGCACCACCCAGCGCTCGTCGAGCTCGACCCGCCAGTCGACGGGACCGACCAGCGTGCGACCGTCGCGGACGAGACGGACGCCGGAGAAGTCGATCAGGAGATCCTGATCGGGGGCGGCGGCGGACGATGACGCTACGGGTTCGGACACATCATCCATCCTGCCCCACGTCACCCCCGGGATGCGGGCAGGATGGTCACCGTGTCCATCGACAGCAGACCGTCCCCCGGCGCCCCCGACCCCCTCGGCGCCGTCCCGCAGCCCGGCGGAGTGAACTTCGCCGTGCACGCCCCGCACGCCACCGACGTGTGGGTGTGCCTCGTCGACACCGACGAGGGCGGCACCCGGTCCGAACGCCGACTACGGCTGCCCGCGCAGACCGCCGGCGTCCACCACGGCTTCGTCGCCGGGATCGGCGAGGGCACCCGGTACTGCCTGCGCGCGAGCGGACCCTGGGATCCCGGGAACGGCCTGCGGTTCAACGAGAACAAGGCGCTCATCGACCCGTACGCGCGCCGGATCGACGGTCCCCTGGGCGATTCCGTGTCCCTGCTGCCTTACGGCGAGGACGGCGCACCGTCGGAGACGGACTCCCTGCCGCACATCCCGCTCTCCGTGGTCACCGGCGCACCGACGCCCCCCGAGGCGGGCCCCGGCGTGCCCTGGGAGCGGACCCAGATCTGCGAGATCCACGTGGGCTCCTACACCGCCAGGCATCCCGACGTCCCGGAGGAGCTGCGCGGCACCTACCTCGGGCTGGCGCAGCCGGCCGTTCTCGAGCACCTGCGCCGGATCGGCGTCACCGCGGTGGAACTGCTGCCGGTGCAGGCGTGCCTCACCGAGCCCGGCGTGCGGGCCCGCGGGATGCGCAATCACTGGGGCTACTCCACGGGCGCCTACTTCGCGCCGGACCCCCGCTTCGCCAGTCGCCCGGGCGACGAGGTGGAGGAGTTCGCCGCGATGGTCTCGGCGCTGCACTCCGCGGGCCTCGAGGTGCTCATGGACGTGGTCTACAACCACACCGCCGAGGAGTCCGTCGCGGGCCCCTCGCTGTCGTGGCGGGGCCTCGACGCCCCCGGCTACTACCTGCTGGAGAACGGCGAGGACCTGGACTACACGGGCTGCGGCAACACCCTCGACTGCGCCTCCCCCGCCACCCTGCGGCTGGTACTCGACAGCCTCCGCTACTGGTGCGAGACGTTCGGCGTCGACGGCTTCCGGTTCGACCTCGCGAGCGTCCTGGGCCGGGGCCGCACCGCGACCGGCCCCCAGGGCCCGGTGATCCCGTTCGACCGGCTCGCCCCGCTGCTCTCCGCGATCACCGCGGACCCGGTCCTCACCACCCGCAAGCTCATCGCCGAACCGTGGGACGCCACCGGCGAGGGCTATCAGGTGGGCGGCTTCGGCCCCGCCTGGGCCGAGTGGAACGACCGCTACCGCGACACCGTGCGCACCTTCTTCGCCGGGGGCGGCACCGTGGGCGACCTCGCGTCGCGGGTGTCGGGCAGCCAGGACCTGTTCGGGACGCTCTCGCGCACCCCGTTCTCGTCCGTCAACTTCGTCACGGCCCATGACGGCTTCACCGCGCGGGACCTGGTGAGCTACGAGCGCAAGCACAACGAGGCGAACGGCGAGAACGGCCGCGACGGCACCGACAACAACCGTTCGGTGAATCACGGATTCGAGGGCGGCACCACCGATCCCGCGATCCTGGCCGCCCGCGCCCGGCACGTGCGCGCGCTGCTCGCCACGCTGCTGCTGTCCACCGGCACGCCGATGCTGCTGGGCGGCGACGAGCTCGGCCACACCCAGTACGGCAACAACAACGCGTACTGCGTGCCCGTCGACGCCCCGGCGGCCGACGCCTACGCGGTCGAGTGGGCCGATGCCGACAAGGAGCTCATCGCGTTCGTCGCCCGGGTCGCCGCCGCGCGCCGGGCGGCGCCGGTGCTGCGGCAGCAGGAGTTCTTCGACGGCCGCGCCACCCGCGACGGGGAGCCCGACCTCGCGTGGTTCGGCGCCGACGGTGCCGAGATGACCCCGGAGCACTGGCAGGATCCCGCAGTGCGCACGCTGCAGGCGTGGGTCGACGGCGACGACGTGCGCTCCCCCAGCCACGACCGCGCCGTCCCCGAGAAGGACGCGCTCATCGTCTGGCACTCGGGCGGCGAGACGACGGTGCGCCTGGGCGCCCCCGCGTCGTGCTCGCACGGCTGGGAGTTGATCATCGACACGTCGCAGCCGACGGGGGAACCGTCGGGGCGGTCGCTGTTCGACGCGCACGCCGAGGTGCCGGTGATCGGGCCGGCGGTGCTGGTGTTCCAGGAGCCCTGAGCGGCGGCGCGCCGCGGCCCTGTGGGCGCCGGATCAGGTGGGCCGCCGGGATCAGGCCAGGGGAACGCGGCGGACCTGGCCGTCGACGGCGTCGGCGGCCTCGATCTCGTCGCGGGTCACGCCGAGGACGAACAGCACCGCGTCGAGGTACGGGTGCGAGAGCGCGGTGTCGGCGACCTCCCGCAGGGCGGGCTTGGCGTTGAAGGCGACGCCGAGCCCGGCCGCGGAGAGCATGTCGATGTCGTTGGCCCCGTCGCCCACGGCGACGGTCTGCTCGACGGGCACGCCTGCCGCCTCGGCGAACTCGCGCAGCGCGCGGGCCTTACCGGGGCGGTCGATCACCTCGCCGATCACCCGGCCGGTGAGCTTCTCGTCGACGATCTCCAGCGTGTTGGCGCGCACGAAGTCGAGGTCCAGGTCCTTCGCCAACGGCTCGATCACCGCGGTGAACCCACCGGAGACCACGCCGCAGCGGAACCCGAGACGCTTGAGGGTGCGGATGGTGGTCCGCGCGCCCGGCGTCAGCTGCAGTTCGCCCGCGACCTCGTCGATGACCGAAGCGGGCAGCCCCGCGAGGTTCTCGACGCGCGCGTGGAGGGACTGCTCGAAGTCGAGCTCGCCGCGCATCGCGGCCTCGGTGACGGCCGCGACCTCCGCCTCCTTGCCCGCCCGGGCGGCGAGCATCTCGATCACCTCGCCCTGCACCAGGGTGGAGTCCACGTCGAAGCAGATGAGCCGCTTGGACCGCCGCGCGATGCCGGCGCGCGAGGTCGCGATGTCGACGCCCTGTTCGGTGGAGACCGTCGCCAGATCGGCGCGCAGGCGCGCGTCGCCGTCCGCAACGTCGGGGACTGTCACGAGCAGTTCCAGCGCCGTCACGGGGTAGTCGGCGATGCCCGCGATCGACTCGATGTTGACGTTCGATTCGGCGAGGGTCGCGGCGACGGCGGACAGGGCGCGGGCGGAGACGGGCGCGCCCATGAGGACGACGGCGTGCGTGGGCACGGGCGGCCGCGCCGGCTGCTCCCCGGAGATCTCGACGGCCACGTCCATCCCGACTGTGGCCATCGCCTGCTCGACGGTCTCCTGCACGTGTTCGGGGTCCCCGTCGACGGCGGCGAGGACGCCGAGGGTGAGCCTGCCGCGGATCACGGTCTGCTCCACGTCGAGGATGCTCACGGCACTGCGGGCCAGGACCCCGAACAGCACGGAGCTGACACCGGGCTTGTCGCCGCCGGTGACGGTGATGAGGATCGTGGGGTCGGAGGTCGCATCGCGCACGCGTGAAGCGTAGTCGGCGGCGGGTGGAACGCCGAACGGCGCCTCCCGTGTGGGAGACGCCGTTCGTCGTGTTCGGGTGGCCGGACCTAGTGGCCCTTGCCCGGGCCCGCGTGGGCCTCTTCCCGTATCCGTTCGATCATGTGGGGGTAGTGCAGCTCGAACGCGGGGCGCTCGGAGCGGATGCGGGGCAGCTCGGTGAAGTTGTGCCGCGGGGGCGGGCAGCTGGTGGCCCACTCCAGGCTGTTGCCGAAGCCCCACGGATCGTCGACGGTGACGACCTCGCCGTAGCGGTAGCTCTTGAACACGTTCCACACGAACGGCAGGGTCGAGGCGCCCAGGATGAACGCGCCCACCGTCGAGATCCGGTTCAGCGTCGTGAAACCGTCGGTCGCGAGGTAGTCCGCGTAACGACGCGGCATGCCCTCGGCGCCCAGCCAGTGCTGCACCAGGAAGGTCATGTGGAAACCGATGAACGTGAGCCAGAAGTGCCAGCGGCCCAGGCCCTCGTCCAGCATGCGGCCGGTCATCTTCGGGAACCAGAAGTAGATGCCCGCGTAGGTGGCGAACACGATCGTGCCGAAGAGCACGTAGTGGAAGTGCGCGACCACGAAGTAGGTGTCGGACACCGCGAAGTCCAGCGGCGGCGAGGCGAGCAGGACGCCGGTGAGGCCACCGAAGAGGAAGGTGACGATGAAGCCGATCGAGAACAGCATCGGCGACTCGAATGTTATGTGACCCTTCCACATCGTGAGAATCCAGTTGAAGAATTTCACGCCTGTCGGGACCGCGATGAGGAACGTCATGAAGCTGAAGAACGGCAGCAGCACGGCACCGGTGGCGTACATGTGGTGCGCCCACACCGCGACGGAGAGGGCCGCGATGGCCAGCGTCGCGAGGACCAGGCCGCTGTAACCGAAGATCGGCTTGCGGCTGAACACCGGGAAGATCTCGGACACGATGCCGAAGAACGGCAGCGCGATGATGTACACCTCGGGGTGTCCGAAGAACCAGAACAGGTGCTGCCACAGGATGACGCCGCCGTTGGCGGGATCGTAGATGTGTGCGCCGAACTGGCGGTCCACCTCGAGGCCCATGAGCGCGGCGGTCAGCAGCGGGAAGGCGAGCAGGATCAGGAGCGACGTCACCAGGATGTTCCAGGTGAAGATCGGCATGCGGAACATCGTCATGCCGGGGGCGCGCATGCAGACCACGGTGGTGACCATGTTGACGGCGCCGAGGATGGTGCCGAGACCACCCACGGCGAGGCCCATGATCCAGAGGTCGGCGCCCGGGCCGGGCGAGTGCAGCGCATCGGTCAGCGGGGTGTAGGCGGTCCAGCCGAAGTCCGCCGCGCCACCGGGGGTGATGAAGCCCGAGATCACCATGATCGCGCCGAACACGAACAGCCAGTAGCCGAACGCGTTGAGGCGCGGGAACGCCACGTCGGGCGCGCCGATCTGCAGCGGCAGCACGAAGTTCGCGAAGCCGATCACGATGGGCGTCGCGTACAGCAGCAGCATCACGGTGCCGTGCATGGTGAACAGCTGGTTGAACTGCTCGGTGGAGAGGAACTGCAGGCCCGGCTCGGCGAGCTCGGCGCGCATCAGCAGCGCCATCAGGCCACCGATGAGGAAGAACGCGAAGCACGTGACGATGTACATGATGCCCAGCGTCTTGTGATCGGTCGTCGTCACCAGCTTGTAGATGAACGACCCCTTGGGCCCGGTCCGCTGCGGATACGGACGCTCGGCAGTCACCTCGACTGCCGGACGATGCGCTTGCGCGGTCACAAATCCTCCTGCCCTGTGGCTCACCGGTGACGCGGCTGTCGGCACCGGCTGTGCCTCTTCATTCAGGTCTGCAGCGGGGTGTTCGCTCACGGCGGACTCCCGCTTCTTGGGTAAGAGTAGCCCCTCGCCCCCGGGCTTGTCCCCGCGGTCCTACTCTGCGTCGTACTCGCGTCGCGCGGGTCCGCCGGAACGGCTGCGCACGGGGCGCGGGCGGTGCCCCCTGCTAGCGTGGCGCACGTTCATCGGACACAGGTGAGGACGGCGCAGTGAACAGGGCGAGTAGGACCAGCGCGGCGATCGCGGTCGCGGCGATCGGTGCGTCCGTGCTGTCCGCGTGCGGCGGCTCGGAGCCGATCCAGCAGCCGTTCGCGTCGATCGCGACCACCACCACCCGGCTCGCGTCCGCCAACATCATCGGCCTGGACCGCAAGGCGGACGAGGCGTGCGCCGCCCCCGTCGTCGGCGGGCCCGCGCCGGCCGGCATCGTCGTGGCCGATCCCGCCCTGCTCGACGGGCTGTGCGCCCTCGGACTGCAGAACCGCGTACGCGCGGTCGGGGGCGCGGCACCGTCGTACCTCGGCGGCACGATCGCGAAGATCCCGCAGCTCGGCGACGACGCCCGGGCGGACGTGAGCGTGGGCACCGAGCGCTCGGCCGACGCGAACCGTCGCGCCGGCCGCACGACGGTGGTCCCCGCCCCGTCCGCCGACTGGCGGCGCAGCTTCCTGGCGCTCGCCGACGCGGTGCGGATGCCCGCCGAGGCCCGCGCCGTCCTGGACCGCTACCAGCGCGACGTGGCGGAGAAGTCGGTGAAGATCGACGCGATCCACAACGTCGTGTCCCTGGTTCGCTTCACCGATCAGGGCAGGGCTCTCGCGATGGGAACCGCCCCCCTGGCGGCGCAGGTGCTGGCGGACCTCGGGGTGGAGCGGCCGGAGGGACAGCGCAGGGCCGATCCGGTGGAGATGTCCGGCGGCGATTACAGCGCCGCGGACGCCGACCTCGTGTACGTCGGCTACCAGGGCGATGAGGGCCGCGATTTCGGCATGTCGGTGATGACGTCGAAGCAGTGGGACGACCTGCGCGCGGTTTCCGCGAAGCGGCAACTGCTGGTCCAGGACGAGGCGTGGTTCTCGGCGGGCGGCCCGGTGGCCGCGGGCATCGTGGTGCACGACGTGACGAACACCATCAAGGCGTCGTCCTGACCCGTCCCGAGCGACGCTCGGCCGGCTCCCTGACACACCGAACACCTCACACCCGGGGCGTGACGCCCCTCACAACCGGACGGTAAAACCGCAGGCCGGAAGCTCGGTGTACACCTGTTCACGGATTCGGGCCGGAAGACCCTTCATTCACGCTTGTCGCAAGTGATAGCCTGGAGGCGATTGAATCTCACGTACGGCTTCTACCTGCAGAAACTCTTGTGGGATTTCCCACAGGAACCCGAGGGATCCGAAGCAGGGAAACAGCCGGAACGTGTCACGAAAGGACCGATCATGGCTTTGTTGAACGTGCCGCGCGTGACGCACATGGCCCGTATGCGTGGGCGCTCGTTCCCGGGACAGACCGAGTACGAGCAGACCCTCACCGACCTCTCCGAGGCGTCGGTACGCCGCAACTTCGATCCGTACGTCGACATCGACTGGGATTCGCCCGAGTTGGCGATCACCCCGGACGACACGCGCTGGGTCTGCAACCCCCGCTTCGACCCCATCGGCCGGCACCCCTGGTACCAGGAGCAGCCGCTGGCGAAGCAGATCGAGATCGGCATGTGGCGCCAGGCCAACGTGGCCAAGGTCGGCCTGCAGTTCGAGTCGATCCTGATCCGCGGCATCATGCAGTACACCGCGGTGCAGCCGAACAACTCGCCGGAGTTCCGGTACGCCACCCACGAGGCGAAGGAGGAGTGTCAGCACACGCTGATGTTCCAGGAGTTCGTCAACCGGGTGGGCATGGACGTGCCCGGTGGCGCATGGTGGTTCCGCCGCCTGTCGCCGATCATCCCGCTCGCGGCCACCAGCTTCCCGAACATCTTCTACATGGGCGTGCTCGGCGGGGAGGAGCCGATCGACCACCTGCAGAAGCAGTTCCTGCGCTCGGCGGACACGCAGCACCCGGCCATGACCGCGGTGATGCAGATCCACGTGGCCGAGGAGGCCCGCCACATCTCGTTCGCGCACCAGCTGCTCGAGCACAAGATCCCCATGCGCGGCCCCGTGCCCCGTTTCCTGCTGTCGCTGGCGCTGCCGCTGGTGATGCGCATCCTGCTGGGCGCCATCATGGTGCCGCCGCGCCAGTTCTGGGACACCTTCGACATCCCGCGGTCGGTCAAGAAGGACATCTTCTGGCGTTCGCCCGAGTCGAAGGCCATGCGCCAGGAGGTGTTCGGCGACGTGCGTCTGCTCGCGGAGCGCACGAAGCTGATGAACCCCGTCTCGCGCGTCCTGTGGCGCGTCCTCGGCATCAACGGCCGCGTCTCGCGCTTCCGCAGCGAGCCGTCGTACGCTGCGCAGTAGCCGAACACAGCCCCGATATCCGGCTCGGCGGTCCACCCGCCGAGCCGGACCCGTATCCGGAACCCCGTCGAGAGGCGACCAGTGCCCCACGTCATCACCCAGTCCTGTTGCAGCGACGCGTCGTGCACCTTCGCGTGCCCCGTCAACTGCATCCACCCGACGCCCGACGAGCCGGGCTTCGCGACGGCCGAGATGCTGTACGTGGACCCCACGACGTGCGTGGACTGCGGCGCCTGCGTGACCGCCTGCCCGGTGGACGCCATCGGCCCGGCGCACCGGCTGCCGGAGGAGCACAAGGTCTACATCGAGCTCAACCGCTCGCTGGCCGCCGCCGACCCCGCCAACAGCAAGCTGGGCGGCCCCAATCCGCAGGAGCGCAGCCGCCCTCCGATGGCGCACACCGTGCCGCCGAAGCAGCTGCCGATCCCCGCCGGGAACGTCGTCAGCGTGGGCGTGATCGGCAGCGGCCCGGCGGCGATGTACGCCGCCGACGAGTTGCTGCGCTACCACGGCGTCACCGTGGACGTGTACGAGAAGCTCTCCACCCCGTACGGCCTGGCCCGCTTCGGCGTGGCTCCCGACCACACCCGCACCCGGAAGGTGTCCGGCCTGTTCGACAAGGTGGCCGCGGACCCGAACTTCACGATCCATCTCAACACCGAGGTCGGCCGGGACGTGTCGCTCGAGGAGCTGCGTCGCCGGCACGACGCCATCGTCGTGGCCGTGGGCGCGAGCACCGACAAGAAGCTGGGCATCACGGGTGAGGACCTCCCCAACGTGCGCAGCGCGACGGACTTCGTCGCCTGGTACAACGGTCACCCCGAGCACCGCGGCGACGACATGGACCTCGCGCACGAGAAGATCGTCATCATCGGCAACGGCAACGTGGCGCTGGACGCCGCGCGCATCCTCACGGCGGAGCCTGAGGAGTTGGAGGAGACCACCATCTCCCCCGCCGCCCTGGCGGCGCTGAAGGATTCGCGGGTCGAGGAGGTCGTCATCGTGGCGCGCCGCGGCCCGGAGCACGCCGCGTTCACGCTGCCCGAGGCGCTCGGCCTGGTGGACGAGCGCACCGTCGTCGTGCATCCGGATCCGGACGTCGCCGAGACGCTGGTCGCGGGCAGCGAATCCGAGCTGACGGCGCACAAGCTGGAGCTGCTGGAGTCGCTGGAGACCCAGTCCGATGCGGCGCACCGCATCCGCCTGCGTTTCCTCACCACCCCGGAGTCGATCGAGGACACCGGCGACGGCCTCGTTCTGCACGCCAAGCACAGCGTGACCGGCGAGGCCGTGGACCTGCCCGTCGGCATGGTGCTCACGTCCGTCGGCTACCGGGGCGTCCCGGTGGAGGGACTGCCGTTCGACGAGCGCCGCGCGGTGCTGCCGAACGAGGCCGGCCGGGTGCTCGGCGACGACGGTGCGCCACTGCCCGGTGTGTACGTCACGGGCTGGATCAAGCGCGGCCCCAACGGCTTCATCGGCACCAACAAGACCGACTCGCAGGAGACGGTGGAGCGGTTCGCCGAGGACGTGGTCTCGGGCGTCATCGGCAACCGACCGTCCGGAAAGCGCAAGCGCCCCTTCAGCAGGATCCTCGGCGCGTAATCTGCCCTCGTGGCCTCCCGCTCCGAGCACGGTGAACCGGTCGAGCTGACCGTCGGTGATCGCACCGTGCGGGTCTCGAGCCCCGACCGGGTGTACTTCCCCGAGATCGGGGCGACGAAGCTCGACGTGGTGCGGTACTACGAAGCGGTGGGTCCGGGCGTCGTCCGTGCCCTGCGCGACCGCCCGACGATGCTGCACCGCTATCCCAAGGGCGTCGCCGGGCCGAAGGTCCACCAGAAGCGGATCCCCGCAGGCGCGCCGGACTGGCTGGAGACCGTGGAGATCTTCTTCCCCCGGTTCGGCCGCACGGCCGACGAAGTGGTGGTCACGGAGCTCGGCTCGGTGATCTGGGCGGCGCAGATGTCCACGGTGGAGTTCCACCCGTGGAACTGTCGCCGCGACGATCTTGACCGCCCCGACGAGTGGCGGATCGACCTGGATCCGATGCCCGAGTGTCCCTGGCCCCGCGTGCAGCGGGTGGCTGCGGTGGTCCGGGAGGTCCTGGGCGAGTTGGGGATCCGCGGGTTCCCCAAGACCTCCGGCGGTACCGGCCTGCACGTGTACGTGCGGATCGAGCCCCGGTGGACGTTCGCGGAGGTGCGGCGGTGCGCCCTGGCCTTCGCCCGGGAGGTGGAGCGCAGGGCACCGTCGGACGTGACGACGGTGTGGTGGCGCAAGGACCGCGACCCGTCGGCGGTGTTCCTGGACTACAACCAGAACGCCCGCGATCACACGATCGCGTGCGCGTACTCGCTGCGCGGCACGCCGATCGCCACCGCCTCCGCGCCGGTCACGTGGGACGAGGTGCCCGACGTCCACCCCGACGACTTCACGATCCGCACCCTGCCCGCCCGGTTCGCCGACCTCGGCGACCTGCACGCGACCATCGACGACGAGGCGTTCTCCTTGGACACCCTCGTCGAGTGGGCCGACCGCGACGACCTCCCCCTCACCGACTGACCGGCCGATCGGCAACGGCGGGCGCGGATCACCAGCGCCGGTCGTGGATCGGGATGTGCGGGGCGAACGCGTGGATCGCCGCCAGCGCCTCGTCGACCGACGGTGCCGTACCCGGACCCCAGGTGACCGTGCCCGCGGACGCCGACGGGGGTACCGGAACCAGCATCGAGTTGATCCGGCCGAGCCGGCGCATGAACGCGCGCGAGACATGCGGCGCACCGTCGACGGCGAGGTGGACGTGCTTGCGGTGGCCGGCGCGCTGCGTGACGACGTACACCGCTGCGACCGCGGGCCAGTCGAACGCGAAACCGCCCCGCTGCGAGGTGATCCCGGAAGGATCGACGCGCAGGATCTCCGGCTTGCCGAACAGCATCCACGGCCCGAGGACCGCGCAGGCGCCGAAGAACGCGATGCACAGAACGGCGATGACGGGTCCGCCACCGCCCTCGGTGGGCATGAGCAGCATGCCCACCCCCAGAGCGACGAACACCAGCGGACCCACGATCATCAACAGAGCCGTTGTGACGGTGAGCCGCTGGCGCGCGACGAACTCGGTCAGAAGTCCCAGTCCTCGTCCTCGGTGTTGACGGCCTTGCCGATCACGTACGACGAGCCGGAACCGGAGAAGAAGTCGTGGTTCTCGTCCGCGTTGGGCGAGAGCGCCGACAGGATCGCGGGGTTCACCTCGGTGGCGTCCTTGGGGAACAGCGCCTCGTACCCGAGGTTCATCAGCGCCTTGTTGGCGTTGTACCGCAGGAACTTCTTCACGTCCTCGGAGAGGCCCACCTCGTCGTACAGCGACTCGGTGTAGTCCTCCTCGTTCGCGTACAGCTCCATCAGCAGCTCGAACGTGTAGTCCTTGAGCTCCTCGCGCCGCGCGGGGCTCTCCGTCTCGAGCCCGCGCTGGTACTTGTAGCCGATGTAGTAACCGTGCACGGCCTCGTCGCGGATGATCAGGCGGATCATGTCGGCCGTGTTGGTGAGCTTGGCGCGCGAGGACCAGTACATCGGCAGGTAGAAGCCGCTGTAGAACAGGAACGACTCGAGCAGCGTGGAGGCCACCTTGCGCTTGAGCGGATCGTCGCCGCGGTAGAAGTCCATGACGATCTGCGCCTTGCGCTGCAGCTGCTCGTTCTCCTCCGACCAGCGGAAGGCGTCGTCGATCTCGCGGGTGCTGCACAGCGTGGAGAAGATGGAGCTGTAGCTCTTCGCGTGCACGGACTCCATGAACGCGATGTTGGTGAGCACCGCCTCCTCGTGCGGGGTCGTGGCGTCCGGGATCAGGCTGACGGCGCCGACGGTGCCCTGGATCGTGTCGAGCAGCGTGAGGCCGGTGAAGACCCGCATGGTGAGCTGCTTCTCGTAGTCCGTGAGCGTGCCCCACGACGGGATGTCGTTGCTGACCGGGACCTTCTCGGGCAGCCAGAAGTTGCCGGTCAGGCGGTCCCAGACCTCGGCGTCCTTCTCGTCCGGCACCCGGTTCCAGTTGATCGCCGACACCCGGCTGACGAGCTTGACGGGCGCGCCGTCGGCGGGGCTGTGAGCAGCGATTTCAGACATGACACCTCGGTTTTCGCAGGCCTGGATTTTCGACGCCCCCGACACTACCCCTTGGGGCTGACAAGTCGGGGAACCGCAAGATTTAGTCGATCGGGCCTGTTCGGCGTGTCGCCCTCAGATCACCACGACGTCGAGCAGACCGTCGAGCACGGCCCCGTCTCCGCGCAGTTCGACGGTGTCCACCGGCGTCCGGCGCCACAGCGCGAGATCGAGAGCGGAGGCGGTCCCGCGGACCGTCACGTCGGCCGCCGCGAGCGCGTCCTCGCCGGTGAGGACGTCGACGCCGTCGACGCGCAGCCGCAGCACCCACTCGTCGCCGGTGTCGGTCGCGACGACCGCGAGGGTCTTCCCGGCGAGCTCTTCCGGCGCGCCCTTCCTACCCAGGATGAGCGGGATCTGGATCTCGGTGAGTTCGCCGATGCCGTCGGCCGCGATCGCGGGTGCGATCGGCTCGGCGCCGCCGGGTAGCGCGTTCTGGATGTCCCACCGGTGGATCGAGATCTCCTGCGCCATCCGCCGCATCCAGAACGCCGCGACGGTGCGCCCGATGAAGGCGCGGGCGGGCGCGTCGGGTTCGTGTCGGCGCAGTTCGTCGAGCAGCGCCCTCACGACGTCCGCGTACCAGCCCAGGACCGCGGGGCCTTCGGGCGCGTCCGTGACGTCGGGGCTGAACCGTTCCTTCGATTCGGGTCCGGCCTGCAGGAACATCGTCGCCCACCGGTGCGCGCCCGCGGTGTGGACGACAGCGTCCCGCACCGTCCACCCGGGGCAGCTGGGAACCGGGGCGTCGAGCGACGACGGGTCGATGCCGGCGATGCGGTCGCCGTCCGCGGCAAGGGAGTCGAGCCAGAGCTGAGGGTTCATGGCTCGACCCTACGAGCGACGCGTCTGGCCCCGCCGACCCTGTCGCGAATTCGTCACACCGAACGGCGACTTCAGTGCTAGTGTCCGAATGTTCGATTCGCAAATCCGAACTCCTGGGGGAAACCATGCGTACTCGCGCCGTCACCGCCGCGGTCTGCGCGGCCGCCGCCACCGCGGCACTCACCACCGTCGCTCCCGGCGCGGCGCGCGCAGAGCCGAACAGCGTCTCCTGCATCTCCTCGCCGAACGTCGGCGCACCGTCGACCGCGGGCGGCAGGTTCGGCACCGCGCCCCTGACGCTCCCGGCACCGCTGGTCGCAGGCTGGGACCTGGGATCGGGATCCTCCCGCGGGGCGGCCACGACGGCGTCGGCACGCTACTCCCCCGGCGGCAACGTGATGAACCTGGTGGAGGTCGGCCGCCTCCGGGTGGAGCCCGGCAGCCACGACACGCTGGGCATGGCGCTGGCGTTCTCGCTGTGCCGCTTCCCCGACGCCGCGATGACGGGCGACAAGGCACGCGACACGACCGATCGGCAGATGACTCCGGTACGCGTCGGCGGCGTCAAGGGCACGCGCCTGGACCTGAACATCAACATCGCTGCGCGACAGGGCGAACCGGCCGAGACGGACTGGTTCACGATCTTCGTGCTCGACACCACGCCCACGTCCTACTTCCTGGGCGGCTCCAACAAGGCGAACAAGGAGGCGCGCGGCAAGGTCGACGCGGTGATCCGCGGTCTGCAGGTGCGCTGACGCCCGGAGCGCTCCGCGTGAGGTGCATGCTGTAGGCGTGACCGAACTGCCGATGTTCCCGCTCGGCGCCGTGCTCCTGCCCGGCGAGGACCTTCCGCTGCGCATCTTCGAGCCCCGATACCGCACGATGATCGAGCAGTGCCTCGCCACCGATGGGCGGTTTGGCGTGGTGCTCATCGAGCGCGGCAGCGAGGTGGGCGGCGGCGACGTGCGGTCCGACGTGGGGACCGTCGCGCAGATCGACCGGTACGTCCGCAAGGCCGGCGGGGAGTTCACCCTGGTGTGCCGGGGCACGGACCGGGTCCGGGTGCTGCGGTGGCTGCCCGACGACCCGTACCCGCTGGCCGAGGCCGAGTCGTGGCCCGACGAGGTGCAGCCCGCGGTCGACCTCATCCCGCTGCTCGGCAAACGCGACGAGATCGAGCGGCTCGCGGCGAAGCTCGCCCGGAGCGAGGGCGTCCGGCCGCGGCCGTGGCCGAGGCTGACGCTCCCGGAGGACCCGGTCGAGCGGAGTTACCACCTCGCGCGGGCCCTCCCCCTGGCGGACGCCGACCGGCACCGCGCCCTCGCCGCCCCGGGGCCGGCGGACCGCGTGCGGATGCTCACCGACGCCCTCGACGACGTGATCGCCACCCTGCGATTCCGACTGCAGTAGAAGGATTCCCATGACCACCACCGATGCCGAACGCGACGCCGACACCGTATTGATGGCGGTGACCGACGGGATCGCCACCCTCACGCTGAACCGCCCGGACAAGCTCAACGCTCTGCACATCCGCATGCTCGCCCGGCTGCACGGGTTGGTCGACGAGATCGCCGCACGCGACGACGTCCGCGTGGTGGTCGTCAGCGGCGCGGGCCGGTCCTTCTGCGCCGGCCACGATCTCGAGGCCCTGGCCGAGGCCGATGCGGCGGAGGCGCGCTATATCGAGGGCGGCGCCGTCGACGCGCTGGAGGCACTCCCGATCCCCGTCGTCGGGAAGATCCGGGGTCACTGCCTCACCGGCGGCCTCGAACTCGCCCTGGCGTGCGACCTGCTGATCGCCGCCGACGATGCGAGCCTGGGTGACACGCACGGGAGGTGGGGCCTGGTTCCCGTCTGGGGGATGTCGGTCCGGCTGCCCGAGCGGGTGGGATACGCGCGGGCCAAGGAGCTCTCGTTCACCAGCCGCAGGATCGACGGTGCCGAGGCCGCCCGCATCGGCCTCGTCGATCATGCCGTCCCCGCCGGCGAGCTCGACGACCGCACGGCGGCCCTCGTGGCGGAGATCGCCGCGAACTCGGCCGGCTCGAACGCGCGGTTCAAGCGGCTCTACGCCGACGCGCGTCGGCTCCCCCGTCACGATGCGCTCGCGGCGGAACGCGATCTGCCGTACGGTTTCCCGCCGGACATGATGGAGCGGATGACCGGCGGCGCCGGGTAGCCCGCCGGGCGCGCGCCCGCTACAGCGCGACGCGCAGGATCCTGTCGTCGCCGTCGGCGGGGTCGCCGCGGCCGTCGGTGTTGTTGGTGAGAACCCACAGGTCGCCTCCGGGCGCGACGACCGCATCGCGGAGCCGGCCGTGCTCCCCGACCATCCGCTCGACCGCACCGCCGGGATCGGCGACGGGGACGTCCCGCAGCCGCTCGCCGCGCAGGTTCGCGATGTGCACCACGCCCGCCCGGATCGCGATGCCGCTCGGGCTCGCGACATCGGTCCCCCACTGCTGCACGGGATCGACGAAGCCGTCGCGGCGCGCGATGCCCTCCACCTCCGGCCAGCCGTAGTTGGCGCCCGCCCGCACGATGTTCAGCTCGTCCCAGGTGTTCTGCCCGAACTCGCTCGCGAACAGCCGCCCTGCGGCGTCCCAGGCGAGCCCCTGCACGTTGCGGTGCCCGAGGCTGTACACCGGCGATCCGGGAAACGGGTTGTCCGTCGGCACGTCCCCGGCCGCGGTGAGCCGCAGGATCTTTCCCGCCGACGACCCGAGATCCTGTGCGTCGCCACGGTTCCCGGCGTCCCCGCTCGCGATGTACAGCATCCCGTCGGGCCCGAACGCGATGCGGCCGCCGTTGTGGTAGTTCGCGGCGGGCAACCCGTCGAGGATCCGCTCCGCCGGGCCGAGCCCCAGCGAGCCCGGGACCCCGGTGATCGGGAAACGGTCGACACGGTTCTCGTTCGCGGCGGTGTAGTAGGCGTAGAGGAATCCGTCGCGGGCCGCGAGGCCGAGCAGCCCGCCCTCGCCACGAGGGGCGACACCGTCCACGACGGCCACCTCCCGCGCCCTCCCGCCGGGGCCGATTTCGACGATCCGGCCGGCGTCCCGCTCGCTGACCAGCGGGGCGCCGCCGTGGAACGCGATCGACCACGGGGCGTCGAGGCCGGACGCGACGACGGCGACCTCCCGCACGTCGCCGCGCACCGTCGGTGCCGCGGAGCCCGGCGGTGCGCCGCCGTCCTCCGTCGAACACGCCACGAGGGCGACCACGACCGCGCACCCGAGACAGGATCGCCGGAACGATCGGAGGGCTCGAGCACCGGAGC
The DNA here is from genome assembly GCF_000312385.1 of Tsukamurella sp. 1534. Taxonomy (GTDB): domain Bacteria; phylum Actinomycetota; class Actinomycetes; order Mycobacteriales; family Mycobacteriaceae; genus Tsukamurella. Next base: position 39,862 of record NZ_HE997628.1, on the reverse strand, counting down.
GTGACATGTCCCCTGTGTAGCACGGGATCGGTGCGGCACAGGGCCGCTCCCGCGGACCGGGACGGCATCCCACCCCTGCGGACACGCCGCCCACTCCTCCGGCCCCATCGGCGCAACGCCCTTCCGCGCCCCGCTCGACAGGAGCAGGATCGGTCGTGTCGTATCGGCCGGACACAAGGAGACGGACATGGCGGAACTGATGGTCGACTTCATCACCTCACTCGACGGATTCGGTGCGGCCGAGGGCTGGCCCGGGCTGTGGGGCATGGGAGGCCCGGAGTATTTGGCGTGGCTCGACGAGGAGAGCCGGATCGCCTACACCACTCTCATGGGCGCCACCACGTACAGGATGTTCGTCGGGTTCGCGGAGTCCGGCGCCGACTTCCTCGACGACCTCACCGCCCGGCCGAAGTTCGTGTTCTCCCGGACGCTGCGCGCACCGCTCGCGTGGGAGAACTCGACGCTGATCGATCGCGACGCCGTGGAGGCGGTGCGAGAACTCAAGCAGCGAAGCGAGACTCCGCTGCGTACGATCGGCAGCCTCAGCCTCTGCCGCGCACTGCTCGAGGCCGGCCTCGTGGACAGATACCGGGTCGTTGTCTTCCCGGTGGTGAACGGCGCCAGCGGCAGGGACCGGATCTACGACGGCTGGCCGGACGTCGCCCTCGAGACCGTCGACCACCGGACCTTCGACGGGCGGCTGCAACTCCTCGAGTTCGCACCGACCGTACTCGACGGGCCGCCGGCGGAACCCGCGCCCTGACCTCGGCAGAGAGCGTTGACGCACCCGCTCAGGCCGCGGCGGCGGTCAGCTGTGCGCGCATGGCGGCGTTGTCCCGCGTGACGGTGCGGGACGCCCCGAACAGCCCGATCGCGCTGATCACCAGCGACGTGGGCACCACCCACAGCAGGCTGTCACGCAGGCCGAGCGCCAGGGCCGCCTTCTCCGAGAGTCCGTCCGCCTGCGCCGATGCGGCGAAGTGATCGGAGATCATGCCCACGATGACGGGGCCGAGACCACCGCCCAGCAGGTAGAAGGCGGCGAAGAAGACCGCCACCGCGGTGCTCCGCAGCCGCGGCTCCACGACGTCCGCGATCGTGGGATAGGCGGAGGTGTAGTACAGGTACTGGAGGGTCCAGGCCACCGAGAAGACGACCACGAACAGCGCCACGTCCGACGTCCCCAGGGTGAGCGCCCAGAGCGTGAGCGGAGCGGCGATGAGGACGGCGATCGCGCCGACCGTCACCCGCGCGCTCGCCGACTTGGCGTCCGCGCGGTCCGCCAGCCATCCCCCGAGGAGCAGGCCGATCAGGCCTCCGACGCCGACCACGATGCCGACGAGGACGGAGGCCCCGGTGAGCTTGAGCCCGAAGTAGCGCATGAACATCGGGACCATGAAGGTGTTGACCGAGTAGGCGGCGACGTTCGCGCCGATGCCGGCGACGATGAGCCACCACATCGTGCGGACGGAGAGGATCCTGCGCATCGGGTTCCGCACCCGCTCGGCTTTGACCTGTGTCACCTCGGAGGCGCCGCGGAGAGGTTCTTTGACCAGGAAGAAGGCTATCGCCAGCACGATCCCGGGGACCGCGGCAAGGAAGAAGGGCGCCCGCCAGCTGTCGAAGGCGGTGGCGATGGCGCCCACCGAGAAGTACGCGGTGATCAGGCCCACGGGCAGGCCCATCTGGAACACCCCGAACGCACGGGCGCGCTTGTTGGCCGGGAACAGGTCGGCGATCATCGAATTGGCCGCCGGCGCGTAGCTGGCCTCGCCCACGCCGACTCCGAGCCTGATGAGGATCAGCGAGGTGAAGCTCCACGCGGCGCCCGTGGCGGCGGTGAGCAGGCTCCACACTGCGAGGCCGGCACCCATGATCCTGCCGCGCGACATGCGGTCCGCGGCGATGCCCAGCGGGATCCCGCACAGGGCGTAGATCACCGTGAAGGACGCGCTGAGCAGGCCGATCGCGGTGTCGGAGACCTGGAACTCCTCCTTGATCGACTCGTTGAGGATCGCCGGGATCGACCGGTCGTAGAAGTTGAAGGCGTTGGCTGCGAAGAGGAGTACCAGGACGCCCCAGGCGTTCGACGCCTGCAGCGGGCGGGCCGCACCCGGTTCGGGGATCTTGTCGACATCGGACATGGCGCCTCCCAGGGGCGGGCACCCGTCGCGGCTGCGGCCGGACCGGTGGGCGAGTGATCACCGGATTCAAGCACCGACCATCGTCCGGGACACCCGGTTTCCGTCAGCTTCGCGTTCGCAAAGTACGTGATTGCCACTGGCGCGCAGGATGATTCGCACCCGAAACTCACCTGTCGCCGAGGGGCCGTCCGGTTGACGCCGGACTGGCGGCACAGTGATCGTGGCCGAAACCAGCGGCTCGATCAGGCCGGACCGGCAGAGGACACCAGCGTCACCAGATGCGCGATCACGTCGTTCAGCGGATCGACGGACCGCTGAACCCGGCACAGGATGATCGCCCCCTCGATCGACGCGATCGCCACCGTCGCGAGGCTCGCCGCCGCACGCGGATCGAGCCCGTCCGTGACCATCGCGGCGGCGAAGACGTCGCGCCAGCGCCCCATCGTGTCGGCGACCGCCGGCCGGAGATGCTCCTCTTCGAACGAGCCCCCCACGGCGACGGAGACGACGGGGCATCCCGCAGCGAAGTCCGACTCGAGCAGGACGCCAGCCCAGAAGGCGGAGAACCGGCGCAGCGCCTCGACCGCGCCCTCGCCCGACGCCCCCTCGATGAGCGCGGTGATGGAGTCTCCCGCCAGGTCGAGGGCGTCGGCCACGAGCTCGGCCCGGCCTCCGGGGAAATGGTGGTAGACGGATCCGCGCGGTGCCGCACTCCGTTCCAGAACGGCATCGATCGTCACACCGGCGGCCCCCCGCTCGCGCATCAGGTCGACGGCGCTGAGCAGCATGCGCCGCCGGGTGTCCCGGCGTGGTGCCACGTTTCGCCCCCCTCTCGTCCTTGCTATGAATTATGGCCTAGTCCATAATAGGTCGATGAACGGCACACCGCCCAGCACCGACTGGCAGAAATCCGCGTGCATCCTCTGCGAGTGCAACTGCGGCCTGGAGATCCAGGTGGCCGACGGACGGCTCGCCAAGATCCGCGGCGACAAGGAGCACGCGACCTCGCACGGCTACACATGCGAGAAGCCGCTCCGCCTCGACCTGTACCAGAACGGTCGCGACCGGCTGACCTCACCACTGCGCCGACGACCCGACGGGACCTACGAGGAGATCGATTGGGACACAGCGATCCGGGAGATCGCGGCGCGACTCACCGCGGTCAAGCAGGCGCACGGTGGTGAACGGATCCTGTACTACTCGGGGGCGGGCCAGGGCAATCACCTGCCCGCCGCCTACGGGCAGTCGCTGCGCGCCGCACTCGGCACTCGGTTCTACTCCAACGCGCTCGCTCAGGAGAAGACCGGCGAGGCCTGGGTGGACGCCCAGCTGTACGGCACCCACACCAAGGGCGATTTCGAGCACGCCGAGGTCGTGATGTTCCTCGGCAAGAACCCGTGGCAGACGCACTCCTTCCCCCGCGCCCGGCCGGTGCTCAAGGAGATCGCCAAGGATCCCGAACGGTCGATGATCGTGCTCGACCCGCGCCGGAGCGAGACTGCGGCGATGGCCGACTTCCACCTGCAGGTGCTCCCCGGCACGGATGCGTGGTGCCTCGCCGCGATGCTCGGTGTCCTCATCGAGGAGGACCTCCTCGATCACGACTTCGTCGCCGAGCACACCGACGGCGCCGACGAGGTCCTCGACGCCCTCCGGCGGGTGCCGATCACCGCGTACGCCGCGACGTGCGGCGTCGACGAGCAGCTCATCCGTGCGGCGACCCGCCGGTTCGCGACGGCGTCCACCGCGACCACGTACGAAGACCTGGGAGTTCAGCAAGCACCGAACAGCACGCTCGTCTCGTACCTCAACAAGCTGCTGTGGATCCTGACCGGCAACTTCGGCCGCCCGGGCACGATGTACCTGCACTCGTGGTTCTCCTCCCCCGTCGCCGCGCCGGGTGGTGATCCCCGGCGCGCGGGCCGCGCACCGTCGAGCCACCTGAAGAAGACAGCGCGCGCGGCGATCGCACGCACGGTGGCGCTCGGCGCCGGTGGAATCTCCCGGGCGGTCCCCGCCGCAGTCGCCACGCCGGTGCCGAACGGCGTCGTCGACGCGTCCGCGCACGCGCTCCTGGCCCGGATGGCGCCGATGCTCAGTTCGGGCCTCGCTGCGGAGCAGCAGCCCAAGTCCGATCGCCGGACGCCGGTCACCGGCGCCCGGGTCATCGCGGGCCTGATCCCATGCAATTCGATCGCCGACGAGATCCTCACCGATCATCCGGAACGCCTGCGCGCCCTGTGGATCGACAGCTCGAACCCTGCCCACTCGCTACCCGAGTCCCGCCGCTTCATCGAGGCGATGCGCGCGTGTGAGCTGACCGTCGTGGTCGACGTCGCGATGACGGAGACGGCCCGCGAGGCGGACTACGTGCTCCCCGCGTCCAGCCAGTACGAGAAGTGGGAGTGCACGTTCTTCACGATGGAATTCCCGCACAACGCCTTCCAGCTCCGCGCGCCGCTCCTCGAACCGCGCCCGGGGACGCTTCCGGAGCCCGAGATCTACGCCCGCCTCCTGCGCGAACTGGGCGCGGTCGACGAGGCGCTGCTCGCGCGTTTGCGGACCGCCCTCACCGCCGGCGACGACGCCTTCGCGCTCGCGTTGTTCTCCGCCGCGGCGGCGGACCCGTCGCTCCTGAGGCTCATCGGCTACGTGCTGTACGAGACGCTCGGTCCGACACTGCCGCACGGCGCGCGCGGCGCCGCGATCCTCTGGGGCGCAGCACATCTGTGCGCACTCTCGCACCGCGGTGCGGTGGCGCGTGCGGGATTCACCGGCACCGGCATGCAGCCGGGCCAGAAGCTCTTCGACGCGATCCTCCGCGAGCGGTCCGGCGTCACCTTCTCCGTCGACGAGTGGGAGAACGCCTGGGACTACGTGCTACGCAAGGACAACCGCTTCACGGTGGCGATCCCGGAGCTGCTCCCCGAGATCGACGCCCTCCGCGACGCTCCGTCGTCGTGGACCACGCCGGATTTCCCGTTCGTCCTGATGGCGGGCGAGCGGCGGTCGTTCACCGCCAACACCATCATCCGGGATCCCGCGTGGCGGCGCCGGGACGCGGGCGGCGCGCTGCGCATCAGCGCCGAGGACGCGGAGAGCCTCGGCCTGGATCCCGATTCCCGAGTCCTGATCACCACGGAGGCAGGGTCCCTGGAGTCCACGATCGAGATCAGCGACATGATGCGCTCCGGCCACGTCTCCCTCCCCAACGGACTCGGGATCGACTACCCCGGCGAGGACGGCCTCATCCGCCCCGGCGTCGCACCGAACGAGCTGACCAGCGCGAAACACCGCGACCGGTTCGCCGGAACCCCCTGGCACAAGTACGTCCCCGCGCGCATCGAGCCGGTCTCGACGTGACACCAGCAGTGGCGGCGTCCGGGGCCGATGACGCCGCCCCTGCGCGCCCCCTGGCCGCACTCGAGGACCGCACCGTCACTCCCGATGCACCGGCCGACCGAATGCGATCCGCGATGATCGGCACCGGTACGCGGCGCCTCGCCGTCGCAGCGCCCCGTGCGCGTGAGGGAGCTACAGCATGCAGCTGACGCAGCCCTCGACCTCGGTGCCCTCGAGCGCCATCTGGCGCAGGCGGATGTAGTAGAGGGTCTTGATGCCCTTGCGCCACGCGTAGATCTGCGCGCGGTTCACGTCGCGGGTGGTGGCGGTGTCCTTGAAGAACAGCGTCAGCGACAGGCCCTGGTCCACGTGCTGGGTGGCGGCGGCGTACGTGTCGATGATCTTCTCGTAGCCGATCTCGTACGCGTCCTGGTAGTACTCCAGGTTGTCGTTGTCCATGTACGGCGCCGGGTAGTACACGCGGCCGATCTTGCCCTCCTTGCGGATCTCGATCTTCGCCGCGACGGGGTGGATCGAGCTCGTGGAGTGGTTGATGTAGCTGATCGAGCCGGTGGGCGGCACCGCCTGCAGGTTCTGGTTGTACAGCCCGTACTGCTGCACGTCCGCCTTGAGGGCGCGCCAGTCGTCCTGCGTGGGAATGTGGATCCCCGAGTCGGCGAACAGCGTCGCGACCTTCTCCGTTACCGGCTTCCACTCCTGATCGGTGTACTTGTCGAAGAATTCGCCCGACGCGTACTTGCTGTTCTCGAAACCGCCGAACGACTGTCCGCGCTCGCGGGCGATGGCGTTCGAGGCGCGGATCGCGTGGAACAGCACCGTGTAGAAGTAGATGTTCGTGAAGTCGACGCCCTCGTCGGAGCCGTAGAACACCCGCTCCCGCGCGAGGTACCCGTGCAGGTTCATCTGGCCGAGGCCGATGGCGTGGGAGAGGTTGTTGCCCTTCTCGATCGACGGGACCGAGGAGATGTCGGTCTGGTCGGACACCGCGGTCAGGCCGCGGATCGCGGCCTCGATGGTGGCGCCGAAGTCCGGGCTGTCCATGGTCTTCGCGATGTTCAGCGAGCCCAGGTTGCAGGAGATGTCCTTGCCGATCTCGGCGTAGGAGAGGTCGTCGTTGTAGGTCGACGGGGTGGACACCTGGAGGATCTCGCTGCACAGGTTGGAGTGCGTGATCTTGCCGGCGATCGGGTTCGCGCGGTTCACCGTGTCCTCGTACATGATGTACGGGTAACCGGACTCGAACTGCAGCTCGGCGAGGGTCTGGAAGAACTCGCGCGCGTTGATCTTGGTCTTGCGGATCCGCGAATCGTCCACCATCTCGTGGTACTTCTCCGACACGTTCACGTCGGCGAACGGCACCCCGTACACGCGCTCCACGTCGTACGGGGAGAACAGGTACATGTCGTCGTTGTTCTTGGCCAGCTCGAACGTGATGTCCGGGATGACCACGCCCAGCGAGAGCGTCTTGATGCGGATCTTCTCGTCCGCGTTCTCGCGCTTGGTGTCGAGGAAGCGGTAGATGTCCGGGTGGTGCGCGTGCAGGTAGACCGCGCCCGCGCCCTGCCGCGCGCCCAGCTGATTGGCGTAGCTGAAGGAGTCCTCGAGCAGCTTCATGATCGGGATGACGCCCGAGCTCTGGTTCTCGATCTTCTTGATCGGGGCGCCGTGCTCGCGAATGTTGCTGAGCAGCAGCGCCACTCCGCCGCCGCGCTTGGAGAGCTGCAGCGCCGAGTTGATCGACCGGCCGATGGACTCCATGTTGTCCTCGATGCGCAGCAGGAAGCAGGACACCGGTTCGCCGCGCTGCTTCTTACCCGAGTTGAGGAACGTGGGGGTGGCCGGCTGGAACCGGCCCGCGATGATCTCCTCCATGAGGCGGACCGCCAGCGTCTCGTCGCCGTCGGCGAGCGTCAGCGCCACCATGCACACGCGATCCTCGAACCGCTCGAGGTACCGCTTACCGTCGAACGTCTTGAGGGTGTACGAGGTGTAGTACTTGAACGCGCCGAGGAAGGTGGGGAACCGGAACTTCTTGGCGTAGGCGGAGTCGAACAGGTCCTTGACGAAGGCGCGGCTGTACTTCTCCAGCACCTCCGGCTCGTAGTAGTTCTCCTCGAGCAGGTAATCGAGCTTCTCGTCCAGGTTGTGGAAGAAGACCGTGTTCTGGTTGACGTGCTGCAGGAAGTACTGCCGCGCCGCCTCACGGTCCCTGTCGAACTGGATGTTGCCGTCCCGGTCGTACAGGTTCAGCATCGCGTTGAGCGCGTGGAAGTCCAGGTCGGTGTGGCCGGGCCCCGCGTGCACCCCCGACTGGCTGGCCGACGGTGCGAGGTCCTCTTGGGTTGCGGTCATGAGCGCGCACTTTCCTTGTCGTTGCGGGCGAAGAAGTCGGTGAGGCCGCTGCGGACGCGGGCTACGTCGTCCGCGGTGCCCATCAACTCGAATCGGTACAGGTAGGGAATCCGGCACTTCCGGGCGATCACGTCCCCCGCGAAGCAGAACTCCTCGCCGAAGTTGGTGTTGCCGCCGGCGATCACGGCGCGGATCAGCGAGCGGTTGTGCTGGTCGTTGAGGAAACGGATCACCTGCTTGGGGACGTAGCCCCCACCGGAGACGGCCGTCGCCTGCTTCCCGCCACCGTAGGTGGGGGTGATGAGGACGAACGGCTCGTCCACCGTGATCGGCTCCTCGGCCCGCGTCACCGGGATGCGCACGGCGCGCAGGCCCAGCTTCTTCACGAATCGGTGCGTGTTCTCGGACACCGACGAGAAGTAGACGACGAGCGGAGATGCCATGACTACGCCGTGGCTGCGACGTCCACGAGGGCCTTCACGCGGTCCGGGCGGAAGCCGGACCAGTGCGCATCGCCGGCGACGACGACCGGCGCCTGCAAGTAGCCGAGGGCCATCACGTAGTCACGCGCGTCGGCGTCCTCCGTGATGTCCACGACGCGGTACTCCAGCCCGGCCTTGTCGAGCGCCTTGTAGGTGGCGTTGCACTGCACGCACGCCGGCTTGGTGTAGACGGTGATCTCGACCTGGCTCATGGACGTTTCCCCTTCGCTCGACTCGGGGTGCGGCAGCCCGTACGACTGCCCGGAACCCCAGTATGGACCTGACGACTGACAAGTTCTTCGCCACGTTTGCCTGCGTGAACTCGGGTAGCCCGTGAGACGTACCTGGTCGTCCGTGAGCCTCCCGGACTCCCCCTGAGGGCGTCCGATCGCGCAGTGGACTGAACACTACACCTAGTGGTGCCTCCCGGGAAGCGACACAACCACTTGCGAACAACATTCGTGAAATTACCAGGTCGCAAGACGCACTTTCGGGCGTTTTTCATCGTGAATCCCCAGGACACGCCGAGGGTCCACGACACGCCGGTCGGACGGAATCCGTGGGCGCCACCGGCGTGTCGGGAGCGCCCCGGACGGCGCCCGGAGACGGGTCAGCGGACGGGCGCCACGAGCCTCTCGAGGAGGTCGCCCGCGCGCGTCGCGACGGCCTCGTGCTCACGCGGCGAGCGCCCGTCGAGGCCGGAGATGGGGAACTCCTCCACGAGCCCCTCGGGCACCTCGCCGCCGGCGATCGTGACGGCGCGCTCGGTGTCCGCGAGGGTGGTGTCCAGACGGTGCCCGACGGATGCCAGGGCCACCCGCTTACCGGAGAGCGCGCTGGCGCCGTAGGGGCGCGACCCCCAGTCGATGACGTTCTTGAGGACGGCGCTCACGGTGCCGTTGTTGGGCGGCGCGAGGAGCAGCAGCGCATCGGCTCCGGCGATCTTCTCGCGCAGCGCCGCGGCCGTCGCGGGCGCCTGGTCGCCGTCGATGTCCTCGTTGTAGAAGGGCACGTCGGCGATCCCCTCGGCGATCTCGACCCGCACCCCGTCGGGCGCATTCGCGACGGCCACCTCGGCCAGCTCCCGGTTGAGCGAGGCGGAGCGCAGCGACCCCACGACGGCGAGCACGGTGATCTCGGACATGAGCTCTGATTCCTTCCCGCGGACCCGTCCGGGCCGCATCCGCACAAGATAACGGACTTCGGTCCGTATTTCTTCCCCCGGATCATGGTGAGCCGAATCCGCGCCGGGTAGGCTCGGTCCGATGACCGGTCCACTCCTGCCCCTCGCGCAGCCCCAGCTGGAGCCGCGGCGCGACGCCGCGCGCAACCGCGAGCTGCTGATCGAGGCCGCCCAGCGCCTGTTCGCCGAGCGCGGCGTGGAGGCGGTGAGCATGGACGCCGTGGCACAGGCGGCCGGCGTCGGCAAGGGAACGGTGTTCCGCCGGTTCGGGTCCCGGGCGGGCCTGCTGCAGGCCCTGCTGGACCGGGACGAGACCGAGTTGCAGCAGCGGTTCATGTTCGGACCGCCGCCGTGCGGTCCGGGCGGCGACCCCACCGAGCGCCTCATCGAGTACGGCAAGGCGCGCATGCGGCTGATCGAACGCCACGGCGACCTTCTGCTGGGAGCCGAGCAGGCGGCCCGTGATCCGTACGACGAGCCGCCGTGGCGGGTGTCGGCGATGACGGTCCGCTCGATCCTCTCCGAGGCGGGGTGCATCGAGCACGCCGACGTGTGGGCGGGCGCCCTCATGGCCACGCTCAGCCCCGCATGGGTCCTGCACCAGCTCTCCTCGGGAGTGTCACAGGACACCCTCGAGGACGTCTGGGCCCAGCACGTGCGGCTACTGACCGCGCTCTGAGATCTTCGCCAGGTAGCTGAAGCGGTCGTTGGCGATCCGCATGGCGATCTCGTAGGGCAGCGCGAACTTCCGCTTCCAGAAGTAGCCGAACCGGGTGTCGAAGGACGTGTACACGAGGAACCGGTTCTTCAGCACGCCGTCGACGATCGCGCGCGCCGCCTTGTCCGGAGTCACCTTGGGGAACGCGTCGATCCCCTTGTTGACCTTGGGGTTGTCGCGATCGACGCCGTTGATCTCCACGGTCTTGACGAGGCCCGTCTCCACCGCGCCCGGCACCACCACCGAGACCCCGATGCCGTGCCGGCGGAGGTCGTAGCGGAGCACCTCGGAGACCCCGACGAGACCGAATTTCGCGGCCGAATAGGCGGCGTGCCACGGGAGGGCGAGCAGGCCCGCCGCGGACGACACGTTGACCAGCTGCCCGCCGCGCCGCGCCGCGATCATCGGCGGAACGAACGCCTCGATGACGTTGATCGGTCCCATCAGGTTGACGTCGACGGTCTTGCGCCACTGCTCGTGGGTGAGGTTCTCCACGGTGCCCCAGACCGCGATGCCGGCGACGTTCATCACGATGTCCAGCGACCCCGCGGCGGCGTGCACCTCCTCCGCGAAGGCGGTCACGGCATCGTAGTCGGAAACGTCGAAAGCCCTGGCCGCGATGACTTTCGCGCCCAGGGCGGTGACGTGGTCGGCTACTGCGTCGAGCTGCTCCGCATTGATGTCGGTCAGTGCGAGCTCGGCACCGTGCGCCGCGAGAAGTAGGGCGGTAGCGCGGCCGATTCCGCTGGCCGCACCGGTGACGAGGACCTTCTTCCCCTGCAGGTCCTCGATCGGCGGAGCCATGTGGACGAGCCGAGCGATATCGCGAAGTGCCATATCGCCAGCTTGCCAGAACCGGCCGCGCTACCGCTTCCCGCCGGGGCGTGACGTCCCCGACGGAAGCAGGTGAGGCGGATCAGCGCGTCACTTCGGCAGGAGCGCGCCGGCGCCGAGGATCGCCTTGACGATCTCCTGTGCGGCGGCGGGGCCCTGCGCGTCCTTCAGGGAGTTGAAGGCCTGCGGGCTGGAGAGAAGCGTGGACACGAGCTGCTGCCCCTGCGAGCTGGACAGGAACTCGGTGGCCTTGGGCCCCATCTCGACCAGGGTGTTCAGCCCCAGCGGCTGGGTCTGGCCCGGGAGCTGGATCGACGGGAGCTGCGGCAGGCTCATCTGCCCCACGCCCGGGATCTGGACCGACGGTGCCGGCTGGGCCGCGGGAGCCGCGGGTGCGGCGGCGGCCGGAGCCGGGGCCTGCGCCGCGGGGGCGCCGCCCTGCAGCATGGGAACGCCCGCCACGATCGGCGAGGTGCCGGTGCACGACGGTGCCACCGGCTGGGCGGCCGGCGCGGCGCCCGGGACGGCGGGAACGAGCGGGGTCTGCGCCGGAGCCGT
>NZ_HE997628.1:0-27966 GCF_000312385.1 Tsukamurella sp. 1534 | reverse complement strand
GGTGCGGTCGCCGCCGGAGCCTGCGCCGCCGGGGCGGCCGGCGCGACCGGCTGCGGGACGGCGGGGTCCGCGGCGACGGGCTGCTGCACGGGCTCGGCGACGGCGCCGCCGGGGACGGGCTTCCCGGTCAGCTGCTGGATGACGCCGTTGGTGAGGGCGGCCGCGTACTGCGTCTGGCCGTCCCGCGAGGTGAGCAGCGCGGCGTCGTCGGCGTTCGCGAGGTTGCCCAGGTTGGCGTAGACCATCGGGATGTTCACCAGCGAGGTGAGGGCGTTCGTGGTCTCGGCGATGCCGTCCTTGCCACCCAGGTACTGGGCGGGCACGAACCCACCGGCGCGGCCGGCGTCGCGGAGAACGGTAGCGGCGGGGTTGCTCACGGCGTTCTGCGCGGTGACCTTCTGGTCCTTCGCGCCGGGGGCGGGGGTCTCGAGGAGGAACCCGCGCTGCGCGGCGTCCTGGACGGCGCTGTTGATGCTCAGTGCCAGATCGGCGCCGGAGGCGTTGGCGGCCTTGGCACGATCGTCGATGCAGCCGCCGAAGCCGGCGTCGTCGGCACGCGACATGACGACCTTCGCGCCCTGGGTCTTCAGCGCGGACTCCACCATCTTGGCGACGGCGTAGTTGACCTTGTGGTCGGGGGTTCCGTTGGAGGCGACCGCGACGGGGTTGACGCACGGCACCTTGCCGCCGCGACCGTCGGTCACTTTCTTGGCCTGGTCGATCGCCGATCCGATGGAGGATCCGGCGTCGAGGAACACCGTCTTACCGTCGAGGGGCTTCGGGGCGGCGGGGGCGGGGTCTGCGGAGGCCAGGCCGGGCGCTGCGAAAACAGCAACGGCCGCGGCGGCCAACGAACCTGCGAAAACACGGGTCTTCATCATGGCAGCTGGGTACCGGGGAAGTGGTACCGCTCTCCTTCCAAGTCTCATGCGCAACTTTCGTCACATCAGTCACACAAGAAACAGTGAACCATTGATTGAGACTTTAGGGAAACCCCGACTCCGATCGTTACCGATCCGTGATCTTCTTCGGTCGCCGACTCACGATTCGGCGATCGCCGAATCCTCTTGTGCGGCAGCGGAGAAGCGCAACAGAGACAAGGCCGCCTGGGCGTCCGCGGGTTCGTCCGGGGCCGCGACACACCCCTCGACCCGCCTCCGGATCTCGGCCTCGTCGACCCCGGCGCCGAGGAAGACCAGCACCGTCGGCTCCCCCGTCCGGCGCCCGCGCTCGACGGTCGTGCGCACGTGCCGGCCGACGGTGTGCACCTCGAGCCGGGTGCCGTCGGCACAGGTCACGAATCCCTTGACGCGGAACACCCCGCGCGGCGGGTCGGTGAGCAGCCGCTCGGCGCGGCGTGCGTCGAGCGGCCCCGTGGCCACGTCGACCGCTGTGTAGCCGTCGTGCAGGTGGCGGTGATCGTGATCCGTGTGACCGTGAGCCGTGTGGTCGTGGTCGTGCTCCCGGAGCGCCTCGTCGAGCGTGAGCTGCCGCGCCGTGCCCTCCCGCGCCGCGGCGCGCTCCGCCAGAACCTCCGCATCCACCAGCAGCTCCGGGGGCAGCGCGGCGTTCACGGTGCCGATCACGGGCGCCGACGGGGCGTGCTCGCGCACCAATGCTTGCGCCGCGTCCGGGTCACCGGCGACGTCGATCTTGTTGAGCACGATCAGGTCGGCGAGCGCGAGGTGGTGCCGGAGAGAGGGATGCCGTTCCACGGTGTCGGCGAGGTGCGCCGCATCCGCCACGTACACCAGACCGCCGTAGTCGATCCGCGGGTCGGCGGCGAGCACCACGCGACGCACCATCGCGGCCGGCTCGGCGAGGCCGGACGCCTCCACCACGATCACGTCGAGGTCGCGGGCGGCCAGGGCGCCGAGAACGTCCTCCAGTTCGTCGTCGTCGACGGTGCAGCACACGCATCCGTTGCTCAGCGAGACGGTCTGCACCGGGCCCGGCCCACCGGCGCCCGCCACCAGGAGGGCGTCGATGTTCACCGCACCGAAGTCGTTGACCACGACGCCGATCCGCGCACCGTCGGCGCCCGCCAACAGGTGGTTGAGCAGCGTCGACTTGCCCGCCCCGAGGTAGCCCGCCACCACGACCACGGGGACCGGCGCCCTCCTGCTCACGGCGCCGCGCACCCTTCGCACAGCACCGCGAGATCACGGTCCCGGGGTGGTGCCAGGTTCGCGACGTTCGACGTGGGGGTTCCGCACGTGGTGCACCGCCCGATGCGCTTGGCCGCATCGGAGAAGTCGATGCGCATGCGGCGATCGAAGACGTACATCGCGCCCTCCCACAGGCCGCTGTCGCCGTATCGCTCGCCGTACCGGGCGATGCCGCCGTCCAGCTGGTAGACCTCGCCGAACCCGCGGTTGCGCATCAGAGCGCTGAGCACCTCGCAGCGCACGCCGCCGGTGCAGTAGGTGATCACCGGCCGCCCCTTGAGGTGGTCGTACTCCCCCGAGTCCAGCAGTTCCACGAAGTCCCGGGTGGTGCGGGCGGGCGTGACCACGGCCCCGGCGAACCGGCCGATCTCGGCCTCTATCGCGTTGCGGCCGTCGAAGAACACGGCGTCGGGGCGCCGCTCGACGAGGGCGTTCACCTCCTCGGGGCTCAGGTGCGTGCCGCCGCCGCGGACCCCGCCGTCGTCCACCTCGATCTCGTCGGGAACGCCGAACGTGACGATCTCGTCGCGGGCCCGCACCGACAGTTTCGGGAAGTCGTCGGCCGAACCGTCGGACCACTTGACGTCCGCGCCGGCGAACGCCGGGTACTCCTTGGTGGCGCGCAGGTACCGCTTCACCGCACGGATCTCACCGCCCACGGTCACGTTGATCCCGTGCCGCGACACCAGGATCCGGCCGCGGAGGTCGTTCGCCTCACACAGCGCCCGCTGCCACAGCCTGATCGCCTCGGGATCGGCCAGCGGGGCGAACACGTAGAACAGCACGATCTTGCCCATGACGGCATCGATTCTAGCCGTGCGTCCCTTGCACTCAGCCTGCGCACAAGGGTTCCGGCCGGCCTCCCGCTCGCCTTCAATGGCCCGCATGCGTTTTCGCCTTCCCCGCCGCACTGCCGCCCTCGCCGCCGTGCTCGCGATCGCCGCGTGCGGACAGCCCTCCGGGCCGGCGTACGACCCGTCGGCGCCGATCCCCGCGCAGGTCGCGCCCGGGACCACCGTCACCGTCGCCGACCAGCAGTCGATCCTCAAGACGATGCTCACCGCGTCCGGCGAACTGGACCGGCTGCCGTTCACGGTGAAGTTCGCGGACTTCGCCGGCGGACCGTCGATCCTGGAGTCCTTCCGCGCGGGCGCCGCGCAGGTGGCGATCGTCGCGGACGTCCCGCCCATCCACGCGCAGATCGCCCGCTTCCCCAGCCCGATCATCAAGGCCTGGCAGCTCACCAAGCCCGGCGTGGGCATGGTCGCCCGGCCCGGCGTCGCGCTGCGCACCCCCGCGGATCTGCGCGGGAAGAAGATCGGTTACGCGGAGGGCACCGCGCACCAGGCGATGGTGCTGCGGCTACTGCGCTCGGCGGGGCTCGGCAAGCACGACGTGCAGCTGGTGCCGCTGCAACTGACCGAGGTGGGCGAGGCGCTCGGCGCGGAGCAGATCGACGTGGCGCCCCTGATGGAGCCCATCAACACCAAGTACCGCGTCGCGCACCCGACAGCGCAGGCGTTGCCCGATCCGATCGCGCAGGGCGCGCAGTCCGGGCTGATGTTCCTGTACGCGCCGCAGTCGGCGCTGACGAACCCCGCGACCGCCGCCGCACTGCGCGACCTCAACGGCGCGGTCGAGCGCGCGCGGCAATGGGTGGACGCCGATAAGCAGCGGTGGATCCAGACGTACTACGTGGGCGCCCTGAAGATCCCCGCCGCCGTCGGCCGCGTCGCGTACGAGGGGCAGGGCAGCTGGCACCCGATCCCGCTCGACGCGGCACTGGTGAAGCGCCAGCAGGACACCATCGACACCCTCGCGGCCTTCGACGAGATCCCCGGCGGGCGCATCTCCGCCGACGGCTCCGTCGACTTCCGGTACGCGACAACCCCCTGACCCCGACCCTCGAGGAGCCCGTCATGTCCAGTCCCCCGCTCGGCCGCCTCGGCAGCGGCCTCGCCCACGACGCGCCGCCGGAGCAGCGGCCGGGCCCCGTCGACCCCGATCTCGAGCTGCGTGCGCGGCCGACGTCGCGCCGGGCGCTCATCGACACCCGTCCGATCGGAACATGGATCCTGGCGGGGCCCGCCCTGGTCGTCGCGCTGTGGGCGCTCGGCTCCGCGACCGGGTTCATCCCGGACACCGTGCTGTCGGCCCCGTGGACCGTCGTGAGGACCGCCTGGAATCTCGCGCTCGACGGTTCGCTGTGGTCCAACATCTGGGCGTCGGCGCAGCGCGCGATCGTCGGCGGGGTGCTGGGCGTGGCGCTCGCCGTGGTCCTCGCGCTGTTCTCGGGGCTGACCCGGACGGGCGAGGCACTCATCGACGGCACGGTGACCGTGTACCGCGCGATCCCCGCGCTGGCGCTGCTGCCGCTGTTCATCGTGTGGTTCGGCATCGGCGAGGAGATGAAGGTCATCCTCATCACGCTCGCGGTGGCGACGCCGGTCTACCTCAACACGCACGCCGGGCTGCGCGGGATCGACCGCAAGTACGTCGAACTGGCCGAGACCGTGGGGCTCTCGCGGGCGAAGTTCGTGCGCCACATCGCCGTCCCCGGCGCACTGCCCGGGTTCTTCACGGGCCTGCGCCTCGGCGCCACGGTGGCGTGGCTCGCGCTGGTGGTGGTCGAGCAGGTCGGCGCCTCCGACGGCATCGGTTACCTCATGTACAAGGCCCGCCTGTACGGCCTGACGGACGTCATCGTCGTCGGTCTCGCGGTGTACGCCCTCCTCGGATTCGGCACCGATGTGCTGGTCCGCACCCTCTCCCGAAAGGCACTGTCATGGCAGAGCACGCTGGCACACTGACCGACTCGCGCACCGATGCGGAGGCCGCCGGCACCGAGCGGGTGATCGTCGCCCGGAACCTGGTGCGCGGCTTCGACGGACGGGCCGTGCTCCGTGGAGTGGACCTGACCATCCGGCGCGGCGAGTTCGTGGCGCTGCTCGGCCGGTCCGGCTCGGGCAAGTCGACGCTGCTGCGCGCGATCGCGGGCCTCGACGACGGGGTTCCGGGGTCCGGCGTACTGGAGGTGGATCCGCGGCACGCCGTCGTCTTCCAGGATTCCCGCCTGCTGCCGTGGGCACGGGTGCTGGACAACGTGATCCTGGGCCTGGAGGGCTCGGACGCCGGGGACGTGGGCCGAGCCCTGTTGCGCGAGGTGGGGCTCGACGGCAGGGAGAAGGCCTGGCCGCGCGAGCTGTCCGGAGGCCAGCAGCAGCGGGTCGCCCTGGCGCGCAGCCTGGTCCGCGAACCCGCCGTCCTGCTCGCCGACGAACCCTTCGGCGCCCTCGACGCTCTCACCAAGCTGAAGATGCACGGCCTGCTGCGGAACCTGGTGGCCAAGCACCTGCCCGGCGTCCTCCTGATCACCCACGACGTGGACGAGGCCATCGCCCTCGCCGATCGGATCCTGGTGCTGGACCACGGCATCCTCGCGGTGGACGAACACGTGGGCGCCGACACCGGCCGGGGCCCCGGTGAGCCCGGGTTCGCGGAACTCCGCGGCCGCCTCCTGGACGCCCTGGGGGTGGAACAGGAGCCGGCCCCGCAGGCCCCGACGTCCGCGTGATCAGAAGGGTGGGAGCTCGGGTTCGGTGTTCGGCACGAATTCGACGCCCTGCTCCTCGGCCTGCTCACGTTGCCGTTCGAGTTCTTTGCGGAGTCGTTCTTCGGCGCGCTTTGTGGCTTTCTCGAGGCGGATGCGGCGATTCTTGGTGCGTTCGTCGCGGCGTTGTTGGGCGCGGTGTTCGGCGTGGGTGTCGAAGGTCTGCGGCTGTTCGGGTTCCTCGTTCAGGGTGCGGGCAGGGGTGTCCCAGATGAGTTTCCCGAGGCCGGGGAGGATGTCGTGGGCGGCGCCGGGTGGGGTGAGCCAGATGCCGCCGGCGGGGTGGTGCCATTCGACGGTGCCGTCGTCGAGGATGTCGGACAGCCATCCGGTTTCGGTTTTGATGCGGTGGTGGAATCCGCAGAGTGGTACCAGGTTCCCGGGGCCGTCCTTCCCGGCGACTGTTGTTTTGCCGCCGCGTGCGGGGTTGCGGTGGTCGTATTCGGCGACGTGGTCGGCCTGGCAGCGGGTGGACGGCACGCTGCAGCCGGGGAACACGCACGTCGGGTAGGTGAGCCGCATGATCAGCAGTTGGTATTGGGTGGGGGTGTACCCGGAGGCGCCGGTGAGGTGGATGCCGCCGGTCGCGGGGTCCCGTTTGCCGAGAGCCCGGATGGTGGTGTCGCACTCCGCGATCAGATCGTTCGCCTGCTCCGCCGTGAGCGGCCCGGAGATCCCGAGTTCGTCGCACACCACATACGCCCCACCCGACCAAGTCGGGGCGGATGCCGATTCAGGCGATAGTCCGGAGCCGGTCGATTCGCGAGATTCGTGCACCGCCGGCGAATTCGGCGGAGACGACCCAGGCTGTGCACCCGAATCGCCGGGCATGATGTCCCCGGTCGTTTCGGATACGTCGTCCGACACGGTGGTGCTGCCGACACCGGCCCCGAGCGCCAGGTCCGCACCGTCGGCGTCGTTCGTGACGTCGGTGCCGTCTGTGTCGTCCGCGTCGTCTGCCTCATCCGCGGTGCCTTCGGTGGCGGGTGGTTCGTCGAACAGGGTGATCGTGTCATCGACCGCAGCAGTGGCGGCGGGCTGGGGTTCGGCTGCGGCGGCACCCGGTGGGCGGAGGTCGGATTCGTTGAGGACGATCAACGCCAGCGCCTTCATTTCGGGGGCGATCGCCGCCACGCGGGGTCGGCGTTCCTTGAACCGGCAGGCATCGTCGGAACACTGGCAGCCGAGGGTCTCGTAACCCTCGATCAACGCCGCATGCGCGGCGACCTGCCGCTCACCCAGCGTGCGCGGATCCTTCCGGCACGTGGTCTTGAGCATGTCCGCGAGCAGGGCGGCGAACCGGATCCCGTCCGCCTTTGGGATGATCGCTTCGACATCGACGGTCCCGTCGGCGCGTCCGTGCATGTCGATGCCGAACCGGGGCTTCTTCTCCGGAACCTGCGGGACGGCGTCGATGTCGATCCGCACCAGGATCTGCTTCGCGGCCTCCTCCACCGCCGCCGCGGTGACGGCGGAGTCGGGGTCGGTGAGCATCCCGGTAAGCCAGGCGGCCATGCGGACGTCGAACTCATGGAGCACGCGATCGTCGATGATCGCCGACGCATAGCGCAGGACGGCGTAGAGCTGTTGGTTCGTCACTACGCCGGTGGCGCAGACCGCGAAGACGTGGGGGAGGCGTTCGCGGAGGTCGAGGCCGCGGTGCACGGCCGCGGAGGCGCCGCCCCGCCCGACCTGCAGCACTGCACCCGCCTCGGCGACGAGTTCGTCCCAGTCCCCGACGAACCGGCGATCGGACTCGGCCCGGCACCGTCGGGCATCGTCCCGGACCGCGAACAGTTGGGAGAGCACCGCGTTCTTCCGCGCCTCCAACCTGTTCGCCTCCACGAGCACCGAGCGCAGATCGGCCAACAACGCGCCCGCGTCCAGCCCGGCGACATCCTCGAACTCGGGAGGCAGCGGTCGACGGACCGCCCTCCCGTGTCCGAATGCATCGTCTGCAGTGCTCATACATTCGATGATACGTGCCTCTCCCGAACAAAGCTGCACAACATGAGCGGAGTTTTCGCACGTCGCGGCGCGGCCGCCCGCATTTCTTTTGGCGGTACATCGAAACGCTTACCCTGACCGCAACCCTGGCGCCGCACTCATCCGTCGCGTTGCCTGGACGGCATGAGCATCCCCGACCATGCGCGCGGCTACGAAGGATTCGAGGGCCGCATCGGCCGGACCGAGGCGGAATCGGAGCCGGCGTGGCCCGCCGAGCGCCGTGCGCGGCGGGGCGCGCCGAACATCATCGTCGTGCTGGTGGACGACATGGGCTTCTCCGACATCGGTCCGTACGGCTCCGAGATCCCCACCCCGCACCTCGACGCGCTCGCCGCCCGGGGCATCGTCTCCACCAATCACCACACCACCCCGGTCTGCTCCCCCGCCCGCGCGGCGCTGTTGACCGGCATCAACCCGCACCGCGCGGGCTACGGCTCGGTCGCGAACTCCGATCCCGGCTACCCGAACCTCCGGCTCAGCCTCGCCGACGACGTGCTCACCCTCCCCGAGATCCTCCGGGACTCCGGGTACGCCACGTACGCCGTCGGCAAGTGGCACCTCGCGAAGGATTCCCGGCTCGGACCCGATGCGGACCGCGAATCCTGGCCACTGCAGCGCGGATTCGACCACTACTACGGTTCCCTGGAGGGCTTGAACTCGTTCTTCCACCCGAACCAGTTGGTGCGCGACAACACGGTCGACCCGGTTACCGAATACCCGGAGGGCTTCTACGTCACGGACGCGCTCACCGACACCGCGGTGGGGTGGCTCAAGGAGCTCCGCGCCCACGACGCGGAGAAGCCGTTCTTCCTCTACTTCGCGCACATCGCGATGCACGGGCCGCTCCAGGTGAAGGGCGAGGACCTTCCCCGCGGGGACCTGGACTACGCCCGCGGCTGGGACGCGGTGCGGGCGGCGCGCTTCGACCGCCAGCGGGAACTGGGGCTGTTCGGCCCGGACACGTCTCCCGCGGAACGGAATTCGGAGCCGGGCTACGACGTGCCCGCGTGGGATGATCTGGATCCGGCGCGCAGGCGCAGGTTCGCCCGGTACATGCAGGTGTACGCCGCCATGGTGCGCACGGTCGACGACAGCCTGGGCCGCCTCCTGGACACCGTGGACCGGCTGGGCGAACTGGAGAACACCATCGTGGTCTTCACCTCCGACAACGGCGGCACCGCCGAGGGCGGCCCGGAGGGAACGAGGAGCTACTTCGCCGAGTTCGCCAAGTTCGCCGGCGGGAGCGCGCCCGACGGGTGGGAGGGCGACGTGGACCATCCCGAGGACCTGATCGGCAGCGCCCGCCTCGGCGTGCACTACCCGCGCGGCTGGGGGCAGGTGTCCAACACCCCGTTCCGGTTCTACAAGGGGCAGACCTTCGCCGGCGGGGTACGCGTGCCGTTCGTCCTGTCCTGGCCGAGCGGGTTGCCCGCGGCCCGCGGTGTGCGGGACGGCTATTCGTTCGTCACCGACGTCGCCCCCACCCTTCTCGACCTCGCCGGGGTGCCCACGCCGAGCACCCGGCGCGGCGCACCGGCGCAGGAGCGGGACGGGGTGTCGCAGCGGTCCTCGTGGTCCGACGGTGCGCCGTCGGCCCGGGACCGGCAGTACTCCGAGTTCCGCGGTCACCGCGGCTACTACCGCGACGGATGGAAGCTGCTGAGCCGTCACGATCCCGGTGACGACCCCGCCGATCCCCGCTGGGAGCTCTACGACAACCGCACCGACCCGGCCGAGACCCGCGATCTGGCCGCGGAGAACCCGGCCCTGGTGGCCGAACTCGCGGCGGAGTGGGAGCACGAGGCGTGGCGGAACACGGTGTTCCCCCTCGTGATCGGCGGCGGCCGGCGCAACCCCGCCGAGGACCGCCTCACCGATCCCGTGCGGATCCTCCCGGGCACGCCGGTGTTGGAGCGCTACCGGTCCGCGAAACTCGTGCAGTACCGGGATTTCGCGGCGGCGATCGACCTGGTGCACACCCGGGGCGACGAGGGCGTCCTCGTGGCCCACGGCGACGTCCTGGGCGGCTATCTCGTGTACGTCGAGGACGGCGCCGTGGTGCTCGGCTACAACGCGTACGGCGCGTACGAGGAGGTGCGCAGCTCCCCGCTCGCCGCGGGACCGCACACGATCACTCTGCACGCGGCGGTCCGGCCGGACCTGCGGTGGGACCTCGAGCTCACGGTCGACGGTGCGCCCGCAGCCGCCCTGACCGACCGGGTGCAGCTGATCGGGATGGCGCCGTGGACGGGGATCTCGGTGGGCCTGGACGCCCGCGGCCCCGTCTCCTGGGATCTGCGCGAGCGGCGCGGAACCTTCCCCTACACCGGGGAGCTGGTCGCGGTGACCTACGAACCGGGAGTCGTGGGGGTGCCCGCCCCCGTCGTCGAACGCCTGCAGCAGGAGGCCGAGGAGGAGGCGGACTGACCCGGATTGCACTTGCCGTGAACACAACCCTGGCGCGGACGCCCGTTCACGGGTGTCCTGGACACCAGGATTTCAGTCGCCACCAGCAGAGGACGGACACCATGACCGCAACGCTCGACCCCACGACCGCCACGTCCGGCATCACCGTCACCAAGTTGGGTGAGCACATCGGCGCGGTGGTGCACGGCGTGCGGCTGGGCGGCGACATCGACGACGCCACCGCGGAGCGCGTGCTCGACCTGCTGGCCGAGCACGAGGTGATCTTCTTCCGCGACCAGCACCACCTCGACGACGCCGGCCAGCACGCCTTCGCGCGCCGCCTGGGCGTGCCCACCACGCCGCACCCCACGGTGCGCTCGGACTCGGACCTGCTGCCGATCGAGGGCGCCGCCAACAGCTGGCACACGGACGTCTCGTTCGTGGACCGCGTACCGAAGGCCTCCATCCTGCGCCCGATCGTCCTGCCGCCGCACGGCGGGAACACGGCGTGGGCGTCCACGACCCGCGCCTACGACAAGTTGCCCGAGCCGCTCAAGGCGCTGGCCGAGAACCTGCGGGCGATCCACACCAACGACTACGACTACGCGGGCCACAACGCCACCTACCAGCGCGCGGAGTACCACAAGGAGTTCATCCGGAACATCTTCGAGTCCGAGCACCCGGTGGTGCGGGTGCACCCGGAGACCGGACGGCGCTCGCTCCTCCTCGGACACTTCGTCAACAAGTTCGCGGGCCTGAGCACGCAGGATTCCGCGCCGATCCTCGCGCTCCTGCAGCGCCGGATCGAGAACCCGGACAACACCGTCCGCTGGTCGTGGCAGCCGGGGGATGTGGCGATCTGGGACAACCGGTCCACGCAGCACTTCGGGATCAACGACTACGGCGACAACAAGCGGCTGCTGCGGCGGGTGACCCTCGCGGGCGACATCCCCGTCGGGATCGACGGCCGGGAGGGTGTGGCGCTCAAGGGCGACGCTTCCGACTACGCGCCGGTCACGCCCGCCCGCTCGCGCGGCTGATCGAGCCAGTCCCGGACCTGTTCGTACACGGCGTCCGAGCGCAGCATCGTGAAATGGTGCGCCGCACCGAGATGCATGCCGTCCGCGGCGGTGAACCCGATGCGCCGGGCGCGGCCGACTCCGGCCGCGCTCGGCGGAAGCACGAGTCCGTCGCCCAGCAGCCGCCCGACGGGGTGCCGGGCGTCGCGGGTCACCGTCGCCGCCACGAAGTAGTGCGCCGCACCGTCCAGCAGCGGAACCTCGGCGGCGACCGCGCGACCGAGCGCATCGGCGTCGCGGTCCCGCCAGTCCTCGTCGACGACGGATCCGCCACGGAGGTCCCGGATCCCGGCACTGCGGCGGCGCAGCAGACGGCCGAACGGAGCCGTTTCCGGCACGGCGGTGAGGGCGGCACTGCCGTAGTGCGCGGCGCTCTCCAGCGGGGCTCCGAGATGCGGGGTGCCCAGACTGACGGTGGCCGATACCGCTGAGGGCCAGTCCATTCCGAGGCCGGAGGCCTGGTGGGCCGCGCTGCGGGCGACGAGGCCGCCCATGGAATGACCGATCAGGGTGAGGTCGGTGATCGGCACCGGCCAGGAACGCGCCAACTGCTCGAGCAGATCCGCCACGTCCCGGCCGTTGTCACTGATGTGGCGCCCGGTGTTGTAGCGCAGGTAGACCGGGGTGGCGCCGAGGTCCACCGCGAGGCGGACGCCGTAGTCGTCGGCATCGGCGCCACCCACGCCCCAGGCGTATTCGGTCTCGGTCAGGCCGTGCAACAACACCACGACGCGACCGCCGGCCCCGTCGAACACCTCCTCCGCCGCGATCCGGCCGGGCGGCACCGGCCCCTCGCCGAGGTGCACGATCGCGCCGTCCACGCGGACCGTCACCGGATCGGCGGCGAGCGGCGAGCCCTCCGCCTCCAGGTCGTCGCCGATGAGGCCGAGCACGGCGCCGATGAGGGCGGCGCCGCGCGCCGTCTCCGACGGGGGCCTCTCCCCCGGCCAGTCCGCTCCCACCGCGGCGACCCGGCCCACGGTGCGGGCGACGGTGCCGATGGTCGAGTACACGCCGTCGGTGATGCCGTCGTGCAGCGCCCGCACCGGGGCGACCGCGGGGCCGACACCGAACCGGACGTAGCGGAACACCCTGTCCGAGATCGCCCGGTGCACGCCGTGAATGCCACCCACGGCACCCGCGACCTCGTTGAGCCCCAGTTCCGCCAGGGCCCGCACCTCGCCCCGGCGGCGATCCTCGACCACACTCATGAGATTTGAGTGTACGCCCGTACACTCAAATCCGTCCAGTGCCGGATCAGGCGCGGAAATCCCACCCCGCGGCCCGCCAGGCGTCGGCGGGCATGCAGTTGCGGCCGTCCAGCAGCGTGCGGCGCCGCACCACCGAGCCCACCACGGCGGGCTCCAGCTCGCGGAACTGCCTCCACTCGGTGAGCACGAGCACCACGTCGGCGCCCTCGCACGCCTCGAGCGCGGTCGTGGCGTAATCGAGCGTCGGGAACACGCGGCGCGAGTTGTCCATCGCCTCCGGGTCGTACACCGAGACGGCGGCGCCCTGCAGCTGGATCTGGCCGGCGATGTTCAGTGCCGGGGAATCCCGGACATCGTCGGAGTCGGGCTTGAATGCGGCGCCGAGGACGGCGACCTTCGCGCCGAGCAGCGACCCTCCGCACGCCTCGCGGGCCAGGTCCACCATCCGAGTGCGGCGGCTCATGTTGATGGCGTCCACCTCCCGGAGCAGGCCGTGCATGTGCCCCGCACCCAGCTCGCCCGACCGGGCCATGAAGGCGCGGATGTCCTTGGGCAGGCAACCACCGCCGAATCCGATTCCGGCGCCCAGGAAGCGGCGCCCGATGCGGGAGTCCACGCCGATCGCGTCCGCCAGCGCCACCACGTCCGCGCCGGCCGCCTCACACACCTCGGCGACCGCGTTGATGAACGAGATCTTGGTGGCGAGGAAGGCGTTCGCGGAGATCTTCACCAGTTCCGCCGTGGCGGTGTCGGTCACGAAGAACGGCGTCTCGCGCTCCAGGATCGGCGCGTACACCTCGCGGGTGACCTCCTCGGCGCGGCCGCCCGGCTCGACGCCGACCACGAGGCGATCGGGGTCCAGCGTGTCCTGCACGGCGTGCCCCTCGCGGAGGAACTCGGGATTCCACGCGAATTCGACGGTGACGCCCTGGGGCTTGAGCTCCTCCGCGCGGGCCCGCAGCAGCTCGGTGGTACCGACGGGGACCGTCGACTTGCCGAGGATGACGGCGTCGCGGCGCAGGTGCGGCACCAGCGAATCGACCACCGCGTTGACGTAGGTGAGGTCCGCGGCGAACTCGCCCTTGCGCTGCGGGGTGCCGACGGCGATGAAGTGCACGTCGCCGAATTCGCCGGCCTCCTCGTAGGAGTCGGTGAACCGCAGCCGGCCGGCGTCGAGGTTCCGCTTGAGCACCGCGGGCAGACCGGGCTCGTGGAACGGCACCTTGCCCTCGGAGAGGGCGGCGATCTTGCTGAGGTTGACGTCGACGCCGAGCACCTCGTGGCCGAGCTCGGCCATGCACGCCGCGTGCGTGGCTCCCAGGTATCCCGTACCCAGCACAGTGATCTTCATGGGCCGAAAGTAAGTGTCGCGGGCCGCGACACGGAAGATCACCGAGCCGGAGTTGGGGAAGGATTACGCAGGGATTCACGCGCAGGTGAACAGGGCCACCGCGCCGTTTCCCGGGCGTTCCCCCGGAGGTCCCCGACCGGCTACTCGGGCCGGTACTCCGTCCTGTCCGGCGCCGCCGGGGCCTCCGGTCCCGGGCCCTGCGCACCGTCGTCGAGCGGATGCGCGCCGCGCCGGCCCTCGCGCCCCTTGAGGATGCGCTTGGGCAGCCGGTTCACCAGGTCGCTCATCGGATTGACCGCGGCGGTCATGAGGGCCACCGCCTCGTTGAGCTCCGCCACCACGTCGGGGAGCTGCGAGACCGCGTCGAGGGTGCCGCCGGGGGCGATGGCACGCTCGATCGCGCCCTCCTGACCCAGCAACTGGTCCACGATGCCGCCGTCCGCGATGGCGCGGTCGATCACGCCGTCGGGCTCGGTCAGCTTGTCGATGAGACCGTCCTGGCCGGTGAGCTTGTCGAGGACGCCGTCCTTGGCCGCCAGCTTGTCGAGGACGCCGCCCTTCTCGGTGAGCTTGTCCAGCACGCCGTCCTTGGTCATGAGCTTCTCCAGCACCCCGTCGGGCGCCGTGAGCTTGTCGATCACGCCCCCCTCGGAGGTGAGCCGCTCGAGCACGCCCTCGGACTCCGTGATCTGGTCGACCACGCCGCCGGGACGGGTGAGCCGGTCCAGAGGTCCGCCCTCGGCGGTGAGCCGGGTGACCGGGCTGTCGTCCTTGGTCGCCTGGTCGAGCAGGCCACCCGGAGCCGTGAGCTTCTCCAGCATGCCGCCGGGCTCGGTGAGCCGGTCCACGACGCCGCCGGGCTTGAGCACGCGATCGAGCGGCCCGCCGCGGGAGAGGACGATGCCGACGGGGCGATCGGGCTCGAGCAGCGACGCGAGGCGCTGCAGCAGCTGCATCGGCGTGGTGCTGGTCATCTCCGACTCCACGTGCAGAACGTTGCTCACCTCCGATTCTACGTTCTGCACGGCGAACCGCGTGACGGCCACACCGCCCTCGACTGCCGACATTGCGGCGTCCGCAGTGGAGAATGCGACGCGCAACGGCGCTGTGACGATGCCCTTCAGGTCCATAGCCGCCCATCGTAGGGGGCAACGTGAGAGGAATCGCGCCGAATTCACTCAATGCGCGGCCGGCCCGCTCGCGGGCCGGGCCTGGTACGCCCGGATTCGACGGTGCCGCCCACCCCGTCCGCCACCGATCCGTCGAAGCGTCGGAGATAGTTGACACGTCGGAATCTTCCGACATATTCTCGATTCGTGACCACGCAGGCCGACACCACCGATCGCGTCTTCCTCGCGCTCGCCAATCCGGTACGCCGCGAGCTGCTGCAGATCCTCGCCGCGGGCCCGCTCGCCGCGGGCGAGCTCAGCGAGCGGTTCGCCCTGAGCAGGCCGGCTGTGGCGGAACATCTCAAGGTGCTCCGCGACGCCGGGCTGGTGGCGGACACCCCGTCGGGCCGCCGGAGGATCTACCGGCTCACCGCCGATCCGCTGGCGGACCTGAACGAGTGGTTGCACCCGTTCGAGAAGTTCTGGCGCGCACGCCTGTCCGCGCTGGCCGATGTCGCAGAGGACCTGGAATGACGAGCATCACCCTGGATCACTTCGTGGCCGCCTCCCCCGCCGCCGTGTGGCGCGCCCTCACCGAGCCGGAGCTTGTAGAGCGCTGGTGGGCACGCGGCGAGATCGCCGCCGACGTGGGGCACGAGTTCACGCTCGACATGCCCGGCTTCGGCGAACAGCCCTGCCGCGTCCTGGAATCCGATCCGCCGCGACTGTTCGTCTACACCTTCACCCCGCAGTGGACGCTGCGCTGGACGCTGGAACCCGAGGGGCGCGGAACGCGGGTGTTCTTGGAGCACAGTGGATTCGACCTGGACGATAAGCGGATGGCCGCCGCGTTCGAGCGGATGAGGCCCGGCTGGCGCGACGTGGTGCTCCCGCGCCTCGCCGAGACCGCCGCAGCCGCCTGATTCCCGGCGCGTGCGCCCGGCCCGCCTCCCGGCGCACGGGTCTGCGATGATCGCGCGGTGACCGACACCGCCGCCCTCGCGGACCCGATCAACGCCGCCCTCACCGGCCCGCAGGCCCGGTTCAGCGAGGTCAGCGGGAACATCGTCCGCTACCAGCCGGACGTCTCGGTGTTCTACGGACATCCGCGCGACCTGACGGCCGACGACTACGCCGACGTCGCCCACCTGGCCGGTCCCGGCGCGATCGCCCTGCTGCGGGACCGCGCCACCCCCCTCCCCGACGACTGGGCCGTGGTCGAGCGGATCGGCCTCGTGCAGTACGACGGCACGGCCCTGGTCACCGCACCCGACGCCGAGGCGGTGCGGCTCACCGCCTCCGACGTGCCGGAGATGACCGCGCTCGTCCGCCGCACCGAGCCCGGGCCGTTCCTGCCGCGCACCATCGAGCTCGGCACGTACCTGGGCGTACGCGACGCCGACGGCGCGCTCATCGCCATGGCGGGCGAACGCATGCACCCCGCGGGATGGACCGAGATCAGCGCCGTCTGCACCGCACCCGAGGCTCGCGGGCACGGCCTCGCCTCGCGACTGATCCGCGCCGTCGGACACGGGATCCGCGAGCGGGGCGAGACGCCGTTCCTGCACACCTCCGACGACAACCCCGCGCGGAGGCTCTACGAGCACCTGGGATTCGCACTCACCAGGACCGTTCCGCTCGAGGTGGTGCGCGTTCCCGGGTAGCGATCGACCGCGCCATTTGGTAGGATGTTTGGGCGGTCTTTGCGGCCGCGTACCGAAATCCGTGTATCTACCTGGCACGGCCTGCGGGCTTCCAAGGCGGCACGTCAAGCGTCGCGGCGGTGCAGCCGCAGGAAGGAATCCCGGTGACCGCCACCGTGTGTGACAGGAACGCCGACACCGCGCAGGAGCAGAGCCTGCTGTCCGTGGCGGGCCCGACCTACTTCCCCATCGCGCTCGTCGCGCGCCTCCCCTTCGCCATGATGGTGATCGGGGTGCTCACCCTGGTCGTCGCGGGGCGGGATTCGCTGGCCTTCGCGGGCCTCAATTCCGCGATGGTCGGCATCGGCGCCGCCGCGGTGGGCCCGCTCGTGGGCGCGGCGGCGGACCGCTTCGGCCAGCGTCGCGCCGTGCTCGGCGCCGGAATCGTGAACAGCCTTGCGCTGCTGCTCATGACGTGGGTCGTGTTCAGCCCGCTACCGGCCTGGACGGTGCTCGCGTCGGCGGCCCTGGTCGGCGCCAGCGCGCCGCAGGTGGGGCCCATGTCCCGCAGCCGCCTGGTCACGATGATCACCACCCGCCTCCCCGAGCGGCGACGGGTCAAGACCCTGATGTCCGTGATGGCGTACGAATCCGCCGCGGACGAGGTGATCTTCGTGTTCGGGCCGGTGATCGTGGGCCTGCTGGCGACCACGATGAGCCCCGCCGCGCCGATGATCGGCGCGGCCGTTCTCACTGCGCTCTTCGTCACGTCCTTCGCGCTGCACCCCAGCGCCCGTGCGGTTCCCACCGGTGACGGCGGCGCGGTGGTCCAGGCGCCGGCGCGTGAGCTGTTCCGCCCCACGCTGCTCGCCCCGGTCGTCGGCGTGTTCGGCATGGGGCTGTTCTTCGGCACCACTCTCACGGGCCTCACCGCCTTCATGCGGGATGCCGGCAATGCGGAGGCGGCGGGCCTGTTCTACGGCGTCATGGGCGTCGGGTCCGCCGCGCTCGCGCTGGGCTCCGCCCTTCTGCCCGAACGCTTCACGGTCGCGTGGCGCTGGGTGTCGTTCTCCCTGGTGCTGCTGGTGGGCGCCGTCCTGATCGCCGCGGCCCCGTCGCTCCCGTGGCTGGTGGCCGGGCTCGCCCTCGCCGGTGTGGGCGTGGGCCCGACTCTGGTGACCGAGTTCAGCCTGGGTGCCGACCGCAGCCCCGTAGGGCGGTCCGCGACCGTCATGACGATCATGGGCTCGGGCGTGATCCTGGGCCAGTCGCTCGCGTCCGCCGTCAACGGCGAGATCGCCGAGTGGAGCGGCACCGGTGCGGCGCAGGCGGCGCCCGTCGCCGCCGCCCTCGTCGTGTTCGGCGCGGGCGTCGCGAACTTCGTCCTGACCCGGCGTCAGTCGCGGGCCGGCTGACCGCCGCCGGGCTTCGGGCGGATCCCAGCCCGGCCCAGGGCCTCGGCGTCGTGCTGGCGGCTCATGTCCGCCACGGGGATCACCAGCACCTCACCGTCCGGAAGGGTGGTGGCCACGGTGACGGTCCGCTCGGAGGCGCCGCCCTCGGCGCGCGTCCGCGCGGGCCGCACTCTGTACTCGGACATGGCCTTCGACCTCCCAACACGGGGTTTCCCACGACGGTACGCCGGCCCGCACCGGACGGATAGGGTGCGCAGGGTGACGACGAGCGCAGGGCTGCTGCTGTACCGCACCACGGGCGCCGCACCCGAGGTGCTGATCGCCCACATGGGCGGCCCGTTCTGGGCGCGCAAGGACGCGCACGCCTGGTCCGTCCCCAAGGGGATCTACACCGACGAGGAGCCGCTGGCCGCGGCCGAGCGGGAGTTCCACGAGGAGATGGGCTCCGCTGCGCCCGGAGGCCCGACGGTGCCGCTGGGCTCGGTGCGCCAGTCCGGGGGCAAGACGGTCACGGTGTTCGCTCGCGAGGGCGATTTCGACGCGGAGTCCATCCGCTCCAACGAGTTCGAGCTCGAATGGCCGCGCGGCTCGGGACGGGTGCAGAGCTTCCCCGAGGTCGACCGCGCGGCGTGGTTCGGCCTCGACGAGGCCGCAGAGAAACTGGTGAAGGCGCAGGCGGTGTTCCTCGACCGGCTGCGGGCGCACCTGACTCCACCGTGAGCGACGGATCAGTCGTCGCTCGACGTGTCCTTCGCCTTGTCCTTGAGCAGCAGCGTGACGGCCTCGGTGAGCTGGCTGACCTGTTCGCGGAGCTCCCGGATCTCGTCGTCGCGACGGTCGCCGTCGGCATCGTCGGACTCGGTCTGCTTCGCCGTCTTCGTCTTTCCGCCGGACGACTTCTTCGCGGGCTTCGACTTCGCCTCCGCGCCGGTTTCGGCGGCGGCGGCGTCCTCGGAGTCGTCGGGCGAGGCGATACCCGTGACGGTCTGCGCGACCTCGGCGGGCGCGCGGAGGAGGTCTGCCAGAAGGCTGGTGGAGCGGGGCCGGCTCTGCGCCTGCCTGCGGAGCACCTGGGCGAGCACCTCGTCGGTGCGATCGGTGCCCACGTCGTGGTCGCGGACGACGACGCGGACGCCCGCGTCGAGCAGGCCGGCGATCTCGTCGAGCGTGGTGAAGCGGCGCCGGACGGAGTCGTACAGCTTGCGATTGGAGTACCGCTTGATCAGGTACGGATCCTCGCCGGTCATACCCCTCCTCGTCGCCGAACCCTCGGACGTCCAGCCTACCGCCGCGCCGCCCGACGCAGAGTCACCCGGGACACGATCGCCGTGGTTCCCGGGTGACTCTCGAATGCTGAGGGGGAGGCCCCTGATCACTTGGTGTTGGTGACCTTGGAGAGCTTCTTGACCTGGTCGTTCAGGCTCTCGGTCTGCTTGCGCAGCTGCTTGACGTCCTTCTTGGCGATCTTGTGAGCGCCCTTGCGCGCCTTCTTCTCGGCGTTCTCGGCGTTCTCGATCAGGTTGTCGACGAGGTCCTTGGTGTTCCCGACGACGCCGGACAGGAAGTTGCTGATCGACGGCTCGGTGGCGGCCTTCTTCGCGCTGTTCTTGGTGGTTGCCATGATGGTCCTCCTGGGTGGTGTGTCTGTGTTTGTTACGCGTTTGCGTAATGAAGAGATTACGCAGGCGCGTAATCATTACGCAATGCGTTGTGACACGGATCACATTTCAGTGCGTGAGGTGCTCCACCATCAGCACCTGGAGCTCGCCGACCAGGAAACCCAGGATCGCGCCGACCATGATCAGCGTCCGCTCGTCGGCCTGGAACGCCGGCCGCAGCACGCCCTCGAACTCCTCGGGCGTCATCGCCGCCATCTTCTCGGCCATGATCGGCTGGATCTCCATGACGCGCGTGAGGTACTCCTCCGCCCCCGTCAGCATCGACGGCAGCGCCGCGACCACGTCGGCGGCCGCGGCGTTGCACATCGGCTGGATGTGCGCGAGATCCAGGCCCGTGCCGGTCACCCCACGCACGGGACCGCTCACGACGCTGGACACCACCCCCAGGAGGTTCCCGACGGGCAGCTCGCCCACGTCCGCGGCGCCCAGGCCGGGAAGCTCCTTGATCCCCAGCTCCTTGAGCAGGGGCAGCTTCGCGGGGTCGACGCCGACGAACTGCTCCAGGTCGCCCAGGTTGTCGCGCAGCGCCTCCTCGATCTCGTCGGCGACGAGCACCACGACCTTCTGGGAGAGCTTGCCCGTGAACACTCCCCGGACCAGCCGATCCGAGGTCAGTACGCGCGACGCGATGAGCGTGCCGTACTCCTGCGACACCGGGATGCGGTGTTTGAGGAACAGGCCCTGCCAGGTGATCACGCCGAGGTACTTCTTCGGCTCCTTCGGGTTGAAGATCAGGCGCAGCGCGGCCCAGTCCGTGAACCAGCCCGTGAACAGGCCGAACAGCGGCATGACATAGGGGTTGTGGAACAGCGCCCACACCACGAGTTGGACGAGGCCGATCATGAAGCCGAACACCAGGCCGCTGCGACGGATGAACGCGAACTCCCTGCGGCCCACGTCGAGGAACATGGATTCGAGCGTGTCCGGGTCCGCGAGGAACTCCTCCGTGACCATCGCCTGCAGATCGAAGACGTCGTCGATGTTCTCCGCGAGGGACTCCGTGATCCGCACGACCACATCGGGCGAGGCGTCCTGGACGCGCTCGACGATGAGGTCCTGCGCCACGGGCGGAAGCACGTTCCACAGCGTCGGCTGGTACTCGGCCATCACCTCGCGGGTGATCCGTCCGACTTCGGTACGCACCGGACGTTCGACGAGGGCGGCCACCTCGGCACCGTCGATCTTCTCCGCGATCTCGCGCGACGAGATCAGCCTCCCGGTGAGCGTGTCGCAGAGGATCTCCACCATCTGCGGAGCGCGCCGCGGGATGATCCCCTGCCAGCCGATCTTTCCGATGCCCTTGAACTTCTGCGGCCGGAACATCATTCGGATGGCGACCAGTTTGGTTCCCCAGCCGATGAGGGCCGCGATGACCGGCATGGACGCGTAGATCAACCAGTTCCGGCTGAAGTCATCGACGATCTCGGATCACGACTGCATCGGCCACCTCCGGGTCAGTGACGTCCGCCGTCGGAGCCACATCATCAGCGGACGAGGTGCCCACGATTGTGTACGGAGCGGCCGAAGTTCGTGGTGGAATCTGCTAGTCGGAAACTCGGGCGGACGCTGCGCCCCGGCCGGCCGCGGACTCCCGCGTGCGGCGGGCGAGGAGGAGCACGACCGCCCCGCAGGCGAGCGAGGCCGCCGCCGCCGACGTCGCGATCAGGTTCCACCCCGCTACGGCGCCGGCCGCGCCGGACGCCAGAACCCCCGCGAGGGTGATCCCCAGGGAGGAGCCCACGTACCGCGCAGTGTTGTTCACGCCGCTGCCCATCGCCGCGCTGCTCGAGGGCACGCTCGCGAGGGCCTCCCGGGCCAGGCCGGTGTTGAGCAGGCCGGAGGCGACGCCCGCCACGAGGAGCCCCGGCACCAGGCGGAACGGGGACGCACCGTCGGACAGCCCGGACATGAGCAGGAGCCCCACGGCGACCCCGGCCAGGCCGCCCACCAGGTGTGTCGTTCCGGACAGCACCGTCGCGAGACGCGAGAATCCCAGGGCCGCACCCGCGCTCGTCGCCGACCAGAGCGCGAGCAGCGCGCCGGCCTGCAGCGTGCTCAATCCCAACCCGCGCACCACGAAGGTGCAGGCGACGGACATCGCCGAGATCACCCCGACGCCGGTGCCGAACGCCGCGGCCGTGGCGCCCAGGAATCGAGGTCGGCGGAAGAGCGCGGGATCGACGAGTGCGCCGCGGCCGTACCGCTGGCTCGCGACGAGCCCGGTGGTGAGCACCACGGCGGCGCCGCCGAGCACGGCGGCAACGACGCCGGCGCCCGCCCGCACCTCCACGATCGCCGCCACCGCGGTGGTCAGCGCGCCGGTGAGCAGCATGAAACCGAGCACGTCGAGGGCGCGATCCGGGTGCTGCGGCGCCCGCGGCGGGATGCGCATCGCCGCCCACCCCAGGGCCGCCCCGGCCGCGGCGAGCAGGAGGTAGAACGCCCGCCAGGCACCGGCCGGATCCAGCACGCCGGTGAGCACGGGGCCGAGCGCGATCCCCGCGCCCATCGACGAACTCCACCACACCGCCGTCTTGGCGCGGTGCCCGTCGTGCTCGCTGACCGCCGCCACCAGGCCGAGGCCGGTCGCGATCATCCCCGCCGCACCGATCCCCGCGACGATCCGGGCGGCGACGAACGGGACGGTGGTGCCGGCGGCAGCGCACGCCAGGTTCGCCGCGACGAACACCGCGGCACCGAGCACGAACACCCGGCGATGGCCGATCCGGTCGGCGACGACGCCCGCGGTGACCAGCGCGGCCGCGAGGCCCACGCTCATCGAGGCCAAGATCCAGGTGGCCCCCGCGGCCGACGCCCCGAGAGCGGCGTTGAGGGTGACCGCGTTCCCCAGGGGACCTGCGTACGCGAGCATCGCGAGCAGCGTGCTCGCGGCGACCGTCGCGAGAACCCGCGGATAGCCGCCTTCGAGTCTGGTCATGAGACTCATCATCGCCGATAATGAGTCTGTTCACAAGACCCGTATTGTAGGATCGAGGCGTGGCACTGGGAACCGGGTACGACGCGCAGGGATGCTTCCTGGCCCGCGCCCTCGAGGTGGTGGGCGAGCGCTGGACGCTGCTGATCCTGCGCGACTGCTTCTACGGGGTGCGCCATTTCAGTGATCTGCTGGCCCACCTCGACGTCTCCCGCGGCGTGCTCACGGATCGGCTCGACACCCTCGTCGACGCCGGCGTACTGGAACGCCACCCGGCGGGGAGAAGCGTGGAGTACCTGCTCACGGAGGCCGGAGAAGACCTGTGGCCCACCGTGTTCAGCCTGAGCCGTTGGGGAGAACGCCACCTCACCGCCGACCACCCCGGCAGGATCTTCGGGCACGCCGTGTGCGGTACCGACATCGAGGACTCCGGCCTGTGCCCGCGCTGCGGCACCGTCCCCACCGTGCGGGAACTGGACGTGCGCCCCGCGCCCGGCCGCAACGCGCGGCGCCGCGAGGACCCCGTCGCGATCGCGCTCCGCACCCGGCACCGCATGCTCGACCCCCTCCCCTGAACCGCACCGGCTCCTGCGGGGTGAGAATCGAGGGGTGAACCCGTTCGCGTCCAACCGTCTCGTCGCCCCGGCTCCCGGTCATGCACTGGGACGATTCGCCTTCGTCATGGCGACGGGGATCGTGGCCACGCTGTTGCGCTCGACCGGCGCGGACGCCGCCGGGAACGCCCTGTTCTGCATCGCCGCCGTCGCGTTCGCCGGTCTCGCCGCGGTCGCGGTGGTGCGGCTGCACACCCCGTCAGCCCTGCGCGCAGAGGTCGCGGCGGCGGGGTTCACGGCGATGGCGGTGCCCGCGGGCACCTCCGTGCTGGCGGGGTACCTCGCGCTGCTCGGCCGGACGCAGCCGGCCCTGGCGGTCGGAGCGGCCGGGATGCTGCTGTGGCTCGTGCTGGGGTATCTCGTTCCCGCGCAACGGGTCATCGACAACACGGCGTCCGCAGGCGCGGACCCGCTGCGGGGCGCGGACGGGACGTGGTTCCTGTGGGGCGTCGCGACGCAGTCCGTGGCGGTGGTGGCCGGCCTGCTCGCACCGCAGTTGCCCGGGCACGGTCTCGCCGAAGTGGCGACGCTGTGGTGGGGCCTCGGCATGGCGCAGCTGGTGCTGGTCGCCGCCCTGGTCGCGGCGCGGATGATGCTCTCCCCCTTGCACCCCGGCGACGAGGTCGCGCCGTACTGGGTGTTCTTCGGTTCCGCCGCGATCTCGGTGCTGGCAGGATCCGAGGTGGCGGCGCTGCCCGCGGAGCAGCGAATCGTGTCCGCCGACTTCGTGATCGCCGTGTGCGTGTGCCTGTGGGCGTTCGCCACCTGGCTCGCGCCGCTGCTGATCGCGCTCACCGCGTGGCAGTGGCGCCGCTCCCCCGGCGTCGCGTTCTTCCGGCTCGCCCTGTGGTCGATCGTGTTCCCCGTCGGGATGTACGGGCAGGCCACCCTCCGGCTCGGTGAGGCGACGGACATCGGCTGGATGGCCGGCGTCGGGCACGCCGACGCCTGGGTCGCGCCGGCGCTGTGGGTCGCGGTCGCGGTCGCGATGGTGTGCGCCGTGACGGGACGGAGGCCTCAGGCGCCCGGTGGTTCCGGCGCGTAATGGTCGGCGATCAGGTCGACGGTCCGACGGTGCGCCTCCCGCGACGGTCCCATCGTGACGAGCATGATCTCGTCGGCGCCCGTTCGCGCGTGCAGCGCGTCCAGGCGTGACGCCACCCGCGCTGGTGTGCCGTTGACGAACCGCTCGGTGTAGCCGTCGAGGACGCGCCGCTCCTCGTCCGTCGCGGGGTGTTCCGCCACCTCGTCGGGTGGCAGCAGAGCGTAGCTCCGGCGGGTGACCATGCGCAGCATCGCCATCGCGGCGCTGCGCGCCTGCGCCTCCGCGCGCTCGGCGTCGTGGTCGGCCACCGCGCCCACGCTGCTCGCGGCGTACGGCGCGGCGAGCACGGGCGACGGCCGGAAGGCGCCGCGGTACAGGTCGAGCGCGGCCGCCGCATCGCCGCCGCCGAACTGCAGGGCGAAGGCGTACGGCCGGCCCAATCGCGCAGCCAGCTGCGCCGACTGCGCGGAGGTGCCGAGGATCCACGCCTCCGGCGCGGTGGCGGGCGCGGGCACCCGGTTCTGCTCCGCCTGCCACGGCCCGGGGACGGCGTGCACGGCGTGGTACGGGTGGCCGGGCGGGAACCGGTCCGCGAGGAAGCCGAGCAGCTCCACCACCTGCTGCGGGAACTCGTCGTTCGCTGTGCGGTGCCGCCGCAGTGCCGCCGCTGTGGCGGCATCGGTGCCCGGGGCCCGGCCCAGGCCGAGATCGATCCGCCCGGGGGCGAGCGCGTCGAGCATCCGGAACTGTTCGGCGATCACCAGCGGCGCGTGGTTGGGCAGCATCACGCCGCCCGCGCCCAGCCTGATCCGCGACGTCTCGCCCGTGAGCCGCGCGAGCATCAGCTGCGGCGACGGCGTGGCGGCCGCCGGCATCGCATGGTGCTCGGACATCCAGAACCGGTGGTAGCCGCGACGTTCGGCGAGCTGCGCGAGGTCGATCACCGCGCGGTAGGCGTCCTCGACCGTCGAGCCGACCGCGGTGTGCGCGTTGTCGAGGACCGACAGTGCGAACGGCGCCGAGCCGAACCGCGGCGCGGTCGCGGGGCCCGTCACGGCCGCACCATCCGCTCGTCGGTGCAGGCCCACCGCTCGTCGGTCTTCGTCGCCCCGTCACGCTCGAACCCGTGCTTGCGGTAGAACGCGACGGCGCGGGCGTTCCCGCGGAGCACCCAGAGGTAGGCCGCCCGGTCCCCGATCGCCGCCGTCATGAGCGCCTCCGCCACCCCGGCGCCGTGGAATTCGGGGATCACGTTGAGCGACCACAGTTCCGCCGGCCGCGGCGGGGCCTCGTCGCGCGGGGTGCCGCCGGTCGCGAATCCCGCGAGGCGGCCGGTCGCGACGTGCACCGCGCAGCGGGTGCGGACGCCGGAGCGCTCCTGCTCGGCGGTCGCGGGGATGATCGTGTCGCGCCAGCGGGCCGCGCTCGCGGCGGGGTCGAGGGCGTCGAGCTTCGCGCGCTCCAGGAGACCCGCGTACGCGGCGCGCCAGATCGCCACGTGCGCGGCACCGAGCTCGTCGGCATCGGCCGGGCGCACCGCCCGGATCAGGAACTCGCCCACGCTCGGAGGCTACCGCGACTCCAGGTCCCCGATCGCCCGGTCCAGGAGTTCCCTGCGCCGCTCGGGGTTCCGCGCCTTGAGCAGCGCCAGGATCACGGTGTAGCGGCCGGTGCGGCCGAGCGCCTCGAACGCGGCGGCCGCACGTGGGCTCGCGGCGAGCGCGCCGGCGAGGTCGGGCGGCACCTCGGCCGCGGCCTGCGACGCGTAGGCGGCGTCCCAGCGGCCGTCCGCCCGGGCCCGCTCGACCTCGGCGTAGCCCGCGGGGCGCACGCGTCCCGCGGCGGCGAGCGCCTCAAACTTCTCGACGTTGATCTGCGACCAGGAGCTGGTCCGCCTGCGCGGCGAGTACCGCTGGAGGAAGGAATCGGCGTCGTTCGACCGGCGCTGCCCGTCGATCCAGCCGAAGCACAGCGCACCGTCGAGCGCCTCCCCGATGGTGATGCCGGGGACGGACGAGGCGCGCTTGGCGATCCGCAGCCAGGCGTCGGGCGCCGCGTCGTGGTGCCGTTCGAGCCAGGACTCCCACTCACCGCCGGTGCCGAACTCGAGGATCTCCACGGAGGGATCCTACGGTCGGCGGCCACCCCGGGAGTCGGTGTCAGTTGCGGTAGTTCTCCACAGTGGTGGCCGAGCGGGCCTCCGCCTCACCCGGGTTCTCGCCGAACTCGCGCTTGGCCCGGCGTTGGCGCAGCAGGTCCCACGCCTGATCGAGCTGGGTCTCGATGTTCCGCAGCCGCTCGTGCTCCTCGTCGGCGCTGATCTCGCCCGCGCCCAGCTTGCTCCGCAGGTCGTGCTCCGTGTCGATGAGGCCCTGAATCCGGTCGTGAATCGCATCGTCGCTCATGGCCGCGATCCTGCCACCGATCGCGCTCGCGCGGGTGGGAGCCGGCCGCGGACCGTCGGACCCGGATACGAGAACCCCTGACCCCACACTGCCAGTCTGAATCCGGGGGGGTGCAGCGCTCGTCAGCACGCGTGAATCCGTCCAGGTAGAGTCCCTCTCACCGTCCAGCGTGTACAGGCCTGTGCGCGTATGTCTTGGGACACTCTTGGCACATTCGACGATCCGCCTCTAGCACCCTTCAGGTTTTCCGGTACGTACGTACCTGGAAGCCTGGGCATCCCGAGCCCGTGATTCACATCGGCGTCAGGACTCCGATCCGCCAGCCGTCGCCGGTGGCCAGTAGCTGATAGACCATCCGCTCGTCCGGCGGCACGCCTCCATAGCTCCACGTGACGTCTGCCCAGATGCTGTGTTCCGTCGCGGCGAGCAGCTCGATCGTGGATGTGACCGCTTCGACGCCGGCGTACTGATCGATCGCTCGACGGAAGAAGTCCTGCGTCTGTTGCGGAGACGTCACCGCGATGGCGTTGCCCGGGAACGCGATGAGCGCGGGGCAGTGATAGGCCTCGGCGATGCGATCGACGTCCCGGGCCAGAAGAGCGTCTCGATAGGAATCGAAGAAGTCGGTTGTCGCACTGAGAGCGAAGTGTTGTGGAGTCATACCTCGACCCTAGAATCGAACCCCGTCACGCTGGTGGCGGAAATAGGGTCGGGGTCTATGAGACCAGCCGCCGACCTCGCCAGCGCCTCCCGAGACCCCTACCTGACACTCCGGAGAGTGGAGCGCCAGCAGCGAGTCGTAGAGATCCTCGCTGCCCGCCGAGGGCGAACGACGAACACAACGCGGTTAGCGCACGAGGTGGGCTGCTCCGTCCGGAGCATCGAACGAGACCTCGCAAGACTCAGGGATTGCGGCCTCCCCATTGCCTCTCGGCCGGGCCCAGTGGCGGCGTCTCACTCATCACCGTGGCCGGCGGCGCCACAGTCACGCTCTCGATTCCGGAACTCGCAGCCCTCGTGGCCAGCCTTGCCGCACTGGGTCCTACCGCCACCGACAGCGCGAGCAGCGCCATGACCAAGTTGCTCGCAGCACTATCCGGCGAGTCGATCTGACACGGGACCCGCCGAGCCCGGCCGTGAGGAACGACCTAGGCGAACCGGATTCGGGGCCGCTAGCAGACGGGCCAGATCGGGGCGGATTCACCACGCGTTGGCACACTCTGGCACCCTCGCCGATCCGGATAGAAGTAATCCCCGGCCGGAAAACGTTCCGACCAGGGATCATTCTT
>NZ_HE997627.1:1176700-1198556 GCF_000312385.1 Tsukamurella sp. 1534 | reverse complement strand
CGAGAGCCCCCGGGGCGTGATGAGCAGAAATGCTCTCCGCCCCGGGGGTTTTCGCTGTCTCCGGCGCGTTTCCGGGGCCCGGCGCGGCCGCCGCCGGCCGGGGCGGGTGCCGTATGGTGGAGGCCGTGCGTGTCGTGATTGCCGAATGCCAGGTCGACTACGTGGGACGGCTCACCGCCCACCTCCCCATGGCCCGGCGCCTCATTCTGGTGAAGGCCGACGGCTCCGTCAGCATTCACGCCGACGATCGCGCCTACAAGCCCCTCAACTGGATGAGCCCGCCCTGCTGGCTCGAGACGGCACCGTCGGGCGAGGGGGCGGAGGAACTGCCCGAGGGGCGGCAACTGTGGATCGTGCGCAACAAGGCCGAGGAACAACTGCGGATCCTCATCGGCGAGGTGGAGCACGACAGCAGCCACGAGCTCGGGGTCGACCCCGGCCTCGTGAAGGACGGCGTCGAGGCGCACCTGCAGGAACTACTGGCCGAGCACACGGACACCTTCGGTGACGGCTACACCCTGATCCGCCGCGAGTACATGACCGCGATCGGCCCCGTCGACCTGCTGTGCCGCTCCGCGGACGGTGGGACCGTGGCCGTCGAGGTGAAGCGGCGCGCGGAGATCGACGGCGTGGAGCAGCTGACCCGGTACCTCGAGCTCCTCAACCGTGATCCGCTCATCGCGCCGGTCACCGGGATCCTGGCCGCGCAGCAGGTGAAGCCTCAGGCTCGGACCCTCGCCGAGGACAGGGGCATCCGGTGCGTCACCGTCGATTACGACGCGCTGCGCGGCACCGAGGACACGTCCTACAAGCTGTTCTGATGGGGCGCCGTCCGGTCTCGCGTAAGCGCTCGGGGGCACCGGCGAGGCCGCTGAGCGCGGGCGGGTTCGGCACTCGCGTGGAGCTCGGGGAGGACGCCTACCAGGTGCGCACCGTGACCGGCAGCGGCGCCGTCAAGGACTACCGCTGCCCCGGCTGCCACCAGGTGATCGCGGCCGGTACCGCGCACGTCGTGGTCTGGCCGGCCGCGGATTCCGGGGGCGTCGCGGACCGTCGGCATTGGCACGCCGGGTGCTGGCGCCGGGAGGCGGGCCGCCGCGGTTAGTCCGCAGCGGCGAAATCGTCCGAACCGAGGGTCTCCTCGGCCCGCTGGGCCGCGGTCGGCCCCTCGTCGGCCACCTGATCCGCCTTCGGGGGCTGCGCGGGGGAGTACTGCGCCGGCGGCACGCTCTTCCCGACCACCTGCGTCTCCTCACCGCCGGGCGCGAGCGCCTCGGGGACGAGCGAGAGCTGCCGGCGGACGGTCTCGAGCTGATCCAGGATGGAGGCGCGCAGCGACTGCATGTCCTCCGTGATCCGCTTGGCGTTGGCCACCTGGTTGGCGATCCTGGTGTTGGTCTCCTCGAGCTTCTGCTCCGCCGTGGCGTTGGCGGTGTTGAGCGTCTGCTCGGCGCGATCGTTCGCGGAGTCCACGCGTTCCTTGGCCTCGGCCTTGGACGCCTCCTCCAGCTCGGTGATCGTGGTGATCGCCTTGTCCCGGCGCATCGACATCGCCAGGTCGAAATCGTTCTGCACGCGCTCGCGGTTCTCGGCGGCATCCCGCGACAGCTTCTCGGCCTCCGCCGTAGCCTCGGCCACGATGCGCTCGGCCTCGGCCCGGGCGTCGTCCATGGTCGACGTGTGCTCCGCCTCCATGGCCTCGCGCCGCGCCGTCATGTCCGCGCGCAGCCGGTCCGCCTCGCGACGGGTGGCCTCGGCCTCCTGCCGGGCCAGCGAGCGCACCTCGGCCGATTCGTTCTGCGCAGCCGCACGGATCTCGGACGCCTCGTCCGACGCCAGCCGCATCATGCGGGCGATGCGGTCGCTCATGCCCTCCGCGGTGGTCGGGGGCACCGACAGCCGGTCCACCTCGCGGCGGAGGTTGTCGATCTCGTCCTGTGCCTCGTCGAGCAGGTCCGTCAGCTCGCGCGCGTGCGCCGACGCCGCATCCCGGTCGGCCGCGAGAACCCGCAGCTCAGCCTGGTAACGGTGGAACTGCTCGGAGACCTGGTCGCGGTCGTAACCGCGGAGGACCACCGCGAACGGTGCGGGGGCCGGTCCGCCCGAGGAGTTGTCCGAATTCGCCATACTCCGATGTTACGTGGGTTCCCCCCGCGGACGGCGACCAGCAGTCGCTTGGCGTCCGAATCGTTACTACCGAATCGGTACTGCCGGATCAGTGCGCCGCAGCGGGTTCCACCAACTCCACGAGGATCCCGCCCGCGTCCTTGGGGTGCAGGAAGTTGATCCGCGAACCGGCCGTGCCGTTGCGCGGCGCGTCGTACAGCAGCCGCACGCCCTTCTCACGCAGGTGCTCGACGACCTCGTCCAGGTCCGACACCCGGTACGCGAGCTGCTGCATCCCCGGCCCGTTCCGGTCGAGGAACTTGGCGATCGTCGAGTTCTCGTCGAGCGGTGCCAGCACCTGGATCTGGGCCGCGGAGGAGGCGGCGCCGCCCGCCGCCAGCAACGAGGCGGGCGAGAGCATGCCCTCGCGCACGCCCTGCGGCTCGTTGACCTCCTCGTGGGTGCAGACGAAGCCGAGCACGTCCGCGTACCAGCGCACGGCGGCGTCGAAGTCGGCGACCGCGACCCCCACGTGGTCGATGCCGAGCACGTACTCGGCCGGGAGGGCGGCTGCTTCCGGATGCGATTCGCTTGCGGTCATTGTCCGAATGTAGCGTGTGTCCAGGAGCAATCGCCGCCTAGGAGGAACAAGTGGCCAACCCCGACCCGTCCGTCATCGTCGCCGGGGCCCGCACCCCGTTCGGCAAGCTGCTCGGCGCGCTCAAGTCGCAGTCCGGAACCGATCTCGGCGCCGTCGCGATCCGCGGCGCGCTCGACAAGAGCGGCGTGGACCCGAGC
Organism: Tsukamurella sp. 1534; assembly: GCF_000312385.1. Lineage (GTDB taxonomy): Bacteria > Actinomycetota > Actinomycetes > Mycobacteriales > Mycobacteriaceae > Tsukamurella. The sequence goes on along the minus strand of NZ_HE997627.1, from coordinate 1,195,652 downwards.
ACCGTCGACTACGTGATCATGGGCCAGGTGCTCACCGCGGGCGCGGGGCAGATGCCCGCCCGCCAGGCCGCGGTCGCCGGCGGCGTGCCGTGGGACGTGCCCACGCTGACGATCAACAAGATGTGCCTCTCGGGCATCAACGCCATCGCGCTCGCCGATCAGCTGATCCGCGCGGGCGAGTACGACGTGGTCGTGGCCGGCGGCCAGGAGTCCATGACCCAGGCGCCGCACATCCTCACGGGCAGCCGCGAGGGCCACAAGTACGGCAGCGTCGAGATGCTCGACCACACCGCCTACGACGGCCTGCACGACGTGTTCACCGACCAGCCGATGGGCGGCCTCACCGAGCAGCTCAACACCACCGACACCGTCACCTACTCCCGCGAGGAGCAGGACGCGTTCGCCGCCGCCTCGCACCGCAAGGCCGCCGACGCATGGACCGCCGGCAAGTTCGCGGACGAGGTGGTCCCCGTCGAGATCCCGCAGCGCCGGGGCGAGCCGGTCCGCGTGGCCGAGGATGAGGGCGTCCGCGGCGATACCACCGCCGAATCGCTGGCCAAGCTCCGCCCGGCGTTCGCCAAGGACGGCAGCATCACCGCCGGCAACGCCTCGCAGCTCACCGACGGCGCGGTCGCCGTCGTGGTGATGCGCAAGAGCCGCGCGCAGGAGCTGGGCCTGGAGTACCTCTGCGAGATCGGCGCGCACGGCGTCGTCGCCGGCCCCGACTCCTCGCTGCAGCACCAGCCCTCGAACGCCATCAAGAAGGCCTGCGAGAAGCAGGGCATCGCGCCCACCGACCTCGACCTGCTCGAGATCAACGAGGCCTTCGCGGCGGTGGGCCTCGCGTCCACGGCCGATCTCGGCGTCGACGCCGAGAAGGTCAACGTCGACGGCGGCGCGATCGCGATCGGCCACCCGCTCGGGGCGTCCGGCGCCCGCATCGTGCTGCACCTCGCGCTGGAGCTCGCCCGCCGTGGCGGCGGCACCGGCGCGGCCGGGCTGTGCGGCGCCGGCGGCCAGGGCGACGCCCTCATCATCACCGTCCCCACCCAGTGAAGGAACCCATGAACGAGTCCGTCGCGTCCAAGATCGTCGCCGCCTTCAAGGTGGTCGCCTTCCTCGAAGCGCTCACGTGGGTGTGGCTGCTGATCGGCATGTACGGCAAGTGGGTCGGCGGGAACGAGGAGGCGGTGGCCAAGCCGGGCATGACCCACGGCATCGTCTTCATGGTCCTGGTGGTGCTCACCTTCGCCGTCGCGTACGTCCGCAAGTGGGACGTCAAGACGATCGTCCTCGGTCTCGTGGCGACCGTGGCGCCGTTCTGCTCGGTGGTCTTCGAGGTCTGGGCGCAGCGCGCGGGCAAGCTCGACGCACCGGTCGCCGCGCGGGTCGCCGCAGGTGACGCGATCGGCGGTTAACCGCCGTCCGGTGCGCGCCTGGCGGTAGCTTGATGTGCTGACTGCGGCAACGTTCAACGGGAGGCGGGGACATGGTGGACATCCTGGGAGGCATGCCCGGCGGTAGGGCCCTCGAAGCGTCGGTCAACCGCCTGGCGGCCACGGCCCGCAACGGCTTCGAGGTGCTCACCAACGGCGGCCTCGAGACCGGCGCCGAGCCGTCGCAGTTCACCGTCGTCGACCGGTCCCCGATGTACCGCCTGCGGCGCTACTTCGACGAGGGTGCACCGGCTCCCGAGACCGACGAGCGACCGGTGATCCTGCTGGTCCCGCCGCTCATGGTGGACGCGAACGTCTTCGACGTCACCGAGGACAAGGGCGCCGTCTCCGTGCTGCACCGGGCCGGACTCGACACCTGGGTGGTCGACTTCGGCGCACCCGATCGCGAGGAGGGCGGCCTCGAACGCACCCTCGCCGATCACGTCGTCGCGGTGTCGCGGGCGATCGACCGGGTCGTGGCGTTCCGCGGCCGCGACGTGCACGTCGCGGGCTATTCGCAGGGCGGCATGTTCAGCTACCAGGTGGCCGCGTACCGCCAGTCGAAGTCCATCGCCAGCCTGATCACGTTCGGCAGCCCCGTCGACATCGCCGCGGGCATGCCGCTCGGCGCGCCGCCCGCGCTGGTCAACAAGGGCGCCGAGTTCGTCGCGGACCACGTGTTCAGCAGGCTCTACGTGCCCGGCTGGATGGCCCAGCGCGGCTTCGAGATGCTCAACCCCGTCAAGGCGGTCCGGTCGCGCGTGGACTTCGTCCGGCAGCTGCACGACCGCTCGGCGCTGCTGCCCCGGGAGGATCAGCGCCGGTTCCTCGAGGCCGACGGGTGGGTCGCCTACTCCGGGCCCGCCGTCGCGGACCTGCTCAAGCAGTTCGTGGTGCACAACCGCATGCTCACCGGCGGCTTCTCCATCGACGGGGAGGCGGTGTCGCTGGCCTCGATCACCTGCCCCGTGCTGGCCTTCGTCGGCTTGTCCGACCAGATCGGCCGGCCCAGCGCGGTCCGCGGCATCCTGCAGGCCGCGCCGCGGGCCACCGTGTACGAATCGCAGGTGTCCGCGGGGCACTTCGGGCTCGTCGTGGGCACGTCGGCCGGTGCCGTCACCTACCCGACGGTGGCCCGTTGGATCGAATGGCGCGAGGGCCGCGGCCCGGAGCCCGAGAACATCGGCGTGATGGAGTCGCACCCCGATACCGAGGGCGGCGTCAACCCGCTCATCGCGGGCCTCGGCGGCCTCGCGACGGTCGGCTTCGTCACCGCCCGCGATGTGCTCGACGTGGCGTCGGGCGCGGCGGCCGGCGCGTCGGCCGTGGCCCGCGAGGTGACCCGCGGCCTGCCGAAGCTGGCCAGGCTGGGGCAGTTGCAGGCGCACACCCAGGTGTCGCTGGGCAAGCTGCTCTCCGAGCAGGCCGCGAAGGACCCGCACGGCGAGCTGTTCCTCTACGACGATCGCGTGCACACCAAGCACGCCGTGAACGAGCGGATCGACCGCGTCGTGAGCGGCCTGCTGCAGGTGGGGGTCCGGCAGGGTGAGCACGTCGGCGTGCTGATGCACACGCGACCGTCGGCCCTGGTGACGATCGCCGCGCTGTCCCGGCTCGGCGCGGTCTCCGTGCTGCTGTCCCCGGGCACCGACTACGCGAAGGCGCTGCGCCTCGGCGAGGCCACGTCGATCATCACCGACCCCGAGCACGCCGAGGAGGCGAGCGCGGTCGCGGAGCGGGTGTTCGTGGTCGGCGGCGGCGACCGCCGTGCCCGGCCCGGCGCGGCCCGGCAGGACCTCGCGGCCGAGCTCGTCGACCTGGAGCAGGTCGACCCCGACAACGTCCGGGTTCCCCGGTGGTACCGGCCCGATGCCGGCCTGGGCCGCGATCTCGCGTTCGTCATGTTCTCCGAGGCGGGCGGGAGGCTGCGGGCCAAGCGCGTCACGAACGGCCGGTGGGCGCTGTCCGCGTTCGGCACTGCGACGGCCACCCGGCTCTCGGAGAGCGACACCGTCTACTGCCTCACCCCGCTCAGCCACAGCTCGGGCCTCATGACCAGCCTGGGCGGCGCCCTCGCCGGCGGCTCGCGGATCGCGCTGACCCGCGATTTCGACCCGGCGCGGTTCATGACCGAGGTGCACCGGTACGGCGTCACGGTGGTCTGTTACACCTGGAACCTCATGCGCGCGGTGCTCGACGAACCGGGCCTGGACATCCCGCGGTACCACCCGATCCGCGCGTTCATCGGCTCGGGCATGTCGTCGGAGCTCTCCCGCCGGGTGAGCGAGGCGTTCGGCGCCCGGGTGGTGGAGTTCTACGCCTCCACGGAGGGCGAGATCGTGCTCGCCAAGGTGGGCGGCGGTAAGCCCGGGGCCAAGGGCCGCAGGCTGCCGGGCAGCGCCGAGGTCGCGCTCGTGGACTACTACTTCGACACGGGCAGGTTCGTCGAGAACGACGACGGCTTCCTGCAGCAGGTCGCGCGGGGCGAGGTGGGTGTGCTCCTCGGCCGGGCCGACCCGGACACCACGCACCGCGACGTGGTGTTGCGCGGCGTGTTCCGGCCGGGTGACGCCTGGTTCTCGACGGGGCACCTGTTCCGCCAGGACGACGACGGGGACTACTGGCTGGTCGACGACGTGCGCACCGTCGCCGTCACCGACCGCGGCCCGGTGTATTCGATCCCGATCTCGGACGTGCTCGAGCAGCTGGGGCAGGTGGACCAGGCAGTGGTCTACCAGGTGCGGTCCGGAACGGATGGCGGTGAGGACCGGCCCGACGACGAGCCTGGCCGGGGCGACCAGCGGGCCGGAGCGGGGCTGCCGGGGGACGAGCAGCCGGGGGCCGACGGTGCGCCGCGCGTCGTCGCGGCGGTCACCCTGCGCCCCGGTGCCGTACTCACGGCGGACGACGTGACCGATGCGTTCGTGGGCCGGCACGGGCAGTACCCGGATGCGGTGCAGGTGGTCGACGAGGTCCCGCTGACGAGCTGGTACCGGCCGCGCGGCAACGAGCTCGCCGCGCAGGGCATGCCCGGCCCGGGGCCCAGGTCGTGGCGCTTCGATCCCGATCAGGCGCGGTACGTCTGATCCGTCATCGCTCAGGGCGAACGGTTCCCGCGGGCGTGCGCGCCGCGCCGCGTGCCAAGATGGAACCGTGACTACACCGCGCGCCGGGCGAGGCGCATCGAGGCAGGATCAGGAGCGCGCCCTGCGCACCGCCGCCGCCATGGCGGGGGCGGTCGACCTCTCGGGGCTGAAGGCGCGCGCGGAGGCGAAGGCGGCGCAGCAGGCACGGCCCGCGCCGGCGGAGGGCGAGGCTCCCGCGCAGGCCGGGGGCGACGTCGTCGACGTGACGGACCAGACCTTCGCGACGGAGGTGATCGACCGCTCGGCGGAGCGGCTCGTGGTCGTCGCGCTCACCGCGTCGTACAGCGAGCAGTCGGCGGCGATGTCCGCGGTGCTGGAGAAGCTGGCGGCGGACGATGCGGGCCGGTGGACCTTCGTCCGCGCGGACGTGGACGCTGCGCCCGGCGTGGCCCAGGCCTTCGGCGCGCAGCAGGTGCCGATGGTGGTCGCGGTCGCGGGTGGCCGCGCGGTGACGGCGTTCGCGGGAGCCCAGCCCGAGCAGGCGGTGCGGCAGTGGCTCGACGACGTGCTGAGCCAGGTGGGACCCGCGCTCGGCGATGCGGAGGCGGGGCCCGCCGAGGCACCGTCGGACCCGCGGCGCGAGGCGGCCGAGCAGTTGGCGGCCGACGGGGACTACGACGGTGCGCGGGCCGCCTACGAGGCGATCCTGAACGCCGACCCGGGCGATGCGGAGGCCGCGGCGGCGGTCAAGCAGATGGCCTTCTTCGCGCGGGCCACGGCGGCCGATCCGGGCGCGATCGCGCGGGCCGACGACGCCCCCGGGGACGTGCGGGAGGCGCTCGCCGCGGCGGACGAGGAACTGCTCACGGGCGCCCCGAAGGCCGCCTTCGCCCGCCTGATCGCGGCGATCCGGATGTCGGCGGGCGACGACCGCACCGCGCTGCGCACCCGGCTGCTGGAGCTCTTCGACCTGTTCGACCCGGCGGACGAGGCCGTTCTCGCCGCCCGGCGTGACCTGGCCGCCGCACTGTTCTGACGCCGCTTTGCGATAATGACCGACGTGTCTGGGAACCTCGGGCGCGGCGTGTCGCGCCGCGCGGTGTTGGCCGGAGTCGGCGGCATCGCCGTCGCCGGCGCGCTCGCCGCGTGCGATTCGGGCACCGGGCGGCGCGGCGGAACCGGGGGCGACCTGCGGGTCTGGTTCCACGAGTACGGCGAGCGGGGCGCGTCCGATGCGCTCACCCGATACGCCACCGAGTTCCCCGGCGGCGGGGTGCGAGTCGGGATCTTCGCGGGTGACTACGACCAGAAGGTCACGTCGGCGCTCGCCGGTTCCGACGGGCCGGACGTCTTCGAGTTCGCCAACGGGCCGACGATCGACATGATCTCGGCGGGCCAGGTCGCCGACCTCACGGACGTCCTCGGCGACGCGCGCTCCGACTTCAATCCCGCGATCCTGGACCGCATGTCCCACGACGGCCGCGTGTACGGCGTCCCGCAGGTCACGGACATGCAGTTGCTGGTGTACCGGCGGTCGATGCTGGAGGCGGCCGGTGTCGTGCCGCCGCGCACCCTCGGCGAGTTGGTGTCGGCGGCGAAGGCCCTGACCCGGGACGCGGTCAAGGGGTTGTTCCTCGGCAACGGCGGCGGCGCGGACGTGCTGGGCGGGGTGCTGCTGTGGTGCTCGGGGCACGACTTCATCACCCCCGACGGGACGCCTGGGTTCGTCGACGAGGACGTCGCCGCGGGTCTGCGCACCATGCGGACGCTGTTCACGTCGGGCAACCTGCTGCTGGGCGCGCCGCAGGACTGGTCCGATCCGACCGCGTTCATCGAGGGGCGGACCGCCATGCAGTGGACCGGCCTGTGGGCGCTGCCCGCGATCCGGGCGGCGCTCGGCGACGACGTGGGCGTGAAGCCGTTCCCCGCGATCGGGCCGACCGGGGGCAACAGCGTGCCGTTCGGCGCGTTCGGGGCCGCGGTGAACGCGAACGGCCCGAACGTGGACCGCGCCAAGGAGTTCGTGAAGTGGCTGTGGGTGCAGCGGACGGACCTGCAACTCGAGTGGGCGCAGAAGTACGGGCTGCACGTGCCCGCGCGTCGCTCCCTGGTGTCGCAGGCGGCGTCGCTCTCGACGGGGCTGTACCGCGAGGCCGCGGACATGGTCTACACGATGGGGCACACGCAGACCCCGCTGCGCTGGACGCAGCGGAGCGCGACGGCGTACCGGGACGCGCTGGACCGGGTGATCCGCGGCGGTGCCGACCCGATGGCGGAGCTGCGGGGCGTCGAGGCCGTGGTGGCGGGGGAATTGGAGCGGATCCCGAGCTGACGACCGGCGCCGGGGTGGAACGTGTTCCCCCGGGACGCCCGCGAGGGGCCGGCCCTCGCCGGGTGGCCCGCCGGCGCGGACGTGGCGCCCGTCACGTTCGTGGCCTGCGCGGTGACCGGGACACGCCGGACGCGCCGAGGACCGGTTCACTGGATCGAGCCATCGGTCCGGCATAGTCTGAACCGGTTCTGCCCGGCCCTCGTCGGCCGGGCGAGAGGAGACGACGATGTCTGTGACCGCCCACACCGGTGTGAGCGCCAAGTCCGCGCTGGCGATCGCCGGAGCGCGACTGTTCCTCAAGCCGGTCATCCACCTGTACCCCGTGCGGTCCTGGTCCTTCGCCCCGCTGGCCCTCGTGGAGGGGATCGCGAACCTCATCGGGTGGATGCCGGGCGACGTGGAGGTCGAGCGCATCGAGTTGGCCGGCGTCCCGGTGGAGCGGCTCGTGCCGACCGGCGGCGACGTCCGCGCCGACGCCGCGATCTGCTACTACCACGGCGGCGCGTTCCTCACGGGCGGGCCGGCCACGCACCGCCGGGTCGCGGCCGCCCTGGCCCGCGCCCTGGGGGTCACGGTGTTCAACGTCGACTACCGCCAGCTGCCCGACGTGGGCGTGGGCACGTCGGTCGACGACGGCTACCGCGTGTACCGCGCCGTGGCCGACTCGGGCCGGTACGGCCAGGTGGCGGTGGGCGGCGATTCCGCGGGCGGCTACATCTCCGCCAAGGTGGTGGAGCTGGCCTGGCTGGACGCCGCCGCGGCGCCCGCCGCCTACTTCGGATTCTCGCCCCTGCTCGCCCCCACCGTGGAGGACGGGGACCCGCGGTACGAGATCGACGATGCGTACATCTCCGTGGGCAAGCTCCGCGGGCTGCGGGAGTTCTTCGACCGCGGCCCGGACGAGCTGCGGGGCAGCGACGACGCGACCGAGATCGACCCCGCCGCCTTCCCGCCCGCGATCGTCGTCGCGTGCACCGAGGAGATGCTGCGGGTCGACGCGGAGCGCCTGCACGCGCGTCTCGACGAGGCGGGTAAGCCGTGCGATCTGCACCTGTTCGACGGGGGCGTGCACGCGTTCCCGGTGCTGGCCGGCGCCACCGCCGAGAGCGGGAAGGCCGTGCAGCTGACGGTGGCGTACCTGGCCGCCGCGTTCGACGCGGCAATGTCCCGACGGGCCGCGTAGGCCTCCTCACTCCAGGGCGGCGCGCCCGCGCCGGAGCAGTTCCTCCTCGGCGTCGTTGTCGCACAGCGTGAGCGCGGCGTCGTACCAGCGTAGGGCGTCCGCGGTGCGGCCTGCCCGGGCGTGGAGTTCGGCGCGAACCGCGGGGAGCCGGTGGCCGGGCAGGTCGAGCCCGTCCAGCAGCGCGAGTCCCGCCGCGGGGCCCTCGGATTCGGCGACCGCGACGGCGCGGTTGAGCCGCACCACCGGTGTCGCCGCAACGGCCTCCAGCTCGGCGTAGCGCGCCACGATCCGCGCCCAGTCCGTGTCCTCGGCGCGGCGCGCGACGGCGTGTTCCGCGGCGATGAGCGCCTGCAGCAGGTACGTCGACGGCGGGGCGAGGACGTGCGGCGTGAGCAGCTCCAGCGCCGCGGCGATCTCGTCGTGCCGCCAGTCGCGGCGGTCCTGGTCCGCGAGCAGCACGAGGCGGCCGCCGTCCACGCGGGCGCGGCGGCGGGAGTGCTGCAGCAGCATCAGGGCCAGCAGGGCGTCGAGTTCTCGCCGCACGCCCGGCGGTGCACCGCCCGCGAGTTCGCGCAGCAGGCGTGCCAGGCGGATCGCCTCCGCGGCGACATCGGCGCGGAGCACCTCGGGCCCGGAACCCGGCAGGTAGCCGGCGGTGAACGCGAGGTGCGCCACGTCGGCGGCGTGGGTGACTCGCGACGCGAGCTCGTCGCCCTCGGGCAGGGCGAACGGCACCCCGTCGAGCCGCTTCTTCGCGCGGGTCAGCCGCGCGGCCATGGTGCTGGTGCGCACCAGGAACAGCCGCGCGACGTCCTCGGTGGGCACCCCGAGCACGATCCGGAGGCTCAGCGCCGCTGCGTCGGCGGGCCGCAGCCGCGGGTTTCCGCACAGCAGGACGAGCCGCAGGCGCACGTCGAGCGAGTCCTCGGGCCGGGGCGGGGCGGCGTCGGCCGCGATCGCGTCCACCGCGAGGTCGGGGAGGGCGCGTTCGGCGGTGGCCTCGGCGCGCAGCAGGTCCGCACCGCGACGGCGGGCGGCCGTGAGCAACCAGGCCGCGGGCGCGCGGGGAACGCCGGACTCCGGCCAGGTCCGCACCGCGGCCTCGAAGGCCGCGCTCAGCGCGTCCTCGGCCAGGTCCAGGCGGCGGAAGCGGAGCACGAGCAGGCTCAGCAGCCTGGCCCACTCGTCGTGCCACGCGGCGGTCACGGCCGCCGCGACGCTCTCTTCGGACGCCGGGCGCACGCCCCCACTCACCCCAGCATCTCGCGGATCTCCACGCCGAATCCGTGGCCCCCGTCGCCGAACAGCGTGCTCGTGATCTCCTGCAGCCCGGCGAGGTCGTCGGTGCGCACCAGGTAGAAGCCGCCGAGTTGCTCGACAGCCTCCGCGTAGGGGCCGCTGCGCACCTCGGTGCCGCCCCCGTCGGCGCGGCCGATCCGTGACGCGGTCCGGGACGGCGCGAGCTCCGCGCCGCCGACGATCTCATGGCCGCGTTGCGCGAGCAGGGCGGTGAACTGGTCGTGTCGCGCGAAATCGGCCCGTCGCTCGGCGTCGGACGCGGCCTCCCAGGCGGCCTCGTCGCCGTACAGCAGCACTGCGTAGTCGGTCATCTCCGTGGTCCTCTCGTCGGTGTGTACAACCATGACTCGCGGGACCCGCCGGATTCGACACTCGCGACGAAAAAGTTCGGGGGAGCCCGGGCGTCGCGGGGCGGGCGCCTAGGCTTGGCCCATGCTGTTGCCCCACACCCGCACGCCCGTCCCTCCCGGTTCGGATGCCGAGCCGGCCGTCACCGTCGGGGGCCGCACGCTCTCCCGTACGGATCTGATCGGGGCGTCCACGGCGGTCGCGGAGCGACTGGGCGGCCTGGGCGTGCGGGGCCCGGTCGCGGTGTGGGCGGAGCCGACGCTCGCGACGATCGTGGCACTGGTGGGGGCGCTCCGCGCGGGTGTGCCGGCGGTGCCGGTGCCGCCGGATTCGGGGAGCGCCGAGATCGCGCACGTGCTGGGGGATTCCGGCGCGCAGGCGTGGCTCGGTGCGACGCCGGAGGACCCGCACGGCCTGCCGTCGGTCCCGGTACGGGAGCACGCGCGCGGCTGGCACGCGCTCCCCGAGCCGCCGGCCGCCGCGACGGCCCTGATCATGTACACCTCCGGTACCACGGGCGCCCCGAAGGGCGTGCCGATCCGCCGGGAGGCGATCGCCGCGTGCATCGACGGGCTGGCCGCCGCGTGGGGTTGGACGGGGAACGACACCCTGGTGCACGGCCTCCCCCTGTTCCACGTGCACGGACTGATCCTGGGCGTGCTCGGCCCGCTGCGCGTGGGCAGCCCGCTGGTGCACACCGGCAAGCCCACCCCGGAGGCGTACGCGCAGGCCGGCGGCACCATGTACTTCGGCGTCCCCACCGTGTGGTCGCGGGTCGCCCGGGACCCGGAATCCGCTGCGGCGCTGAGCGGCGCGCGGTTGCTCGTCTCCGGCAGTGCGCCGCTGCCGGCGCCGGTGTTCGACCGGATCCGCGAGCTCACCGGGCACGAGATCGTGGAGCGGTACGGCATGACCGAGACGCTGATCACGGTGAGTGCGCGGGCCGACGGCGAGCGCCGGCCCGGATGGGTGGGACTGCCGATCACCGGCGTCGAGACCCGGCTCGTGGGGGAGGGCGGTGCCCCGGTGCCGCACGACGGCGAATCCATCGGCGCGCTGCAGGTGCGCGGCCCGATGGTGGGCCGGGAGTACCTGAACCGGCCGGACGCGACGGCCGAATCCTGGGTCGGGGAAGGGTGGTTCGACACGGGGGACGTCGCGGTCGTCGACCCGACGGGGTTCCACCGCATCGTCGGCCGGGCCTCCACGGACCTCATCAAGACCGGCGGGTTCCGGGTGGGCGCGGGCGAGATCGAGGCCGCGCTGCTCGGGCACGCCGAGGTCCGGGAGGCCGCGGTGGTGGGCCTCCCGGACGACGATCTGGGGCAGCGGCTCGTCGCGTTCGTCGTGACCGACGGTGCGCGCCCCACGGATTCGGAGGCGGCCGCCGCGGCCCTGATCGCCTTCGTGGGGGAGACCCTCTCGAAGCACAAGCGGCCGCGGGAGATCCGGTTCGTCGACGATCTGCCGCGCAACCCGATGGGCAAGGTGCAGAAGAAGTTGCTCCTCGGCTAGCGCCGGCGCGTCACCGCGCCACATCGCGGCGGGTCACCGATATCGCGATGACCGCCGCGCACAGGGCGCCGTAGCCGCAGAGCACCGCCGCGGCCGCGCCGGTCGAGAGCACGTGCGGCGCAGCGGGATCGACCACGGCACGCATCACCAGGCCGGGGAACCAGCGCTGGGCCCATTCGCGGTCGCCGGCGATGACGTTCTCGAGCGGCCCGAACCAGAGAAGGCCGATGCCGATCGCGATGGGCGTCGAGCGCACCAGCACCGCGAGTGTCGTGCCCACGAGGGCGTAGAAGCCGACGAAGAACAGCAGGCGGGCCAGGTCGGTGCCCGCATCGAGCAGGCCGTCGGCCCCGAACCACCCGGCGGTGTCCACGGACCGGCCGGGCGCGACGATCGCCGCCGTCACCGCGCCGGACGCCAACGCGAGCACCATGAGCGTGGTCGCGACGGCGATGCGGGCCACCAGCTTGCCCGTGATCAGCGAGAGCCTGCCAGGGGTGTGCGTCATCGCGACGCGGAGCGTGCCGCGGGTGATGTCGTTGCCCATGGCGGCGATGAACGTGGCGATCACCAGGATGGTTCCGAGGCCCGCCGACGCCACCACGGCGGCGGTGGCCCCGCCGGGGCCGGTGAGGGCCTCGAGGTCGACGGCGGGCCGGCCGGTGGGCCGGGACGCGGACGGCGACGCGGAGGCGATGAGCAGCCACACGGATACGACGGTGAACGCGAGGGTGGTGGCGACGAGACCGGCCCATATGCGGCGCCGGTTCAGCAGGATCCACTCGGACAGGAAGGCGCGGGAGGTGTTCATGACTGTCTCCGTACTCGTTGGGGTGGTTGAGGTTCCGTGGTGTCACTCGCCGGCGGCGGACGCGCCGACCAGGTCGAGGTAGCGCGCCTCCAGCGATGCGCGGCGGTGGTGCAGTTCCACGAGCGTGATGCCCGCCGCGTGCGCCCGCCGGTTGATCTCCGCCGCCAGGCGCTCGGCCGAGGCGGGGTCGTCGAGCGTCACGGTCACGCCGCCGTCGCCGGCGGACGTGGGGTGGCCCGCGCTGCCGGCGATGACCCGGACGTCGTCGACGTCGGAGGGGGAGGCGGGGCGGACCACGAGCGCGTCCCCGGCGCCCAGGCCGTCGGTGGGGCCGAGGTAGACGAGACCGCCGCGGTCGAGCACCACGAGGTGATCGCAGGTGTGCTCGAGCTCGCCGAGCAGGTGCGAGGACACGATCACGGTGCGGGGGCGGTCACCGCCGTCGGCGATGCGCCGGATCAGGGCCCGGACGTCCTGCATCCCCTGCGGATCCAGGCCGTTGGTCGGTTCGTCGAGGATCACCAGTTCCGGGTCGCCGAGGAGTGCGGCGGCGATGCCGAGCCGCTGCTTCATCCCCAGCGAGTACGCGCCCACCTGCTCGTCGGCGCGGTCCGACAGCCCCACGTCGTCGAGCGGGCCGGCGACCGACGACGCGGTGTGACCGCCCAGAGCGGCGAGCGCCTCGAGGTTCCGTCGTGCGGACGCCGCGGGGTGGAAGGCGGGGGTCTCGATGAGGGCGCCGACCCGGGGGAGGTACGCGCCGCGCCGGCGTACCGGTGCACCGAGCACCCTTGCCGCGCCGGACGTGGGCCGCACGAGGCCGAGCAGCATGGACATGATCGTCGTCTTGCCGGCCCCGTTGGGGCCGACCAGCCCGGTGACGGAGCCGACGGGGACGTCGAAGCTGACGCCGCCGACGGCGGTCCGGTCGCCGTAGCGCTTGGTGAGTTCGGTGACCGACACGGCCGGGGCGGAGCCGGTCTCGGGGGCGTGGGAAGTGTTCATGGATCGACGATCCCGCGTCCGACGGGGTCGCGTCGTCGGCCCGGTGTTGAACCCGGTGTACGTCGGATGTTGAGGCGCGCGGCTATTCGGGCGTGATCGCGGCGAGCCCCAGCCGGTAGGCGAGCACCACGAGCTGTGCGCGATCGCGGGCGGCGAGCTTGGTCATGGCGCGGCTGACGTGCGTGCGCACGGTGGCGTCGCTGACCACCCAGCGTTCGGCGATCTCCCCGTTGGACAGGCCCTCGGCCACGAGCTCGACCGCCTGCAGCTCGCGGGCGGTGAGCAGCCGTGCCACGGCGGGATCGGGGGCGCCGGCCCCGAGCGGCGGTCCCGCGGCGAACCGGGCGATGAGCCTGCGGGTGACGCTGGGGGAGAGGAGTGCCTCGCCCGCGTGGATCACGTGGACGGCCTGGATCAGTTCGGCGGGCACGGTGTGTTTGACGAGGAAGCCGCTGGCCCCGGCGCGGAGCGCCTCGAAGACGTACTCGTCGAGTTCGAACGTGGTGAGGATGAGCACCCGCACCGAGTCGCCGTGTTCGGCGACGATGCGGTGGGTGGCCGCGAGGCCGTCGAGATCGGGCATGCGGATGTCCAGGATCGCCACGTCGGGCTTCTCCCGTGCGCAGACCCGGACGGCCTCCTCGCCGGTGCCGGCCTCGCCCACCACCTCGAGGTCGTCCTCGCTGTCGAGCAGCGCCCGGAAGCCCATCCGCACCAGGGGCTGGTCGTCGGCGAGCACGATCCGGATCATCTCCCCACCGTAGCGGCTCGATCTCAACATCTGTACGACGCGCGACGGGCGTCGGCGTCCCTAGACTTCGGTCATGGACGAGCGGCGTGCGACGGGACCCCGGCTGGTGGACGCGGTGGCCGTCGCCGTCGTGTCCGCCGCGGTCCTCCTGGGCACGCCGCATCTGGAGGCGGCCGCGGGGCAGCGCCCGATCGACGCCGGCGCGTACGCCCTCGGCCTGGCCGGGGCCGCGTCGTTGCCGCTGTCGCGGCGATGGCCGGCGGCCACGGCGGTCATCGCCTGCGCCACGGTGTTCGGGTACCTCGCGGCGGGCTATCCGGGCGGGCCGGCGCTACTGGTGGGCCCGATCGCCATGGCGCTCGTCGGTTTCCGCGCCCGGCGGTGGGCGGCGGCGGGCGCCGCGACGGGGATGTCGCTCGCGGTGGTCGCGGGTTCGCTGATCGCGACGGGCGGCCTGCCCACCATCGGCGTCGCGGGCCCCGCGTGGGCGGTCGCTTTCGCGGTCGGCGGCCAGGCGTTGGCCGCCCGGGTGGAGCTGCGCGCCGCGGAGCGCGAGCGGCGGGAGCGGCGCGAGCTGCAGGCCCGGTCGGAGCAGCGGCTGGAGATCGCCCGGGACCTGCACGATTCCGTGGCGCACGCGATGGCCACCATCTCCGTGCAATCCGGTGTCGCGGCGCACCTCCTCGACCGCCGACCGGAGCAGGCACGGGCGGCGCTCGAGGCGATCCGGGAGGCCAGCGCCGACGCGCTCGACGAGCTCGGGGCGATCCTCGCCGCGCTCCGCGGCCCGGGCGGGGCACCGGAGTCCCGGGACGTGCCGGCGGGACCGGACCGGGTGCGGGAGCTGCTCGTCCGTGCGCGAGCTGACGGTCTGGTCGTGGATGAGGAGCTGGAAGGGGATCTCGCGGCGCCGGCGCCCTCGGTGGGGGCCGCCGCGTACCGGGTGGTGCAGGAGTCGTTGAGCAACGCCGTGCGGCACGCGCCCGGCGCCCGTGTCACGGTCCGGATCCGGGTCGACGGTCCGCGGTCGATCGCCGTCGAGGTGGTCGACGGCGGGCCCGCAGTCCGGCAGGCGCCGGCGCGGCCCGGGGGCGGCTTCGGTCTGGTCGGCATGCGTGAGCGGGTCACGGCCACCGGCGGATCCTTCGCCGCGGGCCCCGCCGGCGGAGGCTTCCGGGTGTCCGCCCGGTGGCCGGCCGTTCAGGACTGAGAGGCCGCCCTGGCGAGGACGAAGTCGTGCAGGCTGCGCGCGACCGGCGTCAGGGTGGACGTCGCCCGCGCCAGCGCGACGGCCCGCCGGTGCTCGCCCGCGAGGGGAACCTCCACCACGCCCGACGGTGCGCGGTCGTCGTGCGGGAGCAGGGCCACGCCGAGGCCGCGATCGATGAGCTCGCGGATGGTGCCGAACTCGGTGACCTCGAGCGCGACGTCTGGGGCGAACCCGGCTGTGGCGCACCAGGTCTCGGTCATCCGGCGCAGGTGGTAGCTGGCCGGGTTCGCAATGAAGGTCTCGGCGGCCAGGTCGGCCAGGCGGACGCTGCGGGCGCCGGCGAGGCGGTGCCCGCGCGGCAGGGCGGCGAGGATCTCCTGGGCGCCGATCACGGTGTGGTGCAGCCGGTCCGGGGGCGGGATCATGACGGCCAGGTCCAGGTCGCCGGCTTCCAGGCGGCCGGCCAGCTCGGAGCCGTGCGCCTGGGTGAGCGTCACGGAGATCCCGGGGTGCGCGTGGCGGAACGCCGAGAGGAGGTCGGGGAGCAGGCCGGTGCCCATGGTGAGCGGGAAGCCGATGCGGACGGTGCCGTGTTCGGGGTCCGCGCCGCCGGCCGCCTCTTCGAGGACGCCGCCCAGCTCGGCGAGGGGGCCGCGGATCCTGCGCGCGAGGTCGGTGGCCGCGGGCGTGAGGCGCACGGTGCGACCGGCGTGGACGAGGAGCGGGATCTTCAGATCGCCTTCGAGCGCGTGGATCCGGCGGCTCATCGAGGACTGCGGGACGCCGAGCGCCTCGGCGGCCCGGGTCATGTGCCCGTCGTGCGCCTCGAGTTCCACGAGCGCGTGCAGCTGCGGGGCGAACAGGCTCAACCAATGATCCATATTCGGATCATAATTGAGCGAAGATTCATTGGACGGATTGATCCGTGCGGCGCACCGTGGAGGCATCACGTTCTCGACACATCACGGAGGGCATCATGAACGGACCTACCCGCGGCTTCGACGCCGACCTCGTGCTGATCGGCGGCGGCATCATGTCCGCCACACTGGGCGCCGTGCTCGCCGAGCTGGAACCCGAGTGGCGCATCGTCCTCCTGGAGCGCGCCGACGGGCTGGCGACCGAGAGCAGCGGGCCGTGGAACAACGCGGGCACGGGGCACAGCGGGTTCTGCGAGCTGAACTACATGCCCGACCCGGAGGACGGAGCGAAGCCGATCGAGATCGCGGAGCAGTTCCGGGTGACCCGGGCGTGGTGGGACGGGCTGATCGCCGCCGGCCGCCTGGATCCGGGGTTCCTGCACACCACCCCGCACCTCGACGTGGTGTTCGGCGCGCGGGACATCGATCACCTGCGCCGCCGGTACGAGACCCTGCGCGGGCACCCGCTGTTCGCGGCGATGGAGTACACGGAGGATCCGTCGGTGATCCGCGGGTGGGCTCCGCTCGTCATGGAGGGGCGCGGCCCGGAATCCCTGTGGGGCAGGGTGGCCGCAACACGCCACCCCGGCGGCACGGACGTGGACTTCGGCGCGCTCACCCGCGGGCTGACGGCGATCATGGCCGGCGCCGGCGGTGAGGTGCGGCTCGGCCACGAGGTGACCGGGCTGCGCCGCACGTTCGCCGGCTGGTCGGTGCGCGGCCGGAACCAGGGCGGGCGCTTCGACATCCATGCCCGGCGGGTGTTCGTCGGTGCCGGCGGACAGGCGCTGCGCCTGCTGCAGAAGGCGCGCGTCCCGGAGGTCCGCGGGTACGCCGTGCTGCCGGTGGGCGCCGCGTTCCTGCGCTGCTCGGACGGCGAGGTGGCGCGTCGGCACGAGGGGAAGGTGTACGGGCAGGCCGCGATCGGCGCCCCGCCGATGTCGGTGCCGCACCTGGACCGGCGGTGCGTCGACGGTGCGGACCACCTGATGTTCGGGCCGTACGCCACGTTCAGTACCAAGCTGCTCAAGAACGGGCGGCTCACCGACTTCTTCGCCACGCTGCGCCCGGGGAACCTGCACGTGATCGCCGCGGCGATGGCGCAGAACCTGCCCCTGGTGAAGTACCTGGTGACCGAGCTCGCGGCGGGCCCGAAGAAGAAGTTCGCCCAGCTCCGCAGGATGTACCCGGACGCCGACCCGGCGCAGTGGGAACTGATCCCCGCCGGGCAGCGCGCGCAGCTGGTCACGCCCGACCGGCGCAGGGGCGGCGTCCTGCAGCAGGGCACCGAGCTCGTCGTCGGCTCGGACGGCACCATCGCCGGGCTGCTCGGCGCCTCGCCGGGGGCGTCGACCGCGGTCCCGATCATGCTCGAGCTGGCGGCGCGGTTCGGCGCCGGCGGGAAAGGCCAGGACGCCGCGCTGCGACCGCAAACGAACTCGCGGATCGCGTCCTGAACGGCGCCCCGTGTGGTTTCCTCCCGATGGACGCCATGTCCGAATCGGTGCTGCGACTGAAGGAGTCACACCATGAACCGCACACTTCCCGTCCTCGCCGTCGCGGCGATCGCGGTCCTCGGCCTCACCGCTTGCGGGGGAGGCGGATCCGACTCCGGCTCCGGTTCCAGCGGCGACGGCGGCGACGCGAAGACGACGGTCAAGGTCGACGGCAAGGACCTCGAGGGCGTGAACCTCGACTCCGTCGGCTGCACCAAACAGGAGAACACCGTCCTCATCGGCTCGGCGGGCGCCTCGGGCGGCGTGGGCGCGACACTGAGCGCCGGCGACCCGCCGTCGGTGCAGACCGTCGGCATCACGGTGGACGGCAACGCTCTCGCCGTCGGCCCCGGGGTCGGCGAGGCGACGGTCAAGGTGGAGGGCAGCCGCTACATCATCAGCGGTACGGCCCAGGGCGGCAACATCGCGAATCCGATGGCGGGCATCGTCAAGAAGCAGTTCGAGATCGCCGTCACCTGCCGCTGACCGCGGCGAGCACGGAAGCGGGGACGGGTAGGTCCTGTCCGGGGCTCGGTTCCACGCGGGCGTACCCCTTCCGCAGCGGAAGGACGCCGGACCACCCGCCCTCGCTCGACGAGGCGCCGCCGGTGCGCGCCTTCGCGATCCAGTTCTCGTCCGTGATCCGCAGGGTGAGCACCGCGGTCGCCGCCAGCTCCTTCCGGGAGTTGGCCCGCACTTCGGCGCTGCGGCCGGGGAGCAGTGCGTCCACGAACCGGTCGAGGAGCTCCCCGGCGTCCGCGGTCTCCACCCGGAGCGGGCCGCGGAGCACCGCCGACCGGTAGTTCATCGAGTGGTCGAACGCGGTATCGGCCACGACCAGGCCGTCCAGATGCGTGACGGTGAGGGTGGCCGGCGCGCCCGCGGCGACGTGTCGCAGTGCGCCGGCGCCGGTGGATCCGTGCAGGATCACGAGGTCGCCTGCGCGCACGTAGGCGATGGGGATCGACCAGGGCAGGCCGTCGACCACGGTGGACAGCACCGCGACGACGCCCTCGTCGAGGATCTCGTCGAGCAGGCGGCGGTCGCCGCCGCGATCGGGATAGCGCGTCAATTGCTCCATGACGTCGATTCTGGGGCAATAGTGGAAGCGTGTCATGTCCGGTAATGGCCGCAGTGGAAAGCCAGTATTCTGGGCTCGTGCCTCGCCCACCCGCGCACGTCTCCGACTTCTGGCCCGCGCCGCCGCACGCCGGCGGCGGCCGCCCGACCGCCGACACCGTCGTCGAGCTGGTGATCGACGGCCTCGACTCCGGGCGGCTGCACCCGGGCGACGCTCTGCCCTCCACCCGCGCCCTCGCCGCCCGGCTCGGCGTGAGCCGGGGCGTGGTGACCGCCGCGTACGAGACGCTGGCGGCGATGGGGGTGGCGACCGGGGAACAGGGGAGCGGGACCCGCATCGCGCCCGGTTCGGACCGGCTCGCGCACGCGCTGCTCGCGGCGTCCCCGGCGGCGCCGGAGGGAGTGCCCGCGCAGCGGCGCCCGGCCGGCGAGGTCGGCCTCGAGCCGGGCCGCCCCGACACGGGCCTCATCGACGAGCGGCGG
>NZ_HE997627.1:947281-1176267 GCF_000312385.1 Tsukamurella sp. 1534 | reverse complement strand
GCGGTCCCCGCGCCCCGCCTGGACGTGCTGCGGGCCGCGCTGGCGACGCAACTGCGCCGCCGCCGTGCGGTGGCGTGCGCCCCGTCGGACATCCGGCTCTTCCCCGGCGTGAACCCCGCGCTGCTCACGCTCGCGTCGTGGTTCGCCGCGCCGATCGCCACCGAGACCCCGGGGTACCGCCGCGCGTTCGACGCCTTCACCACCAGCGGGAACCGCGTGACCGGCGTCCCCGTCGACGAGGAGGGGATCGTCGTCGATCGGCTGCCGGGCGGGCGCTGCCTGGTGTACACGACACCCGCGCACCAGTATCCGACCGGCGTGCGGCTGTCGATGCCGCGCCGGCTCGCGCTCGTCGAGTGGGCGCGCGCCACCGACAGCCTCGTGATCGAGGACGACTACGACGGCGAGTTCTCCTACGATGTCGCGCCGCTGCCCGCGCTGCAGCGGCTGGCCCCCGAGCGGGTCGTGTACCTGGGCACGGCGTCGAAGGCCCTCACTCCGCAGCTCCGTCTCGCCTGGGCGGTGCTGCCCGAACGGTGCCGCGGCATGCCGAACGCCGGCCACGGGTCCGGGGAGGGGGTCGACGGCACGGCGGCCGCGATGCTGGCGCACTTCATCGACTCCGGGAGCTGGGACGTGCATGTGGCGCGGGCCAGCCGGACGTACGGGGCGCGCCTCGCCGCCCTGCGCCGCGCGCTGGCGCATCACGTTCCGCGGGCGCGCGTGCTCGGCGTGGAGGCGGGCCTGCATCTCACGGTGGACCTGGGCTCCGCGCCGGCGCTCCACCGCGCCGTGGGGAACCTGGCCGCGCACGGCTACCGGGTGGCCACCGTCGCCCCGCACGAGACGGAGCGATCGGGCCGGCACGACGGTGCGCTGATGCTCTCGTTCGCGAACCTGCCGGAGACGAAGGCGGATTCGGTGGTGTCCCTGCTGCGCTGAGCGGTGCCCCCCGCGCGGGTCGGGGTGGGCGGCGCGGGGCGTCGCCGGCACGGGCCCCGCCCGTCGTCGTGGCCCGCTCGATCCGGGGTGGATCCGCCGGAATCCTTGCGCTCGGGGTGCGGCTGCAATAGTGTCGGCCACACTGATATGTCAGATGCACAGCAGAGTCTGTTCAGTCCTGACATCGGCGGCCCGCCCCGCAGGCCGCCACAGACACTCGGAGGTGATCCGATGACCGCCGGCATCGTCGACCCCCTGCGTGAGCCGTTCCGGCTGCGATACCTGACTCTGCGCAATCGCGTGGTGAGCACGTCGCACGAACCCGCGTACGCCGAGGGCGGGCTGCCGAAGGAGCGGTACCGCGCCTATCACGTCGAGAAGGCAAGGGGTGGTGTTGGTCTCACGATGGTCGGCGGCTCCGCCGTCGTCGCCCCGGACAGCCCGCCCGCCTTCGGCAATCTCGAACTCCATCGCGACGAGATCGTGCCGTGGCTGCGTGCGATGGCCGACGAGGTGCACGAGCACGGCGCCGCCATCATGTGTCAGGTCACCCACCTCGGCCGCCGGACCAGCAACTACGACGGTGACTGGCTGCCGCTGATCGCGCCGTCGCCCCTGCGCGAGCCCGCGCACCGCTCGTTCCCGAAGGTGGCCGAGCAGTGGGACCTCGACCGGATCGCGCGCGCCTACGCCGACGGCGCCGCCCGGTGCCGGGACGCCGGCCTCGACGGGATCGAACTCGAGGCGTACACCCATCTCCTGGACAGCTTCTGGTCGCCGCTGACCAATCGCGCCGGGGACCCGTACGGCGGTTCCCTCGAGGAGAGGCTGCGGTTCCCGCTGCAGGTGATCCGCGCCGTCCGCGAGAGCGTCGGCCCCGATTACATCGTGGGCATCCGGATGTCCTTCGACGAGGACGCACCGGGCGGCCTGGAACAGGACGCGGCGCTGGACGTCGCCCGCAGGCTGGTCGCGGAGGGCCTCGACTTCATCAGCGCGATCAAGGGGCACATGGCCAGCGACGAGGCGCTCTCGCGGGTGATCCCTCCGATGGGGACCCCGGTGGCGCCCCACCTGGAGCTCGCGGGCGCGGTCCGCCGGGAGCTGCGGGTGCCGGTCATGCACGCCGCCCGGATCAACGACGTCTCGACGGCCCGGCACGCGATCCGCGACGGGTACCTCGACCTGGTCGGGATGACCCGTGCGCACATCGCGGACCCGCACATCGTGGCGAAGATCGAGCGGGGCGACGAGGACCGGATCCGGCCCTGCGTCGGCGCCACCTATTGCCTCGACGAGATCTACCAGGCCCGCGACGCCAAGTGCATCCACAATCCGTCGACGGGGCGCGAGACGGCGCTGCCGCACACGGTGGACCGTGCGGTACGGGCACGGACAGCGGTGGTGGTCGGCGCCGGCGCGGCGGGCCTCGAAGCCGCGCGGGTGCTGGCCGAGCGGGGACACCGCGTCGTGGTGCTCGAAGCCGCGGACGCCGCGGGCGGGCAGCTGCTCCTGGCGTCCGCGGCTCCCCGCCGCAGGGACCTGATCGGCGTCGTCGACTGGCGGCTCGGAGAATGCGAGATCCTCGGCGTCGAGATCCGCTACGGGGTGTTCGCCGGCCCGGCCGAGGTGCTGGCCGAAGGGCCCGACGTGGTCGTGGTCGCGACCGGTGGCCTGCCGAACACCGACTTCCTGGTCGAGGGCGCCGACCTGGTCTCGGACTCGTGGGACGTGATGAGCGGATCGTTCCGGCCCTCCGGTGCGGTGCTGCTGTTCGACGACAACGGCGGGCACCCGGGGATGGACGCCGCCGAGGTCCTCGCCCTCGGCGGTGCCGATCTCGAGATCGTCACTCCGGAAAGGGTTCTCGCGCCCGATGTGGGTGGCGTGAACTATCCGGGGTATTTCCGGGTGTTCGCGGAGCACGACGTGCGGATCACGCTCAACGAGCGGCTCGTCGCCGTGCGCCGCAGCGCCGGCCGGCTCGAGGTGGACCTGTACAACGAGTACGCGCACGTCACCCGGAACCGATCCTTCGATCAGGTGGTGGTGGAGCACGGCACACTGCCGCAGGACGAGCTGTACCACGCGCTCGTGCCGGGCTCGTCGAACCTGGGCGAGGTCGATCACGCGGCTCTGCTCGCGTCGCGGCCCCAGGCGGTCGAGCGCAATCCCGGCGGCGGGTACCAGTTGTTCCGGATCGGCGACGCGGTCAGCAGTCGCAATGTGCACGCCGCCGTCTTCGACGCCTTCCGGCTCTGCCGCGTGCTCTGAGAGCCGCCGGAATCCGGCCGTGGAACGGCCCCGAACCGGAGCTACTCGTCAGTAGAAGCGAGTGGTAGAGGCGGTTTTCCGATCGATTCCGGCGTGTCGTGCGCCACCTGTTGACATCGGGAAGCGGCGTGACCCACAATTCGCCTAAGGTCGCAAACTGCGGAACTTGGTTCACATTGCGCAACACGACCGACTGTCGTCACTCCACGGAGGTCTCAGCCATGATCGAGGTCTGTCCCCTATCCGAACTCGGCCCGGGCGACGCCGTCCGCGTCGGGTCGGACCCGCCGATCGCGGTCTTCCACACCGAGGACGGCCAGGTGTTCGCGATCGACGACACGTGCAGCCACCAGGACGCGTCGCTGGCCGACGGATGGCTCGAGGGCTGCGCGGTGGAGTGCCCCCTGCACACCTCGCGGTTCGACCTGCGCTCCGGCCGGGTGGACGCGCCGCCCGCGAAGAAGCCGGTGCGCACGCACAGGGTGGAGGTCGTCGACGGGGTGATCCGCGTCGAGATGAGCACCGCGCCACCGAATCTCCCTCCGTCCATGGCGCCGCGAGAGGTGGTGGGGCGGTCATGAGGTCCGTCGCCGTCATCGGGGCGTCGCTCGCTGGGCTGTGCGCCGCCCGCGCCCTGCGGGATCAGGGGTTCGAGGGGGAGATCAGCGTGATCGGCGACGAAGTGCACCGGCCGTACGACCGGCCTCCGCTCTCGAAGGACTTCCTGCTGGGCGTCCTCGACCAGATCGACCTCGCGCTGGAGACGGACAGCGAGCCGGACGTGCGCTGGGTGTTGGGGCGCCGGGCCGTCAGGCTCGACGGTGCCACCGCCGAGATCGAGCTGGACGACGGCTCGCGTATCGCGGCGGACGGGGTGATCGTCGCGACCGGCGCGCGGGCCAGGCCGTTCGCGGGCCGCGGGCTCGCCGGCGTGCACGTGCTGCGCACCCTGGAGGACGCGCTGGCGCTCCGCGAGGAGCTTCGCCCCGGCACGCGCATGGCGGTCATCGGAGCCGGGTTCATCGGCGCCGAGGTGGCGTCGACGGCGCACAAGCGCGGGCTCGACGTCACCGTGATCGAGGCCGCGGAGGTTCCGCTCGCGGGCGCCCTCGGCGCGACCCTGGGGGCCGCGCTGGCGCGGGTCCACGAGGAGAACGGCGTGCGGCTGTCGTGCGGCACCGGCGTCGCGGAGCTCACCGGTGCCGGCCGCGTGACGGGGGTCGCCCTCACCGACGGCCGGCACATCCCCGCCGACGTGGTCGTCGTCGGCATCGGCGCCAACCCCAACGTGGAGTGGCTGCAGGGCGGGCCCGTCGAGCTGGACGACGGCGTCCGGTGCGATGCCCGCGGCGGCACCTCGGTGCCGCAGGTCGTCGCGGTCGGCGACTGTGCCTCCTGGTACGACCCGGTGCTCGGCCGCCAGCACCGCGTCGAGCACTGGACCGGCGCCATGGAACGGCCGGCGATCGCCGTCTCCACGCTGCTCAACGGCTCGTACCCGGGCATAGCCCCGGCGAAACCGCCCTACTTCTGGTCCGAGCAGTACGACAGGCGGATCCAGTTCGCGGGATACCCGCACCTCGCGGACAGCGTCGACGTCGAGCTCGGCAGCCCGGACGGGCCGAGCTTCCTCGCTGTCTACCGCCGCGAGGGCGTCGCGGTGGCCGCGCTCGGGGTGAACCGCCCACGCGAGTTCACCCGCGTCCGCCGCGGGCTCTGCCCGGTCGCGGCCTGACCGGACCACCGGCGCCGCGATCCCGGCGGCCCGCCTCACCGAGGGAGACGACGTGTCCATCATCAGCACCCCGCAGTCCAGCGTGATTCCCACGCTGGGCGGCGCCTACTACGTCGATCCGGCTGTCTTCGCCTCCGAGCAGGAGCGGATCCTCGAGGCGATGTGGTTCTGCGCCGCGCGGTCGGCCGATCTGGACCGCCCCGGCGCCTTCCGCACCGTGCAGGTCGGGCGGGAGAGCGTGATCGTGTCGCGCTCGCGCAGGGGGGAGCCCCGGGCGTTCCTCAACGTGTGCCGGCACCGCGGCGCCAGGCTGTGCACGGAGCAGTCCGGTGTGGCCGAGCGGAGATTCCAATGCCCTTACCACGCATGGACGTACGACCTGGACGGCAAGCTCATCGCCGCCCCCAACCTGACCGGGATGCCGGACATCGACCGCGTCGAGTACGGGTTGCGCGCGGTCGCGCTGCGCGAGTGGCTGGGGTACGTGTGGATCTGCCTGGCGGACGATCCGCCGTCGTTCGAGGACTCGGTGATCGGCGAGGTCGTGGACCGGCTCGGGGACGTGGACGCGTTGTCCCACTACGGGATCGACGGCCTGGCGCTCGGGAGGCGGATCGTCTACGACGTGGCGGCCAACTGGAAGCTGATCGTCGAGAACTTCATGGAGTGCTACCACTGCGCCACGATCCACCCCGAACTGACCGAGGTGCTCCCGGAGTTCGCGGACGGGTACGCCGCCCAGTACTTCGTCGGTCACGGCGCCGAGTTCGGCGCGGAGGTGGCTGGGTTCACCGTGGACGGCACGGAGGGCGTGGGCCGCCTCCCCGGGATCACCGAGGATCAGGACCGGCGCTACTACGCGATCACCGTGAAGCCGCTGGTGTTCATCAACCTCGTCCCCGATCACGTGATCTTCCACCGGATGTACCCGATGGCGGCGGATCGGACGGTCGTCGAGTGCGATTGGCTGTACCCGCCGGAGGCGGTGGAGTCGGGACGCGACCTGAGCCGTTCGGTCGAGTTGTTCCATCGCGTCAACCAGCAGGACTTCGAGGCGTGCGAGCGGTGCCAGCCCGCGATGTCCTCGCGGCTGTACCGGGACGGCGGCGTGCTGGTGCCGAGCGAACATCACATCGGGGCGTTCCACGCGTGGCTGCGGGAGCGGCTCGGCACCTAGTCCCGCGGGGGCTGCTCCCGCGCGAAATAGCCCATCCGGTGGCTGATCTCCCGTCCGGCGGTGATCACCGCGGGGGTGACCTCGGCGATCCGCTCCCGGGTGAACCGGTACACCGGTCCGGACGCGCTGAGTGCGGCCACCACGGATCCCGTGTGGTCGCGCACCGGGACCGCGACGGCGTTGAGGCCCTCTTCGAGCTCCTCGAAACTGGTGCCGTGTCCCTGTTCCTCGATCACGGCCAACTGGCCGCGGAGCAGCTTGGGGCGTGTCACCGTGTGGCCGGTGAACTTCTCGAGGGGCAGTTCCCGGATCAGTCTGTCCGCCGTCGACATGCTCTGGTGCGCCAGCAGCACCTTGCCGCTGGAGGTCGCGTGCAACGGTGTGGGGGCGCCGACCCAGTTCTGCGTCCCCACCGCGGAGGGGCCGAGCGCCTGGCACACGTTGATCGAGTACACGCCACGGATCACGGCGACGTTCACGGTCTCGCCGACCTCGGCCGCGAGGGCATCGCACACGGGCTGAGCGAGATTCGCGATGTTCTGCCGGGTGGACATGGTGGACGCGAGCCGCAGGATCCCGTGGCTGAGCCGGTACTTGCCACGGGAGTCGTTCTGCTCCACCAACTCCCGCGACTCCAATGCGCTGAGAAGCCGGAACGCCGTCGATTTGTGCACGCCGATCGCGGCCGCGACCTCGCTGACCCCCGCCTCGCCCTCGCGGGCGAGGAGCTCGAGAACGCTGATCGCCCGGTCGACGGCCTGGACGCCCCTGGGAGGGCCACCCGCCGCGCCGTCGGATCCGTTGTCGAGCTTTCCCATGGTCGTTCACTATAGGACGTGCCGCGCGCGGCACGTGCGCACCGCAGGGGCGCGGCGCCGACGCCGGACACGGCGTGATCGGGCGATCGGCGGGGCGCCTACCCGGCCCGCGCGGTGTCCGGGAACGCGAGGTGCTCGACGGCGGCGTCGGCCAGCCAGTCCAGGAGGTAGCGGGCGAAGGTCGCGCGCACGAGGATCGTGACGTCGTCCGTGGCGGTGCCTGAGCCGGATTCAGGCTCGGCTTCCGGTTCGAGTTCGGGTTCGGGTTCGGCGATGAGGATCGCGCCGGTCAGCGCGAGGGTCGTGTGCACGGCGGATCCGGGGCCGAACACGCGGGGGTGCAGGTCGATCGAGCATCCCGAGGCCAGGACGTCCCGCGCCCAGGGGGCACGCAGCCGCAGGACCGTGCGGTGCGATGTCACGTCGATCACGGCCCCCGCGTCGCCGGGAATCGCGACGGCGAGGTCCGCCGCGCACGCGCGGCCGTTCGCCGAGCGGTCGATCACCAGCCACTCGTCGGGGCCGAGCCACACCGCCACGCGGTCGCCGGAGCGCGTCGCGCGGCCCGGCCCGGGGAGCGGCGATGCCAGGGCCGCTTCTGCCGCCGGCACCGCGCCGTCCCGAGCGCGGAGCGAGACCATCGCGGCCGGGACCTCCTCCACGAGCGCCGCCGGCGCCGCGGGCAGGAGCGGAGAGACGGGGCCCAGCGCGCTCGCCGGCGCGGGCGGAGTCGGGTGGTCAGCCATCGCGGCGTTCTCCTTCGGGATCGACGAGCACGGTGCCGGTGACCTCGACCGGGACGAGGCGGTCGGCGACGGGCACGTGCAGCACCTCGCCGATCCGCTCGCGCCCTCCGCGCAGCAGCGCCAGCGCGAACGGCCGGCCGAGTGCGGCGCTGCGGTAGCTCGACGTCACGTGCCCCAGCATGGGGACGGGGGGAGGAGGGAGAACCCCGTCGGCGACGTGCTCGATGATCTGGGAGCCCTCCGGCAGAACGGTGTCCCGGTCGGTGGGCAGCAGACCGACGAACTGCTTGCGGAGGGGGTTGCGGTTCTCGACGCGGTCGAACGAGCGCTTGCCGAGGAAGTCCACCTTCTTCTTCGACACCGCCCACGACATCCCCAGGTCCTGCGGCGTCACGGTGCCGTCGGTGTCCTGGCCGATGATCGGGTAGCCCTTCTCGGCGCGCAGGACGTGCATCGCCTCGGTGCCGTACGGGGTGAGATTCAGCCCGCTGCCCGCGCCGACGATCGCGTCCCAGACCGCGAGCGCGTGCCGGCTCTCCACGTGGACCTCGTAGGCCAGTTCGCCGGAGAAGCTGACCCGGCCCAGGCGCACCGGGACGTCGACGATCGTGGCGTCCTTCCACGCCATGAATCCGAAGGCGTCGTTGCCGAGGTCGATATCGGCGATGCGGCCCAGGAGTTTCCGCGAGAGCGGGCCGACCACCGGGAACGTGGACCAGTGGTCGGTCACCGAGGTCAGGAACACCCGCAGGTGCGGCCATTCGGTCTGCAGCCACTGCTCCATCCAGTCGAGCACGGTCGCGGCGCCGCCGGTGGTGGTGAAGGCGAGGTAGTGCTCGTCGTCGATCCGCATGACCGTGCCGTCGTCGAGCACCATGCCGTCCACGCCGCACATCACGCCGTACCGGATCATGCCCGGCCTGAGCGTGCTCATCATGGTGGTGTACATCATGTCCATGAACCACGGCGCGTCCGGGCCGCGCACGTCGATCTTGCCGAGCGTGGAGCCGTCCAGGAGACCGACACCCGTTCGCACCGCGGCGCATTCGCGGAGCACCGCCGCCTCCATGTGCTCGCTCCCGACGGGGAAGTAGCGGGGGCGCTTCCACTGGCCGACGTCCTCGAACACGGCGCCCCGGGCCACGTGGCGGTCGTGGACGGCCGTGGTCCGGACCGGGTCGAACAACGCGCCCCGCGACCGGCCGGCCAGGGAAGCGAAGGCGACCGGCGTGTAGGGCGGGCGGAAGGTGGTCGTGCCGAGCTCGTCGATCGGCACGCCGAGGAGCTCGGCGGTGATACCCGAGGCGATCACCCCCGAGGTCTTGCCCTGATCGTGCGCCGTACCGATCGTGGTGTAGCGCTTGATGTGCTCCATCGACCGCAGGCCGGCCCCCACTGCCCGGCCCAGTTCGGTGACCGTCACGTCGCGCTGGACGTCCACGAAGGACGTCGCGGGGTCGGCCGCGGCGACCCGCCACAGCGTCCGCGCCGGCGCCGCGGGCGTCGCCTCTCCGAGGTCCGGTGCGTCCGTGAGGGCGCCGCGAGCGGCCTCGGCCCCGGAGCGCACGCACCCCGCGGTGTCGAGGACTCCGGCCGCGGCGCCCGCGACGGCCACGCCGGGCAGCGGGGCGCCGGGCAGGAAGGCGCCGAGCGCACCGTCGAACCGCAGTGTCCCGCGGACCTGGCTGAACAGGTGCACCGCGGGATTCCACCCGCCGCTCACGAGCACGGTGTCGCAGTCCACGGGCACTCCCGACCCCGGGCGGTCCTCCTCCTCGATCGTGGCGCCCTCGACCTCGGCGGTGCCGAGCGCCGCCACCACCACCGAGGCCGGCCGCAGGGCGATCCCGCGCTGGGTGCATCCGGTGCGGAGAGTGGGGGAGACGGCGGGACGCGCGTCGACGACGGCGACGATCTCGGCGCCCGCGTCGTGCAGTTCGAAGGCCGCGCGGTAGGCGGCGTCGTCGGTGGTGAAGACGACGGCCCGGCGGCCCACGAGCACCGCGTGGCGGTGCAGGAACTCCCGAGCGCTCGCCGCGAGCATCACGCCGGGGAGATCGTTGCCGGAGAACACGATCGGGCGTTCGTGTGCGCCGGTGGCGATCATCGTGGACGACGCCCGGATCCGCCACACCCGTTGCCGCGAGACGCGAGGGTCGGGGTCCCGGAGATGATCGGTGCGGCGTTGCAGGGCGAGCATGAAGCCGTCGTCGTAGTGCCCGAACGCGGTGGTCCGCTGCAGGTGTGTGACGTCCGGGTTCCCGTCGAGCTCCGCGGCCGCGGCGGACACCCAGTCCGTGGCCGGCCCGTCGGGCGCGGCGGTCAGCGCCCCGCCCGCCGTTGCCCGGTCGTCGACGAGGACCACCCGGTCGCCCCGGCGCGCCGCGGTGAGCGCCGCCGCCAGCCCCGCGGGGCCCGCGCCCGCCACCAGCGTGTCGCAGTGGATGTGCCGGGCGTCGTAGCGGGCCGGATCGGGTTCCGTGGTGAGGCGCCCTTGCCCGGGGAGCCCGCGCACGACGAGGCCGTCGACGAGCTCGACGGTGCTCGCGAGGAGCATCGGCTCGGGGAAGGGCCGCTCGATCTGGACCAGGCCGCCCGAGTCCTCGACCCACGCCGCCGAGATGCCGCGGGGCCGGCCCAGTTTGACGCTCGTGGCGACGGCGCGGACGCCGTTCGCGAGGAGCGCCGAGGCCACGGTGTCGCCCGGGTGGCCGCTGTACTCGGTGCCGTCGAAGGTGAAGCGGAGCGTCCTGCCCCGGTCGATGCGGCCGCCGCGCGCGGTCCGGTGCGGCGCGGTCATCGGCCGCCCGCCTGTCCGTCGCCCGGCCGGTCGACGCTCACGAACCGGTAGGTGCGGGTGTCGCGCACCGCCTCGAACCAGCGGCGGCACCCGCCGGCGTGCGACCACTGCTCGACGAATTCGCCTGCGGGGTCGGCGCGGAAGAACACGAACTCCGCCCAGCTGCGGTCGTCCAGCGCGGCGGGATCGTCGGGGTAGGCGACGCGGGCCTGCCCGCCGTAGTGGAATTCGACCTCCTCGCGGGGGCCGCACCAGGGACATTCGATGAGTTGCATGTGCGGCCTCCTAGTGGGCGACGGCGGCGGCGCCGTGCTCGTCGACGAGTGCTCCGGTGGTGAACCGCTCCAGCGAGAACGGTGCGACGAACGGGTGCGGTTCGCCGGTCGCGACGGTGTGCGCGAGGCACCATCCGATACCGGGGGTCGCCTTGAAACCGCCTGTTCCCCAGCCGCAATTGAGGTAGACGTTGTCGTACGGCGTGAATCCGACAACGGGGGAGGCGTCGGGGGTGACGTCGACGATCCCGGCCCACGAGCGCAGCAGGTGCGCGCGGGCGAAGGCGGGGAAGAGCTCGACCGCCGCGGCCATCTGCCGCTCGATGATGTGGAACGCCCCGCGTTGCCCGTACCCGACGTAGGAGTCGACGCCCGCGCCCATCACGAGCTCGCCCTTGTGCGCCTGTGAGACGTACACGTGCACCGCGTTCGACATGACGATCGTCGGGTGCACGGGTTCGAGCAGCTCGGACACCAGCGCCTGCAGCGGGTGGCTCTGCACCGGGATCCGGAATCCGAGCATGTCCGCCAGCACCGCCGAATGGCCTGCTGCGCAGAGCACGACGCGGCCCGCGTGGATGTCCCCGCGCGTGGTCCGGACCGTCGTGACGCGGTCTCCGCTGGAGGCGAATCCCGTGACCTCGCAGCCCTGGATGATGTCGGCACCCGCGCGGTCGATGCTGCGCGCCATGCCCCAGGCGACGTAGTCGTGCTTCGCGATCCCCGCCCGGGGCTGATAGGTCGCGCCGAGCACGGGGTAGCGGATGTCCTCCGAGGTGTTGACGATGGGGCAGATCTCCGCGACCCGGTCCGGGGTCACCCATTCGGCGTCGATCCCGTTGAGGCGGTTGGCCTCCACCCTTCGGACGCTGTCCCGCACGTCCTGCAGCGAGTGCGCCAGGTTGAGCACGCCGCGCCGGCTGAACAGGATGGGGTAGTCGAGGTCCTGCTCGAGGCCCTCCCACAGGCTGAGCGAGTGATCGTAGATCCGGGCGCTCTCGTCCCACAGGTAGTTGGACCTGATCAGCGTGGTGTTGCGCGCCATGTTCCCGCCGGCCAGCCACCCCTTCTCCAGGACCGCCACGTCGGTGATGCCGTGGTTCCGCGCGAGGTAGTGGGCCGTCGCGAGTCCGTGGCCGCCGCCGCCCACGATCACCACGTCGTAGGTGCGCCGGGGATCGGGCGAGTTCCACAGGAAGTCCGGGTGCTCCGGTAGGTGCGCGCCGGGGGGCTGGGCTGGCATGGGCGGCCTCTTCGTGGTGGTGGGAATGCCTGTCGCTGCTGATCCGTCAGATGGGCCATGATTGATATATCAGAACGGACATAGGATAAGCTCAGCCCGACGCACAGGTCAACGGATTCGCCGAATCCGTCCGGGGTCGCCGACGTGAGGAGCTGGGATGAGCGCGGGTGTCGAGGTCCGTCCGGAACCGGCGGGTGGGGCCACGAACGCCGACGTGGCGTACGAGCAGATCAGGGAGCGCCTGATCATGCTGGACATCCGCCCCGGCGAGCCGATCAACGACGAGCGGCTGGCCGCCGAGCTCGGGTTCGGACGCACCCCGGTGCGGGAGGCTCTCAAGCGACTCGAGCGGGACCGCCTCGTCATGGCGTACCCGCGCCGCGGCACGTTCGCCACGGGGGTGGACATCACCGACCTGGGCCACATCTCGGTGATCCGCAAGCACCTCGAGCCCGTCGCCGCGGGGCTCGCCGCCGCGGCGGCGACGGAGCGGACGCGTGCGGCGTTCGCGCTACTCGCGGACGATCTCGACTCCGCCGACCTGGGCGAGGATCGCCGCGAGATCCTGATGCGGGACGTGCGGATCCATCGCGAGGTGTACCGCGCATCGGGCAATCCCTATCTCGAGGACGTCCTGATCTGCCAGGACGCGCACGCCACCCGTATCTGGTGCCTGTTCCTCGATCGCCTGCCGCAGCTGGTGCCGCACGTGCGCGAGCACGCGGATCTCCTGCGGGCCGTCGCCGACGGTGACGTGGCGGCCGCCGAGCGGTGCGCCCTGGAGCACGTGGTCGGCTTCGAGGCCGCGATCCGCGGCGTGCTGCGCAACGAGGCCCCGGCCGGCGCGTGACCCGCCGCCGGGTTCGTGGGCTGAGAACCGCCCGTGCGCCGCACCGCGTTGTGCAAGGATTCGCCGTGCAACAGATATATCAATCCCGGTTTTTGCGGGGACGGGAGTGTGGGCGGATGCGAGGGATCAGGGCCGGGCTGGCGGCGGCGGGGGTGGTCATCGGCCTCACCGCGTGCGGCGGGGCGGCTCCTGACGGGGCGGCTCCCGGCGGGGCGGGAACGTCCGAGGCGCCGGCCGGCGGCGATTGCGCCGCGGTGCGCGAGTACGCGATGGGGCTCCGGTTCCAGCAACAGAGCGCCGAAGTGGGCGCGCTGCAACGCCAGGCGTACCGCCTGGCGACGGAGCGCCTCGACGCGGCCGTCGAGCGGGGCGGGGCCGAGAAGCCGCTCGCGGTGGTGAGCGATCTGGACGAGACCGCGATCGATAACACGCGGCTCCTGGCGAGGGACCTCGAGGACTGCCACGACTACACGGCGTGGGACACCTGGAAGGACTGGGAGAAGACGGGGAACCCCACGCTCGTCCCCGGCGCCAAGGAGTTCTTCGACCACGCGGCGTCCCGGGGCGTGGCCGTGTACTACGTCTCCGACCGGAACGAGGAGAACAAGGGGCCGACGCTCGCCACCCTGCGCGGACTGGGCCTGCCGGGTGTCGATGACGAGCACGTGCAGCTGCTGGGCCCGCCGAAGTCGGAGCGGCGGGCCGCGATCGCCGCGCACCACACGATCGCCCTCCAACTCGGCGACACGCTCGCGGATTTCGACGGCTTCTACGAGGATGCCGAGGTCCCGGCCCAGCGCGATCGGGTGTCGAGGGATCAGGCGCGATTCGGCGTCGATTGGATCGTGTTCCCCAACGCCTCCTACGGTTCGTGGCGCAAGTCCGAGCTCGCGCCGTGGCAGCCGTAGCCCGGCGCGGCCGCACCGTCGTCCGAGGAGCAGTCGTCCGGCGATTCCGCGAGCAGCGCGTCGAGCCGGGCTTCGACTAGGAGCGCGCCTGCGTCACCGCATCGGCGGGGTCCCCGTGCCACGGATCCCCGTGGCCGGGGGCCAGCACGCCGGCGTCGAGGGCCGCGATGGCGTCCAGGGTGCGCGCGGTCTCGTCGACGTCTGCACTGAACATTCCCGGGAGCAGTTGCGGCCCCGTCGAATCCGAGAGCGGATGCCCCGTCACCAGGGCGTCGCCGGTGGCCACCACCCCGCCGGGCAGGAGGTAGGCGGTGTGCCCGGAGGTGTGGCCGGGGCAGAACACGGGGACGGGCGCGCCGGGCAGGTCGAGCGGGCCGTCCGCGGCGGGGAGCGCCTGCGCGTAGGGCATCTCCACGTGCCCGAGTGCGCCCACCCGCGCCACGTCCCTGATCCACCGGAGCGTGCGCGGCCGCCACGCGGTCGCGGCCACCCGCCACGGCGCCACCTGTTCGTGCACCTCGCCGCGGGCGTGCGCCAGTTCCGCGCCGTGCGTGAACACCGGTGTGCCGTACCGCTCGTGCAGCTTCGCGGCGCCGCCCACGTGATCGATGTGCGCGTGCGTTACCAGGACCGCGCGCACGTCCTCGGGGCGCCGGCCGATCGCGGCGAGTTGCGCGATCACGCGATCCACGTCGCCCGCCCAGCCCGCGTCCACGAGCGTGACGTCCGCACCGTCGACCAGGGCGAGGGTGTTCGCGTGCGTCCCGGTGCCGAACCAGACTCCCGAATCGAGCTGGATCACGACCGGCCGTCGAAGGTGAGCCACACGGCGGAGTTCGGCCCGAGCACCACCTCGGCGGACGCGTCCCGGCCGTGCCACGACCGCGCCTCCGCGGTCACGCCGCCCATGTTGCCGGCGCCGGTGCCCGTGTACTCGGCGGAATCGGTGTTGAGGATCTCCCGCCACGCGCCCGGATACGGGAGCCCCACCCGGTACCGCTCGTGCGTGGCGCCGGAGAAGTTGTACAGGCACAGCACCACGGAACCGTCACTGCCCCAACGCAGGAAGCTCAGCACGTTGTTCTGTGAGTCGTTCGCGTCCACCCACTCGTAGCCCGACGGGGTCACGTCCTGGCTCCACAGCGCGGGGTGCGCGCGGTACGCGGCGTTGAGATCACGGGTGAGGGCCTGGATACCCGCGTGCAGCTCACTCTCCCAGCCGTCGAGGCTGTCCCAGTCCAGGCTGCGCTCCTCGGACCATTCGCGGACCTGCCCGAACTCCTGGCCCATGAACAGCAGCTGCTTGCCGGGATGCCCCCACATGTAGGCGAGCAGCGCGCGCACGCCCGACGCCTTCTGGTGCGCGTCGCCCGGCATGCGCGTCCACAGCGTGCCCTTGCCGTGCACCACCTCGTCGTGACTGATGGGCAGCACGAAGTTCTCGCTCCACGCGTACATCAGCGAGAACGTCACCTCGTGGTGGTGGAAGCTCCGGTGCACCTGGTCGCGTCCCAGATAGCCCAGGGTGTCGTGCATCCAGCCCATGTTCCACTTCATGGTGAACCCGAGGCCGCCGAGATCGGTGCGGCGGGTGACGCCCGGCCAGCTCGTGGACTCCTCGGCCACCGTGACCACGCCGGGGAAGGTCTTGTGCACGGTGGCGTTCATCTCCTGCAGGAACTCCACCGCCTCGAGGTTCTCGCGTCCGCCGTAGACGTTCGGCGTCCAGCCCCCGTCGGGGCGGGAGTAGTCGAGGTAGAGCATCGACGCCACGGCGTCCACCCGCAGGCCGTCCACGTGGAACTCGTCGAACCAGTACAGCGCGTTGGCCACGAGGAAGTTCCGCACCTCGCGCCGGCCGAAGTCGAACACGTAGGTGCCCCAGTCCAACTGCTCGCCGCGCTGGGGGTCACCGTGCTCGTAGAGCGGTGCACCGTCGAACCGGGCCAGCGCCCACGCGTCCTTGGGGAAGTGGGCGGGCACCCAGTCCACGAGCACGCCGATGCCGCGCTCGTGCAGCACGTCCACGAACTCGCGGAACTCGTCGGGCGTACCGAACCGGGACGTGGGCGCGTAGTACGAGGTCACCTGGTAGCCCCAGGAACCACCGAACGGGTGCTCCGCGACCGGCAGCAGCTCGACGTGGGTGAAACCCGTCTCGGTCACGTAGTCGCCGAGCTCCTGCGCCAGCTGCAGGTAGTCCAGCCCCTGCCGCCAGGACCCCAGGTGCACCTCGTAACAGCTCATCGGCCGATCGTTGGGAACCTGCTTGGCGCGCTCCGCGATCCACGCCGCATCGCGCCACCGGTGATGCGATTCGGTCACGATGGACGCGGTGGCCGGGGGCACCTCGGTGCGGCGCGCCATGGGGTCCGCCTTCTCGACCGGGCCGCCCGGGGTGAAGATCCGGAACTTGTAGGCGGCGCCGTCGCCGACGCCCGGGACGAACACCTCCCAGACGCCCGAGGATCCCAGGGTGCGCATGGGGTAGGACTCGCCGCCCCAGTACTCGAAGTCGCCGATCACGGTGACGCCCTGGGCGTTCGGAGCCCACACGGCGAACGAGGTACCCGTGACCTCGCCGTCGGGGGTGGTGTAGCTGCGCACGTGGGCGCCGAGCACCTCCCACAGCCGCTCGTGCCGGCCCTCCGAGATCAGGTGCTGATCCATCTCGCCCACGGTGGGCAGGAAGCGGTAGCCGTCCGCCACCACCTGGCTCCCGGTGGGGTAGAGCACCTCGTACCGGTAGTCGGCCAGGTCCGTGATCGGCACCTCGGTGCCCCACAGCGCACCGTCGAGCCGGGCCAGGGGGTGGCTCTCGCCGCCGATGACCGCGGCCACCGCGGTGGCACCGGGTTTGAGGGCGCGCAGCACCGTGCCGGTCGGGGTCGGGTGCGCACCCAGCACGGCGTGCGGATCGTGATACGTGCCCGCCAGCAGGCGCGCGGCGACGCCGGGGTCGACGGCCGCGGCGGGCGGGGTGGAACCGGTGGGGTTCTGGGTCATCATGCCTCCCGGTAGGACAGGTCCCGGCGCTTCTGCGGGCTCAGCTGGGGCAGGACGAGGATGTGCGCCACGTTGCGCCATGGTTCCAGCCGCACGAAATTGGACTGCCCCCACTGATACACCTCGCCCGACACCTCGTCACGCACGGCGAATCGTTCGTGCCAGTCCAGGCCCACCGCGGGCAGGTCCAGCCAGACGATGCCGGACTCGGCGCCGAACGGGTTGAGGTTGATCACCACGAGCACCACGTCGCCGGTCACCGGATCGTGCTTGCTGTACGCGATCAACGCGTCGTTGTCCACGTGATGGAAGTGCAGGTTGCGCAGCTGCTGCAGCGCGGGATGCCGGCGGCGGATCGTGTTGAGCGAGGTGACCCACGGCTCCAGCGATTCGCCCCGGCTCTGCGCCGCCTTGTAATCGCGCGGCCGCAGCTCGTACTTCTCCGAATCGAGGTACTCCTCGCTGCCCTCCCGCACCGGAAGGTGTTCGTAGAGCTCGTATCCGGAGTACATGCCCCAGCTCGGGGAGAGCGTGGCCGCGAGCGCGGCGCGCAGCGCGAACATGCCCGGGCCGCCGTGCTGCAGGCTCTCGTGCAGGATGTCCGGGGTGTTCACCCAGAGGTTCGGCCGGCACACGTCCGACTTCTCCGCGTGCTCCTTCGCGAACTCCTCGAGCTCCCACTTGGCCGTGCGCCACGTGAAATACGTGTAGCTCTGCGTGAACCCGGCCTTGGCGAGCCCGTACATCCGGGCGGGGCGGGTGAACGCCTCGGCGAGGAAGAGGACGTTCGGGTTGACCTTCTTGACCTCGGCGATCATCCAGTGCCAGAAGTCCGGCGGCTTGGTGTGCGGGTTGTCCACCCGGAACACCTCGACCCCGCGCTGCACCCAGAACAGAGTGACGCGCAGCAACTCCCGGTAGATGCCCACCCGGTCGTCGTCGAAGTTCACCGGGTAGATGTCCTGGTACTTCTTGGGCGGGTTCTCGGCGTACGCGATGGTGCCGTCGGGCAGCACGGTGAACCATTCCGGGTGCTCCGCGGCGTACGGGTGGTCCGGCGCGCACTGGAACGCCAGGTCGAGTGCCACCTCCATACCGAGGTCGCGGACCCGCTGCGCGAAGTAGTCGAAATCGTCCAGCGTGCCGAGTGCGGGGTGCACCGCGTCGTGGCCGCCCTCAGCGGATCCGATCGCCCACGGCGAACCCACGTCGTGCGATTCGGGGGACAGGGTGTTGTTGCGGCCCTTGCGGTTCACCGAACCGATCGGGTGGATCGGAGGAAGGTAGACGATGTCGAATCCCATGTCCGCGATGCGGGGCAGGTCCTCGGCGGCGGTGTGGAAGGTGCCGTGCACCGGGCGCCCCTCGTGGTCCCAGCCCCCCGTCGAGCGGGGGAACAGCTCGTACCAGGAGCCGAACAGCGCGCGCGTGCGGTCGACCCAGATCCGGTACGTCCTCGACTTGGTCACCAGGTCGCGCACCGGGTGCTCGTGCAGCACCCGAACCACCTCGGGATGCAGTGCGGCACCGGTCCGTTCGACCAGGCTCCGATCCGTGTCGCGGAGCGCGGCGGCCGCGGCCGCCAGCGCGGAGCGGTCCGCCTCGGGTACGCCGGGGACCGCGCGGTCCAGCAAGCGGGCGCCCACCTCGAGGTCGTTCGCCAGCTCCGCCGCGCCCTGGCCCGCGGCCAGTTTCTTCTGCACGGCGCTGCGCCACGTGCTCGCGGGATCGGACCAGCCCTCGATCCGGAGGGACCAGTAGCCCATCAGATCCGCGCTGATCAGCGCGTGGAAACGGTCCGGTTCCGCGGCGGGCGACATCCGGATCGCCGTGACCGAGCCGTCCGGCCCCGTCAGGACGACCGATGCCGCGACCGCGTCGTGCCCCTCCCGCCACACCGTGGCGGACACGGGGACGACCTCGCCGACCACTGCCTTACCGGGATATTGCCCGCACGACACCACGGGTTCGATGTCGTCGATGCCGATGCGCCCTGTCACCGGGTCAACGGTAGTCGACGTGACCCGCGCGCGGGCGGGTACGTACAGCCCCGGGCATGCTGTTCGCCGTTGGTCCTCCGGACGTTTCCGGTTGCTTCCGAACCGTTCCGGGCCCGGTCAGGTCGCGGACAGCCGCTGCAGAGCCGCGACCGCGGTGTCGCGGCTCGCCGTCTCCCAGAACGGAGGGAGGGAGGCGCGCAGGAAGCCGCCGTAGCGGGCGGTCGCGAGGCGCGAATCGAGCACGGCCACCACGCCGCGGTCCTCCGTCGACCGGAGCAGCCGGCCCACGCCCTGCGCGAGCAGCAGCGCGGCGTGCGTCGCGGCGACCGCCATGAAGCCGTTGCCGCCGCGCGATTCCACGGCCCGCTGGCGCGCCGTGAGCAGCGGATCGTCGGGGCGCGGGAAGGGGATTCGGTCGATCAGCACCAGCGACAGGGACGGCCCGGGGACGTCGACGCCCTGCCACAGGCTGAGGGTGCCGAACAGGGAGGTCGCGGGGTCCGCCGCGAAATCGCGGACCAATTGCGCGGTGTTGCCCTCGCCCTGGCAGAGGACGGGCGTGTCGATGCGCTCGCGCAGCGCCTCCGCGGCGGCCTTGGCGGCGCGGGTGGAGCTGAACAGTCCCAGTGTGCGTCCGCCTGCCGCCGTGATGAGCTCCTCGATCTCGTCGAGGAGCGCGGGCGAGGTGCCGTCGCGGCCGGGCGGCGGCAGCTTGGTCGCGACGTAGAGGATCCCGGACCGGCCGTAGTCGAACGGCGAGCCCACATCGATGTGGCTCCACTCGATCTTCGCGTCGGGCTTCTTCCCGGTGGCGAGGTCCGGGTCGCGCTCGGCCACGGCGCCGTCGCTGCGCGGCAGCCCCCAGGAACCGGCGACGGTGTCGAACGCGCCGCCCACGGCGAGGGTCGCGGACGTGAGCACGACGGTCGACTCGCCGAACAGACGTGAGCGCAGCAGGCCGCCGACGGAGAGCGGGGCGACGTACAGCGAACGGCGGAAGCCGCCGCCGCGGACGGGGACGTCGGCGGTCCACACCACGTCGCGGCGCTTGGCCTCGTCGGGCTCGTCGAACGCGGTGAGCACCCGGACGGCGGTGTCGTGCACGTCGTCCAGCGCGGTGAGCGCCGCGCTGCGGGCGGCCGCCGCGTCGGAATCGAGGTTCGCGCCGCGCGCGGGGCCGACGGCGGTGCGTACCGCCCAGGCCGCATCGCGAACGGCGGCGAGGGCGGGGCCGGCACCGTCGGGCAGCCCGAGCCAGCGCCGCGTGCCGGACGCGTCCAACAACTGGGTCAGCCCCTCCGACGCGGCCACGAGGGAGTCCGCGATCTCCTCCTCCACGAGCTTGCCCGCGCGCCGCGCGGCGGCGGCGACCGCGGGCCCGGTGAGCTCCGCGGTGGCCACCGAGGTCACCCGGTCCACCAGCTCGTGCGCCTCGTCGACGATCACGGCATCGTGCTCGGGCAACACGTTGACCTCGGTCATGGCGTCGATCGCGAGTAGCGCGTGGTTGGTGACCACCACGTCCACCTGTCCCGTGCGTTTGCGCGCCGTCTCCGCGAAGCAGTCCTGCCCGTAGGTGCAGTTGGTGGCACCCAGGCACTCGCGTGCGCCCACGCTGACCAGCCGCCACGACTGATCGGTGACGCCGGGCTTGAGCTCGTCCCGGTCACCCGTCTCGGTGTCGCTGCTCCACTCCCGCACGCGCTTCATCTCCCGCCCCAGGCGCGACGCGGCGAACGGGTCGAAGAGCTCCTCGCTATCGGGTTCCGAGGCCACCGAGCTGTGCAGCTTGTTGAGGCAGAGGTAGTTACCGCGGCCCTTGAGGATGGCGAACTCGGGCTCGCGGCCCAGGCTCTTCTTCAGCGCCTTCGCCAGGCGCGGCAGGTCGCGGTCCACGAGCTGCTGCTGCAGGGCGATGGTCGCGGTGCTCACGACCACCGTCGTGCCCGTGGTCACGGCGTGCCGGATGGCGGGCACGAGGTAGGCCAGGGATTTACCGGTGCCGGTGCCGGCCTGCACGGCGAGGTGCTCGCCGGTGTCGAGGGAGTGCGCGACGGCCGCGGCCATGCGCACCTGGCCCTCGCGCTTGCTTCCGCCGAGTGCGTCGACCGCGGTGTCCAGCAGTTTCGGCACGATCGGCGGTTCGGTCACCGCGGGGAGTCTACCGGGGCGGGGATGCGCCATCCGGCAGCGCCGCCGGGCGGTGCGTCGCCGCTCCGGCGGTGCGGGGCGGCCCGGTCAGAGGCCGGTGCCGTAGCTGTCGCGCTGGTGGTCGTCGAGGAGCCGGACGAACTCGAGCCAGTCGCCGGCGACGGCCGCGTCGAGCACGGCGCGGTGCGCGGCGAGCACCTGGTCCGGGTCGGCGGTGATCGTGCCCCGGTGGTGGGTGAGGGAGAACCGCTGCCGATCGCGCAGCCGCGCGTAGGTGGTGGTCATCGCGGAGTTCCGGGCCAGGTCGACGAACGCGCTGTGGAACCGGATCGCCGTCTCCGCGAAGGCGCCGAAGTCGCCCGAGCGCAGGGCCTGCTCCTGCTCGATCATGTTGGCCTCCAGGCGATCCGACAGCGCGCGGCGGCCGGCCTCGTCGGAGTGGAACACGCCTGCGGACTCCAGGGCCAGGCGCAGCTGGGCGGATTCGCGGATCTCCTGCGGGGAGAGTCCCTGCACCTGCGCGCCGCGCTGCGGGTAGATGCGCACCCAGCCCTCGTCCTGCAGGCGGGTGAGCGCGGCCCGGACGGGGGTGCGGCTCATCTCCAGGTCGGCGGCCAGGGTGTTCTCGCTGAGCATCGTCCCCGGCTCGTGGTCGCCGCGCAGGATCGCGTCGCGGATGCGGGCGTGCGCGCGCTCCGCCGCGGTGGCGGCGCCCTCGGCACGCGGCATGAACACTCCTTCGCTCGCGGGGGTCGTCCCCGGATCCGCCGGACCACTGGACGGTACCCCGACTAGTGGGATACAACTAGGATACAAGTAGACGGGAGCGGATCATGGCCGAGGGCGGCGCTGACGCGGACACGACGGTGCGGGAGCGGGTGCAGCGGCGCACCCTGGCGGTCGTGATGGTGGGGCAGGTGCTCGGCGGCGCCGGCCTCGCCGCCGGCGTCACGGTGGGGGCGCTGCTGGCGCAGGACATGCTGGGGACGGCGGCGATGACCGGGGTGCCGGTGGCGCTGTTCACCTTCGGATCCGCGCTCGCCGCCTACCTGGTGGGCCGTGTGAGCCAGAGGTCGGGCCGGCGTTCCGGCCTCGCGGCGGGCTTCGCCGCGGGCGGGATCGGGGCCGCGGGCGTGGTGCTCGCCGCCGCGATCGGGAGCGTGCCCCTGCTGTTCGCTTCCTTCCTGGTGTACGGGGCCGGAACCGCGACCAACCTCCAAGCCCGGTACGCCGGAACGGATCTCGCGACGCCAGAGCGACGCGCCACCGCTGTCAGCCTGGCGCTGGTCTCCACGACGCTCGGGGCCGTGGCGGGCCCGAATCTCGTCGCGCCGCTCGGCTCCCTGGCGGAACGCCTGGGGTTGCCCGCGCTCGCGGGCCCGTTCCTGCTCGCCGCCGTGGCCTACACCGCGGCCGGCGCCGTGGTGTTCGCGCTGCTCCGCCCGGACCCGCTGCTGCTGGCCCGCGCGATCGCGCCCGCGGCGCCCGCCGCCGCGGACGGCGGCGCACCGGCGGGCGTGCGCCCCGCGGCGTACCTCGGCGCGGCGGTCATGGTGATCACCCAGGTCGGCATGGTCGCCGTGATGACCATGACGCCGGTGCACATGCAGGCCCACCACCACGGCCTCGGCGCGGTGGGCATGGTGATCGGACTGCACATCGCCGGGATGTACCTGCCCTCGCCCGTCACCGGGCTGCTCGTGGACCGGGTGGGCCGGATCCCGATGGTCGTGGCGTCCGGGGTGGTGCTCGCGATCGCGGGCGTGCTCGCGGCGGTGGGGCCGGGCGAGTCCCTGTGGGCGAACATCGTGGCGCTCGTGCTGCTCGGCATCGCCTGGAACCTCGGCCTGGTGGCCGGGACCGCGCTCGTGGTGGACGGGACCGACCTCCCCGCGCGGGCGCGCACCCAGGGCGCGATCGACGTGCTCATCGCGCTGGCGGGCGCGGGCGGCGGGCTCGCGTCGGGCGCCGTGGTCGCGGCGTGGACCTTCCCCGCCCTCGGGTTCGGGGTGGCCGCGCTGACGCTCCTCGCGTTCGGCGTCGCCTTCGCCGCGTGGCGGCCCGCTCCTACCGCGGCGTGAGCCCGTCCAGGAGCGCGCGCCCCATCGACGCGGCGGCGGCGGACGGCGCGGCCCGGGTGGCCAGGGACAACTGCGTGCGGGCGGACCGGGCGAGCGCCACCGTCGCGACGCCCGCGCGCCCGCCCGCCATCGACTCCGTGAGCACGGCGGCGCCCGCCCCGCGCTCCGCGAGCGCCATCAGGGCCTCGGGCGAGTGGGCCTGGACCTGCGGCCGCACGAGGATGCGCTCCGCGGCGGCCGTGATGTCGAGGGCGGTGCGCACGCCTGTCCCGGGCGGCAGGCACAGCACCGTCGTTCCCGCCAGGTCCGCGCAGGTCACGGAATCTCCACCGGCCCAGTCGTGCCCGTCGGGCACCACGACGGCGAGCGGCTCCCGGATCAGGGTGTGACCGCGCACCCCGTCCGGGAGCGGGCGGGCGTGGGCCACGAGGGCCACGTCGAGCCGGCCCGCGGCGAGATCGGCCAGCAGATCGTCGGAGTTCCCCTCGGCGACCTCGACGGTGACCCCCGGGTGGCGGGCGCGGAAGTCGGCGAAGCCCGTGAGGTAGCCGGGGATCGTGCAGCCGATCACCGTGCCCAGCCGGACGTGCCCGCGGACCACACCGGTCAGCTCGTCCGCGGTGGCGCGGACGGCCTCGACGGCGGCCTGCGCGGCGCGCGCGTGCGGGAGCAGGGCGCGCCCCTCGGGCGTCAGGCCGACGGTGCGCCCGCCCCGGTCCAGCAGCCGGTGCCCGAGTT
This sequence comes from Tsukamurella sp. 1534, assembly GCF_000312385.1. Taxonomy (GTDB): domain Bacteria; phylum Actinomycetota; class Actinomycetes; order Mycobacteriales; family Mycobacteriaceae; genus Tsukamurella. Next base: position 1,152,523 of record NZ_HE997627.1, on the reverse strand, counting down.
CGCGTTCGAGCTTCGCCACCTGTGCGCTGACGCCGGACTGGCTCACGTGCAGCGACTGGGCCGCGGCGGTGAAGGATCCGAGGTCGGCGACTGCGACCAGGTAGCGCAGCTGGTGGAGCTCCATAACCATTGATGCTAGCTCGTAGCTGATTCAGCTGTTGGACTTCTGGTGCTGGGCGGAGCACCGTGGAGTCATGACCGAGAACATGACACCCCGCCAGATCGCCGAGCTCTACTTCCAGTGCTGGGAGGCAAAGGATTTCGAACCGCTTCGGCCCCATCTCGCCGCCGATTGCGCGTTCTCCGGCGTCTTCGGCACCGCGCACGGTCCCGACGAGTTCCTCGCCGGTCTGGGCGGCATGGCGGGGGCCACCGACGCCCTCGCGGTGCGCGCCCGGGTGGCCGACGAGACCGACGTGATCACCTGGTTCGACCTGTCGATGGGCGGCGCGCCGGCCACGCCCGTGGCCAACTGGACGCACGTCGAGGGAGGGCTGATCACCGCGGTCAACGTCACCTTCGACCCGCGCGAGATCCTGGCGGCGTCGGCCTGATCCGCCGATAGGCTGGGGGCGTGACAGCACCCGACGGCCGCCGCTACAACGGGGCCTCCGCCGACGCGCGCCGCGCGGAGCGTCGCGCGAGGTTCCTCGACGCCGCGCTCACCGTGGCCGCCCGCGACGGCGCGGCCGCGGTGAGCGCGCGTTCGCTCTGTGCCGAATCGGGCCTGCACGCCAGGTATTTCCGCGAATCCTTCGATGCCGCGGGGCAGGCGCTCGGGGAGGCCTTCGACGAGGTGATCGCTGAGCTGATGCGCACCGTCGGCGAGCAGATCGCCGCAGTCCCCGCGGACGCGCCGGATCCGATCGCCGCCCGGGTGCGAGCGGGCGTACGGGCGTCGTTCGCCGCGCTCGAGGACGACCCCCGCCGGGGAGTTCTGCTGACCGGGGCCGACGGCGTTCCCGAGCTCCTGGCGCGGCGCGAGGCCCTGGTGGACACCCTCGCCGCCGCGATGGCGGCGCAGGCGCTCGAGATCCTGGACGATCCGCCGACGCCCGGGGAGGCGCTGCTGTCCGCGCGGCTCACGGCGATGGGCGCCGTGGCGCTCGGGGTCGCCACCAGGACGGGGCGGGTGGCGGCTTCGAATCGGGAGGTGGAGGAGATCATCGTCGCCTCGATCCTGGGGAACAGGAACCTCAAGGACACGTTGCGCCTGGTCAGGGGGGTGGACGCGCCGCTCTGAAGTTCTGGCTACACAGTGTGGCCAGATTGGGTTACGCTCGGGCCATGACCATCGAGACACCCCGGCGGTTCGACCGCGACCCGAAGTGGGCCGAGGGGTCCACGCGATCGCTGCGCGTGCTGCAGAAGGACCGGCGCCCGTTCACCGCGGACGAGATCGAATGGGCCCGCGCCGGCGTGGGCCGCGGCGATGAGCTCGGCAACCGCCTGGCGCGCGCCATGATCGACGACCGGGCCTTCACGATGCGCGACGTCGACGCCGCGATCGCCGCCGGGGAGACGGAGATCCCCGCGCTCCGGGGGCTGCTCGATGCGGTCGGGCCGGCGGCGACGCCGGGCTGGGTGGACCACGCGGCGTGCGAGCGCGGCGCGGCGGTGTGCCGGCGGGCGGGCTCCCTCGGCCTCGACGTGCTGGCGACCGCGTCCCTCATGACCGGCTACACCACCTCGGCCACCACCCGCCAGCTCGTCGCCACCGGGCGCCTCGTCGACGGTGTGGACCGTCGCATCCACGAGACCACGCAGTGGTGGTCCGAGATCATCGCTCCGGGCGGCGCCATGCGGCCGTACCGCTCGGGATGGCGTGCGGCCGTGAAGGTCCGGGTCGTGCACGGGCTCGCGAACACCACCCTGGAGCGCCGCGCGGACTGGGACCGCGCCGAATGGGGCGAGCCGATCAACCAGTCGGATCAGCTCGGCACCCTCGGGCTGTTCTCCACGACCTTCCTGCTGGGCGTCCGGGCGCTCGGGATGCCGGTCACCGACGCCGAGGGACGCGACGTGATGGCGCTGTGGCGGTACGTCGGCTGGCTTCTGGGCATCGACGAGGCGGTACTGCCCGCGACCGAGGGAGAGGGCCGGCGCCGGATGGTGCAGATCGGCCAGTACGCGCCGGGTCCGGACGCCGATTCCGCGGTCCTGGGCCGCGCGTTGTACGGCAATTGGGGCCGCCACGAGTACCCGGTGCTGGGCGATCTGCGGCGCAGGTTCTACCAGCGATACCTCGGCAGCCTGGAGGGCGTGTTCGCCGGACCGTCGGGACTGCGCTCGCTCGGCCTGCCGCAGGAACTGCCCTGGGCCGTGCCGGTCGCGTGGGTCAACCACGCGCCGTTCCAGCTGGCCGCGCGGGTCTCGCCCAGGGCCCGCCGGTGGGCGACGGTCCGCGGTGAGCGCCAGATCGCGGGGTGGCTCGAGCGGAACCGTCCGCGCTGACCGGGGCCCGGCGGCACGGCGGGCCCCGCGCCGATCAGGCCCCGGCGGCCCGGCCGCCGGCGCCCGCGGCGATGGCGCGCCCGATCCGGCGGAGCAGGGGAGCGGCGTCCGCCATCGACCGCGCCGGATCGGGCTCGATCTGCGACAGCGCCAGCACCCGCCGGAACCCGGCGTCGTGGACCTGCTCCGCGCTCAGCGTGGAGCGGCCGGCCACCGCGATCACGGGGACGCCGGCACGCCGGGCGGCCGTGGCGACGCCCATGGGCGCCTTGCCGTACAGCGTCTGATCGTCGAGGGACCCCTCGCCGGTGATCACCAGCTCCGCGCCGGCGAGTTTGCCCGCGAAATCGGTGATCTCGAGGACCACCTCCACACCGGGCCGGGGTGTCGCGCCGAGGACGGCCATCGCCCCGAACCCGGTGCCCCCGGCCGCGCCCGCGCCCGGGGTGTCCCGCAGGTCCCGCCCGGTGGCCTCGGCGACCCGGTCCGCCCACGTGGCGAGGGCGGAGTCCAACAGCGCCACATCGCCCGACGTCGCGCCCTTCTGCGGGCCGTACACCGCGGCGGCGCCGCGGTGACCCAGCAGCGGGTTGTCCACATCGCACGCGAGGCGGAACCGTGCGTCCCGCGCCGCGGGCAGCAGCCCGGACAGGTCCACCGACTCCGCGCCGGCCAGTGCGCCGCCGCCCGGCGGGAGCGGCGCACCGTCGGCCCCGGACACCGCGACCCCGAGGGCTTGCAGCATCCCGGCCCCGCCGTCGGTGGACGCGCTGCCGCCGAGCCCGATGAGCACGTCGCGCGCACCGTTCTCCAGCGCGTCCCGGATCACCGTGCCGAGCCCGAAGGTGGTGGACCCCAGCGGTGCCGGTACCCCGTCCGGCAGCAGCTCGAGACCCACGGACGAGGCCAGCTCCACGACGGCCCGGTCGCCCCGCCGGGCGTACGAGGCCGTGTGGGCGCGGCCCGTGGGGCCGGAGGTCGGCACGTCCACCCGGTCCCACCCGGCGGCCACGGCGGCGGCGACGGTGCCGTCCCCGCCGTCCGCGATCGGGGCGCGCAGGCAGGTCCAGTCCGGCGCGACGTCGGCGATGCCGCGCGCGAGGGCGTCCACCACCTTCTCCGCGGTGAGCGAGCCCTTGAACTTGTCGGGCGCCAGCAGCACTGTGGTCACGACCGCCCCTAGTCGAGCAGGAGCAGGGCCGTGGGGGCGTCCGTGCCGACCGTCGCGAGATCCTCGAACTCGGCCACGTTGTCGAGTTCCGTGCCCATCGCGATGTTGGTGACCCGCTCCAGGAAGATCTCCACGACCACCGGGACCTTGTGCTCACGAGCCATGGACCGGGCGCGCGTGAGGGTGTCGGCGATATCGGCCGGGTCGGTCACGCGCAGCGCCTTGCACCCCAGGCCCTCGGCGACCTTCACGTGATCGACGCCGTACCCCTTGGGCGCCAGCGGCATCGGGTCCGATCCGGTGGTGCTGTGGGCGTCGTCGGCATCGGCGTTGATGTTGTCGAAGCCCAACTGCACGCAGAAGTCCATGTCGAAGGCCCGCTGCGCCTGGCGGATCAGGCCGAGGTACGAGTTGTTCACCACCACGTGAACGTAGGGCAGGTTGAACTGCGCCGCCACCGCCAGCTCCTCGATCATGAACTGGAAGTCGTAATCGCCCGAGAGCGCCACCACGTCGGCCTGCGGATCGGCCTTGACCACGCCGAGCGCGGCCGGGATGGTCCAGCCCAGCGGGCCCGCCTGCCCGCAGTTGATCCAGTGCCGCGGCTTGAACACGTGCAGGAACTGCCCGCCCGCGATCTGCGAGAGGCCGATGGTGCTGACGTAGCGGGTGTCCCGCCCGAACACGCGGTTCATCTCCTCGTACACCCGCTGCGGCTTCACCGGAACGTCGTCGAAATGGGTGCGCCGCTGCATGGTCCGCTTGCGCTCGGCGCAGTCCGCGACCCAGGCGGAGCGGTCCGCCAGGGTGCCCGCGGCGCGGCGATCCCGGGCCACGGCGATCAGTTGGTCGAGCGCGGCGCCCGCGTCGGAGACGATGCTGTAGTCCGGCGGGAAGACGCGGCCGATCTGCGTGGGGTCGATGTCGACGTGCACGAACGTCCGGCCCTCGCGGTAGGTGTCGAGACCGCCGGTGTGCCGGTTGGCCCAACGGTTCCCGATGCCCAGGACGAAGTCCGAGGCCAGCATGGTCGCGTTGCCGTAGCGGTGCGCGGTCTGCAGTCCCACCATGCCCGCGGCGAGGCGGTGATCGTCGGGAATCGTGCCCCAGCCCATGAGGGTGGGGATCACCGGGACGTCCAGCAACTCCGCGAGTTCCACGAGCCGGTCCGAGGCGTCGGCGTTGATGATGCCGCCGCCCGCCACGATGAGCGGCCGCTCCGCGGCCGCCAGCATGTCCAGCGCCTTCTCGGCCTGCGCGCGCGACGCGGCGGGACGGTGCACGGGGAGCGGTGTGTAGGTGTCCGGGTCGAACTCGATCTCGGCGAGCTGCACGTCGATGGGCAGATCGATGAGGACGGGACCGGGCCGACCCGAACGCATGAGGTGGAAGGCCTGGGCGAACACGCCCGGGACCTGGGCGGGCTCCAGCACGGTCACGGCCATCTTGGTGACGGGCTTCGCGATCGACGCGATGTCGACGGCCTGGAAGTCCTCCTTGTGCAGCCGGGCGACGGGGGCCTGGCCGGTGATCGCGAGGATCGGGATGGAATCGGCCATCGCCGAGTACAACCCGGTCACCATGTCCGTGCCCGCGGGGCCCGAGGTGCCGATGCACACGCCGATGTTGCCGGCCTTCGCTCGGGTGTAGCCCTCGGCCATGTGCGAGGCGCCCTCGACGTGCCGGGCGAGCACGTGGCCGATGCCGCCGTGCGCCCGCAGGGCGGCGTAGAAGGGGTTGATCGCTGCTCCGGGAACGCCGAACGCCTGTGTGGCGCCCTCCAGTTCGAGGATCTTCGCCGCGGCTTCGGCGGCACGCATACGAGCCATGTCTGTACTCCAGGGGGTGAGGGTCTAGCGGGTGCGCCCGGACAGGCGCTCGACGCCCTGCAGCAGGGCGGAATGGTCGAGGCCGCCGTCGCCGTTGGCGCGGGCGGAGGCCATCAGCTGTGCGACGACCGCGCCGAGCGGCGCGACCACGCCGGCCTCGCGGGCGGCCGAGGTGACGATGCCGAGATCCTTGTGGTGCAGGTCGATCCGGAAGCCGGGCTCGAACTCCCGGTCCAGCATCTTCTGCGCCTTCTGGTCCAGGACCGCCGAGCCGGCGAGACCACCGCCGAGCACGCGGACCGCGGCGTCGGTGTCCACGCCGTAGGCCTCCAGGAACACAACGGCTTCGGCGAGCAGCTGGATGTTCCCGGCCACGATCAGCTGGTTTGCCGCCTTGACCGTCTGGCCGGAGCCGTTCGGCCCCACGTGCACGATGGTCTTGCCGACCACGTCGAGCACGGGCCGCGCCGCTGCGAAGTCCTCGGGGGAACCGCCGACCATGATGGAGAGGGCGGCGTTCACGGCGCCGGCCTCGCCGCCGGACACCGGCGCGTCGATCAGCCTGAGGCCCTTGGCCTTCGCCTGCTCCGCGAGATCGGCGGTGACATCGGGACGGATGCTGGAGAAGTCGATGATCAGGGCGCCCGCGGGGGCGTTGTCGAAGACGCCGCCCTCGCCCGCGAGCACCTGCTGCACATCGGGCGAGTCCGGCACCATCACGGCGACGATCTCCGCATCGGAGACGGCCTCGGCGATCGAATCGGCGGCGCGTCCGCCCGCGTCGACGAGCGGTTTCACGCGCTCGGGGCTGCGGTTGAACCCGGTCACGGTGTGGCCGGCCTCGGCCAGGTGCACGGCCATGGGGCTGCCCATGATTCCGAGACCGATGAAGGCGATGGAGCTCATCTACTGATCCTTTCCGGAGGTCGAGAAGGCGGCGCCGCTGCGCTGGGACGCCGGCAGCCAGGCGAACGGATCCGGCTGGGACTGCTTGTATTCGAGGCCGACGTAGCCGGTGTAACCGACGTCGGCGAGGTGCCGCAGGTGTGCGTCGAGATCGAGGTCGCCGGTGCCCGGTTCGCCGCGGCCGGGGGCGTCCGCGATCTGTACGTGGCCGATCGAGGACGCGTGCGCGTCGATGGCGGCGGCCACGTCGTCCCCGTTGACCTGCAGGTGGTAGAGGTCGGCGAGCAGCCGCAGGGAGTCCGTGCCGTGGTCGGTGCGCACCCGGTCGATCACGCCGGCGGCGTCGGCGGCGGTCTTCAGCGGGTACAGGGGCGCGCCGCTCACGGGCTCGATCAGCACCACCGCGCCGATCCGCGCCGCGGCGGCGCCCGCGGCGGCGAGGTTCGCGGCTGCGAGCTCGTCCTGCTCCTCGACGGCCACGCCGTCGATCCTGTTGCCGTACAGGGCGTTGAAACCCGGCGTGCCGAGGCGCTCACCGATCCCGACGGTCACGTCGATGTTGTCCCGGAACTCGGCGGCGCGGCGCGGATCCGACAGGATCCCGCGCTCCCCGGCGGGCATGTCGCCGGCGGCGAAGTTGAGACCGCTCAGCCGGACCCCGGCGTCCTCGACGGCGCGGACGAAGGCGTCCACGTCCCGATCGGACGGGACGGCCGAATCGAACGGCCACCAGAATTCGACGGCGTCGAATCCGGCGTCGCGCGCGGCCCGCGGCCGGGACAGCAGGGGTATGTCGGTGAGGAGGATCGAGCAGTTGACCGTGTACTTCATGGAGTGCTCCTTCGGCGACGGGGAGGGGCGTCGCGGAGGTCTGGCGAGGGGAACGATGGGCGGGCGGTGGCGTGCACCGCGAAAACTTCCGCAGATTGGAAAGTTCTATTCCGCACAATGGAATTATTGCAAGTGACGGCGGTCACGTCAAGGGGTCGGACCGACCTACTTCTCGTCCGCGCCGGCCGGGGAGTTGCCGCGCTCGTCGGGCGCGGCGGCGAACACCGAGACGTCCGCCCGGTTGCCCGCCTTGACCTCGTTGAACAGGACGTTGAGCACGACCGCGACGACGGCGGCGGCGCAGATGCCCGAGTGCATGATGGTGCCGACCGTGGTGGGGAACTCGTCCCAGAACTTCGGTGCGGCGACGGGCACGAGCCCCATGCCGATCGCCGTCGCGACGATCACCATGTTGAGGTTTCCGTCGTAGTTCACCCGGGACAGCGTGCGGATGCCGCTCGCGGCGACGGAGCCGAACAGAACCAGGCCGGCGCCGCCGAGGACGGGGTAGGGGATCGCCGCGACGACGCGGCCCACGACGGGCAGCAGGCCGAGGAGGCCCAGGATGACACCGCCCATGGCCACCACGTAGCGGCTCTTGATCCCCGTGAGGGCCACCAGGCCCACGTTCTGCGCGAAGGCGCTGCAGGGGAAGGCGCCGAACAGCGGCGCGACGGCGGTGGACGCCATGTCGGCGCGCAGGCCGTCGGCCACCCGCCTCCGGTCCACCGGCGTGCCCACGATCTCGCCGATGGCGAGGATGTCCGCGGTGGTCTCGGTCATGATCACCAGGATCACGATCGTCATCGAGACGATGGCGCCGATCTGGAACGTGGGTGTGCCCCAGTGCAGGATCGGCGGCACCGCGAAGAACGGCCCGTCGCCCACCTTGGAGAAGTCGACCCGGCCGAGCACCGCGGCCACGGCGGTGCCGAGCACGATGCCGATGAGGATCGACAGCCGGGAGATCGCGCCCTGGAAGACGCGGCTGATCACCAGGATGATGAGCACCGTGAGTCCGGCCAGGCCGATGTTCGCCATGGAACCGAAGTCCTTGGCTCCCTGACCGCCCTGGGCCCAGGTGAAGGTGACCGGCAGCAGCGAGAGCCCGACCACGGTGATGATCGTGCCCGTCACGACGGGCGGGAAGTAGCGCACGAGCCGGGCGAAGACCGGCGCTATGGCCAGGCCGATGAGGCCGGCCACGATGATCGCGCCGAAGATGGGGCGCACCCCGCCCTGGTTGCCGATCGCCACCATGGTGGACACGCTCGCGAACGAGAGGCCCTGGACGATGGGTAGTTTCGCGCCGAACGGACCGATCCCGATGGTCTGCAGGATGGTGGCGAAGCCGCTGACGAACAGGCCCGCGGTCACGAGCAGTCCGACGTCGGTCGCGGACAGGCCGGCCGCCGTGCCCACCACCAGCGGCGGGGCGATGACGCCGCCGTACATCGTGAGGATGTGCTGGAGGCCGTAGACCAGGAGGCGGCCGAACGGGAGCTTCTCGTCCTCGGGGCGCGCGGGCGCCGCCGAGTCGGGAGGGTGCGTCGTCATCTCCGCTCCCTCCTCAGCAGAATCCGGGGACGCCGTGCCACGCCGAGCCCGCGTCGGAGGCGTCGTCGCGGACGACGCTCGCCTCGATCAGGCCGTACGGGCGATCCGCCGCGATGAAGACCTCGCCGGGGTTCTCCACGTCGAAGGGCGAGAGATCCACCAGGAAGTGGTGCTTGTTGGGTGCGGAGAACTTGATCTCCGCGACTTCGGGATGCTGTTCGAGCACGGCCTCGCCCATGCCGTAGAGCGTCTGCTGGAGTGCCTTGCTGTGGATCTCGGCGAAGCGCTGGAGCATGATCGCGCGGATCGAGTCGAACGACTTGTCCCAGTCCACCTCGGTGTGGTCGTAGCGCCATTTGGCGACCAGCGACGTGGCGAGGATCCGGTCGTCGGTCTCCTGCAGCGTCGTGTACTTGTCCTTGAGGAAGCCGTGGAACTCCGACCCGGTCGACTTGAGCAGCGTGAGGTCGTGGATGCCCGAGACCACGTGCGCGCGCCGGTCGCTGCCGCGCCCGTCCACGTTCACGACGGTCGAGCGCACGCCGCCGCCCGAGCGGACGAAGGCGTGGTCGTGGCCCGCACCGTCGACCTGGATGCGGTCCCACGGGTACTCGTGCACCTCGATGCGCGCGCCGTCGGCGTTCGGGGTGGAGTCGATGAAGTGGCCGCCGAGCGTGAGGGCGTAGTCCTCGATCGCGCCGACGCCCTTCTCCTTGGCGAAGCAGAAGGCCGTGTTCTTCTGGGTGTCGGTCGGCAGCACCGCGGCCTGGTCGCCGCTGATGTGCGCGTCGGTGAAGTCGCCGCGGAGGGCGGAGGAGACGTTGAGGTCGCGGATGCTGTGCCGCGCGGTGTCGCGGTGGATCCGCACGACGCGGTTCTCGGCCTTGCCGTACTGGTTGGGGCCCAAGTGGATCGCCATGATGGTCAGCTTCCTTTGTAGGAGGAGTAGGAGAACGGGCTGAGGAGGAGGGGGACGTGGTGATGCGGGATCGCACCGTCGTGCTGGACGAGGAGGAACGTGATGGCCACCTCGGGGAAGAAGTTCGCCTGGCCGGTGGCCGCGGCGTACGCGGCGGTGTCGAACGTGAGCCGGTAGGTGCCGGCGCAGAGGTCGTCCGGGCCCAGATCGCGGACCCGGCCGTCGTCGTCGGTGACGGCCTCGGCCAGCACCGTCGGCGGGCCCGGGGAGAGCCGTTCGAACCGCACGGGGACCCGCGCGGCGGGCCGGCCGAGCGCGGTGTCCAGGACGTGGGTGGTGACGGTGCTCATGACTGCCTTCCGTTGAGCGGTTCTGCCTGTGGGAGTGCGTCCTCGGCCTCGAGTACCCGCGCCAGCCGGCGCAGCGCGATGCCGCGCAGCTCGCCCGCCACCTCGCGCGCCTCGGACTCCGGGTCGTTCTCGAGGCGCCGGTGCAGCGATGCGAGGACGGTGGCCGCGTCGAGTCCGGCCGCGTTGATCAGGAAGACGCGGTCGAACCGCTCCTCGTACGCGCGGTTGCCCTGCAGCAGAGCCTCCTGGGTCGCGTCGTCGGTGGCGACGCTCGACTGCTCCCTGCGGGACCAGGCGGCCTCCGTCGAACGGCCTCCCGCTCGCTCGCCGATCCGCGGGTGGGCGGCGAGCGCTCGCGTCACGTCGTCAGCGGCGAAGCCGTTCGCGGCGGTCCCGGCCGTACGGAGGGCGGCGTCGATACTCGGATACGGGCGTGCCGCGAGCACGGTGTCCGCCCACGCCGGCACGTCGCAGCATGCGAGGAGGGTCGGCCGGAGTTCGGCCGCGACCGCGGAATTGAACTCATCGAGGTCCATTTGACCTGCCTTCTTTCGGTCTGCGGAACAAAACTTCCACTAGTCGAAGGATGACATGTGACCCCGGTCACGTCAACACTTTGTTGAAAATCGGCGGCTGCCGACGTCTCGCGGCCGGGTCTGCCACGGGTGCGGGCGACGTTAGCGGACCGGCCGCGACGGCGCGCGGCGAGCGGTCAGGCGCGGATCCGGTTGAGGTAGTTGTAGACGGTGAACCGGGTCACGCCCAGGGCCTCGGCGACCGTCTCCGCCGATTTCCGGTAGGCGAACGCCCCGCGCTCCTCCAGAAGGCGCACCGCGCGCTGCTTCTCCTGCCGGTCGAGCCCCTTGAGGGGGCCGCCCAGCTCGTCCGCAACGCCGGTCAGCAGCGATTCCAGATCGCCCGCCGACGCCGTTGCGGACGGCAGGCGGACCCCGCCGACGGTGCTGCCCTCCCACACCAGGGGCACGTCGCCGCCGCGCATCTCCTCGGGGGCGACGATCCGTCCCTCCATCCGGTCGACGAGTTCGCGTACCGCCTCGACCAGCGGATGCGCACGCTCAGTCATCGGACCGGTCGATCTGGATCGTGATCCGGGTCGCGCCGTTCTCGAACGCCGCCGCCAATGCCTCGCGGAGCGCGTCCAGCACCGCTGCGGCGTCGCCGTCGACGGACGTACCCAGCGGCCCGAAGTCGTGCGCCACTCCGGCGGCACGAACCGCTTCGACGGCGTGGACGGCGTGCGTGGGCACCTCGCCCTCGCCGTGGAAGGGCTCCGAGGTGAATTCGGCGGTCAAGCGCATACGGGCAGCGTAACCCCGGCCCGGCGCCGAGGCCGTGGCCCGGCCGCTCCCCGGGGCGGATTCCGCCGCGCCGAGGTGGCGACGGCCCACACGGACGGCAGTCAGACCACGGTGATCCCCGCGGCGACGAACTCCGCCAGGGCGGCGCGGGTGGAATCCGGTGCGACACCGGCGGTGTAATCCGCGAGCACGCGCACCGTGAGGCCTGTTGCGACGGCGTCGAGCGCCGTGGCACGCACGCAGTGATCGGTCGCGATCCCCACCACGTCGACAGATGTGATCGAATGCCCGGCAAGCCATTCCGCGAGTGCGGCCCCGTCGGCGTCGTGGCCCTCGAAACCCGAGTACGCCGCCGAATAGGCGCCCTTGCTGAACACCGGGACCCGCAGCGGCAGCCGCAGGTTCGGGTGGAACTCGGCGCCCGCGGTGCGCGCCCGGCAGTGCACCGGCCAGGAGTCCACGAAATCCGGTGCGGCGGAGAAGTGCGCGCCCGGATCGATGTGCCAGTCCCGGGTGGCGACCACGGTGGGGTAGGCCTCCAGGAGGTCGTCGTGGATGCGCCGCGCCAGCCGCGCGCCGCCGTCCACGGCGAGGGATCCGCCCTCGCAGAAGTCGTTCTGCACGTCCACCACGACGAGCGCGGCGCCCCGGCCGCCGCCGGCCGTCACGAGTTCGCCTCGTAGCGCGTGGGAACCGCGGGCTCGCCGTGCGAGAGGCCGAGGCCCTCCCACGGGAGTGAGACCAGCGCCGTGCGCAGGTGCGCGCGAGCGTCCTCGAGGCCGGGCAGGCCGTCCACCTCGGTGCCGCCCCGCACCATCGGGATCTGCAGCTCCGTCGGCGTGAGCCGGGCCGGCACCGCCGGCGTACCGCCACGCGGGTAGAGCACCTCCTCGACGATGGTGCCGGTGCTCTTCGCCAGGCGCACGGCGCGCTTCTCGCCGCCCAGGGTCTCCTTGTGCGAGCTGCGTTTCGCGACCGGCAGCCCGTCCACCTCGACCAGCTTGTAGACCATCCCGGCCGTGGGCGCTCCCGAACCCGTGACCAGCGAGGTGCCCACGCCGTACACGTCGATCGGTTCGGCCCGCAGGGCGCCGATCGCGTACTCGTCGAGGTCGCCCGAGACCACGATCTTCGTCCCGGTGGCGCCCAGCTCGTCCAGCTGGGTGCGCACCTGCCGGGTGATGATGCCGAGGTCGCCCGAGTCGATCCGCACGCCGCCCAATCCGGGGCCGGCCGCCCGCACGGCCCGGTTCACGCCCTCCGTGATGTCGTAGGTGTCCACCAGCAGCGTGGTCCCCGGCCCCTGCGCGGCGACCTGGGCGGCGAACGCCCCCTCCTCGTCCGGCCCGTCGGCGCCCGTGTGCAGCAGGGTGAACGCGTGCGCCGCCGTACCGCCCGACGGGACGCCGTACGTGCGGGCCGCCTCCATGTTCGAGGTCGTCGCGAACCCGGCGATGTACGCGGCTCGCGCCGAGGCGACGGCCGCCTGCTCGTGCGTGCGGCGCGTGCCCATCTCGATCAGCGGACGCCCCGCCGCCGCCGACACCATGCGCGCGGCGGCGGAGGCGATCGCGCTGTCGTGGTTGAGGATCGAGAGGAACAGGGTCTCCAGCAGCACGCCCTCGGCGAAGCTGGCGCGAACCGTGAGGATCGGCGATCCGGGGAAGTACAGCTCGCCCTCGCGGTAGCCGTCGATCTCCCCGGTGAACCGGTAGTCGGCCAGCCAGGCCAGGGTGTCCGGGTCCAGGAAACGCTCGGCGATCGCCAGCTCGTCGGGACCGAACCGGAACCGGGACAGCTCGTCGAGCACGCGGGCCGTGCCGGCCACCACGCCGTACCGCCGGCCCGCGGGCAGGCGCCGCGCGAACACCTCGAACACGCATGGTTTGTGCGCGGTTCCGTCGCGCAGGGCGGCGGCCAGCATGGTGAGCTCGTACTGGTCCGTCAGAAGCGCGGAACTCCCTCTTACATCCACGGTCACACTGGGTACCCTAGAACCATGAGTGACAGCAGCGCAGCCGCCCCGGGTACCCCGGGCGTGAGCGGGCAGCCGGGCTCGGCGGCGGTCCTCGAGCGCAAGACCCAGGAGGCGGTCGACAAGCCCTGGGTCACCGTGGTCTGGGACGATCCGGTGAACCTGATGTCGTACGTCACGTTCGTGTTCCGGAAGCTGTTCGGCTACAGCACCGCCAAGGCCAAGGAGCTGATGATGCAGGTCCACACGGAGGGCAAGGCCGTGGTCTCCTCGGGCGACCGGGACAAGGTCGAGGGCGACGTCCGCAAGCTGCACGCGGCCGGGCTGTGGGCGACGATGCAGCGCGACAGCTGAGTGCGTAACTGGCAGGCGAAGCGAGGCGTACGCGGCGATGTCCGCTTCGTCTCGAAGATGGATGCCGAAGAGGTCGGGCTGGTGCACTCGCTCGTGGGGTCGCTGCTCGAGCTCCTCGACGAGCGGGAGGACAGCGCCCCGCACGACGACCTGGCGGAGCTGACGGGGCTGCGCACCGGGCACTCCGAGCCGCCCGCGGAGAGCGTGCTGCGGCGCCTCCTCCCGGACTTCTACAAACCGGGTGCCGACGCCCCGGGGGCGAAGGACGCCCCGTCGGGTGAGTTCGCCCGAGATCTCAACGGCGCGCTCCGCTCGCTCAACGAGCCCGAGGTGATCGACGCCAAGCGCGACGCCGCGCAGACGGTGCTCGCGACGCTCCCGGACGGGTCGGGCACCGTCTCGCTCACCGAGGAGGAGGCGCGGGACTGGTTGACCTGCATCAACGACCTGCGCCTCGCGCTCGGGACCCTGCTCGGGATCACCGCGGACCAGCCTGACGGGCCGGCCTCCGAGGACCCCGCCCGCGCCGGCCACGTCGACGTCTACCACTGGCTCTCCGCCATGCTCGACGTGCTGGTCTCGGTGATGCTGGACCGCGAACCGGAATAGGGCCCGGCCCGGCGCGGTTGTTCCGGACGTGACCGAGACCGGCCTGCACATCCGCCGCGACCTGGTGGACGCGATGATCGCCCACGCGCGTCGCGATCACCCCGACGAGGCGTGCGGCGTGATCGCCGGACCCGAGGGGGCGGACCGCCCCGAGCGCCTGATCGAGATGATCAACGCCGAGCGCTCGCCCACGTTCTACCGCTTCGACTCCGGCGAGCAGCTGCGCGTGTGGCGCGGCATGGACGACGCCGACGAGGAGCCCGTCGTCATCTACCACTCGCACACCGCCACCGAGGCGTACCCCTCGCGCACCGACGCGAAGTTCGCGTCCGAGCCCAACGCGCACTACGTGCTCGTCTCCACCCGCGACGAGCTCGGCCCCGACGCCGAGGTGCGCAGCTACCGCATCGTCGATTCCGTGATCACCGAAGAGCCCGTCCACATCCTGGAGGTCTGATGTCCGTCACCGTGTCCATCCCGACGATCCTGCGCCCGCTCACGGGCGACCGGAAGCGGGTGCCCGCCGACGGCGCCACGCTCGGCGCCGTCATCGAGGACCTGGAGACCCGGCACGCCGGGCTCAAGGACCGCCTGATCGCCGACGGCCGGCTGCACCGGTTCGTCAACGTCTACGTCGACGACGAGGACGTGCGGTTCACCGGCGGCCTGGACACCCCCGTCGCCGACGGCGGCACCGTCACGGTGCTTCCGGCCGTCGCCGGCGGATAGGGCCCCGGTGGCCAGGTTCGACTCGCTGCTCGACTCCCTCGGCGGGACGCCGCTGGTCGGGCTCCCGCGCCTGTCGCCCCGCTGGGACGAGGGCGACGACGGTGCGCCGCACGTCCGGCTGTGGGCCAAGCTCGAGGACCGCAACCCGACGGGATCCGTCAAGGACCGCCCGGCGCTGCGGATGATCGAGGAGGCCGAGCGCGACGGCCGGCTGCGGCCCGGGGACACCATCCTCGAACCCACGTCGGGCAACACCGGGATCAGCCTGGCGATGGCCGCGAAGCTCAAGGGCTACCGCCTCGTCTGCGTGATGCCCGAGAACACGTCGGCCGAGCGCCGTCAGCTGCTCACCATGTACGGCGCGGAGATCATCCCGTCGCCCGCCGCGGGCGGCTCCAACCGCGCCGTCGCCGAGGCGAAGACGCTCGCCGCCGAGCACCCGGACTGGGTGATGCTCTATCAGTACGGCAACCCCGCCAACGCCGCGGCGCACTACGCCGGCACCGGGCCCGAGCTGCTGGCCGACCTCCCGGAGGTCACCCATTTCGTCGCGGGCCTCGGCACCACGGGCACGCTCATGGGCACCGGCCGGTATCTGCGCGAGCGCGTCCCGGGAGTGCAGATCGTCGCCGCGGAGCCGCGGTACGGCGAACTCGTGTACGGGCTCCGGAACCTCGACGAGGGCTTCGTCCCCGAGCTGTACGACGAGTCCGTCCTCGACCGACGGTTCTCGGTGGGCGCGTACGACGCCGTGCGGCGCATGCGGCAGCTCATCGACGACGAGGGGATCTTCGCCGGCGTCTCCACCGGCGGAGTGCTGCACGCGGCCCTCGGTGTGGCGAACAAGGCCCTGACCTCGGGTGATCGCGCTGATGTGGCGTTCGTGGTGGCCGACGGCGGGTGGAAGTATCTGTCGACCGGCGCGTACGACGGTAGCGTGGAAGACGCGGAAGAAGCCCTGGAGGGCCAGCTCTGGGCGTAGGCGAGGAGGCCGCCATGACGATGTCGAAGCCCGACGGGGCGCCGTCGAAATCGGTGGGGGCCCGGATCGTCGGGAACAACCTCGGGCGGGCCGCGATCACCGTCGCCGTGTTCGTCGCCGCGCTGTGGGCGATCGAGGGGGTCGACACCGTGCTCGGCAACTCGCTCGACCACTGGGGCATCGAGCCCCGGGAGGGCGGGGGACTGCGGGGGATCGCGATGGCGCCTCTGCTGCACGGCGGCTGGTCGCACCTGGCCGCGAACACCGTGCCCGCGCTCGTCCTCGGCTTCGTCGGCCTGGCGGCCGGCGCCGGCCGGTTCATCCTGGCCACCGCCGTCATCTGGGTCTTCTCGGGTGTGGGCGTGTGGCTCACCGGCGCCGACAACACCGTCGTCGTCGGTCTGTCCGGCGTGCTGTTCGGCTGGACCACCTACCTCGTGCTGCGCGGCCTGTTCACGCGGCGCCCGCTAGACCTGATCGTGGGGCTGGTGCTGGCGGTGATCTACGGCGGCATGCTGTGGGGCGTCCTCCCGGGGCAGGCCGGGGTCTCCTGGCAGGCGCACCTCTGGGGTGCGGTGGGCGGCGTCCTCGCCGCGATCCTGCTGGGACGCCGTCGTGGCGGGAGATCGAGATCGGTCGATTCCCGTCAGGTCGGCGCGATCGCCTCATGACGATCGCGGATCTGGCAGCATGAGCGGCATGCGACTCACCATCCTCGGGTGTTCCGGCAGCGTCGGCGGTCCGCAGGCGGCCTGTTCCGGATATCTCCTGCAGGTGGACGGGCACGAACCCGTGGTCATGGATTTCGGGCCCGGGGTGCTGGGTGAGCTGCAGCAACGCGTGGATCCGAACGAGGCGACGATCATGCTGTCGCACCTGCACGCGGACCACTGCCTCGACGTCCCGTCCCTGCTGGTGTGGCGCCGGTATCACCCGACGCCCGCCACGGGCCGCGCCCGGCTGATCGGTCCGGCGGACACGCCCGAGCGGATCGGCCGCGCGTCCGCCGAGACCGCGACGATGCTCGACGACGTCTCCGACACCTTCGACTTCACTCCGTGGACGGAGGGGGAGGACCACGCGATCGGTGGGTTCACGGTGCGCCCCTTCCGCATGTTCCATCCGCCCGAATCGCACGGACTCCGGATCACCGCGCCCAGCGGGCGCGTGCTGGCCTACACGGGCGACACCGGGGTGTGTGACAACCTCGTCGAGCTGGCCCGCGGCGCGGATGTGCTGCTCGCCGAGGCCAGCTGGACCCACGACCCCGAGAATCGCCCGCTGGGCGTGCACCTCTCCGGATACGAGGCGGGGCAGGCCGCGGCGGACGCCGGAGTCGGGCGTTTGCTGCTGACCCACATCCCGCCGTGGACGTCCCGGGAAGAGGTGCTCGCCGAGGCGCGGTCCGTGTACGACGGTCCCGTCGCCGCGGTCACCAGTGGCGACGTCTTCGAGATCTGACGGAGGCCCCGCCTGTTCCGCGCCGCGCCGACGGTGCTCCGTCGGCGTGCCGACGATCGGGCCCGCTCGCTGCGCTCCGGTCGCAGGGATAGGCTGGGGCCGTGAGCAGACGCGCAGACGGTAGGGCCGACGACGAACTCCGCCCGGTCACCATCACCCGGGGCTTCACGCAGAACCCCGCGGGCTCGGTGCTGGTGGAGTTCGGAAACACGAAGGTGCTGTGCACCGCCAGCGTCGAGCTGGGTGTCCCGGGGTGGCGCCGCGGCTCCGGTCAGGGCTGGCTGACCGCCGAGTACGCGATGCTGCCCGGCGCCACGCACGAGCGCAGCCGCCGCGAGTCCACCAAGGGCAAGGTCGGCGGCCGCACCCACGAGATCTCCCGCCTGATCGGGCGGTCCCTGCGCGCCTGCATCGACCTGGCCGCGCTGGGGGAGAACACGATCGCCATCGACTGCGACGTGCTCCAGGCCGACGGCGGCACCCGCACCGCCTCCATCACCGGTGCGTACGTCGCGCTGTGCGATGCGGTCACCTACCTCGGTGCCGCGGGCAAGCTCAGTGACCCGCAGCCCATCTCGTGCGCCATCGCCGCGGTCTCCGTGGGCGTGGTCGACGGCCGCGTGCGGCTGGACCTGCCGTACGAGGAGGATTCGCGCGCCGAGGTCGACATGAACGTGGTCGCCACGGACACCGGCACCCTCGTCGAGGTGCAGGGAACGGGCGAGGGCGCCACCTTCGCGCGCACCACGCTCGACTGGATGCTGGACTCCGCGGTCGCGGGCACCGAGAAGCTGTTCGCGGTGCAGAAGGAGGCGCTCGCCGCGCCGTACCCCGGCGAGCTGCCCGAGGCCGACGGCGAACCGAAGAAGAAGTTCGGGCAGTGAGCCCCGCCTCCCGGGTTCTGCTCGCCTCGCGGAACGCGAAGAAGCTCAACGAGCTCCGGCAGGTGGTGGCCGACGCCGGCATCGACGGGATCGAGATCGTCGGGCTCGACGAGGTGGCGCCGTTCGAGGAGCTCCCCGAGGACGCGCCGTCCTTCGAGGGCAACGCGCTCATCAAGGCGCGGCAAGGCTTTCGCGAGGCGGGGATCCCCTGCCTCGCGGACGACTCCGGGATCTGCGTCGACGCGCTGAACGGGATGCCGGGCGTCCTCTCCGCGCGCTGGTCCGGCCGGCACGGCGACGACCCGGCCAACACGGCGCTGCTCCTCGCGCAGCTCGGCGACGTCCCGGACGAGCGCCGCGGCGCCGAATTCGTCTCCGCGTGCGCCCTCGTCGGCGGCGAGGGAGATGCCGGCGAGGTCACCGTGCGGGGCACCTGGCGCGGCGTGATCCTGCGCGCCGAGCGCGGTGCGGGCGGCTTCGGCTACGACCCCGTGTTCCTGCCCGATGGATCGGACCGCACGGCGGCCGAGATGGAACCCGGCGAGAAGAACGCCGTCAGTCACCGCGCCCGGGCGCTCGCGCAGCTGGTCGAACCGCTGCGCGCCCTCGCGGCGCGCGTCCCCGAGTAGGCGGTGCGCGCGCGGTAACGTCGACGCGTGAAGCGCAGACCGTCGGGGTTCCGTGGTGGCCGGGTGGCCCTCACGTTGCTGTCCGTCCTCGTTCTCGCGGTGACCGGAACCATCTGGTGGAGTACCAATCTGGTGATCGGCGGATTCGACGTCTCGCGCGCACTGGCTGAGGCCAAGGTGGCGAAATCCACGGGCGGGGCGGCGAACATCCTGGTGATGGGGCTCGACAGCCGCAAGGACCGCAACGGCGACGATCTGCCCGCCGACGTGCTCCAGCAGTTGCACGCGGGCGACGGCAGCAACGGCGGGTACAACACGAACACGCTGATCCTGCTGCACGTCCCGGCTGACGGGAAGAAAGTGGTCGCCTTCTCCATCCCGCGTGACGACTACGTCTCCCTGGTGGGCGTGAAGTCCCGGGAGAAGGGCAAGATCAAGGAGGCCTACGGCCTGCGCAAGGCCGAGGTCGCCGATCAGCTGGCCGCGCAGGGCGTCAGCGGCCGCGACCTCGAGGAGCAGAGCCGCGAATCCGCCCGCGCCGCCACCCTCGCCACCGTCGAGCGGCTCGTGGGCGTGCCCATCGACCACTTCGCGGAGGTCAGCCTCGTGGGGTTCTACGACCTCGCTAAGACGCTGGGCGGCGTCGAGGTGTGTCTGAACAACCCGGTGCGGGACGGCTATTCGGGCGCCGCGTTCCCCGCGGGACGGCAGAAGCTCAACGCCGCGCAGTCGCTAGCCTTCGTGCGCCAGCGTCACGGCCTCGCCGACGGCGACCTCGACCGCACGCACCGGCAGCAGGCGTTCATCGCGGGCGTCATGGTGCAGCTGCAGAAGCAGGGCGTGTTCTCGGACGTGCGGAAGCTGCAGTCGCTCATCTCCGTCGCCCAGCAGGACGTGGTGGTGTCCGACGGATGGGACCTGGAGCAGTTCGCGCGGCAGGTGGGTCAGATCGCCGGCACCGACCTCACGTTCACGACGCTGCCCGTCACCGGGTACGCGAACGTCGGGGATCAGGCGGTGAATCTCGTGGACGCCAAGGCGATACGAGCCCAGGTGCAGAAGGCGTTCGGCCAGTCGATTCCGGACCCCGCGGACGAGGAGGAGTCCACATCCACCTCGCCCGCCGCGGACGCGCCGAAGCAGGTGGGCTACACCGAGGCAGCGGCCCCGGCGACCACGTCGGCACCCGCGACCACGCCGGTCGGCCCCACCGTTGCACCGGGGCCCACACCCGACGCGGGCACCACCCTCCGCGGCGGCGAGATCCCCTGCGTGGACTGATCTGTCGCGGCCCCGGTCCGCACGCGGTGACCGCCCGAGACGACAGCGGCCGCCGGACTCGTTGAGTCCGGCGGCCGCTGTCGTTCGATCGGTCAGGCGGCCTCGTCGGCGGCGGCGGTGTCGCCGCCCGCCGCGTCCGAGGGCGCCGACGCCGCGTCGTCGGCCTGGGTGGACGGGGCGCTCGACTCGGTCGTGGGCTCCGCGGAGGGCTCGGGGGCCGGGGCGCTCTCCGCCGTCGCCTCTGATTTCGCCGCGCTGTCCGATCCCGACGGCGTGGTCTCGACCGAGGCGGAGGGCGCCTCGAAGTCGGTCCCCTTCGGTCCGACGCTCGCGCTGCCGGTGTCGACGGTGGCGGTGGTCGTCTTCTCGGCGTCGCCGGTGGAGACGCTCGCTGCGGGGCCCTCGACCGACGCCCCGTCGAGCCCGGCGTGCGCCGAACCCGGGTCCACGGAGAAGCTTCCGGAGCTGCTCCCGGACTTCACGTCGCCCGTGACCTCGGGAGCATCGACCGTGACGCCGCCCAGGCCCACGGAGGCCGTGCCGGCCGTGGTCGAGAGTCCGCCGGAGGCGAGCGGGGTCGTGAGGCCGGCGTCCACGGTCGGCGTGGTCAGGACGAGGTTGCCGTCCTTGACCCCCACGCTGCCGGTGGTCAGCGCGAAGGTCGTACCGAGGCCGAAGGCGTCGAGGTTCAGCCCGAAACTGGGGCCGGTCAGGACGAACGTGCCCTCGCCGAACGCCAGGCTGCCGGGGGAGAAGGTGAAGAGCGCGTTCCCGAGCCCGAACGGTGCGGTCGCGGAGATCGACGCGGCCGGCGTGAAGGTGGTGACGCCGTTCTCGCGCGTCGACGCCAGCCAGAAGTCGGTGTCGAGCGCGCTGCCGAACGGCCCTGCGATGCCGGTCTTGTTTCCCACCACGCTGCCGATGTTCGCCTTCGTGAGCACTGACAGGTCGCCCGTGTTCTTGACGGTGAGCATGTTCGACAGGTCGTCGAATGTGAAGAGCAGCCCGCCGTAGAAGTCGTTGTTGATGCTACCGAGTCCGAACGGCGCGGTGATGCCGTTCTGTTGGTGGATGATCTGGCCGATCCACTGGTCTCCCGGGGCGTGAGGTGGGAAGAAGTCGAGGTCGCCGGGCATCGGCTCCGTCATGTACCCCGGTTTCGTCGTCGAGTTGGTCATCGGGAACAGCCCGCCGAGAGGCGAACTGTTCCAGCCCTTCACTCCACCGGCGAGTTGGTCCTGCACGGCCGGGATCAGGATCAGGGGGAGGGCGCCGGGCACCGTCGGGAGGATGCCGATGAGCGTCTGCGGTGACTGCTTGAGGATGTTCGAGATGTCGAGCGGATTCCCGCTGTAATCGGAGTCAGCGGGATCGGCGGCACTGGCGATCCCGGGGGTGCCGGCGGTCAACGCGGCGGTCGCCGCGATGGCGCCGGCGGCGACTGCGGCTCGCCGCTTGGAACGGGTCAACGTAGTAGGGGCTGAATGACGAGCCATGAGTCCTCCGTCTAGAACGAACGATGTGGGGAAGTGCATCCCGCAGACGCAGGCTACTGGCGAGTAGTGCAATTCATGGCGCTTTTCGATTGCGATTCCAGTGCGATGACGGTGCGATAAAAAGGTTCTTCGGATAACGATCCACGAATGGTTACTACGTGGTGCGAATTATCATACATCGGATGTTTACGGACGTTCGCGTCAGTCGGCGGCGTTCGAATTTAGGGATCGCAACGCACAGCAGAAGGTCGCCCGATCTGCTGGTCCCCGCAGTTATCGGGTGGTGAACAATGCGGGGCCGAGGGGAAGGGTGTGCGAACGCAACCATTTTCGCAGGCATCACACTGGGGTTTCGTCCCATGTATCTGGGCTGGACGGCGTGGATTGCGCACGCTTCGGTCGCCGTGAACGTGATCTCGACAATGCGAAGAAACGGAGCGGATCGAACGGCGTATGCAAAGCAACAACCACGAAGGTTGCGATTAGCTGGAGTGGACGCGACCGTGGGTGAGTCGTATCACGACGGACTGTCGGGGGTGGCTGAGGTCGCTTGTGGCTCGAGCCTCTGCGGGCTACGTCGAGGAATATATTATCCCGAGGAACGGACATAAGGGGCGGCGGGGTCGCTAAGGCTTCGACTCGAGGTCGAGAGGTGCGCCCGGGGAGACTTGAACTCCCACACCCTGAGGTACTGGAACCTAAATCCAGCGCGTCTGCCAATTCCGCCACGGGCGCATCCGGCAGCGACGTCCCGCCCGCTGCGGCGCAGGTCACGATACCGCTATTCGGACACCGGCGCCGGGACGGGTACCGTCGGGGGCGTGAAACGCCGTCGCCATCGCCCCGCGCTCATCGCGTTCGTGGTGATCGCCGCGGCAGCGTGCCTGGTGCTCGGCTGGTGGCAGTGGGGCCGCTTCGAATCCAGCTCCGGCACCGCCCGGAACCTGGGCTACGCGATGCAGTGGCCGCTGTTCGCCCTCGCCTTCCTCTGGGCCTACCGCCGGTTCGTCCAGCTGGAGGACGAGGCCGAGCTCCAGGAGGAGCTCGCCGCCGAGGAGGCGGGTGCCGCGGGCTCCGGCGAGCCGGCCGCGAGCGCGCCCGTGGCGGAGGCGCTTCCGGGGCACCGGCCGACGGCACCGTCGGCCGCCGTGACCGCGCTCCCGGAGGGCTTCCTGCCGGCCCGCCCGACGGCACCGTCGGACACCGGCACGGCGCCGGACGACCCGGCGCACGACGAATACAACCGCCTGCTCGCCGATCTCGCGGCGAGCGACCGCACCCCCTCGGAGGAGAAGCAGTGACCGACGCCCCCACGCCGACCGCGCAGCAGTTGGCGGACAAGCGCCGCACCCAGGTCAAGGGCGCCCTCGGCCGCTACCGGTTCATGGCCAACTTCACCGGTGTCTTCCTGCTCATCCTGTGCGCGGAGGTCATCTACAAGTGGGTGGTCGTGAAATTCTGGCTGACCGACCTCACCGTGCCCGGTTGGATGGATGCGATCGGCTTCATCCACGGTTGGGGTTACGTCATCTACCTCGGCCTCGCTGCGGACCTGGGGATCAAGGTGCGATGGCCCGCGAAGCGCTTCGTTCTCACCCTGCTGGCCGGCACGATCCCGTTCGCCTCCTTCTACTTCGAGAAGAAGAACACGGACGAGATCCGCGCCCAGTACGACCTCTGACCGCGGCGGTCAGACGGCCTTGAGCGTGCCGCCGTCGGCGATGTAGTCCACGCCCGTGATGTTCCCGGCCCGGTGTGAGGCGAGGAACGTGATGAGCGCCGCCGTCTCCTCGGGTTCGCTGAGCCTGCCGAGCGCGATGGACATCGCCTCCGGGACGGTGACGAGGAAGTCCTCGACTGTCACGCCCTGCTGCGCCGCGAGTCTCCCCGCGTATCCGTCGGGGTCCGACCAGTTCCCGGTCCGGGTCGGCCCGGGGGACACGGTGAGCGCGCGCAGACCGCGGTCGCCGAACTCCTCGGCGAGCGCCTTGCTCAGGTTGGTCAGCGCCGCCTTCGCCGCGCCGTAGTCGACGGGTTGGTAGGCGGCGCGGGCGCCGATCGACGAGACGGTGATGACCACGCCCTCGCGGTCCAGGAGCGAGGGCAGGAGGGCGCGGGTCACGCCGACCGTCGCGAACAGGTTGAGCTCGAACGTCGCCCGCCAGGTCGCGTCGTCGATGTCGAGGAACCCGGCCGCGTCCATGCTCGCGGGGAGCGCGGCGCCGATGTTGTTGACCAGCACGTCCACCGGGCCCACGCGCTCGGCGAGCCGCGCGGCGGCGTTGGGAGCGGTGAGGTCCAGTTCGACCGACGTCACGCCCGGGACGTCGTCGGGGAACGGCGACCGTGCGACGGCATACACCTGGGCGCCCTCGTGTGCGAGGGCGAGTGCAGTGGCGCGGCCGATGCCCTTGCTGGCGCCGGTCACGACGGCCCTCCGGCCGGCGAGTTCGAGATCCATCTCTGCTCCTTCAGTCGGTTTCGACGGCGCGCATCGCGGCGTCGGTCAGCGCGGCGAGGCGCTCTTCGGACGGGTCGACGCGCGCGAGCACGCGGATGCCGTTCGTCGTGGCGACGAACAGGTTTCCCGCCGCCGCCGGGTCGACGCCGGCGGCGATCTCGCCGGCGCGCCGTCCCTCGTCGACGACCGCGGCGAACGCGGCGGCCTGGCCGTCCAGGATGCGCCGCAGCAGCGCGCGCACGGCGTCGTCGTCCTGGGCGCGCTCGATCGCCGCGTTCGTGACGAGGCATCCGCGCCGCTCGGCGTCGTCGAGGGAGAGGCGCACCACGTGGTTCAGGGCGGCGCGCAACCGCGCTGTGGCCGGCTCCGGTCCCTCGAGGATCGTGAGCACCTGTCGGGACTGCTCCTCGGCGTAGTGCTCGAGTGCGCGCCGGTACAGGTCCGCCTTGGTGTGGAAGGTGTTGTACAGGCTGCTCCGGGAGATTCCCATCGCCGTCTCGAGGTCCGCGGGGGAGGTGCCGGCGTAGCCGTGACTCCAGAAGGACTCCGTCGCGGCGTCCAGGGCGTCGGCGGGATCGAACTTCCGGGGGCGGGCCATGCGGCGACGGTATCAGTTATGTACCTCAAGGTCCATAACTGGATGTGGAGACGAAGGCGCCGGCCCGACCAGCAGGTCGGACCGGCGCCGTTCGCGTTCCGCGGGGTCAGCCGTAGATGGCGGCCACCTGATCGGCGTGCTTGTCCATCACGACGTTCCGCTTCACCTTGAGCGTCGGCGTCAGCTCGCCGCCCTCGATGGTGAAGTCGGTGTCCAGCACGCGCCACTTCTTGATCTGCTCGGCCTTGGACACCAGGGAGTTCGCGGTGGCCACGGCGGAGCTGATCTCGGCCTGCAGCGTCTCGTTCGCCGCGGCGTCCTTGATCGACATCTCCGGCAGGCCGTGCGAGGACAGCCAGCCCGGCAGTGCCTCGGGGTCGAGGGTGATCAGCGCGCCGACGAACGGCTGCTTATCGCCCACGAGCATCGCCTGGGACACCAGCGGGTGCTGGCGCAGCGCGTCCTCGGTCTGCGCCGGCGCCACGTTCTTGCCGGCGGCCGTCACCAGGATCTCCTTCTTGCGGCCGGTGATCGAGAGGTAGCCGTCCGCGTCCAGCGAGCCCAGGTCGCCGGTGTGGAACCAGCCGTCCTGCAGGGCCTCCGCGTTCGCCTCGGGCAGGCCCCAGTAGCCGCCGAACACGACGGGGCCGCGCAGCAGGATCTCGCCGTCGTCCGCGATCGCCACCTCGTTGCCGGGGACCGGGCGGCCGACGGTGCCGATCCGCTGCTCGGTCGGGGTGTTGCAGGTGATGGCCGCGCTGGTCTCGGAGAGGCCGTAGCCCTCGTACACCGTGACGCCGGCGCCGCGGAAGAAGTGGCCGAGCCGGGCGCCCAGGGGCGCGCCGCCGGAGACGGCGCACGTGCAGTTGCCGCCCAGCGCCTCCCGCAGCTTCGAGTAGACGAGCTTGTCGAACAGCGTGTGCTTGAGCTTGAGCACCAGACCGGCGCCGCCGGCGTCCCGGGCCTTGCTGAACTCGATCGCGGTGTCCACGGCGGCGCCGAAGATCTTGCCCTTGCCGCCCTCCTCCGCCTTGGCGCTCATCGTGTTGTAGACCTTCTCGAACACGCGCGGCACGCTGAGGATGTAGGTGGGCTTGAGCTCGCCGAACAGGCCCGTCAGGTTCGACAGGTCCGCCGTGTGCGCCACCCGGATCGAGTGCTGGACGGCCGCCACCGAGATCGCGCGGGCGAAGATGTGCGCCAGCGGCAGGAACATCACCGTGCTGGCGTTCTGCCCGGCCATCTTGTCCAGGCCCTCGTGGATCGCGTCGTACTCGCTGAGCAGGTTGTCGTGGGTGAGCACGACGCCCTTCGGCTTCCCGGTGGTGCCGGAGGTGTAGACGAGCGTCGCCTCCGCCTTGGCGTCGACGGCGGTGGCGCGCGCGAGGTAGTCCTCGCCGGTGACGGCGGCACCCTCCGCGGTGAGCGCGTCGATCAGCCCCTCCTCGATGACCCAGACCTGCGTGCCCGCGGGCACGCCGTCCGCGATCCGGTCGGCGGTCGCGCGGGTGTCGGTGATGAGGGCGATCGACGCGGAATCGGTGAGGATGTGCTCGACCTGCGCCGCCGAGTTCGACTCGTACACCGCCACCGTCGAACCGCCGACGGACCAGTTCGCGTAGTCGAGGAGCGCCCACTCGTAGCGTGTCGGGCTCATGATCGCGATGCGGGTGCCGGCCTCGACGCCGCGCGCGATCAGCCCCTTGCCGGCCGCGGTGATCTGCTCGTTGAACTGGGCGGCCGTGACGGGGGACCAGCCGGAGCCGGAGGGGCGGAGGAACAGTTCCGTCGACGGTGCCGAATCGGCCAGGGTGCGGACCCTGGTGGTCAGGTTGTCGGACGGTGCGTGGGTCCGGGTCGGTTCCGTGGCCTCGATGCGCAAGTTCTTCTCCTGGTGCAGATAGTGGACTGCCCACAACCTATCGGAGGATGTCCGAATCCGATAGTGTTTCGCGTGCGTGGCATAGACCGCATATGCTGGGGAAACAATGTCTGAAGATTTCGGTGCCGAACGCACCGCCCCCGCCGCCGTCACCCCCGACGAGCAGGCCGGTCAAGAGAACCCCGAACCCGTGACCTTCCTCGATCTCGGCATCGACGAGAAGGTGCTGCGCGCCCTCGCCGAGGTGGGCTACGAGAACCCGTCGCCGATCCAGGCCGCGACCATCCCGCCCCTGCTCTCCGGGAGCGACGTGGTGGGCCTCGCGCAGACCGGCACCGGCAAGACCGCCGCATTCGCCGTGCCGGTGCTCTCCAAGATCGACGGGGGCAGCCGCAAGCCGCAGGCCCTCGTCCTCGCGCCCACCCGCGAGCTGGCGTTGCAGGTCTCCGAGGCGTTCGGCAAGTACGCCGTGCACATGCCGAACGTCACCGTGCTGCCGATCTACGGCGGCCAGAGCTACGGCGTCCAGCTGTCCGGGCTGCGCCGCGGCGCGCAGATCATCGTCGGCACGCCGGGCCGCGTCATCGACCACCTGGAGAAGGGCACGCTCGACCTGTCCGAGCTCGAGTTCCTCGTGCTCGACGAGGCGGACGAGATGCTCACCATGGGCTTCCAGGAGGACGTCGAGCGGATCCTCGCCGACACCCCGGAGTTCAAGCAGGTCGCGCTGTTCTCCGCGACGATGCCGCCCGCGATCCGCAAGATCTCCAAGAAGTACCTGCACGATCCGGTCGAGGTCACCGTCAAGGCCAAGACCGCGACCGCCTCGAACATCACGCAGCGCTATCTGCAGGTGGCTCACCAGCGCAAGCTCGACGCCCTCACCCGCCTCCTCGAGGTGGAGGAGTTCGACGGGATGATCATCTTCGTCCGCACGAAGTCGGCCACCGAGGAGCTCGCCGAGAAGCTGCGCGCCCGCGGGCACGCCGCCGCCGCGATCAACGGCGACATCGTGCAGGCGCAGCGCGAGCGCACGATCGGCCAGCTCAAGGACGGCAAGGTCGACATCCTGGTCGCGACCGACGTCGCCGCCCGCGGGCTCGACGTGGAGCGGATCAGCCACGTCGTGAACTACGACATCCCGCACGACACCGAGTCGTACGTGCACCGCATCGGCCGCACGGGCCGCGCCGGCCGCAAGGGCGACGCTCTGCTGTTCGTGACGCCGCGCGAGCGGCACCTGCTGCGCGCCATCGAGAAGGCCACCCGCCAGCCGCTCGCGGAGATCGGCCTGCCCTCGGTCGAGGACGTCAACGCCCACCGGGTCGAGAAGTTCGGCGAGTCCATCACGGAGAACCTCAGCAACGATCACCTGCAGATGTTCCGGCGGCTCATCGAGGACTACGTGGGCGCCAACGACGTGCCGCTCGTGGACGTGGCCGCGGCCCTCGCGCTGCAGTCGCGCGACGGCGCCTCCTTCCTCCTCAAGCCGGATCCGCCGGAGCGCGAGCGCAACAGCCGCGACCGGCGCGACCGCGACGGCAAGGACTTCGGCGACCGCGGCCGGGGCCGGCGCGACCGGGAGGACCGCGAACCGTCGGTGCACCGGAAGACGGGGCGCCCCATGGCGCCGTACCGCATCGCCGTCGGCAAGCGCCAGCGCGCCACCCCGTCGCAGATCGTGGGTGCGATCGCCAACGAGGGCGGTCTCCGGCGCAGCGATTTCGGGCATATCAGCATCCGGCCGGACCACAGCATCGTCGAGCTCCCGGACGATCTGCCCCGCGACGTGTTCGATGCGCTGGAGCGCACCCGGATCTCCGGACAGCTGATCAACCTGGAGCCGGATACCGGTGCGCCCGCGGGACGGCCGTCCAGCGGCAAGCAGCGATTCCGGGCCGGCAGGAAGCGGTGACGAACTGTCGGGGGCCCGCACGCATGCATTAACCTCTAGTCAAGGTGTAGTCCGACCGGTCCGCACCCAGCGTCGGCAGGCGCCGACCCGACAGACTCGAGGAGCACATGACCGCCGCAGGTGAGCAGGGCGAGCCCGTCGACGGGGTCCCCGGCCGTCGCGACCGGGTGGTCCGCCTCCTGCGTTACCTGGACGAGCTGATCCGGTCCCGCTCGGTGCTCGCGCGCGACCTCGACGACCACCTCGCCGTGCTGCCCCTCACCGGCGACGGTGCGCTCACCGAGGACTGGGACGCCGACGCCCGGCCCGGCGCCACGATCTTCACCGTGCCGCGCGATGCGGAGACCGATTCGCCGTACGCCCGGCTGCTGCGCGTCTACGACGAGCTCAACGACCACCCCGAGTCGGTCGAGCTCGTGCTCGCCTCCGGGCTGCTCACCGCCCGCGACGGCGACGTCGGCGTGCGCGCGCACCTGCTCACGCAGCCCGTGCTGCTGGAACGCGACCGTCGCGGTAGGCGGCTGCGGATCGTGCTGCCCCGCGATTCCGTCCCCCGCGTGGAGGATTCGCTGTTGCTGGCGGGCCTGCCGTCGTTCGACCTGTCGGGGTCCGCCGCGCTGCAGTCCGAGCTGCGTGAGACCACTCGGACCGTTCTCGACCCCGCCGCGCGGGAGTTCACCGAGAAATGGCTGGGTTCGACGTCCAGGGACGGGGGAGCGAGCATCGATTTCGCCCCCGCGCTCGTGCTGCGCACCCGCGGATCGGCGCCGCTGCTGAACTTCTACGACGCCATGAAGGCCGACGTCTCCGATCCCGAGCGGCCGGTCCCCGTGGGGCTGGCACAACTGGTGGAGGCCGTGAGCACCGAGGAGCGGCTCAAGCTGCTCGTCGACTCGGGCGCGATCAGCCCCGAGGAACTGCTCGACGAGGCGTACTACGTGCTGCCGTCCAATGTCGAGCAGCGGGACATCCTCGCGCACATGGGTTCCGACACCGGCGTCGTGGTCGAGGGCCCGCCCGGAACGGGCAAGACCCACACCATCGCGAATCTCCTCGCCGCGCTGCTCGCCAAGGGGCAGCGCGTGCTCGTGGTGTCGGAGAAGGCGCAGGCGCTGGCCGTGCTGGAGGAGAAGCTGCCGCCCGAGCTGCGCCAGCTGGTGGTGGCCGTCACCGACGTCACCAAGGACGGATCCGCCTCCCTCGCAGCGTCGGTCACCGAGATCGCCACCCGCAAGTCCACGTACTCCGAGGCACTCGCCGACGCCGAGCTGCGGGACCTGCGCGCCAAGCGCGACCGCGCGATCGCCCGCCGCGAGGATCTGCTCCGCGAGGTGTGGGCGCTGCGGACCGCCGAGACCGAGGAGTCCGACTGGCTCTCGTCCGCGTACTCCGGCAAGCCCGCCGCGATCGTCGCCCGGGTCCGACGGGACGCCGACCGCTACTCCTGGCTGCCGGGCCCCGTCGACGGTGCGGTCCCGCCCCTCGACACCCGCGAGTTCGACCGTCTGCTCGCGCTGTTGCGCCGCAACGACGACGTGTTCTCCCGGCGGCTCGCGCACAGCCTGCCCGACCTGTCGGAGGAGGTGCCCGACGTCGACGAGCTCGAGCGGCTGTGCGCCGTGCTCGTGGACTCGCCGCTCAACGACTCCGCTGTGGCGGGCGGCGCGCTGGCGCACATCCTGGGCGGCATCGACGCCGATCAGCTCTCGGTGATCCGGGCGCGCGCCGACGTGATCAGCGAGCTCGTCGACCGCGTCCGCCGGTTCCCGCCGTCCGCGCAGATCCTCGCGGAGGACATGCTGATCGGCGATCGCGCGCACCTCGCGTCGCGGCTGGTCGGCATGGAGGAGCAGCTCACGCGTGCCCGGGACACCGACGACGCACTCGGCGGCACCGCGGTGGAGCTCAGTGACACCCCCGACGCCAACGATCGTGCCGCGATCGACCAGTACGCGAAGTACCTGGAGGACGGCAACGAGCCGAAGAAGCGTTTCCGCAAGCCGGAGCAGAAGCAGTTCGAGGAGACGGGCCTCGGCATCGTGGTCGACGGCGAGGCGGGCGCCGGCGCGGCGCACCTGCGCGCCGCCGCCGACCACCTCCTGATCGAGGACACCATCGGCCGGATCGGCGATGTGCTGCGGGCCCTCGGACTCGAAGCCCCGCAGACGGATCCGACCGGGGCGGTGGCCTCCCGCAGCCGCTCCGAGCGGCTCAGCCAGGCGGGCGACCAGTTGCTCCGTGCGCGCACCGTGACCCGGCTGGTCACCGAGCGCGACCGCCTCGTCGCGGACATGCAGCGGGTCTCCTCGCAGGCGCCGCGCCCCAAGGACCTCGAGGAGACCGACCGCGTCGCGCGGCAGGTCGTCGCCATCTCGGCTGCGGCCGGGGCGCGGGAAGCCCACAGCCGCCTCGATGCGGTGCGCGTGCGCGTGCAGGAGATCGTCGAACGCGGACCGTCGCCCGAGGGTGACGCGATGGTCGCGGCCCTGCGCCAGTACCGGTTCGGCCCGATCCGCGACGCGCGGCGCGCCTGGGAGAGCGCCCGGTCCGACCGCGACGATCGCGGAGCGCTGGACCTGCTCGCGCTGCGCCTGCGCACCAAGGCGCCGACCCTGTTCGATCAGCTGGCCCGCACCGCCGACGACCCCGCCTGGGACGAGCGGGTGCCCGAGCTGGGCGCCGCCTGGTCCTGGCGCCGCGCCGTCATGTGGGCCGCGGCCCGCGTCCATCCGGACGACGACGCCCAGGTCGAGGCCGATCTGCTCGCCGCGGAGCAGGACGTGGCGCACTACACGACCCGTATCGCCACCGCGAGCGCGTGGCGGCAGTGCCTGCGCCGCATGACCTTCGACGAGATCCAGGCCCTGCACGCGTACCGGGACCACGTCGCCTCCATCGGCCGCGGGTCCGGCCGGCACGCGGAGCGGTTCCGGGTGGCCGCGCGCGAGGCGATGCGGCAGGCCCAGTCCGCGGTACCGGCGTGGATCATGCCGATCTCGCAGGTGGTCGCGTCGATCTCGCCCGAGCCCAACGCCTTCGACGTGGTGATCGTCGACGAGGCGAGCCAGGCCGACATCACCAGCTCGTTCCTGCTGTGGCTCGCGCCGCGGGTGATCGTGGTGGGCGACGAGAACCAGTGTGCGCCCTCGTCGTTCACGGGCGTCAACCTCGACGACGTGTTCGCGCGGCTGGACGCCCAGCTCTCCGACATCCCGCCGTACCTGCGGGACTCGCTGACCCCGCGGTCGAGCCTGTTCACCCTGCTGCGCACCCGGTTCGGGCACACCGTGCGGTTGCGCGAGCATTTCCGCTGCATGCCGGAGATCATCGACTTCAGCTCGCGCCAGTTCTACTCGGACGCGCCGCTGATCCCGGTGCGCCACTACGGTGCCGACCGCCCGACGCCGTTGCACCTGACGCAGGTGCCGCAGGGCCGCGTCGAGGGCGAGGGCGCCCGGATCAGCAACCCGACCGAGGCGCAGGCCATCGTCGACCAGCTGATCCGCTGCTTCAAGGACCCGCTGTACACGGGCCGTACGTTCGGCGTCATCGCACTGCAGGGCCAGGGGCAGGTGGACGAGCTGTACCGCCGACTGCGCGAGTCGATCGATCCCGACGAGTGGGACGCCCGCCGCCTCCGGGTCGGCACCCCGCCCGATTTCCAGGGCGACGAGCGTGACGTGATCATGCTGTCCATGGTGGTCTCGCCCGAGTACCGGTTCCGTGCGCTCACCGGGCGCGACTTCCAGCGCCGGTTCAACGTGGCCGCCTCGCGCGCCCGGGATCAGCTGTGGCTCTTCGCCTCCGTGACCGAGGAGGACCTCAGGCCGAACGACCTCCGCGCCTCGATGCTCCGGTACGTGACCCGCGCCGATGTCGAAGTGGCACAGCCCATGCCGGCCGACGTCCCCACGGACCGCCGGGTCGAGCCCTTCGACAACCTCTTCGAGCAGCAGGTGTTCGTGCGGCTGCGCGACATGGGCTATCACGTCAATCCGAAGGTCGCCGTGAACAACCGCGTCATCGACCTGGTCGTCACCGGCGAGGACGCGCGGCTGGCCGTCGAGTGCGACAGCGCCGATTTCGCGTCCACGCCCGAGCAGGCCCGCTCGGACATCGAGCGCGAGCGGGAACTGCGACGGTGCGGCTGGGAGTTCGTCCGCGTCCGCGAATCCGTGTTCGCCACCGACGCCGACGCCGCGATGTCGGTGGTACTGCGGGCGCTCGACCGCCGCGGCGTCCGCCCGCTCACCCTGCAGCGCTCGCTCACGGTGGGGGAACGCGCCGACGACGGGGACGTCGAGGTCTGGGAACCCGTGGGCCTCGACATCGACACCGAGTGATCAGCTGCGGGAGAACTCCGACGCCCGGCGCACCAGATCGGCGTCGGGCGTGACCCCGGTGTAGAGCGCGAACTGCTCCGCGGCCTGCAGGGCGATGACCTCGGCGCCGGTGATCACCGTGGCGCCCGCGGCCCGCCCCGCTCGCACCAGCGGTGTCTCGGGAGGCATCGCGACGACGTCGAAGACGGTGTCGGCCACCTCGATCAGCGCGGCGGGGAACGACAGGTCGTCGGCGGCGGGCCCGCCCGCCATCCCCACCGGGGTGGCGTTGACGAGGACCCGCGCACCGTCGGGCGCGGCGGTCGAGTGCCGGAAGCCGTACTGCTCGGCGAGGGCCGGTCCCGCCTCGGGATTGCGGGCCACCACGGTCACGTCGGTGCAGCCGTGATCGCGCAGCGCGGCGACGACCGCCTTGGCCATCCCGCCCGAACCGTTCACGGCCACCGGCAGACCCGGGTCCACGGCGTTCGACGCCAGCAGCGACGCCACCGCCGCGTAGTCGGTGTTGTACGCGTGCAGCACCCCGTCGACGTTGACGATCGTGTTGACGGAGTCGATCGCCGCGGCCGACGGCTCCATGACGTCGATCAGTTCGATCACCGCCTCCTTGAAGGGCATGGAGACGGCGCAGCCGCGGATCCCGAGCGCGCGCACGCCCCCGATGGCGGCCGGGAGATCGGTGGTGGTGAAGGCCTTGTACAGGTAGTCCAGGCTCAGTTCGCGGTACAGGAAGTTGTGGAACCGCGTCCCGATGTTGCTGGGGCGCCCGGACAGCGACATGCACAGCACGGTGTCGCGGTTCGGCATGGCGATCGATGCACTCATGGGCACTCACCCTACGGACGGGAACCGCGTCGCGTCCGGCCTGCCGCGAATGCGATGGGGTGGGCTGAGTTCAGGGTGCTTTGCTGATGGCGAGCGATGCGAAGGCGATGGCGCGGTCGCATTCGGCTGTGAGGCCCGGGGAGGGTGTGGTCGCCGCTGCGTTGGTGGTGACGATGGATTCATCAGATCGGAATGCTACGACGCAGTCGTCGAATCCGCTGGCGACGGCGATGGTGCGGCCGTGTGCGGTGCGGTCGGGTTGCCAGGTTCTGCTGCTCATCTTCTTCTTGTACTGGTCGAGGGGCATCTCCAGCCCGACGATCTGTGAGTATTGAGTGCCGCCGCGGGCGGAGGTGTAGTCGAATGCTCGCCAGTGGCAGCCGCGGTAGTTGGCGGAGTCGATTTGTGCTGCGTCGGTGATGGTGGCGGGGTTGATGTCGAGGGCTTGGAGTTCGGGGTCGGTGTAGGCGCTGCAGGGTTCGAAGGTGGTGCCGTCGGTGCGGTCGTTGGTGCGGTTCTTGATGGTGGGGGTGAAGGGCAGTGGTTTGGCGGAGGTGCGAGGTATACCGGCGGCTGTGGGGTCGCCGGGAACGCTCACTGCGCAGCTCGTGACGGTGCAGGAACAGGTGATCAGCACCAGTGATGTGGTGATTGAGAGCGCGCGGGAGCGCATCAGCTGCCGATCAGCCGGTTGATGCTGGCCTCGTTGGCGCCCTCGGTGCGAAGGATTTGTCGGCCGATCTCGCGGTACGCGGCGGCGATAGACCTCGCCTCGGCGGCCTGCGCCTTGAATGTTCTCGACAATGATCGTTCGTGGTCGACAGCCCCAAGGCGGATATTGAATGTAGCTGCTTCACCTTCCACTGTCGGGCCCAGGTTGTTCTGATCGCCGACGTCACGTAACCCTCCAGCAGCCGCGTCGAGGCGGTCTGCGTGGCGGTCGAAGGCTTTGGCGAGTTCCTCCTGGGGGTTGCCGTTGGAGACCATGGTGGGGCGGTCTTTGATCGCGTCGTGTGCGGCGTCGATGATCTGGGCCAGTTCGCCGTCTGCCATCGCGTGCTCCTGTCGTCGGCGCGGTGCGGAGGTTCGTGCCTATGAATTGGACGCATCAGCTCGGCGTTCGGTTCCCTCGAGTACGAACTGGGAACCGCACGCGGGGCTGGTGCGTCCAATCGGTATGGAGGGATTCCGAGACATCGGTGGCACGGACTTCGGGCGTATGTCGGCATCGGAGATCCGAGCGATAGCGAGGGCGCTGTCGAGCGCCGGTCTCGATGCAGATTCTCGCGCCGTCGGCCATGCGGGAACGACGCACGCGCAGAGTGTCGCCGAGTTGGAGCGCGACATCGCCGCCGTCGAGCCGAGGTGGACCGGCGACGCGGCGGCGGCGAGTTTCACGCAGGCCAGAGGGTTCGTCTTCACCTCGTACCCGGTCGCCCAGGAGGCGGCGCGGACGTCGCGGCAATTGGCAGCGCTGTCCGCAGCCGCTGGCGCGACGACTGAGAAGTTCAGCAACCTCAAGGACCCGGGCTTCGAGATCCGGGACCTGAAGTTCTGGGATCCGCACAACGACAGCGTCGGCGGTGAAGTAGCGGCGGAGCTACGCGCCACCTACACGGTGCCGGTGCAGTCGGACGCCAGCACGATGCCGCTGGGCCAGGCGGTATCGAAAGTCCCGTTCTCGATGCCGCCCCCGGGCGTCGGCGGCACCGAAGGCGGCACCACCGGAGTCGGTGTCGGGGGTCTGGGCGGCGGGTCGGGGGACACGGGGACGGAATCGGGCGCCGGCGCGAGCGGAGTAGGGGAGTCCGGCGACGGCACCAGTGAGGACGGCACCGTCGGCGGTATCGATGACGGCACCGGTGCTGCGTCCGGCGAAGGCGCGGCGATGACGGGCGCGGCGGGCCCCGGGACGGGACAGCAATCGGGGGGCACGCCCACGTCGGGCATCGGCACCGGCACGAATGGAGCCGCGGGCGCGGGAGACCTCGCCGGCGCGGCGCCGGACTCGTCGCTCACGGACGCGGCACAGGACGACCCTGCGACGCCGGGCTCGGGGTTCGGGGATCAATCGACGGTGGCGCCGCTGCTCAGCCCGGCCTCGGCCGTCACGGGCGGGCGGTCCGGAGGCAGCGTCGGAGGCGGGTTCGGCGGCGGCGCCGGGGGAGGCCTTTCGGGTGGCGGGCGTTCGGCTTCGCCGCTGGGCCTGCGTCCCGACGCGGCGGCGTTGCGCTCCACCGCGACGGCTGCGCCCGGCACGGGTGCCGGCGGTGGCGCGCGCCCCTCGTCCGGCGGCGGATACGGCGCGCCGGGCGCCGGGGCGGGGCAGCGCGGTCAGAACGACGGCAGGCACCGTGTGCCCGGCTACCTCATCGACAAGAAGAACGGCGAGGAGATCGTCGGCGGACTGCCGCTGGTGGGCCCCGGCGTGATCGGTCAGTGGAAGACCGACGGTGCGCCGGAACCTCCGGCTAAGGGCGGGCCGCGCCCGCGTTGATCGCGGCCACCAGCGCGGGCAGCGCTGTGGCGGCGGTCGCCCGCCAGGTGACGGACGCGTGCCGGCTCAGCGGCGTGACCTCCGGGTTGATCTCGATCACCGGGATGCCCGCCTCGAGCGCCGTCTCGGGCAGGCGCGCCGCCGGGTAGACGAGGTTGGACGTTCCGACCACGAGGACCACGTCGGCCGCGAGGACCGCGGCCTCGGCGCGGCCCCACGCGTCCACGGGCAGCGGCTCGCCGAACCACACGATCCCCGGCCGCACCAGGGACAGGCAGTGCATGCACGTGGGCGGGTCCACCCGCAGCTCCGGGCTGGGCTCCTCGCCGTCCCGCACCCGGATCTCCGCGTCCGACCCCAGGTAGGGCGTGCCGCAGTGCTCGCACCGCGGGGCGAACAGGCTGCCGTGCAGGTGTGCCGCGACCCGCGAACCGGCCCGCTCGTGCAGGTCGTCGACGTTCTGCGTGACGATGGAGACCGAGCGGCTGGACGCGAGCTCGGCGAGGGCGATGTGCCCGTCGTTGGGGTCCGCCCGGCGGGCGACGTGCGCGCGCCACAGGTACCAGCCCCACACCAGCGCGTTGTCCTGCGACCAGGCGTCGACCGAGGCGATCTCCTCGGGGTCGAACCGCTCCCAGAGCCCTGTCTGCGCCTCGCGGAAGGTCGAGATCCCCGACTCGCGGCTCATCCCGGCGCCGGTGAGGACCGCGATGTCGGCGCCCGAGCGGACGAGCTCGGCCACGGCGTGCGGGACGGCGACCTCGGCGGGGCGGTCAGAGGGCTGCATACCGGGCTGCATCGGCTCAGACTACCGACCGGCGACGGGCCCATGGAGCGACCGCGGCCAGGTAACGATTCGATAACAACTGCTACTGAGCGGAAACTTACGGAAAGGCGCTCGCGGGGCTGCCAACCAGCATTGATTCACGCGTGTATTGGCACCGGAATACACCCGTGAATCGCAATCAATAAGCTACTCGCCGGTATACCCGGCGGTTACATTCGTGCACGTCAGAGGCGTCGTCGATCCTGTGGTCTCATGGGATACGGATTTTCCGCGGGCCCGCCGCGGACGTGCCGTGATTTCGGTGCGTAGCGAGCTGATCCGAGGAGATTCATGACCGTCGACGACTTCGTCACCGCGAACGCCCGCACCGCCAAGAGCCCCCGAAGCAACGATGCACTCGTTGACCGCTTGGCCGCGGGCGAGCAGTACGCACTCGTCTTCGGCGGGCAGGGCGGCCCGTGGCTGCCCGGGCTCGTCTCGTTGCTCGAGCAGACCGGCCTGGCCGACGATCCCGAGTACCGCGAACTGTTCGACGGCTTCGTCGCGCACGCCGAGAGCGTGCTCGAGCCCGTCCGCGCCGAGCTGCTCCGCGCGCAGGCCGTCACCTTCGACCCGATGCGCTGGCGCGACGCCTCCATCGCGGCCTCCGAGGCCGAGACCCCCGATGAGGACGGCGACGAGGGGGCCCAGGGCCCGGCCTCGCGGCGCCCCCTCGCGCCGCAGGTCGACGGCGCCGTCTACTCCGTTCCCGGCGTCCTGTTCGCACAGCTGATCGCGCTCTACGGCCTCGAGGCGCAGGGCCTGGACCCGTGGGACGTCCCGCCGGTCGCCGCCATCGGCCACTCGCAGGGCCAGCTGGCCGTCGACGCGTTCGCCTCCCGCGGCGACGAGGGATCCCTGCTCGCCATCGCGCGCCTCATCGGTGCCGCCGGCCGCGTGGTCGCCCGCCGCAAGGGGCTCGTCGCCCTCGGCGGCGCCACCCCGATGATGTCGGTCTCCGGCGTCCGGCAGGACAAGCTCGAGAAGCTGCTCGCCGATTTCACGGCCACCGTCGCCTTCGACGCCTGCGGCCCCGTGCTCGCGGTGCGCAACAGCCGCACGTCGTTCGTGCTCACCGGCACCCCGAAGCTCCTTGCCGGCTTCCGCGAGTTCTGCGAGTCGGTCGCGGAGACCGAGGAGAGCCAGCGCAAGGAGAAGCTCACCGGTGGCGCCGCGTTCGCCCCGAAGTTCGAGGACGTCGCCGTCGACATCGGCTTCCACCACCCGGCTCTCGCCGACGGCGTGGCGCTCGCCACCGAGTGGGCGCAGCGCTGCGGCCTCGACGCCGAGACTGCGGCGCGGCTCGCAGCGGCCGTGCTCGTGGAGCCCGTCGACTGGGTCGCGGAAGTGGACGGCGCGATCGGCAAGGGCGCGCGTTGGCTCATCGACCTCGGCCCCGAGGACATCGCCACCAAGCTGTCGGCCGCGCCCGCGCGCGGCCGCGGCGTGGGCCTCGTGCCCGCCACCACGCTGCGCGGCGCGCGGAACCTGTTCTCGCCCGGCGGCGTTCCCGAGCTGCCGCAGGCGTGGTCGGAGTTCTCGCCCCGCCTCGTCACCCTCCCGGACGGTCGCACCGTGCTGTCCACCCGGTTCACCGAACTCACGGGCCGCAGCCCGATCCTGCTCGCCGGCATGACCCCGACCACCGTCGACCCGGGCATCGTCGCCGCGGCCGCGAACGCCGGCCACTGGGCCGAGCTCGCGGGCGGCGGCCAGGTCACCGAGCCGATCTTCGCGGACAACGTCGAGAAGCTCACCGCGCTGCTCGAGCCCGGCCGCGCCGCCCAGTTCAACTCGCTGTTCCTCGACCCGTACCTGTGGAAGCTGCAGTTGGGCGGCAAGCGGATCGTCCAGAAGGCGCGCGCCGCCGGCGCCCCGCTCGACGGCGTGATCATCACGGCCGGCATCCCCGAGCTGGAGGAGGCCACGGCCCTCGTCGAGGAGCTGACCGAGGCCGGCATGCGCTACGTGGCGTTCAAGCCGGGCACCGTCGAGCAGATCCGCCAGGTGGCGCGCATCGCGGCGGAGGTCCCGCAGTACCCCGTCATCGTGCACGTCGAGGGCGGCAAGGCCGGTGGCCACCACTCGTGGGAGGACCTGGACGAGCTGCTGCTCGTCACCTACGCCGAGCTGCGTGACCGCAACAACGTGGTGCTCGCCGTCGGCGGCGGCATCGGCACGCCCGAGCTCGCCGCGGAGTACCTCTCGGGCGAGTGGTCGCGCAAGCACGGCGCCCCCGCGATGCCGGTCGACGGCATCCTGGTCGGCACCGCGGCGATGGCCACCCTCGAGGCGACCACGTCGGCCGACGTCAAGCGCATGCTCGCCGACATCCCGGGCACCCCGGACTGGATCGGCGCCGGCCACGCCGGCGGCGGCATGGCCTCCGGCCGCAGCCAGCTGGGCGCCGACATCCACGAGATCGACAACACCGCGTCGGCCTGCGGCCGCCTCCTCGACGAGGTGGCCGGCGACGGCGACGCGGTCGCCGAGCGGCGCGACGAGATCGTCGCCGCGATGGCCGGCACCGCCAAGCCCTTCTTCGGCGACGTCGACACCATGACCTACGCCCAGTGGCTCGAGCGCTATCTGGAGCTGTCGGTCGGCACCCGTGAGCAGGCCGCCGCCGCCGACCCGAGCGTGTTCGGCGACTACGGCTGGCTGGACATCACCCACCAGGACCGTTTCCTGTCGATGCTGCACCGCGCCGAGGCCCGCCTGGCCGCCGAGGACCGCGGCCCCATCGAGACCGCGTTCGCCGACGTCTCCGCCACCGACGACGCCTACGCCGCCCTCGACGGGCTGCTGCAGCGCTACCCGGAGGCCGCGCAGACGCGCCTGCACCCGGCCGACGTTCCGTTCTTCGTGTCCCTGTGCCGCACCCCCGGCAAGCCGGTGAACTTCGTCCCCGTCGTGGACAAGGACGTCCGCCGCTGGTGGCGCAGCGACTCGCTGTGGCAGGCGCATTCGCCGCGGTACTCCGCCGACGAGGTGTGCATCATTCCGGGCCCGGAGGCCGTCGCCGGCATCACCCGCGTCGACGAGCCGGTCGGTGACCTGCTGAACCGGTTCGAGTCCGAGCTCGTGCGCCGCCGCGTCGCCACGGGGGAGACCGCCGAGGCCGTGGCGGGCCGCCGCGTGGTGCCCGGCGTGGAGTCGATCGCGCTCGCCCGGGCGCTCGCCGCCACCAACGTGCTGTGGGCCGGACGGCTCGTGCACAGCCCGATCGCCCGGCTCGGCGCCGGCAGCAGCTGGAGCGTCGAGAACGACGCCGACGGTGCCGTCGCCCGGCAGCCCGAGACCGGCGCGCGCCTGCGCGCCACCGGCCCGAACTCGGTGCGCCTCGAGATCCCGATCTCGGGCACCGAGCTCGTCATCCCGATCTCCGTCCCGGACAGCTGCGCCGACGGCGGCGTGCCCGTCGTCGAGCTGGACGACGCCGCCGAGGCCATGTCGAAACTGGTCGCCCTGGCGGCGGCGGGTGACCTCCCGGCCGTGACCGACGGCAGCGCGACGGTCGACTTCGCGTTCACCGCCGCCGACGCCGCGGACCACGCGGCGATCACCGCGGACAGCCTGCCCACGGGCCTCTCGGCCCTGTACGGCGACGAGCAGCTCGCCGTGCCGGACGCCTTCGTCGGCCTGTGCTGGCCCGCGTCCTTCGCCGTGGTCGGCGCCGCGAAGACCGCCGAGGGGCGGCCCGTGGTCGAGGGCATGCTCGACCTGGTCCACCTGGATCACGCGATCGAACTGGCCGCGAACCCCGAGCCCGGCGACTACCGCGCCACCGCGACCCTCCAGGACGTGACCGCGACCGAGGTCGGCACCGTGGTCACCGTCGGCATCGACGTGCGCGCCGAGGGCGCCGACACGGCCGCGGTCACCATGACCGAGCGTTTCGCGATCCGCGGCCGCACCGGCGACGCCGAGCTGTCCGATCCGGAGGCCGCCGGCGGCGCCCGGGGCGAGACCGCCACCGAGACCCCGCGCAAGCGCCTCCGCCAGGCCGTCGTGAGCGCCCCGCAGGACATGAGCGGCTTCGCGGCCGTCTCCGGCGACCACAACCCGATCCACACCTCGAACGTCGCCGCGAGTCTCGCGGGCCTGCCCGGCCCGATCGTGCACGGCATGTGGCTCTCGGCCGCCGCCCAGCAGGTCGCGTCCGCGTCCAACGGCGACGTGATGCACCGCAAGATCCGCGGCTGGACCACCCGCTTCCTGGGTATGGTCCTCCCCGGCGACGAGGTCCAGTTCACCGTCGAGCGGGTCGGCATCGACCGCGGCGGCGAGCTCCTCGAGATCACCGCCCGCGTGGGCGACGACCTCGTGATGGCCGCGACCGCCGTGGCGTTCCCCGCCGTCACCGCGTACGTCTTCCCGGGCCAGGGCATCCAGGGCAAGGGCATGGGCCTGCCGCAGCGCTCGCGCAGCAAGGCCGCCCGCGAGGTCTGGGACGAGGCGGACGCCCACACCCGCGAGAACCTGGGCTTCTCCATCCTCGCGGTGGTCCGCGACAACCCGCTGTCGATCCGCGCCAACGGCACGGTCTACAGCCACCCCGACGGCGTGCTGTACCTGACCGAGTTCACCCAGGTCGCGATGGCCACCGTCGCCTGCGCGCAGCTGGCCGAGCTCAAGGAGATCGGTGCCCGAGTCGACGAGCCGATCATCGCCGGTCACTCGGTGGGCGAGTACAACGCGCTGGCCTCCGCCGGCGTGCTGCCGCTCGGCACCATCCTGGAGACGGTGTTCCACCGCGGCCGCATCATGCAGGGCCTGGTCCCGCGCGACGAGCAGGGCCGCAGTCCGTACGCCATGGCCGCCATCCGGCCCGAACTGTTCGAGGTCGACGACGCGGACCTGACCGACTGGGTCGAGGGCACCCTCGAGGGCGCCGATGAGTTCGCCGAGATCGTCAACCTGAACCTGCGCGGCGCGCAGTACGTGGTGGTCGGCAACGAGGCCGGACTTGCCGCGCTGGAGAAGGCCATCGCCGAGCGCACCGGCAGCCCCAAGGCCTTCCAGCAGGTGCCCGGCATCGACATCCCGTTCCACTCGTCGGTGCTCCGGGACGGCGTCCCGGAGTTCGCAGCGCGCCTGCAGGAGCTGGTACCCGCCGAGTTCGACTACACCAAGCTGGTCGGCAAGTACCTGCCGAACCTCGTGGCCCGCCCGTTCGAGCTGACCGCCGACTTCGCGGTCTCCATCCTCGACGTGGTGCCCAGCGAGCCGGTGCGCGCGCTGGTCGCCGATTGGGACGCCGCCGCGGCGAACCCGATGGCCACGGCCCGCACGCTGCTCATCGAGCTGCTCGCATGGCAGTTCGCCAGCCCGGTCCGGTGGATCGAGACGCAGGACCAGCTGCTCATCGACACCGATCACGGCGGGCTCGGCGTGGAGCGCTTCATCGAGGTCGGCCTGGCCTCGGCGCCCACCCTGGCGAACCTCGCGAGCCGCACGCTGGCGCTGGCCTCGTACCAGCGCGCCGCGGCCACCGTGCTCAACGCCGAGCGCGACGCCGCGAAGGTCTTCGCCACCGACGAGGACGTGCCCGAGGACGAGGCCGACACCGGGGCCGAGGAGGCTTCGGCCGCACCGGCTCCCGCGGCCGCCGCCCCCGCGCCGTCGGCCGCGCCCGCGGCACCGTCGGGCGGCCCCCGACCGGACGACCTGTCGTTCGACGCCGCGGACGCGACCCGCGCGATGATCGCGATCTGGACCAAGATGCGCCCGGATCAGCTGGAGAAGACCGACACCATCGAGACGCTGTGCGACGGCGTGAGCTCGCGCCGCAACCAGCTGCTGCTCGACCTGGGCTCGGAGCTCAACCTCGGCGCGATCGACGGTGCCGCGGAGGCCGACCTGCCGACGCTTGCCGGCACCGTCACCAAGCTGGCGCGCACCTACAAGCCGCTCGGCCCGGTGCTCTCGGAGACCGTCGGCAACCAGCTGCGCAAGCTGCTCGGTTCCACCGGCAAGCGCCCGAACTACATCACCGAGTACGTCACCGGCACATGGGAACTCGGCCCGGGTTGGGCCCAGCACACCGTGCTCGCGCTGGCCACCGGCACCCGTGAGGGCGCCTCGGTCCGTGGCGGCGACCTCGCGACGCTGCTCGACGGCCCCGTGTCCAACGCGGCCGCCCTCGACGCGCTCATCGACCGCGCCGTGGTCGAGGTGGGCGCCGCGCAGGGCGTGACCGTGGGCAAGCCGTCCGCCGGCGGAGGGGCCGGCGGCGGTGCCACCGTGGACGCGGCGGCGCTCGCCGAGTTCACCGGCGCGATCACCGGGCCCGACGGCGCGCTCGCCGCGTCGGCGCGCACCCTGCTGCGCAAGCTGGGCCTCGAGTCCGAGGAGGGCGGCCTGCCCGAACTGGACGACGAGTCGCAGCGGCTCGCGGACCTCATCGCCACCGAGCTCGGCGACGACTGGTCGAGCGCCGTGGCCCCGGCCTTCGACAAGAACAAGGCCGTGCTCATCGACGACCGCTGGGCCAGCGCCCGCGAGGACCTGCTCCGCGTGTGGAACATGGACCCCTCGACGTTCCCGACGTACAGCAAGCACATCCTGGAGACCGCGAAGGGCGCCGGCCCGGTGCTCGTGGACCAGGCCCGCTGGTGGGAGAAGAAGGCCACCGCCGCAGGGCGTCCCGAGCACGCCCGGGCGTACGCCTTCCTCG
This sequence comes from Tsukamurella sp. 1534, assembly GCF_000312385.1. Classification (GTDB taxonomy): domain Bacteria; phylum Actinomycetota; class Actinomycetes; order Mycobacteriales; family Mycobacteriaceae; genus Tsukamurella. The sequence continues at coordinate 1,108,761 of NZ_HE997627.1, read as the reverse complement.
CCGGCCTCGCCGAGTCGACCCCGGAGCCCGGTGTCTACGCCGGCGAGGTGGCCGTGGTCACCGGCGCCTCCGCGGGATCGATCGCCGCCGCGGTCGCCGCGCGCCTGCTGGCCGGCGGCGCGACGGTCATCTGCACCACGTCGCGGCTGGACGAGAAGCGCCTGAACTTCTTCAAGGAGCTGTACCGCACCAGCGCCCGCACGGACGCCGCCCTGTGGGTGGTGCCCGCCAACATGGGCAGCTACGCGGACGTCGACGCGCTGGTCGAGTGGATCGGCGAGCGCTGGGCCGAGACGGTGGGCCCGTACACGACGGTGCACAAGGAGGCCCTGGTCCCGACGCTGCTGTTCCCGTTCGCCGCGCCGCGGGTCTCGGGCGACATGGCGGACGCCGGGCCGCGCGCCGAGCTGGAGATGAAGATCCTGCTGTGGTCGGTCGAGCGGCTCATCGCCGGCCTGGCCGCCGTCGGCAAGGACACCGACCTCGCGTCGCACCTGCACGTGGTGCTGCCGGGCTCGCCCAACCGCGGCATGTTCGGCGGCGACGGGGCGTACGGCGAGGCCAAGGCCTCCCTGGACGCGTTGGTCACCCGTTGGAACGCCGAGAAGTCCTGGTCCGACCGGGTCACGCTGGCCCACGCCATCATCGGCTGGGTCCGCGGCACCGGCCTGATGGGCGGCAACGACCCGCTGGTCGAGGCCGTCGAGGCCGAGGGTGTGCGCACCTGGTCCACCTTCGAGATGGCCGACGAGCTGCTCGCCAACGCCTCCGCCGAGGCGCGGGCGCGGGCCGAGCAGGCGCCCCTGTTCGCCGATCTCACCGGCGGCCTGGGCGGCGTGAGCCTGGACATGAAGGCGCTGGCCGACCAGGCGATGGAGGCCCGCCTCGCGGAGGCGGCCGAGGACGACGAGGAGGGCACCATCGCGGCCCTGCCCGGCGCCCCCGTCGCCACGCTCGCCGAGCCCGACTGGGGCACCGTCGAAGCCCGTCCCGAGGACATGGTCGTCGTGGTCGGGGCCGGCGAGGTCGGCCCGTACGGCAGCTCCCGGACCCGGTTCGAGATGGAGGTCGACGAGCGGCTGTCCGCGGCCGGCGTCGCCGAGCTGGCATGGGTCACCGGCCTGATCACGTGGGAGAACGACCCGGAGCCGGGCTGGTACGACGCCGAGTCGGGTGAGCTCGTGCCCGAGGCGGAGTTGGCCGACAAGTACCACGACACGGTCGTCGAGCGGTGCGGTATCCGCGAGTTCAGCGACGACGGCGACATGATCGATCAGTCCGCGCCGCTGCTGGTCTCGGTGTTCCTGCCCGAGGACATGTCCTTCGTGGTGGCGAACGAGACCGAGGCCCGCGCCTTCGTGGACGCCGACCCGGAGAACACGGTCGCCACCTCGATGGAGACCGGCGAGTGGCAGGTGACCCGCAAGGCGGGCACCGAGATCCGCGTGCCGCGCCGTACCAAACTGCTGCGCAGCGTGGGCGGCCAGGTGCCGGACGGCTTCGATCCCACGCACTGGGGCATCACCCCGGAGATGATGGAGTCGGTGGACCGGCTGGCGCTGTGGAACCTCGTGGCCACCGTCGACGCGTTCATCTCGGCGGGCTTCGAGCCGGCCGAGCTGATGCAGTACGTCCACCCGGCGCACGTGGCCAACACGCAGGGCACCGGCATGGGCGGCATGAGCTCGATGCGCGATCTGTTCGTCAACACCCTGCTGGGTGAGCCGAACCAGAACGACATCCTGCAGGAGGCGCTGCCGAACGTCGTCGCCGCGCACGTGGTGCAGAGCTACGTGGGCAGTTACGGCGCGATGATCCACCCGGTCGCCGCGTGCGCCACCGCGGCCGTCTCGGTCGAGGAGGGCGTCGACAAGATCAAGGTCGGCAAGGCCATGTTCGCCGTCACCGGCGGCTTCGACGACCTGTCGATCGAGGGCATCACCGGCTTCGGCATGATGCAGGCCACCGCGGACAGCGAGAAGATGCTGGCCAAGGGCATCAGCCCGCGCCGCTTCTCCCGCGCGAACGACCGCCGGCGGTCCGGCTTCGTCGAGGCGCAGGGCGGCGGCACGATCCTGCTGGCCCGCGGCGACGTCGCGGCGCGGATGGGCCTGCCGGTGCTGGGTGTGGTCGCGTGGGCGCAGAGCTTCGGCGACGGTGTGCACACCTCGATCCCGGCGCCGGGTATGGGCGCGCTGTCGGTGGCCGCGGGAGGCGCCGAGGCGCCGATCGCCCGCAGCCTGCGGCAGCTGGGCGTCGCGGCCGACGACGTGTCGATCATCAGCAAGCACGACACGTCGACCAACGCGAACGACCCGAACGAGGCGCAGCTGCACGAGCGCATCGCCGAGTCGATCGGCCGCAGCAAGGGCGCACCGCTGTTCGTGGTGTCGCAGAAGTCGCTGACCGGTCACGCCAAGGGCGGCGCGGCGGCGTTCCAGCTGATCGGCATGTGCCAGATGCTCAACGAGGGCGTCATCCCGCCGAACCGCAGCCTCGACTGCGTGGACGACGAGATGCGCAAGTACCCGCACCTGGTGTGGCTGCGCGACACCGCGCGGCTGGGGCAGGGATTCACGGCCAAGGCAGGCCTGCTGACCTCGCTCGGTTTCGGTCACGTCTCGGGTCTCATCGCGGTCGTCCACCGCGACGCCTTCCTGGCGTCGCTGGACCCCGAGACCAGGGCGGCGTACCTGGCGGCGGCGCGCGAGCGCGAGGTCGCGGGGCAGCGGGCGGTCCTGTCGGCCATGTGCGGTCGCTCGGACCTGTACCGCAAGCCGCCGGCCGGCCGGCGGTTCGGCGCGGATTCCTCGTCGTCGGCCACGGACGCCCGGGAAGCCGAGTTGCTGCTGGACGACGACACCCGGCTCGGTCCCGACGGCACGTACTGCGCCGGCGGGTGCAGCTAGGCGGATAGGCTTCCCGCCATGGCCGTGGTGGGGATCGGGATCGACGTGGTGCACGTGCCCGGGTTCGCGGAGCAACTGGCGCAACCCGGGACCACGATGCTCTCGTCGTTCAGTCCCGCCGAACGACGGGACGCCGACGGCGACGTCCGTTCCCTGGCCGCCCGGTGGGCGGCCAAGGAGGCGGTGTTCAAGGCGTTCTCGGCGGGCTACTACGCGCAGCGGCCCGCAGAGAAGGAGATCGGTGCGCGGGAGGTCGAAGTGGTGTCGGACGCGTGGGGGAGACCGGCCGTGCGGGTGCACGGCCGGATCGCCGACGACCTGGGGCCGGAGGCGACGATCCACCTCTCGCTCACCCACGACGGCGATACCGCGGCGGCGGTCGCGGTGATCGAGAAGACTTAAGAAGAGCGCGGCGGGCCCGCCACGGCGGGCCCGCTTCGCACCTGTTACAGCCGAAAGGGAACAAGCGAGTGTTCAGCCGAATCGCCATCGTGAACCGGGGCGAGGCCGCGATGCGCCTCATCCACGCGGTCCGCGACCTGGCCGCAGAAACCGGACAGCAGATCGAGACGGTCGCCCTGTACACCGACGTCGACCGCACGGCGACGTTCGTGCGCGAGGCGGACATCGCGTACGACCTGGGCCCGGCGGCTGCACGCCCGTACCTGAATCTGGAGCTGCTGGGGCAGGCCCTCACCGAGACCGGCGCCGACGCGGCGTGGGTCGGCTGGGGCTTCGTCGCCGAGGACCCCGCCTTCGCCGAGAAGTGCGCCGAGGTCGGTGTGACCTTCGTCGGCCCGAGCGCCGACGCGATGCGGCAGCTGGGCGACAAGATCGGCGCCAAGCTCATCGCCGAGGAAGTCGGCGTCCCCGTCGCGCCGTGGAGCCGCGGCCCGGTGGAGACGCTGGAGGAGGCCAAGACCAAGGCCGAGGACATCGGCTACCCGCTGATGCTCAAGGCCACCGCGGGCGGCGGCGGTCGAGGCATCCGCAAGGTCACCTCGTTCGAGGAGCTCGAGGACGCCTACCTGCGCACCCGCGAGGAGGCCGAGCGTGCGTTCGGCAGCGGCGTCGTGTTCCTGGAGCGCCTGGTGACCGGCGCCCGGCACGTGGAGGTCCAGGTGATCTCCGACGGCGAGACGGCCTGGGCGCTCGGCGTGCGCGACTGTTCGGTGCAGCGCCGCAATCAGAAGGTCATCGAGGAGTCGGCGTCGCCGGTCCTCGGCGAGGAGCAGGTGAAGCGGCTCAAGGAGTCCGCGGAACGGCTGGCCGTGCGCGTGGGGTACCGCGGCGCCGCCACCGTCGAGTTCCTCTACCATCCGGGCGACGATCTGCTCGCCTTCCTCGAGGTGAACACCCGCCTGCAGGTGGAGCATCCGATCACCGAGGTCACCAACAGCTTCGACCTGGTGCGCGCGCAGCTGCACGTGGCGTCGGGCGGCAAGCTCACGGGTGAGCCGCCGGTGGAGCGCGGGCACGCCATCGAGGCGCGCCTGAACGCGGAGGACCCCGACCGCGACTTCGCGCCCGCGCCGGGCCGCATCGCGCTGCTCGACCTGCCCGCGGGCCCCGGTATCCGCATCGATACCGGTGTCTCCCAGGGCGACACCATTCCCGCCGACTTCGACTCGATGATCGCCAAGGTCATCGCGTACGGCAAGGACCGGGACGAGGCGCTCGGGCGCCTGCGCCGCGCCATGAACGAGACCCGCGTGATCATCGAGGGCGGCGCCACCAACAAGAGCTTCGTGCTCGACCTGCTGGGCCAGCCCGAGGTGATCGACGGCAGCGCCGACACCGGCTGGATCGACCGTGTGCGCGGCGAGGGCCGGCTGGTCGCGGACCGGCACACCGCGGTCGCGCTGGCCTCGGCCGCGATCGACGCGTACGAGGACGAGGAGCAGATCGAGCTGCAGCGCCTGCTGACCACCGCGTCGGGCGGCCGCCCGCAGGTGCAGCACGAGAGCGGCCAGCCGCTCGATTTCAAGCTGCGCGGGTCGAGTTACCGCGTGCGGGTCGCCCGCATCGGCGGCAATCGCTTCCGCCTCGTCATCGAGAACGGCGCCGAGACCCGCACGGCCGACGTCGATCTCGAGCGTTTCGACAACCACACCGGCCAGGCCGTGGTCAACGGCGTCCGGTACCGGCTCACCACCGGCACGCACGGCCCGGTCCACGTGGTCGACGTGGACGGTGTCACGCACCGCGTCAGCCGCGACGAGGGCGGCGTGGTCCGCTCGCCCGCGCCCGCGCTCGTGGTGGCCGTGCCGCTCGCCGTGGGCGACGAGGTGGAGGCCGGTGCCCCGATCCTCGTGCTCGAGTCGATGAAGATGGAGACGGTGCTGCGCGCGCCGTTCGCCGCCCGCGTCAAGGAGTGCGCGGTCACCGTCGGCAGCCAGGTCGAGGCCGGCGCGCCGCTGTTGCGCCTGGAGCCGATGGGCGACGGTGACGCCGGCGACGCCGCCGCGGTGGAGACCGTGCCGCTGGACCTGCCCGAGGTCACCGTCCGTCGCGGCGCCGTCGAGCGCGCCGCGGCCGGGCGGGAGGGCCTGCGCAGCCTGCTGCTGGGCTTCGACGTGGACCCGGCGCACGAGGGCCGCCGCCTCGACGACTACCTCGTGGACCGCGTGGCCGCGGAGCTCGAGGGCGCCGTCCCGACGGCCGAGGAGCTCGCCCTGGTGGGCGTCTTCGCCGACCTGGCGGAGCTGGGCCTGCGGCGCCCCGTCGGCGGCGACGACGAGGTGCACAGCCCCCGCGAGCACTTCCACACCTACCTGCGCAGCCTGGACGCCGACCGCGCCGGCCTGCCCGACTCCTATCGGGCGAAGCTCGCGGCCGCGCTCGGCCACTACGGCATCACCGAACTGGACCGCACCCCGGACTTGGAGGGCGCGGTGTTCCGCGTGTTCCTGGCCCAGCAGCGGCCCAAGGCCGGTGTCCGCGTGATCACCGCGCTGCTGCGCAAGTGGCTGCGCGAACCCGCACCGTCGGCCGAGCAGGGCGGTGACGCGCGCGCCGTGCTGGAGCGCCTCATCGACGCCACGCAGTCGCGCTACCCGGTGATCGCCGACCTCGCCCGCGGCGTGGTGTTCGCCTGGTTCGGGCAGCCGCTGCTGCACCGCAACCGCGAGGGCGTGTACTCGGCGGTCCGGGAGAGCCTGGCGCATCTGGACGAGAACCCGAGCGCCGCCGACCGCGCGGACCGGATCGCCCAGATGGTGCGCAGCACCGAACCGCTGGTGCTGCTCCTCGGCGAGCGCCTGACCCCGGGCGTGCAGCGCGACAACAGCGTGATGCTCGAGGTGCTCACCCGCCGCTACTACGGCAACAAGGGCCTGTCCGACGTGCGCACCCAGCAGGTGGACGGCACGACGTTCGTCGTCGCGGAGCGCGACGGTGCGCTGCTGGCCTCGGCCGCCGTGTCGTACGAGCAGCTGGGCGACGCGGTCGCGGGCCTCGCGACCGTGGCCGACGGCGCCGCCTCGGTGGACGCCGACATCTACCTCAGCTGGGAGCAGCAGCCGGAGGACCAGGACGCGATGGTCGCGGCCTTCGACAGCGTCCTGTCGGGGCACCCGCTGCCCGCGCAGGTGCGTCGCGTGACGATCACGGTGGCGGGGAGCGGCGGCGCGGTCATGCACCACCACTTCACCTTCCGTGCCGGCACCAACGGCTTCGGCGAGGACCGGTTGATCCGCGGCCTGCACCCGTACATCGCGCAGCGCATGCAGCTCGAGCGGCTCCGCCGGTTCGACCTGACCCGGCTGCCCTCGTCGGACGACGAGGAGGTGTACCTGTACCGCGCCGTGGCCAAGGACAATCCGGCCGACGACCGGCTGGTGGCGTTCGCACAGGTCCGCGACCTGGCGGCGGTGCGCGATCGCGAGGGCCGGATGCTGGCCCTGCCGACCGCGGAGATCGCCCTCGCCACGTGCGTCGACTCGATCCGGCGGGCCCAGGCCGGCCGTCCGTCCACGAAGCGGCTGCCCACCAACCGGATCGTCATGTACATCTGGCCGCCGGTGGAGCTCAGCGACGGTGAGCTCGAGGCCCTCGTCGGGCACATCGAGGCCACCACGGTCGGTGCCGGCCTGGAGGAGGTGCTGCTGATCGGCCGCCGCCGCGATGCGGAGACCGGGCAGCTCACCAAGACCGAGGTGCGGGTGTCGTTCAGCCCCACCGGCCGGGCCGAGCTGCAGATCGGTGAGCCCACGGAGGACACCGTCGAGCCCATCGACGGATACCGGCAGAAGGTGCTGCGCGCCGCGAGCCGCAACACCGCCTACCCGTACGAACTGACCGGCGCGCTGGGCGATTTCGTCGAGTACGAGCTGGCCGAGGGCGATATCGCCGACGTGCTGGTGCCCGCGGAGCGGGCGAAGGGCCGCAACACCGCCGGCATCGTGGCCGGCGTCGTCTCCACGCCGACCGACGACTACCCCGAGGGCGTCAAGCGCGTTCTGCTGCTGGGTGATCCGACCAAGTCGCTGGGCGCGCTGGCCGAGGCCGAGTGCCGCCGGATCATCGCGGCGATCGACCTCGCGGAGCGGATGCAGGTTCCCGTCGAGTGGTACGCGCTGTCCGCGGGCGCCCGGATCTCGATGGACTCCGGTACGGAGAACATGGACTGGGTGGCCGCGGCGCTGAAGAAGATCGTCGAGTTCACGCAGGAGGGCGGCGAGATCAACATCGTGTCCGCCGGAATCAACGTGGGCGCGCAGCCGTACTGGAACGCCGAGGCCACCATGCTCATGCACACCAAGGGCGTGCTGATCATGACTCCGGAGTCGGCCATGGTGCTCACCGGCAAGCAGTCGCTGGACTTCTCCGGCGGCGTCTCGGCCGAGGACAACTTCGGCATCGGCGGGTACGACCGGATCATGGGCCCCAACGGCCAGGCGCAGTACTGGGCCCCGGACCTGGTGGGCGCGCACAAGATCCTGATGGAGCATTACGCGCACACCTACATCGCTCCGGGCGAGGACGCGCCGCGCCGCGCCGCCACCACGGACCCGGCGGACCGCGACATCACGGAGTACCCGCACGTCCTCGCGGACAGCGACTTCACCACGGTGGGCGACATCTTCTCCTCGGAGAAGAACCCGGATCGCAAGAAGCCGTTCGACATCCGCACCGTGATGCGCGCGCTGTCCGATCAGGACCACGAGGTGTTGGAGCGCTGGGCGACGATGGCCGACGCGGAGACCGCGGTGGTGCAGGACGTGCACCTCGGCGGCATCCCGGTGTGCCTGTTGGGCATCGAATCGAAGTCGGTTCCGCGCCTGGGCTTCCCGGCAACGGACGGCCCGGACACCTACACCGCGGGCACGCTGTTCCCGCAGTCGTCGAAGAAGGCGGCGCGAGCCATCAACGGCGCCAGCGGCAACCGCCCGCTCGTGGTGCTCGCGAACCTGTCCGGGTTCGACGGTTCGCCGGAGTCGCTGCGCAAGCTCCAGCTGGAGTACGGCGCCGAGATCGGCCGCGCGATCGTCAACTTCGACGGCCCGATCGTGTTCTGCGTGATCTCGCGCTACCACGGCGGCGCCTTCGTGGTGTTCAGCAAGCAGCTGAACTCCAACATGACGGTGCTGGCCATCGAGGGCTCGTTCGCCTCGGTGCTCGGCGGTGCCCCCGCCGCCGCAGTGGTGTTCGCCGGCGAGGTGAACGCGCGCACCGACGGCGACTCCCGCGTCAAGGAGCTGGAGGCGCTCGTCGCGGAGGCCAGCGGCACCGAGCGGGCGGCGCTGGTCGCCGAGCTCGACGAGGTGCGCAGCTCGGTCCGCGCCGAGAAGCTGGGCCAGGTGGCGTCGGAGTTCGACGCGGTGCACAGCATCCGTCGCGCGGTCGAGGTGGGCTCGGTCGACGAGATCGTCGCCGCCGCCGATCTGCGCCCGAAGATCATCGCGGTGATCGAGGCCGCCGAGGCGAAGAAGGCCGCCGAGAAGTAGATCGGGGGACGTACGCGAGGGCACCGTCGGGAATCCCGGCGGTGCCCTCCGTGTCTCTCGCACACACGGACCCCGCGACCCGGCTCCGCCGGGGCTCCTAGCCCCGGCGCTCCGCCCGAGCGACGGCGGCCGCGTGCGCCTCGCCCAGGAGGCCGATGGCCAGGCCGACCGATCGGGGGCCCGGCGTCACCACGGCGACCCAGCCCTGCCGGGCGTACAGGGGGTGCGGGATCACGCGGTCCGCCGTGGCGTAGTCGTCCTCGTCGGGGGACACCAGCTCGCCGAACCGGGCCCGCCCCACGTGGATGTTCAGCCGGAAGCGGCCGGGGCCGCCGAGCTCGGACAGCTCGTCACCCGGGTAGTCCTTGGTGACGATCGTCGCGAACGGCTGGCCGCGTTCGGGGATCCGGCCGTCGGGGGAGTGGTAGAAGAAGTGGTCGCCCCAGGCGACCTCGGGGAACTCGCTGCCCGGTGCGGGTGCCAGCTCGACGACGTCCTCCAGGGCACGGGCGTGATCGATGATCTCCTGCATACTCATGGTTGAAGTATGAGGTTGAAGTGCTTACGGAGGGTTCGTGGCGGAGCGCGTCGGGTCGGGCACAGCACAGGTGTCGTCGGCGACCGGGTACAGCCTCCAGCAGATCCGCGACCTGGAGGCGGCGGGAGTCCTCGCCCCGGTGCCCCGCGCCCCGAACGGGTACCGCGTGTACTCGGACGAGCACGTGCGTGACCTGCGCGCCTACCGCGACCTGGCGGCGGCGGTGGGGCCCGTCCGGGCGCGGTCCGTGTTCCGCGGGGTGCGGGCGGAGGGGGCCGACGCGGCGGTCGCCCTCGTGGCCGGCCTGCACGAGGAGCTCGCCCGGGAACGCGAGCAGGCGCTCGCTGCGCGCGCGGCCCTCCGTGCGGTGCGCGGTGAAGCGGCAGTCGAGGCCCCGCCGGCGCCGGGAGACGACCTCACGATCACCGAGCTCGCCGGGGCGCTGGGGGTGCGCGCGTCCACGCTGCGGTTCTGGGAGCGCGAGGGCCTGCTCATGCCGTCGCGTTCGGCGAGTCCCGGTGCGGCGCGGCGGTATCCGGTTCCGGAGGTGCGGATGGCGCGGATCGTCGCGGAGCTGCGGGGTGCGGGCTACCGGATCCCCGATGCCCGACGGGCCGTGATGGCCCTGCGGGAGCTGGGCGACGGGGCGTCCTCGGAAGCGGCCCTCGACGCACGGATCGCGGCGATAGGACGCCGACAGCTGGCCCTGCTGCGCGCCGGGGCCGTCCTCGCCGCGGTGATCGAGGGCGGCCCGGGGCCGGATGCGCTCGACGATCGTCGCGCTGGTCGAACGGCTACCTGAGCTGCGGCCCGGCGTGGACGTGGAAGTGCAGATGTTTGGAATCCTGGTAGTCGCCGAGGTTGGTAGCGACGGAAGCGGATCCGGCTCGACCGACGATGTCGGCCGCTACAGCCTGGACGACCAGAAGAAGGTTCGTCGCAAGGTCCCCAGGCTCCAGTTCCAGCAGTGATGAGACGTGCTGTTTGGGTACAACGACCACGTGGATCTGCCAGAACGGGCGGGTGTGCTCGAAGGCCAACACTGAGTCGTCCTCGTGCGCCACGACCAGGTCACGCCGCCTCGGAATGGCGATGTCGCAGTAGAAGTCGGTGCCCATGTAGTCAGCCACAACCCGAGCGTAGGGGTGCGCGGGTCGAGCGCTGGCTGATTCCGTCCACCGCGGACGCGCTGTCCGCAGCGGACGGAATCCGAGGGCTTCGCGGCCGCCGCAGCGCCGCCGTGACCCGCCACCCGCGACGATCAGCTACAGCTGCAGATCGCGGCCGATGATCTCCTTCATGATCTCCGAGGAGCCGGCCCAGATGCGCGTCACGCGGGCGTCCATCCACGCGCGGGCGGCACGGTATTCGCGCATGTAGCCGTAGCCGCCGTGCAGCTGCACGCAGCTGTCGAGCACCTGGTTCTGGATCTCGGCGGACACGTACTTGACCTTGGCGGCGTCGATGGCGGTGAGCTTGCCGTCGGCGTGCGCGGCGACGGCCTGGTCCACGTAGGCCTGCGCCATCTCGATCTTCGTCACGAGGTCGGCCAGCAGGAACTTGTTGTGCTGGAACGAGCCGATGGACTGGCCGAAGGCCTTGCGCTCGCGCGCGTACTCGACGGTCTCGGCCAGGATCTGCTTGGCGTGCGCCACGTTCGCGACCGCCGAGCCGATCCGCTCCTGCGGCAGCTTCTCCATCATGTGCACGAAGCCGCGGTCCACCTCGCCCACGAGGGCGCTGGCAGGCAGCCGCACGTCGTCGAAGAACAGCTCGGCGGTGTCGGCCTCGGGCTGGCCCACCTTGTCCAGCTTGCGGCCGCGCTGGAAGCCCGGCAGCGAGGCGTCCACCACGAACAGCGAGATGCCGCGGGCCCGCGCCTCCACGTTGGTCTTCGCGGCGATCACCGCCACGTCACAGGTGTAGCCGTTGGTGATGAACGTCTTGGAGCCGTTGAGGATCCAGTCGTCGCCGCTGCGCACCGCCGTCGACTTGAGGGCGGCCAGGTCGGAGCCGGCGGAGGGCTCGGTCATGCCGATCGCGGCCACGGCCTCGCCCGAGGCGATCTGCGGCAGCCACTGCTGCTTCTGCTCCTCGGTGCCCAGCTTGACGATGTACGGGGTCACGATGTCGAAATCGATGCCCACCGAGCTGGCGAAGGCCATCGAGACCGCGGCCAGTTCCTCCTGCGCGATGGCGTTGAAGCGGTAGTCCTCCGCCTCGCCGCCGTCGTACGCCTCCGGGATCTCCAGGCCCAGGACGCCCTGCTCGCCGAGGCCGCGCCACACGTCGCGGGCGATCAGCTTGTCGTCGATGTACTGCTCGGCGTTCGGCAGCACGTTCTTCTGCAGGTAATCGCGGACGGCGGAGCCGAACTGGCGGTGATCGTCGGTGTAGATGGTGCGGTCCAACTGGGGTCCTCTCAGAGTTTCAGGTCGCGGCGCAGCTTGGCGACGTGGCCGGTGGCGCGCACGTTGTACTGCGCGACCTCGATCTTCCCCTCCGCGTCGATGACGAACGTCGACCTGATCACGCCCGTCACGGTCTTGCCGTACATCATCTTCTCACCGAAGGCCCCGTACGCGGTAAGCACCTGCTTATCCGGGTCGGAGAGGAGCGGAAATGTGAGCGAATCGCGCTCGGCGAACTTCTTCAGCTTCTCCGGCTTGTCCGGGGAGATGCCCAGGACCGCGAGGCCGGCCTCGCCGAAATCGGCCAGATTATCGCGGAAGTCGCACGCCTGCTTGGTGCATCCGGGCGTCATCGCGGCGGGGTAGAAGTACAGGACGACGCGCTTGCCGCGGTAGTCGGACAGGGAGACGGGGTTGCCGTCCTGGTCCGGCAAAGTGAAAGAAGGTGCACTAACATCGGGCTCCAGTCGCGAAGAAGTAGTCATGCGGTTACCGTATCGGTCATGGCCACACAGGACGAGACCCCCGGTCGGGGTCGCACGCGCATCCGCAACCTCGCGAGCGCGGCGATGAACGCGGACGTCACCATCGATCAGGCGACCGCGATCATCGACGGACTCGGCGACACCATGCAGCGCATGGACGCCACGATGTCCGACTTCGATTCGACCCTCGTCCGGATGAACCGCGACCTCGACGAGTTCGAGTCGCTCATGGCGGCGATCGCCGCCACGGTCGCGCGCACCGATGCGGCGATCACCAAGGTCAACGCGCTGCTGGACGTTCCGACCGCGGCGCTCGGCGTGGCGGGAAAGGCGATCGCCGGGCCGGTGGACACCGTCGGCGCGTTGAGTCGTCGGTTTCTGCACCGGGACTGACGTCTCAGCTCCGCCGGTACCCGTTCGATAGCCCGACGAGGAGCTCCGCGATCAGGGGATTCGGCGTCGCGTCGGTGCGCAGCACCGCGGAGACCGGCAGCGTGAACGCCGCCGCCCGTCGGGTGACGATCCCGGGCTGGCGCGGGTCCTCGTAGAGCAGGGTCCACCCCTCCGGGTGGGTGATCAGTTCGAACGCGACGGGGTGCCCGTCGCGGATCTCCGGGCCGAGCCGTACCGCCAGGCCGTCGGCCGCGAACACCTTCTGAACGAGCCGGTGCAGCAGCACCTGCTCGTGCACGGGCGGGAGGAGGAGCGGGTACTCCGCCAGCTCGGCGGCGGAGGGCGTACGGCCGAGCGCGGCGAGCGGGTGCCGCTCGGAGAACGCGATGAGCGGGTGATCCACCCAGAGTGGTTCGAGGTAGAGGCCGGGTTCGTCGACGGTGCCGCGGACGAGCGCCAGATCGGCCTCGCCGGAGTCGACGGCGGCGATCCGCTGGGCGAACGGTTTGATCAGGAAGTCGATCTCCGATCCCGGGTGCCGGTCGCGGACGGTCGCGATGGCGCCCAGGGCCGACCGTGCGAAGGACATGTTGGCCGCGAGCCGGATGCGGTCCGGGCGGGGCCGGACCGCATCGGCCGCCTCGTCCCGGAGGCGGAGCAGCTCGCGGGCGCGGGGGAGCAGCGTCTCGCCGGCCTCGGTGAGCGCGACGTGCCGCCCGGCGCGGGTGAACAGCTCCGCGCCGAGCTCCTTCTCGAGCGTCGCGATCTGATGGCTCACCGCCGACTGGGAGACGAAGCACCGCTGCGCGGCGCGGGAGAAGCCGCCGCTGTCGGCGACCGCCACCAGGTACTCGAGCTGCCGGAACTCCATTCCGCCATTATATGAACAGAACAGATGGATCGCATCGAAAAGTCAGTGGTGGACCACGTTGAAACGGGCGAATCCATCGGGTTACCTGGTAATAGACCAACCGTCAGAGAGAAGGAGAAGGTCATGCGCAGCACCCACGTCGTGGTGATCGGCTCGGGCTTCGGCGGCCTCGCCGCCGCGAAGCAGCTCGCCAAGTCGGGTGTCGAGACCACCCTCATCTCGGCCAACGGCGAGCACCTCTTCCAGCCGCTGCTGTACCAGGTGGCCACCGGCGTCACCGAGGGCGAGCGGATCGCCCCGCCGATCGCCGAGGTCCTGCGCCGGCGGCGCACCGTCGACACGATCACGGGCTACGTGACCGCCGTGGACGCCGAGCGCAAGGTGGTCACCTACGCCACCGCCGACGGCGTCGACGAGATCGCCTACACCTACCTGATCGTCGCCGCGGGCGCCGCGCAGGCGTACTTCGGCCACGACGAGTGGGCCGACCGCACCTTCGCCCTGAAGACCCTCGACGACGCGACGGCACTGCGGGCCCGGCTGCGTGCCGCGTTCGCGGCTCCCGCCGACAGCCCGGAGCGCACCGTCGTGGTGGTGGGCGCCGGCGCCACGGGCGTCGAGGTCGCCGGCCAGGTCGCCGAGCTCGCACGTCGCCACCACCGCGGCGCGGAGGCCCGCATCCACCTGGTGGAGGGCGCAGCCGATGTGCTGCCGTTCTACGGCGGGAAGCTCTCGGCGTACACCCGCGCCACCCTGGAGAAGGCGGGTGTCATGGTGCACACGGGCACCTTCGTCACGGCCATCGAGGACGGCGTCGTCACGGTGAAGGACGGGGCCGGCGCCGAGCGCGACATCGCCGCGGGCACCGTCGTCTGGTCGGCCGGCGTGCGCGCCACTCCGCTGGCCGGCGTGATCGCCGAGGCCACCGGTTGCGAGACCGACCGCGCCGGAAGGCTTCTCATCAACCGCGACCTCACCGTGGGCGGCCGCGCCGACGTGTTCGCGATCGGTGACATGACCGGCCTCGGCGCCCTGCCCGGGCAGAGCCCCGTCGCGATGCAGCAGGGCCGGCACGCCGCCGACATCATCCGCGGCGTCACGGGACCGGGCACGCACTTCCGCTACCTCGACAAGGGCAGCATGGCCATGATCGACACCCCGCACGCGGTGGTCGAACCGCCGCTGGGCCTGCCCAGGCTCACCGGGCTGATCGCGTGGGCGGGGTGGCTCGCCGTGCACCTCTACTACCTGGCGGGCATGGCCAACCGGGTCGCGGTGCTCCGCGACTGGCTCCGGGCCTTCGCCGGCGACGCCCGCCCCGGTTTCGCCGCGAACGGCGGTGCGCCCCAGGCGGCCCCGGCGGCCCCCGCCGCCGAGGAGCGGGTGGCGTCAGCCGACCTTGGCGTTGCCGGCCTTCCAGACGGACCACGGAACGTTCCAGTCGCCTAGTCCGTCGGCGCCGGCCAGCGTCTCGCCGGTCGTGTCGGAGACCTTGACGATGTCGCCCCGTTTGGTGTTGTCCATGAACCACTTCGCGTTCTCGGGGCTCACGTTGAGGCAGCCGTGCGAGACGTTGCTGACGCCCTGCTGGCTGATCGACCACGGGGCGCTGTGCACGTAGATGCCGCTGTAGGACATCTGCGTGGCGTAGTCCACCAGGGTGCGGTAGCCGTTGGACGAGTTCACGGGGACGCCGTACGTGGAGGAGTCCATGATCATCTGCGGGCGGTGATCGCCGATCAGGTAGGTCCCGTTCGGGGTCGCGTTGTTGGGCTCGCCCATCGACGTGGGCATGGTCTTCTCCAGCTTGCCGTTGCGCGTGACGCGGATGATCTTGTCCTTGTCGGAGACGGTCGCGATCACCTCGTCGCCCACGGTGAACCGGGTGGACTCGTCCTTCTGGCCGAACGTACCGTTGCCCAGGTCCACGCCGTAGATCTTCACGTCCACGTTCACCTTGGTGCCGGGCTTGAAGTAGCCCTCCGGGCGCCACCGCACCTCGGACGGGCTGATCCAGTAGAAGGCGCCCTCGACCGCGGGTTCGGTGGTGACCTTGATCGCGCGCTGCGCGGCGACACGATCGCCGATCCGCTCGTCGAACTTCACGCCGACGGTCTGGCCGACGCCCACCGTCGAGTTGTCGGCGGTCGTGAAGTACGCCTGCGCGAGGTTGTTCGGCGACTCCGTCGAGAACGTCTCGTTGGCCACGTTGACGCCGCCGATGCCGTTCGCCTCGGCCCGCAGCTTGTACTGCTTGTTGTAGCCCAGCGGTTCGGTGTTGTTCCAGGAGCGGCCGTCGTCGGCGAGCTTGCCGGCCACCTCCTTGCCGTCGGGGTTGGTCATCGTGACCTTGGTGAGCGTGCCGCCGGCCACCGACACGCGCACCGGGACGCCGGGTGCCACGCTGACCGCGCCGTCCTTGACGGTGGAGGTGATCTGCGGGCGCAGCAAGTCGAACAGGGGAGTGGAGTCGGTGATCTTCTGATCCTCGGGCGGGAGGGGCAGCGCGTCGTTGGCGGAGCTGGAGCATGCGGCCACCAGCACCGTGGTCAGGATCGCGGCCACCACCGTGGTGAGGACGCGACGGGACACGGGGGGACGGATACGCATACTCACTCCACGGGGGTTACGACGCCTCACGGCACGACCGATTGCGCCCGATTCTAGCCGGGGCGGGCCGGGCAGGGCGAACCGGTACCGTGCCCCTATGAGCAGCGGTGACGATGGTGACGGTCGGGGCGGATCAGGCGAACGCAAAGGGCCTTGGGGTGACCGGGGTTACAACATGCTGGCCCTGTGCATCGGCCTGGGTGTCGTGTTCGGGGCGGTGGTCGGATCGATGCTGTTCGACAACACCGCCATCGGCGTCTCGTTCGGCATCGCGCTCGGCGTCGCCTTCGCCGTGCCGCTCGGATACGGGGCGGGCAAGGACGACGAGGACGACGACGAGGGCGCCTGACGTCCCGGGCTCGACGGTGCGTGGGTGAGGCCTGGGGAGAAACGCTGCGGGGGAGCAGGTGAGGGGGTCGCTCCCCAGGCCGTCCTCATAATACCTTCGTCACGCTAATAAAAGAACCCTTTACTCCGCCGCGCTCGCGCAGGCCGCGTCGCCTCCATACGACCGGTGTCATGCCTCGTAGACGACCACAGCATTGCCGGTGAGTTTCGCGCGATACATGGCGGCGTCGGCCCGCAACAGGAGCTGCGGTAGCGACGCCGCGGTGATCGCCTCGTGCGACACGCCGATGCTCAGGGTGCACCGGCGACGCTCGCCCGGGGGCGTTGAGGACTCGTTCGCGACGTGGCGGATTCGTTCGGCCAGGTCGACGATCTCGCCCGAGTGATCGCAGAACGCCAGGACTGCGAACTCGTCCCCGCCGAGACGGCCGACGTACGCCTCGGCGGCGGCGGTCGCGTAACCGATCATCTCCGCCGTCTCGAGAAGGGTCGCGTCACCGGCGACGTGGCCGTGCACGTCGTTGACCGTTTTGAAGCCGTCGTGGTCGATCATGATGATCCCGACGTGGCACAACCTTGGACGCCTCCGCTGATACCGCGTGATTCGCGAGCTCGACAACCGGTAGAACCCTCGCCTGTTCAGGGTGCCGCAGAGTCCATCGGTGTCGGCGGCGACGGCGTCCTGCGACATGAGAGCCATTCCGACATAGACGATCCCAGGCAGTACCACTGTCACGATCACGAGTATTCCGATGTCGGTGACCGTGGTCAGCATCCCTGATTCGGTCAACAGGCGGGGCGCGAAGTACACGATCGCCGAGATCGCGATAGTGGCGTGCGCGAGGCTGGCCGCCACCGGGAGGACGGACGCGGCGAAGGTCGCGGTGAGGACTATGGCCATCGCTCCGACGGCACCGGTCCCTGCTGACTCCTGGGTCGTGCTCACCAGGACGATCGACAGGCAGCAGGTGAGGACGAACGCGGCTGCGGCCGGTAGGGCGGGCGGAGGTCCGGTGAACCAACGGACGCACCAGAACAGGCCGATCGCCGCGCCCGCCGAACGGATCACGGTGACGGATGCGCCGCCGCCGGGGTCGGCAACGATCAGAGCGGCGGCCGCTGCTCCGAGCGCCAGCGAGGTCAGCGCGATGGCGATCCGGAACCCGCGCAGCAGCCTTCTCGACGCGAGGTATCCGATCCGCGCCTGATAGTCCGGTCCGGCGTGCATCCATCGAAGGGGTGCGTGCGCCGACCCGCTCCGGCCGGCGCTCATATCTGCCATGGCAAACATTGTCTGGTATCTCGTCGCAGCGCGGGACCCGCCCTGCCGATTGGGAGGACCGGCCTTCGCCTGCGAGGTTCCCGACGGTTCGTGGCTTTCACGGGCGATTCGGGGGGCACGAGTGGCGATCGAGGTACGCCGGAGAAGCATGAAACCCCTTCCGACCAGTGTCGAAAGGGGTTTGCGCTGTGCGCCATCAGGGACTCGAACCCCGAACCCGCTGATTAAGAGTCAGCTGCTCTGCCAATTGAGCTAATGGCGCGTACTCGCCCGCTCGCGGGGCTTCCCGCTCGCTTGCGCGCTGAAGAACTTTAGCAAGCGGCGCGCGGAAAAGTGAAATCGGCTGCTCAGGGGGTGTATCCGGCGCCGAGCGGATCACCGGAACGCGTCGAGACCCGTCAGTTTCTGGCCCAGAATCAGGGTGTGCATCTCCACGGTGCCCTCGTAGGTGAGCACGCTCTCCAGGTTGTTCGCGTGCCGGATCACGGGGTACTCCAGCGAGATGCCGTTGGCGCCGAGGATCGTGCGGGCCGTGCGGCAGATCTCGATCGCCTCGCGCACGTTGTTGAGCTTGCCGATCGAGACCTGTTCGGGTCGCAGCCCGGCGGAGTCCTTGAGCCGCCCGAGGTGCACGGCGAGCAGCACGCCCTTGACGTACTCCAGTGTCATATCGGCCAGCTTCTGTTGCGTGAGTTGGAAACCGCCGATCGGCCGGCCGAACTGCTCCCGCTCCACGGCGTACCGCTGCGCGCACTCCAGCGCCGTGCGGGCGGCACCCATTGCGCCCCAGACGATGCCGTACCGCGCCTCGCTCAGGCACGACAGCGGACCCTTGAGGCCCCGGACGTCGGGGAAGGCGGCGGACTCGGGGACGCGCACACCGTCGAGCACGAGCTCGGAGGTCACGGACGCCCGCAACGATATCTTGTGCCCGATGGTGTCGGCGGCGAAGCCGGGGGAGTCGGTGGGCACGGCGAAGCCGCGGATCCCCTCGTCGGTCTGCGCCCACACCACGGCGACGTCGGCGACGGATCCGTTGGTGATCCACATCTTCCGGCCGTCGAGGATCCAGTCGGTGCCGTCGCGACGGGCGCGGGTGCGCATGTGCCCGGGATCGGATCCGTGGTCGGGTTCGGTGAGGCCGAAGCAGCCGACGGTCTCGCCGGCGGCCATACCGGGCAGCCACCGCTGCTTCTCCTCCTCGCTCGCCCAGCGCCAGATCGCGAACATCGCCAGCGAGCCCTGCACCGAGACCATCGACCGCAGGCCGGAGTCGCACGCCTCCAACTCCATACAGGCGACGCCGTATTCGCTCGCGGTCATGCCCGCGCAGCCGTAGCCCTCCAGATGCATGCCCAGCACGCCGAGCGAGCCGAGCTCGCGCATCAGACCGCGCGGATCGTCGAGGGTCCCGGCCTCGAACCAGCGCGCGACGTGCGGCTCCACCCGGGCGGCGCACAGCGCTCGCACCGAGTCCGCGATCTGCCGCTCGGCGTCGGTGAACAGCCCGGCCAGCCCTGCCAATTCATCGGGATGCGTCGTCATGGGACCTCCTGCCGGACACCCTAGTGCCGCGGGCGCTGGCCCCGGGTGTGAAGCTCATGCTTAGGTGGGCACATGACCGTCCCCGGAAGCCCCGCCGAAACCGGCGCCGACGAGGTGCTGCGGCCGCCCGCACATCAGGTGTCGCCCAAAGCCAAGACGTGGTGGGCGGTGCGCGCCGCGATCCCGTGGATCATCGTGATCCCCGTTCTCACCGTCGGCGTCGCGGTGATCCCGGCCGTGCCGTGGTTCGTCGCCGCGTTGCTCCTCGTGGTGCTGCTCGCGGCGGCGGGCGCACACCTGTACGTGATGCCGCGGTTCCGGTACGCGTTCCACCGCTGGGAGGTGAACACCGTCGCGGTGTACTCCCAGTCGGGGTGGCTCACCCGCAACCGCGTGCTCATTCCCATCTCGCGGGTGCAGGTGATCGACACCGTCGGCGGCCCGCTGGAGCGCTCCTTCGGCCTCTCCACCGTCACGGTCACCACGGCGTCGTCGGCCGGTACGGTCCGCATCTCCGGACTTCCCACGGAGGTGGCGCAGTCCATCGCGGCCGGCCTCACCGTGAGCGCGGCGGGGGACACCGATGACGCGACCTGACGAGGAGAACTGGAACCGGCTGTCACCGTGGGGGATCGGAACCCGCGTCGTCAAAGCCGTGCCGTCGCTGATTCCCGCGCTGATCGGTGTGTTCTTCCTCGGGCGCTCGGTGGGCCCCGTCGTCGCCGTCGTCGCCGGCCTCGTGATCAGCGCCCTGGTCGGCTTCCTGCCGTGGCTCACCACCCGCTGGCGGGTCACCGAGGACCAGCTGGAACTGCGCCGGGGGCTGGTTCAGAAGACGTCCGCGACCGCTCGCAGGGACCGGATCCGGAGTGTTGACGTGACGGCGGGCCCCATCGAGCGGGTGCTCAAGCTCCGCAAGGTCGAGGTGGGGACCGGTGTGGGAGGAAAGGATTCGGCTCTCGTCCTCGATCCGATCCCCGCCGACGTCGCCGAACAGCTCGGCCGGGATCTGCTGCGTCGCAGCCCGGTCGCGGAAGCGCCCGCGGATGACGTCGATCCCGGGAGCGCGGCGCCCTCGCAGGAGGAGATCACGGAAGAACAGCTCGCGCGGTTCCGCCCGGCGTGGATCCGGTTCGCGCCCTTCTCCCTCACGGGATTCGCGGTGGTGGCCGCCGGCGTGGGTATCGGCTTCCGCATCGTCGACGATGCGGGCCTGCAGGAGCGCGGCTCCGAGCTCGCCCAGTCGTGGTTCTCCCAGCTGCTCGACCTGGGACCGGCGGTCATCGCGGTGGGCGCGATCGTGCTCCTGGTGGTGCTGTCGGTCCTGGTGTCCGTCCTGTCGTACGTGGTGGCGTTCTGGGGCTTCAGCCTGGTCCGCCGGTCCGACGGTGCGCTGCACATCCGCCGCGGCTTGATCTCGACCGTCGCGGCCACGATCGAGCGCAAGCGGGTGCGCGGCGTGCAGGTGCACGAGCCGGTGCTCATGCGCGTCCCGGGCGGCGCGAAGCTGCGCGCGATCGCGACGGGCACGGACCGGAATCCGATGCTGCTGCCGCCCGCCCCGCGCGCCGAGGTGCTCGCCGTCGCGGACGACGTGCTCGAACGCGCCGGCGCCACGGAGCTGCCGCTCGTGCCGCACGGCCCGGCCGCCCAGCGGCGCAGGCTGACTCGCGCCCTGCTCGCCTCCGTGATCGTCGCCGCCCCGCTCGTCGTGGCCGCGGTCCTGCTGCCCGGGTGGTGGGCGGCGCCTGCGCTCGTCGTTGCCGCGGTGGCACTCCTGTCGGCGCCGGTTCTCGCCCGGATCCGCTACCGCAACCTGGGCTCGGCGGCCGACGGCGAGCTGGTGGCGATCGGCGCGGGCACTGTGGCGCGCACGCGCACACTCCTCGAGTACGACGGGGTGATCGGTTTCGTCACGTCCGAGACGCTGTTCCAGCGCCTGGCGGGCGTCGGCACACTGACGATCGCGACCGCGGCGGGGGCGTCGAGCGCCGTCGACGTGACGATGCAGCGGGCCGCGGCGACCGCCCGCGGGATCGACGCGGAGATCGTGGCGCCGTTCCTGGAGCCCACTCGGGGGATCAGCGGGGACTGAGCCGGTACAGCTTGATCCGGCGGTTGCCCGCGCGGACCACGTAGTCGTCGTAGGCGGGCCACACTTCGACGATCGCCGGCCACAGCCGTTTCCGGTCCGACTCGGACATGCGCTTGGCGCGCACCGGGATTCGCCGGGTGCCCAGCAGGACTTCGGCGTCCGGACTGGATTCCAGGTTGTACGACCACGCGGGGTGGTGCTGCTGCCCGAAGTTGGACGCGATCACCACGAAGTCCTTCCCGTCACGCACGTACAGCAGTGGCACCGAGCGGGCCACGCCGCTGCGCCGCCCCACCGTGGTGAGGGTCAACTGGGGGAGGAGCGCTTCCGGGACCAGGTGCACGTGTCCGCGGCTGAGCCGGGTGACCGCCTTGTCGAGCGGCACCGTCGCCCGGATCGCACGCGACACCGCGGGATGGCGCCCCAGCTGCAGCATCCGGGACTTGAGGGATTCCGCCGTCGTCATGGCGGAATTGTACGCAGTGCGCACGGGCGCCGGGCGGCGAAACGCCCGGCGGCGGACCGTCAGCGCGTGGCGAGCTGCGCGCCACCCGCCGATCGGAGCACCGCGTTGAGCGAGTAGTACTGCGTGAGCCGCTGGGTCACCGCGCCCGATTCACGGTCGGTGAGGGTGACCGCGTCGGTGATGATCCCGAGTGCCGCGTTGTCGGTGGTGCGGATCAGCGGGCCGCCGCTGTCGCCCTGGACGGTCTGGATGTCGGTGACGACCCAGTCGTTCATGACCTTGGTGACCTTGCCGCAGGCATATCCGTTGACGGACCCCAACTGGCACACCGGATCACCCGGCCGGGCGGTGCCCACTGTCCGCGGCGCGATCCGCGGCGACGACGCGAGCAGTTTCACCTGCGGGTCGGTCAGCCGGAAGGTCGCCCAGTCGGGCTGGAACGGGTCGGTGGGGGAGAAGTGGCCCGGGCGCTTGGGGTCCTCTTCGACCTTGGGCGACGCGGACTGGACCACCTCGCCGACGATCCACTTCTTCACGCCCACCGGCTGCTGCGGGGCGCCGCAGTGGCCGGCGGTGACGCCGAGGCGCTCGCCGTTCGGTGCGGTCACGGCGAATCCCATCGTGCACTGCAGCGATTCGAAGCGTCCGCCGCCGAGGGACCGCTGGAGGATGTCGATGCGCTCGCCGGGCGCGACCGAAGTGGGGGCCGGGTTCTTCGTCGGGGCCGCGGGGGCCTGGCTCGACGGTGCCCCGGGCGCGCCCGGCTTGGGGGTGCCGGGCTTCGGGGCGGCGGGCTTGGGGGAGGGCGACGGTGCCGCGGGGGTCGACGGTGCCGCGGCGGCGGTCGCCGGCATCATCACGGCGCCGGATACCGCGATGGTGACCACTCCGATCGTCCAGCGTCGAAGTGCAGCACCGGTGCGCGTACCGTCGGCCAAGATCTAACCCCCCGGGTCGTGGTCGTGAGTTCGGCGCGCGTCGTAAAGCGCCGCAGAAATGTGGGCCCGAGCCTACCATTTCGGCTTGGACGATCTCGACCGAGATCAGCGCGCCGAAAAGGGTTTCGATACGTGCACTCCGAGTGCACCAACGGCGACCCTCGCGGCCGGAACTTCAAGGGAGACACCCGTGTCGGACCAGACGTACCAGACGATCGCAGTGACCCTGTACTTCGCCGCCATGCTGTGCATCGGGTGGGTGGCCTACACCCGCACGCGTGACAGCCTCGACGACTACATGCTCGCCGGGCGCGGCCTCAAACCGTGGGTCGCGGCGCTCAGCGCGGGGGCCTCGGACATGTCCGGCTGGCTCCTCATGGGGCTGCCCGGCGCGGTGTACGCCAAGGGGCTCGTGGAGGCCTGGATCGCGATCGGCCTGACCGTCGGGGCATGGCTGAACTGGAAGTTCGTGGCGCCCCGGCTGCGCTCCTATACGGAGGTCGCGGGCAACTCCATCACGATCCCCAGCTTCCTGGAGCACCGGCTGCGCGATCAGTCGCGGTCGCTGCGCATCGTGTGCGGCCTGATCATCCTGATCTTCTTCACCTTCTACGTCTCCAGCGGCATGGTGGCCGCGGGCAAGTTCTTCGACAGCACCTTCGGGGTCCAGTACATGCACGGGATGCTCATCGTCGCGGTCGTGACCATGATCTACACCCTGTTCGGGGGTTTCCTCGGGGCGACCCTCACCGACGTGGCACAGGGGTTGCTCATGCTGGCCGCGCTCGTCGCCGTTCCGATCGTCGCCCTGATCAACGTGGGCGGACCGTCGATCACCATCGACACGGTCGAGAAGGTCAACCCGGACTTCTTCAGCCTGTTCGCGGGCGGCACCGCGCTCGGGATCATCTCGGCCGCCGCGTGGGGGCTCGGCTACTTCGGCCAGCCGCACATCATCGTGCGGTTCATGGCGCTGCGGACGCCGCAGGAGGCCACCACGGCCCGTCGTTTCGGGATCGGCTGGATGGTGGTCTCCGCCGTCGGCGCGATCGCGACCGCGTTCATCGGCATCGCCTACTTCGCGCTGAACCCCGAGCGCGCGCCCAAGGATCCGGAGACGGTGTTCCTGGTGCTCGCGCAGATCATGTTCCACCCGTTCGTGGCAGGACTGGTGCTCGCGGCGGTGCTGGCCGCGGTCATGTCCACGATCTCCTCGCAGCTCGTGGTCTGCAGCTCGGCGCTCGTGGAGGACCTGTTCAAGATCTTCGCCGAGCGCACCGGCCGCGCGCCGACCATCAGTGACGCGATGTACGTGCGGCTCGGCCGGCTGGGCGTGCTCATCGTCGCTGTGATCGCCGTGCTGCTCGCGATCGACCCGTCGGACAGCATTCTGGACCTCGTCGGCTTCGCGTGGGCGGGCTTCGGCGCCTCGTTCGGGCCGGTGGTGATCCTGTCCCTGTTCTGGCGCAAGCTGACTCACGCCGGTGCACTCGCGGGCCTCATCGTGGGCGCGGCCGTCGCGTTCATCTGGGGCCAGTGGCCGCCCGTCGACCTGTACGAGATCGTCCCCGGCTTCATCGCCAACGTGATCGTCGCCGTCGGCGTGAGCCTCGCGACCTACAAGGACGACCCGTCGGTGGACGAGGAGTTCGACCGCGCCGCCGCCCTCGCGGCCAAGCAGCCCGCCTGATCCCGCGAGGGGCGGCGGCGCGAGTCGAGAACAGGCACGCCGTCCGGCTGGTTGCCCAGGCCTTCGGCGCCGGTCGGAGCTTGTCGCAGGTGGAGGGGGCGCTGACGGGTCTGGTGATGAGTGTGGCGATACGAAAAAGCCCGGCCTGTCAACGCGGACGTTGAGAGACCGGGCTTTTCATCCGGGGTGGATGACGGGACTCGAACCCGCGACAGCCAGAATCACAATCTGGTGCTCTACCAACTGAACTACACCCACCAGGTGCCTGGGATCGCCAGGCTCGGAGTACTTTACCCGACGTCGTATATCGAAAGCGAATCGGTATCGTCGCAGCCCTGACCTGCGGCGTCAGGCCGGGCCGAGCTCCTCGGCCTTCTGTGCGATCTCGTCCGTCGAGGGGCCGGGGGCGGGAACGAAGGCGGTGCTCCGGTAGTACTTCAGCTCCCGGATCGACTCGCGGATGTCGGCCAGCGCGCGGTGCGCGAGGCCCTTGTCGGGCTGGCCGAAGTAGATCCGCGGGTACCAGCGGCGGCACAGTTCCTTGATCGAGCTCACGTCGACCATCCGGTAGTGCAGGAACTCGTCCAGCTCGGGCATGTCCCGGGAGATGAAGCGCCGATCGGTGCCGATCGAGTTGCCGGCCAGCGGCACCGTCCGCGCGGTGTCGATGTGTTCCCGCAGGTAGGCCAGCACGGCCTCCTCGGCCTGACGGACGGTGACCGTCGATGCGCGTACCTCCTCGGTGAGCCCGGACTTGGCGTGCATCTCCGTCACCACCGGCGGCATCGTGGCCAGCGCGAGGTCGTCCGCGTGGATCACCAGGTCCACCCCCTCACCCAGGATGTTGAGGTCCCCGTCGGTCACCAGGGCGGCGATCTCGATGAGCTTGTCGGAGGTCAGATCGAGGCCGGTCATCTCACAATCGACCCACACCAGTTTGTCGTCCACGCGCGCCAGCGTATCCAAGCTAGGGTTTCCCCCGTGACTGACAATGCGAACTCGCCGGCCCAGACGATCGCGGCCGGCTACGAATTCTCGGGCCCGGCGCTGGAGCTGGGCACCGTCCTGGTGGACGGCACCGTCGACCCCGCGGCCAAGGTGCGCATCCCGCTGGCCATGATGAACAGGCACGGCCTCGTCGCGGGCGCCACCGGCACCGGCAAGACGAAGACGCTGCAGCTCATCGTCGAGCAACTGTCGGCCAACGGCGTCCCCGTCGTGCTCGCCGACATCAAGGGCGACCTGGCGGGCCTGTCCAAGCCCGGCGAGGCCAACGACAAGACGGCGGCCCGCGCCACGGACACCGGCGACGACTGGAAGCCCGCGACCGTACCGACCGAGTTCGTGTCGCTGGGCACCGGCGGGATCGGCGTGCCGATCCGCGCCACCGTGTCGGCGTTCGGCCCCATCCTGCTGGCGAAGGTCCTCGGCCTCAACGCCACCCAGGAGTCGGTGCTGGGCCTCATCTTCCACTGGGCAGACCAGAACCAGCTGGAGTTGCTGGACCTCAAGGACCTGCGCTCGGTGATCGCCTACCTCACGTCCGCGGAGGGCAAGGCGGACCTCGAAGGCATCGGCGGCGTCAGCAAGCAGACCGCGGGCGTCATCCTGCGCAACCTCGCCAATCTCGAGGCCGACGGCGGCGACACCTTCTTCGGCGAGCCCGAGATCGACATGGGCGACCTGCTCCGCACCGCGGGCGGCCAGGGCGTGGTGACCCTGTTCGAGCTGGGGGAGCAGGCGGCGCGGCCGGCGCTCTTCTCGACGTTCCTCATGTGGATCCTGGCCGACCTGTTCGAGTACCTGCCCGAGGCGGGCGACCTGGACAAGCCCAAGCTCGTGTTCATCTTCGACGAGGCCCACCTCCTGTTCGCCGACGCCACCAAGGCGTTCAAGGACCAGGTGGAGCAGACGGTGAAGCTGATCCGCTCGAAGGGCGTGGGCGTGTTCTTCTGCTCGCAGCTGCCCACCGACATCCCGAACCCGGTGCTCAGCCAGCTCGGCGCCCGCATTCAGCACGCCCTGCGCGCCTTCACCCCGGAGGACCAGGCGGCACTGGCCAAGACCGTGAAGACGTATCCGACGTCCAAGGCGTACAAGCTCGACGAGGCACTGACCAGCCTCGGCATCGGCGAGGCGATCGTGACGGTGCTCTCCGACAAGGGCGCGCCGACGCCGGTCGCGTGGACCCGGTTGCGGGCGCCCCGTTCGCTGATGGCCGCGATCGGCGACGATGCGGTCCGCTCCGCCGCGCAGGCGTCGCCGCTGTGGGGCAAGTACTCCCAGACGGTCGACAACCTGTCGGCGTTCGAGAAGTTGTCGCAGAACGCACAGCAGGCACAGCAGGAGAATGCGCCCGCCGAGCAGGCGCCTCCGCCGCCGCCCGCGCCCAAGAACGAGGAGGAGGAATCCTCCTGGGTCTCCGACATGATGGGCAACCCCGCGGTGAAGTCCTTCCTGCGGTCCGCGGCGTCCAGCGCCGGACGTGAGCTGTCCCGCAGCATCTTCGGAACCAAGCGTCGCCGCTGAGCCTCCCGCCGCTACAGAAATCGCCGCTCGCCCCGCACATGTACGGGGCGAGCGGCGATTTCTGTAGCGCGGTGACCCGTCACAATCCGGCAGGTCGGAGTGCTCCCTGGCTACTCGCCCGCGAGCTTCTTGTACATCTGCCCCACGATGGGCGCCATGATGCGTCGCGGGGTGTAGAAGCCCGCCAGCGACATTCCCTTGGAGAGCAGGCCCGGAACGATGCGCATCTGATTCTTCTCCAGCGCATCGATGGAAACCCGAGCGGTGTATTCGGTGTTGACCCAGAGGAATTCGGGAACGACCTTCTCCACGGTGGAGCGATCCTCGGGATCGGGCAGCTCGGTGCGCACGGGGCCGGGCGCGAGCAGCGTGACATGCACGCCGAGGGGCTTGACCTCGCCGCGCAGCGATTCGGAGAAGGTGTTCGCGAACGCCTTCGAGGCGGCGTACGTGGCGTTGTTCGGGATCGGCATGTTGCCGGCCGCCGAGCCGGTGATGAGAACGCCGCCGGCGCCGCGCTTGACCATCTGGGGGAGCACGGCCAGCGTGAGATCGTGCACGGCGTTGGCGTTGAGTTCCAGCTGTGCGCGCTCGTACGCGGGGTCGAGGTCGATCACCTTGCCGAACGTGGCGGTCCCCGCGTTGTTGCAGAGGATCGAGATCTCGCGGCCGGCGAGCTCCTTGCACAGCTCGTCGCGTGCGGCCTGGTCGGAGAGGTCCACGCCGCGGACCTCGGCCTCGACGCCGAACTGCTCGCGCAGCGTTGCGGCGAGTTCCTCCATGGGGCCGGTGCTGCGGGCGACGAGGATCACCGAGTGGCCACGACGGGCGAGCTCCGTGGCCAGGGCCACGCCGATGCCGGAGGAGCCGCCGGTGACGACGGCGCGGGCGGACGAATTGGGTGCGGGTACTGGCATGGGTCCAGATCGTATCGGAGCAGCGCGGCGGGTTTCGATCGTGCGGGACCTGGTGTGACGCGTCCTCGAGTGGCGGCGGTCCACCGTGTCGTTTAGGTTAGCCTCACCATTTCTGACCGAACAAAGGTGGAACCATGACTCGCTGGGCGCCGTACTACCTGTCCGCCCTCCGCATCGTCGTCGGCGTGCTGTTCGCGCTGCACGGCGCGGCCACCTTCTGGGGCTTCCTGGGCGGCCACCGGGCGAGCCCCGAGATCTTCGCGTGGCCGAGCTGGTGGGGTGCCCTGATCCAGCTGGTGGGCGGGCTCCTCATCGCCCTCGGCCTGGCCACGCGTCCCGCCGCGGTCATCGCGTCGGGGTCCATGGCCTACGCGTACTTCTTCTTCCACGCGGGAGACGGGCTCTCGCCGCTCGCGAACGACGGTGAGCTCTCCGTCCTGTACTGCTGGGTGCTCCTGCTGTTCGCGTTCACGGGTCCCGGCCCGGTCGGCCTCGACGCGGCGATCGGCCGGCTCCGCGGCAGGGGCGTCGCGCGGGACGCCGGGGCCGGGAAGGAGTCACCGTCGGGCATCGCGGACGAGCGGGATGCGGCGGAGTCGACCGTGTGACGATCGCGATCCGCCGCACCCCGGCCGGCGGCGACGCCCTGACGTAGGCGTCAGAGCGCCGCGGCCACCTCGGTGCCCTGCCGGATCGCGCGCTTCGCGTCCAGCTCCGCGGCGAGCGCGGCGCCGCCGATGACGTGTGCCTTGACCCCGCGCTCGGCGAGGGCGTCGTCGAGGCCGCGGACGGATTCCTGCCCGGTGCACAGGATCACGGTCTCCACGTCGAGCACCCGGGCGTCCTTGTGCTCCTCGCCGAAGGTGATGTGCAGGCCGGCGTCGTCGACCTTCTCGTAGTTGACGCCCTTGAGCTGCTCCACCTTCTTCATCTTCACCGAGGCGCGGTGCACCCACCCCGTGGTCTTGCCCAGTCCGATGCCCTGCGGGGTCGACTTGCGCTGCAACATGTACACCTTCGACCGGGTCGACGGTGCCGGGTCCGGCTTGGTCACGAAGCCGGGCACGTCGCCCTGGCGGGTCACGCCCCATTCGGCGTTCCACTCGTCGAGGTGCAGCGTGGGGGACTTGTCGGTGGTGACGAATTCGGCCACGTCGAAGCCGATCCCGCCCGCGCCCATGATGGCCACGGTGTCGCCGATCTCCTTGGCGCCGCTGATCGCCTCGGCGTAGGTGATGACCTTCGGGTGGTCGACGCCGGGGAACGACGGGACGCGGGGCACCACGCCGGTGGCGATGACGACCTCGTCGAACTTGCCGGCCAGGTCGTCGACGGTGGCCTCGGTGCCGAGGTGCACGGTGACCTGGTTCCGGTCGAGCATCGTGGTGTAGTACCGGATGGTCTCGGTGAACTCCTCCTTGCCGGGGATCTTCGCGGCGTAGCCGAACTGGCCGCCGATCGCCTCCCCGGCCTCGAAGAGCTCCACCTTGTGCCCGCGCTCGGCGGCGCTGACGGCGGCGGAGAGGCCCGCGGGCCCGGCGCCGACCACTGCGACGCGCTTGGCCGAACGGGTCGGCGCGAGAACGAGATCCGTCTCCCGGCCCGCGCGGGGGTTCACGAGGCACGACACCTTCTTGTGCACGAAGGCGTGGTCGAGGCAGGCCTGGTTGCAGCCGATGCAGGTGTTGATCTCGTCGGTCCGCTCCTCGCGGGCCTTGTTCGCCCACTCGGGATCCGCCAGCAGGGGCCGGGCGATCTGCACCAACTGGGCGTCGCCGCGCTCGAGGATCTCCTCCGCGGTGCCGGGCATGTTGATCCGGTTCGCGGCACAGACCGGGATGTTCACGGCACGGGTCACGTCCGCGGTGAAGGCGGCGAACGCGGCCCGCGGCACCGAGGTCACGATCGTGGGCACACGGGCCTCGTGCCAGCCGATGTCGGTGTTGAGGATGTCCACCCCCGCCGCTTCCAGCTTGTGCGCGAGGGAGAGGATGTCGTCACGGGTCTGGCCCTCGTCGACGAAATCCGCCATGGACAAACGGAACACGACGATGAAGTCCTCGCCGCAGCGCTTCCGGATCTCCTTGACGATCTCCACGGGGAAGCGCTGCCGGTTCTCCACGGAGCCGCCCCACCGGTCGGTGCGCTTGTTGGTACGCGCCGCGAGGAACTGGTTGATCAGGTAACCCTCGCCCCCCATCACCTCCACGCCGTCGTATCCGGCCCGCTGCGCGGTGCGCGCCGCGTTGCCGAAGTCCTTGATGGTCTTGCGCACCTCGAGGTCGTGCATCGCGCGCGGCTTGAACGGGTTGATCGGGGCCTTGATCGAGCTGGCCGACGCGCTGAGCGGGTTGTACGAGTAGCGGCCGGCGTGCAGCAACTGCATCGCGATCTTGCCGCCCTCGGCGTGCACCGCGTCGGTGACCTTCCTGTGCAGGAGGGAATCCAACGGGCTGGACATCTTCGCGCCGGCGGGCAGCAGCCATCCGGTGATGTTGGGGGAGTAGCCGCCGGTGATGATCAGGCCGACGCCGCCCTTGGCGCGCGCCGCGAAGTAGGCGGCGAGTTTGCCGATGTCCCACGGCATGTCCTCGAGACCGGTGTGCATGGAACCCATCACGACGCGGTTCTTCAGCGTCGTGTGGCCGAGGTCGAGTGGTTCGAACAGGAGCGGGTACTTGGCTGACATGGCTGATCCTTAATCGGCTGATGTGGGGCTGGGGCTGGGAAGGGCGGCGAGCACCTCGTCGAGCCAGTCGACGGTGCCCTGCTCGGAGAGCACGCCGCCGCGCAGCACGAGGTACTGCTGCAGCTCGGCGCCCGAGAGCGCGTCGGGATGCGGGTAATCGCGGCTCTCGAACGACCGGAACAGCTCGGCGCGCTCGGCGTGCAGCGCGCGGATCCGGTGCACCTCGGCCCGTAGGTCGGGGAGGTCCGACGGTGCGGCCCCCCGGATCTTGGTGGCGAGCTCGCGGCGGTCCCCGGTGTCGGTGCCGGGGGTGCGGATCCACTCGGAGAGCGTCTTCCGGCCGGTGTCGGTGATCGAGTAGACCTTCTTGTCGGGCTTGCCGTCCTGCGCCTGTTCGACGTAGGTGACCAGCCCGTTCTCGGTCATCCGTCCCAGCGTCTTGTAGATCTGCTGGTGGGACGCGCGCCACCAGTGCCCGATCGACCGGTCGAACCGCCGGGTGAGCTGGTACCCGGTGCCCGATCGCTCGCTGAGGGACACGAGAAGCGCATGTTCGAGGGCCACGCTTCGACGCTACCGCGCATCTAGTTGCTATGCAACTAGATGCTTATGCAGGTCAGCGGCGGAGATCTCCCGCCTGGAACGCCGTCTCCTCGTTCCCCAGGGCCCACGCGTGCCAGCGCTCCCACGCCGCGACGGACCGCCGCTGCCACGCGCGGTCCACCGCGGGGCTCACGTGCCGGGCTGCCTCGATGCCCGCGATCACGGGGAAACGCGCCGCGAGATAGATCACGCCGGCCGCGGAGGGTGGAAGGCGGAACCGCCGCCGGTTCCACGGCAGCATGAACAGGCGGGTGTGCCCCGCCTGGACGGTGGCGTGCCACCGCGCGCGGATTCGGTCCCGCCGGGCCTGCCCGGGCTGGGGTGCGAAGGCGGGGACGAAGGATTCGACCAGTTCGCTTCCCGCCGAGCCGGAATCGTGCGATCGGGCGGCGTCGAACATGTACAGCAGGCGCAGGCCGTCGGTCACCGTTCGCGGGTAGATCGCGTCCGTGCGGACGCCCAGCAGGTGGCCCAGGTATCGGTTGAAATGCAGGGCGGCGCGGATCTCGGCGGGAGAGGTGAGGTAGCCGAGCGCGTACAGGCCGCTGGCCGGGCCCACGCTGCCGCCGAGGAGCGTGAGCAGCATCTCGGCCTGGCTGATCGGCAGGCCCCAGCGCTCGCCGTCCCACTCGGGGTGTCGCTGCACACCGCGCCGCACCGATACGTGCATGATGCGCACCCGCATCGACAGGGACCGCCCCAGCGAGCCCGGCGTGAGCAGCGCGCCCGGGCGGCTCACCTCGATCCACCAGCGGCTCGTCTCCAGGAACCGGTGCAGCGCGGACGCGCCCGCGTAGCCACCGGAGAGCGAGAGCGGTACGGCGAGCGATCCCTCGGTGTAGGTGTCCAGCGTGCCGGCGTTGCCCACGGCACCCAGGTCGTAGCCCCACCGCCGCCACACCGCGGCGCCCTCCTCGATGAGCGCGGGGTCCACCCACTCGGGCACGGTCTCGAACTGCGCGAACAACTCCCGCGCCGCGGCCGCCGAATCGGGCTCGAGCGGGTGGTCGGCCAGGGCCGCCTCCACGCCGTCGCGCAGCGCGTCGTCGACGAACGCCCGCGTCGCGTCGGGGCCGAGCGGGCCGTACGTGGTCGCACCCACGAATCGCTCCGCTTCGGGGTCTCCGACGGTGCGCAGTCGGGCGAACTCCTCGGCCACCCCGTCGGCGGGGAACAGGTCGAACCCGGTCGCGCGCAGGACCGCGTCCCGGATGCGACGGTGCGGTCCCGCGCCGTGTGCGGTCGTCCAGCGGAACGCGGTGGGCGCTGCGTGCGTCATGAGCCCACCGTAGCACTATTTGACAACAATCGTTGTCACCTGGTGTCGGGCCCGTCAGCGGAGGTCGAAGGTGTTGTCGGGCCGGAGGGTGAAGCCGTGCTCGCCGGCCGTGCACGAAAGCTCCGTGGGGGTCTGCGCGCACCGCACGCCGTCCACGGCGACTGCGGCGCCGGCGGGGAGTGCCGGGCCCCGTTCGTAGACGTAGAACCCCTGCTGCACCTGTTCGACCTGCGCGGCGGACTGCGGGCTCGCGGTGAGGACCTGCTGCCGGCCGGTGACCTCCCAGCACCCGGCGGTGGGCGTGCCTGGCGTGGCCTCGTGCCGGGGCAGGATCGCGCACCACGCTCCCCACGGCGTCGTGAAGCTGAGCGCGCCGCCGGTTGTGCGGTACGGCGCGGGATCGGTGCCCGACGGGGCTGCGGTCGAGGAGCCGGCCGCAGGTGAAGCGGCCGTGCTGGGCTCCGGCGATGGGGCTCGGGAAGGTTGCGGGTCCTGTCCGCAGCCTGCGAGAAGCCCGAGGGCGGTGGCCGCGGCGGCGACGGCGGCGATCCGGTGGAATCCGTGCATGATGTGCTCCGTCCAGGAATTCGTGCCTCGAACAGCACATCGCGCCGCCGCACCGCCGTCGTTACCCGGGTGGGGTGCCTGTCTTAGAATGACCTGCGCACCACTGCCTCCGTAGCTCAGTTGGATAGAGCAAGGGCCTTCTAATCCCTAGGTCGCAGGTTCGATTCCTGCCGGGGGCGCACGATCACGGCCAATCGCACGTCACCGCGTCCTTGAAGGCGACGCACGTCGTCTTGCTCTTCTCCGTCCCGTACTCGTTCTGCCATGTGACCACCTCGCCGCCCTCGGGGCTCGCCCACGGTTGCCACGTCATCAGGCCGTTCAGGAGGAGCCCGGCGAACACGATGAGCGCGGGCAGTACGCCCGGGCGACGCGCGAAACGCGCAGAAGTGTGAGTAAGACGCACAAGCGCGCGCTGTGAACTCCGTCACCCCCATGCTCCTCGTGTCACCACGACCACTGATCCACGAGGAGAAAGCCCATGCTGACAGTCCTGGGACTGACCATGGTCGCGGCGTTCATGGTCGTCATCATGACCCGCCGCGCGACACCGATCGTCGCCCTGATCGCCGTACCGGTGGTCTTCGGGCTCCTGGCCGGAGCGGGCACCGGCATCGGCAAGATGATCACCGAGGGCATCAAGGACCTCGCGCCCACCGCCGCCATGCTGTTCTTCGCCATCATCTTCTTCGGCGTGATGATCGACGTGGGGCTGTTCGATCCGGTCGTCCGCGCCGTCGTCCGGCTCGTGGGGGAGGACCCGGCCAAACTGGTGCTCGGCACCGCGATCCTCGCGGGCGTCGTCTCGCTCGACGGTGACGGCTCCACCACGTTCATCGTCACCACGTCGGCGCTGCTGCCGCTCTACCTCAAGCTCGGCGTCAGCCCGGTGGTCCTCACCGTGGTCGCGGGCCTCGCGAACGGCACCATGAACATCCTGCCGTGGGGCGGCCCGACCGCTCGCGCCGCGGCCGCGCTGAAGATCTCGCCCTCCGACGTCTTCGTCCCGATGATCCCGTCGCTCATCGTGGGCATGATCGTCGTGCTCGCCTTCGCCTGGCACCTGGGCCTCATGGAGCGGAAGCGCATCGGCAGCATCGTGATCCGCGACCGAGTCCTCGCCGGTGCGGGTGCCGGCGGTGGTGCCGACGCGGACGTGCCCGCCACCGTCGGCACCGGCTCGGGCGGCACCGACTCGGGCGGGACCGGTGCGGGAGGGGCCGATGTTCCTGCCACTGGCTCCGCCGACGGCGACAGTGCCCTCACCCCGATCTCGGGCGGCCTCGGTAACCCGAAGTTGCTGTGGTTCAACGCCGCCCTGACCGCCGCACTGCTGGCGGTGCTCACCCTGGACATCCTGCCCATTCCGGTGCTGTTCATGATCGCCGCCGCGATCGCGCTGGCCGTGAACTTCCCGCGGGTCGCGGATCAGCAGGAGGCCATCACCCGGCATTCGAAGTCGATCGTCTCGGTGGTCGGCATGGTCTTCGCCGCCGCCGTCCTCACCGGAGTGTTCAAGGGCACCGGCATGGTCGAGGCGGTCGCCACGTGGGTCACCGGCATCATCCCCGAGTCCCTCGGGCCGCACCTCGCCGTGATCACCGGCATCCTCTCGATCCCGTTCACGTTCCTGATGTCCAACGACGCCTTCTACTTCGGGATCCTGCCGGTGCTGTCCGAGACCGCGGGCAACTACGGCATCTCCGCCGCGGAGATGGCCCGCGCCTCCATCACGGGCCAGCCGTTCCACATGCAGAGCCCGCTGGTGCCCGCCATCCTGTTGCTCGTCGCGCTGGCCGGTGTCGGCCTGGCCGACCACCACAAGAAGGTGCTCTGGCGCGCCGCCGTCGTGTCCATCGTGATGCTCGTCGTCGGCGTCCTCCTCGGCCAGATCCCGTTCTGACCGCGCCGAGAGGTGACTAGGCTGAGGGAATGCCCAGGCTCAGGCTGCGCACGCAGATCCTCCTGCTCCAGGTGGTGATCATCATCGCGAGCCTGGCAGCCGGTTTCGGCATCGTGCTGCACCGCGTGCAGACGGACACTCGCGGCGAGTACGGCCGCCGCGCCCAGGCCATCGCGGAGACCGTCGCCTCGGACACGGACGTCCGAGCGGCGGTCGCCGCGCAGTCCGCCGCCCGGCGGGATGGCCGCCCCGCCGCACAGCCCGAACTCGCCGCGGCGCCGGTGCAACGGCAGGCCGCGAGCATCACGCAGCGCACCGGCGTCCTCTTCGTCGTGATCGCCGACGACGAGGGCTACCGGATCGCGCACCCCGATCCGTCGCTGCTGGGCGAGAAGCTCAGCACCGACCCGTCGACGGCGTTGTCCGGCGAGGTCCAACTCGTCGAGGAGAGCGGGACCCTGGGGCCGTCCGTCCGCGCCAAGGCCCCGGTGTTCGCCGCGGACGGCACGGTGGTGGGGCTCGTGAGCGTCGGCGTCTCGACGGTCACGGTCGACGAGGCCGCGCGGAAGGCGCTGCTCCTCCTGGTCGGCCTGGCGTCGCTCGCCCTCGTCGTCGGCATCATCGGGTCCGGTCTCCTCGCCCGACGGTGGCGGCGGCTCACCCTGGGGCTCGAACCCGAGGAGATGGCCGAACTGATCCGCGAGCAGGACGCGGTGCTGCACTCGGGTTCTGAGGGGGTCATCGCGTTCGACGCCGACGGGATCGTCACCGTGATCAACGCGCGGGCACGCGAACTACTCGGCGTCACCGCCGATCCGGGGACGCCCCTCGCGGACCTCGGTCTCACGGAACGGGTCTCGGCCGTGGTCGCGACCCCCACCGAGAAACCCGTCGCGGCCGCCGTCAACGAGCGGGTCGTCCTGGTCGCCTCCCGGCGCGTGCTCCGCGCCGGCACCGACCTGGGCACGGTCCTGACGGCCGTGGACCGCACGGACATCGAGTCGCTCACCCGAGAGCTGGACTCGGTGCAGGCCATGAGCTCGGCGCTGCGCGCCCAGCGGCACGAGTCGGCGAACCGTGTGCACGTGGTGGCGGGGCTGCTCCGGGACGGCCGCACCGAGGAGGCAGTCAACTACCTCGACGAGATCGCGGGCCGGGCCGGGATCGCCCCGGTCTCCGGCCTCGACAGGCTCGACGAGCCGCACCTCAAGGCCTTCGTCGCGGCGAAGGCCGCCCGCGCACACGAACGCGGCGTCACCCTGTGCGTCGGGAGCGACACCGCGCTGGTCGGTGTCCTCACCCACCCCGTGGACACCACGACGCTCGTCGGCAACCTCCTCGACAACGCCATCGACGCCGCCGCCGAGGGGCGGGAGCCCCGCGAAGTCGAGCTCGACGTGCTCCGCGACGGCCACGACCTCGCGATCGTCGTGTCCGACACGGGCCCCGGCTTCGTCGTGGACGACCCGTTCGCCGAAGGCGTCAGCACCCGTACCGATCCGACGGTGCCGGGCGGACGCGGCCTGGGGCTCGCGATCGCCCGGCAGGTGGCCCGCGGCCACGGCGGCGACGTCACCGTCGTCTCCCTCGGCGGTCCCGCCTCCGACGAACCCACCGCAGTGATGGCCACCCTCCCCGAAGGAGTACGCGACGATGACTGACGACCTCCGAGTCCTGGTGGTGGACGACGACTTCCGCGTGGCCGCGATGCACGCGAAGATCGTCGACACCATGCCCGGCCTGCAGACCGTCGGCTCCGCCCGCACGGTCTCCGAGGCGCGCGCGATCGCCGCACGGGAGAAGGTGGACCTCGCCCTCGTGGACGTCTACCTCCCCGACGGTTCCGGGATCGACCTGGTCCGCGAGCTCCGCTGCGACTGCTTCATCCTGGGGGCGGCGGACGACGCCGCCAGCGTCCGCGCCGGATTCGCCGCGGGCGCCCTGCAGTACCTGATCAAGCCGTTCCCCGCGACCGAGTTGGCCCGCCGCATCGGCGGATACACGGCGTACCGCCGCATACTCGACGGCTTCGAGGTGACCCAGGACCAGGTCGACGCCGCGGCCTCGGTGCTGCGGTCCGAGCGGCCCGGGGCCAAGCGCGAGGACGGCGGGTCCGTGACCGAGCGCCGGATCGTGGACGCGCTGCGCTCGGCGGACCGGCCACTCCTCGCCGACGAGATCGCCGAACAGGTCGGCGTCTCCCCGGCGACGGCGCGCCGGTACCTCGCCGACCAGGTGCGGGCCGGAACGCTCACGATGGCACTGCAATACGGCTCGACGGGCCGCCCTCGGCAGCGTTACGCCCTGGCCTGAGAGCAGCGAAGCGAACACCGCGCCGGAGGACCTCCGGCTCGATACGATCCTCTCCATGAGGATCAATCGCCTGATCACGTCCGGCCTCGCGGTGCTCGCCGCCACCGCGGTCGTCGCGGCCCCGGCCGTCGCGACTCCTGACCAGTCCGGGCTCGACGCGGCGGACTACGCCGGGCCCGTGCCGTCCCAGGGCGGGAAGCTCATCAGGTCCGTGCCGCTCGCGGCCGGTCTGTCCCTTCCCGGCGCCGCGAGCGCCAAGCGGGTGCTGTACTCCACTACGGACCAGCACGGCCGGCCCGCCACCAGCACCGGCGCGATCTTCACCCCGCAGGGCACCCCGCCCGCCGGTGGCTGGCCCGTGATCGCCTGGGCGCACGGCACCGTCGGGCTCGGCGACGCGTGCGCCCCGTCCGCGAACCCGCGTTCGGCGCGCGACTCCGAGTACCTGGGCCATTGGCTCAAGCAGGGCTACGCGATCGTCGCATCCGATTACGCGGGCCTGGGTACACCCGGCCTGATGAGCTACCTCAACAGCGTGGCCACCGCGCACAGCGTGGTCGACTCCGTGGTCTCCGCGCACGGCGACGCCTCGCTGCGGCTGTCGAAGAAGTGGGCCGTTGTCGGACAGTCCCAGGGCGGGGCGGCCGCGGTGAACAGCGCCCGCTGGGCATCCGAGTTCAGTGCGGGCAGCGGCCTCGACTACCGCGGCGTGGTCGCGACGGGCACCCCGTACAAGATCGAGGAGATCATCAAGAAGGCGGGCCCGAATCTCACTCTTCCGCCGGGCCTCGGCTCCGCGGCCACCGCGTACACCGCGTACATCCTGGCAGGGTTCCGGGAGGCGAACCCCGGCCTGAACATCGATTCCGTGCTCAGCCCGCAGGGCCGCGACGCCGCCGCCAAGGCGGAGGTGCAGTGCTACGCGCAACTCAGCGACTCCCTCTCGGGGGTGCGACCCACCGCCTACTTCACGAAGGACCTCGGCACTCTGCCCGGCGCGGCCGAAGCGGTCGACCGGTACATGGGTACGCCCACGTCGGGCTACGACAGGCCGGTGTTCCTCGGCGTCGGACTCAAGGACCGCGACGTGCCCGTACAGTCCTCGATCGCGTTGGCCGCCGCGCTCCGCAAGAGCGGCACCACGGTGGAACTGCACCAGTACCCGGAGGCGGATCACAGCGGCACCGTCATCGAATCGATGAAGGATTCCACCCCGTTCCTGGCCCGGATCTTGAAGTAGGCGTGCCGCGCGCTTGACCGTGCCGCGACGGCATGGTTTCTGCTGGGTGTCGGCAACCGAGCAGAAGGAGCACACGCCATGCCCGAGAACCCGGCACCCGACAGCCCACCCCGCCTCATCACCGTCGAGGAGTTCTTCGACTCCCCGGTCCGCGCGGGCGCGCAGATCTCGCCCGACGGGACGCGCCTGGCGTTCCTGGCCCCGCGGGACAACCGGCTCAACGTGTGGGTCGAGGACCTGGACGGCGACGAACCGGCCCGGTGCGTCACAGCCGATTCCACGCGCAGCGTGCAGATGTACCACTGGACCGACGACCCGCGCTGGCTGCTGTACCTGCAGGACCGCGGCGGCGACGAGAAGTGGCACCTGCACCGCGTCGACCTCGACGACCCCGACGCGCCGGCGGTGGACCTGACCCCGTTCGACGGGGCCATGGCCCTGCTGATGGACCTGCCGCGGTCGCGGCCGGGCACCGTGGTCGTCGCCCTCAACAACCGCCAGGTGGAGGAGTTCGACGTCCACGAGATCGACATCGCCTCCGGCGAGATGACGTTGCTCGAACGCAATCCCGGGAACGTCGCCGGCTGGATCCCCGGCCCGGGCGGCGAGCTGTACGCGTCGGTGCAGAACGACGACGGTGACATCGAGATCTGCCGTTGGGACTCCGCCGCGCGCGAACTGAACCGGATCGCCCTCTACGACGGGGCCGACTACCCGCTGGGCATGTTCCCGGTGATCGCCACGCCGGACGGTGGCGGCCTCTGGCTCGGCTCCAACCGCGGGTCCGATCGCACCCGGCCCGTGCGCCTGGACGTCGAGACGGGCGAGGAGACCGAGGTCGACTCGCATCCCACTCTCGACCTCGACACCACGGGCCTCGTCTCGCCCGTGCTCCCGTCGCCGCTGATCCTGGACCGGAAGACCGGGGAGCTGCTGGGGGTGCGGTACCTGGGCGAGCGGCAGGACATCCACGCGCTCGACCCGGGCTTCGGCGACGTGCTCGCGGCGCTGCAGGCACTCTCGGACGGGGACGTGGGCGCCCTCTCCTCGGACCGCGAGGGCCGGCGCTGGGTGGTCTCGTTCGTACACGACCGGGACCCGGGCGCCACGTACTTCTACGACCACGCGACGGGGGAGTCGCGGCTGCTGTTCCGCCCGTTCCCGCACCTGGAACCCGAACTGCTGGCGCCGATGTCGCCGGTCACCTTCGCCGCTCGCGACGGGCTGCCGCTGCACGGGTACCTCACGCTGCCCGTCGGGGTGGAACCGGTGGGCCTGCCCCTGGTGCTGCTCGTCCACGGCGGCCCGTGGCACCGCGACAGCTGGGGCTACGACGGGGCCGTGCAGCACCTCGCCAACCGTGGATACGCCGTGCTGCAGGTGAACTTCCGCGGTTCCACCGGCTACGGCAAGGCGTTCACGAAGGCGGCGATCGGGCAGTTCGCCGGCGCGATGCACGACGATCTCATCGACGCCGTCGACTGGGCGGTCGAGCGGGGGTACGCGGACCGCGACCGGGTCGCGATCTTCGGCGGCTCCTACGGCGGGTACGCGGCCCTGGTCGGCGTCTCCTTCACCCCCGATGTGTTCGCGGCCGCTATCGACTACGTGGGCATCTCGAGCCTGCCGAACTTCATGCGCACCCTGCCCGAGATCGCGCGCCCGTTCCTGGCCAACAACTGGTACCTGTACGTGGGCGATCCGGCGGATCCGGCGCAGGAGGCCGACATGCTGGCGCGCTCACCCATCTCCCACGTCGACCGCATCCGCACGCCGCTGTTGGTGGTGCAGGGCGCCAACGATCCCCGCGTGGTGCAGGCGGAGAGCGACAACCTGGTGGAGGCGCTGCGGGCGCGCGGCGGCGATGTGGAGTACATGATCAAGGCCGACGAGGGACACGGGTTCGTCAACCCCGAGAACACCATTGACATGCACCGCGCCGCGGAGCGGTTCCTCGCCGAGCACCTCGGCGGGCGCACGGAGTAGCCTGCGGCGGCCCTACGGCCGGCCGCCGCGCTCGTCGAGGAGGCGACTGAGCCGCACGAGGACGTCCCGCTGCGCGGGGTTGTAGAGATCCCGCATCGCCTCGCCCAGGTTCCGGGTGAAGTACCGTTCACCCCGGGGCGCCTGCTCGGTGGCCCTACGGACGGACTGATTGTTCTGCAACAGAGCGACGGTCGACGGGTACATCCGCTCGGCGAGCTCCTGGCGGGCGTCCTCGTCGGCGTCGGCGGGCAGCGCGTCGAACGCGGGCGCGGGGTCCGTCGCCGGGTCCTGCCGCGCCGCGTAGCGCAGCATCTCCGCGTACGCGTCGACACCGGACGGGCCGAGCAGGCGGGTGGCCACCACCACGAGAGAGCGGTCCGCGTCGGACAGGTCGCCCGCGAGGCCCGCGAGCTCCGGCGGCAGATCGGTGGGCAACGCCTCCTCCTGCAGGGCGGCGAGCTCGTCGCGGATCTGCTGCATCCGGTCGATGGACTCGGCGAGCTCCGCATCGAGCGCCTGCACGGCGTCGGCGGTGAGCGTCTCCAGCTCTCCCATCTCGGCGATCTGCTGGAGCGAGAAGCCCAGCTCGGAGAGGCGCTTGATCCGCACCAGGCGAAGAAGGTGGTCCACGCCGTACTGCTTGTAGCCGTTGCTCTGCCGCACGGGCTCTGCGAGCAGTCCCACGTGGTGATAGTGCCGCACCGCCCGCACGGTGGTTCCCGCGAGATCCGCCAACTGCCGTGTACTCCAGGCCATCAGCTCACGACGTCCTTGGTGCGGAAACCGCGCACGGCGAGTGCGAGGAAGACCACGGCGATGCTCACCGAGAGGGCGATGCCCTGCGCCATCCCGGCCCACTCGATCTGCGGCTGCAGCAGGTCGGTCCACGCGTACTGCCAGTGCGCGGGCAGCACCACCCGAAGGCTCCCGAGCGCGGTCACCTGGTCGAGCACGCTGCCGATCACCGTCAGCCCCACGGCGCCGCCGACCGCCGCGAGCGGCGCGTCGGTGCGGGTCGACAGCCACAGGGCGAGCCCCGCGGTGGCCAGCTCGGACCCCAGGATGAAGGCGGCCGCGAGCAGCAGCCGCCACAGCGCGTCGCCGGGGGCCAGCGGGACGCCGGTCGGTGACTGCATCGGCGCCCACCCGTAGGCGAGAGTGCCGGCCAGGAGCGCCACGGCGGTGAGCAGCGCGATCGATGCGACCGACAGCAGGAGGGCGACGATCGCCTTGGTGAGCAGCAGGCGGGTGCGCGGCACCGGGGCCGCGAGCAGGTACCGCAGCGACGACCAATCGGCCTCGGAGGCCACGGCGTCGCCGAAGAACAGGGCCACCGGGATCACCAGCAGGAAGCCCGTTCCGGCGACCAGCACCGTCGCAGTGAGGTTGAGGCCCGACGCGGTCGCCACGTCGAACAGCGACGGGCGGCCGTTACGGCGCCCGTCGTCGTCGGTTCCGACCGCCAGCGCCACGATGAGCACGATCGGCAGCGCGGCCAGCAGCCCCGCCATGACCAGCGTGCGCCGGCGGCGCAGCTGGCGCGCCAGTTCCACCCGCACCGTGAGGGTGCGGTTCGGTGCGTACCCGGGCGCGGCACCGTCGTGCGCCGTCACCGAATCCCGCGTGGTCATTGGTCACCACCCGTCAACTGGAGGAACGCCTCTTCGAGGCTCTTCGACCCGCCGGACTCTCCGGCCCGGACGATCTCGTCGACGGTGCCCGTGGCGAGCAGCAGCCCGCGCCGCAGTACCACGACGTGCGTGCAGGTCTGCTCGACCTCGGCCAGCAGGTGGCTGGACACGATCACCGTGCGGCCGGTCTCGCCGTAGCGCACGATGGCGTCGCGCATCTGCAGGATCTGCGACGGGTCGAGGCCGTTCGTCGGCTCGTCGAGCACGAGCACGTCGGGGAGTCCGAGCATCGCCTGCGCGATGGCCAGCCGCTGGCGCATGCCCTGCGAGTAGGTGCGCACGGGGCGCTCCAGTGCGGTCCCGAGATCGGCGATCGCGAGCGCCTCGTCCAGGTGCGCGTCCTCGGCGGGCCGTCCGGTTGCGCGCCAGTACAGTTCGAGGTTGGCGCGGCCGGTGAGGTGGGGCAGGAAACCGGCGCCCTCGACGAACGCGCCCACCCGCGACAGGACCGGTGCGCCCGGCCGGATCGTGTGGCCGAACACGCGGATCCCACCCTCGTCGGGCGTGATCAGCCCCATGAGCATGCGTAGCGTGGTCGTCTTCCCCGCGCCGTTCGGTCCGAGCAGGCCGACCACCTGGCCGCGCTCGACGCGGAACGTCACGTCGCGCACGCTGTAACCGTCGCCGCCGGAGTACTTCTTGGACAGGCCCGTGATCTGCAGGGCCACGTCCGCGAGCTCCGGGTCGGCGGGAACGACGGTACGCCGCCCGCCCGTGAGCACCAGCGCCGCGGCGATGGCGAGGGCGGCCGCCGGGAGCGCCCACACCCACGTCGGGAACGGCGCGGGTGCGGTCACGAGCCCCGGCACCTCGGGCACCGTGAGCGGGCCCGTCACCGAGACCGTGTGGGATGCAGGGGCGTTCGGCGTCAGGTACGCGAGATCGGTG
The DNA here is from genome assembly GCF_000312385.1 of Tsukamurella sp. 1534. Classification (GTDB taxonomy): domain Bacteria; phylum Actinomycetota; class Actinomycetes; order Mycobacteriales; family Mycobacteriaceae; genus Tsukamurella. The sequence continues at coordinate 1,065,627 of NZ_HE997627.1, read as the reverse complement.
GTGGAGAGCGTCACCCGCATGCGGTGGCCGGCGGCGAACTCGTGGTCGATCACGGGGAGCCGCAGGGGGACGGTCGCGCTGCCGCGCTCGATCGGGACGCGGATCGGCGCGGCCAGCTGCTGCGGCAGGCTCTGCCCACCGTCGGGGCCCACGTCGTAGAGCTTCGCGAACAGCACGGCCTCGGGCGCGAACGAGTCGATCCGCACCGTGATCGCCGGGCTCCCGGTGACGGTGACGTTCTGCGTCAGCGGCGCGGAGTCGAACGACGCGGACTGCGCGGGGAGATCCCGCGAGAGGCCCGCAGCGCCCAACAGCGCGCTCGCGGGGCCCGTACCACCCAACCCGGGCACGCTGGAGATCGCGGGGGGCGCGCCGCCCGGCGGGTTCTCGACGGACTGCGGCGTGCCCTCCAGCGCGACGGTGCGCGTGACGCTCCCGTCGATACCCGGGTACTGGTCCGTGCTCGACGAGCGGATGGTGCGCTCGCCCGTCTCCGCGTCGAAGCCGCCCGGACGACTCACCTGGAACGCGGGCAGCGCCGGCGCCCCGTCGTCGCCCTTGAGGTACCGGTCGAACCAGGCCAGTGTCCGCTCGTTCACCCGGGCGTCCTCGCGGTTGCCCCCGTCGTGGCCGCCGGCGATCCAATCCATCGCCACCGGTGCGCCGTTCGCGGCGATCCGCTGGGCGGCGGCATCGGACTGGTCGAGCGGGAACAGCGAATCCAGTTCGCCCTGGGCCAGGTAGGTGGGTACCCGGATGGAGGCGCCGACCGAGGCGGGGCTGCGCGCGGCGAACAGCGCGCGGTCGGCTTCCGTGACCTGTCCGCCCTGTGCGAGGCGCGTGTACATCTCGCAGACGGCCGGTTCGAACTTCGCGCAACCGCCGCCCATGGCGAACAGGATTCCCGCCCACTGCTTCTTGTAGACACCGCCGGGCGAGAGCGCCTTCTCGAGGTCCCAGAAGGTGATCCGCGGGGCGATGGCGTCCACCCTGCGGTCGTGGCCGGCGAGGAGCAGCGCGAGCGCGCCGCCGTAACTGCCGCCCGCGACCCCGACCCGGGGGTCGCTGGGGCCGTCCGTGCGCACGCCGGGCCGGGCGGCCAGCCAGTCCACCAGGCGGCCGGCGTCGGCCACCTCGGCCTCGGGGGAGTCGAGCCCGATCAGCCCGGTCGACTTCCCGAACCCGCGCGCCGTGTAGGTGAGCACCGCGTAGCCGCTGCCGGCCAACTGTTCGGCCTCCGCCCGCACGTCGTCCTTGGAGCCGCCGAAGCCGTGCGCGAGCAGGACCGCAGGGGCGTCGCCGGTCGCGCCCGCCGGCGCGAAGAACGAGGTGTCCAGCCGTACCCCGGCACCGTCGAGCATCTGGTCCGTGCGCTGGACCGACGGTGCGCCGCGCCCCGCCGGTCCGCAGGCCGCGAAGACCCCGAGAAGGAGGGCGACGGCGGCGAGGGCCGCGCCGACCAGGAGGGGGCGCCGAGGGGCGCCGCGCAGGGTGCGGTTCGGTGGCACCCGACCAGGATAGGTGCGCAGGAGGCGTGCTCGCCGTACGCGGATCGCGCAGACGGTGAAAAAGCCGTTGCGCTGGGCCGTCGTCCGCTGCGATCGTGGATCACGGCACCGAGTGGGGGAGCGGCCGGAGCGGTTCTACCGCGACCGGTTCCGCGCGTTCGATCCCGCCGGACCCACCAGTGGCACGGCCCTCCTGGGGCTCAGAGGGTTCGACTCCCTCGTCCGCCGCGCCGCCGGGCGCGCGGGCGGTGACCGGTCCTGCGGTGCCCCGGCCGGGATCCGGGGCACCCCGCCGTCACCGCCCGCCCGGCGGCGCGGTGTCACATGCCAGACTTCCCGCCGGCGACCGCTGGTGGACAGTGCCTTCGGGCCACCACATGAAAGGAGATCCGCCATGTCGGTTTTCAGTGCTGTTCGCGGCCGCCGGATCGTCGTGCCGGTGGGTCGTCAGGGCCTCGAATACCGCGACGGCGTGGTCGCGCGGGTCCTCGGGCCGGGCGCGTACCGCGTGCGCCGGCCCGAGTCTCTGATCCTGGTCACGGTCGCCGAGCGACTACTGGCGATCGCGCCGCAGGAGATCGTGACCGCCGAATCGGTCCCGGTCCGGGCGTCGATGACTCTGCGCATCAAGGTCGTCGATGCTGTCGCCTACACCGAGCGCGCCGCCGATCCGGACGCGGTGGTGTACCTGGCGGCGCAGGTCGCCCTGCGGGAAGCGCTGGGCGGCAGTGCCGTCGAGGATCTGCTGCGCCGGACCGACGCGGTCGACACCGAGGCGATCATCGCCCGCGTGGCGGAGTCCGGACGCGGGGTCGGCGTCGAGGTTCTCGCCGCCGTGGTGAAGGACGTGATCGTGCCCGCGGAGATCCGCGCCGCGTCGATCGGGCTGCTCACCGCGAAGGCGCGCGGTCTCGCGCGGCTCGAGGAGGCCAGGGCCGAGACCGCGTCGCTGCGCGCGCTGGCGAACGCCGGGCGGATGCTCGAGGCGTCGCCCGCGCTCGCTCGCCTGCGCATGATCGAGGCCGCGCCGCCGGGCGCGAAGATCGTGTTCAGCGATACGGATCGGTGATCTCGCGGAGCTTTTCGAGCGCGCGCCGGAGCTCCCGGTAACCGGTGGGGCCGAGGTGGTCCGCCCATTCCTGCTCCATGCGGGCCACCTCGGCGTTGGCGACCTCCGCCACCTCGGTGCCGCGCGGGGCGAGCCGGATCAGGCGTGCCCGCCCGTCGTCGGGGTCCGGAACGCGTTCGACGTAGCCCGCGCTCTCGAGCTGATCCACCAGGAATCCCGCGGTCTGCTTGGTGACCTGTGCCTGTTCGGCCAGCTCGGTGAGGCGCGTGCCCGCCGGTCCGATGCGCTGGCCGATGCGTGCCTGCGCGAGGGTGATGTCGGTGTAGCCGGCGTCCCTCGCCGCCTGCATCGCGCGGTTCTCCATGGCGCGGTACGCGACGAACATGAGGATTCCGGTCCCTGTCTCCACTCTTGCGATGGTACAAGAATCTGACTAAACTGGTCAGAGTGGCTGACTAAGCTGGGGGTGGTCATGGACGAGAACCAGGCGTGGGGCGTGATCGCGGCGCAACGGCTGCGCGTGGCCGACCTCCTCGATTCGCTCACGGCCGAGCAGTGGTCGGCGCCCTCGCTGTGCGCCGGCTGGGCCGTCACCGACGTGGCGGCACACGTCGCCTCGGTGCCGCGACCGATGCCCGCCGGGGCGATGGTGTCGGCGGCGTTCCGTGCGCGCGGGCGCCTGCACGGGATGATCGACCTGCTCACCCGGGAAGCGGGCCGGCGCTACGGCACGGAATCCGCCGCGATGCTTCGTTCCGACGCGGCGTCCACGGCCCTGCCGAAGCTCACGAACTGGCGGAACATCCTGTTCGACACGCAGATCCACGCGCTGGACATCGCCCGCCCGCTGGGGCTGGAGATGGAGGTCGACCGCGCGGCGGCCGCTGTCGGGGCGGACCGCATCTGGAACGTCGGCTTCCTGTTCGGCGCGCGGAAGCGGTACGACGGTCTCTCGTTCCGGGCCACCGACGTCGACTGGTCGGCCGGCCGTGGAGATGAGATCGCGGGCCCGGTCGCCGATCTGCTCCTGGTTCTCAGCGGCCGTCCTGCCGGCCTGGACCGGATGACGGGCGACGGCGTGGAACAGGCCAGGGACCGGCTGGGTGCGAGCGCCGTCGGCGCCTAGAGGACGCCGTGCAGGGGCGGGTCGATCCGCCCGAGCGTGTGACGGCCGAGGTGCCACACCTTGTATCGCACGGGGTCGTGCAGCGTGTGTGTACGGGCATCGCGCCAGAACCGGTCGAGCCCCAGATCGCCTCCCGCGCTGCGAGTGCCGCTCACCTCGAACAACGCGGCGGGCACCTCGGTGGCCGCCCGGTCGGCGAGGGCCTTCGCCGTCGCGACCGCGAGTGAAGCCTCCGCCGCGTGTACGGGGTCGGGCTCGACGAACGCCGAGTCCACCGCCGCCGCGGCCACGGTGAGCGCAGCCTCCGCCGCCCGCACCGTGACGGTGAGCTCGCCGAACCGCTGGATCAGGAGCGGATCGTCCTGCGCCCTGTCGACCCCCGCCTCGAACCAGGGCCGGGACCGGGTGCGCACGAACTCCGCCGCCGCGTCGAGCGCACCGCGGGCGATGCCGGTGTCGATGGCGGCGTGCAACAGCTGCGCGAAGGCGCCGTAGCCGGTCGGCTCGGTCACCGCGGCGGAGCGGGCGATCACCGCATCGCCCGGTACGGCGACATCGTCGAATCGGACCGTGCCGCTACCGGTGGTCCGCTGCCCCAGTCCGTTCCAGTCGTCCACGATGGTGATGCCGGGGGTGTCCGCCGCGACGAACGCGATGAGCTGTTCGTCGGTGTCGGCGTCCCGCGCCAGCACGGCCAGGATGTGCGCGAACGGCGAACCTGTGCAGTAGAACTTCTCGCCCCTCAGCCGCGCACCGTCGGGAGTCCGGGTGAGTGTCGTGGCGATGTCGGCCACCGTTCTCCCGCCCTTCTCGGATTGCGCGTTGGCGATCCGCCCCCCGTCCAGTACCCGTTCGAACACGCTGCGCTGCAGATGTTCCGGCGCGGCCAGGCGCAACGCGGTCAGATAGACGTAGTGGCTGTGCGGGATCTGGGCGAGCGACGAATCGACGGTGGCGAGGATGCGGAAGACCTCGGCGACCGCGGACGGAGGGAGGTCGGGGCCGCCGAACCGCACCGGGACGGTGAGGGCGAACAGGCCCGCGTCCGAGAGGAACTCGACCTCCGCGTGCGGCAGCCGGCGGTCGCGGTCCCGGTCGGCGGCGGAGGCGGCGAAACGCTCCGCGAGGTCCCGCGCCGCCGCGAATGCCGATTCGGCGGTGTCGATTCCGGCGGCCAGGGTCACACCAGTGCCCCCGCCTTCGACGCCTCGATCTCGCGGACCAGCGGCAGCACCTTCTCGCCGAAGTACTCGATCTCCTCCTGGAAGTGCAGGAAGCCGCCGAGGATCAGGTCCACGCCCAGCTGCTTGTAGGCGACGATCCGCTCCGCCACCTGTTCGGGCGTGCCGATCAGCTGGGTGCGGAAGCCGTCGTTGTACTGCACCAGGTCCTCGAAGCCGGAGTCCGCCCACATGCCGCGTCCATCCGAGGTGGACTTGCCGGCCTGCTGCACGGCGTCGCGGAAGCCCTCCACAGCGGGCTTGTTGGCCTTCTCGACGATCTCGCGCAGGGTGTCCTGCGCCTCCTTCTCGGTGTCGCGGGCGATGATGAAGCCGTTGAGCCCGAACTTCACCTCCCGCTGCGCCTCCCTGGCCACGCGGCGCAGATCGTCGAGCTGGTCGGTGACGCCGTCGAAGTCCTTGCCGTTGGAGAAGTACCAGTCGGCGTACTTGCCGCCGTTGATCCGGGCGGCCGACGAGTTGCCGCCCTGGAACAGCTCGGGGTTCGGGCGTTCGGGGGTGTTGAGCGGCTTGGGCTTGAGCGTGAAATCGCGGATGCGGTAGAAGTCGCCGCCGAAGTCCACGTTGTCCTCGGTCCAGATCTTGCGGATCACTTCGAGGAACTCCGCACTGCGGCGGTACCGCTCGTCGTGCTCGAGCCACGGCTCGCCGAGCGCCTTGAACTCGCCGGCGAACCAGCCGGAGACCACGTTGATGGCGAACCGTCCGTTCGAGAGGTGGTCCGCGGTGGCGCCGAACTTGGCCAGCACGGCCGGGTGCCACAGGCCGGGATGGACCGCGGCGATCACCTTGAGCTTCTCCGTGGCGCCGAGCAGCGCGAGGCTGAACGACGTGGACTCGTGCTGGTATTCGGCGCCGTAGCTCGCCATGTACCGCACCTGGGACAGCGCGTACTCGAAGCCCGCGCGCTCGGCGGTCTGCGCCAGCTTCTTGTTGTACTCGAAGTCCCAGCTGGTGCGCTGTTCGATGTCGCTGGTCACCAGGCCACCCGACACGTTGGGCACCCAGTAGGCGAACTTGATCTCGTCGGCGATCTTCTCAGTGGTCATCGCTGTGTCCTTCGGGTCGGAGAACCGGGGCTAGGAGGTGGGGCTGGGGGAGAGGTCGGGCAGGAAGGCGCCGCGGACGGGCTCCGACGGTGCCGCACCGTCGTTCAGCAGGCCGCGGGCGGCGAGGCGGGGCCGGACGCCCTCTCCGAAGTGGTACGCCTCCTCCAGGTGCGGGTACCCGGAGAGGATGAAGTGGTCCAGGCCGAGGTCGGCGTACTCGGCGATGAGGTCCGCCACCTCGTCGTGGGAGCCGACGAGCGCCGTGCCGGCACCGCCGCGGACGAGGCCGACCCCCGTCCACAAGCCGGGGTACACCTGCAGGCTGCGGGCGTCCGCGGCCTCGTCGAACGCCGCGCCGCCGCCGTGCAGGTCGCGCATGAGGCGCTGCCCCTCGGATTCGCTGCGCGCGAGGCTGGCCTGCGCGTTCCGGACGGTCTGCGGGTCCAGGTTGTTCAGGAGGCGGTTCGCCTCGGCCCACGCCTCCTCGGAGGTGTCGCGGGAGATCACGTGCAGCCGGATGCCGTAGCTGAGCTCGCGGCCGCGGTCGGCTGCCAGGCCGCGGATCCAGTCCAGCTTCTTCTTCACCTGCGCGGGCGGTTCGCCCCAGGTGAGGTACGTGTCGGCGTGCGCGGCCGCCACGTCGCCTGCGGCGGGGGAGCTGCCGCCGAAGAAGATCGGCGGCGCCGGATCCGGTCGGCGGGCCAGCACGGCGCCCTCGGCCGTGAGGTGCTTGCCGGCCACCGTGACCGGCTGGTCGGAGGTCCACAGCCGCCGGGTGATGTCGAGGAACTCACCGCAGCGCTCGTACCGCTCCTCCTTGGAGAGGGTGTCGCCGAACGCGCGCTGCTCCGAGGACTCGCCGCCGGTCACCACGTTGAGTAGGACGCGCCCGCCCGACTGCCACTGCAGGGTGCTCGCCATCTGCGCGGACAACAGCGGGCTCACCAGTCCGGGGCGCAGCGCCACCAGGAACTTCAGGGAGTCGGTGGCGTCGGCGAGCAGCGCCGCGGTGAGCCACGCGTCCTCGCACCACAGGCCCGCCGGAATCAGGACCGCTTCGAACCGGTTCGCCTCGGCGGCGAGCGCCAGCTGCTTGAGGTAGTGCAGGCTCGCCGGGCGATCGCCGCTCATGGAGCTTCCGTGGCCGCCCGCCATCAGGTTCCGGGAATCGCCGTACGTGGGCAGGAACCAGTGCAGATGCAGGGGGTTGCGCGAGGTCACGGCAGCCTTTCGGTCGTGTCGACGGGTGACGGGGAGCCAGTCCATCACCGCCGGCCGGGGTGGGAAAGGTTTGCGATCGGTCTGCGCCGAACGTGCGCGGTTACCGATCGGTAGCTACGCTATGCATTATTAGGTTACTTAGAGTCCCGTAGTGAAATGAGGTGTTCAGTTTGTCTATCGAGGCCGTCCAGAACTCTCCCCAGGTGGTCCGCGTCGATGCCGAGGGGGCCGACGGCCCGCCCGAGCGCCTCCCCGAGGTGATCTCGCGGGTCTTCGCCGAGTTCGCGGACCGTCCGGCGTTCGCCACTCGCCGCGGCGGCCCGCACGGCCCGTACGAGACGCTGACGTACGCGCAGGTGTGGGAGCGGGTCACCGCGCTCCGCGCCGCGTGGGCACGGGAGGTCCGGCCGGGCGACTTCGTGGCGATCCTCGGCTTCACGAGCCCCGACTTCGCCGCCGTCGACCTGGCGTCCACTCTCCTCGGCGCGCCCACCGTGCCGCTGCAGGCGGGCGCGCCGGCCTCCCGCATCGCCGCGATCCTCGACGAGACCGCGCCGGTGCTGCTCGCCGTCAGCGCCGCCCAGCTCGACTTCGCGCGGGAGGCGGTCGGCCTGTCGGGCGCCGACCCGCGGATCGTCGTGTTCGACAGTGCCGTGCCCGGCGGCACGGCACCGTCGAGGGGCGTCGCCGACCTCGACGAGGAGGTCGAGCGCGGGCGGGCGCTCCCCGTGCCCGCGCCGTTCGCGCCCGGGCCCGGCACCGATCCGCTCGTCACCCTGATCTACACCTCCGGCAGCACCGGAACCCCCAAGGGGGCCATGTACACCGAGCGCATCGTCCGCGACGCGTGGCTCAAGGTGGACAGCATCGTCGACGACGACCTGCCGACCGGCGCGTTGCTGCACTTCCTGCCGATGAGCCACATGTACGGACGGAACTGGCTCATCGCGGGACTGGCGTCCGGCGGCACCGGCTACTTCGCCGCCGCCGCCGACATGTCGAGCCTGTTCGACGACCTCGCGGACGCGCGTCCCACCGCCGTCGCGCTGGTGCCCCGTGTGTGCGAGCTCGTGCACCAGCGGTTCCTGGCGCTGGAGGCCGAGTCCGACGCGGAGTCCGCTCGGGTGTACCTCCGGGACGAGGTGCTCGGCGGCCGCATCGAGGCGGCCATGTGCGGCAGCGCCGCCCTCTCCGCCGACCTCCAAGCCTTTATGGAGTGGATGCTGGGAGTGAGCATCCGGATCGGCTACGGCTCCACCGAGGCCGGCGGCGTGATCGTCGACGGCGTGGTCGCGCGGCCGCCGGTGACCGAGTACAAGCTGATCGACGTTCCGGAACTCGGCTACCTCACCACCGATCTCCCGCACCCCCGCGGCGAGCTGTTGGTGAAGTCCACCCAGTTGATCCCCGGCTACTACCGGGCGCCGCAGCCGCTGCTCGACGACGACGGCTTCTACCGCACCGGCGATGTCATGGCGGAGCTCGGACCGGATCGCCTCGAGTACGTCGACCGGCGAAGCAACGTCATCAAACTGGCGCAGGGCGAGTTCGTTCCGGTCGCGCAGCTCGAGGCCGCGTACGCGGCGAGCCCCGCTGTGCACCAGGCGTTCCTGTACGGCACCAGCGAGCGCTCCTACCTGCTCGCCGTCGTCGTACCCGCACCCGGCCCCGACGGGGAGACCGACATCGAGGCCCGCGCGCGGGTGCTCGACGCGCTGGCGCAGGTGGCCCGGGAGAACGGGCTCGCCTCGTACGAGGTGCCCCGGGACGTGATCATCGAGCACGAGCCCTTCTCCCAGGAGAACGGGTTGCGTTCGGGTATCGGGAAACTCGTGCGCCCGGCGCTCACCGCCCAGTACGGCGACCGGTTGGCGGCGTTGTACGACGCGGCGGAGGAGCGGCGCCGCGACGGCCTGCGCGGGCTCGACACCGACGGCCCCACCGTCGACGTGGTGATCCGCGCGGCCGCGCTCACGTTGGGCGTCGGAACGGAGAGCCTCGGCGCCGAGACGCGGTTCGCCGACTTCGGCGGCGACTCGCTCTCCGCGCTGTCGCTCGCCACCACCCTCGAGGGCCTGTACGACGTGCCGGTCCCGGTGCAGACCATCGTGGGCCCCACCGCCACGCTGGGCGGCCTGGCCGCACACATCGACGGCGCGTTGTCCGGCGTCGGCGCCGCCCCCACCGCCGCGTCCGTGCACGGCGAGGGCGCGCTGATCGCCCGCGCCGCGGATCTCACCCTGGAGAAGTTCATCGATCCGGAGCTGCTCGCCGCGGCTCCGGCGCTTCCCGCGGCGACCGGCGAGCCGCACGTCGTACTGCTCACCGGCGCCACGGGGTACCTCGGCCGGTTCCTGCTGCTCGAATGGCTGCGGCGCGTCTCCCGGTACGGCGGCACCGTGGTCGCCCTCGTGCGCGGTGAGGACGCCTCGGACGCGCGCCGCCGCGTGGGGGCGGCCATCGGCGACGCCGATCCGGCGCTCGCCCAAGAGTTCTCGCGGCTCGCCGCGGACCACCTCGACGTGGTGGCCGGCGATTTCGGCAGCCCGTCGCTGGGACTGGACGAGGCCACCTGGGACCGGCTGGCCCGCCACGTGGACCACGTGGTGCACTGCGGTGCCCTGGTGAACCACGTGCTGCCGTACGACCAGCTGTTCGGCCCGAACGTGGCGGCCACCGCGGAGGTCGTGCGACTCGCCGTGACCGCGAAGCGCAAGTCGATCGACTACGTCTCGACGGTGGCGGTGGTGCCGCAGGACGACGGCCGTCTCCTGGTGGAGGACGACGACGTCCGAGTCGAGGGCGCCGAACGGCGCATCGGGGCGGACGCCTACGCCAACGGCTACGCCGTGAGCAAGTGGGCGGGAGAGGTGCTGCTACGCGAGGCGTCCGACCTCGCGGCGCTGCCCGTGCGGGTGTTCCGCTCGGACATGATCCTGGCGCACAGCAGGTTCCGCGGCCAGTTCAACGACGCCGACCAGTTCACTCGGATCCTGTTCAGCGTGGCCGAGACCGGTCTCGCGCCGCGGTCCTTCTACCTGCCGGACGATGCCGGGCGCCGCCCGCACTACGACGGACTGCCGGTCGACTTCACCGCGGAGGCCATCGCCACTCTCGGCTCCGCGGGGCGTGAGGGCTTCCGGACGTTCCACGTGCTCAACGTGAACGACGACGGCGTGAGCCTCGACAGCTTCGTCGACTGGATCGGGGAGCGGCGGGAGATCGAGCGGGTCGCGGACTACGACGAGTGGTTCTCCCGGTTCGAGGCCGCGCTGCGGGCTCTGCCCGACGGTGCGCGCAGGCGGTCCGTTCTGCCCCTGCTGCATTCGCTGGAGCACCCCGCTCCGGCGGGCGGCACGCAGGCCCTCACCGCCGACCGGTTCCGGGCCGCCGTGCGGGACGCGGGCGTCGGCCCGGGCGACATCCCGCACCTCGACCGCGCGCTCATCGAGAAGTACCTGCACGATTTCGAGGCCGCCGGGTGGCTCGCACGGTGAGCGAGTCCGCCCGTCAGCGACCGCCGCTGGCGAAGTAGTCCCGGACCTCCTTGACGGACGCGAGTACCGGGTACGGCACGCCCAGCCGCTCGGCGAGCACTCCGATCGGGTTGACGAACCGTGTAGATCGCGCGGCGGCGTGCGCCCACTCGAGGGCGTCGACGAGGTCGCGGAACCCGGCTTGTTGGGACGCCCGGTCCCACCTCGGCGACGTCCGGGCGAGAAAGCGTTCGTCGAGGACGTCGCTGGGGCGGATCCCCTGTTGGCGTGGTCGCCCGCGGACGGCGCTGCGAGGGGCGGTGGGTGTGTGCACGTTGATCACGTCGGCCTCATCAAAATGGGATTCACGGGCAATGGCGCTCGTTCGCCGGGGCCGCGGTACGCATCGGACGCGGCTTCGGGTGGGCATCATCAGTGTCGTTCACCTGGAACTTCCACGGAAGTGCATAGTTTCGATCTAGTCTATGCATGTGGTGAATGTCGCGACCATGGACCTGAACCTCCTCCGCGTACTGGGGGAGCTCCTCCGCGAACGCAATGTCACCAGGGCGGCCGCCCAGCTCGGACTCAGTCAAGCCGCGACGAGTCACGCCCTCGCCAGGTTGCGCAAGAGCTTCGGGGATCCGCTCCTGGTGCGCTCGGGGCAATCCCTGCAGCTCACACCGGAGGCGGAACGGCTGGTGCCGATCGTGGAGGACATCCTGCGGCTGGTCAACACGAGTCTTTCGGCGCCGGAATTCGATCCGAGTACGGCCACGACGACGTTCACCGTGGCGATGCCGGACTTCCTCAACTCGATGATCGCTCCCGAATTGGCGGTCGTCGTGCGAGAACAGGCTCCCAAGGTCGTCCTGCACGTCTTGGGCACCCCGGTGCGTTCCGACGCGAGGCGCGACGGAACCCTCGACGCGATCGCGATGCCGGCACAGCGGGTGGCGCCCGGCCATCCGTCGCTACGACTCGGTTCTGTCAGTTGGACCGGTATCGCCGCGGTCGGTAGGCCGGGACTCGACGAGGGGATCACGCCGGCCGACTACGCCGCCATGCCGCACATCTCGTTCCCCAGAGCCCTCGTCGAAGTTCTCATCGATGAGAAGTTGGCGGACGCCGGACTGCGGCGGACCATTGCGGTCACCGTCAACAACAGTGATCTGGTCCCGTCCATGATCCCCGGCTCCGAGCTGGTGTCGGTCGGGTGGGACGGCTTCGACAAACCCGGCGTCAGAACCTTCGATCTCCCGGTGGACATCCCGGACTTCGACTACCACATCGCGTGGTCAAGGCGGCTCGCCAACGACCCCGCGAGTGTGTGGCTCCGGCGGCAGATCGTCGACATCGCCTCTCGCCGCCTGGCCCAATAGTCGACGCCACACTGCAGACCGTGGGCGGAACCGCCTCAGTCGATCCGCTGCATCGACGGCGGCATCCACGTACCGGCCACCGCTTCGGGTGCGGGGAGGTACAGCCGCACGTTCATGCTGAACGGACCCTCCGGAGCTGGAAGCCAGTTCGTCGTGTCACGATTCCCGGGATCATCGTGCTGGACGAGGATTTCGAGTGAACCGTCGTCGCCGAAGGCCAGATCGTCGCGATCGCCGATCGCGAACCTGTCGATGGGGTTGGTCACGAGGAACTGGTGCTCGCCGTACATCGTCAGGGACCAGAATGCCCGCGCAGGCGGGAGCGCGTCCGCGGCGAAGTGCAAGCGGTACCGGTGCGCGCCCGACAGCGCACGGCCCTCGCTGTCGACGTTCACGCGCGGGTACACCGCCTCCTGCGGCGGCAACGCGCCGAGGCCCGCGAACGCGACCGTCGCACGCGTGCCGTAGTCGATCCCGTAGTTCCCGGTGCCGGGGCGCATGGTCCAGCCGTTGAGATTCCACGAGTGGCGCGAGTCGACGTTGCGAATCCGGGAGACGGCCTCCGACACCGCCTCCTCCAGCGCGTGACGCACGCGCGGTTCGGTCTCCGCGAAGGAGAAGGGCGTGTCCGACCCGAGACCGAGCGGCGCCAGCCTCGCGAGCTGGGCCTGGTCCGTGAGATGCGGCTGCGCGACGGCGAGTAGTGCGGAGAACCTGTCGAAGAACTCCTGCGCATTCATGGCATCGACGGCGACCACCGGCGGCATGTCCGTCCAGGGGCCGGCGGCCACCGCCGGTACCGGCGGTGTCGTGCCGACATTCGCCTGCTCCGCGGAGAAGCCGTGCTGGAAGGCGTGCACTGCGGGATAGTCGGCGGCCCCGTTCGTCTGGGTGCGTCCGATGATCCAGCCCCACGTCGTGGGGCTGGCGATCACGGTTGCGCCCTCCGGGGGAGAGCCCGTCCACCCCGGTCCCACCAGCAGGAAGTCACCGGAATCCGCACCGGTCGTCCGTGGTCCCACGGAGGCGAAGACGTCCGTCCACATGTCCATGAACGGGAGGACGTAGTAGCGATCGCCGGCGTCGGGGACGCGGATCAACAAGGGGCCGTCGGAGAGGTCGAACCAGATCTGGGAGTACAGCGTGTCCACGTTGGCACGCACCACCTCGGTGAACGTGTCGTCCGGAAAGGTGGCTCGGTGATGGAAGGCGTTGTGGAACGGATAGCCCTCCCGTTCCGCGCGACGCCGGGCCGCGTCACGCGTGGCATCCATCAGGACCACGGGGTAGGCGTAGATGTAGGCCTCAACGGCACGCTCGTACAGTTCACGGTCGTCGATCATGAGTCGTCCTTCTTCTCGGGTCGGTTGTTCGGTTCGTCGGGGGAGATCCGGAGGGTCCGCACCCATACCTCCGTCGAGATCTTCACCAGGTCGTCCACTCCGGTCGTCGCGGAGCGCAGACCGAAGTGGAAGTGCGCGAGTCGGCTGACCATCGCGCTGAGGGCCCGGGAGGTCAAGGTCGGATCGAGGTCGGGGTCCGCGACCCCGTCGCCTTGCAGTCGGGCGATCCACTGGGCGTTCCGCTCCACGAACGCCTCGGCCCGCCGCAACCGTAGTTCGCGGAACGCCGGATACACGAGTGCCGCCTGTTCGAGGAGCACCATCAGCCGGGCGTTCCGCGCGTACGAGTCGAGGTAGGCGCGGTGACGGGAGGCGATCTGCTCGCGGACCCCGGGCGGGCGGTGGTCGTTGCGCGGGTGCAGCATCTCCTCGCGGGTCGCGTCGAGGACCGCGGTGAAGGCCTCGGACGTATCCGCGAAGTGGTCGTGAAAGGTCCGCAGCGGCAGTCCCGCCCGCCTCGCGATGTCCTCCGCACGGGCGTCGGCGAATCCCGTCCGCAGGAAGACCGAGCGCGCCTCGTCGATGAGGCGCGCGCGAACGGGATCCGGCGGCGGATGCAGGGTCACCCCCGCCGGCTCGAGCGAGTCCCGCACGACCGCGTGGAGGATCTCCTCGAGGTCGGCGAAGTACGTGTAGAACGTGGCACGCGACACCCCGGCGGCGAGGGCGATACTCGCCGGGCTCACGTCGACCAGGCCGTCCCGCTCGAAGATCTCGCGTGCCGCCCGGACGAGCGCCGCCCGGCTCCGCGCTCCGCGGACGGTCAGTACCTCGCCGCGCCCCGGCGCACCGTCGTCCGCCCGCCCGGGAGCGGGCGGACGACGTGGTCCGGGGGCCGTCATTGCCGGACGCGCGCCGTGTCGACCGTCGGCGCAGGATCCGCCGGCTCGAGGACGATGGTGACGGACCGCAGCCCCCCGGCGAATCGGAACGGGGAGCGGTAGTCGGCGGAGACGGGAGAGACGCTGTCGCCACCGACCTGCAGCCCGGACCCGATCGACCAGATGATCGGATTGGTCCGCACCACGGGCAGTCGGGCGACCACCGTGGAGCCGTCCAGTACGGTGACCGATCCCGTGGCGGGGCCCGTGCGACTCATGCGCAGGGTGACGTGGTGCGCCCCGCCCGCCATCGGGGCCTCCGCCGTGGCGTGGAAGTGCTCCCGCCCGAGGTACGCGAAGTCCACGGCGATCCGTCCGTCGAGCACGTACAGGCTGAATCCGCCGGCAGCCGTCCCGTAACTCACCAGCACGCCGTCCGCGCCGTCGGTGTACTCGAGGTCCACGTCCACGGCGAACGCCCGATCGAGCAGATCGGGAGAGGTGCTGGTGCTGAGCATGATCGGAGCACTGTAGTGGAACTCCGAGCGATCGCGCCGAGCGGACGGGCGCGGGTCCTGCGCGCGCACTCCGCCCCGGTCGTCGAGCGGCAGCACCTGGTACCGGCCTGCCTCCGCCCACCACAGGTCGATCAGCTCCGCGAGCAACTCCGGGTGATCGGCGCTCCTGTCGTGCACCTCGGAGAAGTCGGCAGCGAGGTCGTAGAGCTCCCACACATCGCCGGCGTAGTCGCCGTCCCGCGCGAGATCGAGCGGCATGCGCACCCGGTGGGCGTGCATCGTCGAGGGATGGATCGCGACGGCCTTCCACCCGTCCTTCCACATCGCGCGGTGTCCGAAGCACTCGAAGTGCTGGGCGGTGCGTGATGCGCGCCCGTTCGGATCGGTGAGCACGTCCCGAATCGTCGCACCGTCGAGCGGCCGCTGCGCGGTCCGCCGGATGGTCTCGGGAGGTTCGATGCCGATCAGGTCGAGGATCGTCGGAGCGAGATCGATCACGTGGGTGTACTCGGAGCGGACGGCGCCGGGATCGGGGATGCCGGCGGGCCAGTGCGCGATCAGCGGAACCCGGGTGCCACCCTCGTGGCACGTGGTCTTATACCACCGGGTCGGAGTGTTCCCGGCCTCCGCCCACCCGGAGGCGTAATGGGGATGACTCGTGGGAGTGCCCCACTCGTCCAGGCGTTCCGACATCTGCTCGAAGGTCTCGGGACTGCGGTTGAAGTAGCTGAGCTCGTGGAACAGCCCGTGTTCGCCGCCCTCGGCACTCGCGCCGTTGTCGCTGAGGAACAGGATGACGGTGTCGTCGAGGCGGCCGGAATCATCGAGATGGTCCAGCAGCCGGCCGATCTGGTGGTCCGTGTGCGAGAGGAACCCCGCGAAGACCTCCATCTGGCGGCACAGTACGCGCCGGTGGTCGTCGGGAAGGTCCGCCCAGGCCGCGACATCGGGATTGTGGGGCGGCACGTCGGCGTTGTCCGGCACGACGCCGAGTTCACGTTGCCGAGCGAGGGTCTCCTCCCGGATCACGTCCCATCCCGCGTCGAAGACCCCGTGGTAGCGCTCGATCCATTCCTCGGGGGCGTGGTGCGGGGCGTGCATCGCGCCGAACGCCAAATACAGGTAGAAGGGCCGGTCGGGAGTGACCGCCGCGAGTTCGCCCGTCCAGGCGATCGCCCGGTCGACCAGATCGACCGAGAGGTGGTAGTCGTCGGGGCGATCGGATCCGTCGATCCGGTGATTGTCCTGCCACAGGTCCGGCGCCCACTGGGAGGTCTCGCCCGGCATGAAGCCGTAGAACCGGTCGAACCCCTTGGCCAGCGGCCAGCGGTCGAACGGGCCCCACGGGCCGTTCTCCCAGTCCGGGGTCAGGTGCCACTTGCCGAGTGCCATCGTCGAGTAGCCGGCCTCCCGGAGGACCGCGGGGGTCATCGCCGCATCGTCGGGGATCACGGTGTCGTACCCGGGGTAGCCGGTCGCGTACTCCATGATCGTGCCGACGCCCACGGAGTGCGCGTTGCGCCCGGTGAGCAGGGCCGCGCGCGTGGGCGAGCACAGGGGTGTCACGTGGAAGTCCCGGAACCGCAGGCCGTTCGAGGCCAAGCGGTCGATGTTCGGGGTCGAGATCCGCCCGCCCAGGCCGCCGAAGCATCCCAACTGGGCGAAGCCCATGTCGTCGAGGACGATGGTGAGGGCGTTCGGCGCGCCGGGAGGGGAACTGGGAGTGGCCGGCCAGGCCGGCGTCGAATCGGGTGCGGTGGCCCGGAGGACCCCGGTGAAGCCCTCCGTCGGCGAGTACGTCCGTAGGTCGTTCGGCACGTGGCCTCCTTCGTGTCGGGCGGGATCAGTTCTGGCCGCAGGTGTTGACCACCTTGTCGAAGGACACCGGCTTGCCTCCCGCGAACTTCACGTTGGCGTCCCACCGCGCCTGGTCGAGCGTGGTGAACCACGACTTGTGCTCGGACTCCCAGACGACCTCGGCGTTCTTCTTCGGCAGCCCGACCCATGTCGCGATGTATCCGACGACCTTCTCCTTGTTCGCGGGGTCCGCGATGAACGTAGCGGCCTTGATCATGGCCTTGCACAAGGAGTTCACCGTCTTCGGATGGCTCTCGAAGTACGCCGCTGTGGTCGTGTTGAACCCGGAGAGACCCGCCCTGCCGCGTTCTCCCGCGGTGTTGTCCTGCGGAGCGGCGATCACCTTGACGTCCGCCCCCTTGGACCGCATGAGTTCGGCGCTGGAGACCGTGCCGATCGCCCCGTCGACCTCGCCGTTCATCACGGCGGCGGCGATCGCCGGTGGCCCGCCGGCGGCGACGTACGTGATCGTGCTGGGATCGGCGCCGCCCTCGCGGATCACCTCGTTCGCATAGGTCTCGGCGTCGCCGCCGCGGACCGGAATCGCGAGACGTTTGCCCGCCAGTCCGGCCAGCGAGGTCACGCCGGACTTCCCGGTGACCATGATGACCTTGGTCTCGCCCTGGAAGACGGGGAGGACTCGGAGGTCCTGCCCCTGCCCGAGGGCGGGGATGACGGTGCCGGTCGACCCTCCGGCGATCTGGGTGGTACCGCCGATGAGGGCGGCGACGATCTCCGGGCCGGTCTTGGCGTCGACGCGGGTGACCTTGAGTCCCTCGGCCTCGAAGAGCTTCTCGCCCTCGGCGACGGCGGTGGGGAGCGAAAGGATGCTGTTCGGGTACGTGCCCAGGGAGAAGGTGCCGTCGTCGGCACCGGTGTCCGAGCCGCCGCAGGCGGTGAGGCCCGACGCCGCGAGCACGCCGGCCGCGGCGCACGTGACGATCCGCTTGCTGAGATTCATGGGGTTCTCCTTGCAGTGATGTCCGGTCGGGATTCGACTCGGGCGGTGAGTGAGTCGGTTCAGATCGCCGAGCGAAGCCGGTGATGGATCTCCTGGTAGCGGGGGTCGGCGGCGATGTCCTGGAGATTCCGCGGGCGTTCGATCCCGACCTCGACGTCGTACTGCACCTCGCCCCCGTTGAGCAGGACGATGCGGTCTGCGAGCGCGATCGCCTCGCCGAGATCGTGGGTCACGAACACGACGGTCTTGCGGCGCTCGCTCTGCCACAATCGCAGGAACTCCTCTTGTACCGCCACGCGCGTGGTCACGTCGAGTGCGGCGAAGGGCTCATCCATGAGGAGCACATCGGGATCGAGGGCCCAGGTCCGTGCCAGCGCGACGCGCTGCCGCATGCCCTGGGAGAGTTGCCACGGCCAGAGGGATTCGGAGCCCTTGAGGTGCACCGCGTTCAGCCATCGCGCCGCGGTCTCGCGTCGCTCCTTCTTCCCGACGCCGCGCAGTTCGAGGCCGTACTCGACGTTGCCGAGCGCGGATCGCCAGGGCAGCAGGGCATCCCGGGCGGGCATGAAGCCGAGGTGTGCACGCGCCTCCCGTGGCTGCTGGCCGTGCACGGTGAGGGAACCCGATGTGGGCTGGACGAGCGCTGCGATCGTGTTGAGCAGCGTCGTCTTACCGCAACCGCTCTTGCCCACGAGAGCGATGAACTGGCCGGTCGGAACGGAGAGGGAGATGTCGTGCAGTACTCGCTTCGTGTCCCCGTCGGGGCTGGTGAACTCGACGACGAGGTCCTTGAGTTCGATATCGGCGTCGGTGCGGTTCTCGACCGGCGTGGATGAGGTCATGTCGGGTCTCCTGGTCGTGGCAGTGGTGAGGGGTCGGACTAGACGTCCGACGGCGCCTGCCAGCGGAGGAGCCAACGCTCCGCGGCGAGCATGATCTGGTTGAGCAGCACGGCGACGACGGCGAGGAGGATCAGCATCGCGTAGACGGCTTCCATCTGAAACAGCGAGGAGTACTTCGAGATGAGCTGACCGAGTCCGTCTTTCGCCGAGATGAGCTCGGAGCCGATGACCGCGAGCAGGGAGAAGATCAGGCCCAGGCGCAGCGCTGCGAAGATCGCGGGCGTTGCGACCGGGAACAGGATCTTGATGAAGACCTGGATCTTGCTCGCGCCCATCACCGCGGACATGCGCAACCACTCCTGATCGACGGTGCGCACGCCGGCGCGGGCGCCGGAGAGGACGATGAAGAAGACGACGGTCACACCGAGCGCGACCTTGGCCGTCATGCCGATGCCGAAGGCGACGATGAACAGCGGTGCGAGGGCGATGCGCGGCATGGCGTTCAGCGCGTCGAGGAACGGAGCGACGATCCGTTCGAGAGTGGGCAGAAGGCCGAGTCCGAGGCCGCAGATCGTACCGACGACACTGGCGAGGACCCACGAGATGATGACCGCGGTCATCGTGGCTACCGTATTCGACCACAGCTCACCGGATTCCGACGCCGTGACCAGGTAGTCCCAGGCCTGTAGGGGCGACCTGTTCAGCACCGGGTCGAGCAGTTTCAGGTCGGCCGTCAGTTGCCAGAGGGCGAGCCACGCGATGAGGATCATGACCTGGATGATGCGGACCTTGAGGGTGAGTCGGCTTTCCGCGCGGCTCTTCTTGCCTTTCGGTGCTCGCGCTGTGGCCGTCCGGTCCTCGGTGGCGGCCGTGGCGACCATTCCATCGTCGGTCATGGTGAACTCTCCCTGCGAAAGATACTTGGGGGGCGTGTGATTGGTTTCACACGCTATATCCGGCTCGACAGGTCGCCAAGGAGAATTGACAGGTGGTCAGAAAGTAGGATGCGCCGTACTGAAACGCTTGTTGTTGATCACGCCCGAGAGTGGTTCTGCGAATCCTGAAGTCCCTCGGTTGATCACGACTCTCGGGCGTCGTTCGCGCACCGGAAGCCGATGTTCGCCGACGCGGAGTCCGCGGTGTTGCCGGACCGTGCGGCGACCCGGTATCTGTTGCAGTAGGAGTCGTGGCAGAGGTATGAGCCACCACGCATGACTCGGCGCTCGCCCTCGGAGGGTTCGCTGGGCCCGGAAGGATCGGCGACCGGGGAGTGGGCGTAGTAGTCCGCGCCGAAGCGGTCCGCGCACCACTCCCAGACGTTCCCCGCCATCTGCCAGAATCCGTAGCCGTTCGGGGCGTACGACTTCACGGGTGCTGTGGTGAGATGCCCGTCGTCGAGGGTGTTGCGCGTGGGGAACTCGCCCTGCCAGATGTTGCACCGCCACCGTCCGCGCGGCAGCAATTCGTTCCCCCACGGATACCGCGCGCCGACCAGCCCGCCCCGCGCTGCGTACTCCCACTCGGCCTCGGTGGGCAGGCGTTTGCCGGCCCATGCGCAGTAGGCCAGGGCGTCGTGCCACGAGACGTGCACGACGGGGTGGTTCTGCCGATCCGTCACGGTCGATCCGGGACCCTCGGGGTGACGCCAGTCGGCTCCGTCGACCACCAGCCACCACGGGGCCTCCTCGACCCTCCCGGCGGCGGCACGCACAGCCGGTTCGGCGGCGAGGTGGAAGACGGCGGACAGTCCCAAGTCCTCCGCGCTGGTCACGTGACCGGTCTCCTTGACGAACGTGGCGAACTGCGCGTTGGTCACGGAGGTGGCATCGAGGTGGAATGGGCTGAGTTCCACGTGGTGGACGGGAGTCTCGCCGTCCGCGGGATGGCCCTCGTCGAACGGGTCGCCCATGCGGAAGCGTCCGCCGGTCACCAGGATCTGCCCGCGAGTGTTGCGCCGGTCCGGTCGAGGGGTGCTCCCTGCTCGGGACACCGCCGCCGGGCCGGCCGGCGCGCAGCACGAGGTGTTGGGGGCGGTGATTCGTGGCTCGCTCATGCGCGTCCTCCTGGTGCGGGGTGCGAATCATGTTGTCGTCCGATGGGTTCGGCTCGGTCGCGGTGTCATCCTAGAGGTCGTTCTCCGTGATCGGTCCGCCTCGGCTATTCGCGGCATGCATGACTGGCATGAAGACTATGCACTTCCCATGTGGTGAGATGCGGCTCACACTGAACGGAAGAGAGTCGCCGGCAGTAACGGAGAAGCAGAATAATGGTCGCTATCGAACCCGTAGGTGCAGAACGGGTGTCGGCTTCGCCTCGGCGTGCGTGGGCGGTCACGCTCATGATCGTCGTGCTGATGATGATCAACTTCGGCGACAAGGCCGTCCTCGGGCTCGCGGCGAAGCCGATCATGGCCGAGCTCGGTCTCAGTGCGACGCAGTTCGGCGGCATCTCGTCCAGCTTCTACCTGTTGTTCAGCCTTGCCGCGGTGATCGTCGGATTCGTCTCGAACCGCGTCTCGACGACCACGATCCTCGGCGTCATCGCGGTCCTGTGGTCGCTCGCGACACTGCCGGTACTCCTCGCCGCGTCCGTCCCCATGCTCTACGCCAGCCGCATCGCGCTCGGCGGTGCCGAGGGGCCGACCGCGCCGATGGCGGCCCACGCCGTGCAGAAGTGGTTCCCCGAGAACGCCCGGGCGATTCCCACCGCCTTGACGACGATGGGCGGAGCGCTCGGACTCGCGGTCACGGCGCCGACTCTCGCCTACTTCATCGCCAATCACGGCTGGCGGTCGGGATTCGCGGCGCTCGCGATCGTCGGAATCGTGTGGGCTGCAGCATGGTACGTCATCGGCAAGGAGGGTCCGTACCGCGAGTACTCGTCGACCGCCGAGGCGAGGGCGACGAGCACGTCCGAGGAGCGCACCGTCGGGTACGCGAGGTTGTTCACCTCCCGGACCTGGCTGGGCACGATCGTTGCGGGTGCCGGCGCGTACTGGGCCCTCGCCGTGTCGACGGCCTGGCTGCCGACCTTGCTCGAGCGCGGTCGCGGGTACTCCGCGCAGACCACGGCGGTGTTGGTGTCCAGCCCGCACATCGTGAGCGCGGTCGCGATCCTGGTCATCCCCCTGGTCTCCGAGCGGCTCGTCCGTGCGGGTGTGAGCGCACGTTGGTCGCTCGGGGTGCTCGCCGGAGCGATGGTCGTCCTCGCCGGCGTGTGCGCGGTGTTCGTCGGGCACACCTCCGGCACGGTGCTGCTCGTCCTGGTCGCCGTCGCCTTCGGCATCCCCAGTGCCTTCTACCCCCTGTCCTTCCTCATGGCCGGCAGGATCAGTCCGGTCAAGCAACGCGGCGCCGTGATGGCCACGGCCACGGCGATCGTGACCATGACCGGCGTGATCGCGCCGACCGTGACCGGCCGGATCATCGACGCCGCAGGCGGACCAGCGGCCGCGTTCGACGAGGTCTTCCTCGTGTCCGGGGCGATTCTGCTGGTCTGCCGAATCGTGGGTGCATTCGCGATGCATCCCGACGCCGACGCGCGCCGCTTCGGCCTCCGCTCCTGACCAGCGGTCCGCGACGGACCGCGCCATGACTCCCATCCCTACGACCGATCCCTCGAGGTGACCTGTGACTCCAATCGACCGTTCCCACCTACCGATTCGCGACGTGGAACCGCCCACCAGCGACCGTCTCGACGCACGCGGCACCTCGTACGAGAAGTTGACGCCGTTGCGTCCGCCGGAGGGCGCCCCGAATGTGGTCGTCGTCCTCCTCGACGACATGGGGTTCGGAACATCGTCGGCGTACGGCGGCTCGTGCTCGATGCCGACCGCCGAACGCCTCGGGGACACCGGCGTCAAGTTCAGCCGGTTCCACACCACCGCGCTCTGTTCGCCCACGCGCGCAGCGCTGCTGACCGGACGTAATCACCACGCCGTGAACATGGGGACGATCACGAACCTCGCGACCTCTGTTCCGGGGTACACCTCGGTGCGGCCCAACACCGCTGCGACCCTCGCCGAGGTGCTGCGGATGAACGGCTACAACACGGCGGCCTTCGGCAAGATGCACCAGACCCCGGAGTGGGAGGTCAGCGCCGCGGGCCCGTTCGACCGGTGGCCCACGGGCGAGGGCTTCGAGAAGTTCTACGGCCTCATGGGCGGCGAGACCGACCAGTGGTCCCCGTCGCTGCACGAGGGCACCACTCCGGTCGACGTGCCGGACGACCCCGACTACCACTTCAGTGTGGACATCACCGATCGCGCGATCGAGTGGACCCGGAACCAGCGGGTGCTGGCGCCGGACAAGCCCTTCTTCGTCTACCTCTCCTTCGGAGCGACCCACGCTCCGCACCACGTGCCGCAGGAGTGGATCGAGAAGTACCGCGGGCACTTCGACCACGGTTGGGACGTCGAGCGCGAGCGGATGCTCGAGCGGCAGAAGGCGCTCGGCGTGGTTCCGCAGGACTGTGAGCTGACCCGCCGCCACGACGAACTCCCGGCCTGGGACAGCCTGTCCGATGACGAGCGGACGGTCGCGTGTCGGCTGATGGAGGCCTTCGCGGGCTTCGCGGAGCACACCGACCACCAGGTGGGGCGTCTGGTCGATGCGATCGAGACGGCCGGCGAACTCGACAACACGGTCATCCTGTACATCCTCGGCGACAACGGCGCGTCCGGGGAGGGTGGGCTGGCCGGGAACTTCAACGAGATCGCCGCTCTCAACGGCGTTCACGACACCACGGAGAACATCCTCGCGAGGCTGGACGAGATCGGCGGGCCGACCGCGTACAACCACTACCCGGCCGCGTGGGCACACGCGATGGATGCCCCGTACCAGTGGACCAAGCAGGTCGCCTCGCACTGGGGCGGAACCCGCGTGGGCATGGTCGCGCACTGGCCGGAGGGGATCGACGGAGCCGGCACCGTCCGGGACCACTGGCAGCATGTCATCGACGTCTATCCGACGATCCTCGAGCTCGCAGGTCTGCCCGTCCCCGAATCCGTCAACGGCGTACCGCAGCAGCGGATCGACGGGCACAGCTTCGCGGAGGCGTTGCGCACGCCGGACGCCCCCGAGCGGGTGGTGACCCAGTATTTCGAGATGTTCGGCAATCGCGGTGTGTACCACGACGGCTGGTCGGCCTGCACCAAGCACGGGACTCCGTGGGACCTGACCAACGTCCCGCCCCTCGAGGACGACGACTGGGAGCTGTACGCGCCGGACGACTGGAGTCAGGCGCGGAATCTGGCGGCGGAGATGCCCGAGAAGCTCGCCGAGCTACAGCAGCTCTTCCTCGACGAGGCGGAGCGCAATCACGTTCTCCCGCTGGACGACCGCCGCTCGGAACGGTTCAATTCCGATGTGGCCGGGCGACCCGACCTGCTGCGCGGCCGCACCTCGATGCGGCTCTACCCCGGGATGGTCCGTCTCGCGCGCGAGGCGGTGCCGAACGTGAAGAACAAGTCGCACCGCGTCACGGCGTCGATCACGGTTCCCGACGGCGCCGCGGGCGTGATTTTCGCCCAGGGCAGCAGGTTCTCGGGATGGTGCCTGCGGATGGAGGCAGGGCGCCTGGTCTACACGCACAACTACCTCGCGATGGAGTCCACGGACGTCGTGAGCGTCGACGCGGTCGAGCCGGGCGCGCACGAGGTCGCCTTCGCCTTCGAGGTGGACGAGCAGCCCGGCTTCGGCCGGGGAGGGGGTGTCACACTCACGGTCGACGGGGCTGTGGCCGGCTCCGGCCGGATCGCGCGGACGGTCCCGTTCCTGTACTCCGGAAGCACCGACGTCGGCTGCGACATCGGTAGCGGCGTCGTACCGTCCGGATACGACACGCTCCGAGGCGAATTCACCGGGTCGATCGAATGGGTCGATATCGATATCGACGAGCAGGCGGGCGTACCCGAGACTCCTGCAAAGGTGCTGCACGACATCGAGGTCACGATTCAGTGAATCGTTCCGCCGGTGGCGCGCAGGAGGATCGACGGTGGCCGCGCCGGCTATACGGCGAGGGATGCGAGCCCGACCCGAGATTCAGTCTGGCCAATGAACGGACCTTCTTGGCGTGGATCCGCACGGCGCTGGCCCTCATCGCGCTCGGAGCTGCACTGCACACGATCGGTCCGGCTCTCGACAGCGGGGGACTGGGGCGGGTCTACGCCGTGGGCGCGGCCGCCTTGGGCCTGGCGTGTGCGGCCGAATCCTTCCGGCGCTGGTACGTCAACGAGCGGTCGCTGCGGGAGCAGCGGCCGCTCGGCGGCGCCCGTGCGTACCTCGTGCTCACGGTGATCCTCATGGTGGTCGGGGTGACCGTGGTGGGAGCGGTCGCGCTGTGGTGAGCAGGTGACGTACTCGGGCGGTCGGCGCGACGCGTCGCGAGTTCCGGACAAGGGCGTTCAGGCGGAGCGGACGGCGCTCGCCTGGCAGCGGACAGCGCTGGTCCTCGCCGCCACGTCCGCAGCCGTCCTTCGGCTCGTGGCCTATCGCGCCGGTGCGGGGGCGATGCTCGCGTGCGGCCTGGTGGTGATCGTGGCGATCGTGATCATGAGACTCATCCACCGGCGGTATCGCCGGAGCACCAGTGCGGTCCGCCGGGATGTCGAGCGGCGGGGGAGTGTGGGATCCGCGATGCCCGGCGCTCGGCTGCCCGCAGTCGTGGCGGCGAGCACGATCGTGTTGGGTTCGGTGGAGATCCTCGCCGTTCTTCTCGGAAACCCGGCGTGAACCCCCTTCTGTCATCTGCATTTCGCCTGTTCGACCGTGAACGCGAACCTCATGGGAATCGCACGCACGGGTCCGTCCATATGGGTAGCTTCGGGCATGAGGCGGACGGGAATCTCGACGAAAGACACCGAGTGCGTTGTGTACCACGCACGTGCGTGATATAGTTTGCATGCGCGGGTTCGACGGTTGAATCGGCGGATGCGCCTGGCGCGGAGAGGGTTTGATGAACAATCCGTTCAGTGACGACGCGATCGACGACCTCGGTCGCTACATCAAGGCGCAACGGGAGATCGCTCAGCTCTCCGTTCGCCACCTCGCACGGGTGGCGGAGGTCTCCGATTCCTATCTCAGTCAGATCGAACGAGGGCGGCATCAGCCGTCCGCGCAGGTCCTCACCAGCATCGCCAAGGGGCTGAGCCTGTCGCCGGATGTCCTCTTCCGGCTGGCGGGGTGGCTGCCACCCGAGGGGAGCCCGGACAAGAACGCCGTGATCACGGCGATCGAGGCGGACCCCCGACTCAACGGGCGGCAGCGATCCGCGCTCGTGCAGACCTACAAATCCATGGTGGGCGACGAATGACGTCCACCGTGTCCATCCCAGCAAGGAGAAACGAATGTCCACGTACACCGAGATCACCGAGAAGCTGACCGACCAGTGGGTCGCCGCCGTCGAGAAGGCCACCGACTCGCTTCCCGCCGGCATCGACCGCGCCGCGAAGGCGCCGTCGTTCGATCTGCCGGACCTGTCCTCGCTGCTGCCCGGCTCCGTCGTGGCCGGCCTGCCGGATGCGAAGGAGGTCATCGAGACCAATTACCGTGTGGCCGAGCGCCTTCTGGCGGCCCACCGCGACTTCACACTCGCGGTGATCGAGAAGTCCGTCCCGAAGGCCGCGGACGCCTGACGATCGGGGTCCGCAAGGGCCGCATCATCTTGTGAGGGGGCTGCCACCCCCTCTGTGATGCCCCCGCCGCCGCTGCCACGGCGACGGGGGCGTTGAAACCATCCCAGCAAGGAAAGCAACAACATGCCCAGTCTAGTGGCCTCGGTGGCGAAGCACGCCGCCGCCGCCCCCGAGTCCGCTGCGCTGCGCGGTCCCGGCGGCATCATCACCTACCGTGACCTCGCCCGACGGGCCCTCGAATACGGTGCCATGCTGCGAGCGTGGGGCATCGCACCCGGCGACCGCATCGTCTTCATCGCTCCGTCGGTCGACGAGTTCGTCATCGCCTACCTCGGCATCCAGGCCGTGGGTGCGACCGTGGTTCCGGTCAATCCGCTCTGCACCGCGAGCGAGCTCCAGTACTTCATCGAGGACTCCGAGTCGCGGTTGATCATCGCCTGGGAGGGGCTCGACGCGGCTGCCCGTGTCGCCGCGGGCGAGACCGGTATCGACTTCCTCGCCCTTGGTCCGGGCGCGCCCACGGAGGGCGTGGAGCCGCTCGAGGGGCCCGAGGACCGCGCGGACGACGATGTCGCGGCGATCCTGTACACCTCGGGAACGACGGGCCGGCCCAAGGGCGCCGAGCTGACCGTCGGCAATCTCGATGCCGCGGCGCGGATCGCCGGGCAGCTCTCGCAGTCCACCGCGCAGGACAGGCTGGGCACGGCGCTGCCGCTGTTCCACGTCTTCGGTCAGGCCTCCGTGATGCTCGCCGCGCTGCGCTCGGGCTGCTCGCTCACCCTGGTCACGCCGTTCACCGCGACCGGTCTGATCGACGCGGTGGTCCGTGAGGAACTCACGATTCTCAGTGGCGTGCCGACCATGTGGAACGCGATGCTGCACGCGGCACCGGACACTCCTGCGGAGGCCTTCGCCCGCCTGCGATTGGCGGTCTCCGGCGGAGCCTCGCTCGCCCCGGAGATCAACGAGGCGTTCCAGAGGCGCTTCGGCTGCCTGATCAGTGAGGGCTACGGGCTCACCGAGACCACCGCCATCGCCACCTTCTCCATGCCCGGAGTCCCCGCCCCTACGGGCACTGTCGGGCCCGCCGCCCCCGAGATGGAGATCCGGCTCGGTGCCCCGGACACCCCGGAGGTCCCGGTGGGTGAACGCGGCGAGGTGTACGTGCGCGGACCCGTGGTGATGCGCGGCTATCGCGGCCGCCCGGAGGCGACCGCGGAGACCGTGATCGATGGCTGGTTGCGCACGGGCGACATCGGCGAGATCGACGCGGAGGGGAACCTCCGGATCGTGGACCGGGCCAAGGAACTCATCATCCGTGGTGGGTACAACGTGTACCCGAGCGAGGTCGAGCACGTACTGTACGCACACCCCGATGTCGTCGAGGTCGCCGTGCTCGGCATTCCCGACGAGCACCTGGGGGAGGAGATCGCCGCCGTGATCGCGCTCCGTCCCGGTGCCGTCGCGGACTCCGCCGCGATCCGCGCCTACGGGGCGGAGCGGTTGGCCGCGTACAAGCACCCCCGAGTCGTGCACTTCGTGGACGCGCTGCCCAAGGGCGCCTCGGGCAAGATCCTCAAGCGCGCGATCGAGAAGGATCCGCTCGTCGCCGCCCTCGCCGACTATCGCGCGTCCCGTCGCGGTTGACCACCTCGCTCACGAAAAGAGTTCCACCATGCAGCAATTGACCGGGCTCGACGCCTCCTTTCTCAATATGGAGTCCGGCCCCGTGTACGGGCACGTGAGCAGTCTGTGCATCTACGATTCGCCGAACGCCGCCGAACCGCTCACCGTGGAACGGGTCCGGGACCGTGTGGCCGCGCGGCTGCACCGGATCCCGATCTTCCGCCGCAAGCTGCTCGAGGTGCCGATGAACGTCGACCACCCGTACTGGATCGACGCCGAGACCTTCGACATCGACGATCACGTCTACGGAGTCGGGTTGCCGGCCCCGGGCAGTCGGGCGCAGCTCATGGACATCGTCACCCGCCTGGTCGCCAAGCCGCTCGATCGGTCGCGCCCGCTGTGGGAGCTAGCGGTGATCAACGGGCTGGAGGACGGGAAGGTCGCGGTCCTGACGATGGTGCACCACGCGCTGATCGACGGCGCGTCGGGCACCGATCTGATGGGGACGCTCCTGGACACGGACCCCGGCATCGACACCGTCACGCCCGAGCCCGCGCCGTGGCGGCCCCGCCCCGCTCCTGACCCCATGACGCTGCTGTCGTCGGCCATGGCCGCCAACGCCATGCGGCCCTTCAAGGCCGCGCAGATGCAGTGGGAGATGTTCAGCCACTTCGCGAAATGGCCGCCGGGCGGTGCCCTGGCGCAGATGATGTCCCGCCCGATCAGCAATCCGAGCGGGCCCCGGACCCCGTTCAACACCCGTCCCACGAGCCGCCGCACCTTCGCCGCGTTCCAGGTCCCGCTCGCCGAGGTCAAGGCGATCAAGCGAGAGTTCGGGGCCACGGTGAACGACGTGGTCATGGCGATCTGCGCCGGTGGTATCCGACGGTGGCTCGCGGACCGGGATGCGCTTCCGGACGGCCCGCTCAAGGCTGCGGTCCCCGTGTCGATCCGGACCGAGAACGACAAAGACTCGCTGGGGAACAAGGTCTCGATGATCATGGCGGACCTGCCGACCCATCTCAGCGACCCCGTCGAGCGGCTGGTCGCGGTCAACCAGGCGATGGAGACAGCGAAGACGGAGCACGGCGCACTGCCGGTGCAGACAATCATCGGGTTCAGTGACTTCGCGGTGCCCGCGATCGCCGCGACGGCGGCCCGGGAGTTGCAGCGCACCAACCTCACCGGGCACGTGATGCCCGCGAACGTGGTGATCTCCAACGTGCCAGGTCCGCAGCAGCCGATCTATCTGGCGGGCTCGGAACTCCTCGAGTTCTATCCCGTCTCGATGATCGCCGACGGGCAGGCGCTCAACATCACGCTGCACAGCTACAACGGCAGCCTCGACTTCGGCCTGATCGGGTGCCCGCGGGCAGTCCCCGAGATCGATCGGCTGGCCGAGTACATCCTCGACGAGCACCAGCTCCTCCTGGAACGCATGACCCCGGATCAGCCGGAAGGCCCGGCACCGTCCACATCGGAGGATTCATGAGCACTGCCACCGTCCGCCGCCCGAGCCTGATCGACTACCTCAGCGAGGGGCACAGGGCCGGCATCGACTACGCGGGCTTCGTCGCCGGCCGCGACATGGTCGCCCTCGGCCGGCTCGGCGCGGGCCGTCACGTCCTCGTCATTCCCGGACTGATGGCGGACGATCGCTCCACGGCGCCGCTGCGCCGGCTGCTCGCGGACGTTGGGTACCGCCCGCACGCCTGGCGGTTGGGACGCAATGTGGGGCCGACCGGTCCCGTGATCGACGGAATCCTGCGCCGCACGGAGGAACTCGCTGAGCGGAACGGCGAGAAGATCAGCGTGATCGGATGGAGCCTCGGCGGCCTGTTCGCCCGCGAGGTCGCCAACCTACGGCCCGAGGTCGTCGACCGCGTGATCACCCTCGGTAGTCCGCTCAGCATCACCGACAGGATGCAGTCGCGCGCGAGTGCCGTCTACGACCTCTTCGCGCACCGCCACCTGGCGGACTACGGCTTCGACGAGTGGGCAGCCCGCAGACGGATGCCCGACGTACCCTTCACGTCGGTCTACACCCGCACCGACGGGATAGTCCATCACCGATCGTGCCTCGTCCCGGACGGCCCGACCAGTGAGAATGTCGAGGTGTACGGCAGTCACTGCGGACTGGGGGCGAACCTGGCGGCCGCGTACGTCGTGCTCGACCGCCTTGAGGAACCGGTCGACGCCTGGCGGCCGTTCCGGGCGCCCGCATACCTGAGGGGAGCCTTTCCGCGGAACCGAGGCGCGCGCGACGCCGCATGACCCCTCGTCACAGGATGCGCGGCACGGTGTCGCAGACCGCGCTAAGAGGCGCATCCTCCACAACTGAGCGTATGTAACGTCTTTTCTCCACAGGCCCCACCGCGAGCGCCCTTCGCGGTGGGGTCGTGGCGTGACACTCGTCCTCGACGGCCGGGATCGGCCCGGTTCCGTCGGACGACGAGGAGGGGCGCCATGCCCGGAGTGATGATCTTCGCAGCGGGGTTCGTGACGAACGAGCTGTTCTACCGGGAATCCGAGCGCGATCCGCGCCACGACTTCCTCAGCTTCACGATGGCCCACAACAACGGCTACGTGGACGAGAACGGCACGTGGCAGCAGACCAGCACGCTGTGGCTCAATGTGAAGGCGTTCGGCGCCCTGGCACGCAACGCGCGCGGCGCCATCGCCAAGGGGCGGCCCGTCATGGTGCACGGTGAGCTCAAGCACGAGACCTTCGACGGGACCGACGGCCACAAGCACAGCTCGCTCGACCTCAAGGCCGACGCGATCGGCCTCAACCTGCGGCTCTGCTCGAGCCACTACGCCGGCGCGGGGGAGCGCACCCGCGCGATGCCGGGTGCCCCGGACCAGGCCGGGGGTTCCCTCGACGGTGCGCCGGCCGCCGAGCGAGGGGAGGCGATCGAATCCGACGGAGACCGCGTGGGCGAGGCCTCGGACGACCTGTCCGGCGCGGTGCTACTGCGACCGGTTCCGGCGCGTCCGGCCCCGGACTTCTGATTCCGCGGAGGGCTCACAGTGCGATGTGTGCGGCTGTGAGAACGAGTTCACCGCCGGGACACGCGGGGCAGTGGCCGCGCAACATCGTCTCCCTAACGTTGCCGGTCAACAGGTCGCCGACGGTTCCGGGAGGTCAACCATGCCGCGCACACACACGATCACCGAATGGGATCCTGAGAACAGGGAGCAGTGGGAATCGGGAGGCGAGAAGATCGCCAAGCGCAACCTGCTGTGGTCCGTGATCGCCGAACACGTCGGCTTCTCGGTCTGGTCCCTGTGGTCGGTGATGGTGCTGTTCATGCCGCAGGACGTGTACGGGCTGAGCACGGCCGACAAGTTCTTGATCGGCGCAACCGCCACGCTGGTCGGATCCTGCCTGCGCATCCCGTACACCCTGGCCACCGCGCGCTTCGGCGGCCGGAACTGGACGATCTTCAGCGCGTTCGTGCTGGCGATCCCCGTGATCGCGACGATCCTCATCCTCGCGAATCCGGGGCAGCCCCTGTGGGTGTACCTCGCGTGCGCCGCGCTGACCGGCTTCGGTGGCGGCAACTTCGCGTCGTCGATGACCAACATCAACGCGTTCTTCCCGCAGCGGCTCAAGGGCTGGGCCCTGGGCCTCAACGCGGGCGGCGGCAACATCGGCGTCCCCGCGGTGCAGCTGGTGGGGCTGTTGGTGATCGCCACCGTGGGCAACCGGCAGCCGTACTGGGTGTGCGCGATCTACCTGGTGCTGCTCGCCGTGGCGGGCATCGGCGCGGCGCTGTTCATGGACAACCTGCAGGTCCCGACCGTCGACACGGCCGCCATGCGCAAGGCCGTCAAGGACCGTGACACCTGGATCGTGTCCCTGCTCTACATCGGCACGTTCGGTTCCTTCATCGGGTTCTCCTTCGCCTTCGGGCAGGTCCTGCAGGCCACGTTCAAGGCGGGCGGGGAGTCCGTCGCGCAGGCGTCCCTGCACGCCGCGCAGATCGCGTTCATCGGGCCGCTACTGGGGTCGATCTCCCGCGTCTACGGCGGCAAGCTGGCCGACCGCATCGGCGGCGGCCGGGTCACCCTCTACGTGTTCGGCGGCATGATCGCGGGCGCGGGCGTCCTCATCGCCGCGGCCACCTCGGCGGGCGCCGGCGCCCCCTCCGGCACGGCGATGGCCGCCTACGTGCTCGGCTTCATCGCCCTGTTCCTGCTCAGCGGTCTCGGCAACGGCTCCGTGTACAAGATCATCCCCAGCCTGTTCGAGGCCAAGTCGCGCTCGATCGAGGGCGACGAGGCCGCCCGGACGCACTACTCGCGGGCCATGTCGGGCGCTGTGATCGGAATCGCCGGCGCCGTCGGCGGCCTCGGCGGCGTGGGCATCAACCTGGTACTGCGGGCCTCCTACCAGGCATCCGGCACCGCGACCACGGCCTTCTGGGTGTTCGGCGCCTTCTACGTGGTGGCCGCCCTGGTGACCTGGCGGGTGTACGTGCGCACTCCCGCACCCCGCGGGCGTGGGACCCTTGCAGATACGCGTCGTGCCGAGACCCTCGGCACCTCCGTGGACACCTGACCGTGCCGAACCCTCCCGCGAGAGGAGCCCGATGACCGTGGCCCAGGCCGCACCCCTGACGGGGTTCACCGTGGCCGTGACGGCCGCGCGCCGCGCCGACGAGCTCACCACGATGCTCGAACGGCGCGGCGCCGCCGTGACCGCCGCGCCCGCCATCTCGATGGTGCCGCTGGCCGACGACGAGCGGCTCCGTGCCGCCACCGACGAGCTCCTCGCCGAGCCCCCCGATCTGCTGGTGGCCACCACCGGTATCGGTTTCCGCGGCTGGCTCGAGGCGGCGGAGGGCTGGGGCGTCGCCGAGCAGTTGCTCGCCGCGCTCGGCGCGGGCCGTGTGATCTCCCGCGGCCCCAAGGCCACGGGGGCGCTCCGAGCAGCCGGTCTGCGCGAGGAATGGTCACCCCCGTCGGAGTCCTCGGCCGAGGTGCTCTCGCACCTCTCGGGAAGCGACCTCACGGGGCAGCGGGTGGCCGTGCAGCTGCACGGCGCCACCGACGAGTGGGACCCGAATCCGGGCCTGCTCGACGGGCTGCGCGACCTCGGCGCCGAGATCGTGTCGGTCCCCGTCTACCGCTGGGAGCAGCCCGCCGACCGAACCGGGTTGAACCGGATCGTCGAGGGGATCTCCGTGGCCGAGGTCGACGCCGTCACGTTCACCTCCGCGCCGGCCGCCGCATCGCTGCTGGAACGCGCGGCCGAGCTCGGCCTCGACGGCGCGGTCGCCGCCGCGCTGCGCGGCCCCGTCGTCCCGTACTGCGTCGGCCCCGTCACCGCCACCCCGCTCGACCGCGTGGGCATCACGTCGGTGACACCGGAGCGGATGCGGCTGGGCGCCCTCGCGCGGCTCGTGGAACAGGACCTCCCCACCCGGCGACCCGATCTGGCGGTCGCCGGGCACCGGCTCGGGATCCGCGCCCGCGGCGCCGTCGTCGACGGCGATTGGCGCGAACTGACCCCCACGTCGATCACGCTGCTGCGCCTGCTGACCAAGGAGCCAGGCACCGTCGTCTCCCGGGACGACCTGCTCACGGCCCTGGGCGGGGACGACCCGCACGCCGTCGAGGCCGCCGTCGCGCGGCTGCGGTCGGGGCTGGGGCACAAGGAGATCGTCGCCACCGTCGTCAAGCGCGGGTACCGCCTCGCGCTCGACGAGCACTGAAGGAGCATCCATGGGAACCCTGCTCGTGGCTCACGGCACCCGGAGCGAACACGGCGTCGCGATGATCGGCGACCTCGCCGCCGCGATGTCCGCCCGCCTCGGTGAGACGGTCCGGGTGGCGTTCGTCGACGTCCTCGGGCCCACACCCGCCGAGGTCCTGGCGAGTCTCGGCGACGAACCGACGGTCGCGGTCCCGGCCTTCCTGTCCAGCGGTTTCCACGTGCGGCACGACCTGCCGCGCGAGGTCGAGGAGTCCGGACACGCCGCGGTCACCGTGACCGACGCACTCGGTCCGTCGCCCGAACTGGCGCGCGCCATGCTGTGCCGGCTCCAGGAGGCCGGGTGGCGGCACGGCGACGCCGTGGTGATGGCCGCCGCGGGTACCCGCGACGTGCACGCGCAGGGCGAGTTGCGGCGCACCGCCGCAGCGCTGTCCGCCCTCGTCGGTGTACGGGTCTCGATCGCGTTCGCCGCTCCCAGTCAGCAGAGCGAGGGCTATCCCTCGGTCCCGGAAGTCGTCGCGCGGGTCCGGGCCGACGGTGCGCCCACCGTCGCCGTGGCCTCGTATCTCTTGGCGGAGGGCCTGTTCCAGCAGCGGCTGCGGGACTCCGGCGCCGATGTGGTGGCCGAGCCGCTGGGCCTGCACCCTTCGGTGGTGCGGCTGGCGTGCCTGCGGCGCGCGCACGCCGGCCTCGAGCCCGCCGCCCCGTCGGCGATCGCCCGCGGCCGGGCACGCTCGGTCAGCCGGGGAGGATGAGGGCGAAGAAGCCCCAGGCCGCGAGCACCACGAGCACGAGGAAGATCCACGGCAGCGCCGCATCGGGAATGAACTGCTTGACCTCGCGGGGCCGCGTGGCCGCTGCGCCGGCGGCCGAGGCAGCGGACCGCACCGGCTCCGCCGGAGTGTGATCCCCGGGCGCGATCGGTACGGCAGGAGAATCGAGCGCCCAGCCGAGGGCGTCGGAGAACGCCACGGCGGACGGGAACCGGAACTCGGGGCCGCGCGCCGTGGCCTGCGCGATCACGCCGTCCACCTCGGGGCCCAGATCCGGCCGGGCCCGCCGGACCGTCGCGAAGCCGTACGGGTTCGGCGGGTGGCCGGTGAGGAGCGTGTAGGTCGTGCTCGCCAGCGAGAACACCTCGGACCGGATGGTCGACGGTGCGCCGGCCAGGATCTCGGGCGCCGCGTGCGCCTCCGCCTCGGCGACGCTCGGCGTGCCGGTCAGCCGGGCCCGGCCGTCCGCCTCGATCCTCAGTGCCTCGGGGCTGATCCGCCCGTGCGGTGCGCCCGCGGCGGCCCACGCGTCCACGTCGGGCGCGACGGAGTTCATCAGGAACACCACCTGCCCCGCCGTGAGTGGGCCGCTCTCGCGTTCCCGGGCCACACCGTCCCTGCGCCCGTCCTGCTGCGCTGCCATCGCGTGTCTCCTTCGTCAGCCAGAGGAGACAGTAATGCGGCGCGCCCGGGCGCGGGGAACGGACCTCCCCGTCAGGCGGAGACGGGACGGGGACGGAACCCGAACCGGACCTCCGGGGAATTGGCAACGAACACCGTGCCGTCCAGTGCGATCCGCACGTCGTACACGGGGATCGAGACATCGGGTGCGTCCAGGCAGCGGCCGTCGAGCAGGCTGAACGCCTGTTTCTTCAGCGGCGACTGCACGACGGGGAAGCCGCCGCGGTCGCCCACGATGCCGCGGGACATCACCGCGGCCCGGCCGATCGGGTCGATGTTGCCGATGGCGCGAATGCTGTCGTCGGCCAGCCGGAACAGCGCCACCTGCGCCCCGTCGGGGAGCAGCACTGCCACGCCGCGCAGCGGCTCGAGCCGGCTGACGGGGCAGGCGGCGGTCCAGTCCCGGGTCCAGCGGTGCAGGTCGAAGGGAACGGCGGTCATGGTCAGTCCTTCCGGGACGGGATGGCGGGCGTGCCCATGAGCACGGGCACCTTGCGGCCGTTCTTCTCGCCGAAGTCGACGGTGGGATCCGGTGCGCCGGGCGCGTTGACGAACGAGACGAAACGGGCGAGCTTGTCGGGATCGTCGAGCACGCCCTTCCACTCGCAGCCGTAACCGTCCACGTGCCGCTCCACCGTGGCCTCGAAATCGGCGTTGAGGCCGAGCGCGTCGTCGATCACGACCTCACGCAGGCGGTCCATGCCGCCGTCCAGCGCCTCGACCCACGGGGCGGTGCGCTGCAGCCGGTCCGCGGTGCGGATGTAGTACATGAGGAACCGGTCGACGTACTGGATCAGCGTCTCCCGGTCGAGATCGCCCGCCAGCAGCTGCGCGTGCTTCGGCGTCATGCCGCCGTTGCCGCCCACGTACAGGTTCCACCCGGACTCGGTGGCGATCACGCCCACGTCCTTGCCGCGGGCCTCCGCGCACTCGCGTGCGCACCCGGAAACGCCCATCTTGATCTTGTGCGGCGAGCGCAGGCCGCGGTAGCGCAGCTCCAGGTCGATCGCCATCTGCACGGAATCCTGTTGGCCGTAGCGGCACCAGTCGCTGCCCACGCAGCTCTTCACGGTGCGGAGCGATTTGCCGTACGCCTGGCCGGATTCCATGCCGGCGTCCACCAGGCGGCGCCAGATGAGCGGCAGCTGGTCGACGGTGGCACCGAACATGTCGATCCGCTGACCGCCGGTGATCTTGGTGTACAGGCCGAAGTCGCGGGCGATCTCGCCGATCACGATCAGCTGCTCGGCGGTGACGTCACCGCCGGGCATCCGCGGCACCACGGAGTAGGTGCCGTTGCGCTGGATGTTGGCCAGGAAGTGGTCGTTCGAGTCCTGCAGCGAGGCCTGCTCGCCGGAGAGGATGTGATCGGAACTGGTGGACGCGAGGATCGAGGCCACCGTCGGCTTGCAGATGTCGCAGCCGGTTCCGGAGCCGAAGCGCTCGATGAGACCCGAGAAGGTGCGGATACCGCTCGCCTGCACCAGCTCGAACAGCTCCGCGCGGGACTGGGCGAAGTGCTCGCACAGCGACTTCGAGACCGTCACGCCCTCGGCCTCGAGGAGCTGCGAGAGCAGCGGCACACAGGAGCCGCAGGAGGTGCCCGCGCCGGTGCAGCCCTTGAGCTCCGCCACCGTGCACGAGCCGTCGGCGATCGCGCTGCACAGCGTTCCCTTGGAAACGTCGTTGCAGGAACAGATCTGGGCGGACTCCGGCAGCGCGCCCACGCCGATTCCGGGGGAGTCGCCGGTGGCCGGGGAGATCAGGGAGACGGGGTCGCCGGGCAGCGACGAGCCCACCAGCGGCCGCAGCACGCCGTACTGCGAGGCGTCGCCCACCAGCACGCCGCCGAGCAGCGTGGACGCGTCGTCGGAGAGCACCAGCTTGGCGTAGGTGCCGCCGATCGGATCGCTGACCACCACGTCGAGCGCGCCCGGCGTGGTGCCGAGGGCGTCGCCGAAACTCGCCACGTCGACGCCGAGCAGCTTGAGCTTGGTGGACATGTCCGCGCCGGGGAACTGCGCGTCGCCACCGAGCAGCCGGTCCGCCACGACCTCCGCCGTCGCGTAGCCGGGGCCGACCAGGCCGTAGCAGCGACCCTCGATCGCGGCCACCTCACCGATGGCGTAGACGTCGGGATCCGAGGTGGCGCAACCGAGGTCGGTGATGACGCCGCCGCGCTCACCCACCGTGATGCCCGCCTCGCGGGCCAGCTCGTCCCGAGGGCGCACGCCCGCCGCGAACACCACGACCGCGGCGTTCACGACGCTCTCGTCCTTGAGTGTCACGGCGAGACCGTGTTCGGCGGGCGCGATGTCGGTCGTGCCGGAGGAGAGGGTGATGTCGATACCCAGTTCGCCGATCATCCGCGCCAGGTGCTCGCCGCCGCCGCCGTCCACCTGCTGCGGCATCAGTCTCGGGTTCACCTCGACGACGTGCGGACGCAGGCCCAACGTGCGCAGCGCGTTCGCTGCCTCCAGACCGAGAAGGCCGCCGCCGACCACCATGCCGACCGCGCCCTCGTCGCGGGCGAGCGCGGCCTCGGCGTCGGCGCGGATCGCGTCGAGGTCGTCGAGGGTGCGGTACACGTGGCAACCCGGCAGGTCGTGGCCCGGGACGGGCGGCACGAACGCGTACGAACCGGTCGCCAGGACCAGGGCGTCGTAGGCGATGACGTCGCCGGAGGTGGTGACGGTCTTCGCGGCGGTGTCGATCCCGGTGACCCTGCCGCCGAGCCGCACGTCCACCAGATCGTCGCCGGCGTAGTCGTTTCCGGCCAGCGCGAGCTCCCCCCGGTCCCAGGTGCCGACGTAGGACGAGAGCCCCACCCGGTCGTAGGCCGCGTCGGCCTCCTCGCCCAGCACGACGATGCGCCATTCCCCGGCCTCGTCGCGGGCGCGGAGCGCCTCGACGAACCGGTGGCCGACCATGCCGTGACCCACGACGACGACGGTGCGCGCGGCAACCATTGAAGACTCCTCTCGGCGGAACTCGTTGGAACCCAAGGTAGGGAGGCGGTGTTGCGGCCTCGTGCCCCCGTGTTGCCGGTCGATCACGGCTTCCTCACGCGCTTCCCGCGGCGGGTGTGAGGAGCCGGGGAGGTGTTCAGGCGAGGCGTTCGACCAGGTCGCCGGGGCGGGCGAGCGGCGGCAGCAGGGCCACGGCGCGGCGGCCGACCGCGTCGCGCAGGTGCGGGGTCGCGATGGTGGCGGGCACACGCCAGCGCCCGGCGCCGTCGGGTTCGACGGGGATCATCCGCCACCGGTCGTCGGGGTTGGGGTCCGCGAGCGTGATCAGTTCCGACGTCCGTGGTCGCTCGGCGAGGAGCGCCGCGCAGAGCGGGCGGGCGAGCAGCGCGGTGCCGAGCAGCGCGGCCATCGGGTTGCCACCGAGCCCCAGCACGACGGGGCCGTCCGGCACCGTCGCCACCAGGACCGAACCGCCGGGACGGACGTCGACGCCGTCCACGAGAAGCGCCGCACCGGCGTCCCCGAGCGCGCCCCGCAGCTGGTCGGCGGCGCCGCGGCCGGTGGCGCCGATGACGACCACCAGATCCGCGTCGCCCGGGAGCAACGCCGCCCGGAAGGGGGCGGGCGCGTCCCGCAGGTGCGGTCCGCGCACGACCTCCGCGCCGATGGCCTCGAGGGTGGCGGCGACGGGGCCGGACGCGGTCTCCGGCAGGCCGGTGCCGTCCGAGGCCCCGACCTCGTCGCCCGAGGTGTGCAATCGGATCCGAACCGGCCCGCGGGCGACGGCGGTGCGCACGCCCGCGGCGGCCGCCAGCGACAGCAGCGCGGAGTCCACCCGCGTGCCGGCGGGGGCCAACAGCGCACCGTCGGTCCATGCCGATCCCGCCGGCCGCACGTCGTTGCGGTCCGGAACGGAACAGTCCAGCTCGCCCGCGCCGTGGACGATCTCCTCGTCCCGGATCACCCGGTGCGCGCCGTTCGGGAGGCGGGCCCCGGTCGCGATCCGCACCGCGGCCCCGGCCCGCAGGCGGGGGTGCGTCGTGACCGGCCAGCGCGGTGCCGCCGACGGGGTCCACGGTGGGGGCCCGGCGACCGCCCAGCCGTCCATGGCGGACTGATCGAACGGCGGGAACGGCGCGGCCGCGACGAGCGGTTCGGCCAGGACGGCACCGGGCACGAGCGGCCCGCGCGCGGCGGGCAGCGGGGAGAACGCGGCGCGGAGCGCCCGTCTGACGGCGGCGGGGGCCGACCGCGCGCGCCCCAGGTCCTCGGGGGTGTCCACGTCGGCCAGGGGGAGCCGCAGCCGCGGGGCGTCCGGCGGGAGGAGGGCGCGGACGGGCGCGCCTTCGGGGCCGTCGAGGGACGCGACGGCGCTGCGCAGGGCGCCCGCGTCCCAGACGGCGAGGAGGTACTGGGGCCGGCCGCGGAAGTCCTCGGCGAGCGCCACGGGCGCCCCGGACGCCGCACGCAGGGCCGCGAGCCGCGCGATGTCCGACGGTGCGACCTCGGGCAGGTCCGCGGCGAGCACCGCGATGGTCGCCGCCTCGCGCGGAACCGCTTCCAGCGCCGCGGCGATCGCGGCGACCGGCCCGCCGCGCGGCGGGGTCTCGCGGACCACGGCGACGTGGTCCGGCACCGATCGCGGCGGCCCCACCACGACGGTGCGCGCGCCCGCGACGGCGTCGATCGCCGCATCGAGCAACCGCCTACCGCCGACCTCCAGCTCGGGCTTGTCGGCGCCCAGCCGGTGCGCGCCGCCGCCTGCCACGATGACGGCCGCGTCACAGGGTGCGGCCGGGTCGTCGTGGTCAGTAGACGTCACGCACATATCTCCGTTCGGCGGACAGCGCCGCCACGTAGGCGTCCGCGCTGCGCGGCGCCATGTGGCCGTGTTCGGCGACGATACCGCGCAGCGCCTCGTCCACGTCGCGGGCCATGCGCGCCGCGTCGCCGCAGACGTACACGTGTGCGCCGTCCCGGATCCAGCGCCACAGCTCGGCGGCGTTCTCCCGCATCCGGTCCTGGACGTACACCTTGTGGTCGGTGTCGCGGGAGAACGCGGTGTCGAGACGCGTCAGCACCCCCTCCGCGGCGAGGGCGTCGAGCTCGTCGCGGTAGTAGAAGTCCGTCGCCGCGTGCTGCTCGCCGAAGAACAGCCAGTTCGGCCCCGTCGCGCCCGAGCGGGCA
Organism: Tsukamurella sp. 1534; assembly: GCF_000312385.1. GTDB lineage: Bacteria > Actinomycetota > Actinomycetes > Mycobacteriales > Mycobacteriaceae > Tsukamurella. The sequence continues at coordinate 1,025,562 of NZ_HE997627.1, read as the reverse complement.
CGATCGTGCAGGAAGCCCCGGAACGGGGCGATGCCCGTGCCCGGGCCGATCATGATCGCGGGCGTCCCGGGATCCTCCGGCGGCACGAAGGCGCGGGTCGGCTGCACGAACACGTCCACCTCGCCACCCTCGGGGAGCGCCGACAGATGCGAGGAGCACACCCCGGCCCGGCGGGTGCCGCGGTGCTCGAAACCGACGACGGACACCGTGACCGAGACGCGGTCGGGGTGCTCCCGCGGGCTCGACGAGATGGAGTACAGGCGCGGAGTCAACGGGCGCAGCAGCGCCTCCCACTCCTCGGGTGCGGCGTGCACGGGGTGCGCGGCGAGGAGGTCGGGGAGCTGGCGCCCCCACGACCAGTCGGCGAACCCGGTCGGATCGTCGATCACCGCGCGTAGTTCGTCGTCGTGCTCGCACCGCTCGGCCACGAATCGCAGGAGCTCGGGCGTGATCCGGGTGAGGTCCTTGCGGTCGAGGTCCGCGGCGTCGCGATCCACGCCGGTCCGCGCGCAGAACTCCTCGATCACGGCACCGGAGTTCACCGGCCACACGCCGAGGGCGTCGCCGGCGCGGTACGGCAGCGCGGTGGCGGGGAGCTCGAAGGTGAAGCGGCGCACGTCCTTCGACGATCCGTCGCCGGAGAGTCGTTCGGATTCCAGGAGGCGGGTGCGGAGTGGGTTGGCCCGGGAGTGCCCCGACGGTTCCGGCGCCGCCTGCGGTGCGGGCGCCGCCGCCGGGGCGAGCGCCGAGACCACGGAGCCGAGCCAGGCGGCTGCGGTCTCGGCGTAGTCCGGCTCGCACGACGCGCGTGCGGCGAGCCTGGTGGCGCCCAGGTGTTCCAGGCGTGCATCGAGTTTGCGGGCGAAGCCGCAGAAGTCCGCGTACGAGGGGTCCCCGAAGCCCAGGACCGAGAATCGCAGCCGGTCCAGATCGCCCGGCTCCGCGCCGGCCAGCGCGTCCCACAGTGCGACGCCGTTGTCCGGGGCGTCGCCGTCGCCCGTGGTCGCCATGAGGAACAGCACGGTGCCGGTGAGGTGTGCGGGCGCCACCTGCTCGGCGCCGATCACCGTCGCCGTCATCCCGGAACTGCGCAGGGCGGCGGCGCAATCGGCGGCGTAGCCCTCCGCGGTGCCGGTCTGCGAGGCCCACACGACGGTCACGGTGGACGAGGAGGACGGATCCGCGCCCGTCGTCGCGGCGCCGTACACGCCGGCCAGCACGCCCTCGAGCCAGGCTCGGGCGATCGGCGCGAGGGGGGCGTCCCCGGGCACCGCCGGCACCCCGGACGGTGGCGCGGCGCTGAGGCCCGTGAGCAGTCCGCCCAGGTAGCCGGACGCCTCCGCGGAGAGCTCGCCGGGCCCCGACACGTACGGCGCGAGCGCCGCGGCGAGCGGGGACGCCGGTGCGCCGGCGGGCGGCGCCGGGTCCGCCGGGACCGGCGTGAGCGCCACGGCGCTCACCTTGAACTCCGGCTGCAGGGACTCGGGATCCACGGCGTCGTTGGTCACCGCGTTCACGGCCACCTCCTCTCCGAAGGCGTCGGCGAAATGCATGGGGGCGAAGCAGACTCCGGGGCGCACGGCCTCGTCCACGGCCACCGGCAGGGTGGCCCCGCCGCGCCGGCTCGACACCCGCACCCGCGCTCCTCCGCGCAGGCCCAGCCGGTCCGCGTCCTCCGGATGCAGCTGCAGGAAGGGCTCCGGGTTGAGCTTGGTGAGCTTCGCGACCCGGCCGGTCTTGGTCATGGTGTGCCACTGGTGCGCGAGCCGGCCGGTCGTCAGCAGCATCGGGTACTCGTCGTCGGGCAGCTCGGCCGGCGGGAGGTAGGGGCGGGGCAGGAAACGGGCGCGGCCCGACGGCGTCGGGAAGCGGGGGCCGCGCTCGGGGCGCCCCGCGTCGACGTAGCGGATCGGGTTGCGCTCGGCGGCGCCGGGCGGGGCGGGCCATTGCACGGGGCCCCGTTCGAGCCGCGCGTGGTCCACGCCTCGCAGGTCCCAGCCCGTGCGTGGGTTGTGAAACCCCTTGAGCTCGTCGAAGACCGCCGCGGAGTCCGGATAATCGAAGTGGTCGCCGTAGCCGAGCTCCGCGGCGATCAGGCAGATCAGCTTCCAATCGGGGAGCGCGTCACCGGGCGGCGGCACGGCCGCCGCGGTCCGGGTGAGATTCCGTTCGGAGTTGATCATCACCCCGTCCGTCTCCGCCCAGAGTGCCGCGGGCAGCACCACGTCCGCGTACGCCGACGTCTCGGTAGCGGTGTACGCGTCCTGCACCACCACCAGCTCGGCGGCCTGGAGCGCATCGATCACCGTGGACCGATTCGCCATGGAGGCGGCGGGATTGGTGCAGATGATCCACGCCGCCTTGACGTCACCTGCGGCCATCGCCCGGTACATCTCGACGGTGCCGGGCCCGGCCTCCGCGCGGATCGTGCCCTCCGGCAGGCCCCAGAGGCGCTCGACGTGCGCCCGGTCACCGTCGTCGCCCGCGGTCCGCTGCCCGGGCAGGCCCGGGCCCATGTAGCCCATCTCGCGGCCGCCCATCGCGTTCGGCTGCCCCGTGAGGGAGAACGGCCCGGAGCCCGTGCGGCAGATCGCGCCGGTGGCGAGGTGCAGGTTGCACAGCGCCACCGTGTTCCAGGTGCCGTGCGTGGACTGGTTGAGCCCCATGGTCCAGAGGCTGGTCCAGTTCGCGGCGCCGCCGATGAGCTCGGCCGCGCGCGCGATGTCCGCGGCGTCGAGGCCCGTGATCTCCGCGACCCCGTCCAGCGGATACTCGTCGAGCAGCGGGCCCATCGCGTCCCAGCCCTCGGTGTGCGCCGCGATGAACTCCTCGTCGATCGCGCCGCTCCCCGCGAGGAGGGCGAGAAGCCCGTTGAGCAGCGCCAGGTCGGTGCCCGGCCGGATCGGCAGGTGCAGGTCGGCCTTCGCGGCGGTGGCGGTGCGGCGCGGGTCCACCACGATGAGCTTCGCCCCCGCCTTGACCCGGTCCATCATCCGCAGGAACAGGATGGGGTGGCAGTCCGCCATGTTCGCGCCCATCACGAGGAACACGTCCGCGTGATCGAGGTCGTCGTAGCTGCCGGGTGGGCCGTCGGCGCCGAGCGACTGCTTGTAGCCGGTGCCCGCGCTGGCCATGCACAGCCGCGAGTTGGACTCGATCCACTTGGTCCGCAGGAACCCCTTCGCCAGCTTGGTCGCGAGGTACTGCGCCTCGAGCGTCATCTGTCCGCTCACGTACAGGGCGATCGCGTCCGGCCCGTGCTCGTCGCGGATGGCCCGCAGCCGTCGCCCGGTGGCCGCGATCGCGTCCCCCAGATCGACGGTGCTGCGGGCCGCGTCGCGCTGTTCCCGCAGTTCGGCGCGGCTCTGCCGGCCGCCCGCCGTCAGCAGGTCGACGGTGGTCCGCCCCTTCGTGCACAGCCGTCCCCGGTTCGCGGGGTGCGCCGGATCGCCGACCGAGTCGGCGACCGCGCCGTCGCGTACGCGCAGGGTGAGGCCGCAGCCCACGCCGCAGTACCCGCACACCGTGTCGATGTCCATGCAGCCACGGTGCCCGCGCGGTGTTTCCGGGTTCGGGCCCGATTGTTACGGCGGTGTCACCAGCTTCGCGCCGGTCCTCGCGTCCGCGCGTGAGACGCGGCGAATCGGCCTGTGCGATGCCATCCGGAGGCCTACTGTGCAGTCATGAAGACGGTGCAGATCACGACGCTCGGCGGACCCACGTCCCTGGAACTGCTCGACGCCCCGAATCCGGACGCCGGGTCCTCGACAGTGCTCATCGACGTCCACGCCGCGGGGATCGCCTTCCCCGAGGTGCTCCAGTCCCGGGGCCAGTACCAGGTGAAACCGGACCTCCCGTTCATCCCGGGGGCCGAGGTGGCGGGCACGGTCGTATCGGCGCCGGAGGATTCGGGGCTCGCGGTGGGGCAGCGCGTCGCGGCGCTGCCGTTCCTCGGTGCCTTCGCCGAGCAGGTGGCCTGCTCACCCGAGGCGGTGTTCCCGATCCCGGACTCCCTGTCCTTCGAGGCCGCCGCGGCGATCCCGTTCAACTACCTCACGGCGCACTTCGCGCTGCTCCGTCGCGGCCGGCTGGCGGCGGGGGAGTCGGTGCTCGTGCACGGCGCCGCGGGCGGTGTCGGATCCGCCGCGATCCAGGTGGCGAAGGCCTTCGGCGCCGGGCGCGTGATCTCCGTGACCTCCACCCCGGAGAAGGGGGCGGCCGCCGTCGCGGCCGGAAGCGACGAGTACGTCCTCGCCGACGGGTTCCGGGACGCGGTGAAGGAGCTCACGGGTGGCAAGGGCGTCGACGTGGTGGTGGACACGGTGGGCGGCGACCGGTTCACCGACTCCCTGCGCTCGCTGGCCGCCAACGGCCGCATCCTCGTGATCGGCTTCACCGGAGGTTCGATCCCCGAGGTGAAGGTCAACCGGCTCCTGCTCAACAACCTCGACGTGGTCGGCGTGGCCTGGGGCGCGTACGCGACGGTGCGGCCCGGCTACCTGCAGGGCCAGTGGGCGGAACTGCTGCCGAAGATCGAGGCGGGCGGGATCGTGCCGCTGATGGGGGACGTCTACCCGATGGAGAAGGTGAGCGACGCGCTCATCGCCATCGACGAGCGCCGTGCCGTGGGCAAACTGATCCTCGGGGTCCGCGGCTCCGGGTAGGCGGCCGGATGCCGTGCTCCGGCCCCGCGGCGGGGCTACGAGTGCGGGCGCCCGTCCGTGTAGTCGGGGCTCAGCGGGAGCGGCGGCTCCGGGAATCGGCGAGCGCTGGACAGCGTGTAGTGCACGCGCCACGTCGTGGTCCCGGTGTCTGCGTCGTCGTCGGCGTCGCTGAGCCGGACCCGGAGGTCGACGCCGCGGGGGATGTTCTCGCGCCGGTGGATGATGTCCGTCACGTGCTCCAGCACCTGCTCGCGCGTCCACTCGGTCTGCGCGGTGACGTACGCGGTGTACTCGACCTGAGACATGCCGCCCAGGATATGTGCGCGGGCGGTGCGGCGCCGGGACGCGGCGGGCTGGGACTCGTCGCCGCGGGGTACGTGGCCCGGCGGGCGAGTCGGTAGGCTGGAGACGTTTTGCCCCCGGCACACCGGTGGGCGGGTACGCGTGACGACAGGGCAGGGACTGTGGCTGAGTTCATCTACACCATGAAGAAGGTGCGTAAGGCGCACGGCGAGAAGGTCATTCTCGACGACGTGACGATGTCGTTCTACCCGGGGGCCAAGATCGGCGTCGTGGGGCCGAACGGCGCCGGCAAGTCCTCGATCCTCAAGATCATGGCCGGGCTGGACCAGCCGTCCAACGGCGAGGCCTTCCTGGACCCGGAGGCCACGGTCGGCATCCTGATGCAGGAGCCGCAGCTCGACGAGACGAAGACGGTCAAGGAGAACGTCGAAGACGGCCTCGGGCAGACGATGGTCAACCTCCGGCGCTACAACGAGGTGGCCGAGCTCATGGCCACCGACTACACCGACGAGCTCATGGAGGAGATGGGCAAGCTGCAGGAGCAGCTGGACGCCGTCGACGCCTGGGAGGTCGACTCCCAGATCGAGCAGGCGATGGACGCGCTGCGCTGCCCGCCGGGAGACTCGCCTGTCACCACCCTCTCCGGTGGTGAGAAGCGTCGCGTCGCGCTGTGCAAGCTGCTGCTGAGCAAGCCCGACCTGCTGCTGCTCGACGAGCCCACCAACCACCTGGACGCCGAATCGGTGCTGTGGCTCGAGCAGCACCTCGCGAACTACCCGGGCGCCGTCCTCGCCGTCACTCACGACCGGTACTTCCTTGACCACGTCGCGCAGTGGATCTGCGAGGTCGAGCGCGGCAAGCTGCACGGCTACGAGGGCAACTACTCCACCTACCTGGAGAAGAAGGCCGAGCGCCTCGAGGTGCAGGGCAAGAAGGACCAGAAGCTGCAGAAGCGCCTCAAGGAGGAGCTCGCCTGGGTCCGGTCCGGCGCCAAGGCCCGGCAGACCAAGAACAAGGCCCGCCTCGAGCGGTACGACGAGATGGCGGCCGAGGCCGAGAAGCACCGGAAGCTCGACTTCGAGGAGATCCAGATCCCCACGCCGCCCCGCCTGGGCAACGTCGTGGTCGACGTCTCCCACCTGGACAAGGGTTTCGACGGCCGGGTGCTGATCAAGGACCTGAGCTTCACCCTGCCGCGCAACGGCATCGTGGGCGTGATCGGCCCCAACGGCGTCGGCAAGACCACGCTGTTCAAGACCATCGTCGGCCTGGAGGACGCGGATTCGGGCGAGGTGAAGGTCGGCGAGACGGTCAAGCTCAGCTACGTCGACCAGAACCGCGCCAACATCGACCCGAAGAAGACCGTGTTCGAGGTGGTCTCCGACGGCCTGGACTTCATCACCGTCGGCCAGAACGAGATGCCCTCGCGCGCCTACGTCAGCGCGTTCGGCTTCAAGGGCCCGGACCAGCAGAAGCCCTCGGAGGTGCTCTCCGGTGGTGAACGCAACCGGCTGAACCTGGCGCTGACGCTCAAGGAGGGCGGCAACCTGATCCTCCTCGACGAGCCGACCAACGACCTGGACGTGGAGACGCTGTCCAGCCTGGAGAACGCCCTGCAGGAGTTCCCCGGCTGCGCCGTGGTGATCTCCCACGACCGGTGGTTCCTCGACCGCACGTGCACCCACATCCTCGCGTGGGAGGGCAACGTCGAAGAGGGCCAGTGGTTCTGGTTCGAGGGCAACTTCGAGGCCTACGAGGCGAACAAGATCGAGCGCCTCGGCGCGGAGGCCGCGCGGCCGCACGCCGTGACGCACCGCAAGCTCACGCGCGACTGACGCCGGCTCCACGAGCCGCGGTGACGACGGCGCCCGGGACACCCGTCCCGGGCGCCGTCGTCCGTCATTACTGGCACGTAGCCCCCTCCTCGGTCGTAGTGTGGTGCGCGGAGCTCACAGGCTCCGTCACACCAGGCAACGGCGCCGCGTGCTGACCGTGTATTCGGCGTGCCCGCTTGCCTCGACCCGCAGGAGGAGCACGCCCGTGGCGCAGCCCGGAACAGACCCGTCCGTCTTCAACCGAACCGCGGCCGCCGTGTCGACGCAGCCGCCGGGGCGCTCCCCGTCGGATCTGATGAACTGGCTGTCGGACGGCAACGCCCGCGTCCTGGGCTCCTGGAGCGGCGGCACCGGGACGGGTGTCCTGGAGGACCTCGACGAGAACGTGCGCGCGGTCATCGATGCGCTGCCCACGCCAGAGCCCGGCGGCATCGCCGTGGTGGAGCTCGCGCGGCCCCTGGGCGATGCGGCCGGTTCGCCCTTCCTGCTGGCCGCGCGTCCCGCAGACGGCGGCGCGTCCGAGGTGTTCGCGATGGCCCTCACCGTGCTGGGCCTGCACCACAACGTGTTCGGCATCCCGATGGTCGGCAACAAGATCGAGCGGGTGCTCACCCGGATCGGCGTGGACCCGTCGGGCGACGCCGATCAGCGGCTCCTCGAGTACATCCAGACCTACCCGCGCCTGCGGCTGCTGGTCGCCGACGAGGACGAGCTCGCCCGCGTGTTCGGCGGCCTGCGCGAGCTGGGTGACGGCGATCTGGCACTGTTCTTGCGCACCGACAAGCTCGCCAGGTTCGCGCGGGCGCTGGTCTACCTCCCGCGCGATCGGTACACCTCGCGCGCCCGCGGCGTGCTGATCGACGTGCTGGAGGACGAGACCGGGATGAAGGTGGACCGGTTCACCGCCCGCGTGACCGAGTCCGCCATCGCCCGAATCCAATTCATCCTGCTGCCGCGGGACGGTACGACGGTGCCGGTGCTCCGCGCCGAGGACGAGGCGCGGATACGGGCGCGGCTGGGCGACGTGAGCCGCACCTGGGACGAGGACGTGGTGAGCGCCGCCGCGGCGGCCGGCGCCGACGCGGCGACGGTGCGCGAGTACCTCCCCGGCGTCTCGCCGAACTACAAGGAGGACACCACCCCCGAGCAGGCCATCGCGGACGTCCAGCGCATCGCGGCGCTGCCGCCGGAGGGGCTCGACCTGGTCTTCTACGATCCGAAGACGGACGAGGAGGCGGGCCTGAGGTTCGCCATGTACGTCACCGGGGGCAAGGTCACCCTGTCCCAAGCGCTTCCGGTCCTGCAGTCGCTGGGCGTCGACGTCCTGGATGAGCGGCCGTACACGGTGCGCCGGCCCGACGGTGTGCTGTGCTCGCTCTACGACTTCGGCCTGCGGGTTCCGAAGGCGCTGCGCGACAACGCCTCCGATGGGGTGGCCGAAGCGGACCTGCCGGAGCACCTGGCGGGACTGCGCCGCCTCGCCAGCGACGGCGCGGCGGCGGTGTGGCGCGGCGACGCCGAGGTGGACCGGTTCAACGAGCTGATCTTCGCGTTCGGCCTGGACTGGCGCCGGGTCGCGCTACTGCGCGCCATCGGCCAGTACCTGCGGCAGTGCGGCTTCGCCTACAGCCCGGGACACATGGCCCAGGTCCTGCTCGAGCATCGCGACGCGGTGCTCGCCCTGCAGCGGCTGTGGACCGCCACGTTCGACCCGATCGAGGCGGACCCCGACGCGGCGGAGCAGGCCGAGGCCGACGTCGAGGCGGCCCTCGCCGCGGTCACGAGCCTGGACGCCGACCGCATCCTGCGCGCGTACCTGCACGTGGTCCAGGCGACGGTGCGCACCAACTACTACGCCGACAAGCCGGTGCTCTCGCTCAAGCTGGAACCGGGCCGGATCCCCGAGACGCCCAAGCCGCGTCCGCGTTTCGAGATCTTCGTGTACTCGCCGCAGGTCGAGGGCGTGCACCTGCGGTTCGGGATGGTGGCCCGCGGCGGCCTGCGCTGGTCGGACCGCCGGGAGGACTTCCGCACGGAGATCCTCGGCCTGGTGAAGGCGCAGGCCGTGAAGAACGCCGTGATCGTGCCCGTGGGCGCCAAGGGCGGCTTCGTGGTCAAACAGCCGCCGGAGGCCACGGGCGATCCTGCCGCCGACCGCGAGGCCCAGCGCGAGGCGGGCGTGGCCTGCTACCGCAGGTTCATCTCGGGCCTGCTCGACGTGACCGACAACCTCGGGCCCGACGGCGAGGTGCTGCCGCCCGAACGGGTTGTGCGCCGCGACGCCGACGACACCTATCTCGTGGTGGCGGCGGACAAGGGCACCGCGTCGTTCTCGGACATCGCGAACGACGTGGCCGCGGGCTACACGTTCTGGCTCGGCGACGCGTTCGCCTCCGGCGGATCCGAGGGCTACGACCACAAGGGCATGGGCATCACCGCCCGCGGCGCGTGGGAATCGGTGAAGATGCACTTCCGCGAGATGGGGGTGGACACCCAGAGCGAGGACTTCACTGCCGCCGGCGTCGGCGATATGAGCGGCGACGTGTTCGGCAACGGCATGCTGCTCTCCGAGCACATCCGGCTCGTGGCGGCGTTCGACCACCGGGACATCTTCCTCGACCCGAATCCCGATGCGGCGGCCGGTTTCGCGGAGCGGCAGAGGCTGTTCGACCTGCCGCGGTCGTCCTGGCAGGACTACGACCGCTCGAAGCTCAGCGAGGGCGGCGGTGTGTACAGCCGCGACCAGAAGTCGGTGCCCATCAGCCCGCAGGTCCGGGCCGCGCTGGGGCTGCCCGACGGGGTGACCGAACTGACGCCGCCCGAGCTCATGCGCGCGGTGCTGGTGGCGCCCGTCGACCTCCTGTGGAACGGCGGCATCGGCACCTACGTCAAGGCGTCCACGGAGACCAACCTGGAAGTGGGCGACCGCGCCAACGACGCGATCCGTGTGGACGGAAACGAGGTGCGCGCCAAGGTGATCGGCGAGGGCGGCAACCTGGGCGTCACACCGCTCGGCCGCATCGAGTTCGACCGCAGCGGCGGCCGGGTCAACACCGACGCGATGGACAACAGCGCCGGCGTCGACTGCTCCGACCACGAGGTGAACATCAAGATCCTGCTCGACCGCCGGATCGAGGCGGGCGACATCCCGGCCTCCGAGCGGCACGATCTGCTGGTGTCGATGACCGACGACGTGTCGCGGCTGGTGCTGGCGGACAACGTCTCCCAGAACACCGCGCTCTCGGTGGAGCGTTCGCTCGCGCCGAAGATGGTGGACGTGCACGCGCGGATCCTCGCGGATCTGTCCCGCAACCGCGGAGTGGACCTGCGCCTCGAGGCGTTGCCCACCCGCAAGGACACCGACAAGCTGCAGGCCGCGGGCCTGGGCCTGAGCTCGCCGGAGCTGGCCAACCTCATGGCGCACGTGAAGCTCGCCGTCAAGGACGACGTGCTCTCCAGCGACCTTCCGGACAACGACGTGATCACCTCGCGGCTGCCCGAGTACTTCCCGGACCGGATCCGGGAGCGGGCCGGCGAGGCGGTGTTCGCGCACCCGCTGCGCCGCGAGATCGTCACCACCCAGGTGGTGAACGAGCTGGTCGACAACGCGGGCGTGAGCTTCGTGTACCGGCTCGCGGAGGAGGCGGGTGCGTCCGCGGGCGACGCCGTCCGGACCTTCGTGGCGGTGAGCCGCGTGTTCGACCTGCCCGCGACGTGGGAGGCCATCAGGGAGCTCCCGGTGTCGGCGGACGAATCCGCGGCGCTGCTGGCCGAGAGCCGCCGCATCCTCGACCGCGCCTCCCGGTGGATGCTCACCAACCGGCCGCAGCCGCTGGCGATCGGTGCCGAGGTCAACCGGTACGCCGATCGGGTGGCCGCCCTGTCCGCGCAGATGGGGGGCTGGGGGATCGAGTACGACTCCCAGGCCCGCACGTCCGCGGAGCGCGCGATCGCGGGCGGCGTGCCCGAGGAGTTGGCGCGCCAGGTGGCGCGCGCCCTGTACCGGTTCAGCCTGCTGGACGTGGTGGACATCGCGGACATCAGTGAGCGTGAGGACGAGGAGGTCGGCCGGCTCTACTTCGCGCTCATGCAGCACCTGCGTGTGGACCGGATGCTGGGCGCGGTGGCGGAGCTGCCGCGCGGCGACCGGTGGAGCGAGATGGCGCGGCTCGCGCTGCGCGACGACCTGTACGGCGCGTTGCGGGCCCTCACCATCGAGGTGCTCAACTTCACCGACCCGGACCAGGCGCCCGAGCAGAAGATCGCCGACTGGGCCTCGCACAACGCGCAGCGCCTCAACCGCGTCGGCTCCCTGCTCGGCGAGATCCTGGACCCCGCGGACGGCAGCGGCGCGCTGGCGAACAAGGAGTCCAGCCTCTCGGTGGCCACCCGCGCGTTGCGGTCGCTGCTGCGGCACGTGGGGTAGGTCGGGCCGGCGACCGTCGGCTAGCGTTGGACGGGTGACCGAGTACAGCTTCACCGCGGCGGGCGTCACGGGCGTGCGCACCACCTTCGACGGCGGCGCATCGGGCCTGACCGTGCCCGTCGACGTGCGCTGGTCCGATATGGACGTGTACCAGCACATCAACAACGCGCGCATGGTGACGCTGCTCGAGGAGGCGCGGATCCCGTTGTTGTTCGCACCGGACGCGCCGACGCGGGACCTGCTGGACGGGCTGCTGCTCGCCAAGCTGGAGGTCGAGTACCGCGGCCAGCTCCGGCACCAGGATTCGCCGTTGCAGGTGACGCTGTGGACCTCCGCCGTGCGGGCCGCGGACTTCGTGGTGCACCACGAGGTACGGCCCGCTGCGGCCGACCCGGACTCGGCGGCGGCGGTGGTGGCGCAGGTGCGGCTGGCGGCGTTCGACGTGGGGGAGCAGCGCGTGCGGCGGCTGTCCGGCGAGCAGCGCGACTACCTGAAGTCGTTCTCGCGGTGAGCGACCGGAGGCTGACCGTGGCCGGGGAGGCGCCCCGGTCGAACTTCGCGGCATTCGCGACCCGCCTGCTGCGCACCGATGATTCGGCCGTGCTGCGGCTGCGCCGGCGCGACGAGGAGCGCGTGGAGGTGTGGGGGCGTACGGGTTTCGGGGTGCTCGCGATGCGCGTGCTGACCGGCACCGTCGCCCCGGAGTCCGTGGTGTGCAGCGCCCTGACCGCGCTGGATTCGATCCGCTCCGCCCCGTCGGATCCCACGGGCTACGTGGACGTGGGCTTCGCCCTGGACTCGGCGTGGCGCGGTGCGCTGCCGCCCCGGGCGGGGTTCTCGCCGGTGGATTCGGTGCCCGCGCAGGCGCTGCGCGAGGTGGCCGCCCGCGGCGTCGAGGTGGGGCGGGAGACCGGCGGGCCCGCGGGGCCGCCACCGTCGCTCCTGGACTCGGAGGTCGCGAGCGTGACCGGAGGCGGTGCGACGGTGCCGCTCACGCTGCGCACCGCCTTCGCACTGGAGGCCATGGGGTTCGCCGCCGACGGGCCGGAGGAGCCGGTGCGGGTCTCCACGACCGCGACCTGGGTGCGCATCGACGCCCGGTACGGCTCGCTCTATCAGCGGCGCGAGGCGGGGCCCGGGCTGCTCGTCTGATCGGCATCGCCGAACACGCGTGCGCTGCGGTCCTGCTGCGCCAGCCGGCGCAGGGTGGCGAGCACCCTGTCCGAGAGCACGGTGCCCACCACGACGGTCCGCAGGTCGTCCGCGGCGTCGCCGGTGAGGGTGTCGACGTCGGCCTCGGCGATCCGCTCGACGGCGTCGGCCCACCGGTCGAGCGTTTCGAGGCCGCTCACGCGGCAGGTGTCCGCCACGGCCTTGAGCTGCGCTCCGAGCTGGGGGATCAGGGCGTCCCCGGCCTGGACGCGCCATCCGCGATCAGCGACGTAAGAGGCGGCCAGGGCCGTCCACTCCGCGTCCGCCTCGACGTCGGTGGTCTCAGCGAGCGCCTCCTGCGCGACGCCGTACAGGTCGTGTCGCGCGACCGACGGATTGTCGAGCGCGTCGAGCACCCGGCGCACCTGAGCGAGGGAGAGTCCGCCGGACTCGACCAGCGCGCGGATCAGCCGGACCCGCTCGACGTGGTCGGGGCCGTACTGCGCCTGGGTCTTGCTGATCGCGGTCCCCGGCGCGAGCAGTGATTCGCGCAGGTAGTACTTCAGCGAGGCCTTGCTGACGCCGGTCTCCGCGGAGAGTTCGGACAATCTCATGCCTAGATCTTGACATGGGATAGGTCCGCTCTCCAATATGGGTAGTGTCACTATCCAATGTTGTCCAGGAGGAACCGTGAAGCACGACATCCAGACCGACACCCACGACGGCGACGTGGTGGTGTTCCTGCTCGGCATGCAGCCCAAGCGGGCCTGGCGCCTCGACCAGACGCTGTTCGTGGCCCGGTCCATGCGGCGCATGCAGGCGGAGATCGAGCGCGACCGCGCCGCGGGCGGGGCGCTCGGCTACCTCGGCGGCTTCAACGCGCTCGCCCCGTCGGGCCCGCTCGTGGTGCAGTACTGGCGCAGCTTCGACGACCTTGAGAAGTACTCGCACTCCACCGATTTCGAGCACCGCCCGGCCTGGCTCAAGTTCTACTCGATGACCCACGACGCGGGCCGCGCGCGGGTGGGGATCTGGCACGAGACCTACCGGGTCCCGGCCGGTGCGCACGAGACGATCTACGGGGACCTGTCGGCGCCGGTAGGGCTGGCTGCGGCGGTCGGTGCGCAGCCCGTCGAGCGACGGGGCCGCACCTCCCGCGAGCGCATCGGCGCCGTCGCGGCTCAGACCTCCAGCTGATTGATCCGCACCATGTTCCCGGCGGGATCCCGGAACGCGCAGTCCCGGACTCCGTAGGGCTGGTCCATCGGCTCCTGCGCGACCTCGGCGCCCGTCGCCGCCACCTTGTCGAAGGCGGCCTGCAGATCGGTGGTGGAGAGCACCAGGAAGCCGTAGCTGCCCTTGGCGATCATCTCGTCGATGGTGCGCTTCTCGTCGTCCGTCAGGCCCGGATCCGCGGCGGGCGGCTGCAGCACCAGCGTGGTGTGCTCGCCCGTGGGCTGCCCCAGGGTGATCCACCGCATGTCGCCGTAGCCCACGTCCTTGCGGACCTCGAAACCCAGTGCGTCGCGGTAGAACGCGAGGGAGGCCTCGAAATCGACGGCCGGGAGGAAAGCGTGCTGAATGTAGATGTCCATGCGGACAACGTTAGGACGGCGGCGAATACGGCGCTTCTCGATTCCTGACCGGTCTCGTGACGTGCTTCGCCAAGCACGAGGGGATGCCGTCGGTGTCGCCGGCCGCCGTCCGCCGGTACTCGCTCGGGGACAGGCCCACGAGTTCGCTGAACCGCGTGGAGAACGTCCCCAGCGACGAGCAGCCGACCGCGAAACACACCTCGGTGACCGAGAGGTCGCCGCGGCGCAGCAGCGTCATCGCCCGCTCGATCCGGCGGGTCATCAAGTAGCTGTACGGCGACTCCCCGTACACGGACCGGAAGCGCCGGCTCAGGTGCCCCGAGGACATGTGCGCTCCCCGCGCGAGCGCCTCCACGTCGAGGGGCTGCGCGTACTCGCGGTCGATGCGGTCGCGCACCCTGCGCAGCAGCGCGAGCTCCTGCAGCTTCGGGTCGGAGCGGGGGTCGGGCACCGTCGGACCCGATCAGGCGAGCCAGCAGGCGGCGTCGGCCGGGAGCAGACCGTCGACCAGCGGGGCGCTCGACAGGATGACCTCGCCGTCCGGCAACTCGACCGGGGCGCCGGACGCGTTGAGGACGCACGTGAGCCGGCCGTCGATCCGGCGGAAGGCCAGCAGGCCGGGCCCCGGCGCGCCGTACCACTCGATCGCGTCGCCCCGGAACTCCGGCCGCATCCTGCGCAGTTCGAGCGCGGTGCGGTAGAGCGTGAGCGTGGAGTCCAGGTCCTCGAGCTCCGCCTCCGCTGTGAGGTCCTGCCAATCGGCGGGCATCGGGAGCCAGGTGCTCTCGTTCGACGAGAAGCCGTAGGGCGGAGCCGAACCCTGCCACGGCAGCGGGACCCGGCAACCGTCCCGGCCGCGCTCGGTGTGCCCGGAGCGCTCCCAGGTCGGATCCTGCAGGGCCTCGTCGGGCAGGTCGACGTTCGGCAGGCCGAGCTCGGAACCGTTGTACAGGAACACCGTTCCGGGCAGCGCCAGTTCCACGAGGATCATCGCCCGCGCCCGCGCGGTGCCGAGAGCACCCCCGCCGTACCGGGTGACCTCCCGCTCCACGTCGTGATTGGACAGCGTCCAGGTGGGGATCCCGGTCACGCCCTCCACCGCGATCAGGGAGTTGTCGATCGCCTCGCGGATCTCCGCGGCGTCCCACTCCGCCTCCGCCAGGCGGAAATTGAAGCCCAAGTGCAGCTCGTCCGGGCGGATGTACTCGGCGAACCTGTCGTTGTCCTTGCACCAGATCTCGCCGACGGTGACCCGCCCGGGGTACTCGTCCATCACGGCGCGGATCCGGCGGTGGATCGCGTGCACGCCGGGATTGTTGAACCGGAGATCGTTCTCGTCGTTGTCCATGATCCGGTTGGTGATCATGTCCATGTCCGGAAGCCCGTCGGGCTTCGCCATGCCGTGCGCGACGTCGATCCGGAAGCCGTCGACGCCGCGGTCGAGCCAGAACCGGAGCGTGGTCGCCAGGTCCTGGAAGACCTCCTCGTCGAGCCAGTTCAGGTCGGGCTGTTCGGGGGCGAAGATGTGCAGGTACCACTGGCCCGGACGGCCGTCGGCCTCCGTGACGCGGTGCCATGCGGGGCCGCCGAACACGCTCGGCCAGTTGTTCGGCGGCTCGTCGCCGTTCGGCCCGCGGCCGTCGCGGAACACGTACCGCTCGCGCTCGCGGCTGCCCGGGCCGGCACGCAGCGCTGCCTGGAACCACGGGTGCTGATCCGACGTGTGGTTCGGGACCAGGTCCATCGTGACGCGGATGTGCCGCGCGTGCGCCTCGCGGATCAGGTCGTCGAGGTCCGCGACCGACCCGAACAACGGATCGATGTCGCGCGGGTCCGAGACGTCGTAACCGTGATCCGCCATGGGGGAGCGCATCACCGGCGAGAGCCACAGCGCGTCGATCCCCAGCAGCTCCAGATAACCCAGGCGGTCGATCACGCCGCGCAGGTCGCCCACGCCGTCGCCGTTCGAGTCCGAGAACGAGCGCGGGTAGATCTGGTGGAAGACGGCGTCCTTCCACCAGGGCGCGTCGTAAGCGGTGCGGGGTGCCGCGGGCTGCGTCATCGCTTCCTTCTCTCGCGGGGGCTGTCGCGGGGCGTCTACGCCGTCAGGCGCCCATCGGAGTGTTGACGAGCATCTGCGCGGCCATCACACAGTAGGACCGCAGCTCCTCTTTGCGATCCGCCGGCATCCGGTCGTCGTCGATCGACGCGATCGCGGTGTCCATGCAGCGCAGCCACGCGTCGCGTTCGATCTCGGTGATCCGGAACGGCACGTGCCGCATCCGCAGCCGCGGATGGCCCCGCTGCTCGGAGTAGGTCCGGGGGCCGCCCCAGTACTGCTCGAAGAACAT
Source organism: Tsukamurella sp. 1534 (assembly GCF_000312385.1). GTDB lineage: Bacteria > Actinomycetota > Actinomycetes > Mycobacteriales > Mycobacteriaceae > Tsukamurella. The sequence continues at coordinate 1,009,236 of NZ_HE997627.1, read as the reverse complement.
CCGGAGGCGGTCCTCGGCGGGGCCCAGATCCTCCTCGGGGTACAGCGGCCGCAGCAGTTCGTCCCGGGCCACCTCCTGGTAGAAGCGGTGGATCAGGTCGCGGAAGGTCTCGGCGCCCCCGACGGCGTCGTAGAAGTTCGGTTGGTCGCGGCTGCTCACCTTCCCAGTCTTGCACGCGGCGCCGACGCGCCCGAGCGGCCCGGGGGACGCGGAAGCGGACCGTCGTCGCCCCGGGGTGACGACGGCGGCCCGAGCCGGGGCACGGCTCACCGCGTCACCTCGCGTTCACCGGCCGTCCCTCGATTCGCCCCTCGAAATGCGCCGAAATCAGCGTGCGAAACCGCCTTCGACGTGGTGCACTGGCTGGGGCGAGTCCGCCGCGTCGGTGGACCCGCACGATCGACGAGGAGTGGTATGAAGCGAACGCACGGCGCGGGACGATCCGCGGCCACCGCGGTAGCCGACGACTCCCGAACCGATCGCGACGCCTGGGGCAAGCGGCGGGTGCTCCTCCTCAACGCGACCTACGAGCCGCTCACCGCGATCTCCATGAGGCGCGCGATAGTCCTCATGCTCAGGGACAGGGCCGATGTGGTCCACGACGACCCGAACGGTCCGCTGGTTCATTCAGCGGACCGTTCTCTGTCTGTGCCGTCGGTGATCCGGTTGCGCACCTACGTCCGCGTCCCGTACCGGGCGAGCGTCCCCATGACCCGGGCGGCGCTGATGCACCGGGACCGGTTCCGGTGCGGGTACTGCGGTGCGAAGGCCGACACGATCGACCACGTCCAGCCCCGTTCCCGGGGCGGTGGGCACAGCTGGGAGAACTGCGTCGCCTGCTGCGCACAGTGCAATCACCGCAAGGCGGACAGGCTGCTGTCCGAAATCGGTTGGAGCCTGCGTTTCGAGCCGCGGGCGCCGAAGGGGCGGCACTGGCGCCTGCTCTCCACGCTCAAGGAGGTCGACCCGATGTGGAGTCGGTATCTCGACCTCGAAGCGGCATAGGCTAAATTGATCGCGAGAAGACCGCACGCCGCCGGGTGCTCCCGGCCGCAGGAAAGGGGCTGAGGTGAGCATCCTCAACATCGTCGGCGCTGTCACCGTGATCGCCACCGTCGTGATCGTCGTTCTCACGGTGATCTCGATGGCCACCGGTCGCAACGAGAAGTACCAGCAGCCGGGTGAGTACAAGCTGGGCGAGCCGTGGACGCGCGAGCCCATGCTGTTCAGCGCCGTGGACGAGGCCCAGGTGGGCCCGCACGGCGCCCATCACGGCGACCATGACAACGAGGACCTGATCGGGGGTGCCGCAAGTGGCAAGTGGTGATCACGGACAGACCGTCGCCGTCCCGGCGGGCGATCTGCCCATCGGTACGGCCATCACCTCCAGCGGCCGGATCTCCGCGGCCCGGCAGGCCAGCGATCCGCCGGCCAACCCGCCGTTCACGCGCGAGGAGCTCATCGGCCTCGACGAGGCGCTGATCCGCGCGACCCGCGACGCCAGGGCCCGTTTCTCGATCTACATCGGGGACCTGGGTGACGACGTGCACGCGGGAGCCGAGGCCGTACTGCGGCAGGCGCCGGAGCCCGAGTACGCCGCGCTCATCGCGGTCTCGCCGAACACCAGGGACATCGTCGTGCTCACGGGCAGCGCGGTCCAGGACCGGCTGGGCGACAAGGTCGCGCAGCTCGGCGTCACCGCAGCCATCCCGCCGTTCCAGCAGGGCGACCTGGTCGACGGCCTCATCGCCGCACTGCGCGTCATGGCCTCGGCTGTGAAGCCGCCCACGGCGTAGTACGACGCATCGACGACTCGGCCCCGGACCTCACGGTCCGGGGCCGTTCGTCATTCGTCGACCCATGCGGGGCCATGTCCACCCGCATGGCGGGTCCTCGGATTCAATCCCCGGGGAAGTCGCCGTCGACGTAGAACCACCGGCCGCCCTCGCGGACGAATCGGGAGCGCTCGTGCAGCACGCCGTGACCGTCCGGCCCGATGTACGTGGCGCGGAACTCGACGATGCCGGCCTCGTCGCCCTCGGCACCGTCGACCGTGTCCACGATCTGCAGGCCACGCCAGCGCAGCCCCTCGTCGAGCGTCAGTTCCGCGGGCCGGGTCGACGGGTGCCAGGACGTGAGCAGCCACGCGGCGTCGCCGTCGCGGAAGGCGGCGAACCGGGAGCGCATCAGCGCCTCCGCGGTCGTGGTGTCGCGGTCGTCGGGCACGGGTGAGCCTCCGGTCCTCGGCGGCGGTCAGCTCGCGTCGAACGCGCGCGCCTGCAGGGAGCGGACGATGCCCGCGCGTCCCTCCAGGACCAGTCGGCGGAGCGCCGAGGGCCGGTCGCCCTCGAGCCAGCGGTCGGCCGCGGCCACCGCCGCCTCGGAGATGTCCCACGACGGGTACAGCCCCACCACCACGGTCTGCGCGACCTCCGAGGAGCGGCGCGCCCAGACCTCGTCGATCGCCGCGAAGTAGCGCTCCGTGAAGGGCGCCAGCAGCGCGCCCTGGCCCGGCGCGGCGATGCCGGCCGCGACGGCGCGGGTCATGGTGTTGGAGATCGAATCGTCGCCGAACACCTTCTCCCACGCCTCCTCCTTGACCCGCAGGTCCGGCCGCGCCGCGAGGGCGGTGGCGCCCGAGCGCTCGCCCGCGGCCGTGGGATCGCGCAGCACCTCGGCCTCGATGGCGTCCGCGCTCAGGGCGCCCGCCCGGGCGAGGGCGTTGACGGTGCGCCACCGCAGATCGGTGTCCACCGTGAGCCCGGGGAGCCCGACCGTGGCGGGGTCGGCGCCGTCGAACAGCGCCTGCAGCACCCCGGCCTCCTCGCCGCCCGGGGTGAGCGCCGAGCCGGCGAGCGCGTTGAAGAACGCGAGCTGGAAGTCGGAGCCGGCCTCGGCCTCCCGGGCCAGGCGCAGCAGCCCCGCGGCCAGCTGCGCGCGGCCCTCCGCGGCGGCCCATTCCGGATCGGCGTAGGACTCCACCGCCGTCTGCGCCTGCAGCAGCACGCGCTGCACGACACCGACCTCCGTCTCGGCTCCGATGCCGCCCAGCACGAGCGCCGCGAAGTCGCGGGCCCGCATCTCGGCCTGCCGGGTCATCTCCCACGCCGCGGACCAGCCGAGCGTGCGGGGCAGGGAGTCGGCGATGTCGGCGATCCGGTCGGTCACCGTCTGCAGGGACTGCGGGTCCAGCCGCACCGAGCAATACGTCAGGTCGTCGTCGTTGGCGAGCACGAGCTGCCCGCGGTGCACGCCCACCAACTCGGCGACATCCGTCCGCTCGCCGGCCACGTCGAGCTCCACCCGCTGCGTGCGCACCAGCCTGCCGTCGGCGTCGTCGTACACGCCCACCGCCAGCCGGTGGGTGCGCAGTTCACCGGCGCCGGGCTGCGCGCCCTCCTGGAGGATGGTGAACCGGGTGAACCGGCCCTCGTCGTCCACCTCGAAGTCGGGGCGCAGGATGTTGATGCCCGTGGTCTTGAGCCACTGCGAGCCCCAGTCCGACAGGTCGCGGCCCGACGACGCCTCGAGCGAGCGCAGCAGGTCGTCGAACGTGGCGTTGCCGAACTTGTGCTCCACGAAGTACGTCCGCAGGCCCGCCAGGAACGGCTCGAGCCCGACGTACGCGACGAGCTGCTTGAGCACCGACGCTCCCTTGGCGTAGGTGATGCCGTCGAAGTTGACCTCCACCGCCTGCAGGTCCGGGATGTCGGCGGCCACGGGGTGCGTCGACGGAAGCTGGTCCTGCCGGTACGCCCACGACTTCTCGACGTTCGCGAACGTGGTCCACGCCGAGGTGTACTCGGTGGCCGCCGCCTGCGACAGCACCGAGGCGAACGTCGCGAAGGACTCGTTGAGCCACAGGTCGTCCCACCAGCGCATGGTCACCAGGTCGCCGAACCACATGTGCGCCATCTCGTGCAGCACGGTCTCGCAGCGCCGCTCGTAGAGATAGCGGGTGACCTTGGAGCGGAACACGTAGTCCTCGAGGAAAGTGACCGCGCCGGCGTTCTCCATCGCGCCCGCGTTGAACTCGGGGACGAACAGCTGGTCGTACTTCCCGAAGGCGTAGGGGATGCCGAAGTTCTTGTGGTAGAAGCCGAATCCCTGCTTGGTCTCGGTGAACAGACGCTCGGCGTCCATGTGCTCGGCGAGGCTGCCGCGGCAGAACAGCCGTAGGTCGATGGTGCCGTGCTCGTCCGTGTAGGCATCGCTCCACACGGCGTACGGGCCGGCGATGAGCGCCACCAGGTAGGTGGACATCGGCTCGGTGGTGGCGAACGTCCAGCGGTGCGCGCCGGTCGGGAGCGGATCGCGGCCCGCCTCGGCGCCGTTGCTCACGACGGTCCAGTCCGACGGGGCGGTCACGGTCACGTCGTACACGGCCTTGAGGTCGGGCTGGTCGAAGCACGCGAACATGCGCTTGGCGTCGGCTGTCTCGAACTGCGAGTACAGGTACACCGCGTCGTCCGTCGGATCGACGAACCGGTGCAGGCCCTCGCCGGTGTTGGAGTAGAAGAACCGGCCCGCGATCACCAGCTCGTTCTCCGCGGCGAGGCCCGTGAGCGCGAGGCCCTGCTCCTCGGTGTACCCGGCGGTGTCCACCGGGCGGCCGTTGAGCGTGGCGGTCAGTCCGGTGGCGATGAGATCGATGAACGTCTCGGCGCCCGGCTGCGCGGTGAAGGTGACCGTCGTGGTGGAGCCGAACGTCTTCTCGCCCGGCGCGTTCGCGCCGTCGGTGAGGTCCAGCTCGACGGCGTAGCGCGTGACGTCGACGACGCCCGCGCGTTCGGCGGCCTGGACCCGGGTGAGATTGGGGGCGGACAAGGGCGACGCTCCTTCGTGACTCGGCTGGTGGGGCTCCCGCGGGAGCCCGATGACTCGACCGGACCCACAATGCCACCCGGCGCGGACCCGCGTGCGGCGGGGAAGGGGATCGGGGTCTGCGGTGTTGGCTCTGAAGGAGAACAATCGTCATCGTCAGCGCACGCTCACCCAAGGAGATCCCGTGACCGAAACCGCCCCGACCGCATCCGCCCGGGACCGCGTCGACTTCTGGTTCGACCCGCTGTGCCCGTGGTGCTGGATCACCTCCCGGTGGATCCTCGAGGTCGAGAAGGTCCGCGACATCGACGTGAGTTTCCACGTCATGAGCCTCGCGGTGCTCAACGAGGGCAAGGAGGACCTGCCCGAGATCTACCAGGAGCTCATGAAGACCGCATGGGGGCCCGTTCGCGTGGCCGTCGCCGCGGCGCAGCGCCACGGCGACGAGATCCTGCCGTCGCTGTACACGGCGATGGGCACCCGCATCCACAACGGTGGCGAGAAGGACTTCGGCACGGTCATCGCCGAATCCCTGGCCGAGCTGGGCCTCGAGGCCGACCTCGCGCAGGCCGCGGACAGCACCGATTACGACGAGGCGCTCCGCGCCAGCCACCACGCCGGCATGGACAAGGTGGGCCCCGACGTGGGAACCCCCACCATCCACGTCAACGGAGTCGCCTTCTTCGGCCCCGTGCTCTCGCGGATCCCGCGCGGTGAGGACGCCGGAAGGGTGTGGGACGGCACGGTGCTGCTGGCCGGGTATCCGCACTTCTTCGAACTCAAGCGCACCCGACACGAGGAGCCCGCGTTCGACTGACCGCGGACGCCGGGCGGCGGTCCCGCACAATGGTGGGACCATGATCGACGACGACGCCCGCGTGAGCCCGCGGAGACTGCGCTCCCGACCGCTGGTTCCCCGCGACGCCGCGGTGGCACTGACGGCCGGCGGCGTACCGATTCCCGAGCGCGATTTCTTCATCGACGAGTTCCGCGGTGTCACCATCGTGGTCGCGCTACCGACGGTCACCGAGGAGGCGATCGCGGTGGTGGCCCGCACCGTCGCCGAGTTCGGGCACGGGGACACCCGGTTCGTGTTCCTCGCCGCCCACGAGGACGCGGAGCCGGTCGCCCGCGCGGTCACCGGCCCGGTGGTCGACGGTGACGCGGAGTGGGACGACCGCGTCACCGCCGCGCTGTGGCTCGCGATCGCCGACTCGCGGTGCGTCGTGGTCGCCGCGCCCCGCGGGGCCGTCGTCCGCACGGCGGGCACCATCTCGGCGAGCGTGCGCGCGTCGAAGATGGTGCTCACCGATCCGGGTGGGGGCTGGGGTTCGCCGCCGCGCAGCTTCGCCGATATGGACGTCCATCGCGAACGGCTCGCCGCCCACCTCGACGAGCGCGGGCTGGGCGATTTCATCCCCGCCGCCGAGGCGGCGCTCGCGGGCGGCGCGTACAGCGTGAACCTCTGCCGTGCAGAAGATCTCGAGTTCGAGCTGTTCACCTTCGACGGCCGGGGGACGGTGCTCACGCAGGGGCGCTATCTGCACCTGGCGCAGCTGCAGGTGGACGACTTCCCGGCGATCGAGGCGCTCGTCGCGCAGGGCGTCCACGAGGGCGTGCTCAAGCCGCGCAGCCGGATCGAGATCGCCCGGATGGCGGTCGGCGGGCTCGGGGCGCGTGTGCTCCGGACGGGGCACCTCGCCGGGATCGTGGGGCTCGAAACGGATCTCTACGCGGGCACGGGCTGCGGGGAGGTGTCCGGCCTGATCACGGTGTCCGAGTTCTCCGGTCTCGGGGCGGGCGGACTCCTCATGGACGGATTGCTCGACCGGTGCCGCGATCTCGGCCTGCACACCCTGTTCGCGGTCACCGTGAGCACCGACGCGGCCGAGTTCTTCGCCCGGCGTGGTTTCGCCGAGGTGGCGCAGGACGACGTGCCCGCCGCCAAGTGGGACGGGTACGACGAGGACCGCCTGGGCGCGGCCCGGTGCTTCCTGCGCGCGGTCGACTGACGCGGGCGCCCGGGCCGGGCATCGACGGGCCAGGGGCCGGGAATGACCGCGGCGGCGGAGTCGTTGCAGCGGTCATGGCGGATGCGGCGTACGACCCTCGTGACCTGATCGAAGCGACGCGGCTGGCGGTCCTGGCGACCATCCGGGCCAGCGGCGTGCCCCAACTGTCGCCCGTCACCGCCGTGTACGACCGGGGCGCGGACGCGATCCTGGTGTCCATGACCGACGGCCGGGCGAAGACCGCGAACCTCCGTCGTGACCCGCGCGCGGCCCTCGAGTTCACGAGCGCGGACGGACGCTCGTGGGCCACCGCGGAGGGTGCGGTCACCCTCGCGGGGCCCGCGGACTCGCCCTCCGACGCAGCGGTCGACGCCCTCGTCGACTACTACCGCGCCGGCGCGGGAGAACACCCGGACTGGGACGAGTACCGCAGCGTCATGGTCGCGGACAGGCGCGTCCTCATGCGCCTGCGAATCGACCGTGTGTACGGCGAGAAGCTGAACTGACCCGGCGACGATCCGCCGGATCCGGTCAGCCTCCGGCCGACGGTCCCTGGGGGCCGAACGGGCCCGGGTGCGGGCCGGGGGCCGCGAGCGCCTGGTCCGGCGGCGGGGCCAGTGTCTCCTGGGTGTCGAACGAGGGGACGGGACCCGACGGGACCACCGCGCCGCCGCCGATGCCGCGCACCGTCTGGCCCGGGGCGAAGAACAGCGATCCGGACTTGGTCCGGTTGCGCAGCGCGGCCGCGCGCCAGGTGAGCACGGGGTGCGAGGACAGCAGGTTCACCAGCCAGGTGAAGAAACCGCGGTCGGTGGTGGCGCGGTCGGCCAGCTGATCGAAGTCGACGCCCTTGCCGAGGTACTTGCCGGCGCCGAGCAGGCCCATGCCGCCGGGGGCGCCGGACGGCTGATTGAAGTAGCCGTAGTTGTCGGCGGTGTACTCCTGCGAGCGGGACAGCGCGGAGCCGATCACCGGCAGGTAGCTCATGGCGAACGAGCCGATCTGCCGCCAGTAGGACACGTGACCGGCGGCGATGTGTCCCACCTCGTGGCCGACGATGTACGCCAGCGCCTCCGGATCGCGGGCCTTACCGCCGACCTCGAACAGGTCGCTGTAGACCACCACGAACCGTCGGAAACCGTGGCCCGAGGCGAACGCGTTGATCTGCCCGTTGCCCAGCACGACGAACGCGTCGGGCACCTCGCGCAGGCCGTACCGGGCGGCCGCCTCGCGGACGATCCGATAGCCCTCGGGGAACTGGGTGGGCGTCATCTGGATGCCCTGGACGCGCGGTGTCGCCCAGTTCAGGCCGCGGGCGAAGAACACGAGGATCGGCACCAGAAGGATGAACAGCACGTAGGTGTCGATGAGCCCGACGAGCGAGAGCACGAGCGCGCCGCCGTAGATGACGGCGGTGGTCAGGATCACCAGCACCAGCAGCGGGATCTCCCACGGGTGACGCCGCGGCGCGCCGGCGTAGGCCGGCGGCTGATAGGCGGGCACGGGACCGCCCGGGTACTGCGGTCCGCCCCCGAGCCCCTGGTACATCGCCGGATCGTGCGCGCCGAGCTGCGGCATGCCGGCGGCCTGCGCCGCGCGGTGCTGCTCGGTGGGGAAATCGCCGGCCGGGATGGCGGGGATCGTCCCGGTCGCGGCCTCGGACGCGTCGTCCGACGGCGTCCCGGTTCCGGCGTCGGGCCGCGCGTAGTCACCGGGCTGGACCACGGGGAAGACCCCCGTCGCCGGCATCGTCGACTCGTTCGGCTCGTCGCTGAACGCCCCGCCGCGCGCGGCCTCGGGCGAGGAGGCGGCGGGGGAGTCGGTGGAGTCGGACCCGTCGTTCGGATCCTTGCCCGGGTTCTGCTCGGTGCGTTCATCCATGCCATCGAATGTAGGCTGTGCCGCCTTCGAGCGCTCGTGCGACTCGTGACAGACTTGGGCCATGCGCGTTTACCTCGGAGGCGACCACGCCGGTTTCGAACTGAAGTCCCAGATCGCACGGCACCTGACGGACGCCGGCCACGAGGTGGTCGACTGCGGTGCCCACGCCTACGACGCCCTCGACGACTACCCCGCGTTCTGCATCGACGCCGCCGCGCGCGTCGTCGCCGACCCGGGCAGCCTGGGCATCGTGCTCGGCGGCAGCGGCAACGGCGAGCAGATCGCCGCGAACAAGGTGCCCGGCGCGCGCTGCGCCCTCGCCTGGAGCGTGGAGACGGCCCAGCTTGCCCGTCAGCACAACAACGCCCAGCTCATCGGCATCGGCGGCCGCATGCACTCGGTCGACGAGGCGCTGGCCATCGTGGACGCCTTCCTCTCGACCCCGTGGTCGGACGAGGAGCGCCACCAGCGCCGCATCGACATCCTGGCGGAGTACGAGCGCACGGGCGTCGCCCCCGCCGTTCCCGCCGCCCCCGAGGCGTAGGGGCCCGTGCCCGAGGGGCACACGCTGCACCGGCTCGCCCTCGATCACGACCGGCTGTTCGCCGGTTCGACGGTGCGGGTGTCCAGCCCGCAGGGCAGGTTCGCGCCCGAGGCCGAGCGCCTGGACGGCCGGGAGTTCCTCGGCGCGGACGCCTGGGGCAAACACCTGTGGCACCGCTACGCCGGCGGGGCGATCGTGCACGTCCACCTGGGCCTCTACGGCGCCTTCACCGGCTTCGACCTGCTCGACGGTGCGCCGCCCGCCCCCGTCGGGCAGGTGCGGATGCGCATCGTCGGACCGCGCGGCGGCACCGACCTGCGTGGGCCCACGGCGTGCCGGCTGGTGACCGAGGACGAGGTGGACGCGGTGCTCGCCCGGCTCGGCCCCGACCCACTGCAGCCCGGCTCCGACCCCGAGGAGGCGCGGCGGCGCATCGAACGCTCGCGCCGCCCGATCGGGGCGCTGCTGATGGACCAGAAGGTGATGGCGGGCGTCGGCAACGTCTACCGCGCCGAGGTGCTGTTCCGGGCCGGCATCGACCCGCACCGCGAGGGCCGCTCCCTCGGTCCCGCCGAATTCGACGGGATCTGGGCCGATCTCGTGGCCCTCATGCCGATCGGCGTCGAACGCGGCCGCATGCACGTGGTGCGCGCCGAACACGACCTCGGCGCACCGTCGTACGCCCCGGACCGCCCGCGGACCTACGTCTACCGCCGCACGGGCGAACCGTGCCGCGTGTGCGGCGCCCCCGTCCGTACCGAGGTCATGGAGGCGCGGAACCTGTACTGGTGCCCCGTGTGTCAGACGTAGGGCTGTGACCTGCGATGTTAGCTCGACCACATCCCGGATTTCTTAACGACCCCTTCAGCTGGAGTTCAGGTGCTCCGGCAAGAGTGAAGCCATGAACGCGATCACCGTCACCAGCAGGGAGCCCCGCCGGCAGGCGGACCCCGACCGGGCCCGGGTCACCGTTCTCGCCGTCGGCGGAACGGGGGAGTCGTGGATCGACGACGCCCGCACCGAGGTCACCGGAATGCTGAGCCACGTGGTGGCCGAGCTCGACGACCGGTTCGCGGCCCGCTGGGTGGGCTACCCGGCGTCGTACGGACCCGTGCCCGCCCGCGACGGCGTCTCCTTCACCGAGTCGGTCGAGATCGGCGTGGAGCGGCTCCGGGCCGCGATCGCGGAGACCCGCGGCCTCATCGCCCTCATCGGCTACTCCCAGGGCTGCACCGTCGTGCGACGCGTGCTCGGCGACATCGCGGAGGGCGACGCCGTCGAGCCGCGGATCATCGCCGCCGGCCTCGTGTCCGATCCGGAGCGGCCGCGCGGCAGCGACCCCGCGCTCGCGGGTTCGGGCGTTGCCGGCGACGGCCCGCCGATCCCCGGCGGGCTGCCGGTGCAGTGGATCTCGCATCCGCACGACGTGATCTGCAATGCCAGCGAGGACTCGTTCGTGCGTGACATCGCCGATGCCACAGCATATTTCACCCTGCGTGACCTCGCGACGTGGGCGCCGCGGGCGGCGGGCGAGTACCTGGGTGACAAGTTCCAGAACGCCACCCGAACCGCCTTCGGATCGCGCCAGTGGCGGCGCGACGTGGAGCGCCTGAAGACGGCCGGCCGGGAGATCCTGGGCTACCTGCCGCGGGTGCGGTACCGCGGCCGCGAGTACAACCTGCGCGGCGACCGGCACGTGGCCTACGCGAGCGAGCCGCTCGCCCGGTTGCGGTACGAGGACTACGAACTCACGGGCTGTCAGGTGCTGGCCCAGTGGCTCCAGGTGCAGGCGACATTCGCCGCGACGGCCCCGCCGGACGGTGACTCCGGCCCGGCTGGTCTATTGTCGGGGAAGTATCTGCAAGCTGGTTGACCCGGAGGTTGGAACCCGTGGCACGTGACACCGAGAGCATCGAACGCGACATCGAGCGCGCCCGGGAGCAGCTGGCGGCGACGCTGGATCAGCTCGGGGAGCGCGCGAATCCGCAGAAGCTCGCCGAGCAGGCCAAGACGTCCGTCGTGGCCACGCTGACGAAGCCGCCGGTGCTCGCCGCCGGCGCAGCGGTCGCCGCGCTCGGCGTCTGGTTCGTGGGTTCGCGGTTCGCCCGCGCCCGCCGCGAGCGCAAGATCATCCGCGGCATCGCCGAGGGCAAGATCTCGATCTAAGGGCTCATGAGAAGCACGATCAGGGGCGGCGCCGGTATCGGCGCCGCCCTCGTCGTTTCCCCGCTCCTGGCGGCGTGCGGAGGCACGGCGCCGGAACCCGTCGCGCTGCCTGGCGACTATCCGTCGCAGCAGGTGCCCGTCGTGGGGGAGGTGCGCAAGGCCGAGGTGATCGAGGTCGGGCACCGGATGTGGCGGATCACCGTCGACGGGGAGAACACCGTGGCCGCGACCCGCGCCCTGCTGGCCGCGGGCCTGCTCCCCGTCGCTCCGGACGTGCCGCAGAACGCGGGCGAGGTGGGCGCGGTGTACCGCGGGCACGGTTTCACCGTCGGGATCTCCTCGGACGAGGAATCCGTGACGTACGTCGTGAGCCCCACGCCGGGCGTCTAGATCTCCGGGCTTTCACGGATCCGCCGCGCGCGGTGCGGCGCTACCCTGGAGGTATGGAGATACCGAAGGTGCTGGCCGGTCCCGCGAAATTGGGACTGGCGGCGGCGGGCCTGGGGCTCGCGGCGGCCGAGAGCACGGCCGCGATCGCGCGGGAGGCCGTCGGCATGGCGGCCGACGCGATCGATCCCGAGTCCGCGGGCGGCGCGCGCCACGAGAACCTGGTGACCGCGGTCGGCCGGGTGCCGTTCATCGTGCACCGCGTCTCGGACCTGCTCGGGGACGGCAGCGCGATCGACCGCCTGTTCGGCGACGACGGCGCCGCGGACAAGCTGGCCGACCTGTTCGACGAGGGTGGGTCCGTGGAGCGCGTGATCAAGCCCGACGGTCCGCTCGACCGCGCCACCCGCGAGGGCGGCATCGTGGAGACGCTGACCGCGGAGGACGGCGTCGTGCAGCGGCTGGCAGAGATGACCGACGCCCTGAACCGGCTCACCCCCACGCTGTCGGCGATGAACAATCGGATCGGCAACCTCGAGGACGTGATGGGGGCGGCGAACACCGTCGCCGAGCCCGTCACAGACCTGCTCTCGACGTTGCCCAAGTTCGCGCTCCGCACCGCCAACGAGGTGGCGAGGGCCGCGCAGCCCCCGCGCCGGCCCCGGCCCACGCAGATCGTGGACGCCGAGGTCGACGAGCTCGGTCAGGGCTGACCGAGCGCGCCCGGCGCTGCTAGTTGTACTCCTTGGCGCACACGGTGGCCACGGGCTCGTCGAAGAAGTAGGTGCGGTCGAACTCGCCCGTGCACTTGCCGACGTCCTTGAGCCCCGGCACCACGGACACCACGGTGATGGTTCCCGGCGAACCGCATTTCGTGGCGGCCTTGATCCAGGAGCCGGGCGCGGGCGTGCTGTAGCAGTAGTTCACGTTGAGATTCGGTGTCAGGCAGTACCAGCGGCCCTTGGCGATCGAGGTCTGCTCGGGCCGGCACTTCTGACCCGGTTCCATCACCTGGGTCACCTTGTACGGGGAGCCGCCGTCGTCGCAGTTGCCCACCTTGGGGGACGCGGGCACGTCGTAGAGGCAGTCCTCGGCCCGGAACTGCGAAGCGGTCTCGTCCGCGCTCGCGGTGGTGGCGTCGCCGGGATCGGCGCCGTTGGACCCGCTGAGCAGCGCCGCCACGACGATCGCGGCGGTGAGCGCGACCACGGCCGCCACCGCCACCAGCGCCACCACCACGTTGCGGCCCGATTTGGGCGGCGGTGGCGGAGGGGGCGGCGGAGCACCGGTCACGGGGCCGGGCCCGACGGGGCCGCGCGGCGGATTCGGCAGGGGGATGGCCTGCGAGTACGCCTGGTCCGCGTTGTAGGGCTCGGGTCTTCCGTCCTGTCCGGGTCCGGTCATGCCCCCGCCTTCTTCATGGCCGCTTTCTTCTCCTTCTTGTACGCGCGCACCTTCTGCAGCGAGTCCTCGTCCACCACGTCGGCCACCGACCGGAATCCCACCTTGCCGTAGTCGCCGACGGCGGTCGCCCAGCCGCGCGGCTTCACGCCGAGCTGCTTGCCGACCAGCGCCGCGAAGATCTTCGCCTTCTGCGCACCGAAGCCGGGGAGGGCCTCGATCCGCTTCACGAGATCGGCGCCGGACGCAGCCTCGGTCCAGATCCGTTCGGCGTGTCCGTCGTACTCGTCCACCACGATCTGCGCCAGCGTCTGCAGCCGGGCGGCCATCGCGCGGCCGTACCGGTGGATGGCCGGCGGCGTGGTGCAGAGTTCCTCGAACCGCGCCGGATCCGCGACGGCGATGTCCCGCGGGTCGATGCTGCCGAACCGGTCCAGCACCTTCCACGGGCCGGCGAAGGCCCGCTCCATCGGGAACTGCTGGTCGAGAAGCATGCCCGCGAGCAGCGCGAACGGGTGTTCCGAGAGCACTGCGTCCGACTTGGGCTCGCCGGTGATGTGCAACGTGACCGCCATGTGCGTGAGTTTACGTCAGCCGTGCCTTCCCCTACGGGGACCAACGCGGCGGATAGGCTGCATTCATACCGGTGATGAGACGAGGATCGAGGAGATAACGAATGTCGGACATCGATTACGAGGTGCGCGACGAGGTCGCCTACGTGCGGCTGAACCGGCCGGACAAGCACAACGGTCTCACCCTGGACATGATCGACGATCTGGCGCGGGCCGCGGATCGCGCGAAGAACGACCGTTCGCTGCGCGCCGTGCTGCTGCTCGGCGAGGGCAGCTCGTTCTCGGCTGGGCTCGACTTCGCGTCCGCGGGGAAGGAGCAGCGCCGGCTGCTGATGAACTTCGTGCCGAAGCGCTTCTCCGCCGCCAACAACTTCCAGGCCGCCGGCTGGGCGTGGCGCAGCGTGCCGGCGCCGGTGATCGCCGTGGTCCAGGGCCACTGTTACGGCGGCGGCCTGCAGATCGCGCTCGGCGCGGATTTCCGGTTCGCCTCCAGCGAGGCGGATTTCTCGATCCTCGAGGCCAAATGGGGCCTGATCCCGGACATGTCGCTGTCCGCGTCGATCGCGCAGCTCACCACCATCGACCTGGCCAAGCGGCTCACCATGACCGGCGAATTCTTCTCCGCCAAACAGGCTCACGAATGGGGCCTGGTGACCGGCGTGTCGGCGGATCCGATGAAGGACGCGCTCTCGCTCATCGAGAAGCTCAAGGAGCGCTCGCCCGACGCCGTCGCCGCGTCGAAGGCGTTGTTCGAGAACACCTGGTACAGCGGTTCGCGGCTGTCGTTCCCGGTGGAGCAGGCGCTGCAGCTGGGCCTGCTGCGCGGCAAGAACCACACGATCGCCCGCACCGCCGCGATGAACAAGGAGACCCCGGAGTTCATTGAGCGCCAGTGAGCCCGTCGCTCCGCCCCGTCGCTCCGCCCCGTCGCTCCGCTCCGGGCGCTCCCTAGATGTGATGTCTAGGGAGAGCGGGCGTCACGCGCGGGGGCTGACGATGCCGTGGACGGGGGCGTGGACCGGACCACCACTCGGCGTCAGGTGCGGGGGCTGACGATGCCGTGATCGAACGCGAAAACAATCGCCTCGGCGCGGTTGCGGACACCGAGTTTGGTGAAGATCGAGCCGATGTGGCTCTTCACCGTCACGATCGAGATCACGAGTTCGGCGGCGATGTCGTCGTTCGACATCCCACGCCCGACGAGCGCGAGCACGTCCACCTCACGCGACGTCAGGCGCTCCGCGTCGCGGGCGGGGCCGGCCGACGGTGCGCTCGCGTCGCGATAGGTCTGCAGCACGCGGCCGGTGACGGCGGGGTCGAGCACCGCCTCACCACCGGCCACGAGGCGGACGGCGCGGATCAGCTCCTCGGCGGGGGAGTCCTTGAGCACGAACCCGGAGGTCCCGGCGCGGAGCGCGGCGGACAGCAGATCGTCATCGCGGAACGTGGTGAGCACGAGAACCGGTGGCGCGTCGCCGTTCTCGGTGAGCAGCCGGGTGGCGTCCATGCCGCTCATCCGCTTCATCCGCAGGTCCATGAGCACCACGTCGGGCCGGGCCTCGGCGACGGCCGCGAGCACCTCGTCGCCGTCGGTGCACTCGCCGACCACCTCGAAGCCGTCGCGGCGGCGGAGGATGCGGCGCAGGCCCACCCGCACCAGGTCCTGATCGTCCACCAGTAGCAGGCGGATCGGGTCTGCGCTCATGCGCGGGCTTCTCCTTCGTGATGGGGGAACACGGCGTCCACGAGCCACATCCCGTCGGCGGGGCCGGCTTCCAGCGTGCCCCCGGAACTCTCGACGCGGGCCCGCATGCCGGCGAGGCCGGAGCCCCCGGGGGCGCGCCGCGCACCGTCGGGCACGGGGCAGCTGACCCGGACCCCGTGACCGCGCCGGGCGCGCGGCCCGACGGTGACGTCCACCCGCGCGCCCGGAGCGTGCTTGACCGCGTTGGCGAGGGACTCCTGCACCACGCGGAAGGCGGCGAGGTCCGCGCTACCGCCGAGCGGGACGGCGGGCGGCGCGTAGTCGAGCGCCACGGCGAGCCCGGCGCGCTCGAACGACGCGACCAGCTCGGGGATCTCGTCGATCCCGGGCTGCGCGTCGACGGGGCCTTCTGCGCGCAGCAGCTCGATGGTGCGACGGATGTCGTTCATCGCGGTGCGGCCCTGCGTCTCGGCATCGCGGAGGGCGTCCACGGCCTCGTCGCGATCGTCGTCGGACTCCAGTGCCCGACGGGCCGCGGTCACGTTGAGCAGGACGACGGCGAGCGAATGGGCCACTACGTCGTGCACCTCGCCCGCGATGGTGGCCCGGTCCAGCGCCAGTCGGTCGGTCTGCGCCCGTCGCTCGGCACGCAACAGCAGCAACTGGTTCTGCAGCAGCTGCCCGACGGCGGCGCCGAAGCACAGGGTGAGCGCGATGAGCCAGGCCTGGTGGATCGCGCCGGCGAACCCGGCGACGATCACCACCGCCTCGTAGACCACCAGGTGCGCCGCGGTCACCCGCTTGGTGCTCACGGCGGCCACCTGCGTGATGCCGAGGATCACGATGAGCGGCACCACGTCGATCGCCGTGGGGACGGTCCAGAACATCGCCGCGGCGGCGAGGGTCGCGGCGGAGTGGGCGGTGAGCGAGGCGCCGCTCTTGCGGATGAGGCTGACCACGATGTGCCCCAGCGAGAGCGCCGTGGCGGCGATGAGGAATCCCAGCTGCGTTCCCTGCGGCCGCTCCAGGAAACGGGGGACCGCCGCCTCGATGACCAGGGCGAGCATCGCCGCCTCGGTGATCGTCATGTAGTACGGCGGGTACTCGTAACCGAGGAGCTCGAAGTCCCTCCGGTACCGCGCCTCCAACCACCGCAGCCAGCGCATGCGATGCATCCTAGCGCCGACCGGGGGCCCGGTCGTCCGTCCCAGGGCGGATTTCCCCTCCACCCGGGGGCGGACGCGAAGTTCCGCCCTGGGCACGCTGACCTGCGAATACGGCTCCCATAGCGTCGAAGTCGACCCCGGAACCACCCGGCGGCACGACGAAGGAGCACACCATGCTCACCGTATTGATCCTCGGCGCGTTCGTTCTCGGCCTCCTCTGGCTCACCCACGACAGCGACGGCCTGGACTACCGCGCCCGCGACCTGCACCGCGCCCAGGCGGACCGCGACTCCCGGCCCCAGGGCGCGCTCGGCGTCCTGGTCTGATCCGGGCGACGGGCAGCGGACCGTCGCCGACAGCAGCACAATCGAGGTAGGAGGACGACGATGGCAACGATGACACCGGTGCTGACCCGCACCATGACACGGTCACTGGGGATCCCCGAGCCCGCGTGGCACCTGCGGTCGGCGGACGCCGAGAGCGGGATCCGGTCCACCGGCGCATCCGGCGACGAGGCGGGGCCCGTCGACGACGGTGCCGGCCTGCCGGCGCCGCCGGAACTCGCCCTGCACCCGTTGCGGGCGTCTCTGGGCTTCACCTTTCGCGAGGGCGATCTCGCCTTCCGCAGCGCGCGCCGGCACGGCGAGGTGTTCCGCTCCGAATTCCTCGGCGGCCCCGGCAAGGTGGTGATGATCTCCAACCCGGCGCACATCGCCTCGATCATGGGGAAGCCCGATCTGGCGCCGTCGGCCACCCGGTTCTCGCCGCTGCGGCCCATCGTCGGGCCGGATTCCGTGCTCACGTCGGTGGGGCCGCGGCACAAGCAGCAGCGGGGCCTGCTGCTGCCGCAGTTCCACGGTCGCGCGGTGACGGCCTATCAGGAGCGGATCGACGAGGCCACCGCCCGCCGGATCGACGAGTGGCGGCCGGGGGAGACGGTGGCGCTGGCGGACATCGGGCAGGCCATCACGCTGGACGTCATCATGTCCGCGGTGTTCGGCATCGAGGACGCCGTGCGCGCGACGCCCTCCGAGTCTGCGGTGCGGTCCTCGATGATCCGGCTGCTCCAGCTCTCCACGCACTCCCTGGCCACCGTTGTGCAGCTGATCAATTCGCGCAGCCGTGAGCCCAGGGGCGTCCTGAAGATGGTGCTCAACCCGCTGGACCGCGCCATCTACGGGGTCATCGCCGAACGTCGCCGGGAGGGCGCCGACGGGCCCGACGGGGCCGGGCGCACCGACATCCTCACGGTGCTCATGGCCGCCCGCGGCGACGACGGCGAGCCCCTCGGCGACGGCGAGATCCGGGACGAGCTGCTCACGCTCGTGCTGGCCGGGCACGAGACCACGTCGAACACGGTGGCCTGGACGTTCGAGCGGCTCACCCGTACCCCGGACGTGTATGCCCGCGCGATGGAGGCGGCGCGTTCCGGCGACGACGCCTACGTCGAGGCGCTGATCAACGAATCCATGCGGAGCCGCCCCGTCGTGCCCGTCGTGGCGCGGGAGCTGCTGGCGCCCTGGCGGTTCGGGGAGTACGCGGTCGAGCGCGGCCGGATCACGCTGGTGTCCATCCTGTTGCTGCACCACCGCGACGACCTGTACCCCCGGCCGTTCGCCTTCGAGCCCGAGCGGTTCCTCGGCGTCAAACCCTCGCCGCAGCGGCTCATGCCCTTCGGCGGTGGCACTCGGCGCTGCCTCGGGGCGGGGCTCGCTCTCGCGGAGCTGCGGGTGGTGATCAGTGAGATCCTCAGGCGTACGGACCTCGCGATCACCGACGCGCCGCCCGAACGGCCGCAGCACCGCAACGTCACCATGATCCCCGCCGACGGCGGTCTGGTCCGGGCGACGGTGCGGCGCTAGGCCGCCCGCTCTCAGGCGCGGGTGCCGCGCTCGTCGCCGAGCCGGACCGGCGCGATCTCGTCGAACACGTCGCCCGGGCCGGGGTTCGTCGCCGGCGTCGCTCCGCCCAGGTGGTGCACCACGCCCCACACCGCGTTGAGCGCGGTCTGCAGGGCGCCCTCCGCCCAGCCGGCGGTCCACGAGATGTCGTCGCCGGCGAGGAAGAAGCCCCGGTGTCGCGGGTCCAGCTCGTCCTGCTTGAAGTGTGTGAAGAGCCGTTCCTGGTAGCGGTAGTGGCCCGGGAGGTTGGCCTTGAACGCGCCCATGAAGTAACGCTCCGTCTCCCAGGAGACGGTCTTCGGGGTGGCGATGATGTGGCTGCGGATGTCCACGCCGGGGTAGATCTCGCCGAGCGATTTGAGCATCAGTTCCACGCGGGCGTTCGCGTCGAGGGGCAGGATCTTCAGCGAATCGTCGGACCAGGTGTAGCTCAGGCAGATCACCGCCGGCCGGTCCGGGCCGTGATCCAGAAGGTAGGTGCCCCGGCTCATCCGGTCGGTCAGCGTCATGGACATGGTGTCGCGTCCCGTCTCCGGATCGGGGTCCAGCCAGAACGGGCGGTCGACGAGCACGAACACCTTGGAGCTGCCCATGTAGTGGGTGCGCTCCACGGCCGTCCAGTGGTCGATTGGCAGCAGGTCGTCGTCGCAGTCGATGGTGTTGAGCAGCATCCACGCCTGGCCGGTGAAGATCGCTGCCGGGTAGGTGCGGGTCTCGCCAGCCGCGTCCACCAGGGTGTACCGGGGCGCGCCGCCGGGCCCCACGGTGCGCCGGATCTCCGTCACGGCCGGGCGGTGCGCGCCGCCGTTGAGGTCCCGCACGGACGTCCCGGAACCGTCGAACGGCGTCTCCCACAGTCGGATCGGCAGCTGATCGCAACCGCCCACTACGCCGCGGTGATGGTCGTCGGCCGCGGTGCAGGTGACGCGCAGGATCTCGAGCATCGAATTGGGGTAGTCGGTGTCCCAGCCGCCGGTGCCGAATCCGACCTGCCCGAACAGCTCCCGGTGCCGGAAGGAGCGGAAGTGGTCGGAGGCGGTGAGGAACCCGTAGAAGGTCTGGTCGTCGAGGGTCTCCACGAGGCGGCTCCACACCGCTCGGATCCGCGCCGTGTCGCGCGCGCGGATCGCGTCCTGCAGCTCGGTGCCGTCCGCGTGGTCGGCCAGCGTGGCGTCCCAGGCCCGCGCCACGTCCCTGTACTCCTGCGGGAGGTCGTCGAGGGTCCGGGCGTAGTGCGCGGTTCCCTTGAGGTCGACGACGGTGCTCGGCGTGGCCTCCGCCAGCGGGTTCGGGAAGTCCTCGGTCCGCAGCCCGGCCTCGTCGAGGTAGTGCTGCAGCGTGGTCGACGAGGGCGGGAATCGCATCGCGCCCATCTCGGCGACGATGTCGTCGTCGTAGCCCTCGAAGCGCTCGCTGCGCATCCGGCCGCCGATCCGGTCCGCCTCGTACACCACGGGTTTCAGGCCGATCCGGGCGAGCTCGCGGGCGGCGGCGAGCCCGGACAGGCCGCCTCCGATGATGGCGACCTCGGTGCCGCGCACCTCGTCGGGGACGGAGCCGAGCCCGTCGGGGTGCTGCACCCAGTCGTCGTACGCGAAGGGGAAGTCGGGCCCGAACATGGTGAGCGGGCGGGCGCCGTCGTCGTGGTGCGCGGCGGTTGCCGGCTGGGTCATGAGTCGTTTCCTCTCTGCCGGTACAGGTCACGGCGGCGGTCGGTCAGGTGGGTGTTGACGGTGCGCGACGCCGCGAGCGCGGCCCCGTCGGCGGTGAACAGTTCGAGGGCCTCCGCGCGGCCCGCCCGGGCGAGCACGGCACCGTCGGGCGCTGCGGCGGTGCTGAGTCCGCAGTACTCCAGTGTCTTCTCGCGCCCGCAGTGGTTGACGTACGCGATGTACAGCTGGCTCTCGTACGCCCGCGAGGGCACGAGCAGTTCGGCGACGAGCCCGAACGGCTCCATCAGGCCGGTGGGGACGAGGAGCAGGTCCACGCCGGCGTCGGCGTGCTCGCGCACCGCCTCGGGGAACTCCACGTCGTAGCAGACCAGCAGCCCGCAGGTGAGCCCGCCGAACGGGAAGGTCACGGGCAGTTCGTCGCCGGGTGCGAACTGCGCGCGGTCGAGGTCACCGAACAGGTGCGTCTTGCGGTAGTGCGCGAGCTCGGCACCGTCGGGCGCGACGACGGCGGCGGCGTTGAACACCGTGCCCCCGTCGCGCTCGGGGTAGCCGAACAGGATCGCGACACCGTGCCTGGCGGCGATCGCCGCGACCGCGGCGTGATACTCGCCGCCGCGCGGCCGCGCCAGTTCCGCTGCGGCGTCGCCGATGTCGTAGCCCGTCACGGACAGCTCGGGCGTCACCACGATGTGCGCGCCGCGCGCCGCCGCGCGGCCCGCAGCATCGTCGATCGCCGCGAGGTTGCCCGCCACGTCGGCCTCAGGGCCGGTGCCCGTGGGTCCCTGGAACAGCGCGACGGTGACACTCACGCGTCGGTCCGGAGCCGGGAGTTGCGGTAGCCGTAGGCGAAGTAGACCGCGAGGCCCACCACCGTCCAGAGGCCGAACGCGATCCACGTCGGGGCCTTCATCTGGAACATGAGCAGCACGCAGAACAGCACGCCGAGCGCGGGGATGAGGGGGAACAGCGGGGTTTTGAACGTGCGTTCCAGGTCCGGGCGGGTGTTGCGCAGCACGATCACGCCCACGTTGACGAGCGCGAAGGCGAACAGGGAGCCGATCGACGTGGCGTTGGCGAGCTCGCCGAGGGGCACGAGTCCGGCCAGGAGGGCGACGATCGCGCCCACGATGAGGATGTTGCGCACCGGCACCCGGGTCCGCGGGCTCACCGTGGCGAACACGCGCGGCACCAGGCCGTCCTTGCCCATCGTGTAGAGGATGCGCGTCTGGCCGTACATCACCGCGAGCACCACGCTGGCGATGGCGATCACCGCTCCGATCGAGAGCACCACGGCGGGCCAGGTGCTCCGGGTGACGTCGGTGAGCACCTTCGCGAGCGACGCCTCGGTGCCGCCGAACTGCTGCCAGGGCATCGCGCCCACGGCGGCGAGCGCCACGAGGCAGTACAGGACGGTGATGATGCCGAGCGACAGGATGATCGCGCGGGGCAGGTCGCGGCGCGGGTTCTTCGCCTCGTTGCCGGCGGTCGACGCGGCGTCGAAGCCGATGTAGGAGAAGAACACCAGCGCCGCCGCGGTCGTCACGCCGCTGACGCCGAACGGCATGAACGGGCTCAGGTTGCCGGCCTTGAAAGCGGTGAAGGCGATGGCGCAGAAGAACACCAGGACGCACACCTTGAGGATCACCATCGCGGTGTTGAGCCGCGCGCTCTCCTTCGCGCCGCCCATCAGGATCACGCACGCGAGCGCGACGATCACCATGGCGGGCACGTTGATCACGCCGCCCTCGCCGGGCGGGGCCGCGATCGCCGCGGGCAGCTGGTAGTCGAAGAGCGTGCTCAGCAGCTCGTTGATGTACTCGCCCCAGCCCACGGCCACGGCCGCGATGGAGACGCCGTACTCCAGCAGCAGGCACCAGCCGCAGACCCAGGCGAAGAACTCGCCGATGGTCGCGTAGGCGTAGGAGTACGAGCTACCGGAAACCGGGATGGTGCCCGCCATCTCCGCGTACGAGAGGGCCGAGAACAGGGCGGTGACGGCCGCCAGGACGAACGCGACGATGACCGCCGGCCCGGCATCGGGCGTCGCCTCGCCGAGGATCACGAAGATGCCCGTGCCGAGGGAGGCGCCGATCGAGAGGGCCGTGAGGTGGCCGAGGCCCATGGACCGCTTGAGCGGCGGACCGTCGCCGTGTTCGGCGGCGCTGTCTACCAGGATCCGGTCGACGGGCTTGCGCGCGAGCAGCGCGTCGCTCATCGTCATCGAGCGGCCGCCTCGTTGCGGGCGAGCACCGAGAGCAGCTCGTAGGCGACGTGGGCCGCGGCGATGCCGGTGAGCTCCGCGTGGTCGTACGGCGGCGCCACCTCGACCACGTCGGCGCCGACCACGTCGACGCCCACCAGGGCGCGCAGGGTGTTGAGCAGTTCCCGGGAGGTCATGCCGCCGGCCTCCGGCGTGCCGGTGCCGGGGGCGTGGGCGGGGTCGAGCACGTCGATGTCGACGGAGACGTACACGGGGCCGTCACCGAGCCGGCGGCGCATCCGCTCGATCACCGCGTCGAGCCCGTCGTTCTCGTAGTCGTCGGAGCGGATCACCTGGAAGCCCAGCACGCCGTCGTCGGTGAGGTCCTTCTCGCTGTACAGCGGGCCGCGGATGCCGATGTGCATCGAGCGGTGCAGGTCGATCAGGCCCTCCTCGCTGGCGCGGCGGAACGGCGTGCCGTGCGTGTACGGGGCGCCGAAGTAGGTGTCCCAGGTGTCGAGGTGCGCGTCGAAGTGGAGCACCGCGACGGGGCCGTGGTCCTTGGCGACGGCCCGCAGGATCGGCAGTGCCAGCGTGTGATCGCCGCCCAGCGTGAGCACCTTGGAACCGGCGCCGCGCAGGCGGGAGACCTCGGCCTCGACGGTGCGCAGCGCGTCCTCGATGTCGAACGGGTTCACCGCCAGGTCGCCGGCGTCGGCCACCTGCTGCACCGCGAACGGCGACACGTCGAGGGCGGGGTTGTAGGGCCGCAGCAGCTTCGACGAGGCCCGCACGTGCCCGGGACCGAACCGCGCGCCCGGGCGGTAGCTCACGCCGGAGTCGAACGGGATGCCCAGCACCGCGACGGCGGCGGACTGGACCTCGTCGAGACGGGGGAGGCGGGCGAAGGTCTCGGGACCGCAGTAGCGGGGGATGCGGCTGGCATCCACCGGACCACGGGGCGAAGAGTCGTCGGTCACGGGTCGATCCTCTCGCAGGGGCTGCATTTGTGGGGTGGATCACATAGTGTGGGACGTCGACCGACTTGTCAGCTCGAGTTTCATGAGAGGAATCGCTGGTGGAGGACTCCGGTGCGGCGGCGGATGGTGCTCGGGGAGCACCGGATCGGGTGGGCGCCGCGCTCAACGCCGCGCGCAGATCCCGCCGCATGACCCTCGCCGAGGTGGCCGCCGCCGTGGGCGTCACCAAGGGGTACCTGTCGAAGGTCGAACGGGGGCTCGCGGCCCCGTCGGTCGCCACGCTGGTGCGGCTGTGCGAGGTGCTCGACGTGCCCGTCGGCTCGCTGTTCGACGGCGGGCAGGCCGGCGAGGTGGTGCGCGAGGGCGCGTATCCGCCGGTCCGGTTCGGCGGCGCGGGCCTCGACGAGTTCCTGCTCACGCCCTCGGGGGAACGCCGGATTCAAGTGTTGCTCAGCGATATCCGCCCGGGCGGCGGGAGCGGCGACGAGGCCTACGCCCTGCCCTCGGAGGTGTCCTTCGTGATGATCCAGGGCGGAACCCTGCGGCTCGGCTTCCCGCCGGACGGCACCGTCGAACTCGCAGCGGGCGACGCGATGACCTTCGACCCGTCCCGGCCGCACACGTTCGTCGCCGGGCCCGACGGTGCCCGGGTGCTGTGGGTCATGACGCCGGCTCTGCCGGGCGCCGAGCGCCCTACCGCCCCGTGAACTCCGGGGGCCGCTTGTCCAGCATTGCCGCGACGGCCTCCTGGTGATCGGCGGTGGTGTGGGCGATCGACTGCATCGCCGCGGACAGTTCGAGGAGTGCGTCCAGGCTCTGGTGCTGCCCCTCACGCAGGAGCTTCTTCGTCATCCGGAGGGCGTGCGGCGGGTTCTTCGCCACCCGATCCGCGAGTTCTCTTGCCGCGGTGAGCAGCTCGTCCGGCTCGACCACGCTCGAGACCATGCCCCACTCCAGGGCGGTCCGGGCGTCCACCGCGTCGCCGGTGAGCGCCATCTCCGTCGCGCGGGCCATGCCCACGATCTTGGGCAGCAACCAGGCGCCGCCGTCGCCGGGGATGAGTCCCACTTTGACGAAGCTCTCCGCGAACACGGCGCGCGTGGAGGCGACCCGCAGGTCGCACATCATGGTGAGGTCGCAACCGGCGCCGATCGCCGGCCCGTTGACGGCCGCGATCGTCGGTGCCTCGCAGTGGAACAGCGCGCGGGGGATCCGCTGGATGCCGTGCCGGTAGCCCTGCCGCTGCTGCGTGGGGGTGCCGCCGAACATGCCCTCCTTGTCGCGCATGTGCTTGACGTTGCCACCCGAGCTGAACGCCGATCCCGCGCCGGTGAGGATCACGGCGCGCACGGAGTCGTCGCGGTTCACCTCCGCCACGGCGCGTTCGATGGCGTCGATCATCGCGTCGTCGGACACGGGGTTGCGGGCGGCCGGGTCGTTCAGCGTCCAGGTGACCACGGCACCGTCGCGCTCGATGAGGAGGGGTTCGGTCATGGGGTCGACTCTAGATTCCGTGCGTCGCCGCCGGGGCGGGCGAACCGATCGCGGGCGATGCAGTACTATTGCCAGCGCACGTTCACGTGCACGCGGGCGTAGCTCAATGGTAGAGCCCTAGTCTTCCAAACTAGCTACGCGGGTTCGATTCCCGTCGCCCGCTCCGCCCGCTGAGCCGGGGCATCGCGAGACGATGCCCCGGCTCAGCGCTTTCTCCGGTGCCGCACGGGTCGGAGCGTCCGGTATGCGGTTGTCTGAAGTGAAGTGAACCGGCACCATGGTTACGTGAACAGTGACGGTACGAACCCGCCCTCGCAGGACCCGGCCGGGCAGAACGGTGGCGCGCCGCAGGGTGCCTACCCGCCTGCCTATCCGGAGGGACCGGTGTACCCGCAAGGCGGCAATCCGTACGCGGGGAGCCCCTACGGTGGGAATCCGTACGCGCAGGTTCCCCCGGCGCAGGGACCGGCGGGCGGACCGTACTACGGGGCCCCGCAGGGCTATCCGCCGCCGGGCTACCCGCAGCCCGCGTACGGCTGGGGTCCCCCTCAGGCGCCCAAGCCCGGCATCGTCCCGCTCCGCCCGCTCGACCTGGGCGAGCTGTACAACGGGGCGTTCGCGGCGATCCGGATGAACCCGGGCGTCATGGTCGGGCTGACCGCGGTGGTCGTCGTCCTCACGCAGGTGCTCACGTTCCTCGCGCAGCTCCCGCTGACCCGGTTCGCCGTCGGCGACATGGACGGCGACGATGCGTCCGAGATCGCCGCCGCCGCGTTCGCGAACGTCGGGGCCGGCATCGCGACGTCGCTCATCGCCGTCGTCGCCACCTGGGCGCTCACGGGCATCCTGACGATCGTGGTCGCGCGCTCGATGTTCGGGAATCGGGTCTCCGCGGGTAGTGCGTGGCAGGCGGTCGCGCCGCGGCTCCTGCCGCTCATCGGCCTGGTCCTGCTGCAGGCGCTGATCTTCGTGGTCCCCGCACTGCTCCTGGTCGGCGTCGTCGTCGCGGTGGGGGTCGCGGGCGGCGCAGGAGCCGCCGTCGCGGTGGGGCTCGTGGTGTTCCTCGTGCTGTTCATCGCCTCGCTGGCGGCCATCCCGACGTTCTCGCTCGCCACACCCGTGCTGGTCCTCGAGCGACGGGGCCCGATCGATGCGCTCAAGCACGCCTTCGAACTGCAGAAGCAGGGCTTCTGGCGGCTCCTCGGCATCCTGTTCCTCACCTACCTGCTCACGGGGATCGTCGCGGGGATGGTTTCGGTGCCGTTCGGCATGGGCACCGTCCCCAGTGCCGGGGCCGCCGCCGACAACGTCGTGGGCATGTCGGTCGTGGGCCTGGCGGTCGCGACGGTCGGAGTGGCGATCGGGCAGATCCTCACCATGCCGTTCTCCGCGGCCGTGCAGACGCTCGTTTATGCAGATCAGCGGATGCGTCGCGAGACGTTCGTCAGTGCGTTGCAGGGGGAGGCGGCCCGTCGGGCGCAGTGGGGCACCCCGCCCGCCGGGCAGGACGACATT
This sequence comes from Tsukamurella sp. 1534, assembly GCF_000312385.1. GTDB lineage: Bacteria > Actinomycetota > Actinomycetes > Mycobacteriales > Mycobacteriaceae > Tsukamurella. Next base: position 982,815 of record NZ_HE997627.1, on the reverse strand, counting down.
TGGCTCCCGCTCTCCAGCGCGCCCCCCGTGACGAGCTGGGACGCCGCTTACTGACCCCCGGGGGCGGCCTCGCCCGGCTTCGCCGGTGCGACCGCGTCGTCCCTGCGGGACTTGCGCTTGATCTGGTCCCGGGCCACGACCCACTTGCTGACGGGGGTCCGCAGCACGATGTCGATGAACAGCAGCGACAGAGTGAGCACCACGATCACGAGCGTTGTGGTCCGCAGTATCGCGGACGCGGGGAACCACTGGGCCAGAAGGCCGAAGAAGCCGAACTTCCCGAGGATGTCGAGGATCAGCGGGTGCACCGCGAACACGCCGAACGCCCGCAGCGTCGCGTAGGAGACGGCGCGCTCGCCCACGGGCCGGCCCGATTGGCGCAGGTCGTCCCACAGCATCGTCGACAGCCAGAGCAGCACCATGCCGCCCACGAGCCAGGGGAGCAGCGACGGGGCCCATGCGGCCGAGGCGGTCTCGGGCACGTTGCCCGGCTCGGTGCCGCGCAGGTACGCGACCATGCTGAACGCGCTCGCCAGGACCGACACGAGCACGACGGGCAACAGGTGAGCACGGAGCCAATCGGAGACCGCGGCGTAGTGCTGGGCGAACACCAGGCCGAGCGCGATGAACAGCGCGTACATGGGGAGCAGCTTCCACATGTGGTTGAACAGCGTCTGCCACGGCTGGCCCGGCGGCCGCGGGGTGTACTGGTAGAACACGAACACGCCCAGCTGGATCGCCGCGGCGATCGACAGGGTCCACCACGGGTGGCGGGACGTCCACGGCGCGGCCTTCATCAGCAACGGGAACACCAGGTAGATCTGCATCGAGATCAGCAGGAAGTACAGCTGATACTTCGCGTCACCGGTGACCGACGTGCGCGCCAGGTCCCCGAGGGACCGCCCGAACGACGGGAACGGATCGTTCGGGAGCAGCAGGTGGTCGGTGATCGAGTAGACGAGGGTCCACACCAGGAACGGCCACAGGACGAGGCCGATCCGTTTACGCCAGAAAGCGGTGGCGGTCATCGTCTTCCCGCGCATGCTCAACGCCAGCACGAACACCGTCACCGCGACGAAGCCGTACCGCGTGATGTGCAGCAACGTGGTGAGGAAGGTCGACTCACGGATCACATCAGGGGTGAAGTTGATGGTGGAGATGCAATGGGAGATCACGACCCCGAGGAACAGCAGAACCCGCGCCAGATCGGCGGTCAAGGCTCGTTTCGATGTCCCTTGAGCAGCCACGACGCTCCGCGCTGTCGGTTTCCGTCCGGTTCCGATGGTCTGCACACCCACGCCCCGTATGTTTTCAGGGCAACGCGTTTTCACCCCAAGTGCCGATTATTGTCCGATATTTTACGCGTCGGCTTACGGACAGTGACTGAGGGGGCACGGCGCGTCGGCGATCGGCACGTCCCGGCCCGGAGTGCGCAGGTCATGGCGCCGCACCGGGCGTGGTCCGCCGGGAGGCCGGCCGCCGGACGGCGAGGACGACGATGCTCAGGCCGAGCGCGGGCAGCGCCCAGAGGGCTGCGGTGAGGTAGCCGGCCTCGTCGGGCCACAGGGCTCCCGCCGGCGTCGCGGAGGCCAGGAGGAGTCCCGCGAGCGCGCTGCCCCCACTGAATCCGATGCTGCGGACGATCTGATTGATCGACAACACGCTCGCCGTCTCGCTCTGGGGCGCCCCGGCCAGGACGAGGCGCGGCATCACGGTGGCCACGCCGCCCACGCCGAACCCGAGCAGTGCAGTCGCCGCCAGCACGGCCGGTAGCGAACCGTCGGCCCCGACGAACAGCAGCGCCGCGGCGGCCGCGGCCCCGACAGACAGCGCGTACGCGAGGCCGGCCCCGAAGCGCTCCACGCACCGCGGCAGCCACCGTCCCGCGATGAACCCGAGCGCCGAGAACGGGATCAGGGCCGCGCCCGCCGCGACGCCCGGCAGTGCGAACCCGTAGGGCGCCCCGGCCGGGGTTTGGACGAACCGGGTGAACGCGCTGAACAACAGGTACAGCCCGCACCCCACGACGAGCATCGCGATGTTCGCGCGGAGCACCGGCCCCCGGCTCAGGAGGCGCAGGTCGACCAAGGGCGACGGTGCGCGGAGCTCGACCGCCGCCCACGCCGTCAGCACGACCGCCGCGCCGGCGAGCACGGCGAGCGCCGGCCAGACCCGCGACCACAGCGCCGGCTCCGCCACGACGAGGAGGACGCCCAGTGTCCCGGCTGCCAGGAGCGCCGCCCCCGCGACGTCGATCCGCGGGCGCGCGCCGGGTGCTTCGGCGGGCAGCGACCGCCATGCGATGACGAGCGCGACGACGGAGAGGGCGAGCCCGAGCCCGTACGCGGCGCGCAGGCCGGCGAGCTGGTCCACGAGGCTCACCACGGGGTAGCCCACACCGATGCCGACGGTCGATGCGACCGAGAGCGCCCCGATGGTCCGCGCGGAGCGCTCCGCGGGCAGGTGAGCCCGAGCGACGCTCATCAGAAGGGGGACCACCGCCACGCCGATGCCCTGCAGGCCCCTTCCCACCAGTAGCGCGGCGAAGGAGAGGGGGAGCACAGTCAGGACACCGCCCAGGGTGACGACGGCGATGGCGCCGCGGATCGTCGCCCTGCGGTACGCGCCGCTGCCGAGCCGGCCCAGCACCGGCCCGGCGACCGCTCCCGTGAACAGAACGATCGTGAGCGTCCACTGCGCCGCCGAGAGGGACACGTGCATGCCCCTCGCCACGGGCGTGATGAGTGGTGCGCCGACGCTGCCGACCACCGCCGCGGACAGGGCCGTGCACAACAACGCGGCGCTGAGCCCGCCCGCCTCCGGTGCCGCAGCGACTGGGGAGGCGGTCATCGGTTCGTCTCGGCGGTGATGTGCCGGAACAGTCCGGGGCGGATGAGGGTGCGGATGCCGTCGGCCCAGTCCGCATCGACGTGCTCGACGTCGAGCGCCGCACCCACGTTGAGCAGCATCCCGTAGGCCAGGAACGTCTTCACGGTGACGGGCTCCAGCCCCGTCCCGCTGTCGGCGGTGTCCCACAGCCGGGCGAAGCAGCCGCGCACGGCGTCGCGCACGTCGGGATCGCCGCACGCGGCGAATCCCTGGAGCTGCAGGAGCAATCCGGTCTCGTCCGCCAGGAGGTCGTAATACTGCCGGCCCATCGCCGACAGGGCGTCGAGCCCGTCCGACTCGCCCACGGCGTCGCGCATGCCGTCGACGAGCCGGTCGAACGCGGCCCGCACCAGCTCGAGGAAGAGTGCCTTCTTGGTGCCGAAGATCCGGAACACGTACGCCTGCGTGATCCCGGCCTCGCGTGCGATCTCGTCCGTCGAGGCGCCGTGCAGCCCGTGCTGCGCGAACTCCTTCGCCGCGACGGCCAGCACCTGCGCGCGCCGGTCCGATCCGCTCATCCGCTTCGCCATGCCAGTAAGTTACTAGTTACTAACTACTGATTTCAAGGGTTCTCCGGAACGGATCCGCGCGGTGGAGTAACGCCGCGGAGATCGTGACCGACAGAAAGAACAGTGGTGAAGACCGAGCCGCATCCCACAGCGCAGCAAGGAAGTCCACGAATCTCGGGCCTTCGGCTGCGGCGAGCGATACGACGAGGAGAGCACTCATGCGACGAACGATCAGCACGATCGGCAAGACGATCACCGTGGGGGCGCTCGCCGCGGGAGGCCTGGTGGCCGGCGGCGGCGCAGCCCACGCCGACGGTTTCCCCGGCGGCCCGTGGTGCAACACGGACATCGTCCTCAAGGCCGAGTCCCAGCTGTCCCAGGTGGTCGTCTGCACCCAGCCCGGTGACACCCGGTACCAGTACCAGGGCAAGGCGAAGACGAACGGCAACTACGTCACGATCCCCAACGCCGCCTACGCGAGCGGCGGCTACCACGCGCACAACAACGGGTACGCCTATCACGCACGCCCGGACGGCCTCGAGATCCTCGGGCCCGACGGCGCGGTGGTCTCGTTCGAGCCCTGGATCTCGTTCGTGACCTACTGAGTCCACCCCTTCGGCGCCGGCGCCCGGGGCCGGGCGCCCACCGACCTCACCCGGTAGGGTGGCGGGCTGACCCAGACGTCGGCGACCGAAGGGTGTGATTCCCGTCGTGCGTGACCGCCCCTCCGCGGGAGGCTACCGGGCGGATCTCGAAGGCCTGCGCGGCATCGCGATCGCGCTGGTCGCGTGCTTCCACGTGTGGTTCGGCCGGGTTTCCGGCGGCGTCGACGTGTTCCTCACCCTCTCCGGGTACTTCTTCGTCGGTTCCCTGCTGCGGCACGCGCTCGCCGCGCGCGATCCCGCGGTCACGCTCGGCGCGGCCGTGAATCCCGTTCCCCGCCTGGGCCGTCTCGCGCGCCGGTTGTTTCCGGCCTTGGTCCTGGTGCTCACCGCGGTGTCGGCGCTCACCCCGCTGGTACTGCCCGCGACCCGGTGGTCGGAGATCGGCTCCCAGGTGATTGCGAGCCTGACGTATCAACAGAATTCGCACCTCGCGGACCGATCGCTGGCGTACGCCGCGGCCGATGCGGCGGGCAGTCCGCTGCAGCACCTGTGGTCGATGTCCGTGCAGGGGCAGTTCTTCGTCGGGTCGCTCGCCCTCGGCGTCGTGTTCGCCGGAGCGGTGAACATCGTGGCGCGGGCCCGGAACGGGCCGCTCCGGGCGCGGACGGTCCGCGCGTCGGCGGGCGTCGGCGTGCTCCTGCTCGCCGCGGGCTCCTTCGCCTGGGCGGCGACGCACACCGGGGTCACGCAGCCGCAGAACTACTACGACACCCTCGCCCGGGCGTGGGAACCGCTCGCGGGAGGCGTACTGGCGGTGTGGCTTCCGGCGGTCCGCGTTCCCGCCGCGGTGCGCACCGCCGTCGCCGCACTCGCCGTGGGCGTCATCGCCACGTGCGGCTGGTGGATCGACGGAGCGGCCGCGTACCCGGGGCCGTGGGCGTTGGTACCGGTGCTCGCGACCCTCGCGATCATCTGGGCCGGCGCCGTTCCTCAAGGGGCGCCGTGCCCCGCGGCGACCTCTGTGCTCGCGCACCCGGTACCGGTGCGGCTCGGCGCCACGGCCTACTCGCTCTACCTGTGGCACTGGCCGGTGCTGATCTTCTCTCTCGCGGCGCGCGAGGAGAGGGCGGTGTCGTTCGCCGAGGGCTGCGGCGTCCTCGCCGTCTCCCTCGTCCTCGCGATGCTCACGGTCCGGTTCGTCGAGGATCCGCTGCGGGGGCCACGTCCCGACGGTGCGCCGACGCCGCGGCGAGGACGTGCCCGGCACGCGCGGTCCAGGCGGATCACGGTGCCCCACATGCCGTCTCCGCGCTCGGCCCGGTACGGCGCGGCCGTGACCGCGATCCTGGTGATCTGCGCCGCGGCCATGCCCCTCGGTGCCCACGCCTGGCAGGCCAGGGTGGACCGGATCGCCGTGGACCCCGCCGGACTCGACGCCGCCCGCTATCCAGGCGCGGCGGCGATGCTCGACGCCCTCCCGGCGCCGCCGGCGGAATTCCGGCCGTCACCGCTGGAGGCCTCCCACGACGTCCCGGTGACCACCCGGGACGGCCGGATCGCCGATTTCGCGGACTCCGACATCCGGGTCGGCAGCTACGGGGATCCTCGGGGGAGCCGCACCATCGCGCTCGCCGGGGGATCGCACTCCGAGTTCTGGATCACCGCGCTCGATCGGATCGGGCGGGAGAACGGGATCAGGATCACGACGTATCTCAAGCTCGGCTGCCCGCTCGCCACCGAGCCCCCGCCCTTCGTGTTCGGCAGCCTCTACCCGGAGTGCCGCGGTTGGGTGGACCGCGCGGTCGGGCGGATCCTCGCGGACCGTCCGGACGCGGTGTTCACCACGTCGACGCGGCCGAGGTCCGGTTTCGGACTGGGCGACTGGACGCCGGAGAGCTACGTCGACGTGTTCCGCCGGTTCGACCGTGCAGGGATCCCGGTGCTCGGGGTTCGGGACACCCCGTGGCCCATCACGTTCGGCGATCGCGGCGCCCTCGACTGCCTTGCCGACAAGCCGCCGGTGCAGTGCATGACGCCGCGCGATTTCAGCCTGGCGCGGGTGAATCCCGCGGACCGGGCCGCCGCCGAGGTCCCCCTGCTGAGCTCGCTGGATCTGAGCCGGGGGATGTGTGACGAGGAGGTCTGCCACCCGGTCGTGGGCAACGTCGTCGTGTACCGCGACCTGCACCACCTGACGAGTACCTTCGTGCACTCGCTGATCCCCGAACTGCGGAGGCAGATGCACGTGGCCGTGCCGCACCTGGTGTCGTGACGTGGAGTGACGGCGATCAGCAGGCGCGTGGTGCGATGAGTGGGATCGCCTGCTCGTCCACCGTCCACGCGCCGTGGTGGCCCAGCATGCGGGACTCCATCGGCTCCTGCGCCGGGCTCACGAGCACCGTGTTGCCCTGTGCCACGGCCAGCACGTGGCCGATCCGGTGCGCGATCACCGACGACGGGGGCGTGGGCCCGAACCAGTGCTCGTCGAGCGCCTGCTCGCGGGTGACCACCCGGGCGAAGCCGTCGAGCCCCTCCGCCCAGCGCCGCGCGACGTCCTCCACGTGGTGGCCCCGGTCGAGGTACACGTGCCGCACCCGGGCCTCGCCGCCGATCAGGCGGACGCCGTGGTGCAGTTCCTTGAGGGAGTCGATGTCCACCAGGGACTCGGCCTGGATCATGCCGTGGTCCGCGGTGACCACGAGCGAGCAGGTGCCGGGCAGGCCCGCCAACAGATCCGCGTACATCCGCTCCACGTCCCGCAGCACCCGCAGCCATTCGGGCGAGCCGGGGCCGTGGATGTGGCCCGCGGTGTCGAGGGAACTGAAGTAGGCGTAGGCGAACCGCCGGGCGGGGGAGTCGTGACGGGCCACCTCGAGCACACCGTCGCGGACCTCCTCCCACGACGACGCGGGGTGGAGCGAGCCCGGTGCCCGGAACGCGGCCCGGGTCAATCCCGAGCGCTCCTGGTACCCGGGTAGCACGTAGTGGATCTCCGCCCCGCCGTGCGCGAGGGCCTCCAGGCGGCTGTGGTGCCGCTGCAGTTCCTCGGGAGGGTGCGAATCCCGCGCGTCCGGCCCGCTCGCGCCGTCGATCGTCCAGCGCAGGGAGTTGAACAGCCGGCGGCCCCGCTCGTCGGGTACGCCGAAGCTGTACCCGACGATGCCGTGCGACGCGCAGGGCGCGCCGATCGCGAGACTGGTCAGGCTGGTCGCCGTGGTCGACGGGAAGCCCGCGTCGAGGCGGACCAGTGCGTGCGCCGCGAGCGTCGGCGCGTGCTCGGCGTGCCGCGCCAGCAATTCGGCACCGAGACCGTCCACGAGGAGCAGCACGACGTCGCGTTCCACCTGCAATCCGAGCGGATTCGGGCCCGGCAGGCCGAACGCGGCGCACACCGAGGGCATCACGTCGGACAGCGAACCGGGCATCCTCCCGATGCTAGAGGAGGCCGGACGGGCACGGGTGCGATCGCAGTGCCGGGTGATCCGATCGACGGTGGCACCGGTGCGGTCAGGTGATCGGGGAGGAGACGATGGTGGCCACCCCGTCTTCGACGAGGAGCGCCTGGTCGTCGTTCACCCGGGTCAGTGGGAAGCGGCCGCCGTAGGTGCGCACGATCTCGTCGATCATCGACGACGGGTACGGCGGCAACCTGCCGTCCGCGTGCGGGATGACGACGGTGTCCGCCAGCCCCAACCCCGTGAAGTCGGTGACGCCGGGCGCCTCGGCGGGATCGTCGAGCGGCGCGACGGGCTCCACGGTCGGTCCGGCGACCACGGCGCCGGCGCTGAGCCCGATGTAGGGGAGTCCCGCCCGCACCCGCGCCTTGAGGACCTCCCCGGCGCCGCTCCGCTGCAGCGCGCCCAGCAGCACGAACGTGTGCCCGCCGCACAGGTACACGGCGTCAACGCCGCGGAGGTCGGACTCGAAATCCGCGGCGTCCGTGTATTTCCCGACGGTCATCCGGGTGAGACGGAAGCCCAGGTCCGTGAGCTGCGTCCACTCGAACGAGGTGTACGGCTGGTCCACGTAAGGGAGGTGGGCGTCGTCGATGAACCCGATCCGCAGGGCGCTGGGCGCCCGCCCGGTGTGCCGTAGCAGGAACCCCGGCAGTGCCCCCGCGTTGAGCGACAACAACAAGAGGTTCATGTCGGCAGCGTACGTCGTTTGCGAGACTGGTGGTCGACCGACGACGAGGAGGGCGACGATGATGCGCCGAGCAGGCAGCGTGTTCGCGACCGTCGTCGCCATCGCGGTGGTCTCGGCGTGCGGCGGTTCCACCGGGGCCGGCGACGACCGGCGAGGGAGCGTCACCGTCGACGCCGGGAACGGGTCGGTCCCGGTCCCGAAGGATCCGCGGCGCATCGTGTCCCTGGCCCCGACGCACACCGAGACGCTGTTCGCGATCGGCGCCGGGCAGCAGGTGGTGGCCGTCGACGACCAGTCCTCCTACCCGGCGGAGGCGCCGCGGACGAAGCTCTCCGGATTCACGCCCAACGCGGAGGCGATCATCGGGTACGAACCGGACCTCGTGGTGGTCTCGGGAGACCGGGGCGGCATCGTCGAGGCGCTCCGCAGGGTCGGCGTGCCGGTGCTCGTCGAGCCCGCCGCGACGACGCTGGACGAGGCGTACGAACAGATCCGCGATCTCGGGCTCGCCACCGGCCGCGGAGCCGACGCGACGCGGGTCGTGGCCGGGATGCGAGCCGCGATCGACGACGCCGTGCGCGCCGCTCCTCGGTTCGCCCGCCCGCCCACGTACTTCCACGAACTGGACCCGCAGTTGAGCACCGTGACGTCCACGACGTTCATAGGCCGGGTCTACGCCGCGTTCGGACTGCGGAACATCGCCGATGCCGCCGACCCCCGGGGCAGCGGCTACCCGCAGCTCGCCGGAGAGGCTCTGCTGCAGGCGGATCCCGATCTCGTGTTCCTGGCGGACGCGCAATGCTGCGGGCAGAGCCCGGCGACGGTCGCGCAACGGCCTGGCTGGCGTGATCTGCGCGCCGTCCGCGACGGGCGGATCGTCTCGCTCGACGCCGACGTGACCTCGCGCTGGGGCCCGCGGCTGCCGGAGTTCTACCGGGCGGTCGGCAGCGCCCTCTCCGTGGCGCCGGGCAAGGTCCCGGCGGGCGGGTGAACGCGCCCGCCCGGGAGGCGGGCGCCGCCCCGCCGCGTGCGCGCGGGCTGCGACCCCTTCCACTCGTCGTCGCGATCGCGGCGCTCCTCGCCGCCGTGGTCGCGGGGCTACTCGTGGGCGCGGCGGACCTTCCGCTGCGCGGGGTCGTGCTGGAGCTGGCCGATCGGCTGCCTCTGGTGACCGCCGACTCCGGGCTGTCGAGGCTGGAGAGGAACCTGCTCCTGGAGATCCGCCTCCCGAGGGTGCTGGCCGCAGGCCTGGTGGGCGGGCTCCTCGCCGTCGCCGGTGCGGGGTACCAGGGCGTGTTCCGCAACCCGCTCGCCGACCCGTACCTGCTCGGCGCTGCGGCGGGCGCAGGCCTCGGCGCCACGGCCGTGATCGTGCTCGCCCCAGGGGACCCCTCCGTTCTCATCCCGATCGCGGCGTTCGTGGGGGCGCTGGCCGGGGTGGCGCTCGCGTTCGTGCTCGGCAACGCCGCGGGCGGCGGAGGAACGGCGACGCTGCTCCTGGCCGGTGTGGCGGTCACCGCGTTCCTGGGCGCGGTGCAGACGTTCCTCATGCAGAGCAATGCGCAGGAGCTGCAACGGATCTACTCGTGGGTGCTGGGCGGCGTCGGTGCCGCGGACGGGCCGCACCTGCTGTCGGTCGCGCCGTACGCCGCGGTGTCCGCGGTGGCGCTGCTGCTGCACGGGCGGCTCCTCGACGTGCTCGGCGTGGGCGACGAGGAGGCCTCCGCGCTGGGCCTCGACGCGCGGCGGGTGCGGGTGCTCGTGCTCCTCGCGGCATCGCTGGCCACGGCCACCGCGGTGGCCGTGGGCGGGCTGATCGGCTTCGTCGGGATCGTGGTGCCGCACGTCGTGCGGCGGCTGGCCGGAACCTCGTACCGCGCCGTACTGCCCCTGTCGTTGCTCGGCGGGGCGGCGTTCCTGGTGCTGGCCGACGTGGTGGCGCGCACCGTCGTCGCGCCCGGGGAGTTGCCGCTCGGGGTGGTCACCGCGTTCGTCGGCGGCCCGTTCTTCGTGTTGGTGCTACGCGCCGCCCGCGGAGGTGGGCGATGAGTATCGAGATCGCCGGTGTCGACGTCGATCTGGACCGCCGACCGGTGCTGCGGGACGTCGGGGCCACGGTGCCGTCCGGCTCCTGGACCGCCGTGATCGGTCCCAACGGGGCGGGCAAGTCGACCCTGCTGCGTGCCATGCTCGGCCTGGTACCGAGCGGCGGGGAGGTCACGGTCGACGGTGCCGACCCCCGACGGGCGCCGGCGCGGGACCGGGCGCGGCTGCTGGCCTACGCTCCGCAGACCCCCACCGTCCCGGCGGGGATGGCCGTGTTCGACTACGTCCTGCTGGGGCGCGCCCCCTACATCCCGTATCTCGGCCGTGAGAGCGAGAGCGACCGGCGGATCGTGCGGGATCTGTTGCCCCGCCTCGGCCTCGACGGGTTCGCGGCCCGGCCCGTCGACCATCTGTCCGGCGGTGAGAAGCAGCGTGTGGTGCTGGCCCGCGCGCTCGCGCAGCAGGCACCCGTCCTCCTGCTCGACGAACCGACCACCGCCCTCGACATCGGGCACCAGCAGCAGGTGCTGGACCTGATCGACGGGCTGTGCCGGGACGACGGCCTCACCGTGATCACCACCCTGCACGACCTTTCGCTGGCGGGGCAGTACGCGGACCGCTTGGTGCTCTTGGCCGCCGGACGCGTGGCGGCGAGCGGGCCGCCGCGGGAGGTTCTGACGGCGGAGCTGATCGGTACGCACTTCGGCGCGCGAGTCCGCGTGGAGACCGGGCCGGACGGCAGGCCCGTGCTGCATCTCCTGCGGTGAACCGGCGTTGCGTCCGCCGGATCGGGCGCGGGAACTCCTAGTGTGGGGAACCGGCGTTGACGACGATGTGGAGGTTGCAGGTGCGTGCACGGGACGGCTCGATCACGGCGCTGACGGCCTTCGCGGCGCTGGCCCTCGCCGGATGTTCGTCGACGGTGTCCGGTGTCGCGGTTCCGGAGAACGTGGCGATCCCGGGCGGCCCGGCGACGGTGGTACCCGCGCCCGGGGGAGCCGCCGCGCCGTCGTCGTCGGCGTCGGCGTCGCCGAGCGCACCGTCGAGCTCCGCACAGAGCGCTCCGATCGTCCTGCCCGACAACGGGAACGGCTACACGTTCATGGCGACGAAGAGCGGAAGGACGCACTGCCGGGTGAGCGCCGGCGGCGCGGGATGCCAGCTGACGTTCGCCACGCCGGGCCCGAGAACGGAGAACGGCGATGCCGCGAACGGCGTCAACGTGGGTCGGGACGGCGAACTCACCTACGTGCTGGGCGATATCGGCGTCGCGAACCCCGTGACGCTGGAGTACCGGACGTACACGGCGCGGGGCTGGACGATCGTCGCTTCGTACGAGGGCACGCGTTTCACCAATGACACCACCGGCCACGGCATGGTGGTCAACACGTCGGGCGCGCAGGCGTTCTGACGCCGGTCAGCGCGGTGTGGTGATCACGAGCACGGCCTCGGCGGGGCCGTCCACGGCGGCGTACCGGTGCTCCGACGCGACGGACCAGCTGTGCGAATCGCCCTCGCGGACCACGGTTTCCCGGCCCGGTTCGCCGACGAGGAGCGCACCGTCGACCACCGTGAGGTGCTCGCGGACCGCCGCGCCGTGCCCGGGCGACGTGTGATCGGCGCCCTCCGGGAATTCGAGGCGGAACACCTCCACCGTGACGTGCGGCAGGTGACGGACGGAGAGCAGGTGGGTGCGCATGCCGCCCGTCGCCGTGCCGTCGGTGCCCGGGGCCTCGCCGAGGAGGGCCGTGAGCGGCACGTCGAGCCGGCCGCAGAGGGCGTACAGCGTCTCGATCGTGGGGTTGCGGCCCCCCGCCTCGATCTCGGAGAGCGAGCCCTTGCCGATGCCCGCGCGCCTCGCGAGCTCGGACAGGCTGAGGCCGCGCTCGGTGCGCAGATCGCGGAGTCGGCTTCCGATGTCGGGGGGCGGCATGCGTCCATGCTACGTTCTGTTCATGGAACGTTCTGCATACGGAACGATAGGAAGCGAGTCGGTATCCGTGCCCGCCGGGGCCGGGGTCGTGTGCGCCCTGGTGGGCTTCACCTCGGCGTTCGCGGTGGTGCTGGCGGGTCTCCGGGCGATGGGCGCCGACCCGGGACAGGCCGCGTCCGGCCTGCTCGCGGTGTCGGTGACGATGGGCGCGGCGTCCGTCGTGCTGTCGTGGAGGTACCGGATGCCGATCACGAGTGCGTGGTCCACGCCCGGTGCCGCGCTGCTGATCAGCACGGGCGCGGTGGCGGGCGGGTGGCCCGCGGCGGTGGGCGCGTTCGCGGTGTGCGGGGTGTTCCTGGTGCTGACGGGGCTGTGGCCGGGGCTCGCCGCGCTGGTCCGGCGGATCCCGGCGCCGATCGCGCAGGCGATGCTGGCGGGTGTTCTTCTGCCCCTGTGCGTGGCGCCGGTGACCGCGCTCGGGGCGCATCCAGCGGCGGTCGCGCCGGTGCTGGTGGTGTGGCTTGTGCTGCTGAAACTGCGGCCGCGGTGGGCGGTTCCCGCCGCCTTCGTGGTGGCGATGGCGGTGATCGCGGTGTCGCTCGGGCGGTCCGGCGACGCGCCGGCCGCGTCGTCGCTGATCCCGCACCTGGAGTGGACCACCCCGTCGATCACCCTGCAGGCCCTGACCGGCGTGGCGCTGCCGTTGTACATCGTGACGATGGCCTCGCAGAACATCCCGGGCGTCGCGGTGATGTCCACGTACGGATACGAGGTTCCGTGGCGGCCGGCGCTCATGGTGACCGGCGCGGGATCCGTGCTCGGGGCGCCGTTCGGCGGGCACGCGATCAACCTGGCCGCGATCAGCGCGGCACTCGCCGCCGGGCCTGACGCGGGGGAGGACACGTCGCGGCGGTGGATCGCCGGGGTGACGACCGGCGTCTCGTACATCGTGCTCGGCGTGCTCAGCACGGGCCTGACCGCCGTGGTCCTCGCCGCGCCCGACGGGGTGGTGCAGGCCGTGGCGGGCGTCGCTCTGGTCGGTGCGTTCGCGTCCGCCTGTGCCGGTGCGATGGCCGACGAGGCGGCCCGCGTCCCTGCCGCGGTGACGTTCGTGGTTGCCGCGTCCGGGGCGACGGTGGCCGGTGTCGGCTCCGCGTTCTGGGCCCTGGTCGTCGGCATCGTCGTGTATCTGATGCTGGGGGTTCGGCGGTCAACGGGTACTGTCTAGGCTGGTCGCGCTAGCGATCGCGGGATGTGGCGCAGCTTGGTAGCGCATCTGCTTTGGGAGCAGAGGGTCGCAGGTTCAAATCCTGTCATCCCGACAAAAACAGGTCAGGCCCGGTTTTCCAGTAGGAGAGCCGGGTCTTTCACTGTCTCGCCCATCCGAAACCCATCCGCAACGATTCACTCGTCGTGCATCGCGCGTTTCGCCAACACGGCGAACCCAAAGTAGAGGTGAGCGAGCGAAGCCATCGACATCTGCAGCGCGTACAGATACAGATCGCGGATCTCTGGGGTCCGTGTGAACTCGGCGTAAGCCTCCTCGTACTTGGTCTCCTGGTGGATGAAGTCACCGTAGAGGAAAGTGTTGATCAGTTTCTCAGGGTTGACGAACCCGAAATTTCGGTGGGCATCGGGATCGGCGCTGGGCACCACCATTCTATGCAGAATTGTCTGGATGGTCTCATTCATGAGACGCGCCCGAGTCTCCTGCCATCGCCCGACCACTTTTCCATCGGGTGAGTCCCCGAGGTGTTTGTTGATCGCCGTGCAGGCGTTAAGAAAGCATCCATCTTCCTTTCGTGCGTGAACTTGCCGAAATGTTGTGGCCGCCGCCACGAGGCTCTGTCGAGTCGCAGAATCGGTCCGGAACCTTACGACGCCAGGATCGTGTGCGTATTCCACGAACTCCATTGTTGCAACAAACGAAAAAGCCGAGTAGGTGGCCAACGCCTCGCATGTGTCCACATAACGGCGCAGCAGTGCCCGATCGGAGTTGCTGAGGGACGGTACCGCCGGAAATTTTTTCGGATCTGGAAGGCTGAAGGCGTGGTGTAACTTCTGCCAGTTCCAGGTGAAAGGGTTCCCTTTCTTGTCTGGCGTTCCAGCGAATTCAATCAGCGGAGGCTTGAATGGGATAGGTTGCGGGTGGATAAGGTTCTCGATCATCAGGGTTCTGTAGTGCAGATGGTCATTGTGTTTGTAGAAATCGTAGGTTATCGACTCGAAACACAATTCTGGGGCGTCGGCGAGGCCGTGAAACCGGGTGTCGCCGGGGCGCCGGGCGGCGGACTTCGGCCACTCAGCGCGGCGGATCCGATTCCGGTACTGAGGCGCCAGCCGTGCCACCCCCGGGGGCAGGTCCACCGTCTGAGCACGGCGTATACGGATCCTTCTCCCTCGACTGCTCATGAACCAATCCTGTCATCCCGACTTGGTGCCGGTGCTCGGCCGGCTGTGCGGCGGCGGCATCCCCGCAGGTCGTCAGTACGGTGGGAAGCATGAGCGCCGACGTCATCATTCTGGCCGGACCCGCGGGGACGGGGAAGTCGACAACGGCCAGGGCACTCGCCGCGACGTATCCGAAGTCGGTGCACCTGCACACGGACGACTTCTGGCACAACATCGTCTCCGGCGCGATCGCGCCGTACCTACCGGAGTCCGACCCGCAGAACCAGACCGTGCTGCGCGTGATCGAGGGCGCGGCACGGACCTACGCCTCGGGCGGGTATCTCACCGTGGTCGACGGATTCATCGGTCCGTGGATGCTGCACCACTTCCTCGGGCCGGGCGGGATCGCCGCCGGTACCCGCCTGCACTACGTGGTGCTGCGCACCGGCCTGGAGGAGACGCTGCGACGCGCGCAGGGGCGCTCGGGGCCCGACGACCTCGTCGACGAGGGGCCGATCGTGGCGCTGTGGAAGCAGTTCTCCGACCTCGGCGGTCTGGAGAAGCACGTCATCGACACGACGGGCCATGCCGCCGAGGACTCGCTACACGCCGTGCAGCGCGCGATCGCGGGCGGTGACTTCCTCTTGGCCGCCCCCTGATTCAGTTCCTCAGCCTGTCACCTGAGGTGGCTCGAGGGGCGGAAGAATCGAAGTCCTTCACTCGCAAGCGATTCCGTCGTTATCGCGGTCGAGCTTCGGATTCCATCCGGGACTGCCCGGAGAGAGCGGGGCGGCGCCGGCCCGCCGGGCTTCGGCACAACTCTCGTAGCCGCCCAGCGACGGCGCCGGGGCGGCCGGCGTCGTGTATTCGGTCGTCGGTGCCATCCGTGGGGGAGTCGGAACAGGGGTTCGCGTATCCGTCTCCGCCACTCGCGGTGGGGGATTCACGGTCGTCGTCGTGGGCGGCACGGTGGTCACCCGTGTCGTCGTGGTCGTCGCGGGCGTACTCGTACTGGTGGTACTGCTCGACGCCGGGGTGCTACTCATCGTTGAGGTCACCGTGACCGTCGAGGTCGACACAGTGGAACTCGCGGGCGAGACGACAGGGGCGGTTTCAGGCTCGTCGGGACTGACCGCGCCGCCGAGGAACAGTGCGACGACTGCCGCGGGCACGCCGACCTTCCAGTTGATCGGCCATACGAGGAGCGCCCCGAGTCCGGCGATCGCGAGCCCGATGAGGAACCCGCCCACCTTTCCGCCGGCACCGTCGCCGGACACGAGTGCCCCCAGGGCTCCCAAGACCCCGAAGGCGATGAGCACCCAGCCGACGACCCGTAGCGCGATGTGCCGCGGGGCCCTACGCGGTGTGGTCGGGGGCGGCGGGTACGGGCCTGGCTGATCGGGATTCCCTGAAGGTTGCATGATCGATCACCTCTCGCAGGCGACGCCGTCGCCGTCTCGGTCGAGTTTGGCGCTGTAGCCCGGCTGGCCGCGGTACAGAGGTGCGGCGCCCGCCGCGCGCGCCTGCGCACAGTTCGCGTACGTCGACGTCCGCGGCGGTGCTGTCGTCGTGGGCACGGCCTGCCGGGGTGCCGGCGTGGCCGGCCGCGTCGTCGGAGCGGTCGGTGCCGATGGGGCGGTCGTCCCGGGCGTCGCGCACGACGAGAGGATCCGCGTCATCGCGTCCTTCTCCGCCTGCGTGACCCACAGTCCGTAGGTCCGTTTGACCGAGACCTGTTTCGACACGTAATCGCAGCGGAAGCTCTTGTTCGGCGGGAGCCAGGTTGCGGCGTCGCCGTCGCCCTTCCGCTGATTCGATGTGCCGTCCACCGCCAGGAGATTGCGTGGATCGTTGGCGAAGTCCGCGCGCCTCTGCCCGTCCCACTGCTGGGCACCCTTCTGCCATGCGTCCGACAGGGCTACGACGTGGTCGATCTGCACTCTCGAACTGGTCGATGCTCCTCGCCGGAACTCGATCGACATACCGGTATAGGGATCGGCGAGAGTTCCCGCGAGCACCACGCAGTTCCGGGTGCCGGGCTTCACCACGACCGCAGTCAGGTCGCGACGAAGGATGTCGTTCCGCGTGTCGCAGCCGTTGTGCCCGCCGGCGACCGTCACGTCGTCGGACCACGCCTGTCCGAACGCCGAGCGCTCGTATCCCGTCTTGGGCGCGCGACCCTTCACCGGCAACTCGTCGAGCTGCGCGAGAACGGTGTCGCCGGTGGGCGGCCGAGTCGGTGGGGTGGCGTGAGTGAGGGGAGTCCCGGTCACGGCCAGACCGAGTGTGATGCCAGTCACAAACAGCTTCTTCATGGGGCGGGAGGTTACGCCCAAAACAGACATGCACCAAGCCAACCGGAGGATGGTTGTCGTACATGTGCAAAAACCGTGTGACCTGCGATTACTTTGCGGTATCCGGGCTGGTTCGCAGCCGCCCGATCGGCCTCTCGTCGTGTAGTGCGCATGCTGTGCCGACGGCCGGCTTGGGGGACGATCGGCGGTCGGTCGAGGGGTTTCGGGCGGTCCGCGATCAGGTACCCGGAAGGGCCGCGCGCGTGCGCTGTCGATGAACTGTATTCAGCTGAGGCAGGTTGGGTTTGGGGAGTTCCGCGACGAACGACGCCCTTCGCGAGGCCGCATGCGGTCTACTCGACTCGTGACCTACCCGGACCCTCCGCCGCCCGCCGTCGCCGACGGCGGGCCGATGGACGGTGCGATCCTCGGCGTCGCAGGACCGGAGTCGTTCGACGTGACGATGGCCGACGGTGCGCGGTGGCGCTACGAGGCGACAGGCGAGATGCGAGTACAGCCGGACGGAGTGCCCGCGCGCATGTATCGGTGCGCCGGGCGGCAATGACCTCTGCGGACCTATCGACCTGTCGGCTCAGGGGCGCGGCCGGTATTCTGGCGCTTGGTCGTGACTGGCGCTGAGCAGGAGCACCTGCGGGGAGCGGCCCACCGGAGTATCCGAGCCGCGCGCCTGGGCAGTCGTCCCAGGAGGCACGCATGTCACCGATATCGTTGTCCGGAACCGACCTCGCCGCCGAAATCAACCGGCAGACCGCCGCGCGGGCCGCGGTCCTCTCCATGACCCCGACGCTCGCCACCGTCCTCGTCGGAGACGATCCCGGTTCCGCCAAGTACGTTCAGATGAAGCAACGACGCTGCGCACAATACGGATTGGCGTCGCGTCACGTGCACCTGTCGGCCGAGACGGGGACCGACGAACTCGTCGCCGTCCTGGGCGAACTCGGTGCGGACCCCCGGGTTCACGGCATCCTGCTCCAGCATCCGCTGCCCCCACAGATCGACGAACGACGCGCGTTCGACGCGGTGCCGATTCAGAAGGACGTCGACGGAACGAGCGCGGCTTCCTTCGCCGCGGCCGCCCTGGGACGGCCCGGTCACCGCAGCTGCACGCCGGCCGGGATCGTGCGGCTCATCGATCATTACGCGATCGCCATGGCGGGCGCCGACGTGGCTGTCGTCGGCCGTTCCTCGATCCTCGGCAAACCACTCGCAGCGATGCTGACGCAGCGCGATGCGACGGTCACGGTCTGCCACTCCCGAACGGTCGACCTCGGCGCGCACACACGTCGAGCCGACATCGTGATCGCCGCCGCGGGGAGGCCCGGGCTGATCACCGGAGACATGATCAAGCCAGGCGCCACCGTGGTCGACGCGGGATTCACGCCGGGGGATGTTGCGCCCGAAGTCCATGACGTCGCGGGCGCATTCACCCCGGTGCCCGGTGGCGTGGGTCCGATGACGATCGCGGTGTTGCTGTCCCAGACCGTGGACGCGGCCGAGACTTCGTCCTAGCCGAGGATCTCGACCGTGCCGTCGGTGCCGTCGATGCGGATGGTCCACCCATCCTCGATCACGCGGGTGGCGTCGGCGACCCCGACAACGGCGGGGAGGCCGTACTCACGGGCGATCACGGCTCCGTGCGTCATCTGGCCGCCCACCTCGGTGACCAATCCGCCGATGGCGACGAACAAGGGAGACCAACTGGGGTCGGTGTACGCGGTCACCAGGATGTCGCCGGGGTCCAGCTCGGCGTCCGCGACGTCCAGGATCACGCGCGCCCGGCCCTCGACGACGCCGGGGGAGACGGGCAGGCCCACGAGGGCACCGTCGGGCACGTCGTCGCGACGATAGCTGCCGGAGAGGGCCTCGCCGTCGGAGGTGAGGACCCGCGGCGGGGTCAGCCTCTGGAACCCGGCGAACTCCTCGCGCCGCCGGCGGATCAGTTCACGATCGGCCACCCCGGTGCGGGCGACTTCCTGCAGCTCCTGGATCCGCAGGAAGTAGGCGTCCTCGACCGCATCGATCGCGCCGTCTCGTACCAGGCGTTCCGCCTCCGCCAGCAGCGCCTTCTTGTACACCCAGTACCGGCTGATCATCCCGAACTTGGGGAACTCGCGATACCCGGCGAAGGTCCTGAGGCGCTCGATCATCCGCGCCGTCTCCGTCGCCCGCTGTTCGCCGTCCGGCTGGGATCGGAGGCGCCGCAGTATGTCCTGTTCCTTCTCCTCCGCCTCGCGCCGGCCCTCCTCGAACCGCCGCGCGCCGGCGCCGTGCTCGAAGTTCCGCACGTTCGAGAGGATCATCGGCAGCACGGCGGTGGGGTGCTCGGCCCACCGCGGCCGGGTGATGTCGATCTCGCCCACGCACCGCATCCCGTAACGATCCAGGTACCCGACGATCGCGTCGCGCGCTTCCGTACCGCCGGGGAGGGAGGACAATTCGTCGAGGAATCCGTCGCCGGTGGCGCGGTCGAGGTGGGCGATCACCTCGGGATGCGGCCGGACGGCGTCCGCGACGTCGAGCAGCGCCAGCCCCATCTCGGCGGTCACGTTGTTGGGCACGGAGAGCGAGAGAGTATCCGCCGGATTCCGCTCGCCCAGCCACTCCTGCAGGTTGTCGTTGAGCCACCACGCCGCCTGCATTCCGGCCATGATCGCCGGCGTGCTCTCCGGGTCGAACAGCCGCGCCCGGCACTCCACGACATCCGCGAGGAGGAACTCGAACAGCTCCGGCCCGGATTTCCCGGCGATCGCGGACTCCGCTGCGGCGATGGACTTCTCGACCCGTTCGATGAGCGCGGCCGGTATCGCGGGATCGGTCTCGATCGTGACCGGAGAACCGCCCGGTACCGGCGGGACGTCGTCGTCCTCGCGCGGTGCGGGCAGGAAGCCGTCGCGCCCGAGCACGGTGTTCAGCGCGTCCGCCGTGAGCGGGTCCTGCGTGGCAGACAACGTGAGGAACTGAGCGCGGGTCTCCGCCTTCGCGAGCATCGGCGTCGCGTCCACGAACAGCCGCCCGCCCGCCTCGCGCATCGGCTTGAACGTGGTCAGTTGCCAGAACGAGATGCCGAGCGGAGTCATCGCGTCGGTCATCATCTGCTGGTGCCCCACGGACAGGAACACGTGGTTGTCGCCGTCGTCGGTCTCCGGCACGGGGAACAGCGTGGTGATCGGCCGGCTCTGGACGATCTGGAACGCGCCTGCGCTGAGGCACCATTCGACGTCCTGCGGCCGGCCGAAATGCTCCTCGATGCGCCGCGCCAGCGCGACCAGGCGCACCGCCTCGTCGTCGGTGAGAACCGCGCGCCGCTGCTCGTCCGGGCGGACCGCCCGCTCGCGCGTGCCGCCCCCCGGGGCCGCGTCCAATGCGACCGTCTTGTCCGCGATCGACGACGCGACGACCTCCCCGTCGCGCACGGCGTAGCGGTCCGTGTTCACCAGACCCGACACTAGCGCCTCGCCGAGGCCGTAGGTCGCCTCCACCGATGCGACCCGCCGGTTCGACGTGACCGGATCGGCCGTGAAGACCACGCCGGAGGCGTCCGGAAACACCATGCGCTGCACCACGACGGCCATGCGGACACGATCGTGGCGGAAGCCGTTCCGTTCCCGGTACGCCACCGCGCGGTCGCTGAACATCGAGGCCCAGCACCGTCGGATGTGGGCGAGCACCGCGTCCGCGCCGGTGACGTTGAGGTACGTGTCCTGCTGGCCGGCGAACGACGCGCCCGGGAGATCCTCGGCCGTCGCGCTCGAGCGCACCGCGCAGGCGGTGCCCGTCCCCAGGCCGGCGAGCGCGTCCGCTATTTCCGCGGCCACCTCGTCCGGCACCGGCGCGGCCTCGACGGCCCGGCGCAGCTCCGCGCTCCATGCGCGGACCGCGTCCCGATTTCCGGGGCCGAGCCCTTCCTGCTCCCTCAGGAGGTCGGCGACCGACGGTGCTCCACTCACCGCCCGCTCGAAGGCTCCGGTGGTCACGCAGAATCCGGCAGGCACGTCTACGCCCTCGATCCGCGACAGCTCGCCCAGGTGCGCGCCCTTGCCGCCGACTTCTCCGATCCGTGTCCGATCGACCTCGTCGAAGCCGAGTACGTAGTCGCCCATCCATCCGCCTTTCGCCGCTCCGAGCCCGACCGGCTGCGCGAATGCGCAGGTCCCCGGCTCAGGCGAAGGATTCTGCCGCACACCCCGGGCCTTGCGGCAAGCCCCGGGGTGAGCTGTAGATTGAGAGGGGGAAGGGCACGACCGCGTCAGTCGCCGCGATCCCCGTTCCGCGCCGCGCTCGCCATCAGGGACCTCACCAGTGCTTGATTGCGCTGAATCCGCTTCTCGAACACCAACTCCAGCAGGAACGCCACGGTGGCGGCGCCGAACAACTCGATGGAGATCGAGAACATCACTCCGGTCAGCAGATCGTTCGCCACCCGGTGCCCTTCGAGGACGCCGGTGTACTCGACGGTCTTCGAGGCGACCGCCATGACGACGTCGATCGCGAAGAGCGCGTACAGGAATCGCTTCCTCACCTTCAGGGGAAGCCGGTCACCCGGCGGATCCACGCCGTCGCCGCCAGGGAGATCAGAGCCGTCGCGACCAGGTACGCGGCCGCGGTCCACGGCGCACCGTCGGCCCCGTGGATGAGCGCGGTGAGGATGAGGGGAGTGAGTCCCGAGGCGTAGATGCCCGAGAACTGGTAGACCACCGACAGTCCGGTGTACCGCACCTCGGTGGGGAACAGACTCGCGAAGAACGTGCCCTGCGCCGCGTAGAAGACCCCGTGGATCAGGCCGAACACCACGATGAGACCTACCGTGAACCACACGATCGACGCCGTTCCGAACAACGCGAACACGGGGAACACCGCCAGGCCGTAGAGGCTGACGCCGATCCCGTAGATCAGCCCCGCTCCGTACCGGTCCACCAGGGCACCGGCGAACGGGATCACCACCGCCATCACCAGGGCGGCCGCCGTGACCGCCAGCAGCACGTCCACCTTGTTCATGGCGAGTGTCGCCGTTGCGTAGGTGATCGCGAAGACGCCCCACGTGTTGAACGCGCTGCCCTCGGCCCACCGCGCGAGGCATCCCGCGATCGTGTTGCGGCGCAACGTGGCATCCGACAGGAGCTGGCGCAGGGGAGCACGGGTGGTGTCGAGCGTGCGCCGCGCCGCGACGAACGCCGGCGTCTCGTCCACCGCGAGGCGCACCACCACACCGATGATCACCAGCACGATCGAGACCGCGAACGCGATCCGCCAGCCGAACCGGAGGAACTGGTCATCGTCGAAAACCGTTTGCAGGAGCGCGAACACGGCCGTTCCGAGCCCCAGGCCGAGCGCGAGCCCCACCTGCGGGACGGCCCCGAACCGGCCCTTGCGCCCCTCCGGCGCGTGTTCGACCGCGAGCAGTACGGCGCCCGCCCACTCGCCGCCGAGGGCGAACCCCTGCAGGATTCGCAGGAGCAGCAGCAGGATCGGGGCCAGCAGTCCCACCTGCGCCGCCGTCGGCAGCGCACCCATCAGTGCCGTCGCCACGCCCATGAGGACCATCGTCAGCGCCAGGGTCCGGCGGCGGCCGATCCGGTCACCGATGTGGCCGAACACCAACCCGCCGACGGGCCGCATCACGAATCCAACGGCGAACGTCACGAAGCTCAGCATGGTGCCCACGAACGAGCTGGTGTCGGGGAAGAACAGCTTGTTGAACACCAGTGACGCAGCGGTGGAGTAGAGGAAGAAGTCGTACCACTCCACCGTGGTACCCAGCAGGGACGCAGCGATCACCCGGCGCAGCTGCGTGCGGTCCGGGCCGTGGGCGGCGGGAACGGGTTCGACGGTGGCGGTACTCACCGATCGGAAGGTAGGCGCCGCCGGGCGGCGCGTCACCCGTTGCGCTCGCCGTGAATCCTGCGTCCGCTCTCAGCGCTCCGCCGACCGGATCGCGGTCACAGCCGGGCGTAGGTCTCGATGTCCTCGGAGAACTCGGAGGCCACGTCGGCGGAGACCGTCGCCCGCGTCGCGGCGAGCGCGGTCAGATAATCGTCGGTACCGAGGTCGCCGCCGTCCTCCGTCCCGGCGTCGAGCGCGCGGGCGAGGGCGTCCTGCGATGCCCGGCGCGCGGCGTACTCGATATCCGCCGGCGTCATCCCGTCGCTGGCCTCGGCGAGCTCCGCCAGGTCCACCGAGCCGATCACCGTGTCCGGGATGTAGCGCCGCCAGATGGCCGCGCGTGCTTCGCCGTCCGGCAGCCCGATCGGCATCACGTAGTCGAACCGTCCGTGCCGCAGGAACGCCTCGTCCAGCGCGCGCACGAAGTTCGTGGCGCACACCAGGAGTCGGCCCTCCTGATCGCGGAACTCGGCGACCTGCTTGAGCAGCTCGTTGGTCACGCCCTGCGTGGGCGACGGGGGATCACCGCGGCGATGCGAGGCGATCTCCTCCACCTCGTCGATGAACACGACCGCGTGCTCCAGGGCCGCGATGGATTCGAACGCCGACCGCAGTGCGCCCGCCAGTCCGCCGGGCGAGTCCGCGAGCCGGGACGGGAACAGCTCCACGAACGGCCAGTCGAGTCGGGACGCGACGGCCTTCGCGAACGTGGTCTTCCCGGTGCCGGGCGGGCCGAACAGCATCACCGCGTGCGGCGGCATGACGCCGAACCGTTCTGCCATCGCCGGCTTCGCCAGCGGCGTCACGAGGCGTTGTTCGAGCATCTCCTTCTCCCGGCGCATCCCGCTCACCCGGTCCCACAGGTGCCGGGGGAGCAGGCGCCCGCCGACCTCCTTGAGCAGATCCAACTCCCGGCGCTGCACCGGCATCGGCCGCTCCAGGTAGCGGACGGGGTCCCGGATCTCGAAACCGTTCTCCGACAACGCGGACGACGCATCGTCGTCCCCCGCGGTGAGGACGGACAGCTTGCCGAGGCCGAGCGGGGCCATCCGCCGTTCGAGCGCGTCGAGCAGCATTCCGGCCACTCGGCCGTCGGTATCCGGCGCCACGTCGAAGAACACGATCCAGCCTTGCGCGTGCGCCGCCCGTGCCACCGCGACCGCGACCACCCTGTCGGCCTCCGTCGCCACCATCGCGTGATCCTGCTGGCACGACGCGATCACCTCCGCCATCGAGTACACCGGGGGAGTGCCGCGGTGGTACGCGGCCTCCCACATGCGCACGATCGTGTCCAGGTCGTCGTCGTGGAAATCTCGGATGTGCGGCCTCATGACCGGAGTGTGTCACCGGTCACACCGTTGCGCTCGGTGGTTTTGCGCGCGCATCGCCGGATCGCGGGGCGGGAGCGGCCGTCGCCGGAGGTCAGTCCGCGGTGAACACGTCGGACGCCAGGAAGTCCTTCTGGAAGATCGCCATCAGGCGCGCGTCCCGGTAGCCGCCGTTGGAGAAGAACTCGTCCCGGAGCAGCCCCTCCTGGATGAACCCCAACTTCTCGTAGACGTGCCCGGCCCGCTCGTTCGCGACGTCCACGAACAGGTACACCTTGTGCAGGTTGAGGATGCGGAACGCGTAGTCGAGCGCCTTGCGTGTGGCCGTGCCCGCGTACCCGCGGCCCTGCGCCGACGGTGCCACGATGATCTGGAACTCGCAGTTCCGGTGCACGAAGTTGATCTCGACCAGCTCCACCAGGCCCACCGGAAAGCCCTCGAACTCGATGATGAACCTGCGCTCGCGCTCGTCGTGAATGTGCCGCTCGTAGATGTTCTCCATCTCGGCCAGTGCCTCGAAGGGCTCCTCGAACCAGTACGACATCACCGCGCGATCGTTGAAGAGTCCGTGCACGAAGCGGAGGTCGGTGCGTTCCATCGCGCGCAGCTGGACGGTCATGGATCGAGCCTAGGACGCCACACCGATCGCGAGGAAGAGCACGGCCAGGAGCGGTGCGGAGCCCTGGACCGTCGCGGCGCGGGCCTTCGATCGGTCCGAGAGCAGCAGAACCAGCGCCGCCGCCAGCATCGATCCGGCGCCCGTGAACACCAGCGTCGCGCCCACCGCGCGGCAGCAGCCGAAGACCGCCACGCCCGCGAACACCGCGATCGCCAGGAACAGGTTGTAGAACCCCTGGTTGAACGCGAGGGAGCGGGTGATCTCCGCCGTGTCCTCGGTGGTGCCGAACGTCGTGCGCGCCCGCGGCGAGGTCCACGCGATCGACTCCAGATAGAAGATGAAGCAGTGCACGAGCGCTGCCACGACGGCGCAGACGAGACCGATGACGACCATGCCTGTGATCATCGCCGATCGCGGCGTCCTCCGCCGCCCCACCCGTCGAGGTGGGGGCGGCGCACCGTCGGTTACGCTGGTCCGAGTGCCGAAGGCCCGACGGGGTCTCGTGCTGCCCGCAGGTCGCCGCGACATCGAGCGGCTCCACCTGCCGATCACAACCACGAGGAGAACGAGTGAAGAGCACCGTCGAGCAGCTGAGCCCGACTCGCGTCCGCCTGAGCGTCGAGGTTCCCTTCGACGAGCTCGCGCCCGATTTCGATCGCGCCTACGAGACGCTCGCGCAGCAGGTGAACATCCCCGGCTTCCGCAAGGGCAAGGCCCCCGCGAAGCTGATCGAGGCGCGCGTCGGCCGCGACGCGGTCCTGTCGCAGGTGATCAACGATGCTCTGCCCGGCAAGTACAGCCAGGCCGTGCTCGACTCCGAGATCAAGGCGCTCGGCCAGCCGGAGATCGACATCGACAAGCTCGAGTACGGCGAGACCTTCTCCTTCAAGGCCGAGGTCGACGTGCGCCCCGAGATCACGCTGCCCGCGTACTCGGACATCGAGGTCGAGGTCCCGAGCCTCGAGGTGACCGACGCCGACGTCGACGAGCAGGTCGAGGGCCTCCGCGCCCGCTTCGGCACTCTCAAGGGTGTCGAGCGCGCCGTCCAGGAGGGCGACTTCATCACCATCGACCTGTCGGCCACCGTCGACGGCGAGGACGTCGAGGACGCCAAGACCTCCGGCCTCTCGCACGAGGTCGGTTCCGGCAACCTCATCGACGGACTCGACGAGGCCGTCGTGGGTCTCGAGGCCGGCGGGTCCAAGACCTTCCCGACCACCCTCGTCGCCGGTGAGCACGCCGGCAAGGAGGCCGAGGTCACCGTCACCGTCGGTTCCGTCAAGGAGCGCGAGCTGCCCGAGCTCGACGACGACTTCGCCCAGCTGGCCAGCGAGTTCGACACCGTCGACGAGCTCCGCGAGGACCTGCGCGGCAACGTCGAGCAGAACAAGCGCCTGGGCCAGGCCGCGGACATCCGCGACGCCGTCCTGGAGAAGCTGCTCGAGAGCGTCGAGGTCCCGCTGCCCGAGGCCGTGGTCAAGGAGCAGGCCGATTCCAACGTGCACGACGTGCTGCACCAGGTGGGCCACAACGAGGAACTCCTCGAGACGGCCCTCAAGGCGCAGGGCACCACCCGCGAGGAGTTCGAGACCCAGGCCCGCGAGTCGGCCGAGAAGCAGGTCAAGGTCCAGCTGCTGCTGGACGCCATCGCCGACGCGCAGGACGTCCAGGTCGACCAGCAGGAGCTGCAGGAGCACATCCTGTTCCAGTCGCAGCGCTACGGCATGCAGCCGCAGGAGTTCATCCAGCAGGTCCAGCAGGCCGGTCAGCTGCCCGCCCTGTTCCAGGAGGTCCGACGGGGCAAGGGCCTCGCGGACGTCGTCCAGGAGGTCAAGGTCGTGGACACCGACGGCAACACCGTCGACACCAAGGCCCTGTTCGACCGCGAGGACGAGGACGAGGCCGACGAGGCCCCGGCGGAGGCCGCCGCCGACGCGTCGACCGACGAGGCCGACGAGAAGTAAGCCCGCGCGAAGACCCCGCAGTCGTGATCGGCTGCGGGGTTTTCTGCCCTCAGCGGAGCCGGGCGTGCCGGGGGACGGTTCGCCCGATCCTGTTCGTTAGTGTCGATGACAGCAAAGAAAGGCAGGGAGCAGCGGATGACCTCCAACCCCACGATGCGGACCGGGATCGCCGGTCTGAACCTCAATGATTCGGTGTACAACCGCCTCCTCGAGTCGCGGATCATCTTCCTCGGCAGTGAGGTCGACGACGACATCGCGAACCAGCTCTGCGCGCAGATGCTCCTGCTCTCCGCGGAGGACCCGAACAAGGACATCAGCCTCTACATCAACTCGCCCGGCGGTAGCATCTCGGCCGGCATGGCGATCTTCGACACCATGCAGTTCGTCAACTGCGACGTCGCGACGTACGCGATGGGCATGGCCGCGTCGATGGGGCAGTTCCTCCTCGCGGCGGGAACGAGCGGCAAGCGCTACGCGCTTCCGCACGCGCGGATCATGATGCACCAGCCCTCGGCGGGCATCGGCGGCACCGCGGCGGACATCGCCATCCAGGCGGAGCTGTTCTCCAAGACCAAGAAGGAGATGAACCGGCTCAACGCCGAGTTCACCGGCCAGCCGATCGAGCGCATCGAGGCCGACGCCGACCGCGACAACTGGTTCACCGCCGACGAGGCCAAGGAATACGGCTTCGTCGACCACGTCGTCAGCCGCGCGAGCGCGGTCTAGTAGCGAGAGGGATAGAACGAGAATGTACGAATACCCCACCTACGGCTACTCCGGCGGCTTCGGCTACTCCGATCAGCCCCGCCCGATCGCGCGGCACATCCCGCAGTACATCGAGCGCACGGCCAACGGCGAGCGCGTGCAGAGCCCGATCACCAAGCTGTTCGAGGAGCGCATCATCTTCCTCGACACGGAGATCAACGAGGCCACCGCGAACAACGTGATGTCGCAGATCCTCGTGCTCGAGTCGATGGACCCGGACCGCGACATCACGATGTACATCAACTCGCCCGGCGGCAGCCTGTACGACGCCCTGGGCGTCTACGACACGATGCGCTACGTGCACTGCGACGTGGCGACCGTGGTCCTGGGCACCGCGGCGTCCGCCGCGGCGGTCCTGCTGGCGGGCGGCACCAAGGGCAAGCGCGCCGCGCTGCCCAACTCGACGGTGCTGATCCACCAGCCGCGCACCGGCGGCGCGTTCCGCGGCCAGGTCTCCGATCTGGAGATCCAGGCCAAGGAGATGGAGCGAGTGCGCAACCGGCTCGACGAGATCCTCGCCGAGCACACCGGGCAGTCCGTCGAGACCATCCGCAAGGACACCGACCGCGACAACATCCTCACGGCCGAGCAGGCCAAGGAGTACGGGATCATCGACACCGTTTTCCCGTACCGCAAGGCGTCCGAGCAGTAGATCGTCCGCGCAGCAGGCATTCCGGGGGTCGCGACACGCCGCGTGAGCGGGTTCCGTGGCCCCCGGAGCCACCTGCAGCAAGCTATTCATATCGGTCGCCGCGACACCGCATCGCGGGTACCGTCGTAAACAGGAAACGCCCGCACTCTCTGGTTCAGCGGACGGGCCCACGGCAACGGAAGTAGGACACAAGGCATGGCACGGATCGGGGACGGCGCAGACCTGCTGAAGTGCTCTTTCTGCGGGAAGAGCCAGAAGCAGGTTAAGAAGCTGATCGCAGGCCCCGGTGTGTACATCTGCGACGAGTGCATCGATCTCTGCAACGAGATCATCGAAGAGGAACTCGCCGAGTCCAGCGATGTGAAGCTCGACGAGCTGCCCAAGCCCGTGGAGATCCGCGACTTCCTGGACAACTACGTGATCGGCCAGGACTCCGCGAAGCGCAACCTCGCGGTGGCCGTCTACAACCACTACAAGCGCATCCAGGCCGGCGAGCGCAAGGACGCCCGCGGCGAGAGCGTGGAGCTGGCCAAGTCCAACATCCTCATGCTGGGCCCCACCGGCTGCGGCAAGACGTACCTCGCGCAGACGCTGGCGAAGATGCTCAACGTGCCGTTCGCCATCGCCGACGCCACGGCCCTCACCGAGGCCGGCTACGTGGGCGAGGACGTGGAGAACATCCTCCTCAAGCTGATCCAGGCCGCCGACTACGACGTCAAGCGCGCCGAGACCGGCATCATCTACATCGACGAGGTCGACAAGATCGCCCGCAAGAGCGAGAACCCGTCGATCACGCGGGACGTGTCCGGTGAGGGCGTGCAGCAGGCGCTGCTGAAGATCCTCGAGGGCACCCAGGCCTCCGTGCCCCCGCAGGGCGGCCGCAAGCACCCGCACCAGGAGTTCATCCAGATCGACACGACGAACGTGCTGTTCATCGTGGCAGGTGCCTTCGCGGGCCTGGAGAAGGTCGTGGGCGAGCGGGTCGGCAAGCGCGGCCTGGGCTTCGGCAACGAGGTGCGCTCCAAGGCGGAGGTGGACACCACCGACCACTTCGCGGACGTGCTGCCCGAGGACCTCATCAAGTTCGGCCTGATCCCCGAGTTCATCGGTCGCCTGCCCGTCATCGCCTCCGTGTCCAACCTGGACAAGGAGTCCCTCGTCTCGATCCTCTCCGAGCCGAAGAACGCCCTGGTCAAGCAGTACCAGCGCCTGTTCGACATGGACGGCGTGGAGCTGGAGTTCGACGACGACGCCCTGGGCGCGATCGCGGACCAGGCCATCCTCCGCGGCACCGGTGCTCGCGGCCTCCGCGCCATCATGGAGGAGGTCCTCAACCCGGTGATGTTCGACATCCCGTCGCGGGACGACGTGGAGAAGGTCGTCGTCACGGGGGAGACGGTGCGCGACAACGTGCTGCCCACCATCGTTCCCCGCAAGCGCTCCCGCGACGAGCGCCGCGAGAAGAGCGCGTAACCCACAGGTTCTGCCGAAACCCCGGACCGTCGGTCCGGGGTTTCGTGCTGTCGGGAGGAGCGGTCAGGCCGGCCGCGGACCGCGTCCGTCGTCCTGCTCAGGCCGGGGACCGGTCGAGACCGGGGCGCCGGGCCTCACGTCGAACGCGAGTGCGCGGGTGGACATCGTGGCGTGGTAGGTGCGCTCGTAGCCCGTCTCGGCGATCCGCCATCCCTCGGGCGTGCGCAGGTATCGGTCGGTGTAGAACGCACTGCCGATGAGCATGAAGTCCGCGGCGGCGCAGATCACCCGGTCCTGGAGGTACCAACTGCCCGTCGCCGTGTCGCCGTCGACGTCGATGACGGGGTGGGTCACCCGGTGTTCCGTGATGATCTCGTCGGTCAGCGAGCCGCGGAGGTACTCGATGATCGAGTCGCGCGAGGAGAGCACTATCGGCTCGCCCGTGGCGAGGTCGTGCCCGTACCTGCCGATCGCATCGTCGGCCAGTGTCGCGGTCAGGAGCGGCCAGTTCTTCGTGTCCACGGCACGCAGGTACGCGTACTTCAGGCGGTGGATCGCCTCG
Source organism: Tsukamurella sp. 1534 (assembly GCF_000312385.1). Classification (GTDB taxonomy): domain Bacteria; phylum Actinomycetota; class Actinomycetes; order Mycobacteriales; family Mycobacteriaceae; genus Tsukamurella. The sequence continues at coordinate 952,738 of NZ_HE997627.1, read as the reverse complement.
ACGGCGTCGCGGGTCTCGGTGGTCAATGCCGGTCCTCTCTCACATGTGTGTTCCGCCGTCGACGCGGATCTCGGTGCCGGTGATGAACCGTGCGTCGCTACTGCCGAGGAACGCGACGACTGCGGCGGCCGCGGACGGGTCGGCGAATCCACCGCCTCCCTCCTGCACCAGCGCGGGGGTGAGCTTGGTGAACAGCGTGACGTCGCTGTCGGCGGGAAGGCCCGGGCCCCTGTTGCTTCCGGCGACGCCACTCCCGTCAGTCATCCCCGAGGCGATGGAACCGGGTTGTACCGAGTTGAACCGGATCCCGTCCTTGCTGTACTCCAGCGCGAGCGCGTGGGTCATGGCTTGGATGCCGCCCTTCGACGCGGCGTAGGCGGCCATGTAGGGGTGCGCGAACGCAGCGGACGTGGAGCTGAAGTTGACGACGGCCGGCTGTACCCCACGCCGCAGGGCCGGGAGACATTCCCGTGTCACGAGGAACGTTCCACGCAGGTTGGTGCGCACGACGTGGTCGAACTCGTCGACGGAGAACGATTCGGTGTGTCCCGAACGGAGGATGCCCGCCGCGTTGACGAGATTGTCGAGGCGGTCGCTCTCGCGGAGTACGGATGCGATCGCCTCGGCGACCGAGGCCTCGTCGCCCACGTCGAGTCTGAGCGTCTGCAACCTCTGCGCGCCCGGATCCCCGGCGGCGGATTCGGTTGCTCCGAGTCCGTTCTCGCTGACGTCGGCGGCGATCACCGTGCCTCCCTCGGCGAGAATCCGTAGTGTCGTGGCCTGTCCGATTCCTGAGCCCGCACCGGTCACCAGCACCCGGCGGCCGGCGTATCGGTCGGTATCGCGTGTCGAGTTCACTGTTCCGTCCCTCCGGAGTACGCCAGGTCGGGCAAGGGGATCTCCAGGTTCGGGGCGACCAGGCCGCCGTCGACTTCGATGACCTTGCCGGTGATGTAGGAGCCGGCCCTCGACGCGAGAAACACGGCCGCGGCCGCCACGTCCTCGGGAGCACCGATTCGACGGAGCGGCGTCGCGGATTCGAGCTGGTGACGCAGGCCCTCGTCGGATGCGACGAGTTCGAGGGCCGATGTGAGGATCGCTCCCGGAGCGATGGCGTTCACGCGGATCGCGGGGCACAGGTCCGCGGCTGCGAGGCGCGTGTAGTGCGCGAGCGCCGCTTTGGCCGTTCCGTATGCGGCGAACGCGCGGCCCGGCAGTCGCCCCATGGCGGACGAGATGTTGACGATCGAGGAGCCCGGCTGCTTCAGGAGGTGGGGCACTGCGGCCACGGTCAGTCGGTGCGCTGTTCCCACGTTGAACGCGAAGGCCTCGTTCATCTCGTCGGCAGTGGTGTCGAGCAGCGGTTTCGGCAGCGCGCCGCCGACGTTGTTGACGACGACGTCGAGTCGGCCGAACGAGTCCACCGCGTGCTGTACGAGGTCGGCCGGATCCGCTTCGGAGAGATCGACATCGACCGTCGCCGCCCGCCCGCCCGCGGCGCGGACGTCCGCGGCGACCGCGTCGAGGTCGGACCGGGTCCGGGCCGCGATCAGGACGTCGGCGCCGGCTTCGGCGAGGGCGCGGGCTACCGCGGCGCCCAGGCCGCGCCCGGCACCGGTCACGATCGCGACCGATCCGTCGAGTCGAAATCTGTCGAGGATCATCTGCGTCTCCTGAACGTCGAATACTCGATGACTACCCGTCGAATAGTCGCGCTACGATAACGGCGGTGCCGCACCGCCGCAAGGGGGTCGCGCCGAGCCCTCGTTCAATCGTCGGAACGGAAGAGACGATGACCCCCTCCCCGCCGACGCGACGCGTCGTCCAGGTCGTGACCCGGCTCGTGGAGTCCGACCGGCCGCGGACCACTGCGCAGCTGGCGCGCGAACTGGGACTGCCGCGCGCCACGCTCACCGCGATCCTCGCCGAGCTGGACGCGGCGGGGTGGGTCACCCGCGATGCGGAGCGGCGGTACCGTGCCGGCGCCGGCATACCCGTCCCGCGCACGGTGGATCACGACGGCTTCGCGGTGCCCCTGCAGGATCTGGTGGCGGCCACCGGGTGTGGAGCCACGGTCAGCCGGGTCGGCACGGCGACCTTCACGGTGGTGGCCAAGCGTCACGCCGTTGAACGTCCGCTGCCCGGTTTCGAGATCGGTTCGGTGATTCCGATCAGGTACCCCGCGGGAGCAGCGGTGATGCCGTGGAGGACCGTCGATGAACAGGAGGCCTGGCTCGCAGCGCGACCGAGACCGGCGCGATCGCTGTTGCGCTCCGTCCGGGTGCACGGCTATGCGGCCTTCCGCCCGCACATCGAGCACGCCGACCGGATGGAGGTGCTCATCGACCTCTTGGGTGCCATCGAACCGGATCGGCTCATGCCGGAGCTGCGAGCTCAGACGGTGCGCCAGATCGGAGACCTGACCTCGGGGGTCTACACGGACGACGAACTCGAAGCCCGCGATTCGGGCCCGATCAGCTACGCGACCGCACCCGTATTCCGCGATGGTCGCGCGGAGTACGAACTCCAGCTGGGAGTTCTTCGTGCCGAGGTCTCCGCTGAGGACCGGAAGGGATACGCCGACGAACTCGTCCGGGCGGCGCGGTCGATGTCGACCTGACGGCGATCCGACGGCACTCCCATTAGTCCGGCAGGACGATCCGGCCCGGATGGGTGTAGACGTTCATCCGCCCGCCGCGGACGAATCCCGTGATAGTGAGGCCCGCCTCGACGGCGAGGGAGACGGCGAGCGACGACGGCGCGGACACCGCGGCCACCACCGGCACCCCCGCCATGATCGCCTTCTGCGCCAGCTCGAACGAGACGCGGCCCGACAGCACCAGGACCGTGTTCCGCAGCGGCACGTGCCCAGCCATGAGGGCCCAGCCCAGCAGCTTGTCCACGGCGTTGTGCCGCCCGATGTCCTCGCGCGCGGCCAGGAACGTCCCGTCGGCGCGGAACAGGCCCGCCGCGTGCACCCCGCCCGTGCGGTCGAACAGCTTCTGCCGCTTCCGCAGCGCGTCCGGCAGTTCGGCGACGGTCGCCGCGGACACCTGCACCCCGTCGTCGGGGGAGAGCGGGAACCTGGTCGTCGAGCGCACCGCGTCCGCCGATTCCTTGCCGCACACCCCGCACGACGAGGTCGCGGCCAGGTTGCGGCGCAACGCGATCGGCGCCGTCCCGTCACGCAGCGTGACGTCGAGGGTGTTGTACTGATTCTCCGGATCGGGGGAGCAGAAGCGGGCGGCCAGCACGCCGTCGGCGGCGCCGATCATGCCCTCCGCCAGCAGGAGCCCGTGCGCCAGCTCCACGTCGTGGCCCGGGGTGCGCATCGTGACCGTGAACGTCTCGCCGCCGATGCGCAGCTCCAGCGGCTCCTCGACGATGAGCTCGTCCTCGCGACGCACTGCGGATCCGTCCGCGGCGATCGCCAGCACTCGGCGCCGGTCGGTGAGCCGCCCCATGGTCAGTCCCGCTCGTCCGCGCGTTCCGAGGCCGCGGCCTGCGCGGCGATGCCGTCGAGGAGCGCACTGAGCGTCGCGAGACCGGATACCGGACCGTGCGCCGATCGGTACCAGTCCAGGGGAGCTGTGGCGGTGCCGCCCCAGGTGCCCAGCCACGCGCGCAGGTCGCCGAACGCGTGCGCGTACGGAATGGCGCGCTCGAACAGGATGCTGCGCTCCGTGGCTTGCCGGCTCGCGACGTTCTCCGAGATCAGATACGCGCGCATGCCCCCGACGCCGGCCGCGAGCCTGCTACCCGCCACCGTGCGGCCAGGAAGCGCCAACAGCGCCGCGGCCAGGCCGAGCGCGAGTACCAGCACGGCGAGCGCGTACAGCACGCCGGAGCCCATGAACGCGCACACCAGGGCAGCGGCCGCGCCGACTCCTGCGAGAGCGAAAGCCCACGGCGCCCACGACTTCCCGCGGACCCAGCCGCGCTCGGCGACCTCGGCGCGGATCGCGGCTCGGGCGGCGGCGAACTCCACCCGACGGGCGCCGCCCGCCAGCTCCGAGGTCGTGGTGGTCTCCGCGCCGCCCGGCAGCACGGCGTCGACCACCGCGCGCTCCGCGGCGGTCACCGCACCGTCGAGCGGTGCGCGGCGCGAGATCTGGAAATCCCCGCCCGGCAGTTCGGCGATCCAGAGGTAGCCGCGGACCGCGAGGTCGAGCACCGTCGCGCCGATGTCCGACGGCGCCACGCGCGCGTCGAGCAGCGCGCCGACCTGCCCGGGCAGCACGCCGTCGGGGGAGGCGAATACGGTGCCGGAACCGCTGGGCACCACCGGATCCGCGGTCGGGCCCGCGGACCCGGCGGCCGCGGCGTCGGCGCGGCGCCGCAGCACCGCGTACCCGATCGCGGCGAGTGCCAGCACCGTCGCGATCGAGAGCACGACGAGGCCACCCGTGCTGCGCTGCGAGCCCGCGGTGGCCTCCGTGGTGCTGAACCGCGCGTCCGCCGTGACCGTCCCGGCGGGGAGCAGTGTGGTGAAAACGGCGATCTTCCCCTGCGGAAGTCCGTTCTGCTGCATGCTGACCCGGCCACTCGCGTCGGTCTGGGTGAGGGTGCACATCCGGCGTTCGCCGACCTGCCCCACGCCGCACAGCGGGGAGTCGGGCTGCGGGGTGGGCGCGGTGAAGGAGGCCGTCATCGTCGCGATGTCGGCGGTGTACCCCGCTGCCACCGGCCAGGTGAACTGCTGCAGGTCCGGGCCGTCCGACACCGTGCCGCGCACGACGTAGGTGACCGTCGTCCGGCCTCCCGGCGCCGACACCTGCAGGGCACCGTCGGCGGCGGTGGCGGTGCCGTTCTCGGCCTTGGTGTCCGAGACGGTGAAGTGCTGCGTGCGGTTGTTCTCCACCGGCACGGACAGCGGCAGCCGCTGCGCCACCGCGCGCCCCGCCGGCGCGGTGATCACGGTGGTCACCGCGAGCGATCCGTCCTCGCGCAGCTCCAGGGTGTTGTCCACCGTCACGTCGTTCGGGTCGGCGGCCGCCGGTGCGGCCCCGAGCAGCGTCGCCAGCAGTGCGATCAGCGTCGCTGCGGCTGCCGCGAAGGCCGTCCGCCGCTCGTTCCCCGTGTCCTCCCACATGCCTCGGTACAGTAACCGAAGGCACGGGGTGAACGAGGGGGAGTGGCTGTGGGGAATCCGCAGGATCCGCGGGGTGGCTACGGGCTGCAGCGGCCCGTCCGCCCGCCGCAGCCGAACGCTCCCCGGCCCGGCGGGTGGATGCCCGTGCCGCCCCCTCCGTCCGCGCCGCGACCCGCGCCCGTCCGCGGCACCACGGGGCAGTACCGCATCGCCTCGGGCGTCCGCCGCCCGACGGTGCCCCCGCGGCCGCCCGTGCAGCCCTACCGTCCGTCCTACGGTGCGGCGCAGCAGGCGCCGCCGCAGCAGGCGCGACCCGCCCCGCAGGTGCGCGCGTACCCCGCACCGCCCGCGCCGCCGCAGTACCG
>NZ_HE997627.1:808065-946982 GCF_000312385.1 Tsukamurella sp. 1534 | reverse complement strand
CCGCGCGGCCGCCCCCGCCGCGCCCCCGCGTGTGGTGCCGCCCGCCCAGTGGTCGGTTCCGGTCGCGGGGCCGTACCGGCCGCCGGTCCCGTCGCCCTACGCGCAGCCGGCCTGGGCGCCGCGACCCCCGGCGTCGTCGAACGGCGGGCCGTGGGTGGCGATCCTGCTCGTGGCGATCGTGGTTCTCGTCGCCGTCATCCTCGGCTCCGCCGTCGTGTACCTCTCGGGCCGGGATTCGACGCGGGCCGGCGGCGCCCCGGTGACCGCGACCGTGACCACCACCTCCGCCGCGGCGACCACGACCGAGCCGGCCACCACCAGCGACGCGACCACCACTACCAGTGCGCTGAGCTCCGCCGGGGCGACCCCTTCGGGAACGGCAGCCCTGCAAGGGAACCCGCTTTTCGGCGACGCGAACCGCGGCCTGCAGCGCCAGCCGTGTTCCGCGAGCGGGTGGCCGTCGGACAGCGCAGCAGGGAAGCGGTTCTTCGACAGCGTGGCCCCGTGCCTCGACCGCGCGTGGAGTGCGGCGATCACCGCCGCGGGGATGACCTACCGCGAGCCCACCGTCGTCGTGCCGTCCGGCACGGTGCAGACCTCGCCGTGCGGAACGACCGACCTCGCCTCGGAGAACGTCGCCGCGTTCTACTGCCCGGCCAACGAGACGCTCTACATGCCGCCCGCCGGCCTTCAGGTGTCCCGCTACGGCAACCGGCCGGTGATCTACCTGTCCGTGTTCGCCCACGAGTACGGCCACCACGTACAGCTGGTGACCGGGATCCTGCGCGCCAGCACCCGGCTGGAACTCCAGTACGGCCGCAGCTCGGCGCGCGGGCTCGAGATGTCGCGCCGCACCGAGCTCGAGGCCCAGTGCTTCTCCGGGCTGTTCGTCACGTCCGTGAGCGACACCGGCGGCCAGTTCACCCGCTCGGACTACCGCACCGCGTACGACGACCAGCAGCGCGGCGACCGCCCGGGGGACCCGGACCGCACCCACGGCACCCTCGCGCATTCGCAGGGCTGGTGGGACACCGGGTACCAGACGAACAGGGTGGCGCGGTGCAACACGTGGTCGGCGTCGTCGACCGACGTGGCGTGACGACCGATACCCCGTACGCCCCACGAAACGCGCCCGGATGCGCTGACTAGAATCGTGGGGTGACTACTCAGCCGCAGAACGCCGCCGCCGACCGACTCCCCGCCGCCTGGGAGCCGGGCGCGGTAGAGGGCGAGATCTACAACGGCTGGGTCGACGCCGGATACTTCACGGCGGACAACCGCTCGCCCAAGCCCGCGTTCTCGGTCGTGCTGCCGCCCCCGAACGTGACCGGCAGCCTGCACCTCGGTCACGCCCTGGACCAGACCATCACCGACGCCCTGTGCCGGCGCAAGCGCATGCAGGGCTTCGAGGTGCTGTGGCTCCCCGGTACCGATCACGCCGGCATCGCCACGCAGTCCCTGGTGGAGAAGCAGCTCGCCGCCGAGGGCACCAGCCGCCGGGACATCGGCCGCGAGGCTTTCCTGGAGCGGGCGTGGGCCTTCAAGGAGGCCAGCCACGGCAACATCACCGGCCAGATGCGGCGCATCGGCGTGGGGATCGACTGGTCGCGCGAGCGGTTCACGATGGACGAGGGACTCTCCCGCGCCGTGCAGACCATCTTCAAGCAGCTGTTCGACGCGGGCCTGATCTACCGCGCGGAGCGCCTCGTGAACTGGTCGCCGGTGCTGCAGACCGGCATCTCCGATCTGGAGGTGGACCACAAGGAGGTCGACGGGGAGCTCGTGTCCTTCCGGTACGGCTCGATGAACGACGACGAGCCGCACATCGTGTGCGCCACCACCCGCCTTGAGACGATGCTCGGGGACACGGCGATCGCGGTCCATCCCGACGACGAGCGCTACCGCGACCTCATCGGCAACAGCCTCGAGCACCCGTTCCTCGACCGCCGGATCCCGGTGATCGCCGACGATTACGTCGATCCCGAATTCGGTTCCGGCGCAGTGAAGATCACTCCCGCACACGACCCCAACGACTTCGCGATCGGCCAGCGGCACGACCTGCCGATGCCGACGATCATGGACGAGACCGCCCACATCGTGGGCACCGGGACGCCGTTCGACGGCATGGACCGGTTCGTCGCCCGGAAGGCGATCCGCGAGGCCCTCGCCGAACAGGGCCGCATCGTCAAGGAGGTGCGCCCGTACCGGCACAGCGTCGGCCACAGCGAGCGCTCCGGTGAGCCGATCGAGCCGCGCCTGTCGATGCAGTGGTGGGTCAAGGTGGACCGGCTGGCCAGGGCCGCGGGCGACGCCGTCCGCAACGGCGACACCGTGATCGTCCCTGAGCAGATGGCGCCGCGGTTCTTCACCTGGGTCGACGACATGCACGACTGGAACATCTCCCGGCAGCTGTGGTGGGGGCACCGGATCCCCGTCTGGTACGGCCCGGCCGACGCCGACGGCAACCGCGACGTGGTCTGCTGCGGCCCCGACGACACCCCGCCCGAGGGCTACGAGCAGGACCCCGACGTCCTCGACACCTGGTTCAGCTCGGGCCTGTTCCCGTTCTCCACCATGGGCTGGCCGGACTCCACCGCGGACCTGGAGAAGTTCTATCCCACGTCCACGCTGGTCACGGGCTACGACATCATCTTCTTCTGGGTCGCCCGGATGATGATGTTCGGCACCTTCGTCGGCGAGGAGCCGGGCGCGCCCGGCAAGGTGCCCTTCCACGAGGTGCTGCTGCACGGCCTCGTCCGCGACGAGTTCGGCCGCAAGATGAGCAAGTCCAAGGGCAACGGGATCGACCCGCTGGACTGGGTCGAGGAGTACGGCGCCGACGCCCTGCGCTTCACCCTGGCCCGCGGCACCATCCCCGGCGCCGACCTTAACGTGGGGGCCGACGCCGCGGCCTCGTCGAAGAAGTTCGCCACCAAGCTGTTCAACGCCACCAAGCTGGCGCTGATGAACGAGGCGCACGTCGGGGACCTGCCCGATCTCACGGACCTCACCGACGCCGACCGCTGGATCCTCGACCGCCTCGCCGCGGTCCAGGCCGAGGCCGACGCCGCGTTCGACGCCAACGAGCTGGGCAAGGCCTGCGAGGCGCTCTACCACTTCGCCTGGGACGAGCTGTGCGACTGGTACCTCGAGGTGGCCAAACTGCAGCTGCAGGGGGACGACGCCGCCGTCGCGGAGAACACCCGCCTGGTGCTGGGCAAGGCGCTCGACGTGGTGCTGCGCATGCTGCACCCGACCATGCCGTTCGTCACCGAGGTGCTGTGGAAGGCCCTCACCGGCGAGGAATCGCTGGTGGTCGCCGACTGGCCGTCGCGCGACTGGGCGCCCGCCGAGCCGGATCTCGAGGCCGCCCGCCGGTTCGCGGACCTGCAGCGGCTGGTCACCGAGATCCGCCGGTTCCGCAGCGACCAGCTGCTCAAGCCCGGCCAGCGCGTCGCCGCGCGGCTCACCGGGATCGACGAGGCCGGCCTCAGCGGGCTCGTCGGCGCCGCGACCAGCCTGTGCCGGCTCACCCCGCCCGAGGAGGGCTTCGGGGCCACCGCGTCCGTCGAGGTGCGCCTGGACGGGGGCACGGTCACCGTCGAACTGGACACGTCGGGCACCGTCGACCTGGCCGCGGAGCGGGCCCGCCTGGAGAAGGACCTCAAGGCAGCGCAGAAGGAGCTCGACGGCACGTCGGCCAAGCTCGGCAACGAGGCCTTCCTCGCGAAGGCGCCCGACGCCGTGGTCGAGAAGATCCGCACGCGACGGACCGTCGCGCAGGAAGAGGTCGAGCGGCTCACCGCGCGCATCGCGCAGCTGGGTGGGGGCGCGTGACGGTACCCGCCTTCGCCGCCGACCCCGACGACCTCGCCGAGCTGGCGCAGGTCGAGGCGGAGCTCGACGAACGCTGGCCCGAGACCCGGATCGAGCCCTCGCTCACCCGGATCTCGGCGCTGATGCAGCTGCTCGGCTCGCCCCAGGACGCGTACCCGTCGATCCAGATCGCGGGTACCAACGGCAAATCCTCGACGGCGCGGATGATCGATTCCCTGCTGCTCGCGTTCTCCCGTCGCACGGGCCGGATCACCAGCCCCCACCTGCAGCTCGCCACCGAGCGCATCGCCGTCGACGGTGCGCCGCTCACCGCCCGGCAGTACGTGGACGTCTACCGCGAGCTCGAACCGTTCATCGAGATGGTCGACAAGCAGTCCGAGGCCGGGGGCGGCCCGCGGATGAGCAAGTTCGAGGTGCTCACCGCCATGGCCTTCGCCGCGTTCGCCGAGGCCCCCGTCGACGTGGCGGTGGTCGAAGTGGGACTAGGCGGTACCTGGGACGCGACCAATGTGGTGACCGCGGAGGTCGCCGTCATCACCCCGATCGGGCTGGACCACGTGGAGATCCTGGGCCCCGACCTCGCGAGCATCGCGGGGGAGAAGGCGGGCATCGTCAAGCACTCCCCGGAGCGGCTGATCCCCAAGGACACCGTGATGGTGGTCGGGAAGCAGGAGCCCGCGGCGATGGAGGTGCTGCTGCGCAAGGCCGTCGAGGCGGACGCCGCCGTCGCTCGCGAGGGCTCCGAGTTCGCGGTGACCGAGCGCCGCGTCGCCGTCGGCGGCCAGCAGCTGACGTTGCAGGGCCTCGGCGGAACGTACGACGAGATCTTCCTGCCCCTGCACGGCGAGCACCAGGCCAACAACGCGGCGACGGCGCTCGCCGCGGTCGAGGCGTTCTTCGGCGCCGGCGCCGACCATCAGCTCGACCTGGACATCGTGCGCCAGGGCTTCGCCGAGGTGGCCTCGCCGGGCCGCCTGGAACGCGTCCGCACCGCGCCGACGGTGCTCATCGACGCCGCGCACAACCCGCACGGAGCGCAGGCCCTGGCGCGGACCGTCGAGACGGAGTTCGCCTTCCACACGCTGATCGGCGTGGTCTCCGTGCTCGCGGACAAGGACGCCATCGGCGTGCTCACGGCGCTCGAACCCGTGCTGGACACCGTGGTCGTGACGCACAACGGCTCGCCGCGCGCACTGGAGGTCGAGCGGCTCGCGACCATCGCCGAGGAGATCTTCGGTGAGGACCGGGTCGCCACGTCGCCCACGATGGTCGACGCGGTGGAGACCGCGATCGCCCTGGCCGACGAGGACGCGGACGCCGAGGACGGGCCCGCGTCCGGCGTGGGCGTGCTCATCACCGGTTCCGTGGTCACCGCGGGCGCCGCGCGTTCGCTGTTCGGGAAGGAACCCCAGTGACGGACACCCCCGGGCCCGCTCCCCGGTTCACCCCGCCCGCGAAGGATCCGTGGAAGAGCTTCCGCGGCATCCTTTCCGGCACGCTGATCCTCGAGATGATCGTGATCCTGCTGGCGCTGCCGGTGGTGATCAAGTTGTCGCCGGGGCTCTCCGCGCTCAAGGTGGCCTACGTCCTGATCCTGGCGGCCCTCATGTTCGCCGGCTGCATGGTGGTGAAGAAGCCGTGGGCCATCCCCGCGTTCTGCGCCCTGCAGCTCGCGGTGATCGCCGGCTTCGCCGTGCACTGGGGCATCGGCTCCGTGGGTGTGGTGTTCGCGATGGTCTGGGCGTACATCGTCTACATCGAGCGCGACGTGAAGAAGCGGATCGCCGAGGGGCGCCTGCAGGGCCAGGAGCCCATCACGGAATGACCGTTCCGAGTTTCGGGTTCGACGACGGTCCGAGGTAGGACTCCACCTCGTCGGGTGGGAAAATCCGACGCTCGGAACGCGGCGCGGGGTGTTGCCGTTACGCTGTTGCCCGTGACTGAGCGGACTCTGATTCTGATCAAGCCCGACGGCGTGCGGCGAGGCCTCACCGGGGACATCCTGGCGCGCATCGAGAAGAAGGGGCTGACCATTGCGGCCCTCGAACTCAAGCACGTCTCCACCGAAGTGGCCGAGGGCCACTACGCCGAGCACAAGGAGAAGCCGTTCTTCGGCTCGCTCCTCGAGTTCATCACCTCGGGCCCCGTCGTGGCCGCGGTGCTCGAGGGGCCCCGTGCGATCGCCGCGTTCCGCCAGATCGCGGGCGGCACCGACCCCGTCGAGAAGGCGGCGCCCGGCACCATCCGCGGCGACTACGGTCTGGAGACCCAGGAGAACCTCGTGCACGGTTCCGACTCGCCGGAGTCCGCCGAGCGCGAGATCGCCCTCTGGTTCCCCGGCCTCTCCTGACCTGCGGAGGAATCCCCTCCGACCCCTGTCCTCACGGGCCCGCCCGCGCGTTCCGCGCGGTGCGGGCCCGATACTTTTCCGTGACCGGTGTCCGGTGTGGGATGATGAGTGCGGACGCACGTCGGCGCGCGCAACCGCGCAGCGCTGACCGGCCCGGCTTGCCCGTCGACTCTGCGAGCGAGCGTGCGCCAGCACGAGACACGTGCAGACCTTGACAAACGTGGGGCGGTAGGAGACTTCGCCCGCACCACACGAACACGCCCCCGCGTGGCCGCGACGCACTCGATCGCGCCCGGGGGTCGGTAGGAGATTGAGTGGCCGACAACACGTCGCCGGAAGAACAGAACAACGAAGCTCGTGAGGAGTTCCCGCAGAAGCTGCGCGTACACGCGTTGGCGCGGCTCCTCGGGCTGACCAGCAAGGAGGTGCTCGCGCACCTCGGTGAGTTGGGCTTCGTCGCGCGGAGCGCGCACTCCAGCATCGACCGCAGCGCCGCCGAGCGCGTGCGCGACCACATCGCCGAGCAGGCCGCATCCGGCGATGTCCCGGAGCCCGCGAAGACGCCCGAGCCCGAGGCCGCGCCGGAAACCGAGGCGAGCGTCACCGTCGAGGAGACCGTGGTCGCCGACGCGCCGGTGGAGCCGCGGCGGGCGCCGAAGAAGTCCGCTGCGGAGAAGCGACCCGACGAGAGCGCACCGACTCTCTTCTCGGAGCCCGCCGGTGCCGGCGAGGCCTATCACGCCGCCGAGGGCAGGAACCAGGCCGTCGAGGCCTCCATGCCGCTCTTCCTCCAGCCCGAGAAGGTCGACCCGCCCGCGAGGGCGGCGCGTCCTGCGAAGGCCGAGCGGGTCCCCGCCGAGGAGCCCGCCGCCGGAGAGCCGGCGACCGGGGAGTCCTCGGACGCCCGGACCGACACGGACGAGGCGGCGACCGACCCGGAGAACGCCAAGCCCGATTCCGCCGAGAGCGCGGGCGACGACGAGAACGGTGGTAACCGTCGCCGCCGCCGCGGGCGCCGCGGCCGGGGCCGCGGGCGCGGTGAGAACGCCGAAGACCAGGACGGTCAGGATCAGCCCGAGTCCGGCGAGACCCGCGCCAAGGGCGACGGGAACGAGAACGGCAAGCCCGAGAAGAGCGCCGAGCCCCAGAACGACGGGGCGGCGAAGAACGACAAGGCGTCGGGCGACCAGTCCGACGGTTCCGGCGAGGCCGAGGGCGACGACGTCGAGGACGTCACCGACGGCGGCTCGCGGCGCCGTCGCCGGCGTCGGCGCCGCCGTGCGGGCGGAGGCGAGGACGCGGACAACGGCTCGTCGGACGATCCGCCCAACACGGTGGTGCACGAGCGCGAGCCGCGGCAGAAGTCCCGGCGCGACGAGGTCCGCGGTATCAGCGGCTCGACCCGCCTGGAGGCCAAGCGCCAGCGCCGCCGCGATGGCCGCGACACCGTGCGCCGCCGGCCGCCGATCCTCACCGAATCGGAATTCCTCGCGCGCCGTGAGGCCGTCGATCGCGTGATGGTGGTGCGCGAGCGCACCGGCGTCGCCCCGTCGGAGGGCCAGGACGGCCACACCGTGCCGCACCCGCAGGACTACACCCAGGTCGCGGTCCTCGAGGACGGCGTGCTGGTGGAGCACTTCGTGACGTCGTCGAGCTCGGCCTCGATGGTCGGCAACATCTATCTGGGCCGCGTGCAGAACGTTCTGCCCTCCATGGAGGCGGCGTTCGTCGACATCGGCCGCGGCCGCAACGGCGTGCTGTACGCCGGCGAGGTCAACTGGGACGCTGCGGGCCTGGACGGCAACGCGCGCAAGATCGAGCAGGCGCTCAAGCCGGGCGACCAGGTGCTGGTGCAGGTCTCGAAGGATCCGGTGGGGCACAAGGGCGCCCGCCTGACCACCCAGATCTCGCTCGCCGGTCGCTTCCTGGTGTACGTGCCGGGCGGAGGCTCCGCGGGCATCTCGCGCAAGCTCCCGGACACCGAGCGCAAGCGCCTCAAGGAGATCCTCAAGGAGATCGTTCCCGCCGAGGCGGGCGTGATCATCCGCACCGCATCCGAGGGTGTCAGCGCCGAGGAGCTCGCGGGCGACGTGTCGCGGCTGCAGGCGCAGTGGGCGGAGATCGAGGAGGCCTCGAAGGCCAAGGGCGTCAAGGCCCTCTACGAGGAACCCGACCTCCTGGTCAAGGTGGTCCGCGACCTGTTCAACGAGGACTTCAGCAAGCTCGTCGTCGAGGGCGGCCGGGCCTGGGGCACCGTGGAGAAGTACGTCTCCACCGTCGCCCCGGATCTGATGACCCGCGTCGAGCGGTTCGACAAGGCGCACGCCGACGCGCCGGACGTGTTCGCCACCTACCGGATCGACGAGCAGCTCGCGAAGGCCATGGACCGCAAGGTGTGGCTGCCGTCCGGCGGCACCCTGGTGATCGACCGCACCGAGGCCATGACCGTGGTCGACGTGAACACCGGCAAGTTCACCGGCTCCGGCGGCAATCTCGAGGAGACCGTCACGCGGAACAACCTCGAGGCCGCGGAGGAGATCGTGCGGCAGATGCGCCTGCGCGACATCGGCGGCATGATCGTCGTGGACTTCATCGACATGGTGCTCGAGTCCAACCGTGATCTGGTGCTGCGTCGCCTCACCGAGGCTCTCGGGCGGGACCGCACCCGCCACCAGGTCTCCGAGGTCACCTCGCTCGGCCTGGTCCAGATGACCCGCAAGCGCATCGGCACCGGCCTCGTCGAGGCCTTCTCCACCCCGTGCCAGGCGTGCGGCGGGCGCGGCATCATCGTGCACGAGGCCCCGGTCGAGTCGAACGGCGGCGGAGACGACTCCGGCCGTTCGGGCGACAAGTCCGAGGGCGGCGGCCGCAAGAAGCGCAAGCGCTCCAAGTCCGACGGGGGCGCGCAGCCCGCGACCAAGGACGACAAGCCGGCCCACAAGGGCGAGCACCCGATGTTCAAGGCCATGGCCGCGCACCACGAGGACGACGAACACGGCGAGCGGCCGGCCGACGCCGAGGGCGGCACCGCGTCCACGAATCCGGCGCCCGACACCGCCGACGCCGCCGGGTCCGCCGACGCCGCCGAACCCACTCGGGCCGAGCGCCAGAAGGCCCGCGCGGCCGAGCGGAGGGCGCAGCGCGCGAGCGCCGCGGCCGAGAAGGCGGCGCAGGCCGCCGCATCGGAGGCCGAGCAGAAGCCGGCGGGGGAGGCAGCGGGGACTCCGGCCCAGCAGGCCGCCACCGAAAAGGCGGCCGCCGAGAAGACGGCCGCCGAGACGACGGCCACTGAGAAGGCCGCTCCGCAGGCCGACGTCCCGACGACGCCGGAGCCCGAGGCATCGGAGCCCGAGGCCGCACCGTCGGCCCCGCGGCGGCGCCGGGTCGCCCGCAAGGCCCCCACGACGACCTCGGCGTCCGCGCAGACGATCGTGGTGGACCTCGCTCGCGAGGCCGCCCCCGAGACCGCTCCCGCCGCCCCGTCGGCGAACGGGGCCGGGGAGACCGCGGCCGAACCGGCACGCAAGCGGGCCCGCCGGCGCGCGGCGGCCCGGCCCGCCGGTCCCGCCGCTGCTGGTGACGGTGCCGACAAGGCGGACCAGCCGGTTTGACCCTGATCGCGGCGTTCCCGTACCCTGGGAAGGTCGCTTTTCGGTGACGCGCCCTTGCGTGCGCGGCTCCGGAACCCCCGCGTGATACGAGCCGCGCACCTGGCGCGCGCTGAACTACGAGATGTGTAAGAAGAGGTAAGCCCGAAGATGGCCACGTATGCGATCGTCAAGACCGGCGGCAAGCAGTACAAGGTCGCCGTCGGCGACCTGGTGAAGGTCGAGAAGATCGACGGCGAGCCCGGTAGCAGCGTCGAGCTGCCCGTCGCTCTGGTCGTCGACGGTGCGGACCTCACCACCGACTCCGCGGCCCTGGAGAAGCGTTCGGTGACCGGCGAGGTCGTCGAGCACGTCAAGGGCCCGAAGATCCGCATCCACAAGTACAAGAACAAGACCGGCTACCACAAGCGCCAGGGCCACAGGCAGAACCTGACGGTCCTCAAGGTGACCGCGATCGCCTGACGGCGCACCAACCTACCGACAGACTCGAGTTAGAGGAGTAGCCAGATGGCACACAAGAAGGGCGCGTCCAGCTCGCGCAACGGTCGTGATTCGAACGCCCAGCGACTGGGCGTGAAGCGGTTCGGTGGCCAGCAGGTCAGCGCCGGCGAGATCCTGGTCCGCCAGCGCGGCACCCACTTCCACCCGGGCGTGGGCGTCGGCCGCGGCGGCGACGACACCCTGTTCGCCCTGGCGGCGGGCGCCGTCGAGTTCGGCACCAAGCGTGGCCGCAAGACGGTCAACATCGTGCCGGTCGCCGTGGAGGCCTGATCCGCGGCAGCACCAAGCATTGACGAGAGCGGGTAGGGACTCCATGGAAGAGTCCCTGCCCGTTTTTCGTTGAACCAGCAAGTCACATCACGAGGAGGAGCGCATGTCCAGGTTCGTCGACCGGGTCACCGTGCACGTCACGGCCGGGAACGGTGGGCACGGCTGCGCGTCCATCCACCGTGAGAAGTTCAAGCCGCTCGGCGGTCCCGACGGCGGCAACGGCGGCAATGGCGGCTCCGTGATCCTCGAGGTCGATCCGCAGGCGCACACCCTGTTGGACTTCCACTTCCGCCCCCATCTCAAGGCCACCAACGGCAAGCCGGGCGAGGGCGGCAACCGCGAGGGCAAGTCCGGCCAGGACCTCGTGCTCAAGGTGCCGGACGGCACCGTCGTCCTCGACACCCACGGCCGGTTGCTCGCCGACCTCGTGGGCGCCGGAACCACGTTCGACGCCGCGCAGGGCGGCCGCGGTGGCCTCGGGAACGCCGCCCTGGTGTCCAAGGCGCGCAAGGCGCCGGGCTTCGCGCTGCTCGGCGAGGAGGGGCAGACCCGCGATCTGGTCCTCGAGCTCAAGTCCGTGGCGGACGTCGGCCTGGTGGGCTTCCCGTCCGCCGGTAAGTCCTCTCTGGTCTCGGTGCTGTCCGCGGCCAAACCGAAGATCGCGGACTACCCGTTCACCACGCTCGCGCCCAACCTCGGCGTCGTCTCCGCGGGGGAGACCACCTTCACCGTCGCCGACGTGCCCGGGCTCATCCCCGGCGCGTCGACGGGGCGCGGCCTGGGCCTGGACTTCCTGCGCCACCTCGAGCGGTGCGCCGTGCTCGTGCACGTCGTGGACTGCGCGACGCTGGAGCCCGGTCGCGATCCGATCAGCGATGTGGACGCGCTCGAAGCCGAGCTGGCCGCGTACCAGCCGGCGCTGGCCGCGGACACCGGCCTCGGTGAGCTGTCCTCGCGGCCGCGGGTCGTGGTGCTCAACAAGGCCGACGTGCCGGACGCCGAGGAGCTCGCCGAGATGGTGCGCACCGAGTTCGAGGATCGCGGCTGGCCCGTCTTCGTGATCTCCGCGGTCGCCCATACGGGCTTGCGTGAGCTCACGTTCGCGCTCGCGAAGCTGGTGGATCAGGATCGCGCCGAGCGCGGCACCCCCGTCGCGCGGCGCCCCGTCATCCGCCCGATCGCCATCGACGAGTCCGGCTTCGAGGTCGTCGCCGACCCCGATCAGCCGGGCGGCTTCATCGTCCGGGGCCCCCGGCCCGAGCGGTGGATCAAGCAGACCCAGTTCGACAACGACGAGGCGGTCGGCTACCTCGCGGACCGGCTCAACCGGCTCGGCGTCGAGCAGGAACTGGTCAAGCAGGGCGCGCAGCCCGGCTGTCCCGTCACCATCGGCGACGTCTGCTTCGACTGGGAGCCCACGCTGGGCACCATCGACGACGTGCCCGTCACCGGCCGCGGAACCGATATCCGGCTCGAGCGCAACGAGCGCGTCGGCGCCGCGGAGCGCCGCCGCCAGCACGACGTCCGGCGCGGCCTGGCGAGCGACGACGACGAGGACGACGAGTGACGCGATCCTCCGGCGCGCACGCCGCGGAGCTCCTGCCGGGCGACATGCGCGCGGTGGTCGCGGGTGCGCGCAGGCTGGTCGTGAAGATCGGCAGCTCGGCCCTGACCGACCTCGAACACGGCCTGGCGTCGGACCGCCTGGACGCGTTGACCGACGCGATCGTCGGCCGGCTCGAGCGCGGAACCGAGGTCATCGTCGTCTCCTCGGGCGCGATCGGCGCCGGTATGGCGCCGCTCGGCCTCAAACGTCGCCCGACCGACCTCGCGACCAAGCAGGCCGTCGCCTCCGTGGGGCAGCTCCAGCTCGCCAACGCGTGGGGCGCGTCCTTCGCGCGTTACCGGCGGATCGTCTCCCTGGTGCTGCTCACCGCGCACGACATCGGTCTGCGGGTGCATGCCGCGAACGCGCAGCGCACGCTGGACCGGCTGCGCACGCTGGGCGCGGTGCCGATCATCAACGAGAACGACGTGGTGGCGTCGAACGAGGTGCGGTTCGGCGACAACGACCGGCTGGCGGCGCTCGTCGCGCACCTCACCGGCGCGGATGCGCTGGTCCTGCTCTCCGACGTCGACGGCCTGTACGACGGCGATCCCCGCAAGGGCGACGCCACGCTCATCGCGTCGGTCGACGGCCCGGAGGACCTGGACGGCGTGGTCGCCGGATCGGGCGGCGCGCTCGGCACCGGCGGGATGGCGTCCAAGCTGTCGGCCGCCCGGCTCGCGGCCGACGCCGGCGTCCCGGTGCTGCTGACGGCCGCCGCGCTCGCGGGCAGGGCGCTCGACGGTGCGGATGTGGGCACCGTCTTCCGGCCGCGCGCCACGCGGCTGTCCGCCCGGCGGTTCTGGGTGCGGCACGCCGCCGACGTGCACGGCGACCTCGTGCTCGACGACGGCGCCGTGGCCGCCGTGGTGGACCGCCGCCGATCGCTGCTCCCCGCGGGCATCACCGCCGTCGCGGGCGGCTTCTCCGGCGGCGACGTGGTGAACCTGCTGGACACCGAGGGCCGCATCCGGGCCCGTGGCGTCGTCGCCTACGACCACTCCGAGCTGGAGGAGATGTTGGGCCAGGGGACCGTCGACCTGCCCGAGGGGCTGCGGCGGCCCGTCGTGCACGCCGACGATCTGGTGCCCGTGCGCTGAGCGCGTTCTACGGCGCCACGCCCTCGAGTTGCTCGCGCAGCGACGCCTCGCTCGCCTTGACCGCCTGCGCGGCGAAGGGCTCGATGAGCTTGCCGAGGGCCTTGCCCGCGAGACCGCCCGGGAGTTCGTAGGTGAACTCGACGGCCAATTCGGTGCGGTCCCCGTCGACGCTCCGGAACTGCCAGCGCGACGACGTCCTGAACCCCGCGATCGAGGTGAGGGTGATGAGTCGGTCCTCGTCGAACTCGGTGACCTCGACGACCGAGCCGATGGCCTTCGGGCCGATCTTCACCTCCGAATCGTAGGTCGCGCCCAGGCCGTAGTCCTTCTCGCCCTGCGGCACGAACCGGGTGATGCCGAAGAACCAGCGGGGGACGGTGCGGTAGTCGGCGACGTGGGCGAACGCGGTCGCGACGGGGACGTCCGCGGCCGCGGTGTGGGTGATCGTGGTCATGGTTGTGCTCCTGGTCTGTGCGGGTGGGCTCGGGCGGTTCAGTGTTCGGCGGGGCGGTACGCGGTCACGACGACCGCGCCGCCGAGGCCGATGTTGTGCTGCAGGGCGACCGTCGCGCCGTCGACCTGTCGACGGTCCGCGGTCCCGCGCAGCTGCCAGGTGAGTTCGCTCGCCTGGGCGAGGCCGGTGGCGCCGAGCGGGTGTCCCTTGGAGATGAGGCCGCCGGACGGGTTGACCACCCAGCGCCCGCCGTAGGTCGTGTCGCCGGCGTCCACGAGCCCGCCGCCCTCGCCCTCCGCGCAGAGCCCGAGTGCCTCGTAGGTGAGGAGCTCGTTGGTGGAGAAGCAGTCGTGCAGTTCGATGACGTCCACGTCCTCGGGGCCGAAGCCGGCCTGCTCGTAGACGCGTTGCGCCGCCGTCCGGGTCATCTGGGCGCCCACGAGGGTGATCGCACTCCTGTCCTCGAACGTGCCGGGGAGGTCGGTGACCATCGCCTGGCCCACGATCTCGACGGCCTGCGCGGCCAGGTCGTGCTTCTCCACGAACGCCTCACTCGCCACGATCACGGCGCCGGAGCCGTCCGAGGTGGGCGAGCACTGCAGCTTGGTCAGCGGGCCGTAGATGGGCTTCGAGGCGAGCACCTCGTCGAGGGTGTACGGGTCCTGGAACTGCGCGTAAGGGTTGTTCTGCGAGTGCCGGTGGTTCTTCACGCCGATCTTCGCGAACTGCTCGGCTGTGGTGCCGTACCGGTCCATGTGCTCCTTGCCGGCGGCGCCGAACATGTACGGGGCGGGCGGCATCGCGAGCTCGTGGAGCTCGGAGAGCGCCATCAGGTGGCGCATCATGGGCTGCTCGCGGTCGTCGAAGGTGGTGCCGAGCGAGCCCTTCTTCATCTTCTCGAAGCCCAGGGCGAGAGCGCATTCGGCCTGCCCGCTGCGCACGGCCTGGGTCGCGAGGAACAGCGCGGTCGAGCCGGTGGAGCAGTTGTTGCTCACGTTGATCACGGGGATGCCGGTCATGCCGAGCTCGTACACGGCGCGCTGCCCCGACGTGGATTCGCCGTAGACGTAGCCCACGTACGCCTGCTCGATCTCGCGGTAGTCGATCCCGGCGTCCTGGAGCGCCGCGGTTCCCGCCTCCGCCGCCATCGCAGGGTAGTCCCAATCGCGGGCGCCGGGCTTCTCGAATTTGGTCATGCCGACGCCGATCACGTACGTCTTGGCCACGGTGGCTTCTCCTCGATGCGGTTACATGGGACCGCAGGTCCCATCAGTCGACGCGGACACTATCAGCTTGTGGCCTGGGCTTTCATACAGACAGGCCCAGTTTGTCCATAGCGTGGTACATTTTGTTGAGGAGTGTGTCACCGAGTATCAGGAGGTCGACGTGGCGCTGCACATCACGCACATGGGACGTACCCGGGGCCAGGCGTTCGAGGGTCAGGCGGAGTACGAGCAGCTGCTGTCGGACCTGTCCGAGGCGTCGGTGCACCGCAACTTCGATCCCTACGTCGACATCGACTGGGATTCGCCGGAGCTGGCGGTCACGCCCGACGACCCGCGGTGGATCCTGGACTCGCGTTTCGATCCGATCGGCCGCACCGAGTGGTACCAGGCGCAGCCGCGCGCCAAGCAGATCGAGATGGGCATGTGGCGCCAGGCGAACGTGGCCAAGGTCGGCCTGCAGTTCGAATCCGTGCTGATCCGCGGCATCATGCAGTACACCGCGGTGCAGCCGAACAACTCGCCGGAGTTCCGGTACGCCACCCACGAGGCGAAGGAGGAGTGTCAGCACACGCTGATGTTCCAGGAGTTCGTCAACCGGATCGGCATGGACGTCCCGGGCGGGCCGTGGTGGTTCCGCCGCATCTCGCCTCTGATCCCGTTGGCGGCCACGACGTTCCCGATGATCTTCTACATGGGCGTGCTCGGTGGCGAGGAGCCGATCGATCACGTGCAGAAGCAGTTCCTGCGGTCGGGGATCGAGCAGCACCCCACGATGACCGCGGTGATGCAGATCCACGTGGCCGAGGAGGCCCGCCACATCTCGTTCGCGCACCAGTTGCTGGAGCACCGCATTCCCACCCGCGGCGCGTTCCCGCGCTTCCTGCTGTCGCTGGCGCTCCCGCTCGTCATGCGCTCGCTGCTCACCGCGATCGCGGTGCCGCCCCGCGAGTTCCGCCGCCGCTTCGACATCCCCCGGGAGGTGTGGAAGGAGATGTACTGGCGTTCGCCCGAGTCGCAGGCCATGAAGCGCGAGGTGTTCGGCGACGTGCGCCTGCTCGCGGACAAGACCAAGCTGATGAATCCGGTCTCGCGCGTCCTGTGGCGCGCGTTGGGCATCAACGGCCGCGTCTCGCGCTTCCGCAGCGAGCCCGCGTACGCCGCGGACTGACCGCAGAACCACCCTCACCGGCGCCGCTCGGAGCAGATCCGCTCCGGGCGGCGCTGCTGTGAGCGGCTCCGCTGCAGGCGGATTCGGAGGCGGCAGGGGAGCGGCCGGGCCCACGATGGGTACATGAGTGAGAACACGACCATCCCCCGATTCAACGAACGCGTGCGCCGCGAGTTGTACGACCAGCG
The DNA here is from genome assembly GCF_000312385.1 of Tsukamurella sp. 1534. Classification (GTDB taxonomy): domain Bacteria; phylum Actinomycetota; class Actinomycetes; order Mycobacteriales; family Mycobacteriaceae; genus Tsukamurella. Next base: position 930,674 of record NZ_HE997627.1, on the reverse strand, counting down.
GGTCGTCGTCCTCGACGGCCCGCTCGACGACGACAACGGCGCGCTGCTCGCCACCCAGCTCCTCTCCCTGGCGGCGGACAGCGAGGCCGAGATCGCCCTGTGGATCCATTCGCCGGGCGGTTCGGTCCCGGCGATGCTCGCGATCCGCGACGTGATCCGGCTGATACCGTCCGACGTGTCCACCCTCGTGCTCGGGATCGCCTACAGCGCAGGGCAGTTCCTGTTGTCCTCCGGTACGCCCGGTAAGCGCAGGGCGCTGCCGCACGCGCGGGTACTGATGCACCAGGGATCCGCCGGGATCGGCGGCACGGCGGTCGACATCGAGCTGCAGGCGGGCGACCTGCGGCACACGCGCGACACCGTGCTCGGCCTCATCGCCGAGGACACCGGCAGGCCACTCGAGCAGGTCTTCGAGGATTCGCTGCACGACCGCTGGTACACCGCGGAGGAGGCCAGGGAGTACGGCTTCATCGACGAGATCGTGGCGTCGTTCGAGGAGATAGTGCCCGGCCGGCGTCGTCGCGCCGGATTCGAGCCGGCGGGGGCGATCCGATGAGCACCTACACGATTCCCAACGTCATCGACCGACGCCCGGACGGCGAGCGGATCACCGACGTCTACTCGCACCTGCTGTCCGAGCGGGTCGTGTACCTCGGCACCGCTGTGGACGCGGGTGTCGCCAACGCGATCGTCGGCCAGCTGCTGTTCCTCGCCAGCGATAACGCCGACGCCGAGGTCCAGCTCTACATCAACTGCGAGGGAGGCGATCCCAGTGCCGCGCTCGCGATCTACGACACGATGCGGTTCATCCGGCCCGCCGTGGCGACGACCTGCGTCGGGCAGGCGGTCGCGGTCGGCGCGCTGCTGCTCGCGGGTGGTGCAGCGGGCCGGCGCGCGGCGCTGCCGCATTCGCGGGTCGTGTTGCACCAGCCCGCCGCCCAGGGCAGGGGAGCGATACCCGACCTGATCCTCCAGGCCGACGAGGTGATCCGCGTGCGCGCGCAGATGGAGGAGATCCTGGCGCGGCACACGGGCCGGGCCGCGGAGCAGCTGCGGCGCGACACCGACCACGACAGGGTGTTCACCCCGGCGGCGGCGGTGGACTACGGGCTGATCGACGAGGTGCTCGAGGAGCGGTGATCAGGCGGCGAGGGCCGGCCCGCGGGCCTGGATTCCGCGGGCGCGCGGCGGGCCGGCGGCCCCCGCCGCGGCGTCGACCACGCGCAGCCGGACGGGCGCGGGGCGCCGCACACGGAGGCGGTGCCCGACCTCCACGACCACGTCGCCGACGTCGCTCCGCAGTGCGCCCGCGACGGCGGCGAGCATCTCGCTGGACGGGTCCTTGAGGCCGCGCTCGATCTCCGACAGGTATTGCGGCGAGATCCCCGCCCGGCGGGCCGTATCGGCGAGCCGCTCACCGCGATGGTGCCGCAGGCGGCGCAGGTGAGCGCCCAGTTCGTGCCGGAACAGGGCCCCACCGTCGTCGCGCGTGTCCATGCCCGAACCCTACGGCCGCCGCGCCGCCGCCGCCCTCTCGATCCGCTGACAGCAGAGCGCGCGGTCAGTGCGCGGTGAGCACGGCCTCCAGCCGAGCCCGGGCGTCGGCACCGTCGGGCCCGGGCAGCATGTCGAGTGCCTTGCCGAGCGGCATGGACCCGGCCAATTCAAGCAGTTGGTCCACGCCCGCACCTCCGGCCGCGGAGGCGAGGGCCTCGCGGAACGCCGGACCCGACTCGGGGTGTGCGGCCCATTCCGCGATCGTGGAGTCCAGATCGAGCCGCACCTCCAGGGCGTCGCCGTCCAGCGTGAGGGATTCGGAGAGCTCGATGTCGCGGCTGCTGCGGCCGATCTCCACCCGGTAGTCGCCGCCGGGCACCACCCAGTCGGCGCGGGGCACGTCGTAATAGGCGAACGCGCGGCGGGTGAGCGGCAGGTCCACGGTGGCGGATTCGCCGGGCTCGAGGGCGAGCTTGGCGAACGCGACGAGGGATCGGCGAGGCCTCGCGACGGGCCCGGCGTCGGTGGCGAGGTACGCCTGTACGACGTGTTTTCCGGCGCGGCCCCCGCTGTTGGTGACGGTGACCCGGACGCTCGCGGTGTCGGGGCCGGTGGCGGCGACCTCGAGGCCCGTTGTCTCGAACCTGGTGTAGCTCAGGCCGTGCCCGAACGGGTACCGGGGCGCGATGTCGCGGGTGTCGTACCACCGGTACCCCACCAGGACGCCCTCGCCGTAGCGGACGGTGCCCTGCTCCCCGGGGAACGCACCGAACGCGGGGGTGTCCTCGAGCCTGCGGGGCACGGTCTCCGCGAGGCGCCCCGACGGGTCCGCGTGCCCGAACAGCAGGTCCGCGAGCGCCGCGCCGCCGCCCTGGCCGAGCAGGAAGGCGTCGAGGATCGCGTCGACGTCGTCGTGCCAGGGCTCCAGCTCGACCACCCCGCCGCCGACGAGCACCACGACCGTGCGAGGCGCGGCCGCGGCCACTGCGCGCACGAGCTCCACCTGGCCCGGCGCGATGGCGATGTCCGCGCGGTCGAAGCCCTCGGACTCCTCGGACTCGGTGAGGCCGGCGAAGACCACCGCCGTGCCGGCCGCGGCGGCGGCCGCGACGGCCCGCTCGATCAGGGCTGCGTCGGTCGTGCCGTCGAGTGTGTACCCGGGCTCGAAAGTCACGCCCGCGCCGCGGGATCCGGCGCGCGCGGTGATCTCGTCGAGCGGGACGTCCACGCGGGTGGCGTTGATGTGGCTCGACCCTCCTCCCTGGTAGCGCGGGGTGCGGGCGAGTTCGCCGATCACTGCCACGGTGTCGCCGGACTCCGGTGCGAGCGGCAGGACGGCGCCCTCGTTGCGGAGCAGCACGGCGCATTCGGCCGCGGCCTCGCGCGCGAGCCGGTGGTGCTCGTCGAGGTCGGGCTCGGGTTCGGTGTCCGACGGTGCCCAGCGCGCCAGGTCCAGGACCCGCTGCGCGGACGCGGCGACGACCGCGCGGTCCAACGCCCCGGAATCGACGGCGGCGGCCACCTGGTCCGCGCTGCGGGGCGAATGCGGCATCTCGAGGTCGAGGCCCGCGAGGAGGGAGGCGACGCGGTCGTGCACCGCGCCCCAGTCGGAGACCACGAGGCCCGTGAATCCCCACTCGTCGCGCAGGATCCCGGTCAGCAGCCGGTGGTTCTCGGAGGCGTAGGTGCCGTCGATGCGGTTGTACGAGCACATGACGGTGGCGGGGGAGGCCTCGGTGACGATCCGCTCGAACGCGGGGAGGTAGATCTCGCGGAGCGTGCGTTCGTCGACGTCCACGTCGATCCGCATGCGCTCGGTCTCCTGGTTGTTGAGCGCGAAATGCTTCACGGACGCGCCGGCGCCGCGGGCCTGCTGCCCCGCGACGTGGGCGGCGCCGAGCGTCCCGGCGAGGAGCGGATCCTCCGAGTAGTACTCGAAGTTCCTGCCGCACAACGGGTGGCGCTTGATGTTGACACCGGGGCCGAGTACCACGGTGACCCCGAGCGCGCGGGCCTCGGCGGCAACGGCCTCGCCGATCCGGCGCGCGAGCTCCGGGTTCCAGCTGGAGCCGACCGCGACGGCGGGCGGGAAGCAGGTGGCGGGTGCCGACGCGTGCAGCCCGAGGTGGTCCGAGGCCCCCACCTGCCGGCGGACGCCGTGCGGGCCGTCGGTGAGGACGAGCGGCGGCACATCGGCCTCGGGAACCGCGGCGGTGGTCCAGAAGTCGGCTCCGGTGAGCAGTCGCGCCTGGTCGGCGAGGGTCAGGTCCTGGGCGTCGGTCACGGGCTACCTCCTGGTGGGGGTTCGACGGATGGTGCGGCGAGGGCTTCGAGGCCGGCGGCCACGTCGACATCGATCTTCTCCGTGGCGAATTCGTCGCCGCGGGTGCGTCCCCTGTTGAGGATCACGATCGGCTTGCCGTGCTTGTGCGCGTACCGCACGAATCGCAGGCCGGACATGACGGTGAGCGACGTGCCGAGGACGAGAAGGGCCTCGGCGTCGTCGAGCATCGTGAAGGCTCGTGCCACACGGGGTTTGGGGACCGATTCCCCGAAGTACACGATGTCCGGCTTGAGGATGCCGCCGCAGCGGGCACAGTCGATCATGGTGAAGTCGGTGGTGTCCTCGATCACCACGTCGGCGTCCGGCGCCACCTCCAGCGCGCCGCGGCCGGCGATCCGGGCGGTGAAGTCCTCGTTGAGCGGCGCGAGCACCGCGTGCAGGCGGTGCCGGCTGATGCGCGCGTCGCAGGACAGGCAGCGCACCTGGGCGTAGTTGCCGTGCAGGTCCACCACTCTGCGGGATCCGGCCTTGAGGTGCAGGAGGTCCACGTTCTGGGTGATGACGCCGGTCACGCCGGGCAGGCGGGCCAGCGCGCGGTGCGCCTCGTTCGGCCGGGCGGCGTCCATGTGCCGCCATCCGAGGTGGTTGCGGGCCCAGTACCGGCGGCGGAACTCCGGGGAGCCCAGGAACTGCTGCAGCGTCATCGGGGTGCGACGGGGCGCGTCCGGGCTGCGGTAGTCGGGGATCCCCGACGCGGTGGAGATGCCCGCGCCGGTGAGCGCGAGGACGCGGCGTCCGCGCAGGACGGCGGCGGCGCGGGCGAGCGCCGGTTCGGGCGCGGGGTCCGGCGCGGTGGCCTCCGCGGGCTCCCAGGCGGGTATGGCGGTGCGCACGGCACCAGGGTACCGCCGGGCGCGCGGCCCGGCGGTACCTCCGGGATCGGCGCTACCCCGCGCGGGCGGCGGTCGCGGCGCCGTGGCGGCGCGCCCCGTCGAGGCCCTCCGGGAGAGCGATCGTCTCCGGGGCCCGGGCGTGCGCCGCCCGGCGTCCCGCCGGCCGGGTCCGCGCCTGTTTCGGACGGACGTCGCCGTGCGGGATGCTGTCGCCGCTGACGAGGCGCGAGATGGTCGTCGCATGGTGGAACGGCAGGTGCGACGGGTCTTCCAGCAGTGCGGCGCCGCGGGGGACGGGATGCCAGGTCTCCGCGCCGGCGGTGCGGCACAGCGTGCTCGCCCGGCCGTCGCGGGTGCAGGTGCTCGCGATCTCCACCTCGCCCACGACCGAGGAGCCGTCGGCGGTGGGGAGTGGCGTCGTGGTGGTGATGGTGGTGGTCAGTCGGTCGGGTGTCCTCATTCGTCAGTGCCTTGCAGTGGTACGGGCTCGGGGCCGGGCGTGGCCGGCCCCGAGCCGGGTGGAATCCGTCGCCCCGCCGGGGCGGCGTCAGAGGAGGAAGGTGCGGCCCGCCACGGTGAGCACCTCGTCACGCCGGACCCAGGGGTAGTCCTCGATCGCGGCGGCGAGGTCGATGACGGTCGCCTGCTCCTGCACGTCGGCGGGGTCGGCGGACGGGATCGGATCGGTGTCGGTCATCGATACCTCCTCAGGGGGTCGACGGGTCCTTGTCCGTGAGTTCCGGTGGTGGTTTCACCGCGCGCTGCTCGCACATCGGCTCGTCGTCGGACTGTTCGACGGGGATCCGGCGCGGTTTCGCGCGCTCGGAGACGGGGATCGTCACGGTGAGGACGCCGTTGTCGTAGCGCGCCGTGATCCCCGCGGGATCCACGTCGTCGGCCAGCGCCACCCGCCGGCGGTAGATCCCCGAGAAGCGCTCGCTGGTCATCCATCGAACGCCGGTGTCCGACATCGTCGATCGTTCACCGGAGAGGGCGAGGACGCCGTTCTCCACGCTCACGTCGATCGAACCGGGATCGGCGCCCGGAAGATCGGCGGTCAGGACGTAGTGGTCGTCCACCTGGTACAGGTCCATCGGCATGAAGCGCGGCGAGCGGGCGGAACCCGTCCTCCGGTCAGCGGTGAGCAGTCCCCGAGCGAGGTCGTCGAGCTCGGTGTACGGATCGAACTTCAGCACAGCCAACACCTCCCGTGATTCCAGGCTGCCCGCCACCCTGGCGGGCAGCACCAACTGTGCATCACCGAAATTAGCACTCTCCGCCTTAGAGTGCCAGAGTCATTTCCGTCTCCCGGCGCAGCAAGAATTCGTACTTCGAAGTATCTTTCAAGAATGAGCACGCCAGCCACGGGTGCACCGTCGATAGCGGCGCGCCTCGACCGACTTCCGATGACCCGCTTGCACTTCGCAGCTGTGGGCGTGATCGGGCTCGGGCTGTTCTTCGACCAGTACGAGAACTTCCTCGCGGCCACCATCGCGACGGTCCTGAAGAAGGAGTTCGCCCTCGGCCCCGACGAGCTGAAGCTCCTGCTCGCGTCGGCGTTCATCGGACAGTTCATCGGCGCGTTGTTCATGGGCAGGCTGGCCGACCGGTACGGGCGACGCACCGCGTTCATGATCAACCTGGCCCTGTACTCGGCCATGTCGCTGGCCGGCGCGTTCAGCCCGAACGCGGCGTTCCTGGTGCTCACCCGGTTCGTCGCGGGCATCGGGATCGGCGGTGAGTTCGCGCTGGCCGATTCGTACCTCTCGGACATCCTGCCGAAGAAGGTGCGCGGCAAGTACATCTCGCTGGCGTACGTGGTCTCGTTCCTCGGCGTCCCGGTGGTGGGGTTCGCGGCGCGGTGGCTGACGCCGCACGTGTTCGAGGTGGGATCGATGGAGGTCCAGGGCTGGCGGCTGCTGTTCGTCTTCGGCGCGTTCGGCTCGTTGTTCGTGTGGGCGGTGCGGCGGGGCCTGCCGGAGTCGCCCCGGTGGTTGGAGGCGCAGGGCCGGTACGACGAGGCCGACGCCATCGTGCGCCGGCTGGAGGCGCAGGCGGTCGAGGAGGGGCGGGTGCTCGCGGAGCCGGACCCGGGCCTGAGGCCGGTGCGTTCGCAGTCGATCTCGATCCGCGCGCTCTTCCGCGCGCCGTACCGCAGGCGGACCGTCATGCTGTGGACCGTCTCCGCCCTGGAGGTGTTCGGCTACTACGGTTTCGGCACGATCGCGCCGCTGGTCCTGGTGGCGAAGGGGTATTCGGTGCAGACGTCGCTGTTGTTCGTCGCGCTCTCGTACATCGGCTACCCGCTCGGTGCGGCGCTGGCTCTGCCGATCGTGGAGCGGATCGAGCGCAAGCACCTGGTCATCGCTTCCGCGGGGCTGATGGCGTGCTTCGGGCTGTGGTTCGGGTTCGCCGGGAGTCCGGCGCAGATCGTGCTCGCCGGGTTCCTCTACACGCTCGCGTCCAACCTGTTCTCGAACGCCTACCACGTGTACCTCGCGGACTCGTACCCCACGGCGATCCGCGGCACGGCGGCGGGCGCGGCCTACTCGCTGACCAAACTGGTCACCGCGTTTCTTCCGTTCATTCTGCTTCCGATCCTCGACGCTCGTGGCAGCGTATGGGTGTTCGCGGTGGTGGCGGCCGCCATGCTCGCACTGATGATCGCGGTGGCAGCCCTCGGTCATCGGAGCACGGGCCGCTCCGCCGACGCTGTCTAGCGCGGGAGAATCGAATGACCGAACCGATCACCGCGGCCCCGGTGTCGTCCAGGGCCGCCACGCGCCGCGCGGTGTGGAACACGCTGCGCGGCAGTTCGGGCAACCTGGTCGAGTGGTACGACGTTTACGTCTACACCGTGTTCGCCACGTACTTCGAGAGCCAGTTCTTCGACAAGGCCGACAAGAACTCGACGATCTACGTCTACGCGATCTTCGCCGTCACCTTCGTCATGCGGCCGGTCGGTTCGTGGTTCTTCGGCCGTTTCGCGGATCGGCGTGGGCGCCGCGCCGCGCTCACCATGAGCGTCTCCCTGATGGCGGCGTGCTCGTTCGTCATCGCGATCGTGCCGGGCAGGGAGACGATCGGCGTGGCGGCGGCGGTCATCCTCATCCTGTGCCGCCTGGTGCAGGGCTTCGCCACCGGCGGCGAGTACGGCACGTCCGCGACGTACATGTCCGAGGCGGCGACCCGGGAACGGCGCGGCTTCTTCTCGTCCTTCCAGTACGTCACGCTCGTCGGCGGCCACGTGCTGGCGCAGTTCACGCTGCTGGTGCTGCTCTCGTTCTTCAGTAAGGATGAGGTGTCCGACTTCGGTTGGCGCATCGCCTTCTTCCTCGGGGGCATCGCCGCGATCGTGGTCTTCTGGCTGCGGCGGACGATGGACGAATCGCTGTCGGAGGAGCAGCTGGCGGCCGTTCGCGACGGGGAGGACACCTCGTCGGGCACGATGCGCGAGCTGCTCGGTGGCTACTGGCGCCAGCTGCTGCTGTGCTTCCTCATCACGATGGGCGGCACACTGGCGTTCTACGTGTACAGCGTGAACGCGCCGGCGATCGTCAAGACCGCGTTCAAGGACGAGGCGATGGCGGCCACCTGGGTCAACCTGGTCGGCCTCGTCTTCCTCATGGTGATCCAGCCGGTGGGCGGGATGATCAGCGACAAGGTCGGCCGGAAACCGATGCTGGTGTTCTTCGGCGTCGGCGGCACGATCTACACGTACTTCCTCATCACCTTCCTGCCGGACATCCACGTCGCGATCGCGTCGCTGTCGATGCTGTGCATCGGTTACGTGATCATCACCGGGTACACCTCGATCAACGCCCTGGTGAAGGCCGAGCTGTTCCCCTCGCACATCCGCGCGCTCGGCGTGGGAATCGGTTACGCACTGGCGAATTCGATCTTCGGCGGCACTGCTCCGCTGATCTACCAGGCGGCGAAGAGCTCCGGCCACGTGCCGTGGTTCATCGCCTATGTCACGGTGACGATCTTCATCTCGCTGCTCGTCTACGTCTTCTGCCTGCGCAACAAGTCCGAGACGTTCCTCGACCGGGAGCGGGGCTCGGCCTTCGTGCCCGACGGGGCTCGGTAGCGCCGGTGCCGGCCCGCGCGGCCGCGGGGCGATCCCGCGCTGCGCAAATATTGAGTCCATAACTATTAAGCGATAAACTGTTTCTCGTAGTCCACGAGTAGGAGATCGCCACCATGACCGCCGAGACGCCGTTCAGCGCACCGTCCGCCCATCCGTACAGCCCGGCCGTCGTCGCCGGGAACCTCGCTTTCGTGTCCGGGGCGCTGTCCGTGGACACCGAGGGGAGGGCGGTGGAAGGGCGCACCGAGGCGCTGGACGCCGCCGTCGACAGGATGACGGAACGCCTGGCCACAGTGGGTGGCTCGCTCTCCGACGTGGTCAAGCTGACGTACTATGTGACCGATGTCAGCCTGCGTGCTGACGCGAACACGCAGTTCGAGAGGCTGTTCGCCGAGCCGCGGCCTGCGCGCACCTTCCTCGAGGTGTCCGGCCTGCCGTACGGCGCGACGGTCGAGATCGACGCGATCGCCTCCGTCCCCAGCGCGTAGCGGCGTCCCGGACGGACGAAGGTGGTATTGCTGTAGCCGAGCGCGGTGCGCGGCAGGAGGGGACAGGACGATGGGCGACAGACGACCCGGGACGGCGTCGGCCGGGCGGTCGCGCGCCCGCAGGGAACCCGACACCGTCGACTTCGCGACCGCGCAGTGGGCGGAGAACTGGCCCGATCTGGACGTGTCGCCGCTCGCCGTGCTCGGCCGCCTGCATCGCACCTACCTGTTGTACTCGCAACAGCTCAACGACGTTTTCGAGAAGCACGGGATCAACCTGGCGTCCTTCGACGTGCTCGCCACCCTGCGCAGGTCGGGCCCGCCCTATCAGATGGCCTCGCGGGAACTGGCGCTCGCCTCGCTGGTGAGCACCGGCGGGGTGACGCTGCGCGTCGACCGGCTGGAGGCGGCCGGCCTGGTCGAGCGGGAGCGCGACAGGGACGACAGGCGCGTCGTGTACGTGCGGCTCACCGACGCCGGCCTGGAGAAGATCCACACCGTGGCGCGCGAGCACTTCGCGAACGAGGCCCGGCTGCTCGAGGGGCTGAGCGCGGCGGAGCGCTCCAGCCTGGGCGAACTGCTGTCCACGCTGGAGCGCTCGATCGTGGCGGCCGGCGGTGCGGAGCCGGAGTCCGACTCCGCGTGATCCGCCGGCGCCCCGTCATCCGATGAGGGCCTTGGCCTGTGCCTGCGCCTTGCCCTTGAACAGTCGACGCAGCCGCACGATCCCCAGGTCGTGCTGGTAGAGGTTCTCCGCGGAGTCCGCGTCGGCGGCCATCGCCTCCAGCATCACCCTGTCCTGCTCGAGGACCACCCAGTGGTCGGCCTCGAGTCGCGTGCGGTAGAGGAATCGCCACACGTCCCGCTCCCAGCCCTGCACCCGGCGGTACCGCCAGAAGAAGACCGCCGTGCGCTCCTCGTCGATCGGGGTGCCCATACCGACGATGCCGAAGTCGCCGCCCGGTCCCGCCGACGGCGGGTACGGGATCGAGAGGTCCACCCAGTCGGCGCCGGTGTGGCAGTACTCGACCCAGTCGAAGTTCTTACCGCGCTGGTCCGTCTTCTCGAAGAAGAAGCCCCGATCGGTCTCGCGGATCCGGAACCGGGCCGACGATTCACCGCCCGACATCGAGTGCGACTCCGCGTGCAGGTACGCGCCGTGCATGGGGTCCAGCAGGTTCTCCAGGGTGTACCGCCACGGGGTGTTCCACTCGGCGTAGCACAGGAAGCTCTCGACCTCGGGGTCGGCGAGCGGGTCCGGCACCTCGAACGGGGCCGTCTCCGACTCGCGGTCGGCGGGCAGGAACGCCATGATCGCGCCCGCGACCTCGCGGACGGGGAGGCTGGTCACCAGGTCCTGGCCCTCGAGCGGGCATCCCGGCATGCCGGGGACCGCGACCACCGTGCCGTCGCCGTCCACCTGGACGCCGTGGTACTTGCACTGCACCCGGTCTCCGAGGTGCATGCCCTGCGAGAGCGGGGCGCCGCGGTGCGGGCACCGGTCCGCGAGCATCCGCACGGCGCCGTCGGACCGGCGGAACAGCAACCAGTCGCGGCCCCACCGGGTGATCCGGCGCATGCCGCCCCGCTCGACGAAGGTCGACGGGCAGATCGCGTACCACTGATCACGCAGACCGGTGGCGAGGATCCGCTCGGCGTCGAGGCCCTTCTCGGTGTAGTAGTTCGCCATGATCTACGCTCCCTTCACACTCATCTCGGCGGTGAACGATTCACCGGTCCAAGGGTTTCCGTCCGGGGCGTGGATGCCCATGCCGTTGAGCCCGGAGACCACGGCGTCGAGCGCGTGCGCTCCCGAGGCGAAGATCTCCCGGAGCGCGCCCGCGAGCTTGTCGTCGTACGGCGTGTTCGGCGCCGTCCGGGCCTGGTCCGGTTCCAGGTATTGGCTGTCGTCGGTGTGGATCATCTCTCTCGTTCTCCAGTTCTGATGGGCTGCGGGTTCGGACGTCAGATGTCGAGTACCAGTTCGTCGGACAGGGAGCGGGAGACGCACAGCATCATGGTGTCGCCGGTCTCCTGCTCCGCCGCCGAGAGGATCGAGTCGCGGTGGTCGGGGGTGCCGCACAGCACGCGGGTCTCGCAGCTTCCGCAGATACCGTCGCGGCACGAGTTCGGCACGTCGATGCCCACTCCTTCGAGGGACTCCATGATCGACGTGCCGGGGGCGACGGTGACCGACATCTCGGACTGCTCGCACACGACCGTGAACTCGGTGTCGCCGGCGTCGTCACCGGCCTCGCGGGGCGCGGCCTTGAAGCGCTCCAGCTGGATCGCGCCGCCGGGCCAGCCGGCGCCCTGCTCCTCGACCGCGGCGAGAAGCCCCTCCGGACCACAGGCGTAGACCAGGGTGTCCGGGCGGGCCTCGCCGAGAAGCGTTTCCAGGTCGAGGATCCCGCAGGTGTCCTGCGGCACCAGGTGCACCCGGTCCCCGTACTCGGCGAGTTCGCCGAGGAAGGCCATGCTCGCGTGGGAGCGTCCGCCGTAGTGCAGCTCCCAATCGGCGCCCCGGCGCTCCGCTTCGCGGACCATCGCGAGGATCGGCGTGATGCCGATACCGCCGGCCAGGAACAGGTAACGCGGCGACTCCTGGAGGTCGAAGTTGTTGCGCGGACCGGCCACCGGCACGGTCTGTCCGGGCCGCAGGCTCTCGTGGACGTAGCGCGAGCCGCCGTGGCCGGCCTCCTCGCGCAGGACGGCGACCCGGTACCGGGTCTTGTCGTCGGGGTCGCCGCACAGCGAGTACTGGCGGATCAGGCCCGACCCGAGGTGAAGGTCGACGTGTGCGCCGGGATCCCAGGACGGGAGCGACGCGCCGTCGGCCTGCTCCAGGAGGAGCGAGACCACGTGCTGTGACTCCCAGCGGATCTGGCGGACCAGCAGGTCGAGTGTCTCCGGTGCGTTCATGTGCTTCTGCCTTCGTGATGCGTGATGGTGGCGGTGGCTGTGGCTGTGGCTGTGGGGCCCGGCGCGGTGTCAGGCCTTGCCCGGTACCGAGACCGGCGGGGTGAACGGCGCGGGCATCTCCCCGTAGCTCGCCAGGTCGACCTCGACGAGGACGGGACGGCGGCGGGACGCCGCGTCGCGCAGCACGTCCCGCGCCTCCGCGGCACCGCCGATGCGGAGGTACTCGATGCCCAGGGCCGCGGTCAGGCCCGCGAAGTCGGGAGTGGCGAGGTCGACGCCGTAGGGGCGCTGGCCGAGGCTCTCCTGCATGTTCCGCAGCACCCCGTAGCCGCGGTCGTTGAACACCAGCAGCACCAGCCAGGGCTGCTCCTGGGCGAGCGTCATCAGCTCGCCGAAGTGCACGGCGAGCCCGCCGTCGCCGACGATGCCCAGGGTGGGCCGGGTCTCGTCGGCCACGGCGGCACCCAGGGCCATGCCGAGGCCCTGGCCGATGCCGCCGCCGCGGGGGAAGACGTTGGTCCGCGGGTCGTGGATGGGGAGGAGCCGGTTGCCCCACGAGCTCGACGCGATGGTCACGTCGCGGGCGATCACGGCGTCCGCCGGGAACACCTCGGCGATCGCGTCCGGCAGCTCGGCGTGCGGCCCCAGGCCGGCGCGCTGTCGGGTGCGCGCCTCGAGGCGGGTATCGCGGCCGCGCGCCGTCCATTCCGGATCGACGGTGGGCGCGGCGCCGGGCTCGTCGAGAAGCGCCCGGAGGGCTGCGGAGGTGTCGGCGACGACGCCCGCCGTGGCCGGGTAGACCCTGCCGACGGCGCGCGGATCGACGTCCACCTGGATGTGCTCGGCGGGCACGGGCATGGTGTAGTCGCCGGTCTCGTTGGAGCGGAAGTGCGTTCCGAGACTGATCAGCAGATCCGATTCGGCGAGCAGCGCGCGGCCCAGGGGCGAGTTGGCGTAGTTGCCGATGCAGAGCTCGTTGTCCTCGTCGACCGCCCCGCGGCCCGAGTTGCTGGTGAGCAGCGGGATTCCCCACCGCTGCACCATCTCCGTGAGCTCTGCTCCGGCGCGCGCCGCGCCGCCGCCGGCCCAGATCACCGGGCGGCGTGCTGCCCGCAGGAGCGCGGCCGCCGCACGGAGTTCGGGCGCCGCCGGCTCCGGTGCGGCGGCCCGGGCGGGCGGCGCCTCCGGCTCGGGCGACTGGGCCGCGTACTGCAGGTCGATCGGCCACTCGATGCTGACGGGGCCGCCCGGGGCGGCCAGTGCCCGGGAGATGCCGTCACGCAACTGCTTCGCGGCGTTCGCGGGGTCGAGGATGGTCTCCGCGTGGTGCGAGACGGCGGTCAGCATGCCCAGCTGGTCCTTGGTCTCATGGATGAAGCCCCGGCCCGAGCCGAGGTGTGCGCTGTCGATGTTCCCGGTCACGTGCAGCACGGACGTTCCCGCACTGAGGGATTCGATGAGCGCCCCTGCCGCGTTGCCCGCGCCCGTACCGGTGCTGGTGAGGGCGCATCCGAGGCCGCCGGTGGCGCGCGCGTAGCCGTCGGCGGCGTTCACGGCGGAGGCCTCGTGCCGCACCGGAACGAAGCGCAGGTCCCGGCTCACCGCCTCCACCAGGGGCTGGTTGTGGACGCTGACGATGCCGAAGACGGTGTCGACACCGGCCTCGCGCAGCACCTGGACGAGAAGGTCGCCGCCGTTCGGGTTCATCGTTGATATCTCCTGTTACTGAGGGCTGGTGGGGGAGCGGTGGGTCATACGTAGCGGGCGACGCCGCCGTCGACCTCGACGGTGGTGCCGGTGACGTACGAGGACAGAGGGGACAACAGCATCGCGATGATCGGGGCCACCTCATCGGCGCGGCCGAACCGGCCGAGTCCGATGCCGCGGTCGGCGGCGATCTCGGCCTCCCACTCGGCGAACGAGTGCGAGGTCACCTCCGCCTCGTAGCGGCGGCGCCACTGCCCGGTGTCCACGAGGCCGAGCGCCACCGAGTTGACCCGGATGCCTTCGGCGGCGAGTTCCAAGGACATCGACTTGGAGAGGTTGAGCAGGCCGGCCCGTGCCGCGCTGGTGGTCACCAGGCGCGGTTCGGGCTGCCGGGCGAGGACGGCGTTGATGTTCACCACGGACGGCGCCGTCGACCGCCGCAGGAGCGGCAGGGCGGCCTCGACGGTGTTGAGTACGCCCGCGAACTTGAGGTCGAGTTCGTCCCGCCAGTCGTCGAGGGTGACCTGCTCGCGCGGCTTCATCCGGGATCCGCCGGCGTTGTTGACGAGGCCGTCGAGGCCGCCGAACCTGTCGGCGGCCGCGGCGACCAGCCGGTCGACCGATGCCCGGTCCCGCACGTCCGCGGCGCCGGTGAGAAGCCGGTCCGTGCCCGCCCCGCCGTCGTGGACCGCGGCGAGGCGATCGGCATCGCGGGCGCAGGTGGCCACGTTGGCGCCCTCCGCCAGGAGCACGCGCACGGTCGCCAGGCCGATGCCCGAGCTTCCGCCGGTCACCAGGTAGGTGCGGCCGCTGAGGGTCAGGTCCACGTCGGTTCCTCGTTTTCGTTGTGACGGTTGATGTTCAGTGGAAGACGAATCCGCCGTCGACCACGAGCTGTTGCCCGGTGATGTATCCGGCCTCGTCGCCGAGCAGGAACGAAACCGCTCCCACCAGGTCTTCGGGCCGCTGATCGCGGGTGAGGGCCCGGTTGTCGCGGTAGAGGCGATGCCGGTGCTCGGGGACGAGTTCGGCGGACTCGGATTCGGTCAGCCCCGGTGCCACGGTGTTGACGGTGATCGCGTGCGGCCCGAGGTCCCGCGCCATCGCGCGGGTGAGGGCGGAGAGCCCTCCCTTGGAGGCGATGTAGTGGCACAGGCGGCCGGAGCCGTAGAGCGCCGCGTCCGAGCCGATGTTGACGATCCGGCCCGCGCCGCCGGCG
The DNA here is from genome assembly GCF_000312385.1 of Tsukamurella sp. 1534. Taxonomy (GTDB): domain Bacteria; phylum Actinomycetota; class Actinomycetes; order Mycobacteriales; family Mycobacteriaceae; genus Tsukamurella. Next base: position 915,574 of record NZ_HE997627.1, on the reverse strand, counting down.
AGCAGCTGCGGGATCACGGCCCGGCTCACCAGGAAGCTGCCGCGGAGGTTCACGTCGAGAACGCGGTCCCACTCGGAGACCTCGAGCTCGTGCACCGCCTTGCCGCCGACCCCGTCGGCGAGGGCCGCGTTGTTGACCAGTCCGTACAGCGGCCCACCGGATTCCGCGGCCTCGCGGGCGACCGTCTCGGCCATCGTCGCCACCGAATCCTCGCTGCGCAGATCGACCGGGACGAAGCGCGCCTCGGCCCCGTCCGCGCGGAGTTCGGCGACGGCGGCCTCGCCCCAGTCCGTGCGGACGTCGGCGAGCCAGAGCGCCGCCCCTGCGCGTGCCAGGCGTCCGGCGATGGCGCGGCCCAGGCCGCGGCCGGCGCCGGTCACGAGGACGCGGCGGCCGGCCAGCGGCCGTGCGGGATCGGGTGCGGTCATGTCTAGTCCCGGGTGACGCCGTGCATGGCGGAGGTCTCGGGGTACGTCGGCAGCTGCGGCTTCTGCGTGCCGATGATGACGCAGAACAGGGCGTCGGTGTCGCCGGTGTTCTTCAGGCTGCGGGGTACCCCGGCAGGCACCACGATCATGTCGCGGTAGCCGAGTACGCGCGTGACGACCTCGCCGTCTCGATGCACGCCCACCTCGACCTGCCCCTCGAGCACGAAGAAGGCCTCCTCCACGTCGTGGTGAGTGTGCTCGGGGCCCTCGCCTCCGGGCGGGAGCAACATGTTGGAGAAGGTGAAGCCGCGCGACGGGATGGTCCGCGAATCGGCCGCGTGGTCGCCGGTGGCGCCGGACCCGACGTAGCGGATCTGCGCGCGGCGGAACTGGTCCCCGGCCTTGGCCTGGAAGCCCAGGGTGTCCCAGTCCTCGTGGCGGCTGTCCTTGGTGAGGATCAGGGAGTCGGTGTACTCGGTGAGATCCTGCTCCAGGTAGTCGATCGGTGCGCTCGCGGTGGTCATGGTGTTTCCTCCTCGGTGTGGTGTTCTCTGTGGGTTCGTCGGTGCCGACACGGTGTCAGCGGGTCATGAGGCGCTCGGTGATCTGGACGAAGGATTCGATCCAGGCGTTGAAGGCCTCGGGCTGTTCCTGATTGGCGAGGTGCCCGGCGCCCCGCACGGTGACGAACACCGCGTCGGGGATCCCGCCCGCCAGGATCTGGCTCGCGTCCCTCCCCGTCACGCGGTCCTCGTCGCCGCACAGCACGAGGGTCGGTGCGGTGATCCGGGGGAGGTCCGCGGTGTGGTCCGTCGCAGCGAGAGCCTCCGCCGCCCACCGGTATCCGGGGAGGCGGACGGACTCCGCCATCCGCGCCGCCGCGGTGGCCACGGCGTCCTCGGAGGCGCCGGGAGCCAGGAGCCGCCGGGCGCGGCGCTCCGCGAATCGCTGCGCGCCGAGCTCGTCGAGTTCGGCGCCGCGGGCGCGCATCGCGTCCGCCTTCTCCGCGGTGACGCCGGATCCGACGAGCGAGTCACCGAGCATCAGGCTGCGAACCAGGTGCGGGTACTTGAGTGCGAGACCGATGGCGATGGTCCCGCCCCAGGACATCCCGAGGACGTGCGCGCCGCCCTCGCCGGCGTGTTCGGTGAGGACCTGCGCCGCGGCGTCGACGTAGCCGTCCGCGCCGGGAGCGTCGCCGGGATCCGCGCTGCGCGCGTAGCCCGGTGCGTCCCAGGCGATCAGGCGGAGCCCGTGGATACCGCGGAACTGCTCGGCGAAGCTGTCGGCGGAGCCGCCGATGCCGTGCAGCATCAGCAGCGCGGGCCCGGTCCCCGCCGCGTCGACGTGGACGGTCATCGCGCGGGCTCCGGTGCGGGGATCGCGGAACCGGCGGCGTCGACGCGCCCGGCGCACGGTCCGGGGTCGGGGATGCCGGCCATGTGGGTGCGCACGTCCTTCGACGGCGGCCCCGCGGTGCCCCACGTGTCGGACAGCTCCGGTACGCGCCGCCACACCCGGCAGAGCCACGCGTCCTCGTCGACCTGCGCGATCCCGGACGTGTACTCGCACACCAGGCCCGCGGGGTCGGCGAAGTACGAGAAGGTGTTGTCGCCCGGCCCGTGGCGGCCCGGGCCCCACAGCGGCGTGATGCCGTGGTGCCGGAGCCGGCCGATGCCGCGCATGAAGTGGTCGACGGTGGGCATCTGATAGGCGACGTGGTTGACGGACGTCCACTGGGCCTGATTGAACGCGATGCTGTGATGGTCGGAGTTGCAGCGCAGGAACGCCATCTGGTGCTCGGACCAGTCGGAGACCCGCATGCCGAGGACGTCGGTGTAGAACGCGACGGCGGCATCGATGTCCACGGTGTTGAGCACGACGTGCGTGACCCCGACGGGCACGGCGTCGTCGGCGCCCCGCTTGGTGACGGCCAGCGTGTCCGCGGACAGCTCGATCAGTCGCCCCTCGGGGTCCACGAAGCGGAGTCCGTACCCGCCGCCCACCTGGTCGAGCGGTCCGGGGCCGAACAGGACGGGCATGCTCCGCTGCTCGAGCCGTCGGGCGGCCTCGTCGACCTCCCGCGGGGTGGCCACGGCGAAGGCGATGCGGCCCAGCCCGTTCCGATCCGCGTCGGACAGCTGGAGAACATGGTGCTGTTGGCCCGTGCCGCGGAGCCACGACGCGCCGTCTTCGCGCTCGACGACCCGCAGGCCCCAGACGTTCTCGTAGAAGTCGGTCGAATCGCCGACGGTGGGCACGCGCAGTTCCACGGACCGCAGGCTGCGGAGGTGTGCGATCGGTTGGCTCATGGCGATCCCTCTCATGATTGCTTAGCGCTAAGGTGATTTCTGGGCATGGGAGGCCCTTTCGATGCGTGACGGGCGGCGGCTAGTCGGCCCAGGGGTTGGGCTCGGTCCCGAGCCCCAGGTACACGGACTTCTGCCGGGAGTAGGCGGCGATACCGGCGCGCCCCTTCTCCACGCCGAGCCCGCTCTCCTTGACCCCGCCGAACGGCGTCGAGATGCTGAACTGCTTGTAGGTGTTCACCCAGACGGTGCCCGCCTGCAGACGGCGGGCGAGCCGCCACGCGCGGCGGTAGTCCGCCGTCCACACGCCGGCGGCCAGGCCGAACACGGTGTCGTTCGCCTGCGCGATGAGGTCCTCCTCGTCGGTGAACGGCAGCGCGATCAGCACGGGCCCGAAGATCTCCTCCTGGCACACCCGGGCCGAATTGGGCAGTCCGTCGATCACGGTGGGCAGGTAGTAGGCGCCGGCGGCGAGCTCGGGGTCGTCCGGAACGGCTCCGCCGCACAGGATCCGGCCGCCCTCGGACCGGGCCAGGTCGACGTATCGCGCCACGTCGCCTCGGTGGCGCGGGTGTACGAGCGGCCCGACCTGCGTGCGAGGATCGGTACCGGGGCCGACCCGCAGCGCCCGGGCGCGGCGCACCAACCGGTCGACGAACTCCTCGTACAGGCGGTCCGCGACGAAGAGCCGGGACCCCGCGATACAGCTCTGGCCGCTCGACGAGAAGATCCCGTACAGCACGCCGTTGACCGCGACGTCCAGGTCCGCATCGTCGAGGACGATGGTGGGAGACTTACCGCCGAGCTCCAGCGACACCGGCATGAGCTTCTCGGCAGCCTCGTGCGCGAGAGCACGCCCGGTGCCGGTGCCTCCGGTGAACGTCACCTTGCCCACGCCGGGATGCCGGACGATCGCGTCGCCGACCACGGAGCCCCGCCCCGGGAGGACGGACAGCAGGCCGTCGGGGAGTCCGCTCTCCTGAATGATCCGCGCGAGCGCCAGCGAGACCAGCGGGGTCCAGGCCGCGGGCTTGAGCACGACGGCGTTCCCGGCGGCCAGCGCCGGCGCGATCTTCTGGGCGTCGCTGGCGATCGGTGAGTTCCACGGCGTGATGGCACCGACGACGCCGATCGGCTCCCAGAGGCTCATCGTGAGGTACTCGCCGCGCGGCGCCGTGAGATCCGCGTCGGACGTCTCCAGCGCGGCGGCGAAGTACCGGAAGGTGCCGGCCGCACTCGCCACCAGCGCCGAGGTCTCCGCGAGGGTCTTGCCGGTGTTCGCGGTCTGCAGGGCGGCGAGCCGGGGAGCGTTCTCCTCGATCGCGTCCGCGATCCGGACCAGGTACCGGGCGCGCTGGTGGGGGAGCAGGTCTCGCCACTCCGGCGCCGCCGCCGCGCGGTGCCCGGCCGCGACGGCCGCGTCGACGTCGTCGACGGTGGCGTGTGAAACGGTCTGCAGCACTGCGCCGGTCGCGGGATCGAGCACCTCGGACGTGCCGCCGTCGCCGGTGATCCAGCGGCCTCCGACGAGGATCTCGTCGGGCACCGGCCGGAACTGCGCCGGGGCGTGCTCGTGGGCCTGATGTGTGGTGGTGGTGACGGTCATCGGTTGATCTCCTCCAGGCTGCGCTCCTTGGTCTCGATGCCGAACAGGGCCACGATCAGGCAGCCGACCAGGGCCACCACACCGAACACCGTGAACAGCAGGCTCAGCGAGTTGTTGCCGAGCTCGAGCACCTGGCCGACCACGATCGGCCCGAGAATGATGCCGATCCGCGCGGCCGCGCCGCCGATCGCGCTGCCCTGTGCGCGCACCGCCGTCGGGAACAGCTCGGCGGTCCACACGTACAGGGTCATGTTCACCGCGAAGATGAACAGGGCTGCGGGGGCCACCCACATCACGACGCCGGCCGCGCTCCCCGTGCCGACGAGCGCGAGGAGGAACAGGAACACCGCCGCGAGGGCGAGCGCACCGGCGATGCAGATCCGGCGTCCCAGGCGGTCCACCAGCAGAGCGACGGCGACACAGCCGATCAGGCCCGCGACGGACGTGATCACGGTGTAGTGCAGGGCCGTCGACTCGTCGACCTTGTAGACGCGGGTGAACAGGGTGGGGAGCCAGGACGCGATCCCGTAGTTGACGAAGTACGCGGTGGACCACGCGGCGCACAGCATCAGAGTGCGGTGCAGGTAGCGGCGGCTGAACAGGACCAGGAAGCTGCTCCGCACCACGGACTCGGCGGGAGGATCCGGGTCGTACGCGGGGAGCTCGCCGAACTGCTTCGCGACCTTCGCCTCGATCCGTTCCAGGCTCCGGACCGCGTCGTCGATCCGGCCGCGGGAGGCCAGCCAGCGGGGCGACTCCTCCAGGCGCAGGAGCGAGGGCACCAGCAGCAGCGGGATCGCGCCCATCGCGAACAGCACCTCGTAGCCCCATCGGGGGACGACGAACGACGAGACCAGGGCGGACGCGACCAGGCCGACGGGGAAGATGGTCTCGTACAGGAGGACGAATCGGCCGCGGCCGTGCGCCCGCGTGATTTCGCCGATGTAGCTCGCGGCGACCGGAACCTCGGCGCCGAGTCCCACGCCCTGGATGAACCGGAACACCATGAACCACTCGAGGTCGCCGGTGAGGGCCATCGCGATGCTGAGCGCCGAGTACAGCACGAGTGAGCCGATGATGACCGGCAGCCGGCCGAAGCGGTCCGCGCACCACCCGCCCAGCAGGGCGCCGAACAGCATGCCGATGCCGCCGATGGCGATCAACCACGCGATCGCGCCCGAGCCCAGGTGCCACTGCGCCGCGAGCTGCGGCATCGAGTAGGCGATCATGAGCTGGTCGAAACCGTCGAAGAAGGTGACGGCTCCCACGAGAACGCGGGCCTTGATGTGCCAGCGACCGCGGGGCAGCCGCTCCATCCGGGCGCCGATCACTTCAGCGCGAACCGGAGTTGCAATGGTACTCATCGATTGAGGGCTCCTCGGGGCTGGTGGAGCGTGAGCAATTATCTAAGCGCTCAACTACTTACCCCAAAGATGTAAGCGCGGTCACAGCGCTGTGTCAAGTGTGATCCTCGCATTTGCGGGTCTGATCGCCTCATGGTGCGGGAATGAATCGTGCGCCGACGGCGGCCGCGGGGCGGGTTTCGCTCGAACATCCGCTGCGCGTGGCGGATCGGGCCCGATCATGTTGCGATCGCAGGGTGGAGGAGGTGGTGGTGCCTGTTGGGTGCCGGGTGGTCCGCTCGATGTGCGATCGCACGAACGGCGCCGTCGCCCAGCGTATCCGGGCCCTGTGCGGCACGGCGGTGGACGCCCGTCGCTTCCGGTAGGGGTTGAAACCGTTGGTCTGCAATAGAATTCGATCGCATGACGGCTACGATCCGGCTGATCCGGTCTTCCCGGCGTCCCCTCGGTGGCGGATCAGGACGGGCGCGACGCGCCCGTCTCGCGCGCGTACGAGGCGAGCCAGTTGCCGAATTCGACGGCCAGGTGCCACTCGTGCTGCCGGAGCATCCAGGGAGGCGTGGTCGCGGGGAACTCCACCGTGAGCAGTGCCTCGAGGGTGCCGTCGCGATCGCGGAACTGGTGCCGCACCCCGCCGATGCGGGTGCCGTCGTCGAGGACGGCCTCCCCGGCGATCTGGACCGGGTATCGAGGGTCGGGCGGCGTGGCGAGGCGGTCCGTCCGCGCGTAGTCGACGAGGAATCGGGTGGCGACCGGCGATCCGCCCGTGGTCTCCACGACCTCCTGCCGGCCGTCCGGCAGCGCTCGGAGCAGGTAGTGGTCGGGGCATGCCCGCACCATCACGTCCTCGCGGTTCGACGCGACGAGGTCGTCGAACCAGGTGTCGATCCCGTCCGCCGACGGGCCCCGGGCCTCGAGTCGGGTGACGGAGAACGCGGACCGCCCGCGACTCGCGGCGACGGCCACGCGCGCGGTCGCCTCGGACGCCGCGAGGTCGGGGCGCAGCAGGGCGTACACCCCCGCGTGCCCGAGCCGGGCCTTCATCGCGGTCAGCGCCGCACGCTGCACATCGACCGGATCGGCGCGCAGTTCGCCGAGGGCTCGGCCGGCGAGGAGCTCGCCCATCGCACGCCGCCCCAACCGCGTCGCCAGCGTGCGCATCACGGCGCGCGCCCGCCGTTCCTCCCAGCGCCGGACGTCGTCGGCGGCGACCCGGCGGCCCTGGATGAAGGTGCGGACGTCGATCGGGTCGGTCATGGCGCTCTCCGTGCAGCCGAGAATGTTAACGCTATGAATAGTAGCGATAATCTCGATTGCTGCCTAGCCCCGTCGACACCCGGCGGGGTATGAATACCGGTATGGACGGCGGCGGAGGCGATGCTGTGGGCGGGGCCGCGGGGCCGCAGCGCAGGCGCACCGGTGGACGGTCCGCGCGGGTGCGCGAGGCGGTGCTCGCCGCTGCGCTGGCGCAGGTCGCCGAGCGCGGCATGGAGGGGCTGCGGATCGCCGAGGTCGCGGCGCGCGCGGGGGTCGCGGAGACGACCGTGTACCGGCGCTGGCCCACGTCGACGGCGCTCGTCGCGGACGCCGTCACCGAGCTGGCCGCGCGGGAGAATCCGCTGCCGGACACGGGAACGCTCCGGGGCGACCTCGTGTGCGTGGCGGAGCAGATCGCCCGGCTGCTCGACGGCCCGGGGATCGTCAGGCTGCTCGGCACGACCCTCGCCCTGGCCGTCGATCCCGAGGTGGCGGGGGCCCGTCGCCGGTTCTGGGAGGCGCGGTTCGCCGCCACCGCGCCCGTGATCGAGCGGGCCGTTGGCCGCGGCGAGTTGCCGCCCGGGGCCGAGCCCAGGGCGATTCTCGAGGCGGTGGCCGCGCCGCTGTACTTCCGGGTGTTGGTGGGGGAGCGCGTCCCCGACCGGGAGGCGGTCGAGCGGTGCGTGGACGACGCCCTCACGCTCCACGGCGGGCCGCGCGGCTGACTCAGCGCCAGCGCGCGAGGAGCTCCTTCGAGCGCTCGGTGAGATCCATCTGCCAGATCGGCCCGAAGCTGATCCGGCCGGCACCGGCGGCGGCGAGGCTCGCCAGATCCCCCGTGGCCGGGTTCGCGATGGCGTTCACCGGGAGCGGCAGGCCGTCGGCGAGGCGGCGCAGCGTGGCGTCGTCGTGGAAGCCGACCGGGTACAGGGAGTCCGCACCGGCGTCGGCGCACAGCCGCATCCGCTCGATAGCGCGGTCCACCCGGTCTGCCTCGTCGCCCACCTGGTTCTTGAAGAGGTCGGTGCGGGCGTTGATCACCACGTGCACCCCCGCCGCGTCGGCCGCGGCGCGGAGCGCGGCCACCAGGTCGGCGTGCTCCTGGGCGTCGCGGAATCGGCCGCCCTCGGAGTGGACAGTGTCCTCGATGTTCAGGCCCACCGCGCCGGCCTTGAGCAGACCGTCGATCAGCCGGTCCGCGGGCAGGCCGTAACCCGATTCGATGTCCACCGAGATCGGCACGTCCACGGCCGCGGTGATCTGGGCGACGCGGGTCATCGCCTCGTCGTACGACATGCCCTCCCCGTCGGGCCTGCCGATCGAATCGGCCATGGGGTGGGATCCGACGGTGAGGGCGGCGAAGCCGGCCGAGACCGCGGTGCGCGCGGACCAGGCGTCCCAGGTGGTGGGGAGGACGACGGGATCGCCCTTGCGGTGGAGGGATTTCAGTGCGGTGGCCAGATCGGCGAGCGACGTCATGCTCCCATTCTGGCCCTCGGGTGCGGATTTCTCATCCGCTCCGAACGGGTGATCGGTCAATGGATAATCTGCTGTGATGAACGAACGACGTTCCGGACCCCTCCGCCCCGTCGAGCTCGCTCACGCCGCGACGACCGCCGCCCTCATGGGCGCGATCGCCGTCCTGTCGATGGTGGTTCCGGGTGCGGTCGTGTTCGCCTGGGCCGGAGCCGTTCCCATGGGTGTGCTCTCCTACTACCACCGCGCCCGCGCGGCCGTCGCCACAGCGGTGGCGTCCGGTGTCATCGCGTTCATGATGGCGGGATTCGGCGGACTCGTCTCCGCGTGGACCTGCGTGTACATGGGGGTCATCTGCGGTCAGGTCCGCCGCCGCGGGCGCGGCCGGGGCACGATGCTCGGCGTGGCTGCGGCGTGGGGTGTGGTCGTCGCGTCCGTCGTCCTCGCGTTCCTCGCCGCGCTGCCCGGGATCCGGAACCTGGTGATCGGCGTGTTCGCCGCGAACGTGCACGGGCTCGGGGCGCTCCTCGAGCCGGTCCCGTTCCTCGCCGGAGCCGGTCGGGCGCTGCACGGGCTCGCCGACTTCGGCCTGGAACGCTGGCCCGTGTTCGTCTGGGTGTCGGTCTGGCTCATCGTGATCTTCGGTTGCTCCTTCGCCTGGCGGATCCTGACGCCGGTGCTGCGCCGCGTGCGGGCCACGAGCGCGGCGCCCCGGGACCTGTTCCCGGACACCGTCGAAACAGGGGCGCCGCGCCCCCTCCCGCTGGAGTTCCGCGACGTCGACTACCGCTATCCCGGCGCCGATCGGGACACCCTGTCGGCCGTGTCCTTCACCGTGGCGCCCGGCGAGCACCTCGCGGTGACGGGGGCGAACGGGACCGGGAAGTCGACGCTCATGCGGGTGCTCGCGGGCGCGGAACCCACCGGCGGTTCCGTGCTCCGACCCGGTCCGGTGGGGCTGGGACGAGTGGGCGGGACGGCGCTGGTACTGCAGCACGCCGACAGTCAGGTCCTGGGGATACGCGTCGCCGACGACGTGGTGTGGGGGCTGCCGGCGGACCACGCCGTGGACGTCGACGGGATGCTGCGGGAAGTGGGGCTGGACGGCATGGGGGACAGGGACACCGGGGCGCTCTCCGGCGGCGAGGCGCAGCGCCTCGCGGTCGCGGCGGCCCTCGCCCGCGAGCCGGCGTTGATCGTCACCGACGAGGTGACCACGATGGTGGACCGGGACGGTCGCGACGCCGTGCTCGGGCTGCTGGGCGGGCTCACCCGCCACCACGACCTGGGGCTGGTGAACATCACGCACTACCCGGAGGAGGCTGCCGGGGCCGACCGCGTCGTCGACCTCGGTGCCGCGCCGCGAGCGGTGAGGCCCGTCGAGACCGGGTCGCCCACGCGCCCGCCACTCGGCGACACCGTGCTGTCGCTCCGTGCTGCGTGCTTCGAGTACGACGCGGGAACCCCGTGGCGGCGAACGGCTCTGCGCGGAGTGGACCTGGACGTGCGGCAGGGGGAGGCGGTGCTGCTCTGCGGAGGCAACGGCTCGGGGAAGTCGACGCTCGCATGGGTGATGGCGGGCCTGCTCGCACCGACCGCCGGCAGCTGCTTCCTGGACGGCCGACCCGTCTCGGAGTGCGTGGGTTCCGTCGCGCTGGCGCTGCAGGCGGCGCGATTGCAGCTCATGCGCGGCACGGCGGGCGCGGCCCTCGCCGCCCTCGCCGGCTACCGCGAGGACGACGGGCGGGCGATCGAGGCGGCGCTCGCCGCCGTGGGGCTCCCCGCCGCTACCGCATCGCGGCTCGTGGACCGCCTGAGCGGCGGCCAATTGCGTCGCGTGGCCCTCGCCGGCCTGCTCGCCCGCGACCCGCGGGTGGTCATCCTCGACGAACCCCTCGCGGGGCTCGATCTCGACTCCCAGCGCGAGCTCATCGAGCTCCTCGTCGGTGTCCGCGACGGCGGGCGCACGCTGATCGTGATCTCCCACGACGTGGACCACCTCGACCGACTCTGCGACCGCACCGTGCACCTCGAACGCGGTGTCGTCGACCGGGAGGAGGTCGCGTGAGCGCGCTCGTACTGCGCCGGCTGCCCGGCGAGTCGTACCTGCACCGCCTGTGGGCGGGGACCAAGCTGCTCGCGGTCGTCGCGGTGTCGATCGTGCTCACCGTCGACCCCGGGTGGCCGGTCGTGGCGCTGTTCGCCGGGTTGCTCCTGGCCGCGGCCGCCGCCGCGCGGATCCCGTTGTCCTGCATCCCCTCCGTGCCGCGATGGCTGCTCGTGGTGTTCCTCGTCGGCGGCAGCCTGTTGGTGGCGAGCGGCGGCGATCCCGTCGTCTCGCTGGGGCCGCTGTCGGTCGGCCTGGGCGGCCTGCTCGGCCTCGCGCGCGCCACGCTCCTGGGGTTGGTGCTCGTGGGTGCGGGTGCGCTCATCGCCTGGACCACCGACCCCGGCGACGTGGCGCCCGCGCTCGCCCGGCTCGGAGCACCGCTCCGGCGGCTCGGCGCCCCCGTCGACGAGTGGGCGGTCGCCGTGGCGCTCGCACTGCGTACGTTCCCGCTCATCCTCGACGAGTTCCGCACGCTGGCCGCGGCACGCCGCCTGCAGCCGCCGGCCGCCGTGAAGCGCTCGCGCCGTGCGGAGTCGGTGGACCTGTCCGTGGCGGCGATGGTGGTCGCGCTGCGCCGCGCGACCGAGATGGGGGAGGCGATCGCCGCCCGCGGCGGGACCGGACGCATCGCCGCCCGGCCGGGCGGCCCCGGTCGCCTCGATGCGGCGGCGGCGTTCGTGGTGCTCGTGGCCTGCGTCGTGGCACTCGCCCTGTAGAGACGGCGATGCCCGACGGTGCCGGGCACCGTCGGGCATCGCCGGAAGCGACTGGGGCTCAGTCCGGTACGGCCACCAGGGGGTACACGCCGTTCTCGTCGTGCACCTCGGTGCCGACCACCGGCGGGTTGAACACGCACAGCATGCGCATCTGCGTCCTCGTGGTCACGGTGTGCCGCTCGTTCCCGTCCAGCAGGTACATCGTGCCCGGCGCGAGCGGGTACTCGATGCCCGTCTCGCGGTCGAGGAGCGTGCCCTCGCCCTCCACGAGCCACACGGCCTCGACGTGGTTGGCGTAGTGGAACTCGTTCACCGAGCCCGCCTCGATGGTGGTCTCGTGGAACGAGAAGCCCACCTTGTCGCCGCCGAGCACGATGCGCTTGCTGCGCCAATGGCCGGCGGCCACGTCCCGGTCGGTGCCGGTGATCTCATCGGTCGTACGGACGATCATGCGGACAGCACCTTCCGGGTAGCGGTGGCGAGGATGTCGAGGCCCAGATCCAGGTCCGAGTCGCTGATGGTCAGCGGCGGCAGCAGCTTGACCACCTCGTCGGACGGGCCCGAGGTCTCGGCGAGCAGGCCCTGCTCGTAAGCGGCCGCGCACACCTCGTTGGCGCGCTCGGCGTCCTCGAACACCAGGCCCTGCACCATGCCGCGACCGCGGTGGCTCAGCTGGCCGGGGAACTCCGCCGCGAGCTCGTCGAAGCGCTTCTCGATGTGGGCGCCCTTGCGGAGGGTCTCCTTCTCGAGGGTGTCGTCCGACCAGAACTCGTCGATGGCGTGCTTGGCCGTCACGAACGACGGGTTGTTGCCGCGGAACGTGCCGTTGTGCTCGCCGGGCGACCACACGTCGAGCTCGGGCTTCATCAGCGTCAGGGCCATCGGCATGCCGTAGCCGCCGATCGACTTCGACAGCGTGACGATGTCCGGCTGGATCCCGGCGGCCTCGAACGAGAAGAACGGGCCGGTACGGCCGCAACCCATCTGGACGTCGTCGACGATGAGCAGCATGTCGTGGCGCTCGCACAGCTCGGCGAGGGCGCGAAGCCATTCCGGGCGTGCGACGTTCACGCCGCCCTCGCCCTGCACGGTCTCGACGATCACGCCGGCGGGCTTGTTCAGGCCCGAGCCGGAGTCGGCGAGCACGGCCTCGAACCACTGGAAGTCCGGTGCGACGCCGTCGAAGTAGTTGTCGAACGGCATCGGCGTGGCGTGCACCAGCGGGATGCCGGCGCCACCGCGCTTCATCGAGTTACCGGTCACCGACAGCGCGCCCAGCGTCATGCCGTGGAACGCGTTGGTGAAGTTGATGATCGACTCGCGGCCCTTCACCTTGCGGGCGAGCTTCAGAGCCGCCTCCACGGTGTTGGTGCCGGTCGGGCCGGGGAACTGGACCTTGTAGTCCAGGCCGCGCGGCTTGAGGATCTTGTCCTCGAAGGTCTGCAGGAAGTCACCCTTGGCCACGGTGGACATGTCCAACGAGTGGGTGATGTGCCCCTCGGAGATGTAGTCGACCAGAGCCTGCTTGAGCTTCGGATGGTTGTGCCCGTAGTTCAGGGCGCCGGCGCCCGCGAAGAAGTCGAGGTACCGGTTTCCCTCACGATCGACGACCCACGATCCCTCGGCCCGGTCGAATACGGCGGGCCATCCGCGGGAGTAGCTGCGTACCTGCGACTCGCGCGTGGTGAAGATCGAGGGCTGCTCGAAATCGGCAGTGCTGGGGTGGTCTTCGGTAAGGGCGGACATGTGATCCTCCTTGTCGGGCCCTGCTGCGTCGTCAGGCTGGGTCGATGACATACAGCTGCTCGGGCTCGTGGGGGTCGGATTCGGTAGGGGAGATGTGATGCGAGGCGAACAGGTCGTGCACCACGAGGGTGGAACCGCGTCGCTTCGCGACGGAGCCGAACAGCTCCTGGGACGCCGTGTTGGATGCGGTGATCGTGGTCTCCAGGCGATTGACGCCCTCCACCGCTAGACGGTCCAACAGGTCGATGAGCATCCGGGATGCGATGCCGTGGCCGCGATGTGCGGCGTCCACCGCCACCTGCCATACGAACAGGGTGTCCGGGCGTTCCGGACGGCGGTACCCGGTGACGAAGCCTGCCACCGCGCCGTCGCGCTCGGCGACGATGGTGGTGGCGGCGAAATCGCGACACCACAGGGTGTACGCGTACGTCGAATTGAGGTCGAGAACCTCCGTGTCCCTCGCGATCTCCCACAGTCTGATTCCGTCCTCGACGGACGGTAGACGGGTGGTGACCTCCGTCGGGGCGGGGGTTGCGGGATTGCTCTGGTGAGACTGGCTCATCGCTTTCGACGCTAACAACAGGGCGATCGGAAGTCACCTGACGTGCATGATCCGCTCTCGGAACCGCCGAGTATCCCCAGCGAGGCGGGTCGATGTGAAATGGGTCACATCAGGAGGCGGATGGGGCGACTCGGGCCAGTGCCCCGACCTCCAGCGCCGCCCAGACGGCGCCGTCCGGGCCGAGGGCGATCCCGTGCGGTTCGGCGGCGGAAACCGGCAGGTCATGGCGGTCGATCCGGCCGTCGGGGCCGAGTGAGCCGATCGCGTTGCCCGCCCACTCCGTGAACCAGACCGTTCCGCCGGGCCCCGCGCACACCGCGTGCGGACGGGCACCGGGGTCGGGCAGCGCGACGTGGGTGGCGGCACCGTCGGGCGTCATCCGGCCGATCCGGCCCGCCCCGATCTCGACGAACCACAGCGCACCGTCGGGTCCCGCGGTGAGTCCGACGGGCGCCGAACCGGGGGGCCCGGAGGGGAACAGCGTGATGTCGCCGCCCGTGTCGATGCGGCCGATCTGGTCGGCCTGATTGAGGGTGAACCAGAGCGCACCGTCGGTCCCGGTTGCGATCGCAGAGGGGAAGGCGCCGGCGTGGGGCAGCGCGAACCCGGTCACCACCCCGTCGGTGCCGACCCGCCCGATCCGGTCGGAGGCCGTCTCGGTGAACCACAGCGCGCCGTCCGGGCCCGGGGCGATACCGAACGGACCGGACTCGCCGGGGAGGTCGATGTGGGTGATCACCGGGTCGGGGCCGGTGGTGATCCGGCCGATCCGGTGGGCGCGGTACTCGGTGAACCACAGGGCGCGGTCGGGGCCGGTGGTGATGATCGTCGGGCCGGTGTCGTCGCCCACGGCGTAGCGGGTGTGTTCCCCGGTGCGCACGTCGTACCGCCCGATCTCGCCGCTCCCGACGAGGGTGAACCACAGCGCACCGTCGGGTCCGGTGGTCAGCGCGTACGGGCCGTGCCCGCCCACTTCGTGGATCGTGACCGTCATCGGGACGTCCCGTTCGACTCGAGGAACGCGTCGACCTGCGCGGCCGACGGTGCCGCCGCCGCGCCGGGCGCCGTCGCGGTGAGGGCGCCCGCCGCGTTCGCGCGGCGCAGGCGGTCGGCGGGAGGCAGGTGCCAGGCCGCGGCGTAGGCGCCGGCGAAGGCGTCGCCCGCGCCGGTGGTGTCGACGACGTCGACCGCGTAGCCGGGGGACTCGGCGGTGCCGTCCGGGCCGCGTTCGCGGGCGCCGTCGCCGCCGAGGGTGGTGACCACGCGGGGGACGCGCGCCAGCTGCGCCGCCAGCGCCTCCTCCTCGTCGCGGTTCACGACGACGCCGTCGAGAAGGTCGATGAGCTCGTCCGGGAGTCGCTGCACAGGTGAGGGATTGAGCACGACGGCCGTGCCGCCGGCGCGTGCCGCCTTAGCCGCGTCGATCACCACGGGCACGGGGATCTCCAGTTGCAGCAGCAGCACGTCGGCGGCCGCGATCGCCGCGGCCGAATCGGGCCCCAGCTCCACGTGGGCGTTCGCGCCGGGCACCACCACGATGTGGTTCTCACCGGTGCGATCAACGGTGACGTTCGCGAACCCGGTGCCGCCCGGCACCCGCTGCACCTGTCCCACATCGACGTTCGCGGATTCGAGGGAGGCGAGTACTGTCGCGGCACCGGCGTCGTCGCCCACTGCGCCGATGAACGTGGTGCGGGCGCCGGCCCGCGCCGCCGACCGGGCCTGGTTCGCGCCCTTGCCGCCCTGTCCGAACGAGACCGAGACGCCCGTGACCGTCTCGCCCGGCGCGGGGAAACGCTCGCACACCGTCACCGCGTCCAGGTTGATGCTGCCGACCACGACCACTGATGTCATGCCCGAACCCTACGGCCCGCCGCGGCCGTAGGCTGGGCGCATGACCACGATCCGACCGTTCCTCATGTTCCAGGGAGGTGTCGCCCGGGCAGCGATCGACCTGTACGTCACCGCGTTCGACGGTGCGGTGCTCTCGTCGGTCCCGCACCCCGAGCCAGGGCAGGGCGTCATGCTGGCCGAGCTGGTGCTCAAGGGGCAGCACGTGCTCGTGAGCGACAGCTCCGTTGCACACGGCTTCGATTTCACGCCCTCCTCGTCGCTGTTCGTCGACTGCGACGACCGGGCGGAGCTCGAGCACCTCGTGGCGACGCTCGGCGAGGGCGGCTCCACGATGATGCCGCTGGGGGAGTACGGGTTCTCCACCGCGTTCGCCTGGATCGCCGACGCGTTCGGCGTCTCCTGGCAGCTCAACCTGCCCTGAACCGGACCTCGCGTCACGCTGAGCGCAAGGGTGGGAGCGGGCCCGGGCGCCGCATACCGTCGGCCACCATGACCCGCCAGATCCGCTTCAACGCCTTCGACATGAACTGCGTCGCCCACCAGTCCCCGGGGCTGTGGCGCCACCCGGAGGACCAGTCCCACCGGTACAAGGAGCTCGGGTACTGGACCGACCTCGCGAAGCTGCTGGAACGGGGCACCTTCGACGGCATCTTCATCGCCGACGTCCTGGGCATCTACGACGCCTACAAGGGCAACGGCGACGCCGCGATCAAACACGCGGCGCAGGTGCCCGTCTCGGACCCGATCCTCCTGGCGTCCGCGATCGCCGGCGCCACCGAGCACCTGGGGATCGGCATCACCGCGGGAACGGGATTCGAGCATCCCTTCCCGTTCGCGCGGCGCCTGACCACGCTCGATCACCTCACGAACGGCCGCATCGGCTGGAACGTGGTGACCGGGTACCTGCCCTCCGCGGCGAAGAACATGGGGCAGCTGGATCAGTTGCAGCACGACGAGCGCTACGACCACGCGGACGAGTACCTCGAGGTGCTCTACAAGCTGTGGGAGGGCTCCTGGGAGGACGACGCCGTGATCCGCGACCGCGAGTCCGGCGTGTTCACCGACCCGTCCAAGGTGCACCCGATCAACCACCACGGCAAGTACTTCGACGTGCCCGGCATTCACGTGGGGGAACCCTCGCCCCAGCGCAGCCCCGTGATCTACCAGGCCGGCGCCTCGCCGCGCGGCCTGCGGTTCGCCACGGGCAACGCCGAGGCGATCTTCGTGGCGGCGCCCACCAAGGCGATCCTCAAGGACGTGGTGCGCACGGTGCGCGAGGGTCTCGTGGCGAACGGCCGCGACCCGTACTCGGCCAAGGTCTACACGCTGCTGACCATCGTGACCGACGAGACCGAGGCCAAGGCGCAGGCCAAACTCGAGGAGTACCACCGGTACGCCAGCATCGAGGGCTCGCTGGTGTTCATGTCCGGCTGGATGGGCGTGGACCTGGGCGCGTACGATCCCGGCGATCCGGTGGGCGATGTGCAGTCGAACGCGATCATCTCCGCGGTCTCCAACTTCCAGCAGGCCGACCCGTCGGGCAAGGAGTGGACGGTCGAGGACATCGGTAGATGGGGCCGGATCGGCGGCATGGGCCCGGTGCTCGTGGGCTCCGCCGAACGCATCGCGGACGAGCTGCAGGAGTGGGTCGAGGAGACCGATGTGGACGGGTTCAACCTGGCCTACGCGATCACCCCCGGCACCTTCGAGGACATCGTCGAATTCGTGGTCCCCGAGCTGCGCAGGCGCGGCGCGTACCCGTCCGAGTACGCGCCGGGCACGCTGCGGAACAAGCTGTTCGGGCAGGGTGACCGCCTCGCTGCGGATCACCCCGCCCAGCGCTTCCGCTACGCCGGCGCGAGCGCCGAGTCCTACGCCGGCGCGAGCTCCTTGGTGTAGAGGGCGGCGCCCTTCGCGTCCCGCAGGTTCACGGTGAGGGCGCGCGTTCCGCCGTTGATGGTCACCTCGCCGAAGTGCTGGAAGCCCTCGGCGGGGGAGATGTTCGCCGCGGCCGGCGCGTGCACGAACTCGTAACGCGCGCCGAACGTCCCGTCGAGCGGACTCTGCGGGAACGCACCGGCGTTGAGCGGGCCGGAGACGAACTCCCAGAACGGGGCGAAGTCCTGGAAGCCGGCCCGGTCCGGGTGGTACGAGATCGCGGCCGTGTAGTGCACATCGGCCGTGAGGTAGACGATGTTCTGCACCTCTTTGGTCTGGGACAGGATGCGGGAGAACGCGATCTCGCGTCCCAGCGGCGCGCCGTTCTCGCCCTGCGCCACGCCCTCCATCGACTTGGGGCCGCCGTCCTTCGGGTCGGTCGACGCATCCGGGACCACGATGCTCAGCGGCAGGTCGTTCGCCACCACCTTCCACGTGGCGGTGGAGGCCTTGAGCCCGTCGATCAGCCACTGGGTCTGCTTGGCGCCCAGGACGCCCGCGTCGTCGGACTGCGCCCAGGCGTTGGGGTTCGGGTTCTTGTAGCTGCGCATGTCCAGGACGAACACGTCGAGCAGCGGGCCGTACGAGATCCTGCGGTAGAGGCGGCCGTCGGCGGCCTCGCTGGGCTGGACCGGCTGCCACTCGCGCCATGCCCGGTAGGCGAAGTCGGCGAGCTTGTTCACGTCGGTCTCGGTGTAGCCCTTGCGGTTCTGGCCGGCGAGTGATTCGCCCGGGAACCAGTTGTTGACCACTTCGTGGTCGTCCCACTGGATGAGCTGCGGGACGTTCGCGGCGAACCGACGGTAGTGCTCGTCCGTGAGGTTGTAGGCGTAATTGCCGCGGAAGTCGTCGAGCGTCTGAGCGACATGCTCCTTGGCCTTCGCGGTGACGTTGCGGTACACGCCGCCGTCCTTCTGCTCCTGCGTCTCCGGGACCGGGTTGTCCGCGTAGATCGCGTCGCCCGAGTGCAGGAAGAAGTCCGGGCGGGTGTCGGCGATCGCGCCCATGATCGCCATACCGCCGTGCCGGTTGATGCCCCACCCCTGGCCCACGACGTCGCCGGACCAGGCGAACTTCACGTCGCCCGCGGCGCCGGGAGCGGTGCGGAAGGTGCCGGTCACGGGCTCGGACTTCGCGCCGTTCTCGCCCTCCAGGGTGACCCGGTAGTGCACCGTCCGACCCGGTTCGAGGCCGGTCACCCGGAATCGGCCGGCACCGTCCGAGGACGGGCTCAGGGCGGGGCCCTGGAACCGGCGGGCGTTGCCGAAGGACTCCGACGACGCGGTCTCGACGATCATCGTCGCGGGGGAGTCGGAGCGGGCCCAGATGAGCGCCCCGTCCGTGCGGGGATCGCCGGTGGCCACGCCGTGGGTGAGGCTGGGCCGCCCGCGCACCACCCCGGGGGACGACGGTGCCGCGCCGCCGCCCGGGGACGAGCCGCAGGCGGCGAGGAGCGAGCCCGCGGGGATGAGGAGTGCACCGGCCGCACCGGCCTGCAGGATCGAACGACGTGAGAGCTGAGAACGGCTGAGGGACATGCGGGAGACCATTCCGTAACCGAGTTCCCGAACCGCGAACACTGGGTTACCAGCGCGGATGCAAACCGGTGTCCACCAGGTGAACCGTCGGGCCGAGAAGACTCTTCGATTCTGTTAACGTCGACCGCGCGGTAATCACACGTCCGGTGGGCCCGCTCGTCTAGAAACAGGCAGCCCGAGGTCCGCACGGTGACCAACGCCAGGGGCTGATGAGCATGCCTGATAACTCAACATCGCCCGGAAACTCCCCTCTCTCAGCTGAGGGGCTCCGGGAGACCGAACAGCAGCGGAAATCGAAGCTGCACAAAGCCATCGCCGCGTCAGCGATGGGAAACTTCACCGAGTGGTTCGACTACGGCGTCTACGCCGCGACCACCGCTTACCTGACCCAGGCCTTCTTCCCGGGGTCCCTCGGAACCATCGGTACCCTGCTCGGTTTCGCGATCTCGTTCGCCCTCCGTCCGTTGGGCGGCTTCATCTGGGGCCCGCTCGGTGACCGGCTGGGACGCAAGGTCGTTCTCGCGACCACGATCCTCCTCATGGCCTCGGCGACGGCGCTGATCGGCGTCCTACCCACGCATGCGCAGGTGGGTGTGCTCGCACCGATCCTGTTGATCACGCTGCGCGTGATCCAGGGCTTCTCCACCGGTGGCGAGTACGGCGGAGCGGCCACCTTCATGGCGGAGTACTCGCCGGACAACAAGCGTGGCCGGTACGGCAGTTTCCTCGAATTCGGCACCATGTGCGGCTTCGCCGGCGGTACCGCGATCGTGCTCCTGCTCCAGCAGATCCTCAGCCGCGAGGAGATGTACTCGTGGGGCTGGCGGCTCCCGTTCTTCATCGCGATCCCGCTGGGCTTCGTCGGCTGGTACCTGCGGCACCAGCTCGACGACACCCCGGTGTTCGAGGAGATGGCCGACGAGCAGGAGGAGCAGGGCAGCGCCTGGGACCGGTTCACCTCGCTGCTGACGAACTACAAGCGCCCCATCCTCATCATGTTCGGCATGGTGATCGCGCTGAACATCGCCAACTACACGCTGATCGCGTACATGCCGACGTACTTGCACAGCTCCATCGGCATGACCGAATCCGACTCGTCGATCCTGCTGCTCATCGGCCAGGTGCTGATGGCGGCGTGCATCCCCTTCTTCGGCGCGCTCTCGGACCGCACGGGCCGCAAGCCGATGTGGTGGATCTCGCTGGTCGGCCTGTTCGTGATGGCGTGGCCGATGTTCTGGCTGATGGGCAAGGGCTTCGGATGGGCGGTGCTCGGTTTCGTCGTGCTGGGCCTGCTGTACATCCCGCAGCTGTCCACCATCACCGCGACGTTCCCGGCCATGTTCCCCACGCAGGTGCGGTACGCCGGGTTCGCGATCTCGTACAACGTGGCCACGGCCGCGTTCGGCGGCACCGCGCCGCTGGTCAACGACGCCGTCGTGGAGAACACGGGGTGGATCCAGTTCCCGGCGTTCTACATGATGGGCGCCTGCGTGATCGGCATGATCGCGCTGCCGTTCCTGCAGGAGACCAAGGGCTGCTCGATCCGCGGCACCGAGGTGCCCGGTCCGGACACGGACGCCACACGACTCGCGAAGATCGAGGAGGCGCGGCTCGCGAAGGCCGATTCGTGAATCCGTGACAGAGTGGAGCGATGACCAGGATCATCGCCGGGGCGGCACGCGGGCGCAGGCTCGCTGTGCCGCCCCGCGGCACTCGCCCCACCTCGGATCGCGTGCGGGAGGCGGTGTTCAGCGCCCTCGCCGCACGCATGGACTTCGACGGGCTCGCCGTCCTCGACCTCTACGCGGGCTCCGGGGCGCTGGGCTTCGAGGCGCTGTCCCGAGGGGCTTCCCGGGTGGTCCTGGTGGATCAGGATCCCAAGGTGGTCATGGTGATCAACCAGAACGCGCGCGCGGTCGGCCTCGAGGGGGCCACCGCGCACCGTCGGGCCGCGAGAACGTTCCTCGGGCTCCCGGCCGAACCGTTCGACCTGGTGTTCCTCGACCCGCCGTACGACGTGCCGTCCGACACCGTCGACGGTGACCTGGCCGCGCTGACCGGCGGATGGCTCGCGCCGGACGCCTGCGTGCTGGTCGAGCGGTCGTCCCGGACCGCGCCGATCACCTGGCCCGAGGGCTTCGAGGTCGACGTGGCGCGCGACTACGGGGAGACGCGGATCGAGTTGGCCTTCTGGCAGGATCGGACCCCATGAGCAAGGCGTGCTGCCCCGGATCGTTCGACCCCATGACGCAAGGCCACCTGGACATCTTCCGGCGGGCCGCCCGGCTGTTCGACGAGCTGATCATCACGGTGGTCGTGAATCCGAACAAGCAGGGCATGTTCACCACCGACGAGCGCATCGCGCTCATCGAGGAGAACGTGGCCGACCTGCCGGGCGTCACCGTCGAGCAGTGGACGGGCCTGCTCGTGGACTACGCCCGCGAGCGGGACGTGGCGTGCATCGTCAAGGGCCTGCGCAACTCCACGGACTTCGACTACGAGCTGCCGATGGCCGGCATGAACCAGCACCTCACGGGCGTGGAGACGGCCTTCCTCACCACCAGCCCCCAGTACTCCTACGTGTCCAGCTCGCTGGTCAAGGAGGTGTTCAAGCTCGGTGGCGACGTCTCGGCGCTCGTGCCCGCGAACGTGCAGGCCGCGCTCGACGCCAAGGCCGGGCGCTGACCGAAACCGGCCCTCATTCGGGAGACGATGCGAATGCTGCGTCGTCATCGAGAATCGGCCCGGTTTCGGAACCGCGGGGGCGCGACCGACACGCGCCTGATCGGATCCCGCGAATCAGCGGCACCACGCGTAACAATGGTGTAGCGATCGCCACGAGGCGGTCGTGGGCGAAGGGGTTGAAGCCGTGTACCGAGTTTTCGAAGCGCTCGACGAGTTGGGCGCGATTCTCGAGGAGGCGCGCAGCGTCCCGATGACCGCCGGGTGCCTTGTGCCCCGCGGCGACGTACTGGAGCTCCTCGACGACATCCGCGACGCCTTCCCGGCCGATCTCGACGACGCACAGGACGTGCTCGATCAGAAGGACCGGCTGATCGGAGAGGCGCGCAGCCACTACGACACCACCGTCACCCAGGCGAATTCCGAGGCGGACGCCACGCTGAGCCGTTCCCGGGCCGAGGCCGATCGCCTCCTGGCGGACGCGAAGGCCCAGGCGGACCGCATGGTCGCCGAGGCGCACCAGCACGCGACCGGGATGGTCGCGGAGGCGCGGGCCGAGGACGAGCGGATCCGGCGCGGTGCCCAGCGCGAATACGAGGCCGTCACCGGCCGGGCGCGGGCCGAGGCCGAGCGGCTCGTGGCCGACGGCAACACCGCATACCAGCGGTCGGTGGCCGAGGGCATCTCCGAGCAGGAGCGCCTCGTGGCCGAGACCGAGGTCGTTGCTGCGGCCAAGGCCGAGTCCGACCGGATCATCGACGCCGCGCACGCCGAGTCCGACCGTCTGCGCGGCGAGTGCGACGTGTACGTCGACACCAAGCTCGCGCAGTTCGAAGAGGTGCTCGGAGCCACGATGCGCTCGGTCAACCGAGGCCGCCAGCAGCTGCGCACCGCTTCCGGTGTGCACGACTACAGCGACCACGGCGCCGCCGACGAGTACCTCGAGGAGTTCGCCGAGACGCACGCGGACGCGCGCTGAACCTGAGCTGACGTACAATCGGATGTTCGGCATCGTCGACCACGATTCTCCGAGGTAGTAGTGAACGAAAGCAGTGCGCCCGTACGCCAGCCCGCCGGCAAGCCGTACGTCCTGGACGTCCGCGCCTTCGGCCGTCGGCCCGGCACCTCCACCCAGGTGCATCGCACGGTGGCCGCCCCTGAGCGGATCGGCGTGGATCTCGTCGGCATCGACGCGGGCGAAGAGATCGACCTGGACCTCAAGGTGCAGGCGGTGTCCGAGGGGATCCTCGTGACCGGCACCGTCAGCGCCGACACCACCGGGCAGTGCGCGCGCTGCCTGGGCGACGTGTCCGGGGCGTTGAACCTGTTCCTGACGGAGCTGTTCGCGTACCCGGACAGCGAGACCGACAAGACCACCGACGACGACGAGATGTACCGCGTCGAGGACGACATGATCGACCTCGAGCAGGCGATCATCGACGCCGTGGGCATGGAACTCGATCTCGACCCGGTGTGTTCCGAGAACTGCCCGGGCCTGTGCCAGGGCTGCGGAGAGCGGCTGGCGGATCTCGAGCCCGGCCACAAGCACGAGGTCATCGACCCGCGCTGGGCCGGTCTCGCCAAGTTCGCGTCCGCCGACGGCGAAGACACCAAGTGAGCAAACGTCTGCCCACGCCTCCCGCGTCGAACCGCGCCCCGTTGCTGGACGCGCTGGGGGTGGGGCTCGACGACGATCTGCTCACCCTCGCGCTGACGCACCGCTCCTACGCCTACGAGGCGGGCGGCCTGCCCACCAACGAGCGACTCGAGTTCCTCGGGGACAGCGTGCTGGGCATCTCCGTGACCGAGTGGCTGTACACGACGCACCCGGACAAGCCGGAGGGCGAGCTCGCGAAGATCCGCGCCAGCGTGGTGAACATGCACGCCCTGGCCCGCGTCGCCCGCAAGCTGGGGGAGGGCGGCCTCGGCGCGCACCTCTACCTGGGGCGGGGCGAGGAACTGACCGGCGGCCGGGACAAGGATTCGATCCTCGCCGACGGTATGGAGGCGCTCCTGGGTGCCGTGCACATCGCGCACGGCATCGACACCGCGCGCTCCGTGGTCCTGCGGCTGTTCGAGCCGATGCTGACCACGTCCTCGTCGATGGGCGCCGGCCTCGACTGGAAGACGTCGCTGCAGGAGCTCACCGCCGAGCGCGACCTCGGCGCTCCCGCGTACCGGATCTCCTCGACCGGGCCCGATCACGACAAGGAGTTCACCGCTGTGGTCGTGGTCGACGAGAGCGACCTCGGCGAGGGCATCGGCCGCACCAAGAAGGAGGCCGAGCAGAGGGCCGCCGCGGCCGCCTGGAAGTCGCTCGACGGCGCCGACGCGCCCTCGAGCGAGCCCGCCTGATGCCCGAGCTCCCCGAGGTCGAGGTCGTCCGACGCGGCCTCGCGGATCATCTTGTGGGACGGTCGATCACGGCCGTCGAGGTGCTGCATCCGCGCGCCGCGCGGCGGCACGTCGCCGGCGACGCCGACCTGATCGGCCAGATCGCCGGCAGCACCGTGGCCTCCGCGGAACGGCGCGGGAAGTTCCTCTGGCTGCCGCTCGCCCGCGGCGGCCGCCCCGCCGACGCCGCGATCGTGGTGCACCTCGGGATGAGCGGGCAGATGCTGGTGGACGGCGGCGGCGCCGTCCGTCGTGACGGCGAGAGTGACGACAGGCACCTGCGCATCCGGGCGGAACTCGACGACGGTGCCGTGCTGCGGTTCGTGGACCAGCGCACGTTCGGTGGCTGGGCGGTGGACCCGCTGGTCGCGGTGGACGGCACGGTGGTCCCCGCGTCCGTCGCGCACATCGCCCGGGACCCACTGGATCCCGCGTTCGACCGCGCCGCGGTGATCGCCGCGATGAAGCGCAAGGACACCGAGGTCAAGCGAGTGCTGCTGGATCAGACCGTGATCTCCGGCGTCGGGAACATCTACGCCGACGAGGCACTGTGGCTGTCGAAGGTGCACGGGCGGCGGCACGCCGCCGCGCTCACCCGACCCGCGCTCGGGCGGCTGATCGACGATGCGACCGCCGTCATGCGGTCCGCACTGGACCAGGGCGGCACCAGTTTCGACTCGCTGTACGTGAACGTCAACGGCCAGTCGGGGTACTTCGAGCGGTCGCTCAACGCCTACGGGCGTGACGGTGAGCCCTGCCGCCGGTGCGGAGCGATCATGCGCCGCGAGCAGTTCATGAACCGCGGGTCGCACTTCTGCCCGAAGTGTCAGACCCGGCCGCGCTGACCGGTCCGTTTCGACACGGGTAGGCGCCGTGGCGGCGTGCTTCGCCATGAACCTCTGTGTGCCTGAGATGCCCCGCTCTACGACCGGAAGATTCTGCCACAGAGCGGATTCGGTCAGGACTTGAGAACACCCTCGCGAACGAGACCCGCATGCATGCGTTCAGCGAGTGCGTCGAGCCCGTTTCGAGGGCGCAGCATGACGGTGAATTCCTCGATCAGGCCTGATTCGTTCAGGTGAACGAGGTCCAGGCCGTGCACCTGTCGGTCTCCCACGGTCGCGCGAAACACGAGGGCGTGAGCGGTCGGAGTGCCGCCAGAGCCCGTCTCGCAGGTGCCGGAGAGATCCCCGATGTATCGGAAGTCGTCGAACACGCTGGTGAGCAGAACGCGGAACACCGTGCCGAGTGCTGCTCGACCGACGAGCGGGGAGAACTTCATCGGGCTGTAGAACCTCGCGTCGTCAGCGAAGAGCGAGTCCAGTTGCTCCACGTCGCGGGCCAGCACGGCGGCGCGTAGTCGTTCGATGGTGGTCATGTGCACCCTCCTCGGGGATAGGGAGTGGAGTGAGCGGGTATCTGCGAGCGCTGATCTCGCCGGGGATGCAGGGCCTGCGTCCCCAGCGAGAACGATTCGCCGGTGCCTACTCGGCGCCGCGACCGTGCCCGGCTCGACTTATCGCGATGCGGCGCTCTGCGACTTCGGCTGCCGTTTCCTCGTCGCCGATGACGGTGTTGATGATGTCCGCGAGGCCCATGATCGTGCCGCCGGCTCCCCAGTGGCCTTCAGGGATTTCGAGGGGGAACACCCAGACGCGGTGGTGTGCGTCGGGATCGTCGGAGTCCTCGGCCTTGACGACGGCGGCGGTGACGTCGGCGACGAGCGCCTGGCGGCGATCGAGCGTGTTCACTTGACCTTCGGGGACGGAGGCGATGACGCGGTAGTGCGGCTTCGCGGGCAGGCTCCCGCCCGCGTAGATCGGTGTGTGGTTGACGACCACCCATGCGATCTGCCGGACTACCGGGTTGGTGGGGTCTGCGCCTTCGGCTTTGACGAGGATCGTGGTCAGTTCGTCGACGAGCTGCTGCTCGCGTTCCGGCGTCAGTGCGTCGGCGGGCAGGTTGAGGTCGATCATGGGCACGGTTGGTTCCCTTCGTCGTTGTTGGCTCTGGTGTGGGTGACGGTGTCGTCTATTTGCCGGTGAAGCGTGCGTCGCGTCGTTCGATGAAGGACTGCATGCCTTCGCGGCCGTCGTCGGTGTGGAGGAGGGCCGTCATGTCGCTGTCGAGTCGTGCGAACGCTGCCTGGTCGCCGTCGTTGCGGGCGCGGTGTGCGGATTCGAGGGTGGTCTTCACGCCGAGTGGGGCGCTCTTCTCCGCGATGTGTTCCGCAAGCTCGAGGGCTCGTTCGAGCTGGTGGCCGGGTTCGACGACTTCCTGGACGAGGCCGATGCGCAGCGCTTCGGCGGCGTCGTAGGGCTCGCCGGTCAGCAGCCAGCGCATCGCGTTGCCCCAGCCGGCAGCGCGGGGGAGGCGCACGGTGGCGCCGCCGAATGCGTAGATGCCGCGGTTGATCTCCATCTGGGTGAACTTGGCGTCGGAGGAGGCGATCCGGATGTCGGCGGCGAGCGCGAGTTCGATTCCGAGGGTCATGACCCATCCGTGGACGGCCATCACGAGCGGTGTCGTCCAGATGTTGGAGCGCCGCCATGGGTCGAGGCGCCCGGGGCGGTCGTAGTCGACGCCGCCCTTCTCGATCTGCGGTCCGACCTCGTGGAGGTCGAGGCCACCGGTGAAGTTCTTGCCGTGCGCGAAGAGCACGCCGCAGCGGATCTCGGGGTCGTTCTCCAGGCGGTGATACGCCTGGGCGAGTTCGTCGATCATCCGCAGGTTGAACGCGTTGAGCTTGTCTGGGCGGTTGAGCCCGATCAGCAGAACGTGCCCGCGTTGCTCGACGGTGACCGTGGGCTCGATCGGGGTCGTGTTGTCCGGCATGAGGATTCCTTCCAGGAGAGGGCTTAGAGAGCGCGCTGATGCGCCGCGGTGTAGTCGGCCACGGGGTTAGGTGATGGTGACGCCGCCGTCGACGGGGAGGGTGGGGCCGGTGATGTATCCGGCCGCGTCCGAGGCGAGAAAGACCACCGTCGCGGCGAGTTCCTCGGGGCGTCCGAACCGTCCCGCTGAGGACGCGGCCGAGAGTCTTCTCGACGTAGTCGGCCGGGTACTGGTCGGTCATCTCCGAGGCGAAAAAGCCAGGGGCCACAGCGGTGACGCGGATGCCCTTGCGACCGGTCCACTGCGCGGCGAGATCGCGGGTGAGGCCGATGAGGGCGGCTTTGCTCGAGGCGTAGGCGGCCTGGGGCAGGCCGGCGGTCGTCAGCCCGATGACGCTGGAGATGTTGATGATCGCCGAGCCGGGCTTCATGACCCGGCCGCAGGCCTGGGCGAACCAGTAGGCGCCGTTGAGGTTGACGTCGATGACCTGGCGGAACTGCTCGGGGGTTTCCTTCGTCGCCGGCACTGCCGTGCCGATTCCCGCGTTGTTGACGAGAATGTCGACCTTCCCGAAGGCCGCCATGGCCTCCGCGACCACACGGTCGGCGTCCTGGGGATCGGCGACGTCGGCGCGGATCGCGACGGCTCTGCGGCCCAGCGCCTCGACCTTCGTCTTGGTTTCGGCGAGTTTGTCCTCGCGGCGGGCCGCGAGGACTACGTCGGCGCCGGCTTCGGCGAGCGCGACGGCGAACGCCACCCCCAGCCCCGACGAGGCACCGGTGACGACAGCGACTTTGCCGTCGAGCTTGAACATGTCGAGTACACCCATTGGTGACCTCCTACTAGTTGGAATCGTTGTCATAGCCGACCGTGGTCAGGACAGCGCTTTGAGGTCCTTGCGGAGGATCTTCCCGGCAGCGGACTTCGGGATCGTCGAGATGAAATCGACCATGCGGATGCGTTTGTGCGGTGCGATGCGGGAGCGGACCCAGTCGATGATCTCCTCGCTGCTCGCGCTCGCGCCCTGCTGCGGCACGATGAACGCTCGCGGGATCTCGCCCGCTTCCTCGTCCGGGTGCGCCACGACCGCGACGTCGGCGACCGCGGGATGTGTGAGCAATAGTGCTTCGAGCTCCGCGGGTGGTACTTGGTAGCCCTTGTACTTGATGAGTTCCTTGAGCCGGTCGACGACGTACACCTCGTGCCGGGGTCCGACCTCGACGATGTCGCCGGTGCGCAGCCACCCGTCCGGGGTGATCGTCGCTTCGGTGGCCGGGGCGTTGCCGAGGTAGCCGAGCATGACGTTCGGGCCGCGGACGAGCATCTCCCCGGGGCCGGTCCGCGCGCCCGGCGCCTGGGGGACATCGTCGCCGGTGTCGACGTCGACGACACGGAACTCGATGTTCGGCACCGCGATTCCGATCGATCCGATCGAGATGCTGTCGTCGCCGATCGGTGTCGTGTGCGAGAGGGGGCTCAGTTCGGTCATTCCAAAGCCCTGCATGAGCTCTGCCGGAATCCGCTGCAGCAGTGCGGTGCCGAGCGCTTCGTCCAAAGGGGCGGCGCCGGTGAGGATCCGGCGGATCGACGTCAGGTCGTAGTCGTCGACGATCGGGTGCTTGGCGAGGGCGACGGCGATCGGCGGGGCGATGTACAGGTACGTCACGCGACGGCGCTGCACGAGGTCGAGGAACGCCGGCAGCTCCATCTTCGGCATCGTCACCAGTGTGCCGCGGCGGTACAGGGTCAGGTTCATGATGGTGTTCATCCCGTAGATGTGGAAGAACGGGAGAACGGCCATGACCCGGTCGTCGCGGCTGACATCGATGGGGACACTGCTTTGCGCGATGTTGGCCACGAGATTGCGGTGAGTGAGCATGACGCCTTTCGCCAACCCGGTGGTGCCAGATGAGTAGGGCAGGGCCGCAAGCGCTGTGGACGGGTCGATAGCGACCTCGGGGACCGGATGATTGCGCTCGATGAGGTCGGCCAGCGATGTCCGGCGGTCCGAATGATCGGCGATGATGACCGCCTCGGGTGGGATATCGGCGTGTCGGGCGGCGGCGTGAGCAGTTGGCAGCAGCGGCGAGATTGTGATGTACGCCTTGGCATTCGAGCCTTGGAGCTGTTTGGCGACCTCGGTGACCGAGTAGAGGGTATTGAGCGTGGTGACCGTCGCGCCGGCACGCAGAATCCCGTAGTAGGCGACGGCGAACTCGGGCGAGTTGGGCACCTGCAACGCGATGACGTCGCCGGGCGCGATGCCGCGTGCTGCGAGTGCTCCTGCGAAGGCGTCGGCCTGTCGTCGGAGCTCGCGGTAGGTGAGGTCGACGGCACCGTCGGTGATGGCTGTGCGGTCCAGGTCTTCGTCGGTGAGGGATCCGAGGACCTCGGTGTAGACGTCTCCACGCGGAATCTCGACCGGCGGATAGGTGCTGCTGTAGATCATGTGGTTGTCTTCTGCTCTCTGTCTCAGGCTGGTCAGGCCCGGAACGCCTGGTTGAAGATGCCGGGTAGCGCGGCCCAGCTCGGGTGCGCGGCGAATCGGGTGAGCCGCTCGGCGACGCCCTTCGCCGAGCGAGCAGTGACGAACCACGCCGGCTTAGGTGACAGGGCGATCTCGCCGCCGGCGATCGATCGTGGGAACGGGCGGAAGGGCCCGTTGACGATGCTCCGTTCGACCTTGTCCAACAGGTGCGCGTTGTGCACGATGCCGATGCCGGAACCGACCTCGCGGAGGGTGTTGCCGGGGTACGCGCCCCACGAGAGTGCGGGCATGAGAAAGCCGACTGCGCTCCACACGTTGATCCCGATCGTGCCGTAGCGCAGGTCGGCCACCGCTTCCTCGAAGGCTGAACCCATGGCCGTGCGGTCGGCCGGGGCGATGACCATACTTGCGCCCAGGGTGCCGTCGAGTTTGTCGTTGGAGAACGTGATCGCGGCGCGGAGGAAGTCGAGGCCGGTGCCGGGGAGCTCGGTGTGCGCGAGCACTGGGCCGAAGTACTCGGTGGTCAGCGCGTCCTGCGAGGAATTCGCGTCCAGCCGCACGAGGGTGCGGCCGGTGACGACCTCCGCATCGGGATAGGAGGCCTGGGCCGCGGCGGTCTTCGCCTCGGTGCCCGGATACCAGGAGGTCCGGTCGGGCAGTCCGGCTACGACGCGGCGGATCTCGGCAAGGAAGGCATCCTTCTGCGGCCACGCCTCGGAGAGGATGAGTACCTGGCCGCCGATGCAATTGTGGCCGCAGTTGTGGAACCGCTGGGTCGCAACGTGTTCGGCCTGATACCGCAGGTCCTCGTCGTCCCAGTTGCCGGGTACGACGATGATCGGCGAAACGCCGCCCAGTTCACTGGTGATCGGCTTATCGAGAGTCGGCTTGCCGCTCTTGTCCGAGTCCGGGCCCCACACGATCGCGTCGTGCGTGTTGCTGCTGCCGGTGATGTGAATGTGGTCGATGCCCGGATGTCGGGTGAGGTAGCGGCCGACATCGGGCCCTCCGTTGACGATCCGCAGCAGGTCCGCGTCGATCAGGGGCTTGAATGCGGTCTCGTAGGCCGTGGTGAGGCCAGCGAACGTCGGGTTGAGCTTGAGGATGCTCACCCGGTTGTGGGCGATGAGCTCGTAGAGGACGTCGAGCGGTCCGATGGCTGAGACGTTGCCGGCGCCGAGCACGAGGCCGACACCGCCGTTGTCGCCAAGGCGCAGTGCGCCCAACCCTGCCGTTCGGCGGGCCTCAGCCGCTGTCACACCGGGCTTGAGCCACACCTCGGCAGTGAACCCGTTGAACAGGTTGAACTCGAACAGATCGGTAGGAAGCATCGCGAACGCGGTGCGGTCCCCCGGCGCGGGACGGGTCTTCAGGCCCGATGCCGGCGACTTGCCCACCGCGATCTTCTTCAAGCTGTCGGTGACCGCAGCGATCCCGGTGAGCGTGGCGTACGGGCCCGACATCCACTCCTCACCTTCGAGTGGCCCGGCGGGGATGTTCTTCGCGGCGATGGCGGCGGCCGCCCAGTCATCGGCGGCGGCCACCGCCCGGTGCGTCCGCTTGAGGAGTGTGATCCGCTCAGCGGTGCCCATTACGGCCCATCGCCGCGCTCCGCGGGTGAGGTCGTCCACAGCGGTGTCCACCTGGGCTTCGGTGGCGACGTCAGCACGATCGGTTGTAGTCATGAGAGTGTCCTGTCGGCGGTAGGAGAGCTACTGGTCGGTCGGGCGGCCATGGACCGGCGTGCCGCGGTACTGAGGCTTGACTCCGTTCAGGCCGCGTTCGATGGCGCGGTCGAGGATCTTCTGACCGTTCTTGTCGAAGTAGTTGCGCACCACTTTGAGTCGGGTGAGCTGGTTCGGGATCCTCAGCAGGATCGATGCCGCGCGGACTACCGCTTCCGCTACGGGGACCGGCTCGACGCCGAGGCATTCGCGGACGTCGCGGCCGGGCAGCGTGGCCGTCATCCTCGGGGCGAGCAGGTGGCGCGACAGTGCCTGATTGAGAGCTCGCGAACCACCGAAGTAGCCCATCTGTGTCGCGCCGGCGATAACGTTCTCGGTCAGTTCAGCGCCCTTGACGCACGGCTCGTACAAGTACTGGTGCTGGCGAGACTGGAGCTCGAACTCCTCGGCGTGGGTGCGGCCGAGCAACTGATTGTTGGCACCCTGGATGCGAGAGACCCAGCGCCACATCAACGCGAACCCGTCGCGCTCCTCCTGGCTGACGACACCACCGGCGAACTCGATCACGTTGACGCGATGCTGCCCGAAGATGTACGTGCACGCCGCGGTGGCGAGCTGGCCGATCGGTGCTCCCTCGTCACGGCGCTCCCACTGTCCGCTGCGGTGAATGCCAAGGCGGATCATCGTATGCAGCAAACGGATACGAACCCACAGAATCCAACGCTCGCCACCGGGAAGCATGCCGTCCGCATCGAGAGCGCCAACGAACCCCGCAACCGTCTCCAGCATCCGCCGCCGATAGTCACCCTTGCCGCCGGAGAGACGACCGGTCGAGGACATCACTTCAGACGTCGCCGGGTCGATGTAAGTGAACGGCAGCGCGGAGTGCGTGCCGATGTTCATTCCAAGAAGATTGCGGCGCCCCATGCTGCCACCCGCCCGCATCGCGTCGAGGTCGAACCAGGACGGCAGAGTCTCGACGTCCTGAAAGAAGGCGATTGCCTCTTCAGCACCGTCGACCTCAAGCTTCCGGGCATTGACGTAGAGGTCGCCGCCCATCATCTTCCTCTCACGCATCAGCTCGATCAGATCCTCGGCGAGTGGATCACCGACGTGACTCCACGCTTCGTAGTCGACCTCGTCAGGCGCGAGGTACACCTCGGCGCCGGGGATCCGAGCGAGCGCCGTCAGTTCGGTCACCCTTTCGGACAGCGGGCCTCGCAGTGCTGACTTGTCGGATGTGAGGGCTGTGCTCATGTTTCTCTCCTTGACTTGTGAGATGTCGCGCGACCAGGGCAAGTGCAACAGCTCGTGTCTGTAACGCGAATCTCACTGTAAATCAGAGTCAGACTCTAGTCTAGAGTCTGGCTCTGATTTATTGTGGAGTGATGATGCATCCGACACGTCGTCCACCCGCCTCGACGGCCGTGCGTCGGCGCAGAAGTGGGGCACAACGTTCAGCTGCACTACGATCTGCGACGATGACGATCGATAAGTCGGCTACTTCGACCGTTGAGCAGGCGGGGCCTGCAGCACGTGGCGAGCGGCGCCGGGCTAAGACTCGCGCGGCGATCATCGCTGCCGCCGAGGAGCTCCTGGGCCACACTGCGCCGGATTCCGTGCGAATCGAGGACGTCGCCACGCGTGCGGGGGTCTCGCCGGCAACGGTGTATGTGCATTTCGGCAGCAAGGACGGCCTGGTCGCGGCGACGACCGAGCATCTCCTCGAGGTAGCGACCGCAGAGGTTGCCAGTGTCACCAGCGGTGACGGTCCTGCCGTTGAGCGCATCATCGCGACGGGGCGCGCGTACCTCCAGCTCCTGATCGATCATCCGGCGTTGACCCGCTACCTCACCGGTAGGCAGTTGCGTACCGACGCGATTGTGTCCGCGTCCGACTTGCGTATCGATGAGCAGCTCGAAGGCTCGCGCCTCGCGTTCGAGCAGCTGATCCAGGACGCGATCGACGCGGGTGAGGTGCTGCCCCATGACGCACGCCTGATGTCGCACTTCCTCTTCGGCGCATGGGTAGGACTGGCCGCGTTATCCCTGGAGGGAAATCCCCGACCGCTCACCGACGAAGACGTCAGCAGAGCCGGCCTGCAGGCCCTGGAGGTCCTGACGCGGGGTGCCGCCGCTCGGCCATAGAGGTCGAATGTCGTTGCCGACGAGGTGCTGCGGTACGACCGTCACAGCGCCGTGCTCCCGAGCCGCAGCTGGTAGGCCGCTCCGACGATGCGAATCAGGTTGTACACGAACGGAGTGCTGACAGTGTCATCGCGAGTTCCTACTTTCTGCCGAACGGTCAGCGGGCGAGTTGGGCGCCGCCGTTGATGGGGAGGACCTGCCCGGTGATGTGTCCGGCGCCGGGGCTCGCCAGGAACGCGACCAGCTCGGCGACGTCCTCGGGCGACCCCGGCCGCCCGGTGGCTGTGCGTTCGACGAGTCTCCGGCGCCGGTCGTCGGTGAGTGCGCCGCCGAAGAACTCCGTGTTCACGACCAGCCCGGGCGCCACCACGTTGACCGTGATGCCGCGGGGGCCGAGGTCGAACGCCGCGTACGCCGTCCACGCCTCCAGCGCCGCTTTGGCCGCGCCGTAGCTGCCTCCTCCTCCGTCGCGTGCGGCGATGGAGCCGATCGCGATCACCCGGGCGTCGGTGGTGAACCGGTCGCGGAGCGCCTCGGTCACCAGCACGGTGGTCAGTACGTTGGACCTGAAATTCTCCTGCCACCCGACCGCTAGGTCGGCCAACGGATCCGCGAGTGTCCGACGCCCGAACTCGGTATTGGCGCCGGCGTTGTTGACCAGTGTGTGCACCTCCTCGGGTAGGGCCGCGAGCGCGGCGTGAATCTGATCGGGCTGCGATGCGTCGAAGCACACGGGGTGCGCGCCGATCTCCTCGGCGGTCGTGCGCAACACATCCGGGCGTCGCCCGGTCACCCAGACCTCCCAACCGCTGTGTATCAGCTTGCGCGCGACCGCCTTCCCGATCCCCGTGCTCCCGCCGGTGACTACCGCGTTCATATTTAGGTCTAAACTCATGGGTCGAAGAGTAGAGTATTTTTAGGTCTAAAGACAAGGGGCGCGTTGATGGCGGATATTGCCGGAGAGATCGTGCGGGCGTGGCAGCGGGAGTTGCCCGGCACCCCCACGGATTCCATCGAGATCATCACCCGTATCTGGCGGGCGGGGAAGCTCCTCGAGGACGAGCGCCGCCGAACGCTCGCAGCTCTCGGCATCGACCGGGCGACCATGGACCTGTTGTCGATGTTGCGGCGCGCGGGTGAGCCGTATCGGCTGGCACCCGCCGAGCTCGCCGCCCAATCGCTGGTCAGCGCCGGTGCCATGACTCAACGAGTCGCCAAGGCCGAGGCCGCAGGCCTGGTGACTGTGCGAAGGACTCCCGCCGGTACGCGCACGATCGACGTTGGACTCACTGCGGACGGACACAGATGGATCGATATCTCGGTCGCGGACCTACTGACACACGAATCGACGCTGGTCGAGCACCTGAGTGTAGAGCAGCGAGCCCAGCTGGCGGATCTGCTCGAAGTCTTTCTGGGGGGTCTGCACGCCCGTCTCGACGCTCCCGGTCGCCCGTAGCGCGACGAGGGGCTGATCGTTCGTCAGTCGGGTCGATGCGGCGCAGGGAGAGCGCGGTGGCGCTACTTCGTCATGAATTTCTGCATGTCCGAGAGGACCCGCTCCGCGGCGACGGTGGAGGCGTTGACGAACCAAGGATCGACGTCGACCTCGAAGGCGTGCCCGCGTTCGACGACCGGAAGCTTCTGCCACAGTGCGGATTCCGTCAGGCTGCGGGACGCTTTCGGGAAGGAGTAGAAGAGCCAGTCGGCGTCGAGCATGCCCACCTCCTCCGGCGAGAGCGGTCGGCTGGCCACATCGGTGAATCGTTGGGCCGGAGGGCGGGTGAGGCCCGCGTCGGTCCCGACGATGCTCGCGAGCGCCAGCTCGCCGAAGTACAGGTACTGATCTCCGCGCGCTCGGACCAGCGAGATCGTGGCGGAGTCCCCGCGGGTTCGCCCCCATTCGCGGGCCCGGTTCTCGTAGTCGGCGAGGAGCTTCTCGCCCGCCCGGGGTTGCTTGAGGGCGTCGGCCACGATGGCGAGGTCGGCCTTGAACGCCTCGGAACCGCCGGTGGTCTGGACGGTGGTGGCCATCCTGGACAGCTGGTCGTTCAGGGACTTGTCGTTGCGCTTGTTGGTCAGGATCAGGTCCGGTTGCAGTGCGGCGATCTTCTCCGGGGACGGAGAAGTGCGTTCGCCGACGATCTGGATCGCATCGAGGTCGTACTTGTCGCCGAAGGCGTCCCTGATGAACCGGGGGATTCCCGTGCTGTTGGTCGCGTCGGGTGCGACGACGGCGAGGCCCACCGGCACCGTGCCCAAGGCGAGGCAGTAGTCCAGGTGGCCCGTCGAGAGCGCTACGACGCGCTTCGGGGCATCGTCGTCGCGCGTCTCCTCAGGGGTGGAGCTGTCGCACGACGACAGGAGGGCCGCGGCGCCGAGCCCGCAGGCGCCGCGGAACAGCGAACGCCGGCTGACCCGAGGAGCGACGTCGACATCGGAGGGAGTCCATGTGAGCACTGCATTAGGTTAGCCTAAGATCGGTGCTCGATCTGCTGACCGCCCGGGTTTCGAGGCGCGGTCGCTTGTCGAAGGCATGCGTGGCCGCGCTAGTGCTGCCCGAATGCGCCGGGGTGCGTCATAAATCCTGGCATGATCTCGGCCATGGCTGAACGGTCCGGTCGCCCAGGGGCGCCGAGTGCGCTCCGTGAGCAGAATCGGCGCAGGGTGATTCACGCGCTCGAGGCGCACGGAGATCTGACCCAGGCGGATCTCGCGCGCGAGACGGGGTTGGCCACGGCGACGGTGTCGAACATCGTGCGCGCGCTCATCGGTGAGGGAACGGTGGCGACCGACAGCTCCCGCGCGCGGCGGACGGTGCACCTCGTGCGTGCGGCCGGCCACGTCGTGGGAATCGATCACGGGCACAGGCACGTTCGGGTGGCCGTGGGCGATCTCTCCCACACGATCCTCGCGGAGACGCGCGCCGAGCTCGCGATCGGGGTCACGGCGGAGGAGGGGCTGGCGGTCGCATCCTCGTTGTTGACCGACGTGCTGCAGCGCGCGGGCGTGGATCGGTCGACGGTGGTCGGCGCCGGGATGGGGCTCCCGGCGCCGATCGAGCGCGCGACGGGCAGGGTGGGCTCCCCGTCGATCCTGCCGGGTTGGGTGGGTGTGGACGCCTCCGCGGTCGCGACTCGGGCGCTGGGCCTTCCCGTGACCGTCAAGGTGGGGAACGACGCCAACCTCGGCGCACTCGCGGAGCGCCGCTGGGGAGCGGGCATCGGGGTGACGGACATGGCCTACCTGAAGTTGTCGGAGGGGGTCGGCGCGGGACTCATCATCAACGGCGACGTCTTCTCGGGGATGACCGGTACCGCCGGAGAGATCGGGCACACGACGACGGACGAGTTCGGAGACGTGTGCCGGTGCGGCAATCGGGGGTGCCTGGAGACCCTCGTCTCGGCCGGTCGCGTGTCCCGCTTGCTGGAACCCACCCTCGGGCGGCGCGCCACCATCGCCGAGATCGCCGACCAGGCGCGGCTGGGCCAGCGGGCCTGCGTCCGCGTGCTCGAGGACGTCGGACGCCTGGTGGGCCGGGCGCTCGCGGATCTCTGCAACGTCTTCAACCCCGAGCTGATCCTCGTCGGCGGGGAGCTGGCGCAGGCGTCGCCGGTTCTCATCCCCGCGATCCGTGGAGTCGTCGACCGGTGCGGCGTTCCCTCGGCCACCGCGTCTCTGCAGATCGTTCCCGCCAAGCTGGGGGAGAGGACGCACATCCTCGGCGCCTTCGCGCTCGCGGTGGAGGGGATCCCCGCGCCGACGTTCACAAGTTGAACGAAGTTTTCGGTAGTTCGGCCGCGTCCGAGGAATTCGTGGCCTCCAGTCCGCGCGGATGGCATTAGATGTGGTGAGTATCACGCATGGCGTCTGCGGTTGCAGCGACGAGAAAGGCCTGAGATGGAAAGTGGCGGAGGGTTCTCGAATGAACCGTCGGTATTCGGAGAGGACGAGAAGTCCGCGGGCAACCGGATCGTCCTGATCGCCGCGGTCGCGGCGCTCGGCGGGTTGCTGTTCGGCTTCGACAGCGCGGTGATCAACGGCGCCGTGAAAGCCATCGAGCAGGACTTCGAGGTGAAGGGCGCGGTCCTGGGATTCGCGGTGGCGTCCGCGCTCCTGGGTGCCGCCGCCGGCGCGATGACGGCCGGCCGCATCGCCGATCGCATCGGTCGCCTCCGCGTCATGCAGATCGCGGCGGTGCTGTTCTTCGCGAGCGCGGTGATCACCGGTCTCGCCCCCGAGATCGTCACGT
Organism: Tsukamurella sp. 1534; assembly: GCF_000312385.1. GTDB lineage: Bacteria > Actinomycetota > Actinomycetes > Mycobacteriales > Mycobacteriaceae > Tsukamurella. The sequence goes on along the minus strand of NZ_HE997627.1, from coordinate 878,190 downwards.
TGGTGTTCGGTCGCATCGTCGGCGGGCTCGGCGTCGGTATCGCGTCGGTGATCGCCCCGGCGTACATCGCGGAGACGTCGCCGGCCCGCATCCGCGGCCGCCTGGGGTCGCTGCAGCAGCTCGCGATCGTGTTGGGCATCTTCCTGGCCCTCCTGGTCGACTACGTGCTCGCGGAGCTCGCCGGTGGCGCGAACCAACCGCTGTGGTTCGGCTTGGACGCCTGGCGCTGGATGTTCCTGTCGATGGCGATTCCCGCGGTGGTGTACGGCGTGCTGGCCACGACCATTCCCGAGTCCCCCCGATTCCTGGTCGCCACGCACCGGATCCCCGAGGCGCGCAAGGTGCTCACGCTGCTGTTCGGGGAGAAGAACCTCGATATCACCATCACCCGCATCCAGGAGAGCCTCGAGGGCGATACGAAGCCGTCGTGGCGTGACCTGAAGGGCCCCGGCGGAAAGGTGTACCCGATCGTCTGGGTGGGACTCCTGCTGTCCGTGTTCCAGCAGTTCGTGGGTATCAACGTGATCTTCTACTACTCCAACATGCTCTGGCAGGCAGTCGGTTTCGAGGAATCGCAGTCGTTCCAGATCAGCGTGTTCACCTCGGTGGTCAACATCGCGACCACGATCGTCGCGATCATGTTGGTCGACAAGGTCGGCCGCAAGCCGCTGCTGATGGTCGGCTCCGCGGGTATGACCGTCACGCTGGCGACCATGGCGGTGTGCTTCAGCACCGCCACGGAGGGGCGCAACGCCGCCGGCGAGGTGGTTCCGCATCTCGACGGCGCGTGGGGCCCGATCGCCCTGGTCGCCGCGAACCTGTTCGTCGTGTTCTTCGGGATGAGCTGGGGCCCGGTGGTGTGGGTCCTGCTGGGAGAGATGTTCCCGAACCGCATCCGCGGCGCCGCTCTCTCGCTGGCGGCGGCGGGCCAGTGGGCCGCCAACTGGCTCATCACGGTCTCCTTCCCGGAACTCGCGGATCTGTCGCTGGTGTTCGCGTACGCGATGTACGCCGGGTTCGCACTGCTGTCGCTGTTCTTCGTTTCGCGGTACGTCAAGGAGACGAAGGGCATGTCCCTGGAAGACATGGACGCCGCGGCGGGGATCGCACACCCCAAGAGCCCCGCCTGACGCCCGGCCCCTCTTCCCACACCTCTCGGAGTTCATGATGTCCCTTCCTGGTTCCCCCGTGCCCGAATCCGGTCCGGCCGCCGTCCGTAAGCCACGCAAGGTGGCAGTGCTCGGGCCGATCCCACGCGATCACGTGATCACGCACCGCGGTGAGGTCTTCGACAAGTACGGCTGCGTCCTCTACACCGTGGCGGCCCTGGCGGCGCTGCTCGGTCCGGATGACGTGGTCCGGCCGATCGTCCACGTACGCAAGCAGGACATGCCGCAGATCATGGCGATCCTGTCCCGCTTCGACAACATCGACTACACCGGCCTGCGGGACGCCTCGGACCGTGGAGACGTGATCGAACTGACGTTCCGCGACCAGAACTACCGCGACGAGCGGCAGGTCGGCTTCATGCATCCGATCACCCCGGAGGACGTCGAATTCGCCTTGGACTCCGACGCTTTCATCTGCGTTCCGGTCACCGACTACGAGGTGGCGCAGCCGACGCTCGCCTACATCCGCGCGAACAGCAACGGCGTCATCCTCCTGGACGCCCACGGGCCCACGGTGTCCCTGACATCGGCGGGGCACCGCGTGCCCAGGATGTGGATCGACCGCGACGCCTGGTTGCCCAACATCGACATCCTCAAGATGAACCTGGAGGAGGCGGGATGCAGTTGGTTCCCGCCGCCCGGTCACGATCCCGACCTCTTGGGCGCCGAACTCGCGCTCGACGAGTTGCCCGTGTTCGCCGAGCACTGCCTGCGGCACGGCGTGAAGGCGGTGTGCGTCACCCTCGACGAGGAGGGGTGCAGGGTCTTCTGGCTCGACGACGGCGTGATGCAGCAGCAGACCGTGCCGCGGATTCCCGTCGCAGAGGTGGTGGACACCACCGGGTGCGGTGATTCCTTCGCCGCTGGGATGGGATTCGGATACCTCGAGAGCGGGGGAGACTTCATCGCCGCCGCGCGGTACGGCAACGCGATGGGCGCGCAGCGGTGCGCGGGTCGCGAGATCGACGTGTACCTGCCGCTGGCGCAGACCAAGGCCCAGATCGACGCGGTCTACACGACGTCCGGGAGCGAGTGAACCGATGAACGACACCGATACACAGGATCCCGCCATCACTCCCGCCGGAGTCGGCTCGGGCGGCCCGTGGGAGATCGTCGAAGAATCCTGGGAACCGGGACGCGCCAACTATTTCGAGACGATCTTCACCGTGGGGAACGGTCGCCTCGGCACCCGGGGCTCCTTGGAGGAGGGGCACCTGGGGAGCGTCTCGGGCACCTACCTCGCCGGGGTGTACGACGCCCATGACTCCCAGGTCATCGATCTGGTGAACGCGCCGGACTGGTTGGCCACCGAGATCTTCGTCGACGACGAGCGTCTCGACACCGAAACCGCCTCCGTCACCGAGCATCGCCGCGTCCTCGACCTGCGGACCGGGGTGCTCGCCCGGACCACGGTGTTCACCCGCGGCGACGGTTCCCGGGTGAAGGTGCAGTCGCGACGTTTCGCGTCGATGCACGACCGCGACGCCTGCCATCTAGCCCTTTCGGTGACCCTGCTGGACAAGGCCGGAACAGTCACCGTCGCGACGAGCGTGGACGCGCACCGTCGGAACATGGAGTGCCTCCCGGTGTACCCGGAGGGCACCGTGTTCACCCACGAGCGGAAGTGGGAGAAGTGGGCGCTGTCCCAGCACCTGCACGAACAGGGCCACGGCTTCGCCGAGGACATCGGCTGGGTGGTGACCCGGACCATCGATTCGGGCATCGATGTGGCGTACGCGATGCGGGTGGCCCCGGTGGGCCGAACCGAACCGCAGACCCGCCGTCGTGGTCGGCACGAATCGGTGACCACCGAGCTGGCCTTCACGGCGGCGGTCGGCGAAACGGTCGGGATCGAGAAGACCGTCGCGGTCGCGACGTCGCGCGACGTGGACTCGGGCGACGCGGGTGCGCTGCTGCGGGCGCGCCGGACCGTCCTTGCGGCGCCGGGATTCGACGAGGCGCTGGCCGATTCGTCGGAGGCGTGGGCGGACATGTGGCGGGCGGCCGACTGCCGCGTCATCGGGGACGATCGCGCGGCCCTCGCCATGCGATTCGCCATCTACCACCTGTTGATCGCGGCGAATCCGGACGATCCCACCGTGAACATCGGCGCGAAATCCCTTTCCGGAGAGGGGTATCGGGGGCACGTGTTCTGGGATACCGAAGTGATGATGCTCCCGTTCTACCTCTTCACCCAACCCGGCACCGCGCGAGCGCTGCTCGGGTACCGGTTCCACACCCTCGACGGGGCACGTGCGGTCGCGGCGAACGACGGCAACGCCGGCGCGCGGTACCCGTGGGAGTCGGCTGACACCGGGCGGGAGGAGTGCCCGATCGTCACTCCCGACGGACAGAACCGCTTCTACACCCGCGACCAGGAACTGCACGTGACGGCGAACGTGGCCTACGCGATCGGCCGCTACCGCGAAGTCACCGGCGACACGCGTCACCTCCTCGACGAGGGGGCGGAGATCGTCTTCGACACGGCCCGGTTCTGGCTGGACCGATGCGAGGACGACGGCGGCAGACTGGTGCTCAAGACCGTCATGGGGCCCGACGAGTTCCATTCGTTCGTCGACAACAACGCGTACACGAACCGCATGGTGCGCTGGCACTGGGACTTCGCGGTATCGGTCTTCGACGAGCTGACGCGCGACGAACCCGCTCGCCTCGCCGAGATCTGCGCAGACCTCGGAGTCGGCGTGTCCGACCGTGACGCCTGGGCGGAGGCCGCCGAGCGGATCGTCGCTCCCCGAGACCCCGACTGCGGGCTCATCGAACAGTTCGACGGGTACTTCGCGCGCGAGGAGGTGCCCGTCACCGAGTGGGACGACAACGACATGCCGCGCTATCCCGCCGGTTTCAACCATTTCAACTGCGAGACCACCACGCTCCTCAAGCAGCCGGACGTGGTCCAACTGATGTTCCAATTACCGGACGACTACACCGAATCCACGCGGCGGGAGAACTTCGAGTTCTACGAGAAGCGGACCCTGCACAAGTCCTCACTGAGCCCGTCGATCCACGCGATCGTCGGACTCCGGGTGGGTGATGCGTCGATGGCCGAACGGTACTTCGCCCGATCGGCGTACGTGGACCTCGACGACAATCAGGGCAACACCGAGGACGGGATGCACATCGCGTCCGCCGGCGGTACCTGGCAGATCGCGATCCTCGGATTCGGCGGCTTCGGGGCCAACGACACCGGCCTGCACTTCGCGCCACGCCTCCCGGCATCGTGGGAGCGGCTGCGTTTCACGATCCAGTGGCGCGGCCGCGAGGTCGAGGCGGATCTGGGGCACGACGAGTCCCGGTTCCGCCTGCTCGGTGACGGTGGTCCCGAGACGATCACGGTCGACGGACGCGCCGTCGAACTCGAGGTCGGCCGCACTGCGACGATCGCGACCGCCGCGGTGAGATGACGCTCGCGCCCGACCTCACCGGCTCCGGCGCGGGGGCAGGCGCCGCGCGTAGTCGTCGATCTTCCCGTCGACGAGGTCGAGAGCGTCGTCGAGGCGTCGACGACGGTCGAGGATGCGTTGCCGGTGCTCCCGGAGAAGGGCCAGTCGTTCCGGGACTCCCGCGGGGTCGCGGGCGGCGTGGCGGGTGAACTCGGCGATGTCGGCGAGCGGCATGCCCGTCTCCCGGAGCCGCAGGAGGACTTCGATCAGGTGGACGTCGCCCTCCGTGTAGCGGCGTCTGCCGGCCGAGTCGCGGGTCGGCTCGGGCAGTATGCCGCGGCGCTCGTAGTAGCGGAGGGTATCGGCGTCCAGGCCCAGTCTGCGGGCGACGACACCGACGGGGTGGCCGGTGGTCATCGCCCCATCCTGGCAGCGTCGAGGGCCGTGAGGGAGTCGATCCCGAGAGAAGTCCGTACGGCCGTCGCGGCGGAGCGCAGCTGCGCGGGAGTGGACACCCCGACCACCGGCTGCACCCGCTGACGCCGCTGGCCCATCCACGCCAGAACGGTCTGGCCGGCGTCGAGCCCGGCGCTCGCCGCGACCTCGTCGAGAATGCGGAGGGCCCGTGCGGTGACCGCCGTGGCGTATCCGTCGGGGAGCGGGCGGTCGCCGCGGGTGTAGGCACCGGACAACAGCGGCGAGTACCCGAGCATCCCGATTCCGGCGGAGCCGCACGCGTCCGCGACCGCCTCGTCGAGGAGCACCTGTGGTGCGAGGTTCGCATCGGCGTCCGGTCGGAGGTAACTGAACCGCTGCTGGAGCAGCGAGTACCCCTCCCCGTTCCCGGCGCTCCTGATCGCCTCCCGCAGGCGCGGCGCGGGAAGATTGCTCGCGCCGATACGCCGGACGAGCCCGTCCCGCCGGAGCTCCTGCATCGCCCCGATCGTGTCGGCCAGCGGAACGGAGGAGTCGTCGATGTGGGCGTAGAGGAGGTCGACGTGATCGGTGCGCAGCCTACGGAGGCTGTCGTGCACCTGCGTCCGGATCGCAGTGGGGGACAGTCCGAGTGCGTCGGCGAGATCGCGACTGCCCGGACGCGGCCGCGCCCCGACCTTCGTGGCCACGTCGAGGGAGTCCCGTCGGCCGGGGTGGGTGCGCAGCCAGCGGCCCAGGACCGTCTCGGATTCGTCCCCGGATCCACCGGGGACCCAGAACGCGTAGTTGTTGGCGGTGTCCCACGACCGGATGCCGGAGTCGTACGCCTCGTCGAGCATGCGGGCCGCCGTGGGTTCCGGCACCGTGGTTCCGAAGTACATCGTTCCCAGCGTCATCGGGCTGCGGACCGTCGATGTGGTGTTCTCGTGTGACGTCATGGGGGGAATGGTCCGACCTGGACCGGGGTCCAGGTCAACCATCACCTCCCGGAGAGCGCGTCGGATGGGCGCCGCCGCGAATCCCGAGGTCAGAAGCGCGAGGTCAGAGGAACGGGTTGTTGCCCGTGCGGAGGCGCCGTACCGGTGGGGCGTCGCGGCGGGCGTCGATCACCGCGGGCGAGTGCAGGAACTTCTGGACGACGTCGACGGACAGCAGTACCTGGTAGGGCACGTTGAGGCGGTCGGAGAGAATCCGGATCGGATCGGCCGCGTCGGCGGCGTGCCGGGTCGCCCAGACCAGCGCCGCGTGCAGGTCCGGGAACCCGGCGGGTCGTGCCCACAGGTCCCACTTCGGCGCGGTACGGGCGATCATTCTCGCCGTGGGCACCGTCGGAGATGTCAAGGGGGCCACGGAATCTGGTTCGCGCTCGGTCATCTCGGTTCTCCCTCAGCGGTTTCCGTGGCGGTGCGCCCGGCCACCGCACATCACACGACAGCCGGTCGAGCGCTCACAAGGGTTGCTGAGGGTTGCATCGGATGTCAAATGGATTCAGCAGCAAGGACTTTCGTATTGCAACCGCACATTCGGCGAGGGTTCGGCGGGCGAGTTCGGAGGCCGAAACGATTCGATGAAGCGCTATTCCACGGGCGGGTGAAGGAGCTTCCAGATCAGGTACCCGACGGTCGCGAGTACGAGCACCGGAAAGATCCACGTGACCAGGCCGGTGGCCGCGTTGTCCTGCGGTGAGGCGATTGCACCGACCACCGACACCCCGACGAGCAGCTGCACGCCCGCGCCGATCCACAGCATCGAGCTCTGCAGGAGCGTGTCCAGTTCGCTGCGATGATCGGCGGCGAGCCAGTACTCGCGGTTCGGGGTGTTGATCATCCGCGCGGGGATCCGTGAGGTGAACGCGGCGATCGCGCCGAACAGGACCGCGGTGCCCAGGCTCGTGGCCGCGAGGAAGGCGACGGACTCGCCTCGCGGCCCCCACGAATCGGCCTTGCCGCTCGCGCCCCAATGGGTGGGGAAGGGGTCGGGCCCGGATGCCGCGGCCCAGGCCAGCGACACCGCGCAGAGGAGCACCGCGACGAGGAAGATCGACCACCGCGTGCGCATGTTACCCAGGCTACAAGATTGCCGGCGCCGTCTCGGCGACGCCGCGCGCCGCCCGCCGCACCGAATGTGTCCGTTGGATGTAGGTCGCAAGACGATGGGACAACTAACGGTAGATTGGTCACATGCCGGATGACACCACCGCACAGACCCCTTCGACCGAACTCTGGGTGGAGCGCACGGGCGTGCGCCGATACACGGGGCGCAGCTCGCGGGGCGCTGAGGTGCTCGTGGGCTCGGCCGATGTGGAGGGCGTGTTCACCCCCGGTGAGCTGCTCAAGATCGCTCTCGCCGCCTGCAGCGGCATGTCCACCGACCACGTGCTCGCGCGCCGCCTCGGTGAGGACTACGACGCCACCGTTCGCGTCTCGGGTGACGCGGATCGCGAGAACGAGACGTACCCCGAGCTCAACGAGATCCTCGAGCTCGACCTCTCCGAACTCGACGAGGCGGCACAGGAGCGCCTCATCACCGTGGCCCGGCGCGCCGTCGATCAGGTCTGCACCGTCGGGCGCACCCTCAAGGCGGGCACCGTCGTGAACCTCGACATCAGCACGGACTAGCGGTGGTCGACGAGCACGAGCGAATGACCGCCTGGGTCCACGGCAGGGTTCAGGGCGTGGGCTTCCGGTACTGGACCAAGACGCAGGCCCTGGAGCTCGGGCTCCTCGGATACGCGGCGAATCAGCCCGACGGCCGGGTGCGGGTGGTGGTGGAGGGTACGCGCAAGGCGTGCGACACTCTGCTGGAACGCCTGTGGTCGGGCAACGGACCTGGCAGGGTCGACCTGGTCGTGGAGCTGTTCGGACCCGCGCGCGGCGGGCTCCCGTACTTCGAGGAGAGGTGAGCGATGCAGCCATCGGTTCCTGAGAACCGACCGGCTGGGGAGATCCCTGGGCCGGAAACGAACTACATGCCCGTCCCAGGCATGCCCCCGAACGTCTCGATGCCCGATCCCTCGGCGAACCCGCAGGCGAACGGGCCCGACGGTCCGCCCGTGGGGCCCCGTCAGGGCCGCATCCGGCAGCAGGACGATTCGACGCGGGCGCGGCCCGAGACCGTCGCCGAGGCCCGCGCGCGGCAGCGTGCGCAGCGGCAGCGCGCCGAGGAGGAGGCCCGCCTCGCTCGCGAGGCGGCCGCGGAGGCGCAGAAGAAGGCCCGGCGCCGCAAGCAGATGATCGGCGCCGGCGTGGGCGTCGGCGTGGTCGGCGCCATCGCGCTGCTGTACGTGGCCATCCCCGACGGCAACGACTCGCAGCCCACGCAGACGGCGTACTGCACCACCGGCGACGGCCAGGTGGTGGCCGACAGCTACTGCTCGACGGGCTCCATGAGCCCCGTCACCGGGTTCATCCTGCTCAACGGCATGAGCTACCGGTACAACTACGGCGGCAACGTCGCCAACGGCCGCGTGACCGGAGGCAGTTACGACCGCCCCACGGGTACCGCGTTCCGCACCCAGTCCGGCACCGCGGTGGACCCGGGCAAGGCCACGTCGTTCAACTCCAGCGGGCAGACGAACGCCGGGAGCAAGCCCGCGCCGCCGGCGGCGAAATCCGGCGGCAGCGGCAAGAACATCGACCGCGGCGGACTCGGCACGTCCAACAAGGGCGGCTCGGGGTCCGGCGGCAAGTCGAGCGGGTCCTGACGTGCGACGGATGCGGGGAACACCCCGCGCGGGCTGGCAGCAGACCGTCGAATCGCAGGGACTGGTGTTCGGCACCCCCGCGCGCGACAGCGCCGGGAACGACCGCGATTACTGGGACGAGTCGGTCTACTACGAGTTCGACATGGACGAGGTGCTCTCCCTCGAAGCCCAAGTGGGCGTTCTCCATTCGATGTGCCTGAAGGCCGTGGAGAACGTGATCCTCACCGAGCGGTACGCCGATTTCGGCATTCCCGAATGGGCGTGGGGCGCGATCGAGGAGTCGTGGAAGCGCCAGGATCCGCACGTCTACGGCCGCTTCGACCTCCGCTACGACGGGCGTCGGCCGCCGAAACTGTTGGAGTACAACGCCGATACGCCCACCTCGCTGCTCGAGGCCGCCGTCGTGCAGTGGTACTGGTTCCAGGACACCGCGCCCGACACCCGCCCCTGGGACGAGGGCGGCTACGACCAGTGGAACTCGCTGCACGAGATGCTCGTCGAGCGGTGGGGCGAGGTGAAGAACGTGCTCCCCGCGTCGGAGCTCCACTTCACCTGGTCCGGTGCCGACGCCACGGGCGAGGACCACGTGACCACCGGCTACCTCCAGGAGACGGCCGCCGAGGCCGGGTTCGACACCGTCGGCCTGCCGATCGAGGACGTCGGCTGGGATCACGACCTCGCGACGTTCGTCGACCTCGAGGACGCGCCCATCAACGCGACCTTCAAGCTCTACCCGTGGGAGTGGATCCTCGAGGACGACTTCGGCAGGCGCGTCGTCGAATCCATCCCGAAGACCACCTGGATCGAACCGTTGTGGAAGACGATCCTCTCCAACAAGGCGATCCTCGCCGTGCTGTGGGAGATGTACCCCGATCACCCGAACCTGTTGCCCGCGTACATCGACAACCCGGGCTTCCTCACCGAGTACGTGAAGAAGCCCAAGCTGGGGCGTGAGGGCGCGAACCTCACGATCGTCGACGCGGGCCGGGAGACGGCGACCGGCGGCGTCTACGGCGCCGAGGGGTATGTGTACCAGCTGTTCGACCCGCTTCCCGAGTTCGACGGCTTCCGTCCCGTGATCGGGGCGTGGGTCGTGGGCGACGAGCCCGCCGGGATCGGCATCCGCGAGACGTCCGGCCTCATCACCGACGACGGGGCGGCTTTCATTCCGCACCGCATCACCCCGAAAGGCACCTCCGCATCATGAACACGACACTTCTCGCCGCCGCTGACTTCGGCACCCTGGGCAAGGGCATCGGCGCGATCTGCCTGTACGCGCTGGTCGGCCTCGTGCTGATGGTGGCCGGCTTCTACGCCGTGGACCTCTCGACGCCCGGCAAGCTGCGCGACCTGGTGCGGCTGGGCAAGCCCAACGCCACCTACATCACCGCGGCGGGCATGATCTCGATGGCGTTCATCATCGTGGTGGCGATCTACGCCGCCGGCGGCCGCCTGGTGGAGGGCGTGACGTACGCGGTGGTGTACGGGCTGGTCGGCATCGTCGCGCAGATCATCTGCGTGCGCGTGCTGGACCTGGTGACCAGCATCGACATGGACGACCTCATGTACTCGGACGTGTTCCTGCCGCAGGCCCGCGTGATCGCCGCGGCGCACGTCGCGCTCGGCCTGATCGTGGCGATGGCGGTCTTCTGATCGGCCACCGGTGACACCGCATCGCGTCACTCTGGCCGACGTCGCGCGGGAAGCGGGCGTTTCCGTGGCGACGGTGTCCTTCGTGCTGTCCGGGCGCGAGGGCATGCGGATCACCGAGTCGACGGCCGACCGCGTGCGCGCGGCGAGCGAACGCCTCGGGTACCGCCCGGATCTCGCGGCCCGCAGCCTGCGCGCGAAATCGACGATGACGCTGGGGCTGGTCTCGGACACGATCGGCTCGGAGCCCTACGCCGGCTACATGGTCCGCGGCGCGATCGAGGAGGCGTCCGCGACCTCGCGGATGGTGATCCTCGCGGAGACGGAGGACTACCGCGCGGACGGGGCCGACCTCGTGGAGGCGATGTTGGACCGGCGCGTGGACGGCCTGATCTACGGCGCGATGTTCACCCGGGACGTGGTCCCGCCGGCCCGGCTCGCCACCGTTCCCCACGTCTTCCTCAACTGCCTTCCCGCGACGCTGTCCGGACCGGCGGTCGTGCCCGCGGAGCGTGCCGCGGGCCGCACGGCCGCGGCCGCCCTCCTCGAAGCGGGGCACCGCGACGGGATCCACCACATCGGCGGGCGCCAGGTGTGCGACAGGCACCCCGACGGCATCTACGCCGGGCACGAGCGCCTGGCCGGTGTGGGGGAGGAGCTGGCGTCCTCCGGGGTCGAGCTCGCGGGTGTCGCCGAGTGCGAGTGGATACCCGAAGAGGGGTACCGCGTGGTGGCCGACCTGCTCGAGTCGACGCGTCCGTCGGCCCTCATCTGCGCGAACGATCGGACCGCGTTCGGCGCCTACCAGGCGTTGCAGGATTCCGGATTGTCCGTGCCGCAGGACGTTTCCGTCGTCTCGTTCGACGACTCCCAGCTCGCCGGGTGGATGCGCCCCGGGCTGACGTCGGTCGCGCTGCCGCATCTCGAGATGGGGGCGCGCGCGGTGGAGCTGCTGGTGTCCGGCGACCTGACGCCGGTGATCCACGAGGTGCCGATGGCCCTCGTCGCCCGGGATTCGATCTCCGCTCGCTGAGCGGACCCGGCTCCTTCCACGATCCGCTCGTCTCGTTCCGGCTGACGCGCCACGCGCCCGTCGTGCTGAAACGATTAGCTAAATCGTTTAATCCCTTGTCAGGGCGCTGCGTCGGATGTAGTCTTCGTCACACCCGGTCGCGACGATCGGGAGCAGACAGCGAGAGTTTGGAACCCCATGGCGTCGTTCACCCGGGCGTTGAGGAACAGGGCCTACCTGCATTCCTCCGTCTCCTTCCTGTTGTTCTTCGCCTCCTGGGGCATCTGGTGGTCGTTCTTCTCGCCGTGGCTCCTCAAGAGCCCGGAGGAGGGCGGTCTCGGCCTCACCGGCGCTGAGCAGGGCACGGTGTACTCCACCAACTCGGTCGCCGCACTGATCGTGATGTTCCTGTACGGCACGGTGCAGGACAAGCTCGGTCTCCGCCGGCACCTGGTCATCCTGGCCTCCGTGGCGATGGCGGGCGTGGGCCCGTTCTTCATCTACGTCTACGAACCACTTCTCAAGGGACAGTTCATGGTCGGCGTCGTCGTGGGCGCGATCTACCTGTCTTTCGGATTCCTCGCCGCGGCGGGGCTCCTGGAGGCGGTCAGTGAGCGCACCAGCCGCCGATTCGGGTTCGAGTACGGCCAGGCCCGTATGTGGGGCTCCTTCGGTTACGCGATCGTGGCCCTGGTGGCCGGCTTCCTGTTCTCGATCGACCCGCACCTGAACTTCATGGTCGGCTCAGCCTTCGGTATCGCCTGCCTGCTGGTCCAGATCTTCTGGAAGGACGAGACTCCGGCCGAGGCGGCGACGCACATCGAGCCGAGCACACCGTCCCTGAGCGATATGGCTGCGCTACTGAAGATGGGCCGGCTGTGGAAGATCATCCTGATCGTCTTCTGCACCTGGACCTTCTACACCGTCTACGACCAGCAGATGTTCCCCGACTTCTACACCCACCTGTTCGGCGACGTGAAGCACGGCGAGCAGGTGTACGGCGTGCTCAACTCGGTCCAGGTGTTCCTGGAGGCCGCCATGATGGGTGTCGTCCCGATCCTCATGCGCAAGGTGGGAGTGCGGAACATCCTGCTGCTCGGGTTCACCGTGATGACCCTGCGCATCCTGGGCACCGCGATCTTCAGTGATCCGATCATGGTCTCGATCGTCAAGATGTTCCACGCCCTCGAGGTGCCGCTGTGCATCCTCGGCGTCTTCCGCTACTTCACACTGCACTTCAACTCGAAGCTGTCCGCCACGCTGTACATGGTGGGCTTCCAGATCGCCTCGCAGGTGGGCGTGGTCATCCTCTCGCCGCCGCTGGGCGCGCTGCGCGACGCCATGGGCTATCGCACCACGTTCCTCATCATCTCCGGCATCGTCGCGGTCGCCAGCACCGTCGGCTACATCATTCTGAAGAAGGACGACGAAGAGGTCGACGGCGATCCCTTCTACCGGGACCGCCAGGAGCCCCTCGACACCGCGAAGGCCGGCGCATGACGGGCAGGGACATGACGGGGGTGACCATGGAAGCCGAGCTGGCGCGCGCCGAGCGCGCGGTGGCGGAGCTGGCCGCCGGACGCGGGGACCGCTGGTACCCTCTCGTGCACATCGCGGCCGACGCCGGCTGGATCAACGACCCGAACGGCCTGTGCCACTTCGCCGGCCGCTATCACGTGTACTTCCAGCACCACCCGTACGGCGCGCAGTGGGGTCCGATGCACTGGGGGCACGTCTCCAGCGAGGACATGGTGACGTGGCGGCACGAGCCGATCGCCCTCGCGCCCAGCCTGCAGGAGGACCGCGACGGCGTGTTCTCCGGCTCCGCGATCGTCGACGGCGACGACCTGGTCGTGTTCTACACCGGTCACCGGTGGCGGAACGGTGTCGACGAGGACGACGGGAACCTCCAGGTCCAGTGCGTCGCGCGATCGGGCGACGGGACGACCTTCGTCAAGGAGGGCGTCGTCGTCACCGGACCGCCCGAGCTCCCGCACTTCCGCGATCCGAAGGTCTGGCGGATCGGCGACACCTGGTACATGGTGTTCGGCGTGTGCTCGGCCGACGAGCGTGGCGAGGTGTGGCTCTACACCTCGACCGACGGCGCCGCGTGGGAGTTCGACCGCGTCGTGTTCCGCGACCCCGACCCCGAGGCGTTCATGCTCGAATGCCCGGACATGTTCCCGCTCGGCGACAAGTGGGTCATCGTGTACTGCCCCATGGGCCCGAAGCCCCGCGGATACGGCCTGCGAAACGGGCACAACGCGGGCTACGTGGTGGGGGACTGGGAGCCGGGCGGCGATTTCGTGCCGCTCACCGGCTTCCGCCCCGCCGATTGGGGCGGCAACTACTACGCGCCGCAGAGCTTCGAGGCGCCGGACGGCCGGCGCATCGCCTACGGCTGGATGGGCGGGTTCGACCACCCCATCGCGTCGATGCGTGATTCCTGGTGCGGTCAGCTCACCGTGCCGCGCGAGCTCGGGCTGGGCGCCGACCTGCGGGTCCGCTCCCTGCCGGTCCGCGAGTTCGCGCAACTCCGCACCGGCACCGTCGACCTCGGTGAGGTGACGATCGGGCGCGACGAGGAGGTCACGCTCATGCCGGGGCTGGACGCCGCCGACATCGAGCTCACCGTCCCGCTGGCCGACGGCGACGCGGAACGGCTCGGGATGGTGCTGCGTACCGACACCGGCAACGAGATCGTCATCGCGTACGACGATCAGGCGGGCCGCGTGCTCATCGACAGGCGGCGTGCGGGGTACGGCGAGCGCGGCTACCGCGCGGCCCCGGTCGACGGTCCTGTCCTGGAGCTGCGCATCGTCGTGGACCGGGGGAGCGTCGAGGTGTTCGTGGGCGACGGTGCCGAATGCGTCAGCTCGCTGGTCTTCCTCGGCGAGGGGGTGCGGTCGGCGGTGCTGTTCGCCGAATCCGGCACGGCGCGGTTCACGCGCGCCGTTGCGCACCGGCTGGGATCCATCTGGGAGGGCGTGTAGCCGCGTCGGGCGAACATCGGGCCCGTACCAGCGGGTAGTCTCACTGATCGTGTATCTCAAGTCTCTGACGTTGAAGGGCTTCAAGTCCTTCGCTTCGGCGACGACGCTTCGCCTCGAGCCCGGCATCACGTGCGTGGTCGGGCCCAACGGCTCGGGTAAGTCCAACATCCTCGACGCCCTGCGCTGGGTGATGGGGGAACAGGGCGCCAAGGGCCTGCGCGGCGGCAAGATGGAGGACGTCATCTTCGCCGGCACGTCCGGCCGGGCGCCTCTGGGCCGCGCCGAGGTCACGCTCACCATCGACAACGCCGACGGTGCGCTGCCCATCGACTACTCCGAGGTGTCCATCACGCGGCGCATGTTCCGCGACGGCGCCGGTGAGTACGAGATCAACGGCTCCAAGTGCCGGCTCATGGACGTGCAGGAGCTGCTCTCCGACAGCGGCATCGGCCGCGAGATGCACGTGATCGTGGGGCAGGGGCAGCTGTCCGCGATCCTCGAGTCCAAGCCGGAGGAGCGGCGCGCCTTCATCGAGGAGGCGGCGGGCGTGCTCAAGCACCGTCGCCGCAAGGAGAAGGCGGTCCGCAAGCTCGACTCCATGCAGGCCAACCTCGCGCGCCTGACCGACCTCACCACCGAGCTGCGCCGCCAGCTCAAGCCGCTGGGCAGGCAGGCCGAGGTGGCCCGTCGTGCCCAGACGATCCAGGCGGACCTCCGCGACGCCAAGCTCCGGCTGGCCGCCGACGATCTGGTGCGGCGCCGCGCCGAGCTGGAGGACCAGAGCGGCAACGAGGCGTCCATCCGCGCCGAGCAGCAGGAGGTGGCTGCCGCCCTCGACGAGGCCAACGCGCAGGTCGCCTCCCATTCCGAGGCCGTCGCCGCCCTCGATCCCGCTGTGAAGGCCGCGGGCGAGGGCTGGTTCTCCCTGTCGGCGCTCGCCGAGCGGGTCTCGTCGACGGGCCGCATCGCCTCCGAACGGGCGCGGTTGCTGTCCGAGCCCGTGCAGCACGCGCCCGGCCGCGACCCCGACGAGCTGGACGCCGAGGCGGAGCGCGTCGCCGAGGAGGAGGCCGAGCTCATGGAGGCGCTCGAGGAGGCCGCCATGGTCCTTGAGGGCGCCACCGACGAACTCGCCGAGCGCGAGGAGGCCGCTCGCGCCGCCGAGAACGCGCACATGGCCGCCGTCGCGGCCGTCGCGGACCGTCGGGAAGGGCTGGCCCGGCTGGCCGGCCAGGTGGAGACCCTGCGGACCCGCGCCGAGTCCGTCGAATCCGAGTCCGGGCGCCTGACCGCCGCGATCGCCGAGGCCGTGGAGCGGGCCGAGGGCGCCGAGACCGAGTTCGAACAGGTGCAGGGGCAGATCGCCGAGCTGGACGCCTCCGAGGCCTCGCTCGACGAGCACCACGAGCGCAGCATGGCGGCGTTCAACGCCGCGCAGGCGCGCGTCGAGGAACTGCAGGCCGAGGAGCGCGCCGCCGAGCAGAAGGTGGCGTCGCTGATCGCCCGCATCGAGGCGCTCGGGTTCAACCTGGAGCGCGGCGACGGCGCCGCGTGGGTCGTCGAGCACGTGGACGGCGTGACCTCCGCGGTCGCGGAACGGCTGTCGATCCGCGACGGCTACGAGAAGGCCGTCGCGGTGGCGCTGGGCCCCATCGCGGA
Source organism: Tsukamurella sp. 1534 (assembly GCF_000312385.1). Taxonomy (GTDB): domain Bacteria; phylum Actinomycetota; class Actinomycetes; order Mycobacteriales; family Mycobacteriaceae; genus Tsukamurella. The sequence continues at coordinate 862,168 of NZ_HE997627.1, read as the reverse complement.
GGCCGTCGCGGCACCGTCGGTCTCGGTGGCGGAGGCCGCCCTGACCCGGCTGCGGGAGGCCGACGGCGGCCGCGCCGCGCTGGTCGTGGAGGGCGTTGCGCCGGGCGGGCGCTCGGCGAGCGGCGCTCTGCCCGACGGTGCCGTCTGGGCCCTGGACTGCGTGAGCGCACCGTCGGAGCTGGAGGGCGTGGTCTCGTCCGTGCTCGCGGGGTGCGTGCTGGTGCGGACCGTCGGGGAGGCGGTCGCCGTGGTCGCCGAGAGGCCCGAGCTGCGGGCCGTGACGCCCGACGGTGACGTGGTCTCGCACGGCGTGCTCACCGGCGGTTCGGCGGCGCGGCAGTCGGCCCTGGAGGTGCAGAAGGCGATCGAGGCCGCGGAGGCGTCGCTGGAGGAGACCCGGCGGTCCGCGCAGTCCGTGGGCGCCGCGCTCTCGGGGGCGACCGAGGACCTGGCCGCGCGGCGCGAGGTGACCGAATCGGCGCTCGCGGCGCTGCACGAGTCCGATGCGCAGCTGGGCGCCGTGTACGAGCAGCTGGCCCGGCTGGGGCAGGCCGCGCGGAGCGCGCGCGACGAGGCGGAGCGGCTCGTGGCGCAGCGGGAACGGATCGAATCGTCGCGGGACGAGACGCGGGCGGCGCTGGCCGAGCACGAGGAGCGGCTGCGGCTGGCCGAGGAGATGCCGGAGGACGCCGGCGGCTCGGTGGGCACCGAGGCGCGCGACGCCGCGGTGGCGGCGTTGTCCGCCGCGCGGGGCGTGGAAATGGAGGCCCGGCTGGCGCGGCGCACCGCCGAGGAGCGTGCGGCCGGCGTGCGAGGGAAGGCGGAGGGCCTGCGACGGGCCGCCGCCGCCGAGCGTGCCGCGCGGGAGCGGGCCGAGAAGGCCGCGGCCGCGCGGATGGAGGCGGCCGCGGTGGCGGCGTCGGTGGCGGAGAGCGCCGAAATGGTGTCGTCCCGGTTGGGGCGGGCCGTGGCCAGGGCTGCGGCGCACCGGGATTCGCTGGAGCGGCAGCGGGCCGAACGCGGGGGAGCGCTGGACGTGGCGCGCCAGGAGTCGACCGCGCTGAGCGCCCGGCACACGCAGCTGACCGACGCCGTGCACCGCGACGAGGTGGCCCGCGCGCAGGCGGCGATGCGGATCGAGCAGCTCGAGGAGCAGGTGCTGGAGTCGTTCGGCATGGCACCGGACGATCTGGTGGCCGAGTACGGGCCCGACGTGCCGCTGCCGCCGTCGTCGTTGGAGCTGTCGGAGTACGAGGCTGCTCGGGAGCGCGGGGAGCAGGTGGTGCGTCCCGTGGGCATGCCGTTCGAGCGCGCGGCGCAGGAGCGGCGTTTGAAGCTCGCGGAGAAGGACCTGGCGACCCTGGGCCGCGTGAATCCGCTTGCGCTGGAGGAGTTCGCGGCGCTGGAGGAGCGGTACAACTTCCTCTCGACCCAGCTCGAGGACGTGAAATCGGCGCGGCAGGATCTGCTGAACGTGGTCGAGGAGGTGGACGCCAAGATCCTGCAGGTGTTCACCGAGGCGTGGGTGGACGTGGAACGCGAGTTCGTGGAGGTGTTCGCCACCCTGTTCCCGGGCGGCGAGGGCAAGCTGGTGCTCACCGACCCGTCGGACATGCTGGCCACGGGCATCGACGTGGAGGCGCGTCCGCCGGGGAAGAAGGTGAAGCGGCTGTCGCTGCTGTCCGGTGGCGAGAAGTCGCTGACCGCCGTCGCGATGCTGGTGGCCATCTTCCGCGCCCGGCCGTCACCCTTCTATGTCATGGACGAGGTCGAGGCGGCCCTGGACGACACCAACCTGCGGCGCCTGATCTCCCTGTTCGAGCAGCTGCGGGACAAGTCGCAGCTCATCGTGATCACACACCAGAAGCCGACGATGGAAGTGGCCGACGCCCTCTATGGCGTCTCCATGCGTGGCGACGGCATCACCCAAGTCATCTCCCAGCGGATCCGCGGCCAGGAGCTGGGCGCCCTGCCGGTGTAGGCATCCCGAACGTTCGATCGATCTTGTCGGTTGGGTCGGCTATCGTTTCGACCGCTGAGAGCGACGGGTGGGTGGCGCCGGCGCGCCTGCACCGTGTGGTCGCGAGAGACGAATAGAGTGGTGATTCATGTCCGACAATCGTTCTGGCGTCTTGGCGCCAATGGAGTCGCCGAGGATTGTGGACCTCTTCGCTGGGCCTGGAGGGCTCGACGTTGCCGCAACGTGGCTCGGGGTCGAGTCAATTGGCATCGAGCTGGACGAATCGGCGTGCGCGACGCGCGAGGCGGCGGGACTGAGGTATCGGCAGAGCGACGTTCGTGAGGTCGATCCCTTGGAATACCTCGACTACAACGTATTGGCGGGAGGACCGCCGTGCCAGACGTTCACCGTTGCGGGAAACGGAGCAGGCCGTCGGCAGCTCGACCTGGTGTTGCGTTTGGTTGAGTTGCTTGGTCGACATCGATACGGCGAGGTCAAGACTTTGCTGGCGGATGTCGACGATGAGCGCACGGGGCTGGTCCTTCAGCCGTTGCTCTGGGCTCTGAAGCGAGTCGGTTATCGAGCACCCTTCCAGGCGATCGTTCTGGAGCAGGTGCCGGCGGTACTCCCTGTGTGGAAGGCCATGGCCGACGTTCTGCGTGACCACGGCTACGGAGTGAAGTGTGATGTTCTATACACGGAGGAGTATGGCGTGCCTCAGACGAGGCGACGAGCGGCCCTGGTGGCTCGTCACGGAGTACCGGACTGTGCAGTCCGTCTGCCGGAGGCGACCCACGACCGATTCGACCCTCGGCGACCGGAGCTGAACACGAATGTGAGGTCGATGGGGGACGCGTTGCCAGAATTAGGCGCCTTCGAGGTCATTTCGAACTATGGATCGGGAGGGGTTTCGACTGCGCGTGGTCGTCGATTCTCGACGGCACCTGCGTTCACCGTGACTGGCAAAGTGTCGCGCAATCGTGTCCAGTGGGCAGATGGGAACGAGAGACGGTTCAGCGATGATGAGGCCGGCAGACTGCAGACGTTCCCCCGCGACTTCCCCTGGCGAGGCCTAGACGTTTCGCAGCAGATCGGTAACGCTGTTCCGCCGGCATTGGCAGTGCACGTCTTGGCGGCGGCATTCGGTTGGAGTGCGGCACGCCGTGATGATGCTCTGTCTTGTGTGAACCTGCGGTGGGACGAGCGGACCGGGACAGATCAGACGAACCAGGGAAGGTTCCAGGCCGCACTTGCGTGACGAGTCGGTCTGCGTAGACAGTGAATGACGTGCCTCGGAAGCATCAGACGTCCTGGGCGTCGTCCCCGGGAGTGCGGCGCTCGATGCAGGCGAACAAGAGTCGAGACACGCGACCTGAGCTGGCCCTCCGGCGCGCGGTTCACGGACTCGGCCTTCGATACCGCGTAGACAAGGCTCCCATTGCCGGCCTTCGACGGCGGGCGGATCTCGTGTTCCCTCGCCAGAAGGTGGCGGTATTTCTCGACGGCTGCTTCTGGCATGGTTGTCCTGAGCACCATACGGTGAGCAAGACAAACTCGGCCTTCTGGCAGGAGAAGGTTGAGGTGAATCGTCGACGCGACCGCGAGACCGACCGCCGCTTAGCCGATGAAGGGTGGACCGTCGTGCGGGTGTGGGAACATGAGAACGTTTCTGCAGGTGCCGCACGTGTCTATGCAGCGGTCCGACGGCCTACGACTGAACTTCAGTGCTGAAGGCTCGAGGTTGAGGTTTCGATGATCCTAAGTACCCAGTCTTCGATCTCGCGACCGCTCATGACTGAATCGTCGACGAATGCCATCTCTCGAAGTAGTCTCTGAGCTGCGTCGCGAATGAGATGTCGCCGGTCGATCTGTGAAGTCTTTGTGGCTTCTAGGTAGTGTGCGGCGAACGCGGACACGAGGACCGGATTCGCCCCGATCGTTGTGGCGCGTTCTGTGAGCTGGTTGAAGTCTGACTCCATCAGCGAGTCGAGTACGGTTGGGTTCGGTTCGAACTGAACGGCGCGCCACCACTGCCTTGCCCAAGAATGCCGCGTGAGGTCCGACCCGATCCAACGCTCTGTGTTCCAGGTTCCCCGCTTTCCAACCCACCGCCAGCGCCAATGGGTCACGTCAGGAAGCAGTGCGAGAGCGCACCAGGACCACACATCGCGCGACCCTGCCTCTGACCAGTTCATCGGCATCAACACAGGTAGAGCGCTCAGCACTTGGAGATCGAATCGGGCACGGGAGTCATCGCCGGGGTCTCCCTCCTGGTCGAACCCGCGTCTGCGATTGAAACCGAACTGGTTGGCGATGTCGACGACGCCGTCGCGCAGGGCGTTGATATCACGGCGGTTCGCTCTCGTACCCACGCTGCTGAACGAGAACTGTGAAGTGTCGAGATCGACCTTGGGGCCGCTGGTATCTGAAATCTCGGCCATCGCCGGCACCGACTTCGATCGGTCCATGCGGGGCCAGATCAACGGACCATCCACTTCAGAACATCCTTCCAGCCGAGATGCGTCGCGCGACACCCTGGAACGTCGATCTGCGGATCGACAGGGACGATGGATCACTCATATCAGCCAGGTTCATGTCGCCGGTCTGAATGAGGATGCCGCGGAGGACGTCGCCAACGGTCCCGTCGGCGTAATCGTCCGTTGTCAGCTCGCCTCGTGATTTCAGGGCGTAGGCAAGCTCGATGACCGTCTGCATGACACCGGCACTGAGCTCATCCAGTAGCGCCTGCTGCTCTCTGGTCGGCTTCTCGGTCTCGATCGCTCTGATCAGGTGGACGTCACGTTCATTGATCATCACCTGGAAGGTTGAGCTGAAGTTTGCATCCAGCGCCGTGGTCGTTTCGACGTGCCAGGATGCATCGTTGTCGTAGACCTTCCCAGCGAAATCAACCACCGCCATCGGGAACATCGAGCCGTCGCCTTCAAGAGTCGTGGCAACGGAATCGCGCGCGAGGATCGAGCCGCGATGACGTGGCGCCCCAGGAAGAGCGTCTTCGTTGTCGTCGAGCAACACCAATGCAGTCGTGATATGGACGGTTCCGCCGATCTCGGTACCGGGTAGGCGGGCCGTTATCTCGTTGCGAGGTTCGATGATCACCTTCTTGAACACGTGTCGTCGGATCTTGGAAGCGTCGCTCATCCAGCTCACTGTCAGCCCGAGTCTGGTGTCAGACGCGAGCATGCAGCGTTCTCGCACTGCGTCGATATCGACGTGGACCCCACGAGACAGAGCGAGGTCCGTACCTGACACCCAACCCTCCAACGGTGAGGTCAGCGGAGTCGAGTCACCATGTCGTTCAAGAGACCAGGGAAGCATCTCGACAGCAGTCGGGTTCGGTGTCATGTAAGGCGGCGTGAAGGTCTTAGACACGGGGCTCGACCTCCGATACGGACAGGCGGACCGCGACATCGTCGATCGCTGTAGCGCGGACCGTCCATTTTCCGACGCGCAAGTCCTCGGGCTTCACGTAATTACCTTCGACACGCATCGCGGTGTCATCGCCCGCATACCAGAACAGAATTGTCGGTGTCGCCGTTCGAGTCGGTGCGTCTCCGGGCTTCTCGCGTCTACCGCCTGCGAGTATCACAGCGATCTCGGCCTGCAACGCGAAATCGAACGTCTCGCGCGGAGCAACGATCACCGAGCACTCGACGTAGGCGACTCCAGCGTCCACGACCACATGCGAATCGGTGTCGGGCTCGACTCGCCTGGAACTTCTCGACCCGGACCCCCCGGTCTCGGTGGAGGATCGGTGTCCGCGGTCGTCGATGGAAGCTCTGGTGCCGGTCGCATTCTGAACGAGTGCTCCGAGCGAGCTCGACAGTCGGCCCAGACCCTCGACAGCCTTCGAACGTGAACCCGCACGCGCTTCGACCTGAAGCTTGCACTGTTCCAGGATCCACAGACGTGCCCTCTGAACGATCCCCTTACCTGGAGCGACGAGAGTCCCGATCTCCCAGGCGTCGTGGGTCGGCGGTTCGGCCTGAGCGAAGTATTCGTCCGTGTTCTCCGAGGCGACGAAGGCACCGACGTAGCCGACATTCGACGTGGGCATCGGGTCACCGGCGAGATAGTCAACGATGAGCTCCGTCTGTCGCATTCGTGCAATGTGCCGATACGGTGGAGCTATCGGTGCTGAATCGCCGCTCAATGTCTTCCATAAGGGCGTCGCGACGTCGAACATCTCGGGCATCGTTGCTTCGATCGAGAGGTGGCCCAGCCGACCCAGCGTCTTCTTGTGGGTCTGCATCTCGAAGTCGCTTCCTGAACGGAGGTAGACGCCGTCAAGGGCGGTTGCGAAGTCTGAGAGCACAGGCAGAGACTGAAGTGATGTGAAAGGGAATTGTTCACCGTCGACACTGACGGTGAAGTCGATGTTGCGAGAACGCCTCTCTGACCCCATTTTCGGCCACAAGTACCAGTACATGTAGGCGCGGAGCCGCTCAGCTAGGGTCTTGACATCGCCGCCCGTGTCGTCGAGATCGAGATTCGGCAGGATGACTGCGACGTCCGTCCCGGTGACCCCGTCGTCGAAACCTGGTAGGCCGAGCTCGCGCGAGACGGAGGCGGCGAGATCTCCCGTCAGTGGGTCGGGAATTCCATCGTTGATCTCACCCCACCAATGTCGGCCGGTAAGCCTGCGGCCGCTCGGGTCCACCTCGATCCCACCTAACGCTGCTCCCATCAACCGTCGTGAGGCGGAGTCAGCGTCGTTGTTGAGCGTGTCAACGAGTATCGCGCCGGCCGCACTGGTCCGGTAGAAGATCCCCTTTCCGAACCCGTAGGTTCCGCCGCCGAGTCGCTTGTCCCGTGGTTCGCCGACGTTCCGGATGAACTGAACGAAATTCGCTGTTCGGCCATGGGGATCATTCTCGTCTGAGCGGACAGGGCCACCCAGGCCGGTTGTCCCTCTGTCGGAAATCGTGAGGATCCACGAAGCGGAGTCCAATCGCGACAGTCGCCCCCGTTCCTCGCTTGATCGGCTGCTGTCGCCGAGCCTCGACCTCCACGCGACCGCTGAGTTTCCGAGCCGGCGTATGTCGACTCCGAAGCTGATGCGATCGGTCAGTCGCGCATCCCAGCTGTTCTGAGCGGCTTCCCTCACCAGGACGGCGTACTCGGGTAGGTGTGGGCGACCGAGTTGACGTTTGATTCCCTCTGCGGTCTGACCTCCCTCTGGCGGGAAGGGCTGTGACCACCATCGGATGTCGTTCAAGTGTCCGACTCCAATCGATCGATTCTGGTTGGGCGAAGGAACGGCGACAGTGATCGGAGGTCCAACTCGTAGCTGATACGGCGGATGGACTCCGAGACGTGGGGTGCGACTGTGGCTTTGATGATGCGAGGAAAGTCGCCTATCACCTCGGCAATCATGGTGGTCTGGACTTCGAAACGGGTCGGGTCAGCGTCGGTGTCGGACACCCCGAGTTTTGCGGCGGCATGTCGAATTCCGTTGGGATCGACGCTGGCGCAGAGGATTTCGCCGAGGACTTCGGATATCGTTCGACCCGATGCGCTCTCTATGATCGTTCGTACGACCAGGTAGAGCGGCTTGTCGTTCACGGAGTCGAGCTGGTCGAGGCCGTGGATGGTGACCGTCGTTGAGTCCTCTCCGATGGACTTCACCTCGATTGACTGCTCGGAGAGTTCGAAGTCATGGGCAGCGTGGTCAGGGCCGGTCCATGACGCGACCTCGAACCCTCCATCGTGTTCCATCAGTTCCTGCAGAACGGTGAGTTCCCCGAAGACCGCGATCTTCTCGGGGTAGGACAGGGTATGGCCATCGGCGAGGATCGCGAACAGTCTCCGCCATGCCCCCACGGTGGCGACCGCGGAGACGGCAGGGGTTGAGGAACCTTGCACGACATCGACGACGTCGGAGATAACCTTGTCGAATTGTGCGTTCAGTGCGTCGATGCGACAGTGGATATCCAAATAGTGGCCGGACACGTGCTCGAGCGAATCATGACCAAAACTGAAGTCCCGCACGGAAACTGCAAGCGGACTTCGTGTATTGGTGGGCACGCTCCCAGGCGCTTTCGGGACGAGCAGATGATGTTGCCCTTGGTCATCGATCGCCAGTGTGAGTCGTCGGCCGTCCTCCAGCGGGTCGATCTGCTGAAACCTCCACTCGCCGTCCGCATGGGTGGGGTGCGATTCGATCTCCGCCCAGATCGACGGCAAATCATTGCCCGTCGGCATCATTCCACTCCGTACATCTCGTCGGACGTGTCCACGACTTCGGCGTGCTGCGAGAGTTCGACAGCGAGGTGAGTCGACTGCACAGCGTCGCGCTCGCTCGCCGAGTACGTGGTCTTGGGGAAGACGATGGCTAGACCGAGGACAGGCGCGACGGCATCCATCGGGCCGCGGACTTCCTCGCTGGATGCTGTCTTCGGGACGCTGTTCTCATCGATCGGATACAGAACGATCAGGCCCTTGTCTTGGGTCTCCTCGTCCTGAATCCTCTTGACCTTGAGGGCTGCTTCCGTCATGTCACGGGCTTCTTTGAGCGAGACGCTGGGAACATCGACGACGAGGTCGGCCTTGCTCATCAGGGTCTTGATGTCCGCGAGATCGCCGGAGTCGGCGTAGGGCGCACGATTCGCTCTCTTCACGGATTCGCCTGCGAGGGTCACCTCGGGCCCTGAGCCGCCCACCACGGCGATGTTCCACTTCGTCAGTCGCGGTTCGTCCAGTTCGTTCTGTTGGCGGACGTACTCCAGAATCATCGGGAGGTCCATGTCCGCCTGCTTCGGTACCACGGAGTACGTGCCCAGGAACGAACGAACGCTGGCGACGTTGACGTTCCTGAGAAGTACGCCGTTGTCGAGGGGTTCGACGTTGATGAAGCGCTTCGCGTACGCAACGAGTTGCTCGCCGGCTGCCCAGTTGTTGTCCAGCCATTCGCGGTCGCGACGGAGGAAGTACCGAGTCTGGAGGCGAGCGCCGCCGAACGAGATCTGTGACGGTTGCGCCGCGCCCATCTTGGCCGTCACCCGAAGTGATGGATGAGTCCTGATCCGGACGGCCGCCTCCATCGGGGTGATGCCTTGGATCTCGTAGGCGGCCATGTCCTGGCGCATCTCGTATTCGACTAGCGATAAGTGGCGGAAGGCATCTCGCAGGGCGTTCGTGGTCCAGATCCGGGGGAGGTCCTCGTAACCGGGCCGGAAGCCGAACCAGCGGCCCATCTGCAGCAACGAATCGTATGTGTTGGTCGGACGCAAAAACACGCTCGAGACCAGACCTTCGAGCGTGATGCCGCGGGACAGGGTGTTTCCGCCGATCGCGATGATTGTATTCGTCTGGTCGGGGTGATATGCAAGTCGTTCGTCGCTCAAGTAGTTGTCCATGATCACCCTGGTGTCGTCGATGACACCGACGATTTGCGTCAACAGTTCGTCGAAGGTCTCCGATTGCCGCCCCCAGTCGCAGGCATCGACACGGGCCGTCTCATCCGCCCAGAGTTCCGCGAGCGCGGCTACCACTTCCGGGTCTTTATGTACGATGCCTGATCGTGTCTTCCGCAGGACCGACTCGACGACGCCCGTGTACGAGTGATGGATTTGGGTCTGGAATGAAGTGTGGATGAGCATCGAGCTGTCCGACGCGTCGCCGCGAACCCATCGCGCAGTCGTGGCGAGGAGGAACCAATGAATTGCGGCTCGCAGTTCTGCGGTCACAACTGGGACGAATCCGTCGGCCTCTTTCTTGTTCATGGGGCGGAGTTTAAATTCGTCGGCGTCCGGGATCAGTCGGATCATGTCCTTTCCGGAGTCGCCGTCGTTGTCCAAGTCGGTGGATTCGCGTCCGAACAAGGTCTCCGGTCCGAAGTATCCATCGGGTTGTGGTAGCGGATAGATGAAGTCGCGAGGGTAAAGGTCATCAGAGTCGGCGGGGTTGATGAAGACGTTCGCGAATGGGGTCGCGGTGTAGCCGATGTACGTCCCTCGAGGAAACAATGCCAACAGGTCGCGGATGAGAGGATTGATAGTTCCGGTTTCGACGGATGCCTGGTCTGCTTCGTCGTCGATCACCAGCACGGGGGCAGTCCGCAGTGCGTTCTTAGCCGAGGGCTTGTTGAGCCAGAGCAGGAGTTTGCGTAGGACTGCCGCGTTCTTCTTGACTACAAGCAGAGTGGTCTTGTCCTGGCTGGTCAGATAGGCGGTGGCGTCATGCTTGTGTGACGTCCCCGTGGATAGGCGCGTCAGGTCGAAATCGCCTTCTTCACCGGTGACGACGAACCAACGCTCAGGGTCGCTCGCGAGGTCATTGTTCAGTCTGGCCTGAGTCTGTCGCCGCAGTGCGTTGTGGATGCCCGCCAACACGATGACCATGCGATATCTGCGATCTGCCAACTTGGCTGCCACGGCGGTGAAGTTGGTCGTCTTGCCGCTCTGAATGAATCCGACGACGAGCCCCCGGGCGGAACGTGCGTCCCCGGTCGGGTTCGGCGTGAGGCCGACGATGGTGTTCGAAGACTCGTCGAGGTCGGGGATCAGTGTCTCGCGCCCCTTGTTGATGAGCTTCTCCTTGAAGGCTCCCCAGATGCGGTCGGAGTCCAGTGCGCCCTGGTACCACGTCTCCTCGTGCCGAGGCTTGATGACCGGCCCGCCCGTGCTCACTCGATCGCGATTGGTCTCGAATCTGTTGATGAGGTCGTCGGCCTGCGCGTCGTCGATCATCCCCGCATCGAGGAAGTAATCAGCGGCGTTTCGCGGGCCACCGTTCTGCATCGCCCACGTTGCGAAGATGTTATAGAACTTGTCTGGATCCTTGATCACTCTGAGGCCCCGTTTTCGACTTGTATCGCGCTGCGCGACGTCCCCTGCGTCGGCGGGCCCAACGGTACAACAGGCGGCTGACGATCTTGGACGAATCGCCCTCTGATCCAGTCGATCTGCCCGGATGCGGAACGGGAGTAGATGTTTCTGCGGTGGATGACGTGCGCGAGCGAACCAGCGCTCGCAGCGGACCATCTCGGCGCACCGTCGGGCGTGGGGACGTAACGTAGGGGCCGAGTGTGAACCACCATGAGGAAGAGGGAAGACCGGGCGATGACCAGCAACGATGCCAAGGCGAACATCGGAGTCGTGGGGATGGCGGTGATGGGCTCGAACCTGGCCCGCAACCTGGCCTCCCGTGAGGGCAACACGGTGGCGATCTACAACCGCTCGCCGGAGAAGACGCACGAGGTGGTCCAGAACCATCCCGAGGCGAACTTCGTTGCCAGCGACACCATCGATGAGTTCGTCGCCAGCCTCGCGACGCCGCGTACCGCGATCATCATGGTGCAGGCCGGCGCGGGCACGGACGCGGTGATCGAGCAGCTGCAGGAGCGGTTCGAGCCGGGCGACATCATCGTCGACGGCGGCAACGCGAACTTCCACGACACGATCGCCCGCGAGGCGAAGATCGCGCCGACGGGTATCCACTTCGTCGGCGCCGGCATCTCCGGCGGCGAGGAGGGCGCGCTCAGGGGACCGTCGATCATGCCCGGCGGCACCGCCGAGTCGTACAAGACCCTCGGCCCGATCCTCGCGTCGATCGCCGCGGTCGCGGAGGGGGAGCCGTGCGTGACTCACGTGGGCACCGACGGCGCCGGTCACTTCGTCAAGATGATCCACAACGGCATCGAGTACGCCGATATGGAGCTCATCGGCGAGGCCTACGACCTGCTGCGCAACGTCGCCGGCTACACGCCCGCCCAGATCTCGGACCTCTTCGCCACGTGGAACGAGGGGCCGCTCAACAGCTACCTCATCGAGATCACGATCGACATCCTCAAGCACGTCGACGCCGAGACGGGCAAGCCCTTCGTCGACATCGTCACCGACCAGGCCGGTAGCAAGGGCACCGGCGTCTGGACCGTGCAGACCGCCCTCGACCTGGGCGTGCCGGTCGGCGGCGTCGCCGAGGCCGTCTTCGGCCGCGCCGTCTCCTCCAAGCGCAATCAGCGCGACGCGGTGCAGGCCCTCGGTATCGAGCGCCCCACGGCCCCGCGGGTCGACGATTCCTTCGTCGACGACGTCGCGAAGGCCCTCTACGCCTCCAAGATCGTCGCCTACGCCCAGGGCTTCGACGCGATCATCGCCGGCGCGGAGAAGTACGGCTGGAACATCGACAAGGGCGCCGTCGCCAAGATCTGGCGCGGCGGCTGCATCATCCGGGCGCAGTTCCTCAACGTGCTCGCCGACGCCTACGAGGACAACCCGAACCTCGCGACCCTCCTCGAGGCGCCGTACTTCGCGCAGGCCATCCGCGACGGCGAGGACGCCTGGCGTCGCGTGGTCATCACCGCCACGCAGGCCGGCGTCCCCGTCCCGGGCTTCGCCACCGCACTCAGCTACTTCGACTCGCTCAACGTCGACCGCCTGCCGGCCGCGCTCGTCCAGGGCCAGCGCGACTTCTTCGGCGCGCACACCTACAAGCGCGTCGACAAGTCCGGCACCTTCCACACCCTGTGGTCGGGGGACCGCAGCGAGGTCCAGACGGACTAGGAGGACCACAACGAAGGGGCGCAGCCGCGATCGGCTGCGCCCCTTCGTGATCGTACGAACCGAACGGTACCGCGCCGCGGACCGTCGATGGGGGCCACCGGTACGAGCGTCGATCAGGCCCCGGGCTCGTCGCACGGGCCGGACGGCGGGCACCGGAGGTACCCCTTGAGAACGAAGCTGACCGCGAACGCGATCACGCACACCGACTCGAGCCAGAAGAACAGATTCGTGCGTCGGTAGAACTCGGGGACAAGGGCGTTCAGCGCCACCATCGCGACGATGGCCGCCCAGATCGTGAACCCCAGCGCCCGGTAGAGGCGCGCCTGCCACGCCTTCGAGGGCGGCACATCGCTCGGGAAGAGGAACACGGCGATCGCGCCCAGCAGCGCGAACAGGACCCCGGCACACGTTAGATGCACTGCCGCCAAGACGGACTCGGTGGGCGTCGGATCCGGGGGAGCGGCGTGGAAGAACGCCACGCCGAGCGCGGCGAGGCCCGCGACGGTGGTCACCACGTTCTCCACCGCCGCATCGCCGAACCGGTACGCCAGCAGGAACACGCCGATCACGCACACCGTGCCGGTGAAGTAGGGGCCGACGTCGGTGTAGTAGTACGCGCTGAGCGACTGCTGCACGTGACCGTCGAGCACACCGGCGACGAGCAGGACAGCAGGCAGGCTCAGCCCGACCCAGCCGATCAGCGCCCGCAGGCGCCGGTAGGTCATGGCGCTGTTCTCGCCTGCGGCGACGCGCACCCTGGTGTGCATCCGTGTTCACCTCGCTCCGGCGCGCGGGCGCACGCCGTGACGATTCCAGCGTAGGGCGGCGTCGGGCGCAGGTGCGGGAACGATCGCCGGGGTGTTCGCGCAGGTCGTCGAGAATTGCGTGTTTTGCGCGAACTACGCGTTATGGATAGATGTGGTTTTCGTTACGTTTCGTTGACAGATCGCTAGCGTGAGCGCTCACACACGGCTCATGAGGAGGTCAGCGTGACGGACGGCCCGGACGAAACAGGAACAGTGGATCGCCCACCAGGCAAGCGGAACATCGTGGGACTGGCGATCTACGGGATCATCGCGGTCGTCGTCATCGTGGCGGCGGTCGGGTTCTCCTTCCAGCGCGGCGGGCTCTCGGCCGACATCCGCAACAAGGCGACGCTCATCGCGCCCGCCGGCGCGGGCGGCGGCTGGGACCTCGTCATGCGCGAGTCGCAGGCGATCATGCGGGAGAAGAAGATCGCCACCAACATTCAGGTGGTCAACGTGCCCGGCGCAGCCGGAACCATCGGCCTCTCCCGGCTGCACTCGATGCACGGCCGCGCCGATGTGGTGATGGTCGGCGGCACCGGCCTCGTCGCCGGTGTGCAGCAGACGAAGTCGGCAGTGAAGATGAACGACGTCACCCCGATCGCGCGGATCTTCGAGGAGTACGACATCCTGGTCGTCCCCGCGAACTCGCCGTACAAGACGGTGCAGGATCTGGTGGCCGCGTGGCGGCAGAATCCGCACGGCATCGCCTTCACCGGCGGCGGCAGCTTCGACCAGCTGGTCATGGCGCAGTTCGCCAAGGCGGCGGGGATCGACCCCAAGAACACCACCTACATCCCCAAGGCCGGCGGCGGCGAAGTGGCGCAGGCGCTCGTCACCCACACGGCCGCCGCGGCGTTCTCCGGCTACGCCGACCTCATCGACCAGGTCGAGTCGGGGCGCCTGCGTGCCCTGGCGGTGGCGGCGAAGGACCCCGTGGAGGGTGTCGACCTGCCGACCCTCCGGCAAGCGGGATTCGATGTGACCCTGGCGAACTGGCGTGGCCTCTTCGCGCCCCCGGGCGTCTCGGACGGCGACGTAAAGAACATCCGCGACGTGTTCGACGAGGTGATGCAGACGCCGGACTGGGCCGAAGCGGAGAAGACCAACAAGTGGACGCGGGCGTGGCTCGAGGGGCCCGCGGTATCCACCTTCATCGCCGACGAGGACCGCGTCATCGCCGACCTGTACAAGGAGCTGGGCAAATGACCACGCAGGCACATGAATCCGCCGCGGCGGGGTCCGGTACGGGTCGCGGCGCACTGGTGGTCCCGGGGATCCTCGCCGTCGCGAGCACACTGGTGGTCATCGGCAACCTCATGATGGACGTGCAGTCCTCGGACACGCCGGGCCCCACGTTCTTCCCATGGCTGCTGGCGATCGCCGGGTACGCCCTGGCCGCCGCGCTCGCGGTGCACTACGTGCGGAACCCCGATGAGCTGGCCCGCTCCGAACGGCGCTTCCGGACCTACACCGACTGGGTGTCCGTGGGCTGGATCGTCGGCGGCATCGTCGCCTTCGCCGTCCTGCTGAACGTGCTCGGCTGGATCCTTGCCGCGGCACTGTTGTTCTGGTGCGTCACCCGCGCCTTCGCGAGCAAACGGCCGCTGTTCGACATCTCGGCCGCCCTGCTCATGTCGAGCTTCGTGTTCCTCGTGTTCGGCGTGCTGCTCGATGTACCCCTCCCGTCCGGAATCCTCGGAGGACTGTAGACATGGACCAATTCGGACTGCTGCTCGACGGATTCGCGGGCGCGCTGTCGCCGGCGAATCTCATGTGGGTCGTCATCGGCTGCCTCATCGGCACCGCCGTCGGCGTCCTCCCCGGCCTCGGTTCGTCGATGGCGGTGGCGCTGCTGCTGCCGATGACGTTCGCGCTCAACCCGACGGCGGCGTTCATCCTGTTCTCCGGCGTGTACTTCGGCGGCCTCTTCGGCGACTCCACGATGGCGATCCTGATGAACACCCCGGGCCAGGCCTCGTCGATCGCCTCGACCTTCGAGGGGCATCAGATGGCCAAGGCGGGCAAGGCCCCACAGGCCCTGGCCATCGCCGCGATCGGTGCGTTCATCGGCGGCATGATCGCCTCCGTCCTCGTCGTGTTCCTCGCCCCCTACATGGCGGACCTGTCGACGAAGTTCGGCCCGGCCGAGTACTTCGCCCTCTCGCTCCTCGCGTTCGGCGCCATCTCGTCCGTCGTTTCGGACTCCGTGGTGAAGGGCCTCGCCTCGCTCGTCATGGGCCTCATGCTCGCGACCGTCGGCATCGACCAGATCTCCGGCACCGAGCGCTTCACCTTCGGGTCCGCGAACCTGTTCGACGGGATCTCGCTCGTGATCGTCGCCGTCGGCATGCTCGCGCTCGGCGAGATCATCATCGTGGCCAGCCGTATCCGCCGCGACAGGGCACCGGAAGCCCTGGGCGCCAAGGCGGGCCGCGCGTGGCTCTCGCGCGCGGAGTTCATGGAGGCGCTTCCGGCCTGGGGTCGCGGCACCGCGATCGGCCTGCCGTTCGGCGTGGTCCCCGTCGGTGGATCCGAGGTGCCGACCTTCCTCGCCTACGACGTGGAGCGCCGACTCGACCGCCGCCGCAAGGTGCCGATGTTCGGCAAGGGCGCGCCCCGCGGCCTCGCCGCCCCGGAGGCGGCCGGCAACTCGACCACCGGCATGGCCATGGGCGCCCTTCTCTCCCTGGGGCTTCCCGTGTCGGCCACCGCCGCGATCATGCTGGCCGCGTTCCGCCAGTACGGCCTGCAGCCCGGCCCGCTGCTGTTCGACAACTCGCCCGACCTGGTGTGGGCGCTGCTCGCGAGCTTCTTCATCGCCATGGTGGTGCTGCTCGTCATCAACCTGCCGTTCGCGCAGCTCTGGGCGAAGCTCCTGCTGATCCCGGCGCCCTACCTGTATGGCAGCATCGTGGTCTTCTGCGGCCTCGGCATCTACGCCACCTCGCCCACGATGTTCGACCTGCTGCTGTTCCTCGGCGTCGGACTGCTCGCCTTCGTGTTCAAGCGGTACGACGTGCCTATCGCGCCGCTGCTCATCGGCATGGTCCTCGGCCCCCTCGCCGAGACCAGCATGCGCGACGCGCTGCTCTCGTCCGACGGGAGCTACTCCGTGTTCGTCTCGTCGCCCATCTCGATCGTCCTCTACGCCCTGCTGCTCGCCGTCCTGCTCCTCAAGGCGCGCCAGGTCGTCACCTCCCGTACCGGAAAGGATGTCTGACCCATGACCGTTCTCACCGCCCACTCCAACACCCCCGAGAGCGCCGCCGCGCTCGCCGCCTCCTACGAGGAGGCCGGCCGCCGAGGCAACGACGACGTCGTCGTCTTCGTCCTCGACGGCGACGCCCCGGACGTCGCGGATGCGCAGGCGCGGGGCCTGAAGGTCACCGTCGAGCATCCCAACGAGAGGGACAAGGATCCGGTGGGCGGCCTCGTGGACGCCGCGACCCGCCTCGACGCCGCCGTGATCGTCATTGGCATCAAGCACCGCACGGCCACGGGCAAGCTGCTGTTCGGATCGTCCGCGCAGAGGATCCTCCTGGACGCCCCGTGCCCGGTGCTCGCCGTCAAGATCCCGCAGGGGTAGCCCGACGGTCCGCGGGCCGGTCACGTTAACTTCGTGTTTCCAGCCTGTTGCGCCTGACGATCTGGCTTGACGGCCACGGGGGCAGGGGATTTGAGTGATCCTTCATGCACCTCTTGCCCCGCGAGCAGGACAAACTGCTCATCGTGGTCGCGGCCGACCTGGCCCGGCGCCGTCAGGCCCGCGGACTCAAGCTGAACTACCCCGAGGCCGTCGCGATCATCACGTACGAGCTGGTCGAGGGCGCACGGGACGGGCGCACCGTCGCCGACCTGATGACCTACGGGGCCACCATCCTGACCCGTGACGACGTCATGGACGGTGTTCCGGAGATGGTCCACGACGTGCAGGTCGAGGCCACCTTCCCGGACGGCACCAAGCTCGTCACCGTCCACCATCCGATCCGGTGACCACGGTGATGATCCCCGGAGAACTGCGGCTCGCCGCCGAGCCCGTCACCTGCAACGCGGGACGCCCGACCCGCACGGTGCGCGTCGTCAACACCGGCGACCGCCCCGTGCAGGTCGGCTCGCACTTCCATTTCGCCGAAGCGAACCCGGCCCTCGAGTTCGACCGCGCCGCCGCTCGCGGCCACCGCCTCGACATCCCGTCCGGGACGGCCGTCCGATTCGAGCCCGGCGACGGGAAGACGGTGCGCCTCGTCGCCCTCGCCGGGACGCGTGAGGTGTACGGGCTGGCGAACAAGGTCAACGGCCCGCTCGACCGGGATGGCGGTGCGTCGTGAGCTTCGACCTCAGCCGCCGCGAGTACGCGGACCTCTACGGCCCCACCACCGGCGACGCCGTCCGCCTCGCCGACACCGACCTGTTCGCCGTGGTCGAGAAGGACCTCACCGTGCACGGCGAGGAGGTGGTGTTCGGCGGCGGCAAGGTGATCCGGGACGGTATGGGCCAGAACGGGACCCTCACTCGCGACCACGCCATCCCGGACACCGTGATCACCAACGCGCTCATCATCGACCACACCGGAATCGTCAAAGCCGATGTGGCCCTGCGGGACGGGCACATCCTGGCGATCGGCAAGGCGGGGAACCCGCAGATCTCCGACGGGGTGACCATCACCATCGGCGTCGCCACCGAGATCATCGCGGGGGAGGGGAAGATCCTCACCGCCGGCGGCATCGACACCCACATCCATTTCATCAGCCCCGGGCAGATCGACACCGCGCTGAACTCCGGTGTCACCACCATGATCGGCGGCGGCACGGGGCCCGCGTCGGGCACCAACGCCACCACCGTGACGCCGGGGCCCTGGCACATCGCCCGCATGCTGCAGGCGCTCGACGACGTGCCCATGAACATCGGCCTGCTCGGCAAGGGGCATGCCGGCGCGACCGAGCCGCTCGCGGAACAGGTCCGCGCCGGCGCCATCGGGCTCAAGGTGCACGAGGACTGGGGCGCCACCCACGCCGCGATCGACAACTCGCTCACCGTGGCCGACGAGTACGACGTGCAGGTCGCGATCCACACCGACACCCTCAACGAGTGCGGCTTCCTCGAGGACACGGTGGCGGCGATAGGCGGCCGGGTGATCCACACCTTTCACACCGAGGGAGCCGGCGGCGGGCACGCGCCGGACATCATCGCGATCGCGGGGCTGCCCAACGTGATCCCGTCGTCGACCAACCCCACGCTCCCGTTCACGCGGAACACCATCGTGGAGCATCTCGACATGCTCATGGTGTGCCACCACCTCAACGCCGACATCCCCGAGGACGTGGCCTTCGCCGATTCCCGGATCCGCCCCGAGACCATCGCGGCGGAGGGGGTGCTGCACGACATGGGCGTCATCTCCATCACCTCCTCGGATTCGCAGGCCATGGGCCGCGTGGGGGAAGTGATCACCCGCACGTGGCAGCTCGCCGACTCCATGAAGCGCCAGCGCGGCGCGCTCGACGGAGACCCGGACGCTGGGGACAACGCGCGGATCAAACGGTACGTCGCGAAGTACACGATCAATCCCGCTCTCGCGCAGGGCATCGCCGACTACGTGGGCAGCGTGGAGGCGGGGAAGTTCGCTGACCTCGTGCTGTGGGACCCGGCATTCTTCGGCGTCAAACCGTCGCTGGTGATCAAGGGCGGACAGATCGCCTCCGCCCTGATGGGGGACGCCAACGCCTCCATCCCCACGCCGCAGCCCAGGACGATGCGACCCATGTTCGGGTCCATGGGCCACGCCGTGCACGACGCGGCGATCACGTTCCTGTCCACGGCAGCAGCGGAATCCGGTGTCGCCGAGGAGCTCGGCCTGCGCAAACGCACGCTGCCCGTCCGCGGGGTGCGGACGCTCCGCAAGCAGGACCTGCCGCACAACGGCGCGACGCCGGAGATCACCGTCGACCCCGAGACGTACACCGTCACCGTCGACGGTGCGTCCGCGCGTTCCGAACCCGCGTCGGCCCTGCCCATGACCCAGCGTTACTTCCTGTTCTAGGAGGCGAGAAGTGATCATCGACAGCGTCGCCGGAAACCTGGCCGACCTCACCGACGACGAGACCGCGGGCCTGCACATCGAGCGGGTCCCGCTCGCGGGTGCCGACCTGGTGAAGCGGATCCAGCGGGTGCGCACCGACCACGACCGCGAGATCGGGCTCCGGCTGGCCGCACCGGCCGGCCCGGACGGCGACCTCCGCGACGGCGACATCCTCCATCGGGACGACAAGAACCTCATCGTGGTCGCCGTGGAGGCCACCGACGTGCTCGTCATCGCGCCCCGCGGCATCACCGAGATGGGGCGCGTGGCACACGGACTCGGCAACAGGCACCTCCAGGCCCAGTTCTTCGACGCCGGATCCGAGTACGAGGCCGAAGTGATGGTGGTCCAGTACGACCACACCGTCGCCGATTACCTGGACCACCACGGCGTCCCCTACACCCGGCAGGACCGCGTGATGCCCACGCCGTTCCGGCACGCGGAGCACACCCACTGATGACCGTCCTGCCCACCTCGCCGTCGTACCTGCTGCCGCTGCTGCAGCTGAGCGATTCCGCCCTGCCCACCGGGGCGTTCAGCCACTCCTTCGGGATGGAGGCCTACCTCGCGGACGGGACGATCCACGACGAGGCGACCTTCGCGGCGTGGTTGCGGGCGTACATCGGACGCCAGCTCACCTACACCGACGGGATCGCGATCCGCCGGGTGTACGACGCGCTGCACGTGGGCGACCTCGACGCCGTGTGGCACCTGGACCGGCTGCTGGCCGCGCTCACCCTGCCTGCCCAGATGCGCGGGGCGACGGCCACGATCGGCCGGCGCACCGCCGAGGTCGGGGTTCTCGTGACGCCCGAATCCTTCCTCGGCGACTACCTCTCCGAACTGGACGCCGGGCGGTGCCACGGCCACCCGGCGATCGCGTTCGCCCTGATGGCGCACGCGGTGGACGCCCCCGTCCCGGCCGCGATCGAGGCGCACCTGTTCGCCGCAGCCGCGTCCCTGACGCAGAACGCGGTGCGTGCCATCCCCATCGGGCAGACGGCGGGGCAGCGGGTGCAGCGCGCGATGCACGACGTGGTGGGGGACGCCGTCGCTGAGGCGCTCACGCTGCTCGACGACGACCTCGGCGCCGTCTCGCCCGGTCTGGAGATCGCCCAGATGCGGCACCAGCGCCAACGGGCACGAATGTTCATGAGCTAGGAGGAAACACGATGACGACGATCCGGATCGGTGTCGGCGGCCCCGTCGGCGCCGGCAAGACCCAGTTGGTGGAGCGCATCACCCGGCACCTGGCCGACGAGGTGTCGATGGCCGCCGTCACCAACGACATCTACACCACCGAGGACGCGAAGATCCTCGCCCGCAACGGAATCCTGCCCCAGGACCGCATCGTGGGCATCGAGACGGGCGGCTGCCCGCACACCGCCATCCGTGAGGACACCTCGATGAACGAGGCGGCGGTCGCACGACTCGTGGCCGCGCACCCGGACCTGCAGATCGTGTTCATCGAGAGCGGCGGCGACAACCTCTCCGCCACCTTCAGCCCGGAATTGGTCGACTTCTCGATCTACCTCATCGATGTGGCGCAGGGCGAGGAGATCCCGCGTAAGGCCGGGCAGGGGATGATCAAATCGGACCTGTTCGTGATCAACAAGACCGACCTCGCTCCGCACGTGGGCGCGGACCTCTCGGTGATGGCCGCCGACTCCCGAGTGTTCCGCGGCGAGAAGCCGTTCTGCATGACCAACCTCAAGACCGACGAGGGCCTCGACGGGGTTCTGGACTGGATCCGCCGCGACGTCCTCATGCTCGACCTCGCCTGATCCTGCCGTGAACCCACCCACCGGCGAGCTCGCCCTGACCCTCGCACCGCGCGGTCCCCGCACCGTCGCGGTGGCGCAGCGGCACGCCGGCACCCTGCAGACGCTGCGGCCCGTCTACCTCGACGACACCGGCCAGGTTTGCTATCACATCGTCAATCCCGGCGGGGCCTGCCTGCAGGGCGACCGGTACACCATCGACGTCGACCTGGAGTCGGGCGCGCGGGCGCTGCTCACCACGCAGTCGGCCACCAAGGTGTACCGCACGCCCGGCGGCCACGCACACCAGGAGATGCGGCTGCGGCTCGGTCCCGGCGCTTCGCTCGAATACGTCCCGGACCAGCTGATCCTGTACCGGGAGGCCACCTATCGGCAGAACTGCGTCGTGGAACTCGACGAGACCGCGTCGCTGCTCATGACCGAGATCGTCACGCCCGGATGGTCGCCCGACGGTGCGCGGTTCCGCTACGACGAGCTGCGGCTGCGCACCGAGATCCACCGCGGCGGCGACGTGCTGGCCGTGGACAACGTGCTCGTGGAGCCCGGCGCGGCGGACCCGTCCGGCATCGGATTCCTGGAGGGCCGGAGCCATTTCGGTTCGCTGACCGTGGTCGACCCGCGCGTCGACGACGCGCTCCTAGATCGCATCCACGACGTCGCCGAGGCGGCCGGCGGGGTGCGGAGCGGGTTGACCGCGCTCGCCGGACCGGGCCTCGTGCTGCGCTGCCTGGGCGACGACACCGACGAACTCACGGCTCTGTTCGGGGCGATCATCGCGGAGCTGCGCGCGCGGTGGACCGGACAGGCGCCGCTCAACCTGCGAAAATACTGACGCTCGAAGGGAGCGAGATGACAACCGAAGGCGTATCGAACCGGCTGGCCGCGGCGTGGGCCGGGCTGGGCGGCGCGGACCGTCGGTCCCTGCTCGGCATGACCGCGTTCGTGGTGGCGCTGCACGTCGTGGGCATCGCGGTCCTGGTGCTGCTCATCGCGCCGAACCACTACGGGATCGGCGGCGGCGCCGAGTTCACGGTGGGGATCGGCCTGCTGGCGTACACCTTCGGGCTGCGGCACGCGTTCGACGCCGACCACATCGCCGCGATCGACAACACCACCCGCAAGCTGCTGGCCGACCGTGAGGTCGCTCTCGCGGCGGGGGAGAAGGAACCGAGGCGGCCGCTGTCCGTGGGATTCTGGTTCTCGCTGGGCCATTCGACGGTGGTGTTCGGCCTCGCAGCGCTGCTCGCCCTGGGCGTGCGTGCCCTCGCGGGCCCGGTCGAGGACGAGAACTCCACGATGCAGACGGTGCTCGGCCTCATCGGCACCTCCGTCTCCGGGGTGTTCCTGTGGATCCTCGGCATCATCAACCTGGTCGTGCTCGTGGGCATCGTGAAGGTGTTCCGGGACATGCGCCGCGGCCGCTACGACGAGGCCGAACTGGAGGAGCGGCTCAACCGTCGCGGCTTGATGAACCGGCTGCTGCGCGGCGTCTCGGGTTCGGTGCGGAAGCCGTGGCACATCTACCCGATCGGCGTGCTGTTCGGTCTCGGGTTCGACACCGCGACGGAGGTGGGCCTGCTGGTGCTCGCCGGCGGCATGGCCGCATTCACGCTGCCGTTCTACTGCATCCTGGTGCTGCCCGTCCTGTTCGCGGCCGGCATGTCCCTCATGGACACCATCGACGGGGTGTTCATGAACGCCGCGTACGGCTGGGCGTTCGCGAAGCCGGTGCGGAAGGTGTACTACAACATCACCATCACGTCGCTCTCCGTCGCCGTGGCGCTCGCGATCGGCACCGTCGAACTCCTGGGTGTGCTGGCCGAACGCGCGCACGTGGAGTCGGGCCCGCTCGCGTGGGTCGCCGGGATCGACCTGGACTACGCGGGGTTCGTCATCGTCGGCCTGTTCGTGGTCGTCTGGGCCGCGGCCCTGCTGATCTGGCGGTACGGCCGGATCGAGGATCGCTGGTCGGTGCGCTGAGCTAGCGTGAGCCGCATGAGCGGTATCGACGTGCGGGCGGCCGATGTCTTCGAGGACGTGCGGCAGGTGATCGGGCCGAAGAAGGAGACGTCGAACGTCTGCTTCTGCCTCAGCTACCGCATCGGGGCCAAGGAGAACCAGTCGCTCCGCGGACAGGAGCGCGCCGACCGTGTTCGGGGGCTCTGCGCGGAGGACCCGCCGCCGGGGGTGCTCGCGTACGACGGTGCCGAGCCCGTCGGGTGGGCCGCCGTCCACTCGCGCGCGGACACCAGCTTTGCGACCAACCGCCGGATCCCGCACGTCGACGGCCACGTCGATCCGTGGTCGCTGTGGTGCGTGCGGGTGCGGCCCGGTCACCGGAAGCAGGGGATCAGCCACCACCTCGTGGCCGGCGCGGTCGACTTCGCCCGCGAGCGCGGCGCGTCCGTCGTCGAGGCGTACCCCGTCGACAATCAGGGCGCCAAGGTGGATCTGACCATGGCGTACGTGGGAACCCGCGCGCTGTTCGAGCGCGCGGGTTTCGAGTACGTCATGGACACCACGTCGGTGCTGAACGGCTTCACCCGCGTCCTGATGCGGAGGGAGACGTAGGCGCCGGCGCCCAGGTCAGCGCCCAGGTCAGCGCCAGCCGAGGCCGGGGGCCACGTCGTTCACCAGGGCGCTCAACAGCTTCGTGTTGTACTCCACGCCCAGTTGGTTCGGGACGGTGACCAGAAGGGTGTCGGCCTCCGCGATGCCCTCGTCGTCGCGGAGCTGCTCGACGAGTTCGTCGGGCTCGGCGGCGTAGGTGCGGCCGAACACGGCGCGGAACGAGTCGATGTTCCCGAACTGGTCGCTACCGCGGCCCTCGTGCCCGAAGTAGGCGCGGCTCTCGTCGTCGACGA
This sequence comes from Tsukamurella sp. 1534, assembly GCF_000312385.1. Lineage (GTDB taxonomy): Bacteria > Actinomycetota > Actinomycetes > Mycobacteriales > Mycobacteriaceae > Tsukamurella. The sequence goes on along the minus strand of NZ_HE997627.1, from coordinate 838,155 downwards.
TGGGCATGATGCTGCGGCTGACCGAGACCCGCGGCTCCCGGTCGTGCCCCGCTTCGGCCCAGGCCTCGCGGAACCTCCGGATCTGCGTGGCCTGCTGCACGTGGAAGGGCTCGCCCGATTCGTCGGTCTTCAGCGTCGAGCTCATGAGATTCATGCCCAGCTTCGCAGCCCACTCCGCGGTGGCGTCGGACGCCGCGCCCCACCAGATCCTGTCGCGCAACGTGGGGGAGTGCGGCTCCACCCGCAGCAGCCCGGGCGGATTGGGGAACATGGGCCGCGGATTCGGCTGCGCGAACCCGCCGCCCTCCAGCACCTTCAGCGCGATCTCGGTGTGCTCACGCCCCATGTCGGCATCGGTCTTGCCCTCCGCCGGCTCGTAGCCGAAGTACTTGTAGCCCTCGATCACCTGCTCCGGCGATCCGCGGCTCACGCCCAACTGGAGGCGCTCGCCGGCGATGAGGTCCGCCGCCCCGGCGTCCTCGGCGAAGTAGAGGGGATTCTCGTAACGCATGTCGATGACGCCGGTGCCGATCTCGATCCGCGACGTCTTCGCGCCGATCGCGGCCAGCAGAGGGAACGGCGAGCCCAACTGCCGCGCGAAGTGGTGCACGCGGAAGTAGGCACCGTCGGCCCCCAGCTCCTCCGCGGCGACCGCGAGGTCGATCGACTGGAGCAGCACGTCCGACGCGGAACGCGCGCGGGAGCCGGGGGAGTCGGTCCAGTGGCCGAAGGACAGGAACCCGATCTTCTTCATGCCCGCTCCAACCTCGGACTGCGGTCCGAATATTCCGCGGCCCCCGTCCGCTCGCTCGGGTCGCTTCGCGGGGTGTGCTGCTCCCAGCCGGGAGAAGGCGTCCCCGATGAGATTCGACGTCCCCCATGAAACTGTGTGCGCGCTGCCTGAAAACCATGGGGACGTCTTCTCCCGGCTGGGAGACGGAAGCCGGCGGAGCGTTGCGGCGGGGGATGGAAGCCTGCGGAGCGTTGCGGCGCGGGGTGGAAGCCTGCGGAGCGTTGCGGCGGGGGATGGAAGCCGGCGGAGCGTCGCGGTGAGGGGCGGTCGACGGGTGGTGGACGGTGGCGGCGGTGCGGCCGGGGCAGGTGCTCGCGGAGCGGGCCGGTGCGGGCGGGCGACGGGGCGATCGCGTGCGGCGCCGGACCGGCGGACACCCGTTGACTACAGTCGAGGCGTGAGTAATACGGGCATCGCGATCCTGATCGCCGTCGTCGTCGTCCTGCTGGTCCTGGCCGCGCTGGCCACGGGCCTGTACCTCAACAAGCGGCGCAAGGTGTCGCTCAAGGAGGAGACGCCGGAACCGAAGAGCCTCGACAAGTCGGGCGGCTACAAGGCCGGCGGCGGATTCAGCTTCAGTGAGGGCGCGCGCGAGCCCGAGGCCGTCCCCGTCACCCCACCGAAGGCGACGCCGAAACCGAAGGCCGAAGCGGCACCGCAGGTTCCGCTCAGCGACCTCGCCGAGACCGAGGAGCAGCGCCGCGCCGAGGAGAAGCAGGCGGACGCCGACGCCCGCCTCGCCGAGGCCGAGGAGATCAGCCCCGACATCGCGAACGTCGAGCCCGAGGCCCCCACCGAGATCGAGCTGATCGAGGACGCCGAGGACGCGGAGAAGGACGCCACGACGACGGCGGAGAAGCCCGACACCGGGGCCGCGCCGAGCACCGTCGAGCCCGAGAAGGCGCCCGCGGAACCCGCGGAACCCGACACCGACGAGGCGCTCGAGGCCGAGGTCGAGGCCGAAGTCGCCGCCGACGACGTGGTCGAGGTCGAGCCTGAGACCGCCCCGCAGCTCGACGAGATCGCGCCCACGTCGGGCCGCCTCGACCGGCTCAAGGGCCGCCTCGCGCGTTCCCAGTCGACGGTGGGCGCCTCCCTGCTGGGCCTGCTCGGCGCCGGTGACCTCGACGAGGACTCCTGGGAAGAGATCGAGGACACCCTGCTCATGGCGGACCTCGGCACCCCCACCACCCTCAAGGTCGTCGAGGAGTTGCGCGAACAGATCGCGTCCCGCGGCGTGGCCAGCGCCGCCGAGGCCCGGGCCCTGCTCCGCGAGGTCCTGATCACGGAGCTGCACACCGACTGGGACCGCAGCATCCGCGCGTTGCCGCACGCCGGCGCACCGTCGGTGCTGCTCGTGGTGGGCGTCAACGGCACCGGTAAGACCACCACCACCGGCAAGCTGGCCCGCGTGCTCGTCGCCGACGGCCGGCGCGTGCTGCTCGGCGCCGCCGACACCTTCCGCGCCGCCGCGGCCGACCAGCTGCAGACCTGGGGCGAGCGCGTGGGCGCGGGCATCGTCCGCGGCAAGGAGGGCGCCGACCCCGCGGCCGTCGCGTTCGACGCCGTCGCCCGCGGCACCGACGAGGGCGTCGACGTGGTCATGATCGACACCGCCGGCCGCCTGCACACCAAGACCGGCCTCATGGACGAGCTGGACAAGGTCAAGCGCGTGGTGGAGAAGAAGGCCAAGGTCGATGAGGTGCTGCTGGTGCTCGACGCCACCATCGGCCAGAACGGCCTCGCCCAGGCCAAGGTGTTCGCCGAGGTCGTGGACATCACCGGCGTGGTGCTGACCAAGCTCGACGGCACCGCCAAGGGCGGCATCGTCTACGCGGTGCAGCACGAGCTGAACGTGCCGGTGAAGCTCGTCGGGCTCGGCGAGGGCGCCGACGATCTGGCCCCGTTCGAGCCCGCCGCCTTCGTCGACGCCCTGCTGGGCTAGACGGTGCCCGTCGGCCGGTGGCGCTCCGGCGCGGGGCGCGACGCCTACCTGGCCGCCTACGACCGGGTCGTCGCTGCTCTGCCCGCGCACGAGACCGCCGACGTGCCCACCGCGTTCGGGACGGTGCGCGCCTACCGGTTCGGGAGCGCCGACGGTACGCCGCTGGTCCTGCTCCCGGGCCGCGGGAGCGGAGCACCGATGTGGCGCGAGAACCTCCCCGGCCTGGCGGAACGGCGCACCGTCTACGCCCTCGACGCGCTCGGCGACGCCGGGCGCAGCGAACAGACCGCGCCGCTGCGGGACGCCGCCGACCTCGCCGCCTGGATCGACGAGGCCCTCGCCGGCCTCGGCGTCGGCCGCGCCCACGTCGTGGGGCACTCCCTCGGCGGCTGGTCCGCCGTGAATCTGGCGGCCCGACGCCCGCGACGCGTGGCGAGCGCGACCGCGCTCGACCCGGTGCTCACCTTCGGCGACCTGCGGTGGCAGATGTACGCCGCATCGGTCCTCATGGTGCTGCCCGGCGTCCCGCGGCCACTCCGGGACCGCGCGCTCGGGTACGTCGGCGGCGGCCCCGTCGACCGGGAGGACCCGCTCGCCGCGATGGTCGCGCTCGGCAACCAGCACTACGAGGCGGCGCTGCCGCGGATCCGCCGCATCCCCGACGACGTGCTGCGCGGAACGACCGTGCCCGTGTACGCCGCGTTGGCCGCTGATTCCGCGGTCAACGGCGATGCACGCCGCGCCGCCGATACGGCCCGTGACCTCGTGCCCGACGTGGTCGCCGAGGTCTGGCCAGGCACCTCGCACTCCCTCCCGATGGAGCGGCCCGAGCGCGTGGCAGCGGCGATCGAGCGGTTCACCCGCGCCCACGAATGACGTCCGGGTCGTCCGACGACTCGAAACATTCGCGTAACGGAACGCGGGTGCACTGCCCGAACCGGTTACACACGGGCAACATCGGCGCGACGGGTGGGAAACCGCAGCCGCCGAAGCTTTTCTCAGCTGCGCCGCAAGGGCGCACCCGAGGAGGTTTTCACCCGTGCTCTTGGCTTCCGTACCCGATGAACTGTTCGGGAAAGTAGACACCGGCACCACTGCGTGGATGCTGATGTCGGCCGCGCTCGTGCTGCTCATGACGCCGGCGCTGGCGTTCTTCTACGGCGGGCTCTCCCGCCAGAAGTCCGTCCTGAACATGATGATGATGTCGATCGGCTCCCTCGGCGTGGTCTCCGTGGTCTACGTCCTGTGGGGCTACTCGACGTCGTTCTCCGGCGAGGGCAACTACCTCGGCCTGTTCGACAACCCGTTCACCTTCTTCGGCCTGGATCAGCTGACCCAGACCAAGGACGTCGCGGGCGAGACCCAGTACGTGCTCAACGCCGCGGGCAGCGGGCTCCCCGCGATCGTGTTCGCCGGGTTCCAGCTGACCTTCGCCGTGATCACGGTGGCCCTGATCTCCGGCGCCCTCGCCGAGCGCGTGAAGTTCGGCACCTGGCTGCTGTTCACCGCGATCTGGACCACCGTCGTGTACCTGCCCCTGGCGCACATGGTGTGGGGCGGCGGTCTGCTCTCCGGTAAGGAGGGCGGCATCGCGGCCGCCATGTTCGGCACCACCGACGGGGCCGCGAACGTGGCGCCCATCGACTTCGCCGGCGGCACGGTGGTCCACATCAACGCCGGCATCGCGGGCGGCATCCTCGCCATCGTCGTGGGCAAGCGGCTCGGCTTCGGCAAGACCGCGTACCGCCCGCACAACATCCCGTTCGTCATGCTCGGCGCCGCCCTGCTGTGGTTCGGCTGGTTCGGCTTCAACGCCGGCTCCGCGGGCACCGCGAACATGACCGCCGGCCTGGCCTGGGTCAACACCACCGCGGCCACCGCCGCCGCGATGCTCGGCTGGCTCGCGGTGGAGAAGTTCCGCGACGGCCACGCCACCACGGTGGGCGCCGCATCGGGCGTCGTCGCCGGCCTCGTCGCGGTGACCCCCGCCTGCGCCAACATCACCCCGGTCGGGGCCCTGATCCTGGGCGTCGTCGCCGGTGTCGCCGCCGCCTTCGGGGTGGGCCTCAAGTCCAAGTTCGGGTTCGACGATTCGCTCGACGTGGTGGGCGTGCACCTGGTGGCCGGCGTGATCGGCACCGTGTCGCTGGGCTTCCTGGCCAAGGACACCGGCCTGTTCTACGGCGGCGATTACAAGCAGCTCGTGGTCCAGGTGGTGATCGCAGCCGTGGCAATGGCGTTCACGGCGGTCCTGACCATCGTGATCGCCCTCGCTCTCAAGCCCCTCGGGTGGCGTGTCGACAAGGAGTCCGAGGCCGACGGCATCGACAACTCCGAGCACGCGGAAACCGCGTACGACCTGGTCTGACCGACCGACACATAAGCTGGCTACCACCCGAGTCGAGTAAGGAACTTTCAATGAAGCTGGTCACCGCGATCGTCAAACCGTTCACGCTCGAAGACGTGAAGGCGGGCCTGGAACAGGCCGGCATCCTGGGCATGACCGTCAGTGAGGTGCAGGGATACGGCCGCCAGAAGGGACACACCGAGGTGTACCGCGGCGCCGAGTACTCCGTGGACTTCGTGCCCAAGGTCCGTATCGAGGCCGTCGTCGACGACGCCGTCGTGGACTCCGTGGTCGATCTGATCGTCGACGCCGCCCGCACCGGCAAGATCGGTGACGGCAAGGTGTGGGTCACTCCCGTCGAGTCGGTGGTGCGCGTGCGCACCGGCGAACGCGGCGCCGACGCCCTGTAGCCCCGGGTGTCTCCGACCGCGGGCGGGCCCGGCGCCGCCACCGAGCTGGTGGCGGCCCGGGCCCGGCTGCTCGAGCGGGCCGTCGGCACTCACCGCATCGACCCGCCCACCCTGCGCGCCTCTCTCGCCGACCTCGCGGAGGTGTGGCTCGCCACCCACGGCTCCGCGGCCGGGATCGGCCCGGACAGCGGGCTCGCCCTGGTCGCCGTCGGCGGCCTCGGGCGACGGGAACTGCTGCCGTACAGCGACTTCGACCTCCTGCTCGTGCACGACGACGGGCTCGACCCGGCGCATGTCACCGAGGTCGCCGAGAGCATCTGGTACCCGCTCTGGGACGCGCACATCAAGCTCGACCACAGCGTGCGGACCGTGCCGGAGGCCGTGCGCGTCGCGGCCTCGGACCTGTCCGCGGCGCTGGGTCTGCTCGACGCCCGGCACATCGTGGGCGACGAGGAGATCACCAACCTGCTCATCAGCGGCGTCCGCAAGCAGTGGCGCGCCGACATCCGCACCCGCGTCGACGACCTCGCCGCGCAGGCCCGCGACCGGTGGCGCCGCTCAGGCGAGATCGCGCACCGCGCCGAACCCGACCTCAAGAACGGCCGCGGCGGCATGCGCGACGTGCAGCTGCTGCAGGCCCTCTCGCTCGCCCAACTGGCCGACGGCATCCCGACACCGTCGAGCATCGGCGGCGGGAGATCGGCGGGCGAACTGGCCGCGGCCTACTCCCGCCTGCTCGACGTGCGGACCGAGCTGCACCGCACTTCGGGCCGCGCCCGCGACCAGTTGCGCGCCCAGGACGCCGACGAGATCGGCGCCGCCCTCCGGATCGGCGACCGGTTCGACCTGGCCCGCGTGATCAGCGACAGCGGGCGCACCGTCGCCTACGCCGTCGACGTGGGCATCCGCACCGCGAGCAACGCCGTGCCCCGTCGTGGCCTGTCCCGGCTGCGCCGTCCGCCCGTCCGGCGGCCGCTCGCCGAGGGCGTCGTCGAGCACGCCGGCGAGGTGACGCTCGCCCGCGACGCGCACCCCGACCGGGACCAGGGCCTGACGGTGCGCGTTGCCGCCGCGGCCGCGACCTCCGGGCTCCCGATGTCGGCGTCGACGCTGGCCCGGCTCGCCGACGTCGCGCCCGCGCCGCGCAGCCCGTGGCCCGCGGAGACCGTCGCCGACTTCCTCGCCCTGCTCGGCGCGGGCCGCCGCGCCGTGCCCGTCATCGAGGCGCTCGACCGCACCGGCCTGTGGGGGCGCCTGCTGCCGGAGTGGGGTGCTGTCCGGGACCTGCCGCCGCGCGACGCGGTGCACACCTGGACCGTGGACCGGCACCTCATGGAGACCGCCGCCTACGCCGCGAACCTGGCCACCCGCGTCTCCCGGCCCGACCTGCTGGTGCTCGGCGCCCTGCTGCACGACCTGGGCAAGGGGCGGGGCGGCGACCACAGCCTGATCGGCGCCGAGCTCGCGGCGGCCATCGCCGCCCGGATGGGCCTGAGCGCCGCCGACACGGAGCTGCTCACCGGCATGGTGCGGCACCACCTGCTGCTGCCGTCCATCGCCACCCGGCGGGACCTCGACGATCCCGCGACCATCGATCTGGTCGCGGAGAAGATCGACCGCGACCCCGTGCTGCTCGAACTGCTCCGCGCCCTCGCCGAGGCGGACTCCCTCGCCACCGGCCCCGGGGTGTGGGGTGACTGGAAGTCGCGCCTCATCGGCGAGCTCGCCCGACGCACCGCCCGCGCCCTGGCCGGCGACGAGACGCCCCATCCGGAGCCCGTCGCGCCCGAGGTGGCCGCACTCGCCGCCGAGGGCGGCACCCACGTGCGGATCGCGCCGACCCCCGAGCTCGGCCCGCACACGTTCACCGTCACCGTCGTCAGCGAGGACCGGCGCGGAGTGCTCGCCCGCATGGCCGCCGTGCTCGCCCTCGCCGGGCTGCGGGTGCAGCGCGCCGTGGTCTCGGCCGTGGGGGAGTCCGCCGTCAACACCTTCGTCGTGGTGCCCACGTTCGGCGACCCGCCGGACCCCGCCGTCGTGCGGCAGCGCCTCCTCGCCGCGCTCGGCGGCGCCGACGTGCTCGCCGAACTGCGCGAGCGCGAGCGGGCGGCCGTCGCGCCGGTCGAGGGGGCCGTGACGGCTCCGCCGCTGCAGGTGGCGGCGCCGCCCCTGCTGCGCTGGTTCGACGGTGCGCCCGGCACCGTCGTGCTGGAGGTCCGGGCGGGCGACACCCCTGGCCTGCTCGCCCGCATCGCGGAGGCTCTGGAGGCCGCCGGGCTGGACGTGCGGTGGGCGAAGGCCGCCACCCTGGGGGCCACCGTGCTGGACGTGTTCTGCCTCGCGGTTCCCGGCGACGAGGCCGCGCTGCGGGCCCGCGCGGAGGCCGCCGTGATCGCCGTCCTGCCCGAGGCCGCGCCGCCCACGCCACCGGACGAAGCGGTGAGGCCCTAGCCTCCGATAGGCTGGAGCAATGTTCGAATCCCTTTCCGACCGGCTCGGCGGCGCGCTCACGGGACTCCGCGGCAAGGGCCGGCTCACCGACGCGGATATCGATGCCACCGCGCGGGAGATCCGGCTCGCGCTCCTCGAGGCCGACGTCGCGCTGCCCGTGGTCCGCACCTTCGTCGCGCGGATCAAGGAGCGCGCGAAGGGCGCCGAGGTCTCGGCGGCCCTGAACCCGGCCCAGCAGATCGTCAAGATCGTCAACGAGGAGCTCGTCGCCATCCTCGGCGGCGAGACCAGGCGCCTGAACCTCGCGAAGACGCCGCCCACGGTGATCATGCTGGCCGGCCTGCAGGGCGCCGGTAAGACCACGCTGGCCGGCAAGCTGGCGAACCACCTCAAGAAGCAGGGCCACACGCCGCTGCTCGTGGCCTGCGACCTGCAGCGTCCGGGCGCCGTCAGCCAGCTGCAGATCGTCGGCGAGCGGGCGGGCGTGCCCGTGTACGCGCCGCATCCCGGCACCTCGGTCGGCGGCGAGGGCGCACTCGGCGTCAGCGCCGCGGACCCCGTCGAGGTGGCGCAGGGCGGCATCGACGAGGCCCGCTCGCGCCAGCACGACGTGGTGATCGTGGACACGGCCGGCCGCCTCGGCATCGACGAGGAACTCATGGGCCAGGCCCGGGCGATCCGCGATGCGGTGAACCCCGACGAGGTGCTGTTCGTCCTGGACGCCATGATCGGCCAGGACGCGGTGACCACCGCCCAGGCCTTCGCCGACGGCGTCGACTTCACCGGCGTGGTGCTCACCAAGCTCGACGGCGACGCCCGCGGCGGTGCGGCGCTCTCCGTCCGCGAGATCACCGGTAAGCCCATCCTGTACGCGTCCACCGGCGAGAAGCTGGACGACTTCGACGTCTTCCACCCCGACCGGATGAGCTCGCGGATCCTCGGCATGGGCGACGTGCTCACCCTGATCGAGCAGGCCGAGCAGGTCATGGACCAGCAGAAGGCCGAGGAGGCCGCGGCCAAGATCACCTCGGGCGAGCTCACGCTCGAGGACTTCCTCGACCAGATGCTGATGATCCGCAAGATGGGCCCCATCGGGAACCTGCTGGGCATGCTGCCCGGCGCGGGCCAGATGAAGGACGCCCTCGCCGCGGTCGACGACAGCCAGCTCGACCGGATCCAGGCCATCATCCGCGGCATGACCCCCGCCGAGCGGTCCGATCCGAAGATCATCAACGCGTCGCGGCGGCTGCGCATCGCCAAGGGCTCCGGTGTCACCGTGACCGACGTGAACCAGCTCGTGGACCGGTTCTTCGAGGCCCGCAAGATGATGGCCCAGATGTCCGGCGTCGGAGGCGGTCCCAAGCGGATCCCCAAGCGCAAGCAGAAGGGCAAGAAGGGCAAGAAGAGTTCCGGCCGCGGGCCCACCCCGCCCAAGGGCGCACGGGGCGGGTTCCCCGGCGGCATGCCGGGGATGCCGGGCGCGCCGGCCGGGATGGACCTGTCGAAGATGCCGAAGGGCCTCGACCAGCTTCCCCCGGGGCTCGAGGGCATCGACATGGCGGCGCTGGAAGAGCAGCTGCGCAAGAAGCGCTGAGCTACAGTGCGCCCATGAGCATGCACTTCTCGGGAGTGGTGTTCCCCGGCGGGGAGCACGCCGAGTTCTGGGTGTCCGACGGTGCCGTCACGTTCGAGCCGGCCGCCGCCGACGTGGAGCTGACCGGCTACGCCGTCCCCGGGTACGTGGACGCGCACTGTCACGTGGGCATCGTCGAGGAGGGCGAACCCGATCTGGTGCGCGGCCGCGCGCTGGCGCTGGAGGACGTGGCCGTGGGCGTCACCGTCATCCGCGAGCCCGGGTCCGACCTCGACACGTCGCCGCTCGACGGGCAGGAAGGCCTGCCCCGGTTCGTGCGGATGGGGCGCCACATCGCCCTGGTCAAGCGGTACACCCGCGGCCTGGGGGAGCAGCTGGAGGACCCGTCGCAGCTGGTGGACGCCGTGCGGCACCGCGCCGCCGAGGGGCATCCGTGGATCAAGCTCGTCGGGGACTGGATCGACAGGGACGCGGGCGATCTCGCGCCGCTGTGGCCCGATGACGTTCTCGCCGAAGCGATCACCCTGGCCCACGACGCGGGCGCCCAGGTGACCGCGCACGTGTTCGGCGAGGACGCGCTGCCCGGGCTCCTGGATGCCGGGATCGACGCGATCGAGCACGGCTCCGGCCTCACCGACGACACCATCGACGTGATGGTGGAACGCGGGATCGGGCTGGTGCCCACCATGATCCAGGTCGAGAACTTCCCGTCGATCGCCGCGCCCGCCGTGGACAAGTACCCGGTGTACGCGCGGCACATGCAGGCCCTGCACGACCGGCGCGAGGAGACCTACCGCAAGGCGTGGGAGGCCGGCGTGGCCATGTACGCGGGTACCGACGCCGGCGGTTTCAACCCGCACGGCGCCCTGCCGCGGGAGATCGCCGCGCTCGCCGCGGTCATGCCGCCGGAGGAGGCGATCGCCGCCGCCTCGTGGCGGGCTCGGCAGTGGCTCGGCTTCGCCGGGATCGAGCAGGACGCGCCGGCCGACCTCGTCGTGTACGCCACCGACCCCCGTCGGGCACTGGCCGACGGTGCGCTGCCGGCCCCGTCGGCGGTCGTGGTCCGCGGCGAGCTCGCCGACCTGCCGCGCTGACCCGACCTGGAGGCGGAAACTGCGGCCGGGCGGCTCGTTCCGCCGCACAATCCGTCTATGAGTTCAGGGTGAGGGATCCTCGCGGCCCCCTGGTGCGTCCAATGTGTATGCAGGAGCGGACGCGGTCGCTGCGCACCGAATTCACCGCCCACGACGTGCGCACGCGATTCACCCAGGTGATCCACGGTGTGCGTCGCGACGGGGCCGGTGAGGTCACCGTCCGCGACAGGTACGACGCCCTCGCGGAGGTGTACCCGGATGCGGTCTTCATCGGCTGGTCGGCGGCGGGCCTGCACGGAGTGCCATACTCGGTGGGCCACCCGCCGGAGATCTGGCTCCCCACGCAGCGCCGCCGGACGGGTGTAGTGATCCGGACCGGACGGCTCCCCGACGAGGACGTCGTACCCGTGCTCGGCCGCCGCGCCACCACGGGGGTCAGGACCGCGGTCGATCTCGCCCGCACGGTCCGGGGCGATCACGCCGTCGCGGCCCTCGACCAGTGCCTGCACCTCGACGCGTTCGGCAGGTCGGTGACGACCCTTGAGGAAGTGCGGACCTACCTGAACGGGCATCCCGGGTTGCATCGCGGCGCCCGCGCGCGTCGAGTCCTGCGCGAAGCGGCCGTCGGAGCAGACTCGCCGTGGGAGACGTTCACCCGCCTAGTCGTGCATCGGGCAGGACTCCGGATGTTCCAGCCGCAGACGCCGATCGAGGGCACCCCGTTCCACGTCGATCTCGGCTCCCGAGAGCACCGAGTGGCCGTCGAATACGACGGCAAACCGCACCGGGATTCGCGGCAGCACGACAGGGACGCCGAACGGCTCAACGCGATCGTGGAGGCGGGCTGGTCGGTCGTCCTGGTGACAGCCGGCCAGTTACTCCACAAGCGCGAGCGTCTCCTCGCCGGGATCGCCCAGCGGCTGACTGATCGCGGCTGGAGCGGGCGGCCACCGTCGATCCCGCGCCTGGAGTTGTAGACGGAAACTGCGGCCGGGCGGCTCGTTCCGCCGCAGAATCCGTCTACAACCCCCCGACCAGACGCGGAGATGGCTATCCGTGTGCGCGGAGCGCGGCGATGAGCCACTCGGCCACCGGGACCGTCGCCGGACGCTGCGGCCAGCCGTTCAGCGTGCCCAGCAGCGACCAGTAGCGCTCGACGCGGGCGTCGGTGAACGTCGCCATCCGGTCGGCCAGGGCCGCGCGGTCCGTGCCCGCGGGTACGAGCGACTCCAGCAGCGTGGCCGCCTCCGGGGACGCGGGATCCGTGCCGTCCTCCGCGGGGCCGCGGGCGGCCTCCATGTCCAGCATCACGGGCGGCTCGGTCGCCGCTGCGCCCGTCACCGCCATCTCCCGGCAACGGTCACGGAAGTCCTTCTCGGACACCAGCTCCGCCAACTCGATCCACGCGTCCACCTGTGCGGGCGACGGATCGTCGGGCAGCACGGCGGGCATGGACCGCATGCCGTTCGCAATGTGGGCCCCGGGCGCGTCGGGTTCGATGCCCGCGAACGCCTCGTCGACGAACGCGTCGATGATCCGCTGGCGCTCGGCCGCGGACAGGTTCGCCATCTCGGTCATGATTCTCAACTCCTCGGTCGAACTGTTCCTTCGTGCGACCGAGCGGAGAACGGCCCGCCGGACCCGCAGGGTGCGGATCTCGGCGTCGAGCGCCTTCGCGTGTGCGTCGGCGACATCGGCCAGGCTCGACTGCTGCGCGAGGACGGATCGCACCGTCTTCACGTCGAGCCCGAGGTTGCGCAGCGTGCGGACCAGCTCGAGCCGGGCCACCGATTCCGCGTCGTACAGCCGGTATCCGGCGGCGCTGCGGTCGGCGGGCGGAACGAGCCCCTCGTCGGACCAGAACCGGATCGTCTTCACGGACAGGCCGGTGCGGGCGGCGAGGTCGCCGATGCTGAACAGGGTCTCTCGTTCGGTCACGGGAACCACCCTGGAGTCTCCAGCGACGGGAGAGTCAAGACGCGGTCTTCGCGGGCCGCTTCTTCACCGGGCGCGGACGGCCGATCCACCACTGCGCCTTGGGCGCGCGGCTGAGCAGTTCCACGATCGCCAACGTGATCGCGAGGGTCACGACGAACGCCACCGTCGTGTCGATCGGGTCCGGCAGCACCGAGGTGAGCCAGGGCGCACCGTCGGACGTCTTGGGGAGGACCAGTAGCGAGAGCACCATGACGTGCACCAGGAACACGCCGAACGAGCGCTTCGCGCCGAACGAGGCGAAGCGGGTGAGGCGGGGGAGCCGGTGCCGGTTACGGGCCAGGAGGAGCCCCGTGGTGTACACGGCGGCGACCAGTGCCACGTAGAGCACGAAGTTCGCGGGCTGGAAGACGGCCGAGGCGACGATCGGCGCGGTCTCCTCGTCGAGCCGCACCCGGTAGATCACCTGGCCCGCGACCACGGTGGTCGCCGCGATCGCGAACACCAGGGGAGCGTGCCGCAGCAGCACCTCCTCGACCCGCTCCCGGTGGAACGCGGTGATGACACCCAGGAGGATGAAGAACTGATACGGGATGAACGTGGCGTAGAGGTGCCAGAAGTTGTCGCCCCACCATCCCGTCGTGGGGTTCCAGTACGTCGCCGCCGTGTAGATCCCCAGCTGCAGAACCGCGCTCACCGCGAGCACCGGCACGTGGTAGCCGCGGGTGCGCTCGGCGAACGCCAGGATCAGCGGGAACAGCAGGTAGATCTGGATGGTGACGAAGATGAAGTACAGCTGGTAGCCGTTCATCCCGCCCCACTTCAGGTTGTCCCAGAAGTCGCCGAGGCTGGTGGGGATGGCGCCGCCGTTACCGGCGACGATCATGTCGAACACCCAGTAGGCGAAGGCCCACAGCACGAACGGGATCACCACGAGCCGGAGCCGCTTGCGCCAGAACTGCGTGGCGGGCAGCCGCGCGCCGCGCTCGACCACGCCGTACGCCAGGACGAGACCGGTCAGCGCGAAGAACGAGTTCCGGGTGAAGTGCAGGTTCATCGCGATCGCGTTCGTGATCGTCCCGTTGACCTCGTCGTTGGTGTTGGTCAACGAGTGGATGAAGACGACCAGCAGGAAGGTGATCGTGCGAACGAAGTCGAGCTGGTACAGGTATCCGGCGCCCTTGGTCCTGCGCGGTGACGCGGTGGCGCCGGGGGCGGCCCCGCCGGCCGTGGACGACGACCCGCTGCCGCCCCGGGCCGGGGCGGTCTCGGTGGTGCGATCCAGGTGCGTGGCCATAGGGGTGAGTCTGCGGTCCCATCCTGCGAGGTAGCTGTACGCGGCCTGGCAGGGGCTACACCGGGCTGAGGTGCTCCGCCGAGGCCGACAACGGGTCCGAAGTTTACTGACCCGTAACCTTCCAGCCGCATCCAACGCGCCAGGAGTGGCGAGTGTCACGTACGCACCGTGTTCCCCTTCAGTCTACCGGTGACGGTGCCCGGGGCCGGAAACCCGAACGCGCCGCGCGGTTCCCCGGCGCGCCGGCCGACGGACCGATCGCGGTGCCGACGCGGACGGCGCACCGCCGATTTCGCCCAGCTCGCGGGGCATGGCAGAATGGATCGCTGCTGACCGGCAGCGGCTGAGATACCGCCCGGCGGTCACGCTTACCAGACGGCAAAACCGGGTGCGTCCATCCTGGCGCATCGCTGAATTGCACGGTGACTACAACGAAAGAGGAGACGCCAACCATGGCTGTCAAGATCAAGCTCACGCGGCTCGGCAAGATCCGCAACCCGCAGTACCGCGTCGTGATCGCCGATTCGCGCACCCGCCGCAACGGCCGCGCGATCGAGTCGATCGGCAAGTACCACCCCAAGGAAGAGCCGTCGCTCATCCAGATCGATTCCGAGCGCGTCCAGCACTGGCTGAGCGTCGGCGCGCAGCCGACCGAGCCCGTGCTCGCCCTGCTGAAGATCACCGGCGACTGGCAGAAGTTCAAGGGCCTCCCCGGCGCCGAGGGCACCCTCAAGCAGCCGGCCGAGAAGCCGTCCAAGCTGGACCTGTTCAACGCCGCCCTCGCGGAGGCCGACAAGGAGCCCGCCGCTTCGGCCACCACGCCGAAGAAGAAGGCCGAGAAGAAGGCCGACGACGCCGCCGAGGCTCCCGCTGAGGCCGCCGCCGAGGCTCCCGCCGAGGCCAAGGCCGAGGGCGAGTAGTGAGTGCCGTCGTCGCCGACGCCGTCGAGCACCTCGTGCGCGGCATCGTGTCGAACCCCGACGATGTGCGGGTCGACCTCATCACCGGCCGTCGCGGCCGCGTGATCGAGGTGCACGTGAACCCGGATGATCTGGGCAAGGTGATCGGCCGCAGCGGCCGCACCGCCACCGCCCTGCGCACCCTCGTCACCGGCATCGGAGGCAAGGGCATCCGGATCGACGTCGTCGACACCGATCGCATCCGCTGATCGTATGGAGCTCGTGATCGGGCGGGTCGCCAAGTCGCACGGCATCCGCGGCGAGATCGTCGTGGACGTGCGCACCGATTCGCCCGAGCTCCGCTTCGCGGACGGCGCCGTCCTCACCGGCCGGCGCCCCCGCGAGAAGAGCACCAGCACGTACACCGTGGCAGCCTCCCGGAATCATTCCGGGAGGCTGCTGGTGCGTCTGCAGGGCGTCGCGGACCGGACCGCCGCCGACGAGCTGCGCGGCGTCCTCTTCGTCATCGACTCCGCGGACGTCGAACCCAGCGACGACCCCGACGAGTTCTACGACCACGAACTCGAGGGGCTGGCCGTCCGCATGTCCGACGGTGCCGAGATCGGCGTCGTCGCCGAGGTCCTGCATCCGCCGGGCGGCGAGCTGTTGTCGGTGAAGACGCCCGAGGGGCGCGAGATCCTGATCCCGTTCGTCAAGGCGATCGTCCCCGTGGTGGACGTGCCCGGCGGGTACATCGAGGTGGACCCGCCCGACGGCCTGCTGGATCCGGAGTAGCGGGGACGCGCATGCGGATCGACGTGGTGACGATCTTCCCCGAGTACCTCGCGCCGCTCCGGCAAGCGCTGCTGGGGAAGGCCGTCGACAAGGGGCTGCTCAAGATCGGTGTGCACGATCTGCGGGACTGGACCCACGACGTGCACAAGGCCGTCGACGATTCCCCCTACGGCGGCGGGCCAGGCATGGTCATGAAGCCGACGGTCTGGGGGCCCGCACTCGACGACGTGTGCCCCGACGACGCCCTGCTCGTGGTACCCACGCCGGCCGGCGTCCCGTTCACCCAGGCCATGGCTCACGACTGGGCGTCCGAGGAGCACATCGTGTTCGCCTGCGGGCGCTACGAGGGCATCGACCAGCGCGTCTTCGACGACGCCGCCCGCCGCGTGCGCGTGGTCGAGGTGTCGATCGGCGACTACGTGCTCATCGGCGGCGAGGTCGCCGTGCTGGTCATGGTCGAGGCCTTCGCCCGCCTGATCCCCGGCGTCCTGGGGAATCGCATGAGCCACCAGGACGATTCGTTCTCCGAGGGTGCCGAAGGGCTCCTGGAGGGGCCGTCCTACACCCGGCCCGAGACGTGGCGGGAGCTCGGGGTGCCGCCCGTCCTGCTGTCCGGCGACCACGCCAAGGTGGCCAGGTGGCGCCGTGAGCAGTCCGTCGAGCGGACCAGGGAACGGCGACCCGACCTGCTTCCGGACGACGACTGAAACTCTCTCCTGCTCAAAGCTATTCGTACTCGCTGAAGGCGTCTTCAGGTGGCTTCAGGTACGCCACAGCACCTTCCGGGCAACGTCGTGGCATCGAAGCGAGCGCTTCGACCGGCCCCGGCCGGTGACCCGAAGGAGAGACTCATGTCCACCCACCGCATTCCCCGTACCGTCCTCGCCGCCGCCGGCGGCCTCGCCGTCCTGGGCGGCGTCGTCCTCGGAGCCGGGAGCGCCGCCGCCGCGCCGGCGCCCGGCCCCGCGCAGCCCACCGCCGTGTGCGGCACCACCGGTCTCGACGGATCGCCCTCCCGCACCGTCCCGTGCAGCGAGATCCCCGCGGCGGCGACGTCCGACGGTGCGCGGTTCACCCTCGACGCGGACGGCACGATTCGCGACGCCGCCGGGAAGGTCGTGGGGAGGGCGGCCGTGCCCGCAGGTGCCCCCGGCGCCGTGAAGGTCGTGGAAGTGCGGGCGCCGCACAGCGAACCGGTAGGCCGCTGACAGTGTCCCGCCAGGCTGCCGGCGGTACCGTCGGCAGCCCGGCCGGCTCGCGTGCCGCCGTGAGCCCGAGGAGTGAGCCGTGCCCCGAATCCTGATCGCCGACGACGACCACCGCCTGGTCCGCGGCCTCGCCGAGGGCCTGCGCTATGAGGGATACGTCGTCGAGACCGCTCCGGACGGCGAGGCCGCGCTGGTCGCCGCCGAGGCCGGGACGTTCGACGTGATCGTCCTCGACATCCAGATGCCGGGGCGCAACGGGTATCAGGTGCTGCGGGCGCTGCGGGCCCGCGAGGACTGGTCCCCGGTGCTCATGCTCACCGCGAAGGACGGCGAGTACGACGAGGCCGAGGGCCTCGACGCGGGAGCCGACGACTACCTCACCAAGCCGTTCTCCTACGTGGTGTTGCTCGCCCGCCTGCGGACGCTGATCCGCAGGGGGCGCGACCGGCGGCCCGTCGTGCTCGGTGCCGGCGGGCTCGCGATCGACGTGGCGCGCCGGACCGTGGTGCGTGGCGCCGCGGCGATCCCCCTGACGGCGAAGGAGTTCGACGTGCTCGCGACCCTCGCCCGGGACGCCGGCCGGCCCGTCTCGAAGACCGATCTCGCGGCCGCCGTGTGGGACGAGGCCGCCGATGTGGCGGGCAACCGCATCGAGGTGTACATCAGCGCGCTGCGCCGGAAGGTGGACGCGCCGTTCGGCACCGACACCATCGAGACGCTCCGCGGGTACGGCTACCGGGTACGCGCGTGAGGTGGCCCGGTACGGTCCGAACGCGGCTCGCCGTACTCACCGGCGCGGTCGTGTTCGTCGGATACGCGGTGGTGGCCTTCGCGCTCGTGTGGCTCCTCACCGACGTGGTGCTCGCGGACATGAGGCCCGCGGCGCAGGCGCCGTCGGCGAGCGGGGACGCTGTGTGGGGACCGACCGGCGTCGACAGAATGGAAGGTGGCCCGGCGCAGGGTGTTCCGCGTCAGGCGACCGTCGCGGTGCGGGTGGAGCAGGTGCTCTCCGAATGGGGGCGGATCGGCGTGATCGCGACCGCGCCGCTCGCCGGGCTCATCACCGGCCTGATCGCCTGGCTCGTGGCGGGACGCGCGCTGCGCCCCGTCGGGGACATCGAACGACGCTTCCGCGAGTTGTCGTCCGGTGACCTGAGCCTGCGTGTGCCCGAGGTCGGCGGCCGGGACGAGGTCGCGCGCCTCGCCCGCACCATGAACGTCACCCTCGGGCGGCTGGAGGAGTCCGCGGACCGTCAGCGCCGGTTCGTCGCCGACGCCGCGCACGAGCTGCGCGGACCGATCGGCGTGGTCCGCGCGGATCTGGAGGTGGCGGCCGCGTACCCCGACCGCGTCGACCAGGCGGAGGCGGTCCGCGAGGCGCTGCTCGACGTGGACCGCCTGCAGAGCGTGGCCACCGACCTGCTCACGCTCGCCCGGCTGGAGGCGGGGGAGCAGGCGCTCGCAGTGGAAGTCCCGCTCGCCGCGGTGATCGGGGACCTCGACGCGCCGGGCGGCGTGGGATTCGCGGTGCGCGAGAGCGGCGGCGCCCGGGTCCGGGGCTCGCGGGCGCAGCTGGCGCGACTGGTACAGAACCTGGTGGACAACGCCGGCCGGCACGCGGCGTCCGCCGTCGAGCTGACGATCGGCGCGGCCGGCGACGAGGTGACGATCGCCGTGGACGACGACGGCCCGGGGATCCCCACTGATCAGCGCGAGCGCGTCTTCGGCCGGTTCCATCGCCTGGACGACGCCCGCTCGCGCGATGCCGGAGGCACCGGGCTGGGCCTCGCGATCGTCGCCGAGACCGCGCGGGCACACGGCGGTTCCGCGCGAGCCGTGGACTCGCCACTCGGCGGAGCCCGGATCCTGGTGACGCTACCGGCCGCGGACGGGATCGGAGGATCCCCGGGCACGGGCGGGACGTCCGGGGCATGATGATCGCAGTGGGCGTGGGGCGCCCGCGGACCTGGGGGATTCATGGAACACACGGGCGCCGCCGCGCTGCTGGCGGAGGTCGAACGGCGCGAGGCCGAACTCGCGCGACTGGACGAGGAGTTCCGGTGCGCGCGCGTCACGGCCCGCTCGCAGGACAGGCTGGTCGCGGTCACCGTCGACGTGCGCGGGCACGTGGTCGGCGTGGAACTCGCGCCCGGCGCGCCGCGCGCCCATCCACCCGAGCGTCTCGGGCCGCTGATCGCGGAACTGGCCGGGCGGGCGGTGGATTCGTTGCAGGACCACTACCGCGCCCGGGCCGAGCTGACAAGGGGCCCGTCGTGATGGAGATGGAACGCGCGGCGTGGGAGCGGGCCGCGCGCACCGTCGACGCGCTCGCGGACGGCCTGGGCGACCCGCCTCGGCTGGACCTGCCCGCGGACCGCTACGGCCGGGCGCTCGGGGGCGTCCCCGCCGCGTCGGACGCCGCGGCGCGCGACCTCCACGCCGCCGCGGTCGCCGACCTGCGCGCACTGGCCACCCGGATCCGCCGGCACGCCCGGGCGGCCGTCGATGCGGACGAGGCCGGAGCCCGCGCCATCGAGGCGGTGCGATGACCGCGGACGACCTCTGGCCCGTCGCCCCCGCCCCCTATGAGGGACGGTCCGGCGCCTACCTCGCGGCCGAGGCCGAGGCCCGGCGGATCGCCGCCGATCTGGCGGTGGCCGCACCGTCGGGCGTGCTGACTCGTGCGGCCGAACTCGACTCGGCCCGTGCCCGATTCGTGGACGACTACGCGCATCTCGTCGACGCGACCCGCGAACGCCTCACCGACGTGGCGGCGCGCACCGGGCTCGCCCGGCTGCAGGCCCGCGGGCAGGCGCCGCCCGACGATCCCGGGGCCGAGCAGGCCGCAGACCTCGCGGACCAGCGCGGCCGCGCGGAGGCCGAGGACGCCGCGCAGGAGGCGCAACGACGGTCCGCCGAACTCGCCGCCGGCCACGGCGCCGCGCTGTCCGGATTCGCGCCGATGGCGGCGATGGGGATGATGGGCCGCGCGATGGGCGGGGACGGGCAGCACCGGGCCGCGCATTACGACGTCCCGGGCGCCGCGCCCCAGGACCTCAACCTCCGGCTACGCGAATTGTGCGCCGCGGTAGGCGGTCCCGCGCGGTCCTGGGTGCGTATGGCCGTCGCCGCCGTCACCGATGAGGACGGACGCCCGTGGCGCCTCATCGGCACCACCGAGCTCGACGGTTACCTCCGGCCCGGCGTGGAACTGCGCGAGGGCGAGCTCGCCGCCGGCAACGAGGCGTGGCCGGAGCTCTCCGTCGCGACGTTCTGCGCCGCACACGGATTCGCGCCGGGCCCCGTGGTCGGCACCGTCGAACCGCCCGGCGACGTGAGCGAACACCTACGCGCTCTGGGCTTCCACCCCACGTGGTCACCGGATGCGTGGGCCGCGGGCTGGGAGGACGCCGATGCACCGCAGTACTAGCCTGCCGGACCTGGCCGAGACCGTCGCCGCCGTGCCTCCCGCGCGGCGGCACGCGGCGGGGGTCTCGCTCGTCGCCGACTCCCTGGACCGCGCAGCGGATCCGCGGCTCGACGCCGCGGGAGAGGTCCTGCTCGACGAACGCCGCGCGCCGGGCTCCCGGAGGGGCGAGGCGGAGCGCCTCGCCGCGGCGGTCGAGAGTCTCGACCGGGCCGCCCAGGCGTGCCGGGCCGACGGCGATCACACCGGCTACATCCTGGGCTTCCAGTCCGCGCGGGCGATGTCGGCGCTGTACTTCCTCGTCCGTGACGGCGGCGACGGGCTGCCCGATGTGGCCTACGAGGCGGTGATGGTGTGCGGCGCCACGGAGCCGGTGCTCGCGGAACTCGTCGGGGACCGTCGGTAGGGTGGCCGCGTGAATTCGAGCGCGCCCGTGAAGTCCGTATCCGCCCGCATCGCCGACGAGTTGTCGGTGGGGGAGAACCAGGTGGCCGCGGCCGTCAAACTCCTCGACGAGGGCTCGACGGTGCCGTTCATCGCCCGGTACCGCAAGGAGGTCACCGGCAGCCTCGACGACGCCCAGCTGCGCACCCTCGAGGAGCGGCTCGGATACCTGCGCGAACTCGATGAGCGCCGCGACGCGGTGATCGCCTCGATCGAGGAGCAGGGCAAGCTCACCGACGAGCTGCGCGCCGCCCTCCTCGCCGCCGAGACCAAGGCCAGGGTCGAGGACATCTACCTGCCGTACAAGCCGAAGCGGCGCACCAAGGCGCAGATCGCCCGCGAGAACGGGCTCCAGCCGCTCGCCGAGCGCCTCCTCGAGGACCCGTCCCTGGTTCCGGAGGAACTGGCCGCCGAGTTCCTCGGCGAGAACGTCGCCGATGCCGCGGCCGCGCTCGAGGGTGCGCGGCACATCCTCGTCGAGCGCGCCTCCGAGGACGCCGAGCTGGTGGGTTCCGTCCGCGAGAAGTTCTGGACCGACTCCACGCTGCGCACCGCCGTCCGCGAGGGCGCGGACCCGCAGAAGTCACAGAAGTTCCGCGACTACTTCGAGTTCTCCGAGCCGCTGGAGCAGATGCCCAGCCACCGCGTGCTGGCCGTGCTCCGCGGGGAGAAGGAGGAGGTGCTCTCGCTCGCGTTCGACGGCGGCGAGGACGCCGAGTACGAGGCGATGGTCGCCCGCACCCTGGGTGTGCGCAACGAGGGCCGCGCAGCCGACAAGTGGCTCGGCACGGTGGTGCGCTGGGCGTGGCGGACCAAGCTGATGGTGTCGGCCACCGTCGACGCCCGCACCCGGCTGCGGCAGCGCGCCGAGGACGACGCCGTGGGAGTGTTCGCGACCAACCTCAAGGACCTGCTGCTCGCCGCACCCGCCGGCACCCGGCCCACCCTCGGCCTGGACCCGGGCTTCCGCAACGGCGTGAAGACGGCCGTGGTGGACGGCACCGGCAAGGTGCTCGACACCCTGATCATCTACCCGCACCAGCCGCAGAACCAGTGGGACAAGTCCAAGGCGCTGCTGGCCGCGCTCATCGCCCGGCACGACGTGGAGCTCGTGGCCATCGGCAACGGCACCGCCTCGCGCGAGACCGACGCGCTGACCGCGGAGCTCCTGGCGGAGATCAAGAAGGCCGGCGCCAAGGTCCCGGCGAAGGCCGTGGTCAGCGAAGCCGGCGCGTCGATCTACTCCGCGTCCGAGTACGCATCGCAGGAACTGCCCGATATGGACGTCTCGCTGCGCGGCGCGGTGTCGATCGCCCGGCGCCTGCAGGATCCGCTCGCCGAGCTCGTGAAGATCGATCCCAAGTCGATCGGGGTGGGCCAGTACCAGCACGACGTGGCGCAGGGCAGTCTCGCCAAGAGCCTGGACGCCGTCGTCGAGGACGCGGTGAACGCGGTGGGCGTCGACCTCAACACCGCCTCGGCGCCGCTGCTCGCGCGGGTGTCGGGTGTCACCGAGACCCTCGCCACGTCGATCGTGGCGCACCGCGACGCGACCGGCGCGTTCCGCAGCCGCAAGGCCCTCCTCGACGTTCCGCGCCTCGGCCCCAAGGCCTTCGAGCAGTGCGCGGGCTTCCTCCGCATCCGCGGCGGCGACGATCCGCTGGACGCGTCCGGGGTGCACCCCGAGGCGTACCCCGTGGTGCGGACGATCCTCGACCGCTCCGGCCTGGCGCTCGCCGAACTCATCGGCAACGGTCCCGCGCTCGCGAAGCTGCGTCCCACGGACATCGCCGCGGAGCTCGCCGACGAGCGTTTCGGCGTCCCGACGGTGACCGACATCCTCGCCGAACTGGAGAAGCCCGGCCGCGATCCGCGCCCCGCGTTCGCCACCGCCACCTTCGCCGAGGGCGTCGAGAAGGTCTCCGACCTCACGCCCGGCATGGTGCTCGAGGGCGTCGTGACCAACGTCGCCGCGTTCGGCGCGTTCGTCGACGTGGGCGTGCACCAGGACGGGCTCGTGCACGTCTCGGCCATGTCCGACCGGTTCGTCTCCGACCCGCACGAGGTGGTCAAGTCCGGGCAGGTGGTCAAGGTCAAGGTGGTCGACGTGGACGTCGACCGGCAGCGCATCGGGCTCTCGTTGCGGCTCAACGACGACGCGGCCAAGCAGCGCAGCGGCGGGCAGCAGCGAACTCAGGGCGGTGGCCAGAACCGGGGCCAGGGCGGCGACGGCCGCAGGGGCGGCCAGGACCGGGGCGGCCAGGACCGCGGGCGTCGCGGCGGTGGCCAGAACCGCGGCGGTGGCCAGAACCGCGGCGGTGGGCGCGGACGCGAGCAGGCGGCACCGTCGGGCTCGATGGCCGACGCGCTCCGCAAGGCCGGTTTCGGGAAGTAGACGCGAACGCGGACCGTCGACCGACCTGACCGGGGACGACGGTGCGCGGCGCTAGGTTGGAGGCATGTCCACCTGGTTCGCTCGTGACGTCGTGGAAGCGGGGCGGCTGCCGCTGTTCTCCTTCTTCGTCGGTCTCATCGTGGGCTTCCTGTGCATCCGGGTCAGCGTCCGGCTGATCCGCGCGCAGGTGCGGTGGTGGTTCGGGAACGTCCGGCCCGGCGGCCTGCACCTGCACCACATGGTGTTCGGAGTGGTGTTGTGCCTGGGCGCGGCGATCGGCCTGATCGCGACCTTCGAAACGGCGACCCCGACGACGGCCGCGGTGCTCTCCGGGATCTTCGGGCTGGGGGCGGCCCTCATCCTGGACGAGTTCGCCCTGATCCTGTACCTGCGCGACGTGTACTGGCAGGAGGAGGGCCGCACCTCTGTGGATGCGGTATTCGTGGCCGTCGCGGTGACGGGCCTGCTGCTGCTGGGGCTGCGGCCGCTGGACTTCGTGGACATCGGTGGCTTCCGCGATTCGCCCGAGCGCGCCGCTCAGATCGGGTTCGCGGTGATCAGCATGGCCACGGCCGCGATCGTGCTGCTCAAGGGCAAGATCTGGACCGGTCTGGTCGGCCTGTTCTTCTTCCCGCTGCTGCTGATCGGCGCGGTGCGGCTCGCGCGTCCCGGCGCGCCGTGGGCCCGCTGGCGCTACGACCAGGACTCCCGCCGGATGCTGCGGGCGCTCCGCCGGGAGCGGCGACTGCGTAGGCCGCTGATCCGGGCGAAGATCGCCGTCCAGGACCTCATGGCCGGCCGCCCCGACCTGCTGCCGAGCCTCCGTGAGGACGCCGAGAAGGAACTGGACCGCACCGTCGTGCCCGCCCCGGCGCCGCCCCGCCGGCCCCGCTCCATGGCCCGTCGCCTCACGATTTCTCGAAAGCGGCGTCGATCTGGCACAATCAACAGGTTGCCTGGGCTGCGTGCTGCCCGGGCGTATCCGGCTGCGGAGCGGCCGGCAAGCCAGGAGTACGAACCGGTCGAACCCCCGCGGCGGTAGTCGCGTCGGGCCGCCAGGGTCCTCTGCTCGCGAAGAAGAAGCAAGAAACGGTGATCAAGCGATGAACACGCTCGACTTCATTGACCAGCAGTCCCTGCGCAGCGATGTGCCCGACTTCCGCCCCGGCGACACCCTTGACGTGCACGTCAAGGTCATCGAGGGCAGCAAGGAGCGCGTCCAGGTGTTCAAGGGCGTCGTGATCCGCCGCCAGGGCGGCGGCGTGCGCGAGACCTTCACGGTGCGCAAGGTGTCCTTCGGCGTCGGTGTGGAGCGCACCTTCCCGGTGCACTCCCCGAACATCGCCAAGATCGACGTCCTCACCCGTGGTGACGTCCGTCGCGCGAAGCTGTACTACCTCCGCGACCTGCGCGGCAAGGCCGCCAAGATCAAGGAGAAGCGCTGATCTAGCGCTTCGGAGAGGCTCTGACCTGCGAATTGATCGCAGGTCAGGGCCTTTTCTTATGGCCGGAACCGGTTGGCCGCGGGTGCCGAAACGGCGAACCGCCTTCTCGGACCGGTCGTCGCGCGGCGCTACCCTTGGCGAACATGGGGCTGGGCAGCGGAGAGGCGGCGCAGTGGGCGGACGCGTCGATGCTCGACCCGCGCCCGCACGGTCGGTCCGGCGAGCCGGAGACGACGTCCCCGTCGAAGGTCGTCGACTGGTTCCGGCGGCATTCTGCGGCCGTGGACGTCGTGGTCGCGACGTCGATCTTCTTGTACGACCTGATGTACACGACCAGCCTGTACCTCGGTGACGTCGGCGTCGCACGTCTCGGCGCCGCGGCCTACGCCGCTCTCGTGGCATCGTCCGCGGCGATCTGCGTGCTCTACGTGTTCCGGCGCCGGTCTCCGCTGGTCTCGTCGATCGCCGTCTATCTGGCCTCGTGGTTGTACATGCTGCTCGCGTCGGGGTTCGGCGTCGCGCCCATGATCGTGCTCGCGCTCATGCTCTACTTCCTCAGCACACGGCGTGGCGGGCCCGTGGTCGTTGCGGCCGTGGTCGCCGTCGCCGTGTGGATGGTGGCCGCGAGCATCCCCCTGATCGACGTGGGATACATCAGGATCGGCGAGGTCGGCGTGCTCGTCCTCGCCGATGTGCTGGCGGCGATCATCGGCGCCTTGACCCGGGTGCGTCGTCGGTACATCGCCGGATTGCAGGAGGTGGCATGGCGGCTGGCGCGGGAGCGGGACGCGCACGCGAAGGTCGCAGCTGCCGAGGAGCGGGCGAGGATCGCGCGCGAGATCCACGACATCGTTGCGCACGGTCTCGGCACGATGGTCGTCGCCGCAGACGGTGCCACCGTCACCGTCGACGCCGAACCGGAGCGGGCGAAGGCGATGATCGCGCAGGTGCGTGACACCGGCCGGGCGGCGATGTCGGACATGCGAAGGATGCTCGACGTGTTGCGCGACGACGCCGAGCCGGCCATGGCGCCACAGCCGGGACTCGCGCACCTCGACCAGCTGATCGTGCCGTTGCGGGCGAGTGGGACGAGGGTCGATGTGTCGGTCGCCGGTCAACCGCGGGAACTGCCTCCGGGGGTGGATCTGGCCGCGCACAGGATCGTTCAGGAAGCGCTCACGAACGCGCGGAAGCACGGTGGACCGATGATGAGCGTGATCGAGGTGTCGGTGGCCTACGCCGACGACGTGGTCGAGGTGCGCGTCGTCGACGATGGCGATGGGCCTCGCAGCGATCTCGCCTGGACCGACACCGGCGGCCATGGCCTGGTGGGGATGCGCGAAAGGGTGAACGCGTACGACGGCGAGGTACGGTTTCGCCGCCGTGCCCGGGGAGGCTTCGAGGTCCACGCGGTGCTGCCCACCGGAGGTGAGCGATGACGATCCGACTCGTGCTGGTCGACGATCAGGAGATGTATCGGATGGGGTTCCGGGCGGTACTGGAGTCCCGGCCGGAGTTCGAGGTGGTCGGGGACGCCGACGACGGCGATACCGCTCTCGACCTGCTCACTGAAGTCGATGCCGACGTCGTGGTGATGGATGTGCGCATGCCGCGCATGAACGGGGTGGTAGCGACTCGCCGGATCAGGGAAGCCGGAGGGCCGCCGGTGTTGGTGCTGACGACATTCGATCTGGACGAGTACGCGTACGAGGCGATCGAGGCGGGCGCGTCGGGCTTCCTGCTGAAGGACGCCCCGCTCGCCGAGCTGGCGGCCGCGATCACGCACGTGCACAACGGTGACGCAGTCGTCGCTCCGAGCACGACCCGTCGGCTGTTGGAACACTTCTCCCCACCGGTCGCCGTTCCGCCGGCTCGATCCGGCATCCGTCTGGATGTGCTGACTCGACGCGAGCACGAGGTGCTCACGCTGATCGGCTACGGCCTGTCGAACGCCGAGATCGCGGAGCGCCTAGTGGTCGCCGAGAACACCGTTCGTGTGCACGGCCAGCGCATCCTCACGAAACTGGAGCTGCGGGATCGGGTTCAGGCCGTGGTCCTGGCGCATCGGCTCGGCCTCGTCACGGCCCGGAACCATGAACCGTGCCGCCGGACCGGCTGCCCTCAGTCGGCGGGATAGTGCGGATCGACTACGCGAAGATAGTCGTCTGAGCAGACGATATGCCGCTCCGTACACGGAAGCATCGAGGGCATGTCGTTCGTCGTCGCCACGGAGAAGCTGACCAAGAAGTACGGGGACCACCCGGTCGTGCAGGACCTCGACCTGCGAATCCCCGAGGGGGCCGTCTACGGGTTCCTCGGCCCGAACGGATCGGGCAAGTCGACCACGATGAAAATGCTGCTCAATCTCATCCGTCCGTCCAGTGGACACGTCGAAGTGCTTGGCAAGCCGATGAATCGGGGCACTCGGCGGGAGCTGCTGGGGAAGATCGGCTCGCTCATCGAATCGCCTCCCGGCTATGCCCACCTGACCGGGCGGGAGAACATGAAGATCGTCGCGCGCCTGCTGGGGCTCACCGACCAGCACGTCGACCACGCCGTGCGAACCGTGCGCATGGAGCGCCACATGGACAAGAAGGTCCGCGAATTCTCCCTGGGGATGAAACAGCGCCTCGGTATCGCCATGGCGCTGGCCCGCCGGCCCGAGTTGCTCATCCTCGATGAGCCGACCAACGGCCTCGATCCCGCCGGGATCGAGGAGATCCGCGGCCTTCTGCGCCGGTTGGCCGACGGTGGAGTGACCGTCATGGTGTCCTCGCATCTGCTGGGGGAGATCGACAAGACCGCCACGATGCTGGGGATCCTCTCCGAGGGGCGGATGATCTTCCAGGGCAGCCGCGATCAGCTCTTCTCCGCCGCGAGGCCCGACGTCCTCATCGAGTGCGCCGAGCCGCGCCACGCGCACAGCCTGTTGGCGCGGGAGTACGGCACCCGCCTCGATAACGCCGTCGTGCGCGTCCCCGGTGTCGACGACCGCACCACGGCCGGCATCGTGGCCGGTCTGGTTCGCGAGCGCATCGGGGTCTACGGCGTCCGCCGCGACGAACAGTCGCTGGAGGACGTGTTCATGACTCTGACCGCAGGTGGCTCCCTATGATCCCGTCGGTCGTGGTCAACGAGTTCGCCAAGATGCGCCGCCTGCGCAGCGGGCCGATCGCTCTCGCCCTGTTCGTGCTGACGCTCGCGATCGTCTTCTACTCGGCGTCGGGACCCGGTTTCGTCCCCGGGGCGGAGCACGCGTGGAATCTGCTGCTGACCGGTATCGGGCAAGGCGCGCTGACCGCGTCCCCTTTGCTGATCGCCGTGCTCGCCAGCCGCCAGGTCGACATCGAACACCTCAGCAAGGGGTGGCTGTCGTCTGCGACGTCCGGTGCGGCGGCGGGGCGCGTGAGCCGGGCGAAGTTCGTCGCACTCGGGGTGATCGTGACGACGGCAGTGGCGCTCGCCGCCGTGATCGCACTGGTCGCCGGGGTGTTCGTGCTCGGCAACGAGATCCCGCTCGGGCGGTGGTGCGGCATCACGCTATCCGTATTGGTCATCAACCTCGTCGTCCTGGCGGTGCACGTCGTCCTGGCGGCGCGGATCGAGAACCAGCTCGCCGGAATCGGCGTCGGCCTGCTCGGCCTCGTCTTCGCCCTCGTCGCCTCCGGGATGCCCGACTGGGTGAACCACTTGGTGCCGTGGGGGTACTACACGCTGGCGATGCCCGCCGAATATCGGGGCACGACACTGGTTTCGGTGCCTCCGGCTCACGTGAGTGTCGCCGTTCTCGGTGTGGTCGTCATTGCCGCGTTCGCGCTCGTCACCGGTCGGCTCGACCGTCAGGAGGCCTGACATGCGGACGATCGGCGCCGAGCTCATCAAACTCAAGCGATCCATGGCCTGGGTGATCGTCCTGATCCTGCCGATCGTGCTCGCCGTGACCGGCGTGGTCAACACCCTCGTCGACGGTGCGCCGCTCGAGGACGGTTGGCACACCCTGTGGCTGCGGTCCGTCGTGTTCTACGGGCTCTTCCCCCTCGCCATCGGCATCGGGGTCCTCGCCTCGCTGGTCTGGCGCTCCGAGCACCACGGCTCCAACTGGAACGCCCTCATGAGCGGACCCACCCGGTCCTCGTCCATCGTCGTCGCCAAGACCGCTGCGGTCGCACTGCCGGCGGTGACCATGCAATTGGTCATGCTCGGAGCCGTTGTCGTCCTCGGCAAGACTGTTTTCGGCCTCCCGGGCATGCTTCCGGCCGAGTACCTCCTCGTCAGTGGGCTCGTAGCCCTGTCGAGCGTTCCCGTCGCCGCTCTGCAATCGGGGCTCTCGATGCTGCTGCGGTCCTTCGCCGCACCTATTGCGGTCGCTCTGGTGGGATCGGGCCTATCCGCCGCATTGCTGACGATGAACGTGGAGGCCGTCATCTTCGTCAGCCCTTACGGATTGGTCAGCCGCGCGACCCAGCTCGGCACCGAATCCTTCGCCGACGACGGCATCATCGGCGTGGCGATCGTCGTCTCGATCCTGATCGCCGCCGCGCTCCTGACGACGCTCGTCATCGCGACCGTCGACCGCGTGCTCGAACACCGCGACACACGGATCTGATCATCGGGTGCGCCCGCGGTGTCCGTCGTCAATGCCACCGAATGGTGCGGATGTGTTATACGGTGCCAATGAGGCTCGTGATGCTCTTGGGACGTAGGGGTGTCGAGGAGCGGGGCGCCGGCCATGCACACAGGGAGGCGACTGATGGCACATCCCGATTCGAGATTCGCCGCACGATCGATCATGGTCGCGGTCGCCGCCGGCGCACTGCTGGTGGGCGAGGCGGCCGCGGCGGGAACGGCGCGGGCCGAGCCAGGCGGGGAGAACGTGGTCGCCCGCCTGGTCGACCGAGTCGCGCGGGCCGACCAGAGGATCGCCGACCTCCGCGGAGCGGTCGCCGCCCGGCGACAGGCGGTGAACCGCGCCGTCGTCGACGTTCAGAGTTCGCTCAACGCCAAGCAGGCCGCGTCGAGCGCCATCGCGATCGCCGACAAGCGCGTCGCCGAGGCCGACGGCCGGATCAGGTCCTCCCAGGAGCGCTTCGACCGCGTGGTCCGTGATCGGTACAAGCAGGGCAACACCGCCGGCACGCTCGTGAACGCGCTCGGCGGCAACGATCCCGGTGTCGCGATCGAGCGCCGCTCCACTCTCGATGCGCTCGCGCAGGACCAGCGGCGGGCCATAGAGAAGCTCCGCGTGGCCAAAGACAGGGCGGTGGCCTCGCGCGGCGCGGCCCGCGCGAGCAAGATTCAGGCCGATGCCGCCGCCCGTGCGGCCGTGGACCGCAGGCGCACTGCGGAGGATTCGATCACCGCGGCGGTGGTCGCGCTGCGGAAGCAGGAGGGGGAGCAACAGGCGCTCGTGCAGAGCCGCGAACTCGCGGGGAGGGCGCTGGCCGATGCCAAGGCCGCCGCCGACGACCGCGCCGAACAGCGCCGGATCTACGACGCGTACGTCGTCGCGGAGGAGCAGCAGGTGCCCGTCGCGCAGGCCCAGGCACCCGCCGCACCGGCTCAGGCCCCCGCGCCGCGGCCGCGCAGCCCCAGGCGCCGGCCGCGGGGCAGG
>NZ_HE997627.1:724018-807776 GCF_000312385.1 Tsukamurella sp. 1534 | reverse complement strand
GCCGCGGGGCAGGGGGCCGCAGATCCGGCGGGGGCGGCGCGCGGGTTCGCGCAGAACCTGCTGAACTCCGCGACCTCCGTGTTCGGATTCGGCGCGCCCGCGCAGCAGCAGGGTGTGGCTCCCGCGCCCGCCGCCGCGCCCGCGCCCGCCGCCGCGCCCGCGCAGGCCGCCGCATCGTCGTCGGGGTCGCAGGCCATCGAGACCGTGATCGCGCGGGCCCAATCGGTGATGGGGACGCCCTACGTCTGGGGCGGCGGAACCCACTACGGCGCGAGTCAGGGCGTCCGCGACGGCGGCGTCGCCGACAGTCACGGCGACTTCGCCCGCTCGGGCTTCGACTGCTCCGGGCTGATCCAATACGCCTTCGCCGCCGTGGGCATCGGCCTACCCAAGTACTCCGGGTACCAGTACAACGTGGGACAGAAGGTCCCGGTGTCGCAGCTCAAGCGCGGCGACATCGTGTTCCGGGGCGAGGGCGGTACGCAGCACAACGCGCTGTACCTGGGGAACAACCAGATCATCGAGGCCCCGCAGTCCGGAGGGGTGGTGCACATCGTGCCCTTCGACGCGTCGACCTTCCTGCCCCAGGCGGTCCGGCTGATCAACAGCTGACCATCCCGCGGGCGACGGGCGCCGACGCTTCAGGACCGCGCGCGGGTGCGCTCGGTAGGGTGTATTCGTGCCCGAGCAGACGAACCCCCAGTCGGCCCCCGATCCCGACGGCTCCGCGTCCTCGGCCGCCGGACCGACCGGTCGGCCGCGCGGCCGCCACGCCGCGTCCGAGGCCGAACCCGCCACCGCGCCGCGAGCCGGGAAGAAGGGCAAGGGGGCCAAAGCCGGGAAGAAGACCAACTGGCCGCTGGAGATCGGCGCGATCGTCCTCGTGGCGCTGGTGCTCAGCTTCCTGCTGCAGAACTTCGTCGGCAGGCAGTGGTACGTGCCGTCCGAATCGATGGAACCCACCCTGATCGGATGCAACGGATGCACGGGAGACCGCATCGTGACGCAGAAGATCAGCTACTACGGCGGCGACCCGCAGCCCGGCGACGTGATCGTGTTCAAGGGCCCCACCGCGTCCTGGGACATGGAGGGGCGCCCGTCCGTGCGCTCGGAGAACACCGTGATCCGGGGGATCCAGGAGGGACTCTCCTACGTCGGCCTGCAGCCGCCCAACGAGAACGATCTCGTCAAGCGCGTGATCGCGACGGGCGGCCAGAAGATCGAGTGCCGCAACGAGACCGGCGTCACCGTGGACGGTAGGAAGATCACCGAGCCGTATCTCGCGGACGTCGCCAAGCAAGTCGCCCAGGCCGACGCGTGCTGGGGCAAGCCGTTCGGACCGATCAGCATCCCCGACGGCAACGTGTTCGTCATGGGCGACAACCGGACCGCCTCCGCGGACTCGCGATATCACATCGACGACGAGCTCCAGGGCACCGTCCCGAAGGCCGACATCCGCGGCAAGGTCGCCGCGATCATCTACCCGTTCGACCGGTGGCAGCGCGTGCGCTCCATCAACCCGCAGCAGGGCTAAGGCGTCATGCGTGACCGTTGGCCCCCTCGGCCGGTGGTGCGGACATCGTCGGGCCTGAGCACCCTGGAGAACGTGCTCGGCCGGGCGGGGCTGGGGCCCGTCGCGGGCATCGACGAGGCCGGGCGAGGCGCGTGCGCCGGCCCGATGACGGTGGCCGCGTGCGTCCTGCCGCCCCGCATCCCGCCGGCGCTCGCGCGGCTCGACGATTCGAAGAAGCTCACCGAGAGCGCGCGCGAGGAGCTGTACCCGAAGATCCTCCAGCACGCCGTCACGTGGTCCGTGGTGTCGATCCCGGCGCCGGAGATCGACCGGATCGGGTTGCACGTCGCCAACATCACGGGGATGCGACGGGCCGTGGCCGCCCTGCAGGTGCGTCCCGGGTACGTGCTGATCGACGGGTTCTCGGTGCCCGGGTTGGGCATCCCGTCGCTGCCCGTGATCGGGGGAGACGCCGCCGCGTCGTGCATCGCCGCGGCCAGCGTGCTCGCCAAGGTGACCAGGGACCGGGTGATGGCCGAGCTCGACGGGCACTTCCCCGGGTACGGCTTCGCGGTGCACAAGGGCTACTCGACGGCCGTGCACATGGACGCGCTCGGCGTGCTGGGGCCGAGCAGCGAGCACCGGATGCGGTACCAGAACGTGCGCGCGGCACTGGCCGCGTCTGCGGGTCGCGCGGCTGCGGCGCGCTAGTCTGGAAAGGTTCGCAGGGTACGTCAGATGGATGACGGTGAGGAGGACGACGTGAGCGCAGAGGATCTCGAGAAGTACGAGACCGCCATGGAGCTGTCCATGTACCGCGAGTACAAGGACGTGCTGAGCCAGTTCACCTACGTGGTGGAGACCGAGCGCCGGTTCTACCTGGCCAACGGGGTCGACCTGATCCCGCGCAACGCCGACGGCGAGGTCTACTTCGAGGTGCGGATGACCGATGCGTGGGTGTGGGACATGTACCGGCCAGCACGGTTCCTCAAGCAGGCCCGCGTGGTCACGTTCAAGGACGTCAACATCGAGGAGCTGGACAAGCCGGAGCTCCGGCTGCCGGAGTGACCGGCGGCGGAGTTCTCGGTGGCGCCGCGGCTAGCGTTCGCGGGTCCGCGGGCCCGGATCGCTGAGCGCGTCGAGCGCCGCCTTGGGCCGGGAGAGGGCGATCTCGCGGAACCAGTTACGGACGGTCAGGTAGACGCCGGCGTCCGAATCCGCCTCCGCGCCCACGGCGTCGATGCCCTCGGTGCGGCACAGGGCGACGGCGCGGCGCAGGTGGAAGTCCTGGGTCACCAGGACCGCGGCATCGATGGCGAACACCGCCTTCGCCCGGGCGCAGGTCTGGTAGGTCGTCACCCCGAAGC
Source organism: Tsukamurella sp. 1534 (assembly GCF_000312385.1). Classification (GTDB taxonomy): domain Bacteria; phylum Actinomycetota; class Actinomycetes; order Mycobacteriales; family Mycobacteriaceae; genus Tsukamurella. The sequence continues at coordinate 804,896 of NZ_HE997627.1, read as the reverse complement.
GATCGTCGGTGATCGATCCCGGGTCCACTCCGCGCTCGACGAGGTACCCGCGCATCGCCGCGACCTCGTCACCCTTCTTCGATCCCGCGTGGCCCGAGAGGAGAACGCGTTGGGCGCGGTGCTCGCGCAGCACGGTCAGCGTCGTGTCCAGCCGCTCCCGCAGGTACACCGACGGTTCCCCGTCGTGCACCCGGTCGCCCAGCACGATGACCCACTCCCGCGCCGCATTCGGCTCGACGCGCGACCGGCTCTCCCAGTGCACCCAGGCGCTCGACGCTGCGACGATGACGACGACCGCGATCACGACGATCCGGATCACGCGCCGGGAGAATGCCCACACCGGATCGAGCCTACTGAGCGTGGCGCGGAGCCGATTCGGCGCTGCTGATCGGCGATCGATCCACAACTGAACGTATGAAACTTCTTTTCTCCACAGGTGGTGCCTCTGGGCGGCGCACGTGCCGATTTCCGGGGCCGGCCCGGCGCATGATCTGCGCCATGGGGAACAACGAGGTTGGGCGCGCAGGGGAGGACCTGGTCTGCGAATACCTGGCCGACCGGGGGTGGACGGTGCTCGATCGGAACTGGCGGTACTCGGGCGGCGGGTTGCGGGGCGAGTTGGACGTGATCGCCCGGTCGCCGGACGGGCTGCTCGCCGTCGTCGAGGTCAAGACACGGTCGGGGACCGCGTACGGCAGCGGGTTCGAGGCGGTGACGCCACGGAAGGTCGCGCAGTTACGGGCGCTCACCTCGCGGTGGCTCGCGGAGCGTGAGGGTGCGTTCGCGCAGGTCCGGATCGACGTGGCGTCGGTGTTCACGCCGCCGGGCGGCCCCGTGACGCTCGAGTACCGGGCGGGGGTGGCGTGATGTCCGCGCTGAGCAAGGTGCACTCGGTCGCGATCACCGGGGTCGACGGCGCCGTGGTCGAGATCGAGGGGTTCATCGGCGGCGGGTTGCCGGCCGTGCACCTGGTGGGCCTCCCGGACACGGTGCTGCAGGAGTCGCGGGACCGGATCCGTGCGGCGATCGTCAACATCGGACTGAAGTTCCCCGACACCCGGGTCACGTTGGCGCTCTCGCCCGCTACGCTCCCGAAAGTCGGTTCCGTGTACGATCTTCCGCTCGCAGCGGCGATCCTGCGGGCGGTGGAGCGGGTGCCGGATGACATGCTCGCGGGCACGGTGCTGTTGGGCGAGCTGGCGCTGGACGGGCGGGTGCGGCCCGTGCGCGGGGTGCTGCCCGCGGTGCTGGCCGCGAAGGAGGCCGGGTTCCGGCGCGCGGTGGTGCCGCTGGCGAACCTCGACGAAGCCGGCCTGGTGGACGGGATCGAGGTGTTCGGCGCGGCGCACCTCGCCGACGTGGTCTCCTGGCTGGCGGGGGAGGGGCCGCTCGTCGCCCCGGCGGGTGGTCTCCCCGAGGCCGAGGCGCCGTCGGTGCCGGACCTGGCGGACGTCGTGGGCCAGCCGGAGGCGAAGACGGCGCTGGAGGTGGCGGCGGCCGGGGCGCACCACGTGATGCTCACCGGCCCGCCCGGCATCGGGAAGACGATGCTCGCCTCGCGGCTGCCCGGGATACTGCCGCCGCTGGGTCGGCGGGAGGCGTTGGAGGTCACCGCGATCCATTCGATCGTCGGGCAGTTGCCGTCCGACCGCCCGCTGATCACGGTGCCGCCGTTCGTGGCGCCGCACCCCACGTCGACGGTGAGTTCTCTCGTCGGAGGCGGCAGCGGCCTCGCGCGGCCCGGTGCCGTCTCCCTGGCCCACCGCGGGGTCCTCTTCCTCGACGAGTGCGCGGAGATGGGGCCCAAGTCGCTCGAATCCCTGCGGACGCCCTTGGAGGAGGGGCAGATCCGCCTCGCGCGCCGCGACGGCGTGGTGAAGTACCCGTCCCGCTTCCAATTGGTGCTGGCGGCGAACCCCTGCCCGTGCGCGCCCGCCCGGGACAGCGACTGCACCTGCACGGCGACGGTCCGCCGCCGGTACCTCGGCAGGCTGTCGGGGCCGCTGCTGGACCGGGTGGACCTGTGGGTGCGGATGGAACCGCCCGGGACCGGAGCCCTGCACGAGGCGGATTCGGCGGAGGAGTCGAGCGCGGCGGTCCGGGCGCGGGTACGGCAGGCTCGTGAGGCGGCCGCCGCGCGCTGGGCGTCGGAGGGGTGGCTGACGAACTCGGAGGTGCCGGGGGTGGTGCTGCGCCGACGGTTCCGGCTCTCCCGGGCGGCCCTCAAACCTCTGGAGGAGTGTCTCCGGAAGGGGGCGATCACCGCGCGCGGGGCTGACCGCTGCCTGCGTGTGGCGTGGACGGTGGCGGACCTGGCGGGGTTGGACGAACCGGGAGAGGCGGAAGTGGTGCAGGCGTTGTTGTTCCGGGATCAGGGGCGGCCATGAGCGGATGCGACGGTGCCCGGGTGGCATGGGCCTACCTCAGCCGTGTGGCGGAGGCGCCCTGCGGACCGCTGATCGGGCTGATCGATGCGGTGGGCGCCGAGGCCGCCGCGGACATGGTGCGGCGCAGGGAGTTCCCCGAGGAGTTCGTCGACGTCCTCGAGGCGACCGCGGCGCGTGCGGACCGAGTGCGGGCGGAGGCGGATCTGGAGCACATCGGCCACCTGGGTGGCCGGCTGGTGACGCCGGACGACGAGGAGTGGCCCGAGTACCGGTTCGGGGAGTTGGCGCTCAAGAACCAGACGCCGCAGATGACGCACGAGGACGAGTGGCGGGAGCTGCGTCCGGTGGCGCTCTGGGTGATCGGGCACGGACGCCTCGACGATCTGCTGGAACGGTCGGCGTCGATGGTGGGAACCCGCGCACCGTCGAGCTACGGGGAGCGCGTGGCCGACCAGTTCGCGGGAGACCTGTCCGCGCAGGGGTTCACGATCGTCTCCGGCGGGGCGTACGGCATCGACGGGGCGGCACACCGGGCCGCGCTCGCCGCGGGCGGCCCGACGCTGGCGTTCGTCGCGGGTGGGCTCGACCGGCCGTACCCGGCGGGCCACGCCGGCCTGTTCCGGCGGATCGGTGAGGAGGGGGCGGTCGTCTCGGAGTACCCGCCGGGAACGGTGCCCGGGCGGCATCGGTTCCTCAACCGGAACCGCCTGGTGGGGATCGCGACCCGCGGTGTGCTGGTCGTGGAGGCCGGATTCCGGTCCGGGACGAGGAACACCGCGACGTGGGCGAAGCACCGCGCCATCCCGGTGTGCGCGGTACCGGGGCCGATCACCGCCGCCACGTCCGTGACGTGCCACCAGCTGATCCGGGACGGGGCGACACTCGTGACACGCTGCGAGGAGGTCGTCGAAGCGGTGGGGACGATCGGCGAGATCGCGCCCGAGATCGACGCGCCGGTGCGCGCGACGGACGACCTCGACGGCCCCGCGCTGCGGGTCCACGACGCGCTGCCGGCGCGATCGGCGTTGCCCGCGTCGGAGATCGCCGCGATCGCGGGCCTGCCGGGCCGCGCCGTGATCGGCCAACTCGCGCTCCTCGAATCCAAGGGCCTGGTGACCCGCGACGGTGCGCTCTGGCGGTTGACCCGATGACCACCGCGGGGTCAGCGCCAGGTGGCCGCGTCCGGATCGATGCCGTGGGCGCGGGCCGACTCGTCGATGATGCGCCGGAACCATTCCGCCAGACCGGGGCGGATCCCGTTGTAGTGCCCCGCGAAGCCCGGATCCGACGCGAACATCCGGCCCAGGCACACCTGCATCTCCCGGGTGAGGGGGAAGAAGTGCGAGAACAGCTCGCGATGCTTCTCGGCGAGCGCCGTGGCGTCGTCGTCGCCCGGCTCGACGCCGCGGTCCGAGGCCCGGGCGAGCTCGTTCTGCAGCGCCGACATCGCGTCGGCGAGCGCCTGCCACTCCTGCCGGGACCGGGACGCGGAACGTTCGGCGAACTGCGCCCACTGCCGCGTGCCGCCCCACAGCGCGTGGGCGTCGGCGGACCGCCCGGCGTCCCACTCCGGCCCGAACACGGCGGACTGCTCCTCGGCTCTGAGCAGCACGCCGCGCTCATGGGCCTCGGACAGGCGCCCGAGATTCTCGTCGAGCCTTCGCAACTCGTCGATCCGCTCCGCCAGGTGCGCGCGGTGATCGCGCAGGGTGGCCGCGATCCCCGCGCCGCCGTCCACGATCTCCCTGATCGCGTCCAGGCCGAGGCCCGCGTCGCGGTAGGCGACCACGCGCCGCAGTCGCTCGAGGTCGTCCTCGGTGTACCTGCGGTGCCCCGCCGAGGTGCGGATCGAGGGGGAGGCGAGGCCGATCTCGTCCCAGTGGTGCAGCGTGCGCACCGTGACGCCGGCCGCCTCGGCGGCCTCCCCGACGGTGACGCCGTGCGCGCGTTCACTCTCGACCATCGACGTCATTGTCGCGCACCTCCTCCCGGGGCGCGGTGATCCCGGCCGCCGCGAGGTCCCGGGCCTCCTCGGAATCGGGATCGAACTCCTTCGGGGCGGTGAACACGACCCGCACCCGTTCCGGCGTGATCACCTCCACGTCGCGGGTGAGCCAGGGGGTGTCGCGGGGGCCGCGGACGCAGCCCGGCACGAGGCCCGCGCAGGCGGCGGCGACCTCGTCGATCTGGCTGAGCACGCAGGAGAAACTCACGGTCGTCGCCGGCGCCTCGGCGGGGAGCGGTTCCGTGGCCGGCACGAGCAGCACGTCCTGATAGGCCCACCGGCGCAGGTGCACCACCTGGCCGGGGACGGTGAACAGCTCGACGAAGCCGAGCCCGCGGAGCCAGAAGTCCGTCGAGACGGCGAGATCGGAGGTGGGGACGGTCACGAACGCGGGCATCGCGTAGATGCCGCGGAAGACCTCAGGGGCGGATGCATCGGCGCCGCGCTGGGACGTGGGGCCGATCTCGAAGGCGTCGAAGTACTCGTTCATGCCCCGGACGATGCACCCTCACGCGGCGTGAGGTGCAAGTCCGGAGCGTGCCGGCCGTCAGTCGGCCTCGATGAGCTTGCCGCTCGTGGAGATCTCGGGGTCGGTGCAGGAGGAGAGGTCGAAGCAGCACGGCCGCCGCTTGCCGGAGCGCATCTTGTCGACGGCCACGTCCACCCGCTTCGCCCGCGTCGCCGGGTTCTTGGTGGCGCCGATCCAGCGCACCCATTCCCAGCGCGCCATGGACGTGATGCCGGACCACACGTCGGCGATGTCGGGGGCGCCGTCGAGGGCCGCGGCGAGGTCGTCGGGAACCTCGGGCTCGGGCCACTCCTTGGTGGGCGTCAGCTCCAGTGCGACCGGATCGCCGGCACCCGCCCGGATCTCCTCGAGCGGACCGTCGATCCGGAGCCAGTGCCCCTTGCGCCCATCCGGTTCGACGACCGTGCGGAACTCGTGCCCGTCGACGGTGCCCGTGGCCGCGACCTGACCGCGCGACGGCAGCGCCGCGCTCGCCTCGGCGGGCAGCGGAACGATGGTGCGGTCGCCGATCCGGCGGACGACGGTGTCGAACGCGATCGATGCGGGTGCCTTCGTGGCCATGGTGTCCTCCTCATGGGGCCGCTGTACTCGCACTCCAGATTAGGAGCGGAGAGGCCGCGGGGCTTCTCGAATCCTGACCGACTCGGCGACCCCGCCCGCGCACGTGGTTTCGCGCACTCATGAGTCAAACCCGGTGCGCGCCGTCGACCCTGGTCAGCGGGACGCCGAACGGCGCGGAACCCGGCGTTCCGCGCTGCGCTGTACCGGCTGGTAGGTATCGTTTCCCGAGCTGGGAGATCCCCGGCGCACAACGACGTTGGAGAGCAATCCGTGAAGATGAAGCGTTTCGCGTTCGCCCTGGTAGTGCCCGTCGCCCTCGCCTCGGTCGCGGCGTGCGGCTCCGGCTCGAGCAGCGACACCATCAGGATCGGCGTCACGGACGGCGCCCAGCAGTTCTGGACCGTCTACAAGGACCTGGCCAAGGATCAGGGCATCGACGTGGAGCTGCAGAACTTCAGCGACTACCAGCAGCCCAACGCCGCCCTCAACGACGGCGACCTGCAGATCAACGAGTACCAGCACCTGCAGTTCCTCGCGGAGTACAACGCCAAGAACAACACCGACCTGGTGCCGATCGGCGCGACCGCGATCTACCCGCTGCCGCTGTACTCGAAGAAGCACAAGGCGGTCGCCGAGATCCCGCAGGGCGGCACCGTCGTGGTCCCCGACGACCCGACCAACCAGTCCCGTGCGCTCGGCGTGCTCTCCTCCGCCGGCCTCATCAAGCTCAAGGGCGATGTGAACCGCCAGGTCACCCCCGCCGATATCGACACCGCCGCCTCGAAGGTGTCGGTCAAGCCGGTGGACGCCAACCAGACCGCGCTCAGCCTGGACAGCGTGGACGGCGCCGTGGTCAACAACGACCCCGCCGAGAACGCGAAGCTGGGCAAGGACCTCATCATCGCCAAGGACGATCCGGCGAGCCCGCAGTCGCAGCCGTTCATCAACGCCTTCGTGGTGCGCCAGGCCGACAAGGACAACGCGACGTACCTCAAGCTGGCCGCGCTGTACAAGGACCAGAAGGTCGTCGACCAGCTCAAGAAGGACAAGGGCGACTCGTTCATCCTCGTGGACAAGCCCGCCGCGGAGCTGCAGCAGCTCACCGCCGACCTGCAGCAGCAGGTGAAGGCCGCCGGACCCAAGTGAGCACGGACACCGACACCCGGGTGGCCATCGAATTCCGCGAAGCCACCCGGGATTTCGGCACGACGAAGGCGCTCGACGGGGTCAGCTTCGCCGTGCGCGAGGGATCGATCACCGGCGTCATCGGCCAGTCCGGCGCGGGCAAGTCGACGCTGATCCGCACGATCAACGGGCTCGAGTCCACCACCTCCGGCGAAGTGCGGGTGCTCGACACCGTGGTCGGCACGCTCGGCGAGCGGGACCTGCGCTCCCTGCGCGCGGACATCGGAATGATCTTCCAGCGCTTCAACCTCATGAACTCGCGCACTGTCGCCGGCAACGTCGAGTACCCGCTCACGCTGGGCGGAACGGGGAAAGCGGAGCGTAAGAAGCGCGTCGCCGAGTTGCTCGACTTCGTGGGCATCGGCGACAAGGCGGATCAGTACCCCAGCCGGCTGTCGGGCGGCCAGAGCCAGCGCGTCGGCATCGCCCGCGCCCTGGCCCGGAACCCGAAGATCCTGCTCGCCGACGAGGCGACCAGCGCGCTGGACCCCGGCACCACGATCGAAGTCCTGGACCTGCTGCAGCGGGTGAACCGTGACTTCGGCACCACCATCGTGGTGATCACCCACGAGATGGACGTGATCCGCCGGATCTGCGACACCGTGGCCGTGCTGGACCAGGGCGCGCTCGTGGACCACGGCCCCGTGTACGACGTGTTCTCCGCGCCCACGTCGCCCGCCACGGCGTCGCTCATCCACGCGGCCGTCGGCGACGACGTCGCGCCCGAGACGCTGCGCCGCCTGCACGAGGCGCGGCCCGGCACCGTCGTCACCGTGGACGTGCGGGACGAGCCCGACGCCCTCGACGCGGCGGAGGTCTTCGCCGCGCACCGCGTGGCGGCCCGCGTGCTGTACGGCGGCGTCGCCGAGGTGGGCGGCCGGCCGTTCGGTTCGCTGACCTACTCGGTGACCGGCGACCAGGCCGGGATCGACGCCGCGATCGCGCAGCTCGGGCGCCTGGCGCACGTCAAGGATCCGCAGACGGGGAAGGAGATCGACCGATGACGTTCCTCAGCGACATCTTCCCTCCGGGCACGCAGGACGTGTTCGTCGAGGCCATCGGCCAGACGGTGTACCTGGTGGGCTTCACCATGATCATCGGCGGCGTCCTCGGCCTGGCCTACGGCACGCTGCTGTACGCCACCCGCCCCGGCAACCTGCTGGCCAACCGTGCCGTGTTCAGCGTGCTCAACGTGCTGGTGAACATCATCCGGCCCATCCCGTTCATCATCTTCATCACGGCCATCGCGCCCATCACCAAGGCGGTCATCGGAACCCGCATCGGCCCGGAGGCCGCCGCCTTCGCGATGACCGTGATGGCGACGTTCGTGATCGGCCGCGTGGTGGAGCAGAACCTCGTGTCCGTGGACCCGGGCGTGGTCGAGGCCGCGCGGGCCATGGGCGCGAGCCGGCTGCGGACGCTCGCGACCGTCGTGATCCCGGAGGGCTTCGCACCGCTGACGCTGGGCTACACGTTCATGTTCGTCGCCGTGGTCGACATGTCGGCGATGGCCGGTTACGTGGGCGGCGGAGGCCTCGGCGACTTCGCCCGCCAGTACGGGTACCAGCAGTCGAACTGGCAGCTGACCGTCGTGGTGATCGTCGTGCTCATCATCGTGGTGCAGATCGTCCAGTTCTTCGGCAACCGGCTCAGCCGCCGCCTGCAGCACCGCGGCTGACCGCGGCTGACCGCGGCTGACCGCGGCGCAGCTGCGGCGCGGCGCCGCGCCGGCCCGCACCCCGCCGCGTCGCGCCTGCGGTTCCGGCGACGAGTTGGGTACGGTCGGGGCCGTGGACCAGCTCGCCCGAAGCGCGGAACGACTCGTGACCAACGGCGGCGGCCGCGTGCGGCGCCCCGCCGGCGACGGCACCGTCGACGTCGCGTACGTGCGCCCCGCGCCCGACCGCGGCATCCCGCTGGTCGTGCTGCCCGGCGGCCCCGGCCTGGCGTCGGTCCTGCCGTACCGCCTGCACCGCAAGGACGCCGTCCGCCGCGGATTCGACGTGGTGATGATGGAGCACCGCGGGATCGGCCTCTCGCGCACCGGCCCGGGCGGCGGCGACATCCCGCCCGAGACCGTGTCGGTGACCGCCGCGGCCGACGACCTGGCCGCCGTGCTCGACGACGCCGGGCTCGACAACGCCGTGATCTACGGGACGTCGTACGGCACCTACCTGGCGCAGGTGTTCGGGGCCCGCCATCCGGAGCGCGTGGCCGGGATGGTGCTCGACTCGCCCGTGCTCTCCGGCGCGGACGACGTGCACGCGATCCGCGCCCACGTGCGTCGCCTGCTCTGGCAGGGGCCGGGGGACGCGGCGCGTGCGGCGCGCGACCTGCTCGGCGCCGGCATCGTCCCGGTGTCGGAGGTGGGTCACGTGGGCCGCATCGCCTACGAGTTCGCCGGCGAGGACGCGGTGGTGCGCCTGTTCCGCGACCGGCTGGCCGGCCGCTCGCGCAGGGTGTGGGATCGCCTCGCCCACCTCGGTGAGGGCGAGGTGGACGGGCCGGGCCGGCGGATGATGTTCGAGCTCGATCTGGTGCGGGGCATCACCTACGGCGAGCTCGGATTCGCGCACGCCCCCGACGGGCTGCCCTTCGATCCGCGCGAGGAGTTCGTCCGCGAGGGAACCCCGCCGTTCACCGGTGACCCCGTGGACCTGCCCGCCGCCCTCCCGGCCTTCACCTGGCCCACCGCGGTGATCTCGGGGGAGCGGGACCTGCGAACCCCGCGGCCGATCGCCGAGCGGATCGTGGATCTGGCCCCGAACGCGGTGCTCGTGCCGCTCGCCGACACCGGCCACAGCGCACTCGACACGCACCGCCTCGCGGGGTACGCGGTGGCCCGCGCCGTGGCCGAGGAGAACCACCGGGTGCTGCCCGAATGGGCCGGGGAGCTGGCGGGGCTGCCGCGCCGCGGGGTGTCCCGGCACCTGGGCTCGGTGATCCGCTGGGGACTCGCGGCCGACCGCGTGCTCCCCGGCTGAGCGCCCCGCCGCGCCTATCGTGGAGACCATGACCGACGCCCTGGCCGAGTACGAGACCTATCTCAGGCTCGAACGCGGCCGGAGCGAGCACACAGTGCGCGCCTACCTCGCCGACCTGCAGTCGATGCTCGCCTTCGCGGAGGAGCGCGGGGTGGCGGCGGACCGTCTGGACCTGGCGACGCTGCGGGCCTGGCTCGGTGGGCGCGCGGCGGCAGGCGCGGCACGCACCACGCTGGCGCGCCAGGCGTCCTCGGCGCGGACCTACACCGCGTGGGCGACCCGCCGGGGCCACCTCGACGCCGATCCGGGCGCCAGGCTCAAGGCACCGCGGGCGCGGCGGACCCTGCCGTCGGTCCTCTCCGCCGACGATGCGACGCAGGCGCTCGCCAACGCCGCCTCCGGCGCGGCCGAGGGCGACCCGATCGCCGTACGCGACCAGGCGATCGCGGAACTGCTGTACGCCACCGGCATCCGAGTCTCCGAGCTGTGCGGGCTGGACGTGGGATCCGTGGACCGGGGCAATCGCGTGCTGCGGGTGATCGGCAAGGGCGACAAGGAGCGGACGGTGCCGTTCGGCGCGCCCGCCGCCGACGCCCTGCGCCGCTGGCTCGACGAGGCGCGGCCCGCGCTGGTGGGGGCGCGCTCGGGTTCCGCGTTGTTCCTCGGGGCGCGCGGCGGGCGCCTCGACCCGCGGCAGGCGCGGACCGTCGTCCATCAGGTGACGGGATCCGTCCCGGGCGGGCGTGAGGTGGCTCCGCACGGGCTGCGGCACACCGCCGCCACGCACCTCCTGGACGGCGGTGCGGACCTGCGCGTGGTGCAGGAGCTGCTGGGGCACAGCTCCCTCGCCACCACGCAGCTGTACACGCACGTCTCCGTCGCGCGGCTACGTGCCGCCCACGAGCAGGCGCACCCGCGGGCCTGAAGCCTCGGGTCAGTCCCGCCAGCTGCGCTCGAACGGCAGCCGCCACGCGTTCGGCGCGATCAACTGGTGGATCGAGTTCGGGCCCCACGAGGCCGGCTCGTAGAGCTTCACCGGCGGCGGGTCGTCGAGCAGCGGAATCGAACGCTCCCACAGGGATTCGATGCCCTCGGCGGTGGTGAACAGGGTGTGGTCGCCGTGCATCGCGTCGAGGATCAGCCGTTCGTACGCCTCCAGCACGTCGTCGGCCCGATCCGTCTCCTCGGTGGAGAACTGCATCGACAGCTTCTCCAGCCGCATCCCCGGGCCGGGGCGCTTGCCGTAGAAGCTCAGCGACACCTTCGATTCGTCGGCGAGGTCGAAGGTGAGGTGATCCGGGCCCTGCTGGCCGATCCCGGATCCGCTGGGAAACATCGACTTCGGCGCCTCCTTGAAGGCGACGGAGATGATCCGCATGCCCTGCGCCATCTTCTTCCCCGTGCGCAGGTAGAAGGGCACGCCCGCCCAGCGCCAGTTGTCGATGCGGGCCTCCAGCGCGATGAATGTCTCGGTATCCGATTCGGGATCGACGCCCTTCTCCTGCCGGTAGCCCATGTACTGGCCGCGGACCACGTCCTCCGGGCGGATCGGTTCGAGCGATCGGAAGACCTTGTTCTTCTCCTCGGAGATGGCGCGCGGTTCCAGGGCGGTCGGCGGCTCCATCGCGACGAACGCCATCACCTGGAACAGGTGGGTGACCACCATGTCCTTGTAGGCGCCGGTCGGCTCGTAGAACGCGGCGCGCGCGTCCAGGCCCAGGGACTCCGGGATGTCGATCTGCACGTGATCGATGAAGTTGCGGTTCCAGATCGGCTCGAACAGGCCGTTGGCGAAGCGGAACGCGAGGATGTTCTGCGCAGCCTCCTTGCCGAGGAAGTGATCGATCCGGAAGATCTGCTTCTCGCGGAAGGTCTTGTGCACCTCCGCGTTCAGGGCCAACGCCGACTCCAGGTCCTCGCCGAACGGCTTCTCCATGATCACCCGCGAGCCCTCGGTCAACCCCGCCTTGGCGAGGGTGTCGATGACGGACGTCGCGGCCTTGGGCGGCACGCTGAGGTAGAACAGGCGGCGCACGCGCTGTCCCTGCTCCGCGCCCAGCTCCTTCTCCTTCTCCGCGACCGCCTTCGCGAGCGCCTCCGGCCCCGCGGAGGTGTTGACGTAGGACAGGTCCGGCGCGAACTCCTGCCACTGTTCGTCGGTGAGCTTGCGCGCGCCCACTTCGTCGACGGCGCTGCGGGCGAAAGCGCGGAACTGCTCGTCGGTCATGTCGTCGAGGCTGGTGCCGATCACCCGCATATCGGGCCCGAGCCCCGACACCGCGAGATAACCCAGGCCGCACAGGAGCTTCCGTCGCGAGAGGTCGCCCGTCGCGCCGAACAGCACGACGACGGTGGGGTCGTGCTCCGGCCGCTTGCGCCGGGTGCTCGCGGAGCTGCTGGGGTACGCGATGGTCTGGGCCTCCTGGAGCCGCTCGGCGGGCGTCTGGCCCGATTCGGGGTCCGACGGTGCGCTGTCCGGTGTCTGTTCGTCCGTCACGGGACCAATCGTTGCACCCGCGGGCCGTTTCCGCGCGACCCCGGCGCATTTCATCCGTCGGGCAGGAGCCGCACCGGAGCGGCTCCGACCAGCAGCCGCGGGTCGTAGTAGCGGGCCGCGTGTCCCGCACCCCTGCGCAACCCCCAGTGCAGGCACGCCGCCACCGGGCAGCCGGGATGGCCCGCGGCCACCCGGCCGATCGGGCTGCCCACGGACACCTCGTCGCCCTCGCGCACCAGCGGACCGTCGACGGGCTCGTAGGTGGTGAGGAGACCGTTCGGGTGCATCACCGAGACGACCGTGCGGTCGTCCACCCGGCCCACGTGGTGCACGCGCCCGGCGCCCGACGCGTGGACGGGCTGCCCGGCGACAGCGGCCAGGTCCACGCCGCGGTGCCCGGACTGCCACCGCTTCTCCGGGTTCGCGAACGGCGTCACCACCGCGGGCCGAGGATCCAGGGGCCAGTCGTAGCCCGGCGAGGCCCGCGCCGCCGGAGGGGACATCAGGACAGGCACCAGGCCGAGCAGGAACGTGATCGTGCGCATGCTCCGACGATGCGGCACGACCCCGTCGTGAACGGCGTGAACCAGGTGCTCCTGTGGAGGAGAACGCTTCCTCCACAGGGGGCTTGACAGATCAGCGGAAACGGGGGCCGGTCATTCGCCGGCGGCGTCCCCGGTGCCCCCGTCGTCGTACTTGCGGGCCGAGTTCCGGCGCCACTCGTCGAACTTGCGGCCGACGCCCGTCGCCACGTCGGTCACGCCCTGGCCGACCGTGTTGACCGCGGACGAGCCGTAGTCCCGCAGGGTCGTGATGAGGGGATCGGCGGACGCGTCGAAGTTCTCCTTGTAACCGCGCGCCGCGGTCCGGAACTCCTCGGCGGCGCTGGCACTGTCGTCGTCCTCACGGCGCGGGTACTCGCCGGCGAGGATCCGCCCGTAGTCGCCGCGCTCCACCCAGCGGTTGAGGTCGGCAGCCCGCAGCACGGAGAACGGGTGCGACCGCAGCTCCAGGTTGAGCAGCTTCAGGACGCCGTCCCGGAGGTCGCCCGTGCGCTCGTACTCGGCGGCCTGCGCGAGGAAGCGCTGGGTGTCCATCTCGTCCAGCCGGGTGCCGCCCGCAGTCTTCATGTGCACCCGCATCGCGACATCGGGGTCCTGCACGCAGAGCAGGCCCGCGCGGTCACCGGACAGCTCGGACTTGCGCTGCCACTCCATCAGGGCCGCGACCATCGCGCGCAGGGCCCACCCGCCGATCGGCATCCAACCGAAGCTGCCGGCCAGGCGCAGCAGGTGCATCAGCATCGTCCGGTATACCGCGTGACCGGAGAGCGCGTGGCCCAGTTCGTGGCCCAGCACGAAGTGCTGCTCGTCGGCGTCCATGAGGTCCAACAGGCCGGTGTTGATCACGATGAACGGCGTGTCCATGCCGATGGTGAAGGCGTTCACCGCGGGGTCCTGGACCACGTAGACCTCCGGCGTCGTCGGCGCGTCGAGGACGCGGACGCAATCGGCCAGCATCGCGTGCAACTCCGGGAACTGCCGCTCGTCCACCCGCACTCCCGACGCCAGGTACAACAGGCGGTGCTGGCGCTCGCGGAGGAGGGCGGATATGGCCTTGAGGATCGTGTCGAAGCCCTTGAGGCCGCGGAGGGCGACCAACGCGGCGCGATCCGAGGGGTGTTCCCACGCCCGCGAGCTGATCCCCGGGAACGAGGGCAGAGTTTCCAATTCTGAAGAAGCCATGTTTCGAACCTAGCGGGCGGCGGTTGGCTCCCGCTTGGCGAACGCGAAAGCAGCGGCCGCGCCGGCCGCGCACACCACTATCGCCACCCCCAACACCACCGGGTTCCCGCCGATCCCGGCGAACAGCGCCGCGACCCCGCCCAGGACGAACCGCGCCGAGCCCAGCGCCGCCGACGCGGTGCCCGCGAGCGAACCGTGATCCTCCAGCGCCAGCGCCGCCACTGTCGGCATCACGAGCCCCAGGCTCGAGACCGTGACGAACAGGGCCGCGATCACGAACGGCGGCGAATCCGCGGTGAGCGCGGCCAGGGACGCCACCGATCCCGCGACCATGCCCCCGAGGCCGAGCCGCACCAGCGCGCCCGCGGGGACCCGCGTCACCAGGCGGCCCGCGAGCAGGTTCGTCACCAGAAGCCCCACCGCGTTCACCGCGAACACCACACTGAACGCGGACTCGGAGTAGCCGTAGTGGCTCTGGAACACGAACGCCGACGTCGAGATGTACGCGAACATCGCCGCGAACGCGAGGCCGCCCGCCAGCGTGAGCGCGACGAACCTGCGGTCCCGGGCGAGCGAGGCGAACCCGGCGCCCACCGACGCCCAGCCCGCGGGCCGACGGTCCGCCGCCGGCAGCGTCTCCGGCACCAACAGCGCGGCGACGGCGAGCAGTGCCACGCCCAGCACGGCGAGCACGACGAACAGCCCCCGCCAGTCCATGACGCGGAGCAGCTGCGCGCCGGCGAGCGGAGCGACGATCGGCGCCACGCCGCCCACCGCCATCAGCGTCGCGATCATCCGCGCCGCATCGGCACCGTGGAACAGATCACGCACGATCGCGAGGCTGAGCACGATCCCCGCGGCGCCCGCCAGGCCCTGGAGGAGCCGCGCACCGTCGAGCAGGTACACCGACGGCGCCGCCGCGCACAGCAGCGAGCTCAGGATGAACAGCGCCATGCCGGCGATCATCGGGCGCCTGCGCCCGATGGAGTCCGAGAGCGGCCCGACGAACACCTGGCCCAGCGCCAGGCCGATGAGGCAGGCCGTGAGCGTCGCCTGGATGGACGCCTGCGAGGCCTGCAGATCCGCCGCCGCGGCGGGCAACGCCGGCAGGTACAGGTCCGTGGTGATGGGGCCGAACGCCGACAGCGATCCGAGGATCAGCGCGAGGCGCCCCGGCGACGGTGGCGTGCGGTTCATGTACTCCCGTTTCTCGTGGTCCGATCCTTTGACTCGTGAAGGATCACACTACGTGGACCGCGGTTCGTTACCGGGATGCAGGGGCGTACTGTGGACGGGTGCAGATCCTCCTGACGAGTCGGCGCTTCGTCGACCAGGTCCAGACGGCCAGCGCGCTCTGTCGCCGCTGAGCGCCGTCCCGCCTCCGCACATTCTTCGTCCGTGACCCGGACCCTCACATCTCCTAAGGACACGACTATGTCCAGCGCTGTATCCGCGGACCCCGCGAACAAGCCCTCCCGAATCCCGCCGCTGCTGAAGAACTTCGGCTTCCAGATCGTCGTCGGCCTCGTGGCCGGTGTGATTCTCGGCCTCCTCGCCCGCTCGCTGGCGCCCGCCGCCGACGGCAACGTGAACTGGCTGATCGGCACCCTCAAGACCATCGGCTCCAGCTACGTCAAGCTGCTCACCGTCGCGGTCGTACCGCTCATCGTGACCGCCGTGATCGCGTCGATCGCCAACCTGCGCAACGTGACCAACGCCGCGCGACTGGCGGGGAAGACCCTGCTGTGGTTCGCGATCACCGCGTTCATCGCGGTGGTCATCGGCATCGTCCTCGGCCTGGTGCTGCAGCCCGGTGCGCACACGACGGTGACCGGCGAGGGCAAGGCACCGTCGACCACCGGATCCTGGTGGGCCTTCCTCACCGGACTGGTCCCGTCGAACTTCCTCGGCCTGCAGGCCAAGGCGTCGGACGACGGTGCGATCTCGTTGAGCTTCAACGTGCTCCAGGTGCTCGTGGTGGCCGCCGCCATCGGTATCGCCGCCCTCAAGGTGGGGGAGAAGGCCGAGCCGTTCATCCGGTTCAACGAGTCGCTGCTCGCCGTGATCCAGAAGGTGCTGTGGTGGATCATCCGGCTCGCGCCGATCGGCACCGCCGCGCTCATCGGCACCGCGGTCGCGACCTACGGCTGGGATGCGATCGGCTCGCTCGGCGTGTTCACCGGTGCGATCTACCTGGGCCTCGCGATCGTCGGATTCGTGGTGTACCCGTTGCTGGTTCGCGCACACGGCCTCTCGGTGAAGCAGTTCTTCACGGGCGTCTGGCCCGCCGCCCAGCTGGGCTTCGTGTCCCGCAGCTCGATCGGCACACTGCCCGTCACCGAGCGGGTGACCGAGCGCAACCTGGGCGTGCCCCGCGAGTACGCGTCGTTCGCGGTGCCGCTGGGCGCGACGACCAAGATGGACGGGTGCGCGGCGATCTACCCCGCGATCGCGGCGATCTTCGTGGCGCAGTTCTTCCACCTGGAGCTCGGCATCACCGATTACCTGCTGATCGTCGTGGTCTCGGTGATCGGGTCCGCGGCGACCGCCGGCACCACCGGCGCCACCGTGATGCTCACGCTCACGCTGTCCACGCTGGGCCTGCCCCTCGCGGGCGTCGGCCTGCTGCTGGCCGTGGAGCCGATCGTCGACATGGGACGCACCGCGCTCAACGTGACCGGACAGGCGCTGATCCCCACGATCGTCGCCAAGCAGGAGGGCATCCTCGACGAGGACGCCTACAACGCGCCGCGCACGGACGTCTACGCCGACGAGTCCGAGGAGCCCTCGCCCGTCGCGGCCTGATCACGCGGGGCGAACGGCGCGGGTGGCCGGCCCTGCCAGATCCGGCGCGAGCGCTCCTCGGGATACGGCGCCGTCGTCGACGGGGCGCCGAGGAGCCGGGTGGTCCGGCGATCGGCGTCGTAGCGGGGCCAGCCCGGATCGCCGGTGGCGCAGAACCGCACCCAGGTGTGGAGGAGCTCGTCCGATACCGCGCGCGCACCGTCCGGCGCGTCCTCGCCGAAGAGGAGGACGCCCGTGGGGCAGTCCAGCGTTCCGAACGCGAGCGGGACGTCGATGCTGTGGCAGGCGCCGTAGACCTCTGACTCCCAGCACATCTCGAACAGGAACGATGTGCCGCCGGCCGCGGCGTTCGCCTCGGCGAGCAGCACGGACGGCATGCGGAAGGTGGCGTCGGAGTACACGATCTCCACCATCTCGTCCGCGGTCGCGTGCGGATACGCGGCGCGGTACTCGGCGGGGTCGCCGGGCGCGAACACCTCCCGCGCCGTGGCCGCGTCCTCCTCGGTGAACGTGCCGCGCACGCCCATCATGATGCTGAACAGCCGGAACTCGTCGCGCATGTGCCCGGCGAGCAGGTCGACGCCCGCGGCGCGGCCCGTTTCCAGTGCGGTCCAGGGGATCTCCCGAAGGAGGTCGCCGTCGATGATCGGGCAGACGACGATCCCGAGGTGGGCCATGCGGCCCCACCGCTCCCGGCGGGTCGGCGAGTCGGCGCAGAGCGCGGTGACCTCCTCGGCGAGGCGCTGCGGCGGGACCCCCGCGAAGGCCGCCGCGGTCGGCGCGACGCCGAGGCGCTCCGCGAGCGCGGCCGTGACCTCCGCCGCCAGCGAAGGGCTGATGTGCAGCCCGGGGACGGAGTGCGTGATGGCCCGCCGGAACAGGGGCCGCGCCCGCGGGATCGTGAGCAGGGCGGCGACCGACCCCGCGCCGCCCGACGTGCCGGCGATGGTCACCGCCTCGGGGTCGCCGCCGAACGCGGCGATGTTCCGCTGGACCCACTCGAGCGCGGCGATCTGGTCCAGCAGGCCCCGGTTCGACGGTGCGCCGTCCAACAGCGCGAAACCCTCGGCGCCCATCCGGCACTGCACGATCACGACCACCAGGCCCTCGCTCGCGAGCGCGGTGGGATCGAACATCGGGTCGGCCGCGGTCCCGGCCATGTAGCCGCCGCAGGAGATCCACACCAGGACGGGCAGCCCCGACCGGCCGGGGTCCGGCGTGCACACGGAGACGGTGAGCCAGTTCGCGTCGTCCGACGCCTCCGCCTTGGGGCCGGGCCCGGACTGCGGCGGCGGGGGCCCGAATTCGACCGCGGGCCGTACGCCCTCCCAATGGGGGGCCGGTTCGGGGGCGGCGAACCGCAACGCCCCGACGGGCGGCAGTGCGTAGGGGATGCCGCGGAAGACGGCGGTGCCCCGGAGGGAGCGGCCCTCGACGACGCCCTCGGCGGTACGGACTGCGGGATTCTCGCGCATCTCGGTGACCTCTCTGTGGCGCGTCGTCTGGTCCGAGGTTATCAGCCATATGTATTATTTCAAGTGTATTGAAGAGGAGAGGAGGGCCGCGATGCCGAAACAGGTCGATCATCAGGAGCGGCGCGAGGCGATCGCCCGTGCACTGTGGCGCGTGGTGGACACCCGCGGCGTCCTGCGGCTGAGCCTGCGCGAGGTGGCCAAGGAGGCGGGGATGTCGCACGGCCAGCTGCAGCACTACTTCGCCTCCAGGCAGGAGCTGCTCACCTTCGCCATGGATTTCGCCGCCGCCCACACGGGGGAGCGGGTGGCGCGCGGGCTGGCCGGCCTCGGCGAAGACCCGCACCCGCGCGACATCCTGCGGCTCACACTCGTCGAGATGCTGCCGCTGCACGATGACGCGCGCGCGACGAGCCGGATGAACGCCGCCTACGTCCTCGAGGCCCTGCACGACGACGCCGTCCGCGCCAGGACGCGGGACGGCATGCGGCAGGGGCGGGCGCAGGTCGAGGAGCTCATCGTGCGTGCGATCGCCGACGGACTGATCGCGGCCGACCGCGCACCGTCGACCGAGACGGACCGGGTGCTCGCGCTCACCGGGCTGACGCCCCTGCTCGAACTCGGCGTGATCACCCCCGACGCCGCGCTCGCCGCGATCGACCGCCACCTCGACGACCTCTTCGTGCGCTGACAGCGGCACGCCGACCGGGAAGTTTGCGGCGGGATTACTTGTGGGTAACAGAAGATCGCGGATGTGCTCCCATCCCTTGAGAGTCCGCTTAAGGTTGCTCGCATGTCTGAGCTGCTGGCGACGCTGAACGAGTACGTGTGGAGCAAGGGGCTGATCTTCCTCTGCCTCGGGGTGGGGATCTTCTTCAGCATCCGCTCCCGCCTGGTTCAGGTGCGGCAGATCCCGGCGATGCTCGGGCAGCTGAAGAAGGGCGAGAGCTCGGATTCGGGCGTCAGCTCCTTCCAGGCGCTCGCGATGTCGCTCGCCGGCCGCGTGGGCACCGGCAACATCGCCGGCGTCGCCACCGCCATCGCGTTCGGCGGCCCCGGTGCGGTGTTCTGGATGTGGGCGATGGCGTTCCTCGGCGCCTCCACGTCGTTCGTGGAGTGCACGCTCGGGCAGATCTACAAGGAGCGCGACCAGCTCACGGGGGAGTACCGCGGCGGGCCCGCGTACTACTTCAGGCGCGCCTTCGCGCACACGAAATTCGCGGTCGCCGGCAAGGTCTACGGCCTCGCATTCGCCGCGGTCACCGTGCTGGCCTGCGGCCTCCTCATGCCCATGGTGCAGTCCAACTCCATGGCCGCCGCGATGGAGAGCGCGTGGGGTATCGAGCCGTGGATCGCCGCGGTCGGCGTGGTGATCGTGCTCGCGTTCGTGATCATCGGCGGGGTCAAGCGGATCGCGACGTTCGCGTCGGTCGTGGTGCCCGTGATGGCGGTGCTCTACATCGTTGCCGCACTGATCATCATGGCGTTCAACCTCGACGCGGTCCCCGGCGTGATCGGCCTGATCATCAGCGACGCCTTCGACCTGTCCGCGGGATTCGGCGCCCTCGTGGGCACCGCGGTGCTGTGGGGCGTCAAGCGCGGCGTCTACTCGAACGAGGCCGGTCAGGGCACGGGCCCGCACGCCGCCGCGGCGGCCGAGGTGAGCCACCCCGCCAAACAGGGCCTGGCCCAGGCGTTCGCGGTCTACGTGGACACCCTGTTCGTGTGCTCGGCCACCGCGTTCATCATCCTGAGCACGGGCGCCTACCGGGTCTTCGAGGGCGAGTCGAACACGGACCCGGTGAAGTCGGAAGGCGGCGCCCTCATCGGGAATCCGACCGTCGGGCCGGCGTACGCGCAGCAGGGCTTCGACACCGTGTTCAACGGGGCAGGCGCCAGCTTCATCGCGATCTCGCTCGCGTTCTTCTGCTTCACCACGATCGTGGCGTACTACTACATGGCGGAGACCAACCTCCGCTTCATCATGGGCCGCGCGGCCACCGCGCTGATCCCCGGTCTCGGTTCGCCCGTCGGCAAGGTCCTGACGATGCTGCTCCAGGTGCTCATCCTGGTCTCGGTCACCATCGGGTGCGTCTCCGAGGCGAAGGACGCGTGGGCGATGGGCGACCTGGGCGTCGGGCTCATGGCATGGCTGAACATCCTCGGCATCCTGGTGCTACAGAACGCCGCCTTCGCGGCGCTCCGCGACTTCGAACGCCAGCAGAAGATGGGTATCGACCCGCAGTTCGATCCCACTCCGCTCGGCATCGTCGGCGCCACGTTCTGGGAGAAGCGCACCGTCGAGCGTGACCGCGAGAGGGTGCTCGAGTAGCGGCCGCTCGCCCCGGTGACCGACGGACCGATGCCGATCATCCGGTGGCGCCGAACGAGCAGCCCAGGGTGACGAGCCGCAGCGTGCGCTCGGTGGCGTTCGCCACCAAGGGGGCGGCCTCGCTGACGGCCTGCGCGATGTCCATCGGGATGGGGATGATCCCCATGACCGCGTCGATCCCGATGTCGTGCACATCGGCGGCGCCCTCGCCGATGCTGCCGGCCAGCGCGATCACGGGCTTGCCGTGCCGCTTGGCGCGGCGCGCGACCTCGGCGGGGATCTTGCCGTGCGGGGTCTGGTAATCGACGGCGCCCTCGGCGGTGAGGACCAGATCAGCGCGGCGGATGTGAGCGTCGAGGTCGACTCCGCTGAGTTCGCCGTCCATGAGCACCTCGAAGCGGCTCGTGAGCGCGGCCCCGCACACCGCGGCGAGTGCGGCGCCGATCCCACCGGACGCGCCGGTGCCGGGTCCGTTCCGTACATCGAGACCCGGTGCCGCGCAGGCGTTCTCCAGGACGTCCGCCCAGCGCTCGAGTGCGCTGCTGAGGAGCTCGACCTGCTGAGGGGTCGCGCCCTTCTGCGGGCCGAAGACCCGCGCGACACCCTTCGGTCCACACAGCACGTTGTGAACGTTGCAGGCGACCACGATCTCGGCCTCGGCCAGGCGGGGATCCAGGCAGGCGAGGTCGAGCCGGGCAGCGTCGGCGAGCCCGGCACCCCCGGGGGCGATCGGCGCACCGTCGGGCCCGAGAACCCGTGCGCCGAGCGCCGTGAGCATCCCTGCGCCGCCGTCGGAGACGCCGGAATCGCCGCACCCCACGATGATTCGGCGCGCGCCCGCGTCGAGCGCGCCACGGATCAGCTCGCCGACTCCGTGCGAGGTGGTGCGGGTGGGGTCGCGGAGGTCGGCCGGCACCAGCCGCAGGCCTGCGGCAGCCGCCATCTCCACGACCGCGGTGCCGGCGGCGTCGCCGCCGAGGAGGGCGAAGTGGGAGGCGACGGGCTCGCCGACCGGGCCGGTCACGATCGCGGGGACGAGGCGGCCGTCCGTCGCCTCCGCCAGCGCTCGCGCGGTGCCTTCGCCGCCGTCGACCATGGGGACCGCCTCGATGACCGCGCCGGGCAGCACGCGCCGTACGCCGCGAGCCATCGCCTCGGCGACCTGGGCGGCGCTGAGACTCTCCTTGAATCCGCTGGGGGCGACCAGGATGCGGTGGGGGACGGTGACGGGCACGGTGGTTCCTAACGGTGGACCGGCAGCCCGAGCGGCGGCCAGACGAGGTATGAGAAGAGCAGGACGAGCGCGATCATCAGAGGCGCGAGGAACAGCGACAGCTTCCGCAGGTGCCCGGGGGCGTACGTGCGGGTTCCCTCGACGTCGCTGAACAGGGCGACGGGCTTGGCCGACGACGGGAGCGTGTGGCAGAAGCCGGCCGCCGCGGTGGACGCGAACGCCGCGGCGGCGGCGCTGACTCCCATCGTGGGGGCGAGCGCCACAACGACGGGGATGAGCACGGCCGATCGAGCGGACCGGGACTGGATCACCAGGTGCGCGACGGTCGAGACCGCCACTATCGCGAGGAGGAACACGAAGGGGCTGCGCACACCCAGGCCGCCGAAGAGCCGGTTCGCGATCCACTCCGCCGCGCCCGAGGCGATCAGGGCGTCGCCCAGCGCCAGCGTCGCCGCCATGAACAACAGCAGCGACCACGGAACCGCACCCAGGGTCTTCTTCAGGGTGGTCGAGCCGTAGCGCGGGGAGGTGGTGACCAGCGCGCCCAGCAGCGCGACGATGGCGGGGTGCAGGCCGTGCAGCGGCTCGGTACACCACAACACGATCACCGACGCCAGGATCAGGGCCGCGCGCGACTCCTGCACGGTGAGCGGGCCGGTGACCGGGGTGCCCGAGGCGGCTTCGATGTCGGCGACCGGGATCGAGATCGGTTCGCGCCGGTCGGCGCGCCTGCTGAACAGCAGCAGCACGAGCTCCGCCGCGAGATGACTGGAGACCACGGCGAGGGGAAGCCCCAGCACCAGCCACTCCGCGAAGGAGAAGCCCGTGCCGGTCGCCGTGTGCAGCACCTGCGACGTGACCAGGTGCGCGCCGGCGCCCAACAGGGAGCCGACGGCGGACAGCAGGATCACGGTGGGGAACACCAGGGCGAGGACGAGCACCACGCGGTGGCGCGGCCCCGCACCGCGCCCGCTCCCGAGCGCGGCCGCGATCGCCACGAACACCGGCAGGGTGAGGGCCGCTCGGCCGGACGTCGACGGGATCGCGAACGCGGTCGCCACCAGCGCTGCGGTCACGACGTGAACCAGGCCGCGGACCGTGCGCGCCGAACCCACCAGCCACGCGGCGGCGCGGATCGCCAGCCCGGACGACGTGACGCCAGCGGCGATGACGAACGCCGAGACCAGCAGCCAGATCATGTCGGAGCCCAGGGTGGCGAAGAGCTCGTCACTGTCGACGACCTCGAAGACCACCAGTGCGGTGCCCGCTGCCAGCGCGACGAACGTGTCGTCGAGCGCGGTGAACACCCACGCCCATACCGCGATGGCGAACACCGTCAGCGTGATCCGGGCGTCCGGTGTGAGTGCGCCGTCGTCGGAGGGCAGCCGGGTGAGTGCGGCGAGGAGGGCGAGGAGCGCGCCGCCGCTGATCAGCAGGCGTCGGCGGGGGAGCCGGAGCCGCGGTGGCCGCCCGCGGTCCGGCCGCCGGGCTACGGGAGTGGTGCTGTGGAAGACCCGCGTGCCGCGGTCGTGGACGGCGTCGCCCGGGATACCGCTGCCGTGTACCGTGCTCATGGCGCGGCCTCGCGGAGCCGGTAGCCGAGCCCGCGCACGGTCTCGATGCGGCCGTCGCCGAGCTTGCGGCGCAGCGCCCGGATGAAGACCTCGACCACGTTCGACGTGGGGTCGTGGTCGTAGCCCCAGACTCGATCGAGGATCTGTTCCCGGGAGAGGATGTGGCCCGCGTTGAGCATCAACAGTTCGAGCACCGCGAACTCGCGTGCGGTGAGGTCGGCGATCACGCCGTCGCCGGAGACGCGCCGGCTGCGGACGTCGAGGCTCAGGCCGGCGGCCCGCATCGTGCCGGCTCCGCCTCCGCCGTTGCCGCTCTCGCCGGCGCGGATGCGCAGCCGCACCCGCGCCAGCAGTTCGGCGAATTCGAAGGGCTTGGTCATGTAGTCGTTCGCGCCGCCCTCCAGCCCCGCGACGGTGTCGTGCACGGTGTCTCGGGCGGTGAGCACGATGACCGGCACGGCGTTCCGTTCGTCGCGGAGCCGTTGCAGCACATCGAAACCGGAGAGCCGGGGGAGTCCGATGTCGAGGATCACCAGGTCGAAAGCTCCGGTGCGGGCGAGCAGGAGCGCGGTCTCGCCGTTGTCCGCCACGGTGGTCAGGTAGCCCGCCGACCGCAGCCCCTTCTCGACGAACGCGCTGATCCGCTCGGAATCCTCCGCGATCAGGACGTGACTCATATCCGCTCCTCCCGTGTCGGCAGCGCGATCCCGAACGTCGCGCCCTGCCCCGGCGTGGAATCGACGAACGCCGAACCGTTGTGGCCGTCCGCGATCGCGCGCACGATGGCGAGGCCGAGTCCCGCCCCGGAGTGCTCGCCGACGGTGCGCCGGGCGGTCCCGCGCGCGAACCGCTCGAAGATCGTGGACGCCTCGGCCGCGGGAACTCCGGGCCCGGTGTCCGAGACCGCGAACACCACGACCGGCGCGCCGGTCTCGTCCTGCGCGAAGTACGACGAGAGGCGGATCTCGGCTCCGTGGTCGGTGTGCTGCGTGGCGTTCTGCGCGAGTTGCAACATCGCCTGTGTGACGCGCTGGGCGTCGATGCGGGCGGGCCCGTCCGCCACGTGGGTGAGTACCCACGTGCGGGGTGCCAGTTGTTGCACCTTCGCATCGATGTCCAGCGTGAGCTCCGCGACGTCCACCCGACCTCCGATCTGGATGAAGTCGTCCCGCTCGGCCTTCGCGAGCGCCAGCAGGTCGGTCACGATGCGGCTCATCCGGTCGAGCTCCTGCGTCACCAGGTTCAGGGTGGCCCGGCGCTCCAGCGGATCATCGCCGAGAAGCTCCAGGTGGCCGCGGATGATCGTGATCGGGGTCCGGAGTTCGTGCCCCGCGTCGTCGACGAACCGCTGTTCGGTGGCGAAGGCGGATTCCAGGCGGTCCAGCATGGAGTTGAACTCGACCGCCAGATCGGCGAGATCGTCGTTGCCCTGGACCGGGATCCGCCGCGTGAGATCCTCACGTGAGATGTCCGCGGCGGTCAACCGCATCACCCGGATCGGCCGCAGGATCTGCCCCGCGATCAGCCAGCCGAGGATCGCGGTGAGCGCGACCGCACCGATCGAGGCGGCCGCCATCAGCCGTGTCGTGCTCGCGACCTCGGCGTACGCCGGTGCGGTGTAGTTCCCGACGAACAGGTGACCGCTCTCGCCCGCGTCCGTGGCGATCGCCGCCTTGGCCCAGCGCAGCTCGCCCGCCGGTGTCTGCGCGACGCCCGACGTGTCGTCCGATCCGAGGAGGTCGGTGTCGAGCGCCACGTCGTGCTCGGCGCGGGCCGGCGTGTCCGCCCCGCGCACCGACATCACCGCCCGGCCGCCGTCGACGATGCCCAACAGCACCTCGCCCTGGCCCGGCTGCTGGCGGCGGAGGAAGACGTCGAGCATCGGTTCCGCCGCGGTGAACGGCCGGGCGGTCTCCGGGTTGACGCCTTCGGCGGCGAACTGCCGGAACTCGGCGACCTCCTGCGCGACGTCGTCGTTCGCATCGTGCCCGGCCCGCGCCTGCAGCGCGCTGGACACGCTGATCACCATGGCGGTCAGAACGAGGGCGGTACTCAGCATGAGCCAGCCCAGGATCCGCCAGCGGGCGGAGAACCGGCTTCCCGCGCGCCCCTCAGTCATCGCCGTCCTCCCCGGCGTCGTCCCCGGCGTCGTCGCCCACGTCGTCGCCCACGTCGTCGCCCGGTGGGACGGGCTCGGTCGCGACGGTCGGTGCCACGTCGACGGCCCCGCCGCCGGTGGGAGCCCCCGGCCCGGTGGGCGCCGCTGGACGTCCGGGGGGCGGCGCCGCGGGCTGCGCCGGCGACGGTGCGCGGGTCGGCGACGGCGACGAAGCCGTCGGCGGCGGCGCGGGCGAGGGACTGACCGTGGGCTCCACGTGCACTGGGACCGGTGCGGTGTCGCCGATGTCCGGTGCCCCGGGGCGGGAGGCGATCGCCTGCGCCGCGAGGGCCAGCAGGACGGGCACCGCGAGAATCGTCACGAGTGCCAGGAGGCGAGCGCCGGACTTCGTCATGCCTCAATCCTGATCGATGGCGATGAGGCGGCCATGAGCCTCCGATGAGGGCTTCTTCATCGCGGGCTCCATCCGGGGTTCACGCACCGACGATTTCGCAGGTCGGCGCTGCGGGCGTACACTGAATCCGCGCTCCGTCCGTATGGCGGAGTGACTTCGCGTGTTCCCCCGGCGCCGCCAAGCGGCGTGCCGTGCAGCGCGGTCCCCTCCCCGGAGGGGTGCAGCACGGCGGAACACCAGGACACCGCGCACCGTCCGGCCCGCTGACCAGCGGGAACCGGCCGTCGCGGCGTGAGAACTACAACTACGAAAGAGGCATCATGGCTGTCGTAACCATGAAGCAGCTGCTGGACAGCGGCGCGCACTTCGGTCACCAGACCCGCCGGTGGAACCCGAAGATGAAGCGTTTCATCTTCACCGACCGCAACGGCATCTACATCATCGATCTGCAGCAGACGCTGACCTACATCGATAAGGCCTACGAGTTCGTCAAGGAGACCGTCGCCCACGGTGGCACCGTCCTCTTCGTCGGCACCAAGAAGCAGGCTCAGGAGAGCATCGCCGAGGAGGCGACCCGCGTCGGCATGCCCTACGTGAACCAGCGCTGGCTGGGCGGCATGCTCACCAACTTCCAGACGGTCCACAAGCGTCTTCAGCGCATGAAGGAGCTGGAGACCATGGAGCAGACCGGTGGCTTCGAGGGTCGCACCAAGAAGGAAATCCTCATGCTCACGCGTGAGAAGAACAAGCTCGAGCGCACCCTCGGCGGTATCCGCGACATGGCCAAGGTCCCCTCGGCCATCTGGGTCGTGGACACCAACAAGGAGCACATCGCCGTGGGCGAGGCCCGCAAGCTGGGCATCCCGGTCATCGCGATCCTCGACACCAACTGCGATCCCGACCTCGTCGACTACCCGATCCCGGGCAACGACGACGCGATCCGCTCCGCCGCTCTGCTGACCAAGGTCGTGGCCTCCGCCGTGGCCGAGGGCGTGCAGGCCCGCGCGGGCGTCGCCACCGGCGATGCCAAGCCCGAGGCCGGCGCCGGCGAGCCCCTCGCCGAGTGGGAGCAGGAGCTCCTCGAGTCGGCGACGGTCGCCGCCGGTGCCGACGAGGCGAAGGCCACCGAGGCGCCCGCCACGGAGGCCCCGGCCACCGAGACCCCGAACGCCTGATCGCGTTCGGTCGCACGACCTTCCCTTCTTAGATAGGAGCCGCACACACATGGCGAACTACACCGCCGCTGACGTCAAGCGTCTCCGCGACCTCACCGGGTCGGGGATGATGGACTGCAAGAACGCGCTCACCGAGACCGACGGCGATTTCGACAAGGCCGTCGAGGTGCTGCGCATCAAGGGCGCCAAGGACGTCGGCAAGCGCGCCGGTCGTTCCACCGCCGAGGGTCTCGTGGCCGCCAAGGACGGCGTCCTCGTCGAGCTCAACTCCGAGACCGACTTCGTGGCGAAGAACGCGGAGTTCCAGGAGCTGGCCGACAAGATCGTCTCCGCGGCCGCCGCCGCGAAGACGGGTGACGTCGAGGCCATCAAGGCGCTCGAGGTCGACGGCCAGACGGTCGAGGCCGTCGTCGAGGCCGCGTCCGCGAAGCTGGGCGAGAAGCTCGAGCTGCGCCGCGCGGCCCGGTACGACGGCCCCGTCGCCGTGTACCTGCACAAGCGCAGCTCGGACCTGCCGCCCGCCGTGGGCGTGCTGGTCTCGTACTCGGGCGAGGGCGACGACGCAGCCGAGGCCGCCCGCGGCGCCGGCATGCAGGTCGCCGCGCTCAAGGCGAAGTTCGCGAGCCGCGACGAGGTCCCCGCTGACGTCATCGAGAACGAGCGTCGCATCGCCGAGGAGACCGCGCGTGCTGAGGGCAAGCCGGAGCAGGCGCTGCCGAAGATCATCGAGGGCAAGACGATCGCGTACTACAAGGACACCGTCCTTCCCGATCAGCCGTCGGTGACCGACAACAAGAAGTCGGTCCAGCAGGTGCTCGACGAGGCGGGCGTGAAGGTCCTCGCCTTCACCCGCTTCGAGGTCGGCCAGGAGTAACACCCCCTTCGACGGGCCGTCGCCGTGCAGGAGCACGGAGGCGGCCCGTCGTCGTGTCTCGGGACGCGGTGCGGATTCCTTCAAGCCCGGGGTGCGGCCGCGGTGCGACCGTGGAGGCATGAACACGACACGCACTGACAAGAACATCTGGCCCGGACTCACCTACCAGGACCCGCTCGCGCAGCGGGACTGGTTGCGGCGCCTCGGTTTCGAGGACGGCGTCCTCGTCGAGGGCGACGGGGAGGGCGAGGTAGTCCACTCCGAGATGCTGTGGCCCGAGGGCGGCCGCGTGATGATCCACTCCGCCTGCAAGCAGGACAAGACCTTCTCCGCGCAGACCGGCACCGGCAATCTCTACGTGGTGGTCGGCGACCCCGACGCCGTGTACTCCCGCGCGCAGGACCTGGGTGCCCGCCTGGTGCGGGAGATGCGGGAGGAGGACTATGGGTCCCGAGGGTTCAGCATCGCCGATCCGGAGGGCAACTCGTGGAGTTTCGGTACCTACGCGGGATGACCGCCGTGCCCGGGGCGTCGCCCGTGGGCACCGCCCGTGCGGTCGCCTACGAGATCACCGGCGCCGCCCCGGGGGACCACCTCGCCGTACCGTCGCCGACCCTCACGATGATCGTCGACCTGGGGCACGGCCTCGACCTCACGGGGCCCGGTCTGGACGGCCTCACGACGTTCCGGCTGTGCCTCTCGGGCATGCACCCCACGCCCTACCTCGTGCACCACGACGGGATGCAGCGCGGCGTCCAGGTGGACCTGCGGCCCAGCCTCGTCCGCGCGCTCACCGGCATGCCCGCGGCCGAGCTCGCGGGGGAGGCCCTCGACCTCGAGGCTCTCCACCCGCGGCTGGCCCGCGAGCTGCACGGCCGCGTCGCGGCCGCGGCGCCCCACGAGCGGGAGGCCGTGGCCGCCGGGGTGCTGTCCCGGCACGCGACGTCCGAGCGGACCGTCCAGCCCGACGCCGCCGCGGCCTGGGATCACCTCGCCCGGCACGACGGGAACGTCACCGTCGCCGAGCTGACCGAACGCTCCGGATGGTCGGCGCGGTACCTCGCGATGAAGTTCACCGCCGAGTTCGGGATGGGCATCAAACAGGCCGCCCGCCTCATGCGGTTCGACGCGGCCCGTCGCGAACTGGAGGCCGGCGCGCCGGCCGCCGATGTCGCGGTCCGCCGCGGCTACGCCGACCAGGCGCACCTCAGTCGCGAGGTGCGCGCGTTCCTCGGGCTCTCGCCCTCCGCCTACCTCGCACGACGGCAGCGGGAATTCACCCCTGTGTAGTGTCGCCGGGGTGCCCAGGACTCTCCGTGCGACCGCCGCCCTGCTCGTGGTGTGTCTCGTCGCACTCGTGGTGGGCGCCTCGACCGCGATCGGCGGGGGTAGCGGGTACATCCATTACCAGTCGAATGGCAGAAACTACATCCCCGACCTGCCCGGCGGAGGCCAGTACGTCTCCATGGGCGACAGCTACGCCGCGTCGGGATCGCTGAGCAAGCGGTACGCCCTCGACTTCTGCAGCCGCAACTCCGACGATCTGGGACACGTCCTGGCCCAGCGGCTGCAGCCCAACACCTTCACCGACAGGGCCTGCTCGGGTGCCTCGCTCGACGACCTGACGCAGCTGTCCTGGAAGCCGCAGAGCTCGCCCCAGATCTACGGTGTCGGCCCGTTCACCCGCCTCGTCACCGTGATCGCCGGCGCGAACTCGCTCGGCTTCGGCGGCGTGATCACCCGGTGTTTCACCGACCCCGGCGTGCGCACCGAGGCCGCGTGCCGCGAGGAGGTCGAGCGCAACCTCCCCGGTACCCAGGGGTGGAACTTCGTGCGCGCCCAGTACGCGGCCACCATCGACGCCATCCGCAAGGCAGGCGCGCCGGACATGCGGCTGCTCATGGTCGGCTACCTGCCGCTGTTCCCCGCCGAGGGCGAGGTGGACCCCGCGTGCCTCGCCGCCGCCGAGATCCCGCAGTGGAGCGTTCCCCTGTGGCGGACCTGGTACGACGCGCTCCAGCGGATGGTGAAGGAGGTGGCGGCCGACCGCGGCGCCATCTACATCGACCCGCCCGTCGACCACCCGGCGTGCAGCCCGGATCCGTACGTCGCGCTGCGCGGCGCGACGATCAAGGGCGAGGGGCCGGACTCCTTCGGCCTGCACCCGACGGTGCTCGGGCAGCGGGCTCTGGGCAACCTGATCGAGGACCGGCTCCGAGGACTCGCGCGGCCCGCATAGGATAGGACCCGTGACGGACGTGGCCCAGGGACTTCAGGATCAGGACTCGGAGCAGAACCAGGGGCGGCACGGCTACAAGCGTGTGCTGCTCAAGCTGGGCGGTGAGATGTTCGGCGGTGGCCGCGTGGGCCTCGACCCCGACGTGGTGAGCACCGTTGCGCAGCAGATCGCCGAGGTCGCGCGCAGCGGGCACGAGGTGGCCGTCGTGATCGGCGGCGGCAACTTCTTCCGCGGCGCGGAGCTCCAGCAGCGCGGCCTCGACCGCGCCCGCTCGGACTACATGGGGATGCTCGGCACCGTGATGAACTGCCTGGCCCTGCAGGACTTCCTGCAGCGCGAGGGCATCGACACGCGCGTGCAGACGGCGATCACGATGGGGCAGGTCGCCGAGCCGTACCTGCCGCTGCGGGCGCGCCGGCACCTGGAGAAGGGCCGCGTCGTGATCTTCGGCGCCGGCATGGGCATGCCCTACTTCTCCACCGACACCACCGCCGCGCAGCGCGCACTCGAGATCGGCGCCGAGGTGGTCCTCATGGCCAAGGCGGTCGACGGGGTCTACGACGCCGATCCGCGCACCCATCCCGATGCGAAGCTGTTCGCCGAGATCACCCACCGCGAGGCGCTGGAGAAGGGCCTCAAAGTGGCGGACGCCACGGCCTTCTCGCTCTGCATGGACAACAGGATGCCGATGCTGGTGTTCAATCTCCTGGAGGAGGGGAACATCGCCCGCGCCGTCGCGGGGGAGAACATCGGCACCCTGGTCCGCCCCTGAGGCCCCACGGCCTCCTCGTGACACACCACCCACTTCAGCAAAGGACGACGCAGTGATCGACGAAACGCTCTTCGACGCCGAGGAGAAGATGGAGAAGGCCGTCTCGGTGGCCCGGGAGGACTTCCAGTCGATCCGCACCGGCCGCGCCAATCCGGCGATGTTCTCCAAGGTGGTCGTGGACTACTACGGCTCGCCGACCCCCATCACGCAGATCAGCTCGATCTCCACGCCCGAGGCGCGGCTCGTGGTGATCAAGCCCTACGAGGCCAACCAGCTCGGCAACATCGAGACCGCGATCCGCAACTCGGACCTGGGCGTCAACCCCACCAACGACGGCCAGCTGATCCGCGTGGGCATCCCGCAGCTCACCGAGGAGCGCCGCAAGGACCTGGTCAAGCAGGTCAAGGGCAAGGGTGAGGACGCGAAGGTCGCCATCCGCAACGTGCGCCGCAAGGCCAACGAGCAGCTCGCGAAGATCGGTAAGGACGGCGACGCCGGCGAGGACGAGGTGAGCCGCGCGGAGAAGGACCTCGACAAGACGACCGCCAAGTACACGGCGCAGATCGATGAGCTGGTCAAGCACAAGGAAGCCGACCTGATGGAGGTCTAGCGGTGGCAGATTCACCCGAGTCGGTCGGCTCCGACACCTCGCCGCCCGACTCCCCGGCAGGGGATGCGCAGTCCGGCAAGCGCAAGATCAGCGCCGGCCGCAACCTTCCCGCGGCGATCGCGGTCGGCGTCAGCCTGGGCGCGATGATCGTCGCGATCCTCGTGTTCGCGTCGCACCTGTGGGTGCCGCTCGTCGCCGCCGCCGTCGCCGTCGCCACCTGGGAGGTGGTCAAGCGGTTCCGCGCGTCGGGCACCAACCTGGAGCTGTGGCCGATGCTCATCGGCGGCCAGGCCATCATCTGGCTGTGCTGGCCGCTCGGCCCCGAGGGGGTGCTCGCGGCGTTCGTCGCCACGGTGCTCGTGGCCACCGTCTGGCGCCTCCTGGGGCATCAGAGCACCGCGGAACCGCACTCGTTCACCCGGGACATCTCGACCACCGTCTTCGTGCTCGCCTGGATTCCGCTGTTCGCCTCGTTCGGCGCCATGCTGGTGCTGCCGGAGGACCGCGGCCCGCAGCGGGTCGCGGCGCTGATCATCCTGGTCGTGTGCTCGGACGTCGGCGGCTACGCCTCGGGCGTCCTGTTCGGCAAGCACCCGATGGTGCCCGCCATCAGCCCCAAGAAGTCCTGGGAGGGCTTCGCCGGATCGATGGTGGCCGGCGCGATCGGCGCCGTGCTGGTGCTGAAGTTCCTGCTCGACGTGAATCCCGTCTGGGGCCTGCTGCTGGGCCCCGTCGTCGTGATCACCGCGACGCTCGGCGACCTCCTCGAATCCCAGGTCAAGCGCGACCTCGGCATCAAGGACATGGGCACCCTGCTGCCCGGCCACGGCGGCATCATGGACCGCCTGGACTCGCTGCTGCCCAGCGCGGTGGTGGTCTGGGCGGCGCTCACCGCCCTCATGGGGTCCTGACACCGGTCAGCGGCGGCGCAGCGCCTCGCGCAGTGGTCGCGGCGTGATCCCCTCGCGGCGCCGGGCCTTGCGTCGCGTGACGAGGACGCCGATCAGCGCGATCGCCCACAGCGGGTACTGGGCCGTCCACGCCGCGCGGAAGCCGTCGAAGGTCAGGCCGGCGCCGGAGCCCATGATGGAGCCCATGGCCTGGATCAGCAGGAGGCTCGCGAGGAAGCCGCCGATGTTGACCATGCCCTGCGCGGTGCCGAGCACGCGCGTCGTGTTGAACGTGCGGGCGTAGTCGAAGCCGATCGCGGAACTGGGGCCGCCGACGGCGATCACCAGCACCAGGAGCGTGAGTAGCCACACCGGTGACGGCTCGTCCCGCACCAGGACGATCGTCCAGAGGGTGGCGCTGGCGACGATGATGGTGATCACCATCCATGAGCGGCGCACCGGGAACCGGCCGGTGAGGAACCCGATGACGGGGCCGGAGGCCAGCGTCGCCAGCACGCCGAAGCTGATCACGCCGCCCGCCGTTCCCGACGAGAGGCCCTGGGCGTTCGTCAGGTAGGGCACGCCCCACATCAGCATGAACGCGGTCACGGAGAACATGGTGCCCATGTGCGTGAAGAACCCGAGCCGGGTGCCGGGGTGCATCCACGTGGTGCGGAGGATCCCGGGGATCTCCGAGACCTTCACCGTGAGGTGCGGCGCCGTCCGGCCGGGCGGGGCGTCGCGGACCGTCGCGAGCACGGCCAGCGTGGCGAACAGGCCGAGCGCCGCCGCCGCGGAGTAGGCGGTGCTCCATCCACTGCCCTGCAGCAGCGCGAGGAACGGCACCGCGGAGAGCACCTGCCCCAGCTGCCCCGTCATACCCGTCAGCTGGGTGACCAGCGGGATCCGGCGCACCGGGAACCACGCCGGCACCAGGCGCAGCACCGAGACGAAGGTCAGGGCGTCGCCGCTACCGACGGCCACGCGTCCCGCGATGGCGAGCGGTAGCGACTCCGTCAGCGCGAGTGCCAGCTGACCGAGGGCCATCAGGAGCGCGCCGCTCGCGATCAGCCGGCGCGAACCGAAGCGGTCCAACAGCAGGCCCGCCGGGATCTGCATGCCCGCGTAGACCACGAGCTGGAGCACCACGAAAGCCGCGAGCGTCGCCGGGGCGGCGCCGAAGCGTTCACCGGCTTCGGTACTGGAGACGCCGAACGATGTGCGCTGCAGGATCGCGACGACGTAGGCGAGAGTCCCGACCGACCAGACGACCCAAGCGCGCATGGGGTCATCGTTTCACCCCGGCCCGGGGCCGCGCATCACTGCCCGGCGCCGCGTCGAGTCAGTCCTGCAACTTCTTCGCCGCGCGGCGGAGCTGGACGATCCGTAGCGCTCCCGCCAGGCCGACGAGGAGCGCCCCGCCGATCGCGGCGATGAGGAGCGACACGCCCAGGGGCAGCGTCGCGGTCCAGAAGATCAGGTTGATCTCGGTGTTCTGCTGGTTCTGCACGATGAACACCAGCAGGAGCAGCAGCACCACTGCGCCGCCCACGAGCCCGGTCCACAGCGCGGCGGAACGGGTGTGCTTGACCTGCTCGTATGCGTTGCGGGTGTCGACGCCGCGCTTGGTCCCGGCGGCGTCCGCCGGCCCGCTCGGCAGGGCACCGTCGAGGTCCTCGCGCTCGACCGGGAGCCGCGCGTCGTCCGCCGCGTCCTCGGGCACCGCTGCTCCGAGAGATTCTTCGCCGTCCCGAACGCGGTCTTCGTCCTTCGCCATGGCGACATCCTGCCACGACGGGGAGTGCACCGTGCGTTGTGACGCGGCGACAGTGTCCCCGGCGCCGGCCTGGGACGGACGCCACTACTGCCGGCCTGCGCAGCGCGGCAGGGTGGGTGCATCCGATCGAAGACAGGAAGCGCACACATGACTGTTGACCACTCGGCCCCGCGCGACGCGCGACGCGATCCCATCGACGGTGCCGCCGATGCGGCGGCCCGATGGGCACGGCTCGGCTTCCGTGCGTACCTGTGGGGGTATCCGGCCGTGATCACGGCGCGCACGCGGGACTACGCCACGGACCCGACGAGACGGGACGGCTTTCCACCGAACACGTTCTCGCACAGCGCCGCGCTCTACACCCACGAAGACCGCCTGATCGTCAAGCCCAACAACGACACCGTCTACTCCTGGGCGTGGGTGGACCTGTCGGCGGGACCGGTCACCCTGACCGTGCCGCCCGTGCAGCGCTATCACAGCTTCCAGCTGATGGACGCGTACACGAACACCATCGGCTACGTCGGCACCCGCACGACGGGGTCCGGCGGTGGCGAGTACCTCGTCGTCGGCCCGGGCGACGAGGGTGCGCCCTCGTCCGGTGCGACGGTACTGCGGTCGCCGACCGCTCACGTCTGGCTGCTCGGTCGGACTCTGGTGGACGGACCGGATGATCTCGCCGCGGCGACCGCGATCGAGGAGAGTTACCGGCTCACCGGCCCCCACGTGGCACCGCCGAGTGGTCCGGCACCGTCACCCCACACCGTCCGCGAGGCGGGGCTCGGCTACTTCGACGAGTTGTGCGCCGTCCTCGCCTCCGACCCGCCCCCGGCGCGCGATGCCGAGTTCCTCGCGGAGTTGGCCGGATTCGGCATCGCCGCCGGTCGGGTTCCGAGCGTCGAGATCACCGACCCGGTGGCCCGGGAGATGTTGGGCGCCGCTGTCGGCGCCGCGCACGACTGGCTCGAATCGTACGGCGGCGCGACGACACGGCCGGGGTGGAGCTACAGCACCAGGCTCGGCGACTACGGAGCCGACTCCCTTCTCCGGGCGGCCATCGCGCTGCGCGGCCTCGGCGCCGTCACGGCGGACGAGGCCGTCTATCCGACCAGCAAGTACGACGCCGACGGCGAGCGGCTCGTGGGGAGCAACGAGTACGTGCTCAGGTTCGCCGCGGACGAACTGCCGCCGGTCGACGACGGGCACGGATTCTGGTCGATCACGATGTACGACGAGGAGAACTTCCTGGTCGAGAATCCGATAGACCGCTACTCGATCGGCGATCGGACGCCGGGCGTCGTCCGTGGTGCCGACGGCTCCCTGGAGATCCGGATCTCCGCCACGCCTCCGGCCGACGGAACCGCGAACTGGTTGCCCGCACCCGAGGGCCCCTTCGAGGTGACGATGCGGTGCTACCTGCCGACCGGCACGTTGCTCGCCGGCGACTACGTGGTTCCCGCGCTGCGGCGGGCGTGACGAATCGATCCGGATCGGTCAGAGCCGCGTCGGCGCTTCCGGATCGGACCATCCCCGGGCCGGATTCACCGCGACCGCCACGGTCAGGAGATCGTCGGCGCGGTGCACGTCCAGCCCCGTGAGGGTGCGGATCTTGGCGAGCCTGTTGTCGACGGTGTTCGGATGCACGCCGAGGAAGTCGGCGGTGGTCCGGCGGTCCATCCCGGACCGCAGATACGCACGGCTCGTGTCCACCAGCTCCGGCCGCTCGATGAGCGGCGCGCAGCGCGCGAGAAGCGTCGCCAGGCCGGAGCTGGGATGTGCGAGGTGGAGCTGCAGGGCCACGTCTTCGATGCCCACCGCGCACCCGCGCAGCCCCATCCGCAGCGCAGCACCCAGGATCTGGGAACCGTCGCGCGCCGCCCGCGGTAGATCCGAGATCGATTGTGCGGGAGCCACGGCCATGGTGACCTCGGCGCCGGTCGCGCGATGCAGATCGGCGGCGAGCGCGGACCAGTCGGTACCGTCCGGCGCGCAGATGAAGCGAGCCGTTCGCTCCCGGATGTCCATGAGCCACATGCCGGTCACGGCCCGCTCGATCCGGCCGCGGATCGAGCGGGCCTTGCGGCGCGCGGCGAGCGCGCGGGCACGTTCGTCGGGGGCGGTGTCCTCCGTCGCGCTCCGGGCGACGTCCGCGAGGACGACGACGGGCTGCTCGGGTGCGCCCGCCAGATCGCCGTCGGAGGGCGTTCCGGCGAACAGCGCGTCGATCGTGGCCGAGTCCCGGTCGCTGTCGGTGGCCGCGAGCGCCGTGGCGTAGCGCGTGTACGAGTCGATGGCGTCTCGCAGAACCGCGTCGGACACGGCGCGCATGTCGGCGCGTACTCGCTCGGCGTCCTGATCCGTCGCCGGCACGCGCCGGCGCAGCAGTTCGTCGAGCAGGCTCACCGCCGTCTGCCAGCAGCGGAGGTACTCGCCGACGGGCAGGCCCTCTCCGGCTCGTTCGGCGCTGCGCTCGAGGACGTCCGACAACGCGTCGGCGACGTCGACGTCCTCGCCCAGCAGCGCGCGGCAGGTCACCTCGACGAACACGCGAATGGAATGGGTGCTCTCCCGGAAGAGGTGCTCCGGCAGATTCTCGTCCGTCGCGTAGTAGGTCGAGGTGGCCACGTACCGGGTCATCGTCTCGCGGGCGATCGAGGGCGCTTCGCGGCGCAGGTCCAGCAGGGTCCGCTTCGTGCTGTCCGACCACACCGGGATGCAACCCCTTTCCCTGCGCTCACTGCGGGCGCGGTGAGCGCCCCCGATTGTCCACGATCAGCCCGGATCGCGGGCGAGGTCCTCGTCGATGAGGCGCACCGACGGGACGCGGTACGTGCCTTCGAGGACCTCCGCCCGGGGCAGGTAGAGGCGCAGGGTCAACTGGAACGGGCCTTCGGGTGCGGGCAGCCAGTTCGCCGTGTCCTCCGGCGCGACGTGCGCGATCGTGATCGCGAGCGAACCGTCGGTCCCGTACCGGATTCCGTCGGTGCGATCGCCGATCGCGAAGCGGCCGATCGGATTCGCGGTGAGGAAGTCCTGTTCGTCGTACATCGTCAGGGACCAGAACCCGTCCACCGGCGGCAACTGGTCCGCGGCGAAGTGCAGGAGGTACCGCCGTCGGCCGTCGAACCGCTCGCCGTCCGCATCGGCGCCGGCGTTGGCGTAGACGGCCTCCTCCGCGGTCAGGGCGCCGAGCGCGTTGAGGGCCACGACGGCTCGGAGCATGTGGTCACCGTCGTACCGACCGACCCCGAGGTCGTACTCCCAGTCCCCACCGGCCGACGACAGACCGCGATCGCTCGCCGCGATCACCGCGTGGGCGGCCGACATCCCCGCGCGGAGTCCGGCGCGGACGGCGGTATCGGTGATGTCCCGGCTCGGGACCCGGCCGGGGCCGATCCCCGCCGCTTCGAGGCGCGCGACGAGGGATGCGTCCGCAGCGGGCGCCGGATTGCCGCACATGGCGGTCGACAGCTCGTCGAAGAAGCCGAGGCCGGCCTCGGACACGGTGTGCGGGGAGGGCTCGGGGCCCACGACGGGAGTCGGCACGGTCGGCCCCACCACCTCGACGGACTGGGCGACCGTGCGAGCCGCGGCCAGGTCGTCGGGACCTTCGACGAGCACGCGACCGAGCATCCAGACGGTGTCGGTCGGCGCCTCGAGCACCGTCGACCCCGCCGCCGCACTCCCGCCGCCGGGGCCGCGCACGGTGTACGACGCCGCCTCGGATCCGGTCTCCCTCGTGCCGATGTAGCCGAAGG
Organism: Tsukamurella sp. 1534; assembly: GCF_000312385.1. Classification (GTDB taxonomy): domain Bacteria; phylum Actinomycetota; class Actinomycetes; order Mycobacteriales; family Mycobacteriaceae; genus Tsukamurella. The sequence continues at coordinate 766,981 of NZ_HE997627.1, read as the reverse complement.
TCTCGGTGTAGGCGTCGAGGAACTGGAGCCCGTAGTAGCGGTCGATGGCGGGCACGGTGACGGTCACGGGACCTTCGCTGAGGTCGAGCCACGCGATCACGTAGATCGTGTCGTTGTTGGGCTTGACCACCTCGTGGTCGCGGTCGGTGAGGAGGCGGGGGATCGTGCTCGCGGTGTTGAGCAGGCTGGGCCTGCGGCGCGTCGGGTCGATGAGGGCGTTCCGCGTCCGCAGCATCAGGACGAGCGGGTACCCCCACACGTAGGCGTCGAATCCGAGACGGAAGGCGTTGGTCGCGGTGTCCGCCGACTCCTCCGTCGTCGCGTTCCGACAGCTGGTCGCGACTGTCGTCGGTGCCATGGGGCTTCCTTTCACAGGGGTGGTGGGGCGAAGCGTCCGCGCGGTCGTCAGTGGCCGCGCAGGAGGGAGGTCAGGGCGAGTGTCGCGCCGAGGAGCGCCAACACCAGGACGATCGACACGGTGGTACGGAGCAGGCGCCAGACGCCGTCGACGCCCGGTGGCCGATCGCGGCCCCGCGGGAGCATCGCGACTCCGACGAGGGCCACGCCGATCGCGGTCACGAGCGCTGCGCCCGCGACGGCGGGATGGCGGGTGTGGATGCCGACGAAACCGGTGCCGATCGCCGTGAGATACCCGGCGAGGTAGGTGCGCTGCCAGGCGAGCGCCGTGCGTTGGGGCTGGAGCCCGGGGTCGCCGACCACGTCACGCCGCCGACCACTGCACGACGGCGAGGACGCACAGCCCGGCCGCGGCGACCACGATCCCCACCACGAGCCAGGCGAGGTGCACGGGGGCGGGTAGTGCCGCCTTCAGGCGGAGTGCGCGTTCGTTCGCCGACCACCGGCGCACCGCGACGACCGACAGCACGGCTCCCGCCGTGCACGCCGCCGCCGAGACCGCGTACAGGGGCGCCGGAATGGTCGACAGGCCGGCGACGGTGGTCAGCGTGACACCGCCGGCGATCAGCGCCAGTGCGGTACGGATCCACGCGAGCGCGGTGCGTTCGTTGGCCAGGGAGAACCGGACGTCCGGTTCCTCGCCGACTCCGTAGACGCTGACCGGCCGACGAACGGGCGAATCCTTCTGGTGCACCGGCGTACTCACGCGGCGCGCTCCTCGCAGGTCGCGATCAGCCTGCGCGCGTCGCGTTGCGGGTGGGCGCAGAGGTAGGCCACCGCCGCGCCCGCCATCATGATGACGCCGACCACCATGAAGCCGTACCCGTACCCCTCCGCTTTGCTGTCGGTCCCCGAGACCAGCCAGCCGATCAGCAGCGGTGCGGCGGCGCCGCCCAGGCTGTAGATCGCGACGATCGTGCTCATCACCGAGGCGCGCTGCTTCGCGGGAACGACGTCGGAGAGCAACGAGAACGCCAGCCCCCATGCGGCGGTGTTCAGCGAGAACGCGAGGGTGATGAAGACGATCTGCAGCACGCCGGCGGGCAGGAGGGTGAACAGGATCATCGACACGCCGCCGCCGAGGAGCAGAGCCGCGGCGAGCGCGCCACGCGCCGTCCTCGACGAGACGCCGCGCAGCAACAGGCGACCGGAGACCATGCCGGCGAGGAAGGTGAACACCACCGCCGCCGCGAACGGCAGCGCGACCAGGTAGCCGGTCTCGGTCGCCGTGTAGTGCAGGCCCTGGCGCAGGTACACGGGCAGCCAGCTGACCTTGAGCGAGGTGGCCCAGTACGAGCAGAAGGAGAAGAAGGCGGTGCCGAAGACGGTGGGCAGCAGCCAGATCACGCGCAGCGGGGCGGTCTCCGGGAGGTGCGTGGAGGCTGCGCCGTCGGCCGCTGGTGCGCCGGCCTGGGCGGTCGCGGCCGGGCCTTCGCGGCCCACCACGAGCCAGAGCCCCATCCAGATCAGACCCAGGACGATGAGCACCTGGAAGCACGCCTGCCAGCCCCACTTCTGCATCACCCAGGTGAGCGCGGGCGCGGCGATCAGCGGGCCGAGCGACGCGCCCATGATGACGACCGAAGACGGCAGCGAGCGGCGCTTCGGCACGAACCAGGTGTGCGTGATCTGTTGGGCGAGTGCCGCGGCGGGCCCTTCGGCGAAGCCGAGGAGCATTCGGGCGACGACCAGGAGCGCGAAGGAGGAGGTGAAGATCCCGGTGAGCGGGATCAGGCTGACGATCCAGAGGGCCACGAGGCCGGTGAGCAGCCAGCGCGCGCTGACCCGGCCACCGAGCGCGCCGAGGACGAGCGCGCCGACGGCGAAGGGCCAGAAGAACACACTCTGCAGGAGGCCGTACTGCGCTGACGAGATGCCGAGGTCGTGCTGGAGTTCGACGCCGACGATGCCGACGACGGACTTGTCCGCGAAGTTGACGAACATGAACAGCATCAGGGTGATGGTGACGAGCCATCCCCGCCGCCGCAGGGACGCGGTGTCGGCAAGGGTGTCGTCGAGGTCGGCGATGCGGACCTCGCGGGAGGTGGTGCGAGACATGGGGATCGACTTTCTGATCACGTGAAGGAGTAGCGGACTCAGCCGACCGCGAGCTCACCGAGGATGCGGTCCGTGTCGGCGCCGAGGTCGGGCACCGCACCCCCGTCGGCGGTCCGGGGAACGCTCACGGCGCGGTAGGGGAGGCCCGGGATGGTGTACTGCTCACCGTCGGGAGTGACGGCCTCGACGAAGATGCCGGAGGCGACCACGTCGCCGGCCACGCGGGCCTGGTCGTACGAGCGGACCGCCCCCGACACGATGTTCGCGGCGGTGAGCATCTCGAGCGCGTCCTCGGTGGTGACGCCGGCGAAGAACGGCGCCAGCGCGGCCAGCAGTTCCGCGCGGTGGGCGACGCGGCCCGGGTTGTCCCGGAACCGGGGATCCTCGAGCAGCTCCGGCGTCTTCGCCAGTGCGCACAGGGCGGCGAACTTCTCCTCGGTGTAGGCGGAGACCACGATCGACCCGTCGGTGGTGGTGAACAGGTCGGCCGCGGGCGCGACACTCGGCTGGCCGTTGCCCTGCCGGACGGGCTTCGCGCCGACGGAGTAATCGGCCCAGTTCACGGCCTGCAGGTTGACCGCGACGTCGAGGAGTGAGACCTCGATGTGGTCGCCGGCCCCGGTGCGCTCCCTCCGAAACAGAGAGGCGAGCAGAGCCTGGGTGAGTACGTAGGCGGTCGCGTGGTCGATCACGGGCACGCCGACGCGCTGCGGGTCGCGGTCGGGCTCGCCGGTGACGTACATCAGGCCGGACTCCGCCTGCGCGGCGATGTCGAGGCCCGGCCGCCGGGCGGAGGGGCCGGTCTTCCCGAAGCCGGTGACCTCGGCGAAGATGACCGTGGGGTTGAGGTCGCGGATCGCATCCGCAGAGAGCCCCAGGCGGTCGAGTGCGCCGGGGCGCAGGTTGCTGACCACCACGTCCACGCTGCGGATCAGAGCGCGCGCCTGGGCGAGTCCGGCCTCCGACTTCAGGTCGACGACGACAGAGCTCTTGCGCCGGTTGTAGGCGCGGATGATCGCCTCGCCGTAGGACCCGATGGACCGCGCTTGATCGCCGTTCGGGTTCTCGACCTTGATCACCTCCGCGCCCAGATCCGCGAGCGCCTGGGTGGCGCCCGGTGCTGCGATGTACTGCCCGAGGTCGATGACGCGGATGCCGTGCAACGGCAGGTGATCGGGGGTGATGTTCGGCATGAAGTCCCTTGCTGTGTGGATCGTCGGCCACTGTGAGTGGCGTGGGTCTCAGCATGTCCGGCATGTGATCGGAGCGACATCCTCGCGCGTCACATGCGCCGGGGGACTCGCATGTGACGGATCACAATCCGCGCCGTCGGCGTCGCGGCGGGTCAGGGCAGCACGATGTCGAACCCCGGGCGCGGCTGGTCGAGCACCGCGGTGAGGTCGGCGAGCACCTGGGACGGGCCCTCCACCGACACGTCGCCGGACGCCAGTAGGTCGGCCGCCGAGTCACCCGAGAGGAGGCGGGTCAGGGCCGTCCTGGTGATCACGATCGCCGCGTCGGCGACCGGCAGATCGGACAACCCCGTCGGGTCGTAGTGCGTGAGGACGCCGTTGCGCAGTTCGACCCGACGCCGGCCGCCGTTGGGTGCGCTCACCGTCCAGTCGGTGACGGCGGCGACCGTCGCGGCCGCCGCCCCGTCGACCCGGATCGCGAGGGTGTCGAACAACTGCTCCGTGGTGAGGCCGCTCAGCATCGCCGGGGAACTGCTGCGCTTGGGGGACGGCAGCGTTCCGTTGCGCAGCTCCCAGGCACCACTCAGGTAGAAGTTGCGCCAGGTCGCGTTCTCCGTGGAGTACGCGAGTTGCTCGAACGTCGCCGCCTGCAATCGCCTGGCGGCGGCGTTGTCGGTGTCCGCGAACAGCACGTAGTCGGCCACCTGGCTCGCCCAGCGGAAGTCGCCCTGGTCGTACGCCTCCCGTGCGATCCCGAGCGCTGCGTCCGCCCCTCCCATCGCCCGGACGTGACGCTGCGCGGAGGCGACCGGAGGGTGCTGCCAGAGGTGGGCCGGGTTGCCGTCGAACCACCCCATGTACCGCTGATAGACGGCCTTGACGTTGTGGCTGACCGAGCCGTAGTAGCCGCGGGTCGCCCAGTTCCGCTCCAGCGCGGGAGGCAGCGCGAGCTCCTCGGCGATCTCGGCGCCGACGTACCCCTGATTGAGCAGACGCAGAGTCTGATCGTGCAGGTAGGCGTACATGTCGCGCTGGAGCGACAGATACTCGAGCACCCGGTCCTGGCCCCAGGTGGGCCAGTGGTGCGAGCCGAAGGAGGTGTCCGTCCGGCGGCCGTACAGATTGATGGCCTCGGTCAGGTACCGGGCCCAGATCCGTGCGTCGCGGACCAGGGCCCCACGGAGCGTGAGCACGTTGTGCATGGTGTGCGAGGCGTTCTCGGCCATGCACAAGGTGCGGGTCGCCGGGAAGTACATGTTCATCTCGGACGGTGCCTCGGTGCCGGGCGTCATCTGGAACTCGATCGTCACGCCGTCGAGGACGACGCTCTGCCCGGTGTGGGTGACGTCCACAGTCGGAGGGATCAAGCCGACCGTGCCGCGAGAGGTGGCCTGACCGAGCCCCGAGCCCACCGAGCCCAGCGGTCCCCTGGGCAGTCGAGCGCCGTACATGTACGTCGCGCGGCGCGTCATCGCGGTTCCGGCGTACACGTTCTCCGCCACGGCGTGTTCGAGGAAACCCGCCGGGGCGACGACGGGGCATCGCCCGTCACGGACGTCCTCAGCGGTCACCACTCCCGGCGCGCCACCGAAATGGTCGACATGGGAGTGCGAATAGATCAGCGCGGTCACGGGACGGTCGCCGCGGTGCTCGCGGTAGAGGCGCAGTCCTGCTGCGGCGGTCTCCGCCGAGACCAGTGGATCGATGACGATCACCCCGGTATCGCTTTCGACGAGCGTCATGGCGGACAGGTCGAACCCGCGGATCTGGTAGGTGCCCGGTATCACCTCGTACAGACCTTGGCGGACGTTGAGTCGGCTCTGGCGCCACAAGCTCGGGTTCACCGAGTCGGGGCACGGCTCGTTGACGAAGGCGTACGAATCGTTGTCCCACACCGTGCGGCCGCGTTCATCGCGAACGACGCCGGGACTCAGTGCCGCGAGGAAGCCCCGGTCGGCATCGATGAAGTCTTGGACGTCGTCGAACGGGAGTGACTCCGTCGTGCGGCGATGCGCCTCCGCGACGTGCTCGGTAGGGAGGGATTGCTCGTCGCTGGACAGGGGGTCCGGTGTGGTGGTCGTCATAGCGCCCTTTCGCTCGTCGTGTCGTCGGAGTGTCCACCGGGCGCCCTGGGGAAACCAGTGGTCGCCGTCACAACCACGGGCGCTGCGGTTGTGACGGCGGTCGATGGCGGCGGTGCCACTCCGGGCGTGGGACTATGGGGGAGTTATGAGCACCTCCCTGCCTCTGGTATTCGATGCGCCCAAGCGCGGCAAGCCGCCGCGCCACCTCGCCGACCTCACCGACGACGAGCTCAAGGCCGCGGTGAAGGACCTCGGCCTCCCGGCGTTCCGCGCCAACCAGCTCGCGCGGCACTACTACGGCCGGCTCGAGGCGGATGCGGCCACGATGACCGACCTGCCCGCCGCCGCGCGGGGCACCGTCGGCGATGCGCTCCTGCCCGAGCTGATGAGTCCCGTGCGGCACATCGCCACGGACAACGGCACGACCCGCAAGACGCTGTGGCGCCTGCACGACGGGACGCTGCTGGAATCGGTCCTCATGCGCTACACCGACCGCGCCACGCTGTGCATCTCCAGCCAGGCCGGCTGCGGCATGGCGTGCCCGTTCTGCGCCACCGGCCAGGGCGGCCTCGACCGCAACCTGTCCACCGCGGAGATCGTGGACCAGGTGCGCAGCGCCGCGAAGGCGATGCGCGACGGGGATGTCTCCGGCGGTCCCGGGCGCCTCTCCAACGTGGTTTTCATGGGCATGGGGGAGCCGCTCGCCAACTACAAGCGGGTGGTCCAGGCGGTGCGCCGGATCACCCAGCCCGCCCCCGAGGGGCTCGGGATCTCGCAGCGTCACGTCACGGTGAGCACGGTGGGCCTGGCCCCGGCGATCCGCAAGCTGGCCGACGAGGGCCTGTCGGTGACACTCGCGGTCTCGTTGCACACGCCCGACGACGAGCTGCGCGACACCCTGGTGCCGGTCAACAACCGGTGGAGCGTGCAGGAGGTGCTGGAGTCCGCGCGGTACTACGCGGACAGCACCGGCCGGCGCGTCTCCATCGAGTACGCCCTGATCCGCGACGTCAACGATCAGCCGTGGCGCGCGGACATGCTGGGAGACAAGCTCCGCAAGAAGCTGGGGCAGTTCGCGCACGTCAACCTGATCCCCCTGAACCCGACGCCGGGCAGCGAGTGGGACGCGTCGCCGAAGGACCGGCAGGACGAGTTCGTGCGAAGGGTGCAGGCCCAGGGCGTGTCGTGCACGGTGCGCGACACCCGCGGCCAGGAGATCGCGGCGGCCTGCGGCCAGCTCGCGGCAGAGGAGAACGCCTGACTCACGCGGCGTGAGTCAGGCGTCGGCGGAGCGGGCTACGTCAGTTCTTCCACTTGCCGCGGCTGGAGTACCAGTTGACCGCGATGACGCCGAGGATGGCGACGGCGAAGCCGACGAGCCAGATGTCCTCGGTCTTGCCGGTGTGGTTGCCGATGGTCATGGCCACCAGCAGCAGCGCGAACAGCACGCCGAAGATGCGCGCGGAGTTCGGGGCGTTGCCGCTCCAGCCCCAGTCCTTCGAGGGCACGTCGGCCTCGTCGACCGTCGAGTTGCTGCTCTGACGCTCCAGGTCGGTGGTTGCCACTGCGGTTCTCCTTCGTCGCTGCCTGCCGCGCCCGGGTCGCCCCGGGGATCGGTGTGATCCTATCCCGCTACGACCGGCTGTCGTATGAGGGGCGCCGGATCGGACGGTAGCGTGGCGCCGGTGATCCTCCACCTGGCGTTCGCGGACGACTGGGCGGCCGCGCGGGCCGCCGGCGTGTACAGCGTGTCCACCCGCGGTGCGTCCCTCGCGGACGTCGGCTTCATCCACTGCTCCACGCCGGAGCAGTGGCGCGGCGTGCGTGACCGGTTCTACGCCGACGTCCCCGCGGCGGACCTGCTGCTGCTCACCGTCGACCCGGCCGGGCTGGACGTGCGGTACGAACCGCCCGCTCCCGGCGTCGACGAGCTGTTCCCGCACGTGTACGGACCGATCCCGGTCTCGTCGGTGGTCGCGGCGGAGTCCATCCCGATCTGATTCGTCGCCGTTCACCGTGCCGCGGGTCCCGCGTTGGTACAGTCCGCGGATGAGTGATACCGCCGCCGGGACGGGGACGAAGACGCAGGCCAAGGCCAAGAAACCGAAGCCGGGTAAGCGCCGGAAACTGGATAAGGCCGCCTACGAGGCGGAACTGCTTCGCCTGCAGGCCGAACTGGTGGACATGCAGCAGTGGGTGAAGACGACCGGGACCCGGATCGTGGTGATCTTCGAGGGCCGCGACGCCGCGGGCAAGGGTTCGGCGATCAAGCGCGTCACGCAGTACCTCAACCCCCGGATCTGCCGCGTGGTGGCGCTGCCGGCGCCCACCGAGCGGCAGAAGACGCAGTGGTACTTCCAGCGCTACGTCGAGTACCTCCCCGCGGCGGGCGAGATCGTGCTGCTCGACCGGTCCTGGTACAACCGCGGCGGCGTGGAGCGGGTGATGGGCTTCTGCACCGACGACGAGTACGAGCGGTTCCTCCGCCAGGCCCCGGCGTTCGAGAACATGCTGGTCGAGGACGGGATCATCCTGCTCAAATACTGGTTCTCGGTGTCCGACGTGGAGCAGGAGGCACGCTTCCGCTCCCGCGCGACCGACCCGATGCGGCAGTGGAAACTGTCCCCGATGGACCTCGAGTCGATCACCAAGTGGGAGGACTACTCCCGCGCGAAGGACGAGATGTTCGCCCGCACCGACACCGAGGTGGCGCCGTGGTACACGGTCGAGAGCGAGGACAAGAAGCGCTCGCGGATCAACATGATCTCGCACCTGCTCTCGTCGGTCCCGTACACGAAGCTCGACCCGCCCGCGGTCGAGGTCCCCGAGCGTCCCGCGCCCACCGGCTACGCCCGACCGCCCAGGGAGGCGGCCCGGTACGTGCCCGACGTCGCCGCGGCCCTGGAGAAGTGACGCACTCGTTAGTGTGATCGGGTGACCACCCGCGTCCTCATCCTCGGCAGCACCGGCTCCATCGGCACCCAGGCGCTGGAGGTGATCGCCGAGAACCCGGACCGGTTCGAGGTGGTCGGCCTCGGCGCCGGCGGCGGCAACCCCGAGCTCCTCGCCCGGCAGGCGCGCACCGTCGGCCTGGGCGGGGCGCGGATCGGCATCGCGGACCCGTCGCGCGCCGGCGGGTTCGACGGTGCGCTGACCGGCCCGGAAGCCATGACGCGGCTCGTCGAGACGGTCGAGGCCGATGTGGTGCTCAACGGCGTGGTCGGAAGCCTCGGCCTGGGGCCGACGCTCGCGGCCCTCGACAGCGGCGCCCGTCTCGCCCTCGCCAACAAGGAGTCCCTGGTGGCGGGCGGTTCGCTGGTCCTGAATCGGGCGGCCGAGGGCCAGATCGTGCCCGTCGACTCCGAGCACTCCGCCATCGCGCAGTGCCTGCGCGGCGGCGCACCGTCGGAGGTGGACCGGCTCGTCCTCACCGCGTCCGGCGGGCCGTTCTTCGGCCGCACCCGCGCCGAGCTCGCCGACGTCACCCCGGAGCAGGCGGGGAAGCACCCCACCTGGTCGATGGGGCCGATGATCACCCTCAACTCCGCGACCCTGGTCAACAAGGCCCTCGAGGTGATCGAGGCGCACCTGTTGTTCGGCGTCCCCTACGACCGCATCGACGTCACGGTGCACCGGCAGTCCGTCGTGCACTCGATGGTGACCTTCGTCGACGGCGCCACCATCGCCAAGGCCTCGCCGCCGTCCATGAAGCTGCCGATCGCGCTGGCGCTCGGCTGGCCCGACCGGGTGCCCGGCGCGTCCGCCGCCTGCGATTTCGCCGAGGCCCACACGTGGACCTTCGCCCCCGTCGACCACGAGGCGTTCCCCGCGATCTCCGTCGCCCGCGACGCCGGCACCCGCGGCGGCAGCCTGACCGCGGTGTTCAACGCCGCGAACGAGGTGGTCGCGCAGGCGTTCCTCGACGGCAGGACCTCGTTCCTGGCCATCGTCGACACCGTCGCGCGGGTCGTGTCCGACGGTGCGCAGTGGCAGGCCGAGCCCCGGGACGTGGCGGACGTCCTCGCGGCGGAGGAGTGGGCCCGCGCCCGCGCCGCGGAGCTGGTCGGGTCGGCCTGAACCAGGACCCCTGAACCGCCGGTATCCTGGAGCCCATGATGTACGCCCTGGGTATCGCAGCGTTCGCGCTGTGCATCCTCGCCTCGGTCGCCTGGCACGAGTGCGGTCACATGTGGGCCGCCCAGGCCACCGGTATGAAGGTGCGGCGCTACTTCGTGGGTTTCGGTCCCACGGTGTGGTCCACGCGCCGCCCGAAGGGGCCCGACGGGATCGAGTACGGCCTCAAGGCGGTGCCGCTCGGCGGTTTCTGCGATATCGCGGGGATGACCATGCTCGACGAGCTGAAGACCCCCGTCGAGCGGGAGAAGGCGATGTACAAGCAGGCGCCGTGGAAGCGCCTCTTCGTGCTCTTCGCCGGGCCCGGTATGAACTTCGTGCTCGGGGCGCTACTCATCTACGGCGTCGCCGTGACCGCTGGGCTGCCCGCGGTCGACACGCCGCCGAAGGCCGCCGTCTCGGCCACCGGATGCGTCGCCGATTCGACCACAAAGCCCACGAAGGACCAGCCGCCCCGGCCGATCGGCGAGTGCCGGCCGAGCCCCGCGGCGCAGGCGGGCCTGAAGTTCGGCGACGAGATCGCCTCCGTCAACGGCACCGCTGTGAACGCGGAGACGGTCATCGACGCCCTGCAGAACGCCAACGGCCCAGTCCGCCTCGGCATCGTCCGGGACGGGCAGCAGAGCGAGGTCACCGTCGACCCCCTGACGTCGACGAAGTGGCGCCCCACGGAGGACCGTAAGGACTACACCCAGGTCACCGGTCCCACGATCGGCATCACCGTCGGCACGATCGGCGTGGTCAACCACTACAACCCGCTCACCGCGATCGGCGGCGCCGCGGCCTTCACCTGGGACCTGGGCGAGAAGACGGTGGTCGCGATCGGCCAGCTCCCGCAGAAGGTCCCGGCCCTGATCGATGCGATCAGGACGGGGGATCGTGGAATCGACACGCCGTCGTCCTTGGTCGGCGCGTCGATGATCGGTGGCGAGGTCGCAGAGCGCAACATGTGGGCCGTGTTCTTCCTGCTGCTCGCCGGGTTGAACCTCATGCTCGGCCTCATCAACCTGCTGCCCGTGCCGCCGCTCGACGGCGGTCACATGGCGGTGGTGATCTTCGAGAAGATCCGCGACCTGGTCACGGGGCGCAAGGACGGGCCCGTCGACTACTTGAAACTGGCGCCGCTCACGTACGTGGTGCTCGCGGTCGGGGGCAGCTACATGTTGCTCGTGCTGGTCGCAGACATCGTCGCACCCCTCAAACTCTTCAACTGAATCGGAGTAGTAGCGAATGTCCGTAGGTTTGGGAATGCCGGCAGCCCCGGCACCCGTGTTGGCTCCGCGCCGCAAGACCCGCCAGCTCGACGTGGGCGGCGTCGGCGTCGGCAGTGATCATCCGATCTCGGTGCAGTCCATGTGCACCACCAAGACGCACGACGTGAACGCCACGCTGCAGCAGATCGCGGAGCTCACCGCATCGGGCTGCGACATCGTGCGCGTCGCCTGCCCGCGGCAGGAGGACGCCGACGCCCTGCCGATGATCGCCAAGAAGGCGAACATCCCGGTGATCGCCGATATCCACTTCCAGCCCAAGTACATCTTCGCCGCGATCGACGCGGGCTGTGCGGCCGTCCGCGTGAACCCCGGCAACATCAAGGAGTTCGACGGCCGCGTCAAGGAGGTCGCGAAGGCGGCCGGCGACGCGGGCATCCCGCTGCGCATCGGCGTGAACGCCGGCTCGCTGGACAAGCGGATCATGCAGAAGTACGGCAAGGCCACCCCCGAGGCGCTCGTCGAATCGGCGCTGTGGGAGGCGAGCCTGTTCGAGGAGCACGGCTTCGGCGACATCAAGATCTCGGTCAAGCACAACGATCCCGTGGTCATGGTGGAGGCGTACCGGCAGCTCGCGGCGCAGTGCGACTACCCGCTGCACCTCGGCGTCACCGAGGCGGGTCCCGCGTTCCAGGGCACCATCAAGAGCTCCGTCGCGTTCGGCGCTCTGCTCTCCGAGGGCATCGGCGACACCATCCGCGTGTCCCTCTCGGCGCCCCCGGCGGAGGAGATCAAGGTGGGCGACGCGATCCTGCAGTCGCTCAACCTGCGCCCCCGCAAGCTGGAGATCGTCTCCTGCCCGTCCTGCGGCCGTGCCCAGGTGGACGTGTACAAGCTGGCCAACGAGGTGACCGCCGGCCTCGAGGGCATGGAGGTTCCGCTGCGCGTGGCCGTCATGGGCTGCGTCGTCAACGGCCCGGGCGAGGCCCGCGAGGCCGACCTCGGTGTGGCCTCCGGTAACGGCAAGGGCCAGATCTTCGTCAAGGGCGAGGTCATCAAGACGGTGCCCGAGGCGCAGATCGTGGAGACGCTGATCGAGGAAGCGCTGCGGATCGCGGAGGAAACGGGGGATAGTGACAGTGGTGCGCCCGTCGTCACCGTGTCATAGCCGATAAGCCGTCCGAGGAGTTGCGGTGCTGAGGATGCTGCACGAGCGGCCGGTCCCGCCCCGGGACCTGCCCACGGTGCTGGCCGTCCTCGACGCCGACCCGGTGGCCGCGTGCATGATCGCCGGTCGTGTCCAGGAATTCGGCACGGATCCGGGGTCCCTCGGCGGTGAACTGTGGACCAACCGCGGCATTACCTCGTCGCTGTGCTTCTCCGGTGCCAACCTCGTGCCGCTGCGCGGCGACGCGGAGGACATGCGCTACTTCGCCGCCCGCGCGGCGCGGGGCCACCGCGCGGCCGCGTCGATCGTCGGCCGCGCGGAGTACGTGCTGCCGCTCTGGGCGGACCTCGAGTCCGCCTGGGGCCCGGCTCGGGAGATCCGCCCGGACCAGCCGCTGATGACGATGCCAGCGCCGTCGCCGGCGTCGCACCCGCACGTGCGGCCCGCGCGGATGTCGGAACTCGATCAGTACCTCGACGCCTCGGTCGCGATGTTCACCGCAGAGGTGGGCATCGACCCCCGCGGCGGCGACGGCGGGCGGGCGTACCGTCGGCGGGTCGCCAACACGATCCTCGGCGGCCGGGCGTACGTCCTGTTCGACGGCCCCGACGTGGCCTTCAAGGCGGAGGTCGGGGCGGTGTCGCGCACCGTTGGGCAGATCCAGGGCGTGTGGGTGCGGCCCGACCTGCGGGGGCAGGGGCTCGGCGGGGCGGGCACCGCCGCGGTGGCCGACGCCGTCCTGCGGTCCGGTCGGATCCCCAGCCTGTACGTCAACAGCTTCAACACCCCGGCCCGGCGCGCGTACGAGCGTGTCGGATTCCGGCAGGTCGGGACGTTCGCGACGGTCCTGCTCGCGTGACGCGGCTACGCTTCTCCCGTGAACACCTGGGGGTACGTCGCCGTCGTCGCGCTGATGGTCGTGGGGTTGCTGGGCATCGTGGTCCCGGTGCTGCCCGGCACGACCCTCGTGGCGCTGGGCATCCTGATCTGGGCGATCGTCACCGGCGGCAGCGCGTGGGGCGTGTTCGCCGCGGCGCTCGCGAGCATGGTGATCGCGTGGGTGGTGAAGTACTTCGTCGGGCACCGCACGATGGCCAGGGCCGGGGTGGGGAAGTGGTCTCTCGTGGCCGGCGGCGTCGCCGGCATCGTGCTGTTCTTCCTGATCCCCGTGGTGGGCCTGGTGATCGGGTTCGTCGGCGGAACCTTCCTCGCGGAGGCGGCTCGCCTGCACGACGTGCGCGCGGGGTGGACGGGCGCGATCGCCGCCACCAAGGCGGCGGGGCTGCTCATCCTCATCGAACTGGCGGGCGCGCTGATCGCCGTCGGCATCTGGCTCGTGGCCGTCCTGGCCTGATGGGGTCCGGCTGATCGGATCCGGCCCGATCGGAACCGGCCCGATGACTCCCGTCCGGATCAGTCGCCGGAATCGCCGGACTTCTTGCCGCGCCCCGCGATCCGGTCCGCGTTGTTCTTGATCACCGCGTTCGCCAGGCCCGCGCCGACGGTGACGAACAGACCCACCACGAGCAGCGCGTAGATCATGGTGAACACCTTGGAGATGGCCATCGTCGGGCTCACCGAGCTGCCGCCCATCGGCAGGCCCGCGGAGACCGCGAAGTACAGCGAGTCGAGCACGGACCAGTGTTCGGTCAGCGTGTAGAAGAGCGTTGCGGCGAACACGATGACGAGCAGGCTCACCACGGCGCCGCGGAACGCCGGGTCCCGCCTGCCCGTGGTCAGCGCGGAGACGAATCGTTTGATCATGAGCGTGAGGCCGATCATCGTCGGAGCGTATCCGCTGCCGCCCGAGCCCGCGCCGCAGACCGTTCCGGGTGCGTACTGTGGGCCCATGAACTCGGACGTCGCCGCGCTGTTCGACCTCACGGGCCGCACGGCGCTGGTCACCGGCGCGAGTTCCGGCATCGGGGCCGCCATCGCCGACGCGCTCGACGGTGCCGGTGCGCGCGTGCTGCGGGCCGGCCGGGACCGCGGCCGGCTCGGCCCCGACGGGATCAGCGCCGATCTCGCCCGCGGAACCGACGAGCTGATCGCGGAGGTCGACGCCCGCACGGACACCGTCGACATCCTGGTGAACTGCGCCGGGACGAACCCGCGTCCGCCGCTCGCGGAGATCGACGACGCCCTGTACCGCGAGATCCTCGCGGTGAACCTCGACGCGCCGTTCACGCTGGGGCAGCACTACGGGCCGCGCATGGTCGCCCGCGGCTGGGGCCGGATCATCAACGTCGCGTCGACGCAGGCGCAGCGGGCGTTCGGCAACAGCGGCGCGTACGGCGTCGCCAAGGCCGGCGTCGCGGGGCTGAGCCGGAGCCAATCGGAGGCGTGGGCGTCGCACGGCGTGACCGCCAATTCGATCACGCCCGGCCTGGTGGCGACGCCGATGACCGCCGCCGTCCTCGCCGACGCGGAGCGGGCCGCGTACTTCCGCCGTCGAGCCCACACCGGGACCCTCGGCGCGCCCGAGGATTTCGCGGCCGTCGCGGTGTTCCTCGCGGGGGCGGGATCGCGGTTCGTCACGGGCCAGAACATCTGCGTCGACGGTGGCCTCTCGGTCACCTGACCCGGCCCGAATCGGTCACTTCCGCCTCAGTCGTCACAGCGCAGCGCGGCAACCGGGCGGCGGCCCCGGCGCGTCGTAGCCTGGCCGCGTGAAGAACCTGCGCGTCCGCTCGATCGCGATCCTCGCCGTGCTGGCGATGGTCGCGCCGGTGGCGTGCTCGTCGGAGAACACGAACGGCCCGGGGCCGGTGGCGGTCCGGTTCGGAGCGGCCCTCGCGGACAAGGACTTCGACGCCGCGGCGGGCCTCACCACGTCGCCCGAGACGGCCGAGGCGTCGCTGCGGAGCGCTTTCGAGCGTCTCCAGGCGCGCGGCGTGACACTCAAGATCGGCCAGGTGCGGACCACCGGCGCCACGAGCGACGTCGACTACGCGTACGAGTGGGACCTGCCCGCGGAGCAGGGGCGGTCCAGCCGCACCTGGGAGTACGAGGGCACGTTCACCACCGTCCAGGAGAACGGGCAGTGGAAGGTGCGGTGGGCCCCCGCCGTCCTGCATCCGCGTCTCGGAGCCAACCAGACCATGGTGCTGCGCGCCCTGCCCGCGCCCAAGGCCCCGGTGAACTCCGCGTCCGGCGGCTCCGTCCTGGTACCGGGGGTGGTGAACCGGATCCGCCTCGACCCCACCAAGGTGACCGCGCCCACGACGGTGCTCGACGTGGCGGGGCAGCTCACCCGGGCGCTGCAGCCGATCGTCCCCGACCTCGATCCGGTGCAGATCACGGAGCAGGCCACATCGCTCGGCGCCCCCTACGTGGTCGCGTCGGTGAACCAGGACGACCTCCGCAAGCTCCCCGGTGATCTCACGTCACTGCCGGGCGTCACCCTCATCGAGCAGGCCGATCTGGTGCCGACCGACCGCACCTTCGCTCCGGCGCTGATGTCGTCGATCAAGAAGAACGTGGAGGGCGACCTGGACGGCAAGGACGGCTGGGAGGTGGTGGCGGAGGCGGACACCGGTGCGCAGGTCACCACGCTGGCGTCCACTGCGCCGCAGCCCGCCCCGTCGGTCAAGGTGAGCATCTCGCCGATCGCCCAGGCGGCGGCGCAGGCCGCCGTCGACACCCGGCGCGACAAGCAGGCGATGATGGTGGTGATCCAGCCGTCCACGGGCGACGTGCTCGCCGTGGCGCAGAACCCGGAGGCCGACAAGCTGGGCTCGCTCGCCACGTCGGGCCTGTACCCGCCCGGCTCGACGGGCAAGATCGTCACGGCCACCGCGGCGATGTCCACCGGCCTCGCGACCCCGCAGACCATCGTCCCGTGTCCCGGCACGCTCACGATCGGCGAACGAGAAGTGCCGAACTACAACAGGTTCGCACTCGGTGACGTCACGATGCAGCGGGCGTTCGCGCGGTCCTGCAACACCAGCTTCGCGTTCCTCGGCTCCAAGATGCCGTTCGATGCGCTGCCCACCGCCGCCAAGGAACTCGGCATCGGCCCGGAGTACTGGATCCCCGGGCTACCGGTGTCCTCGGGCGGGTACCCCACGCCGAAGGCGTTGGTGAACCAGGTGGAGGACAGCTTCGGCCAGGGGCAGGTGCTCGTGAGCCCGTTCTCGATGGCCCTCGCCACCGCGGCCGTCGCGAAGGGCGGCGCGGTCACCCCGCAACTGCTGCAGGGCAAGCCCACCACGGTGACCGGCGACCGTCCGCCGCTCGACCCCAAGGCCGTCGACGGGCTCCGCGCGATGATGCGCGAGGTGGTCGCCTCCGGTACCGCCGAGTTGATCCGGGGGGCCGGCGACATCCTCGGCAAGACCGGTGAAGCGGAGGTCGACGGTGGCTCGCACGCCTGGTTCGTCGGCTACCGCGGCGACCTCGCGTTCGCCACGATGGTGGTCCTCGGCGGCAGCTCCGACAACGCCGTCGGGGTGACCAAGGCGTTCTTCGACCGCTACGACGCCCCGGTCGGCGCCACCCCCAGCTGACCGCGTGCCCCGGCGTTTCGTACCGACCGTCCCACCAGCAGCTCTGACCACACTGCGCCCCGCATTCCCGCGACACCGAGCCGCTCCCGCGATCATGAATCGTTCCCGCGATCGGGTCGTGGGGTTCCCGCGATCGTGAGCTGTTCCCGCGATCACCATGGTGATCGCGGGAACAGGTCGGTGTCGCGGGAAGCGGGGCGGGTGGTAGCCGCGCGGACTTGTCGGAGGGTTCTGCGAGGATCGCTGACACCTTGGGGGAGGTAGTCGTGAATCAGGAGAATCGGGATCCTCATGCGTCGCCGGATCCGGCGCGCGAACTCCGCACGCGCGCGCAGCTTCGTGCGATCGGGCGCGGGGACGCCGAGATCCGGGCGTACACGGATGCGCATCGTCTGGTCCGGGTGTGGCCGGGCCGCTACCGCGCCGCCGGACCGTTGCCCGCGGAGGAGGAGTTCCTGCTGATGGCGCGGGCCGCCGCCGAGAACTCCGGCGTCGGGCTGGTGCTCAGTCACGGTGCGGCCGCGGTGCTGCACGGGCTCGAGACACTCCATCCGGACTACGACTCGGTGGACTTCACCGCGCCGGGGAGAAGCGGGGGCCGCCGGTCGGGACGGCGACGCGTGCACATGCGGCGGCTCGACGCCGAGGACGTCGCGGTGGTCGAGGGTTTGGCGTGCACCGCGATCGCGCGGACGGCTCTGGACCTGGTGTTGGCCGGCACCTACGAGCAGGGGATCTGTGTTCTCGATTCGGCGCGCCGCCTCGGCGTGCCGCAGGAGGACCTCGTGGCTGCGGCGGCCCGGCTCGGGCGGCGCAACGGCGCCGACCTGCTGCGCGCGGTGCTGCCACGGGCGTCCGCCCTGCCGCAGTCGCTCGGAGAGTCCTACAGCCGCGCGCTGATGCACAAGTGGCCCGAGATCCCGGAGCCGGCGCTGCAGCGCGAGTTCCGCGGCGAGACGGGCGAGCTGCTCTGCGTTCCGGACTTCGAATGGCGCGGCGTCGTGGCGGGGGGAGTTCGACGGAGAGTCCAAGTACTCCAACGGCGCCACGGCGGAGGGGCAGTCCAACCGTGACGAGCTGCTCTCGGAACTCGGAATGAAGACCACGCACTGGAGGTGGAAGCACTGCCTCACGCCGGCGTTGTTGCGCGGCAAGCTGCGTCGTTCCCTCGGTACTGCCGGGCTGCTGATCGAGGTCGCGTGATCGACGCCGCGTGAGCGGCGGTCCGCTTCCCGCGATTGTGAGCCGTTCCCGCGATCATGAATCGTTCCCGCGATCGGGCACTGGGGTTCCCGCGATCGTGAGCTGTTCTCGCGATCACCATGGCGATCGCGGGAACGGCTCGGTGTCGCGGGAAGCGGGCGGGAGGTGCCGCGTGCTGTCGCGTGGACGTGTCGGCGGCTGAAGCGGGGGCAGGTGGAAGCGGGGGCGGGCAGAAGCGGGGGCGGGCGCAGGAACGACGGGGCGCCGGGCTGAGCGGGCCGCAAGGGAGGCGCGCGGGCGCGCGGCGGATAGGCTGGGCGGATGACGCGCGCAGCACTGACCCCCGGCACCGTCGCGCCCCGGCTGGCGGTTCCCTCCCAGATCGAGCGCCCCGAGTACGTCGACAAGAAGTCGGCGAACGAGGGGAACGAACCGTGGGTGCAGACCCCGGAGACGATCGAGAAGATGCGCCTCGCCTCGCGGATCGCCGCGGACGCGCTGCAGGCCGCCGGCGCGGAGGTGCGGCCCGGCGTGACCACCGATCACCTCGACCGGGTGGCGCACGAGTACATGATCGATCACGGGGCGTATCCGTCGACGCTGGGCTACCGGGGCTTCCCCAAGAGCTGCTGCACCTCCCTCAACGAGGTGATCTGTCACGGCATCCCGGACAACACCGTGATCGAGGACGGCGACATCGTCAACATCGACGTGACCGCCTACATCGACGGGGTGCACGGCGACACCAACGCGACCTTCCTCGCCGGCGACGTCTCCGAGGAGCACCGCCTGCTCGTGGAGCGCACGCACAACGCCACGATGCGCGCGATCAAGGCGGTGAAGCCCGGGCGCGAGCTCAACGTGGTGGGCCGCGTCATCGAGGCGTACGCGAATCGCTTCGGCTACACCGTTGTCCGCGATTTCACCGGCCACGGCATCGGCGAGACCTTCCACAACGGCCTGGTGGTGCTGCACTACGACGAGCCGAACGTGGACACGGTGCTGGAGACCGGGATGGTGTTCACGATTGAGCCGATGATCAACCTGGGCGGACTCGACTACGAGATCTGGTCCGACGGGTGGACGGTGGCCACCACGGACAGGAAGTGGACGGCGCAGTTCGAGCACACCCTGGTGGTGACGGAGGACGGCGCCGAGATCCTCACCCTCCCCAGCGATTCGGCTTCGTAAGCCGGGCGACGTGCACGGCGCCCTCCTCATCGCCGGCGCGACCAGCGACGCCGGGAAGTCCACGGTCACCGCCGGGCTCTGCCGACTGCTGGCCCGCCGGGGCGTGCGGGTGGCGCCGTTCAAGGCGCAGAACATGTCCAACAACTCCGTCGCCACCGTCGAACGCGACGGGACGTCGGGGGAGATCGGCCGCGCGCAGGCGACGCAGGCGCTCGCCTGCGGGCTGGCGCCGAGCACGCGGTTCAACCCGGTCCTGCTCAAGCCCGGCGGCGACCGCCGCTCCCAGCTGGTGCTGCACGGCCGCGCCGTCGGCGACGTGGGCGCCCGGGACTACGTCGAGCGCCGCCGGTGGCTGCTCGACGAGGTGACCGCCGGCCTGCGCCGTCTGCGCGACGAGTTCGACGTGGTGCTGTGCGAGGGAGCCGGCAGCCCCGCCGAGATCAACCTGCGCGCCACCGACATCGCCAATATGGGGCTCGCCGAGGCCGCGGATCTGCCCGTGATCGTGGTCGGCGACATCGACCGCGGGGGAGTGCTCGCGCACCTCGCGGGCACCGTCGCCGTCCTCGCACCGGAGGATCAGCGCCGCGTCTACGGCTACCTGATCAACCGGTTCCGCGGCGACCCGTCGATCCTGGAACCCGGCCTGGCGCAGCTGGAACGGCTCACCGGACGACCGACACTCGGCGTCCTGCCCTACCTGCGCGACCTGTGGCTCGACGCCGAGGACTCGCTCGCCGCGCTCGGTACCGACCTCGTGGGCAGGGGAGCGAGCCGCCCCGACGCCCTGCAGGTGGCCGCGATCGCCCTGCCGCGAGTCTCCAACACCACCGACGTCGAGGCCCTCGCGTGCGAGCCGGGGCTCACCGTCCGGTGGACCATCCGCCCCGCCGACGTGGCCGCCGCCGATCTGGTGATCCTCCCCGGCACCAAGGCCACCGTCGCCGACCTCGCCTGGCTCCGCCGGACGGGCCTCGCCGACGCCCTCGTGGCCAGGGCCGCGGCGGGCCGGCCGCTCGTGGGGATCTGCGGCGGCTACCAGATGCTCGGCCGCGGCATCGCCGACCCGCACGGCGCGGAGGCCCCGGCCGGCACGCGCATCGACGGTCTCGGCGTGCTCGATCTCGACGTGGAGTTCGCGGCCGACAAGTGTGTGCGGAACGTCACCGGAACGGGTTTCGGGGCGCCCGCATCGGGCTACGAGATCCACCACGGCACCGTCGTCCGGACCGCGGAGCAGCCGTTTCTCGCCGGACCGGACGGCCCCGAGGGCGCGGCCCGCGGCGCGACCTACGGCACCCACTGGCACGGCCTGTTCGGGGCCGACGAGTTCCGCCGCGCCTTCCTCGCGCGCACCTTCCCCGGGTTCGCCCCGGGGCCCGAGATCAGTTACGACGGTGCGCGGCTCGCCCAGTTGGACACCGTGGCCGACGCCCTCGAGGAGCACTGCGATCTCGACGCGTTGATGAATCCTTTGCGATCGCCGGGCGTGTTTTCGCCGATCCTGCCGTCCCTGCGCATCGTGGCCTACTAGCGTTAGTGTCCATGCCGATGGATTCAGCACACACGGAGCAAGTGCCCGCGGGTTCGTGGACATTCGACGTGTCGATCGGGGGGCCCGAGCACGGCGTTCCCGTGTTGTTGCTGCACGGATTCCCGCAGACCGAGGAGTGTTTCGACCTGGTCCGCGAGCGGCTGCACGAGGCGGGCCTGCGCACCATCGCCCCCCGGCAGCGCGGCTACAGCGCGGGTGCCCGCCCCACGGGGGTGGACGCGTACACGATGAAGCAGTTGGCGGAGGACGCCGCGGGGATCCTCGACGGGCTCGACGTGCCGTACGCCCACCTGGTGGGGCACGGCCTCGGCGCGACCGTCGCATGGCATTTCGCGGCGCAGTACCCGCTGCGCGCCATGAGCCTCACCGCGGTCTCGTTCGGGCACCCGTCGGCGTTCGGCGCGGCGATGGAGACCGACGAGGATCAGCGGCAGCGCTCGCGCTACCTGGATCTGTTCATGCGCGCCGGCGCCGCGGAGCAGTCGCTGCTCGACAACGACGCACGCACGCTGCTGGCCACCGCCCCGGGCGGCGGGATCGAGGCGCTGGCCAACGAGTCCGCGCTGACCGCGGGGCTCAACTGGTACCGGGCGAACATGGTGCCCGGCGGGGAGGGCTTCGACTGTCCCGCGATCGAGGTTCCCACCACGCTGGTGTGGGGCGCCCGGGATCCGATCGCGGGGCCGACCCAGGCCAAGGGCACCGGTAGGTTCCTCCGGGCCGACTACCGGCTCAGCGAGGTGCCCGACGGTGACCACTGGCTCCCGCTGCGCGCACCGGCGGCCCTCGCCTCGGAGATCGCGCTGCGGACGCTCCGGAACTGACCGCGCTGAGCGTCCGCGCGGCGCCAACCGGCCGCGCGGCGGCGCGGCGGCGCGACCGGTTCGCGGGCGGCGCGGTTACGTGTCGGAGCCGCAGGTGCAGTCGTCGCCGCACGAGCAGTTCTCGCACGTGCAGTTCGGGTTGGAGCAGCCGGCGGGCGCGATCAAATCATTGTGAATCATGCATATGACTGTACCCGGCGCGGCCGCGCCGGTCAGCGGTCTTCCGACACTCCCAGTAGGGCGTTCTCCACCAGCTCCGGAAGCGCCGGGTGGATCCAGTACTGACCCCGCGCGAACTCGCGGGCGGGGATGGAGAACGACATCGCGGTGATCGCCGACTGGATCAGTGCGGACGCCTGGTACCCCACGATGTGCGCGCCCACCAGGAGCCCCGTCGCGCGGTCGGCGATCAGCTTGCACACGCCCTCCGGCTCGTCCATGGCCCAGCCGTACGCGATGTCGGCGTACCGCTGCTCCGCCACGGCCACGTCGATGCCCTGGGCCCGGGCCCGCGCCTCGGTCAGGCCGACCGACGCCACCTGCGGGCGGGTGAACACCGCGCCCGGCACGTACCGGTGGTCGGTGGTGGCCGACGGGGTGTCCCATCCGGCCAGCAGGTTCTCCTGCACCACCCGCGCCTCGTGATTGGCCACGTGTTTGAGCAGGTACGGCGAGCTCACGTCGCCCAGTGCCCACACGCCGCGCACGGGGGTCCGCTGGTGCTCGTCGACCGGGACCCGGCCGTCCTCCAGCTCGATCCCGATCGCCGACGTGGCGAGGGTGTCGCCGTTCGGGGTGCGGCCCGTCGCGACCAGCAGGACGTCGCCGGTCACCGTCGACCCGTCCGTGAGGTCGACCTCCACCCCGTCGCCGACGGTGCGCGCCCCGGTCACCTCGGTGCCCAGGCGCACGTCCCAGCGCTCGGAGGCGACGGACGTGAACAGCTCGGAGATCGTGTCGTCCTGGCTGCGCAGCAGCCGGGGGCCACGGGCCACGACGGTGACCTCCGCGCCGAGCCCGGCGAACACGTGCGTGAACTCCGCGGCGATGTAGCCGCTGCCCACCACGATCACCCGGCCCGGGAGGTCCTCGAGCCGCATGATGGTGTCGTTGGTGTGGAACGGGACCCCGGAATCGGCGATCACCGGCGGGATCACCGCGCGGGAGCCGGCCGCGAGCACCACGTCCCGTCCGGCGACGACGGTGCCGTCGGCCAACTCGAGCCGGTGCAGGCCGTCGGCGGGGCCCGACGCGGGCGCGGGCAGGAACCACCCCTCCTGCTGGAACACCGTGATGTTCGGGCAGTCCTGCACCCGGTAGCGCAGCCCGCCCGCGGCGTACCGGTCGATGCGGCCGAACACCCGGTTCCGGATATCCGGCCACCGGGTCCGGGTCACGTCGGCGTCCACGCCGACCGGCCCGGCCTCACGGGCCTCGTCGGCGACATCGGCCGGCCAGACGAACATCTTGGTCGGGATGCACCCCACGTTGAGGCAGGTGCCGCCGTAGGCGCCGTTCGCCTGCCCCTTGTCGATGATCGCGATGGACCTGTCGTCGAAGCGCTCGTCCGGGATGGTGTTACCGCTCCCGGATCCCACGATGACGAGGTCGAAAACCTGCTCCGTCACGACGGCCTCCTCTAGTGCTCGATCTCGCGGGCCAGCCAGCCGGCGAGCTCCGCGTACGCGGCCTTGCGCGCGGGCTCCTCGGAGAGGAACACGTCGTGCTTCGCGTCCGCGATGGGTACCACCGTGAGCCGGTTCCCCAGGGCCCCCGCCCACTTCGCGATCTGCCGGGTGTCGAGCACCACGTCGGCACGGCCCGCCTCGGGGCTGTAGGACTTGGGGGCGAAGCTCTTCGTGGAGCGCAGCACGAGCGACGGGACGCCCACGTCGAGGCCGCGGTGCAGCAGGCTGTGCGCCACCCGCACCGCGCGCAGCCAGCCGAACCGCACAGGGAAGCCCTCGATCGGTTTGATCGTGGTGTCGAACTCGAACTCGCCCTGCTCGCTCACGTGGATCGACTGGCCGTACACGCCGACCGCCTCCACTGGGACGATGCGGGTGCCCACGGCCTTGCCGATGAGCTTCACCACCGGGGTCGCGACCTCGCGCAGGACCGCGGAGCCCTGCAGGTCGAACCACGGGCTGTCGAGCACCAGCCCCACCACCGGGGCGGTGCGGCCCTGTTGCCGGCGGCGGTCCAGCCACAGCGGCGTGATGAGGCCGCCGGTGGAGTGTGCGGCCACGACCACCCCGAGGCCGGGGTGGTCCGCGGCGATCGCGTCGAGCGCGAGGTCGAGCTCGGTGTCGTAGACCGTGAAATCGGTCGCGTAGTGCGCCGACTGCCCGTCGCGGAGGGACCGGCCCGACTTCCGGAGATCGAGCGCGTAGAACGCGTAGCCCCGCTCGGCGAAGAACTCCGCGATCGCGGTCTGGAAGAAGTAGTCGGAGAATCCGTGAACCCACAGCACGGCGTGGTGCGGATCGCCGGGGCCCGCGACGTGCTTCACCAGCGTCGCCGCGATGTCGCCGCCGGGCTCGCCGTCCGGGTCGGGGCCCAGGTCGAAGGTGTGCGCGACGTAATCGTCGCCGAGGATGTCGGGGGAGTAGGTCAGCTCAGTGGTCGCCACGGCTTCACTGTAGTGAGAACAACCACCCCGGTGTGCCGCACATCCGCCGGATACCCCAGAGTAAGGTTCTGGCCCAGAAGAGGGCCCGACGCCGGAGTCCTGCCACACCTCGAGGAGTGAATAGCCTGATGGCCCGTAACGTGATCACCACGGACGTCGCGCTCGTCGGAGCCGGGATCATGAGCGCTACGCTCGGCACCCTGATCCGCAAGCTGGAGCCGAGCTGGTCGGTGAGCGTCTTCGAGTCGCTCGACGCCGCCGGCGCCGAATCCTCCGACCCGTGGAACAACGCGGGCACCGGTCACTCCGCCCTCTGCGAGCTGAACTACACGCCGCAGCAGGCCGACGGTTCGGTCGACGTCTCCAAGGCGATCACGATCAACGAGCAGTTCCAGGTGTCCCGCCAGTTCTGGGCGTACGCCGTGGACGCGGGCGTGATGGACGACCCCTCCGACTTCATCAACCCCATCCCGCACGCCAGCTTCGTGCACGGCGCCGACAACGTCGAGTACTTGCGCAAGCGCTACGACGCGCTCTCGCACCAGACGCTGTTCGAGGGCATGGAGTACTTCACCGACCCGGCCACGTTCAGCGAGCGGCTGCCGATCATGGCCGCGGGCCGCAACTTCGGCGACCCCGTCGCCGTGAACTGGTTCGAGGGCGGCACCGACGTCGACTTCGGTTCGCTGACCAAGAAGCTGATCAATTTCGTCGGCAAGGGCGGCAGCGTCCACTTCGGCACCAAGGTCACCGACCTGAAGAAGCAGAAGGGCGGAGGCTGGCGCCTCACCATCAAGAACCTGCGCACCAACGAGATCAGCCACGTCGACGCGCGCTTCGTGTTCGTCGGCGCGGGCGGCGGCGCACTGCCCCTGCTGCAGAAGTCGGGCATCAAGGAGGCCAAGGGATTCGGCGGATTCCCCGTGTCCGGCCAGTTCTTCCGGTGCAGCAACCCCGAGCTCATCGATCACCACGCCGCCAAGGTGTACGGCAAGGCTCCCACCGGCGCCCCGCCGATGTCGGTGCCGCACCTCGACACCCGCGTCATCGGCGGCAACAAGGGCCTGCTGTTCGGCCCCTACGCCGGCTTCTCGCCCAAGTTCCTCAAGGCCGGCAAGTACACCGACCTGCCGCTGTCGGTGAAGCCCAACAACATCGTCCCGATGATGGCCGTGGGCCTCAAGGAGATGGGCCTCACCAAGTACCTCATCGGTGAGCTGACGCAGACCCCGGCGGACCGCGTGCACACGCTGTCGGAGTTCGTGCCCCGCGCCGACGGTCACGACTGGGAGCTGATCACCGCCGGCCAGCGCGTGCAGGTCATCCGCAAGGGCAAGGGCGGCGGCAACCTCGAGTTCGGCACCGCGGTCATCGCCGCGGAGCAGGATCAGATCGCCGGCCTGCTGGGCGCCTCGCCCGGCGCCTCCACCGCCGTCCCGGCGATGCTCGACGTGCTCGGCAAGTGCTTCCCGAAGCACATGCAGGCCTGGAAGCCGTTGCTGCAGGAGATGATCCCGTCGTACGGCACCACGCTCAACGACAACAAGAAGCTGTACACGCAGGTCTGGGACTGGACCAACCGTACGCTGCAGCTGGCCCCCGGCGTCGGGGCCGACGCGCAGGCCTGATCCCGTGCAGCGCGCCGCCGGCGACGAGCTCGACGCGACGACGCTCTACGCGCTGCTGAAACTGCGCGCGGAGGTGTTCATCTCCGAGCAGCGGAGCCCGTGGCTCGATGTGGACGGGCGCGACCTCGCCCCGTCGACGATCCACTTCTGGCACACCGACCCCGATGCACCGGGGATAGGCCTGGTGGCGACGGTCCGGGTGACCGACGAAGGGCCGGGCGCGGCCGCCATCGGGCGTGTGTGCGCGGCCCCGTCGCACCGGGGCACCGGACTGATCGGGACGCTCATGGCCGCCGCGCTCGACGAGGTGGCCGGCCGCCGCTGCTTGCTCGAGGCGCAATCGCATCTCGCGCCGATGTACGCGAAGTACGGGTTCGCCGTCACCGGAGACGAATTCGTCGAGGACGGCATCCCCCACGTTCCCATGGAGAGGCCCGCGACGTGACGGACACGCACGAGAGGTTCCCGTTCAGCGCCGTGGTCGGTCACGACCGGCTGCGCCTGGCCCTGACGCTGTGCGCCATCGCCCCCGCTGTGGGCGGCGTGCTCGTGCGCGGGGAGAAGGGGACCGCGAAATCGACTGCGGCGCGCGCCCTCACGCCGCTGCTCCCACCCCGCCCCGACGGGGCGCCCGCCGGGCTCGTCGAGCTGCCGATCGGCGCCACCGAGGACAGGGTGGTGGGCTCGCTCGACCTGCACCGCGTGCTCGGCGACGGCGAGGTGGCGTTCACGCCCGGCCTGCTCGCCGACGCGCACGGCGGGATCCTCTACGTGGACGAGGTGAACCTGCTCTCCGATCACCTCGTGGACGTGCTGCTGGACGCCGCCGCGATGGGCAGGGTCACGGTGGAGCGCGACGGCATCTCCCGCGCCTATCCGGCGCGGTTCGTGTTGGTGGGCACCATGAACCCCGAGGAGGGCGAGCTGCGCCCGCAGTTGCTGGACCGGTTCGGCCTCGCGGTCGACATCGCCGCCAGCCGCGAGGTGGACACCCGCGTCGAGGTGATGCGCCGCCGCCTCGCGTTCGAGGCCGACCCCGCCGGATTCGCCGCCCGCTACGCCGACGCCGACGCCGACCTCGCCCGGCGGATCGCCGCAGCCCGGGACAGGCTCCCGGCGGTGACGCTGCCCGACGCCGAGCTGCGCCGGATCGCCGCGGTGTGCGCGGCCTTCGATGTGGACGGCATGCGCGCCGATCTGGTGATCGCCCGGGCCGCCACGGCGCACGCCGCGTGGCGCGGCGCCGCCGAGGTCACCGAGGACGACGTGCGGGTGGCCGCGGAACTGGCTCTGCCGCACCGCAAACGCCGGGACCCGTTCGACGAGCCCGGCGTCGACGACCAGGAGCTCGACCGCGCCTTCGACGACGCCCGGGACGACGACCCCGGGCCGCCGCCGGACGGCGAGCCGGAACCCGAGCCCGAACCCGATCCCGACGGCCCCGGCGGTGGGGACGCCGCGGAACCTCCTGCGGAGCGCTCCGATCCGGGCGATCAGCGGCCCTCCGAAGGGGCGCCGCTGCCCACCGGAAGCAGCAGCACCGTCGCCAAGCTCACCGTGCCCGGCCTCGGCACCGGCGGGGCCGCGGGGCGCCGCTCGAAGGCCCGGTCCGACCGCGGCAGCGTGGTGCGGGCGGCGCCCGCGGGCACCGGGGCCGGGCTGCACCTGCTCGCCACCCTCCGCGCCGCCGCGCCCAGCCAGATCGCGCGGGGCCGCACCACCGGGCCCCTCCGGCTCGGGCCCGAGGACCTGCGCGCCCCGGTCCGCGAGGCCACCGAGGGGAACCTCGTGGTGTTCGTGGTGGACCTCTCGGGCTCGATGGCCGCCCGGGAACGCCTCGCGCTGGTCGGCGAGGCCGCCGTCTCGCTGCTCCGTGACGCCTACCAGCGGCGCGACAAGGTGGCGGTGATCGGCTTCCGCGGCGCCGAGGCCACGCTCCTTGTACCGCCCACCCGCAGCGTCGATCTCGCGGTCGCGCGGCTCGCCCGTGCCCGCACCGGCGGCCGCACCCCGCTGGCCGAGGGGATCCTCGAGGCGCGCCGCCTGCTGCGCCGCGAGGAGCTGCGCCCGGACGCGCGCCGCCCGCTCGTCGTGCTGCTCACCGACGGCCGCGCCACGTCGGGCCGGGACCCGTTGCCGAGGGCGATCGCCGCCGCGGCCGGCCTGCACGCGGACGGCCGCGCCGCCGTGGTGGTGGACTGCGAGACATCGATGGTGCGGCTGGGCCTGGCCGCGAAGATCGCCGCGGCGCTGGGGGCGGAACGGATCCCGCTGTCCGGCCTCAGCCCCCAGGAGCTGGCCCGCGTCGCCTGACGCGTTCCGAACCTCGGGTCCAGCGGCCACGCGAGGCAGAATCGTGCCGTGGAGGCCCGGAAAACCCGCAACCCGGTAAGGAGTCCCGATGCCCCAAGGCAAGGTCGCGAGCGTTCCGCAGGACGGTCTCACCACCCGGCAGCGCCGGAACCAGCCCGTGCTCGCCGTGCACACCGGCCCCGGCAAGGGGAAGTCCACCGCGGCGTTCGGCATGGCCATGCGCGCCTGGAACCAGGGCTTCCCGATCGGCGTCTTCCAGTTCGTCAAGAGCGCGAAATGGAAGGTGGGCGAGGAGGCGACGATGCTCGCGCTGGGTGAGCTGCACGAGAGCACCGGTGCGGGCGGCCCGGTGGAATGGCACAAGATGGGGCAGGGCTGGTCCTGGCTGCGGCGTACCGATGACGCCGAACAGGACCACGCCGAGGCGGCCCGTGCGGGCTGGGCGGAGATCGCCCGCCGGCTGGGCGCCGAGGAGCACCGGTTCTACGTCCTCGACGAGTTCACCTACCCGCTGAAATGGGGCTGGGTGGACGTCGACGAGGTGGTGGAGGTGCTCCGGAACCGGCCCGGGAACCAGCACGTCGTGATCACCGGCCGCGACGCACCGCAGGCCCTCATCGACGCGGCGGACCTGGTCACCGAGATGACCAAGATCAAGCACCCGATGGACGCCGGACGCAAGGGCCAGAAGGGCATCGAGTGGTGACTCCCGCCGTGGTGGTGGCGGCACCGTCGTCGGGCAGCGGCAAGACGACGATCGCCACCGGGCTCATGGGCGCGCTCGCCCGCACCGGGGGAGCGGCGGGCGGAGTCGCCCCGTTCAAGGTGGGGCCGGACTACATCGACCCGGGCTACCACGCGCTCGCCACCGGCCGCCCCGGCCGCAACCTGGACCCCGTGCTGTGCGGGGAGCACCGCGTGGCGCCGCTGTACCGGCACGGCGCCGCGGGCGCGGGGATCGCTGTGGTGGAGGGCGTGATGGGCCTGTTCGACGGCCGGATCACCGCGGACGGCCGGACGCAGGGCATCGGTTCGACCGCGGACGTCGCCGAATCGCTCGGCGCCCCCGTCGTTCTCGTGGTGGACGCGCGGGGGCACTCCCAGTCCCTCGCCGCGTTGCTCGCGGGCTTCGCCACGTACCGTCCGGGCATCGCGATCGCCGGAGTGGTGCTCAACCGGGTCTCCAGCGCGCGCCACGAGCGGGTGCTGCGGGACGCGTGCGCGCAGGCCGGGCTGGAGGCGGTGGGCGCCGTCCCCGGCGCGGGCGCGCTGGAGGTGCCCGCGCGGCACCTGGGGCTCATCCCCGCCGCCGAGCGCGGCCAGGACGCCGTCGACGCCGTGGGCGCGATGACCGACCTGGTGGCCCGGCACGTCGACGTCGAGCGCGTGCGCGAACTGGCGCGACCCGTCGCCGACGGCCCCGCGTGGTCACCGGTCGACGAGGTCTCCGCGGTCCCGGCACGCCCGACGGTGGCGCTGGCCGGCGGCCCGGCGTTCAGCTTCGGCTACGCCGAACACGAGGAACTCCTCGCCGCCGCCGGCGCGACGGTGCGCCGGTTCGACCCGCTCACCGATCCGCTGCCCGACGGGGCCTCCGCCGCCGTCTTCCCGGGCGGCTTCCCCGAGGTGTACGCGGAGAAGCTGTCCTCGAACGTCGTGCTGCGCGAGCAGGTGCGGCGGCTGGTCGCGGACGGCGGGATCGTGCACGCCGAATGCGCGGGGCTGCTGTACCTCGCCGAATCGCTCGACGGCGCGCCCATGTGCGGCGTGGTGCCCGGCGCCGCCGAGTTCACGCCCCGGTTGCGCTTGGGCTACCGCGACGCGGTGGCGCTGACCGACAACGCCCTCTTCCGCGCGGGGGAGCGGGTCACCGGGCACGAGTTCCACCGCACGCGGCTCGCGGGTTCGCCGACACCGGCCTGGGGCTGGCACGACGCGGACCGTCGTCCGGAGACCGACGGGCACGTCGCGCCGGGAGTGCACTCCTCGTATCTCCACGTGCACCCTGCCGGATACCCCGAGGTGGCGGAACGCCTGGTCAGGGCGGCGAAATGAGGAGTTCGTCTCACCTCGTGACGGCGCCTCGCCAACCCTGAACGTCTCCTGTACAAAACTTCTATGCACAAGAACATGAAGATCGCTTCGATGACCGCCGTGGCCGCCGCCCTCGTCGCCACGTCGGCCTGCGCCGCCGGCTCGTACGCCACCCCCGGCTCGCCGGCTTCCTCCTCCGCCGCCGCGTCCTCCTCCGCGAAGGCGAGCTCCGCGTCCTCCGCCAAGTCCAGCGCGCCGTCGTCCAAGCCGGCCTCCGCGAACCCGACCCCCGTCCGGGCCGGCACCCCGAGCGCCGTGCTCGCCGCGACCGCGTGGGAGACCACCGCCGCCAAGGACGAGAAGGGCGCCTCGGTGAAGCTGGGCGACGACGCCGTCAAGAACTACGTGGGCAACGCCTACTACAAGAAGGACGGCACCTTCACCATGTACACGCTGGACGACAAGCCGAAGATGCGGGGCGTCTGGTCGGTCTCCGCCGACGGCAAGAGCCGCACCCTCACCGCCAAGGACAAGGCCGGCAAGGTCCAGTTCACGCGCAAGGTCGAGATCACGAAGTTGACCGCGCAGGAGTTCACCTACCGCGTGTACCCCAAGGCCGAGGACAAGACGAAGTACTACGACATCGTCCACACGCCCACCAAGCACGCCGAGCCGCGCGCGTAGCCCGCACCCGCGCTCACTAAACTGCTGGGAATGACGAATCCCGGCGCCGCGCGCGACCCCTACCTCGTCGGACTGGATCTGCGAGGGCGCCGGGTCGTCCTGGTCGGCGCCGGCACCGTCGTCCAGCGTCGTCTGCCCCCGCTGCTCGCAGCGGGGGCGGACGTGCATGTGGTGGCCCCCGATGCCACCCCCGCCGTCGAATCGACCCCCGGCCTCACCTGGCACCGCCGCGCCTACGCCGAGGGCGATCTGGAGGGCGCCTGGTACGCCCTGGCCGCCACCGACGACCCGGCGGTGAACGCCCGCGTGGTCGCCGAGGCGGAGTCCCAGCGCACCTTCTGCGTCCGCGCGGACCTGGCCCGCGAGGGCACCGCCGTCACACCCGCCACCGTCGCGACCGACGGGCTCCAGGTGGGCGTCCTCGCTGCCGGCGATCACCGACGGTCCGCGGCCGTCCGGGACGCGCTCGGCGGCGTCCTCACGGGCGACGAGGCGGCGCGGCCCAGCCGCAAGCCCGAGGGCGTGGCCCTCGTCGGCGGCGGCCCGGGCGACCCCGACCTCATCACCGTGCGCGGCCGCGCACTGCTGGCGGTGGCCGACGTGGTGGTGGCCGACCGTCTCGCGCCGCCCCGGCTGCTGGCGGAGCTCGCGCCCAGCGTCGAGGTGATCGACGCCGCGAAGGTGCCCTACGGCCGCGCCATGGCGCAGCAGGCCATCAACGAGGTGCTCATCGACCGCGCCCGCGAGGGCAAGTTCGTGGTGCGCCTCAAGGGCGGCGACCCGTACGTCTTCGGCCGCGGTTTCGAGGAGCTCGAGGCGCTGGCCGAGGCGGGCGTCCCGGTCACCGTGGTCCCGGGCATCACCTCGTCGATCGCGGCACCGTCGGCCGCGGGCATCCCCGTCACCCACCGCGGCGTGACCCACGAATTCGTCGTCGTCTCCGGGCATGTGGAGCCCGGGCACCCGGACAGCCTCGTCGACTGGGACGCCCTCGGGCGTCTGCGGGGGACCGTCGTCGTGCTCATGGCGGTCGAGCGGCTCGGCGTCATCGCCGCGGCCCTCACGGCCGGCGGGCGCCCGTCCGACACCCCGGCGGCGGTTGTGGAGAGCGCCACCACCGGGGGACAGCGGACGGTGCGCGGCACCCTCGCGTCGATCGCCGCCGACGCCGCCGCGGCGGACGTCGCACCGCCCGCGGTCCTCGTCGTGGGCGCGGTCGCGGGGTTCACCGCGGCGATCGGTCCCGACGACGTCACGGGCGGCGCGCCGTCCGTGGGTTGACGGAGACCGGCTCCGGGCGGATTGTGACCTTCCCGTTACCCGCGATGCGGTCGCATCGTCGATCCGGGGCGTGGTCTGCGCAAACAGGACCCGGAGACGGGTGCGGACCGCAAGCATTCTGCGTCACATCCTTCACTTGTGACCCAATTGTCACCGCGAATGATTTCCGGCGGGCTTCTATCACCCGGTAGCCTCGGACCTCATGACATCAACGATGGCACCCGAGGGCCCGGCGCAGACGTACCGCGTCAAGGGCAGCGCTCTCGGGATCCCCATCTTCGTGCTGTGCGGCATGGTCTTCCTGGCCGTGCTGGACGGCACGGTCGTCTTCGTCGCGATGCCGGTCATCCAGGACGCCCTGAACCTCACGGACGCCATGAAGGTGTGGGTGTTCGGCGCCTACGCCCTCACCTTCGGCGGCTTCATGCTGCTCGGCGGCAGGCTGGGTGACACCTTCGGGCGCAAGAAGATGTTTCTGTTGGGCGTCGTCGGGTTCACGCTCGCCTCGGCGCTGGTCGGCTTCGCGACGAACGAGTACTGGATGCTCGCCGCCCGCGCGTCCCAGGGCCTGTTCGCGGCCATCGCGTGCCCGACGGCGCTCGCCCTCATCGCCACCACCTTCGCGCCCGGTAAGGCGCGCAACCAGGCGTTCGCCATCTTCGGCGCCATGGCGGGCCTCGGATCGGTGGCGGGCCTCGTCGCCGGCGGCCTGCTCGCCACCATCGACTGGCGCCTCGTGTTCTGGATCAACGTGCCCGTCGGCATCGCCTGCGCCGTCGGCGGCTACCTGTGCCTCGACGAGGCCACCTCGGAGCGCCGGCACGCGCTGGACGTCAAGGGCGCGGTGCTCGCGGTCGCGGGTTGCGTCTCGGGCGTCTACGCCCTCACCGCCGGACCGGAACTGCACTGGCAGAGCCCGCTGGTCTACGCGGCGCTCGTGTTCAGCGCCGTGTGCCTCGTCGCGTTCCTCATGGTGGAGCGCACCGCCAAGAACCCGATCCTCCCGTTCTCGCTGTTCAACAACCGCAACCGTGTCGCCGCCATGATCGGCATCCTGGTCTGCGGCGCCCTGATCCCCACCCTGGGCTTCTACGTCGCGCTCACGTTCCAGCTGGTGCTCGGGTACACGCCGTTCCAGTCCGGTATCGCCCTGCTGCCGTTCGCCGTGGGCATGGGCATCTCCATCGCCATCAGCTCCAAGCTCGTGCAGAAGTTCCAGGCCCGCTGGCTCGTGGCCTTCGGCGGCCTCATCGTGTTCGGGCCCTGCGTCTACGTCCCGACGCTGATGGACCAGGACCCCGCGACGATCTCGTACTTCCCGCAGATCGGCGTCCCCGTGTTCCTCATCGGCATCGGCGTGGGCTTCGCGATGCTGCCGCTCCCGCTGGCCGCGGTCGCCGGCGTGCGCCCCTCGGAGATCGGCCCGCTCACCGCTCTCATCGAGGTCGCGCAGAACATCGGCGGCATCGTGGGCCTGGCCTCGGTCCAGGTGGCGGTGACCTCGCGCATCATGAAGGAGGGCGGCCCGACCTCCGGTCACCTCACGCACGACACCCTCTCGCCGCCACAGATCACCGCGCTGGCCTCGGGCTACGGGCTCGCGTTCATCTCGTGCGCCGTGATCCTCATCCTCGCCGGCCTCGTGGTGGTGCCGTTCATGCGGTTCACCCCGGCGGAGATCGCCGAGGGCCAGGAGGCCGAGGCGTCCAGCAAGTCCGGCGGCGTGGTCCACTCCACGTCGTTCCCGGCGCAGGCGTTCGCGGACGAGGACGATGTGGACGAGGACTGGGAGCCCATCGAGGGCGACGTCACCTCGGGATCGTTCGCCGCGATCCGCCGCGAGGACTTCGACCGCGCCTACAACGAGAAGCCCGGCGATCCGGAGCCCGTATACTTCACGGACCGCTTCCGCGCCATCAAGCGGCCCGATGCGGAGGGGGCTGCGCGGCAGGACGGCCCGCAGGCCCCGCAGCCGACCACCCGCAACGTGCCCGTCGCGCCGCCGCAGCGGCCCGTCGGCCCGTCGGAGCCGCAGCAGGCCTACTCGCACCCCAGCGACCCGCTGCCGCGCCGCACCGCGCAGCCGGGGGACGACCTCGCCGGCGTCGCGCGCCCGTCCGGCCCGATCCGCCGCGAGAGCGCCGATATGCAGCGCCCGGCCGTGCCGCCGCAGCAGCCGCCCGCCGGGTCGCCGCCCGCCGGGCAGCCCCAGCAGCAGTACCGGCCCAGCCAGCCGATGCGGCGCCCCAGCCAGCCGCTGAACCGGCCGAGCGACCCCACCTACCGGCCGAGCGACCCCGCGTACCGGCCGAGCCGGCCGCTGAACCGGCCGAGCCAGCCGATGCAGCGCCCGCCGCAGGCGCCGGGACCGCAGCAGCCCCGTCCCTCGGGGCAGGTCCCGCGTCCCAGTCAGCCGATGCAGCGCCCGCCGCACGCGCCCGCGCCGCAGCAGCCGCAGCGGCAGTTCGTGCCGCAGGGGCCCGCTCAGGGGGGCCGGCACGCCGCTCCTGACGCGGACGGCATGCATCATCCCGATCAGTCGTCCCACGCGGACCGGGTCAGCCGTTCGCGGCGGCACCGCCGCGAGGACGACTGACCGGAGCAGGAGCCCGAGGCCCGCGCCCCGCTATTTGCAATAGCGACAAGGGATTCGGCTGATTCCCCGATGAGCCCGCGACCGATCGGTCGCGGGCTTTCTCGTTCCCCCGGGGATTCTCCGGGCGATATGCCCTGAATGCGGTTCATTTGTTCGCGTCGTTGGGATCGATATGGCGAGTCGGCGCGCCGACACGGGGTGAATCAGGGCAAGGTTGGGCTCAGGTGGCGCTGTCCAGCAACCGGCGCGGTCGCCGTTCTTCTGCAGATTCCGCACCGCACTTCGTGCGTGTGCGGACATCGCTGACCGAGAGGAGTAGTCATGACCTCCCAACTCGCCGTGGACTACGGCGCGGGTCTCTCCAATGCCTGGAGTTCCGTCGCGACGTTCGTCCCCAAACTCGTGGCCTTCCTGGTCATCCTCGTCATCGGCTGGATCATCGCGAAGATCCTCGCCAAGATCGTCACCACGGTGCTGGCCAAGGTCGGGTTCAACCGGCTCGCCGAGCGCAGCGGCCTGCAGCAGGTGCTCGCGAAGAGTGACTACGACGCGCCCAGCCTGCTCGCCAAGGTGGTGTACTACGCGATCCTGCTGATCACCCTGCAGCTCGCGATCGGCGTGTTCGGGCCGAACCCCGTGTCCGACCTGCTGTCCCGGTTCGTCGCGTGGCTGCCCAAGCTGTTCATCGCGATCCTCATCATCGTTATCGTCGCGGCCGTCGCCAAGGCCGTGAAGGACCTCGTGGGCGGCGCCCTGGGCAGCGCCTCGTACGGTCCGGTGCTCGCGACCATCGCGTCGCTGTTCATCTGGGGTGCGGGCATCATCGCCGCGCTCAACCAGATCGGTGTCGCGACCGCCGTCACCACGCCCGTGCTGGTCGCGGTTCTCGCGACCGTCGGCGGCGTGATCGTGGTCGGCGTGGGCGGCGGTCTCGTGCGCCCCATGCAGGACCGCTGGGCGAAGTGGCTGGACAAGGCCGAGGAGGAGATCCCGGCGCGCCGCGCGGAGCGCGAGCTCGCGCAGCAGTCGACGGCCCGCCACGGGCAGGCCGCACCGGCCGAGCGCGCCTCGCAGGCCGCACCGCCGCAGGCGCCGCAGGCTCCCGCGCCCAGCCAGGCGCCCACGGTCGGGACCCAGTACCCGCCGCAGCCGCAGGCACCGCAGCACGAGTCCTACGGCGGCGAGCAGTTCCCGGGGCAGGGCGGCCAGCCGCCCACCGGTGGCATTCCCACGCAGCCTCCCGGTCAGCAGCAGTTCGGCCAGCAGCAGTTCGGGGGGCGTCCGCCGCAGCACGGCGGTGCGGGCTACCCGCCGCAGGGGCCGTGGCAGCCCGGACCCGATCCCAGCAACCCCGGCAACCAGGGCCTGCAGGGGCCCCAGTACCCGCCCCGCGGCAACCAGTAGCCGCACCCCGGCACCCGTAGGCCCCGTGGACCCCGCGTCCGCGGGGCCTACGTCGTGACGATGGTGACCTCGGTGGGCGCCGACAGCTCCGCCCGGAGGCCGGCCTTCTCGGCCACTTTCACCACGGCCCTCGCGTCGCCGGGCTCGGCCCGGGTGGCGACGAGCGCGTGCGCGAGCAGTCCCTTGTGGTGCTTGTTGAAGTGCGAGACCACCGCACGGCTCCCGTCGGGCTTCTCCGTCACGA
Organism: Tsukamurella sp. 1534; assembly: GCF_000312385.1. Classification (GTDB taxonomy): domain Bacteria; phylum Actinomycetota; class Actinomycetes; order Mycobacteriales; family Mycobacteriaceae; genus Tsukamurella. The sequence continues at coordinate 730,619 of NZ_HE997627.1, read as the reverse complement.
CGGTGGCGGTCACGGCCTCGGGCACCCGGCCCAGCGCGGCGTACCCGCCCGAACGCAGGTCCACCACCAGTCCGCGGTCCGCCGCGGCGAGCGCGTCCGCGAGGCCCGGTTTCCACTGCGCGGCCAGGGTGCCGAGGCCCGGGAGCTTCGAGCCCGCCGACAGCCGGTAGGCGGGGATCGGGTCGGCGGCGCCGACCACTCCGAACAACGCCGAGCCGACGGCCAGGCGCGCGTCGGCCTTGGCGCGCTGCGCCTTCGTCATCCCGGGCACGTCGAGAGCCTCGTAGAGCACGCCCGTGTACTGCTCGATCGCGGGACGGGTGGCCGCCGTGCGGAGTGCCCGATTGCGCTCCAGCTCGTCGGCCTGTCCCTCGGAGAGACCCAGGGCGGCGCGGGCGGCCGCGGGATCGGAGCCGTCCGAGCAGACGGCGATGAGCGCCTCCAGGAGCCGCTCCCGGGTGGGGGTCAGGGACGGGAAGGTGAGCGCGCCCAGGTCGAGCGCGGCCCCCTCGCCGCCTCCGGCCTTGGTTTCGGACGGGGGAAGCAGGATCAGCACAGTGGGCACACTAAGCTATGCCCCCGTGATCACCCGATTCTCCCAGCTGTTCCTGCGCACGCTCCGCGACGACCCGGCGGACGCCGAGGTGCCCAGCCACAAGCTGTTGGTGCGCGCCGGTTACGTGCGCCGCGTGGCACCCGGCGTCTACTCCTGGTTGCCGCTGGGCCTGAAGGTGCTCCGCCACGTGGAGCGGGTCGTCCGCGAGGAGATGGACGCGATCGGCGGCCAGGAGATCCTGCTGCCCGCGCTGCTTCCCCGCGAGCCGTACGAGACCACGAACCGCTGGACCGAGTACGGCGACGCGCTGTTCCGCCTCAAGGACCGCAAGGGCGCCGACATGATGCTCGGCCCCACCCACGAGGAGATCTTCGCGCTCACCGTGAAGGGCGAGTACAACTCGTACAAGGACCTTCCGGTGATCCTGTACCAGATCCAGAACAAGTACCGCGACGAGGAGCGGCCCCGCGCCGGAATCCTGCGCGGTCGCGAGTTCGTGATGAAGGACAGCTACAGCTTCGACCTCGACGAGGGCGGGCTCAAGGACGCGTACCACAAGCACCGCGACGCCTACGAGAAGATCTTCGGCCGGCTCGGCATCGAGTACGTCGTCGTGTCCGCCACCTCGGGGGCCATGGGCGGCAGCGCGTCCGAGGAGTTCCTCGCGGTCAGCCCCGTCGGCGAGGACACCTACGTGCACAGCGATTCGTCGGGCTACGCGGCGAACGTCGAGGCCGTCGTCACGCCGGCGCCGCCCGCGATCCCGCTCGACGGGCTGCCCGCCGCGCAGGTGTACGACACCCCGAGCGCCCCCACCATCGAGACGCTCGTCGCCTGGGCGAATCAGGGTGCCGACGGTGCCTCCGTCCTCGGCCGGGAGGTGACCGCGGGGGACACCCTGAAGAACGTCATGGTCAAGACGCGTGCCCCGGGCGGGGAGTGGGAACTGCTCGGCGTGGGGGTCCCCGGTGACCGTGAGGTGGACTTCAAGCGCCTCGAGGCGTCCCTGGAGCCCACCGAGGTGGCGCTGCTGGAGGAGGACGACTTCCCGAAGTACCCGTTCCTGGTCAAGGGGTACATCGGCCCGAAGGCGCTGCAGGAGAACGAGGTCCGCTACCTCGTGGATCCGCGGGTGGTGAACGGCACCGCATGGATCACCGGCGCCGACGCGCCGGGCCGGCACGTCGTGAACCTCACCGCGGGGCGCGATTTCACGCCCGACGGCACCATCGAGGCCGCCGAGGTCCGGGACGGCGACGCCTCGCCCGACGGGCAGGGCTCGCTGGTGTCCGCGCGCGGCATCGAGATCGGCCACATCTTCCAGCTCGGCCAGAAGTACACCGACGCGTTCGAGGTGGACGTGCTGGGCGAGAACGGCAAGCCCGTGCGACTCACTCAGGGCAGCTACGGGATCGGCGTCTCCCGGCTGGTCGCGGTCATCGCGGAGCAGCAGCACGACGACAAGGGGCTGCGCTGGCCGAAGGAGGTGGCGCCCTTCGACGTGCACCTCGTGATCGCCAACAAGGACGAGGCCGCCTGGTCCGGCGCCGAGGAACTCGCCGCCGCGCTCGACGCCGCGCGCCTGAGCGTGCTCATCGACGACCGCAAGGCGTCGCCGGGTGTGAAGTTCAAGGACTCCGAGCTGCTGGGCGTGCCCACCGTGGTCGTCGTCGGCCGCGGCTGGGCCGACGGCGTGGTCGAGGTGCGCGACCGCCTCACCGGTGAGGCGACCGAGGTGCCCGTCGCCGAGGCCGCCGACCGGATCACCGCCGCGGCGCGGTAGCCCGGCGAACGCCGCACGAACGACGAAGGCCCGCAACCGGAACGGTTGCGGGCCTTCGATCGTGGTGGCTCAGCGCAGCAGGCTGAGCAGATAGTCCGTCGACGTGGAGTCGAACTCGCCGTTCGCGGCGAGGATGACGAGCACGATGATGGCGATCAGGCTGAGGGCCAGGTACACCGAGCCGAGGATGACGCCGGCGAGAGCCATGCCGTGGCCGTCCTGGCCGGTCTCCTTGACCTTCTTCATGGCGATGATCCCCATGATCACGCCCGCGATGGCGACGACGAACCCGCCGACGTAGGTGCAACTGAGCGGGAAGGCCGCGATGCCGCAGATGAGCGCCGCGATGGCGAGGCCGTTGGTGCCCGACTGGGGTGCCTGGCCGTACCCGGGGTAGCCGTAGCCCGGGGCGTTCTGGCCCGGGTAGGCGGGGTACTGCGGCAGGCCGCCCTGCGGATTCTGCTGCTGGGCGTACGGATCCGCCGCGTAGGGATTGCCGGCCTGGTACGGGTTCTGCTGCGCGGCATAGGGGTCCGACGGTGCCGCGTACGGATCGGCGGGTGCCGCGTACGGGTTCTGCTGCGCGTACGGGTCCGCCGGCGGTGCGTACGGGTTCGGCTGCTCCGGCGTCGAGGACGGCGGCTGCCCGTACGGGTTCGCGTACGGGTCGGGCTGCCCGTAGCCGGCGGCCGGCGGCTCGGCCCCGGTGCCGTACGTGGGGGCGATCCGGGTGGCGTCGGCGTCCCCGGGCGGGGTCGGCGAGGCCGATCCGCTCGGGTCGGCCTGCGGTCGGATCACCGTCGGGTCTTCGTCGCCCTGATCGGGCCGTTGCGGATCGCTGGACGTCATGTCCACAAGTGTAAAGGTTTGTGCCGTTTCGCCTAGGTCCGGATGCCGGGGAACGGCGGCCCCACGGGGGTGACGCCGAGCGCCACCCGCCAGCGCGCGCCCCGGGTCGCGGCCCCGCCGAGTCCCGTGACGCCCAGGTGCCGGACCCCGTCACCGTCGCCCTGGGAGAGCAGGTTGCGGTGGGCGGCGGCGCAGTCGTCCTCGAGGGCCGCCGCGAGCTCGGCCGCGCTGACCGGGTCGGCCACGGGCTTCGGCGGCGTGTACCCGGGTGCCGCCGCGGGGACCTCGACGCTCGCGGCCGTGAGCACCGCGATGAGCGAATCCCGTTGGGCGCGGTGCTCGGCGGTCATCGTCGCGATGTCCGACTTCCGTGCGGGGCTGGCGTACGCGTCCACTACCCCGTAGAGGTAGATGGCCGCGTGCTCTGCGCGGATCGCGGCGCCGACCGCCTCCTGTGAGGGCGTCATGCGAGCACCACCTCCGCGTGGACCCGGACCGCCGCCGCGACCGACCCCAGCAGTGCCGCCTGGTAGCCGTTCGCGGCGACCGCGGCGTCGCCGGCGTCCTTGGCGGACCGCGCCAGCTGGGCGGCGAGGCTCTGCCGCGACACCGTCGCGCCCGACGGGGGAGCGGACGAGGGCGCCGGGCTCACCGACGTGGTCCGCTGCACGTAGCGGGACAGCTCGTCGGAGAGGGCGGCCGCGTGCTGCGTGCGTTGCTCGGCGACGAACTGCAACTCCCGGCCCGATGCGCTGTCGACCACGGCGAGGCCGCGCGCGGCCTCCGCGTCCGCCTGAGCCTGCGCCGCTGCGGCCTGCAGCCGCTGCGCCTGCGGATCGTCGGCGCGATCCTCCGGGGTGGTGCAGCCGGTCAGCGCGGCGGCACCGGCGAGGGCACCGCCGGCGACGAGGGCGGACGTCAGCGCCGTGCGCCGGTCGACGCGCCGCGGCGGCCGCGCTCGGCCGTGGGTCGGGTGGGGAGGTTGGGCGGTCACGGGGAGAGAGTCTATTGGTTGGGTTCCGTGCGTACACTGGTCGGAGCGATCGGCACGGGGTGGACGCCCCGGACAACTTCACAGGGAGGCGCGTATGGCTTACGACGAATCAGCGGTGAGAGCCGTGATAGCGCCTCACCTGGAGGCGGCCGGCCTCGATCTCGAGCAGGTCCGGATCAACAACGCGGGCCCCAAGTCGACGATCGCCGTCGTCGTGGACAGCGACGCCGGCCCCACCCTGGACTCCCTCGCGGACCTCGCGCGCACCCTGTCGGCCGCGGTCGACGACGCCGACGACGTGTTCGGCGCACAGGCCTTCACCCTCGAGGTCACCACCCCCGGTGCCGAACGGCCCCTCACCCAGCCGCGGCACTGGCGGCGCGCCCGCGGGCGGCAGGCGGCGATCGAGCTGGCCGACGGCACCGAGCTGCTCGCCCGGGTCGGCCCCCTCTCGGACGACGGGGCGACGGTCACCGTCGTCCTGCCCGGGCGCAAGGGCGCGGCCCCGTCGACCCGCGAGGTGGCGCTGGCCGACGTGGCCTCCGCGGCGGTGCGCGTCGAGTTCCGCGCGCCGAACCCGAAGGAGATGGAGCTCTCGGGCCTCCCTCCCGGGCGCGTCTCGGCGGGAGCCGACCCCCAGGACCTGACAGCTGATGGAAACGATGCCGGAGAAGAGGACTAGATGAACATCGACATGGCGACCCTGCGGGCCATCGAGGCGGAGAAGGACATCTCCGTGGAGACGGTGATCGAGGCGATCCAGGTGGCCCTCCTCACGGCGTACAAGCACACCGACGGCCACGAGCCGCACGCCCGGATCGACGTCGACCGCCGCACCGGCGAGGTGAAGGTCCTCGCGCAGGAACTGGACGCCGACGGCAACATCATCACGGAATGGGACGACACCCCTGAGGGATTCGGCCGCATCGCCGCGGATTCCGCGCGGCAGCTGATCACCCAGCGGCTGCGGGACGCCGAGAACGACCGCACGTTCGGCGAGTTCGCGGTCTACGAGGGCGAAGTCGTCTCCGGTGTGGTGCAGGCGGATTCGCGCGCCGCCGCCCGCGGCTTCGTAGTGGTGCGGATCGGCGGCGAGCGCGAGGGCCACGAGGGCCTGCTGCCGCCCGCCGAGCAGGTGCCGGGGGAGAGCTACGAGCACGGCGACCGGATGAAGTTCTACGTGGTCGGCGTGAGCCGCGGGCAGCGCGGCACCCAGATCACCCTGTCGCGCACCCACCCCAACCTGGTGAAGAAGCTGTTCGCGCTGGAGGTGCCCGAGATCGCCGACGGTAGCGTCGAGATCCACTCCGTGGCCCGCGAGGCCGGGCACCGCTCGAAGATCGCGGTCGAGACCAAGGTCCCCGGCCTCAACGCCAAGGGTGCGTGCATCGGCCCCATGGGGCAGCGCGTGCGGAACGTGATGAGCGATCTCGAGGGCGAGAAGATCGACATCATCGACTTCGACGAGGATCCGGCGGTGTTCGTCGGGAACGCCCTCTCGCCGTCGTCCGTGGTGTCCGTCACGATCGTCGACGCGAAGGAGAAGGCCGCCCGCGTGGTGGTGCCCGACTTCAAGCTGAGCCTGGCGATCGGCAAGGAGGGGCAGAACGCCCGCCTCGCCGCCCGTCTCACCGGCTGGCGCATCGACATCCGCTCGGACGCGGACACCTCCGCCGAGTCCGAGTGAGCGAACCGGTCCGCACCTGCATCGGGTGCCGTCGGCGGGCCCCCGCGGGGGAGTTGATCAGGGTGGTCGCGGTCCCGGCGGAGGCGCAGTCCGACGGTGCGCCGCAGGTCGTCGTGGACGCCCGCCGCCGGCTGCCGGGCCGGGGAGCGTGGCTGCACAAGGACGACCGCTGCCTCGAGTCGGCGCGGAAGAAGAACGCGTTCCGCCGTGCCCTGCGGGTTTCCGGCCCACTCGAGGAGTCCCTGTGGTGAATCGATTTGCCCCGACGCGCTACTATTGACAACGGTCTGAAGGCGGTCCGGTCTGCAGTGGCCTCCGTACTCGGAAACGAAGAAACGAGCTGAAGCAATGAGCACCTTGTGAAGCACAAGCGATGAACGGCAATCGGTGTAACTAACCGAGGTCGGCGGGACCTGCAGCGCCCTCGACCTCGCAGATGAGGAGAGTAGTGGCAGGCAAGGCCCGCGTGCACGAGTTGGCTAAGGAACTCGGTGTCACCAGCAAGGAAGTTCTCGCACGGCTCAGTGAGCAGGGCGAGTTCGTGAAGTCCGCGTCGTCGACGGTCGAAGCACCGGTCGCACGGCGCCTGCGCGAATCGTACGGATCCAAGTCCGACGGTGCCGCGAAGCCGGGCCCCGCCCCGGCGAAGAAGCCCGGTCCCGCGGCCAAGCCCGCGCCCGCGCAGCGCCCCGCACCCGCCGCGGCGGCGTCCACCACTCCCGCCGAGGAGGC
>NZ_HE997627.1:531291-723696 GCF_000312385.1 Tsukamurella sp. 1534 | reverse complement strand
GCGCGCGGCGCGTCCGGCCGCCCAGGGCCGTCCCGGCCCCGGTGGCCGTGGCGGGCCCGGCGGTCGTCCGGGCGGCGGCGGTGGCGGTGGCTACCGCGGCGGTCCCGGTGGCGGCGCTCCCGCGGGCGGTTTCCGCGGTCGTCCCGGTGGCGGCGGTCGTGGTCGTCCCGGCGGCACCGCCGGTGCGTTCGGTCGTCCCGGTGGCGCCCCGCGTCGTGGCCGTAAGTCGAAGCGGGCGAAACGCGCCGAGTACGAGAACATGCAGGCGCCGATCGCCGGTGGCGTCAGGCTGCCTCGCGGCGGCGGCGAGACGATCCGTCTCGCCCGCGGCGCCTCGCTGAGCGATTTCGCCGAGAAGATCGACGCCAACCCGGCGTCGCTGGTCCAGGCGCTGTTCAACCTGGGCGAGATGGTCACCGCCACCCAGTCGGTGAACGAGGAGACCCTCGTGCTGCTGGGCGAGGAGATGAACTACGTCGTCCAGGTCGTGAGCCCGGAGGACGAGGACCGTGAGCTGCTCGACAGCTTCGACCTCACGTACGGCGAGGACGAGGGCGGCGAGGAGGACCTCGAGTACCGTCCGCCGGTGGTCACCGTCATGGGCCACGTCGATCACGGTAAGACCCGACTGCTGGACACGGTCCGCAAGGCCAACGTCCGCGAGGGCGAGGCCGGCGGCATCACGCAGCACATCGGCGCCTACCAGGTGCTCACCGAGCTCGAGGGCTCCGAGCGCCTGATCACCTTCATCGACACCCCGGGTCACGAGGCGTTCACCGCCATGCGTGCCCGTGGCGCGAAGGCCACCGACCTCGCGATCCTCGTGGTCGCGGCCGACGACGGCGTCATGCCGCAGACGGTGGAGGCCATCAACCACGCGCAGGCGGCGGAGATCCCGATCGTGGTCGCGGTGAACAAGATCGACAAGGAGGGCGCGCAGCCGGAGAAGATCCGCGGCCAGCTCACCGAGTACGGCTTGATCCCCGAGGAGTACGGCGGCGACACGATGTTCGTCGACATCTCCGCCAAGCAGGGCACCAACGTCGAGCAGCTGCTCGAGGCCGTGCTGCTGACCGCGGACGCCTCGCTGGACCTGCGGGCCAACCCGGACATGGACGCGCAGGGTGTGGCCATCGAGGCCCACCTCGACCGCGGCCGCGGCCCGGTGGCCACCGTGCTCATCCAGCGCGGCACCCTGCGGGTCGGCGACTCGATCGTGGCGGGCGACGCCTACGGTCGCGTGCGGCGCATGGTCGACGAGAACGGCGACGACATCTCGGAGGCGACCCCGTCGCGTCCGGCGCAGGTCATCGGCTTCACGTCGGTCCCCGGCGCGGGCGACAACCTGCTCGTGGTCGACGAGGACCGGATCGCCCGGCAGATCGCCGACCGGCGCGCGGCGCGCAAGCGCAACGCCCTGGCGGCCCGGTCGCGCAAGCGGGTCTCCCTGGAGGATCTGGACGCCGCGCTCAAGGAGACGAGCCAGCTCAACCTCATCCTCAAGGGCGACAACTCCGGCACCGTGGAGGCGCTCGAGGAGGCCCTGCTGGGCATCGAGATCGACGACGAGGTGCAGCTGCGCGTCATCGACCGCGGCGTCGGTGGCGTCACCGAGACCAACGTCAACCTGGCGTCGGCGTCGAACGCGATCATCATCGCGTTCAACGTGCGCGCCGAGGGCAAGGCCACGGAGCTCGCCAACCGCGAGGGCGTCGACATCCGCTACTACTCGGTGATCTACCAGGCCATCGACGAGGTGGAGAGCGCGCTCAAGGGCATGCTCAAGCCGGTGTACGAGGAGAAGGAGCTCGGCCAGGCCGAGATCCGCGCGATCTTCAAGTCCTCCAAGGTGGGCAACATCGCGGGTTGCATGGTCCAGTCGGGCATCATGCGGCGCAACGCCAAGGCGCGCCTGCTGCGGGACTCGACGGTGGTCGCCGAGAACCTCACGGTGAGCTCGCTCAAGCGCGAGAAGGACGACGCGACCGAGGTCCGCGAGGGCTACGAATGCGGTCTCACGCTGACGTACTCCGACATCAAGGTCGGGGACGTCATCGAGACCTACGAGCTCGTCGAGAAGCCGCGCGACTAGCGGCTCCGACGTGTTCATCGGCGCCCTCGAGATCGATCTGCTCCTCGGGGACGTGCATTCGCTCAAGCAGAAGCGGTCGGTGGTGAAGCCCATCCTCGCCGAGCTGCGGAGGTTCTCCGTCAGCGCGGCCGAGGTGGGCGCCCACGACCTGCATCGGCGGGCCGTGATCGGGGTCGGCGTGGTCGGCCCCGATCACGGCCACGTCGCCGAGGTGCTCGACCGGTGCGAGCGCACCGCGGCCGGCCACCCCGAGATCGAGGTACTTTCCGTACGGCGACGGTGGTTCGGTCCCGAGGATTGAGCGGGGTGGACGCAGCTTGGCGTGCCGCCCGCCCCCACCGATATATGCTCGCTCGACCACGGGTGTTCGACAGTTTGAGAGGGAGGGAGCAGGCATGGCTGATCCGGCACGGGCCGCTCGGCTCGCCAAGCGGATCGCGACGATCGTCGCCACCGCGATCGAGCACGACATCAAGGACCCGCGACTCGACCACGTGACGGTGACGGACGCGCGGGTGACCAACGATCTGCACGACGCCACCGTGTACTACACGGTGATGGGGCCGACGATCGACGCGGAACCCGACTACGAATCGGCGGCGGCGGGCCTGGAGAAGGCGCGCGGTCAGCTGCGCAGCAAGGTCGGCGCCGGCACCGGTGTGCGGTTCACGCCCACACTGAGATTCGAGCCCGACAGCGTCCCCGAGGCCGTCGCGAACATGGAGGCGCTGCTGGCGAAGGCGCGCGAGCAGGACGCCCGCGTGGCCGCCGTCGCCGCGAACGCCACCCCGGCCGGGGAGGCCGACCCGTACCGCCACGACGAGGACGAGGAGGCCGCGCCGGCCGACGACGCCGGCGCCACCGACGAGGCCGACCGGTGACGACACCCGCCGCGGCCGCGGCCGCGCTCGACGGTGCCCGCCGGGTCGCCGTGTACTGCCACGTCCGCCCCGATGCCGACACCCTCGGCTCGGGCCTGGCGCTGGCCCGCATCCTGCGCTCGCGGGGTGCGGAGGTCTCCGTGAGTCACCCGGGCCCCGATCTGCCGTCGGGGCTCTCGATGCTCGTGGGCCACGACGGGTTCAGCGACCCGATCGACGCCGACGTCGCCGTGGCCGTCGACTGCGCCAGCTCGGAGCGCCTGGGCGCGCTCGAGGCGAGGTTCCAGGCCGCGCCCGTGCGGGTGGTCATCGACCACCACGCCACCAACGGCGGGTTCGGCACCGTCGACCTGGTGGATCCGCAGGCCAACTGCACCACCGAACTCGTGCTGGCGGTCGCGGATGCGCTCGGTACCGAGATCGACGCCCGGACCGCGGACTGCCTGTACGCGGGCCTGATCACCGACACCGGTTCGTTCCGCTGGTCGTCGCCGTCGGGGCACCTGATGGCCGCCCGCCTGCTGGCCGCGGGAGCGCGTGGGCGCGATCTGGCCCGGGACCTCCTCGACAGTCACCCCCGCGCCTGGTTCGCCATGGCGGCCCGTGTCCTCGCATCGGCGACACCGGCACCGGAGGCCTTCCGGGGGCGCGGCGCCGTGTACGCCGTGTGTTCGGCGACGGACCGCGGCGACCTCAGCTGGGACGCCGCCGAATCGCTCATCGACCTGCTCCGCACGGCCGACGACTGCGAGGTGGCCGCGCTGTTCAAGGAGGGCGCGCCGGGCGAGTGGTCGGCGTCCCTGCGGGCCCGCACCAACGAGGACGTCTCCGCGTTCGCCCGCGGCTTCGGCGGCGGCGGACACACGCTGGCGGCGGGCTACTCCGCGCGCGGCACGGCCGCCGAGGTGGTGCGCGCGTTCCTCGACCGGGCATGACGGGCGCCGTGGGGGAGCTGGAGAGCTCCGGGCTCGGCCGCCGGATCATCGGGCAGGCGCTGCCCGCCCTCGGCGTGCTCGCGGCGGAGCCGCTGTACCTGCTGTTCGACACGGCCGTCGTGGGCCGGCTCGGGGCGCTGCCGCTGGCCGGCCTGGCGGTGGGCGGCCTCATCTTCGCGACGGTCTCCACGCAGCTGACGTTCCTGTCCTACGGCACCACGTCGCGGTCGGCGCGGCGGTACGGTGCCGGTGACGGGCGGGGCGCGGTCGAGGAGGGCGTGCAGGCGACGTGGCTGGCGCTGGCCGTGGGCGGCGTGCTGCTGACGCTGGTGCAGATCTTCGCCGGCCCCTTGTCGCGGGCGGTCGCGGGGCGGCCGGAGATCGCGGGCGCCGCCGAATCCTGGTTGCGCGTGGCGTCTTTCGGAATCCCCCTGATCCTGCTCACCATGGCGGGCAACGGGTGGCTGCGCGGTGTGCAGCGCCCGCGGTCGCCGTTGGTCTTCGTGCTCGCCGGGCTCGGCCTGTCCGCTCTCGTGTGTCCCGTGCTGGTGTACGGCCTGCTCGGGGCCCCGCGGCTGGGGCTGGTGGGCTCGGCGTGGGCGAACCTCGCGGGGCAGGTGGTGAGCGGGCTGCTGTTCCTCGCGGCGCTGGTCCGCTCCGCCACCGCGCCGTCGCGGGGGCGTGACGGGCCCCGGGAGTGGGTCGCGCTGCGCCTCCGGCCGTCGATCGTGCGGGCCCAGCTGGTACTCGGCCGCGACCTCATCGTGCGGAGCCTCTCGTTCCAGGTGTGCTTCGTCTCGGCCGGGATGGTGGCCGCGCGTGCGGGCGCGCAGTTCGTGGGCGCGCACCAGATCGCGATGCAGCTGTGGAACTTCGTGGCTCTGGTCCTGGACTCCCTGGCCATCGCGGCGCAGACCCTGGTGGGCGCCGCGCTGGGGGCCGGGGACCGCGCGGGCGCCCGCGGACTGGGCCGGCGGGTCACGGTGTGGTCGACCGGGTTCGCGGTGGTCATCGCGGTGTTCCTGGCCGCGGTCAGCGGCGTCCTGCCGTACGCGTTCACCGGCGATCGGGCGGTGCTCGACGCGCTGCGGGTGCCGTGGTGGTTCCTCGTGTTCATGGTGCCCGTCGCGGGCGTGGTGTTCGCGCTCGACGGGGTGCTGCTGGGCGCCGCCGATGCCGCCTTCCTGCGCACGGCGACGATGGCGTCGGCGCTGGTGGGCTTCCTGCCGCTGATCTGGCTCTCGTACGCCTTCGGGTGGGGTCTGGCCGGCATCTGGTCCGGTCTCGCGGCGTTCATGGTGCTGCGTTGCGTGACCGTCGGGGCGCGGTTCCGGGGCTCGGCGTGGGAGCGGATCGGGACCGCTGCGGGGTGACCCGGGTTGCATTGTCCCGACAAATGCGTTGCGATGTTGCACATGACAATCACTGTGACTCCCGGCACGCCCCGGTTCCGCCGGCTCCTCGCGGGCGCGGGCGTGTTGGCAGGGCTCGGCGCCGTGGTGGCGTGCGCGCCGTCGAACAACGGTTCCGTGCCCTCGTTCACGGTGAACCCCTCGGCGCCCGCGTCCGCCTCCACCCCGTCGAGCCCGGCAGCGTCAGCGTCGCGCAGTTCGTCCGCGCCGGCCACCACCCAGGCGCCCGCGACCGACGATCCGACGTGGCAGGGGCCGGGCTCCGGTGACTCGGACGGCGGCTACCCGACGACGACGTACCCGAACGAGGGCTACCCGACGACGGAGTACCCGACCACCACGACGGCGCCGCAGACGAAGCAGACCCAGACGCCGCAGACGATCGTGATCCCGCCGGAGATCAAGCTGCCCCCGGGGGTTCCGCCCACGATCACCCTGCCGCCGGGGCTCCCCATCCCGCGCTGAGCGGGCGGGGAACCCCGGGCCGGGGCCGCTCCGCCACACCGGGACCGGGTGCGGCCGGTCCCGGGTGAGCGGCGTCAGAGGGCCGCGCGGGGCGCCCCCATGCCGGGATCGATCCGGACGGGCCCGTCCTTGCCGGGCGTGACGTCGAAGTCGAAGATCGACGTGGGGATGTACACGGTGGCGCACGAGTTCGGGATGTCCACCACGCCGGACAGGCGGCCCTCGATGGGCGCGGCGCCGAGCAGCAGGTACGCCTGCTCCGGGCTGTAGCCGAACTTCGTCAGGTAGTCGATCGCGTGCAGGCAGGCCCTCTGGTAGGCGAGGTGGCTGTCGAGGTAGCGCTGCTCGTCGTCGAGCGTCACCGAGGTACCGGAGAAGGCGAGGAACTGCTCGTACCGCGGGCCCACGTCGCCGCCGGGCAGGAAGATCGCGTTCTCGCTGACGCCGTAGGTCTCCATGCCACCGGAGATGACATCGACGTGCAGGTCGATGAAGCCGCCCATCTCGATGGCTCCGCAGAAGGTGATCTCGCCGTCGCCCTGGCTGAAGTGCAGATCGCCCACCGACAGGTTCGCGCCGTCCACGAACACCGGGTAGAAGACCCGGGTGCCGCGGGTGAGGTTCTTGATGTCCTGGTTGCCGCCGTTCTCGCGCGGCGGCGCGGTGCGGGCGGCCTCCGCGGCGGCCGCGGTGAAGGCGTCGCCGGTCAGGGTGCCGAGGATCGCGTCGTTCGGCTCGGGCGGCAGCGCGAGCGGCGGCACCCGGTCGGGGTCGGTCGCGATGAGCGCCGCCTCGCGGGCGTTCCACCGGGCCAGCAGGTCCTTCGACGGCGCGGTGCCCATCAGGCCGGGGTGGATGATGCCGGTGAAGCTGACGTGCGGCACGTGCCGGGAGGTGGCCGTGTGCCCCGTGAAGTCCCAGACCGCCTTGTACGCGTCCGGGAACTGGTCGGTGAGGAAGCCGCCGCCGTTCTGCTTGGCGAAGATGCCGGTGTAGCCCCAGCCCTGGCCGGCGAGGGGGCCGCTGTCCTCCTGCGGGATGGGGCCCACGTCCACGATGTCCACGATGAGCAGGTCGCCGGGCTTCGCGCCCTCCACCGCGATGGGGCCGGACAGCGTGTGCACCGTGGTCAGCGGAGCGTTGAGGATGTCCTCCGCCGAGTCGTCGTTGTGGATGGCCCCGTCGAACCACTCCCGGCAGTGCACCCGGAAGGTGTCCCCGGGCTTGACGGTCACCGCGGGCGGGATGGCGTAGTGCCACCGGTTGTGGCCGATCTTCTCCTGATCGGTGAACTTCTTACTGGAATCGAGCGGAAAGACGACCTCTGGCATGACACTTCCTTCTCGTTGACGTCACCGGTGCCCGCGCGGGCCCGGGGCTCTAGGGGTGCGGCAGGCGCGCGTGGCGGGGGTCCGACGGTGCGCCGCGGCCGGTGCGCGGCGACGGTGCGGACACCACCGCCGGGCGGTCCGCGGTGGCCTTCGTGGCGTCGAGCAGGCCCATCGCCGTGGACCCGCCGCGGCCCAACAGGGGAGCGGTCACCCCGCGCGGCGCGGCGGCGCCGCAGCGACACGCCGTGGCATCGGGGACGTCCCGCATCGTGAACACCGCGTCGAACGGTCCGCAACTGCTGCACCGGAATTCGTAAGTCGGCATGTGTGGACCGTATCCCTTTCGCCCGGTTCCCGGGGCCGGATCGGCGGGCCGGGTAGCGTTGGCGCCGATGCCGCCCAGACCCCGCACCCGCAAGGCCCGGATCGCGCGTAAGCGCGCGCGCCGGGTCGCCGCCGCCGACAACGACCTGACGCCCTCCCAGTGGGAGACGCTCGTCGCGCTGTGGGGCGCGTGCGCGTACTGCGGTGGGCCGGGGCCGTTCCAGAAGGACTGCGTGCTGCCGATCTCGCGGGGCGGCCGGTACACCCGGGACAACGTGGTGCCGGCCTGCCGCTCGTGCAACGCGAGCAAGTGCAACGCCGAGGTGACCGGGTGGATGCGGCGCAAGAAGCTCGACGAGCGGGCGTTCCTGCAGGGCCACGCCGAGATCCTGCTGCACCTGCGGGAGCGGCGCGACGACGACGGTGCGCCGACCGCGGGGGCCGGCGCACCATCGTCCTAGACTCGTGGAAGGTGCTAGCGCACCGGCGGATCCGCCGGCAGGACGTGCCTGCCGGACTTGTCCGTCGACAGGGCCAGCGAGCTGATGTACTGCTTCTCGCCGTCCGGGCCGGGAACGGCCGAGGCCAGCATGTCGGGGCGCTCGAAGTCGATGTCGGTGACGCAGCAGCGCAGCGTCGCACCGGACGGGTTGCCGTCCTCGTCGAACATCGGCAGGTCGATGCCGTCGTCGCCGCGGCGCAGGTAGTACCGCCCGCGGGTGGCGAGCGCGAGCACCGGCGGCAGGACGAGCGCGAGCACCAGGGCCACGAGCGGCGAGTACGGCTGCAGGCCCGCGCCGAGGAGGCCGAAGAACGCGGCGATGGACAGCCCGCCCGCGACGATCACCGAGACGAACCCGACCGGGTTCACGCTGTACAGCATGCCGCGGCGGAACTCCGGGTCCTTGGGCGAGATCTTCAGCAGGTACTTGTTGATCGCGATGTCGCTGGCGACGGCCACGATCCACGCGATGCCGCAGTTGGCGTAGAAGCCCAGGATCGAGTTGAGGAAGCTGAACATGTCGGCCTCCATGAGCACCAGCGCGATGGCCACGTTGAGCACCACGAACACGAGGCGGCCCGGGTAGGTCTTGGTGACGCGGGTGAAGCTGTTGGTCCACGCCAGCGAGCCCGAGTAGGCGTTGGTCACGTTGATCTTGATCTGGCTGATCACCACGAGGATCACGGCCAGCGTCAGCGCGAGCCAGCCGGGCAGGAAATCGGCGTAGATCTCCACGAACTGGTGCACGGGCTCGTTCGCGATGCCGGCGTTGTCCACGGCCTGACCGATCAGGTACACGGCCAGGAACAGGCCCACGGCCTGCTTCAGCGCGCCGAACACGACCCAGCCCGGCCCGGCGGTGAGCATTGCGGTCCACCAGGCGCGACGGTTCGTGGCGGTCTTGGGCGGCATGAACCGCAGGTAGTCGATCTGCTCCGCGATCTGCGCGATGAGCGAGAGGCACACACCCGCGGCGAGCATGGTCCCGGCGAGGCTCACGCCGTGCCCGGCGGGCGTGGCGGACAGGACGTTCCCGGCACCGTCGCGCACGATGTCCGTGCCCGAGTACGCGAAGAAGTCGCCGATGGTGTCGGGGTGGCTGAACAGGAGGTACGCGAACGGGAGGACCATCATGATCAACCAGACCGGGGTGGTCCACACCTGCAGCTTGGCCAGGGTGTTCATGCCGTAGATCACCAGCGGGATCACCAGCACGGAGCTCACCAGATAGCCGACGGGCAGCGGGATCCCGAGGCCCAGTTTGAGGCCCTGCGCCATGATCGCGCCCTCGAGCGCGAAGAAGATGAACGTGAACGACGCGAAGATCACGTTGGTGAGCACGGAGCCGTAGTAGCCGAAGCCGCTGCCCCGGGTGATCAGGTCCAGGTCGATGTTGTACCGGGCGGCGTAGTAGGACAGCGGCAGGCCGGTCGCCATGATGACGATCGCGAAGAAGCCGATGCCGAGCAGCGCGTTACCGGTGCCGCCGGCGATGCCGATGTTGGCCCCGATGGCGAAGTCGGCGAGGTAGGCGATGCCGCCCAGCGCGGAGGTGGCGACCACGGCGGGCCCCCACTTGCGGTAGCTGCGCGGCGCGAACCGCAGCGTGTAGTCCTCGAGCGTCTCGCGGGCGGCGGCGTCCCGGAGCTTCGACGACGGTGCGGTGCTCGCCTCCGTCGGATCCAGTGCAGTCACGGCTTTCCTTCCCGCCCCGGCCGGTCGGAGCCGGGGTTGGAAGAATCCTGGGGGGCCGGGATTCGACGGCGGTGACCTCGCGGTAACGGGTCGGTTACGCGGTCGGACGGGATGTGACGGCGGTGTTGCCCGGCGTCGCGGCGGCCGCCTCGTCCTCCTTGCGCTGCACCGAGTCCCGCATCTGGTCGATGTTCTCGCGCAGCACGTCCGAGACCAGCTCGTCGGTGCGCGGATCCGACAGCACCTGGAACACCATGCGGAACACGGTGTCCGCGATCAGCCGGATGATCTCGTCGTGGAAGGGGATGTACTTGACCCGCTTGGTCTGCGGGTCGTTGAGCACCATGTCGTGGATCATCTCGTCGAGCTCGGCCTTGTTCTCCTGCAGTGCCGCCGCGATGTTCGCGGTGTAATGGCCGGTCTTGAGGACCTCGGCCACCTCGTCGAGGACCGCCACCGTGATGGGCCGCTTCACGGCGTCGACCACGGTGTTGGTGGCCCGGCCTACGACCACCGCGGTGATCCGGTCGCCGTAGACCCGGTCGATGGCGCGCGCCAGCCGCGCCAGAGCGACGAAGATCCGGACCAGCCGGAAAGCGCGGAACCAGGGAGCCGCGAACAGCGCCGCGGGCACCATGCCCAGGATCTCGTACCAGTTCCGCGCCGCGAACCGCCAGCCCCAGCCCTCGCGCCGCCACCGCCAGGTGAACTCCACCGCGAAGACGCCGCAGATCACGGCGTCCACGAACAGGATGGCGCGGTGGATCTCCGGCGGCACGTCGAAGAAGCTGATCCACGCGATCAGGATCACCGAGACGAACGCGAGCAGCACCATCGCCCAGTCCGTCCACAGGACGGGCGGTTTGCGCGGGTACGGCGGCAGGGACGTGTCGGAGGTGGCTGGCGCAGTCATCGGGACCGACATTACGCAGCCGCGGCGCCCGTGCCAGGCGTTACGGCCCCGGCGTGGCGGGTGGGCGCTGTTCGCCGTCGGCGGGGCCCGCCCGCCGGAGCGTGCCGATCGCGCGGCGCCCGGTAGCGTGGAGGGGTGGCGAAGCTCTTTGCGATCAGTGACCTGCACGTGGGGCACCGGGGTAACGAGGGCGTCGTCGAGAAGGTGCGGCCGGAATCGCCGGACGACTGGCTGATCCTGGCCGGCGACCTGTGCGAGCGCACGGATCAGCTGGACGAGGTGTTGGGCGCCATCGCGCCGCGGTTCGCGACGACGATCTGGGTGCCGGGCAACCACGAGCTGTACACCACCTCCACCGACCCCATGCAGGTGTTCGGCGAGTCCCGCTACGACCACCTGGTGGACCTGTGCCGCAGCCACGGCGTGCTCACGCCCGAGGATCCTTTCCCGGTGTTCGAGACGCCCGACGGGGGCCCGTTCACCGTGGTCCCGATGTTCCTGCTGTACGACTACAGCTTCCGGGACCAGGAACAGACGGCGCTGCAGGCGCTCGCGCGGGCGCGGGAGAACAACGTGGTCGCCACCGACGAGTTCCTGCTCTCGCCCGAGCCCTACGCCACCCGCGACGCGTGGTGCCGCGCGCGCCTGGATTACACCCGGCGTCGCCTCGCGGCGCTGCCCGCGGGGACCAGGACGGTGCTGGTGAACCACTGGCCGCTGCGCCGGGAGCCGACCGACGTCCTGTTCTACCCGGATTTCGCGCTGTGGTGCGGCACCACCGAGACCGCCGATTGGCACGTGCGGTACAACGCGGAGGCCGCCGTCTACGGGCATCTGCACATCCCGCGCACCACCTGGTACGACGGCGTGCGCTTCGAAGAGGTGTCGGTTGGCTACCCGCGCGAGTGGCGGCAGCGCGGCATGCCGGACCCGCTGCTGCGGCAGATCCTGCCCGCGCCCGGCTACACCGAGGAGTCCCTCGGTCCGTACGGTGTGCACTTCGAGGTGGACCCGGAGTACCGGGATCCGGAGAAGATGGCGGCCGCCCGGGCCGCCGCCCGTGCCAAGGCCGGCGACCCGCGCAAGGCGGCGCGCCAGCGGATCGCCGAACGCAGGGCCGAGCGGGAGGCCGCGCGGAACGCGCGGGAGAAGGGGGAGTCGGAGTGATCCTGCAGTCCATGCTTCCGCGCGGTGTCGTCGCGCGGGAGGCGCACGGCGACGTCGAGGCGCCACTGCACCCGCGGGAGGCGGCGCAGATCGCCAAGGCCGTGCCCAAGCGGCGGGCCGAGTACGCGACGGTGCGGCATTTGGCGCGGGAGGCGCTGGGCGAGTTGGGGATCGGCGACGCGGTCCTCGTCAAGGGCGAGGGCGGCGGCGTCGACTGGCCGCGCAACGTGGTGGGCGCCCTCACGCACTGCGACGGTTACCGCGGCGCGGTGGTCGGCTACCGGATGGGTGTGCGGACCGTCGGCATCGACGCCGAACCGCACCTGCCGCTGCCCGATAAGGTGCTGCCCACCGTCTCCGTGGAGTCCGAGCGCGACGTACTCGCCGGCCGGCCGGACGACGGGCTGCACTGGGACCGGCTCCTGTTCTGCGCCAAGGAGGCCACGTACAAGGCGTGGAACCCGATCACCGGCCGGTGGCTCGGCTTCGAGGACGCCGAGATCACCTTCGACCTCGCGGGCCGCACGGACGACGGTGCCGAGGGCACGTTCCGGTCGCGCATCCTCATCGACGGGCGGGCGGCCGACGGCGGCGCCCCGATCGCCGCCTTCGACGGCCACTGGCGGATCACCGACGGCCTCATCGTGACCTCGATCGCGGTGGTATGACATGACGACCGCACGCGCGTTCCTCGAACCCGACGGCGCCGGACTGGTGATCGTCGACAAGCCCGCGGGCCTCACCAGCCACGATGTGGTGGCCCGCTGCCGCCGCGCGATGGGCACCCGCAAGGTGGGCCACGCCGGCACCCTGGACCCGATGGCGACGGGCGTCCTCGTGGTGGGCATCGAGCGCGCCACCAAGCTGCTCGGTCACCTCGCGCTCACCACCAAGGCGTACACGGCCACCATCCGCCTGGGGGCCTCCACCACCACCGACGACGCCGAGGGCGAGGTGAACGGCGGCGCGTCCGCGTCCGGTCTCGGTTCGGACGCGGTGCTCGCCGCGATGACCCCGCTGACGGGCGACATCGAGCAGGTCCCCGCCACCGTGAGCGCCATCAAGGTGGACGGCAAGCGTGCGCACCAGCTCGCCCGCGAGGGCGCCGAGGTGCGGCTGGAGGCCCGCCCGGTGCGGGTGGACGAGTTCGCCGCCCACGAGTTCCGGCGCGAGGGCGACCACCTCGACGTGGACGTGACGGTCGAGTGCTCCTCCGGCACGTACGTGCGGTCGCTCGCCCGTGACCTCGGTGCCGCCCTCGGCGTGGGCGGGCACCTCACCGCGCTGCGCCGCACCCGCGTCGGCCCGTACGGCCTGGACCACGCGATCACCCTGGACGACCTGTTCGAGCGGCCGCGGCTGTCGTACGGGATCGACGAGGCGATCGCCGCCGGGTTCGCGACCCGCGAGATCACCGATGAGCAGGCCGTCGACCTGTCCCTGGGGCGCTGGCTGGACCCGATCGGCATGCCGGGCGTCTACGCCGCCGTGGCCCCGGACGGCCGGGCGATGGCCCTGCTGCAGGAGTCGGGGAAGCGCGCGAGTTCGGTGTTCGTGGTCAGGCCGTCGGCGTAGGCCCCGTATAGTGCGCGGACGGCCGGATGATCTTGCCGCGCCGCACCTCCTCGAGCACGTTGGCGGTCCAGCCCACGACGCGGGCGGTGGCGAAGGTGGGCGTGAACATCGACGGCGGCAGGCCGACCTGCGACATCAGCACGCCGGCGTAGTACTCGACGTTCGCGTACAGCCGGCGCCCGGGCTTGATCTCGTTGATCGCCGCCTCGATCTCGCGCTCCACGGTGCGGGCCTGCAGCACGAGCGGGGAGTCGTAGCCGCTCACGACCCGCTTGAGCAGCTCCGAGCGCGGGTCGTGCGTGCGGTACACGGCGTGCCCGAAGCCCATGATCTTCTCGTCGCGGGTGATCTTGCCGCGCACCCAGTCCCGGGTGTTCGCGGGGTCGCCGATCTCGTCGAGTGATGCGAGGGCGCGGCTCGGTGCCCCGCCGTGCAGCGGGCCGAGGAAGGCGCCGACGGCGCCGAGGAGGCACGAGGCCATGTCCGAGCCGGTGGACGCGACCACCCGGCCCGCGAACGTGGACGCGTTGAAGCCGTGGTCGATGGTGGCCACGAGATAGGTCTGCAGCGCCGCCGCATCGCCGGGATCGGTTCCGCCCGTGGCCATCCGCAGGTAGTCGGCGCCGTGCCCGGCGGTGGGATCGGCGTCGAGCGGCTCGTCGCCGCGGGACAACCGGTGCGCCGCCGCGAGGATGGACGGGGTCACCGCCGCGTACCGCAGCGCCGATTCCGTGCGCGCCTCCTCGGGCAGGTCCATGAGTGGCCGGTCGCCGATGCCGAGCGCCGCGTACGCGATGCGGAGGGCGCCCATCGGATCGGAGCCGGGGCCGACGGTGGCGCGCAGCAGGTCGAGCACGCCGCCCGGGAGCACGCGCTGTTCTCCCACCCGCCGGGCGAAAGCGGCGGCCCCGTCGGGCGAGGGGAGCGCCCCGAACAGCATGAGGTGCCACGCCTCCTCGAAGGAGACCTCGGCGGCGAGCCGCGTCGCGTCGTGGCCGCGGTAGTGGAAGTAGCCCTCCTCTCCTCGGACGTCGCCGAGTTCGGTGTCGGTGACGATGACGTTCTTGAGCCCCGCAGGGGCGACCAGAGGTGTGCTCATGGCCCGAGTGTGAGCGATGTTGATCAACATCCGCAATGTTGATTGAATCAACCCGTGGACAGGTGGATCACCACGTCGGAGGCCGCGGCCCGGCTGGGCGTCAAACGCGGCACGCTGTACTCGTACGTGAGCCGCGGCGTGCTGCATTCGCGCCGGATGCCGGGTCAGGCGGAGTCCCTGTTCGACCGCACCCAGGTCGAGTCCCTCGCGGCCGCGAAGCACGACGGGCGGCGGGAGGCGCAGCGACTCCTCCGGTTCCGCGCGGTGACCACGCGCGTGTCCGCGCTGCACGAGGACTCGCTGTACCTGCGCGGCCGCCCGGTCGCCGCGGTCTGCGCCGAGATGGACTTCGCCGGGGCGGCCCGGTTCGTGCTGCGGGCCGACACGGCGGCGTCGCCGCCCCGGGCCGACCTGGCCCCCGCCCGTGCCGCCGCGCTGGAACGCCGGATCCCGCTCGCGGTGGCCCTGATGGCCGCGCAGGATCCGCTCCGCGGCGATCGCACGGCCGTCGCGGAACGGGCCCTGGGCCTCCTGCCCGTGCTCGCCGGGCTCGTCCCCGAGGTCCGGCTCGATCATCCGTGGGTGGACGCCCTCGCGACGTGCCTCATCGACAACGGGCTCGCCGCGTCGACCACCGCGGCGCGGGTCGCGGCGTCGGCGCGGGCGGGGCCCCTGGACGCCCTCGTCGCCGGCTACGCGGCCATGTCCGGAGTGCTGCACGGCGGGGCGCCCGCGGCCGCGTACGAGCTGCTCGGGCGGGTCCTCGGCGGGGGCGACATCGATCGCGCGATCTCCGGAACGGTACTGGATCGGGCGATCTCCGATGCCGTGGCCGGGGGAGGGGTCCCGGGTTTCGGGCACGTGATCTACACGGGGGACGACCCGCGGGCCGCCGTCGTCCTCGACCGGGTGCGGGCGGACGAGCCCGACGCGCCCGCGCTGCGGGCGATGCGGCTCCTCGTCGAGCGGGTGGGCAGGCCCGTCAACATCGATCTCGCCGGCGCCGTCGTCGCGCACGTGCTGGGGTTGCCGGCGCGGGCCACCGAAGTGCTGTTCCAGTACGGCAGGACCGTCGGGATGGCGGCCCACGTCGCGGAGGAGTACGACGAAGCGCCGCTGCGCTGGCGGGCCACGAATACCGGGGGAGACCGCTAGGGCCGCGCGGCGCGTGATTCACTAGGGTAGCCAAACCTTAGGAGGGATTGCATGGCCGCCGCACCGTCCGCCATCACGACCACCCGGCGCGGGCTGCTCCGCGGTGCCGGACTGCTCGGCCTCGCCGGGGCCGCCGCCGCGTGCGGCGCGGGCGGGCCGGACGACGGTGCGCGGGGCGGGCGCACCGTCGAACACCTGCGGGGCGAGACGCGCGTCCCGGCCGACCCGCAGCGCATCGTCACCGTCGGATTCAGCGACCAGGACCCCGTGCTCGCGCTCGGCGGACGGCTCGTCGGCGTCACCGACTGGTACGGCGACTACGAGTACGCGACGTGGCCGTGGGCGCAGGGCGCGCTGGGGGACCAGAAGCCGGCGGTGCTGAACAAGGGCGCCTTCACCGGCACGCCCGATTACCGCTACGAGGAGATCGCCGCCCTGCGCCCGGACCTCATCATCGGCCTCTACACCGAGATGAACGAGGATCAGTACACGCGGCTCTCGCGGATCGCGCCGACGGTGGGGCCACCCAAGGGGCACAAGGAGTTCACCGCTCCCTGGGACGTCGCGACGCGGCTCGTGGGCGACGCGCTCGGCCGGCGCGAGGAGGCGGACCGGAGGATCGCCGAGGTGAACGAGAAGGTGGCCCGGGCGAGCGATGCGCACCCCGAGTTCCACGGGCGCACGGCCCTCGTCGCCGAGCGGTTCCAGCCCGGCTCCACCTTCGTCCGCGCGCCGGGCGACGCGCGATCGCAGCTCCTCTCGGGCCTGGGTTTCGTGGTGCCCGACGTCGCCCGCGACGGGCAGGGCGGAGGCAACGACGGCGGCGCCGTGGCGGACGAGCGGATGGGCCTCATCGACAAGGACGTGCTCGTGTGGAACACGGGCAGCAAACCGGAGGTGCGCGGCGAGATCGAGGCCCTGCCGATGTACCACAACCTGGGCGTGGTGAAGGCCGGCCGATCGGTGTTCATCGACGATCCGCTGGTGTCCGGGGCGTGGACGTGGGGGACGGTCCTGAGCATCCCGACGGTCGTGGACGCCCTCGCGAGTAGCATCGCGCCCGTGATGAAGCGATGACGCTGGTCGCGGCGATCCGCGCGGAGCTGCGCGCCGCCGCCGACCCCGAGCGCGCGCCGAAGATGCAGGCGTACATGAAGTCCGCCATGCCGTTCCTCGGCGTGTCGGCGCCCGCGGTCCGGGCCATCACCTCGGTCGCCCGGCGCGCGCACCGCCCCGCGGACGTCGACGAGCTGCGGGACGCCGTCGTCGATCTGTGGGACGGCGCGCAGTACCGCGAGGAGAGGTACGCCGCCCAGAACCTGCTCCGTGGCGCGCTCGGACGGGGAGACCTGAGTCTGCTCCCGTTGCACCGGCACATGGCCGTCACGGGCGCCTGGTGGGACCACGTCGACGAGGTGGCGCGGCGCATCGCCGACCTGCACGACGCGCACCCCATGGAGACCGGCGTCGCGGCCCGCGGGTGGAGTCGCAGCGAGAACCTGTGGCTGCGCAGGCTCGCGATCATCTCCCAGCTCGGCCGGAAGGACCGGCTCGACACCGTGCTCCTCGAGGACGTCATCGAACCGGCCCTCCCGGAGCCGGAGTTCTTCCTGCGCAAGGCGATCGGCTGGGCGCTTCGCGAGCACGCCAAGACCGACCCCGCGTGGGTGATCGCCTACGTCGAGCGGAACGACGCGCGGCTGTCCGGGCTGTCCCGGCGCGAGGCGCTCAAGAACCTGTGAGGCACTCGCCCGTCGCCGCGGCGGCAGGAACGGGAGCCCGACGGTGCGCCCACCGCCGGTCGAGCAGGACGAGCCCGGCGGCGCCGACCGCGAGCGCCGCGCCGGTCGCGGGCAGCCACCGGTAGCCCGCGCCCAGATCGAGGAGCGCGCCGCCGAGCCACGGGCCGAACGCGATCCCGATGTTGAACGCCGACGCGGTGAGCGCGGGCACCAGCAGCGGTGCCTGCGGTGCGATCGCGAAGTTCCGCGAGTTCAGCACGGGGTTCACGCCGAACCCGCAGGCGCCCAGCAGGAACGACAGGACCGCCACGGCGAGCGGCTGCGCCGCGAGGGCGGCCAGCAGCCCCGATACCACCACCAGGCCCGCCGTGCCGGCCAGCATCGTCGCCGTGGGGCGGCGGTCGGCGACCCTGCCGCCCACCACGATTCCCGCGCACGCGCCGACGCCGTACAGCGCGAGGAACACCGGTATCCACCCTGGCGGGACCCCCGTGGTCTCGCCCAGCATCGCGCCGAGGTACGCGAACGTGATCATCAGCGCGGCGATGACGAGTGCCGTCATCGCGTACGAGGCCCACAGGCGCGGGACCGCGAGCCCGCGGATCTCGCGGCGCGGATCGGGGCGGGCCGCACCGGTGTCGGGGCGATCCTCCGGCACGGCCGCGGCCACCGCTGCCAGCGCGACGAGGGAGCCGGCGGCCACTGCCCAGAACGCTCCCCGCCAGCCCAGCTGCTGGCCGATGACGGTGCCCAGCGGCAGCCCGACCGCCGTCGCCACGGTGAGGCCGCCCGCGACCACCGCCATCGCCCGGGCGCGAGCGCCCTCCGGCACCAGGGACACCGCGGTCGTCGCCGCCACGGCCCAGAACCCCGCGTAGACGATCGCGCCGACGAACCGGGTCGCCAGCAGCACCTCGTACGAGGAGGTGACCGCTCCGGCGACGTGGGTGAGCGCGAAGACCGCGGTGAAGGCGAGCAGCGCGTGTTTGCGCGAGACCCGCAGCGCCGTGAGCGCGAACGCCAGGATCGGGGCGCCCACCATCATGCCGAGGGCGAAGCCCGAGATGAGGAGGCCGGCCTGGGGGATGGAGACGCCCAGGTCGGCGGAGAGCTCGGGGAGGAGCCCCGCGAGCATGAGTTCGGACGTGCCCTGAGCGAAGATCCCGAAGCCCAGGACGAACACCGCGAGCGGCATCACAGCAGCGATCCCCCGCTCGCGTCGATCCATTGGCCGGTGACCCACGAGGCGGCCTCGGACACCAGGAAGCCGACGACGCCCGCCACATCGCGCGGCTGGCCGATCCGCCCCAGCGGGGAGTCCGCCGCCATCGCCGCGCGCCCCTCCTCGGTCCCGAGCCGGGGCGCGTTCATGTCCGTCGCGGTGCCGCCGGGCCCGACGGCGTTGACGGTGATCGCGCGGGGCGCGAGTTCCTTGGCGAGGGCGAAGGTGAGTGCGTCGAGCGCGGCCTTGGACATCGAGTACGGCAGCAGGGCGGGGTTGTAGGACCCGTGCGTGAATCGGGTGGAGATGTTCACCACGCGGCCGCCGTCGCGGAGCCGGGGGAGCGCCTCCTGGAGCAGGAAGAACGGCGCCCGGGCGTTGACCGCGAGGACGTGGTCGAAGGCCTGCGGTGTGACGTCGGCGAAGGGCGTCCGCCCGCCCAGGATGCCGGCGTTGTTGACCAGGACGTCCACGCCGTCGAGGTGTTCGTCGTACGCCGCCCACAGCGCGGCCTCCGCGCCCGTGGGGCCCAGCTCGGCGCGCAGCGGGAACGCCGCGCCGCCGGCGTCGGTGATGGCGGTGACGGTCGCGTCGGCGGCCGCGGCGTCGGATCCGTAGTGCACGGCCACGGTGGCCCCCCGGCGGCCGAGGTCCTCCGCGATCGCGCGGCCGATTCCCCTGCTTGCGCCCGTGACCAGGGCGGTTCTTCCTGCGAGATCGTTCGGCACGAGGCCTCCTCCATTTCGTAGTGACTGTTACGCAATGCGATTCTACGCTAATCCGTAGCGATCGCTATACAATGAGGTCATGGCCATCACGACGCGGGGACGCCCGCGCTCCTTCGACCGGGACGACGCGCTCGACGCGGCGGCCCGGTTGTTCTGGGAGCGCGGATACGAGGGCACGTCGGTGCGCGACCTCACCGAGCGGCTCGGCGTGGAGGCGCCGAGTATCTACCGCGCGTTCGGCGACAAGCGGCGGCTGTTCGAGGAGGCGGTCTGTGAATACGACCGCCGCTACGGCGGTTTCATCGACATCGCCCTCGCGGAGGAGTCCACGGCGTTCGCGGTGGCTCGGCGCCTGCTCACCGAGGGGCCCGAACGCTACACCCGCGACGGCCTGCCGCGCGGCTGCCTGGTGGTGAGCGGGGACGCGGGAACCACGAATGCCGAAGTGGCGCAGTACCTGTCCGGCCTGCGCGCGGGGAACGTCGAGCGGTTGGCGGAGCGGATCCGGCGGGACGTGGCGAGCGGTGCGCTCCCCGACGAGGTGGATCCCACGGCGCTGGCCCGCTTCACCCTGACCGCGCTCAACGGGCTCGCCGACGGGGCGCGGGAGGGCGTTCCGGTCGAGGAACTCCGCGCGGTGGGCCGGGTGGCCCTGCGGGCCTGGCCGGGCGGGCCCGCTATCGATTGATTGATTGACGAGTCAGATTATACGGTGGCGGTATGACCGCCCCTCGAAGCCGGCTCGCAGGCCTGCTCGTGCTGTCAGCGGTGGGCGCTGAGCTCCTCGCCGCGTACGGGGACAGCACGGGCGACGTGGGGCGGGTGGCGTTCTCCGTGGTGTTCTTCGCGGGGCTGTACGGCGCGCCCGCGCTGGTGGCGCGCGATGTGGTGCGCCGCCGCGGGTGGGGCTGGGGCTCGCTGTTGTGGATCCACCTCGGCCTCGGTGTGGCGCAGGCCTGCCTCATCGATCAATCGCTGTTCGCCGCCGACTACATGGGGTACGAGGGCTGGGAGGCGATGCGGGAAGCGGCGTACATGCCCGCTCTGGGGTTCAGTGCGGCCAATGTCTACACGTTCGTCGGCGGTCACCTGATCTTCAGCTTCGGAGCGCCGACGGCGCTCGCCGAGTGCTGGCGCCCCGCCACGGCGGAGCGGCCCTGGCTCGGGCGCACGGGCACTGTCGTCGCGGTCCTCGCGTACCTGGCGACGGCGGGGATGATCGCGGCCGATCCCGAGTCGCACAACGCCTCCGCCGCGCAACTGGCCGGCGCGTCCGCCGTGGTGCTCGGGTGCGGCGTCGCGGCCGTCCTCGTCGGAATGCGCAGGCCGGCGCCTCCCGCGGGGCGCCCGCACCGGGTGGCCGCGGTGTTCCTCGTATCGCTGCCGCTCGCGGCGGTGGGTGAGTACTTCGGAGGGGAGGGGTGGGGAGGGCTCGCGGTCGGCGTCGCCGTCCTCGTGGGGATCGCCGCCCTCCTGCGCGCGGTGGGCGGGCGGCGACTGCATCCGGCGCACCTCGCCGCCGTCGGCTTCGCGTACCTCCTCGTCCGAGGGGTGCTCGCGTTCACCTACTTCCCGCTGCTGGGGCACGTCGACGCGGTGCCGAAGTACACCCACAACGTGGTGATGCTCGCCGTGGTGCTCGCAGCCGGGTGGTGGGCGTACCGTCGGCGCTCGGAATGGGCGTCCGCGCCCGGGCCGGCGCCGAGGGTCAGCGCCTGACCCAGATCGATTGGGCGGCCACGTCGCCCAGGTCGAGCGGCGCACCGTCGTCCACCGTGACCGCGACGGTCCCGAGGAACTTGCGCATCTCCTTGACCTCGATCCGCGCGTCGGGTGCGATCCCGACGTCCTGGAAGTAGCGCAGCATCTCCGGATCCGCGTCGGAGATCCGCGCGACGGTGCCGCTCTCGCCGTCGACGAGCTCGGCGAGCAGCCGCGCGTCGGGGGTGGGCACACTGCCGTCGGGTTGGGGGATGGGATCGCCGTGCGGGTCGCGCTCGGGGTGGCCGAGGCGCTCGTCCAGGCGGGCCAGGAACCGTTCGGAGACCGCGTGCTCGAGGATCTCCGCCTCGTCGTGCACCTCGTCCCATCCGTACCCGAGCTCCGAGACCAGGAACGTCTCGAGGAGCCGGTGCCGGCGCACCATCGCGGTCGCGGCCGTGCGGCCCGCGTCGGTCAGCGTCACCGCGCCGTACTTGGCGTGGTTGACGAGCCCCTGGTCGGCGAGCTTGCGGATGGCCTCGGAGGCGGTGGAGGCCGAGACGCCCAGGGCGTCGGCCAACGACTTCGTGCTGACCTTGGTGTCCGCCCATTCCTGGGCGGTCCAGATCTGCTTGAGGTAGTCCTGGGTGACCGCGGACAGCTCGCTGACGGGCCGGGGCGAATCAGACAGGGGAGGCTTACTCACGCGTCCACCATATGCCGTCCGTTAGGGTGAGTGCGTGCTTCGCTGGCGAGGGCTGGACGACGTTCCCGCGGACTGGGGACGGTGCGTAGTGACCATCGGCGTGTTCGACGGTGTCCACCGTGGGCACGCCCAACTGATCGAGAGGGCGACCGCGGAGGCGCGCGAACGCGGGCTTCCGGCCGTCCTCATGACCTTCGACCCCCACCCGGCCGAGGTGGTGCGCCCCGGATCGCATCCGCCGCAGCTCTCCACCCTCACCCGGAGGGCCGAGCTGGCCGAGGAACTCGGCATCGACGTGTTCTGCGTGATGCCCTTCACCGCCACCGTGATGACGCAGCCCGCCGAGGATTTCGTGCACTCGGTGCTCGTCGAGCGGCTGCACGCCGCGGCCGTGGTGGTGGGCGACAACTTCACGTTCGGCAACCGCGCGCTGGGCAACGTCGAGATGCTCGAGACGCTCGGGCACAAGTTCGGCTTCTCCGTGGATTCGGTGCCCCTGCTCACCGAGCACGCCGTCACGTTCTCGTCCACGTACATCCGCTCCTGTGTGGACGCGGGCGACGTGCGCGCGGCGGCGGAGGCCCTGGGCCGCCCGCACCGCGTGGAGGGCGTGGTCGTGCGCGGCGACGGGCGCGGGCGCGAGCTCGGATTCCCGACGGCCAACGTGGCGCCCCCGATGTTCGCGGCGATCCCCGCCGACGGCGTGTACGCGGCCTGGTTCACGGTGCTGGGCGCCGGCCCCGTCGTCGGACAGGTGACGCCGGGCGAGCGCTACCCCGCGGCGGTGTCGGTGGGCAGCAACCCGACGTTCTCGGGGCGCACGCGCACCGTCGAGGCGTTCGTGCTGGACACCTCGGCCGACCTCTACGGCCAGCACGTGGCGGTGGACTTCGTGGACCGGGTGCGGGGGATGACGCGCTTCGACTCGGTGGACGACCTGCTGGACGCCATGGGCGGCGACGTGGACCGGACCCGCGCGATTCTGGGAATCTCCTGACCTCTGGTAACGTGGCCGATCGTGCCTGCTGCGGTTCGCGGTGGCGGCACGGATGATGACGACGCGACACTGAAACAAGGAGCCTCCATGGCGCTGACCACTGAGCAGAAGAAGTCGATCCTGGCCGAGTACGGCCTGCACGAGACCGACACCGGTTCCCCCGAGGCGCAGGTCGCGATGCTGACCAAGCGCATCACGGACCTCACCGAGCACCTCAAGACGCACAAGCACGACCACCACAGCCGCCGCGGCCTACTGCTGCTGGTCGGCCGTCGTCGCCGCCTGCTGAAGTACGTCGCGGACGTGGACATCAACCGCTACCGTTCGCTGATCGAGCGCCTCGGCCTGCGTCGCTGACGCCGGGCGACGGCACCGTCGCTCACCGCCTTCCACCGGCCCGTTCCTGGATCTCCAGGGGCGGGCCGGCGGCGTCGACGGGGTATGCGGGTTCACTCGCGCTTCACCTCGCGGCGGCGCGGGGTCCACTCCGGCGAGTGGGGCGGGCAATTTCCGGTGGGTAGGAAAGTCACCCATGTCGGAAAGTTCAGCCCCTTTCGAGACTCTGCCCGACCGGACTCTGCGCGCCGGGACCACCCGCCGGCGGTTCATGACCTGGATGGGGGTGGTCGGCGGCGTCGCCTTCACGCCGCAGCTCCTGCCGCAGCGGTCGGCGCACGCCGACCCCGTCGCTGCGTCCGGGAACCCGTTCACGCTGGGCGTCGCCTCCGGTGACCCGCTGCCGGATTCGGTGGTGCTGTGGACCCGTCTGGCCCGCACGCCGCTGCAGCCGGGGGGCGGGATGCCGGCCGCGCCGGTGCCCGTCGACTGGGAGATCGCCTCCGACAGGGGCTTCCGCACCGTCGTACAGCGCGGCAGCACCGCCGCCGTCCCGGAGGACGGGCACAGCGTGCACGTCGACGTGCGGGGACTCAGCCCCGCCACCGACTACTTCTACCGGTTCCGCAGCGGCGGCGACGTCTCGCCCGCGGGTCGCACGCGCACCGCACCGGCGGCCGGTTCGCGGCTCGCGGAACTCACCTTCGCCGTGATCTCCTGCCAGGCGTGGACCGACGGCTACTTCAACGCCCTCGGTGACCTGGCGCGGAAGTCGCCCGACGTGGTGTTCCACCTCGGCGACTACGTCTACGAGTACGAGATCAAGCCGGCCACCGTGCGGAGGCCGACCACCGAGGTACCGCAGTCCGCGTGGGCCGAGATGACGACGCTCGCCGACTACCGGGACCGGTACGCGCTGTACAAGCTGGACCCGGACCTGCAGGCGGCTCATCGTTCGGCGCCGTTCATCTGCGCGTACGACGATCACGAGGTGGAGAACAACTGGGCCGCAGGGATTCCCGAGAAGGGGCAGGACCCGGCGGCGTTCATCGTGCGCCGCGCCGCGGCGTTCAAGGCGTGGTGGGAGAACATGCCGGTCCGGGCGGCGCTGCGCCCCGACGGCCCCGACCTGCGGATGTATCGGCGGTTCGAGTTCGGCGACCTGGCGCGGTTCAGCGTCCTCGACACCCGGCAGTACCGCAGCGACCAGGTGAACAACGACAAGGACGCCCCGCAGGACGCGGCGACCGCCGACCCCGCCCGGACCATCACCGGCGGGGCACAGGAGTCCTGGATCCTCGACGGGCTCGGTACGAGCGGGGCGCTGTGGAACGTGCTCGCGCACCAGACCACGATCGCCGATCTGGCGCGGAACAAGGGCGGCGCGCGGAACGTCTCGATGGACGGCTGGAGCGGTTACGAGGCGTCCAGGGCCCGGATCCTCGACGGCGCCACTCGCCGCCGGGCGGGGAACCTCGTGTCGATCGTGGGGGACATCCACCGGAACGTGGTGTCGGAGCTCAAGTCGACGTACACCAGCGACGCCCCGACGGTGGGCGTGGAACTCGCGGGCACGTCCATCGCGTCCGGCAAGGACGGCCAGGACAGCGACGACAACGACAAGGCGATCAAAGCCGCGTCGCCGCATGTGAAGTTCGGCAACGCCCAGCGCGGTTACATGCTCAACCGGTTGGACCGCCGTGAATGGCGCGCCGAGTTCCACGTCGCCGACTCCATCGCGAGCCGGGGCCTGCCCCTGCACCGTCGCGCCGTGGTCACCATTCCCTCCGGCCGCCCGGAGATCCACGTCGGCTGACTCGACGCCCGTCGCCGCGGACGTCGGGCGGCGCGCGACGGTCGCGCGCGACGGTCGGCGCCCGGGCCTCAGGCGTAGGTGAGCAGGACGGCCTGCTCGAAGGGGAGACGGGCGAAAACTCGGCTCTTCACCAGGGGTGCGGCCTCGTCCCGGCCGACGACGCGCGGGTCCACGACCGTGCGGGTCCTCCCGCCGCGCATCACGGCGCCGCCGCCCGCGGCCTTGAGGTTCTTCAGCCAGTCGCGGTCGGGCCCGTACGACAGCAGGATCGCCACCCCGTTGTCGGTGGCGAAGGCGTTGACGGGGGTCCGGTACGCGGTGCCGGACCTTCGTCCGCGGTGTTCGACGATCGCGAAGCTCGGCGCCCGGCCGGCCCACAGCCGCTGGACGGGGTTGGTGACGTGGCGGTTGAAACGTGCGAGGGACTGCGGTAGCTGCATGCCCTCATCGAACGCCCCGCGCGGGCACCCCGCAACCCCGCCGCCTGTGACGTGGCCCCGTTGTCGGGGCTGCGGCCGCTGGCTTCGGTATGACTTGCACCCCTTGTCGCGGTTGATGATCCGGATTGTGGGGTCGCCGGGGTCGATGGCGCCGGTCGACCGCTGATAGGGATACGTCGACCCGCGTCATTGGGTTGGGCTTTCGTAACGTGGGTGCCGGATTGTGCGCTTGACCTGAACTCGATCAAACAGGACGCTTTCGAACGAGCTCGCACTGATGGCTGCCGCCCCGAGCGTTGCGCGGGGCATGATTCCGGTTTCAGTGTTCTCGGCAAGTTTGCACTGAGCTTGAAGGGGCTATCTATAGCGTGATGAATCTCGACTACCACGATTCCTCTTGCGAGACAGTCGCGAGAGCTGGGGAACTCCTTCGTGTACACGATAGGTCGAGAGTAGAACGAATGCGACATACAACGCTGTTACGATGACGGCGTCTTCTCCGGCGCTTCTCGCGGCAAAATATACAATCGCCGAACCTAGCGCAACCAAAATTGCCACACCGACCGCCATCGCCCGGCCTCTATGGAATCCTATAAACACCGCGGCAGTCGTCAGGACTAGAACTGCCGCAACCGCCCCAATCATCGGGCGCCTTGCATGGTTCAACCACCCTGTTCAGTCGGGCCGATTCAAGATTCGCTGATCCGCGCCCGTTGGGCCATCAGGTCGTTCGTCAGTGTGCCCAGTATAAGGCATGCAACACCTCTTACTATCAGGATTCCTAAACCGCCCGCCACTACCGCTGCTACGTTCGCCGATACGACTCCAACAACGTATTCCATCTCGCTGGATCTTAGATTTCGAGAAATCCGATCGCGCCATGAATCTTCGTCACGAGGACGTTTATGCTTTCCTGTTGCCATAGCTTATCTACAATCCAGCTGCCGAACGTCTTTCCGCCGGGTAATCGCCGCCGAGAAGCACGGAATCAGCTACTTAAATAATCGTCACCTTCCGCCAAAAAGCCTATCCCAGAACGACATGGCCCAAGAAACTGCGTGGCGCTGAATGTATCTGTTGCCAAGAGCTATGAGGCAGAATGCAACTATTCCGCCTACCACAAGGAGCAGAATTCTGACCGAGAATCCCTGACTGGGATAGATCATCCACAGCATCGAGCCACAAACGACCAATCCGAGGGCCACCGTACTACGAACACGGCCAAGTCCGAATGTAATCGCGAACGCAATCGCAGATAGAACGAATATATAAAGCGGAATTTTAGCCATGATCATCAACCCGCACGCGAGTCCTGCCCCTCCATCCAATAACCATCCTCACCGTCAGCACTAGTGCAATGCATACGACTCTCGAACAACTCCGACAACCTGTTGCGAAGGACCCCGCAGCTCCGATGCCGCGCGCAAGAGATGAGTCGGCGATGTTCCACACCGCCCGCAGGGCGAGGATGAATGCACCTAGCAGGACTGCGCCCCCGCGGTTGCTCCACTTCTGGCTGCAACGAATGGAGCTAAGAGTGTCGTAGCCGCACCCGCGAAGGCCAGGGATAATCCGAGCCAAATAATCATTCTTCCCATCCTTTGTGTCGTGTCGCTGCTGAATGCTGGACTGTTGTTGCTCACGCTCGGCGGCGTGTTCGCCTAGGATCATTCGGACCGTCTTCCGCGCTCGGGGTTCTTGAGTTCGTGGGCTGCGACCGGTTTCAGGAAATCTGAGTAATACAGAGGAAGGCAAGCTAGCCCTGCTAGCGCAACTCCAACCATCCCAGCGCCAGCTGCGGGACCCTTTAAGATCAACATTCCAGCGCCTGCGACCAGGGAGGCGAGAAGTCCCAAACGCCAGTACCTCTTCCTCATTGTTAGATATTCTGGGCCGAACGTTTCATCTGCCCGTAGAGCAAGGGTCGATGTGGACACGTAGATTAGCAGTGCGGCGACGAAGAGCGCCGAGGAAACTGCAATTTGCACAGGGCTCATCAGCTGAAAATGCTCTTAAGTCCTCGGCCCAGGCCACGGGCCGCGCTTCCCAACTTCCCGCCGATCCATTCGCCTCCCTTGGAACCGGCCAGCGCGCCGATTCCGGCGCCAATCAGTTCGCCGGGCGGCGGGCCGCCAACTGCCATTCCTAGTCCTGCGCCGAGCCAGGCGACGGACCCTCTGCCGGCGATCGATCCCACACCTTTACCAAGAGTCTCCGGAACAGGCGCTCCGGTGGCGACGTCCACTCCTGTGTTGATCACGGTTAGCGCGTTACCGGCGCCCGCGAACCCCTTGCCGACCTTGGCGACATCTGTCAGATTTTCTGTGTAAGAGGTCATGGCTAGTTGACCTCGAGCCGGTCGCCGTAGGTGATGGCGAGGGTGTTGAGGATGGATTTCCAGCCGGCGATTTGTCCGCTGGGGTTGGGGCGGTTGTGCTTGCGTTCGAGGCAGGCGAGGTAGAGCACTTTCAATGCTGACTGCTCGTCGGGGAAGTGCCCTCGTCGTCGGGTGGCGGCGCGGAACCTCGCGTTGAGGGATTCGATGCCGTTGGTCGTGTAAATCAGCTTGCGGATCGGGATCGGGAAATCGAGAAAGGGGATGAACTCGGGCCAGGACCTGCGCCACAATGCGATCATCGCCGGGTACGTCCGGCCCCAGGTCTCGGCGAACTCCTCGAATTCGGCTTCGGCGGCCTCCACGGTGGAACTGTGGTAGATCCGTTTGAGGTTGCGGCTGATCTGGCTCCAATGCTTCTTCGACGCGTACCGCATGCTGTTGCGGACCAAGTGCACCACGCAGGTCTGCACCATTGCTTGCGGCCAGGTCGCCTCGATCGCTTGAGGTAGGCCTTTCAGCCCGTCGCAGCACACAATGCATGCATCCACGATGCCACGGTTTCTCAGGTCGGTGAGCATGTTCATCCACTGCTTGGCTCCTTCGCCGCCGGAGGGGCCGATCCAGATCCCGAGGACATCTCGAAATCCGTTGCAGTCGATACCCATTGCCACGTAGATTGGTCGGTTGGCAACCTGCCCTTCGCGGATCTTGAGCACGATCGCGTCGATCAGAATCACCGGATACACCGCATCCAGGGGGCGGGACTGCCACGCCCGCATATCGTCGACCACTTGCTCGGTCACCGCGGAAAACCAGGCTGCGGGAGACGTCGGTGTCGTAGACGTCCTCCAGATGGCGGGCGATATCGCCGGTGGTCATCCCCTTCGCATACAGGCTGACCACCGCTTCATCGAATCCGGCCAGGCGGCGCTGATGCTTGCCGACCACCTGCGGCTCGAATGAGGCATCGCGATCCCGCGGCACATCGATGGTCACTTTCCCGACATCGGTGACAATAGTCTTCGGCGTCGAACCGTTACGGGAGTTGCCGCGATTGCGGCCCGCCCGATCGCCCTTGTCGTAACCGAGATGGGTGGCCATTTCGGCATCCAACGCCGACTGCAGGACCTGCTTGGTCAACGCCGTCAGCATGCCGTCCTCGCCGGTCAAACCGACGCCCTGCTCCTCCGCGGCCGTCACCAGTTGCTGCGCCAGCCCCGACAGGTTCGGTGGCGGCGACGCTGGCCGGCTCTCCGCCGACCAGGCCGACTCACTGTGCTCGCTCATGAACGTGATCTTCTTCCCGTCCCAGGATCAAACCTGGGACCACACGCCACAAGCTCTTACACAAAGTTCCCGACAGACCCGACCAAAGGGGCGGGCCCACAGTCAGGCTTTCGGCGACCTGTCCGGCTTGCGTCCGGGGAGAGGGACACACCCCCTCGGGCAGGAGAACCGGAGAGGATCGGGCGGGGCGGAGTCATCCGGGCGGGATCAGCGGTCCTGGGGCTTGACGAACGGGAAGGCCAGCGTGGCACGGATGTTCACGCCCGCCAGCAGCATGACGATCCGGTCCACGCCGATACCGAGGCCGCCGGTGGGCGGCATCGCGTAGGACAGGGCGTCGAGGAAGGACTCGTCCAGCTCCATCGCCTCGGGGTCGCCCGCCGCGGCGGCCATCGACTGCTGGGTGAGGCGTTCGCGCTGGTCGATCGGGTCGGTCAGTTCGGTGTACGCGGTGCCCAGTTCGGCGCCGAACCCGACCAGGTCCCACTGTTCGGTGAGCCGCGGATCGTCGCGGTGGCGCCGGGCGAGCGGCGAGACCTCCACGGGGAAGTCGCAGTAGAACGTGGGGAACTCGGTCTGCTTCTCCACGAGGGCCTCGTACAGCTCCATGACCAGCTTCCCCGCAGTCGCGCCGCGGGGCACGGCCACGTGCCGGCTCCGGCAGATCTCCACCAGCGCATCGAATCCGGTGTCCGGGGTGACCGCGGTGCCGGTCGCGCGGGAGACCGCGTCGTGGACCGTGATCACCGGCCAGTCCGCCGTGAGATCCACCTCCCGGGTGCCGCCGGCACCGTCGGGCCTGATCGCGACGGGGCGCCCGTTGACCGCCGTCGCGGCCGCGAGGATCACCTCCCGGGTCAGCGCCCGCATCGTTGTGTAGTCGCCGTACGCCTCGTACGCCTCGAGCGCGGTGAACTCCGGGTTGTGCGTGGCGTCGGCGCCCTCGTTGCGGAAGTTGCGGTTCAGCTCGAAGATCCGGCCCATACCGCCCACCGCGAGGCGCTTGAGGTAGAGCTCCGGCGCGATCCGCAGGTACAGGCCCATGTCGTAGGCGTTGATGTGCGTGGTGAAGGGCCGCGCCGCGGCGCCGCCGTGCACCGCCTGCAGCATGGGCGTCTCCACCTCGGTGAATCCGTGCCCCGCGAACGTCGTCCGCATCGCCGCCACGGCGCGTGATCGCCGGTACAGCAGGTCCACGGCACCGTCGTCGGTGAGGAGGTCGAGCGAACGGTTCCGGGCCCGCGTCTCCTCACCCAACCGAACCCGCGGCTTCGGCACGGGGGAGAGGCATTTGCCCGCCATTGCCCACGACGCCAGCAGTACCGACAGCTCGCCGGTGCGCGAGGTGACCACTTCGCCGGTCACGGAGACCAGGTCGCCCATGTCGATGGCCGAGCGCCACGACGCGCGGACGTCGTCGGGTGTGCGTGCACTCTCGGCGAGCACCTGCAGGACGGCCGTGTCCTCGTGCAACTCGACGAACGTGACGCCGCCGTAGTCGCGGATCGCCCGGACGCGCCCGGTCACGGAGACGACGGTCCCCGTGGACGCATCGGTGCCCAGCCCGCCGAAGCGCCCGCGCACGTCGGCGAGGGATGCGGTCCTCGGCACCGACGGGGGATACCCGGGCATCCCGGAGGCCTCCAGCGCCTCCAGCTTGCGCCGCCGTACCCGCTGCTGTTCGGACAGCCGCGGCGCCGGCAGCTCGCGGCGCAGCAGGCGATCCTCCTCGGCGAGGAGGCGCACCACGAACTCGGGGTCGCGCGGGAACTGGTCCGGCGTCGAGGGACCCGCGAGGAACTTGGGCCCGATCTGCGGCAGGAAGCCCTCCGCGGTGCCGACGGCGATGCCCGCGCGCACGGCCGTGAGCGTGGGGTCGTAACAGAGGATGCGCGGCACCCAATCCGGCCGGTACTTGTCGTTCGACCGGTACAGCGTCTCCAGTTGATAGAACTTCGAGGCGAAGCTGAGCACCGAGTCCACGAGGCGCGTGATCGGCCCCGCGCCCACGTTGTCCGCCTCGAAGAAGACGGAACGGAACACCGCGAAGTTCAGCGAGATCCGCCGGATCCCGATGTCCGGGCACTCCTCGACCAGCTTGGCCACCATGAACTCGTTGAGGCCGTTCTCGGCGTCCCGGTCGCGGCGCATGAGGTCGAGCGAGAGGCCGCGCGTGCCCCACGGTACGAAGCTCAACAGGCCGCGCACGGCGCCGCTCGCGTCGTGCGCCGACACCAGCACGCACCGTCCGTCGACGGGGTCACCGATCCTGTTGAGCGCCATGGAGAACCCGCGCTCGGTCTCCTCGCCGCGCCACCGCTCCGCGAGGTCGGTGACCTGTGCCAGTTCCTCGGCGGTGAGGTCGGCGTGCCGGCGCACCCGCAACGTGTACCCGGCCGAGGACACGCGGGTCACCGCTTGCCGGACGGCGCGCATGTCCCGCCCCTTGAGCGTGAACCTGTCGACGTGGATGATCGCCTCGTCGCCGATCGCCAGGGTGCGCAGGCCGGCCTCGGAGTAGAGCTCCGCGCCGTCCGAGCTCGCGGCCAGGACCGCGGGGTAGAGGCTGTGGCTACGGCAGTCGTCCATCCACGCGGCGATGGCGCCGGGCCACGACGCCCGTTCGCCGATCGGATCGGCGCTCGCCATCGACACCGGTCCGACGGTGCGGCACGTCACGACGGCCTTGCGGTCGGGGGAGGCGATGACGGCCTTGTCCCGGCGGGTGGCGAAGTAGCCGAGCGAATCGTCCTCGCCGTACTGCAGCAGCAGGCGCCGGACCTCGAGCTCTTCGGGCTCGGTCATCAACTCGTCGCCGCGGCCGGCCCGCCAGAAGGCCATGAGCGCCAGGATGAGCACGCTCGCGGACATCACCCCGGCGAGGGAGTAGATCCACATCGGTCCGCTGTGGCCGTTGAGCATCACGTCGATGCGCCGCGGCACCGCGACGCCGAACGTCGACCGCAGCGACCACACCAGCACCTCGACGGGCCCGTCGAGCCGGTTCTGCTCGCGGCCGGGGAAGGTGAACGCGAGCGCGGCGGTGATCAGGTACGACAGCGTCATACCGCTCACCAGCACGCCGATCGCGGCCCGACGCGACCCGTGCGCGAGCCGCGCGGGGAAGCAGGACCGCGCGGCGATGACGAATCCCAGGCACAGGACGCTCACGGCCGCGGCGAGCGCGGCTCCGGGCAGCGAGAGGCGGGCGGTGAAGTAGGCCTCGATCACCGGCGGCACGTGCCGCAGGTCGTCCGGGTCCAGCTGCTCGGTGACCACCACGACGAGGGTCGCGATGTTCGCGAGTACCTGCAGCGACATCACGATGACGGCCACCGTGTGCGCGGCGCGGAGCCGGCGGCGCAGCGCCCCGCTGAGCACGGTGAGGGCGGCGACCAGCAGCAGGCTGGGGTACGACGGGACGCCGAAGACGCCCAGGATGTCGGTGATCATCGGCAGCAGCCGGTCGCCCCGGACGATCGCGCTCAGCAGGGACACGATCGCGGCGAAGAACATCATCCGCGCGAGCCAGACCGCGGTCGCCTCGTTCGTCCGTTCCCGCGCCCCCTGTGACATCCGCTCCCTCTCACTGTGTGCGCACGGCGTGTGCGGCTCACATGGAAAAGACTCCCGATGATAGCCTTGCCAGTGGTCCGTCCGACGTCGGCGCCGGTAGATCCGGTGGCCGACAGTGCGGTGCGCCTTCGAGGTGTCACTCCCTGCGGGGTGGTCTTCGGTAGTGGCCGCCGGAATCGCTGCGATGCAGCGCGAGTCCGGCGGCTTCGATCGATGACCGCGCCCAGGTGCCCCGCCGCCGCGTCGAACGACGAGGGCCGCGCGCAGCGTGCGCGCCGCCGGGTAGAGGACGGGACCGCGGATGAAGAAAGGTTTCTTCACACTTCATGTCTGAAAACAACCAGGTCGAACTCGACGACGACATCACCGAAGCCGTCGCCGTCATCGACAACGGCTCGTTCGGCAAGCGGACCATCCGGTTCGAGACCGGCCGATTCGCGCAGCAGGCCGCCGGTTCGGTGGCCGCGTACCTCGACGACGAGACGATGCTGCTGTCGGCCACCTCGCACAGCAAGCACCCCAAGGAGCACTTCGACTTCTTCCCCCTCACGGTGGACGTCGAGGAGCGCATGTACGCCGCGGGCCGCATTCCCGGCTCGTTCTTCCGTCGCGAGGGCCGTCCCTCGACCGACGCGATCCTCACCTGCCGCCTGATCGACCGGCCGCTGCGCCCGTCCTTCGTCGACGGCCTGCGCAACGAGATCCAGGTCGTCGTGACCGTCATGTCGCTCGACCCGAACGACCTGTACGACGTGGTGGCCATCAACGCCGCCTCCGCGTCCACCCAGCTCGCGGGCCTGCCCTTCTCGGGTCCCGTCGGCGGCGTCCGCGTCGCCCTCATCGACGGCCAGTGGGTCGCCTTCCCGACCGTCGAGCAGCTCGAGCGCGCCGTGTTCGACATGGTGGTCGCCGGCCGCATCGTCGCGGGCTCGGGCAAGGACGCCGACGTCGCGATCATGATGGTCGAGGCCGAGGCCACCGAGAACGTCATCGAGCTCGTCGCGGGCGGCGCCACCGCGCCGACCGAGGCCGTCGTGGCCGAGGGCCTCGAGGCCGCCAAGCCGTTCATCGCCGCGCTGTGCGAGGCGCAGAAGGAGCTGGCCGCGGGCGCCGCCAAGCCCACCGGCGAGTTCCCGCTGTTCCCGGCCTACCAGGACGACGTGTTCGCGGCCGTCGAGGCCGCCGCCTCGGCCAAGCTGGACGCCGCCCTGTCCATCGCCGGGAAGCAGGAGCGCGACAACGCCACCGACGCCCTCAAGGTGGAGGTGCTCGAGGAGCTGGGCCCGAAGTTCGAGGGCCGCGAGGGCGAGATCGGCGCCGCGTTCCGCTCGCTGACCAAGAAGCTGGTGCGCAAGCGCATCCTCACCGACCACTTCCGCATCGACGGCCGTGGCATCACCGACATCCGCTCGCTGAGCGCCGAGATCGCCGTGATCCCGCGCGCCCACGGCAGCGCCCTGTTCGAGCGCGGCGAGACCCAGATCCTGGGTGTCACCACGCTGGACATGGTCAAGATGGCGCAGCAGATCGACTCGCTGGGACCCGAGACCAGCAAGCGGTACATGCACCACTACAACTTCCCGCCGTACTCGACCGGTGAGACCGGCCGCGTCGGCTCGCCCAAGCGTCGCGAGATCGGCCACGGCGCGCTCGCCGAGCGCGCCCTCGTGCCGGTGCTGCCCTCGGTGGAGGAGTTCCCCTACGCCATCCGCCAGGTGTCGGAGGCGCTGAGCTCCAACGGCTCCACGTCGATGGGCTCCGTCTGCGCGTCGACGATGTCGCTGCTCAACGCCGGCGTGCCGCTCAAGGCCCCCGTCGCGGGCATCGCCATGGGCCTCGTCTCCGACGAGGTCGACGGTCAGGCCCGCTACGTGGCCCTGACCGACATCCTCGGCGCTGAGGACGCGTTCGGCGACATGGACTTCAAGGTCGCCGGCACCAGCGAGTTCGTCACTGCCCTGCAGCTGGACACCAAGCTCGACGGCATCCCGTCGCAGGTGCTGGCCGGCGCGCTGGGCCAGGCGAAGGACGCCCGCACCACGATCCTCGAGGTCATGGCCGAGGCGATCGACGCTCCGGACGAGATGAGCCCGTACGCGCCGCGGATCACCACGATCAAGGTCCCGATGGACAAGATCGGCGAGGTCATCGGCCCGAAGGGCAAGACGATCAACTCGATCACCGAGGAGACCGGCGCCAACATCTCCATCGAGGACGACGGCACCGTCTTCGTCGGTGCCGCCGACGGCCCGTCGGCCCAGGCCGCGATCGACCGGATCAACGCCATCGCGAACCCGCAGCTGCCGAAGGTGGGCGAGCGCTTCCTGGGCACCGTGGTCAAGACCACGGCGTTCGGTGCGTTCGTCTCGCTGGTGCCGGGCCGGGACGGCCTGGTGCACATCAGCAAGCTGGGCAGCGGTAAGCGCGTGAACAAGGTCGAGGACGTGGTCAACGTCGGCAGCAAGCTGCAGGTGGAGATCGCCGACATCGACGAGCGCGGCAAGATCAGCCTGATCCCGGTCGTCGAGGACGCCGAGGCCGCCGCTCCCGCGGAGGCCGTCGCGGCCGCGAGCGAGGAGTAACAACTGAGCGGCCTGAAAGCCAGGGCTGCACGGACGGGGGCATCCGCTTCGGATGCCCCCGTTCGTCGTAGCGTTCTCCCCGGCGGTCTGCGCGTGGTCACCGAGGCGGTACCCGGTTCGCGCTCCGCGGCCGTCGGGTTGTGGGTCGCGGTGGGCTCGCGGGACGAGCACCCCGCCTCCGCGGGCGCCGCGCACTTCCTCGAGCACCTGCTGTTCAAGGCGACGCCCACGCGGACGGCGGCGTCGCTCGCCGCCGAGATGGACGCGGTGGGAGGGGAGATCAACGCCTTCACCACCAAGGAGCACACCTGCTACTACGCCCATGTCCTCGACAGCGACCTCGAACTGGCCGTCGACGTGGTGACTGACGTGGTGCTCGGCGGGAAGTGCGGCGCCTCCGATGTGGAGGTCGAACGCGAGGTGGTGCTCGAGGAGCTCGCCATGCGGGACGACGATCCCGAGGACCTGGTCACCGAGGCCGCGGCCGCCGCGGTGTTCGGCGATCACCCCCTGGCCCGCCCCGTCATCGGCACCGAGGATTCGGTGGCCGGGCTCACCGCGGCGAAGCTGCGCGGATTCCACCGCCGCCGGTACACCCCGGACCGCATGGTGCTCGCGGTGGCGGGCAACGTCGACCACGCCCGAGTGGTGCGGTTGGCGCGCAAGGCCTTCGCGGGCCGGCTCGACGGTGCCGTCGCCTCGGCCCCGGTGCGTACGGGCATCCGGCGCCGGCCGGGCGCGCCGTCCCTCGCCGTCGTCCATCGCGACGGGGAGCAGTCGCACCTCGTGGCGGGGACGCGCGCCTACGGCCGGTTCCACCCGGACAGGTGGGCACTGTCGGTGCTCAACACCGCTATCGGCGGCGGCCTGAGTTCTCGCTTGTTCCAGGAGATCCGGGAACAGCGCGGCCTTGCGTACACCGTGTACTCGGCGGTGGACACCTACGCGGACGCGGGCATGTTCTCGGTGTACGCGGGATGCTCGCCGGAGCGGCTCGGCGAGGTGGCGACCGTGGCCCGCGCGGTGCTCGACGGCGTCCGCGACGAGGGCCTGACGGAGGAGGAGCTGTCCCGCGCGAAGGGCTCGCTGCGCGGCGGCCTCGTCCTCGGCCTCGAGGACGCGCAGTCGCGGATGCACCGGATCGGCCGCAGCGAGGTCAACTACCAGAACCAGCGGACGGTGGCCCGGACGCTGGCGGCGATCGACAGGGTCTCCGCGGGGGACGTGAATCGCGTGGCTCGCGACCTGCTGTCGCAGCCGTTCGGCGGTGCCGTGCTGGGGCCGCACCGCGGTAAGCGGGGGATTCCGGCGCCGCTGCGTTCCTGGCTCGGTTAGCGGCGCTCCGCACCGTCCGGGAGGTTATCGGGACGTCCGAGTGGGAAGACCGTCATCGGATTGCTACATTTGCAATGTCAAAACGACACAGTCCTGAGAACAGAGGATTTCCATGACTTCATTCGCACGCCTCGCGGTCGCCTCCCTGGCCGTCGCCGGCACCGTCGTCACGATCGTGCCCGCGGCCGCCAACGCCGCCGGAACCGTCACCTTCCGAGGCACCGTCACCGGCGGTACCTCGATCCGCACCGACGTACCGAACGCGACGGTCACCTGGCAGGGCGACTACGACGACGCGGGCAACCTGCTGGTGCGCACCAACTGCGTGATCGCCCGCCACGAGCTCGGCGTGATCGGCATCCCGCCGTCGCCCCTGCCGAAGGAGCGGTGCGAGTCGATCAAGGGCATCGACCTGTCCGATCGACTGCTGTTCTGGCAGAACGCCTCCACCGGTGCCGCCGGCAGCGCGCGGTCGGAGTACGACGGCACCTTCCAGGTGCGCCCGGGCAAGGGCACGGTCACCGTGCAGATCACGGGCATCGTGGGGACGGCCGTCGCCACCTACGCCGGGTAGCCGGAAACGAAGGGCGGCCGCCGGATCACCCGGCGGCCGCCCTTCCCGTGCGCCCACCTACTTGCGGAAGGCCTTCGGGAGCGGCTTGCCCTCCGCCGCCAGCACCTGGCGCAGGCGGGTGGGGTAGTCGGTGATGACGCCGTCCACGCCGAGCGCCAGCTGCGCGCGCATGTCCGGTGCGTCGTTGACGGTCCAGGGGATCACCTTCAGCCCGGCGGCGTGAGCCGCGGCGACGGTCTTCGCGTCCGAGAGCTCGTGATCGGGGGAGAGGACGTCGAAGCCGGCGGCCTTCACGGCGCGCACCACGTCGCCGTCGAACCGCTCGTACGTGACCGGACCGAGCCACGCGGACTTCGGCTTCCACGTCGTCGCGTCGTAGAGGGCCACGAGCGGCACCGACGGCGCCTGCGCCCGGACGAGGGGCAGCGAGCGCCAGTCGAAGCTCTGGATCGTGATCCGATCGAGCACCCGGGCGGCGCGGGCCGCGCCCAGGATCTTCGCGACGAACTCGGCGGGCTCGGCGGACTTCGTGCGCTCCTCGGCCTCGATCTTGGTCTCGATGTTGAACCTGAGGTCGTTGCCCTTGTAGCCGGCGACGAGGTCGAACAGCTGCGGCAAGGTGGCGATCCTGTTGCCCTCCACCACCTTCGCGTCGGGGAACTTCGCCAGCTTCTTCGCGCAGGTG
Organism: Tsukamurella sp. 1534; assembly: GCF_000312385.1. GTDB lineage: Bacteria > Actinomycetota > Actinomycetes > Mycobacteriales > Mycobacteriaceae > Tsukamurella. The sequence goes on along the minus strand of NZ_HE997627.1, from coordinate 686,085 downwards.
AGGGTGCGCACCTGGGCGTAGGTGAGGTCGTGGACGTTCTTGCCCACGTAGGGGAACTGCCGGTCGCCGGGGGTGGCCGGCGCGCCGTCGGTGCACTTGTCGGCCTGGATCTGCGGATCGTGCCACACCAACGGCACGCCGTCCTTGGTGAGCACGATGTCGAGCTCGAGCGTGGTGACGCCCAGCTCGATGGAGCGGGCGAAGCCGTAGAGCGACTCCTCGGTGTGCTCGCCCCGGCCGCCGCGGTGCGACTGCAGGTCGAAGGAGGCCGACGGTGCCGCCTGGACCGGGGCCGCCAGGGCGGCCCCACCGAGCACGACGGTCGCGGCGGCCGCCAGGGCGGACAGGCGGCGGAGGATGCGGGGGCTGTGCGTCATGGCGGCACCCTAGAGGGTGTTCGTGAACCGCGGGTGAATCGCACGGAATCGGCGGCGGGTGCCGGGCGCCCGCCGCCGATTCCGTCCGGAGACCTACTTGTGGTCGATCTTCTTCGGGGCGTCCTTGAGCGACCAGCTCGGCGCGAGATCGCCGCCGGTGTGCTCCACGACCCTCGGCTTCACGACGATCCACCCGAGGGCGAACACGACGATGAAGACGGGGAGGCCGATCACGATCACGATGAAGTTCGTCTTGTCCCAGAACATGTCCGAGCTCTTCCAACCCGAGTACGCCATGCCGACGAGCACGAGTGCGAGGAACACCAGGCCGAAGTAGCTCATGAACGGGGCGAGCGGGGCGCGGAACGAACTCACGGGAACGACCCCGGCGTCGGACAACTTCCGGTACCGGATGTGGCAGATGAAGATCAGCGACCAGACGCCCACCACCGCGATCGCGGAGGCCTCCAGTGCGATGTCGAACGCCTTACCGGGGACCAGGGCGTTGAGGACGGCGCCGGCGACGTAGAACAGCGAAGTGACCAGGATGCCCGTGGCGGGGACGCCCGACTTGCTCATCTTCATGAACATCTTCGGAGCCTCGCGGCTCGCGGCGAGGCTGCGCAGCATGCGGCCCGTGGTGTAGAGGCCCGCGTTGAGCGAGCTCATGGCCGCCACGATGAGCACCGCGTTGATGAGGTCGGCCATCCAGCCGATACCGAGTCGCTCGAACACCGTCACGAACGGGGACGAGTAGTTGCCGAACTTATCGGTGACGCCGTACTGGCTGGTGGGCAGGATGCACACGAGCAGGAAGATCGAACCGCAGTAGAAGACGGCGATACGCAGGATGACCGAGTTCACGGCCTTGGGTACCTCACGCTGCGGGTTCTGCATCTCACCCGCGGCGATGCCGACCATCTCGATGGCGGCGTAGGCGAACACGACGCCCGACATCACCACGATGGGGGCGAACCAGCCGAACGTTTCGCTGTGCGGCCAGAAGCCACCGGGGTTGCTCCACAGGTTCGAGAGTCCCGCCTGGTGTTCCGGTTGCGCGGGGAGCTCGAGCGCGGGGTCGGCGTCCTTCCCCTTGATGGTGACCTGCCCGATGACCAGGACGAGCCCGACCACGAGGAAGAGGACGATCGCCCCGACCTTGAGGATGGAGGCCCAGAACTCGAACTCACCGAACGCGCGGGCCGACAACAGATTGATCACCAGGACGATCGCCAGCGCGACGCTCACCGTGACCCAGTTCGGCGCATCGATCCACTTCTTGGTGTACTTGGCCACCGCGGACAGCTCCGCGACGCCGGTGAGGGCCCAGAAGATCCAGTACAGCCAGCCCGCCGCGTAGGCGGCGGACTCGCCGAAGAACTCGCGGGCGTACGAGACGAAGGCGCCCGAGCTCTGGCGGTACAGGACCAGCTCGCCCAGGGCGCGCATGAGGAAGAAGGCGATCACGCCCACGAAGGCGTAGCTGAACAGTAGTGCCGGTCCGGTGCTGTTGAGGCGGGTGGCGGATCCGAGGAACAGGCCGGTGCCGATGGCGCCACCGATGGCGATCATCTGCACGTGTCGGCGACCGAGGGTCTGCTTGTAGCCCTCCTGCTCGGCCGCGAACTTGTCGACGGGTTTCGTCATGAAACGGTCTCTCTCCTAGTGGAACGGGCGCATTGTGGTTGAGCGCTGGATGGGAATGTAGACCTCGCAACGGTTCCGCGGATGTATTACCGCGAGATGACTTGGGTATGTCCATCGCTGCGAGCGTGTAAACATGGGGCATGACCGACTTCTCCGACCTCGGGGAGCTGTTCGCCTTCGTCTCGGGACACGCGCCCTTCGACGGGCTTCCCGACGACGTCCGCGCACGTCTGGTGGCGGATTCCACCGTGTGCGAATTCACCGAGGACGCCGTGATCATGGACGGTATGTCCGCATCCCCCGATCATGCGTTCGTCGTTCTGTCAGGGCGGGTGGGCCTGTGGAACTTCCCGAACCTGGCGGCGGGTGATCAGGGCGACGTCGACGAGGTCGTCGGACCGGGCGGGGTGTTCGGGTACGTGGTGATCCTGGTGGGGGCCAAGGGCGGACCGCGCGCGGTGGCCCTGACCGACGTCACCCTGCTGCAGCTCCCCGCGTGGGCGGTGGGCGACATGTTCTCCACCCCCGCGGGGGTCACGTTCCTGGCCAGCGAGCTCGCCAAGCCGGCCACCGCACCGTCGGAGGAGGAGAGCCGGGAGCGGACGGCCGGGGAGATCGTGCGACGGGCCCCGGTCACCTGCCCGCCCACCGCGACCGTCCGGGAGGCCGCGACGGCCATGACGGACGCGAAATCCGGCTACATCGTGGTCCAGAACGACGCGGGCGAGCCCCTCGGCATCGTGACCGACCACGACCTGCGTGCGCGGGTGATCTCCGTGGGGCGCCCCGTGTCCGACGCGGTGAGCGCGGTGATGACGGCGCCGCTCGCCGCCGTCCCCGAGTCCGCGCTCTCCAGTGACGTGCTCATCGAGATGCTGGACCGGAAGCTGCACTACATGGCGGTCCTCGACGAGCACGCCTCCGTCCGCGGCGTGGTGCAGGACGTGGACTTCCTCACCGTGCCCACCACATCGACGTTCGCGTTGCAGCGGCGCATCGAACGCGCTACGCCGCAGGAGCTTCCGGAGATCGGCGGCACGATCCGGGAGATCTTCCCCGTTCTCACCCGCCAGCAGGCGCCGGTGCGGCACGTGTCCGGCGTCGCCGCCGTGGCCATCGAGGGCATGGTGCGCCGGTGCATCGAGCTGGAGCTGCCGGTGCATCCGGAGCTGCGCGAGGGCGATTTCACGTGGCTGTCGCTCGGCAGCGTCTCGCGCCGCGAGGTGGTGCCCAGCTCGGACGTGGACAGCGCGATCATCCTCAAGGACGAGCCCGGAGCATCGGAGGAGCGGATCGAGGAGCGCAGGGACGCGGCGCTGGCGCTGGCGGCGGCCGTCCACACGCGCCTCGAGGAGTGCGGCATCCCGTCGGACACGAACGGGGCGGTCGCCGCGCTGCCGCGGTTCTGCCGCACAGAATCCGAGTGGCTGTACGCGGCGAGCGAGTGGATCGAGGCGCCGCTGTCGAACAACGCGATGATGATGGCGTCGCTGCTCGTGGACGGCCGGCCGGTGTGGGGCGACCTGACACTGCAGCCGGTGGCGGGGGTCTACCAGCACCTGTCCGAGCACCCCCGATCGTTCGTGCTGATGCTGCGGGAGGCGCTCACGGCGAAGGCGCGTATCCGGTCCATGAAGGACGTCATCTCCTTGCGCGGTGGGACTTTCGACATCAAGGCGCACGCCCTGGTGCCGGTGGTGAACATCGCCCGGTGGGCGGCGCTGAGCCGCGGGTCCACCAAGCTGCAGACCCGAAACCGGTTGGCCGCCGGAGCCGATTCGCCCGTGCTGCCGGATGATTCGGCCGAGGTGCTGCGGGACTGCTTCTCGATCCTGGAGCGGATCAGGATGGATCATCAGGTGGAACAGATGGCCGCCGGCCGGGAGCCCACCGACGTGCTGTCCATCCGCCGGATGCCCTCGCTGGACCGCGGCCTCCTCGAGCAGTGCGTGCGCGAGGTGGCCGCGGTGCAGCGGCGGATGGCCAACCTCGCCCAGTACCTCGACGCCGGCGAGTGGTAGGCCGGGCGGCGCGCGTCAGCCCAGGACGGCCGACGGTGCCTTCGACGGGATATCCAGCGCGGCACCGACGCCCGCGTTGAGCAGCACCCCGTCGTGGGTGGACAGGCCGGTGGCGAGCGCCGGGTTCTCCGCGCACGCGCCCTTCCAGCCCTTGTCGGCGATCTCGAGGATGTAGGGCAGCGTGGCGCCGGTGAGGGCGAAGGTGGACGTGCGGGGCACGGCGCCGGGCATGTTGGCGACGCAGTAGAAGACGGTGTCACCGACGGCGAACGTCGGATCGTCGTGCGTGGTGGGCCGCGAGTCGGCGAAGCAGCCGCCCTGGTCGATGGCGATGTCCACGAGGACGGCGCCCGGGCGCATGCGGTGCACCAGCTCGGTGGACACCAGCTTGGGTGCGGCGGCGCCCGGGATGAGGACCGCGCCGATCACCAGGTCGGACTCGACGACGGCCTCCTCCAGGGCCAGGGACGTGGAGTAGCTCGTGTGCACCCGGCCGCCGAACTGCGCGTTGACGGCGCGCATCTTGCGCACGTCGAGGTCGAAGACGGTGACGTCGGCGCCCATGCCCGCGGCGATCTGCGCGGCGTTGACGCCGGAGACGCCGCCGCCGATCACGGTGACCTTGGCGGGCGCGGTGCCCGGGACGCCGCCCATGAGCACGCCGCGGCCGCCCTTGGAGCGCATGAGGTGGTAGCTGCCGACCTGCGGCGCGAGCCGGCCCGCGACCTCCGACATGGGGGCGAGCAGGGGGAGCGAACCGTCGGAGAGCTGCACTGTCTCGTACGCGATCGAGGTGGTCTTGGAGCTGAGCAGCGCGTCGGTGCAGGGGCGCGAGGCGGCGAGGTGGAGGTAGGTGAAGATCGTCTGGTCGGCACGCATCCGGGCGTACTCGGGCTCGATCGGCTCCTTGACCTTGAGCAGCAGCTCGGCCTCGGACCACACGTCGTCGGCGGTGGCCACGATGCGGGCGCCGGCCGACGTGAAGTCCTCGTTGCTGATCGCCGATCCCAGGCCGGCGCCGTCCTCGATGAGGACCTCGTGGCCGCGGCGGGTCAATTCGGCGACGCCGCCGGGCGTGATCGCCACGCGGTACTCGTTGTTCTTGATCTCGGTGGGGATTCCGACGCGCATCGTGTGCTCCTGGGTCTGCGTATGGCCTGTGTCACATAGTGTGAAGAAAGGGCGGAAACCGTTCAACAAGTCGAGCGAAAATTCTGTAGATTGACGCGATGGAAGCAGAATATTCATTGATCGGGGCATATCGTCCGCCGGTGCCGAACGATCGCCGACCGGTCCTCGACGATGTGGACCGCAAGCTACTGCTGGTGTTGCAACGGGACGGCCGCGTCTCGAACGCCGCGCTCGCGCAGGAGGTGGGGCTCGCCCCGTCCACCGTGCACACCCGGGTGCGGCGCCTCGTGGACACCGGCGTGGTGCGCGGGTTCTTCGCCGACGTGGACCCCGCCGCGGTCGGGCGCCCGCTGCGCGCGATGATCTCGGTGACGCTGCGTTCCACCGCGCGGCACCGGATCCGCCAGTTCGTGGAGTCCGTGATCGACCTGCCGCCCGTGATCGACGCCTACTTCCTGGCCGGCGGGGACGACTACCTGCTGCACATCGCCGCGATCGACACCGACGACCTGCGGCACCTGGTGGAGTACCTCAGCGCGCGAGAGGAGGTGGCCGGCACCAACACGTCGCTGGTGTTCGAGCACGTCCGCGGTTCGGCGCCGCTGTAGCGGCGCTGCAACCCACTGCAACGTTTGCCCCGCCCGGGGCGCGCGCCGACTGTGGTGTGAGTCACAGCACCCGTCGAAGGAGTCTCCATGCGCGCCGCCCGCTACCACGACCGCAACGACGTCCGGATCGAGGACGTGCCCGAGCCCGAGCTGCTGCCGGGCACCGTGCGCATCGACGTCGCGTGGTGCGGCATCTGCGGCACGGATCTGCACGAGTACGTGGACGGGCCGATCTTCGTTCCGCCGCACGGCCATCCGAACCCGGTGAGCGGGGAGGCCGCGCCGCTCACGATCGGTCACGAGATGTCGGGCGTGGTGGCCGCCGTCGGCGACGGCGTCGATGACCTGGCCGCGGGAGACCACGTCGTGGTGGAGCCGTACATCATCGCGGACGGCGTGGACACCGGGCCCGCGAGCACCGATTACCACCTCTCGCCGAACATGAACTTCATCGGTCTCGGCGGCCGCGGCGGAGGGCTGTCCGAGCAGATCGTCGTGCAGCGCCGCTGGGTGCACCGGATCTCGAAGGACGTTCCGCTGGACCAGGCGGCGCTGGTGGAGCCCCTCGCCGTCGGCTACCACGCGGTGCAGCGCTCGGGAGCGGGCGCGGGCGCGTTCGCCCTGATCACGGGCGCCGGCCCGATCGGGCTGCTCACCGCCGCGGTCTGCAAGGCGCGCGGGCTGACGGTGGCGATCAGCGAGCCCAGCACGCTGCGGCGGGACCGGGCGGCGGAGACCGGCGTCGCGGACCACGTGTTCGATCCGACGCAGGTGGACGTGGTGCAGGCCGTCCGCGATCTCACCGGCGGCCGGGGTGCCGACGTGGGATTCGAGTGCACCTCCGTGCAGCCCGCCCTGGACACGCTGTTCGACGCGCTCCGGCCGCAGGCGGTGCTGGTCGTGGTCTCCATCTGGGGCCACCCCGGGTCCGTCGACATGCAGAAGCTGGTGCTCAAGGAGATCGACATGCGCGGCACCATCGCCTACGTCAACAACCACGCGGAGACGATCCGGCTGGTCGAGGACGGCACCGTGGACCTGGCGCCCTTCATCACCGGCAAGATCGGCCTCGACGATCTGGTGACCGTCGGCTACGACACGCTGCTCAACCACAACGAGACGGCCGTGAAGATCCTGGTCTCCCCGTCCGGCGCCGGCCTGCCGGCCGGCGTCTGAGGGACTAGCGCGCAGCGGGCCTACGCTGGGCGGGTGAGTGAGAGCAGGATCATCCGAGCGGCCGACCGGACGCACTGGCGCGGTGAGGGGCTGTACACCCGGCAGTCGATGCCCTTCACCGGCAAGTTCGACCTGGGGGCGAACGCCCACGGTCAGCTGCTGGTGCACAACGACGATCTCGTGGACCCCGGAGCCGGCGTGGACCGGCACTTCCACCGCGACGCCGAGATCATCACCTGGGTGATCACGGGCGAAGTGCGCCACGATGATTCGTCGGGTGCCACCGGCGTGGTGCGGGCCGGCCAGGTGCAGGCGATGAGCGCCGGGACCGGGGTGAACCACCGGGAGCAGAATCCGCGGGCCACCCGGACCGTCGCGCGGGTGATCCAGATGTGGCTGCCGCCGAACGAGCCCGGTGGCGAACCCGAGTACCGCACCGCGGACGTCCCCCTCGACGGGCGCGGGCTGGTGCTGGTCGCTTCGGGGATCGCGGGGCATTCGCCCGCCGTCGGGATCAACAACGACGCCGCCGCCCTGCACGCCGCCCGCCTGGGGGCGGGCGGGGCCGTGACGCTGCCCGCCGCTCCGTACGGTCACCTGTTCGTGGTCACCGGCGCCGTCACCGTCGACGGTGCCGTCCTCACCGAGGGCGACGCCCTGCGCACCGTCGGCGGCGGGGAACAGTCGGTGCGCGCCGAGGAGGACGGCACCGAGATCCTGTTCTGGGAGATGCGCGCCCAGGCGGTGTCCGCGTTGTAGTGCAGCGGGACGGATCGGCGGGCCTCCGCCTCGAGGTGGCAGCCGACGCCTCGCCCGGACCGACCGTTCAGTCGACACCTTGTGAACACCCGTCGGCTTCGCCGGCGGGTTCGGTTCGTTCATCCGGGCGGTGGAGGGGGAGATGTAGGAAGATTCTCGGGTGCAAAACACCGAGACGACAGCCGAGCACCGCCGCCTCGCCGAGAGCCCGGGCCCCGACGGGCCCTGGCGGCTGTGGGGGCCGTACCTCGCCGGCCGCCAGTGGGGGACGGTCCGCGAGGACTACAGCATCGACGGGGACGCGTGGGGCTCGTTCGGTTTCGACCAGGCGCACCGCCGCGCCTACCGGTGGGGCGAGGACGGCCTCGGCGGGATCTGCGACCGCTACGGATTCCTCAACCTCGCGGTGGGCCTGTGGAACCGCAACGACCCGATCCTCAAGGAGCGCCTGTTCGGGCTGACCAACTCCCAGGGCAACCACGGCGAGGACGTCAAGGAGTACTGGTGGCCGGTGGACGGCACCCCCACGCACAGCTGGATGCACTGGATGTACCGGTACCCGCAGGCCGAGTACCCCTACCAGCAACTGCGGGACGCCAACGCGGCCCGCGACCGCAGCCGCCGCGAGTACGAACTGGCCGACACCGGGATCCTCGCCGACAACCGGTTCTTCGACGTCCACGTGCGCTACGCGAAGGCCGCCCCGGACGACATCTGCATGGAGATCGAGGCGGTCAACCACGGCCCGTCCGCGGCACCGCTGGATCTGCTGCCGCAGGTGTGGTTGCGCAACACGTGGGCCTGGGGGCACGACGACCGTCGCGGTGAGATCACCCGGCTCACGGCCCCTGCGCTGTCCGCGGGCGGCCTGGAGGCCGTGCGGGTGACCCACGAGTGGCTGGGGGAGTACCACGTGGCCGCCGAGGGGGCGCCGGAGGTCCTGTTCTGCGACAACGAGACCGACGCCGTGGAGCTGTTCGGCAACGCCGAGAACGCCTCCGCCTACCCCAAGGATGCGATCAACAAGCGGGTCGTGCACGGCGACGAGGCCGCGGTGAACCCGGAGGGGCGGGGCACCAAGGCGGCGTTCTGGTACCGGTTCGGTTCCGTTCCGGCGGGGGAGAGCGTGGTGGTGCGGCTGCGACTGAGCCACCAGGCGCCGTCGCTCGACACCTTCGGGCCGGGCTTCGACGCGGTGTTCGCGGATCGCCGGGCCGAGGCCGACGAGTTCTACGACACCGTGATCCACGCCGAGGTGACGGGCGACGACCGGCACGTGGCGCGGCGCGCGTACGCCGGGATGCTGTGGAACAAGCAGCTCTACCGGTACGGGGTCGAGACCTGGCTCGAGGGGGATTCGGCGGTCGATCCCTCGCCGCCGCAGCGCGCCGACCCGGGGCGGCGCAACACCGGCTGGAAGCACCTCTCGCTCGCCGACGTCATCTCCATGCCCGACGAGTGGGAGTACCCGTGGTTCGCCGCGTGGGACCTGGCCTTCCACTGCATCCCGCTCGCGCACGTGGACCCCGCGTTCGCGAAGGAGCAGCTGGTGCTCATGTGCCGCGAATGGGCGATGCACCCGAACGGTCAACTGCCCGCGTACGAATGGGAGTTCGGCGACGTCAACCCGCCGGTGCACGCGTGGGCGGCCTGGCACGTGTACCGCATCGACGGATACCGCGACCGTGACTTCCTGGTGCGCGTGTTCACGAAGCTCCTCCTCAACTTCTCCTGGTGGGTCAACAGCAAGGGCTCCGACGACGCCGGGGTGTTCGAGGGCGGCTTCCTGGGAATGGACAACATCGGCTTCTTCAACCGGTCCGCGCCGCTGCCGCCCGGCTACCGGTTGGAGCAGTCCGACGCCACCAGTTGGATGGCCTTCTACTGCCAGCAGATGTTCAAGATCGCCCTGGAACTCTCGCGGCACGATCCGGCCTGGCAGGACTGCGCCACCAAGTTCCTCGAGCACTTCCTGCAGATCTCCCGCGCCACCTACAACTTCGGCTCGCACAGCCTGTCGCTGTGGGACGAGGAGGACGGGTTCTTCTATGACGTGCTCGTCCGTCCGGACGGCACCGCGCAGCCCATGCGGGTGCGCTCGATGGTGGGACTGCTGCCCGTGCTGGGCGCCACCGACGTGCCCACCTGGATCGGCGAGAAGTGTCCCGATGTGACGGCCCGCCTGAACTGGCTGCGCCGGCATCGGCCCGAGCTCGTGGAGCCCCTGCTGTCCTCCTCCGAGGACGGCGAGCACCGGATGCTGCTGTCGCTGGTCGACCCCGACCGCCTGCGCCGCGTCTTGGAGCGCATGTTCGATCCCGCGGAGTTCTTGGCCCCGTTCGGGATCCGGTCGCTGTCCAAGGCCGAGCAGCAGGTCACCGAGGATGTGGACGGCAACACCGTCTCCATCGCGTACGAACCCGGCGAGTCGACCACCGGCATGTACGGCGGCAACTCGAACTGGCGTGGGCCGGTGTGGTTCCCGGTGAACGTGCTGCTCGCGGACAAGCTGCGGACCTACGGACGGCACTTCGGCGACGACTTCACGATCGCGATCCCGACCGGCTCCGACAACCTGTGCACCCTCGACGAGGCGGCCGACGTGATCGACGGTGGCCTGGTCGCGCTGTTCCGCCCGGTGTCCCGCCCCGACGGGATCGGGGTGCGGCGGCCCGCGGACGCCGAGCGGATCGAGGGCAGCGACAACCCGCTGTGGGCCGAGCATCCGACCTTCTACGAGTACTTCGACGGCGACACCGGTGAGGGGCTCGGAGCCACCCATCAGACGGGGTGGACCGGGTTGGTGGCACACCTGCACAACCCGCGCCTGCCGCTGGAACCCCCCGTCGTCGCGGAGCCCGGGACCGCCTGATCCGCCGGTCGCCCGCGCGGTACCGCGGTGAAACCCCGGGCAACCGAGGTTATTGAAGACGCTGTACGTGATCTTTCCAGGAGTACGATCGCCACAGCGAAGGTTGTCGGGGCGTCGATGACGAGGATCCGAGATGAAACGTTCCAGAACAGGGGCGGGGGCCGACGGGGGGACCGTCGACGTGCTCGGAGTCGGATTCGGCCCGGCCAACCTGGCCCTGGCGATCGCGCTCGCCGAACAGCCGGAGCGCCGCCGTGACGTCCTCTTCCTCGAGAAGCGGGACCGGTTCGCCTGGCACCCCGGCATGCTGCTGCCGGGGACCTCGATGCAGATCAGCTTCCTCAAGGACCTGGTGACGCAGCGCAACCAGGTCAGCCCCTATTCGTTCGTCGCCTACCTCGGGGCCCGCGGGCGCCTCGTCGACTTCGTCAATCGCGCCACCCTCACGCCCGAGCGCGCCGAGTTCGCCGACTACCTCGGCTGGGTGGCGGAGAACTTCGCCGACGACGTCCGGTACGGCGAGGAGGTCGTCGACATCCGTCGTTCGCCCGACGGTCCGCGGTTCCTCGTGACGCACGCCGGCCCGGACGGCACCGAGCGGGTCACGGGGGCGCGGTCGGTGGTGGTGGCGCGCGGGCTGCGCCCGGTGATGCCGGGATGGGCGGGCGCGCACGCGGATTCCGGACGGGTGTTCCACAACATCGAACTGCTGCCCCGGCTCGCCGCCCTCGAACCCCGGTTGCCTCGGGGCGCCGAGGGCGCGAGGATCCTGGTGCTCGGGGGCGGCCAGTCGGCGGCCGAGGTGGCGCTGCACCTGCACGATCTGGGCGCCGCCGTGGACCTCGCCTTCCACGGATTCGGCCTCGGCGAGGTGGACGAGAGCCCGTTCGTCAACCAGGTCTTCGATCCGCAGGTGGTCGACGAGTTCGACGCCGCACCGCCCGCGGTCCGCGAGGAACTGCTGCGCCGCCACGGGAACACCAACTACGCCGCCGTGGAGCACGCGCTCACCGCGGAGCTGTACGCCCGGTGGTACCGGGAGAGCGTCACCGGGCCCCGTCGCCTGCGCGTGCACCGCACCTCGGAGGTGGTCTCCGCCGAGCGATCGGCCGGGGGAGGCGTGGACGTGACGGTGCGCCGCACCACCACCGGGGAACAGTGGTCCACCGCGTTCGACGCCGTCGTGTGCGCCACCGGATTCGAACCGGGATCGCTGACGGGGCTGGCCGGCGTCGCCCCGGCCGGCAGCGATGTGCGCGTCTCCCGGCAGCACCGCGCCGTGGTCGACGGTCACGAGATCGAGGGCCTGTACCTGCAGGGCGCCGACGTGCCGGGCCACGGCCTGGGCGCCACCCTGCTGTCCAACGTCGCGATCCGCGCCGGCGAGATCGTCAGTGCGCTCGAGAAGGAGGAATCGCCATGACCCGGATCGCGAGTACCGTGCTGTTCCAGGCGACGGAGCGGACCCCTTTCACGGTGTTCGTCGCCGACGACCACCGTGACATCGAGCGGGCGCAGGCGCTGCGGTACGACGCCTTCTCCACCGAACTGGGCGCGCCCCTGCCGGGCGCGGTGTACAGCGAGCGCCTGGACCGGCTCATCGACGTGGACCGGTTCGACGACTACAGCGCGCACCTGCTGGTGCGGCACGACCCCACGGACGAGATCGTGGGGTGCTACCGGATCATCCTTCCCGCACCCTCCGGGGAGCGGGAGGTGTTCACCACCAGCATGTTCCGCCTCAGCCCGGCGTTCGCGGCGTTCGCCGACGACGTCGCGGAATGGGGGCGCGCGACGATCGCCGCCGACTACCGCGGGGGCGTCGTCTCGGTGCTGCTGCGGATCGCCCTGCTGACCTTCTACGAACGATCCGGCTTCCGGTACGCGATGGGCTGCATGTCGGTGCGGATGGAGGACGGGGCGCATCCCAGGGCGGCCCTGATCCGCGCCTCGCTGGGGTTCCTCGCCGACAACGACGCGCTGGCGCGCGGTGACGTGTACGCCACCCCGATCCGGCCGGTCACCGTGGGCGGGGTCCCCCTCGCGCAACTGCCGCGGCCGGCCGGTGCCGACGAGGACCTGGTGCCGCCCACGATCCGCGTCGCCGTCCGCTACGGCGGCGTGGTGTGCGGCATGCCTTCCTACGACCCGGATTTCGAGATGGCCGATTTCCTGGTGCTTTTCGACGACGAACGGATGCGCCGGGCCGGATGCCTCGACGAGGTCCGCTCATTCCTCGCGGCCCTGTGATCGCGGGGCTCACGAGGGCGGTGATCGCCCGCCCCGGAACCGTCCTCGTGCTCTCCGCGACGGTGCTGGTTCTGCTGGGTGTCCTCGGCGCCGGCGTGGGCGGCGCGCTCAAGAGCGGCGGCAGCACCGATCCGGACGCCGAATCCGCCCGCGCGCAGCAGGTTCTCGCAGACGAGTTCCAACGCGGCGGATCGCCCCTGGTGCTGTCCCTCAGCGTCGCCGATCCGGCGCGGCTCGCGGCGGTCGCCGAGTACGCGGGCGCGCTCACCGCCGCGCTCGGCGCGGACGGCGCTGTGCAGCGGGTGGATTCGGCCTGGTCCGACCCCGCGGCGGCGGCGCGGCTCACGTCCGGCGACGGCAGGACGGGCCTCGTCGTCGCCCGGCTGACGGGCGGCACGGGGGAGGCCCCGCACCACGCGGAGGTCCTCGTCGGGGCGCTCCCGCCCCCGCCCGACGGGGTGACGGTGCGGGCCGGCGGCGAGGCGATGACCTACCAGCAGATCAACGAGCAATCGGGGCGGGATCTGGTGCGCGCCGAGCTCATCGCGCTTCCACTCACCTTCCTCGTGCTGGTGTGGGCGTTCGGCGGGCTCGTGGCCGCGGCGGTCCCCGTGGTGATCGGCGGCGCCGCGATCATCGCCACCTCCGGCCTGCTGCGCCTGGTGGCGGAGGCCACCGACGTCTCGGTGTTCGCGCTCAACCTGATCACGGCGATGAGCCTGGCGCTCGCGATCGACTACACGCTGCTCGTGGTCAGCAGGTACCGGGAGGAGGCGGCGCGACGGGGCCGCACGGACGCGCTGGTCGTCGCGATGAACACCGCGGGCCGCACCGTGGTGTTCTCCGCGGTCACGGTCGGCCTGAGCCTGGCGGCAATGGTCCTGTTCCCCATGTACTTCCTGCGGTCCTTCGCCTATGCGGGCATCGCCGTGGTCGCCTTCACGGCGTTCGCGACCCTCGTCGTGACCCCGGCGATCCTCGTGCTGCTCGGGGACCGGATCGACCGGCTGCGGGTGGGCCGTGGGCCGCGGCCCACCGACGAATCCCGCTGGTACGCCATGGTCCGGGCGGTGCAGCGGCGCGCCCTGCCCCTGGCCGTGGCCACCTGCGTGCTGCTGCTGGCCCTCGGGGCGCCGTTCCTCGGCGCGAAGCTGGGCTATCCCGACGACCGGGTGCTCCCCACGGGCTCCTCGTCACACGTCGTCGGCGACCAGGTGCGCACGCAGTTCCGCCCGAACCCGGCCGGAGACGTGCTGATCCTGGTCCCGGACGGCGCACCGTCGGGCATCGAGGAGTACGCGAAGGGACTGTCCGGGGTTCCCGGCACCGGACCGGTCAGCGGTCCCGACGGGACGTGGCTGCGCGGCGAGCGTGTGGCCGGCGGCGACCCGTCGGCCCGGCGCGGCGCCACGGCGCTCCTGACGGTGACCACCGAGCACGATCCGATGTCCGGGGCCGCACGCTCGCAGCTGGACGCGCTGCACGCCGTCCCGCAGCCCTGGCCGGCCGTGTTCGCCGGTGCCGCGCAAGCGGATCGGGACGCCGTCGACTCGATCCTGGGAGCCGTACCGCGGGTGCTCGCGGCCATCGCGCTCACCACGTTCGTGTTGCTCTTCCTCCTCACCGGGAGCCTGCTGCTGCCGGTCAAGGCGCTGGTGCTCAACGTGCTCTCGCTGTCGGCGACCTTCGGCGCGATGGTGTGGATCTTCCAGGAGGGCCACTTGGGCGGCCTGGGGACCACCGTGACCGGACACCTCATCGCGGACATGCCGGTGCTCATGTTCTGCATCGCGTTCGGGCTGTCGATGGACTACGAGGTGTTCCTGCTGTCCCGGATCCGGGAGGAGTGGCGGGGCCTACCCGGCCGGGACCGGGCCGCGAACGACGAGGCCGTGGCCCGCGGCATCGCGGGCACGGCCCGGGTGGTCACCGCCGCCGCGCTGCTCATGGCGGTGGTGTTCGCGGCGATCGGCTTCTCCGAGGTCTCGTTCATGCGGATGCTCGGCGTGGGGCTCGCGCTGGCGGTGCTGCTCGACGCCACGCTGGTGCGCCTGGTGCTGGTTCCGGCGTTCATGAAGGTGGCGGGGACCGCGAACTGGTGGCCGGGCCTCGGCCACCGTTGATCCACGGTGATGAACGGGTGATCAACGATGGTGGCGGATAGACTGCGGAGGTGACCGAGGAATCGCCCCTGATCGCCAGCCTCCGCGCGGCCGTCGCAGCCGCACCGGACGATGTGGCGCTCCGCGTCCACTTCGCGGAACTGCTGTTGGACGCCGGGCGGGCCGACGAGGCGATCGAGCACGCGGCCGCCGCGCTGAGCCGCGCGCCCGGAGATCCGGCGGCGCGGGCACTCATGGCGCGGGCGATGGGCGGCACAGGCGTCCCGGCCCCCGAGCCCCCGCAGGCCCCCGCCGGGCATCGAGCCCCGGGGACGTCGAGCCCGGGGGTGCCCGAGAAGCGCACCGGCGCACACGACTTCGACTGGGCCGCTGCCGAGGAACAGGTGAGCGACGTGGTGCCGCCCCGGTTCTCGGACGTCGGTACCCCCGACGACGTCATCCCCGTCCCGTCGACCCCCGCGGGCGCTCAGGGGATGTGGGAGGTGGAGCGCACCGACGGGCTGCGGCTGGCCGACGTCGGAGGCATGCAGGAGGTCAAGGACCGGCTGGAGGCCGCGTTCCTCGCGCCCATGCGGAACCCGGAACTGCGCCGCCTGTACGGGAAGTCGCTGCGCGGCGGCCTGCTCCTGTACGGTCCGCCCGGGTGCGGCAAGACCTTCCTCGCCCGCGCCGTGGCGGGCGAGCTGGGCGCCGGGTTCCTCTCCG
This sequence comes from Tsukamurella sp. 1534, assembly GCF_000312385.1. Taxonomy (GTDB): domain Bacteria; phylum Actinomycetota; class Actinomycetes; order Mycobacteriales; family Mycobacteriaceae; genus Tsukamurella. Next base: position 670,416 of record NZ_HE997627.1, on the reverse strand, counting down.
TGACCGTGAGCGACGTGCTCGACCAGTTCCTCGGGAACTCCGAGAAGAACCTGCACGAGATCTTCGCCGCCGCCCGCCGCGAGGCCCCGTGCGTCGTCATGTTCGACGAGTTGGACGCCATCGGCGGCAAGCGCTCCCGCCACCAGTCGACGACCATGCGCACCGTGGTCAACCAGCTGCTGATGGAGCTGGACGGCGTGGAGTCCGCGACGGCGAACGAGGGCGTCTTCGTGCTGGCCGCCACCAACGCGCCCTGGGACGTGGATCTCGCGCTGCGCCGCCCGGGACGGCTCGACCGCATGGTGCTCGTGACCCCGCCGGACGCGCCCGCCCGTGGCGCGATCCTCCAGTACCACCTGCGGGAGCGCCCGATCGAGCGGATCGACCTGAACGCGTTGGTCGCCCGGACCGACGGGTATTCCGGCGCGGACCTGGCGCACGTGTGCGAGAGCGCGTCCGAGATCGCCCTCATGGACTCGGTGCGCAGCGGCACCCCGCGGATGATCACCACCACCGACCTGCTGACCGCCGCGGGCCAGATCCGCCCGTCGTGCGCGGAGTGGTTCGCGGCGGCCGAGAACGTGGCCACCTTCGCCAACGAGTCCGGCGCCTACGACGATCTCGTGCGCTACCTGCGCACCCGGGGACGGCGGTGACCGAGCACGGCGCGGGCGGCGGATCGCTCACGGACGGCGCGGCGGCGGATGACGACGCGGCGAGCGGCGCCGAGTCCGCGCACACCCTGCAGAAGATAGACCTGCTCCTGGAGGCGAAACAGTACGAGTCGGCCGCGGCGCTCGCGGGCGCGTACCTCGCGGCCCACCCCGACGACGTGGGCGCCCTCGTCGCCCTCGGGGACGCGCAGGAGGGGCTCGGCCGCGACGCCGAGGCCGTGGCCTCGTTGCAACGGGCGCTCGCCGTCGAGCCGATGGACTACCGCGCCGCCGCGCGCCTGGCCTACGCGCTCCGTCGGCAGGGCCGCCTGCCCGAGGCGCTGCACACCGCCCGGACGCTCGTTCGCCTGCACCCCGACGTGTGGGGGAGCCATCACATCCTCGCGTCCGTCTACTTGGCGACCAAGAACCGCGCTCTCGCGCACGAGGCCTACGCCGCCGCCCACCGTGCCGTGGCCCTCGAACCGGGGGAGCCCGAGAACCACGTGGTGCTGGGCCTGGCGGCGCGGGCGATCGGAGACCAGGAGACGGCCCGGCGCGCGAACGAGCAGGCGCTGCACCTGGACCCGAACAACTCCGCGGCGCTGAACAACCGCGGCACGGTGATGAAGCGGTTCCGGCGGGGCAACTGGGGCGAGCAGGTGGAGACCTACGCGCGGTCCGCCGCCCAGGACCCGCACGACCCCGTCGCCAGGTACAACCTCGAGGTCACCGCGTTCAACACCTTCGACCGCACGGGGTGGTTCGTGGTTCTGCCGCTGTTCGTCGCGATCGTCGCGTCGGTGATCGCGTCGCGTCCCTCCGGTGGGGCCGTGCCGCCGGCGGTGATCGCGGCCGTCGTGGGCGTGGTGCTCGTCGTGGGCGTCTGGGGTGCGTGGGCCGCGTACACGTACCGCCGGATCCCCGCGGGGCGGCACCGGATGCTCGCCGACGTCGTGCGCCGCAGCGGTCCGGCCCGCACGCTCGCCGGGTCACTGCTTCTGCTGGCCGTGGTGATGGTGGCGGTGATCCCGCTGTCGCTCGTGGCGCCGGGGATCGGGGCGGTGCTGCTGCCGCTGGTGTTCGTGCATCGCCTGGTCGAGATGTCGACGCGGTTCGCGCTCCGGCGCCGGCACCCCGATCGCCGGTGAAAGCTATAGCCAACCGCGTCGCTTGAACGCGGCGTAGAGGCCGCCGGCCATGACGATCATCGTGACCAGGCTGAGCCAGAAGCCCCACTGCGCACCGAAACCCGGGTACGGGACGTTCTGCCCGTAGTAGCCCGTGATGGCGGTGGGGACCGCGATGATCGCCGCCCAGCTGGTGAGCTTCTTCATCACCGTGTTGAGTTGGTTGTCCACGAGCGCGAGGTTGGTGGAGCGCACGGATTCGACACCGTCTCGCAGGCTCTCGGTCCAATCCGCAGCGCGCATGGTGTGGTCGTACACGTCCTCGGCGTAGGGGAGCAGATCGTGCTGCTCGGGATCCGCGGAGACCCGGCGCAGCAGCGCCCCCGCCACGTCGCGCATGGGCAGCACGATCCGGCGCAGCGCGCCCACCTGCTTGTGGAGCGTGAAGGTGGTCTGCGAGACCCGGTCGCTCGCCCGGTTGTCGAACAGGATCGATTCCAGATCGTCGAGCTGCTCGTCGATCGCGCTGATCCGGGCCGTGTAACCGTCGACGACCGCGTCGAGGATCATCAGCTCCAGCGCGTTGATCCCGAAGTGCAGCAGGCCCACGTTGTCGGTGATCTGGTGCGCGACCTCGTCGGTGTCGAAGCCCGTGCCCAGCCGCACGGAGAGTACGCCGCGCCCGCACACGAACAGGGAGATGCGGCTCATGGCGCCGTCCTCCGCGACCGTGTCGGTGGTGACGAACAGGGTGTCGCCGTAGCGCAGGGACTTCGGGCGCTCGCGCACGGTGAGGGTGTCCTCGACGGCCAGCGGGTCCAGTTCCATCGCCTGTGCCAGCGGGGCGAACTCCTCCTCCGTCGGATCCAGGACGTCGACCCAGGTCATCCCGGACGCGGCCCGCAGCGCCTCGGTGGCGGCGGCTGTGGCCGCGTGGTCGACCTGGGCGAAGGGTGGCTCGGCGGCGTCGCGCCAGGTGCGGATCGTCACGTCCATGCGCGCAACACTAGGACGGCCCGGTTCCCGGTTCCGGGTTCTGCGGCCGTCCGCGACCGAATCGCGCCACGGACGCCACGAAAACCCGGATCTCGGACGGGCGTCACCCCGCGCCCGGCTCCGGGCGCTCGACGAGCGCCGCCAGCGACGCGGGTGCCTGCACGCAGTACGAATCCGTCAACAGTTCGGTGACCTCGTCCCAGTCGGTCTCCTCGTCGACCATGATTCCGACGGTGCTCTCGCCCCAGTCGACACGGAAGTAGGGATGGCCGAGGTTCTCGAACGCCGGCACCTCGCCCGGCTCCGCGCGGAAGATCAGCCGGAACAACTGGTCCTCGCCGCCGAAGACGTGGGCGACGGTGGACCCGCGGACCCGCCACCGGAAGCCGACCCAGGCCCGTTCCTCCGTGCATTCGGGGAACGCCGTGAGGATGGTGCCGAGGCGGTCGATCCACTCGTCGGGAACGTCTGGTCGGGCGGTCACCCCAGAAGGGTATCGTCGGGCACATGCTGAACGTGGGTGTGTTGGGATCCGGCGGCAAGGTCGGCCGGGCGATGGTGGAGGCGGTCGAGGCCGCCGACGATCTGGCGCTGAGCGCCACCGTGGACGCCGGGGACATGCTCACCGGCTTCCTCGATTCGGACACCCGGGTGGTCATCGACTTCACCCATCCCGACGCGGTGATGGACAACCTGAAGTTCCTGATCGACAACGGGATTCACGCGGTGGTCGGCACCACCGGGTTCACCGACGACCGGCTCGACACGCTCCGCGGCTGGCTCGCGGAGAAGCCCGGGGTGGGCGTTCTGGTGGCGCCGAACTTCGCCATCGGCGCCGTGCTGTGCATGCGCTTCGCGGCGCAGGCCGCCCGGTTCTTCGAGTCCGTCGAGGTGATCGAGCTGCACCACCCGCAGAAGGCGGACGCCCCGTCGGGCACCGCGACCCGCACCGCCGAGGTCATCGCCGAGGCCCGCGAGGCCGCCGGCGTCCGCACGTCGCCCGACGCCACGTCGGCCGAGTTCGACCGCGCCCGCGGCGCCCGCGTCGACGGTGTGCGCGTGCACTCCGTGCGCGTGGCCGGCCTCGTCGCCCACCAGGAGGTGCTGCTCGGTACCCAGGGCGAGACCCTCACCATCCGCCACGACTCCCTCGACCGCAGCTCGTTCGTGCCCGGCGTGCTGCTGGCCGTGCGCGGGATCTCCGAGCGCCCCGGTCTCACCGTGGGCATCGAGCCCCTGATGGACCTGTGACCTCGTCCGAATCCTCCCGCCAGGAGCGGGGAAACCTGGGCCAGTTGCTGGTCATCGGGTTCCTCGCCGTGGCGATGCTGGTGTACATCGGCCTGATCGGCGTGTGGGCGTGGATGATCATGCGCCGCGGCGGCGGCGCGAACATCGGCCTCGGGCTCGGCATGATCGTGCTGGCCCTGGTGGGGCTCTGGATCCTGTGGTCGGTGCTCCGCAACGGCTACGCGCACCAGCGACTGGCCGCGCGGGCCAAGGCCCTGGGCCGGGACCTCGACGTGAGCGGCCTGCCGACGATGCCCTCGGGCCGCGTGCAGCGCGACGCCGCCGACGACCTGTTCGCGCGGGTCAAGGCCGAGTACGAGGCCGATCCCGAGTCCTGGGTGAACGCCTACCGCCTGGCGCGGGCCTACGACTACGCCGGCGACCGGTCGCGGGCGCGCGACTGGATGACCCGCGCCGTGTCCCTGGAGAAGGCCACCCGATGAGCACCCTCCTGGTGATCCACCACACCCCGTCTCCGTACTGCCAGGAGATGTTCGAGGCGGTGATCGCCGGGGCCACCGATCCCGAGATCGAGGGTGTCGACGTGGTGCGGCGGGCGGCGCTCTCGGTGACCGCGTCCGACGTCCTCGGCGCCGACGGCTACGTGCTGGGTTCGCCCGCGAACCTCGGCTACGTCTCGGGCGCGCTCAAGCACGCGTTCGACACCTTCTACTACCCCTGCCTCGACTCCACGTCGGGCCGTCCGTTCGGCCTGTACCTGCACGGCAACGAGGGGACCGAGGGTGCCGAACGGGCCGTGGACTCCATCACCGCCGGCCTCGGCTGGGTGAAGGCGACGCCCCACGTCGTGGTGTCGGGCAAGCCCACCAAGGACCTCATCGAGGAGTGCTGGAACCTCGGCGCCACCGTCGCCGCCGGGCTGATGGACGCCTGACCCCGTCGGAACGTGCGGCCGCCCCGGTCTCGGCCACCGCACCGCCCGGTGGGGCGGATTCCTTCCACGGGTCCCTGCCGCTGAGCACCATCAGTAGTCCGTCGGTGTCGGGATGGAGCTCCCAGTCGGACGCCTTGAGCCGATCTCCGTGATACAGGTGGATCGTGCCGTCGTCGAACCGCGCCGGTGTGCGGAAATCGAAGGGGGGGGCGAGGTCTTCCGCGATGGCGACGGGGTCGTACTCACGCATGGGGTTGATTCCTTGCGGTGATCGGGGTGTCGGACTCCGCGAGGAACGAGCCGAGCAGGTCGGTGCAGTGGTCGAGGTCGTCGAACCAGGGATTGTGGCCACCCTCGACGACGACCAGCCGTGCTCGTGGCATCGCGCCCACCACATCGCGGATGCGACGGGAGGGGGCGAGGAAGGTATCGCGCCTGCCCCAGGCGAACAGGATCGGCCGGTCGATGACGGTCAGGTCCGCGTGGCCGAGGACGTTCTCGGGCAGGACCACGCCATGATGGATCAGGCGCCGCAGGAGTGCTCGGTACGACGCGGCTCGGCCCGGGAGCCTCAGTGGCAGACGGTGCAGGTCGACGATGTCTGCGGCGAGGGCGCGGGCGGTCGCGTCGCCGATCGCCTCGGCGAGTGCGGCACGGGCGACGGGCCGCGGAGAAGGGCACCGCATCAGCACCTCGGCCAACCGCCCGCGTCCGCCGGAGGCCGTTGCGCGCATCGACGCCGTCGGCGTGATGCCGCCGACAGCGGTACCGGGTGCGCCGAGGACGACGGCGCCGGCGATGCGGCCGGGTGCGTCGGCCGCTGCCCACAGCGCGAACTGCCCGCCGAGCGAAGACCCGACGATGTGGGCCCTCGCGATACCGAGGTCGTCGAGAACCGCCGTGACGATCTGGACCGCAAGCGCGCGGAGCGGTGACCCCGTCCACAGGAACGGCGGCGCGAGTGAATGGCCGGGCAGGTCCACGAGGACGTGCTGGGCACCGGGGAAGCGGCCCGCCAGCGTGGCGAGACCCGTGGCGGGGGTGCCGATGCCGTTGATCCAGACGATCGGAATCGCCGGGGTTCCCGGTGGCGGGGTGGTGAGGACGCGGGCGCGTGCCTCAGTGGTGCGCACCGTCACCAAGCGCTCGGTCAGTACGAGTCCGTGCGCGGTGGCCACGCGGCGCTCGATCCTGCGGATGCGGTCTTCGAGGCGGCGGGCGCCACGCCCGGTGAGAACGGGACGGTGCTGTGGAGGTCGAACGGACATGTCCTCGACTGTCACCGCCGCCGCCGTTCCCGTCTTGTACGAAAGTCCTCCGCACGGCGGGACGGTGCAGGCCCTAGGCTGCGGGCGTGTCCGAATCGCGCCTCGACCTGATCCGCTGGCAGTTCGAGTTCACCTGGTCGCTCGCGGAGGTGCACCTCGCCGCGCTGCAGCCCGAGGACTTCCTGTGGCAGCCGGCCCCGCTGTGTTGGACACTGCACCGCACCGCCGGCGGATGGGAGCCGGATTTCGCTGAGACGGAACCCGATCCGATCCCCGTGCCCACCATCGCGTGGGTGTCCTGGCACCTGGGCTGGTGGTGGGGCGTCACCGCCGACCACCTGACCGGCACGACACCGCGCGGGCGCGACGAGGTGCGTTGGCCCGGGCCCGACGGTGCCGTCGACTGGCTGCGGACGCACCGAGACGAATGGGTGTCGGTGCTCGCCGGTCTGGACGACGCGGGCCTGGACGCACCGTCGGCCTTCCCCTGGCCGGCGGACGCGGGCCTGACGGTGACGCACCAGCTCGCGTGGGTCAACGGCGAGCTGATGAAGAACGTCGCCGAGATGGGGCAGCTGCGGCTGCTGCGCGCGGCGCGCAGCGGCGGTCCCGAAACCGTCGGTGCCCGCGCCTAGACTGAGGGCGTGATCGCGACACCGTACGAAGACCTGCTCCGCGACGTGCTGGAGAACGGCACGCACCGCCCTGATCGCACGGGTACCGGAACGCGCAGCGTGTTCGGGCGCCAGCTGCGGTACGACCTGTCGCAGGGCTTCCCGCTGATCACCACCAAGCGCGTGCACATGAAGTCGATCGCGTACGAGCTGCTGTGGTTCCTGCGCGGCGACTCCAACGTGCGGTGGCTGCAGGACAAGGGCGTCACCATCTGGGACGAGTGGGCCGGTGACGACGGTGACCTGGGCCCCGTCTACGGCGTGCAGTGGCGCAGCTGGCCCACCCCGAACGGCGAGCACATCGACCAGATCAGCAAGGCGATCGAGACGTTGCGCACCAACCCGTCCAGCCGGCGCAACATCGTCTCCGCGTGGAACGTCGCGGAGATCGAGAACATGGCGCTGCCGCCGTGCCACGCGTTCTTCCAGTTCTACGCGGCGGACGGCCGGCTCAGTTGTCAGCTGTACCAGCGCAGCGCCGATCTCTTCCTCGGCGTGCCGTTCAACATCGCGAGCTACGCACTGCTCACCCACATGGTCGCGGCCCAGGTGGGGCTCGAACCCGGCGACTTCGTGTGGACGGGGGGCGACTGCCACATCTACGACAACCACGTCGACCAGGTCACGGAACAGCTGACCCGCGAGCCGTATCCGTACCCGCGGCTCGAACTCGCGGAACGTCCCAGCATCTTCGACTACGCGTACGAGGACATCGTGGTGCACGACTACCGGCACCACCCTGCGATCAAGGCACCGGTGGCCGTCTGATGATCGGGCTCATCTGGGCGCAGGCGCGCGGGGGAGTGATCGGCGTCGACGGGAAGCTGCCGTGGCACCTCCCGGAGGACCTCGCGTTCTTCCGCGACACCACGTCGGGCCACACCGTTCTCATGGGCCGCAAGACGTGGGATTCGCTCCTACCGCGGTACCGGCCGCTGCCGCGCCGCACCAACATCGTGGTCACTCGGGACCGCACGTGGACCGCCGAGGGAGCGGTCGTCCAGCACGATCTGACGCTGCCCGAAGGGGATGAGGTGTGGGTCATGGGCGGGGGCGAGATCTACGCCGCCACACTGCCTTCCGCCGATGTCCTGGCGGTCACCGAGCTGGACGCCGACATCGAGGGCGATACCCTGGCACCGTCGATCCCGGACACCTTCACCCTCGCCGAGGAAGGCGACTGGAAGGAGTCCATGTCCGGCGTGCGGTTCCGCCACCTCGTCTACCGGCGAAAGCCGTAAGCGAAAACATCGACAACCCCGTGGCCGATAGGGAAGATCGGCGACCGGGTGGGTAGCCTTAGCGCTTATGAGTGCGACTACGCCCACGACACCGTTCGGAACCATCTCCGTCGCGATGGTCACTCCGTTCAAGTCGGACGGCACCCTGGACGTGGAGGCCGGGCAGAAGCTCGCGTCGCACCTCGCCGACCAGGGCGTCGACGGGCTCGTCGTCGCCGGCACCACGGGCGAATCGCCCACCACCCAGCCGTGGGAGAAGGTGCAGTTCCTCAAGGCCATCCTCGAGGCCGTGGGCGACCGGGTGACCGTCACCGCGGGCTGCGGCACCTACGACACCGAGGAGTCGGTGGTCTTCGCCCGCGACGCCGCCGAGGCCGGTGCCCACGGCCTGCTGGTCGTGACGCCGTACTACTCGCGCCCGTCGCAGGCCGGCCTGCTCGCCCACTTCACCGCCGTCGCCGACGCGACGGACCTGCCCGTCCTGCTCTACGACATCCCGCCGCGCTCGGTGGTTCCCATCGAATCCGCCACGCTGCGCACGCTCGCCGAGCACAAGAACATCGTGGGCGTGAAGGACGCGAAGGGCGACCTGGGCGCCGGCGCGCGCATCATCGCCGAGACGGGCCTGCAGTTCCTCTCCGGCGACGATCCGCTCAACCTGCCGTGGTTGTCCGTGGGCGCCGCCGGGTTCGTGTCCGTGATCGGCCACGTCGTGGCACCGCAGCTGCGCGAGATGCGCGACGCCTACTTCGCGGGCGACCACGCCCGCGCCCGAGACATCAACGCCGCTCTCGGTCCCGTCTACGAGGCCATGGCCGGCCTCGGCGGCGTGACCTTCTCCAAGGCGGCACTGGGGCTGCAGGGCCTCGACATGGGCATTCCGCGCCTCCCGCAGGTGCCGCCCACCGGTGAACAGCGCGACCGGCTCGCAGCGCTACTGACCCAAGCGGGGGTGCTCTAGACATGACCGACGGCGCAGCAGGCGGTGCCCGACGGGGCCGGAAGGCCACCCGGCAGGCGGGACCGCCCGCCGAGCCCAAGCCGGTGATCTCGACCTCGGCGGCCCGGGTCGTCGCCGACGACGGGAGCGCGTCCGCGCCGGCCTCGCAGCCCGCGGCGTCGCAGCCCACGACAGAGAAGGCACCGTCGAACCAGGCCCAGCAGAAGGCCGCCCCCAAGGGCGACCGGAAGCGCGGCGGAGGCGGCGGACGGCGCGGCGGCGACCGGCAGAAGGCACCGTCGGCCGTGGTGGATCGCCTCGGGCCCCCGCCCAAGCTCCGCAAGGGCGGCATGCGCGTGGTGGCGCTCGGCGGCATCAAGGAGATCGGTCGCAACATGACCGTCTTCGAGTACGACGGCAAGCTGCTCATCGTGGACTGCGGCGTGCTGTTCCCCGAGGACCAGCAGCCCGGCGTGGACCTGATCCTCCCGGATTTCCGGTACATCGAGGACCGCATCAAGGACGTCGAGGCGATCATCCTCACCCACGGCCACGAGGACCACATCGGCGCCGTACCGTTCCTGCTGCGCCTGCGGCCCGACATCCCCGTCGTGGGCGCCAAGTTCACGCTCGCCCTGATCAAGGCCAAGTGCGACGAGCATCGCTTGCGCCCCAAGCTGATCGAGGTCCGCGAGGGCGAGTCCACCAGCCACGGGCCGTTCGAGTGCGAGTACTTCGCGGTGAACCACTCGATCCCGGACGCGATCGCCGTGGCGATCCACGCGGGCGGCCAGGTGGCGCTGCACACCGGCGACATCAAGCTCGACCAGCTGCCCCTCGACGGTCGGCTCACCGACCTCGCCGGGTTCTCCCGGCTCGGCGACGCGGGCGTGGACCTGTTCCTGGTGGATTCCACCAATGCCGAGGTCCCCGGATTCGTGACCCCGGAGCGGGAGATCGGCCCCGTCCTCGACAACGTGATCGGCCGCGCCAAGGGCCGCGTCATCGTGGCGTCGTTCGCCTCGCACGTGCACCGCATCCAGCAGATCGCCGAGGTCGCGGTCAAGAACAACCGGCGGATCACGTTCGTCGGGCGGTCGATGGTGCGGAACATGGCCCTCGCCCAGGAGCTCGGGTACATGAATCTGCCCGACGGTGTCGAGGTGGACCTCGACACCGCGGCCTCGCTCCCGGACAACCGCGTCGTGCTCATCTCCACCGGTTCGCAGGGCGAGCCCCTGGCCGCCCTCTCCCGGATGGCGCGCGGGGAACACCGCAACATCACGATCTCGCCCGACGACCTCGTGGTACTGGCCAGCTCGCTCATCCCGGGCAACGAGAACTCCGTGTTCGCCGTGGTCAACGGGCTCGCCAAGCTCGGCGCCACGGTGATCACCCAGCAGAGCGCGAAGGTGCACGTGTCCGGTCACGCCAGTGCCGGCGAGCTGTTGTACCTGTACAACGCGGTGCGCCCGCGCAACGCCATGCCCGTGCACGGCGAGTGGCGGCACCTGCGCGCCAACGCCGCGCTCGCCGAGGCCACCGGCGTGCCCAAGGAGCGGATCATGCTCGCCGAGGACGGCGTGGTCGTCGACCTCGTCGACGGTGTCGCGAAGATCGTCGGGCAGGTGCCCGTGGGGCACGTGTACGTCGACGGCAACTCGGTGGGCGACGTCGGCGAGTCCACGCTGTCCGACCGCCTCGTGCTCGGCGAGGGCGGCTTCATCTCCATCAGCGTCGCGATCGACGAGGAGGGCAACGCCGTCAGCACCCCCGAGGTGTCCGGCCGCGGCTTCTCCGACGATCCGACCGCCCTCAAGGAGGCCGAGCAGCTGGTCGAGGACACCCTCGCGCAGATGTCGGCGGAGGGCGTCAAGGACGCCCACCGGATCGCGCAGGGCATCCGGCGAGCGGTGGGGCGCTGGGTATCCGGCGCCTACCGCCGCCGCCCGATGATCGTGCCCACCGTGATCGTGGTGGGGGAGTAGCGGTTACGGCTGCCGCTCCACCTTCGCGATCTGGGCCCGCAGGGTCTGCCAGAAGCCCTCGGAATCGACGGCGGCGCCCTTCTCGCCCTCGGCGCTGACGAGCACGGTCACCCCGCGCACGTCCGCCCAGCCCTGCAGCTCGGAGTCGCCCACCGCGAAGATGAACGGGCGCAGGTGGGTGAGGTCGGCCGGCGCCTCCCGGGCGACGGTGCGCTTCTCCGCCGGCAGGCTCGACCGGCACGCGGTGACCGCGTCGCGGTTGGCGGTGGTGAGGCGGCCGCCGATGACCGAGGCCTCGAACTCGACCGAACCGCGCTTGGCCTCGGCCTCCACCACCTCGGCCCCGTCGAGAGCCTTCGCGAGGGCGTCCGCCTTGGTGGCGCAGGGCGAGCCGCCCTCACCCTTCTCGGGCACGCCCGCCAGTTCGGAGAGCTTCTCCTTCTCGACCTTGTAACCCGTGCTACCGGACGGGAATTCGTGCGCGGCGAGCACCGCCCCGCTCGGCGAGACCGGCGCCGCGGCGGCGACCGCCGGGACGCCCGCCGCGGTGGCCAGCGCCACCGTGGTCCCTGCGACGAGTCGACGGATCTGCATGCGTACTCCTTCGCGGCGGCCCGTGGGCACGCCTCAGCTCAGCGGGCAGTGCCCTGCGATGTCCGGACGGGACGGATCGTATCGCACGGTAACGGTGCGTTCGACCGGTTCGACGGCCCGCCTACTGCGCGGCTGCGACCTTCGCGATCTGGGCGCGGAACAGGTACCAGAAAGTGTCGTAGTCTGCGGCCGACGGGGCGTCGACTACGACGCTCACCGTCGTGCCGCGCACGTCCGCCCAGCCTTGAATCTCCTTGCCGCCGGGCATCGTTCCCACGAAAGTCCGGTAGGGCGCGAGGTCGGCGGGAACGGCGAGCGGAGCCGGGACGTCTCCGAGGGCGTCCCCGCACTCGGCGACCAGATTCCGCACGAGACCGGTCGTCGCGCGGTTGCTGACCTCGACGGATGCGTAGGTACGTCCGCGGTGGGCGATCGCCTCGCTGGCCCGGGTGCCGTTGGAGGCCGCGATCAGCTGCTGAGTGGCAGTGGCGCAGGCGTCGTCCGCCAGCCCGGACGAGCTCGCCGGGCTCGATTCCACCCGATTGATCACCCGATAACCCGTGCTGCCCGCGGGGAACTCGCTCGCGCTCAGGACTGCGCGAGCCGGATCAACTGGCGCCGCGTGTGCGGCTGCGGGAGCGACCAGCGCGACGAACGCGGCGAGCGTGACGCCGCACCGTGCGGTGCGCGTCACGGTTGCTTCTCCACCTTGGCGATCTGGTCGCGGAGGAGCCGCCAGACGAGGTTCCGGTCGACGGGGGTGCGGTCGGTGCTTATGACGTTCACCGACACGGTGACGCCGCGGACGTCCACCCAGGCCTGGAGATCGGTGGTCCCGGTCCGCACGACCGCGGGGTTGCGGCCACGGAGGTCGGACGGGATCGCGGTGTCCGCGACGGGCTTCGGCCCCAGGTATTGCGCGCCGCAGGTGAGGACGGTGCCCGCGATCGGGCCCGAGAGCGGGCGATCGAGGATGTAGACCAGCAGGGCGGTCCCACCGATGCCGGCGCGGGCCTCCGCCGAGGTGACGGAGGACAGCCTGCGATCGAGGTCGCGGGAGAGCGCGGCGCATCGCGGTGCGTTCGACTCCCCGTCGCCGACGCGCGGGGAGGCGTTCCCGGCGACGTGACCGATGCTCCCCGGCGGGAACTCGAACTGATCGAGAAGCGCCCGCGCGGGCTTCACCGGTGCAGCCTGGGCGAGCGCGGGCACCGTCATCGCGGCCGCGGCGAGGGTCACCGCGAGCGCGAACCGCCGGGCGATCACGGCTGCCGCTCCACCTTGGCGACCTGCGCGCGGAAGGTCTGCCAGAAGGCCTCGGCGTCGACCGGAAGCTTGTCCTTCGCCTCGGCGTAGACGGTGACCGTCACGTCACGGACGTCGGTCCAGCCGATGTACTCGTCACCGTCACGGAACACGAAGGCGCCGCGACCCGCGAGATCCGCGGGTACGGGCAGGACTGACGCGCGCTCGCGAGGCGGCATTTGCGCATTGCAGGCGCGGAACGTCGCGGTGAAATAGTCGGTGACCCGCCGGCTCATGACGGCGGCTTCGAGCTCGGTGCCCGCCCGCGTCACCTCCGCTTCGACGACCGTCACGCCGGCGAGCTTCTCGAAAGTGCGCCCCAACTCCACCGCGCACGGTGAGGTCGCATCGGCCGGAGCGTCGGGCGCGACGTCGTCGGGTTTCAGGACCTCGCGCTCGACCTTGTATCCGGTGCTGCCGAAAGGGAACTCGTGCGCGGCGAGTACTGCCTGCGACGGATTCACCGGCGCCGCCTGCGCGACCGCGGGCAGGAGCGCGGCGGCGACCACCGCCACCGTCGAACCGAGGATGTGACGCCTGAACATCGAAACTCCTTCTGCGGCGGCGCGGATGCCGGATCGCGGGTCAGTTGCCCGTCTGGACCTTGCGGATCTGGCTCCGGAACACCTGCCAGAACCGCTCGGCGTTCACCGGGGTCTCGCTCGCGCCCTCGACGTACACGTCGACCGTGTAGCCGTTGACGTCGGCGAAACCCTCGATCGAGGTCGTGCGGCCGTTCTCCCGGGTGGCGAGGACGACGGGCGCGTACCGCGCGAGATCCGGTGCGGGCGCCACGCGCTCGCCCTCCGACGCGCACGAGGACGCGACCGCGCGCCACTGATTGGTCACGGGCGGCGAGATCACCGTCGAGAGCATCGCCGAGTAGCCGTTGCGGGCGAACGCCTCCGCGGCCTTCGCCGACGAGAGACTCGCGTTGAGGCGATCGGCGGCGCCGCGGCACGGGGCCGGCGCGTCGGGCGTGACACTGATCTTCCCGAGGCGCGCGTTCGGGCTCACCCGGTAATCGGTCGATCCCGCCGGGAACTGCGACGGTCCGAGCACCAGGTCGGTGCCGACGGGGGCCGCGGACGCCGCGGGAGCCGCGAGGGTGGCGACCACCGCGACGGCGGCGGCGATCGCGCCGGTCGCGACCAGACGCGCGCGCGAGTGGTTCGTGGGGAAATTCGCAGTCATGCGGGGAAGTGTACGACAATATGGAATTTTCGGATAGCAAGTTCGGCGGCGTTCTCGCGCGATCCACCGGGGCCGCGCGCCCCGGCGGGGACCGCGCGCCGAGGGCTAGGGTGGCGGCGTGAAGCCTGCTCGAATCGAACGCGCCGCCCTCGTCGACGCCGCGCGCGCTGCCGGTCCCGACGCGCCCACGCTCTGCGGCCGTTGGACCGTGCGCGAGCTGCTGGCCCATCTCGTGCTCCGGGAGAGCCGGCCCGATGCGGCGCCCGGCATCCTGCTCCGGCCGTTCTCCGGCTACACCGAGCATGTCCAGGCGGGGATCGCGGCCCGCTCGTTCGAGGACCTCCTCGGGGCGGTCGCGGGCGGACCGCCGCGCTTCTCGCCGCTCCGGCTGGTCGACGATCAGGCGAACCTGGGGGAGTACTTCGTGCACGGCGAGGACATCCGGCGGGCGGTGACCGGCTGGAAGCCGCGCGCGCTGGATCCCGCGGTCGAGAGTGGGCTCGCCCCCGTCGTGTCCCGGATGGCCCGGCTGACCCTGCGGGGCGCGCCCCTGCGGGTCGCGCTGACCACCGAATCGGGCACGCTGGTGAGCGTCGGTCGAGGTCCGGAGGTCGCCGTGATCGGCGCGATGGGGGAGATCGCGATGTGGACCTTCGGCCGTGACGAGGCTCTGGTCACCTTCGAGGGCGAGGATGCGGACATCGATCTGCTCGGTTCGGTGAGCCGCTCACTCTGACGACCCGCCGCTGGTGCTGCTGTTACATGTGTGGCACTTGATACGAATGGGGTTAATGTCGATAGACTGCCCCCATGGCATCGAAGACGACCACCCGCGCGCGCGGGACCGCGAACTCCCGTTCCGGGAGCGGCCGCGGCCGCGCGGCGAGTACCCCTCGCGGCCGACAGACCACCGCGCGGCCCCGCGCCAAGCAGCCCGCGAAGCCCGCCGCCAAGCCGGCCACCCGGCAGAGCGGCACCGCGTCGCGCGCGGCCGCCGGCGCCGGTAGGGGAGTGGGGCGCGGCCTCGGCGCCAGCTGGAAGCTGCTGGCCAAGGGCGTGGGCGGTGCCGTGCGCACCGGCAAGGGCGACGACGTCGACCAGCAGGCAGCGGGCACGCCCGACGGTCCGCCCGGGCCCACCCATTCGCGCGACGGCCTGGCCCTGGGCCTGTTCGCGGTCGCGATCGTGCTCG
Organism: Tsukamurella sp. 1534; assembly: GCF_000312385.1. Lineage (GTDB taxonomy): Bacteria > Actinomycetota > Actinomycetes > Mycobacteriales > Mycobacteriaceae > Tsukamurella. Next base: position 655,056 of record NZ_HE997627.1, on the reverse strand, counting down.
GCGCCGCCCTGTACTTCGACGCCGGCGGCCCCGTCGGCTCGTTCTTCTCCACCGGGGTCCGCGCGGTCGTCGGCTGGTTCGCCGTGCTGGTGCCGGTCCTCGCGATCGCGCTCGGCGTGGTCATGATGCGCCGCCCCGACAATCCCAGTGCCCACGTGCGGCACCGCGTCGGCGGCACGCTCATCGTGCTGCCGTTCCTCGGGCTCCTGCACATCGGCGCCGGCCGCCCCGGCGATTTCGAGGGCCGGTCCGCGTCGGGCGGCTACCTCGGCTACGTGGTCGGCGGTCCGCTCACCGACGGCTTCACCGCCTGGATCTCGGTGCCGCTGCTCGTGCTGGTGGCGCTCTTCGGCCTGCTCCTCGTGAGCGGGATGACGGTCCGCGAGATCGTCGACCGGCTCAAGTTCTACTTCGGCGTCGACATGCACGACCAGTACGGCGACGACGCCGAATGGGCCGACGAGGACGCCGACGACCTCGACCTGCCCTTCTCGGTCGACTCCGACCGCCCCGACGGGGCGACCCGGGCGCTCTCGCCCTACGGCGACCCCTACGAGAACTACCCGGCCGACCCGGCACCGTCGAAGCGCGGCCGCCGCAAGGCCGCCGCCGAACCCGACGAGGACCTCGCCGACCGGGTGACCGAGCCGATCGGCGCGGCCCCCGCACCGTCGGACGACCCGACGGTCGAGGTCGCACCCAAGGCCAAGCCGAAGCCGAAGCGGGCGCCCGCGCCGGTCACCGACCACACGCCCCCGCCGGCGCCGAAGACCTCCGAGTTCACGGTGGCGCGCACCATCGACAGCGAGGACTACGTCCTGCCGCCCGCGGACCTGCTCATCGAGGGCGAGCCCGCGAAGGCGGGAACCAGCGCCAACGACGCGATGATCGACGCGATCACCGGCGTCATGGAGCAGTTCAAGATCGACGCCGCCGTCACCGGATACACCCGCGGCCCGACGGTCACCCGCTACGAGCTGGAGCTCGGGCCCGGCGTCAAGGTCGAGAAGGTCACCCAGCTGCACCGCAACATCTCCTACGCGGTGGCCACCGACAACGTGCGCCTGCTCGCGCCCATCCCCGGCAAGTCGGCCGTCGGCATCGAGGTGCCCAACACCGACCGCGAGATGGTGCGCCTGGCCGACGTGCTCGCCGCGGACAGCACCCGCAAGGACACGCATCCGCTGGTGATCGGCCTCGGTAAGGACATCGAGGGCGAGATGGTCAAGGCCAACCTCGCGAAGATGCCGCACCTCCTCGTCGCCGGTTCGACGGGCTCCGGCAAGTCCAGCTTCGTCAACTCGATGCTGGTCTCGCTGCTCGCCCGGGCCACGCCCGACGAGGTCCGGATGATCCTCATCGACCCCAAGATGGTCGAGCTCACCCCGTACGAGGGCATCCCGCACCTCATCACGCCCATCATCACCGATCCCAAGAAGGCCGCCGCCGCGCTGGCCTGGCTGGTCGAGGAGATGGAGCAGCGTTACAAGGACATGCAGGCCTCGCGCGTGCGACACATCGACGACTTCAACCGGAAGGTGAAGTCGGGCGAGATCACCACGCCGCTCGGCAGCGAGCGCGAGTACCGCCCGTACCCCTACGTGGTGGCGATCGTCGACGAGCTCGCCGACCTCATGATGACCGCCCCGCGCGACGTGGAGGAGGCGATCGTCCGCATCACGCAGAAGGCGCGCGCCGCCGGCATCCACCTGGTGCTCGCCACACAGCGCCCGTCGGTCGACGTGGTCACCGGCCTGATCAAGACGAACGTGCCGTCGCGGCTGGCGTTCGCCACCAGCTCGCTCACCGACTCCCGCGTCATCCTGGACCAGCCCGGCGCCGAGAAGTTGATCGGCATGGGCGACGCCTTGTTCCTGCCGATGGGCGGCAAGTCGACCCGTATGCAGGGCGCGTTCATCACGGACGAGGAGATCGGCTCGGTCGTCGACTTCGTGAAGTCGCAGGCGGATCCCGAGTACACCAACGGCGTCACCGAGACCAAGGTCGAGAAGAAGGACGTCGACCCCGACATCGGCGACGACCTCGACGTGTTCCTGCAGGCCGTGGAGCTCGTGGTGTCCTCGCAGTTCGGCTCCACGTCGATGCTGCAGCGCAAGCTGCGCGTGGGCTTCGCCAAGGCGGGCCGCCTGATGGACCTCATGGAGAGCCGCGACATCGTGGGCCCGTCCGAGGGGTCGAAGGCGCGCGACGTGCTGGTCACGCCCGACGAACTGGCCGGCCTGATGATCACGCTGAAGGGCGGCGACGCCCCGGTCGACGCGGAGGACGGCGAACCGGACTTCTAGCTGTTATGGTTGTCCTGCATTTGTGAGGGGAGTATCCCGCTCGCGGCGCGATCGTCATCACGGTGGGTCCACACCCGCCCGGGCGCGCTGAACCCGGTTCGCCGGGTGGGGAGAGACCTCCGGAGTCCTACCGGAGGTGTATCAATTGCACGTGTCAACCGCGGTGTGGATCGTCTCGATCCTCGTCGTCCTCGGTCTCTTCGTCTTCGATTTCTTCAGCCACGTGCGCACCCCGCACGAACCGACACTGAAGGAATCCGGATTCTGGTCCGCCGTCTACATCGGCCTCGCCGTGCTCTTCGGCTTCGGCGTCTGGGCCGTCTCGGGCTCGAAGTACGGCGGTGAGTTCTTCGCCGGTTTCGTCACCGAGAAGGCCCTCTCGGTGGACAACCTGTTCGTCTTCGTCATCATCATGGCGAAGTTCGCGGTGCCCCGGATCTACCAGCAGAAGGTGCTGCTCATCGGCATCGTCATGGCGCTGGTCATGCGCGGCCTCTTCATCGCCGTCGGCGCCGCCGCGATCAACACCTACAGCTGGGTGTTCTACCTGTTCGGCGCGTTCCTCCTGTACACCGCGATCAAGCTGGTCAAGGAAGCCGTCGAGGGGCCCGTCGAGGACGAGGAGGAGCGCGAGGGCCGCGTCGCCGCGTTCTTCAAGCGGTTCGTGCCCACCACGGAGCAGTACGACGGCGACAAGCTGATCACCAAGGTCGACGGCAAGAAGGTCGCGACGCCGCTGCTCCTGGCGCTCGTCGTCATCGGCTTCACCGACGTCCTGTTCGCGCTCGACTCGATCCCCGCGATCTACGGCCTCACCCAGGAGCCCTACCTGGTGTTCATGGCCAACGCGTTCGCGCTGATGGGCCTGCGGCAGCTGTACTTCCTCATCGGCGGCCTGCTGGACCGCCTGGTGTACCTGTCCTACGGGCTGTCCATCGTGCTCGGCTTCATCGGCGTCAAGCTGGTGCTGCACGCGCTGCACGAGAACACGCTGCCGTTCATCAACGGCGGCGAGCACGTCGCGGTACCGGAGATCTCCACCGGCATGTCGCTGTCGGTGATCATCGGAGTCCTCGTGATCACCACCGTCGCATCGCTCGCCAAGTCGAAGCGCGACGGGCGCAAGTCCGTGGATTCCGGTAACGACTAGTCGCCGGGCCGAGGGCGGGCCGGGCGCGACCGTCGAGGCGGCCCGGCCTCAGGCCAGCAGGCCGACGGTGACCGTCGACGCCCGCTCCGAGTCCGTCTCGGTGTGGGCGTCGAAGCCGGCGGCACGGAGCAGCCGCTCGGTGTACTCGGCCTGATAGCGGCCGGTCTCGATCAGCACCCGCCCGCCGTCGGCGAGCCACATCCGCGCCTCGGCGGCGATCCGGCGGTGCAGGGAGAGCCCGTCCGGCCCGCCGTCGAGCGCGGTGCGGGGCTCGTGATCGCGGGCCTCGGGCGGCATCGTCGCGATCGCCGCGGTCGGCACGTACGGGGCGTTCGCCGCGAGCACGTCGACGCGGCCGACGAGACCGCGGGGGAGCGGCGCGAACAGATCGCCGACGAGGACCGTCGCCTCCGGGGCGTTGCGCCGGGCGAAGCCCGCGGCCACCGGGTCGATCTCGACCGCGTACCGCTCGGCGGCGGACGAGGTCGCGGCGATCGGGGCGACGCCGGCGCAGAGCTCCACCAGTACTCCCGGCGCCGCGGCGGCGGCCAGCTCCGCCAGGAACTCCGTGCGCTTGCGGGGCACGAACGCGCCCGGGCCCACCGCGAGCCGGCGCCCGAGGAACTCCGCCCAGCCCACGAGGTGCTCCAGCGGTTCGCCCGCGCACCGGCGCCGCACGAGCTCCTCGAGATCGGCGCCCGATGCGGTCCCGTCCAGTACAGCGGCCTCCTGTTCGGCGAAGACGCATCCCGCTGCCCGCAACTCGGCGACCACATTCACGGGACGAGTCAATCACGCCCGGACGTGCTCCGAACAGGCATGTCCCCGGTGCTATCCGGAATCAGCTGACGTGACGGGAGTGATCGGCCAGCTGCAAATCCCGGTCGAGCGCCGCTCCATGCGATGCGTTCGTGAATCCGCAGCGACCGTGGCCCCGATCCTCCGGTCTAGAGAGCGACGAGCATGCGGCTGTTTCCCAACGTGTTGGGTTTCACGTACGAGAGGTCGAGGAACTCCGCAACGCCTTGGTCGTAGGACCGGCACAGCTCCGCGAACACCTCGGAGCTCACCGGAGTCCCGTCGATCTCCACGAAACCGTGGCGGCCGAAGAACTCCGTCTCGAAGGTGAGTACGAACACCCTGCGCAACTCCAGGAGGCGCGCCTCGTCGAGCAGGCGGGCCACCAGGCGGTGGCCGATTCCGTGGCCCTTGACCGCGGGATCGACGGCGAGCGTGCGGATCTCGCCGAGGTCGGCCCACAGCACGTGCATCGCCCCGCAGCCCGTGATCTCGCCGTCGACCTCGGCCACCCAGAACTCCTGGATCGACTCGTACAGCGTGACCAGGTTCTTCTCCAGCAGGATCCTGCCCGCGTAGAAGTCGATGAGGCGCTTGATCGCGGGGACGTCCGAGGTCCGGGCGCGCCGCAACGCAACGCCTTTCGCAGTGGTCACCGGAGAACAGTAGCGCGCGGGCGAGGCGTGTCCGGCCGCGTCGCGGGGCGGGGCAACGGCGCGATGGGCCGGCACTCCGCGCTACCTATAGGCTGAGCCCGTGAGTGCAACGGATGGCGCGAGTCCTGCGGGCACGCGTGTCTCCAACCTCAACCCGGCGAACGGCCTGACGGTTCTCCGGATCGTACTCGTCCCCGTCTTCCTCGTGGCCCTCTTCGCGGACGGCGGGCATTCGGCCGCGTGGCGGTGGACGGCGTTCGCCATCTTCGCCGTGGCGATGATCACGGACCGGATCGACGGCCAGATCGCGCGCCGCTACGGCCTGGTCACCGAGTTCGGCAAACTGATGGATCCGATCGCGGACAAGGCGCTCACCGGTGCGGCGTTCGTCGGGCTGTCGGTGCTGGGCGACCTGCCCTGGTGGGTCACGATCGTGATCCTGGGCCGGGAGCTGGGCATCACGCTCATGCGGTTCTGGGTGATCAACGAGGGCGTGATCCCCGCCAGCCGCGGCGGCAAGCTCAAGACGCTGCTGCAGACGCTGGCGCTGGGGCTCTACATCATGCCGCTGCCCGACGCGTTCCACTGGCCGAAGGTGATCGTCATGGGCGCGGCGCTCGTCGTCACCGTCCTCACCGGCCTCGACTACGTGCGGAGCCTCCGCCGTGCCCCCGCCTGAGGCCCGCGCCCTCGTCGAGGCTCTCGCCGCGCGCGGCCAGACCGTGGCGTCCGCCGAATCCCTCACGGCAGGGCTCTTCGCCGCGACCGTCGCCGAGGTGCCCGGTGCCAGCGCCGTCCTACGGGGCGGCCTCATCGTGTACGCGACCGATCTCAAGGCGACGCTCGCGGGCGTACCGCCCGACCTGCTCGACCGCGTGGGACCCGTCCACCCGGACACCGCCGCGGCGCTCGCCGACGGCGCGCGGGCGCGCTGCGGCGCCGACTGGGGTGTGGGGCTCACCGGCGTGGCCGGCCCCACCGAACAGGACGGGGTGCCTGTGGGCACCGTTCACCTGGGGATCGCGGGACCCTCCGGCACCACCGTCACCTCGCTCGCGCTCGACGGTGACCGCGCCGCGGTCCGGCGTGGAGCGGTGGCCGCGGCGCTCCGGGCGGCCGCGGACCGGGTCGCCGAAAGTTAGTTTCGAGCAATTCACCGAACCCGGGAACCAAGAGGCCGGGTTCCGCGTTGACTGGACAGAGATCAAGACGGAGGTGAGCATGGCTCTACTGCTTCGCGAGGCGATCGGCGAGAACCTGCGGAAGACGCGGGTCGGCCAGAGTCGCACGCTGCGGGACGTCTCGTCCGCGGCCCAGGTCAGCCTCGGATACCTGTCGGAGGTCGAGCGGGGTCAGAAGGAGGCGTCCAGCGAACTGCTGGCCGCGATCTGCGGCGCCCTGGACGTCGAGGTGGCCGAGGTGGTCGCCCAGGCGAGCGTGTCGCTGCGGCCCATTCCGAAGATGGTGATCCCGGCGCCGGCGCTCGCCGCGGCCTGACCGGACCCCGATGCCTCGCTGCCGCGGGTTCGGGGAATTCCCCGAACCCGCGGATCAGGGCGGCGCGGCGGGCCCGTTACCCGATAGATTGGTACCCACGCGTTCGGTGCGATACCGGACGGCCGGACTCATCCGTTCGGACAGACTTCGAAATTAGAGGCGTAGGAGAGACGATGGCTAACCCGTTCGTCAAGGGGTGGCGCTACCTGATGGCGCTGTTCAACGCGAAGATCGATGAGAACGCGGACCCCAAGGTGCAGATCCAGCAGGCGATCGAGGACGCCCAGCGTCAGCACCAGGCGCTCTCGCAGCAAGCGGCGTCCGTGATCGGTAACCAGCGCCAGCTGGAGATGAAGCTCAACCGCCAGCTGGCCGAGGTGGAGAAGCTCTCCGCCAACACCCGGCAGGCGGTGCAGCTCGCCGACCAGGCCAACGCCGCGGGGGACACGGCCAAGGCCACCGAGTACACCAACGCCGCGGAGGCGTTCGCCGCCCAGCTGGTGACCGCCGAGCAGAGCGTCGAGGACCTCAAGGGCCTGCACGACCAGTCGCTCCAGGCCGCGGGCCAGGCCAAGCGCGCCGTCGAGCAGAACGCCATGAACCTGCAGCAGAAGCTCGCCGAGCGCACCAAGCTGCTGAGCCAGCTGGAGCAGGCGAAGATGCAGGAGCAGGTGTCCGCATCGCTGAACCAGATGGGCGAGCTGTCCGCTCCGGGCAACACGCCCAACCTGGACGAGGTGCGCGAGAAGATCGAGCGCCGCTACGCCAACGCGCTCGGCTCCACCGAGCTGGCGCAGAACTCGGTCCAGGGCCGCATGGCCGAGGTCCAGCAGGCCACCGTGCAGATGGCCGGCCACTCGCGGCTCGAGCAGATCCGCGCGTCCATGCAGGCCAACGGCCAGATCAGCGGCGGCCAGCAGGCCCCGCAGTCCGCACCGGCGCAGCCGCAGTCCGCGCCCCAGCAGGCCCCCAACCCGGGCCAGCAGTAGTCCCATGAGCACGCAGCGAGGCCGCTACCGCACCGATTTCTCGGCGGTGGCGGCCTCTGCTGCGCGTATGGCCGGGTCCGCGATCGAGGCCGCGACGAGCGCCATGGACGCCGCTGCGCGCGCCGCCGACGAGGCCCGGGACAAGGCGGCCCGTCGCAAGGATCCCAAGGCCACGCATCTGCGGTCGATCCGCAACGCCAAGAACAGCGTGAGCGGCTGGGCGGCCACCACGTCGTCGGCCGCCGTCGTCTCCGTCGGCGGTTTCGCGGCCGCCGCCCCCGTCGTGGGCGGCACCGCGACCGCGGTCACCGCGATCGTCGCGGTCCCCACCGCCTACGCCGTCGGGAAGTTCCGGCGCCTGCGCCGTGCGCCGGTCCCACCCCGCGGGTACGCCCGACGGGCCGTTCCCGCACCGTCGTCCGCCCTGCACCGGCCCGTGCGGCGCTTGGCCGACGCCGAACAGGAGTTCCTCGGCCTGATGGCCGTGCTGTCCCGCTCGGGCGCGCTTCCGCCCGATGCCCTCTCCGATCTCGACGCGGACGCCGAGGCCTCGGCCGACGCGATCGTGGACTACGCCGAGCAACTGGTCGACCTGGAACGCGTCGTCGCCCGCGGCGGCGGCGCCGGCGACTACCTGCGGGACACCCTCGACGACGGGATCGCCGGCCTGGACCAGGGCGTCGCCGCCTACCTCGACATGGTGCGTTCCGCCGCCACGACGGTGGCCGCCGCGCGCCGTTCCCTGGGCTCGCCCGCGAGGTTCGACGATCTGAGCCTCGCCACGCCCCGCCTGCAGGAGACCGCCGAGCGGCTCCGCGCGTGGGCGTACGGCATCGCGGCGCTGCCGCCGGTGCCCGACACCCGCACCTGGTGAATCCCGCGTGGCCCGTGCCGCGCCCCTCGGGGTTAACCCCCATTTCTCCCTGAAACCCCAGTTCAGAGCGTGACTTTCGACTCCTCGCAGGAGCAGTATGGAAGACGAAAGACCTCACGAAAACTCCCCGAAAGGTACACCGCAATGTTCTGGAAGATCATCGGAGCAATCGTCCTCATCTGGATCGCCCTCATGGTGGTGTCGGCGATCGTCAAGTCGCTGCTGCCGCTGGCTCTCATCGCCCTGGTGATCATCGGTATCGTCAGCGTGGTCAAGTGGATGGGATCGGGCAAGAAGACGACGACGTCGTTCTGACGGCGGCGTGGCCCGCGCTAGGAGGAGCATGCGGGTCGCACTCGTCGCAGGATCCGAGGCCGGGCACGCGCTGCCCGGCCTCGCGCTCGCGGTACGGCTGCGGACCGCAGGGCACGACCCCGTCGTCTTCACCGGCCGGCAGTGGGCCGGCACCGGCGAGCGGTACGGGATCGATACCCGGGAGCTGCCCGGCCTCGCCGCCCGCCCCGGGGACGACGACGGCGACGCGGGCGCGAAGATCCACGACCGGGCCTCCTACATCGCGTCGCGGCTGCTCCCCGAACTCGGCGCCGCGGCCCCGGATCTCGTCGTCGCCGACATCCTGACGCCCGGCGGGGGCATGGCGGCCGAAGCGATCGGCGCGCCCTGGATCGAACTGAGCCCGCACCCGCTGTACCTGCCCTCCAAGGGGCTCCCGCCCATCGGCGCCGGGATGGCGCCCGCCGAGACCCCCGCCGAATTCGTCCGCGATGCGATCCTTCGCGCGTTCACCGACCGCGACATCCGCGCGGGCCGCCGGCAGAGGGAGGCGGCCCGCGTGAAGATCGGGCTCGCACCCCGCGAACCCGGCCCCGCCGCCCGGCTGGTCGCGACGATCCCCGCCCTCGAGGTGCCCCGGCCCGACTGGCCGGCCCGCACCCACGTCGTCGGGCCGCTCACCCTCGAACCCACCGACGCGGCGTGCCCCGTCCCCGGCGGCGACGCCCCGTTGGTGATGGTGGCACCGTCGACCGCGGCGACGGGGGAGCAGAGCCTCGCGGAACTGGCGGTGGACGGGCTGCGCGGAACCGGGGTGCGGCTGGCGATCAGCGGACTGAACCCGCCAGTCTTCGACGAGCCGTGGGTGGCCAGCGGCTTCGGCCGGCAGGACGAGCTCGTGGCGCGCGCGGACGCCGTGGTGTGCGGCGGCGGCCACGGCATGCTCACCAAGGCGCTCACCGCGGGACGGCCCGTCGTGGTGGTGCCCGGCGGCGGCGATCAGTGGGAGCTCGCCAACCGCGTCGCCCGGCAGGGGAGCGGCGTGCTCGTGCGGCCCGCGACCGCCGGGGCGATCGCGGACGGCGTGCGCCGGGTCCTCGGTGAGCCGTCGTTCGCCCGTGCCGCGCGGGAGGCCGCCGCGAGCGCGCACCGCGTCGCCGATCCGGTGACCGTCTGCGAGGCCTACGCCTGAACACCGCCGCCGGTGCCCGGTAGCCTGGCCCGGTGCGCCTCACCGAGTTCCAGGAACTGCTCTACGCCGAGTTCGGCTCCCTGCGCGGCGACACGCTCATGCGCGACCACCGGCTCAGCCGGCTCGGCATGACCGGCGACGCCGCCGTCGAGGCGGGTGTGGACCCGCGCGACGTGTGGCGCGAACTGTGCTCCGAATTCGACGTTCCCCGCGACCGCTGGTAGCCGCGGGCGCCCCGCCGTCAGCCCGCCGGCGTGGCGCCCGGCGTCCAGAATCCCGACCGGGTGTGCGTCGACTGGACGGTCTGCGCCGCCGGCGCGTCGACGAGCGGCCTGTACCGCTCCAACGCGCCCCAGTCGCGGCCCCAGTCGTTCTCCAGGTAGCTCGGCACCGTCCCGGCGGTGGTCAGCAGCTGGGACCATCCCAGCGGGCCGCCGGCGTCGCCGCCCTGCCACGTCGTGGTGGCGGCTGCGGCCAGATCCCGCTCGGGCAGGATCCGCCACCGGGGCAGCTCGGCGATGCCGCCGTACTCGCGCCACTGGCGCTGGCACGGGAAGCCGATGCCGGCGCCCCAGTCGACCAGCGTCGGATCGTCGGCGACGAGCTCGTTCAACGTCTCCAGCTTCGGTGCCCGCGGCGGCGTGTACGCCACCCAGGTGCGCTCCGACGGGGCGGTGATCCGCGCGACCACGCGCACAGCGGTCGCGCCGCGCGGGATCTGGTCCGCGGGGACGCGCAGGTTCCGCCACGCCGGGGCCGGGCCGATGTCCAGCGGGGTGACCGCGCCCGCCGGGGTGATCCGGTTCGCCGCGGTGTCGCCGGTGCCGAACTCGAGCCGCAGGCCGCCCGGATCGAATTGCCCCGCGGCGCTGATCGTGAGCAGCCGGTCGACGCCCCCGGCCGGCAGCGCGTACCAGCTGGACGTCGCCTTCGCATTGCGCTGCGCCCCCTGCTGGCGACTGCCCACCACGGGCACCCTCGCCGGGTCGAGGCCGAACGGCAGCGCCGCCGTCGAGCCGTTCACGCCCGGGGTGCTGAGGGTGCCGCCGCCGGTGCCGCCCGTATTCGACGGGGTCGTGTCCGCGTCGCCCGTCCGCACCAGGTCGGCGGCGCCGCGGGCGGAGGCGTTGAGGCTGCTCGCGATGCCGTTCGGCGTGAAGTTCGCGTTCTCGGCGCCCACCAGCGGCTCGCGGGACCCGCCGAGGGCGGGCAGGACTCCTGCGGTGGCGTCGCGCTCGACGAGCACGGAATCGGCCATACCGCACGGGTCTCCCGCGAGGGACCGGATGTTCTGCAGGCCGTACGAGTAGGCGGGCCACTGCACCGCGATCGACGCGGCGTTGGTGGCGCCGATCATCGCGATGATGAGCGTCGCGACCAGGGTGACGGGGGTCGCGAACGCGGGCAGCTTCGCGGCCGCAGCGGGGGCCTTCGGCGTCCACCCGGTCACGTGCACCACCAGGGCCGCGGCCAGCAGCAGCACCGTCGCGACGGCGAACACGTTGGCCAGCTTGATCCCCGCGATGACGGGTTCGGTCCCGCCCCAGGGAATCCCGAAGTTGCCGGGATAGAACCAGCCGTTGGTCGATTCGAACGCCAGGGTGGCGCAGCCCGCCACCGCGGCCAGTGTGAGCAGCCGGAACTGCGGGCGGCGGATGGCCCTCGGCCCGATCGCGACCGCCGCGACCGCGGCCGCCATCGCGCCGAGGGTGGCGAAGGCACCGAAGTGGTGGGTCCACTTGGTCGGGTTGAACGCCATCACCAGGGTCGAGATCCCGATCGCGGCGGCGATGCGGCGGGCCGGACCGCTCGCCAGGCCGGGGATCCGGCGGCGCCGGAGCAGCACGACGGCCGCGATCACGGCGGACAGGCCCATGGCGAGCATCGCGAACCGTCGGGCGACGGAACCGTTCGGGTTCTGCTGGAACAGGGCCTCGTACCGGATGATCTCGCGGTGCCACGCCTCGCTGGGCCCGACGTCGGCGAGCAGCTTGGTGGACTGCAGCATCTCGACGAGGCCGTGGTCGCCGAAGACCAGGTACAGCACGGACGCGCCCGCGGCGGCCAGCGGCAGGAGCGAACCGGCGTAGCCGTTCTCCTTGACGTGAGCCCGGACGGCGGCCCAGAGCGGTGCCGCGGCCACGAGGAAGACCGCGAACGCGAAGCTGCCCGTCGGGGCGGCGGACAGGGTGAGGCCGGCGATCACGAGGCCGATCCCGGCGGGGGCCAGGCGCCGCGTCGCGACGGTCCGCTCGACGCAGCACCAGGTGAGCACGGTGCCCAGCGCGACGATCGGCTCCGGGCGCAGTCCGGGGTTGTAGGTGAGCCAGAACAGCGTGAAGACGGCCGCCGCGGCCCATAGCGCCCGGGAGTGGTCACGCGGGGCGCGGCGCCTGCTCAGGCCCAGCCGGGGCAGTACCTCGCGGGAGAGCAGCAGCCAGGCGGCGATCCCGGACAGCAGCGCCGGCAACCTCAGCCACGGGCTGGAGACGCTCAGCTCGCTCATCCACGCGACCACGTAGAACGGCATGCCGAACGGTGCGTAGGGGGCGTCGTAGTAGCGGAACACCTCGGGCATGTACCCGGAATGCAGGGCCGCCTTGACCATGCCCAGGATGTAGCCGTCGTCGGACGTGGGTGCGCCGATCACGTGCCACACCAGCAGGCTGCCGAACACCGCGGCGTCGGCGAGCCCGAACCGGGCCCAGGCGCGCCAGCGGGTCTGCAGCAGGTGTTTGCCGCGGCGGTTGCCGGCGCGGTCGAGGACGGCGAGCGCGACCAGCGAGATCAGCACGGAGAGCACGCCGATCGCGATCGCCGCGCCCTTGAGCGCAGACGGGGTGGAGGTGTACCGGGAGTCGACGTCGATCGACATCCTCGGGAGCGGGCCGGCCTGGTCGGCCGGGAGGTCGGTGAACACGCCCACCACCTGCGGCCGCAGGTCGCCGGCCACGTCGCCCTTCTCGGACAGGCCGGACGCGGTCGCGGTGGCGCCGTTCATGTCGACGGTGACCCGGAGGTCGCCGCAGCGCGGCAGTTCGCTCCGCGGGATCGACTGGATGAGAGTGCCCTTCGAGCGCACCGTCAGCGAGTCCGCGTCGGTCGTCACCCACAGGCCCGCGGTCCGCGCGCGATCGCCCGCGGGCGGCGGCGTGGTCGCGGCGAGGACGGTCTCGCGGTCCGCCGGAGTGTTCGCGGCGAGCGCGCACGGCACGGTCACGTCCACCTCGAGCGGCTTGTACATGGTGAGCGGCGCCGTCACCGGTGCCGCCGAACCCGCCTGCGGCCAGTCGACGGTGACGGCGGTCTGCCGGATGGGCAGCAGTGGCGTGGCGATCGCCAGTACGAGGCCCACCAGGCCGGTGACGACGGCGACGATCCGAGCGGTGCGGAGGTTCACGATCAGTCAGGGTATCGGCCCCCGGGGCGAACCTCCGTGACCCTGTTCCCGGACGCCGCGTCGGCATGTGATTTCTCGGAGACCGCCCGTTATGATGTGACCACCGACACAGCCCGTGCTTCGATCCGCCACCCCTGGATTGCAGCGCAAACAATAGAAAGCCTGGTGGTTTCCGTGACCCTTGACGCCAACTCGCCGACCAACACCCCCGGTGGCAACACCGAGCGGAGCCTGGCCGGCGGACACGATTCGGATCCGCGAGGCGGTCAGTCGGGCACCGTCGAATCCTTCTCGCTGGACGATCGCTACACGCGCGAGCAGGGCACGATCTACCTCACGGGCATTCAGGCCCTGGTCCGCATGGTGCGGGACCGGGCGCGGCTGGATCGTCGCCAGAACCTCAAGACCGGCTCCTTCATCTCCGGCTACGAGGGTTCGCCGCTGGCCGGGTACGACCTGGAGATCGCCAAGCGCGGCAAGTACCTCTCCGAGTACGACATCGTTCACCGGCCGGGGCTCAACGAGGAGCTCGCCGGCACGTCCGTGATGGGCTCGCAGGTGGCCGCGCAGGTCGGCAACCTGGATCGCGGGCTCGACGGCGTCGTCGGGTACTGGTACGGCAAGGCCCCGGGCCTGGACCGCGCCACCGACGCGCTGCGCCACGCCAACCTCATCGGCACGCACCCCACGGGCGGGGCGGTCGCCCTCGTCGGCGACGACCCGGGCGCCAAGAGTTCGACGGTGCCCTGCGCCTCCGAGATGGCCCTCGCGGACCTGTACATGCCGATCCTCTATCCGGCCGATTCGCAGGACATCCTCGACCTCGGCGTGCACGCCGCGATCATGTCCCGCGTGTCGGGTCTGTGGACGTCCCTGAAGATCTCGGCGCACGTCGCCGACGGCGCCTCGTGCGCCGACGTGCACCCGGACCGCGTGCTGCCCGTGTACGGCGACCTGGGCATCAGCCCCCACGTCCCGTCGGGCAAGCTGCTCGGCGCGAACCTCATGGAGCTCGAGCAGAACCAGCTCACGGTGCGCATGCCGCGTGCCACGGAGTACGCCCGGATCAACCGGCTCAACCGGATCACCGTGCGCTCGAGCGACGACCGGATCGGCATCGTGGCCGCCGGCAAGACGTACATGGACGTGCGGGAGTCGCTGCGGCTCATCGGCATCGACGACGCCGACCTCAACGCCCTCGGCATCCGCATCCTCAAGATGGGCATGGTGTACCCGTTCGAGCGGCAGATCATGCACGAGTTCATCGACGGCCTCGACGAGGTGATCGTGGTCGAGGAGAAGCGCGACTTCCTCGAGACCATGATGCGCGACATCCTGTTCCGCCACCCGGGCGCGCCGAACATCGTGGGCAAGACCAACGAGGACGGCTCCACCCTGTTCTCCCGCTTCGGCGAGCTGGACCAGGACGCCGTCACCCGCGGCCTCGCGTCGCGCCTCGCCCGCGTGCACGACGTGGCCGCCGCGAAGGACTGGCTGGACCGGAAGGCGAAGCAGCGCACCCGCATCGAGCTGCCGCTCGCGGTGCGCAGCCCGTACTTCTGCTCGGGTTGCCCGCACAACACGTCGACCAAGGTCACCGACGACACCCTGGTGGGCGCCGGCATCGGCTGCCACGCCATGGTGCTGCTCATGGACCCGCAGCAGGTGGGCGACATCACCGGCGTCACGCAGATGGGCGGCGAGGGCGCGCAGTGGGTCGGCATGGCGCCGTTCGTCACCGAGAAGCACTTCGTGCAGAACATCGGCGACGGTACGTTCATGCACTCCGGTTCGCTCGCGCTGCGCCAGTCCGTGGCGTCGGGGGAGCGGATCACCTACAAGCTGCTGTTCAACGGCACGGTCGCGATGACCGGCGGCCAGGACCCGGTGGGCCAGATGACGCTGCCGCAGATCTGTTCGTTGCTGCAGGCCGAGCGGGTCACGAAGATCGTGGTCACCTCGGACGATCCGAAGCGCACCGCGTCGGTGGGGCTTCCGAAGGGCGTCCACGTGCGGCACCGCGAGGACATGCTCGAGGTGCAGCGCGAGCTCGCCGAGCTGCCGGGTGTCACCGTGCTGGTGCACGACCAGTACTGCGCGGCCGAGAAGCGGCGTAAGCGCAAGCGCGACAAGTACCCCACGCCGAATCAGCGCGTCGTGATCAACGAGCGCATCTGCGAGGGCTGCGGCGACTGCGGCGTGAAGTCGAACTGCCTCTCGGTGCACCCGGTCGAGACCGAGTTCGGCCGCAAGACCCGGATCGACCAGAGCTCCTGCAACCTCGACTTCTCCTGCCTCAAGGGCGATTGCCCGTCGTTCGTGACGGTCACCCCCGGGGCGCAGGGCAAGGTGCGGAAGTCCGTGCCGGACATCGCCGCCGACGACGTGCCGCAGCCGCTCAAGGCGCGGCGCGAGTCGAACGGCTTCGCGATCCGCGTCACCGGCATCGGCGGCACGGGCGTGGTCACGGTGTCGCAGATCCTCGCCACCGCCACCGTGCTCGACGGGCACGTGGCGCGGACGGTCGACATGACCGGCATGGCCCAGAAGGGCGGCGCCGTGATCTCCGACGTGAAGGTGTCGGCCGGCTACGTGGAGCAGGCAGCCAAGGTGGCCTCGGGCGACTGCGACGTGTACCTGTCCTGCGACGGCCTGGTGGGTGTCGACCCGGCGAACCTCAAGGTGGCCTCGCCGGAGCGCACCACGTCGATCGTGTCCACCACCAAGATCCCCACGGGACAGATGGTGATCGACACCGCCGTGGGCTACCCGGATCAGGGCAGCATCCACGCGGCGATCGACCAGGCCTCGCTGCGCTCGGTGTACCTCGATCCGGGCGAGCTCACGTTGCAGCTCTTCGGGGACGAGCAGTACGCCAACATGTTCATGGTGGGCGCCGCGTTCCAGACCGGCGCGCTGCCGATCAGCTCCGCGTCGATCGAGCGGGCGATCGGACTCAACGGCGTCGCCGTGGAGAAGAACCTGCAGGCGTTCCGCCGGGGCCGCCAGTCGGTGGCCGACCCGGCCGGGGTGACCGCCGCGATCGACGCGCTGCACCCGATGCCGGCGCCGATCGCGCTCAGCGCGTTCGCGACCGCGCAGGCCGGCAAGCTCGACGGTGCCTCGGAGGAGGTGCTCCGGCAGGTGGCGCTGCGCGTGGACGAGCTGGTCGCGTACCAGGACCAGGCCTACGCCACCCGGTACGCGGACGACGTTGCCCGAGTGTTCCGTGCCGAGAAGGTCTGGGACTCCGAGGATCTCACCGCCGCCGTCGCGCACAACCTGCACAAGCTGATGGCGTACAAGGACGAGTACGAGGTGGCTCGCCTGAGCCAGGACGCGGAGTTCGCGGCACAGGTGGCCGACGAGTTCGGCACCGACGCCAAGAAGGCGATCCGGCTGCACCCGCCGACGCTGCGGGAGATGGGCCTGAAGAACAAGCTGGCCCTGGGCGAGTGGGTGAATCCGGGCATGAAGACGCTGGCGAAGATGAAGCGCCTGCGCGGTACCCGGCTCGATCCGTTCGGCATGACCGAGATGCGCCGCATGGAGCGCACGCTGGTCGCCGAGTACCGCGCACTGGTGGGCCTGATGATCGCCGCGATCGAGGCCGGCCGCGTTTCCGAGGAGCAGCGGGTGCAGGTCGTCGCGCTCGCCGAGTTGCCGGACATGGTGCGCGGCTACGAGGGCGTGAAGACCGCCAACGTGGAGAAGTACCGCGCCGCCGTCCAGGAGCAGCTGGAGGCGCTCGGCTGGTGATCCGCCCGCTGGGGCGTTTGTAGACGAGAACTGCGGGCTCGACCACGTGTCGGCCCGCAGTTCTCGTCTACAAGTCCGGATCGGATCGCATGGGCACCTGACCACTGCTTGTTCGTCCTGCTGGGGGCCGCGAACGTACGATGCGCTTGTGAGTGGGTGTTCGAGCTTTTCGGCGGGGCGTATGGGTGACGACACCGAACGATTCGTGTCGTCACTGGATCGCCAGGCGGAGATGGCCACCGTCAAGACTCTTCGCGACTGGGTCAGAGACCGTGTGAACCTCGGTCCCGGTTCGACGGTGCTCGACGTGGGTTGTGGCACCGGCGCCGAGCTCGTGGAGCTCGCGGCTCTGGTGCAGCCGCACGGTCACGCGCTGGGTGTCGATGCGAATCGAGCGATGCTCGAGACTGCTCGTCGGCGTACCACTGATCACACGGGGCTTCTCCTCATCGACGGTGAGGCGTCAGCGATTCCAGTGGCGGACTCCGCCGTCGACGCCGTGGTGTGCGAGCGAGTCCTCCAACATCTCGACTACCCGCCCGAGGTCGCGGTGCAGGAGTTCGCGCGTGTGACCCGGATCGGCGGCACGGTGGCGCTCACCGACACCGACTGGTCGAGCCTGCAGGTCGTCATCCGGGACGACGAGGCCGCCACCGAATTCCTGCGGCAGGTGCGC
The DNA here is from genome assembly GCF_000312385.1 of Tsukamurella sp. 1534. GTDB lineage: Bacteria > Actinomycetota > Actinomycetes > Mycobacteriales > Mycobacteriaceae > Tsukamurella. The sequence goes on along the minus strand of NZ_HE997627.1, from coordinate 637,465 downwards.
GAGCGACTGGAACTACCGTTCACGTCGAATCAGAAGGTGGGTCGCTTCCTCGGTGACTACTGCGTGCAAGCCGACCTGCAACTGGTTGACCAACGGTGTGCTGCGCTCACCGACTTTCAGCCCGCACTCGTGCTGGCCGTCCTCGGCGGTGTGAAGGCGGCTGCCGCCCAGCTGCTCGGTCCTGGTGAACTGCATGAGGCCGAGACGCTGCTGGACGATACGTTGGAACAGAACTCCTTGCAGATCTCGGTTCAGATGCATGCGGTTGTCGCCCGACGAACAGAACCGGTCTGACGCCGTCTCCCGTCAGCGGCCGTGGCCGTAGGGGTCGGGCACTCCGGCGGTGTAGAGCATCTCGTGTTCGTCGGTGTGCGCGATCACCGGAAGCCTGCCGAGCTTGCGCTCCACCTGGTGCCCCTGGTGGGCGAGCGGCACCGTCGTCCTCGCGCCGCGCAACACGGTGACCGGTTCGCCGCGCACCACCACGTCGACGGATTCGGCGTCGCCGTCGGTGATCTCGAACGCGATCCCGTCCGCGGTGAGGGTGACCGTCAGACGGGAACCGCGCAGCCGCATCCGCCAGGTGAGGGATTCCCACTCGGCGGGCAGCCGCGGGTCGAAGGAGATCGCGCCCCCGTTGTCCCGCATCCCGCCGAAGCCGTTGACCAGCGCGTTCCACACGCCGCCGGCGGCGGCGACGTGCACGCCGTCGGACGCGTTGCCGTGCAGGTCGGCGAGGTCGACGAACAGGGTGCTGAGGAAGTACTTCAGCGCCATGTCGAGGTAGCCCACCTCGCCGGCGATGATCGACTGGACGACCGCGGACAGCGACGAGTCGCCGGTGGTGATCGGGTCGTAGTACTCGAAGTCCGCCAGCTTCTCCTCGGCGGTGAACTCCTCGTTCTGCAGGAACAGCGCGGCCACCACGTCGGCCTGTTTGAGCACCTGGAACCGGTAGATCACCAGCGGGTGGTAGTGCAGCAGGAGCGGGTGCTGTTCGTCCGGGGTGGCGGCGAGATCCCACACCTCCCGCTCCAGGAAATGCTGGTCCTGCGGGTGCACCTTGAGGCGGGCGTCGTACGGGATGTGGATGCCTTCGGCGATCCGGGCCCACTCGTCGACCTCGTCGGGGAGGAGGTCGAGGCGATTCACCATGCGCTGGTAGGCCTCCGGCGCGTGCTCGGCGATGTATCGGGACCAGTACGCGGCGTCGCGCAGGTTGGCCCTGGCCATCACGTTGGTGAACAGGTTGTTGTTCACGACGGTCGTGTACTCGTCGGGCCCGGTGACGCCGTGGATGTGGTACTGCCCATCGCCGTTCGAGCCGCCGTTGTGGAGCCAGAAGCCCAGATCGGCCCACATCCGGGAGGTCTCGACGAGCACGTCGATCCCCTCGTTGATCATGAAATCCACGTCGCCGGTCGCGCGGACGTACTTGACCAGCGCGTAGGTGATGTCGGCGTCGATGTGGTACTGCGCGGTGCCGGCAGCGTAGTACGCCGACGCCTCCTCCCCGTTGATGGTGCGCCACGGGTACAGCGCGCCCCGCTGCGCCAGGTCGCGGGCGCGCTGGCGTGCCGTGGGGAGCATCTGGTAGCGGAACCGCATGAGCCCGCGCGCCGCCGACGGTGAGGTGTACGTGAGGAAGGGCATCACGTAGATCTCGGTGTCCCAGAAGAAGTGGCCCTCGTACCCCGATCCGGTGACGCCCTTCGCGGGCACACCGCCCTGCCCGACGCGTGCCGAGGCCTGCGCCAGCTGGAAGAGGTTCCAGCGGATGGCCTGCTGGACGGCGGGCCGGCCCGGTGTCTCGACGTCCGAATCCGCCCAGTACCGGTCCAGCCATGCGCGCTGCTCGATGAACGCGGACTCGACGCCGTGGTCGCGGAGGCGCTTGAGGGTGCGATCGCATCTGTCGACGAGCTCGCGCACCGGGACGCCCCGCGACGTGTGGTACGTCACCACCTTCGTGACGGTGATCGGCACACCCTCCCGCGCGGCCACTCGGTAGATCTTCTTGGCGCGGTCCGGTTCGGCGCGGTCGATCTCCTCGTACGCGTTCTCCGTGTCGATCGTGTGGTCCACGGCCACCGCGAGGGTCATCTTCGACGATGCGGTCCGGTAGCCGAGGATGATCCGCTCCGGGTCGGCGGAGTGCTCCTGCGGCTCCAGCACGCGTTCGGTGAAGTCGCTGGCCTTCCGCGGGTCGACGCCCTCGCCCATGGCCGCCGAGCGCACGTAGTACTCGTCCCGGCCGTCCTGCCGGTTGAGTACCTGCGAGGAGATCGCCACGGGCGCGTCGCCGGTGAGCATCGTGACCTCGAAGGTCATGATGGCCAGGTGGCGCTGGGTGAGCGAGACCATCCGCCGGCTGCGCACCTGGACCCGCTTGCCCGACGGGGTGCGCCAGATCAACTCGCGAGTGAGTACGCCGTCGGCGAAGTCGATTGTGCGACTGTAGGTTTCGAGGTCGGCAACCGAGAGGAGCAGCGGCTCGTCGTCGACGTACAGCTTGATCGTCTTGGCGTCGGGAACGTTGACGATCGTCTGTCCCACGCGGGCGAACCCGAACGCCTCCTCCGCGTGCCGGATGGGCCACGTCTCGTGGAAACCGTTGATGAAGGTCCCGTGTGCGTGGGTCTCGCGGCCCTCTTCGACGTTGCCGCGCATTCCGAGGTATCCGTTGCCGACGGAGAACACGGTCTCGGTGATCCCGAGATCGTTGGGGTTGTACCAGGATTCGATGAGTTTCCACTCGTCGACCGGGAATCGGGTCCGGTCCAGCATGTCAATGGCGTCGAGGGGGAGGTCAGCCGTCACCGGCCGAGACTAACGCTTCGACGGTGACGGTGCGCGCCGGATGCGGGACGCGCGCCGGGTTAGAGCAGTTCGTCCAGTTCGGCGACCACCACGTCGGCGCCGGCCGCCACGAGGGCGTCCGCGCCGACGCCGCGGTCGACGCCCACGACCAGGCCGAAGTCCCCGGCCCGGCCGGCCGCCACGCCCGAGGTGGCGTCCTCGAACACCACCGCGCGGTCGCGGGGCGCGCCCAGCCGTTCGGCGGCGACGAGGAAGGTGTCGGGCGCGGGCTTGCCGGGCAGGTTCTCCCGCGTGCCCACCTCCCCGTCGATGACGATCTCGAACCGGTCCGCGAGTCCGGCGGCGTGCAGGACGGCGGGGGCGTTCCGGGACGAGGACACGACGGCCACCGCGGTGCCGCGTTCGGCGAGGGCGTCGAGCAGGCGCACCGACGCCGGATAGGCCCGGACGCCGTCGGTGGTGAGGATGTGGGTGAACTCCGCGTTCTTGCGGTTGCCGAGGCCGCACACGGTCTCGGACTCGGGCGGGTCGTCCGGGGTGCCGTCGGGCAGGGTGATGCCACGCGAGGCGAGGAACGAGCGGACCCCGTCGTAGCGGGGCTTGCCGTCGACGTACTCGAAGTAGTCGGCCTCGGTGTAGGGCTCCTCGATCCCGCGTCCGCGGAGGAACTCGTTGAACATGCGATCCCAGGCGTGCATGTGCACCTGTGCCGTCGGGGTCAGCACACCGTCGAGGTCGAAGAGCGCGGCGTCGTAGTCGTCCCAGTTCACGGCGGCCAGCCTAAGCGAGTCCGGCGAGTCCGGCAGGACTCTCGGTGAGGCGGCGGACCCGCCCGGCGCCGAGGGCGGGGTCCCACGGCCGTTCGCGCCTCAAGCGTCACCTCACGTCGACGGTTGCCGGGCGCCCGCACGGTGAGCGGAGAAAGCGCTGTTCGGAGGGTGATCGCGAGCCGCCGCCTCGGCCCGCGCGGACTCACCCGGCGTGTCGCGCGTTCGATGCTTGCTTCGAACGGAGGTTCGCCTATAGTCGATCGTGTTCGACGTGAAAGCGAGCCGACGAGACGCGCCGCGTGTGGCGATGTCAAAACTTGTCAGTGGCCCTCTCTAGCGTCCCAGGCAACAAGAGAACGCGCCGGCGGCACTGTCGGCCCGAAGGACGGAGAGTCTCATGGCACCTGCAGCACCGGATCGCGAGAAGGCCCTCGAACTGGCTCTCGCCCAGATCGACAAGAGCTACGGCAAGGGCTCGGTCATGCGCCTCGGGGACGAGGTCCGCCAGCCCATCTCGGTGATCCCCACCGGGTCGATCGCGCTGGACGTGGCGCTCGGCATCGGCGGCCTGCCGCGAGGCCGTGTGATCGAGGTGTACGGCCCGGAGTCCTCGGGTAAGACCACCGTCGCCCTGCACGCCGTCGCCGAGGCGCAGGCCAACGGCGGCATCGCCGCGTTCATCGATGCGGAGCACGCGCTCGATCCCGACTACGCGGCCAAGCTCGGCGTCGATACCGATGCGCTGCTGGTGTCCCAGCCGGATACCGGTGAGCAGGCGCTCGAGATCGCGGACATGCTGATCCGCTCCGGCGCGCTGGACATCATCGTCATCGACTCGGTGGCCGCGCTGGTCCCCAAGGCCGAGATCGAGGGCGAGATGGGCGACAGCCACGTCGGCCTGCAGGCCCGCCTCATGAGCCAGGCGCTCCGCAAGATGACCGGCGCCATGAACAACTCCGGCACCACCGCCATCTTCATCAACCAGCTGCGCGAGAAGATCGGCGTCATGTTCGGATCGCCCGAGACCACCACGGGCGGTAAGGCGCTGAAGTTCTACGCCTCGGTCCGCCTGGACGTCCGCCGCATCGAGACCCTCAAGGACGGCACGGACGCGGTGGGCAACCGCACCCGGGTCAAGGTCGTCAAGAACAAGGTGTCGCCGCCGTTCAAGCAGGCCGAGTTCGACATCATCTACGGCCAGGGCATCAGCCGTGAGGGCTCGATCATCGACATGGGCGTGAACGAGGGCTTCATCCGCAAGTCCGGCTCCTGGTACACCTACGACGGTGACCAGCTGGGCCAGGGCAAGGAGAACGCCCGCAAGTTCCTGCTGGAGAACCCGGACGTCCGCGACGAGATCGAGAAGCGGATCAAGGAGAAGCTCGGCGTCGGTGCGGATGTCACCGTCGACGCCGACGAGATCGCTCCCGCGCCCGTCGAGTTCTAGTAGCCATGTCCGACTACTCGGACGATGAGGTCGTCTCCCGGGGGCGGCGTCGCGGTCGGCGTCGCCGGGAATCGCCCGACGGTGCCGAGCCGCAGCAGCAGGTGGAGCAGGACCCCGCCAAACGCGAGGCATTGGCGCGGGACGTGATCTACCGGGCGCTCGGTATGCGAGATCACTCCCGGTCGGAGCTCCGCACGAAGCTCGGGCGCCGCGGTTTCGACGAGGAACTGACCGAGCGCATGCTCGACAAATTCGTCGAGGCCGGGCTGGTGGACGATGCCGCGTTCGCGCAGCGCTGGGTCGAATCGCGGCACACCTTCTCCGGCCGTGGGCGCCGTGCGCTCGCTCAGGAGCTGCGTGCCAAGGGGGTCGGCGAGGCGGAGGCCGCCGCGGCGCTGGAGACCGTCAGCCGTGAGGACGAGCAGGAGCGCGCCGCGGAGTTGGTGGAGCGCAAGCTCGTTCGTATCGATGTCCCCGAGGACCGCGCGGAGCGGGACAAACTGACCCAGCGGCTCGTCGGCATGCTCGCCCGCCGCGGGTACCACCCGTCGCTCGCGCTGTCCGTCGTGCTCGACGCGATCCGCGAGAAGGCCGCTGCGGAATAGCCCGGCGGATCGAACCAGGGGAGCGGATCCCCTTTCTCGGTGATGCCCTCGGAGATCACTCCGGGGGCATCGCTATTTCGTGGGCGCGGCGCTAATCTCTACGCTATGACTGCCGGAACGGCCACGCGCCACACACGGAGAGGCGATCCGGCGACCGGTTGACGGCGCGCGGGCCGCCGTGGGGACGGACGGAGAACCCTCTACCGACCCACGAAAGGAAAACCGTGTCAGCACGTTTCAACCACACCATCATCGTGTCCGAGGATGGTGAGCAGTCCGCCGCGTTCTACCGCGCACTCCTCGAGGCGAGCGACGCCCCGTCCTGGGGCCCGTTCACCAACCTGACCCTCGACGGCGGGGTGCTGCTGCAGTTCGCCGCGCCGCCGGTCGACGAGATCCAGATGCAGCACTACGCGTTCCTCGTCGACGACGACCTGTTCGACCGCGCCTACGGCTGGATCACCGCGAACGGCGTCGACCACGCCGCCGACCCGTTCTGGAAGCGGCCGGGCGAGATCAACCACGAGCACGGCGGGCGGGGCGTGTACGTCCGGGACCCCGCCGGCCACGGCGTCGAGCTGCTCACCCGGCCCTACCTCTGAACGCGGGCCCGGCACCGTCGGGCGGACCCGCGCAGCACGAACGGAAGGCGCCCCCGGAAATCGTCTCCGGGGGCGCCGAACGTTCCTCGCGTCAGCGGCTGCGGCGCTCGCGCAACGTCCGCTCGACCCACCGGGCGAGCCGGGTCAGGCCGTAGTTGATGAGGATCATGATGACCGCCACCACGATGAGCGCGACGAACAGCGACCGGTACGTGATGCCCGCCTGGATGCCCTGGCGGACGATCTCGGTGTAGCCGATGATGTAGCCCAGCGCGGAGTCCTTCAGGGCGACCACCATCTGCGAGATCAGGGCGGGCAGCATCGCCGTGATCGCCTGCGGCAGCAGGATCAGCCGCATGAGCTGATTCTTTCTCAGGCCCAGCGCGGACGCGGCCTCCGACTGCCCCTTGGGCAGCGAGTTGATGCCGGAGCGGATGATCTCGGCGATGACCGAGCCGTTGTACATCGTGAGGCCGAACACCACGGCCGCGAACGCGAGCTGCGCCGACGGGAACAGCGATGCGGCCGCGAACGCGTAGTAGGCGAACAGGATCAGGATCAGCACCGGGATGGCGCGGAACAGCTCCACGACGGCGCCGCTGATCCACCGCACGGCCCGGTGGTCGGAGAGCCGCCCCAGGCCCAGCACCGTGCCGAGCACGAGGGCGAAGACGATCGACACGACCGCGGCCAGCAGGGTTCCCCACAGGCCGGGCAGCAGGTACGTCGTCCAGAAGCGGGAGTCGACGATCATCTCCCACTTGGACCAGGCGAGCTGGCCCTTGCTGTTCATCACCCACAGCATCCACGCCGCGAACGCGACGACGGCGGCGATGAAACCGACGGCGACGATCTGGTCGCGCCGCTGCTGTTTGGGGCCGCGGGCGTCGAACAGCACGCTGCCCTTCTGCTTCGGATTGATCTTGGGCGCCTTCGGGGGAATGTCGTTCACGGGGTTCGGGAGGTCGACGGGGTTCGGGTTCGTCATCGCTTCACCGCCAGTCGGTTGGCGAGGTAGGTGAACAGGAGGCCGATCGGAAGCGTGAGGGCCACGAAGCCGACGGCGATGATCGCGAAGATCGTGTAGATGGAGTCCGGATACGTCTCCACCGACGACTTCATGAGCAACGCCGCCTCGGAGACGCCGATCACCGAGGCGATCGTACTGTTCTTCGTCAACGCGATGAGGACGCTGCCCATCGGGGCGATGACCGCCCGGACCGCCTGCGGCAGAACGATGGTCCCGAACACGGTGAAGAAGGGGAGGCCGAGGGCGCGCGCGGCCTCGGCCTGGCCGACGGGCACCGTGTTGATGCCGGCGCGGAGCGTCTCACAGACGAACGCCGCGGTGTAGAAGGACAGGCCGAGTACGGCGAGCCGGAAGTTGTTGTCCCGGACGAAGCTGTCGTTCTGCGGTGCCAGCGTGAACCCCAACATCATGAACAGGCCCATCCAGCAGAACAGGATGATCAGCGTGAGCGGGGTGTTGCGCACGACGTTGACGTAGAAGTTGGCGAACGACCGCATGATCGGGACGGGCCCGACGGCCATGCCGGCCAGGATCATCCCCCACACGAGGGCGATCACGCCGGAGAAGAACGTGAGCTTGATCGTCATCCAGAACGCGGGCCACAGCAGGGGCCCCATGTAGTCCCACATGGTGGTCACGAGGCACCTCCGCACTTCGTCGAGGGGGAGCTCACGAACGCGAGGTCTCCCACCGAGGGCTTGAACTTGTCGAATCCGCCCGCGCGATCGATGAGACGCTGGGTCTCCGAATCACCGAGGTTCTTCCGCAGCGCCTTCTCCCAGCTGCCGTCGGAGATCATCTCGTTGATCGCGGTGTTGATCGCGGCCTGCACCTGGGGCTTCTTCTTGGGGATGCCGATGCCGTAGCGCTCCGTGGAGAACGGGCTGCCGGCCTTCTTCTGCGCGCCCTTGATGCACTGGTCGGCGATGTAGGTCATGTCGACCACCCGGAACTCGCCGCCGTACTGCTGGTTGAACCCGGCGAGGATCGACTCGTCGGTGGTGAGGGCGTCGATGCTGCCCTGGTGCAGCGCCTCGGTGCAGGTGGAGTACGAGTCGAACTCCTGCAACTGCACGCCGGGGAGCTGCGCCTTGACGTTCTGCGCGGACGTCGAACCGGCGGCCGAGCACAGCTTCTTGCCGTTGTTGAGGTCCGTCAGCTGCTTGAGGCTCGCGTCGTCGCCGCGGACCAGCAGGCCCTGCCGCACCACGAGGTACGGGCCGGCGAAGTCGACCTTCTTCGAACGGGCCGCGTTGATCGAGTAGGTGGCGGCGATCATGTCGACCTCGCCGTTGTTGATGAGCGTCTCGCGCTGCGCCGACGGGGTCTCGCGCCAGCGGATCTTGGGCTCCTTCCAGCCGTTCGCCTTCGCGATCGACTTCACGACGTAGGAGCTGACGTCCACGTCGAAGCCCGTCATCGACTTGTCGGGATTGCGCAGACCGAGACCGGGCTGGTCGTACTTGGTGCCGAGCAGCACCGAGCCCGATTCGATCGACTTGAGCAGGTCGCGGGGTCCTGTGCTGCCGCAGGCGACCAGGCCGCCGGCCATCGCGATGGCCGCGACGATCGCTGCGAGCAGGCGAATTGTCTTGGGCCCGTTCATCAGTGGCTCAGAATCTTCGACAGGAAGTCCTTCGCGCGCGAGGACTTCGGGTTGTTGAAGAAGGTCTCGGGATCGGTGTCCTCGACGATCGCGCCGTCCGCCATGAACAGGATGCGGTCCGCGGCCTTGCGGGCGAAGCCCATCTCGTGGGTCACCACGACCATGGTCATGCCCTCCTTGGCGAGGGACACCATCACGTCGAGGACCTCGTTGACCATCTCGGGGTCCAGCGCCGAGGTCGGCTCGTCGAACAGCATCACCTTCGGCTCCATGGCGAGGGCGCGGGCGATGGCGACGCGCTGCTGTTGGCCGCCGGACAGCTGGGCCGGCATCTTGTCCGCCTGGCTGGCGATCCCGACGCGGTCCAGCAGCTCCATGCCCCGCTTGCGCGCGTCCGCCGACGACTTCTTGCGCACCTTCATCGGCGCGAGAGTGACGTTGTCGATGATCGACTTGTGGGAGAAGAGGTTGAACGACTGGAACACCATGCCCACGTCGGCGCGCAGGGCGGCCAGCCCGCGTCCCTCCTCGGGGAGCACCGCACCGTCGATCCGGATCGTGCCCGAGTTGATCGGCTCCAGCCGATTGATGGTGCGGCACAGGGTCGACTTGCCGGATCCCGACGGCCCGAGAACCACCACGACCTGGCCCCTCGGCACGGTCAAGTTGATGTCCTTGAGCACGTGAAGATCACCGAAGTATTTGTCTGCTGACTGGATCTCAATCATCGGAGCCGAGCTTGTGGGCTCGTTCGCTGCGGGAGTGGTCATGGTGCAGAGCCTATGATCACCGAGGTTTCGTCCGCGTAAAGTCGGCGGTATTGGTAGGCAGAAAATCTGCGCGACCCCGCATCCGGTGCGAGGATCGAGCGGACTGATCACCAGGAGGCGCGCATGACCGACCACGACGACCCCTCCGCCCTCGACGAGACCGCGGCGCAGGCGAAGGCGGAGGCGCAGCAGGCGCAGATCGACGCGCAGGCCGCGGTCGGTGCCGAGTTCGATCCGGAGTCCGCCACCGAGCTCGAGGAGCTCGAGAGCGAGGAATAGCGGGGCGTCGGCCCGCGCCCACGCCCGTCGAACTGGGACGATTTGCTCCCGTCGATATCCTGGTGTGGTGATCGATCCCGCCCCCGACGGCCGCGAAGAAGGCCGCCCCGACGCCCGCACGTACGAGGTACGCACGTACGGGTGCCAGATGAACGTGCACGATTCCGAGCGCCTGTCCGGCCTCCTCGAGGACGCCGGCTACGTGCGGGCGGACGGCGGCGAGCAGGCCGACCTGGTGGTGTTCAACACCTGCGCGGTGCGGGAGAACGCGGACAACAAGCTGTACGGCAACCTCAGCCACCTCGCGCCGATCAAGCGCGAGCGCCCCGGCATGCAGATCGCCGTCGGCGGCTGCCTCGCCCAGAAGGACAAGGGCACCGTCGTCAAGAAGGCCCCGTGGGTCGACGTGGTGTTCGGTACCCACAACATCGGCTCGCTGCCCACGCTGCTCGAGCGCGCCCGGCACAACGAGGAGGCCGAGGTCGAGATCAAGGAGGCGCTCGACGCCTTCCCGTCGACGCTGCCCGCCCGCCGGGAGAGCGCCTACGCCGGCTGGGTGTCCATCTCCGTGGGCTGCAACAACACCTGCACCTTCTGCATCGTGCCCAGCCTCCGCGGCAAGGAGGTCGACCGTCGCCCGGGCGACATCCTGTCCGAGGTGCAGGCCCTCGTCGACCAGGGCGTCTCCGAGGTCACGCTGCTCGGCCAGAACGTCAACGCCTACGGCGTCAACTTCGCCGACCCCGACCTCCCACGGAATCGCGGCGCGTTCGCCGACCTGCTCCGCGCCTGCGGCCGCATCGAGGGACTGGAGCGGGTCCGGTTCACCAGCCCGCACCCGGCGGAGTTCACCGACGACGTGATCGACGCGATGGCCGAGACGCCGAACATCTGCCCGCAGCTGCACATGCCGCTCCAGTCGGGCTCCGACAAGGTGCTCAAGGACATGCGACGCAGCTACCGCAGCACCAAGTTCCTGGGCATCCTCGACAAGGTCCGCGAGCGCATCCCGCACGCCGCGATCACCACCGACATCATCGTCGGTTTCCCGGGGGAGACCGAGGAGGACTTCCAGGCCACCCTCGACGTGGTCGAGAAGGCCCGGTTCAGCTCCGCGTTCACCTTCCAGTACTCGATCCGTCCGGGCACGCCCGCGGCGGACCTCCCGGACCAACTGCCGAAGGCGGTCGTGCAGAAGCGGTACATGCGGCTGATCGAACTCCAGGAGCGGATCACGCTGGAGGAGAACCGGAAGCAGGTCGGGCGCACCGTCGAGCTCCTGGTCGCGCTGGGGGAGGGCCGAAAGGACTCCGAGACCAAGCGGATGTCGGGCCGCGCCCGCGACGGCCGCCTCGTGCACTTCGCGGGCCGCGAGGACATCCGCCCCGGCGACGTGGTCGAGGTGGAGATCACCGGTGCGGCGCCGCACCACCTGGTCGCCGACGGGGGCGTGCTCGCGCACCGCCGCACCCGGGCGGGCGACAACGTCGAGGCCCGGATCACCCCCGTCACCGCGCCGGTGGGCGTGGGCCTGGGGCTCCCGGCGATCGGCCGGCCCCCGGCCGCGGCGGCGCCGGCGACGGGCTGTTCCACCTGCTGAACCGACCGTGGGCCCCTCTACGACACCCTGTAGGAGACCTCGGGTCCCCGGGGGAGGACAATGGACACCATGAACGCCGACAGCAACGATCCCCGCGGCCCCGAGGAGCTCGACGACCTGCGGTCCGAGGTGGAGTCCGCCGAGCGGAAGCTGGCGGGCGAATTCCAGGTGGGTCCGCGGATCCTGGTGGCCGCCGTCGCCGTGCTCGTGGTGATCGGCTCCCTCGCGCTGCCGCACACCGGCACCCTGACGGGACTGGAGATCCTGTTGGGGGACCAGCACGCCGATGGGGGCTCGCTCGTGATCGTGTCGAAGGTGTTCGTGTGGCTCGAGCTGCTGTTCGGCGTCCTCGCGTCCGGCGCCGCGCTGCTGACCCGCCGTTGGGCCGTCTCGGTGATCGCCGGCGCCGGCTCCGGCGTCGCCGTCGTGTTCGGCCTGCTGTCGGTGTGGTCGCGGCAGACCCCGGGACTGCACGGCGAGCCCCCCACGGGCGTCGGCGCGGGCCTGCTCCTCGGCTGGGCGGCCATGATCGTCCTGGCCGTCGTGTGGATCAAGACCATCTGGGCGCGCACGCCGTACCAGCTCGCCGCCGAGCAGGAGCGACGCGACGCCGCCCGCGACTGGGAGAAGTTCACCAGGGACAACAGCATCGGCCACCGTCCGCCGCCGCGCCCGCAGCGCCCCACCGACGGCGTCTGACGTTCAGTCCTCGCCGTTGATCCGGCGCCGCAGTCTCCGGATCAGGTCCCTCTCGTCCCCGGGTTCGACGGTGCGCGGAGCCGGCCCGGGCTCCGGCGCGGGCGCGACGAGCTCGTCCAGGTAGCCGCCGGGGTGGTCCAGGAAGCGGCGCCAGTGCCCGACCACCGCCAGGTCGTCCCAGCGCGCGTCCGCGGGCCCGTCGGGACGCATCTCCAGGATCTGCGCGCCGGGCACCGCGGTGAGGATCGGGGAGTGCGTGGCGCAGACGATCTGCGAGCCGCTGTCGCGGAGCCGCCCGAGCAGGGCGACGAGCCGCAGGCAGGACTGGAACGAGAGCGCCGACTCCGGCTCGTCGAGGACGTAGAACCCCGGCTCGGTCAGCATGGCGTCGAAGATGCCGAAGAAGCCCTCGCCGTGGCTCTGCGTGTTGACGTCGTCGGCCCAATAGCCGGGCCACCCGGCGAAGCGGGCGTTCATCTCGAGTACGGTCTCCGCACGCAGGAAGAAGCCCTGCCGCCCGAGCCGCGGACCGCGGCGCATGGCGAGCCCGCGGTGCGTCAGCTCGAGGCGCAGCGCGTCGCCGAGGGGCGTCTTCTCGGTATCGAGGTTGCCGCCGGGGACGGAGGCCCGCCCGCCGCGGGCGTCCAGTCCGAACCTCTCGGCGACGGCTTCGACCAGCGTCGACTTGCCGGACCCGTTCTCACCGACGACGAACGTCAGTGGCGCCGTGAGGCGGATCGGCGTGCCGGCGAGGACCGGCCGTAGCGCGGGCACCTCGCGCACCCAGCCGGGCAGCTCCGCCGCCGCATCGGCCGAGACGGTGATCCGCTCGACGAAGGGCATCGGGGAATACGCTGCGCGTCAGCGGTTCTCGACGGCGTTCTCGGCGGCGTCGGCCCACTCGCGCCACTGCTGGGCCTGCTCGCGCAGCCGGGTGGCGTCCTTGGTCTTGCCGGCCTTCTCCGCCTTGTCGGCCTGCTCCTCGAACTGCGCGACGCGGTCGCGGAACTGCGCGGCGCGGGCGGTGGCCTCGGGGTCGGTGCGGCGCCACTGGGTGTCGTCGGCCGACTTGATCTTCTTCTCCAGCGCGCGGATCCCGGCCTCGAGGGAGCCCATCTGCTCGCGCGGGACCTTGCCGATCGCCTCCCACTTGTCCTGAAGCTCGCGCAGCGCCGCCTTCTGGGCACCGAGGTTCTGCGAGGACTCGATCCGCGGCCGGTACTCGTCGAGGAGGGCCTGCTTCGCCTTGCCGTTCTCGGCGAACTCGGCGTCCCGCTCGTGCGCGGCCGCGTTGCGGGCGGCGAAGAACTCGTCCTGGATGCCCTTGAACCGCGCCCACAGCGCGTCGTCGGAGTCGCGCGGGGCGCGCCCGGCGGCCTTCCACTTGGCCAGCAGGTCACGGAACTTGGCGGAGGTCTCGCCCCACGTCGTGTCGTTCTTGAGCTTCTCGGCCTGCTCGATCAGCTCTTCCTTGCGGGCCTTCGCGCCGGCGCGCTCGCGGTCGAGCTCGGCGAAGTGCGCGCCGCGGCGCTTGTTGAAGGCGTCCCGGGCCTTGGAGTACCGCTTCCACAGCGCGTCGTCGGTCTTGCGGTCGACGCCCTTGATCGTCTTCCACTCCTCGAGGAGGGCCCGCATGCGGTCGCCCGCGGCCTTCCACTGGGTGGATTCGGCGGCGATCTGCTCCGCCTCGGCCGCGAGTGCCTCCTTGCGGGCGATGCCCTCGGCGCGGCCCTTCTCGCGGTCCGCCTGCGCGGTGACGATCGCGGTGTCGGCGCCCGTCAGCAGCGCCCCGACGCGGGACGCGAGCGCGTCCAGGTCGCCCACCACGGCGGCGGTCGGGAGGGCGTCGGCGATGTGCTGCGCGGCCGAACGCACCTTCTTGGGGTCGCTGGTGCCGCTCGCGAGCCGCTCCTCGAGCACCTCGACCTCGGTGGCCAACTCGTCGTACTTGCGGCCGTAATGCGCCAGCCCCTCGGCGGATTCGCCCGCCTGCCAGGACCCGACGGCGCGTTCGCCGCCGGAGGTGATCACGTACACGGTGCCGTCGTCGTCGACCCGGCCGTGCTTCGTCGGGTCGGAGGCCGGGCGGGCCGCCGGCGGCACCACGGCCGCGGCCGGCGGGCGGGGGACCGCGGGCCGGGGCCCCGGATGCGGCTTGGGGCCGGGATGCGGCTTGGGGCCGGGGTGCGGCTTCGGAGCGCTCGGCTCGGTCGCGTCGTTGTCGGCCACGGTGTTCCCCTTCGTCTGCGCCGCGCGTCACGGCTGCCGGTCGTCGTGGATCGACGTCCGGTGTGGATTTCCGGACGTCGACCCGATGAGGACCATTGAATCACTCTGCGGCCTCCCCGGCGCGATCGATTAGCGTTCTTCTCATGCATCCGTCTACGCCCGGACGCGGCCCCGGAGCGGGCCCGGCCATCGTCGTGCCCGGCGCGCCGCTGCTCGTTCCCGAGCTGGTGGGCGCCCCCGGTGATCCGGACGCGGACGCCGTGCGCGCCGCCGCGCTGGCCGCGGCGCGGTGGCTCGGTGACCGGGCGCCGTCCTGGCGTGTCGTCGCCGCCGAGCCGTTGACCAGGCCGGACGGCGCCGGAACGCTGCTGGGCTTCGGCGCCGATGTCCTCGTCACGGCCGCGCCGGGCGGACCGTCGGGTGATGCCCCGCCGGCCGCCGATTGGCCGCTGCCCCTGCTCATCGCCGCCTGGTTGCGGGGGAGCGGCGCACCGTCGGCACGGATCGTCGGCCCCACGGATCCGGCCGAGGGCCCGATCGGCACCGTGTTCGTGCTCGACGGCCCCAACACCCTGACCGCCCGCGCTCCCGGCGGACATCACCCGCAGGACGCGGCGATCTTCGACGCCCAGTGCGCCGCCGTGTGCGCGGGCGGGCCCCGGGGCGGACTCGATCCCGGTTGGACGGCGGCGGCCGAGGCCTTCGACGGTGCGCCCGTGCGGACCCTGTACCGCGGCGCGCCGTTCGGGGTGGGCTACCTGGTGGCGACCGGGGGCCGCGCGTGACGGTGGCACCGGGCCCCGCCGGATCCGTGCGCCCCGTCGCCGTCGTGGGGCCCACCGCGACCGGCAAGTCGGATCTCGCGCTCGACCTCGCGGAGCGGCTCGGCGGCGAGATCGTCAACGTCGACGCGATGCAGATGTACCGCGGCATGGACATCGGCACCGCCAAGCTGCCGGTCGCCGAGCGGCGGGGGATCGCGCACCACCAACTCGACGTGCTCGACGTGACGGAGACCGCCACCGTCGCGACGTATCAGGAGCGGGCCCGCCGCGACGTGGAGCGGCTGCTCGCCGCGGGCCGCACGCCCGTGATCGTCGGCGGATCGATGATGTACTACCAGGCCCTGCTCGACGAGTGGAGCTTCCCCGCCACCGATCCGGAGGTGCGCGAGCGGTTCGAGCGCAGGCTCGAGGAGATCGGCCCGCTCGCCCTGCACCGCGAGCTCGCCGGGCTCGACCCCGCCGCGGGCGCCAAGATCCTGCCCAGCGACGGTCGCCGCATCGTCCGGGCCCTGGAGGTCGTGACCATCACCGGCGAGCCGTTCGCCGCATCCGCGCCCGAGATCGGGCCGGCGCGCTGGGACACGGCGGTCGTCGCGGTGGACCGGGACACCGCGGCGCTCGACGAGCGGATCGCACTGCGCACCCGCCTCATGTTCGAGCACGGCCTCGTCGACGAGGTCCGCGGGCTGGAGGAACGGGGTCTGCGCGAGGGCGTCACCGCGTCGCGGGCGATCGGCTACGCGCAGGTGCTGGCCGCACTCGACGGGGAGTACGACCTGGACCGCGCGCAGGAACTCACCTTCGTCGGCACCCGCCGGTACGTGCGGCGCCAGCGGTCCTGGTTCCGGCGGGACCCGCGCGTCGTCTGGCTCGACGGCGCCGGCGCGGGCCTGCTCGACGAGGCCCTCGCCGCGCACGCCGCCCCGCCGTGGCGCCCCTCCGGCGGCGGTACCGACCGCCCGTAGACTCGGCACCATGACAGGCGACGCAGCTTCGTCCCGCCCGGGCGCACCGCTCCCGGGGCGGGCCGTCGACTTCCTCAAGGGCCACGGCACCGAGAACGACTTCGTGATCCTGCCGGACCCGGGCGTCGACATCGACCTCACGCCGGGCCTGGTGGCGGCGCTGTGCGACCGCCGCGCCGGGATCGGCGCCGACGGGGTGCTCCGCGTGGCTCGCACCGGCGATCTGCTCGATGCGGGCGTGCTCGACGGCCTGCCCGAGGGCGTGGACCGCGGGGACTGGTTCATGGACTACCGCAACTCCGACGGCTCGATCGCCGAGATGTGCGGCAACGGCGTCCGCGTGTTCGCGCACTTCCTCGCCTCGTCGGGCCTGGTGCCCGAGGGCGGGTTCACCGTCGGCTCGCGGGCGGGCGGCCGCCCCGTCACCGTGCACCACGCGGACCCGGACACCGCCGACGTCACCGTCGAGATGGGGCCAGCGCGGGTGTTCGGCAGCTCCTCGGCGGGCGTCGACGGGCGCGACCTGGCCGGCATCGCCGTCGACGTGGGTAACCCGCACCTCGCGTGCGTCGTGCCCGGGCTCACCGTCGAATCCCTCGCCGAGCTCGACGTGAAGAGCGCCCCCACCTTCGATCACGGGCTGTTCCCGAACGGCACGAACGTCGAGGTCCTGACCCCGCTCGCGGACGGCGGCGTGCATATGCGGGTGCACGAGCGCGGTTCGGGCGAGACCCGATCCTGCGGCACCGGCACCGTGGCCGCCGCGGTGGCGGCCCTGCGCGCCGACGGGCGCGAGGGCGGCGTCGTCGACGTGCACGTTCCGGGCGGCACCGTCACCGTCACCGTCGGGCCCGACGGTACGCGGCTGCGCGGCCCCAGCCGGATCGTCGCGACCGGCACCGCGCGGGTGGACGCCCGCTGAGCTTCCGCCCTGCGAAAACTCGGGTGACCGGGGCGTCCGCGACGTGCGAGAATGGTTCTCGTATGACACAGACAGAAACCTGGGAGCCCGCCGAGTGGGCAGAGCCCACCGTCGGAGAACTCCAACTACGGGAGCGCACGTCGCTCCGCCGCGTCGCCGGTCTGTCGACCGAGCTCGACGATGTCACCGAGGTCGAATACCGCCGGCTCCGCCTGGAGCAGGTGGTGCTGGTAGGCGTGTGGACCGAGGGGTCCGCCGCGCAGGCCGATTCGTCCCTCGCCGAACTCAAGGCGCTCGCGGAGACCGCGGGCTCCGTGGTCCTCGACGGCGTGATCCAGCGCCGTGACCGGCCGGACCCGGCCACCTACATCGGCTCGGGCAAGGCCCACGAGCTGCGCGAGGTGGTGCTCGCGACCGGCGCCGACACCGTGATCTGCGACGGCGAGCTCACGCCCGCCCAGCTCAACGCCCTGGAGAAGGTGGTGAAGGTCAAGGTCATCGACCGCACCGCCCTGATCCTCGACATCTTCGCCCAGCACGCCACCTCGCGCGAGGGCAAGGCGCAGGTCACCCTGGCACAGATGGAGTACATGCTGCCCCGGCTGCGCGGCTGGGGCGAGGCGCTGTCCCGGCAGGCCGGTGGTCGCGCCGGCAGCAACGGCGGCGTGGGCCTGCGCGGTCCCGGTGAGACCAAGATCGAGACCGACCGGCGCCGCATCCGCGAGCGGATGGCCAAGCTGCGCCGCGAGATCAAGGGCATGAAGCAGGCCCGCGACACCAAGCGCGGCGCCCGGCGCCGCTCGGGCGTCCCGTCGATCGCGATCGCCGGGTACACCAACGCGGGCAAGTCCAGCCTGCTCAACGCGATCACCGACGCGGGCGTGCTGGTGCAGGACGCGCTGTTCGCGACGCTCGACCCCACCACCCGGCACGGCACGCTCACCGACGGCCGCGACGTCGTGCTCACGGACACCGTGGGTTTCGTGCGGCACCTGCCCACGCAGTTGGTCGAGGCCTTCCGCTCCACGCTGGAGGAGGTCGTCGACGCCGACCTGCTGCTGCACGTCGTGGACGGCAGCGACCCGATGCCGCAGCGCCAGATCGACGCGGTGCGCCAGGTGCTGCGCGAGGTGGCGGGGGAGCGCGAGGCCGCGTTGCCGCGGGAACTGCTGGTGGTCAACAAGACCGACGCCGCGGATCCGGTGGTCCTCGCGCAGTTGCGAGTTGCGCTGCCGGAGGCGGTGTTCGTCTCGGCGCACACCCGCGACGGGATCGACGAGTTGCTGCGGCGGATGACCGACCTGATCACGGCCGGCGACGTCGAGGTGACCGCGCTGCTGCCGTACGACCGCGGTGACCTGTTGGCGCGCATCCACGCCGAGGGCACGGTGGTCTCGGCGGAGCACGAGGCCGACGGGACGCGGCTCACCGCCCGGGTGCCCGGTGCGCTGGCGGGTCTGCTGTCGCGGTTCGAGGAGAACGCGCGCACAATCGACGGATGACCCGACCCGCTTCGAGCCCGCCGCTGTCCGTCGGCACCCGCGCGACCGTCTCACTCGTCGCCGGGGTGATCGCCACGGCGATCGTCGGCGGCCTCTCTGCGGTGTCGCTCGCGGTGCTCGTGGGCATCGGCGCCGCGGCCGCGGTGTGGGTGGCCGCGGGGTGGTTGGTGCTGTGGCCGCTGGACGCCGAGTCCACGAAACACACCGTGCGGCGGGAGAACTTCCGGCCCGGTGTCGCGGAGTTCGTGGTCGCCGTGATCGCGCTGAGCGGGCTGGTGGCGATCGTGGTGCTGCTCGTGGCGGGCCGGACCGACAACAAGGACGCGGCGGCCGGCGCCGCGCTGTTCGCCGCGTTCGCGGTGTGGGGGTCGCTGCACCTGACGTACGCCACCCGGTACGCGGAGCAGTTCTACGGCGACGAGGGCGACGATCCGGGCGGCATCGACTTCAACGGCGACGATCCGCCCGCGTACCGGGACTTCTTCTACTTCAGCTACAACCTGGGCATGACGTACCAGGTGTCGGACACCTCGGTGTCGTCGCCCGCGATCCGCAGTGTGGTGCTGCGGCACTGCCTGCTCTCCTACGTGTTCGGCACCCTGATCCTGGCCACGGCGATCAACCTGGTGGTCGGGATCGTCTCCGGCTGAACGGTTTCCGCGCCCGACGGTGCGCCGCCTCGCTGCGGAGCGTGTCAGCGGGCCGAGGTCTCGGCGCCGAGGAGGAGGAGCTCCACCACCGGGGTGGCCTTCCCGGGCTGCGGCGGCGTGCCGATCAGCATGTCCGACCAGAGGAACGATTCCGCGAGCCGGACGATCGCGTAGGCGAGATCGGCGCGGGAGACGCCGCGCACGTCGCCGTCCGGCGGCACGTCGATGGCGTGGAGCCAGCCGTCCACCCAGTCGATGAGCCGCGCCTGCACGACGCTGCGGCCGGACTGCAGCACCCGCATGGCGAATTCGGGCTCGTCGGCGGCGAACCGGGCCAACGGGGGATAGCTGCGGACCTCGTGCGCGAGACGTTCGAACGCGCGGAGGAACGCGGCGCGGTCGCGTACCGGCTCGTCGGCCTGCACCCGCTCGATCGCCTGCGCGATGCCGAGCCAGATCGCCTCGCCCACGACGTGCTCCCGGCTGCCGAACCAGCGGTACACGGTGGCCCGGCCCACGCCCTGCGCGGCGGCGAGTTGCCCCAGATCGACGCGTCGTCCCTCGCGGAACCAGTCCGCGGCGCAGCGGATCAGCGCCTGCTGGTTGGCAGATCGATCGGGATGAGACATAATCCTATTTTGTCTCGCTGATGCGAGGGTGTCAAAGCCGGTCACGGTCGGAGCCCATCAAGGAGTGGCGCATGGATGTGAAGTTCTCCGCGGAGGAAGAGGCCTTCCGCGACGAGGTGCGCGAATTCCTCGATTCGCACCTCACCGACGACCTGCGGGCCGCCGGGAACCTGGCCACGAGCGTGTACTCGGACCACGAGGCCAGCCTGCAGTGGCAGGCGATCCTGCACGAGCGCGGCTGGGCCGCGCCGGCGTGGCCCGTGGAGTACGGGGGCCAGGACTGGTCCGTCGCGCAGCACTACATCTTCTCCCGCGAATCCGTGGTGGCGGGCGCTCCGTTCCTCTCGCCCATGGGCATCCGCATGGTGGCCCACGCGATCATCCGCTTCGGCACCGAGGAGCAGAAGAAGTTCTTCCTCCCCGGCATCCTCGACGCCTCGGTCTTCTTCTGCCAGGGCTACTCCGAGCCGGAATCCGGATCCGACCTCGCGTCGCTGCAGATGCGCGCGGAGCCCGACGGTGACGACTTCCTGCTCAGCGGCTCGAAGATCTGGACCACCCATGCGCGAGAGGCGAACTGGATGTTCGCGCTGGTGCGCACGTCCAAGCAGGAGCGCAAACAGCAGGGCATCACGTTCATCCTGCTGGATATGACGGTGCCGGGCATCGAGATCCAGCCGCTGGTCATGGCCTCGGGCGAGGAGGTGCAGAACGTCGTCTTCTTCGACAACGTCCGCGTGCCGCGGGCGAACGTCCTCGGCGAGGTCGACCAGGGATGGACCGTCGCGAAGTACCTGCTCGAATTCGAGCGGGGCGGCGGCGCGGCCGCGCCGTGGCTGCAGGTGTCCCTCGACCGTCTCGCCGAGCAGGCGCACGGCGTGCCCGGGCGCGGCGGCCTGCCCCTCGCGGAGGACCCCGACTTCCGCCTCGGCCTCGCCGAGTTGCGTGCGCGGGTGGACGTGCTGGAGATCCTCGAGCACCGCTCGCTCGCGGTGCTCGCGGCCGGCGGTAACCCGGGCACCGCATCGTCGATGCTGAAGATCCTGGGCACTGAACTGAGCCAGGCGATCACCGAGTTCATCCACAAGAGTGCGGGGCCGCGGGGCCGGGTCTACCAGCCGCACGTGACCCGGCCCGGCGGTCCGGTGGTGGAGTACACACCGCCCGCCGACGGTGCGCACAGCGGCGACCTCTGGCAGGCCGTCGCCCCGCTGCGCTACTTCAACGACCGGGCCGGCTCGATCTATGCCGGCTCCAACGAGATCCAACGGAACATCCTGGCGAAGGCGGCATTGGGGCTGTAGATGGACTTCACACTCACGCACGAACAGACACTGCTGCGGGACTCGGTCACCGCCTACCTGGCCGGCCGCTACCCGTTGCTCGAATCCCGGCAGGCCGCGCGGTCCGCCGCGGGCTGGCAGCCCGCGGTCTGGGAGGCGTTCGCGTCCGATCTCGGAATCCTCGCCGCGACCCTGCCCGAATCGGTCGGCGGCCTCGGCGGCGGCGCCGAGGAGACGATGGTCATCAGCGAGGCGCTCGGCGGCGCGCTCGTCGTGGAGCCGTACCTCGGCACCGCCGTGGTCGGCGCCGGGCTGCTCACCCGCTCGGGCGGCGGGAACGCCGACGCGGTCGCCGAGAGGATCGCCGAGGGCGCCGCGCGGATCGCGTTCGCGCTCACCGAGCCCGGCTCCGGGCGAGAGCCCTGGGACGTGCAGCTCACCGCGACGGCGGACGGCGACGGCTACCGGCTCTCCGGCGCCAAGACCGTGGTGGCCGACCTGTCGCTGGCCACCCACCTCGTGGTGGCGGCACGGACGTCCGGGGAGCGGCTCGATCGCGGAGGCCTGTCGCTGTTCCTGCTGGAGTTCGACCCGCAGGCCCCGCCCACCGGCGTCGAGGCGCACTACTTTCGCACCATCGACGACCACCACACCGGTGATCTCGTGTTCACCGATGTGCGGCTCCCCGCGAGCGCGCTGCTCGGCGCCGAGGGCGGCGCGTGGGAGGTCATCGAGCCCGTGCTGGACGCCGCGGTGGCGGCGCAGTGCGCGGAGGCCGTCGGGATCATGCGGCGTGTGGTGACGGACACGGTGGAGTACGCCAAGCAGCGCAAGCAGTTCGGCGTCCCGATCGGCTCCTTCCAGGCGCTGCAGCACCGGATGGTGGACATGTCGCTCGAGTTGGAGCAGGCGGTGGCGGCCACCTACCTCGCCGTGCTCAATCAGGACGCCGAGCCCCGGCAGCGGCGCCGCGCCGTCTCCGCCGCGAAGATCACCGTCGCCCGGGCCGCGCGGTTCATCGGCCAGAACGCCGTCCAGCTGCACGGCGGCATGGGCCTCACGGAGGAGCTCGCGATCGGTCACTGCTTCAAGCGGCTCACCGCGATCGAGACGGAGTTCGGTTCCGCCGTCGACCACCTACACCGCTACGCCGAGGCCACCGCGGGCTGACCATCGACCTGTCGAACGGCGAACGCTCGGTCTCCTGAGGGTACGAGGCCGAAGACGGACTCGTACCTCCGGGAAACCGAGCGTTCGCGGACGGCGGGGGCGGAACGCTCTAGATCCGGCGCATGACGGTGACGACCTTGCCCAGGATCACCGCGTCGTTGCCGTGGATCGGATCGAACGCGGGGTTGTGCGGCATGAGCCACACATCCTTGCCGGTGCGGCGGAACGTCTTGACCGTGGCCTCGCCGTCGAGCATCGCGGCCACGATGTCGCCGTTGTCGGCGACCGACTGCTGACGCACCACCACCCAGTCGCCGTCGCAGATGGCGGCGTCGGTCATGGACTCGCCGATCACTTTGAGCAGGAAGAGCGAGCCCTCGCCGACCAGCTCCCGGGGAAGCGGGAAGATCTCCTCCACCGCCTCCTCCGCGAGGATCGGCCCTCCGGCGGCGATCCGGCCCAGGACGGGGACGAAGGCCGGATCGGGCATGCGCTCCTCGTCCTCCATGACCTTCTGGATCACCTGGGCGGTGCGCTCCTCGGCGCCCTGCACGTTCACTGCGCGCGGGCGATTCGGATCGCGGTGGAGGAAGCCGAGGCGTTCGAGCGTGCGGAGCTGGTGCGCGACTGACGACGTGGAGGTGAGCCCCACCTCGTCGCCGATCTCGCGGATGCTCGGCGGGTAGCCGCGGTCCCGAACGGACCGGCGGATCACCTCCAGCACCTGCTTCTGCCGCCGCGTGAGGTGATCCTCGGAGACGTTGCCCTGCGCGTCGCGAAAGCGCTTGTCCCTGTGTTGAATCTGCCGGTCTTCAGTCATGTGCCGCTCCTCACGCCCGTCTTGGTTGAACTCCACTGTAGTCCAGGTTCGAACCGCTGACAAACATTTGTTCGAGAAATTCGACCGCGTGTCTTCCGCTGATGCCGGGGGTGTGATAGAACTCGAACAGAGGTTCTTTCGAACACCTGCACGCCTACTGGTGTGACTGGTGGGGCTGGATTGAAAACTTGTCAGTCCCCTCCGATAGACCGGTAGGCAACAGCGGAGAAGCCGCGACCGAATCGAAGGAGAGACCATGACTGCGATCATCGATCGGGATGTCATCACCGCAGCGCAGGGCGCAGCCGGCGGCGTCGCCGGTGCGGACCGCCGCGCCACTCCGTCGCCGCACCGCCGGGGTGCCGCGCGGGCGCGGGGCGTGTCGCCGCGGCTGTCCCGCGCACGGGCGGCGGAGGGTGCCGCAGGATCGATCACGGTATCGAACGCCGTCACCGAGGGCGCCGTTCGAACGGCGACCGGCCCGGTGCGCGTCACCGGGGCACGCGGCGCCTCCACGCGTTCCGTCGAACGGATCCGCGTTCGGCCGGCGGCCCGCCGGATGCCGCGCGGCGCCTCCCGCGTGGACGGATGCGCCAGGCGGTCGCCGCGCGTCACCTTCGCGGCCTGCCTGGTGGCCGCCGCAGGCGCCTTCCTCGGCGTCGTGCTCCTGTTCGGCGGTGCGCCGCAGGAGGCGCAGGCGTCGGACGGTGCGGCCGCGCAGCGCGCCGGCCTCACCACGATGGTGACCGTCCGCGAGGGGCAGAGCCTCGAGCAGATCGCCCATGAGGTGGCGCCGGAGCGCGCCACCGCCACCGTCGCCGCCGAGATCGCGGAGATCAACGGCCTGCAGGACGGGCGGATCCGCCCGGGCCAGACCCTCGTCACCCCGCGGTCCTGAACGCGGCATCGGCAACGGAGATCGGAAGGAACGGCAGATGACCACGAAGACGGCGATCGCGAATTCCCGGCGAGGCGGACGGGTGGTGCACCTCGACAACGTGGTGCCGCTGGCACGGCGAGTATCCTCGAAGGCAACAACGCGGGGAGCGCATGTGGCCGGTGCCACGATCTTGCAGCTGCCCTGCCGACCGGCCGAGCGCAGCCGCGCGGGAGGTGAACCGATGCATTGTCCGTTCTGCAAGAACGAGGACACGCGAGTGGTGGATTCGCGCGTGTTCGACGACGGGCAGGGCATCCGCCGCCGCCGATCCTGCAACGAGTGCGGCCGCCGGTTCACGACGGTCGAGAGCGCGGTCATGGCGGTGGTCAAGCGCAACGGCGTCACCGAGCCCTTCAGCCGCGAGAAGGTCATGAAGGGCGTGCGCCGCGCGTGCCAGGGCAGGGATGTCGCGGAGGACGACCTGCACAAGCTGGCGCAGCAGGTGGAGGACGCCGTGCGCGCCATGGGCATCGCCGAGGTGCCCGCCAACGAGGTGGGCCTCGCCATCCTCGGCCCGCTGCGGGACCTGGACGAGGTGGCCTACCTGAGGTTCGCCTCCGTCTACCAGGGATTCACGTCGATCGAGGACTTCGAGGCCGCGATCCGCGAGCTGCGCAAGCGCGCCGCGGCGGACCCGACCGACGCGGCATGACGGTCGCGGCCCGGCCCGTGCGGACGGCCCTCGCGGACGGGCGCGTCGCCAGGCCCACGGACGCCCGGCCTACGCCAGTGCGGTGATCGCCGCGAGAACCTTCTTCTCCGAGACCGAACCGGCGGTCCCCAGCGACTGCGCGAACAGGCTGACCCGCAGCTCCTCGATCTGCCAGTGCACCGAGTCCAGGGCGGCGTCGCGGCGGTGCTCGGGCAGCGCATCGAGGCGCGCGGTGAGGGCGCCGTACACCCTGTCCAGCACCGTCAGTCCGCGCGCGTCCCGGTCGACCGCGGCCGGCAGGGCGTTCCACCGGGCCGCGGCGCCCGCCACGTACCGGGGAAGGTGCCGCAGGTGCTCGCCGGGTGTCGCCGCGATGAAGCCGGGGAACAGCAGCGAATCGAGTTGTTCTGCGATGTCGTCCGCGGCGTCCCGCAGCGCCCCCGGCGGGTTCGCGATCGCCCCGCGCACATCGGTCGCCGTCGCGACGGCCTCGGCGACCCACGCCAGGTACTGCTGTTGGGTCTCGCCGAGCCCGGCACGGACCGTGCCCGTGAGTGCGGCGAATTCGGCCGGCGTCCATGCGGTACCGGCCCGCGCGCGGAGATCGGTGATCGCGCGCCGCCGGCAGTCCTCGAGGAGGGCCATCGGGGTCTCGTAGGGGCTCTGCGACAGTGCGAGGCGCTGTTTCTGCGACAGCGACTGGAGCGCCGATTTGTGCGCCGCGGGCAGAGCGTTGGCCAGGAGAACGTCCAGACCGGCCCCCATGAGCCGCGCCTGTTCCGCTTCGCCGGCCACCACCCGCACCCCGGCGCGGTCCGGCGCGCCCTCGGGGAACGGGTACAGCGTGCCGAATCCCGTCACGCGGCTGCCGTGCGCCTCCGTGTCCACCTTCCGCGGCACGTCGCCCAGCGTCTCGGCGGTCCACTCGCGGGCCGGCGTCCTCTCGTAGACCCCGGCGCGGTTCGAGAGATCCTCCTGGACCGCGGCGCCGAGCCGCCGCTTGAGCGCCTCGAGATCCTTGCCGCTGCCGAGTACGCGGCCGTCATCGCCGATCACCACGAACGTGACGCGCAGGTGGTCGGGGAGCGCCTCCGGCGAGAAGTCGTGGGCGCGGATCACGGTGCCGGACAGCTGCGTGAGTTCACGGGCCAGCCCCTCTGCCAACGGCTCCGAACGCGCAGTGAGGCGGGCGAGCGCGGCCGCCGCGAAGTCGGGGGCGGGCACCACCTCGCGGCGGAGCTGCTTGGGCAGGGTCTTGATCAACGACGTGGCGAGTTCCTCCCGCATCGCGGGCACGAGCCACTCGAAGCCGTCCGCGCGGACCGTCGCGAGGTCCTGCACCGGGATGCGCGCGGTCACCCCGTCGTCCGCGGCGCCCGGCTCGAACCGGTACTTCAGCGGTACCTCTATCCGCCCCTGCAACCACGACGTGGGGTAGGCGTCCGCGGTCACGTCGGCGGCGCCGTCCACGAGGAGATCGTCCGCGGTGAGATCGAGTAGCCCGGGATCCGAGCGCGACTCCTTCTTCCACCACGAGTCGAAGTGCCGCGCCGACACGATGCCCTCGGGAACACGGCGGTCGTAGAACGCGAACAGCGCGTCCTCGTCGACCACGATGTCGCGCCGGCGGGCCTTGTCCTCCAGGTACTCGGCGTCGTCGAGCAGCGCGCGGTTGCGCGCGAAGAACGCGTGGCGGGTGCGCCATTCGCCCTGCACGAGGGCGTGACGCAGGAACAACTCGCGGGCCACCACGGGATCGATCCGGCCGTAGTTCACGGTGCGGTCCGCCACCAGCGGCACCCCGAACAGGGTGACCCGCTCCTTCGCCAGCACCGCCTCGCGCTTGGTGGACCAGTGCGGCTCGGAGTACTGGTGCTTCGCGAGGGGCCCGGCCAGCTTCTCCGCCCACTCCGGCTCGATCTTCGCGACCGTCCGCGCGAACAGCCGCGACGTCTCCACCAACTCGCCCGCCATGACGAAACGCGGCGGCTTGCGGTACAGCGCGGACGCGGGGAACACGAGGAACTTCGCGTTGCGCGCGCCGAGGAACTCCTTGCCATCGGTCTCGCGGAGTCCGATCTGCGAGAGCAGGCCGGACAGCAGTGCTTGATGGATCAGGTCGGGCGACGGTGCCGGCTCCCGGCCCAGGGAGTCGAGCTTCCACCCCATGTCGCGGCAGATCTGCCGGAGCTGGCCGTGCAGGTCCTGCCACTCCCGGATCCGCACGTAGTGCAGGAACTCGCGCTGGCACTCGCGGCGGAAGGCGCTCGAGCTCAACTCGGCTCGGCGGTCGCCGAGGTGCCGCCACAGATTGAGGTAGGAGAGGAAGTCCGAAGTGGGATCGGCGAACCGCGCGTGCTTCTCGTCGGCTGCCTGCCGGTGTTCGGAGGGCCGCTCCCGGACGTCCTGGATGGACATGCCCGCCACGATCACGAGGACCTCGGGCAGGGCGCCGAACTCCTTCGCGGCCACCAGCATCCGGGCCATCCGCGGATCCACCGGGAGGTCCGCGAGCTGCCGCCCGACCGGCGTGAGCCGCTTGTGCCCGACGTGGGCGTCCTCCAACGCGCCGAGTTCCTCGAGGAGCGCGACTCCGTCCCGCACCGCGCGCTCGTCCGGCGGCTGGACGAACGGGAACGCGGACACCTCACCGAGATCCAGCGCGGTCATCGACAGCACCACCGAGGCGAGGTTCGTCCGCAGGATTTCGGGATCGGTGTACACGGGACGCGCGTCGAAATCGTCCTCGGAGTACAGGCGGATCGCGACACCGTCGGACGTGCGGCCGCAGCGCCCCGACCGCTGCTGCGCGGACGCCTGCGAGACGGGTTCGATCGGGAGGCGCTGCACCTTGGTGCGCAGCGAGTACCGCGAGATGCGGGCCGTACCCGTGTCCACCACGTACTTGATCCCCGGGACCGTGAGGGAGGTCTCGGCGACGTTGGTGGACAGCACGATCCGCCGCCCGGCGTGCGGGGCGAACACCCGGTGCTGCTCCGCTGCCGAGAGCCGCGCGTACAGCGGCAGGATCTCCGTTCCCGGGCGGACCCGGGAGGCGAGTGCCTCGGCGGCGTCCCGGATCTCGCGCTCGCCGGACAGGAACACGAGAACGTCGCCGGGCGCCTCCCGGGACAGCTCGTCGACGGCGTGGCAGATGCCGGTCACCTGATCGGCCGGATCGTCCCCGTCGTCGGTGAGCTCGTCCAGCGGCCGGTACCGGATCTCCACCGGGTACGTGCGCCCGGAGACCTCGATGACGGGGGCCGGCGCACCGTCGGGCGACGCGAAGTGCGCGGCGAACCGTTCCGGCTCGATGGTCGCCGACGTGACGATCACCTTGAGATCCGGCCTGCGGGGCAGGATCTGCTTGAGATAGCCGAGGATG
This sequence comes from Tsukamurella sp. 1534, assembly GCF_000312385.1. Taxonomy (GTDB): domain Bacteria; phylum Actinomycetota; class Actinomycetes; order Mycobacteriales; family Mycobacteriaceae; genus Tsukamurella. The sequence goes on along the minus strand of NZ_HE997627.1, from coordinate 609,305 downwards.
AAGTCGATGTTGAGACTGCGTTCGTGCGCCTCGTCGATGATGACCGTGTCGTAGTCGCGCAGCAGGCGGTCGCGGGTGAGCTCGCGCAGCAGGATGCCGTCGGTCATGAGCTTGACCGACGTGGCGGGGGAGACCCGGTCCGTGAACCGCACCGCGTAGCCGACGGCCTCGCGCAGCTCGGTGTGCGTCTCCTCGGCGATGCGCTCGGCCACGCTCCGCGCGGCGAGCCGGCGGGGCTGGGTGTGGCCGATCATTCCGCGCACGCCGCGGCCCAGTTCGAGGCAGATCTTGGGCAGCTGGGTGGTCTTGCCCGAGCCCGTCTCACCGGCGAGGATCACCACCTGGTTCTCGGCGATCGCCTTCGCGATCTCGTCGCGCCGCGCGCTGACCGGAAGGTTCTCGGGGTAGGTGACGGTGGGCACGGCGTCCCGTCGGGTCGCGTACCGTTCCCGCGCCGCCGCCACCTCGCGGGCGAGGCGTTCGAGATCACCGGGCTTGGCGCGCTTGATCTTCCCGCGGAGCCGGGTCTCGTCGCGGAGGGTGACCGCGGGCTCGCCATCCGTGCCGAGCGCCGCGTGGAGGTCGCGTTTGGTGGGCGCACCGGTGCCCGCCCCTGTCGCTCGCTTCGTCATTTGTTCTAGTTTATCCATCATGAGCGCACAGGGACCCACGACCTCATCGGCACTCTGGCACGGCTTCGCGGACATGGGCGCGGTCGAGCAGAACGGAGCCTTCGTCTACTCGAGGGGCGAAGGCGCCCACGTCTTCGACACGGACGGCAACCGCTACCTCGACGCGACCGCGGGGCTGTGGTTCGCCAACATCGGCCACGGCCGCGCCGAGGTCGCCGACGCGGTGCGCGAGCAGCTGCTCAAGGTGGCGCACGTGACGGGGTTCGGCGACTCCGCGACCGACACCACGGTGGCGCTCGCGAACCGCCTGCAGGGGATCGCGCCGGTGCCCGACAGCAAGATCTTCTTCACCTCCGGCGGTTCCGATTCGGTGGACTCGGCGATCAAGCTCGCCCGGCGGTACTGGCAGGAGAAGGGCCGGCCGGAGAAGAAGCTGATCGTCGGCCGCGCGAACGCCTATCACGGCATGCACGTGGGCGGCACCAGCCTGGGCGGCATCCCCGTCAACGCCGAGGGCTACGGCGGGGTCCTCTTCGACGACACCGCGACCATCGGCTGGGACGACGCCAAGGCGCTGCTCGGCCTCATCGAGCGGGTCGGTGCCGATTCGATCGCCGCGTTCGTCGCCGAGCCCGTGATCGGCGCGGGCGGCCTCCTGCCGCCGCCCGAGGGCTACCTGCGCGAGGTGCGCGACATCTGCCGCGAGCACGACGTGCTGTTCATCGCCGACGAGGTGGTCACGGGCTTCGGCCGGATCGGTGGCGCCTGGTTCGCATCGAGCAGGTTCGACCTGCAGCCCGATCTCATGACCACCGCGAAGGGGCTCACGAGTGGCTACGTCCCGATGGGCGCCCTGTTCGTGGCGCCGTGGATCGCCGAGCCCTTCTTCTCCGGCGGCGTGTGGTGGCGGCACGGCTACACCTACGGCGGGCACGCCGCGGCCGCCGCGGCGTCCATGGCGGTGCTCGACGTGATGGAGCGGGAGAACCTCGTCGACGAGGCGCTGCGGCTGCAGGACACGCTGTTGCGAGAGCTGTCCACGCTCGCCGATCACCCGAAGGTCAAGGAGGTGCGCGGTGGCGTCGGCGCCGTCGCCGGCGTGCAGCTGCACGAGCCCGCGGAGGCCATGGCGATGGTGAAGAAGCTACGCGCCGAAGGTATCTCGGGACGCGCGGCCGGGCTCGGCACGCTGCAGTACTCGCCGTCCTTCGTCATGACCGACGAGCAGGTCGCCGAGATCGCGGCGGGTACGCGGCGCGCGCTCGACGCCTGATCGGTGACCGCCGGGCGCCGCTGGTCACGGCGCCGCGCCCGGCGGGGTTGCACGGGGTTGCAACCGGCTCTTTTGTGGCCGATTCAATCCCCTTTACGCTGTGAGCCGTGACACACTGCGCGGTGTGAATGAAGAGGATACGGCCGCGGTCTATCAACGCGCCTACGACAGCGAGGAATTCCACGAGCTGCGCAGTCGGCTGGCGAGATTCGTCATCCCCGTCTCTGTGGCATTCCTGACCTGGTATCTGGCCTACGTCCTGTTGGCCACCTACGCGCACGACTTCATGTCGACCAAGCTGTGGGGCAACATCAACGTGGCCCTCGTGATCGGACTGGCGCAGTTCGTGACGACGTTCGGCATCACCTGGGCGTACGTGCGTTTCGCCAACACCAAGGTCGATCCCATCGCCACCGATCTGCGTGAGCACATCGAGGGCGAGCTCAAGGACGTGGAGGGCGACAAGTGAGCGCATTCCTGGCGTGGGAACCCGATCGCGTCGAGGTCGGCCAGCAGGTCGGCTCGCCCACCCTCAACATCATCATCTTCCTGATCTTCATCGGCGTCACGATGGGCCTCGTCATCAAGGCCAGCAGGACCACCAAGAAGGCCACCGACTTCTACACCGGCGGCGCCTCGTTCTCCGGCCCGCAGAACGGGTTCGCCATCGCCGGCGACTACCTGTCGGCGGCCAGCTTCCTCGGGATCTGCGGAGCGATCGCGGTCTCCGGTTACGACGGATTCCTCTACTCGATCGGTTTCCTCGTCGCGTGGCTCGTGGCCCTGCTGCTGGTGGCCGAGCGGCTGCGCAACACGGGCAAGTTCACGATGGCCGACGTGCTGAGCTTCCGCCTGCAGCAGCGCCCCGTGCGCATGGCGGCGGCGCTCGCCACGCTCGCGGTGTCGCTGTTCTACCTGATCGCCCAGATGGCCGGCGCGGGCGGCCTGGTCGCCCTGCTGCTCAACATCAAGGGAACCACCGGGCAGGCCGTCGTCGTGGCCGTGGTCGGCATCCTGATGATCCTGTACGTCCTCGTCGGCGGCATGAAGGGCACCACCTACGTGCAGATGGTCAAGGCCGTGCTGTTGATCTTCGGCGCCCTGCTGATGTCGCTCATGGTGATGGTCGCGGTGAAGGGCAACTTCTCCGAGCTGCTGGCCAAGGCCATCGAGGGCAGCCCCAAGGCGGGGGAGAAGCTGATCGAGCCGGGCCTGAAGTACGGCAAGACCGAGACCAGCAAGCTCGACTTCATCTCGCTCGCGCTGGCCCTGGTGCTGGGCACCGCCGGCCTGCCGCACGTGCTCATGCGGTTCTACACGGTGCCCACCGCCAAGGAGGCGCGTCGCTCCGTCACCTGGGCGATCGGCCTGATCGGCGCCTTCTACCTGTTCACGCTCGTGCTGGGCTTCGGTGCCGCCGCCTACGTGGGGCCCGACGTCATCGCCAAGGCCCCCGGCGGCGTGAACTCCGCCGCGCCGATGCTCGCGTTCGCCCTCGGCGGGGAGATCATGATGGGCGTCATCTCCGCGGTCGCGTTCGCCACGATCCTCGCGGTGGTGGCGGGCCTCGCGATCACCGCGTCGGCGAGCCTCGCGCACGACATCTACAACGGCGTGATCAAGCACGGCCGGGCCAGCGCCGAATCCCAGGTGAAGGTCTCCCGGATCACCGTGGTGGTGCTCGGCATCATCTCGATCGTCCTGGGCATCGGCGCCATGGGGCAGAACATCGCCTTCCTGGTGGCCCTCGCGTTCGCCGTCGCGGCGTCGGCCAACCTGCCGACGATCCTGTTCTCGCTGTTCTGGCGCAAGTTCAACACCACCGGCGCGTTGTGGTCGATGTACGGCGGCCTGGGCACCGCGATCATCCTGATCATCTTCTCGCCGGCGGTGTCCGGGAAGTCGACCTCGATGATCAAATCGGCCGACTTCGCGTGGTGGCCGCTGGAGAATCCGGGCCTGGTGTCGATCCCCGTCGGATTCGGCCTGGCGGTCCTCGGCACCTTCCTCGGCAAGCCCGACGACAACATGAAGGACAAGGCGGTCGAGATGGAGGTCCGCTCGCTCACCGGCGTCGGTGTCGAGAAGGCGATCGACCACTAGCCCCGAACGACGGTGCCCGCCCCCGGATCTCCGGAGGCGGGCACCGTCGTTTCCGGGTCAGAGCGGGACGACCTCGCTCCCGGCCACCTCCTCGGTGCGGAGGGTGACGTCCAGGCCGGCGATGCGGCCCTCGGCGGTGAAGGTCACGTCCCCGAGCAGCAGGTAGTCGGTCGCGCCGGGCAGCCGCACGGTGTATCCGAGCAGTCCGTCCACCAGGGCGACGAGCGCGGTCTTCGCCTTGAACAGGAAGGCCTCCGCGATGGCGGGCGCCCCCGTCAGGACCGTCGACGGCGCACCGTCGGTGTGGGTCCGGAACACGGCGTCGGGGTCGAGCAGGTCGACGAGCGCGGTGAAGTCCCCGTCCCGGGAGGCCGCGAGGAAGGCCCGCACGGCGTCGGCGCGCGCCGCGTCCGGGCGCGGCACGCCGGACACCCTGCGGCGGGCGCGGCTCGCGAGCTGGCGGGTGGCGGCGGGGGTCTTGCCGAGGACCGCCGCGACGTCGTCGAAGGGCACGGCGAACACGTCGTGCAGGACGAAGGCGACGCGCTCGGCCGGCGCCAGGTCGTCGAGGACCGCGCCCATCGCGGCGCCCACCGACTCCGCGAGCTGTGCGTGCTCATCCGGCCCCGGTGCGGGATCGGGCCTGTCCACGCCGTCGAGCGGCGCGGTATCGCGGCGGGCACGCAGGCGGTCCAGGCAGATCCTGGAGACCACGGTGGTCAGCCAGGCGGCCGGGTTGTCGACGGTGCCGCCGTCGTCCGCCCGGTCCGCGCGGAGCCAGGCCTCCTGCACGGCGTCCTCCGCGTCGGCCCGGGACCCGAGCATCCGGGTGGCCACCGCGATCAGGCGCGGGCGGGCCGATTCGAACTCGTCGATATCCATGTGTCACATCCTCCGTCGTCGATCCGTCAGATGTGTGACGGGGCGAGCGCCCCGGATGTGACGAACACGAGGAGTAGATCATGACCGCACGGATGACGAACCCCGCGATGGCCCTGCCCGGGGCGATGCAGGCGCTGCTGAAGGTGAGCGAGGCGGTGACCGCGACGGGCCTGTCGCCGGAACTGGTGGAACTGGTGAACATGCGGGCGAGCCAGCTCAACGGGTGCAGCACGTGTCTCGACGGGCATTGGCGGATGGCGCGCAAGCTCGGCGCCTCCGACGAGCGTCTGTTCGCCGTCGGGGCGTGGCGGCACACGCCGTACTTCTCCGACGCGGAGCGGATCGCGCTGGAGATGACGGAGCAGCTCACCCGGCTGTCGGACGAGCCCGACGCCGTGCCGGACGCGCTGTGGGACGCGGCGGCCGACGAGTTCGCCGCGGATCAGCTCGCCGCCCTGGTCCTCGCGATCGCGCAGATCAACCTGTGGAACCGGCTCAACCACGCCACCCGGCAGCAGGCGGGTGCCTGGCGGCCGTGAGTCAGGGGAGGACGTGGCCCGCGGCCCAGCCGAGCACGCCGGCGAGGACCGCGGCGCCGATGCTCGTGACGATCGAGTAGAGGCACCCCGTGCCGCCGCTCACCCGGGTGTCCGGCGCGGGCTCGGGAGGCAGGGACCCGGGCGGCACCGGCGTGAACGACGGGGGCTCGTCGGGGGCGGCGGGGTCGCGCATCCACGGCGCGACGGTGTCCTCCGACGGTCCGTGCTCGTCGTGCTGCCGGCGCCACAGCGGGGCTGGTTCGACGAGCAGGTAGAGCAGTACCCCGACCTGGCCGATGACGAACATCCAGAACCACGCCCACCGGTTGCCCCAGCGCGGGCGGGAGGAGAGCATCGCGAGGAACGTCGCGAGCCAGGTCAGGCCGAGCAGTGTGCCGAACCACGCGGGGGCCTCGAACGGCCACGCGATGACGATCGTGTTCTCGTCGTCGTCCTCCTGGGCGACGCGCACCCCGCGATCCCTCATGAGGGTCGTGAAGTCCGCGAGCGGCACCGGATTCCCTTCGACGACGGGGCCCCGTCGCCATTGGAACGGCCCGGTCGACCACACCGCGATCCATGCGGTCGGCCCCGAGACGTCGCCGGTGGACGACGATTCCTCCAGGACGATCAGCTCGACGGCACCGCGGTCGAGATCGCGGGCGAAGTCCTCGTACTGGACCGACCGGGGCTGTGAGGCCGTTGCGGCGGAGGCGAAACCCGTGAAGAGGACGAGAAGCGCGAGGCACCGGAGCACCGTGAGCGCGGTCGTTCGCATGTCCTCAGGTTCGTGGGGCCGCGCCGAATCGTTACGTGTACGGAAAACGACGCCCGCCCCGGGGTGAGCCGGGGCGGGCGTCGTTTCGTCGCGTCCGCGGGGTGATCGCGGAGGATCTGCCGTGGTTACGCCAGGGTCTCGCCGGCGAAGACGGCCTGCGCCACACCCTGCACGGTGGCGGCGACCTTGACGGCCTCGAAGACCTGCTCCTTGGTCAGCCCGGCCTGGCGAACCACCTCGTCGTGGGCGCCCACGCAGTGTTCGCAGCCGTTGATGGCGGAGACCGCCAGGCTCCACAGCTCGAAATCGGCCTTGTCGACGCCGGGGTTGCCGATGATGTTCATCCGCAGGCCCATGCGCACCTGCGCGTAGTCCGAGCCGAGGAAGCCCTTCGCGCGGTAGGCCACGTTGTTCATGCCCATCACCGACGCGGCACCGAGGGCGGCGTTGTACGCCTCGGCCGACAGGGTGTCCGCGGCCTCCTCGGAGATCTCCTTGAGCACGGTGGCGTTGCGGGTGGCGGCCGCCGAGGCGAGGAACGTGCCCCACAGCTGCTGCTCGTTCAGCTCGGTCGAGCGGGCCAGGGAGCTCAGGTTGAGCTTGAGGTCCTTGGCGTACTCGGGGACCGCGTTCTTGAGGTTGTCGATCGACATGTGTTTAGACGCTCTCCTTCAGCAGCTCGCCCGCGTCGAGGGTGGGGTCGCCCTTCTTCCAGTTGCAGGCGCACAGCTCGTCGGACTGCAGGGCGTCCAGCACGCGCAGCACCTCGTCGACGTTGCGGCCCACGGAACCGGCGGTGACGGAGACGAACTGGATCTCGTTGTTCGGGTCCACGATGAACGTGGCGCGGTCCGCGACGCCGTCGGCGTTGAGGACGCCGGTGGCCTCGGCCAGCTCGCGCTTGAGGTCCGAGAGCATCGGGAAGGGGAGGGTCTTGAGGTCCTCGTGCTGGGCGCGCCACTGGAAGTGCACGAACTCGTTGTCCACCGAGGCACCCAGGACCTGCGCGTCGCGGTCCGCGAACTCCTCGTTGAGCTTGCCGAACGCGGCGATCTCGGTCGGGCACACGAAGGTGAAGTCCTTGGGCCAGAAGAAGACGATCTTCCACTTGCCGGCGTAGTCGTCGCTGGTGACCGTGGTGAAGTAGTCGTCGGGCTGCTGCGCGTCGACCTTCGACAGGTCGCCGCCGATGACGGCGGTGAGGTTGAACGCGGGGAACTGATCGCCGATCGTCAAGAGGGGCACGGTGACTCCTTCATTCGTTGCAAGCGCCCGATGTGTGCGGGCTCGTCGTCTTTTCGGTACGAGTGTGCCGAGCGAATGACATCGTTGTAAAGAAATCGTGATCAATGGCACTACACTGATAGGCATGTCCGATCAGCCTTATCAGCCGACCCTCGCGCAGCTGCGCGCGTTCGTCGCCGTCGCCCGCTCCCGGCACTTCGGGACCGCCGCAGCGAAGCTCGGCGTCAGCCAGCCGTCGTTGTCGCAGGCCCTGTCGTCCCTCGAGGCGGGGCTCGGCGTGCAGCTGGTGGAGCGCAGCACCCGCAAGGTCCTCATCACCGAGGCGGGAACCGCTCTGCTGGAACAGGCTTCGGGCATCGTGTCCTCCGCGGCCGAGCTGGTGAGCTCCGCGGCGGGACTCACCGGAGAACTGCGCGGGAACCTGCGCCTGGGGATGATCCCCACCGTCGCGCCCTACCGGTTGCCGGGCCTGCTCCCGCGGCTGCGGGCGGACGTCCCGGACCTCGCCGTCACCGTCGTCGAGGACCAGACGGCCCGGCTGCTCGAGGCCCTGCGCGCCGGCCGGATCGACGTGGCCATGCTCGCGCTGCCCGCGCTCTCCTCGGGCCTGGGTGAGATCCCGCTGTACGACGAGGATTTCGTGCTCGTCGTGCCGCCGGACCACCCGCTGGCCGGCCGCGACGACCTCGCCGCCGACGACCTCACCGGGCTGCCGCTGCTCCTCCTGGACGAGGGGCACTGCCTTCGCGATCAGGCGCTCGACCTGTGCCGCCAGGCCGAGTCCGGCGTCGACGTCATCGGCGACACCCGGGCGGCGTCGCTCGCGACCATCGTGCAATGCGTCTCCGGCGGCCTCGGCGTCACCCTGCTGCCCGAGCCGGCGGTCTCCGTCGAGCTGCGGGGCACCGATCTCGCCACGGCCCGGTTCGCGGCTCCGGCGCCGGGCCGCAGGATCGGCCTGGTCTACCGCGGTTCGAGCGCCAAGACGGAGGGCTTCGCGAAGCTCGCGGAGATCGCCCGCGCCGCGGCCGGATGACGCCGCCCCCGGTCGCCGGGCGTTAGCCTGGGCGCATGGCCACCGAACGTTCCGTATTGCTCCTCATGGACTTCCAGCACGGCATCGTGCAGGGCGCCGAGCGATCGGGTGCCGCGGCCGTCGCCTCGGCGGCGAGGGCGCTGAGCGCCGCGCGCGATAGGGGTGTCCCGGTCGTGCACGTGCGGGTCGCGTTCCGGCCCGAGTATCCCGAGATCGCGCCGAGCAATCTGGCGCTGTCGTCCATCCTCGACGGCGGCGACTCCATGACCGAGGCGTCGCCGCTCACCGCGATCGTCCTCGACGTGGCGCCGCTCCCCGGGGAGCCCGTCGTGGTCAAGCGGCGGTTCGGGGCGTTCAGCGGCAGCGACCTCGACGTGGTGCTGCGCGGGCTGCGCGCCGAGCGGCTGGTGCTCGCCGGCATCGCCACCAGCGGCGTGGTCCTGTCGACCGTGCGCCACGCCGCTGACCTGGACTACCGGCTCACCGTGTTGTTCGACGCCTGCGCCGACCACGATCCCGAGGTGCACCGGGTGCTCATGCGCAAGGTGTTCCCGCGCCAGGCGCAGGTGAGCACCGTCGACGAGTGGATCGGTGCGCAGGACTGACCCTTCAGCGCCGGCCGCGCCGCGGGCCGCCGCCTGTGCGTCGCCCCGGTTTCGGCGGCGCGGCCTTCTTCCCCGCCGCCGCGCGGGCGGCCTGTTTGGCGAGCGTCTTCTCCCGCGCGGTGCGCTTGGGTGCGGGGTCGGCCGCGCCCCGCGAGGAGCCCTCGCGGCGGCCGCGCACGATCCCGATGAACTCCTCCACGTCCGCACGCCGATCGCCCTCGCGGAACGCGAGGGCGACGGGGGAGGGCGGCGCGTCGGTGATCGGCCGGTAGGTGAGGTCCTTGCGGTGGTACAGCCGCGCGAGGGACTGCGGCACCACGAGCAGCCCGAGCCCCGTGGCGACGAGTTCCACTGCGTCCTCGGTGGTCTCGGGGCGGTGCTCGATGGGAGTGCCGGGCGGGTCCGCCCAGTGCAGCGCGTCGTCGAGGGGTACCAGGACGGGTTCGTCGGCGAGGTCCGCGGCGGTCAGCTCGTCCGCGGCGGTGACGACGTGGTCCTTCGGGGCGACGGCCACCGTCGTCTCCTCGTAGAGCGGGATGACGGCGAGCCCGGACGTCCGGGCGGGCAACCGCAGCAGGGCGAGGTCGACGGCGCCCGCGCGCAGCGCGTCCGCCGCCTCCGCCGCCGCGACCGGGCGCAGCTCCAGCGGCACTCCCGGCCGGCGCTCGGCCCATGTGCGGGCCCACTTGGCGGGCGTCGCGCCGGGGACGTACGCCAGCCGCAACGCGGGCGGGGCCGGCAGGTCCGGCGCGGGCGGAGAGGTCACGGCCTGAGACTACCGATAGGCTGGGGTGCATGAGCAGGCAGAACGCGCAGTCCATGAAACCCGCGACCGCGGCGAAGAAGCTGGACGTGTATCTGCCCGCCACGCCCTCCGAGTTCCAGGAGAACCCGACCACGCGGGACGAGCTGGCGGCGCTGCAGTCCGATCCGCCGCAGTGGCTCCGCGATCTTCGCAAGAACGGCCCGCACCCGAAGAACCTCGTCGCCGCGAAGCTCGGTGTCTCCATCTCCGGCCTGGGACGCGGCGGCATCACCGAGGCGCTCACCACCGAGCAGATCGACGCGCTGCTCGCCGAGGCGCCCGAGTGGCTGACCACCGAGCGCGCGAGTTATCAGGCTGTGCTGCGCGAGGAGCGCCGCGTCAAGTCCCTGCACGCGGAGCGCGACCGCGGCGCGTAGTCCTCGCCCCCTGCCCCGCACCGTATCCGGCGCAATTCGGTGAGTCGTCGCCCGCGCCGTGGGACGCTCGGAACGTGACGGACGAACAGGTGCGGAACGCGGCGGCCTCGGGTATCGCGGAGGTGATCGCCCGGCACGCGCAGGCCTCGCCCGACCGGCCGTTCCTCATCACCGGCGACGGCCGCCTCAGCTACCGCGACGCCGACGAGGGTGCGCGTGACGTCGCCGCGGCGCTGCTCGCCGCCGGGATCCGCGACGGCGACCGGGTGGCCGTCGCGGCACCGAACTGTGCGGAGTGGATCCTGTTGTGGCTCGGGACGGCCCGGATCGGTGCCGTGCTCGTCACCCTCAACGTGGTCTACCGGGAGCAGGAGTTCGAGTACATGCTGGGGCAGTCGGGCGCGCGGCTGCTCGTGTGCTCCGCGCACGCCCGCGGCCACGACTTCGTCGCCATGCTCGACGGGATGCGGGACCGGATCCCGGGCGTGGAGCGGATCGTCTACCTGGGTGAGGAGGGCGCCGCGGACGAGGCCGGCGCGGCCACCTGGCAGGGATTCCTGGCGGGCGCCGCGGAGGCCGCCCTGCCGGGACCGGCCACGGGCACCGCACCGGCGGTGATCCTGTACACGTCGGGGACCACCGGCGCGCCGAAGGGCGCGGTGCTCACCCACGGCGGGATCATGGCCTCGGCGGCGGGCGAGGCGGCCCGGTTCGAGCTCACCCGGGACGACGTGATCCTCGGCCACATGCCGCTCAACCACGTGGGCGGTCTCACCTGCACCGTGGCCTCGGCCGCCGTGGCGGGCGCCGCGGTCGCCCTGCTGCCGGGCTTCCACCCGGAGCAGAGCCTCGACGCCGCCGCGCGGACCCGCGCGACCCTGCTCGTGGGTGTGCCCACGATGTACTCGCTCATGGTGGACGGCGCGGGCGGCCGCGACCTGTCCGCCGTCCGGCTCTGCGTCGTGGGCGGCGCGAACCTCGAACCCGCGCTGGCGGAGCGCATGCGTGAGGCGTTCGCGGGTACCCGGATCGCCAACCTGTACGGCGCGTCGGAGGCGTCCGGCGCGTGCATCGTCTCGGCTCCCGGCGACGGCCCCGAGCTGCTCCGCACCTCCATCGGGACGCCGCTCGACGGCGTCGAGGTGCGGATCGTGACGCCCGACGGTGCGCCGGCCGCGCCGGGCGCCGACGGGGAACTGCAGGTGCGCGCACCGTCGGTGGCCGCGGGGTACTGGGACATGCCGGAGGCGACCGCCGCCGCGTTCCTGCCCGGCGGATGGCTGGCCACGGGCGACGTCGCCACGCTGGCGGACGACGGTCACGTGACGCTGCGCGGCAGGCTCAAGGAGATGTACGTCCGCGGCGGCTACAACGTGTATCCGGCGGAGGTGGAGAACTTCGTGGGTGGGCTTCCCGGTGTCGCGATGGTCGCTGTCGTCGGCGTCCCGAGCGAGCTCTACGGGGAGACGGGGCGGGCGTTCGTCGTGCCCGCGCCCGGTGCGGAGGTGGTGCCGGAGGAGGTTCGCGAGCGGTGCCGCTCGGCGTTCGCCGCGTACAAGGTGCCCGACGAGGTGATCGTCGTGGACTCGCTGCCGCTCACGCCCGCGGGCAAGATCCGCAAGGCGGTCCTGCCGCGGGACTGACGCGCGAAAGCGCTGCGGATCCGGCGACGCATGTGTACGGTGTGAACATGCGCGCGGTCACGCCGCGCCGGAGGATCCCCCAGAGAGCAGGTGCCCCATGACCGAACGCTTCGCCGTCACCCGCACGATCCCCGCCCCGCCGGATCGGGTGTTCGCCGCACTCGCCGACCCGAGCCGGCACAAGCACACCGAGCCCGGTGACTGGGTGCGTGACGCCGTGGACACCGCGCAGATCGACCACGTGGGCCAGATGTTCTCGGTGAACATGTACCTCGACCTCGCGGGCGGTGACTACGTCATGGAGAACAAGGTCACCCACTTCGAGCAGGACCGGACCATCGGTTGGCTGCCCGGGACCACGCAGGAGGGCCGGTGGCAGGCCGGCGGCTGGTGGTGGCGGTACGACCTCACCCCGGCCGGCGACGGGGCCGGCACCGACGTCACCCTCACCTACGACTGGACGGACACCCCGCAGGCCTTCCGGGACCAGATCGGCGGCATGCCGCCGTTCCCCGAGGAGTTCCTCGGCCAGTCCCTGGCGGCGCTGGACCGGCACGTCACGGCCTGATCAGCCGGAGACCACCTCGACGTCCACGAGCACCACGTCGCCGCGGTCGTCCGAGGCGGGAAGGTCCACGACCGCCGTGATCGCCCAGCCGTGGTCGCCCTCCGGATCGGCGACGGTCTGGCGCACCCGCCACGCGCGCGGCATCGAGGTGTCGAGCGAGAACAGCTGCGGCCCACGGGCGTCCGCGCCGGTCTCGATGTCGTCGTACTCCTCGTAGTAGTCGTCGAACGCCGCGTACCAGTCGACGCCCGGGTCCATCGCGTCGAGCAGGTCGTACTCCTCGTCGGCGACGAGCTGCACCCGCCGGAACAGGGCGTTGCGCACCATCACGGCGAACGCCCGCTCGTCGGACGTGAGCGACAGCGACCGGCCGATCTCCGGCGCCGAGGCGTGCGCCCGCACCGGATCCGGCGAGGTCATCTCCTCCCACTCGTCGACCAGCGACGAATCGACGTAACGCACCAGCGCGCCCAGCCATGCGATGTAGTCGTCGAGCTCCGGCGTGCGCGCCGCCTCCGGCACCGTGTGCCGCAGGGTGCGGAACGCGTCGGACAGGTACCGCAGCACCGCGCCCTCGGACCGGCCCAGCTGGTACTTCGAGACGATGTCGTTGAACGTCATCGCCCGCTCGATCATCTCCCGCACCACCGACTTCGGCGAGAGCTCGAACTGCGTCACCCACGCGTGCCCGGCCGCGTAGGTCGCGAACGCGGGAGCGAGCAGGTCCTCCAGCGGCTTCGGATACGTGAGGTCTTCGAGGAGGGCCATCCGCTCGTCGTAGTCGATGCCGTCGGCCTTCATCTCCGCGACGGCGGCGCCGCGGGCGGCGTTCTGCTGCGCCCGCAGCACCGGCCGCGGATCGTCGAGCACGGCCTCGATCACCGAGATCACGTCCAGCGCGTACTCGGGCGCTTCGGGGTCGAGCAGTTCCAGCGCGGCCAGCGCGAACGGGGCGAGCGGCTGGTTGAGCGCGAAATCCGGCTGCAGCTCGACGGTGAGCCGGGCGTGCCGGCCGAACTCGTCCGGCACGTCGAGGCGTTCCACCACACCGCCCGTTTCCAGGCCGCGGAACAGTGTGAGCGCGGTGCGGATGTGCCGCAGCTGATTCCGCCGCGACTCGTGGTTGTCCTCCAGCAGGTGTCGCATCGATTCGAAGCAGTTGCGCGGACGCGCGATCACGTTGAGCAGCATCGAATTGGTCACCGAGAACCGCGAGGTCAGCGGCTCGGGATCCGCGGCCACCAGCTTCTCGAACGTGGGCTTGCCCCAGGAGACGAACCCCTCGGGCGGCTTCTTGCGCTGGATCTTCTTGAGCTTCTTCGGATCCCCCGCGGCCTTCGCCTCCAACCGCGCGTTCTCGATCTCGTGCTCGGGCGCCGCGACGACCACGGTGCCCATGGTGTCGAAACCGGCTCGTCCCGCGCGGCCCGCGATCTGGTGGAATTCGCGCGCCCGCAGGTGGCGGGTGCGGGTGCCGTCGTACTTGGTCAACCCGGTGAGGTACACCGTGCGGATCGGCACGTTGATCCCGACGCCGAGGGTGTCGGTGCCGCAGATGACCTTGAGCAGCCCCTCCTGGGCGAGCTTCTCCACCAGGCGCCGGTACCGGGGGAGCATGCCGGCGTGGTGCACGCCGATTCCGGAGCGCACGAGCCGCGAGAGCGTCTTGCCGAATCCGGTGGTGAACTGGAAGTCGCCCAGCGCCGCGGCGATCGCCGCCTTCTCCTCCTTGCTGCACAGCGGCAGCGACATCAGGGCCTGTGCCCGCTCGGCCGCCGCCTGCTGCGTGAAGTGCACGACGTAGACCGGCGCCTGGTGGGTGGTCGCCAGCTCCACGATCTGATCCTGCACCGGCATCGTCGAATACGAGAAGTGCAGCGGCACCGGTCGTTCCGCGCCCGCCACGAGCACCGTCTCGCGCCCCGTGCGGCGGGTCAGGTCCTCCTCGAAGAACGAGGTGTCGCCCAGCGTCGCCGACATGAGTACGAACTGCGCGCAGGGGAGCTCGATGAGCGGCACCTGCCAGGCCCAGCCGCGGTCCGGCTCGGAGTAGTAGTGGAACTCGTCCATCACCACCTGCGCGATATCCGACTCCTCGCCCTCCCGGAGCGCGAGGTTCGCCACGATCTCCGCGGTCGCGCACACGATGGGGGCGTCGGCGTTCACCGCCGCGTCGCCCGTCACCATGCCCACGGCGTCCGTGCCGAACACCTCGCAGAGGGCGAAGAACTTCTCGCTGACCAGGGCCTTGATCGGCGCGGTGTAGTAGGTGCGGCGGCCCTGTGCCAGGGCGGCGAACTGCGCGCCCATCGCGACGAGGGACTTCCCGGACCCCGTCGGCGTCGCGACGATGACGTTGGCGCCCGAGCACGCCGCGATGAGCGCCTCCTCCTGGGCCGGGTACAGCTCGATGCTCTTCCCGTCCGGCCGATCGGCGGTCCAGTCCACGAACGCCTCGAAGACCGCGTCCGCTGTGGGGTCGGCGGGCAGCAGGTCGGTGAGGTTCACTCAGTTGATCCTACGGATCAGCTCAGCCGAGCTCCTGGGCCGGTTCGACGACGGTGACGCCGGCTGCGGCCCGCAGTCCGTCGCGCAGGTGCGTGCGGGCCAGCCGCGCGGGTTCGGTGGCGGCGAGGAACTCGGTGAGCAGGCCCACGAACCGGTCCGGCGCCTCGGTCATGGGGAAGTGGCCGACGCCGTCGAACACCTCGACGCGCGCCGCCGGCAGCGCCTCCCGCATCACCTCGGCGTGCGCGGCGGGGATGATGGAATCGTCTGAGCCCCAGGCGATCAGCGTCGGGACCTGTGCGGTGAGGTAGCAGCGGTCGCGCATGGTGACCACCTGCCCGCGCAGGTCCACCACTGACCGCAGGGTCCGGGCGAACGCGTGCGGGGACGCCGTGTTCGGCATGCGGTCCAGGGCGCGCCGCAGCTGCACGGCGTCGGGACGCATCGGGCTCGGCACCGCCGCGGCGGCGAACAGGGCCGCGCCGAGCACCTGCCGGGCGCCCGGCAGCGCCGTGAGCGCCACCACCTGCTCCGCGAACGGCAGTGACAGGAGGCGCAGCAGCGGGGAGACGTCGTGATCCACCCCTCCCGGGGCCACGAACACCAGCCGTTCCACCATGTCGGGGTACTGGTACGCGAACTGGCCCGCGACACCGCCGCCCAGCGAGTGCCCGATCACCGTCGCGCGCTCGACGCCCAGGTAGCACAGCAGGTCCCGCACGCCGTTGGCGAACGCGGCGACCGAGTAATCGGCGCGCGGCCGGTCCGAGAGGCCGTGGCCGAGCAGGTCCGGCGCGATCACCGTGTACCGGTCCGTGAGCCGCGACATCGTCGCGTCCCATACCAGGGAGTTGTCGCCGATGCCGTGCAGCATCAGCAGCGTCGGGCCGCTGCCGCCCGTGCGGTAGGCGCGGCGGTGCCCGTGGATGGTGACGAAACGCAGCTCCGGGGAGTAGGGCCGCGCCCGGAAGGGCAGCACGTCGGAACTCATCGCGGACCTCCTCACAGCCGGCCACACGGCCGACCGGCTTCCCGCCAGTGTCCGCTGCCCCCGTTACCGGCGTGCGCGCACCCTGTTACGCGGGGGTTTCCGCACCGGTGTCGAGATCGGCGTCCAGTTCCGCGTCCCGGCGCAGCGCCGACTGCAGGTCCACGCGGGCCAAGTGCGCCGGTTCGGTGGTCGCCAGGAAATCCGTGAGCACGGCGAGGAACCGCTCCGGATCCGCCCGGAACGGGAAGTGCCCGGCACCGTCGAACACCTCCAGGAGGGAGGCGGGCAGTGTCGCGTGCAGCAGGTGCGCGTGCTCGACGGGGATGATCGGGTCCGCCGAACCCCAGACGATGAGGGCGGGCACGTCGGCCCCGAGGTAGCTGCGGTCGAGCATCGTGACCACCTGCCCGCGCGGGTCGACCACCGCGCGCAGGGTGCGCGCGAACGCCCGCGGCGTGCCGGCGTGCGGTAGCCCGGCGAGCACGCGGACGCACTCGGCGTTGTCGACGAAGATCCTGTGCGGCACCCGGCTCAGTGCGCTCAGCGCGGCGCCGGCCACGGGCAGTGCGCCGGGCAGAGCCATGGCGCGGATCGCGACCTCGGACAACGGCAGCGACGCCGCCCGGAGCACGGGGGACACGGAACGGGTCACGCCGCCGGTGTTGACGAACACCAGCCGCTCGACCATCTCCGGGTACTGGTAGGTGAACTGCCCGGCGATGCCCCCGCCCAGCGAGTGGCCCACCAGCGTCGCCCGCTCCACGCCCAGATAGAGCAGGAGATCGCGCATCGCGTTCGCGAAGGCGGGCAGCGAGTAGTCGGCGCGCGGGCGGTCGGACATGCCGTGGCCCAACAGGTCCGGCGCGATCACGGTGTAGTCCTCGGCCAGCCGCTCGAGGATCGGCTCGAACGTGGACGAGTTGTCCGCCATGCCGTGGATGAGCAGCAGGACGGGGCCGCTGCCGCCGATGCGGTACGCCCGGCGGTGACCGTGGATCAGCGCGACCCGCCGCCGCACCGCGCTCACGAGCCGGACTCGTCGCCCGGGCGGCCCTCGCCGTCGTCGCCCTGCTCGTCCCCGGCCTGCTCGGCCAGGAACGCCTCGAACTCGCTCGCCAGATCGTCGCCCGTGGGAATGGCCTCACCGTCGGCGATGAGCAGCTCCCGGGGCTGCGCGGCGTGCGCGGCCTCGTCGTACTGCTTCTCCAGCGCCTCGACGACCGAGGTGATCTCCGCGCTGGAGGACACCTGCGCGTCGATCTGCTCGCGCAGCTCGGCGGCCTCCACCGGCAGGTCCCCGTCGGGCAGCTGCACCCCGACGGTGCTGCGCAGCGCGCCCAGCAGACCCAGAACGGCCTCGGGGTAGTCGTTCTGCGCCAGGTAGTGCGGCACGTGCACGGACAGCCCCAGCGTGTCGTAGCCCTTATCGGCCATCCGCAGCTCCAGCAGCCCCGCAGCGCTGCCGGGCAGGCGCATCGCGCCGTCCCAGGCGCGGAGATCGGTGCGCAGTTCCGGCTTGTTGCCGTGACCGGTGACGGACACGGGCCGGGTGTGCGGCACGGCCATCGGGATCGCGTGCAGGCCGACCACCGACCGCACGCCGAAGCGTTCGGCCAGACCGGCGACGGCCGTCACGAAGCCCTCCCAGCGCAGATCGGGCTCGGCACCCGCCAACAGCAGGAACGGGCGGCCGGCGCCGTCACGGACCGCGTACAGGTTCAGTTCCGGCTCGTCCACGCCCGAGAAGCCGTCCTCGAAGGTCATCGACGGGCGGCGCGAGCGGTAGTCGATCAGCTCGTCGACGTCGAAGGACGCGACCAGCTCGGTGTTCAGGTTGTCCTTGAGGTGCTCGCGCAGCAGCCTCAGGGCGTGCCCGGCGTCGGCGTAGCCGTCGAGGGCGTGGATCAGCACGGGACCGTTGCCGTCGGTGTCCGACACCGCGGGGCCGGGGAACTCCAACTCGTACATGCTGGACTGCTCGTCCATACCGCTACCTCCTACCGTGAGCCCCTCGCGGGACCTCACCAGTTTTTCACGGGGAACAACCGGTTATGCGGACTGTCGATTCCCCGGGGCGGGGTGTTTCCGCTCACGGCGAAACCGCGGAGGCCAGGAATCGGGACACAGCGGCCGCCTCGACCGGGTCCAATCGTGCCGCCGCCGCGCGGATCGGCCCCAGCAGACCTGCGAAGAACTCCTCGCCGAGGCGCTTCGCCCCGTCGGTCACCACGAGCCGCACCCGCCGCCGGTCCGCGGGGTCGGGGGAGCGGCCCACCAGGCCCGCGGCGGCCATCCGGTCGACGAGGGCCGTGCACGCGGCGGAACTCAGCGACAACTCGGCGGCGAGGGCGCCCGGGGTCGCGGGCAGGCCGTCGCGCTCCAGGTCGAGCAGGGCGACGAGTGCGCGCACGTCGGTCTCGCCGAGCGCGTTCTCCGTGGCGAAGGCGGCCATCGCGCGGTGGAAACGCACGGTCGCGGCGCGCAGTTCGTGCACCAGGTGCTCGTTGTCGCTCACCCGCCGATGATATCAGCTATCTTGATGATCAATTATCTCGATGATCGAGAGGAATGCGATGGGATCCGAGTTCGCCCAGGCCTACGACGCCGTGCTCCGGGACTGGGGCGTACCCGTGCGCAGGCTCACCGTCGACGGGGATCTGGCGCGCACCGCGGTGCTCACCTGCGGCCCCGAGGACGCGCCGCCGCTGCTGTGCCTGCCGGGCGGCGGCGGCACCGCGGCGGTGTGGTTCGCGCAGGCCGCGAGCCTGGCGCGGCGGTTCCGCGTGATCGCACCCGACCTCCCGGGCGACGCGGGCGGGACCGAACGGCGCGCCTTCCGCTCGCGGGCGGACTGGCCGGCCTGGATCGAGGAGGTGCTCGACGGGGCGGGCGCACCGTCGGCCGCGGTGCTCGGGCACTCCTATGGAGCCCAGATCGCGGTGGCGGCCGCGCTCGCGCGTCCGGACCTGGTGCACACGCTCACGCTGCTCGACCCGACCGACGTCTTCGGGCCGATGCGGCCGAGCGTCCTGGTGCGCGCACTGCCCCTCCTGCTGGCTCCGTCGAGCGCGCGGCAGCGCGCCCACGCGGTCTGGGAGACCCGCGGGCAGTGGCCGCCCACCGCCGAGCTGGGACGCCTCGCCGCGGCGATCGCCGGCGGCCCCCGGCCCACGTACCGGCCGCCCCGGCGGCCGCGCCCCGTCGACCTGGACGCGCTCGGCGACCTCCCGGGCGGGGTCACCGTGGTGTTCGCGCTGCGCAGCCGCTACCACGACGGTGCCGCCCTGGAGCGCACCGTCGAACAGCGGTACCCGTGGATGCGGGTCGAGGCGCTGCCCGTCGCGCACCACGAACTGCCCTTCGCCTACCGGCCGTGACCCGGGCATGAACACCCGCATTCCGGGGTGTGGGACCGCCGTGGCCCGGGCCGAACGGATGTCGACAGCGGTGCGGGGCGTGCGCGACGGCTCAGGACACGTGCACCGAGGGGCGGCGCTTCGCGTCGTGCTCGGCCTGCCGGAGCACCTCATGGCACACGGCCGCCACCTCGCCCGTGCCCTCCACCAGGTACTTGCCCATGTTGAGCACGGGGTTCATCTCCGACCACTGGAAGTACACCTCGGGCACCACGCCGGTCTCGTCTCGGATGTACAGCAGCACGGCCGCGATGGTGTTGGCGACGCTGCCCGAGCTCACCTTGAGCAGGCGGTAGCCGAACTTCTCGATGCCGCGTACCTCGAGGTCCTCCTCGAAGTCCGAGGAGTCGCGCGGCCAGACCTCCAGCAGGATCACCCGCGAGCGGCCCGGGATGTGCCCGAACTTGCGCTCGGCCCGCACCTTGTCGCGATACTCCTTCTTGGTGTCCACGTCCGGCTCGTGCGCCACGATGCGGATCGCGTGCTGCGCCTTCGCATCGTCGCGGATGAACTCGAGCGCCTTGTCGTCGAAGCTGATCGACGAGGCGCGCAGCTCGAACGAGCGGCGCACGCGCGAGCCGATCGACACCAGGGCCACCGCGAGGATGAACAGCGCGGCGATCCGCACGCCGTCCGGGCGCTCGATGATGTTGTCGATCGTGGTGTACACGAACACCGCGGAGATCAGCCCGAACATCCAGGTGGCGGTGGTCTGCCGCTTGCGGCGCGCCGAGATCGTCACCGCGACCGCGGCCGAGGTCATCAGAACGAGCACGCCGGTCGCGTACGCGCCGCCCTGCGCGTTCACGTCGGCCTCGAAGATCAACACGATCACCAGGGCGATCACGGTGAGCACCACCACCAGCGGACGGACCGCCGATGCCCACCGCGGCGCCATGCCGTACCGCGGCAGGTAGCGCGGGACCAGGTTGAGCATGCCCGCCATGGCCGACGCGCCCGCGAACCACAGGATCGCCACCGTCGACACGTCGTAGACGGTGCCGAAGCCGTTGCCCAGGTACTCGTGGGCGAGGTAGGCGAGCGCGCGCCCGTTCGCCTCGCCGTGCGGCTCGAACTCCTCGGCCGGGATCAGCAGGGTGGTCGCGAAACTCGACGTCGCGAGCAGCACGCTCATGATCACGGCGGCTGTCGTCAGCATCCGGCCGGTGTCCCGGATCCGCGTGGCCGGATACTCCGGGGGATCGTTCGGATCGCCCTTGATCTGCGGCATCACCGCGACGCCGGTCTCGAAACCGGACAGGCCCAGCGCGAGCTTGGGGAACACGATGAGCGCGACGGCGATCACCATCAGCGGGTTCGAGTTCTGCTGCCACAGCACGTCCTGCCAGTCCGCGATCGCGCCGGGGCGCTCCGCGATGTGCCAGAGGGACGTCGCGATCACCACGACGTTGAGCGTCAGGTACACGCCCACGAGCACGACGGCGGTGCCGATCGCCTCGCGGAAGCCCTTGAGGAAGATCAGGCCGAGCGCCAGCACCAGGGCCATCGTGATCGGGATGTTGGCGCCGTGGACGAAGCTCGGCATCAGCGGGTTCTCGACGATGTGCTCCGCCGCGTCGGAGGACGAGAGCGTGATCGTGATGATGAAGTCCGTCGCCGCGAAGCCCAGTAGCACGAGGACGAACAGCTTGCCGCCCCACCACGGGAGCAGGCGCTCGAACATCGCCAGCGAACCCGAGCCGTTGAAGCTCTCGCGCGACACCCGCTTGTACACGGGCAGCGCGCCCAGCAGGGTGAGCGCGATGAGTACGAGGGTCGCGAGAGGGGAGATCACGCCCGCGGCGATGAACGCGATCGCCGGCTGGTAGCCCAGGGTGGAGAAGTAGTCCACACCGGTCAGGCACATGACCTTCCACCACGGCTGCGGGTGCTCCGCATCGGTGGCGTGCGGCCCGACGTGGGTGCCCGCACGCTCCGACATGCCACTGAGGAACCAGTCGCGGGTGCGGTCCGAGAACCGCGGTACGCCTTTCACGCGGTTCACAGTAGACCTCGTGCGCCACGCCCGTCGGGGCAGCGCGGACCGGTGTCCGGTACCGGCCGGGTCCTCCCGGTCGGGCGGCGGCCTGTGGAGGAAACGTCGCGCTGTGGTCCGTTCCGTACGCATCCTGTGGATGACCGGGGCCGCGCGACTGTGCGCAGTCGGGGGCCGCGAGGACGCTTCCACCATGACGAACCAACACGCGATCCCGCCCCTGCGACTCGACTCCGTCGGCGACGTCCTCGCCGCGGTGCCGGCGCTCCTCGGCTTCTACCCGACACGGTCGGTGGTGCTGCTGGCCCACGACGAGGTGACGAGGCGGATCGGCGCCACGGCGCGCGTCGATCTGGGCCTCACCCGCGCCGGCACGCTCCGGGTGGACTGCCGCCGCCACCTCGGTGCCGCCGTGCGGCTCCTGCGGCAGCAGGGCGTGGACCGCCTGCTGTGCGTGGTGGTCGAGGAGCGCAGCCTGGCCAAGGCCACGCCCGCCCTCGTCCACGCGCTGGAGGAGCACCTGCGGGCCGTGGACGCAGACGAGGAGGACCTGGAACTGCTGGACCTGATCTTCGTGCCGGTTCTGGCGGGCGGGGAGCGCTGGGTCTGCCGGCACGGGGAGAGCGGCCGCATGGCGGATCCGGCGGATTCGCCCGCGACGCTCGCCGCGGCCTTCGCCGGGCGGCCGGTGCGGCGGTCCAGGGACGAGCTCATCGGGCTGCTCGCCGAGGAGGGGCCGGGAGTGGGCGAGGTGCGTTGCCGGGACGTCGCGGCGCACGAGGCCGACGACGATCCGGGCGAACTGCTCGACGCCGTCGTGGCCGCGGTGACGGCGGAGGGTGCGGCCGGGCCGGGAAGCCTGAGCGACGACGACGTGGCGCTGCTCGGCGGCGCCGTGTTGCACACCGCGGTCCGGGACGCGGCGATGGCGCTGGGGCTCACGGTGGTCGCGGCCGAGGCGCGGGACCTGTTCGGCGAGCTCGCCCGGAGGCTGCGGGGCGCCCCGCGGGCCGCGGCGGCGACCCTCGTCGCGTCGGTGGCCTACGCGGCGGGAGACGGGCCGCTCACCGGCATCGCCCTGGAGGCCGCTCTTCTCGCCGACCCGACCTACCGGGCCGCGATCCTCATGGCCTCCGCCTTCGACGCGGGGATGAGGCCGGACGAGCTGGCCGAGGCCTCCCGCGCGGGATTCGGTGTGGCGTACCGGCTCGGCATCGTCCTCCCGCCCGAGGAGGGGCGGGACGGAGGGTTCCCGATGACGGGGTGACTGCGGACCCGACGGTGCGCCGCTCGCCCGTGGCGCCGAGCGCCGCCGGGCCCTGCCGCCGTGCGCGGCGTCAGGCCCTGCTGCCGCGCGTCGTCAGGCCTTGCGGGCCGCGTGCGCCCGGTCGCCGAGGGCCACGGTGTAGTCCCAGGCGTCGGCGACGATGCCGCGCAGGTCCGTGTGCTCCGGTTTCCACCCGAGTTCGTCGACGGCGCGGCGCGACGACGCGACCAGCGTCGCCGGGTCCCCGGCGCGGCGGTCGGCCTGCTCCTCGGGGATCTCGCGGCCCGTCACCTCGCGGCAGGTGTCGATCACCTGGCGCACCGAGAAACCTTCGCCCGAACCGAGATTGAAGACGTCGTGGGTGCCCTCGCGGGCGTGGCCCAGTGCCAGCACGTGCGCCTCGGCCAGGTCCTTGACGTGCACGTAGTCACGCACCGCCGTGCCGTCGGTGGTGGGGTAGTCGGAACCGAACACCTTGATCGCCGGCCGCTGGCCCAGCGCGGTCTGCAGAACCAGCGGGATGAGGTGCGTCTCCACCTCGCGGTTCTCGCCGAACCCGCCGTAGCTGCCCGCCACGTTGAAGTACCGCAGCGAGACCGCGGCCAGCCCGTAGGCGGTGGCGTAGGAGGTGATCGCCGCGTCGATCGCCAGCTTGGTGGCGCCGTAGGTGTTGGTGGGCGCCGTGCGGGCGTCCTCGGTGATCGGTACCGCCTCCGGCTCGCCGTAGGTGGCTGCGGTCGAGGAGAACACCAGCCGCGGCACGCCCGCCGCGAGCATCGCGTCGAGGAGCGACAGCGTGGTCACCACGTTGCCCTGCCAGTAATTGTGCGGGTGCTGCACCGACTCGCCGACGAGCGATTTCGCGGCGAAGTGCAGTACGCCGTCGAACTCCCCGTCGGTGAGGATCTGGCGCGCGGCGGTGGCCACGTCGCCCTCCACGAACCGCGCGCCCGCGGGCACCGCCTCGCGGTTGCCCGTGCTCAGGTCGTCCAGGACGGTCACCTCGTGGCCCCGTTCCAGCAGGACCTGGGTGCACACACTGCCCACGTATCCGGCACCGCCGGTCACCAACAGCTGCATCGCGACTACACCGCTTCGACGAACACGGCGTGCGCCATCTCGTCGGGCAGCTCGAAGTCCTCGTGCCCGGCCACCGAGATGACGACCGCCCCGCGCTGCACCGTGACCGCGACGCGCGCGTCCGGCACCACGCCGGCCTCGCGGAACCGGCCGATCAGGTCCGTATCGGCCTGCACGTGCTCGGCCAGGCGCTTGATCACCACGGCGGTCGGGCCGCCCTGGGGTAGGTCGGTCAGGCGCGCCGGGCGCGCCGGTTCGCCGTTCACGCGCACGCCGAGTTCCCCGAGACCGGGGATCGGGTTCCCGTAGGGCGACGTGGTGGGGTTGCCGAGGACCTCCAGCAGCCGGCGCTCGACGTCCTCGCTCATCACGTGCTCCCAGCGGCACGCCTCGGCGTGCACGCTCTCCCACTGCAGGCCGATCACGTCCACCAGCAGCCGCTCGGCGAGCCGGTGCTTGCGCATGACCGCGATGGCCAGCTGCCGCCCCTTCTCGCTCAGCTCGAGGTGGCGGTCGCCCGCCACCCGCACCAGACCGTCGCGTTCCATGCGCTGCACGGTCTGCGACACCGTGGGGCCACTCTGCTCGAGACGCTCCGCGATCCGGGCCCGGAGAGGGACGACACCCTCCTCTTCGAGCTCGTAGATGGTGCGCAGGTACATCTCGGTGGTGTCCACCAGATCGTTCACGAAATCCAGCTCCTTTACGTCGCGACCAGCTTAACGGAGGCGCGGCATTCTCCCCGTGACTTAAGGTTACCTAAGTTGGACGCGTCGCACCCTCGCAATATTCCCCCAGCCGACCCGCGGACGGTGGCTCCGGTCGCATCCCGGGCGATTCGCCGGGCCCGGTGGGCCCGCGCGGATAGGGTTGGGCGCATGCCAAGGTTCCCCGACTCCCAGGTGGTCTGGGACCCGTCGGTGCTCGATTACCGTTTCTCGCAGCACCATCCGATGGACCCCGTCCGGCTCAAGCTCACCCTGGAGCTCGCCCGTTCCGTCGGCGTGCTCGACGGTGTCGAGCTCACCGTGCCCGGCCGGCTCGACCCGCTCGAACTGGCTCGCGCCCACACCGACGACTATCAGGCCGCCGTGCGGGTCGCCGGTTCCGGCCGCGCCCGCATCGACCTCACCGGATACGGCCTGGGCAACGATGACAACCCGGTGTTCCTGCACATGCACGAGGCGGCCGCGAGCATCGTCGGTTCCACACTCTCCGGTGCTCGCGCCATCGCGTCGGGCACCACGACGCGGGCCGTCAACATCGCGGGCGGCATGCACCACGCGATGCGCAGTCACGCCTCCGGCTTCTGCATCTACAACGACGCCGCGATCGCGATCTCCTGGTTGCTGGACAACGGATTCGACCGCATCGCGTACGTCGACATCGACGCCCACCACGGCGACGGCGTGCAGGCGGCGTTCTGGAACGACCCGCGGGTGATGACGGTGTCGCTGCACGAGGACCCGCAGCACCTGTGGCCCAACACCGGCTACCCCACGGAGCTCGGCGGCCCCGAGGCGCGCGGCACCGCGATCAACGTGCCCGTCCCGGCGTTCTGCCCCGACGGGCTGTGGCTGCGCGCGTTCCACGCTGTGGTCCCGTCGGTGCTGCGCGAGTTCCGCCCGCAGCTGATCGTGAGCCAGTGCGGCTGCGATTCGCACGCCAGCGACCCGCTGACCGATCTCTCGCTCACCGTCGACGGACAGCGCGCGGCGATCCTCGCCATGCGGGACCTCGCGGACGAACTGTGCGACGGCCGCTGGCTCGCCGTCGGCGGCGGCGGGTACCAACTGGTGTCGGTCGTGCCCCGCGCGTGGACGCACCTGCTGGCGGCGGTGATCGGCACCGACGTCGATCCGGCGACGCCGATCCCCGATTCCTGGAAGGACCTGGTCGCCGAGTTGCCCGCGGACCGGCTCGGCGGCGTCCCCGGCCCGGTCCCGGAGACCATGGGCGAGGGCGGCGACGTGGCGTTCACGCCGTGGGAACCCGCGTCGCACGACGCGACGTCCCCGCCCGCCGACGCCGCTGCGGACCGCTTCATCGCCCGCGCCCGATCCGCTGTATTCCCCCTTCACGGACTCGATCCGGAGGATCCCCGTGACTGACGTGCTCCCTTCCGCCTTTTCCGCTCCAGGCCTCGATCCGGAGGACCCCCGTGACTGACGAGACGCCGCTGTTCCCCTCCGGCCCCAGCACCGACCCGTTCCCGGCGCCGCTGGCCACCGGGACGCGCTCGGGGCCCTACGAGTTCCCCGCGCACTGGGTGGCCGACGTGCTCGCCAGCGACGGCGGCGTCGTGCACATCCGGCCCGTGGTGCCCGACGACGCCGACGCCATGGTCCAGTTCCACGCAGGCCTGTCCGAGCGCACCCGCTATCTCCGCTACTTCGGCCCCTACCCGGTGATGCCACCGCGGGACGTGGCGAGGATGACCACCGTCGACCACGACCAGCGCGTGTGCCTGCTCGCGGTGCTGGGCGGCAGGATCATCGCGGTGGGCCTCTACGAGGGACTCGCCGACGCCGGGAAGCCGACGGCCGCCGAGGTGGCGTTCGTGGTCGCCGACGAGCACCAGGGCCGCGGCCTCGGGCCGATCCTGCTCGAACACCTCGCGGGCGCCGCCGCGGAGTGCGGCTTCCACAAGTTCGAGGCCGAGGTGCTGGCCGAGAACCGCTACATGGTGAACGTCTTCAAGGCCGCGGGCTACGAGCTCAAGCGCAACTTCGACGGCAGCGTCGTGCACGTCGAATTCGACATCGACCCCACCGAGGCCCTGGTCGCGGTGCGCAACGCGCGCGAGCTCGCCTCCGAGGCGCGCAGCGTGCGGAACGCGTTGCAGCCCACGTCGATCGCCGTGATCGGCGCGTCGGCCACGCCCGGCAAGGTGGGGCACGCCGTGCTGCGCAACCTGATCGCCGGCGGGTTCGCGGGCCCCGTGTTCCCCGTGCACCCCGAGCGCCGGTCCGTGGTCGGCGTGCGCGCCTACGAATCGGTGCGCGACATCCCCGATCAGGTGGACCTCGCCGTGGTGGCCGTGCCCGCCGACAACATGGACACCGTGCTCGACGACTGCCTCGCGAAGGACGTGCGCACGCTGCTCGTCGTATCGTCGGGGTTCTCCGACGCCGGCGGCCGGGGAACCGAGACCGAGAACCGCCTGCTCACCGCGGTCCGCTCCCACGGCATGCGGCTCATCGGGCCGAACGCCCTGGGCGTGGTCAACACCGACGAGGAGGTGCGGCTCAACGCGACCCTGGCCCCCGTCGTCCCCGGGCGCGGCAACGTCGGCTTCTTCTGCCAGTCCGGCGCCCTCGGTATCGCGATCCTCGACACCGCGGCCAAGCGCGGCGTGGGCCTGTCGACCTTCGTCTCCGCCGGCAACCGCGCCGACATGTCCGGCAACGACGTGCTCCAGTACTGGGACACCGACCCCGCCACCGAGGTCGTGCTGCTGTACCTGGAGAGCTTCGGCAACCCCCGCAAGTTCGGGCGCATCGCGCGCAGGCTGGCGCGGCAGAAGCCGATCGTCGCGGTGCATCGCGGCGGTGTCGACGTGGACCGCCGGCGCCGCGGATCCGAGGCGCTGTTCGAGAACTCCGGTGTGGTGCAGGTGGAGTCGATCCCGGAGCTGTTCGACTGCGCCACCTTCTTCAGCTACCAGCCGTTGCCCAAGGGCCGGCGGGTGGCCGTGATCGGCAATTCCACGGCGCTGGGGATCCTCGCGACCCACACCGGCGTGCGGGAGGGCCTCGACGTGGCCGAGCCGGTGGATCTCGGCGCCGCCGCGACCCCGGAGGAGTTCGGCGCCGCGATCGACGCCGCGCTCGCCGACGACCGGGTGGACGCCGTCATCGCGGTCTTCGTCCCGCCCGTGGAGGCGCCGCCGGAGGCGCACGCCGCGGTGCTGCTGGAGGCCTCCCGCAAGCAGATCAAGCCCATCGTGTCCACGTTCCTCGCCTTCGACGGCGTCACCGAGCTGCTCGCCGCCACCGACGACGCCGGGGTGCGGGTGCGCGGTTCCGTGCCCTCGTATCCGGAGCCCGAGCGCGCCGCCCGCGTTCTCGCACACGGGTGGCGGTACGCGCAGTGGCGGGCCCGGCCCGTGTCGGACGTGGTACGTCCGGGTGGGACCGATACGGAGGCCGCCCGCACCCTGGTGCGGGAGTGGCTGCCGTCCATCGATTCCGGCGGGAGTCGCGTGACGCTGGACTTCGCACGCAGCGCGCAGTTGCTGAAGCTGTACGGCGTGCAGGTGGTGCCGTTCGAGGAGGTCTCCACCCCGGAGGAGGCCGTGGCGGCGGCCGAGCGCCTCGGGTTCCCGGTGGCGGTCAAGGCGATGGGGGACCGATGGCGGGTGCGCGCCGACCTCACCGCGGTGCGACTGGACCTCACCGGCCCGTCCGCGGTGGCGTCCGCGTTCACCGAACTGCTGGCGCAGACGGGGGAGAGCGTGCTGCACGTGCAGGCGATGGCGGAGAAGGGGATCGGCTGCGCCGTCGGCTACGAGAACGACCGGAGGATCGGCCCGCTGCTGTCCTTCGGGCTCAGCGGCGTGGTGCCGGAACTGCTGGGGGACCGCGCCTATCGGCTGTTGCCGCTCACGAACGCGTCCGCGGGCGACCTGCTCGACGCCCCGAAGTCGGCTCCCATCCTGGCGGGCTTCGCCGGACAGGCGGGCGTGGACCGCGACGCCCTGATCGACGTGATGACGCGGGTGGCGACGCTGGCCTACGAGGTGCCGGAGATCCAGGCGATCGACTGCGAGCCCATCCTGGCCACCACGACCGGGGCGGCCGTGCTGTCGAGCCAGATCCGGATCGGGCACGCCAGCGACGTTCTGGCCCAACAAGCGGAACCGCGCCGGCTGTAACAGCCGGCGCGGTCCCTGGTCCTCTGGTTCGTGGAGTCCTAGCTGGCGTAGGCGCGCAGTCGGTCCGCCCGCTCCCCGTTGCGGAGTTTGCTCATGACCTCGCGCTCGATCTGGCGGACGCGTTCGCGCGAGAGCCCGAACATCTTGCCGATCTGATCGAGGGTGCGCGGCTGGCCGTCGTCGAGGCCGTAGCGCAGGCGGATCACCTGCTGCTCCCGCTCGTCGAGCGTCCCGAGCACCGACCGCACGTCGCTGTGCATGAGGTTCGAGATCACCGCGGACTCCGCCGAGGCAGCCTCGGAGTCCTCGATGAAGTCGCCCAGGGGGGCCTCCTCGTCGGAGCCGACGGGCATGTCGAGACTCACCGGGTCCCGCGAATGGTCCATGAGGTCGGCGATCTTCTCCGCCGGGATCCCGGACTCGGCGGCGAGCTCCGCGTCGGTGGCCTCACGGCCCAGCTGCTGGTGCAGCTCGCGCCGGATGCGGGCCAGCTTGTTCACCTGCTCCACGAGGTGGACGGGCAGCCGGATGGTGCGCGACTGATCGGCCATGCCGCGGGTGATCGCCTGACGGATCCACCAGGTGGCGTACGTCGAGAACTTGAATCCCTTGGCGTAGTCGAACTTCTCCATCGCGCGGATCAGGCCCAGGTTGCCCTCCTGGATCAGATCCAGCAGTGGCATGCCGCGGCCGGTGTAGCGCTTGGCCAGCGAGACCACCAGGCGCAGGTTGGCCTCCAGCAGGTGCTGGCGGGCGGCCTGGCCGTCGCGCACGAGGAACGCGAGATCGCGCTTCTTCGACGCGGACAGCCGCTTCTTCGTGGCCAGCAGGTGCTGGGCGTAGAGCCCGGCCTCGATCCGCTTGGCCAGTTCCACCTCGTCCTCCGCGGTGAGCAGAGCGGTGCGGCCGATGCCGTTCAGGTACACCCGCACCAGATCGGCTGCGGGGCTCTGTGCATCGAGGTCGGCCTCGGTGAGCTCGGGCCGGACGCGCTCGGTCGCGCGGGCGGGGGTGTTGACGCGGTGTGCCATGTTGGGGCTACCTCCTGTTCGCCGGTACATAGGGACAACGGACGACGGTCGCCCAGAGTTCCCGAGCCCCACGCGGCTGACCTGCGCAAACGGCGCGAAGGTCTGAGAAGTTGCTTAGAGGAAGGTCACGAAGCCGTGACGGTGCAGGTCGGCGAGCAACCGGCGCGCGGGATCGGCGAGATCGTCCGATCCGGTGCCGGCCTCGAGCAGCGCGACCAGATCCTCCGTGGACAGCGCCCCGCGGCAGCCGGCGAGCAGCCGCGCCGCCACATCGTCGACCTCGTGCGTCCACCGCGGCCCCGACATCCGGGTCACCCGCAGCACCACCTCGTCCCACCCCTCGTCGCCGGCGACGGACACGCGCTCCAGCGCCACGTCGTCGCCGAGCAGGGGCCGCGCCGCGTCCAGGTCGGCGTCCCGCAGCCACGCCATCCGCGCGAAGTGCCCGGGCACCTCGTCGCCGAGCGGGTCCTCGAACGGATGGCTCAGCTCCTCGCACACCACCTCCGACGGCCCGTCGATCGCCCGGAGGAACACGAACCCGAAGCCGATGCCGGTGACCCCGTTGTCCGCGAGGTGCGCGAGCCAGCGGTCCGATTTGGCGCGGCCGTCGCCGACCCGCGGATCCATCCCCTCGTCGCGCAGCCAGGTGCCCACGTACAGGGCGGGGTCGGCGACATCGCGCTGCAGCACCCACGCCGCGACGCCCTCGCCCGGCAGCCAGGAGGCGACCCGCGACTGCCAGGTCTCGCCGTCCCGGTGCACCCAGGAGGCCAGGAGGGCGGCCGTGCCGCCGGGGTTCAGGTGCGACGGTGCGCCGCGCACCACCAGCTCCGAGGCGCCGTCGAGGTCGAGGCCGGAATCGCGGTAGGTGTGGTCCACGCGGCCCTCGCCGACCACGAACGGCGGGTTCGCGAGCAGCAGGTCGAAGGAGCGGCCCGCGACCGGGGCGAACCAATCCCCGGTCAGCACCTCCACGGCGACGTCGTTGAGCGCCGCCGACGCGGCAGCGAACCCGGCCGCGCGCTCGCTCACGTCGGTCGCGGTCACCTCGTCGGCGAACAGCGCAGCGGCGCAGGCGTGCACCCCGCAGCCGGTGCCGAGGTCGAGCACCGTGCCCACCCGGCCGCGCGGCGTGGCGCGCAGCAGCGACTGGGAGGCGTGGCCCACGCCGAGCACGTGCTCGCGGTGCTGGGGGTGCGGCCGCATCAGCCCGTCGAGGTCGGAGACGAACCACTGCACGGCACCGTCGGGCAGGTCCAGGGGCCGCAGCCCGAGCGCCGACCGCACCCACCCGGCCGTGCCGGGGTCCGGTTCGAGCAGCCCGGACCCGAGCGCCTCGTCGACGGTGACCGGCGCGAGCGCGGCGGCGGCCCGGTCCCGGGGCACGGGCGCCGCCGCGAGGAACAGCCGGATCAGCACCTCGAGCGGCGAATCTCCGGGCGTCGCCGCGAGCACCGGCCCGGGTTCGCCGCGGCCCAGGCACGCGTACACCTCGTCACCGAGAAGATCGGCGACGGCCGCCTCGGAGAAGCGGGCCGCCGCGAGTACCGGGCCCAGGCGACGGCACAGCGGTACCAGGGCGGGCGAGAGCTGCATGGATTCCGGACTCGGCTAGTCGCCGCGCCCGGCGACCGTGGTGATCGGGTGGCCGGTGAGGGCGAGCCGGTCCATCTTGCGGGCGGTGAACCGGCCCGGTTCGCCGCGCCGGCGGCGGGGCCGGTCGTTGGCGCGGATGACCGCGATCCACGGGATCGGGATGGAGCCGCCCAGCACGGCGAGGGCGATCACCCAGTTGCCGGTGGCGGAGTAGAGCCAGGCGGAGATCACGAGGGCGGGAATGCGGATGGCCATGATCATCAGGTAGCGGCGGACGCGGCGCCGGTACTGCTCCTCGTACGACTCCTCGACGTCGGTGATGACGTACGTGCCGTCCTCCTGATTTCCCACACTTCGATCGTCCCACTGCACCTGGCAGAATGAAAGCCATGAGCACGAAGACTCTGGAGAAGCCCGATGTCGACGCCGACGCCGATACGGGTGACGACGACGACAGTCCCAAGTTCTTCCACTACGTGCGTAAGAACAAGATCGCGGAGTCCGCTGTGATGGGCAACTACGTCGTCGCGCTCTGCGGTGAGACGTTCCCGGTCACCAAGTCCGCGAAGCCCGGCTCGCCGGTGTGCCCGGACTGCAAGAAGATCTACGACCGCATGAAGAAGTAGCCGCGCGGCTCAGCGCGGCTCCACCTCGCGCGGCAGCGGCGGCCTGCGGGGCGGTGCCGGCCGCGGATCCGCCGCCGTGCCGACCGGGGGACCTGCGGGCGCGGCGGGCCGCGCGGCCGTCGGAAGGGTCGGCGGGTCGTCGTCATCGGGCCGGGCGCGCCGCGGCCTCCGGATGGGGCCGGTCGCGCGGCGCAGGCCCTCGGCGGCGGCCTTGCCGGGATTGTCGATGCCCGCGTCCTTCATCTGCCCCACCACCCAGCCGCGGAGCTGATCCGTGCGGACCTCGCGGGCGGGCCAGCGGTCCTGCAGGGCGGCGTTGAACTCGGCGCCCACCATGATGGCGAAGCCGAGGAAGAACGTGAACAGCAGGAAGGCGATCGGGGTGGCGAGCGCGCCGTAGGGGACGCCGCGTCCCGTCGAGATCCACGACAGGTAGACCCGCAGCCCCGTCGACGCGATGAGGAAGATGAGGGCCGCGAGCGCGGCGCCCGGCACGAACCGGTACCAGGGGAGCGGCCGGGGCAGCGCCTGCCGGTACAGCAGGGCCAGGCCGCCCACCAGGATGAGCACCACGAAGGGCAGGTAGCCCACGTCGATCAGCCGGCCCACAGCCGGATGCCACGACGCGGGGAGGTACTTGACGATGAGGGTGGGCCCCAGGGCCACCAGCGGCAGCGTGAAGACCGCGAGTATCAGGTACTCGACGTACAGGGCCAGCGCGAACAGCCGCTGATACACGGGATTGCGCACGGTGTGCTGGTCGTGGGCCATGGAGATGGAGTCCACGAACGACGCCAGGGCGGAGGAGCCGGCCCACAGCGCGATGATGAAACCCACCGAGACGATGTCGCCGCGGCCCTGGTTGAGCACGCCCTCGACGGTCGGCTTCAGGATCTCGTCGACCACGTTCTCGGTGAAGATGGTGCTGCCGAACGCCAGGATCTTGTCGTGGATCACGCCGATCGTGTCCGGCCCGAACCAGCCCGCGACGTAACCGGTGAGGCCCAGGAGACCCAGCAGCAGCGGCGGCAGCGACAGGGTCTGCCAGAACGCCGCCTGCGCGCTGTGGCCGACGATCGAGTCGTCCCAGGACTTCACGACGGTGCGCCACAGCACCTGCGGCATATCGCGGACCACGATCCACATCCGCGTACCCAGGGTGGCCCGAGGGCGACGGTCCAGGTCCCGGGTGTGCGGACCCGGCCGTTCGGGCTCCGGGGTGCTCCCGGAGCCCTCGTGCCGCCCGTGCGGCGCGGGATCCACGTCGTCCATCGGGGTCCAGTCTTCCCCACCAGGGCCGATCGCGCCGGAACCGGGATCGCCGCGTGTTGCCGGTAGACTCCCTCCGGGTTTTCGATCGTGTTCCTCCGGCATGGGCCGGAGAGCTTTCAAGGGGTGCTTTTCTCATATGGCGGCTTCACTTCGTGTCTGGCAGCGCCGCGCGCTCACGAAGTACCTGACCGCGAAGCCGAAGGACTTCCTCGCCGTGGCCACGCCCGGCGCCGGTAAGACCACCTTCGCGCTGCGCGTGGCGGCCGAACTGTTGGCCGATCGCACCGTCGAGCGGGTCACGGTGGTCGCGCCGACCGAGCACCTGAAGTACCAGTGGGCCGAGGCCGCCACCCGTATCGGCATCAACCTCGACCCCAACTTCACCAACTCGGGCGGCAGCACCTCGTCGGACTTCGACGGGGTCGTGATCACGTACGCGCAGGTCGGCATGCACCCGTATAAGCACCACACGCGGACGTCGGCCTACAAGACGCTCGTGATCCTCGACGAGATCCACCACGCGGGCGACGCGAAGAGCTGGGGTGAGGGCGTCCGGGAGGCGTTCGAACCGGCCACCCGCCGGCTCGCGCTCACGGGTACGCCGTTCCGCAGCGACGACAACCCGATCCCGTTCGTCACCTACGAGCCGGAGTTCGGCGGCGGTCAGCGCTCCAAGGCCGACCACGTGTACGGCTACTCCGACGCGCTCGCCGACGGCGTGGTCCGGCCTGTGATGTTCCTCGCCTACTCGGGGCAGGCGAGCTGGCGCACCAGCGCGGGCGAGGAGTTCACCGCGCGGCTGGGCGAGCCGCTGAGCAAGGAGCAGACGGCCCGGGCGTGGCGCACGGCCCTGGACCCGCACGGCGACTGGATCCCCGCGGTCATGCACGCGGCGAACACCCGGCTCGATCAGCTGCGCCGCACGATGCCCGACGCCGGCGGCCTGGTGATCGCCTCGGACCAGAGCACCGCCCGCGACTACGCGGAGCTGCTCGAGGAGATCAGCGGCGAGCCGGTCACCGTGGTGCTCTCGGACGACCCGACCGCCTCGAAGCGGATCTCGCAGTTCGCCGAGAGCCGGGACAAGTGGATGGTCGCCGTGCGCATGGTGTCCGAGGGCGTCGACGTGCCGCGGTTGGCGGTGGGCGTGTACGCGACCAGCGCCTCGACGCCGCTGTTCTTCGCGCAGGCCATCGGCCGCTTCGTGCGTATGCGCACGCAGGGGGAGACGGCCAGCGTGTTCCTGCCCTCGGTCCCGGTGCTGCTGGACCTCGCCTCGAAGCTGGAGGAGCAGCGCGATCACGTGCTGGGCAAGCCGCACCGCGAGTCCGACGGGCTCGAGGACGCGCTTCTGGCCGACGCCAACAAGCAGAAGGACGAGCCCGGCGAGGAGGAGAAGGCGTTCGTCTCGCTGCACGCCGACGCCGAGCTGGACCAGTTGATCTACGACGGGTCCTCCTACGGCACCGCGACGTTCTCCGGCAGCGACGAGGAGGCGGACTACCTGGGCCTGCCGGGGCTCCTCGATGCGGAGCAGATGCGTGCGCTGCTCAAGCAGCGGCAGAAGGAGCAGGTCCAGGTGCGCACCGAGGAGCGGCCCGCGCCGCCGCCCGAGGTGTCCGAGCGGGCGAATGCGGGCGCGCAGCTCTCGGAGCTGCGCCGCGAGCTCAACTCACTGGTCGCGATGCACCATCACCGCACCGGTAAGCCGCACGGCGTGGTGCACAACGAGTTGCGGAGCAGGCTGGGCGGCCCGGTGACGGCGATGGCGACGGCGGATCAGCTCCGCGAGCGGATCGCCGCGCTGCGCACCTGGAAGTAGTCGACCTCACCCACGTCGCCGCGGGACGGCGGCATCCGGCGTGAGGGCGTTCGAGAGCCCGCCGGGACACGCCCCGACGGGGGGCGTGCCCGCGAACGGTGTTCCGCTAGACGGCGACCGGGGCCTCGCCCGAGACCACCGCGCCCTGCGCGTCGAGCTTGTCGCGGTACTCGGAGAAGTGGTGGCCGCAGAAGAGCAGCTCGAATCCGGACGGGAGAACTGCACGCACCTGGGCGGCCGCCGAGCAACGATCGCAACGGTCGGACGCGGTGAGCGGAGCGAACGCGGTACCCGTTGTGGTGGCGTTGTCTGTCATGACTCCTCCGTTCCTGCGAACCGATCAATACATCTATGTATACGTTCGACGATACCGAATGATTCCCGCCGATCGGGGAGACGGGGCCGGTGTTCTCGTAGGGTGAACACGTGCCGCCCCTTCTGATTCCCGCCATGTTCGTGGTCGGCGCGATCAGCCAGTACGTGGGCGCCTCACTGGGCGTGGGCCTGTTCGAACAACTGTCGCCGACGGCCGTCGCGTGGCTGCGCGGCGCGGGGGCGGGGCTGATCCTGCTGATCGCGCTGCGGCCCCGCCGGGCGGACTGGTCGGCGGCGCGCCTGCGCACCGCCGCGCTGTTCGGCACCGTGACGCTGCTCATGAACATCGCCTTCTACCAGGCGATCGCGCACATCGACCTCGGCACCGCGGTGGCGATCGAGTTCCTCGGCCCGATCGCCGTGGCGGTCGCCGGTTCGCGCTGCGCGCTCGACCTCGCGGCCGCGGCCGCGGCCCTGATCGGGGTGGTGTGCGTGGCCGGGGTCAACGTCGGGGGCGTCGCCGGGGCCGACGGTGCGCTCGGCGTCGCGTGCGCCCTGGTCGCGGCGGCGATGTGGGCCGGTTACATCGTCCTGGGCAAGCGGGTCGCGGACGCGGGCGGCGGCATCGAGGGACTCGGGGTGGGGCTCGCGGCGGGTGCGGCGATCCTGGCCGTCCCCGCGCTGGGGTTCGGCGTGGCCGTGCGGCCGGAGGCGTTCGGGCACTGGGAGGTCTGGGTGTTGGGCCTCGGCTTGGGCCTGCTCAGTTCCGTCGTGCCGTACGTGCTCGACCAGGTGGTGCTCGCCCGCATCGGCCGCGCGCGGTTCGCGCTGCTGCTGGCCCTCCTGCCGGTCACCGCGACCGCCGTGGGAGCCGTCATGCTGGGCCAGCGACCGGGCTTGCTGGAGGCGGTGGGCATAGCGCTCGTCGTGATCGCCATCGCCGTCACCTCGCGCGAGACCACCAACACGGACCCCGGTAGTTAGCGGTTGTCACGTTTTCACCGCAACCTCGGGTTAGATTCGGGTATGCGGAACGACGACCACCCGGCCGCCCCCGGCCCCGTCCACCCTCCTCGTCCCGATCGGGGCCCGTTCGGCCGCCCGGCCGCCGGCCTCGACCGCCGACGGTTCCTCGCCGGGTTCGGCGTGCTGGCCGGCGCGGGTGTGCTCGCGGCCTGTGGGGTCCCGGCGCCGACCGGCGGACCGTCGACCTCCGCCCGCCCGAACCGGCCGCTCACGGGGCCCGACCTGTCGGGTGAGGCGCGCGGGATCCGCGTGCAGGACGACCTCTTCGGGCACGTCAATGGCGGCTGGGCCGAGGGATTCACGATCCCCGCGGACAAGGCGTCCTACACCACCTTCACCGAGCTCTCCGATCGCGCGCAGGAGCAGATCAAGGAGCTCATCGAGGGGATCAAGGATCCGCGTCCGCGCGGCGACGAGGCGAAGATCCGGGACGTCTACGACTCGTTCATGGACACGGCCCGGATCGACGGCGACGGTGCGAAGCCGATCCAGCCGGACCTCGACGCGATCGACAAGGCGGCGGACAAGGACGCTCTGCTCGACGTGACCGGCGCGCAGCAGCGGCAGGGCGTCACGGGTCTGGTGGGGCTCTACGTGGACACCGACCCGAAGGACTCCGGGAAGTACGCGCTGAACCTCCTGCAGTCGGGGATCGGCCTGCCGGACGAGGCCTATTACCGAGACCCCAAGTACGCGCGGGCGAGGGACGAGTACCGCGCGTACCTGGAGAAGACGGCCTCGCTCGCCGGCCTCACCGACCCGCCGGGCATCGCCGCCCGCGTACTGGCGTTCGAAACCGCTGTGGCCAAGAATCATTGGGACCGGGTGCGGTCCAGGGACGCCACCGCCACCTACAACCCGTTCCCGTGGGCGAAGCTGCCCGAACTGGCCCCGGGCTACGACTGGGACCGGTGGGCCCGCGCCACCGGGATCAGGGCCGAGGACGCGAAGAACGTCGTGGTGGCGCAGCCGAGCTACCTCACCGCCGCCGCGAAGCTGTGGGCGGACACCGATCTCGCGACCCTCAAGGACCACGCCCGCGTCCAGGTGGTGCGGGCGTACGCCGCGTACCTCTCGAAGCCCTTCGCGGAGGCCGACTTCGCGTTCTACTCGACCTCGCTGCGCGGGGTGGAGAGGCAGTCGGAGCGGTGGAAGCGTGCTGTGGGCGTGGTGGAGACGGCGCTGGGTGACGCCCTCGGCAAACTGTACGTGGACCGGCACTTCCCGCCCGAGGCCAAGCAGCAGGCCGAGCAACTGGTGAACAACCTCAAGAGCGCCTATCGCGCGAGCTTCACCGACCTCGACTGGATGACGCCCACCACCCGGCGGGCCGCGACGGTGAAGCTGGAGAAGATCCGCACCAAGATCGGCTACCCCGAGAAGTGGCGCGATTACGGCGATCTGGAGACCGACTCGAAGTCCATCGTCGCCAACGTGCGGGCGTCGGCGGAGTTCGAGAACGATTACCAGCTGGCCAAACTGGGCAAGCCCGTCGACAAGGACGAGTGGGTGATGACCCCGCAGACGGTGAACGCCTACTACAACCCCGGGATGAACGAGATCGTGTTCCCCGCCGCCATCCTGCAGGCGCCCTTCTTCTCGCCCGACGCGCAGGCGGCCGTCAACTACGGCGGCATCGGCGCCGTCATCGGGCACGAGATCGGCCACGCCTTCGACGATCAGGGATCGAAGTACGACGGGGACGGCAACCTCGAGGACTGGTGGGAGCCCGCGGACCGGGCCGAGTTCGACAAGCGCACCAAGGCGCTGATCGCGCAGTACGACGCGCTGGTGCCGTCGGGGCTGCCGCCCGAGAACAAGGTCAACGGCGGGCTGACCGTGGGGGAGAACCTCGCCGATCTGGGCGGCCTGTCGATCGCCGTCGCCGCCTACCGGATCGCCGTGAGCAACCGGGACGCCGGCACCGAGGGCGCAACACCGGCGAGCGGATCGGCGGCGAGCGGATCGGCACCGGCGTCGGCGGCGGGCGGGGCGTCGTCATCCGCGCGCCCCGGCCCACAGGCCGGACCGGACCTGACGCCGCTGTTCCTGAGCTGGGGACGGATCTGGCGGAACAAGGCCCGGCAGGCGTCCGCGATCCAGTCCCTGGCCACCGACCCGCACGCGCCCAACGAGTTCCGTGCGAACCAGGTGGTCAAGAACGTGAACGCGTTCGCCGACACCTTCGGTGTGCGGCCGGGCGACGGGGAGTGGCTCGACCCGAAGGACCGCGTCCGCGTCTGGTGACCACCGGCCGGTGGGCGGCGACGGGTGTCGCTCAGTCGAAGTCGAAGATGGAGTGGTTGTCGTAGAAGTGCAGGACGTACCGGCAGTTCGCGCAGATCATCAGAGTCATGCGGTGACTGGTGAACCCCCAGCGGGAGTCCTGCCGGGACGACTCCCGCTGGAACTGTTCACCGCCGCAGAGTGGGCATCGTAAAGTAGCCATGCGCTGAGGTTACTTATCCGGCGCCGGCGACGCCGCCGATTCGGCCGGACGGAAGCGCCATCTCCACGTCGTGGCCCGCCTGCGTACCGCCGGGATCCGGGTCACGGGCCACAGCAGGTATCCGAGGATCACGGCGCGCAGGTGCCCGAGGGTCGCGTAGAGCCCGAAGAACGGCATCGTGACGTTCACCAGGACGGGAAGCGCGATCATCGCCGCGATCCGCCACCTCCACGGCGGGATCCGGTACACGAGCAGGCCGGCAACGCACAGGCTCCCGTAGCTGACGCCCACGTCGACCATGCCCTGCAGATCCAGGTCGTCGGTGATGACTCCGTGGGCCAGGAGCCGGTTCGCGGACAGCACCGAGACCAACGACGCCGTGGCGCTCCCGGCGAAGTAGACCGCGGGCATTCCGACGTGCCCGAGCCACCGCTCGGCCGGGCCGAGGACGAGCAGCGTCATCAGCGTCGCGAACACGATGTCGATCGGCTCGATCCACAGTGCCGAGGTGATGAGCGACTGCAATGGGCGCGCGGCGAACTGGCCCAGGTTGGTGCTGTGCACCCGGAGCACCTCGGTCGCCAGCCGGTCGGGGAGCCCGATCAGCATGATCGCGTTGGCGCACACGATGAGCCACATGAGTGAGGCCACCGGGCAGGCCCGCAACCATGCGCGGGCGTACCGGGCGAGCGCCAGCGTCCGGTCGGCGCCCGGACCGCCGCGCCGTACGTTCCACCCCGCCGCGCAGAACACCGCGACCGCGACCGCGGTGATCAGCAGATCCATGTGATCAGTGTGGCAGCGGTCGCGGCGCGCGGGTACCGGGAGCGGCGCCCCCGGGGCGTGGGGTTCGGCTAGAGGCCCATGTCCTTGGCGATGATGGAGCGCATCACCTCGGAGGTGCCGCCGTAGATCCGGTTCACGCGGTTGTCCGCGTACAGCCGGGCGATCGGGTACTCGGTGATGTAGCCGTACCCTCCGTGCAGCTGCAGGCAGCGGTCGATCACGTCGGACGCGGCCTCGGTGCAGAAGAGCTTGAGCGACGCGGCGTCCGCCGCGGTGAGCTCGCCCGCATCGTGCAGCTCCAGGCCGCGGTCCACGCTGGACTCCATCGCGTCCACCTTCGCCTTGCACGCCGCGAGCTCGAACTTGGTGTTCTGGAACGACGCCACGGACTTGCCGAAGATGGTGCGGTCCCCGGTGTAGGACTGGGCGAACCGCACCGCGGCGGATGCCTGCGCGTACGCGCCCACGGCGATCGACAGCCGCTCCTGGGGCAGGTTGTTGCCGAGGTAGGAGAAGCCCTTGTTCTCCTCGCCGAGGAGGTCCTCGGCGGGCACCTGTACGTCGGTGAACGAGAGCTCGGCGGTGTCCGAGGTCTTCAGGCCGATCTTGTCCAGCTTGCGGCCCACGGCGTACCCGGGGAGCGTGGTGTCGACGACGAACAGGGAGATGCCGAACCGGCGGTCGTCCTCCTTCTGCGATGCGGTGCGCGCGCACACGATCACGCGGTCGGCGTTGACGCCGCCGGTGATGAAGGTCTTCGCGCCGTTGAGCACGTAGTGGCTGCCGTCCTCGGAGAGCTTGGCGGTGGTCTTCATGCCCGCCAGGTCGGACCCCGTGCCGGGCTCGGTCATGGCGATCGCGAACATCGTTTCGCCCGTTGCCATCCCGGGGAGCCAGCGCTGCTTCTGCTCATCGGTGCCGAGGCTCGTCAGGTACGGCAGGCATAGCGCGATGTGCACGCTGGAGCCGCCGAAGGAGACCCCGGCCCGCGCCAGTTCCTCGCTGATCACGGCCTGGTACTTGAACGATTCGATGCCCGCCCCGCCGTACTCCTCGGGGACCTCGATGCCGAACACGCCCAGCTCGCCGAGCTTGAGGTAGAAGTCCTTGGGCACGATGCCCTTCTCGTACCACTCGTCGTAGTGCGGCACGACCTCCGATTCGATGAACGCCCGGAGGGTCTCGCGGAAGGCGTCGTGATCGGAGGTGTAGACGGTGCGGCGCATGGTGTTTCTCCTTCGTCGGTGATGGGGGTCGGTGATCGGGTCGGGACTCGGTGGTGCGGGGGAGTCAGGGGCGCAGCGCGGCGCCGACGGTGCGCAGCGCCAGCTCGGCGTAGTAGGTGCCGATGGTCTCGGGGGTGATGTCGCCCCCGTCGTGGTACCAGCGCGCCACGTCGATCCCGCTCGACAGCACCGCGGTGGTGGCGAGCCGTGGGTCGTCGGTGTCGAACGAGCCGTCCGCGACGCCGGCGTCGACGATGTCCCGGATCCGCCGGGTGATCTCGCGGCGCTGCTCGCCCACCTCGGCGCGGTGCTCCTCGGTCATCGCCTCGAGCTCGTAGTTCACCACGCGTGCGCTGGTGTGCTGTGCGGCGTGATGGCTGGCGAACGCGTACAGGACGGCGCGCAGCCGCTCCGCCGGGGACTGATCGGGATCGTCGACGGAGTCGATGAGGTCGATGATCAGTTGATGCCCGGTGTACGAAAGTTGATAGAGCAACTGTTCTTTCGACTTGTAGTGCACGTAGACCGCGGCCGGGCTCATGCCGGCGGCGGCCGCGATGTCGCGGGTGGTGGTGCCGTGAAAACCCCGCTCCGCGAAGGACTCCGTCGCCGCGGCGAGGAGGCGTGCGCGGGTCGCGTCCGCACGGGACGGCGTGTCGGCGTCGGTCATTGGCGGTCCTTTTCGGCTTCGTCCACCGTACGCGGCGGTAGGTGCTTATTGTGATGCAAACCACATCGAGCACTCGATTGACGATCCGCTCTCAGTGGGGCACAGTGGAGGCTACCTGATCGCTAAGCGAGCGCTTAGTCAGGATTGTAGCCATTGTTTCAGGAGGACGCACATGCCCGAAGCCGTCATCGTCGCCACAGCCCGTTCGCCGATCGGGCGTGCGGGTAAGGGATCGCTCAAGGACGTCCGCCCGGACGACCTGTCGGTGCAGATGGTCCGCGCCGCGCTGGCACAGGTGCCGCAGCTCGATCCGCGCGACATCGACGACATCATGTTCGGCTGCGGCCAGCCCGCGGGCGAGTCCGGCTTCAACATCGCCCGCGCCGTCGCCGTCGAGGCCGGTTTCGACCACCTGCCCGGCGTCACCGTCAACCGCTACTGCAGTTCCAGCCTGCAGACCACCCGCATGGCCTTCCACGCCATCAAGGCCGGCGAGGGCGACGTGTTCCTCTCCGGGGGCGTCGAGACCGTCAGCCGGTACGTCAAGGGCAACGCCGACGGTCTGCCGGACACCAAGAACCCGCTGTTCGCCGACGCCGAGGCGCGCACCGCCTCGTTCGCCGAGGGCGGCAGGACGTGGGTCGACCCGCGCGAATCCGGTTCCCTCCCCGACGTGTACATCGCGATGGGCCAGACCGCCGAGAACGTCGCGCAGGTGAAGAACGTCAGCCGGCAGGACCAGGACGAGTGGGGCGTGCGCAGCCAGAACCGCGCCGAGGCCGCCGTCGCCTCCGGGTTCTGGGCGAAGGACATCACCCCCGTCACGCTGGCAGACGGCACCGTCGTCTCCACCGACGACGGCCCCCGTGCGGGCGTCACCTACGAGGCCGTGAGCGGGCTCAAGCCCGTGTTCCGGCCAGACGGCACCGTCACCGCCGGCAACTGCTGCCCCCTCAACGACGGGGCCGCGGCCGTGGTCGTCATGTCGGACACCAGGGCTCGCGAGCTCGGCCTCACGCCGCTCGCGCGGATCGTGTCCACCGGGGTCACCGGGCTCTCGCCCGAGATCATGGGCCTCGGCCCCGTGGAGGCGTCGAAGCAGGCGCTCGCGCGTGCGGGCATGTCCATCGGCGACATCGACCTGATGGAGGTCAACGAGGCGTTCGCCGCGCAGGTGGTCCCCTCGATCCGTGACCTGGGAATCGACCCCGAGCGGGTCAACGTCAACGGCGGCGCCATCGCCGTCGGCCACCCCTTCGGCATGACCGGTGCCCGCATCACCAGCACGCTCATCAACTCCCTCGCCTGGCACGACAAGCAGTTCGGCCTCGAGACGATGTGCGTGGGCGGGGGCCAGGGCATGGCGATGATCATTGAAAGGCTCAGCTGATGACCACACGATTCGAAGGAAAGACGGCGATCGTCACCGGTGCCAGCCGGGGCATCGGCTTCGGCATCGCCCAGCGGCTCGTCGCGGACGGCGCCAAGGTCGTGATCACCGCGCGCAAGCAGGAGGCGCTCGACGCCGCGGTCGCCGAGCTGGGCGGTCCGGACGTGGCGCTCGCCGTGGCCGGCGCCGGCGACGACCTCGACCATCAGGACGAGGTCATCGCCAAGGCCGTCGAGACCTTCGGCGGCGCCGACTACTTCGTCAACAACACGGGCATCAACCCCGTCTACGGCCCGCTCATGGACCTCAAGGCCGACGCCGCCCGCAAGATCATGGAGGTCAACGTGATCTCCATGCTCTCCTGGGTGCAGAAGGTCAACGCCGCATGGCAGAAGGAGCACGGCGGCGCCATCGTCAACGTCGCATCGGTGGCCGGGATCCGGCCCGCGCCGGGCATCGCCTTCTACGGGGTGTCCAAGTCCGCGGTCATCCACCTCACCGAGGAACTGGCCGTCGAGCTGGGCCCGGACATCCGGATCAACGCGGTGGCGCCCGCGGTGGTCAAGACCAAGTTCGCCACCGCCCTGTACGAGGGGCGCGAGGAGGAGGTGTCGGCGAACTACCCGCTCAAGCGGCTCGGCGTCCCCGAGGACATCGCGTCCGTCGTGGCGTTCCTGCTGTCCGACGACGCGGGCTGGATGACCGGCCAGACGCTCACCGTCGACGGCGGCGTGCTGCTCATGGGAGGTGTCTAATCCCATGAGCGCCTTCGATCCTGACGGAAGCGGAGTCGTCGTCACCGGAGCGGCGGGCGGCATCGGTGCCGCGCTCGCGAAGGCGTTGGCGGCCAAGGGGGCCCGCGTCGTGGTCGCCGACCTCAACGCGGACGGCGTGGCCGGCACCGTCGACGCGATCACCGCCGCCGGCGGCACGGCGTTCGGCGTCGCCGGCGACGCCGCGTCCGAGGACGGCGTGGCCGCCCTCGTGGACGCCGCCAAAGGCCACCTCGGCGCGATCGACGCCTGGTACGGCAACGCCGGTGTGGACCGCGGCCGCGGGCTCGACGCCGCTGAGGGCGACTGGGACCTGTGCTGGCAGGTCAACGTCATGGCGCACGTGCGCGCGGCGCGGCTGCTGGTCCCGGACTGGGTCGCGAAGGGCGCCGGCCGCTACGTGGTCACCGCCTCCGCGGCGGGCCTGCTCACCATGCTGGGCGCCCCCGCGTACTCGGTGACCAAACACGGCGCAGTGGCGTTCGCCGAGTGGCTCTCCGCCACCTACCGGCATCAGGGCGTCGTGGTGCAGGCCATCTGCCCGCAGGGCGTGCAGACCCGGATGCTCGACGACTCCGGCCCGCTCAAGGAGGTGCTCTCGCACGACACCGCGCTCACCCCGGAGCAGGTCGCCGACAGCGCGATCGCCGCGCTCGCCGGCGACGAGATTCTCATCCTCCCTCACCCCGAGGTGGGTGACTACTACAAGGCGCGCGCCGCCGTGCCCGACAAGTGGCTCGCCGGGATGAACCGGATCCAGCAGCAGGTCGAGGCGAAGGAGGGCCGATGAGGGCGTGGCGCGTATCCGAGCTGGGTGAGCCCTCGGCGGTGCTGGAGGCGGTCGAACTCGACGTGCCCACCCCCGGGCCCGGCCAGGTCACCGTGCGCACACTCGCCACGGCGGCCAACTTCCCCGACGTGCTCATGTGCCGGGGGCACTATCAGATCAAGCCCGAACTGCCGTTCACCCCGGGCGTCGAGCTGTGCGGTGAGATCGTCACCCTCGGCGAGGGCGTCGAGGGATTCGCCGTCGGCGACCGGGTGCTCGGCGGTGCTGCGCTGCCGCACGGCGGGTTCGCCGAGTACGCGGTGATGAACGCGGCCGAGACCTTCCCGGCGCCCGCGTCGCTCGACGACGGGCAGGCCTCGTCGTTGTTCATCGGCTACCAGACCGGCTGGTTCGGGCTGCACCGCCGCGCGGGGCTCAGGGCCGGCGAGACCCTGCTCGTGCACGCCGCGGCCGGCGGCGTGGGCAGCGCCGCGATCCAGCTGGGCAAGGCGGCCGGGGCCACGGTGATCGGCGTGGTGGGCGGCCCGGAGAAGGCCGAGGTGGCTCGCGCGCTGGGCGC
Source organism: Tsukamurella sp. 1534 (assembly GCF_000312385.1). Taxonomy (GTDB): domain Bacteria; phylum Actinomycetota; class Actinomycetes; order Mycobacteriales; family Mycobacteriaceae; genus Tsukamurella. Next base: position 564,351 of record NZ_HE997627.1, on the reverse strand, counting down.
CGACGTCGTGGTCGACCGCCGCTCCGAGGACTTCGTCGACGTGGTCAAGGCCGAGACCGGAGGTCGCGGGGCCGACGTGGTCTACGACCCGGTCGGCGGCGAGACCTACGCGCGCTCCACCAAGTGCATCGCGTTCGAGGGGCGCATCCTGGTCGTCGGCTTCGCCGGCGGGACCATCCAGGAGGTGGCGCTCAACCACGCCCTGATCAAGAACTACTCGATCGTCGGCCTGCACTGGGGCCTGTACAACCGCTTCGACCCGGCGGCCGTGCGCGCGTGCCACGACGACCTGACCGTCCTCGCGGACCGGGGCCTGGTGGCCCCTCTGGTCAGCGAGCGGCTAGGGTTCGACGAGGTCGCCGACGGACTGCAGCGCCTCGGCGACGGGACCACCGTGGGCCGCGTCGTGTACCAGGCGGAAAGATGACCGCAGCAGCGCCTTCCGTGGACGCGGTGCTGTTCGACTACGGCGGGGTGCTCACCCTGCCGATGCGGGACAGCATCAACGCCTGGATCGCGGACGAGGACATCGAGCCCGACAGCTTCACCCGGACCCTCCGGGCCTGGCTCGGCCGGAACGCCGAGCCCGGCAGCCCCATCCACCTCCTCGAGACGGGTGAGCTGCCGGAGGAGGCGTTCGACGCGGAGTTCGCGGCGGCGCTCCGCACTCGCAGCGGCGCACCGGTGGACCCGGACGGCGTGCTGCGGCGGATGTTCGCGCGCGTCACCGAGGACCCGGAGATGTGGCGCCTCGCCGAGGACCTGCGCGCCGCCGGCGTCGCGGTCGCGCTCATCTCCAACAGCTGGGGCGGCGGAAACCTGTACCAGCGGGACCGGCTGGGCGCGCTGTTCGATCCCGTGATCATCTCCGAGGAGGTGGGTCTCCGGAAACCGGATTCCGCCATCTTCCACCTCGCGCTCGGCGCCCTCGGCGTCCCGCCGGAGCGTGCCGCGTTCGTCGACGACGCGGTCCCCAACATCGACGGGGCGGAGGCCGTGGGCATGCAGGGCGTGCACCACACCGACGCCGCGACCACTCGCGCGGCACTCGCCGCCCTCATCCCGGCCCTCACGCCGGACACCACCCGAGCTTCACCCGAAGCCACCCCGAAGAAGGAGAACGCATGACCTCCCAACGCACCGCCATCGTGACCGGCGCCGCCCGCGGCATCGGTGCCGAAGTGGCCCGCCGGTTCGCGGCCGACGGACACCGGGTCGCCGTGCTCGACCTCGACGAGGCCGCCTGCGCGGCGGTCGCCCAGGAGATCGTCGCCGCGGGCGGCCAGGCGATCGGCGTGGCCGTCGACGTGTCCGACGAGGAGAAGGTGACCGCTGCGGTGACCCGCGTCGCCGAGGAGCTGGGCCCGCCCACCATCCTGGTCAACAACGCGGGCGTACTGCGCGACAACCTGCTGTTCAAGATGAGCCTCTCCGACTGGGACACGGTGATGGCCGTGCACCTGCGCGGCGCCTTCCTGATGTCGCGCGAGGTGCAGAAGTACCAGACCAAGGAGGGGTGGGGCCGCATCGTCAACCTGTCCTCGACGTCGGCGCTCGGCAACCGCGGCCAGGCCAATTACTCCGCCGCCAAGGCCGGCATGCAGGGCTTCACCAAGACCCTCGCGTTCGAGCTCGGCAAGTTCGGCGTCACCGCGAACGCGATCGCCCCGGGCTTCATCGCCACCGACATGACCGCCGCGACCGCGGAGCGCATCGGGGTCTCCTTCGAGGACTTCAAGGCCGCCGCCGCCAAGGAGATCCCGGTGCAGCGGGTCGGCCGGCCGGCCGACATCGCGCACACCGCGAGCTTCTTCGCCAGCGAGGGAGCCGGATTCGTCTCGGGCCAGGTCGTCTACGTGGCCGGCGGGCCGAAGGACTAGGGGAGGCGATCATGCGGGTACTCAACGGACTCGACGAGCTGCGTGGCGCCGTCGGCGAGCACCTCGGTTACAGCGACTGGGTGGAGGTCGACCAGAAGCGCATCGACATGTTCGCGGAGGCGACCGGCGATCACCAGTGGATCCACGTCAACCCCGAGAAGGCGAAAGCCGGACCGTTCGGCACGACCATCGCCCACGGCTACCTCACCCTGTCGCTGATCCCGATGCTGGTGTGGCAGATCTACACCGTCGAGGGCACGAAGATGGGCGTGAACTACGGCTGCAACAAGGTTCGCTTCCCGTCGCCCGTCCCGGTCGGATCGCGCGTGCGGGCCGGAGTCGAGCTCGTCTCGGTCGAGCCCGGTGGCGGCGGCCAGCAGGTCGTGGCCAAGGTGACGATCGAGCGGGAGGGCGGCGACCGGCCGGCGTGTGTGGCCGAGACCGTCTCGGTGGTGGTGTTCTGATGACGGAGCAGCACCCCGGCCTCGACCTCGGCGTGCTCGGCAGCTGGCTGCCGCAGCACGTGGACGGGGCGGGGGCCGACCTGTCCGCCGAGCTCATCGCCGGCGGGAAATCCAATCTCACCTACCGGATCTCGGACGGCACGTCGTCGTGGATCCTGCGCCGCCCGCCGGTCGGGAAACTGCTGGCGACGGCACACGACATGGGCCGCGAGTACACCATGATGTCGGCGCTGTGGGGCACCGCCGTACCCGTCCCGCAGATGTACGCCTTCTGCGACGACACCGAGGTGCTCGGCGCACCGTTCTACATCATGAGCGAGATCGACGGAGTCCCGTACCGCCGCGCGGCGCAGCTCGAGGAGCTCGGCGCCGAGCGCACCCGCGGCATCTCCGAGCGGCTCGTGGACACGCTGGTCGAGCTGCACCAGGTGGATCCCGCGAGCGTGGGCCTCGCCGATTACGGCCGGCCCGAGGGCTTCCTGGGCCGCCAGGTGCAGCGCTGGCGCAAGCAGTTCGCCGCCGCGCACACGCGCGACCTGCCCAAGGTCGACGAGCTGTACTCGGCCCTCGAGGCGCGCGTCCCCGCGGACGCCGCGCCGGGCATCGTGCACGGCGACTACCGGCTCGACAACGTGCTCGTCGACCCGCAGGACCGGATGGGCGCCGTCGTCGACTGGGAGCTGGCGACGATCGGCGATTCGCTCACCGACCTCGCCCTCATGGTGGTCTACGGCCGCCTTGCGAAGGTCTCCGCCTCCACCGTCAGCGACGTGACGGAGGCACCCGGCTACCTCACCGAGCAGGAGATCATCGCCCGGTACGCCGCCGGCTCGGACCGCGACGTCAGCGACGTCGGCTTCTACATCGCCCTCTCCTGCTTCAAGCTCGCCGGCATCGTCGAGGGCATCCACTACCGCTACGTGAACGGCCAAACGGTGGGCGCGGGCTTCGCCGAGGCGGGCGAAGCCGTCAACCCACTGCTCGATGCGGGCCTTTCCGCACTGAAGGAGAACTGAGACATGGAATTCGCGTACGACGACAAGACCCGGGAGCTGATCGCCGAGGTCGGCGCCTTCATGGACAGCCACGTGTACCCGGCGGAGGAGACCTTCCACCGGCAACTGGGTGAGCTCGACGACCGCTGGGCCTGGGACAGCGTCCCGGTGCTGCAGGAACTGCGCGCCGAGGCTCGCGCGCGCGGGTTCTGGAACTTCTTCCTCCCCGGCGACAAGGGCGCGGGCCTGACCAACCTGCAGTACGCGCCGCTCGCCGAGATCACCGGCCGCAGCCTGCACCTGGCCCCCGCGGTGTTCAACTGTGCGGCGCCCGACACGGGGAACATGGAGGTGCTCAACGAGTTCGGCACCGACGCCCAGAAGGAGCAGTGGCTGACGCCGCTGCTGAACGGCGAGATCCGCTCCGCCTTCGCGATGACCGAGCCCGACGTGGCGAGCTCCGACGCCACCAACATCGGGCTGTCGATCGTCCGCGACGGCGACGACTACGTGATCAACGGCCGTAAGTGGTGGATCACCGGCGCGATGAACCCCAACTGCAAGATCTTCATCGTCATGGGCAAGACCGCGCCCGACGCCGAGCGGCACCGTCAGCAGTCGCAGATCCTCGTCCCCCGTGACACCCCGGGCCTCGAGGTGCTGCGCGGCATGGAGGTCTTCGGCTACGACGACCACAGCCACGGCGGCCACGCGGAGATGCGGTTCACCGACGTCCGGGTGCCCGCGAGCAACCTGATCGCCGGCGAGGGCGAGGGGTTCGCCGTCGCGCAGGCGCGCCTCGGGCCCGGCCGCATCCACCACTGCATGCGGTCGATCGGCGTCGCCGAGCGCGCGATCGAGCTGATGTGCGACCGCGTCTCGGGCCGCACCGCCTTCGGCAAGCCGTTGTCGGAGCAGGGCGTGATCCGGGACTGGATCGCCGAGTCGCGCGTGAAGCTCGAGCAGCTGCGCCTGCTGACGCTGAAGACGGCGTGGCTCATGGACACCGTCGGCAACCGCGGCGCGCACACCGAGATCCAGGCCATCAAGATCGCGACGCCGCAGACGGTGCAGTGGATCCTGGACAAGGCGATCCAGGCGCACGGCGCGGGCGGCCTCTCGCAGGACTTCCCGCTCGCCGAGGCGTACGCCGGCATCCGCACGCTCCGATTCGCCGACGGTCCCGACGAGGTGCACAAGAACTCGCTCGCCCGTGCGGAACTGAAGAAGCGGGCGGCGGCCCGGGGCGCGCAGTGACCGCGGCGGAGGACCTCGAGCGGAGGGTCGACGCGTTCCTCGCCGAGAACCCGCCCGCCGCGACGGATCCGCTCGAGTTCCTCCGCGCCCGGTACGACGCGGGTCTCGCGTGGGTGGCGTACCCGGAGGGACGTGGTGGGCTCGGTCTTACCCGCTCCCTGCAGCAGGCGGTCGACGCGCGGTTCGCCGCGGCCGGCGCGCCGGACAACCGGAGCCACGTCAACGGCATCGGCCTCGGAATGGCGGCGCCCACGATCCTCTCCTTCGGCACCGAACAGCAGATCGACCGCTTCCTGCGGCCGCTGTGGACGGGCGAGGAGATCTGGTGCCAGCTGTTCAGCGAGCCCGGCGCCGGCTCCGACCTCGCCGGACTCGCCACCCGCGCGGTGCGCGACGGGGACGACTGGATCGTCACGGGGCAGAAGGTGTGGACGTCCGGTGCGCACAACGCGCAGTGGGCGATCCTCGTCGCCCGTACCGACCCGGACCAGCCGAAACACCGTGGCCTGACGTACTTCCTGTGCGATATGAGCGATCCCGGCATCGAGGTGCGGCCGCTGCGCCAGATCACCGGCGAGGCCGAGTTCAACGAGGTCTTCCTGACCGGCGTGCGGATCCCGGACGCGCATCGCCTCGGCGAGGTGGGCCAGGGCTGGCAGGTGGCGAACGCGACGCTCAACAACGAGCGCGTGGCCATCGGCGGCCGCGCGTCGGAACGCGAGGACGGCATGATCGGCGTCGTCGCACGGACGTGGCGGGAGCAGCCGGAGCTGCGCACGCCCGCCCTGCACGACGACCTGCTCCGCCTATGGGTGGACAGCGAGGTCGCCAGGGTCACCGCGCAGCGGCTCGGCCAGAAGCTGGCGTCCGGTCAGCCGGGGCCCGAGGGTGCGGCGATGAAGCTGGCGTTCGCCCGGCTCAACCAGAAGCTGTCCGGACTCGAGTTGGAGCTGCTCGCCGAAGACGGCCTGCGGTACGGGGATTGGGCCATGGTCCGTCCGGATCGGGTCGACTTCTACGGCCGCGACGCGGGATACCGGTACCTGCGCGCCAAGGGCAACTCCATCGAGGGCGGTACCTCGGAGATCCTCAAGAACATCGTGGCCGAGCGTGTGCTCGGTCTCCCGCCGGAACACCGGGTCGACAAGGACCTGCCGTGGAAGGACGTGCCCAAGTGACCTTCGCACCCCAGCTGCTGCCCACCGACGTCGAGGAGGACCTGCGCGCCGCCGTGCGGGACCTGCTCGAGCGGCGGGTGACCCCGCAGGGGCTCACCGCCGCGTACGACGGCGCCGACGCCCCGGGGGTCGACGCCGAACTCGCAGAGATGGGCGTCGCCGGGCTCCTCGTCCCCGAGGAGCTGGACGGCGCGGGAGCCGGCGCCGGGGTGGCCGGGACGGTGGCGGAGGAGCTCGGATCCGCCTGTGCCGCGAGCACGTTCCTCACGTCCGCGGGGATCGCCGCGGTCACCGCGCTCGCCGCCGGCGCGCGCGAGACCGCCTCGGCGCTGGCCTCGGGGGAGCGGACCGCGGTGCTCGTGGTCCCCTTCTCCACCGACCCGCACGGCGCCGTGCCCACGGTCCCGGTCGTCGACGGTGCGCCGTCGGGCACCGTCCGGTCCGTGGCCGGCGCGATCGGGACCGACGTGTTCCTGGTCCCCGGCGACGACGGTGCGCTGTACTCCGTGGAGGCGGCCGGCGTCACCGTGGAACCCGTCTCCTCGCTGGACATGACCCGGCAGGTGGCCGATGTGACGTTCGCCGGCGGGCCCGCCGTCCGTCTCGCCGACGGTGCGGTGCCCGCGGTGCGCGCCGGCCTGCTCACGGGCGCGGCGCTGCTCGCCTGCGAACAGGCGGGCCTGGCGCGCTGGTGTGTCTCCGCCACCGTCGACTACCTCAAGCAGCGCAAGCAGTTCGGGCGCGTGGTGGGCGGTTTCCAGGCGCTCAAGCACCGCTTGGCCGAGCTGTACGCCGATGCGGAATCCGCCGCGGCCGCGGCCCGCTCGGCCGTCGTCACCGTGGCCGCGTTGGGACCCGAGGACCCGGAGGCGGTGATCGCGACCGCCGTGGCCGCCGCCTACTGCTCGGACCTCGCCGTGCGCGCCGCCGAGGAGGCGGTGCAACTGCACGGCGGTATCGGGATGACGTGGGAGCACCCCGCGCACCTGTATCTCAAGCGGGCCAAGGCCGATCAGATCGGTCTCGGGTCCCCCGGGCGGCACCGCGCCGCCCTCGCAGACCTGGTCGACCTCCCGGCCTGACCAGTCACAAAGGATCCGTCAGGAGCACTAGAATGAGTCGAATCAACACGGTGACAGGGGATGTCGACGCCGCCGACCTGGGCGTCACGCTGATGCACGAGCACATCTTCGTGCTCACGCCGGACGTGCAGCAGAACTATCCGGAGTCCTTCGGCGACGAGGACGCCCGCATCGCGGACGCGATCGAGAAGTTGCAGGTGGCCTACGACGCCGGCGTCCGGACCATCGTCGATCCCACGGTCGTCGGGCTCGGCCGGTACATCCCGCGGATCCAGCGGATCGCGGAGAAGACGCCGATCAACATCGTGGCGGGCACCGGCATCTACACGTACCGGGACGTGCCGCGGTTCTTCGACTACCGCGGACCGGCGCTCAAGGCGCTCACCGGGATCGACTTCCCCGAGCCGATGGTCGACATGTTCGTCCGCGACATCCGCGAGGGGATCGCCGACACGGGCGTGAAGGCCGGAATGCTCAAGTGCGCCATCGACCGTCACGGGCTCACGGAGGGCGTCGAGCGCGTCATGCGGGCGGTGGCCCGGGCCCACCAGGCCACCGGCGTGCCGATCACCGTGCACACGCATCCGGGGTCGGAGACCGGGCTGCTGGTCAAGAAGGTGCTCTGCGACGAGGAGGGGGTCGACCCGCGGAAGGTGGTGATGGGGCACAGCGGGGACTCGACCGACATCGTGTACCTCACCACGCTCGCGGAGGCGGGGTTCACACTCGGCTTCGACCGGTTCGGCATCAACCTGGAGACCACGTTCGAGGCGCGCAACGACACCCTCATCGAGATGGTCCGCCGCGGGTATACCGAGCAGATCGTGCTCTCGCAGGACGCGTCCTGCTTCATCGACTGGATCGACCCGAACGTCATGGCCAGCCTGCCGCAGTGGCACTACACGCACGTCTTCGACGACGTCTTCCCGTATCTGCTGGAGCGGGGCGTGACGCAGGAACAGATCGACACCATGCTCATGGACGTGCCGCGGCGGGTCCTCGCGGGGGAATAGGGGAGACGTGTCCTTCAATCTGGCCATCATGCTGCGCGAATCGGCGCTCGCGACACCGGAATCCCCGGTGTTGTTCGCGGGGGACCGGACGCTCGGCTACCGCGAGGTCGACGAGGCGTCGGGCCGGGTGGCGGCGTCGCTGCTCGCCCGCGGCCTGACCCCCGGCGACGCCGTCGCGGTCCAACTGCCGAACCTGCCCGAGTTCGTGCTCGCGTACTTCGGCATCCTCAAGGCGGGCCTGACCATGGTTCCGCTGAACCCCCTGTTCACCGCCCGGGAGGTGGCGTACCACCTGGGCGACAGCGACGCCCGGGTCCTCATCACCTCGGACGTGTCCGCCGAGGCCGCGCTGGCGGGCGCGGTGGAGGCCGGGGTCGCCGACGTGCTCGTGGTTCCGCTCGGTGCCGGTCCGGCGCCGAACGGCGCGGCGCCGTTCGCGGACCTGCTGGTGCACCCCGATTCGGGGGAGATCCACGCGACCTCGTCGGACGACACCGCGGTGCTGCTCTACACGTCGGGAACCACCGGCCGGCCCAAGGGGGCGGAGCTCACGCACTTCGAGCTGTACATGAACTGCACCGTCGCGCCGCAGCTGTTCGGGATGACGGCGAGCGACGTGGCCCTGGGCGCGCTTCCCCTGTTCCACGTGTTCGGCCTCTCCAGCGTGCTCAACGCCGCGGTGCGGTACGGCGGATCCGTCGCGCTCGTACCGCGTTTCGAGGCCCAGGCGGTACTCGACGTGATGGAGCGGCGACGGGTCACGGTGCTCTCCGGCGTTCCCACGATGTACGTCGCGCTCCTCGCAGCGGGTCCGGGCGGCCGCGACCTGTCCGCGCTGCGCGCCGCGGTTTCGGGCGGTGCGTCGATCCCCGGGGAGGTGCTCCGCGGATTCGAGGAGGCGTTCGGCGGCGTCGCGGTCCTCGAGGGCTACGGCCTGTCGGAGACGGCGAGCACCGCGAGCTTCAACATCAGCGCCGAGCAACGCAAGGTGCTCTCCATCGGGAAGCCGATCTGGGGCGTGCAGATGGCCGTCGTGGACACCGACGGCAGGCACCTGCCGCCGGGGGAGGACAACGTCGGCGAGGTGCTCGTGCGCGGACACAACGTGATGAAGGGCTACTACAAGCGGCCCGAGGCCACCGCGGAGGCCCTGCGCGACGGGTGGCTGCATACGGGCGACCTCGGCTACCGGGACGAGGACGGCTACTTCTTCATCGTCGACCGGCTCAAGGACCTGGTGATCCGCGGCGGCTACAACGTGTACCCGCGCGAGATCGAGGAGGTGCTCTACGCCCACCCCGACGTCGTCGAGGCGGCCGTCGTCGGCCGGCCGGACGAGCGGCTGGGCGAGGAGGTGGAGGCGTTCGTCGTTCTCCGGGAGGGCGCGGCGGCCACCACCGAGGACCTCACCGCGTACGCCCGGGACCGGCTGGCGGCGTACAAGTACCCGCGGGCGTTCCATCTGCTCGCGGAGCTGCCCAAGGGAGCCACCGGGAAGATCCTCAAGCGGGAGTTGCGCGCCGCCCGCTGACATCGCCGTCCTGTCGGCCCCGCCGCTCATCGAGCGGCGGGGCCGAGGTCGTTCGCGCAGGTCATTTGCGATAAGCGATTGCTTAGGAATTTCGCCGATTCCGTTGACATGAACGTCAACGTCAATCATGATCTGTGTCGGGGGTCACACACATCGGAAGGCGATCACATGACACAGACCGGCGAAATCGGCGCCGCCGACGCCGCGGAGAAGAAGCGCTCCCACGCCAAACTGCTCACGGCCGGCCTCATCGGCAGCTCGATCGAGTGGTACGACTTCTTCGTCTACGGCACCGCGGCGGCCCTCGTGTTCGACAAGGTGTTCTTCCCGAACGTCTCGCCGCTCATCGGCACCCTGCTCGCGTTCAGCACCTTCGCCGTCGGCTTCATCGCGCGGCCGCTCGGAGGGATCCTGGCCGGGCACTACGGCGACAAGATCGGCCGCAAGCCGATGCTGATCTGGTGCCTCACCGCGATGGGTGTGGCCACCTTCCTCATCGGCTGCCTGCCGAGCGCCGCGGTCATCGGGTCCGCCGCGCCGATCCTGCTGGTGATCCTGCGGTTCGTCCAGGGCCTGGCCTGCGGTGGCCAGTGGGGCGGCGTCGTCCTGCTGCTCACCGAATCGGCCGGTCCGAAGCGCCGGGGTTTCGCGGGCACGTTCGGCCAGATGGGTGTTCCCCTCGGCCTGGTGATGGGGAACGTGATGATGATCGTGATGAACGCGGCCCTCTCCGACGCCGACTTCCTCAGCTGGGGCTGGCGCGTGCCGTTCTGGGCGAGCGCCGCGCTCGTCCCCGTGGTGATGTACATCCATCACAAGGTGGAGGATTCGCCGGAGTTCCTGGCGCTGCAGAAGGAGATCGCCGAGAAGAACCGCGGCAAGGCGCAGGTGGCCCAGGCGCCGCTCTCCGAGGCGCTCCGCAAGCATTGGCGCAAGATCGTGCTCGGGGCGGGCCTGCTGGCCGGCACCAACTCCGCGTTCTACGTCTCCATCGCCGGATTCGTCAGCTACGGGAGCAAGAAGCCCGCCGACGGCGGCCTGGGCATGAGCAGCAACACGATCCTCATGTGCGTCCTCTTCACGTCGATCCTCATGCCGCTCGTCATCCTGGCCGCGGGGGCGGTGTCGGACAGGGTGGGGCGCCGTCCCCTGATCCTCGTCGGCGCCGCGGTGCTCGTGGCGTGGGCCTTCCCGTTCTTCCTCCTGGCCAACACCACGAACGCCGCGCTGCTGGTGATCGCGATGCTGGTCAGCAGCATCGGCCAGGCCCTCACGTACGGCCCGCTGGCCTCGTTCATGGCCGAGCTGTTCGAGCCGCGCGTCCGCTACTCCGGGGCCTCGATGGCGTACCAGCTGGCCGCGGTCGGGGTCTCCGGCGTCGCCCCGCTCATCATGACGTGGATCATCGCGGAGACCGCCTCCACCACGGGGGTGTCGGTGTACCTGGGCGCGATGGCGGTGATCACCTTCCTCAGCGCGTACTTCCTCACGGAGACCAATCCGAAGGCCGTCCGCGAGGATCCGAACGCCGTTCCCGGGATCGCGGCCGCGGCGTAACCGCCGGCCGCCTTGAAGGGATGAGCGGAGCCGAGCAGACTCGTGAGCGTGACGACCAGTGAGACGCAGGAGCGGGCCCGGGCCTCCCGGAAGGACACCGGCGGCGCCCGGCGCGCAGAGTTGGTGCACGCGGCGGGCGAGGTGCTCGACGACCTGGGCTACACCGCCACGACGGTCGAGCTCATCGCGGCGCGGGCGGGCACCTCTCGGCCCACCTTCTACGCCTACTTCCGCTCCAAGGACGAGGTGCTGCTCGCCCTGATCGACAGGGTGGCGGACGACCTGGAGGCGGCGCAGTTCCTCGACGGCATCGAGGACCTGCCCGTCTCCGAGGTCATCGCCGCGACCACCCGGGCCTACGCCGACGCGGTGTTCACGCACGGCGGGCTGGTGGCCCTGTTCGACTCCCTGGCCGGCGTGCGTGAGGACGTGGCCGAGCGGTGGGGGCGGGTGAGCCGCCGCACCCACCGCCGGTACGCCCGCTACCTCGCCGAGACGCCTCCCGGCACCGTGGACATGTGCGCCCCACCGGATCGCCTCGTCCAGGTGCTCAACGACGCCATCCATCACGGCGCCAAGCGCGTCGCCCGCGGAACGGACGACGAGCGCGAACAGTTCATCGCGGACCTGATCCGCATCACCGAACGACTGGTGGGCCTGTAACCGGCCGGCCGGTCCCGTCCCCACGAAGGAGGCGCCCGTGACCGGGCATGCCACCACCGACACCGCCCGCGCCGCCGCCCTGGACGCGGCCGCGGCGGAGATCCGGGACCTGCAGTCCCGCAACTGGCCCGCCGAGGTGCCGCGCACCGTCGGCTATCCCGCGGGGGTTCCCGCGGTCGTCGAGCACCTGCGGCACTGGGCCGCGGAGCGGCCCGCCGTCCCGGCCATCGAGTTCTACGGCCGCACCGTCGATTACGCCGAGTACGACGACCTCTCGGACCGCTTCGCCGGGTGGCTCCTCGGCCAGGGCGTGCGCCCCGGCGACAGGGTGGGGGTGTACCTGGGCAACTGCCCCCAGTTCGCCGTCGCGATGCTCGGCATCCTCAAGGCGGGCGCCGTCCACGTGCCGATCAACCCGCTCTTCAAGGGCTACGAACTGCGGCACGAGTTGGAGGATGCGCAGGTCACCGTCGTCCTCGCGCAGACGGACCTGCTCGATCTACTGGACACCGTGCTACCCGGCACCGGCGTGCGCACCGTCGCCGCGACGGCGCTGGGGGACATGCTGATCGCGCCGCCGGCCGTCGCGGCGCCGTTCCCGCTCGATCCCGACCCGCGCAGCGGCTGGGCGTCGATCATGTCCGCCGAGCCCGCGCCGCACCGCGATTCGGATCCCGATGCGCTCGCGGCGCTCAACTACACCGGCGGCACGACGGGCTTGCCCAAGGGCTGCGAGCACACCCAGCGGCACATGGCCTACACGGCGGCGACCATCGCCAACTCCGGCGGCACCGCCGCCGGCGTCGCCGGGCCGGTGTCGTTGAACTTCCTGCCGGTGTTCTGGATCGCCGGTGAGGATTTCGGCATCCTCAAGACACTGCTGCACGGGCAGACCGTGGTGCTCATGACCCGATGGGATCCCGCGGTCGCCGCGGAACTCATCGCCCGCCACGGCGTCACCGACACCGTGGCGACCGTGGACAACTACGTCGAGCTGATGGAGCTGCCCGGGCTCGACGGGACGCGGCTGCGCTCGCTCCGCAACAGCCTCGCCGTCTCCTTCGTCCTGAAGTTGACGCCCGAACTGCGCTCGCGCTGGCGCGGTCTGACCGGCGCCGTGCTCCGCGAGGCCTCCTACGGCATGACCGAGACGCACACCGCCGACACGTTCACCCTGGGATTCCAGGACGGTGACCGGGACCTCTCCGCCGACCCCGTGTTCTGCGGGCTCCCGGTGCCCGGCACGGACGTCCTGATCGTGGATCCCGACGGTGCGCCGGTCCCCGTCGGTGACATCGGCGAGATCGTGGTGCGCAGCGAGTCGATCCTCACCGCGTACCACGGGCGGCCCGACGCCACGGCGGAGACGCTGCGCGACGGCTGGCTGCACACCGGCGACGTGGGGCGGCTCGACGAGTGGGGTGCACTGCACTACCTGGCGCGGACCAAGGAGATGATCAAGGTCAACGGCATGTCCGTGTTCCCGTCCGAGGTGGAGGCACTGCTCAAGTTGCATCCGCACGTCGAGGCGGTCTCGGTGGTGCCGCGGCCCGACGCCCGCCGCGGGCAGGTGCCGCTCGCGTTCGTCGTCCCCGTGGGCGACGCGGACCCCGCCGCGCTCACGGCGTGGGCGCGCGAGAACATGGCCGGATACAAGGTTCCCGAGTTCGAGCTCGTCGACGCACTGCCCATGACGGCGACGGGCAAGGTGCGCAAGGGAGAGCTGTTCGAGCGTGCCGCGGGCATCGCGGCGGGGGAGACGGAGGACTAGATGAAGCTGCTCATAGCCAACCGCGGGGAGATCGCGCTGCGGGTCATCCGGACCGCCCGGGAGCTGGGCGTCGCGACGGTCGCCGTGTACGCGCCCGACGATGCCGAGACCCCGCACGTCGGGGCCGCCGACGCCGCGGTCGCGCTGCCGGGCTCCGGGCCGGCGGCCTACCTCGACCAGGAGGCCGTCCTCACCGCCGCAACGCGATCCGGGGCGGACGCGATCCACCCCGGGTACGGCTTCCTCGCGGAGAACCCCGGTTTCGCGGCCGCCTGCGCCGACGCGGGCATCACCTTCGTCGGCCCCTCGCCCGCGGTGCTCCGGACGTTCGGCGACAAGGCCTCGGCGCGCGCCGCCGCCGTCGCGGCCGGGGTCCCCGTCGCGCCCGCCACCGACGGGGGCGTGGACCTCGACGCCGTGCGGGAGTTCGCCCGCGCCCAGCCGGACGGCGTGATGATCAAGGCCGTCGCGGGCGGCGGCGGGCGCGGCCTGCGCGCGGTCCGCCCCGGACCGGCGTTCGAGCAGGACCTCGAGAACGCCTACCGCGCCTGCGTATCCGAGGCCGAGCTCGGCTTCGGCGACGGACGGGTGTTCGCCGAGGCGCTGGTGACCGGCGCCCGGCACATCGAGGTCCAGATCGTGGGCGACGGCGCGGCGGCACAGGCCGTGGGCGACCGCGACTGCAGCGTGCAGCGGCGCAACCAGAAGCTGATCGAGGTGGCGCCCGCACCAGCGCTCGCAGACGGGCTGCGCCGCGAGCTGCACGCCGCGGCCGCCCGGCTGTGCGCCGACGCGGGATACCGCGGCCTCGCCACCGTCGAGTTCCTCGTCCGGCCGGACCGGGCCGCGTTCCTGGAGGTCAACCCGCGGATCCAGGTGGAGCACACCGTGACCGAGGAGGTGACCGGGCTCGACCTGGTGGCCGTGCAGTTGTCGCTCGCCGAGGGCGCCGGCCTCGACACACTGGGCCTCGCGCCGGGGATCCGCAGCGGCGGCGGCGAGACGGCCGGGGATCCCGCGTCCGCGACGGGCGCCGCGGTCCAGGCCCGCGTCAATCTCGAGACGATCGCCGCCGACGGCAGCACCCTGCCCACCGCGGGCACCGTCACGGCGTTCACCCCGCCCACCGGGCCCGGTGTGCGGGTCGACACGTTCGGCCTGCCCGGGTTGTCCACGTCCGCGCGGTACGACTCGCTGCTGGCCAAGGTCGTCGTCCGCGCTCCCGGGCTGGAACGCGCTTACACCAAGGCGGACGCCGCGCTCGGCGAGTTCGTGGTCGAGGGGCCGGGAACGAACATCGGCTTCCTCCGCGCCGTGCTCGCCGACGCCGAATTCCGATCGGGCCCCGTCGATACCGGTTATCTCGAGCGTCGGCTCGCCGATCTCGCCCCCGAGACGGTCGCGACCTCCGCGCCCGTGATCGACGCCGACGGCGAGGTGCTCTCGGCGCCGCTCACGGGCACCGTGGTCGCCGTCGCGACGCCCGGAGAGGAGGTCCCGGCCGGCACCCCGCTGGTGGTGGTCGAGGCGATGAAGATGGAGCACGAGCAGGTGCTGCCCGCCGGTGCGCACGTCGTCGACGTGCTGGTGTCCGTGGGCCGGACGGTGCCCGCGGGGGAGCCGCTGGTGGTGTACCGCAGCCTGGGCGACGAGGCGTCGGGCGCGAGCACCGTCGAACTCGACCCCGACCGGTCCCGCGCCGACCTCGACGAGGTGCGGGAGCGGCATCGCGTGACGCTGGACGAGGGGCGGCCGGACGTGGTGGCCAAGCGCCACTCCCGCGGGCGGCGCACCGCCCGCGAGAACATCGACCGCCTGGTGGATCCCGGCAGCTTCGTGGAGTACGGCGCGCTCGTACTACCCGCGCAGCGGGCCCGTCGCAGCGAGGACGACCTGGTCGCGAACGCGCCCGCGGACGGCATCGTCGGCGGAGTCGCCACGATCGGCGCCGCCGAACACGGCCCCGACGCCGCCCGTGCGCTGGTCATGTCCTACGACTACACCGTGCTGGCCGGCACCCAGGGCTGGCGCAATCACGCCAAGACCGACCGGATGATCGACGTGGCGAGCCGCCGCGACCTGCCGGTCGTACTGTTCGCCGAGGGCGGCGGCGGCCGGCCCGGCGACACCGACCTCGATATCGTCGCGGGCCTGGACGTCTCGACGTTCCGCTCCCTCGGCGGGCTCCGCGGCCGGGTGCCGCTCGTGGCCGTCGTCTCCGGCCGCTGCTTCGCCGGCAACGCCGCGCTGGCGGGCGTGTGCGACGTGCTGATCGCGACCCCGGACGCGAACATCGGCATGGGTGGGCCGGCCATGATCTCCGGCGGCGGCCTCGGCGACTTCCCGCCCGAGGCGATCGGCCCGATCGACGTGCAGCGGCGCAACGGCGTCGTGCACCTGGTGGCCGAGAACGAGGAACAGGCCGTCGATCTCGCGGTGCGGTACCTGTCGTACTTCCAGGGCCCCGTGGCGGAGTGGACCGCACCGGACCCCCGGGACGCCCGGCACGTCGTGCCGGAGAACAGGCTGCGGGCGTACGACGTGCGGGCCGCGATCGCCTCCGTCGCCGACGAGGGCTCGGTGCTCGAGTTGCGCCGCGACTACGGCGCCGGCGTCGTCACCGCCCTGGTGCGGGTGGAGGGCGTCGCGTACGCCCTCGTGGCCAACGACACCCGGCACTTGGGCGGCGCGATCGACGCCGAAGCCGCCGACAAGCTGGGCGACTTCCTCGAACTCGCCCAGGCGCACGGTCTCCCGATCGTCTCGCTCTGCGACACACCGGGTTTCATGGTGGGCCCCGAGGCCGAGGAGCAGGCAACGGTGCGCAGGTTCTCGCGACTGTTCGTGCTCGGTGCGCGCCTCACGGTTCCGGTGGGCGCGTTCATCCTTCGGAAGGGCTACGGGCTGGGCGCGATGGCGATGACGGGCGGCTCCTTCCACGCCCCCCAGTTCACGGTGGCCTGGCCGACGGGCGAGATCGGCGGCATGGGCCTGGAGGGCGCGGTACGGCTCGGGTTCAGCAAGGAACTCGCCGCGGCGGCCGACGAGGCGGCGCGCGCCGAGCTGTTCGAGCAGTTGCTGTCGCTGGCCTACCAGCGGGGGCGGGCGATGCACGCCGCCACCACCTTCGAGCTGGACGACGTGATCGATCCGGCCGCCACCAGGAACTGGATCCGCACCCTCGCCCGGTGAGGGGGCGAGGGCGCGGATCCGCTCCGGCGGTGCCGGTGGTCGCTCGTTCGCGCCGCGTTCAGCGCACCCGGCGCAGCAGCGCCTCCAGGGCGGTGACCAGCACCGCCGCGATGACCACGTGCATGAGCGACAGCGTCACCATGGAGGGACCGTCGAAATCGGTGGTCACGGTGCCGGCGATGGTGCCGAGCGCGGCCACCGCGCCGATCACGGCGGCGACCCGCAGGATCGGGGCCCACAGGAGCGAGAGCAGCACGGCGGCGGTCATCCCGACGGCGAGCGGCGCCACCGTCATGAGGACGACGCCGCCCGGGGCGACGGACTGCCGCGCTCCCTCGACCGTCATGGTGAAGTCGCCGCCCGCCGCGAGGCCGATCAGCCACAGCAGCAGGTTCGCCGCGAGCGCGACGGCGACGGTGCCGAGGACGGCGGTCGTGCGGGTGATGCCCCGGCGCGCCGGAGCGGTACGGGCGGAGTCGATGGTGGTGGACATGGTGGCCTCCTGGCGTCGATCGTGTCTCTGGAACGACTCCATTGAATTACCTCAAGATAGGTTTAGGTCAAGCCCGGTGTCCGAATCGGTTTCCGATGCCTCCGGGTTCGGCCGCACGGGGCACTGCGGAGGTCTACGGTGGCGGACGTGAACGTGGAGGTGACACCCCTGCCGGGGATCGGGGTGCGCAAGGATTTCGAACTGGTCGACGGGCGCCGGGTCGGCGTGATCACGCGCCGCGACGGCGGGGTCGACCTCATCGTCTCCGAGCAGGGCGACCCGGACGCCTGCCGGGACCAGGTGCAGATGTCGCACGAGGAGGCCGCCGTCCTCGGCAGTCTCCTCGGCGCGCCGCAACTCGTCGCGCAGCTGCAGGAGGAGCACCGGGACGTGCCCGGCGTGAACACCCGCCAGCTGCCGATCGGCGAGGGCTCTCCCTACGACGGGCGCACGCTGGGCGCGACCCAGATGCGCACCCGGACCAAGGTCTCCATCGTCGCCGTCATGCGCGCCGGCCAGGTGCACCCCTCACCCGGCCCGTCGTTCACCCTGACCGCGGGCGACGTGCTCGTGGTCGTCGGCACAGCGGAGGGCCTGGACGGCGCCGCCAAGCTCCTCGACCACGGCTGATCCCTCGGTGACCAGCACCGCACTGCCGCTCATCGAACTGGGGGCGGTGTTCTTCGTCCTCGGCGTCCTCGGCCGGGTCGCCGCCCGGATCGGCATGTCGCCGATCCCGCTGTACCTGCTGGGTGGGCTCGCCTTCGGCGCGGGCGGCGTCGTCGAGCTGGGCGCCGCGACCGAGTTCGGTCACGTCGCCAGCGAGATCGGCGTGGTCCTGCTCCTGCTGCTGCTCGGCCTGGAGTACACCGCGCCGGAACTCGTCTCCGGGCTGCGCCGGTCCTGGCCCGCCGGGCTGATGGACATCGCGCTCAACGCCACGCCGGGTGCGGTCGTGGCGCTGCTGCTCGGCTGGGGGCCGATCGGCGCCCTGGCGCTCGGCGGCGTCACCTACATCTCGTCGTCGGGCATCGCGGCCAAGGTGCTCACCGACCTGGGCCGCCTCGGAAACCGCGAGACGCCGACGATCCTGTCGGTGCTCGTGTTCGAGGATCTCACCATGGCGGTGTACCTGCCGATCCTCACCGCGCTCCTCGCGGGAGTGGGCTTCTTCGGCGGCCTGCAGGCACTGGTGATCGCCCTCGCCGTGATCACCGTGGTGCTGTGGGTGGCGCTGCGGCACGGGCGCCTGGTGTCCGGGGTGGTGCACAGCGAGGACCGCGAGGTGTTCCTGCTCATGCTGCTGGGCTCCGCGCTGCTGGTCGCGGGTGTGGCCGCGGCGCTGCAGGTCTCGGCCGCGGTGGGCGCGTTCATGCTGGGGATCGCGATCTCCGGAACGACCGCCAACACGGCGACCAAGCTGCTCGAACCGCTGCGGGACCTGTTCGCCGCCATGTTCTTCGTGGTGTTCGGCCTCAACACCGATCCGCGCACCATCCCGCCGGTGCTCGGCTGGGCGGTGTTCCTGGCCGTGGTGACCACCGCGACGAAGGTGTACACGGGCTGGTGGGCCGCCCGCCGCGACGGGGTGCGCAGGATGGGCCGGGCACGCGCCGGGGCCGGGCTCGTGGCTCGCGGCGAGTTCTCCATCGTCATCGCCGGGCTCACCGTGGCCTCCGGCGCCGTCGACGGCGAGCTGGCCGCGCTGGCCAGCGCCTACGTGCTCCTCATGGCCGTCATCGGCCCCATCGTCGCCCGCGCGGTGGAACCGACGGTGCGGGTGGTGCAGGCGCGGGTGGGATGAGGCCCGTCGGCCCGGTCACGGCTCCTCGAGCCCCGCCTGGGCCGCGATCACGGCGGCCTGCACCCGGGACTGGACGCCGAGTTTCATCAGCACCCGCGAGACGTGCGTCTTCACCGTCGCCTCGCCGATGTTCAGGCGGCGCGCGATCTGGTGATTGGAGAGTCCGGCGCCGACCCCGGCCAGCACGTCCCGCTCGCGGTCGGTCAGCGCGGACACGTCGACGGCGGCCTCGGCGACCGCCGGGCTCGGGATCGCTGAGATCACGGCCCGCGTCACCTTGGGATCGAGCACCGCGTCGCCGTCGGCGACGGCCTTGACGGCGCGGACCAGCTCGTCCCCGTCGGCGGACTTCAGGAGGAAGCCGCTGGCCCCGGCGGCCAGCGCGCCGAGCACGTACTCGTCGAGGTCGAACGTGGTGAGCACCAGGACCGCGCAGTCGGTCTGCTCCACGACCTGCGCCGTCGCCGCCAGCCCGTCCACCCGGGGCATGCGCACGTCCATCACCACCACGTCCGGTCCGAGCGCCCGTGCCTGCCGCAGGGCGGCGGCGCCGTCGGCCGCCTCGCCGACCACGCGGACCTCCCCGGAGGACTCCAGGAGCAGGCGCAGCCCGGACCGGATCGCGGCGTGGTCGTCGGCCAGGACGACGGTGACGGTCATCCCGCCACCCGCATCGGGATCGTCGCCCGGACCACCCAGAGGTCGCCCGACGGGCCGTCCTCCGGACCGGCCGCGGCGGTGCCGCCCACGGATTCGGCACGGAAGGCGATGTTGCGCAGCCCGTTCCCGTCGCCTGTGACGGCGCCGGCCGGGCGCGGGTTGGCGGCGGTCATGGTGAGCTCCTGTCCGTCGACGACGAGGTCCACGTCCAGCGGGCGGCCGGACGCGTGCTTGGTGGCGTTGGCGATCACCTCGCCGAGGATCCGCGTGAGGGTGGCCTCGACCGCGGTGGGCAGCTCCGCCTCGGGGGCGCGCACCGTCACCGAGCCGCCGGCCGCCCGCGCCGTGTCGATGAGCGGTTCGAGCGAGGCGAGGGTGGTGCGCACCGCGGCGTCGCCGGGGGAGGTCAGTAGGGTGATCGTCGCCCGCATCTCCTCCAGGGCCGCGAGGCTCCCGGCCCGGATCGACCGCATCACGTCGGCGTCGCCGGGAGAGCGCTGCGCCGCGTCCGCGAGGATGGCCACCGCGGACAGGTGCCCGGCGACGGTGTCGTGCAGTTCCCGGGCCAGCCGCCTGCGCTCCTCGGCGAGCGCGTTCGCGCGGCGCGCCTCGCTCTCGGTCCGCTCCACGTCCGCGAGCCGCCGGTAGGCCAGCACCGCGCGGCCGTACCCGATGGGCGACAACAGGACCGCCACGAGGACCAGCGTCAGGTAGATGCCGCTCTTGACCCCTCCGGTCGCCGACGCGGCGACCGCGAGCCCCATCGTGAGCGCCAGCGCCGTCCACGTGACCGCGGTGCGGAGTCTGTCGCCGCCCGTCGCGACCGCCAGGTAGACGACGTCCGACAGCGCGATCCACAGCACGACCGACGGGCCGAACGGGGCGTCCCAGGCGACCAGTGCGAGCATCAGGCAGAACGCGACGGCGGGTCGCGTGCGGGCCAGGAGCTGGATCGCGAGGGCGCCGCACAGCAGGCCGAACTTCACCTGCCACGGGTAGAAGTGCTCCGTCTCCGCGCGCACCGTCCACCCGTCCGCGGCCCACAGCAGGGCGCCGACCGCCGTGATGCCGATCGCCGGGACCGCGGCGTACTCCGATGTCCAGGACGACATCCAGGAGGGTCGCAGCGAGGACGCCCACGCACGCCTGCCCGATTCCATGCGTCCATTCCAACACACCTCTGGAACGGCGGGGTCCGCCGAAAGGGGGATGCGGTGCGGTCCGATCGCGGGACGCCCGGGGCGCCGGGCGAGCGGCACACTGAGGGCATGAACGAGCTGAACAATCCCGTGGTGTGGACGATCCTGGGCTGTGAGATCGGGTTCTGGGTGCTCGTGCTCGGCGGGCTCGCACTGCGCTACGTCGCGCGCGCCGAGCGCGTCAGCACCGTCGTCCTCGCGCTCGTGCCCGTGCTCGACGTGGTGCTGATCGCGGCGGTCGCGCTGGATCTGCATCGCGGTGGCGAGGTGGGATTCGCGCACCGGCTGGCCGGGATCTACCTCGGCTGCACGATCATGTTCGGCAAGCGGATGATCGTGTGGGCGGACGAACGGTTCGCGCATCGTTTCGCGGGAGCGCCCGCGCCGCACCGGGTTCCGAAGCTCGGACCCGAGCGCACCCGGAAGGAGTGGGAGGACTTCGGCCGCTGGCTGGGCGCGGTGGTGATCGCATCCGCAGTGTCACTCGGACTCGGCTACACGGTGGCGAGCGACGCCCAGCGGGAGTCGCTCATGGGCGTGTTCGGCACCCTGGGCGTGATCACCGTGATCTGGCTCCTCACCGGTCCGCTGTGGGTGGCCGGGCGCCGCCCGTCCGCCTGACCCGGGGCCCGCGCGCCGGCGTCACGCGGCGCGGAGCAGGGGCATCACGACGTCGTCGACGATCGAACGCGCGCCGTCGGGTGGCAGGCGGCCGTCGGTGAGGAAGCGGAACATGACGAGCTCCGGGCCGAGCACGGCAGCGGGGGACTCCGCGGCCGCCTCCGGGACCTCGCCCCGGGCGGCGGCCGCCCGCACCACGGCCCGCAGTTCGTCGGCACGGGGGTCGAACACGGCCTCGTGCAGCGCGTCCATGAGGCCCGGCCTGCGGTGGGTCTCACCCAGGACGGCCCGCATGGCGCGTCCGGCGGGGGAGTCGAGGCCGCGGGCCATCCCCGAGAGCAGGGCCACGAGGTAGCCGCGGAGGTCGCCGTCGAACGGCGGAGCCGGGCGCAGCGTGAAGCCGTGCCGGACCGCGTCCTCGAGGAGCGCGTCGCGGTCCGGCCAGCGGCGGTACAGCGCGGCCTTGCCGGTCCCGGCACGCGCCGCCACCGAGTCCATCGTGACCGCGCCGTAGCCCTTGTCGGCGAGTTCGGCGAACGCGGCCTCGCGGATCGCGCGGAGCAGGTCGTCGCCGCGGCGGCGGGATCCGGTCATCGTCGTCCTCGCGTCGGCGGATGGGGGTGTTCCCCGATGGTGCCACGGGCGCGTCGGGCACAGAATAGAGAACGTATACGTTCACTATAGGAGGGCCGATGTCCCGTTCCCTGCGCCATGTCCTCGTGTGGCTGCACGTGCTGTCCTCGGTGGGATGGATGAGCCAGGCCGCCGCGATGTGCGTCCTCATGGTGCTGAGCGCGACCGCGCCCTCCCGCGACGCCGCGGTGATGGCGATCGACGCCGCTCACACCCTCGACGCGACGGTCCTCGTCGCGTGCGCCAACGCGTCCGCCTTCACCGGCTTCGTCCTCGCCGCGGTCACCACCTGGGGGTACTTCCGGTATCGCTGGGTCGCAGCGAAATTCGTCATCACCCTGGGGCAGCTGTACCTCGGGATCGGCGTCCTGTCCCCGCGGCTGAACGACGCGGTGTCCGCCGTGCGGGGCGGCGGCGAACCGGGCATCGTCCCGCTCGCCGCGGGGACGGCCCTCATGGCGTCGGCCCTCGCGTTCCAGGCGTGGCTGTCCGTCGCCAAGCCGGGGGGACGCACGCGACGCGGAGAGCGGGAGGCGGTCCCGCCGTCCATCGCATCCGCGCCGGTGTTCGCTCTCTGCGTGGCCGCGCCGCTGTTCGACGTCGTCGTCCTGGCCGCGCTCGGCGATCCGACCCCCGTCGCCCAGCTCGCGGCTCTGGTGGTCGTCCTCGTGGATCGGCGCCGCCGCACGCTCCGGTCCCGCCGCGCCCTGGGCGCCGCGGCGCGGCCCGAGCCCGCGTCGAACGCCAGGGTCGCGGAGGTGCGGGAGGTGTGCGACGGAGTGCGGGCGCTGCGCCTGATCCCCGACGATCTCCGGTCCTGGGAACCCGGCGCGCACATCGACCTCACGCTGCCCTCGGGCACCGTCAGGCAGTACTCGCTCGCCGGCGATCCCGGCGACTCCGGCTACCTGATCGCCGTGCGACTCGAGGCCGCGGGACGCGGAGGATCGGCCGAGGTGCATCGTCTCGCGGTCGGCGACGCGGTCCGGGTCTCCGCTCCACGCAACGACTTCCCGCTTGTTCCGGCACCGTCGTACCTGTTCCTCGCAGGCGGGATCGGCGTGGCACCGTTCCTTCCCATGCTCGTCGCGCTCGACCGGGCGGGTGCGGACTTCCGCCTGGTGCTCCGCGGTCGGCGGGCGGGCGCGATCCCGTTCGCGGACGAGCTCGCGGGACGCCACGGGGACCGGATCACGGTGTCGGCGGCGGATCGCGAACCCCGGCCCGATATCGCCGCGCTGGTCCGCACCGCGGCCCCCGGCACCGCGGTCTACGTCTGCGGCCCCGAGCCGATGATCTCCGCCGCCGAGGCGGCGGGCACCGTGCACGCCGAGCGGTTCACGGTGGGCGCCGACGCCACCGGCGAGCCCTTCGACGTCTACCTCGCCCGAACCCGAGCGACGGTGCACGTCGGTGCCGGCGAATGCACCCTGGACGCGTTACGGCGGGAGCTGCCCGGCGCGCCGTCGTCCTGCCGGACGGGGCTGTGCGGGAGCTGCGAGCTGGCCGTACTCGCCGGGCGCGCCGACCACCGCGACACCGTGCCCGCCCCGGACCGCGGCCGGGAGGGGGTGTTCTATCCGTGCGTATCCCGCTCCGCGGACCCGCTTCTCGTGGTCGACGCGTGAACCACGGTCAGGCGCGGTTCAGGAACGCCACCACGTCGGCCAGCACCTCCGCCGAGTTCGTCTCGTTGAAGATCTCGTGGCGGGCGCCGGGGTAGAGCTTCTCCTCGCTCGCCTCCGGGTGGATGACCCGCCACGCCGCGCGCGTCTCCTCCGGCACCACGATCTCGTCGTCCGAGCCGTGCAGCCACAGCGTCCGGGTACCGAGCGTTCCGCCCGCGTCGATCGTGTCCAGCGCCCGCTTCCAGGCCGCCACCGTCGGCTTCTTGAACGGCCCGTGCCACACCAACGGGTCCGCCGCGTACGCCGTGCCGACCGCCGCGTCGCGGGACAGCAGCGCCGGATCGAGCGGCACGTCCGGGATCTCGTCGAGCCCGATCAGGTTCAACACCAGTCGAGCCGGGCCGAGTACCGGACCGGAGAGCACCAGCGACTCCAGTTCCCGCCCGTAGCGCTGCCCGTACCGCGCCGCGATCATCCCGCCCATCGAATGCCCGACGAGCGCGACCGGCAGCCCCGGATGCTCCGAGACGGCGCGCTCGTACAGCAGGTGCAGATCGCTCACCACACCCTCGTAGTCCTCGATGAGCACGCGTTCGCCGGGGGAGCGGCCGTGCCCGATGTGGTCCACCGCGTACACCACCGCACCGTCGGCCTGCAGCGCCGCCGCGACGTGCGGATACCGTCCGGCGTGCTCACCGTAACCATGTGCGAGCAGGACGATCCGGCGCGGCGAGTCGACGTCCCAGCGGTACGCGACGAGCTCGCCGGCGTGGCCGGGCAGGCTGAATTCTGCGGGCATGGGGCACCTTTCGAGTCGTGGGCTGGCTGGTCCCACGCTAGCGAGGCCGCCGGGCCGCCCGCGCCCGAATACGCGAACGCGCCCCCACGGGACCGTGGGTGCGCGTTCGGCGAGCGGTGCTAGTCCAGGTAGTCCCGGAGCACCTGCGAGCGGGACGGGTGCCGCAGCTTGCTCATCGTCTTCGACTCGATCTGGCGGATGCGCTCGCGCGTCACGCCGTAGACCTGACCGATCTCGTCGAGGGTGCGCGGCTGACCGTCGGTGAGCCCGAACCGCAGGCGGACCACGCCGGCCTCGCGCTCGGACAGCGTGTCCAGCACGGACTGGAGCTGATCCTGCAGCAGCGTGAACGACACGGCGTCCACCGCGACCACGGCCTCGGAGTCCTCGATGAAGTCGCCGAGCTGCGAATCGCCCTCGTCGCCGATCGTCTGGTCCAGCGAAATGGGCTCGCGCGCGTACTGCTGGATCTCCAGCACCTTCTCCGGCGTGATGTCCATCTCCTTGGCCAGCTCCTCCGGCGTGGGCTCACGGCCCAGGTCCTGGAGCAGCTCGCGCTGGATGCGGCCGAGCTTGTTGATGACCTCCACCATGTGCACCGGGATGCGGATGGTGCGGGCCTGGTCGGCCATGGCGCGGGTGATCGCCTGACGGATCCACCAGGTGGCGTACGTGGAGAACTTGTAGCCCTTGGTGTAGTCGAACTTCTCCACCGCGCGGATCAGGCCCAGGTTGCCCTCCTGGATCAGGTCCAGGAACGCCATCCCGCGGCCCGTGTAGCGCTTGGCCAGCGAGACCACGAGGCGCAGGTTGGCCTCGAGCAGGTGGTTCTTGGCCCGGTTGCCGTCCCGCGCGACCCAGTTCATGTCGCGGCGGATGCCGATCGCGGGCTTCTCGCCGCGCTCGAGCCACCGGTTGATCATCTGCTCCGCGAACAGGCCGGCCTCGATCCGCTTCGCGAGCTCGACCTCCTCCTCGGCGTTGAGCAGCGCGACCTTGCCGATCTGCTTGAGGTACGCGCGCACCGAGTCCGCCGAAGCGGTGAGCTCGGCGTCCTTGCGGGCCTGGCGCAGCGCCTCGGACTCCTCCTCGTCCCAGACGAAGTCGCCGGAGGCCTTGTCCTGCTCGGAGGGCTCGTCCTCCTCGGTGTCCGCGGGCGCCGGCTTGGTGACCGCGCTCTTGGGCTCCGGGGCGTCCTCCGACGCGTCGTCCGATTCGATCGCCACGTCCTCGTCGGACAGGTCCTCGGGGTTCGGATCACCGTCGAGCTCGGGCGCGTCCTCGTCGGTCGCGCCGTCCTCCGGATTGGCGGCCGAGGCGTCCTTCTTGCCTGCCGCCTTCTTCGCGGTCTTGGCCGGTGCCTTCTTCGCGGCGGTCTTCTTGACCGCCGCCTTCTTGGCCGGTGCCTTCTTGGCCGCGGCCTTCTTTGCGGGGGCCTTCTTGGCCGGTGCCTTCTTCGCGGGGGCCTTCTTGGCCGCCGTCTTCTTCGCCGCGGTCTTCTTGGCGGGGGTCGCCGCCGAGGTGGCCGAACCGTCTGCGCCGTCTGCCGACTGCGCCCCGGCGCTGTCCTGCGTCGCTGCCACTTACGCCCTTTCCTACTGTCCGTCTCTCCACCGGAGGACGCTCCCCGAGCGCGGCAGCGCCACACGTCCCGGCGGTGGCGGGGCGGGGTAGCGGCTGAGGCGGCCGGGAGCGAGGAGGTCCGGCGGTTGGTCCGGCGTGTTCGCGCCGGGCCCCCATTGTAACGATTCTGCGACGAAGGCTGCGTTCACCCGCGTCTTCAACACCGAAAACGGCTCGATCAGCCCCGACCGGAGGCCATCGCGGCACCCACGATGCCCGCCGTGTTCAGCAGCGCGGCGGGCGTCACGGGGGTCCGCACGTCGAGCAGCGGGACCCACTTCTCGGCCTTCCGGCTCACGCCGCCGCCCACGATGATCAGGTCCGGCCACAGCAGCTTCTCGTACTCCTGGAAGACGCGGCTGACCTCCTTCGACCACCGCTCGTAGCTCCACCCCTTGCGCTCCTTCACCGAGCTCGCCGCGCGGTGTTCGGCCTCCTTGCCGTCCACCTCGATGTGGCCGAACTCGGTGTTCGGCACCAGGGTCCCGCGACGCAACAGGGCCGATCCGATGCCCGTCCCCAGGGTCAGCAGCAGTACCACCCCCTCGACGTCGCGGCCGGCGCCGTAGCGGTCCTCGGCGAGCCCCGCCGCGTCGGCGTCGTTGAGCACCGTCACGTCCCGCCCGAGGGCCTCGGTGAACAACGCGTCGGCGTCCGTGCCGACCCAGCCCGCGTCGATGTTCGCGGCGCTGCGGACGGTGCCCTTGGTCACGACGGCGGGCACGGTGACGCCCACGGGGCCCTGCCAGTCGAAGTGGTCGACGACCTCGCGCACGGCTTCGGCGCAGGCCTCGGGCGTCGACGGCTGCGGTGTGAGCACCTTGAAACGCTCGCCCACCAACTCGCCCGTGTCCATGTCGACGACGCCGCCCTTGATGCCGCTGCCGCCGATGTCCACGCCGAATCCCAGATTCTCCGCCATGCGTACTCCCGCCGTTCCTCACCTGTGCCGGACCGGATTCCGGCTCGGGGCGTGCATCCGCGCCGCCGCGGCGCCGGACCCCGACGGTGTCAAACTACCGTGGATTGTGGTTCTGTGGAGGGCGTGCAGCATGACCGGCTGGAGTTGTCCGAGATCGCCGTGACCGTGGTCCGTGAGGCCGCGCAACGGGTCGCAGCGCGCCGTGCGGAGGTCTTCGGCGCCAACGCATTCGACGAGACGGGCGGGGAGACCCCGGACGGCGTCGCCACGAAGTCCACACCGACGGATCCCGTCACCGTCGTCGACACCGAGACCGAGCGTTTCGTGCGCGATCGGCTCACCGAGCTCCGCCCCGACGACGCCGTCCTCGGCGAGGAGATGGGCGGCGACGCCGGCGAGCCCGGCGCAGTGCGGTGGATCGTGGACCCCATCGACGGCACCGTCAACTTCCTCTACGGGGTGCCGGCGTACGCGGTCTCCCTCGGCGCCCAGGTCGACGGGGTGTCCGTGGCGGGCGCCGTCGCCGATGTGGTCGGCGGCCGGATCTACGCCGCCGCTCTCGGAGGCGGGGCTCGCGAGATCGGGCCGGACGGCGACGAGCGGATCCTGCGCGTGAACCCGATCGCGGATCCCTCGCTGGCCCTCGTGGCCACCGGGTTCGGGTACGCCCGGGAGCGCCGCGAGAAGCAGGGCCGCGTGCTGGCGCAGGTGCTGCCGCAGGTCCGCGACGTGCGCCGGATCGGTTCCGCAGCGCTCGACCTGTGCATGGTCGCGGCCGGCCGGGTGGACGCCCACTACGAGCACGGACTCAGCCCGTGGGACTGGGCCGCCGGTGCTCTGATCGCGCAGGAGGCCGGGGCCGTCGTCGTCGTCCCGGCCGTCTCGTCCACGAGTGCCGACGGTGCGCTGACCTTCGCCGCGGCGCCGGGCGTCGCGGACCGGATGATCGAGATCCTGCGCGCCGCGGGCGGCCTCGAGAACCTCTAACCTCTAGGCCCGGGGGAGATCAGGGCGGGTCAGTTGCAGGGCTTGTCGTGCACCGCCGAGACCAGCGCGGGGTTCGCGCCGCCGTCCGCCGCGTCGGCCGGGGCCGACCGCAGGATGCGCAGGATCTCCTGCGCGTCAGTACTGGGTTCCAGGTCGGTGAAGAAGGTGCCCAGGGTCAGGTCGACCGACGAATCGCGCCGGCCGTCGTTGACGAGCTCCGCGCACGGGGCGATCACCCACACCGCCGAGGCGGCGGACCGGCCCGCGTCGCCGAACCGGATCTGCGCCTGGCACTCCATCTTCGAGTACAGCGCGTCGTTGCCGTAGGCGCCGGTGGGCGGCGCCGCGTAGCCGTAGTCGGAGAGCTTGTTCAGGGTCGTCTCCGCGCGCCCGGACTGACCGGAGGCGTTGAGCACGCGCACCGTGGTCGCGGCGAGTGGGGCGGGGCGCACCGAGATGAGGTCGTTGGGGGAGACCACGTCGAACCGGGCCGACGCGGGGCGCGCGGGCGCCTGCGAGGCTCCCGCGGGCGCGGTGGCGGACGTCGGCGCCGCCGAGGACCCGGCGGAGGGCGGCGGACAGGACACGGGCGCCGCGACCTCGGTCTGCGCGGACAGCGCGCGGGCCCACGTCGCGATCGCGACCACGGCGAGGACCGCCACCACGATGAGGATGGGCAGCGCGTTCCTGCGGCGGAACGGCTCGCCGCCCCGGTCGAATCGGCGGCCCGCGCCGGTGAGCTGGGAAACCACGGCCCCGACCTTACGGGAGCGGGAGCCCGAGGGGCCGGAGGCGCCGCCGGGAATCATCCGCGCGCGTTGCGCGTTTGAGGTGCAGCAAGCGGCATACGGGTTGTGGAACAGCAAAACGCGTGACAACGCTGTGGAGGTGCGCTACACTCTGGCCGCTCGCAGCGGGAAAAGATGCCCGGACGCATCGGAAACCCCGAGGCGGAGGGCCCGAGCAGGATGGGGATTAGACGCTATGGCAACTGATTACGACGCGCCGCGGCGCTCCGAGGCGGACGAGATCTCGGAGGATTCGCTCGAGGAGTTGAAGGCGCGCCGCAACGAGGCACAGTCGGGCACGGTGGACGTGGACGAAGGCGAGACCGCCGAGTCCTTCGAGCTTCCGGGCGCCGATCTCTCGGGCGAGGAACTGAGCGTCCGCGTGGTACCCAAGCAGGCCGACGAGTTCACCTGTACGAGCTGCTTCCTCGTGTACCACCGCAGCCGCCTCGCCGATCCGAACGGCACCGAGCTGATCTGCATCGACTGCGCCTGACGGCGAACACTCCCGCGGCGACCCGCTCTAACCGAGCGTGGTCGCGGCGGGGATGGACGCGAGCAACTTCTCCGGATGCCGGGTGGAGACCATCCAGTACGGCGTCGGATCCTCCGGATCGTCCAGTACCACTGCGACCATGGTCTTGATCCAGCCCTTGTGATAGACGAACGCCGCCGGATCCAGTTGGCGGCCCATCGCGGAACTCTTCGCCGACGCCGGCACCACGGCGGTCCGCGCGATCAGCTCCAGCGGCAGATGCGCCGCACCGGCCCACAGCTCACCTTCGCGCACGGCGACGGTGCCCCGGCCCATCGACCACAGCAGCACGCCGATGACGGCCACCACGACGACGAACGCGCCGATCATCCACGAGCCCCAGACGGCGGCCAGCGTGATCTCGTAACAGATCAGGCCCGCGACGACGGCGCCGAAGAGCCACCAGTACCAGGGGATCGTCAGCCGTTCGAAATACGGCGGGTTCGGCTGCGAGGTCTTCTCCGACGGATCGTGCTCCACCCCACCAGCGTAGTCTGCAACGCATGGTGAGCCAGATACCCCTGCTGCGGCTCGACGAGGGCCTGCCGATGCCCAAGCGCGCGCACCCCGGCGACGCGGGCGTCGACCTCTGTTCGACGACGGACGTGACGATCGGGCCGGGGGAGCGCACCCTGATCCCCACCGGCGTCGCGATCGCGCTGCCGTACGGCACCGTCGGCCTGATCCACCCCCGCTCCGGCCTGGCCGCGAAGCACGGCCTCACGGTGGTCAACACGCCGGGCACGGTGGACGCCGGCTACCGCGGCGAGATCAAGGTGTGCCTGCTCAACACGGACCGCGGGACCCCCGTGACGATCGCCCGCGGCGACCGGATCGCCCAGCTCCTCGTGCAGCGCGTGGAACTGCCCGACTTCATCGAGGTGTCCTTCCTGGACGAGACCGTGCGCGGCGCGGGCGGCTACGGATCGTCGGGCGGGCACGCGAGTCTCGACCCCGCCTGACGCGCGTCCGTCGGCGTACCGGCCGCCCACCGTCGTACCCTGAACCCCGGAGAACCGCCGCACCGCGGCGGACACCGTCTCAACTCGAGGAGCACCGTCACATGGCCTTCGGCCGCCGCAAGTCCGGCAAGCAGCGCAGCACCGCGAACGTCGATCCCTACGCCACGATCGGGCAGCCCGAGCACCACACCGCACCCGCGCCCGTCGAGGTGGAGGAGCTGCAGGTCCTCGGCAGCGGCGAGGGCCCGTACGACCTGTCCCTCCTCGAGGACGAGGAGGGCCTCGACGAGGGCCGGCTCGACCTGGGCTCGATCATCCTCGCGATGCCGCAGGAGTCCCAGCTGCAGGTGGAGATGAGCCCCGAGGGCGCCCCCGTCGGCGTGCACGTCGACACCCCCGTCGGGCGGATCACCCCCGGCGTCTTCGCCGCCCCGAAGAAGGGCGGCCAGTGGCGCGAGGTGGTCACCGAGCTCACCGATTCGTTGCGCGAGAACGGCGCCCAGGTGACCATCGAGGACGGCCACTGGGGCCGCGAGGTGGTCGGGGTGCAGCCCGACGGCGTGCTCCGGTTCATCGGCGTCGACGGTCCGCGGTGGATGGTCCGGTTCGTCGTCGCGTCGCCCGAACAGGCGTCCGAGCAGGCCGCCCAGACGGCACGCGCCATGATCGCGGAGACCGTGATCCGCCGCGGCACCGACCCGCGTCCGGCCCGCGACCACCTGGAGATCGAGCTGCCCTCCGAGCTGGTGCAGCAGCTGCAGCAGGCCATGGCCGATCAACAGGCCCAGCAGGAGCAGGCCGCGGCGTCGATCGCCGCACAGGTCGCGCAGCGCGCCTCCGCCGACGGGCCCTCCGCCCTCCGCCAGGCCAACCAGGACCGGCTCACCCAGGGATCGGCCCTGTCCCGGCTCAAGAACCAGCAGTAAGCGCGCCCAGGCCCGCCCGGCCCAGCACGGCCGGGTCCGGCCCCAGGTCCGCGAGAGCTACCACGACGGTGTCGGCGCCCGGTATCGCGGCGCCCCACGCGCGGGCGACGGGCAGCGGGTGGATGAGGTCGCCCTCCGCGCCCACGACGACGGTGCGCGCGCGCAGGCCCGCGAGCCGCTCCTCCGACGGCGCCACGAACCCCGCCGCCTCGCGCAGCGCGGGGGCGAGGAAATCGCCGTGCGCCGCCCAGGACCGGGTGAGCTCGCGCGCCAGCCACGCCGGCGCGCCGTCCTGCATCCGCGCGATCGCCGCCGCCGCGCCGAGATCCTCGACGGTGTCCGCCGTGACCCGCGCCGACAGCGCCGCGGGGACCTCGGGGCCGGCGGGCCCGGACCACGGCGGCAGGGTCAGCACCAGCGTCACGTCGGCCTCCGGATGCTCCAGGGCCCACGCCGCCGCCACCGCGGAACCCAGCGAGACACCGCAGGCCAGCAGCGGACCGTCGGACGCGGCGCGGTCCAGCGCCGCGCGGTAGCCGGCCACGACCGACGGGGGCTCCGCGTCGACCGCCATCGTGGACCGGCACAGCGCCGTGAGCGGCGCGAACGCGCGCAGCGCGAAATCCGCGTCGGAACCGGAACCCGGCAGCAGGACGGCCGTGGAGCGCATCAAGTCCATCCGCCGAGCATGCCAGTAAGGTGGCCGTGTGACGGAAGGTGCGCAGAACGACACGGCCGAGGACGCCGCCCCGGACAAGCCGCTCAAGGAGCAGGTGCTCGACCAGATGGGCGGATGGCAGGGGTTCGTCTATTCGACGCTGCCGGTCGTCGTGTTCGTTCCGGTCAACGCACTGTGGGGCCTGGGCTGGGGCGCCGGGGCGGCCCTCGCCGCAGCGCTGCTGATCCTGGTGGTCCGCCTCGCGACCCGCACCAGCGTGCAGCCCGCGATCTCCGGGTTCATCGGGGTCGCGTTCTGCGTGATCATCGCCCTCGTCCTGGGCGGCCGGTACTACTACCTGTACGGCATCGT
The DNA here is from genome assembly GCF_000312385.1 of Tsukamurella sp. 1534. Classification (GTDB taxonomy): domain Bacteria; phylum Actinomycetota; class Actinomycetes; order Mycobacteriales; family Mycobacteriaceae; genus Tsukamurella. Next base: position 532,158 of record NZ_HE997627.1, on the reverse strand, counting down.
CAGCCAGGCGGTGCTCGCCGTCGCGTTCGCCGTGTCGATCGCAGTGCGGCGGCCCCTCGTCGGGGTGCTGTGGCACTTCTTCCAGGGCGCCGAGGAGGGGCCCGACTGGCGCACCCGCCCCCGCGACATGCGCACCTTCATCTGGCTCACCGTGCTGTGGACCGTCGCGTTCCTGGTGCGCTTCGTGATCCAGGGCGCCCTCTTCCTGCAGGACAGCGTCAACTGGCTGGGCGTGGCCCGGATCGTCATGGGATGGCCCATGTTCGCGGTCCTGCTGCTCGCCACCTTCGCGGTGTGCCGACGGCTCGACACCTCCGGGCACGACGAACCGCCGCACGCCGACGACCCGGGGCGCCCGGGCGGGGCCGCAGCGTGAGCACCCCCGCGGTCGGCGACGTCCTCGAACTACGGGGCGGCGCACCCGGGCACGGAGGCTTCGTCGTGGCCCGGCACGACGGCCGCGCCACGTTCGTCCGCGGCGCCCTCCCCGGGGAGACGGTGCGCGCCGAGGTCACCGAGGTGAAGAAGTCCTACGCGCGCGCCACCACGATCGAGGTCCTCGAGCCGTCGCCGTACCGCACCGCCGAGGCCTGCGCGGCCGCAGCGGCGGGCGCCGGCTGCTGCGACCTCACCTTCGCCACCCCGCAGTACCAGCGCGAACTCAAGGGCCAGGTGCTCGCCGAGCTCCTGGTGCGGTTCGGCGGCTTCCCGGAGGGCCGGTTCGAGCCCGCCGTCGCGCCCCTCGACGCGGGCCCGGTCACCGGCTGGCGGCACCGCGCGCGCCTCGTGGCCGACGACGCGGGCCGGCTCGGCCAGCACGCGCACCGCAGCGACGCCGTCGTCGCCGCGCCGTGCGCGCAGCTCCCC
>NZ_HE997627.1:481298-530636 GCF_000312385.1 Tsukamurella sp. 1534 | reverse complement strand
ACGCCGCCGTCCCCGCCCGCCGCGGCCGCCCCGCGCATCCGCTCGCCGGCGAGTCGCTCGCGGAACACCGGGTGGGGGAACGCGTCTGGCGGATCCCCGTCGGCGGGTTCTGGCAAGCCCACCGCGCCGCCGCGGCACGGTTCTCGCGGCACGTCGCCGCGCTGCTGGAGCGGCACGGCGGCCCGCCGGGGCACTCCTGGGACCTGTACGGCGGAGCCGGCGTCTTCGCCGCCGCGCTGGCGGACCAGGGACGTTCCGTCGACGTGGTCGAGACCTCCGGCGGCGCGATCGCCGCGGGGAAGCAGGCTCTCGCGGGGGAGCGCGTCCGGTTCCACCGCGGTGACACCGCCTCCCGCCTGCGTGGGCTGAAGGCACCGTCGGCGGTGGTCCTGGACCCGCCCCGCACGGGCGCCGGGGCCGCGGTCATGGCCGCCGTCGCCGCCGCGGGGCCCCGGGCGGTGGTGCACGTGGGCTGCGATCCGGCGGCGTTCGCCCGCGACCTCGGCGCGGCCCGCGACCACGGCTACCGGGTGGCCGAACTCGACGCCTACGACGCGTTCCCCGGCACCCACCACCTGGAGGCGATCGCCGTCCTGGTCCCGGACCGGGCGGCGGCGGGAGCGATAGGGTGAGCGACGTCGGCTGCGCCGGTAAAGTGGGCGAGTACGGATATCGGAAGGAGCGGCACGGCGGTATGAATCTGCTCAGCAGTATCGATTCCCCGCGCGACCTGCGTCGGCTGGACCAGGGGCGGCTCACGGAGCTGGCCGCGGAGATCCGCGACTTCCTCATCACCAAGGTGTCGGCGACCGGCGGTCACCTCGGCCCCAACCTCGGCGTCGTGGAGCTGACGATCGCGATCCACCGCGCGTTCGATTCGCCGAACGACCCCGTGATCTTCGACACCGGGCACCAGGCGTACGTGCACAAGATGCTCACCGGCCGCCGCGACGGATTCGACACGCTGCGCCAGGAGGGCGGGCTGTCCGGATATCCCTGCCGCTCCGAGTCCGAGCACGACTGGGTCGAGTCCTCGCACGCGTCCGCGGCGCTCAGCTACGCCGACGGACTCGCGAAGGCGTTCGCGCTCAAGGGCGAGCAGCGCACCGTGGTCGCGGTGGTCGGCGACGGGGCACTCACCGGTGGCATGTGCTGGGAGGCACTCAACAACATCGCGGCGTCCAACCGGCCCGTGGTCGTCGTGGTCAACGACAACGGCCGTTCGTACGCGCCCACCATCGGCGGGCTCGCCACCCACCTCGGTGCCCTGCGCACCCAGCCCGAGTACGAGCGACTGCTCACCGAGGGACGGCGCCGGCTGCGCGGCGTGCCCGTCGTGGGCGAGCCCGTGTACTCGGTGCTGCACGGCATGAAGGCCGGCATCAAGGACATGGTCAGCCCGCAGGCGCTGTTCTCGGACCTCGGGCTCAAGTACGTCGGCCCCATCGACGGGCACGACGAGGCCGCGCTCGAGGCCGCGCTGCGCCGGGCCAAGGACTTCGGCGGCCCCGTCGTGGTGCACGCCATCACCCGCAAGGGCAACGGCTACGAGCACGCGGAGAACCACGAGGCCGACCAGATGCACGGCATCGGCGTGATCGACCCGGCCACCGGGCTGCCCCGCGGCGGCGGTGGCGGCGCCCAGGACTGGACGTCGGTGTTCTCCGAGGAGCTCATCGCGCACGGTGAGCGCCGGGACGATCTGGTCGCCATCACCGGTGCCATGGCAGAGCCCACCGGCGTCGCCGAGTTCGGCCGGAAGTTCCCCGAGCGCATGTACGACGTGGGCATCGCCGAGCAGCACGCGATGACCTCCGCCGCCGGCCTCGCGCTCGGCGGCATGCACCCCGTGGTCGCGCTGTACTCGACGTTCCTCAACCGCGCGTTCGATCAGCTGCTGATGGACGTGGCCCTGCTCGAGCAGGGCGTCACCCTGGTGCTCGACCGATCCGGCGTCACAGGCCCGGACGGCGCCAGCCACCACGGCATGTGGGACCTGTCCCTCGCCGCGATCGTGCCGGGCCTGCGCGCCGCGGTCCCGCGCGACGCCGCCCGGCTGCGCGAGGAGTTCGCCGAGGCCCTCGACGTGGACGACGCGCCCACCCTGATCCGGTACCCCAAGGGCGGCGTCCCCGCCGACCTCGAGGCGGTCCGCCGGCTGCCCGACGGTGCCGACGTCCTCGCCGGCGGCGAGAGCCCGGGCGACGTGCTGATCGTGGCGGTCGGTCCGTTCGCGCACGCCGCGGTCGACGTGGCCGCCCGGCTCCGGGACCAGGGGATCGAGGCCACCGTCGTCGATCCGCGCTGGGTGCTGCCCGTGCCGGAATCGATCGTGGACCTGGCGCGTAGGCACCACCTCGTGGTGACCGTCGAGGACAGCGGCGTGGCCGGCGGCATCGGCGCCGCCGTGACCGCGGCGCTGCAGCGCGCCGAGGTCGACGTGCCCACGCGTGTCCTCGGGATCGAGCAGAGGTTCATCGACCACGCGTCGCGCGGCCAGATCCTCCAGGAGCTGGGCCTCACCCCGGCGGAGATCGCGTTCCGCATCACCGGCTGGGTCACCGCCTGCACGCCGTCCGCGGTGCCCAGCGACGAGGCCACGGCGCCCGTCGCGCGTTCCTGACCGCCGGCCGCCGGGCCGGGCTCGCGGGATCAGCCCTCGGCGGCCGCGAGCGCGGAGGCGACGGCGGACACCGTCAGGCGGCGCTGCCACTCCCGCGCGCCCGACGCGGCCAGCGCCGCCTCGACCTCGCTGGCGCCGGACGCCGTTCCGTCCCAGCACAGCTGCCGCACCGCGTCGGTGGGCAACAGGTTCTCCACCGGCACGGACACCTCCTCGGAGATCGAGGTCAGCGCGGCGCGGACCTTCGCCAGACGGTCCGCGGCCTCGGGGTTGGTGCGCGCCCAGCGGTTGTTCGCCGGCACGCCGCTGCGCGGCCCGTGCAGCGGCGGCAGTTCCTTCTCCGGCAGCGCGTTCGCCCGGTTGATGGCGCCCATCCAGCGTTTCGCGGAGCGTTTCATCCTGGGGCCGCCGAACACGGGCAGCGCGGTCAGCTCCGCCTCGGTGGCCGGGTTCTTCGACGCCGCGTTGACGATCGCAGCGTCGGGCAGGGTGCGGCCGGGGGCCACGTTCCGCTGTTCCGCCATCTCGTCGCGGGCGAGCCACAGCTCGCGGGCGCGGCCCAGTTGGCGGCGGGTGCGCAGGGTGCTGAGCCCGGACACGCGGCGCCACGGGTCGGCGCGGGGTTGCGGGTCGGGGCGGGTGCGCTCGTACTCGAACTCCTCGAGCGCCCACTCGAGCTTCCCGGCCTCGTCGAGGCGTTCGTACGCCTCGTCGCGCAGGTCCACGAGGACCTCGACGTCGAGCGCGGCGTAGTTGAGCCAGTCGTGCGGGAGGGGGCGGGTGCTCCAATCGGCGGCGCCGTGCCCTTTGGCGAGGGCGTAGCCGGTGAACTCGGAGGTCATGGCCGCGAGGTTCACCCGCGGTTCGCCGAGGAGGCGGCCGGCGAGCTCGGTGTCGAACAGCGCGTCGCAGACGAAGCCGTCGTCGCGTAGGCACGGAAGGTCCTGGTCCGCGGCGTGCAGCACCCACTCCACACCGCGGATGGCGTCGATCACGGGCGCGAGGCCCTCGGGTTCGTGGATGGGGTCGAGCAGGAACAGGCCGGAGCCCGTCCGCTTGATCTGGATGAGGTACGCGCGGGACGAATAGGTGAACCCGGAGGCCCGTTCGGTGTCCAGGGCGACGGGGCCGCTGCCCCGGCGCAGGGCCGCGGCGCACTGCGCGAACTCCTCGACGGTGGTCAGGGGCTCGGGGACGCCTTCCGCGGGCTCCGTCAGGGGGATGCCGGGTACGGGCTCGGCGGCGGCTTTCGACACTCGGCGACCTACGCCGGCTCAGGCCTGGCCGAGCCGGGTGACCCCGGCCGGCGGCAGGCCCGCGGCCATCTCCAGAACCGAACAGAAGGCCTCGACGTGGCCGGACAGGTCCTCGCCGAGCGGGGTCCACGACGCGCGGAGCTCCAGCTGGTGGGCGCGGGGCGGGCCGGCGATGTCGCCGTACCGCACCGACGCCGTCGCGGTGACGGTGCCGCCCAGCGCGGTGACCTCCTGGCCGCGCTCCGCGAGCGCGTCGGTCAGCCAGCTCCACGCCACCTCGGGCAGCAGGGGATCCGAGGCCAGGGTCTCGTCGACGTCCGATTGGACGTACGCGACCAGCCGCATCAGCCCGTTCCACGCCTCGTGACCGTGGGGGTCGTAGAGCAGGATCAGGCGGCCGAAGGTCTCGCCGTCCGAGTGCTCGGGGACCACGTCGGTCTCGACCGCGCGGACCTCGGCGCCCAGGGCGTAGCTGTACGGGGCGAGGCGCTGCGGCGGGCGGATGCTGCCGAGCTCGATCTCGGGGCGGACAGCGGCGGCGTGCATCGAGTCGACGGCGTCGCGGAACGGCGCCGGCGCGGCGCCGCGATCATCGGCACCGTCGGCGCCGCGCTGTCCGGCACCGGTCCCGGCGCCGCCATCACCCGCTCCTGGTTGGCTCACAGATCGTGACGGTAGTGGCTCGGCGCGCGGGTTCGGTGGAGGCGCGCCGCAGGCAGAGGGCGGACCGCGGCTGTGCGCATGACATGATCGTGAGCGATGAGTGACACGATCGAGCCGAAGAGCGACACGGTCGCCGCCTATCCGCTGCTGGCCGCGGCGGCGGGCGAGCGCCCGGCGCGCAGGCCCGTGTGGTTCATGCGGCAGGCGGGGCGTTCGTTGCCCGAGTACCGCAAGGTCCGCGAGGGCATCGGCATGCTGCAGTCCTGTTTCCGGCCCGACCTGGTCTGCGAGATCACCCTGCAGCCGGTGCGCCGGCACCGCACGGATGCGGCGATCCTGTTCTCCGACATCGTGGTTCCGCTCAAGGCGGCGGGGATCGACCTGGACATCGTGAGCGGTATCGGCCCGGTCGTCGAACAGCCGGTGCGCGATGCGGCCGCGGTGGCCGCGCTGCCGGCGCTCGACGCCCAGCAGGTGGAGCCCGTCGCCGAGGCTGTCCGGATGCTCCGCGGCGAGCTGGCCGACGGGGTCGCGCTGATCGGTTTCGCGGGTGCGCCGTTCACCCTGGCGTCCTACCTCGTGGAGGGCGGCCCGAGCCGGAACCACGAGCGCACCAAGGCCCTCATGTACTCCGACCCGCAGACGTGGCACACCCTGCTCGGCTCGCTCGCCGATACCGCGATCACGTTCCTCACCGCGCAGGTCGAGGCGGGCGCGCAGGCGTTCCAGCTGTTCGATTCGTGGGCGGGCGTGCTCTCCCTCGCCGATTACCGCGAGTACGTGCAGCCGCACTCCGCGCGCGTCTTCGCCGCGATGAAGGAGCTCAGCCCCGCCACGCCCGCGTTCCACTTCGGCGTCGGCACCGGCGAGCTGCTCGGCGCGATGGGCGACGCCGGCGCCGATGTGGTGGGCGTCGACTGGCGCGTCCCGCTGGACGAGGCGGCGCGCCGCGTGGGGCCGGGGAAGGCCTTGCAGGGCAACCTCGACCCGGCCACCCTCATGGCGTCCTGGGACACCGTGGAGGCGCAGGTCCGCAGGGTCTGCGCGGAGGCCGACGCGGCGCTGGCCGCGGGCGCCGGCGGCCACGTGTTCAACCTCGGCCACGGGGTGCTGCCCTCGACCGATCCCGGCGTGCTCACGCGCGTCGTCGACCTGGTGCATTCGCTGTGACGGCCGTCGCCGTCGTGGGGGCGGGCATCTCGGGTCTGGTTGCGGCGCTGCGCCTCGTGGAGGCCGGCTGCCGGGTCACCGTGTTCGAATCGGGGACGCGGGTCGGCGGGAAGCTGCGATCGGAGACGATCGGCGGAGTCCGGCTGGACGTGGGCGCGGAGGCCTTCCTCCGGCGCCGCCCGGAGGTCGTGGACCTCGCGACCGAACTGGGGCTCGCGGACCAACTCGTGGAACCCGTGGGCAGGCGCCCGGCCGTGTTCGCGGACGGCGCCGTGCGCGGCCATCTGGGTCGCACCCTGATGGGCATCCCGGCGGATGCGGACGAGGTGCGGATCCCGTTGCGCTGGAACGCCGGCGCGGACACCTCCCTGGGCGCGCTGGTGCGGTCCCGCCTCGGCGACGAGGTGGTCGAGCGGAGCGTGGACCCGATGGTGTCCGGCGTATTCGCCGCCCATGCCGACGACGTCTCCGTGCGGGCCGCGCTCCCGGCGCTGGCCGCCCGGCTGGACGAGGGCGCACCGTCGCTCGGTACGGCCGTCACCGACGTCCTGGGCGAGCCCTCCGACGAGCCGGTGTTCGGCGCGTTCCGGGGCGGCTATCAGCAGCTGCTCGACGCCCTCACCGAGAAGCTCGGTGACCGGATCGTGCTGGGTGCCCCGGTGCCCGAGGTACGTCCGAAGTGGAGCCTGCGCGGCTCGATGTTCGACGCCGTCGTCCTCGCCGTGCCGGCGCCGCAGGTGGCGCGCCTCGTGGGGCTGAACCTCCCCGAACTGGGTGACGCGGTCTCCAGGATCCCCGCCGCGAGTTCCGCCCTGGTCACGATGCGCCTGCCCGAGACGACCCCGCTGCCCGACCTGTCGGGGGTGCTGGTGGCGACGCGCGAGCAGGTCAGCGCCAAGGCGTTCACGCTGTCCGGCCGGAAGTGGGCGCACCTGCCGGGCGGTGCCGTGCGGCTCTCGTTCGGCCGGCTCGGCGTGAGCCGGATCGTCGACGATCTGGACGCCGGTCTCATCGGGGCCGCACGCGAGGACCTGGCGAACGTCTTCGGGATCACCGACGAGCCCGAGGCCGTGCACGTGCAGCGGTGGTACGAGGGCATTCCCGTCTACCTGCCCGGACACCGGGACACGCTGACCGCGATCGACGAGGCCACGCCCGCCGGGATGGCGCTCGCGGGCGCCTACTTCGACGGCGTCGGGGTGCCCGCGTGCATCGCCCGCGCGGAGAGCGCGGTGCAGAAGGTGCTGGCCGACCTGTCCTGACGACGGTGCCCGGCGCGGGGTCGGGGCGGGCGTTCGCGCGCCCGAAAGGCCTGGCAGGATGGGAACATGGCCAGACTCGACTACGCGCAGCTCAACTCGACCGTCCGCTACCTGATGTTCTCGGTGTTCTCGATCAGCCCGGGCGAGCTGGGCGGCGAGGAGCAGCGGGCCGCCGCGTCCGCCGAGGCGGAGGCGTTCCTGGCGAAGATCCAGGAGGACGACCTCGTGGTGCGCGGCGTGTACAACGTGTCGGGGATGCGGGCCGACGCCGATTTCATGATCTGGTGGCACGCCGAGAAGCTCGAGGACCTGCAGGCCGCGTACAACGCGTTCCGTCGCGACACCGCGCTGGGCCGCGCGAGTGATCCGGTGTGGTCGAATGCGGCGCTGCACCGCCCCGCCGAGTTCAACAAGTCGCACATCCCGGCGTTCCTGGCGGGGGAGGAGCCCGGCGCGTACATCTGCGTGTACCCGTTCGTCCGCAGCCTCGACTGGTACCTGCTGCCCGACGAGGAGCGTCGCACGATGCTCGCCGATCACGGCCGGGCCGCCCGCGGTTACCCGGATGTGCGCGCGAACACGGTGCCCGCGTTCGCGCTCGGCGATTACGAGTGGCTGCTGGCCTTCGAGGCGCCGGAGATGCACCGCATCGTGGACCTCATGCGCGATCTGCGCGCCACCGAGGCGCGCCGGCACACCCGCGAGGAGACCCCGTTCTTCTCGGGACCGCGCGTCGAGGTGCGCGACCTGATCACCGCGCTGCCGTAGCGGGACGACGCCGGGCGGGGCTCAGGCCTCGTCCGGCTCCAGGCGCATCGAGATGCTGTTGATGCAGTAGCGCAGGTCCGTAGGGGTGCCGTAGCCCTCGCCCTCGAACACGTGGCCCAGGTGGCTGCCGCAGTTCGCGCACAGCACCTCCACCCGACGCATGCCCAGCGAGGTGTCCTCGCGTTCGATGACCGCCTCGCCCGCCAGCGGCGTGAAGAACGACGGCCACCCGCAGTGGGAGTCGAACTTGGCGTCCGAACGGAACAGTTCCGCGTCGCACGCGCGGCAGCGGTAGACGCCCTGGGTCTTGGTGTCGGTGTACTCGCCGGTGAACGGTGCCTCCGTGCCGGCCTGCCGCAGGACGCGGAACTCGGGGGCCGACAGGCGTTGCCGCCATTCGGAATCGGTCAGCTGAAGGCGGGGGCGCTGCTCGCTCATCCCTCCACGCTAACCGTGCGCGCGTGGCGATGCCACCGCCACCCCGTCGTCGCCGAGCTCGTGCCGCCCCGGCTCCTCGTCGGGCGGGAGCGGGCGGTCGATGCCCTCGTCGAGGCGGTTCTCCGCGCGGGCGTCCAGGAACCGGTACAGCAGCACGCAGAACGCCACGATGATGAGCAGCTGCCAGCCGAGGGTGCACTTGAGGTAGGAGAGCGACCGGCCCAGGGTCGGCCATTTCCCCGACAGCCAGGTGTCGTAACTGAGAAACCCGTACACGGCGGCCCAGGACACCCAGTTGCGCATCACCGAGCTGCGGTAGACGACCGTCATGAGCATCGGGAAGAGCAGCATCGAGTAGTAGCCCTGGCCGAGCGAACCCACGAGCCAGGAGGCGATGAGCAGCAGCCCGGTCGAGGTGGCCAGCCACAGCAGCTCGTTGGTCCTGCGGTAGAAGCGCCAGAGCAGCCACAGCGAGACCGCCGTCATGACGACGATGCCCGCCTTGAGCGCGTACTCCAGCCAGCCGGGCAGCCCGAAGTAGGCGGCGTTGCCGGTGATCGAGCTGTTGTAGTAGTCGCGGGCGTCGCTCAGGTACGGGGTGGTGCGCCTGAGGAAGTTGCCGGGATCGGCGGAGAGCGCCATGCCCGCGGCCAGGAGCACCGCGGGGATGCCGAGGGCCGTGATCAGGGCCTTCCACTGCTTGTTGACGACGATCAACAGCAGCATGACCGCGAGCAGGGGTTTGACCGCGAAGGAGAGCCCCAGTGGGATTCCCGCCCAGAGGTCCCTCCGCTTGAGCAGCAGCGCCATGCCCACCACCTCGGCGAGCAGCACGAACGTGTTGAAGTTCGTGTAGATGAGCGTGTTGGTGACGGCCTCGGTCGCCACCGCGAAGAACAGCACGATCGGGGCGACGACGGAGTTCAGGCTGTACCCGAACATGCGCAGCAGCACGTACAGCGACGCCAGCAGGGCCACCGTGCTCAGCGCCACGAAGATGTACCGCGAGGTCTCGGGGTCGAAGTACCCGAACGGCGCCATGAGCAGCGTGCCCGACGGCGGGTACAGGTAGTGCGGGGAGACCGTCTCGTAGTTCTCGGTGTAGACCGGCTCGTGGCGCAGGAAGTGCACCGCGGCGTTGTACACGGTGGTGAAGTCGTCCGTCTTGGCGCGGTTCGGCACCAGGATGAACAGCCGCTGCACCAGCGTCAGGAGGGCCAGGGGCCACAGGATGGACTTGACCACGAACGCGGGATCGGACTTCATCCGAGCGAGAGCGACTGACACGGGCTAACCGTACCCAACGCGGACCGTCAGGCCGGGCAGGCCCGGGCCGAGGGCGCCTCCTGGCGATCCAGGTACGTGGTGAGGGCCTTCTGCACGCACGTGGACCGGATCGCGGCACCGTCGCCGATGCCGCCCCAGCTGAGCGTCGAGGGCCGGGCGCCGGCCACGGTGAGCTTGCCCGTGAGGGTCTCCAGCGCGTCGCGGGACGTGAGCGGGTCCGCCGCAGAGGTGGTCACCACGGAGCGCACTTCGAGGGGCTCCAGGGCGGGCGGCGCCTCCATCGTCGGCCACCCCGTGCAATCGGTGAGCGCGAGCGCGGTGGCCGCGCCGAGCCGGTACTGCGGGCCCCACTTCTGGGCGGAGGCCTTCACCTGATCGGGCGAGGCCTTCTGCACCGCGTCGGAGCAGCGGGCCACGAACTGCCCGTCGCTGCCGAGCGCGTCGTCGGCGGTCCGCAGGAGTGAGCGCAGGGGGCCGGCGTCGCCCGTCCGGGCGCCCTGCAGGGCGGTGGCGAGCCGCGCGATCCGGGCGTCCCGGTCGCCCGGGCCGATACCCAGGGTCATGATCAGCGCGCGCCGCACGTCGGTGTCGGTGAACGGGCCGAGGTCGCCCCTCGCGGAGCGGTCGACGATGTCGCGGACCGCGGCCGCCGGGTCGGCGCCGAGCGCGCAGGCGGGGCCGCACTGGGAGGCGAACGCGTCCACGGCGGCGGACGTGCCCTTCGCGGCGTCCTCCGCGCGCTGCAACTCCGAGGCCGCGTACCGGACGGGGGAGTCGAGCACCAGGCGGGCGACCTGCTTGGGGTGCTGCGCCGCGTAGGCGAGGGCGGTGGTGGAGCCGTCGCCCACCGCGAACAGGCCGAGGGCGGGAACGTCCCAGGCGGTGCGCAGGGCCTCCAGATCGTCGGCGGCCGCCGCGCCCGTGTACTCCTCGATCGTGCCGGGGTAGGCGTCACCACAGGCGGTGGCGGCCGCTTGGGCCTGCTCGCCGACCTTCTTCACCCGTTCGTCGAACGGTTGTTTCGGCTCCTCCGCCCCGCTGCGTAGCACCCCGCGCTGTTCGGTGTTGCGGCAGTTCAACGGCGACGAGGCACCGACCCCGCGCCGTTCCACCGCCACAACGCGGCGATTCGCGAGCATCGGCGATTCGCCTGCGGCGAGGGTGGCCAACGCCCGCTGGCCGGTGAACTCCGTACCGCCGACCAGGACCAGTGGCGCCGCGGTGTCCGGCGTGCCCGGCAGCTCGGCCCGGGTGACCGACAGCTGCATCGGTGTACCCGAATCGCCGAGTCGCACGGTGAAGTTCGCGCACTCCAGCGTCGCGTTGGCCGCGGGTGGCGTGCCGTACCGAGTGGCCAGCTGGTCGGAGCAGTCCCGCCAGGACAGCGGGTCCTTCTGCGGGGCCTTCCATTCCGGGCCGGTGGGGCCCGCCTGCTGCGACGCCGATTCCGCGGCGTCTCCGGCGCGGAAGTCGGTGACGTACTTCGGTGCGGAGGCGGGGATCGGCGCGCATCCCGCGGCGGCCACGGTGAGCGCGAGAAGAGCGGCGACGCCTGCGGTGTGCCGTGCCGGGCGCTGGTGGACCATGCCGTTCACCCTAGCGATCGGATCGACGACGGGCCGTGGGCGTCGCTCGGGAGGCGGGCCGTCATCGAAGCCAGCGCGTGTAGAGGTAGCCGTCGGAGTCGCCGCACACCAGTGCCCGCCGCCACCGGTCGACGGGCAGGTCGGGGCCGCTGACGATCCGCTTCCCGGCGCCGCCGACCACCATCGGCGCCGTGGTCAGGCACAGCTCGTCGACGAGCCCGTCCCGCAGCAGCGCGCCGAGCACGCCGGGACCGCCCTCGGCGAGCACCCGGCGCAGCCCCCGGTCGTACAGGTCCGCGAGAACGTCGCGCAGATCGACCGAGGAGCCCGCGCCCGAGTAGACGATCGGCTCGGCGCCCCCGTCGGGGTACAGGCGTTCGGTGCGGTCGACGGTGCCGCGGGTCACGATGGCCAGCGCGGGGTGCCCGGGCGTGCCGTAGCCCTCCGCGCGCACCGTCGCCGCTCCGACCAGGACCACGTCGGCCTGGGTGCGCAGTGCCTGGAACAGGCGGCGGTCACCGTCGCCCCCGAGGCCGCCCGAGCGTCCCGCGGCGGTCGCCGCCCCGTCGAGCGAGCTGATCATGTTGGCGCGGACGTAGGTGCGCCCGTCGGCGACGGGGTGGCGGTACAGCTCGGCGAGGTCGGCGGCGTCGTGCGGCAGCGGCGGGATCACGTTCCCGACCGTAACCCAGGTGCCCAGGTGCTTCCGATGACCCACCTGCGGATATGATGACGACTCATGACGCTGCATCTCGTGGATCGCAACCCGACGGTGACGCCGGAGCAGATGGTGGCCGAGCTGGTGCCGCCGGAGATGTTCAGCGAGGTGAGCTTCGACAGCTACATCCCCGATCCCAAGGAGCCGAGCCAGGCGGCGGCGGTGAAGAACGCCCGCACGTTCGTCGACGAGGTGAACAAGCTCGCCAAGAAGCGTGGCAAGAAGGGCTTGTTCGGCCGCAAGAGCACCCCGCCGCACGGTGTGGGGCTCTACCTCGACGGCGGCTTCGGCGTGGGCAAGACCCACCTCCTGGCGTCGATCTTCCACAGCGTGCCGGCGCCGAAGGCGTTCGGCACGTTCGTCGAGTACACCCACCTGGTGGGCGCGCTGGGCTTCAACCGGTGCGTCGAGTACCTCGCCGACCACAACGTCCTGTGCATCGACGAGTTCGAGCTGGACGATCCGGGCGACACCATGGTCATGTCGCGGCTGCTGACCGAGCTCTCCGCCCGCGGCGTCTCCATCGTCGCCACGTCGAACACGTTGCCGGGGCAGCTCGGCGAGGGCCGCTTCGCGGCCCAGGACTTCATGCGCGAGATCAGCAAGCTCAGCGCGGTCTTCCAGTCGATCCGCGTGGACGGCCCCGACTACCGGCATCGCGACCTTCCGCCTGCCCCGGACCCGCTGTCCGACGAGGAGCTGGCCGCGATCGCCGAGGCGGATCCGACCGCGACGTACGACACGTTCGACGCGTTGTCCGAGCACCTGAGCAAGCTGCACCCGTCGCGGTACAAGCAGCTCGTCGAGGGGATCTCGAAGGTGTGCATCAGCGGCGTCCACCCCGCGGACAACCAGACCGTCGCCCTGCGCATCGTGGTGCTCGCCGACCGTCTGTACGACGCCGGGATCCCCGTTCTGGTGTCGGGCGCGAAGCTGGACGAGATCTTCACCCCGGAGATGCTGGCGGGCGGGTATCGGAAGAAGTACCTGCGCGCCACGTCGCGTCTGCTGGCGTTGTCCCGGTTCGCCTCGGCCGAGGTCAAGTAGGCCGCAACCCCCTGCAGCCCCCCCCGGACACACCGACACCCGCCCGGTGATTGGTGGGCCGGGCGGGTGTCCAGGGTGAGGGTGTCTGGGTGTGAGACTCAGCTCACACCGTTGACAGAAATTACTGTACGGTATCGCGCGGTCAGGATCGAGTGAAACGGGCGATCGCGTCGGTCGCCTCTTTCAGTTTGGTGGCGGTGGCCTCATCGTCCCCCGACCGGGCCGCGTCCACGACGCAGTGGCTGAGGTGGTCCTCGAGGAGTCCCAGACCCACCGCTTGCAGGGCTTTCGTCATCGCCGAGACCTGCGTCAGGATGTCGATGCAGTACTTCTCGTCCTCGACCATCCGCTGCAGGCCGCGGGCCTGGCCCTCGATGCGCCGGAGTCGCTTGAGGTACTCGTCCTTGTCGGACATGTACCCGTGGGCGGCCGAGTGATCCTCGTGCTCGGTACTCGTCATGTCTTCAGTATCTCCCGTCCGGCCCGGAAACCCCGCAGGCGCAGGCTGTTGCTCACCACGAAGACCGACGACAGGGCCATCGCGGCGCCGGCCACCATCGGGGTGAGCAGTCCGGCCGCCGCCAGCGGCAGCGCGGCCACGTTGTAGGCGAACGCCCAGAACAGATTGGTTCGGATGGTGCCCAGGGTGCGCCGCGACAGCCGGATCGCGTCGACGACGGTGCGCAGGTCCCCGTTGACCAGCGTGAGATCCGCGGCCTCGATCGCCGCGTCGGTGCCGCTGCCCATGGCGATGCCGAGATCCGACTGCGCGAGCGCCGCGGCGTCGTTGACCCCGTCGCCCACCATCGCCACCCGGCGACGCGCCTCCTGCAGCCGTCGCACGGCGTCGACCTTCTGTGCGGGCAGCACGCCGGCGATGACCTCGTCGATGCCCACCTGTCGGGCGATGTGCCGGGCGGCGCGCTCGTTGTCGCCCGTGAGCATGATCGGGCGGAGCCCCAGGCCCCGCAGTTGGGCGACCGCGGCCGCGGAGCTCGGTTTGATCTCGTCGGCCACGACGAGGACGCCGCGGGCGGCGCCGTCCCAGCCCACGGCGATGGCCGTCTGTCGACGCTCCTGGGCGGCGTCGACCGCCCGGCGCAGCCCGGCGGGCAGGGGCATGCCGTCTTCGTCGAGGAGCGACGGGCGGCCCGCGGTCACGGCGTGACCGCCGACGACGCCCCGCACGCCCATTCCCGGCGCGTTGGCGAACCCGTCGACGGGGGCGAGGGGAGCGGAGGTGCGCCCCGCGTCGGCGATAGCGCGGGCGATCGGGTGTTCGGAGGCGGCCTCGACCGCGGCCGCGAGGGCGAGCACGCCGTGCTCGGTCTCGCCGTCGGCGGCGTGCACGCCGAGCAGGCGCATGACGCCGGTGGTGACGGTGCCCGTCTTGTCGAGCAGCACGGTGTCCACGTGCCGCGTGGACTCGAGCGCCTCGGGGCCCCTGATGAGGATGCCCAGTTGCGCGCCGCGGCCGGTCCCCACGAGCAGGGCCGTGGGCGTTGCCAGCCCCAGGGCGCAGGGGCAGGCGATGATCAGTACGGACACCGCGGCGGTGAGCGCCATCGACGCCGATGCCCCGGCGCCCAGCCAGAAACCGAGCGCGGCGACGGCGATCATGATCACGACGGGCACGAAGACCCCGGAGACGCGGTCGGCGAGCCGCTGCGCCTTCGCCTTGCCGGCCTGCGCGTCTTCGACGAGGCGGCCCATCTGCGCGAGTTGGGTGTCCGCGCCGATCCTGGTGGCGCGCACCACGAGCCGGCCGCCGGCGTTCACGGTGGCCCCTGTCACGGCGTCGCCGGGGCGCACCTCCGCGGGGACGGACTCCCCGGTGAGCAGCGAGGCGTCGATCGCGGACTGCCCGCTGGTGACCACGCCGTCCGTCGCGATCTTCTCGCCCGGGCGCACCACGAACTCGTCGCCGATACGCACCTCGTCGACGGGGACCGGCGTCTCCACCCCGTCGCGCAGGACCGTGGCCTCCTTCGCTCCCAGTTCCAGGAGGGCGCGCAGAGCGGCCCCGGCCCGCCGCTTGCTCCGGGCCTCGAAGTAGCGGCCGGCGAGCAGGAAGGCGGTGACCCCGGCCGCGGCCTCGAGGTAGATGTCGCCGCTGCCGTCGGACCGCTCGATCGCGAGCCGGAACGGGTGCGTCATCCCGGGGGTGCCGGCGGTGCCCCAGAACAGCGCGTACACCGACCAGCCGAACGCCGCGAGGGTGCCCATGGACACGAGCGTGTCCATCGTGGCGGTGCCGTGCCGGAGGTTCGCCCAGGCGGCGCGGTGGAACGGGTAGCCGCCCCACACCACGACGGGCGCCGCGAGGGCCAGGGACAGCCACTGCCAGTACCGGAACTGGAGTGCGGGGATCATCGCCATCGCGATCACGGGGACCGTGAGGGCGACGCAGATCAGCAGCCGGCGGCGGAGCGCGTCGGTCGGGTCCGGTGGTGCGGCGTCGGCGCCCCGGGGCGCCGGGACGTGCGCGCTGTATCCGGCCTGTTCGACGGTGGCGATGAGGGTGCCCACCAGTTCGCCGGGGGCGAGCGTCGACGGTGCGCTGACATGCGCCTTCTCCGTCGCGAAGTTGACGGTGGCGGTCACGCCGTCGAGCTTGTTGAGCTTGCGTTCGATGCGATTCGCGCACGACGCGCACGTCATTCCCTCGATCTCGAGGTCGACGACGGACTCCGGGCTGTGCGTCTCGGTCGCCACGGGTCCTCCTCTCGCCGATTGCTCCCGGTGTCCGAGTATACCCCTATAGGGTATGGCGCCGAATGCCGCGTTCGGGAACCGCCGGCGGTCAGATCGGCGAGATGGAGCGGCGCTTCTGCGGCACCCGCGGCGGCCGCCGCTTCACCCGGCGCAGTGCTTCGGCGAGCATCGGCCTGGTGGCCGAGGGGAGCACCACGTCGTCGATGCCGAAGCCGTCCGCGGCGAGCAGCGGGTCGACGTTCGCCTTGAACAGCGTGATGAGGTCGGCGCGGGCCTTGTCCGGTTCGGGCGCCGACTCGTACTGCGACCGGAACGCGAGGTCCACGGCGCTCTCGATGGGAATGGCGCAGATCTCCGCGGTCGGCCACGCGAGGGACAGGTCCGCGTGCGCGCTGCGGCCGCCGCCCATCGCGATGTACGCGGCGCCGTACGCCTTGCGGGTGACCACGACGAACCGGGGCACCGTCGCGGCGCCCAGTTCGTAGCCGAGGCGGGCGCTGCGGCGCACCAGGTTCGTCTCCTCGGCTCCCGCCCCGACGAGGAACCCCGGCAGGTCGATGAGGATGAGCAGCGGCAGCCCGAACGCGTCGCACACCGCGATGAAATGCGCCGCCTTCTCGCAGGCGTGCGCGTCGAGCGCGCCTGCGTGGAATCGCGGCTGGTTGGCGACCACGCCCATGGGTCGCCCGTCGACGCGCACCAGCGCGGTCACGATGTTCGGCGCGTGTCTGCGCTTGAGCTCGAACACGGTGTCCGCGTCGGCGATGGCCTCGATCACCTCGACCACGTCGTAGGCGACGCGCATGGACGCCGGGATCATCGTGTCGATGTCCGCCGCGCGGTCGCCGGCCTCGTACGGCCCGGGGGCGACGATCGGCTCGCCCGCGGCGGACGGCGGGAGGTAGCTGAGGAAGGCGCGGACCGCGTCCAGCGCCTCCTGTTCGTCTGCGGTCACCATGTCGACCACGCCGCGCTCGGCCTGCAGGTCTGCGCCGCCGATCTCGTCGTTGGTCATCGACTCGCCGGTCGCGGCCTGGACCAGGGGAGCGGACGAGATGCCGATGGTGCCCATGCCGCGCACGATGGTGACGAAATCGCAGCACGCCGAGATGTTCGCGGGAGCGCCGAAGCCCGGGCCCATCATCGCCGCGACGAGCGGCACGTGCCCCGACAGATCGGCGAGGCGCAGCAGCAACTGCGAGCCGGGCGCCGCGAGCCTGGAGTCCAGCGCCTCCTGCATCCGGTGGCCGCCGCCGTCCATGAGCATGATCAGCGGGATCTCGTCCAGGAGCGCGCGTTCGGCGCAGCGGTCGAGTTTGGCCATCCCCGTCGCGCCGTTGCTCCCGCCGAGCACGGTGAAATCGAACGCGGCGATTGCGGCGGGCCGCCCGTCGATGTACCCGATCCCGGTGACCACCCCGTCGCCCGGCGCGACCAGGGGCGCCGCGCCCTGCTGGGCCGGACCGGGCCCGGCGAGCGCGCCGAACTCGTGGAATCCGCCGTTGGCGAGCAGTGCAACCCGCTCGCGGGCGGTCATCTTGCCGCGGCCGTGCTGCTTGGCCACCTTCTCGGCGCGCGCCTCGTCGGAGACGGCCCGGTAGGCCTCCCGGACGCGCTCGTTGAGGGCGTCCTCGGGGGCCGTGGTCGACGGTGCCTCGGTGTTCTCGGTCACGCACGCAAGTTAGCAGCCGCTCACCCAGGTGCGCCGCCTCCCCGCCGCCGCGACGACGAGGCACGCCGCGGCGGCGGTGAGCAGGGCGATGGTGAACCCGTGCGGCGGAGCGACGAGGGAGAGCGAACCGAACACCGCGATCCCGGCTCCGCTGCCGACGGCGAAGGCGACCTCCTGGATCGCCCCGACCTGGGCGACCTGATCGGCGGACGAGTGCTCGAACAGCTCCGTGGTGCCCAGAGTGCCGACCACCCCGAAGCCGACGCCGAGGAGGATGAGGCCGGGGATCGCGGCCGGTGTGGCCGCGACCAGGACGCACCCCGCCGATTGGAGGAGGAGAGCCGCCGAGATCGCCGCGGGGCGGTGCACCCGCCGCCCCAGTGCAGGGGCCAGGAGCCCGCCCGCGGTGGTGGCGAGCGCCTGCGGAAGCAGCGTGAGGCCCACGGTGAACGGACCCTGGCCGCCGGCCTGCAGGTGGATGCTGAGGAGGTAGACGCTCGCGGCCGCCGTCGCCGCGGACACCGTCATCGATGCGGCCGCGGCGCCGAATCGCCACCGGCCGAACAGTTCCACGTCGATCACGGGGTGCGGGACTCGGCGCTGGTGCCGGACGAACCAGCCGAGCGCCGCGCCGCCGAGGATCACGGCGGGCACACCGATGGCGGGCTGATCCGTCACGTGGTGCACCCCGTAGACGAGCAGGCCGAGTCCCGCCGCCGACGCCGCGATCCCGGCGACGTCCCACGGCGCGCGGTGCTCCGCCCGGGTCTCCGGGACCAGGAACAGCATCGCCGCGGCGGCCAGCGCGGTCGGTACCGACGCCCAGAAGACGGCGCGCCACCCGAGCGCCTCGGTCAGCGCGCCGCCCAGGACGGGGCCAATGGCGGTGGCGGCGCCGAACACCGCCACCCAGAGGCCGTTGGCGACGGTCCGCGCGTGACCGTCGAACACGGCGCCGATCGTCGAGACCACGCTCGCCACGATCATCGCGCCGGCGAATCCCAGGGCCGCCCGCGCGCCGATGAGGACGGCGGCGGTGCCCGTCGCGGCGGCGATCGCACTGCCGACGGCGAACACGGCGAGCCCGAGGGCGAGCACCCTGCGCCGGCCCACCGCGTCGCCCGCCCGCGCCGCCACGACGATCCCGACGGCGAGGCACAGCGGGTAGACGTCGGCGACCCAGGTTCGGGCGGTCGCCGACAGGCCGAGGTCGGCGCTGAGCCGGGGGAGCGCGGTGTTGATCATGCCCACGGCGAGGCTCGTGGTGAGGATGCCCGTGAGCAGCGGGACGAGGATCGAACGGCGCGCGGAGACAGGGGGATCGGCGGTCGAACAGGTCACGTCACGCAGTCTGGGGCGCGCCTCGGCGTTCCACAAGAACGCACATGTCGGTCACTCGGGGACGGAGGGGATACCGTCCAGGTCAGGACGACGGTGCCGGGCGCGCGTCAGCTCTTCGTCAGGTCCTGGGCGAGCATCACGATGATCCCGCTGGGGCCGCGGACGTAGGTGAGCTTGTACACGTTCTCGTAGTTCGCGACGCCGCGGAGAGGGTGGCAGCCGTGCCGGGCCGCGATCGCGAGCGCCTCGTCGATGTCGTCCACCGAGAACGCGACGCGATGCATGCCGATCTCGTTCGGCAGCGTGGGGTCGGTCTCGATGGCGTCGGGATGGATGTACTCGAACAGTTCGAGTCGGCCGTGCCCGTCGGGCGTCTGGAGCATCGCGACCTTCGCGTGGTTGCCGTCGAGCCCCACCGCGGTGTCGGCCCACTCTCCGCTCACCGTCTGGCGGCCGACGACGGTGAGGCCGAGATCGGTGAAGAACGCGATGGCGGCGTCGAGGTCCCGGACTGCGATGGCGACGTTCTCGAGTGTGATGGGCACCGGTCGATCGTATCGCCCGTATCGGGCCCGGAAACGCGAAAAACCGCCTGGAACACAGGCGGTTTCTTTCGGTGGTCCTAGCTGGGATCGAACCAGCGACCTTCCCCGTGTGAAGGGGACGCTCTCCCACTGAGCCATAGGACCGAACGTCGTGCGGACCGTGTTACCAGCGATCCGAACGAGAGAGAACATTAACACGACGCCTGAGTGGAACGGTAATCGGGTGGCCGACCTGCGTTTACAGTCGGGACTCGTAAGTCGACGAGGCGAGGGTTGCGGTCACCACGACACCGATTGCGCGTCGAACAGGGGGTGACCTGCTGATTTGGCAGAGCGCTCGTTGTTCACGTAGTGTTCTCTCTCGCACCGGAAAGGCGCCGCAAGGCGGTTCCGGAGTGAGTGCGGATGTAGCGCAGCTGGTAGCGCATCACCTTGCCAAGGTGAGGGTCGCGGGTTCGAATCCCGTCATCCGCTCGGAGTGGGCTTACCGTGGCGGTGTGGCCGAGTGGTGAGGCAACGGCCTGCAAAGCCGTGCACACGGGTTCGATTCCCGTCGCCGCCTCCAATACGCTCAGCCACTCCGCAACGGAGCGGCTGAGCGCCACTTCATGTTCACGCGCGATTAGCTCAGTGGGAGAGCGCTTCCCTGACACGGAAGAGGTCACTGGTTCAATCCCAGTATCGCGCACCAGCAAACCCCCAGGTCACCTGGGGGTTTGTGCTTTCCCGTGAGGGTGTCGTGCAACTAGCGTGCAATCACGCTCTGCTCCAACCGGCAGCACGGACGACGGTACCCACCACTTGCCAGCTACCGTCCGGCAGTCATGAGCGATCTGACCCTCTGGGATGACCGCTGGTGAGCACGAGCTCGCCGCCGTCTCCATCATCAAGGCTCTCGACCGCGCAGCTGGGCGCGGGCGGACGCCGACGCAGCCCACGCGGTAGCCACCAAGAAGTGAAGTCTGTAGTTCTGTAAACGGAGGAACTCGGCACAAGCAATGGCAACGCCGATACAATCGGCAACCATGAAAAGGGCGGATTTCATCGACTACGCGGCGATGGCCGTGATCATGTTCGGGGTGTTCGGCATCGCTGCCGTCCTGTCCAACCTGGTGGCGGACGGCGACATCTGGACTTTCTGGATTCCCCTGGGAATCGGTGCGTTCGTGGCTGGCCGCCTCTACAAGAAGCTTTCGGCCCCAATCAATCAGCGCCTCAACCGGGCCGCGTCAGCGTAAGCGCGAGACGTCCCCGATCGGCTGTGCGTCATGAGCAGAACGGACATGATCGACTACGCGTCGATGTTCGCGATCATGATCGTCGTCATTGTCGTCCTCGTGCCGCTGGCCAATGTGGTGTTTGACGACGAGCTGCTGACGTGGTGGGTGCCCTTCGGGATTGCGGCCTTCCTCGGCGGCTTCTTCTACTCAAAGGTGGCGTCTCGCGTCGAGAGAAGCACCGGGAGCAGCGGCGGCGGGCGTCGTAGGCCCTGAGGGCGGGTCGCCTTGCGCTGTGCCTACAAGGTAGAGGGCTCCAGTTGCCGCTTGTTCTGACGGTGCGCTACTTCAGCACTGAAGCGGGAGGGAACCTCCACATTCCGGGGGCCGCCCTGACCGGGAAATGCACGCTCTAACCGCCCACCTGGGTGGGCCGCCC
Organism: Tsukamurella sp. 1534; assembly: GCF_000312385.1. Classification (GTDB taxonomy): domain Bacteria; phylum Actinomycetota; class Actinomycetes; order Mycobacteriales; family Mycobacteriaceae; genus Tsukamurella. The sequence goes on along the minus strand of NZ_HE997627.1, from coordinate 509,889 downwards.
TGCGCAGGTGTCTAGAGGCGCTCCGGACGAGGCGGGCCGCCGACCGCTGAAGTGCAGATGGCCTACCCCGACCGGAGCGGGTGTGGGGCGGGCGCGGTAACGGCACGGTTGTGAAGGAGCCCGCCCCGAGTCGGGAACCTACCGCCACCGCCCGGCCCGCCCCAGTAGAAGCACGCGGCTTGGATGGGCCCGCCCACCCGCGTCACGGTGTCGCAATTGAGACCTCCGATACTGCGCCGAGCCCGCGCATCGCATAGACATAGTTGATGCGACTAACGATCGACGCGCTGCCCCAGGCCGAAGCCGTCACCGCGATGAGTCGGCGCCGCGTGGTACTCTCCGGCGCCCTCCTCGCGAGCAGCGCGCTGTACTTCCTCGCCGAACTCGTCGTTTCGACGCGGTGGCCGCACCCGTACAGCTGGTCGGACAACATGATCAGCGATCTGGGCGTCCCCGAGTGCCTGGGGTGGCTCAGCCGTTCCGACGGTCTCGCGGTCGCGGATCGCTTCGTGTGCTCGCCGTGGCATCCCGTGATGAACTCGGCGTTCGTGGTCGTCGGCGCGCTGGGGATCGCCGCGGCCCTCGTCCTGCGCCCGCTGCTGCCCGCGCCGTGGGACCGGATCGTCGCCGCGCTGGCGACCCTGAACGGCGTGGCGCTCGCCTGCGTCGGGCTCTTCCCCGGCAGCGCCGGCGAATTCCCGGGCGGCTCCGAGCTGCGCACCGCCATCCATCCGGTCGCGGCGTACGCCGAGCACGTCAGCGGGCTCGCGCTCATGGGCGTCGCCGTCCTCCTGACGGTCCGCGGTCGGACGCGCCTGGCGGGCGTCACGGCGCTGCTCATCGCCGTCTCCGGTCTCGCGGCACTCGTCATCCCGTGGGCGGCCCCGCTGGGCGCCGGCGGCACCGAGCGTGCGGCGATCGATCCGTTCCTGTGGTGGCGATGCGTGCTGGGTGTCGCGCTCATCGCGACCGCGGTCGGAGACCGGTACGCACGTGCCGGAATCGGCGACTGTGCCCGCGGCGGCTCTCGGCTGTGATGCCATGACGGAGGCCTGAATCGGGAGAGAGGGGTGACCGGTGCGCATCACGGTGACCGGAGCGGGCCTCGCCGGGCTCACCCTGGCCGGCGCGCTCCTCGACCGCGGCGTGCCGCCCGGCGCCGTGACGATGCGTGAACGACGGGGTGGCCCCGTCGAGGCCGCGGGCGCCGAGACCTTCCTCGGCGTCCCTCCCGGCCTGCTCGACGCCGTCGGCGGCCGGTCGCGCTACCCGTCGGCGACGCGGTACCTGGACCGTGCGCCCGCGATCGACGGGATCGCCGTGATCACCCCGGACGGCGACCGCCCGCCCACCCGGCCCACGCCCGGGTGGCGGTTCATCACGCACCGCGAGATCGTGCGCGCCCTGGAGGCCGATATCGCCGACGCCGCCGTGCCGGTCCGGTACGGGGTCGACGGTCCGCCGGACGACGAGGAGCGGCGGACCGAGGATTGGATCGTCGGTGCCGACGGCGTCCACTCCGCGGTTCGAGGCACCGTCGAGCCCGATGCGTGTGCGATGCCGGTCGGCCAGCGCGCCGCGTTCGGTTCGCTGCCCCCTCGGGCGGTCGATCTCGACGTGGAATCGGGCGTTCTCACCTTCGTGCAGGGGGCGGAGAACTCCGCCCTGGGGATCCTTCGCACCGGGGACGCGGACCTGGTCTTCGCGCGGTACTCCGCAACCGCATCGAGCGTCTCGGGGCTCGGTTTCCCCGTGGTGCCAGGCGCTCTCGCTGCCTACGACCGCCTCCTCACCGAAGGGAGGACGATCGACCTCTTCGAGGCGCCCTGGGGGCGATGGCGCTCGGGGAGTGTCGTTCTCACGGGCGACGCCGCCCACGGAAAGTCGCCCGCGTACGGCAGGGGAGCGGTCGACGCCGTCGACGACGCGCGGATCCTCGCGCCCGCCCTGCTCGACGGGGCGGATGCCGTCGACGGTGCGCTCGCCGAGATCCTGCGGCGCGAACGGGCGGTGCGCGCGGCGTCGCGGCGGTGAGCGGCGGGCCCGGCGGAACGGATGCGTTGTCGTCACCGCACGTCAACGGCCGATTTGGTCCGGGGACACCCGCGGATGCTAGGGTATGTCCGCGCGATTCGATCCCGATATCGCGCATCTTCCCTCCTCGCAGAGGGTTTCGTGCTTCATGAGCTCGCTCATGGTTCGCGGATGTAGCGTAGTGGTAGCGCATCACCTTGCCAAGGTGAGGGTCGCGGGTTCGAATCCCGTCATCCGCTCAAGAATCCCCGGTCGCGTACGCGGCCGGGGATTCAGCCATTTCCGGGCGGGTATGGTCGGTGACATGGTGTCCAGGCTCGCGCGAGTCCTGCGGCGGCTGGGCGAGGCTCCGCTGCCGTGGATCGTGCTGGCCGCGTACGTCGTCGCCACCCTCACCGCGCTCGACGGTGCGACCGCCCTCGTGGGCATCGCCCTGGCCGTCGCCGTCGCCGCCCTGACCCACGTCGTCGTCGCTGACGAGTCGGGCGCACCGTCGGGGCCCTTGGACGAGGGGCGACGCCCCGACCTGAGACTCCGCGGCGCCTACCGGCGCAGCTCCATGCCGAACACCGCGGGCCGCCCACGGCCCCGAGCACCCGGAATGGCCGCCCGGGCGGCGTAGCCACTCACGGCCGGCCGCCACGACGGTTCGTTTCCCTTCGCGCTGCGGGGTTCCCGCCTGCGCGCTTCCACCCGTGAGGTGTTCCATTGCTTGATTTCATCTACTACCCCATCTCTGCGGTGCTCTGGTTCTGGCACCGCGTGTTCGGCCTGTTCCTCGGCGCGGACAGCGGCGTCGCCTGGTCGCTGTCCGTGGTGTTCCTCGTGTTCACGGTGCGCGCGATCCTGTTCTGGCCCGGGCTCGTCCAGGCCCGGACCGGGCGCGCGATGCAGGCGTTGACGCCGAAGTTCGACGAGCTGCGCAGCAAGCACGGTCACGACCGCGAGCGGCTCGGTCGCGAGGTGCAGAAAGTCCAGCGGGAGCACGGCGTGAACCCGTTCATGGGTTGCCTCCCGGCGCTCATCCAGGTCCCGGTGTTCCTCGGCCTGTTCCAGGTTCTGCGCTCCTTCAACCGCACCGGAACCGGGCTGGGGCAGCTGGGCCTGAGCCCCGAGGCGAACGCCTCACTGCCGAATTACGTGTTCTCCGCCGGCGATGTGCAGTCGTTCCTGCACGCCCGCCTGTTCGGTGCGCCGATCTCCGCCGCGATCACCAGCCCGCAGAGCGTGTTGGATTCGTTCGCCGGGTTCGGCGGAGTTCCCACGACGGCGACGATCGCCCTGGTGGCGATCCCGCTGATGCTCACGGCGTGCGTCGCCACGCACGTCACCGCACGGGCGTCGATGCGCCTGTCCGTCGCGGCGGATCCGGCGAACCCGCAGGCCGCGATCATGCAGAAGCTGATGCTGTGGGTGATGCCCGTCGGCAGCATCGTCGCCGGGCCGATCCTGATGATCGCGGTGCTGCTGTACTGGGTCGCGAACAACGTGTGGACCTTCGGGCAGGTGCACGCGGTGCACCGGATCCTCGACCGGGAGTCCGCACGTGCCTCCGGGGTTCAGCCCTCGGCCGGCTGATCGTGGTCGACGGTGCGCTCGCCGAGCGCGTCCGAGTACGCCCTGCCCCAGTCGGTCATCGCGGCGAGTACCCGTTGCGCGCCGCGACCGGCGTCGGTGAGGCGGTACTCGACGCGCGGCGGCACCTCGGGGAAGACCTCACGCCGGAGCAGTCCGTCCTGTTCGAGCTCGCGGAGCTGGCGGGCGAGCACGCGGGGCGTCGGGTTCGGCAGGGCGCGGGACAGTTCGTTGAACCGGAGCACGCCGCGCCGATCGAGTTCCATCAGGATGGTGGGTTTCCACGCGCCGCCCAGCACCGCGACGGTGATCTCCGCGGCACAGGCGGGGTTCCACGTGCGGACCAGCTTCTGCGTCCGTTCGCGTCCTTCGGCGGGGGTGGGGCTCACGCTTCGAGTGTCCCACCGTGCGGCGCGGGCCGTGATTCAGATCGATCCGGCCTTCTCGACCACCACGATCCTCGCCTGTCCGACCGGGGCGGCCTTGTGCTCGTCGCCGACGTCGGCGATGCACACGACCCCGGGCGTCAGTCGGCGGACCCGCTCCTTCCCGGACCTGTCGCGGTAGTGCATGTCCACCTCTCCGTCGATCACGACGAACACCTCGACGCCGTCGTTGGTGTGCCACACGTATTCGGTGTCCGTCCAGTGCAGCCGGACGGTGGCGTCGTCGAGCGCGGCGAGGGGTATCGCACCCCAGGGGCGTTCGGCGGTGAACTCACCGGCGGTCACGAATCGCATGGGTCGGTCCTCACTTTCGTGCGGCTCGATCGGCCGCGCCGGACGGTCGTCGGTGCGCGTTGAACCGCGCCTTCTTCTCGCGATTGCCGCACGTGTTCATCTCACACCATCGGCGGCTCCGGCTGCGGCTGGTGTCGAAGAACGCGGCCCGGCACGTGGGCGACGCGCACAGTGCGAGCCTGCCGTCCCGCGCGCCGGAGAGGATGCCTATCGCGTCGGCCGCGATCACGCCGAGCGCGTCGTCGACATCCGACTCCGCGGTGAGCTCCCAGCGGTGGTTCCCCTCCGGGGTGAGGCGGGCCGAGGCATTGCCGGCGGCGCTGCACCTGTTGATGATCTCGACTGCCGGCGCGGGGGGAGCGGCGTCGAGGGCTGCCGCGGTGGCGGCCGTGTGGATCGCCTCCCGCAGCTCCCGGGCGCGATCAAACTGCGCGGCGGTGCACGCAGTGACCGCGAGTCCGCTCACGTCCAACCAGTCGACGAGCCGGCCCGGCGTGGGGATGCGCTCCACCGGATCGCCCGCGCGTTCGGTCAATGTCGCGGTGAAGCTCGTCGCCAACACGGTTCCGAGCCGGAACTCGGGGTAGTCATCGGGCATGGAACCACCATAGCCGGTTGCGATGCCGGGCTGGGACTGATAGAACCGGCATAGACGGTTCGTGCGGTGCGGGCGGTCGACGACTCCCAGGAGGCCCCGTGTTCATGACGTTCCCCGGAGTGGAGGCCTTCGAGTTCCGGGCCGCCGAATCCGAACTCGCCGACCTCCGCGCACGACTGGCGAACGCCCGGCTGCCCGAGGCGGAGACCGTGTATCGCGAAGCCCCCGACCCGCGCCGGTGGGATCAGGGCGTGCCGCTCGCCGATCTCGTCCAGGTGATCGAGCACTGGCGGACCCGGTACGACTGGCGGCGCTTCGAGGAGAGGCTCGGCCGGCTCGGTCAGTACCGCACCGAGATCGACGGCCTGGCGATCCACTTCCTGCACCGTCGATCGCCGCGCTCGGACGCCGTGCCGCTGATCGTCACACACGGATGGCCGGGCAGCATCGCCGAATTCGTGGGCGTCATCGATGAACTGGCCGAGCCGGCCGATCCGGGGGCGCCCGCGTTCCATGTGGTTGCACCGTCGTTGCCGGGGTTCGGATTCAGCGACAAGCCCCGCAGTACGGGGTGGGGGACCGAGGCCATCGCGGCGGCGTGGGTCGAGCTCATGACCAGGCTCGGCTATCCGCGATTCCTCGCCCACGGCGGGGACTGGGGCGGCAACATCACCACCGTGCTGGGCGGACGGTTCCCGGAGGCCGTGATCGGGATCCACACGACGTTCGCCGAGGGATTGCCCGGTGCGAGCACCGTCGACCTCACCCCGTCGGAGCAGGAATGGGCGGAGGAGACCCGCCGTTTCTGGCGTCAGCGGGCCGCCTACGCCAAGCAGCAGGCGACGCGGCCGCAGACGATCGGCTACTCGCTCGTGGACTCCCCGGTGGGCCTGCTCGCGTGGATCCTCGACAAGTTCGCCGAGTGGACCGACACCGTCGACAGCCCCTTCGAGTCGATCCCGATGGACACGATCCTCGACGACGTGACGCTGTACTGGCTGACGCGGAGCGGCGCGTCCGCGGCCAGGATCTACTACGAGAGTCACAACTCGCTGGACCCGGCGCTGCGCGTCGACGTCCCGTCGGCGATCACCATCTACCCCAAGGACATCGAGAAGTATCCCCGGGCCCTGTCGGAGGCCAGGTACCGGCGCATCGTTCGGTGGCGCGCACCCGAGGCCGGCGGCCACTTCCCGTCGCTGGAGGTGCCGGGGGAGTTCGTCGAGGACCTGCGAGAGGGTTTGACCGCGGTTCTCGCGGCGTGATCGGCGCGACCGTGCCGGTTCTCAGTCGGTGGGCTCGCAGAAGCGGAGGATGTTGCCGAAGGGATCGGTGACGTCCACGGTAGGTCCGCCGGGTGCCTCTCGGTCGATGCCGGGACGCACGCGGCGGTGTCCGCGACCGCTGATCTCCGTGTGGAACGCGCCCGCGTCCTTCACCGGGATCCACACCGCCGTCCCCGGGGTGCCGTCGCCGTGGTGCTCCGAGAGGTCGAGCACGGTGTCGTCCGGTCGGATCCGCATGTACAGGGGGAGTCCGGGTTCGAAGCGGTGTTCCCAATCGACGGCGAACCCCAGGTAGTCGATGTAGAACTCGCGGGCGAGCGCGGTGTCGAACATCCGCAGCACGGGAATCGCGCGCCCCGTCACAGCCGGTGTCGACGTGCCTTCTGCGGAGGACTGCATGCACGCACCGTATCCCGACCGGACGTGCGTTTCAGCGTCCCGGCGTCGCGAAGACGAACAGCGCCATGAACGCGACGTTGATGAAGAAGGCCGCCTCGACCAGACCGACGGTGATGAGGAACGGTGCCATCATCCGTTGCTGTGCGTCCGGTTGGCGAGCGAGACCGGCGATCATCTGTGCTCCCGCCGTTCCGTTGCCGACGCCCGCGCCGATCGCTCCGCCCGCCAGTGCGATGCCGCCGCCGCAGAGGGCGCCCGCGGTGACGATCGCGTTGACGAGTTCCGTGTCCGCCATGATGCTCCTTGGATCGATTGATCCAATACTAGATCAGTTGAACCAGATTTCGCTAGCATGGAGCCATGCAGCCCGATGTACCCGAGACGTTCACCCGGCGCGCACGGCGTGCCCAACTCGTGGAATGCGCGATCGACACCATCGCGGAGGTGGGATACGCGCAGGCGTCGGTGCGTAAGATCGCCGAACGCGCCGACGTCGGGCTCAGCGTGGTGATGCACCACATCGGACACAAGGATGACCTGGTCGCCGCCGTGGTCGCCGAGTGCTACCGGTCGGTGCTCGAGGTGATGGTTCCCGCGGTGACGGCGCAGGAGACCGCCCGGGGGAGGCTGGCAGCACACATCCGGGCCCATCTCGGCTACATCGAGAGCCGTCCCGCGCATCATCAGGCGCTCACCGAGATCGCACACGGCTACCGCAGCGCTGATGGGCGGCGGCTGCAGGACCTGGATGTTCCCGCCGAACACCTGGCTGAGGCCGCCGAAGTGGGGCTCGAGGCCATATTCCGGCGGGGGATCGACAGCGGCGAATTCCGGGAACTCTCACCGGAATCGATGGCCTCGGCCGTGCGCGGTGCCATCGGCTCCGCGATGCTCCGGGCGCAGAGCGATCCCGGATTCGACTTCGCCCGATACGCCGACGATCTGGTCGACGCATTCCTCCGCGCGGCCGCCGCCGACCCCACCCCCTAGGAGTAGTCGTGTCCACGATCCTCATCGCCGCATACGGATCCCGGGGTGACGTCATGCCGCTCACCGATGTCGGACGTCGCCTGCGCGACGCCGGGCACCGCGTCGTGCTCACCTCCAACGACGAACTCGACGAGGAGGTAGAGGCCTGCGGGGTGGAGGCCAGAAGGATCTCGTTCGAGGTCCAGGGCGATCTCGACTCGGGTGCGGACGCCGTCAAGCTCGCCATGCAAGTCGCGAGGCCCGCCGGAATCCGCCGTCTGGGCAACACCTTCCTCGATGTAGTGGAGGACGTGGACGCCGACGCCGTTCTGCTCACACCGTTCACCGAGCTGCCCGGACTGGCTTTCGCGGAAGCGCGGGACATCCCATCGATGGGGCTGAGGTTGCAGCCGCTCTCCGCTACGGTCGCCCACCTGCCCAGCCTGTTCGGTGCTCGGTCCGCCGGCGGCGCTCTCAACAGGGCCGTCGGGAAGACGGCCGCGGCGGCGGTGGACCGCTTGTACGGCGGCGCGGTGTCGGATTTCCGTCGTCGGCTCGGCCTCCCACGCCGATCGGCCGCTGCGCTGCGCCGGCGACGCACGGCCGAGGACTGGCCGATCCTGCACGGATACTCGCCGTCGGTGCTTCCACGGCCCGCCGACTGGCGTCCGGGGCTCGACGTGGTGGGGTACTGGTGGCCGCGGCACGACGAGACCTGGACGCCCCCACAGTCACTCGTGGAGTTCATCGACGGCGGAGCAGCACCTGTTGCAATCGGGTTCGGCAGTCTCATGGTGCCCGAGGTGGAACGTGAGCGGATCTCGCAGACGGTCCGCGAGGCCGTGGTCGCCGCGGGCGTGCGGGCCGTTGTGCAGTCCGGGGGCGCCGGGCTCCGCGTGCCGGACGACGAGCACACGATGACCGTGGACACAGTTCCTCACGAGTGGCTGTTCGAGCGCGCCGCGGCGGTGGTGCACTCGTGTGGAGCAGGAACCACCGCCGCCGGCCTGCGCGCCGCTCGGCCTGCCGTCGGCGTTCCGTCTTCCGGAGGGGATCAGCCGTTCTGGGCGCGCCGGCTTGAGGCGCTGGGCGTCAGCGCCGCCACCATTCCACGTCCGAAGCTCGATGTCGGCGGCCTGGCCGAGGCGATCACCGCCGCCGTCACCACCCCTGAGCTCGCGCGGAACGCTGCCGGCGTCGCGGCGGGGATGTCCGCCGACGACGGCGCGGGGCGGGTCGTGCGGCAGGTGGAACGCCTGCTCGAGCGGTAGGTACGGGGCTGGGCGCCCCGCCCACCTAGAGTGGCCGGGTGACGGGATCTCGGACGTCGGCGGAGTGGATGGAGCGCCACCAGGTGCCGCTGTATCTGGGCGGCCTCGCGGCCGGAGCGCTGCTGGGGCTGCTCCTACCGTCCGTGGCGGAGCCCGCGGAGTCGGCCGTGAACCCGGTCCTGGCGCTCCTGCTGTACGCGACGTTCCTCGGCATCCCGTTCGCCCGGATCGGTGCGGCGCTGCGGGACTGGCGTTTCCTCGTCGCCGCCCTGGCCGTGAACTTCCTCGCCGTCCCGGCTGTCGTGTTCGTGCTGTCGCGGCTCGTCGCTCAGGAGCGCGCGCTCCTCGTCGGCGTGCTCTTCGTCCTGCTCACGCCGTGCGTCGATTACGTCATCGTGTTCGCCGGGCTCGCGGGCGGCGCGAAGGACCGGCTCCTCGCCGCAGCGCCCCTGCTGATGCTCGCCCAGATGGTGCTCCTGCCCGCGTACCTCTATCTGTTCGTCGGCGACGGCGTCGTCCGCTCCATCGACTACGCCCCGTTCGGGGAGGCGTTCGTCCTCATCATCGCCGTCCCCCTGGCGCTGGCGGCACTCACACAGGTGGCGGCGGCGCGCACCCGGTGGGGTGCCCGGTTCGAAGCCGGCGTCACGGGCACGATGGTCCCGATCATGGTGCTCACGCTCGCGGTCGTCGTCGCCTCGCAGATCGACGGTGTGCGGGCGGAGCTCTCGTCGTTGCTGTTCGCCCTGCCCGTCTACATCCTGTTCGCGGTCGTCATGGTGCCCGTCGGCGCCGCCGCCGGCCGCATCGCGCGCCTCGACGTGCCGGGCCGCCGCAGCATCGTGTTCACCGGCGTCACGCGGAACTCACTCGTGATCCTCCCTCTCGGTCTCGCGCTGCCCGCGGGATACGACCTCGTGCCGTTGGTGATCGTTACGCAGACTCTCGTGGAACTCGTCGTCATGGTCGTGTTGGTGCGCCTCGTACCGAGGCTCCTGCCCGACGGTGCGCGGGTCTGAGCCGACCGGCCCCGCGCGGACGCAGCCCGTCGTATCGTCGGAGGCGTGTACCTGGAGCGATTCGTCGCCGACGGCTTCCTCGACGCCGACGGCGCGGAACGCCTGCGCTGGGAGAGTGCGCGGTACGTCTCGCGGATCTACCTGATCGTGGGGGAGCGTCGAGTCATGGCGCAGAACCTCCAACTGTGTTGGGAGGCGCTCGACGTGGGGCCGGGCACACCGATCGCGCTCGAGGTCACCAGCGGGAAGCGCGGCCTCCTCGACGACGAACAGCGCGCGATCGCCGGATTCGCGGACACGTTCCGCGAGCTGCTCGTGCCGCCCGCGCCGCGCCGTCACCCGCGATGGCGCCGGCGTCGAACGCCGTCCGCGACCTGACGGAGGCGTGGGGCGATTCCTCCGCCTTTGCGACGTAACGCGTCGATCGCGACCGCGCGCTGCTAACGGTGCTGCACAGCGCGACGATCAACCGGTCGGTACCGCCCGAAACACACCAACGAAAGGCAGAACCGACCATGACGATTCGTCGCGCGCCCCGCGTCGCGCAGTCCGCCCACGCCCACCCGGTGACGTCGGCCGTCGCCGTCGCCCCGCGGGGCGTCCTCCGCAGCGACACCCGCACCGTCGTATGACGGCCCCCGCCGAACCCGGGGCACGCGTGGGGAGTGGGCGTTGAATCCCGAGCAGCAGGCCGGCGTCGTGCTGTTGATCATGGGAGTCGCGTTCTGCGTTTTCCTGCCCTACATCGTGGCCACCAGGGTGGTCGAGGCCCGGCGCCGGGGACGATGGATTCCGGCATCCGGATCGGTCACGCGGACCGAGGCCCGCCGCTCGCGTTCGCACGCGGCGAGTGCGAGCGGCGACGGACCTTCCGGCAGCGGCTCCGGCCCCCGCGTCTACGTCGCCCACTACATCTACACGGCGCCCGACGGGTCGCGCTTGAACGGCGAAGGGCAGGTGAACGATCCGCGGCGGTACCGCGCCGGAACGCCGATCGAGGTCGTCGTCGATCCCTACGACCACGGCCGGTCGATGCCCAAAGAGAGTGCCGGTGCCCCTGTGGGATGCATGGCGGTCCCGGGGCTGGTGCTGTTCGCCGTGGGCGCGGTCCTGACGTACTTCGGTGCGGCGATGGTGTTCTCGACGGGCTGATCGGTTCCTCAGTCGGCCGGATCCTCCCGCAGCCGCGCGGCGCTCCGCAGGAGATGTTCGCGTTCAGCCAGATTCGTCGCAGCGGTGGCCGCCTCGGTGTACAGCGCGGCGGCCCGCGCCGGCGAGCCGGCCCGCTCGTGGAGGTAGGCGGCCGCGGCGGCGTACCGCGGCACCGCCGGATCGACGCGGTCGAGCGCGGCGAGCCCGGCCCGGGCGCCGTCCGCCTCCCCGACGGCGATCGCCCGGTTGAGACGCACCACGGGGCTGTCGTTGAGGCGCAGCAGCTCGTCGTACCACTCCACGACCTGCACCCAGTCGGTCTCCTCGGCGCGCGGCGCATCAGCGTGCAGCGCGGCGATCGCCGCTTGGGCTTGGAACTCGCCCAACCGATCCCGCTGTAGCGCCGCCTGCAGGATCCGCACGCCCTCGGCGATCGCCGCCGTGTCCCAGGTCGTCCGGTCCTGCTCGGCGAGCGGCACGAGCGATCCGTCCGGCGCTATGCGGGCCGGCCGCCGGGCATGGTGCAGCAGCATCAGGGCGAGCAGGCCCGAGACCTCGGGGTGGTCGACGAGCGACACCAGCTGCCGGGTCAGCCGGATGGCCTCGGCGGCGAGGTCCACGTCCCCGGAGTAGCCCTCGTTGAACACCAGGTACAGCACGCGTAGCACCGTGGCCACGTCGCCGTGGGCGCCCAGGCCGCTGTCGGCGACGGTGCGCTTCGCCCGGGTGATCCGCTGCGCCATGGTCGATTCGGGGACCAGGTACGCCTGGGCGATCTGGCGGGTGGTGAGCCCGCCGACGGCGCGGAGCGTGAGCGCGACCGCGGACGTGGTGCTGAGCGACGGGTGCGCGCACAGGAAGTACAGCTTCAGGGTGTCATCGGAGCCCGGAACCGATTCGGGTACGGGCTCCACGGCGACGGCCCCCTCCCGACGCCGGCGAGACGACTCCGACCGCACCACGTCGAGGTACCGTCGCCACGCGACCGACACGAGCCACCCCTTCGGCTCGCTCGGAGGTCTCGACTGCCACGTGCGGAGCGCCTCGATCAGCGCCTCCTGAACGACGAGGGCGCCTATGACCTCCGGAACGAGGCGCCGAAGCAGAGCTTCGTCCACGGTGATTCAGCCTTCGATGGTGGGCGGCTCCGCCATGAACGGCCGCAGTTCGAGCCACTCGAAGATGGGCTCACCTCCGGCCCCGGGCGCCGCGGAGAGTTGGCCCGCGAGCTCCACGGCCCGTTCGTAGCTGTCGACGTCGATCGCCATCCACCCCGCGATCAGGTCCTTGGTCTCGGCGAACGGCCCGTCGGTGACGGCCGGCTCGCCCTCGCCGCCGTACTGCACCCAGGTTCCGGACGGCGCGAGCGCCTGGGCGTCCACCAACTCGCCGCTGCGTTCCAGCCGGTCCGCGAAATCCTGCATGAACTGCATGTGCGCGGTGATCTCGTCCTGCGTCCACCGGTCCATCGGCACCGCGTTCCGCGGGGCGGGGGCGCCACGGTAGTGCTTGAGCAGCAGGTACTTGGCCATGATGTTCCTCCTCGTCGCGGTACGGACATTGTGTCCGTACTCGCACCTGGGACGGAGCCGTCCGGAGGTTCTCGACATCCCCGACAGAGCTTTTTTACCGGGGCCCCGTTGATCAGCGCTGACGTTACGGGAGCACGGCGACCCGCCGGTCATGTGTCCGTTTCGGCGATCCCGCGGAGATGGGCGTGAATGATGGCGCCGACGGGGGAGCGGGTGTCGATAGCGGTGCGGTGGAAGACCAGGGAGTCGGCGAGCACGATCAGTTCGTCGACCCGGGCGTCGTCGTGCGGCAGGTCCGCCCGGGCGAGCGCCGCGGCGGCGATGGCGCGGCTCGCGGTGTGCAGGTCGGAGCCGGTGGTCAGGCGGTCCCGGAGGGCGGGAGCGTCATGGAGCTCCAGGATCAGGGCGTAGCGGGCACGCATGTCGTCGCGGCGCTCCGCGAGCGATTCGACCATGCCGGTCAGTGCGGACGCGAGGTCGTCGACGGTGAGGCGCCCGTCGGTTCCCGCGGTGCCGACGGCGCGCTCCACAGCGAGCGCGTCGCGGGCCGAGCGGGATGCGAGGGAGTCGACGACGAGTTCGAGAAGCGCCCTGCGGGTGCGCGCGTGATGTGAAGTGGAGCCGTTCGGGATGCCGGCTTCGCGGTCCACGGCGCGATGGGTCAGGGCGCGGACGCCGTCGCGGGCGATGATCCGGATCGCGGCGGCGGCGACGAGGTCGCGTCGCTCGGCGACGGCGGGGCGGTCGGGCACAGGTTGATGCTACAGGTGTAGCGTCGGAGCTCTTCGCTACAGGTGTAGCGGACACGAGTAGGAGGATCGCCATGATGATCGACTTCGTGCCCGACCCCGATCTCTTCCCCTTCGCGTCCCGATGGTTCGATTCTTCCGCCGGGCGGATGCATTACATCGACGAGGGCGACGGACCCGTCATCCTGTTCTGTCACGGTTCGCCCACCTGGAGTTTCGTGTACCGGCGGATCGTGTCCGCGCTCCGGGCGCGCTTCCGCTGCATCGCGGTCGATCATCTCGGCTTCGGTCTTTCCGAGAGGCCGGCGGGTTTCGGGTACACGATCGCCGAACTCACGTCCGCGCTCGGCGAACTGATGGACCATCTCCGCCTCGACGACGTGGTCGTCATGGGGCACGACTGGGGTGGCCCCATCGGCCTCGGTGCCGCGGTACCGCGCGCGGACCGGATCCGGGGGATCGCGCTCGGCAACACCGCCTTCTGGCCCATCGACGCCCTGCCGAACCGCGCGTTCAGCGCGGTCATGAGCACCGGCCCCGCGCAACGACGCATCGTCGACCGGAACCTCCTGATCGACACGGTGCTCTTCTCCGAGCTGCGCGGGGTTCTGACGCCGCGCGAGCTCGAGCAGTACCGGAGAGCGCAGCCCACGCCCGCCGCGCGCTGCGCGCTCGCGGTGATGCCGCGCGAGATCCGGGCGGCGGCGCCCCTGCTCGGACGGCTCCGGGACGACGTTCCGGCGGCTCTGGGAGACGTGCCGGCTCTGGCGGTCTGGGGCATGCGTGACAGGGTCTTCCCGCCGCGGCGGTGCCTCCCCCGCGTCGCCGCGGCGTTCCGGAACCTCGACGTGGTCGAACTGCCGCGGTCCGGGCACGTGATCCAGGAGTCCGCGCCCGATGAGATCGCCGACGCCCTCACCGCGGCTTTCGCCTAACGGGAGAAACTCCCGTCTCACGTTTCCGCGGTCCCGAGCGTCTACGGGGCACGATGACAGTGAGGAGACCGAGATGACCCGCAGGACCAGCACATGAAGCCACCGTTCGACCGGCTCGTCGACGAGCACGGCGCCGCTGTGCTCCGCGTCTGTCGCGCGGTGCTGCCCGAACACGACGCCGAGGACGCGTGGTCGGAGACCTTCCTCGCCGCGTTGCGCGCCTACCCGGACCTGCCGGATACGGCCAACGTCGAGGCGTGGCTCGTGACGATCGCGCACCGCAAGGCGATCGACGTGGTGCGTGCCCGGGCGAGGCGGGCGGTCCCCGTCGGCGACGTTCCGGACGCGGGTACACGGGGCGGCGAGGACCCCGCCGACGCCGAGCTCTGGGCCGCGGTCGCGAACCTGCCCGACAAACAACGGAGGGCCGTCGCCTACCGCTACGCGGCCGACCTGCCCTATGCACGGATCGCCGAGATCCTCGGCGGCACCGTCGACGCCGCCCGGCGCGCCGCCGCCGACGGCGTCAAGAACCTCAGGAAGACGTACTCGGGCGCGAGCCCGGGAGGAGAACGATCATGAACGACAACGACATCGCGGCATCGCTGGCCGCCCCCGTCGAGCCGGACGCCCTCGCGCGGCTGCGCGACCGCCTGGCCGCCGACGCCGAGGCGCAGGACCTCGTCGACATCGCGTACACCACCGTCGACTCGCCGGTCGGGCCGCTGCTGCTCGCAGCGACCGGAAGGGGGCTGCTTCGCGTGGCCTTCGCGCGCGAGGACCACGACCGGGTGCTCGACACCCTCGCCGAGCGGGTCAGCCCGCGGGTGCTCCGCGCCCCCCGGCGACTCGACCGCGCGGCGCGGGAGCTCGACGAGTACTTCGCGCACCGTCGTACCGCGTTCGACCTCGACCTGGATCTGTCTCTGTCGCAGGGCTTCCGGCAACTCGTGCAGCGCCACCTCCCCGACATCGGATACGGCACGACGCGCAGCTACCGCGAGGTCGCCGAACTGGTCGGCAACCCCAAGGCCGTGCGGGCCGTCGGGACCGCGTGCGCCACCAACCCGCTGCCGGTGGTGGTCCCGTGCCACCGGGTGGTCCGGGCCGACGGCGGCCTCGGCGGATACATCGGGGGGACCGAGGCGAAGACCGCCCTACTGGACCTGGAGGCGGCATGACGGCGGGGCCCTGGTGGTCCCGCGTGGGGGCGGCGGACTGGCCGAACGTCGCCGCCGAGCTCGACGAGTACGGCGGCGCCGCGCTCCCGCGCCTGCTCAGCGACGCGGAGACCATCGCGATCCGGGATCTGTACGAGGATGAGGACCGGTTCCGGAGCACGATCGACATGCGGCGGCACCGGTTCGGCGCCGGCGAGTACAAGTACTTCGCGCGCCCGTATCCCGACGCCGTCGAGGCGCTCAAACAGGCCCTGTACCCACGACTGCTGCCGATCGCGCGCGACTGGGCCGAGCGCCTCGGCCGCGACGCCCCGTGGCCGGACACCCTCGACGAGTGGCTCCAGCGGTGCCACGACGCGGGGCAGACCCGGTCCACGGCGATCCTCCTGCGCTACGGCGCAGGGGACTGGAACGCGTTGCATCAGGACCTGTACGGCGAGCTGGTGTTCCCGCTGCAGGTGGTGGTCAACCTCAACGCGCCCGGCGAGGACCACACCGGCGGCGAGTTCCTCCTGGTCGAACAACGCCCCAGGGCGCAGTCCCGGGGCAACGCGTTCGCGTTGCCCCGCGGACACGGCTTCGTCTTCACCACCCGCGACCGCCCCGTCCGATCCACCCGCGGGTGGTCGGCGTCGCCCGTGCGGCACGGGGTGTCGACGGTGCGCTCGGGTCGACGGCACACCCTCGGGCTCGTCTTCCACGACGCGCGATGAGCTACACGCTGCGTGATGCCCGCGACCGGCCGTACCGGTCCGCAGTGCCCGGCGCGTGGGGCGGCCACCGCCGGGGCGGGCTCTATGGTCGCCTCGACTGTCCGGCGGCGCTCCGGGCGCTCGCCCGCGGCGGTTACGTCGCGGACCGGGTGTTCTTCGCGGACGAGCAGACCGCGATCGCCGCGGGGTACCGTCCGTGCGCGGTGTGCTGCCGGGCCGAGTACCTGGTGTGGAAGGCGGCGCACGCGAAGGGAGGGCGATGATCGGCGACGACGGCGAACCCGCGCTGTTCGATCCACCCGCGCCACCGCGGGAGCTCGTCGAGGTGGAGCCCGGGGTCCGACTCCTCACGGGATGGATGGACCTGCGGCAGCAGGCCTGGACCACGGACAGGTTCCGGGAGTGGGCCGCGGGCCCCGTCCCGATCCGCGCGGCGAAGGTCCGGGGGCACGAGATGTCCGTCCGCACGGTCTGTCTCGGGTGGCACTGGCAGCCGTACCGGTATTCGCGGGAGGCCACGGACGTCAACGGGCGGCGCGTGCTCGCCCTCCCGGAATGGCTGGCCCGGCTGGGCCGGCGGGCCCTGCTCGACGTGGGCCACCCGCCCTCGGAGGCCGACCGCTACACGCCGGACACGGCTCTCGCCAACTTCTACGACCACGCCGCGCGCATGGGGATGCACCAGGACAAGGACGAGCGGTCCCCGGCGCCCGTGGTGTCCCTCTCGATCGGCGACACCTGCACCTTCCGGTTCGGCAACACCGAGAACCGCGGCCGCCCCTACACCGACCTCACGCTGCGATCAGGGGACCTGCTGGTGTTCGGTGGGCCCGCGCGGTTCGCGTTCCACGGTGTCACCAAGGTGCATCCGGGCACGGCGCCGGCAGGGTGCGGCCTGGAGCGGGGACGCATCAACATCACCCTGCGGGAGACGGGGCTCGACGGCTGAGCACGGCGGCCGATACGCTCCGGTGACCTGCTCTCTTTCGTTATCGCACACGAATCGGTGTCGCGTCGTACGCTCCGAGGATGACGGACAGCCGCGACGCCGAAGTCCCACCGAGCGCGGCCGCCGCGCCGCCGGGTGCGCCCGCGCCCGCCCCGGACGACGATCCGGCTGCCGCCGCTGCCGCGTCCCTCCAGTCCCCGGGCGTCCTCGCCAAGGTCGGTGCCTGGCGCGCGAAGGTCCGATCCACTCCGCAGGGCCGGCTGATCTGGCGGATCGCCGTCGGGCTGGTGGGCGGAGTGGTGCTGATCGCCGGCATCGTCATGATCCCGTACCCCGGCCCCGGCTGGGTCATGGTGTTCACCGGGCTCGGCATCCTGGCATCCGAATTCCCCTGGGCGCAACGCCTGCTGGGTTTCGTGAAGGTCGCCTACGGCAGGTTCCGCACCTGGTACGGCAAGCAGGGGCCGGCTGTGAAAGCGCTGTTCGCGCTGGGCACGTGCCTCATCGTGGTCCTCACCCTGTGGCTGCTCGGCGCGCTGCAGGCCGTGGGGAACTGGATGGGCCTCGACTGGCCGTGGCTGGCGAGCCCGATCACGAAGTGACGGCCCGACACCGGCGTCCGCCAACCGGCCCCGTCGCCGCTCCGTCGGTACCCTGGGGGAATGCCTGAACGGAAGGACCACGGTGCGCTGGCGCGCGTGCACGGCTGGCGCGAAAGGGTCACCTCGACCAGGCGGGGGCACCTCGCGTGGCGCACCGCCGTCGGCGTGGTCGGCGGCATCGTGCTCATCGCGGGCGTTATCGCCATCCCGTACCCCGGCCCCGGCTGGCTCATCGTGTTCGCCGGCCTCGGCATCCTTGCCACCGAATTCGATTGGGCCCATCGGCTTCTGCGTTTCGCCCGATCGAAGTACGACGCCTTCGCCGAGTGGCTCAGCCGGCAGAACATCGTGGTGAAGGGGCTCTTCGCCCTCGGAACCTGCGCCATCGTGCTCGCCACCGTGTGGCTGCTGGGCGCGGCGAAGATGATCGGCGGCTGGTTCGGCATCCACTGGCCCTGGCTCGCCAGCCCCCTGTTCGGCTGATGGCCCCGTCGGTCGCCGCCGCGATCGCCGAACTGCGCCGATCGATGCGCGCCCCGGACGCGCGCACCGCCGGGTCCCTCTACTGGTACGCGCTCTCCGGCGGCCTGGCACGACTCGCCGCGGCGGGCCGCGACGCGGCCACCGCCCCGGTCCGCACCGGGCCCGGCGGATGGCCCGAGACGGGGGAGGGCGCACCGTCGGAGCGGCCCGGCGTGGGCCTCGCACGGGCCTACCGCGCGCTGATCCCCGAGGTCGCCGCCGCTTCCCGAACCTCCGAACGTGCGCTGTGGGCGATCGGCACCGACTCCGTCGCCTCCGCGGCCCTCGGCGCCGCCGACCCGCACCGGCGGGCGCAGGAGCTGCTCGCCGAGTGCGCACCGCAGGCGCCGGCCGCCCGGTTCGAGACCGTCCCCGGCCGCGGCACCGTGGTCCGCCGCGGCTCCTGCTGCCTGCTGTACCTGTGCCCGGACGCGCAGAAATGCCTGAGCTGCCCCCGGCAGACGCCCGAGGAGCGGCTGAGCCGTCTCCGTGCGTGACCGATAGGATCGAGTGGATGACAACCGCGTGCGGCCAGGTATGCCGCCCGCCACATGATGAGGAGCACTGTGAGCACCACCTTCGTCGTCCCGGCGGGCACCGCCGCCGGGGCTGCCATGCGCGAGCTCGACCTCCCCAACAAGGGGCCCGAGGCGATCGTCGTGGTGAAGACGACCGACGGCACCCTCAAGGACCTCAGCTGGGTCCCGGACGCTGACACCGAGGTCGAGGCCGTCGCGGCGAACACGGAGGACGGCCGCAGCGTGATCCGGCACTCGGCCGCGCACGTCCTCGCCCAGGCGGTGCAGGACGGCTTCCCCGGCGCCAAGCTGGGCATCGGCCCGCCCATCAAGGACGGCTTCTACTACGACTTCGACGTCGCCGAGCCCTTCACCCCCGAGGACCTCAAGGGCCTCGAGAAGAAGATGAAGCAGATCATCAAGTCGGGGCAGAAGTTCAGCCGCCGCGTCTACGCGAGCAAGGACGAGGCCCGCGCCGAGCTCGGCGGTGAGCCCTACAAGCTGGAGCTCATCGACGACAAGGGCGCCGCCGAGGACAGCGAGGTCATGGAGGTCGGCGGCGGCGAGCTGACCGCCTACGACAACCTCAATCCCCGTACCGGGGAACGGATCTGGGGTGACCTGTGCCGCGGCCCGCACGTGCCCACCACCAAGTACATCCCCGCCGTGAAGCTCACCCGTAGTTCCGCGGCCTACTGGCGCGGCGACCAGAACAACGCCGATCTGCAGCGCGTTTACGGCACCGCCTGGGAATCGCAGGAGGCGCAGGACGAGTACCTCGAGTTGCTCGCCGAGGCCGAGAAGCGCGACCACCGCCGGCTCGGCGCCGAACTGGACCTGTTCAGCTTCCCCGACGAGCTGGGCTCCGGCCTGCCCGTGTTCCACCCCAAGGGCGGCGTCATCCGCAAGGAACTC
Organism: Tsukamurella sp. 1534; assembly: GCF_000312385.1. Classification (GTDB taxonomy): domain Bacteria; phylum Actinomycetota; class Actinomycetes; order Mycobacteriales; family Mycobacteriaceae; genus Tsukamurella. The sequence goes on along the minus strand of NZ_HE997627.1, from coordinate 490,230 downwards.
GAGGAGTACTCGCGGCAGCGCCACGTGGACGCCGGATACGAGTTCGTCAACACCCCGCACCTGACCAAGAGCACGCTCTACGAGGTGTCCGGCCACCTGGACTGGTACAAGGACGGCATGTTCCCGGCGATGCACCTCGACGCCGAGTACGACGAGGACGGCACCCTCAAGAAGCCCGGCCAGGACTACTACGTCAAGCCGATGAACTGCCCGATGCACAACCTGATCTTCGGGGCCCGCGGCCGCTCCTACCGCGAACTACCGTTGCGGCTCTTCGAGTTCGGCTCCGTGTACCGGTACGAGAAGTCCGGCGTGATCCACGGGCTCACCCGCGTGCGGGGCATGACGCAGGACGATGCGCACATCTACTGCACCAAGGAGCAGATGCACGAGGAACTCACCTCGACGCTGAAGTTCGTGCTGTCGCTGCTCAAGGACTACGGCCTCGACGACTTCTACCTGGAGCTCTCGACCAAGGACCCGCAGAAGTACGTGGGCGCGGACGACGTGTGGGAGGAGGCCACCGAAACCCTGCGCCAGGTGGCCGAGGCCTCGGGCCTGGACCTGGTACCGGACCCGGGCGGCGCCGCCTTCTACGGCCCGAAGATCTCCGTGCAGGCCAAGGACGCCCTCGGCCGGACCTGGCAGATGTCCACGATCCAGCTCGACTTCAACCTGCCCGAGCGGTTCCAGCTGGAGTACACCGCCTCCGACGGCACCAAACAGCGTCCCGTGATGATCCACCGCGCGCTGTTCGGGTCCATCGAGCGGTTCTTCGGCGTGCTCACCGAGCACTACGCCGGCGCCTTCCCGGCGTGGCTCGCGCCCGAGCAGGTGATCGGCATCCCCGTGGCCGAGCAGTTCGGCGACCACCTCGAGACCGTGGTGCGCAAGCTCCGCGCCGAGGGGATCCGCGCCCACGTCGACCACAGCGACGACCGGATGCAGAAGAAGATCCGCAACCACACCACGCAGAAGGTGCCGTTCATGCTGCTGGCCGGCGAACGGGACCGCGAAGCCGGCGCCGTGAGCTTCCGCTTCCGCGACGGCACCCAGGTCAACGAGGTGCCCGTCGACGAGGCCGTGCAGAAGATCGCGGAGTGGATCCGCGCGCGGCGCAACCAATCGCCGACCGCGGAGCTGCTGGGCACCGTCGTCACCCCCTGACGGCCGGACCACGACGAGGGAGGAGGGACCGATGACGGACGACGAGAGCCCCGGCAGCCACCGCGATTTCGGCGTGGGCGACGGCGACGAGACCATCGAGCGGCTGTGGACGCCGTACCGCATGCAGTACCTCGTCGATTCCCCTCCCGTGCCCGAGGGCAGCACCGCGTTCCTCGAGATCCCCAAACTGGCCGACGAGGACGGGCTGATCGTGGCCCGCGGGGAGCACTGCTACGTGGTCCTGAACCTGTTCCCGTACAACCCCGGCCACTGCATGGTGGTCCCGTACCGGCAGGTCGCGGATCTCGAGGAACTCACCGACGACGAGGCCTTCGAGCTGATCAAGCTCACCCAGAAGACGATTCGGGTGATCAAGCGGATCTCGCGGCCGGCCGCGTTCAACGTGGGTTTCAACCTGGGACGCTCCGGCGGCGGGTCCATCGCCGAGCACCTGCACCAGCACATCGTGCCCCGCTGGCCCGGCGACGCGAACTACATCACGGTGCTCTCGGGCACTAAGGTGATGCCGCAGCTGCTGGGACAGACCCGGGCGCTGATGGCGAAGGCCTGGGAGGAGGTCTAGGTGTCTGCGATCTTCAGCCGCGAGGCCGTCTCCACGGTCACGCATCCCATCGCGAAGGTGCTGATCAGGACCGGGCTGACCCCCGACGCCGTGACGCTGTTCGGCACCGTCTGCTCGGTGACCGCGGCGCTGTGGCTCTTCCCCGCCGACCACCTGTTCGTCGGCACGCTGGTCATCTGGTTCTTCGTCATGTTCGACATGCTGGACGGCGCCATGGCGCGCGTGCGCGGGGGCGGCACCCGGTTCGGGGCCTGGCTGGACGCCACCTGCGACCGCATCGCCGACGGTGCCGTGTTCGCCGGGCTGGCCTGGTGGGCGGTGTTCACCGAGGACAACCGCTACAACCTGCTGATCGCCACCCTGATCTGCCTGGTCACCTCGCAGGTGATCAGCTACGCCAAGGCCCGGGCCGAGGCGTCCGGGCTCAAGGGCGACGGTGGCTGGATCGAACGTCCCGAGCGCCTCATCATCGTGCTCGTGGGCGCGGGCTTCACCGGCCTCGGCCTGTGGTGGGCGATCCACGTCGCCATGTGGCTGCTCGCCGCCACCTCCATCGTCACCGTCGTGCAGCGCGCCCTCACCGTGCGGAACTCGCCCGGCGCCACCGAGCTGCTGCCCCTACCGGGCGCGGCGCCGAACCCGCAGGCCCCGCCGGCGGAGGAGGGCGAGGCGTGATCGATCTCCGCTCCCTGCGGCCCCGGCTGGTGGACCCGCGCACCGTCAATCCCCGTGAGGAGGCGGCCGACCTCGCGTACCGCGCGGGCTGGGCCGTCACCAAGCGGATTCCCGAGCCCGCGGCGAAGTTCCTCATCGACGACCTCGGCGGACGCCTCGGCGCCCGCGGCGAGAACACCCAGCTGCGCAAGAACCTCGCCCGCGTCCTCGGCACGACCCCGGATGCGGTGCCGCAGAGCCTGATCGAGGACTCGGCCCGGTCCTACGCCAGGTACTGGCGGGAGTCGTTCCGGCTCCCGGCGATGGACCTGGAGAAGCTGGGGCGCGACCTCGACAGGTTCGTCGACGCGCCATCGGTGCACGAGGCGATGGCCGCCGGGACGGGTGCGGTGCTGGCGCTGCCGCACAGCGGCAACTGGGACATGGCCGGCGTGTGGCTGGCCCAGACGTACGGCCGGTTCGCCACCGTCGCCGAACGGCTGAAACCCGAATCCCTGTTCCAGCGGTTCGTGGAATACCGCGAATCCCTCGGCTTCGAGATCTTCCCGCTCTCCGGCGGCGAGGAACCGCCCATGCAGGCCCTCGCGCAACGGCTCCGCGAGGGCCGGCCCATCTGCCTGCTCGGCGAACGCGACCTCGCCCGGCACGGCGTGCCCGTCACCTTCTTCGGCGAGCGCACCCGGATGCCCGCGGGCCCCGCCAAGCTCGCCATCGACACCGGCGCGCCGCTGCTGCCCGTGCACTGCTGGTTCGAGGGCGACAAATGGGGCTTCAGCTCCGGCGATCCGATCGACGTCACCGGCGGCATCGGCGACGCCACACAGCGCCTGGCCCACGCCTTCGAGAAGAACATCGCCCGGCACCCCGCCGACTGGCACATGCTGCAGCCGCTGTGGGAGGCCGACTGGTCACAGGCGCGCCGCGACCGCATCCTGGGCGACGGGCCGTCCGGGCCCGCGGGAGGGGAGTAGATGCGGATCGGGATGATCTGCCCGTACTCGTTCGACGTGGCGGGCGGCGTGCAGGCCCACGTGGTCGACCTCGCCCGGGTCCTCATCGGCATGGGCCACGAGGTGTCCGTCCTCACCCCGTCGTCCAAGGACACCCCGCTGCCCGAGTTCGCGGTGTCCTCGGGCAAGGCCGTCGCCATCCCTTACAACGGGTCCGTCTCCCGGCTCAGCTTCGGGCCCGTCGCGTTCGCCCGGTTGCGCCGCTGGATCCGCGAGGGCGACTTCGACGTGCTGCACGTGCACGAGCCCAACGCGCCCAGCCTGGGCATGCTGGCCCTGGCCATCGCCGACGGGCCCATCGTGGCCACGTTCCACACGTCGACCGAGAAGTCGCTCGTCCTGTCCGTGTTCCAGAGCGTGCTGCGCCCGTCGCACGAGAAGATCCGGGGCAAGATCGCCGTCTCCGAACTCGCCCGGCGCTGGCAGATGGAGTCCCTGGGCTCCGACGCGATGGAGATCCCCAACGGCGTCGACGTGCAGCACTTCGCCGAGGGCGCCACGCTTCCCGGCTATCCCCGCGCCGGGAAGACGGTGCTCTTCCTCGGCCGGTACGACGAGTCCCGCAAGGGCATGGCCGTGTTCCTCGAAGCGCTGCCCACGATCGTCGACGCGAACCCCGGCGTCGAGGTGCTCGTCATCGGCCGCGGCGACGAGGACCGCCTGCTCCGCGAGGCCGGGCCGCTCGCGAAGCACCTGCGCCTCCTCGGCGCCGTCACCGACGAGGAGAAGGCCGCCGCGCTCCGCTCCGCCGACGTGTACGTGGCCCCCAACCTCGGAGGCGAGAGCTTCGGGATCGTCCTCGTCGAGGCCATGGCCGCTGGCACCGCCGTCGTCGCCTCCGACCTCAACGCGTTCTCCCGGGTGCTCGACGGGGGCGAATCCGGCCTGCTGGTCCCGGTGGGCGACGGTGCCGCCCTCGGCCGAGCGGTCGCCGACCTCCTGTCCGACGACGCCCGCCGCGACCGGCTGATCGCCCACGCCTCCGAGGCCGTATGGCGGTTCGACTGGTCCGTCGTGGCCGAGCAGGTGATCCGCGTGTACGAGACCGTCGCCGTGCCCGGCGTGGTCGTGACGATCGACGACTAGGAAGGCGGAGCCGTGCTGAACCTCACCGCGACCACCGTGCTGGTCATCGGCCTCATCGTCCTGGCCGTACTCGTCGTGGCGGCCATGGCCTACCAGACCGCGCACCGCCTCGACCGGCTGCACGTGCGCGTCGACCTGTCGATGCAGGCCCTCGAATCGGCGCTCGCCCGGCGCGCGGCCGTCGCCCGTGCAGTGGCCGCGTCCATCCCCGCCGACGAGGGCAGGAAACTGCGCGCCGCCGCCGACCTCGCCGAATCCGCGCCCCTCGACGAGCGCGAGGTGATGGAGAACCGGCTCTCCGCCGCGATCGGGGCCATCGACCTGGAATCGCTGCCGCGGTCCCTCGTCGCCGAGATCGCCGACGCCGACACCCGCGTCACCATGGCCCGCCGCTTCCACAACGACGCGGTCCGCGACACCCGCGCGCTCCGCGGCCGCCGCTTCGTGCGCTGGCTGCACCTCGGCGGCACCGCCCCGATGCCGCGGTACATCGACATCGTGGACCGCGGCGGCCTGCTACCCGCGGCGCTGCTCGCCCAGTCCGACGGCCGCCGGGTCTCGGCGCGGGTCATCCTCGTCGACCCCGACGGGGCCGTCCTGCTGATCCACGGTCACGAGCCCGTGCCCGACGGGGAGACGCCGACCAGGTACTGGTGGTTCACCGTCGGCGGCGGCGTGGAGCCGGGGGAGGAGCTCACTGCTGCGGCGTCGCGGGAACTGCTCGAGGAGACCGGCCGCAGCCTCCCGCCCACGTCGTTCGTGGGCCCCCTGTTCCGCCGCGAGGCCGTGTTCACCTTCGAGGGCGACATCATCGACTCCGTGGAGTACTTCTTCGCCGCGACGTGCGAACGGTTCGAGCCGGCACCGTCGGGCTGGACCGAACTGGAACGTCGCTCCCTGGACGAGCTGCGCTGGGTGACCGAGGACGAGATACGGGGCCTCGCCGGCCCCGTCTACCCCCGAGCCCTCGCCGACCTGCTGCCGGGTGTCCGCGCCGCCCTCGCCGCGGGCCGCGCACCGGCCGGCTCGCCCGCCCCGATCGACTGAGACGACCGACGAAGGAGGCGGCGTGGAACTGACCGACATCTCCGGCTACCGCGTGGTCCGGAAGCTGGGATCCGGTGGCATGGGGGACGTGTACCTCGTGGATCACCCGCGCCTGCCGCGACGGGACGCGATCAAGGTGCTGTCCCGCAGCCTGAGCATGGACCCGCAGTTCACGGCGCGGTTCCAGCGTGAGGCCGAGGTCCTGGCGGGGATCGCCCACCCCAACGTCGTGACCGCCTACGACCGCGGCGCGATCGACGACCGGCTGTGGCTCGCGATGGAGTACATCGACGGTGCCGACGCGTCGCAGGTGCTCAAGCGCGACGGGCCGCTGCATCCGGACGTGGTCGGCGACATCATCGGCGGCGTCGGCGCCGCCCTGGATGCGGTGTGGCAGCAGCGCGGGTTGACCCACCGGGACGTCAAACCCGCGAACGTGCTCCTCGCGCTGGGGGATCCGGGGTCGACCAGGCCGTCCGCCGTCAAGCTCGTGGACTTCGGCATCGCGAAGGCGGCCGACGAGGCGTCCTCGCTCACCGCCACCGGCGCGGCCATGGGCACCATGACCTACATGTCGCCCGAGGCGATCGAGAGCCGGCGGTTGGACAGCAGGTCCGATCTGTACTCGCTCGCGTGCACCGCTTTCGAGCTGCTCACCGGCGGCCCGCCCTACCCGGACAACGGCATCCGCGCCATGATGATGGCGCACCTCGGCGCCCCGATCCCGGACGTCACGCTGCACCGCCCCGGCCTGCCCGCCGCGCTGAACCCGGTGTTCCACCGGGCGCTCGCGAAGGAGCCCGGGGACCGGTACGCCACCGGCGCCCAGTTCGCCGCCGCCTACCGCGCGGCGCTGGCCACGGCGCCGCCGGCGCGCACCCTGCCGGCACCGGCGCTCACGCGGCAGGCGCCCGCCGGCGCACAGCCCGGCACCCACGACCGGAACACCCGCGTCCAGAACGCGGGAGGTCCCGCACCCGCGTCGGCCCCGCCCGCCGCGGCCCGGTCCACCGCTTCGCGCCGCGGCCTGCTGCTCGCGATCGGGGCCCTCGTCGCAGTGCTGGTGCTCGCCGCCCTCGGCTACTCGTGGCTGACCTCGGACACCGACGGCGGCGCGCCGGTGGCGGCCCCGTCGAGCATCGCCGCCCCCACGTCCGCGGCCCCGTCGCCCAGCGCCCCGTCGCAGCCGACGGTGACGGGCACCGACGCGGCGGGATTCGTCGGCGAATACGCCCGCTGCGGCGACGGGGAGACCCTGCGTGCGGCGATGATCACCGAGGCCTCCAGCGGCAGCGGCCGCCCGGCGCACGTGGTGATCTGCGACGGCGCCTCCGGGCCGGTGTACCGCGCGGCGCAGGTGGGAGACACCGTCGGGATCTCCCTGCAGGCGACCCCCGTCCCGGGCGGGTACACCGCCTTCAACCCGAACCCCGGCGGCAGCGGCGGAACCTCCTACCGGGCTGTCCTGGATTCCGGCGTCACGGTGACCAGCCCCGACGGCGCCAGCGAATTCCTGCGCTGGTCCCAGATCTGGCAGCGCTGACGCCGCTTCGCGAATCTTCGCTCCAGGGGTCCACCTCGGCCTATATGGTCGCGACGGTCCTCTCCGGTGCATTTTCGCGACGGCCGGACCCACCCCGTGGCATCGGAGCGACGATCGGGAATACTGGTACCTCACACGTCCCACCGCTAAGGAGCTCCGTCAGTGTCCACTGATCCCCAGAACGCACCCGTCACCGGCACCGCGCGCGTCAAGCGCGGCATGGCCGAGATGTTGAAGGGCGGCGTGATCATGGACGTGGTCACCCCGGAGCAGGCGAAGATCGCCGAGGACGCCGGCGCCGTCGCGGTCATGGCGCTCGAGCGCGTGCCCGCCGACATCCGCGCCCAGGGCGGCGTGAGCCGCATGTCCGACCCCGACATGATCGACGGCATCATCGAGGCCGTCTCGATCCCCGTCATGGCGAAGGCCCGCATCGGTCACTTCGTCGAGGCGCAGATCCTGCAGGCGCTGGGCGTCGACTACATCGACGAGTCCGAGGTCCTGACCCCGGCGGACTACAGCAACCACATCGACAAGTTCGCCTTCACGGTGCCGTTCGTGTGCGGCGCCACCAACCTCGGTGAGGCGCTGCGCCGCATCACCGAGGGCGCCGCGATGATCCGCAGCAAGGGCGAGGCCGGCACCGGCGACGTCTCGAACGCGACCACGCACATGCGGAAGATCCGCGACGAGATCCGCCGCCTGACCTCGCTGCCCGAGGACGAGCTGTACGTCGCGGCCAAGGAGCTGCAGGCGCCGTACGACCTGGTGGTCGAGGTCGCCAAGGCCGGCAAGCTGCCCGTCACCCTGTTCACCGCCGGCGGCATCGCCACCCCGGCCGACGCCGCGATGATGATGCAGCTCGGCGCCGAGGGCGTGTTCGTGGGCTCGGGCATCTTCAAGTCCGGCAACCCGGAGCAGCGGGCCAAGGCGATCGTCGCCGCCACCACCTTCTACGACGACCCGGCCAAGCTCGCGGAGGTCTCGCGCGGCCTCGGCGAGGCCATGGTCGGCATCAACGTCGACGACATCCCGCAGCCGCACCGGTTGGCGGAACGCGGCTGGTGACGGCATGTCGGCTGCCGGTGGTGGGGGAATCGCGCTAGCGTCGAGGCTGCGCGCGTCGCGCCACCGGCCGCCGGGCCGGACGACGATCGCTGGAAATATCGACTGCAGGACGTGAGGCGGAGGATGTCAGACCAAGCACCGGGCCAGGTCACCGAGGAGTACGGGGCCGACACGAGCGTGGCCTGGGGAGGACCTGGAGTCGAGTCCGCGCCCGTCCCGCTGCGCGTGCTGGCCTACATCGCCGACCTGTGCGTGGCCTCCACGGTGGTCGCGATCGCCGGGATCGTCAACGTCGTCGCCGGCCTCGAGATGGGCTGGGTGTTCCTGGGCGCCGGAGCCGGAGTGGCCGTGATCGGCTCGATCGTGCTGCACGGCCTGTTCGGCGCGAGCCCCGGCAAGATGCTCGCCGACATCAAGGTGGTCGACGCGGACAGTCACCGCCGGATCGGCTTCCCGTCCTCGGCGATCCGTTCCATCGTGTTCAACGTCCTCGCGCCGCTGGTCTACCTTCCGGCGTGGTCGATCCTCGCCGACGACAACCGTCGCGGGATCCACGAGAAGGCGTCCAAGAGCACCGTCGTCGACGGTGCCGATGTCGCGGTCGACGACGGGTACGGGTACGACGCCCCGCAGTCCCCGTCGGGCTCGCTCGGCGGCCTGGTCGGCGGCGACCAGCCCGAGGAGACCGGCCTGCAGCGCATCCCCACCCCGCTGCCCCCGAACTCCGGGGACGCGCCCACGGCGGCGACCACC
>NZ_HE997627.1:5910-480882 GCF_000312385.1 Tsukamurella sp. 1534 | reverse complement strand
AGTCCCGGCCCACCGGCCCCGTCGGTCCCGGAGCCCCCGTCGGCCCCGGAGCGCCCGGCGCACCCGGTGCACCGGTCGGCCCGGGGGGACCGCAGCAGGCTCCGCCGCCGCAGGGACGCCCCGGCCAGGCCCCGCGTCCGGCCGCGCCGGTCCCGATGCAGTCGGGCGGCGCACCGATCGTGCTGCGCTTCGACGACGGTCACTCGCTGGACGTCCGCGGTGACGGCATCATCGGCCGCGAGCCGGTGATCCCGCCGAACCTGGATTCGTCCAAGGTCACCAAGCATGTGCTGGTGGACGACACCGCGTCGGTGTCGAAGACCCACCTGCTGTTCGGCATCACCCGCGGTGAGCTGTGGGTGGAGGACGTCGGCTCGACCAACGGTTCCGCGATCGCCTTCCAGGACTCGTGGACCGAGCTCACCAAGGGAGTCAGGTACGCCGTGGAGAAGGGCAGCGTCGTGCACATGGGTCAGCGGAGCTTCAAGGTGTTCGGCGGATGACGGTCGAATCCCAGGGGGAGGGGTCTGCCCGCTCCGACGTGGTCTACGGCGTGCAGGGCGGCGTCTGGATGAAATGGGTCGCGATCAGCAACCCGGGCCGCGTGCGGACCACCAACGAGGACGGTGCGCTCACCGGCCCCGGCATGTTCCTCCTCGCGGACGGCATGGGCGGCCACGACGCCGGTGAGGTGGCCTCCGCCGCCGCCCTGGAGGCGCTCGCCGAGGTGTTCGGGCCCGAGCCCGAGGACGCCCAGGTGGTCATGGAGCAGGTCGTGGACCGGTTGCGCCAGGCGCACGCCGCGATCGAGGCCATCGACTCGGAGACCGGGAAGCGTGCCGGCACCACCGTGACCGGCGTCCTCCTCACCACCTACGACGGCGTGCCGCACTGGCTCGTGGTCAACATCGGCGACTCCCGCACCTACCGCCTGGCCGAGGGGTACTTCGAGCAACTCACCGTGGACCACTCGCAGGTGCAGGAGCTCATCAACGGCGGCTTCCTGAGCCCCGAGCAGGCCCGCGTCGACCCGCGGCGCAACGTGATCACCCGGGCCCTCGGCGCCGGGATGGAGCCCGACGCCGACTTCTGGATCGTGCCCGCCCAGCCCCACGAACGGCTGCTGGTGTGCTCGGACGGTCTCAACGGCGAGCTCACCGACGACGAGATCTCGGCGATCCTCGACAGCGACGCCGCCATCGACGAGTGCGCGGACCACCTCGTGGAATCCGCGCTCAACGCGGGTGGACGGGACAACGTGACCGTGATCGTGGTCGACGCGACGACGGAGAATTTCGCCGACAACTGGTGAGCGGTTCCACCTGAGTAAGCTCTGCAGATCGTGGCTGACATCGAAGCGCTGCTGAGTCTCGAACAGATCGACCGTGACATCTTCCGGGGCATCCACGCCCCGTCGGTCCTCGCCCGCACGTTCGGCGGGCAGGTCGCGGGACAGGCACTCCGGTCGGCGATCTCGACGGTGCCCGACGAGATGCAGGTGCACTCGCTGCACGGCTACTTCCTGCGCCCCGGCAACCCGGACGCCGACACCGTGTTTCTCGTCGACCGGATCCGGGACGGACGCTCCTTCTGCACCCGCCGCGTCAACGGCGTGCAGGACGGCGAGGCCATCTTCACCATGTCCGCCTCGTTCCAGCTGCCCGGCCAGGAGGGCATCGAGCACGCCGACGAGATGCCCGCCGCTCCCGATCCGGAGTCGGTGCCGAGCCCCCGCGAGGACCCGAACGCGTCCGCCGAGGGCCGGGGCCTCATCCAGGAGTGGAGCAACTGGGACATCCGCATCGTCGACCAGGGGCGGACGAACCCGTACCAGGGCCGCTCGGTGCACCAGCAGGTGTGGTTCAAGCACATCGGCCGGCTGCCCGACGATCAGAACATCCACACCAGCGCCCTCGCGTACATGAGCGATATGACGCTGCTGAGCTCCGCGCGGGTCGCGCACCCCGGAGCGGACACCCAGGTGGCGTCGCTGGACCACGCGATGTGGTTCCTGCGGCCGTTCCGCGCCGACGAGTGGCTGCTCTACGACCAGACGTCGCCGTCCGCGGGCGGCGGGCGCGCCCTCACCGCCGGCCGCATCTACGCGCAGGACGGTGCGCTCGTGGCCGTCGTGATCCAGGAGGGGCTCCACCGCTTCCGCCACTGACGGCGCCCCCTAAGCTGTGCAGACGTGACTGTGCGGATCGGGGTACTGGCTCTCCAGGGTGACGTGCGCGAGCACCGTCGGGCGCTCGAGGCGGTGGGCGCGGACACGGCTCCGGTGCGCACCGGAGCCGATCTCGCCGCGGTGGACGGCATCGTGATCCCCGGCGGCGAGTCCACGACCATGAGTCGGTTGCTCGGCGTCTTCGACCTGTTCGAGCCCCTGCGCGACGCCCTCGCGGCGGGCCTCCCGGCGTACGGATCGTGCGCCGGGATGATCATGCTGGCCTCCGAGGTGCTCGATACCCGGCCAGATGCCCGCTGCCTCGGGACGATCGATATGACGGTGCGCCGCAACGCATTCGGGCGGCAGGTGGACTCCTTCGAGACCGACCTCGAGATGGCCGGGATCGACGGTGCGCCCGTGCGCGCGGTGTTCATCCGCGCGCCCTGGGTGGAGCGGGTCGGCGAGGGGGTGGAAGTGCTGGCCAGGGTCCCCGACGACGCCGGCGAGTCGGCGGGTACGGTTGTTGCCGTGCAGCAGGGTGTGACCTTGGCCACATCCTTCCATCCGGAGGTGACGGGGGATCTGCGGATCCATCGCCGGTTCGTCGAGATGGTGCGGCGCGACATGTGATCGTTGTCCTGATGAAGGGGGAGTGCCGCCGTGAGCTACATGCCGGTGACCGATTCGATGTTCCTCATGGCGGAGTCGCGCGAGCACCCGATGCACGTGGGCGGCCTGCAGCTGTTCACCCCTCCCGACGGTGCCGGGCCCGATCACGTGCGGTCGGTGGTCGAGACGATGCGGGATCACGCCGAGGTCAGTGAGAAGTTCGGGCGACGGCCCGCGGATCCGGTGGGCATCCTCGGCAACACCTGGTGGTCGTCGGTCGATTCGCTCGACCTCGAGTACCACGTGCGGCATTCGGCGCTGCCGCGCCCGGGCCGGATCCGCGAGCTGTTCCAGCAGGTGTCGCTGTGGCACGAGACGCTGCTCGACAGGCACCGCCCCATGTGGGAGGTGCACGTCGTCGAGGGGCTCGAGGACGGCCGCTACGCGGTGTTCTCGAAGGTGCACCACTCCCTGGTCGACGGGGTCTCCGCGTTGCGCTACATGACGCTGGCGCTGTCGAACGACCCGAACGACGAGGGCGGCCGCGTGGTCTGGCAGCCGGGGCTCCGGCGGAAGAAGTCCGCGCCCGCGGCGGAGCCCGCGCCGTCGTCGGGCGGGGGCCTGCTCCCGTTCAACCCGCTCAGCACGGCCAAGCAGATCGGCGGCCTCACGGGTGAGGTGCTGGGCATGCTGCCCGCCTCCCTCAAGGTGGCGGGCACCAGCTTCCGCGACCACGACTACCAGGCGCCGTTCCAGGCGCCGCACACCATCTTCAACGTGCCGATCGGCGGCGCCCGGCGGTTCGTCGCGCAGTCGTACTCCCTGGACCGGATCGACGCGGTGCGCGCGAAGGCCGGTGCCACGGTGAACGACATCGTGCTCGCGATGTGCGGCGGCGCGCTGCGGTCGTACCTCGCCGAGCTGGGGGAGCTGCCGGACCGCTCGCTCACCGCGATGGTGCCGGTGTCCCTGCACAAGGACGGCGAGGAGTCGAACTCGAACGCCGTGGGCGCGGTCATCGCGACCCTGGGCACCGACCTCGTGGACCCGGTGGATCGTGTCGAGGTGATCAGGGGTTCGGTGCGCGCCGCCCGCAAGGTGATGGGGGAGCTGTCGCCGCTGCAGGTGCTGGCGCTGAGCGCCGCGAACATCGCCGGCCTGGCCCCGGGCATGCTGCCCGGGTACACCCCGCTCCGCCGGCCGCCGTTCAACCTGGTGATCTCCAACGTGCCGGGCCCGCGGGAGGCCATGTACTGGAACGGCGCCCACCTCGACGGCATCTACCCGGCGTCGATCGCGTGGGAGGGGCAGGCGGTCAACATCACGATCTGCACGAACAACCGGAACCTGGAGTTCGGGATCGTCGCGTGCCGCACCTCGGTGCCGCACGTGCAGCGCCTCATCCACCACCTCGAAGACGCGCTCACCGAGTTGGAGAAGGCGTTCACGTAAACTCGCAGGGTTGAGACAGCGCACCCGAGGAGAATCGAGGGATCGATGAGCGGCCATTCCAAATGGGCCACCACCAAGCACAAGAAGGCGGCGATCGACGCCAAGCGCGGCAAGCTCTTCGCCAAGCTGATCAAGAACATCGAGGTGGCGGCCCGCACCGGTGGCGGTGACCCCGACGGCAACCCCACGCTGTACGACGCGATCCAGAAGGCCAAGAAGAACTCGGTCCCCAACGACAACATCGAGCGCGCCCGCAAGCGCGGCGGCGGTGAAGAGGGCGGCGGCGCCGACTGGCAGACCATCATGTACGAGGGCTACGGCCCCAACGGGGTGGCCGTGCTCATCGAGTGCCTCACCGACAACCGCAACCGCGCCGCGGGCGAGGTCCGGGTCGCGATGACCCGCAACGGCGGCAACATGGCCGACCCGGGTTCGGTGTCGTACCTGTTCACCCGCAAGGGCATCGTGACGCTCGACAAGAACGGCCAGTCCGAGGACGACGTCCTCATGGCCGTGCTCGACGCGGGCGCCGAGGAAATCTCGGACCTCGGCGAGCAGTTCGAGATCGTCTCGGAGCCCACCGACCTGATCGCGGTCCGCACCTCGCTGCAGGAGGCCGGGATCGACTACGACTCGGCGGAGTCGGGTTTCCGTGCGTCGGTGGAGGTCCCGGTGGACGCCGACGGCGCGCGCAAGGTGTTCAAGCTCATCGACGCGCTCGAGGACAGCGACGACGTGCAGAACGTGTACTCGAACGTGGACGTCTCCGACGAGGTGCTCGCCGAGCTCGACGCGGACTGATCCGCCGGCCCGCGTGCCGGATCCTTAGCGTCCTGGATCGCCCCTGACTGTTCGGTAACGATGCGTCAGGATATTCTCAGGTAGTGATTCGGACTCGAACCTCGCTCCGCCGGGCTCCCGTCCTCGTGTTGGTGGCTGCGCTGCTGCTCGGCGCGGGCGGGGCCGCGGTCTGGGAGTCGGGCCGCGCGGAGACCGTGCACGGCGCCACGACGCTCGGCGTGTCGTTCGGCGCCCTGGGCCGCGACGAGGCGGAGAGCCGGCTCCAGGAGGCCGCGCACCGCGCCGACGCCGCGAAGGTCACCCTCCGCACCGGCAAGGGCAGCGTCGCGCTGTCCCCGGCGCAGCTGGGCCTGAAGCTGGACGTGCCGGGCACCGTCGACCGCGCGATCGCCGAGCGTTCCCCGTGGCGCGACCTCACGGGATACTTCCGCGACCGGCCCGTGCACGGCGCCGCCGAGTTGGACCGGAAGGTGTTCGACGGTTCGCTGGCCAAGGCCGGTGACGCCCTCACCTCCGAGGCGGGCGACGGTGCCGTCGTCTACAAGAACGGCAGGCCGGTGGCGGTGGCGCCGCGGCCTGGCGACAAGATCGACCTGCAGAAGGCCGCCGACGCCGTGCTCGCCGCGTGGCCCGAGTCCACCGACATCACGGTGCCCACCGAGAACGTGACGCCCACCGTCTCGCCCGAGACGGTGCAGCAGGTGCTGGCGGGCCCGGCCGCGCAGGCCGTGTCCTCCGACGTGATCCTCCGTCGCGACGGCGACGCGCAGGCGTCGGCCGGCACCGTCGGGCGGATGTCCGCGACCGATATCGGGCGGGTCCTGTCGTTCCGGCCCGACGGCAAGGGACAGCTGGTGCCGGCCGTCGACCGGAACGTCGCCAAGCAGGTGCTCGAGACGCGCCTCGAGGACGCCGTCGCCGAGCCCAAGGACGCGGGATTCCAGCTGACCGGGGGCACACCCACGATCACCGAGGCCGTGCCGGGCCGCGAGGTGGTCTGGGACCCGACCCTCGATGCGGTGTCCCGCGCCGTCACCGCGGAGGCCGCCGACCGGACGGCCAGGGCGGAGTTCAAGACGGTCCAGCCGAAGGTCACCACCGCACGGGCGAAGGAGCTCGGCGTGAAGGAGGTGGTCAGCGAGTTCACGACCGGCGGCTTCAGCGACGCCTCGGGGGTGAACATCCGGCGGGTGGCCCAGCAGGTGAACGGCGCCGTGGTGCTGCCGGGGGAGACGTTCTCGCTCAACGGCTACACCGGCCCGCGCGGTACCTCGCAGGGCTACGTGGAGTCGGGGATCATCAACAACGGCCGGCCGGACAAGGCTGTGGGCGGCGGCATCTCGCAGTTCGCCACCACCCTCTACAACGCCTCCTACTTCGCGGGCCTGGAGGACGCCGGCCACACCGAGCACAGCTACTACATCTCGCGCTACCCGGAGGCCCGTGAGGCCACGGTGTACGAGGGCGCCATCGACCTGCAGTTCCGCAACGACACCCCGTACGGGATCGTCATCGAGTCGTCGGGGAGCTCGTCGTCGGTGACGGTGCGCATGTGGAGCACCAAGAACCGTGAGGTCCAGTCGATCACGGGTGACCGCTCGTCGCCGACGCAGCCGTCCACGACGCGCCTGCCCAAGGGGCCGCACTGCGTGGCCAGCACCGGCACCCCGGGGTTCACCACGAGCAACACCCGGGTGGTCACGGACGTGAAGTCCGGCTCGGTGGTGTCCCGGCACACCCGCACCGTGAAGTACGACCCGGTTCCGACGGTCATCTGCGAGTAGGGGGCGCGTCGCGTCTCGGTCCCGCGCATCGTGCGGGGTATGCTCTCGAACAAAGGTTTGAGTGTTCGACGGTGCCGGAGGTGTGCGATGCGGGTGATGGGGGTGGACCCCGGTCTCACGCGCTGCGGCCTGTCCGTGGTGGAGACCGGTTCGGGGCGCAGGGTCACCGCGCTCGACGTGGACGTGGTCCGCACCCCGAGCACGATGCCCCTGCCGGAGCGGCTGCTCGCCGTGTGGACCGCCGCGGAGTACTGGATGGACACGCACGAGCCGGACGTGATCGCCGTGGAGCGGGTCTTCGCGCAGCACAACGTGTCCACGGCGATGGGCACCGCGCAGGCGGGTGGCGTGGTCGCGCTCGCGGCGGCGCGGCGGGGGATCGACGTGCACTTCCACACCCCGTCGGAGGTGAAGGCCGCCGTCACCGGGAACGGCAACGCCGGCAAGGCGCAGGTGACCGCGATGATCACCCGGATCCTGGGGCTGCAGAAGGCGCCCGAGCCGGCGGACGCGGCGGACGCGCTGGCGCTCGCGGTGTGCCACAGCTGGCGCGCGCCCATGATCTCGCGCATGGCCGAGGCGGAACGCCGTGCGGCGGAACAGAAGAAGATCTACGAGCAGAAGCTCGCCGCACAGCGGCGGGCGCAGCAGAAGGCAACGGGAGGGGTGCGATGATCGCGTCGCTGCGCGGCGAGGTACGGCACATCGGGCTGGACCACGTGGTGGTCGAGTGCGCGGGCGTCGGCTACCGGGTGCTCGTGGCGCCGGCCACCGCCGGATCGCTCACCCGCGGCACCGAGGCGTCGCTGCTGACGTCGATGGTGGTGCGTGAGGACTCGATGACGCTGTACGGCTTCACCGACGGCGAGGTGCAGGAGCTGTTCCACCTGCTGCAGACGGTGCAGGGCATCGGACCGCGGCTGGCGATGGCGGCGATCGCGGTGCTCGATCCCGGGCAGATGCAGTCGGCGATCGCGAACGGGGACATCAAGACGCTGTGCTTGATCCCGGGGATCGGTAAGCGCGTCGCCGAGCGGATCCACGTGGAGCTCAAGGACAAGGTGTCCGCGGTCTCCTCCGAGGCGGCCGGCGGCGCCACCGCGGCGGCCGCCCCCGCGGGCGGGGTCTCCGGGCAGCTGCTGGAGGCGCTCGAGGGTCTGGGCTTCACGCCCCGGCAGGCGGAGCCCGCGGTGGCGGCCGCGATCGAGGCGGGGCCGGACAAATCCGTCGGCGAGCTTCTCCGCGACGCCCTGAAGTCGTTGGGCCGGAGCTGATCTGATGGACTACGACGACGAGGTGGGCAGCGAGTTCGAGGACGACGTCTCCGGCATCATGGGGCCCTCCGCGCTCGACGGGGACGATTCGGACTCCCTGCGGCCCCGCTCGCTCGACGAGTTCATCGGCCAGCCGAAGGTCCGCGAGCAGCTGCAGCTGGTGCTGCACGGCGCGAAGATGCGCGGCGGCACACCGGATCACATCCTGCTGTCCGGTCCACCCGGCCTGGGCAAGACGAGCCTCGCGATGATCATCGCGGCCGAGCTCGGTTCGGCGCTGCGGGTCACGTCCGGGCCGGCGCTCGAGCGCGCGGGGGACCTGGCCGCGATGCTGTCGAACCTCGTCGAGGGCGACGTGCTGTTCATCGACGAGATCCACCGCATGGCGCGGCCCGCGGAGGAGATGCTCTACCTCGCCATGGAGGACTTCCGCGTGGACGTGGTGGTGGGCAAGGGGCCCGGCGCCACCTCGATCCCGCTCGACGTGGCGCCGTTCACCCTGGTCGGCGCCACCACCCGATCCGGTGCGCTCACCGGCCCGCTGCGCGACCGCTTCGGCTTCACGGCGCACATGGACTTCTACGAGACCGGCGATCTGGTCCAGGTCATCGAGCGCAGCGCGAAGATCCTCGGCATCGAGATCGTGCGCGAGGCCGCCGCGGAGATCGGCAGCCGCTCGCGGGGCACTCCGCGGATCGCGAACCGCCTGCTGCGCCGCGTCCGGGACTTCGCGGACGTGCGCGCCGACGGCGTCGTCACCGTCGACGTGGCCCGCGGCGCGCTCAAGGTGTACGACGTGGACGAGCTCGGCCTCGACCGGCTCGACCGCGCCGTCCTGGGGGCGCTCATCCGCAGCTTCGGCGGCGGGCCCGTCGGCGTCTCCACCCTGGCCGTGGCCGTGGGGGAGGAGCCCGGCACCGTCGAGGAGGTGTGCGAGCCGTTCCTGGTGCGCGCCGGGATGCTGGCGCGCACGCCGCGCGGCCGGGTCGCGACCGTCGCGGCGTGGCACCACCTAGGGCTCACCCCGCCCGCGGGGACGCTGGCCTCCGGCATCGAGGTCCGCGGGGACTTCGAGTCCGGCGACGAGCGCCTGTTCTGACCGTCACGCCTTCGGGGAGGTCAGGTCGTACACGGTCACCCCGTCGACGGTGCGCGCCGTGTACGTCCGCTCCACCCAGGACGTGATCTCCGCGGACGTGCCCGAGCTGCGCCCGAATCCGCCGCCCGATCCCGCCAGGAAGTAGTGCACCTTCCCGTCCTCCACGTACTGCTGGAACCGGGCGAGCGTGGGCGACGGGTCGGTCCCGTTGAAGCCGCCGAGCGGCATCACCGGGCGCATCGTGGCCAGCTGGTAGCCGGACGCGCTGTTCGCGCCGACCGTCGCCGCCACCCAGGTGTACTCGTCGGCGTCCTGCAGCAGCATCGCGGTGAGCTCCGCGCCGGGCTTGCCGCCGTTGAGAAGGCCGGGCCCGCCGCGCATCTCGCGTCCTCCGGAGCCTCCCGGTGCGCCGGGGAAGCCCACACCCGCCGGCATCTCCATCCCGCGCGGCCCGTCGTGCCCGCCAGGGCCGTGGCCGAACCCGTGGCCGCTCGACGGGCCGGCCGACACGATCGAGCCCTGCCGCGGCGAGGCGATGGTCTCCGCCGAGAAGGCGATCGGACCGGCGAGCCCGGCGACGATCGCGGCGAGCGCGATCGTGGCGCCGAGGGCACGGGTCCGGGGTACCGCCGGCACCAGGGTCGCGAGCAGGCCCAGCACGCCCACCGTCGCCGCGGCGGCGATGAGCCAGCGCAGCCAGGGATTCCACGCGGGCGTCTGCGCGAGCACGTACCAGGCGGTCGCGCCCGTCGCGGCCACGGCGAGCGCACCGGTGGCGCGCACCGCCGCGCGGTGACGCTCGGCCCATCCGGAGGCGATCCCCATTGCGACGAGCGCCGCGATCGGTGGCGCGAGCGCCACCGTGTAGTACGAGTGGAAGATCCCGGCCATGAGGCTGAACGTGACGCCCGTGACGAGCAGCCAACCGCCCCAGGCGATCGCGGCGGCCCGCACGGCATCGGTGCGCGGCGCGCGTCCACGGAGCACCAGGACGAGGACGAGCGCGATGAGCGCCGCCGGGAGCAGCCACGCGATCTGCCCGGCCTGCTCGGGCTGGAACATGCGCAGGATGCTCGGATCGCCCCACATGCCGCCGCCCTTACCGCCCGGCATCTCGAATCCGGCAGGCATCTCCATGCCGCCGGGTAGGTACGACGAGGCGTCGCCCCGCCCCGGCACGACGCTGCCGGTCTCGTTGCCGTCGAGGCGCCCGAGGCCGTTGTAACCGAGCGTCAGCTCGAGGATCGAGTTCTCCTGGGAGCCGCCGATCCACGGGCGCGACGAGGCGGGCCACAGTTCCACCGCGAGCAGCCACCATCCCGCGGCCAGCACCATCGCCGCGCCCGCGGCGAACAACTGGCCGATGCGCCTGCCGATCCGCGGCGGCCCGGCGACCAGGTAGGTGAGCGCGAGTCCCGGCACCACGAGCACGACCGCGAGCTGCTTGGTGAGGAACCCGAGGCCCACGAACGCGCCGCCCGCCACCAGCCAGCGCCAGCGGCCGTCCTCCACGGCGCGCAGCATCGCCCAGGTGGCCGCGATCATGAGCAGCACGAGCAGCGCGTCGGGGTTGTTGAACCGGAACATCAGCGCCGCGACCGGCGTGGTGGCCAGCGCGACGCCGGCGAGAAGCCCGGCGAGGGGGCCGAACCGGCGGCGGACCGTCGCGAAGAGCAGCGCCACCGAGGCCACCCCGAGGAGCGCCTGCGGCACGAGCATCGCCCACGCGTTCACCCCGAAGATCCGGGTGGACACCTCCATCACCCACAGCGAGGCCGGTGGCTTGTCCACCGTGATGGAGTTCGCCGCGTCGGAGCTGCCGAAGAACATCGCCTTCCACGACACCGTGCCCGCCTGGACGGCCGCGGAGTAGAACGAGTTGGCCCATTCCGCGCGGCCGAGAGCCCAGATGTACGCGACCGCCGTCCCCGCGAGGAGGAGGGCGAGCGCGATGCGTTCCTGCAGGCGGGTCATCGGGAGCCTCCCGCGTGCCGGAAGATGGCGCGCAGGCCCACGAACCGGGTCACCGTGGCGACGAGGTTCGCGACGACGAGCACCGCGAGCTGCGCGCCGCGCCCGGCGTCCGGCGCCACCCGGGCCAGCACGGTGAGGCTGCCCGCCGTGAGCGACCACGTGAGTAGGAACACGACGAGTCCCTGCAGGTGGTGGCGCGCCGCGCCGGTGCGGCCGCGCACGCCGAACGTGAAGGCCCGGTTGGCGGCGATGTTGCCCACCGCGGTCAGCAGCAGCGCGATGAAGTTCGCGGGCTGCGCGCCGAACACGGGGTGCAGCGCGAGGTACAGCAGGACGTAGGCGACGGTGCTGGCCACGCCGATCGCGCCGAACCGCACCAGCTGGCCCACCATCCCGTGCGGGACGCCGCTGATGGGCGGTTCGTCGCGGCCGAGCGCACGCCGCACGTCGTCGAGGGGGAGCCGGCCGGTGGCCAGCGCCCGGGCCACCCGGGCGACGCCGCGCAGGTCCTTGGCGACGGTGTCGGCGATGTCCACGCGGCTGTCCGGGTCGTCCGTCCAGTCGACGGGCACCTCGTGGATGCGGAGGCCCGCGCGTTCGGCGAGCACCAAGAGCTCGGTGTCGAAGAACCATTCGCCGTCCTCGACCAGGGGCAGCAGCTGGCGCGCGACGTCGGTGCGGATCGCCTTGAAGCCGCACTGGGCGTCGGAGAAGCGCACCCTGAGGGCCGTGTGCAGCAGCAGGTTGTAGCCGCGGGAGATGAACTCCCGCTTGGGTCCCCGCACCACCCGGGCGCCGCGCCCGAGCCGGGTCCCGATCGCCAGGTCGCTGTGGCCCGACAGGAGGGGAGCGACGAGCGGGTACAGCGCGTTGAGGTCGGTGGAGAGGTCCACGTCCATGTAGACGAGGACGGCGGCGTCGGAATCGGCCCACACCCGGCGCAGCGCGCGGCCGCGGCCCTTGGCGTCGAGGTGCACGACCCGGACGCCGGGGAGCGCTCCGGCGAGGGACGCGGCCACGGCATGGGTCTCGTCGGTGCTGGCGTTGTCGGCGATCGTGATCCGCGCGGAGATCCGGAGCGTCTCGGTCAGGTGGTGGCGCAGCGTCTGCACGCAGTACGCGATCGTGTGCGCCTCGTTGTACACGGGGATCACGATGTCGAGGAGGGGTGCAGCGGTTGTCGCCGCGCGTCCCCCCTCGGGAGCGGTCTCAGTTGTCATGGCTGAGAGCCTCATCCGGCTCGCTGCGACCGGACTGCGGTCAGTCTGTGCGGTTTCTGGGAGGCGTGGTCACCGCGCCGCCGCGCGCCACTCGCGCGGCGTCGCACCGAATCGGGACTTGAACCAGCGCGAGAAGTTCGACGGGGTCGAGAACGCGAGGAGCTCCGCGATCTCCGCGAACGAATACCGCCGGCCCGCCACCAGGTGCTGCGCGAGTGCGGCGCGCGCGTCGTCGACGACCCGTGTGAACGTCGTCCCCTCCGCCGCCAGGCGGCGATGCACGGTACGCCGGTCGACCCCGAGGCTGCGGGCCACCTGCTCGGCCGAGCACCTGCCGGTGGGGAGGAGCATGTCGACCAGCTGCCGGATCCGGTCCCCGGCGCGCGGGGCCGCGGACCCGCCGGAGTCGTCGAGGAATCGCCGGGCGTAGGCCCGCAGCTGCGGGTCCGCGGTGGCCGTCTCCCGGTCCAGGTCCTTCTCGTGCAGCCGGATCCCGGTGAATCCGGCGTCGTAGTGCAGTGTGCCGCCGAACATCCGGCGGGCGGTGCCGGGGTGGCGGGGCGGCGGGTGCCCGAATGAGACGGACAGGGGCGCCCAGTCCCGGCCGAGCAACTCGCGCAGCAACGAATGCACCACGCCGACCGCGAGATCGACGGCCTGCGCATCCGGCGCGGGGTGGCCCAGGTCCACCTCCACGCGGACCGTCGCCACCCCGTCGTCGACGGTGAGCCGCGTGTGCAGGGCCTCGTTGTACATGCGCTCGTGCGCGATGAGCATCCGCAGGGCGCTCCGCACATCGGGTTCCTCGCGGAGGGCGAGGCTGAGCGGGCCCAGGTGGGAGAGCCGACGCAGTTCGGCGAGGCGCACACCCAGGTCGTCGCGACCCGTGACCTGTGCGGTGCGCTCCAACAGTGCGTTGACCGCGTCGGCGGGTACCCATCGGTCCTGCACGGTGATCCCGGCGGGGTCGAGTCCGGCCTCGCGGAGGAGGGCCCGGGGGTCCGCGCCGAGCGATCGGGTGAGGTCCGCGTAGTTGGCGAGGGACGCATAGCGCGCGAGCGGCGGCCCGCCCCGCCCCGCTATGACCACCATCACTACTCCGTCCCGATATGAATGGTTTTCCGTCCCGCTCGGAACAGTTTAAGCCGGTACCGGCCCCTACTGTCGTCCGCATCACATTCTCCGAGCCGTTCAGCGAGAGGAACCCACATGGCGAACGCGATCCGCTTCCACGAGACCGGAGGCCCCGACGTACTGCGATGGGAGACCGTGGACGTCGGAGAGCCCGGCGCCGGCGAGGTCCGGGTGCGGCACCACGCCGTAGGGCTCAACTTCGCGGACAACTACTACCGCACCGGCCTGTACCCCGTGCCCCTCCCGAACGGCATGGGCGTGGAGGCCGCGGGTGTGGTGCAGGAGATCGGGCCGGGGGTCGAGGGATTCGTGCCCGGTGACCGCGTCACCTACACCTACACGGGCAGCCCGCTGGGCGCCTACAGCACCGAGTTCGTGCTCCCGGCGCGGCATCTCATCCACCTGCCCGATGCGGTCGGCTTCGAGACCGCCGCCGCGTGCACGATGCGCGGCCTCACCGCCGCCTACCTCATGCGGCGCATCCACGACTACCGCCCGGGCGATACGATCCTGCTGCACGCCGCGGCCGGCGGCGTCGGGCTGATCGTCGCGCAGTGGGCGAAGCTGCTGGGGCTCACCGTGATCGGCACGGTATCCACCGAGGCGAAGGCCGACGCCGCCCGCGCCCACGGCGTCGACCACGTCGTCTTCTACCGGCGCGAGGACGTCGCCGCCCGCGTGCGGGAGATCACCTCCGGCGCCGGTGTTCCCGTGGTGCTCGACAGCATCGGCGCGGCGACCGTCCAGGCCTCTCTCGACTCCCTCGCCCGACGGGGCCTGCTGGTCTGCTTCGGCACGTCGTCCGGCCCGATCCCGCCGATCGACCCGATGCAGCTCGCGATCAAGGGCTCGCTGTTCGTCACGCGCCCGGCTCTCGCCGATTACATCGCCGACCCGCTCGAGCGGGCCGACCTCGCCGGGGAGCTGTTCGGGCACATCGCCGCCGGCCGGATCCGGGTCGATGTCAACCGCACCTATCCGCTCGCCGAGGCGGCGCGAGCCCACACCGACCTCGAGTCCGGAGCCCTCGTCGGCTCCAACATCCTGATCCCGTAGACCCGAAGGCACCGCCATGACCCTCACCGCACGGCGCATCCGCGCCGATCGCCTCACCGCCCACATCGGCGCGGAGCTCACCGGAGTCGACCTCGCCGAGGTCGCCCACGACGACGCCCTGTTCGCCGAGCTCCGCGCGCTGCTTCTCGAGCACAAGGTGTTGTTCGTCCGCGATCAGCCGATCAGTCGCGCCGACCACGTCGCCCTGGCCCGCCGGTTCGGTGACCTCGAGGACCATCCGGTACTCGGCAGTGACCCGGACCATCCGGGCCTGGTGCGCATCTACAAGGATCTCGACAGCGACCGCGAGGCCTACGAGAACGCCTTCCACTGCGACGCCACCTGGCGGGAATGCCCTCCTCTCGGATCCGTGCTGCGTTGCGTCGAGGGGCCCGAGGTGGGCGGTGACACCATCTGGGTCGACATGGGCGCCGCATACGAGGCCCTGCCCGAGGGCGTGAAAGCGCGGATCGAGGGCCTGCGGGCGCGGCACTCCATCGAGGCGAGTTTCGGTGCGCGGCTGCCGATCGAGCAGCGCCACGCGCTCCGCGCGAAGTTCCCGGACGCGGAACACCCGGTCGTGCGCACGCACCCCGAGACCGGCGAGAAGGTCCTGTTCGTCAACGCCTTCGCCACGCACCTGACCAACTTCCACACCGACGCCAACATCCGATTCGGCTTCGACTACGCGCCCGGCGCGGGCGAGCTCCTGCAGTACCTGCAGCGCCAGGCCGCCGTCCCCGAGTTCCAGGTCCGCTGGCGCTGGACGCCCGACAGCTTCGCCATCTGGGACAACCGCTGCACCCAGCACTACGCCGTGCAGGACTACTGGCCGGCCGTCCGCCGGATGGAACGCGCCGGGATCGTCGGCGATCGCCCCTACTGACCCCCGAAACCGACAGCCCCACAACCACTCACGAGGAGAAACCATCATGCATTTCCACGACGACGCCCTGTTCCCCGAGGTGCAGGAGAAGCAGGTCATCACGGTCGCCCCGTACGGTCCCGAATGGGAGCTCGACGACTTCCGCGAGGATCTGCCGCTCACGATGGAGCAGCACGTCCAGCAGGCCGTCGACTGCTACGAGGCCGGCGCCACCGTCCTGCACATCCACGTCCGCGAGGAGGACGGCCATGGCTCCAAGCGGCTCTCCAAGTTCAACGAGCTGCTCTCCGGGCTGCGCGAGGCCGTGCCGGACATGATCCTGCAGGTCGGCGGTTCCATCTCGTTCGCCCCCGAGGGCGACGGCGCCGACGCCAAGTGGCTCTCCGACGACACCCGGCACATGCTGGCCGAGCTCGACCCCAAGCCCGACCAGGTGACCATCGCCATCAACACGAGCCAGATGAACATCATGGAGTTGATGACCGACGACGACATCGCCGGCACCTCCATGCAGCGGCCCGAGCTCTACGACACCTACCGCGAGATGACGGTGCCCGCCGGCCCCGAATGGGTCGAGGAGCACCTGCGCCGCCTGACCGCCAACGGGATCCAGCCCCACTTCCAGCTCTCCTCGATCCCACAGCTCGAGACCGTCGAGCGACTGATCCGGCGCGGTAAGTACATGGGCCCGCTGAACCTGACCTGGGTGGGCATCGGCGGCGGCTTCGACGGCCCCAATCCGTACAACATCATGAACTTCATCAACCGCGTCCCCGACGGCGCGATCCTCACCCTGGAAACGCTCATGCGTTCCGTGCTTCCGGTCAACACCATGGCCATCGCCATGGGCCTGCACACCCGCTGCGGCAACGAGGACACGATCTGGGGCCGGCCGGGCGAGAAGATCACGTCCGTCGATCAGGTCAAGCAGCTGGTGCGGATCAGCAACGAACTCGGCCGGGACATCGCCACCGGCAAGGAGGCCCGGGACATCTACCGCATCGGCGAGCAGTACGGCTCCGTCGACGAGACGCTGGCGAAACTGGGGTACGCGCCCAACCGGCAGGCCGGCCGGCTCGGTTTCACCCAGCACGCGTGACGGGCGGACGACGATGGCTCTCATGACGACCCGGCAGGGGGACGCGGAAGACGCGGGCGAGGCGGCGCCCGCGGCCTCAGCCCGGCCGCGCAGGAAGTTGTACGCGTGGCTGGTGTTCGCGCTCGCCTTCGCGCTCCTGTTGTCCGACTACATGTCCCGACAGGTGCTGGCCGCCGTCTTCGTGCCGCTCGGCCAGGAACTGCACCTCGACAAGGCTCAACAGGGATCCCTGATCTCTGTGGTGGCCCTCATGGTGGGCGTCCTCACGCTGCCGGTCTCGATCCTGGCCGACCGGTGGGGCAGGGTGCGCAGCCTCGTGCTCATGGCGGTGCTGTGGTCTGTCGCCACCCTGGCCTGCGCGTTCGCGCAGAACTACGAGCAACTGCTCGCGGCGCGGTTCGTGGTGGGGGTGGGGGAGGCCGCTTACGGCAGCGTGGGGATAGCCCTGGTGCTCAGCCTGTTCGCGCCGCGGGTGCACGCCGCCCTCTCCGCGTCCTTCATGGCGGGCGGATCGTTCGGGACCATGGTCGGCACCGGGCTCGGTGGCCTCATCGCGGTCCACTTCGGCTGGCGGTGGTCGCTCGGCGCGATGGCCGTGCTCGGCCTGCTGCTGGTCGCGGTGTTCAAGCTCGTCGTCACCGAGGCGCGCGTCGCCCGCAACCAGGTGGACGGACCGGGCGCGGCGCCGTCGTGGGAGCGGGCCGAACCCCGGCGCGCCGCCCGCGCCCCGTTGTCGAGCCTCTTCACCAATCCGCCGGTGCTGTGCGCGTACCTGGGGAGCGGACTGCAGATGTTCATGGCCGCGGTGATGCTCACCTGGCTCCCGACGTACTTCAAGGAGGCCTACCACCTGCCGGTGGACCGGGCCGGCGGTTCGGCCGCGCTGTTCGTGCTCCTGGTGGGATCGGGAATGATCGTGTGCGGCTTCGCCGCCGATCGGTGCAGCATCGGCGACGGCACCCGGAAGTGGACGGCGGGCATCGTGTACTGCGTCGTCGCGTTCGTCGCCCTGATGGTGGCGTTCCGGCTCCCCACCGGCACCGCGCAGCTGGTGCTCATGGGTGTGGGCGCCTTCTTCGCGGCGGGTAGTTCGGGCACCGCCGCGGCGATGGTCGCCTCGCTCACGCACCGCACCGTCCAGGCCTCCGCGATGGGGACGCTCACGTTGGCGAACAACCTGCTCGGCCTCGCGCTGGCGCCCATCCTCATCGGTGCGCTCGCCGACGGTCTCGGCCTCGTCGGGGCCCTCGGCCTCGCGCCCCTCGTGTACGTCCCCGCGGTGCTATTCATGGTCCTCGGCAAACGGCTGCACCCCCACGGCCTGGCCCGCCTGCGGGCACTGACTGAGGGGGCGCGATGATCGCGCCGGTCCCGGTGATCGTGCCGGGCCTGCGCGGGCCGGCACCGTCGCACTGGCAGGAGCTGTACGCAGCTCGGACGGAACGCGCTGCGACGGTGCCCTTCCCGGACGAGGGGAGGTGGCACGACATCGCGGAACGGGTACGGCTGCTCGGACGGACGGTGTCGTCCGTCGACGGCCCGGTGGTCCTGGTGGCGCACAGCGCCGGAGCGCTGGTCGTCGCGCACTGGGCGGGTGTCCTGGCCGACGGTGACCCCGCGCTCGCCCGCGTGACCGGCGCCCTGCTCGCGACGCCGCCCGACTTCGGGGTGAACTGGCCCGCGCCGCATCCGCGTCCGGCGGAACTGGCGGCGGCCGGGTGGGAGCCGATCCCCCGGCGCGCGCTGCCGTTCCCGTCGATCGTCGCCGCGAGCCGCAGCGATCCGCTCGCCCGCTACCGCACCACAGCCGGCCTTGCGGAACGCTGGGGCAGCAGGCTGCTGGATCTCGGGGACGCCGGTCACCTGAATCCCGCTGCGGGATACGGGGAGTGGGACCTCGTCGATCAGGCGGTGGCGGAGCTCGCGCGGCGGGAACGCGAGGGGATCACCTCACCGTGACGACGCCCAATGCGATGAGGAGGGCGACCTTGATCACCTCGAGGCCGATGTAACCGAAGTGCAGGTTGTTCCGCGGCATCTCTTCGCTGACTTCGCCGCCGAGCACGCGGCGGTCCATGATCCGCCGCAGTGCGATGCACCCGAGGAGATCGGCGGCCGCGAGCGCGAACAGCACCACGGCCGCGGTGTCGCGGGCGCCCACCGCGAGGGCGACCGCGATCCCGGCCGCGAGCAGCGCCTCGCAGGCGTTGAGGGCCCGGAACACCAGCCGCCCGATGCCCACACCGAGCGGGATCGTGACGCCCGGAGCGCGGAACTTCACCGGCGCCTCGAGGAACGAGATCGCGAGGATCATCCCGAGCCAGGTGAAGGCGAATGCGGCGGCGACGGCGTTCATGGCGTGATTCTAACCCCGAAATACTACTGGCGGTAGTAGATGATTCCGGGTCGCGGTCGTACGGTTGAGGGGGAGTGCCGAGCCGAGGAGGCGTCGTGACGATATACACGAAGCGGATCTACGAGGAGGCCGCCGCCGAGGACGGCTACCGCGTGCTGGTGGACCGGCTGTGGCCGCGCGGGGTCTCGAAGGAGCGCGCCCACCTCGACCTCTGGGACAAGCAGGTCGCGCCCAGTCCCGGGCTCCGCGAATGGTTCGGCCACGATCCGGCGAAGTTCGACGAGTTCCGCGACCGGTACACGGAGGAGCTCACGCACAATCCGGCGGCGGAGGAGCTCGAGCGGATCGTCGCGCAGAAGGGGGTGGTCACCCTCCTCTACGCGGCCCGCGACCCCGCGTGCCAGCACGCCTCGGTCCTCGCGGACTACCTGCGCGAACACCAGGATGTCAGTGGAAGGCAATAGCCTGTCCGCGAACACCGGAGACCGGCACGGCAGGCGAGGGGGACGGCGATGACGCACACGCTGAACGCGGATCGGACGGAACGGGCCCGGCACGTCATCGAGGCCCTCGCGGGGCCCGGGGCGGCGCTCCGGGAGGACCAGGAGACCGCGGTCGCGGCGCTCCTCGAACCCGCCGCCCGGGTGCTCGTCGTCCAGGCCACCGGGTGGGGCAAATCCGCGGTGTACTGGGTCGCCACGGCGCTCCGCCGCGCGGAGGGGGCCGGGCCGGCGCTGATCGTCTCCCCGCTGCTGTCGCTCATGCGGGACCAGGTCGGTGCCGCCGAGCGGGCCGGCCTGCGCGCCGCGACGCTCAACTCGTCGAACTTCGAGGAGTGGGGCGCCATCGAACAGCGGCTGGCCGCGGGGGAGGTGGACGTGCTGCTCGTGTCGCCGGAGCGGCTGGCGAACCCGTCCTTCGGGCGGCGCGTGCTCTCCGCGCTCGAGGGCTCCCTCGGCCTGCTCGTGATCGACGAGGCGCACGCGGTCTCCGACTGGGGCCACGACTTCCGCCCCGACTACCGCCGCGTGTCGGACGTGCTCACCCGGTTGCATCCGCAGACGCCCGTGCTCGCCACCACGGCCACCGCCAACGCCCGCGTCACCGAGGACGTGGCCGCCCAGCTCGGCAGCGCCACCCTCGTGCTCCGGGGACCGCTGGCGCGCCGGTCCCTGCAGCTCAACGTCCTCCCCGCGCTCGCGCCACTGACCCGGTACGCGTGGGTCGCCCGGCACCTCCCGGACCTGCCGGGCTCCGGCATCGTCTACGCCCTGACGGTGGCCGACGCCGAGCGGCTGGTGGACGGAATCCGCGCGGTGCACGGCGCCGATTACCCGGTGGCCGCCTACACCGGCAAGCTCGACGCGTCCGCCCGGGAGCGACTGGAGGACGCGTTGCGCGCCAACGAGATCAAGGCACTCGTCGCCACCTCGGCGCTCGGGATGGGCTTCGACAAACCGGACCTGGGCTTCGTGGTGCACGTCGGATCGCCGCCGTCGCCCGTCTCCTACTACCAGCAGGTCGGCCGTGCCGGGCGCGCCATCGACCACGCCGTCGTCGCGCTGCTGCCGTCGGAGTCCGACGCCGGCGTCTGGGACTACTTCGCCACGGCGACCATCCCGGATCCGCAACAGATGGAGCGTGTGCTCACGGCGCTCGCGGAGGACGAGACCGGCGCCGGACTCTCGGCCATCGCACTGGAGGCGAGCACCGGGATCCGTCGTACCCGGATCGACCTGATGCTCAAACAACTCGCCGTGGACGGCGCCGTCGAGCGGGTGGAGGGCGGCTACCGGGCGACGGGGGAGTCGTGGCACTACGACGGCGCCCACTACGACGGGATCATCGCCACCCGGCGCCGCGAGGCCGACATCATGCGCGCCTACACCCGCGGCGAACGCTGCCTCATGCAATTGCTCACCGAATCGCTCGACGATCCGGAGGCGGCGCCCTGCGGCAAGTGCTCCGTGTGTCTCGGACACGTCCCGGACGGACTGGGGGACCCCGTGTCGCCGGATACGGCGCGCACCGTGGCAGGGGTGCTGCGCGCGCAGAGCCAGGTCCTCGACCCGCGGAAGATGTGGCCCGGCGGCGTCGCCGGCCGCAAGGGGCGCATCCAGCCGGATCTCGCCGCCGAGCCCGGCCGGGTGCTCGTGTTCGCCGACGCCCCCGAGTGGGCCGGGACCCTCGACGCGGCGCGCACGGGCGACGCGGCGGCCCTCGCCGACCTCGGGGACGCGGCCGTCGCCACCCTGTCGCGGTGGCGGGACACCTGGCGGGCCCGGCCCGAGGTCGTGGCCTCGCTCCAGCTCACCGACAGGCCCCTGCCCGTGGAGCCGGTCGCCGACCGGATCGCAGAGGTGGGCAGGCTCGGCCGCGTCGCGCTGCCGGTTCCGCGGGGCCCGGCGCCGGGCCGGGACGCGTCGGGTGCGCAGGAGGCCGCGCACTGGCTGGACGTCGTCGCGGTCGACGACGCGTCGGCGGACGCCGTCCGCGGCCGTTCCGTGCTCCTCGTCGTGGACTCCACATCCACGGGGTGGGCGGTGACGGTCGCGGCGGCGCGCTTGCGCGAGGCCGGCGCGGCCGTGGTCCTGCCGCTCGTGGTGCACCGTCCGGCCTGATCGGCGCGAGATATGGAACACTGGAACATCGAGTGCTGCTCGCGACCCGGGCGGCTGCCGCTGCGGAGCGTCCGCGGCCCCACCCCGTGAGGAGACACACGATGGAACTCTTGCTGCCCGCGATGCTGGTCATGATGCTGGCCTTCCTCTTCTTCAGCTTCCGTAAGCAGAAGAAGCAGATGAACGAGACCGCGCAGATGCAGGCCGGCCTCGCCGTGGGCACCAAGGTCATGACCAGCACCGGCCTCTACGCCACCGTCGTCGGCGCGGGCGAGGACACCCTCGACCTGGAGATCGCCCCGGGCGTCACCACCACGTGGGTCCGCCGCGCAATCGCCAAGGAGCTCACCCCGGAGGAGCTCGGTGCCCCGTCGATCGAGTCGATCGACGACGAGACCGACGCGGCGGCCGCCGAGGGCGACGCCGACAAGCGTCCCGAGGACCGCTGACCGCCCGTTCTTGAGTAAGGGTCCGGCCGCACCGGCCGGACGTGCCCCCACGCCGAGGAGTCGTTAGTACCAGTGGCAAGGAACTCTCAGAGCATCGACGTGCCCGCGTCGCGGATGCTCATCGCCTTCGGCGTGCTCTTGGCCGTCGTCGCCGGCCTGGTGTTCTTCACCGGCGACAGGAAGCCCGAACCGAAACTGGGCATCGACCTGCAGGGCGGGACCTCCGTCACCCTGCAGGCCGTCACGCCCGACGGTAAGGAGCCGGACAAGGAGAAGATGGAGCAGGCGCGCGACATCATCAACGAGCGCGTCAACGGCCTCGGCGTCTCCGGCTCCGAGGTGCAGATCAACGGCAGCAACCTGATCATCACCGTGCCGGGCACGGACGGCGATCAGGCCCGCACCCTCGGCCAGACGGCCCAGCTCAAGGTTCGCCCGGTACTGGGCGCGATCCCCGCGCCGCAGGTCAACACGCCGGCGCCGGACATGACGGACCCCGAGGCCGCGAAGAAGGCGATCGACGAGGCGAAGGCCACCCGGCAGTCGACCGACCCCGCCGTGCAGAAGAAGGCGGCGGAGAGCCTGAACTGCAACGCCCCGTCGGACCCGATCGCCGGCAACGACGACGCCGACCGCCCGCTGGTTACCTGCGACCGGCCGGACTCCAGCACCGCGGCGCAGGGCCAGCGCATGGTCTACACACTGGGCCCCGCGATCATCGACGGCCAGTCGATCAAGAACGCGTCCTCGGGTATCCCGCAGAACCAGGCGCAGTACGTGGTGACCCTGGAGTTCACCGGCGAGGCCTCCAAGACGTGGGCCGACTTCACCACGAACAACCGCGGCAAGCAGGCCGCGTTCGTGCTCGACTCCCGCGTGATCACCGCGCCGAACATCAACGAGCCGATCACCGGCGGGCAGACGCAGATCTCGGGCAGCTTCGATTCGAACTCGGCGGGCGAGCTCGCCAGCGTGCTCAAGTACGGCTCGCTGCCGCTGTCCTTCAAGCCCGGCACCGCGCAGACCGTCAGTGCGACGCTCGGCTTCGAATCGCTCAAGGCGGGCCTCATCGCCGGCGCGATCGGCCTGGCCCTGGTACTGCTCTACGCCCTCGCGTACTACCGCGCCCTCGGCGTGCTCGTCGCCCTGTCGCTGGGCCTGTCGGTCCTGCTGCTGGTGGGGCTGCTGGTGCTGCTCGGCCGGTGGATCGGCTACTCGCTGGACCTGTCCGGCATCGCGGGCATCATCATCGGCATCGGGATGACGGCGGACTCCTTCGTCGTGTACTTCGAGCGCATCAAGGACGAGATACGCGAGGGCCGAAGTTTCCGGTCCGCCGTGCCCCGCGGCTGGGCCAGCGCCCGCCGCACCATCTGGACCGGTAACGCGGTCTCGCTGCTCTCGGCCGGCGTGCTCTACTTCCTGGCCGTGGGCGACGTGAAGGGCTTCGCCTTCACCCTGGGCCTGTCGACGATCCTCGACGTGGTGATCGTGTTCATGGTCACCCACCCGCTGGTGGATCTCGCGTCCCGGACGCAGTTCTTCGCCAAGCCGTCGATGAACGGCCTCGGCGCCGTGGCCGCGATCGGCCGCGAGCGCCGCCGGGCCACCGCTACCACCGGGGAGGCGTGAGCATGACCGACACGGTCACCGAGAACGAGAAGAAGGCCGGCTTCTTCACCAAGCTCTACACCGGCACCGGCGCGTTCGACATCGTCGGGCAGCGGAACAAGTACTACATCGCGACCGGCGTCATCATCGTCATCGCGATCCTGGGCATCCTCATCCCCGGGTTCAAGTTCAGCATCGACTTCGAGGGCGGCACCCAGGTGTCGTTCCCGGTCGGCGCAGCGCAGGCGGACACCGCGAAGGCCCGCGACACCGTGCGCACGGCGACGGGCGTCGAGCCGTCGGCGGTGCAGACCGCCGGCTCGGGAGGCGCTGCCACGTACCAGATCGCGACGTCCGAGCTGGACGATCAGCAGATCACCAAGGCACGTGCAGCGCTGTTCGAGGAGTTCCAGCCGCCGGGGCGCGACGGGCAGCCGTCGGCGAACAGCATCAGCTTCTCCGCGGTGAGCTCCACCTGGGGCGCGCAGATCACCCAGCGCGGCCTCCTCGCGCTCGTGGTGTTCCTGGTGCTCGTCACCGTCTACATCGCGGCCCGGTTCCGGGAATGGGACATGGCGCTCGCCGCGCTCGCGTCGCTCTTCTTCGACGTGATCGTCACTGCGGGCTTCTACGCCTGGTCCGGGTTCGAGGTGAGCCCCGCGACGGTGATCGGCCTGCTCACGATCCTCGGCTTCTCGCTGTACGACACCGTGGTGGTGTTCGACAAGGTGGACGAGAACGTCCGCGGCGTCCTGCACACCACGCGCCGCACGTACGGCGAACAGGCGAACCTCGCGATCAACCAGACACTGATGCGCTCGATCAACACCACCGTGATCTCGGCGCTGCCGATCATCTCGCTCATGGTGGTGGCCGCGTGGATGCTCGGCGTCGGCACGCTGATGGACCTGGGCCTGATCCAGCTCGTCGGCGTCGTGGTCGGTACCTACTCGTCGGTCTTCTTCGCCGCGCCGCTGCTGGTGACGCTCAAGGAGCGCCGTCCGCAGTACCGGGACCACACCGCCAAGGTGCTCAAGCGCCGCGCCCGCGCCCTCGCCGAGGAGGCGGGCACCGTCGAGGCGCCGGCCGCGGCGGAGACGCAGCCCCGGCTGTCCCGGCCGCAGACCAAGCGGTCGCGCCGGCGTGACTGACGCGGGCACCGCGGTCGAGGCGGCGCGCGCCGCCGTCGCCGCGCACACTCGCCACGTCCCCGACTTCCCGCAGCCAGGCGTCGTCTTCGCGGACCTCACGCCGGTGTTCGCCGACGGTGCCGGCCTCGCCGCCGTCATCGAGGGCCTCGCGGAGGCCGGACGGGACGCCGCCGGCGCTCCCGCCGTCGACCTCGTCGCGGGGATCGACGCCCGCGGTTTCCTCCTGGGGTCCGGGGTCGCGCTCGCGCTGGGCGTCGGCACCCTGGCGGTGCGCAAGGCGGGGAAGCTGCCGCCGCCCGTACTCCGCGAGGAGTACACGCTGGAGTACGGCACCGCGGCCCTGGAGATCCCCGCCGAGGGGATCGCGCTCGCGGGCCGGCGGGTACTGATCGTGGACGACGTGCTGGCCACCGGCGGCACCGTCTCGGGGGCCGCCGCCCTGCTGCGCAGCGCGGGCGCCGAGGTGCACCGCGTGTCCGTGGTACTCGAGCTCGAGGCCCTGGGCGGACGCCCGCGTCTCGCGGATTTGGCCGGGGGCCCCGTCGCGGTGTCGACTATCTCGGTAGGCTGAATCTCTACTCCAGCCACGTAGACAGCACGGGGAGGCATCATGTCGCTGCAGTCACCGGGCCCCGACTCGGCGCGCACCCCCACCGCCCAGGCCGCGCCGCCCTCGCCGTCCACGCCGCCCGGGGAGGTGACCGGCTCCACCACGCGGCGCGTGCGGGCCCGCCTGGCCCGGCGGATGACCGGCACCCGCAACCACGTGCGGCCGGTGCTCGAGCCGCTCGTCGCCCTGCACCGCGAGGTGTACCCCAAGGCCGACGTGGCGCTCATCGAGCGCGCCTACGACGTCGCCGAGCTGCGGCACGCCGACCAGATGCGCAAGTCGGGCGATCCCTACATCACGCACCCGCTGGCCGTCGCGACGATCCTCGCCGAGCTCGGCATGGACACCACGACGCTGGTGGCGGCGCTGTTGCACGACACGGTCGAGGACACCGGCTACAGCCTGGAGCAGCTCACCGCCGAATTCGGCTCCGAGGTCGCCCACCTCGTGGACGGCGTCACCAAGCTGGACAAGGTGGCGCTCGGCAGCGCCGCCGAGGCCGAGACCATCCGCAAGATGATCATCGCCATGGCCCGCGATCCGCGCGTGCTGGTGATCAAGGTGGCCGACCGGCTGCACAACATGCGCACCATGCGGTTCCTGCCGCCGGAGAAGCAGGCCCGCAAGGCCCGCGAGACCCTCGAGGTGATCGCCCCGCTCGCGCACCGCCTGGGCATGGCGACGGTGAAGTGGGAGCTCGAGGACCTCGCGTTCGCGATCCTCCACCCCAAGAAGTACGACGAGATCGTGCGCCTGGTGGCCGACCGCGCACCGTCGCGCGACACCTACCTGGCCAGCGTGCGCGCCCAGATCAACGAGGCCCTCACGGCGTCCCGGATCGTCGCCGACGTGCAGGGCCGGCCCAAGCACTACTGGTCGATCTACCAGAAGATGATCGTCAAGGGCCGCGACTTCGACGACATCCACGACCTGGTCGGCGTCCGCATCCTCTGCGACGAGGTGCGCGACTGCTACGCCGCCGTCGGCGTCGTGCACTCGCTGTGGCAGCCCATGGCGGGCCGCTTCAAGGACTACATCGCGCAGCCCCGCTACGGCGTCTACCAGTCGCTGCACACCACGGTCATCGGGCCGGAGGGCAAGCCGCTGGAGGTGCAGATCCGCACCCGCGACATGCACCGCACCGCCGAGTTCGGCATCGCCGCGCACTGGCGGTACAAGGAGACCAAGGGGCGCAACGGCAAGGGCGGGAACGACTCCGCCGAAGTCGACGACATGGCGTGGATGCGCCAGCTGCTCGACTGGCAGCGGGAGGCCGCGGACCCCGGGGAGTTCCTCGAGTCCCTCCGCTACGACCTGGCGGTCAAGGAGATCTTCGTCTTCACCCCCAAGGGCGACGTGATCACCCTCCCGGCCGGTTCCACACCGGTGGACTTCGCCTACGCCGTCCACACCGAGGTGGGGCACCGCTGCATCGGCGCCCGCGTCAACGGCCGGCTCGTGGCGCTCGAACGCAAGCTGGAGAACGGCGAGGTCGTGGAGGTCTTCACCTCCAAGGCCGAGAACGCCGGACCGTCGCGGGATTGGCAGACCTTCGTGGTCTCGCCGCGCGCCAAGGCCAAGATCCGGCAGTGGTTCGCCAAGGAGCGCCGCGAGGAGGCA
This sequence comes from Tsukamurella sp. 1534, assembly GCF_000312385.1. Taxonomy (GTDB): domain Bacteria; phylum Actinomycetota; class Actinomycetes; order Mycobacteriales; family Mycobacteriaceae; genus Tsukamurella. Next base: position 453,906 of record NZ_HE997627.1, on the reverse strand, counting down.
CTGGAGTCCGGCCGCGACGCCATCGCCAAGGAGGTCCGCCGGTCGGGGCTGCCGCTGCAGCGGCTCACCAACGCGGAGTCGATGGCCGGCATCGCCAAGGAGCTGCGCTACGCCGACGTCTCCGCGTTGTACACCGCCGTCGGCGAGCACCAGGTGTCCGCCCACACCGTGGTCCAGCGGATGCTCGAACAGCTCGGCGGCATCGAGGAGGCCACGGAGGAGCTCGCCGAGCGCAGCACCCCGTCCACGATCTCCGGCCCGACGGCCCCGTCGACCGACGTGGGCGTGCTGGTCACCGGCCAGCCGGGTGTGCTCGCGAAGCTCGCCAAGTGCTGCACCCCGGTCCCCGGCGACGAGATCGTGGGCTTCGTGACCCGCGGCGGAGGCGTCAGCGTGCACCGCGAGGACTGCACCAACGTGGCCGAGCTCCGCAAGGAGCCCGAGCGCTTCCTCGACGTGAAGTGGGCTCCGTCCCCGTCGTCGGTGTTCCTCGTCGCGATCCAGGTGGAGGCGCTCGACCGGCACCGGTTGCTGTCCGATGTGACCAAGGTGCTCGCGGACGAGAAGGTGAACATCCTGTCGGCGTCGGTGACCACCTCGCGGGACCGGGTTGCGGTGTCCCGCTTCACCTTCGAGATGGGCGACCCCAAGCACCTCGGGCACGTGCTCAACGTGGTGCGCAACGTGGAGGGCGTCTACGACGTGTACCGCGTGACCTCCGCGCAGTAGCGCGCGGGACGACACTCGACCGCGACACCCGACCGCGACACCACGGACACGAGAAGGGCCCCGCCGGAGCGGGGCCCTTCGTCGTGGGGTGAGCAGCTACGCCAGCGTCATCGACGTGATGTTCACCGGCTGCGTCGGCTTACCGTCCTCCGCCGGCTGGCCCGGCTTGGGCTTCGTGGCGTTGGGGTTGGGCACCCAGGTGATGCCCTTCTTGGCGATCTCCTGAACCACCTTGGTGCCGGCGTCGTCCATCTTCCCGATCACCGAGAAGTTCGCCGGCAGGGTGGTGTCCTGGTAGACGAGGAAGAACTGGCTACCGCCGGTGTTGAAGCGGCCCGGCTGGCCCGACTGCGGGTTCGGCTGCTGGTTCGAGTTCGCCACGGCGATCGTGCCGGCGGGGTAGATCACCGACGGGGTCTGGCCGGGCTGCGTGGGCGCGTCGTCGCCCTTGAGGAAGGTGGGCGTCTCGTCCGGCGACTGCCAGCCCGGCCCGCCGACGCCCGTGCCGGTGGGATCGCCGCACTGCAGCACGTAGAGCCCCTTGGACGTCTTGCCGTCGCCCTTGTTCGCGGTCTCGCGGTGGCACGGGGTGTTGTCGAAGTACTTGGCCTGGATCAGCGTCTCGAAGGTCTCGACGTTGCAGGGCGCCTTGGACCGGTCGAGCTCGTAGCCGATCGAGCCCTGGTTCGTGGTGATCGTCCCGGACATCGTGCCGGTGGTCGGCAGGTCCTTGCCGTCCGGCTTACCGACGGTCTTGTTGAGCGCCTCCAGCTTGTCGATCTCGGGACGCTTCTGTGCCAGAAGCGCGGCGGCCTTCTCGGCCTCGTCCAACTGCTCGTTGGCCGCCGTGATCTGGTCCTTCATCGCCTCCTTCTGGTCCGGAGGCAGGGCGGCGATGCGGTCCTCGATCTGCTTGCGGTTGTCCGCGATCGTCTTCGGCTGGCTGTCGATGCTCTTGCGGGCATCCGCCACCGGGTTGGCGTCCGCGTAGTCGCACGTCGTGTGCGTCTCCTTGAAGCGGTCCTCCGCGCCGACGCGCAGCGGCCCGCGCGGCCCCTGGGGCAGCCAGATGTAGCAACCGGCGGCGACCAGCGCGATCACGACGGCGCCGGCGATGGCGCCCGCCTTGATCTTGCGCCTGCGCGCATCGGACTCCCGCCGCTCGTTCTGCTTCGCGAGTTTCTCGCGAGCGGCTTGGCGACGCTCCTCATTGCTCGGCACGGTGTGACGACCTCCTCAATACCGACATCCGGCGGGCACGACTCGCCGCAAGTCTGCCAGCTAAACCTGATAGACGCCGTCACCGGGTCTGGTGACACAATGGTCCGATGCTCATCACCGGATTCCCAGCAGGCGTCTTCCAGACCAACTGCTACGTCCTCGCCGACGGCCCCGGGGCCGACGCCGTGGTCGTCGACCCCGGTCAGGACGCCGTCGAACCGCTCAAGGCGCTGCTCGCCGAGCACCGCCTCAACCCCGTCGCGGTGCTGCTCACGCACGGCCACCTCGATCACACCTGGACCGCGCAGCCGATCGCCGACGAGTTCGGCATCCCGGTGCACATCCACCCCGACGACCGCCCGATGCTGGCGGACCCGGCCGTGGGCATCGGCGCCGCGCTGGGCGCGATGATCGGCGACCAGGTGTTCGTGGAACCGCAGAAGGTCGTCGAGCTCGCCGACGGTGAACCCGTGACCCTCGCCGGGATCACCTTCGGCGTGGAGCTCACCCCCGGGCACACGCGGGGCTCGGTCGTGTTCACGACCGAGGTCGCGCAGGCCGACGACGCCGGCGAGCCGGTGGACGCCGAGCCGGTGCTCGTGGCGCTCGGCGGTGACGTGCTGTTCCAGGGCTCGATCGGGCGCACCGATCTGCCCGGCGGCAGCCACGATCAGTTGCTCGATTCGATCGCGGAGAAGTTGCTGCCGCTCCCGGACGACACCGTCGTCCTCCCGGGCCACGGCCCGGCCACCACCATCGGCAGGGAGCGGGCGACGAACCCGTTCCTGCAGGGGCTCACGGGTACCGACACACCCGCGGAGCGGAAAGGACGATACGGACTGTGAGCGCCGGTAGCTTCCAGGCTCCCAAGGGCATCCCGGATTACATCCCGGTCCCGTCGGGGGAGAAGAACAGCTCCGCCGATTTCCTCGCGGTGCGCTCCGCGCTGCTGCGCGCGACCGCCGAGGCCGGGTACGGCTACGTCGAGTTGCCGATCTTCGAGGACACCGCGCTGTTCGCACGCGGCGTCGGCGAGTCGACCGACGTCGTGGCCAAGGAGATGTACACCTTCGCCGACCGCGGCGACCGCTCGGTCACGCTGCGCCCCGAGGGCACGGCGGGGGTCGTGCGCGCCGTGCTGCAGCACGGACTCGATCGCGGCCAGCTGCCGGTGAAGGCCGCGTACGCCGGGCCGTTCTTCCGCTACGAGCGTCCCCAGGAGGGCCGCTACCGCCAGTTGCAGCAGGTGGGGATCGAGGCGATCGGCGTGGACGACCCGGCGCTCGACGCCGAGGTGATCGCCGTCGCGGACCGGGCGTACCGCAGTGTCGGCCTCGACGGCTTCAGGCTCGAGGTGTCCAGCCTGGGCGACGAGAGCTGCCGCCCGCAGTACCGGGAGAAGCTGCAGCAGTTCCTCTTCGGGCTCGACCTGGACGAGGAGACCCGCCGCCGTGCGGAGATCAACCCGCTGCGGGTGCTCGACGACAAGCGCCCCGAGGTGCGCGCCATGACGGCCGACGCGCCGTTGATGATCGACAACCTCACCCCGGAGCCGAAGGAGCACTTCGAGAAGGTTCTCGCCCACCTCGACGCGCTCGGCGTGCCGTACGTCGTGAACCCGCGGCTGGTGCGCGGCCTCGACTACTACACCAAGACCTGCTTCGAGTTCGTCCACGACGGTCTCGGCGCGCAGTCCGGCATCGGCGGCGGCGGCCGCTACGACGGCCTCGTCGAACAGCTGGGCGGCCGCGAGGGCGTCACGGGCGTCGGCTTCGGGCTGGGCGTGGACCGCACCCTGCTGGCGCTGGCCGCCGAGGGCAAGCGCGCGCCGTCGGCGCCCCGGGTCGTCGCCTACGGCGTCCCGCTGGGCGACGCGGCGCGCGACACGATGGTCCCGCTTCTCGGGCGGCTGCGCGCCGCGGGCGTACCGTCGGACATGGCCTACGGGTATCGCGCGATGAAAGGCGCGATGAAGGGCGCCGACCGTTCCGGCGCCCGGTTCGCCCTCATTCTGGGTGAATCGGAGCTGGAACAGGGCGTCGTCATGGTGAAGGATCTGGCGAAGGGCGAGCAGCGGGCGGTGTCGATCGATACGGTGGCCGACGTGATCGCCGCAGAGTACGACGGAGCGCGGAGCGCCGTCGTGGGAAGCGCGGGGTAAAGGTTTGTCGTCCAGTCCTGCCGAGCCCGGCGCCCGCGATCCGCGGGAGCTGAGCGCGGAGGACGCCGTCGACATCGACCTCATCCCGCCGGGCATGACCCTGCCCAAGGTGCGGCGCGCTCTGCTCGCCGGACTGGTCGTGAGCATCATGGTCGCGGTGGCCGTCGCCGTCGTCGCCGGTCCCGTGTGGGGCACGGTCCTCCTGCTGGCCGGCGCGGCCCCCGGTGTCGGCGGGTACCTCGGGGTGGCGCGGCGCAGCGTGATCCTCGACCACCGCGTGGTCACCCGGCGCACCCTGCGCACGCAGCGTGTGAATCTCATGGATGCCGACGAGGTGGACCTCGTGGCCGAGGTGGCCCGGCTCGCCCAGGTCTCGCTGCGCATCGTCCACGGCAGGACGACGGTGCGCGTCCCGGTCGCGCTGTACGGCGCGCCGCAGCGCGGCCGCGTCCGCGGCCGGGAACTGCCGATCCTGGCCATGCGGCGGCTCGCCGAGGCGCTGGACAAGAACCCGCTGCCCGAGGTGCGCGACATCGGCCGGGTCATGTCGGAACAGTCGCGCGCCCAGGCCACGTCGATGCCCAAGCGGGATCGGCCGCTGTACCGGGCGGCGGGTATCGCGCGCGAGGTGGGCGGCCGCGAGGAGCTGGTGTTCACGGAGGACGAGGTGGACGAGATCAGCCGCCCGCTCTGGTAGGCGCGCCGTTCGAACGCTTGACTGAAGTCGAACAAAGTGTTCGACTGGTGTCGTGCGATGGGATGGTCAGCTTCTGAACGACGGTGCGCCGGTGTCGACTTCCGGCGTCCGGGCGCTGCCGGGCATGGAAGGTGTCGGCCGAGCGGTCACGACCCCGGAGTTCGAGGGGATCACCTTCCACGAGGTGCTGTGCAAGAGCGCGCTGAACAGGCTGCCGGAGTCCTCGGCGATGCCGTTCTCGTGGACGATCAACCCCTACCGGGGCTGCACCCACGCGTGCACCTACTGCTTCGCCCGGTCCAGTCACGAGTACCTCGAATTCGACGCCGGGGGAGACTTCGACACCCAGATCGTGGTGAAGACGAACCTGGTCTCGGTGCTGAAGAAGGAGCTGCGGCGCGCGTCGTGGCGCGGGGACCCCGTCGCGCTGGGAACGAACACGGACCCGTATCAGCGGGCCGAGGGGCGCTACCGCCTCATGCCGGGCGTGATCGGGGCGCTCGCGGGGGCGGGCTCACCCATCTCGATCCTCACCAAGGGCACCCTGCTGCGCCGCGACCTGCCGCTGCTCGCGACCGCGGCCACCACTGTCCCCGTGCAGCTCTCGGTGTCGCTGGCCCTGCTCGACACCGACCTCCAGGCGTCCCTCGAGCCGGGGGCGCCGAAACCGTCGGCACGGTTGGAACTGATCCGGTCGATCGCGGAGGCGGGATTCGACTGCCACGTCATGGTGGCGCCCGTGGTGCCCTATCTGACCGACGATGCGGCGTCCCTGCGGGGTCTGTTCGCGGCGATCGCCGAGGCGGGTGCGGCCACGGCGTCGGTGCAGGCGCTCAACCTCACCGGACGGTACCGCGGCTGGTACCTGTCCTGGCTGGCCGAGCACCATCCGGCGCTGGTGCGCCGGTACCGGCAGCTCTACGGCAGCACGGGGCGGGTGTCGGCGGAGTACCGGAACCACCTGCGGTCCCGCGTCGCACCGCTGCTCGAGGAGCACGGGCTCACGCGGCTGGAGGACCCGTACGCGGAGCCCCCGCCGCGCCCCGCCCGGCGCGTCGACGGGGCCGTGGCACCGGATCTCCAGGCCGCCCTGTTCTGACGGAGCCCCGGCCCGACGCTCCCCAGCATATCAGTAATGGTTACCATTATCGTTATGACTGCAGCCGCACCTCTCCCCGTCACCGTCCTCTCCGGCTTCCTCGGCGCCGGAAAGACGACGCTCCTCAACCACCTGCTGACCAACCGCGAAGGCCTGCGGGTGGCGGTGATCGTCAACGACATGAGCGAGGTCAACGTCGACGCCGCACTCGTCGACCTGGGCGGGTTCGACCGCACCGAGGAGAAGCTCGTCGAGCTCAGCAACGGCTGCATCTGCTGCACGCTCCGCGAGGACCTCGTGGACGCCGTCGGCGCCATCGCTCGCCGGAGCACGCCCGATGGGCGGCCCCGGTTCGACCACCTCGTGATCGAGTCCACGGGCATCTCGGAGCCCATGCCCGTGGCCGCCGCGTTCGACTGGCGGTTCGAGGACGGTACGCGCCTCGGTGATCTGGCGGCGTTGGACACCATGGTCACCGTGGTGGACGCGAGCACCTTCCTCGGCGAGGTCGCCCGCGGGAACACCCTCGCGCAGCGCGGGCTCGGCGCCGCCGAGGGGGACGCCCGGTCCGTGGCCGACCTGCTCGTGGATCAGGTGGAGTTCGCCGACGTGGTCCTGCTGAGCAAGCTCGACCTGGTCTCCGCGGCCGCGGGCGGCGCGGTGGAGGCTGCCGTGCGCCGGCTCAACCCGCGGGCCCGCGTGACGCCGATGTCCCACGGCCGGGTGCCGCTCGCGGAGGTGGTCGGCACGGGCCTGTTCGACCACGAGGCCGCGACCTCGGTCGCGGGCTGGGACGACGAGGTGATCGGCGGCCACACGCCCGAGACGGAGGAGTACGGCATCTCGTCGTTCCCGTACCGCGCGGACCGGCCGTTCCATCCGCAGCGGCTGCTCGAGGCGCTCGACGAGGTTCGGGCGATCCTGCGCAGCAAGGGATTCTGCTGGATCGCCAGCCGACCCGAGTTCGTCGCGGTGTGGTCGCAGGCCGGCCCGAACCTCACCATCGAACCCGCGGCCTACTGGGCGCAGGTGCAGGGCGAGCCGCAGCAGGAGCTGGTGTTCATCGGCGTGCGGCTGGACGCGGACCGCCTGCGCGCGCTGCTCGACGGTGCGCTACTGACCGACCACGAGGTGGCCGAGGGGCCGGCGGCGTGGCGCGGGTACCCGGACCGGTTGCCCGCCTGGAACGTTCCGGACCACACCCACTGAGTGCGGCGACCGCCTCAGTCGGCGGCGAACGCGGCCTCCGCGGCGGGCCGGGCGGCGTCCCCGACCGGCGGGACGAGGGCCAGCCGGGTGCGGCGCTCCAGCAGGTCCTCTGCGTCGACGGCGCCTTCGGCGAGCGCCCCGAACACCAGCTCGGCGCCCGTGACCTCCGTCCCGTCGGCCACAGGAACGGCGAGTTCCGGGTTCCGGCGGGCGATCTCGGCGATGACGGCGGCCTCGGTGCCGTAGGCGCGTACCAGCCGCGCCGGGGCGGGCACGGTGCGCAGCGTCGCCGGATCGGCCGCGCCCACGAGCCGCACCGTCCGGGTCACGGACGGGCCGGTGAGCAGGCTCGAGGCCTTCGCGGCGGCGTCGACGGCGTCCTCGGCCATCCTCCGGTACGTGGTGAGCTTGCCGCCCACCACCGTGACCAGGCCGTCTTCGCGGGTCAGCACGGCGTGCTTGCGTGAGACGTCCGCGGTGGTGCCCCCGCCGGAATCCAGCAGGGGCCGGAGCCCGGCGAACGATCCCGCGATGTCGGCGCGGGTGAGGGGGGCGTCCAGGGCCAGGTTCACGGTGTCGAGCAGGAAGTCGATCTCCTGTTCCGACGGGGTGGGCACGTCGGGGATCTCGCCGCCGGCCTCCTCGTCGGTGAGCCCCACGTACACGCGCCCGTCGGGCTGGGGGAGCGCGAAGACGTAGCGGCCGAAGGTGTCCGGCACGGGCACCGTGAGCCCGGCGGTGAGCCCGTGGAAACTCTCCTGCCGGAACACCAGGTGGGTGCCCCGGCTGGGGCGCAGTGTCACGGCGGGGTCGACGGTGCCCGACCAGACGCCGGTCGCGTTGACGACGGCCTTGGCGCGCACGGTGATCGAATGCCCGGTCAGTTCGTCGGTGAGGGTGGCGGCGGTACCCGTCACCTGCGACGCGGAGCACCGGGTGAGGATCGTGGCGCCGTGCGCGGCCGCCGTCCGGGCGATGCCCACGGTGAGGCGGGCGTCGTCGGTGAGCTGGCCGTCCCAGTTCAGCAGGCCCCCGCGAAGGCCGTCTCGGCGGACCGTGGGCGCCATGGCGATCGTGTCGGCCGCGGAGATGCGGCCGGAGCGCCGCAGTACCGACGACGGTGTCCCCGCGGCCCGGCGCAACGCGTCGCCCGCGAGGAACCCGGCGCGGGTGAGGGCGGCGTCCCGTCGGGACACGCCGGACGTGAGGGGCACCACCTGGGCGAGCGGACGCGTCAGGTGCGGCGCGATGACCCGCAGGAGCGCGTTCCGCTCCACGGCGCTCTCGTAGGCGATGCCGACGGCGCCGGACGCGAGGTAGCGGAGGCCGCCGTGCACCAGCTTCGACGACCACCGGCTGGTGCCGAACGCCAGGTCGTGCTTCTCCGCGAGCAGCACCGTCAGGCCGCGGGTCGCGGTGTCGAGCGCCACGCCCGCACCGGTGACGCCCCCGCCGATCACCAGGACGTCCACCGACGGATCCGCGCCGAGCGCCTCCAGGTCGGCCGAGCGGCGTGCGGCGCTCAGTCGTGAAGCGGCGGAGACGGATTCGAGGGCGTCGGAAACGGGGGTCACGGGCGCAGGTACCTCTCCAGGAGATCGAACAGCTGGGTGTCGAGCAGGTCGGGGGATTCGGAGAACACCGGGCCGGTCAGGGCGGAGGACCACGCCGCCTGCAGGACCACTGCGGCGAGCTCGCGCGGTGCGCCGTCGCGCACACTGCCGTCCTCCTGGCCGGTGCGGATCCCGGCCTCGATCGCGTCCAACTGGGCGCGGGAGGTGCGTCCCGTGCGATGCAGGAGGTAGGGCATCAGGAATTCGGGATCGAGCTCGACGATGCGGCGCAGCAGAGGGTGCGACCGGGCGGCGGAGGTCATGTGGACGACGGTGCGCGCCAGGGACTCCCGGACGGTATCGCCGTCGACGGTCCGCACACTGCCGAGCGCGTCGGCGAACTCGCGGGTGGTGACGGCCGCGGCGAGGGCCTGCACGTTGGGGTAGCGGCGGTACAGCGTGGCGCGCGAGACCTGGGCCGTGCGCGCCACATCGGCCATCGTCGTGCGGCGGATGCCGATGGTGGCCATGAGATCGCGCGCGGCGTCGAGGATGCGGTCGTCGTCGATGGCGTTGGCCGGGACGCGGGCACCGAGCGCACTGTTGAGATCCTGCGACACCATGTGTACAAATGTATCATGACTTCGTCTGAGGTGGAGATTCCCGTCGTGGCCTTCGAGCCCGGGCGCTGGGGCGACCCGGCCGCGCCGATGCACCTGTCCGATTCGGTCCGCGGGGCGCTCACCATGCTCGGTATCGACGGTACCGAGCCCCCTCGGGCCGCACCGTCGATCGCGCCGGGCCGCGCGGACGCGGACGCGCTCGCAGCGCTGCGAGCGACGGGCGCCGGCGTCGCGGACGACGACGAGGCCCGGCGCCGGCACCTGCGCGGGTACTCGACGCCCGATCTGCTCAAGTTCCGGGCGGGCGACGGCACGGACGCGCCCGACGTGGTCGTCACGCCGGACGCCGCGGACCAGGTGGCGGCCGTACTCGCCGTGTGCGTGGAGCGGGGCCTCACGCTGAGCCCCTTCGCGGGGGGCACCTCCGTGACCGGCGGGCTCGCGCCCGAGCGGGCCCGGCCCGTCGTCGCGCTCGACCTGCGCGGCCTGACCGGCCTGCTCGACCTCGACGAGACCTCGCAGGTGGCGACCTTCGCCGCCGGCACCCGGCTTCCCGAGGCCGAGCGGCTGTTGGGGGAGCGCGGTTTCGAGCTCGGCCACTTCCCCCAGTCCTACGAGGGCGCGACCATCGGCGGCTGCGCGGTCACCCGGTCCGCCGGGCAGTCCTCGATCGGCTACGGCCGGTTCGACGAGATGGTGGTCGGGCTGTCGATCGCCACCCCGCTGGGGGCCGCCGAGATCGGTACGGCCCCCAAGTCGGCGGCGGGCCCCGACCTGCGCCAGCTGTTCCTCGGCTCCGAGGGTGCCCTGGGCGTGGTCACGGCGGTCCGCGTCCGCGTGCATCCGGTGCCCGCCGTGCGCCGGTTCTACGGCTGGCGGTTCCCGGACTTCGCCGCCGGCGCGGCCGCGATGCGGGTGCTCGCGCAGGGGTCGGTGCGCCCCACGGTGCTGCGGCTGTCCGACGAGGCCGAGACCGGCCTCAACCTGGCGAATCCCGGCGCCGCCGGGCAGGCCGCCGTGGGCGGGTGCCTGATGATCGCCGGGTTCGAGGGCGACGAGGTGGACGTGGACTGCCGCGACGGCTACGTTTCGGCCCGGCTGGTGGAGCTCGGCGGGGCCTTCCTCGGTGAGGAGCCCGGCGAGGCGTGGCGCGCCGGCCGGTTCCGCGGTCCGTACCTGCGCGACCCGTTGTTGGACGTGGGCGCTCTCGTCGAGACCCTCGAGACCGTCACCTTCTGGTCCAACCTCGAGCGCCTCAAGGCCGATGTCACCGCCGCGATCACCGGTGCCCTCGGCGATCAGGGGACGCCCGCGGTCGTGATGTGCCACATCTCGCACGTGTACCCGACCGGGGCGTCGCTGTACTTCACCGTGATCTCCAAGGCGCTGGACGACCCGCTGGCCCAGTGGGGACGCGCCAAGGAGGCCGCGAACGCCGCGATCCGGGCCGCGGGCGCGTCGATCACGCACCACCACGCCGTCGGGACCGATCACCGGTCGACCTATCTCCAGGAGATCGGTGACGTCCAGCTCACCGCCCTGCGCGCCGTGAAGGACGCCCTCGACCCGCAGGGCGTGCTCAATCCCGGGATCCTGCTCCCGTGACGGCCCGCCCGGACGTGGTGGCCGTCCTCAACCCGATCTCGGGCGGCGGCGTCGCGCGCACGCAATGGGACGCCGTGGCCGCCGAGCTCGCGCGGTTCGACGTGGCGAGCGAGGCCGTGGAGTCCGGCTCCGCCGCCGACGCATCGCGCCTCGCAGCCGACGCGGCCGCCTCGGGAGCGCTCACCGTGGCGGTCGGCGGCGACGGGCAGATCCGGGACGTGGCAGCCGGTGTGCTCACGGTGCCGGGCGCCCCGCTCGGCATCGCGGCCGCAGGGCGCGGCAACGATTTCGTGCGGCACCTCGGCATCCCCACCGACGCGGCCGCCATCGCGGCGATGCTCGCCGACGGGCGGCGGCGCGATGTGGACGTCCTCACCGTCGGCGACCGGATCGCCGTCGGCAACGTGTACGTGGGGCTCGACTCCGTGGCCACCGAGCTGATCAACCGGCTCCGGTGGATGGGCCCGCTCGCGTACCGCGTGGCCCCCGTGCTCGCCGCCCTGCGGTGGAAGCCGGCCGAATTCACCATCACCGTGGACGGCTCCGCCATCACCATGCCCGCGCACATCGTGGTTGTCGCGAACTCGGGCGACTACGGCAGCGGACTGAACATGGTGCCCTCCGCGTCGGTCGACAGCGGCCGTATCGACGTGCTCGCGGTGGACGGCGGTGGTTCGATGCTCAAGCTGGTCTCGGCGATGGGGGAGGCGAAGACCGGCAGCCACGTGTCCCGTCCCGAGGTCGTCACCTTCTCCGGTCGCGAGGTCACACTCAGCGCCGACCGCGCCATCCCGGTGCACGCCGACGGCGACTACGTCCAGGAATTGCCCGTGACCGTCGGGATCAGGCGGGCCGTGCTCCCCGTCGTGGTCCCGCACTAGAAGGGCGGCGGTTCGGGTTCGGTGTTCGGGACGAACTCGACGCCCTGCTCCTCGGCCTCCTTACGTTGCCGTTCCAGCTCTTTCCGGAGTCGTTCCTCGGCGCGCTTCGTGGCTTTCTCGAGTCGGATGCGGCGGTTGCGGGTGCGTTCGTCGCGGCGGGCCTGGGCGCGGTGTTCGGCGTGGGTGTCGAAGGTCTGCGGCTGTTCGGGTTCCCCGTTCGGGGTGCGGGCGGGGGTGTCCCAGATGAGTTTCCCGAGCCCGGGGAGGAGCTCCTGGGCGGCGCCGGGTGGGGTGAGCCAGATACCGCCGGCAGGGTGGTGCCATTCGACGGTGCCGTCGTCGAGGATGTCGGAGAGCCATCCGGTTTCGGTTTTGATGCGGTGGTGGAATCCGCAGAGCGGTACCAGGTTCCCGGGGCCGTGTTTCCCGGCGACCGTTGTGGGTCCGCCGCGGGCTGGATTCTTGTGGTCGTATTCGGCGACGTGGTCGGCTTGGCAGCGGGTCGACGGCACACTGCAGCCGGGGAACACGCACGTCGGGTAGGTCAGCCGCATGATCAGCAGTTGGTACTGCGTCGGCGTGTACCCGGACGCCCCGGCGAGATGAACTTCACCGGTCTCCGGATTCCGTTTGCCGAGGGCCCGGATGGTGGTGTCGCAGTCGGCGGTCAGATCGTTCGCCTGCTCCGCGGTGACCGGCCCGGAGATCCCGAGTTCGTCGCACACCACGTACGCCCCACCCGACGAGTCCGAGGATGCCGGCTCAGGAGGCAGACCGGGGCCGGTCGATCCGCGAGATTCATGCACCGCGGGAGAGTCGGAAGGAGATGTCGCGGGAGATGCACCCGAGTCGCCGGAGACGATGCCCCCGGGTGTTTCGGATACGTCGCCCTCGCTGTCTGCGTTGTCCGCGTCGTTCGTGACTTCCGCATCGCTCGTGGTGTCTTCGGCGGCGGGTGGTTCGTCGAACAGGGTGATCACGTCGTCGACCGCAGCGGTGGCGGTGGCGGGCTGGGGTTCGGCTGCGGCGGGTTCCGGTGGGCGGAGGTCGGATTCGTTGAGGACGATCAACGCCAGCGCCCTCATCTCGGGGGCGATCGCCGCCACACGAGGTTTGCGGTCCTTGAACCGGCAGGCATCGTCGGAACACTGGCAGCCGAGAGTCTCGTAGCCCTCGATCAACGCCGCATGCGCGGCGACCTGCCGCTCACCCAGCGTGCGCGGATCCTTCCGGCAGGTGGTCTTGAGCATGTCCGCGAGCAGGGCGGCGAAGCGGATCCCGTCGGCCTTCGGGATGACGGCTTCGACATCGACGGTCCCGTCCGCCCGCGCATGCATGTCGATCCCGAACCGCGGCTTCTTCTCCGGAACCTGCGGCACGGCATCGATGTCGATCCGCACCAGAACCTGCTTCGCCGCCTCCTCCACCGCCGACGCGGTCACCGCGACATCGGGGTCCGCGAGGATTCCCGACAACCACAACGCCATCCGCACATCGAATTCGTGGAGCACGCGATCGTCGATGATCGCCGACGCGTACCGCAGCACGGCGTACAGCTGCTGGTTCGTCACGATCCCGGTGGCGCAGACCGCGAACACACGGGGCAACCGCTCCCGCAGATCCAGACCGCGATGCACGGCCGCGGACGCGCCACCCCGCCCGACCTGCAACACCGCGCCGACCTCGGCGACCAGTTCGTCCCAGTCCCCGACGAACCGGCGGTCGGACTCGGCCCGGCACTGTCGGGCATCGTCACGGACCGCGAACAATTGGGAGAGCACTGCGTTCTTCCTCGCGTCCAACCGGTTCGCCTCCACGAGCACCGAGCGCAGGTCGGCCAGCAGGGCGGCCGCATCCAGGCCGGCGACGTCCTCGAACTCGGGCGGCAGCGGTCGGCGGACCGCTCTCCTGTGTTCGAATGCATCGTCTGCCTGGCTCATACTTTCGAGTCTACTCCGATTGCGGCGGTATTGCTACCTCAAACGCGACCCCGAATTTCCCTCCCCTCCACTACGTTCCGTCCCCCATGGAACGTTCAGAGCCGGTCCGGTCCGCGGCTCAGGATGCGGCGTCGCGGCGGGAGGGCTCCTCCGGCGGCCGCACGAGCACCAGGGCGATCACCGACAGCACCGCGAGGGCGGTGACGTACACCGCGAACGCGTCGTCGCCGAGGTGCACGTGGAACCACGCGCGGAGATACGGGGCGGTGCCGCCGAGGACGGCCGCCACGATCGAGTAGGTGACGCCGATCGCCGTCGTGCGGGACCCGGGCGGCACCAGCCGCGCGATGTACACGGGCTCCACGGAGAGGATCGCGCCGATCGGTATGAGCATCGCGGCCATGCAGAGATACAGGTTCACCGGACCGCCGCTGAGTGCCCTGCTCACCGGCAGGCTGCCGACCGCGACGACGATCGCCCCCGCGAGCATCACCCTGCGGTGTCCCACCCGGTCGGCGACCTCGCCCCACAGCGGGATCAACACCGCCCCGGTCGCGTACGCGGCCACCGCCGCCCACAACGCCTCGGATCGGGACATGCCACCGAACGTGATCGCGAACGCCGACGCGGAGTTGCCCCACGCGTAGATCGCGACCGTCGACCCGGCCACCAGTGCCGAGATCGCGAGCAGCGCCCGACGGTGCGCCACGAGCGCGCGCAGGTGGTCCCGGAGTGGCAGCGGCCGTGCGGGCTCCGCCGCCGCGGGCTCGCGCAGGTACGCGCGCAGCCCGACCGCGGCGAGCCCGAGGAGCCCGCCGAGGAGGAACGGGACGCGCCAGCCCCAGGACCGGAGATCGTCCGGGGGGAGCAGCGTGGCCATCGCGGCCCCGAGCGTCATGCCGCCGATCACCCCGGCGTTGCCCGACGTGTAGATCAGGCTCGACCACCGGCCCAGATGCCGCGGCGGCGCGTTCTCCGCGATGTACACCTGCAGGCTCGGCAGCTCGCCGCCCTGGCCGAAGCCCTGGACCACGCGCAACGCCAACAGCAGAACTCCTGCCAGGTGGCCCACCTGCTCGTGCCCCGGGAGGAACGCCACGCCCAGGCAGCCGCCCGCCACGCAGGCGATCGTCAGCGCCAGCGCGATGGTCCGCCCGCGACGGTCCGCGATCATCCCGAACACGAGCCCGCCCAGCGGCCGCGCGATGTACCCGGCCGCGAACACCGCGAGCCCCGCGAGCAGGGAATCCGCTCCGGCGCCGCCGAACACGTACGTCGCGAAGAAGGGCAGCATGGCGCTGTAGACGCCCCAGTCGAACCACTCCAGGGCGTTGCCGGCGCCGAGCGCGGCGACCCGCCGCCACCCGGTGAGCGTGGGGCCCCGACGGTCCGCCGCGGGAAACCCGGCTTCGACGGTCACGCGACACCGCCCAGGTGCGCGCGCAGCGTGCGGCCCGCGTAGTCCGTGCGGAACCGCCCCGCGGCGCGCAACAGCGGGAGCACCCGCTCGTACACGGCGTCCACGGAACCGCCTGCCCCGATGACGAAGCCGTCGGCGGCGCCCGCGTCCGCCCAGTCCAGCAGCGTCGCCGCGATGGCTTCGGCGCTGCCGGTGAGTGTGAGGAACCCGGATCCGGCACCGTACACGCGCAGCAGCTCCCGCAGCGTGGTCCCCGGCTCGGCGGCCAGGTCCCACAAGCCCTCGGCGGTGCCGGTGATCGCCGCCGATTGCGTGTCCACCGAGGCGCGCGCGGCGAGGACCGCGGCGGGGAGCGGCGCGTCGGGGTCCAGGCCCGCGAGAGGTACGCCGAGCACCGACGCCAGCCCGGCCCGGAGCCCCGGCGGTTCCACGGAGGACACCTCCTGGTCGACGAACAGCCGCACACCCGGGAGGTAGCGCACCGCGTCCGGGTCCCGGCCCTGTGCGGCGGCCAGGGCGCGTAGCCGATCCCGGGAGCGGATCGCCCCGGCGCGGCTGGGGTTGATGCCGAAGACGGCGTCGGCGTAGCGCGCCGCGAACGTCAGTCCGGACGCGGAGGAACCGGCCTGGAACAGCACGGGGCGGCCCTGCGCGTCGGAGGGCACGTCGAGCCACCCGTCGATCGCCACGTGCCGGCCCGAGAACCGCACGTCGTCGATCGCCGCCGTGTTCACGAATCCCGTACCGGCACCGAGGTAACCGTCCCGCCATGACGACCACAGCGCGAGCACGGCGTCGGTGACCTCGGCCGCCCGTTCGTAGCGCTCGTCCTTGTCCGGGAGGGATTCCAGCCCGTAGTTCCCGGCGCCCTGGATCGACGTGACGATGTTCCACCCGGCTCGGCCCCCGCTGATGTTGTCCAGCGACGCGATCTGCCGCGCGATGCCGTACGGTTCGGCGAACGTGGTCGACGCGGTCGCCACGAGCCCGATCCGCGACGTCCTCGCCGCGATCGCCGAGAGCGCGGTGAGGGGCTCGAACGGGATCAACGGACGGGACCCGAACTGCGCCCGCGGCTTTCCCAGGAAGTCGGCGTAGAACAGCCCGTCCACCCTGGCGTCCTCCGCTCGCTCCGCGAAGTCGAGGAAGTCGCCGATCCCGGCGACGGGCGCCCCGCCGCGCCGGGCGCGGTCGGCGAGTTCCGGGAGCTGCGCTCCGACCGCCTCCACGATGAGGTGCAGGCCGGTCACGGGGCGTCGCCGTCGACGGGGCCGGTGCACAGCCAGGTGCGCACCGGCATCGCGGTGACCCGCCCGGTGGCGTCGAGCCGGCGCTGCGCGGCGGTGGCCACGGCGTCGCGCTGCGCGTCGTGCCCGGGGAACAGCGCCTGGTAGTAGTCACCGAAGGTGGCGTCCACGTAGTCGGCGAACGCTCGGCCGTCCGCGGGCGCCGTGACGGCCTCGTGCGCGGTGGCCGACACGACGTGGAAGCTTCTGCGCAGCAGCGAATCCAGTTCGTCGGCGGGGAGCGTCCGGGCGGACACCCCGACGATGCCCGCGGCGCCGAACGCCGCCGCGGCGCGATCCGCGGGAAGGCCCGCCGCCTCGGCGATCACCGCGTCGGTGCCGCCGAGCCCGGAGGCCTCGGACTCCGGGTGGTACGTCGTGAGCACCGCGACCCCCGCGGGATCGAGCGCCGCGGCGATCCGGGGGACCACCTCAGGTTCGTGCGGGTGCAGCCAGTGCAGTACCGCGGTCATGGTGATCACGTCGGCGCCGTGCGCCTCGGCCGGGAGCGGCTCGCGCAGGTCGTGCACCGCGAAATCCAGGCGCGCACCGTCGGACTCGTCCTGCAGGCCCGCGATGCGGGGCCGCGACGCGTCGAGCCCGAGCACCCGGGCGCGCGGCGCCGCCCGAGCCAGGTGGCGCGCGAGAGTGCCGGTGCCGCAACCGAGATCGACGACGGTGCGCGCCGACGCCAGCCGGTCGCCGAGTAGGTCCGCCACGCGCAGCGCGTCAGGTACCTGCCGGAGCTCGCTGTGTTCCGCGTATCGAGCCATCCGCTCGTCCCGCTCGACCCCGTCGAGCGCGCGCGTCACGGACGCCCCCGAACGGCGGACACCGCGGTGACCCCGAGGGCGAGGGCGCCGCCCGCGATCGCGGCGGCGACGGCGGCGGCCGGCAGCGCGGCGCCGACCACGACCACCCCGATCGCCGTGCCCGCGTGCATGAAGCTCGTGTTCCAGGCGCTGGCCGCCGCCCGCCGGTCGCCCGCGGCGAGCGCGAGCGACGTCTGCTGCTCGGTCACGAAACCACCGCTCCCGACGAACCACACGAACAGCGCGACGAGCGCGGGAACCGCGGATCCGGTGAGCGCGAAGACCACCACGCCGGCCGCGACCACCACGATCCACAGACCGATCCGCGCCGCTGCGGGGAGCCCGGTGCGGGTGAGCCGCCCACCGATCAGCGAACCGGCCACGCTGCCCAGGCCCACCAGGACGCCGACCAGCCCGAGCGTCGCCGTGTCCCAGCCGAGCCGCTCGTGCAGCAGCTGTCCCACGTACGCGTACGTGCCCAGGCTGAAGAATTGGACCACCAGCGTGACCACCAGGATCGGCGCGATCGCGGGGGCGAGGGCCACCCGCAGGCCGTCGCGCACCGACGGCGGGGTCGCGGCCGGTGCGGTCCGGGGCACGGCCCGGGCGAGGACGCCCACGGCGACGGCGGTGCCGGCCGCGAGCGCCACGAAGCTCCACCGCCAGTCGGCGGCCGCCGCGATGCCGGCGCCCACGGGGATGCCGATCACCTGTCCGGACGAGAAGAACGCCATGCCGCGGCCCATGAACCGGCCGATCGATTCCGGGTCGGGCGCGCTGTCCGCGAGGTACGCCCAGATGCTCGGCCCGGCGAGCGCCGCGCCCAGACCTCCGACGGCGCGGGCGGCGATGAGCACGGCGACGTGCGGCGCGGCCGCGCACGCGAGGTTCGCCACCAGGAACAGGGCCGCGCCGGCGAGCAGCGGTGTGCGCCTGCCGATCCGGTCCGACAGCGATCCCAGCAACGGCGACGCAACCGCGTACACCAGCACGTAGGCGGTGGTGGCGTTCGCGGCGGCCGCGACGTTCGTGGACAGGGCGTCGGTGATCGCGGGCAGCAGCGGCGACAGCAGGAAGGTCTCCGCGCCGATGAGGAACAGCAGCAGGAACGCGCCCGCGACCCGCGGCCGCACGGCCGTGGGCGCCGCGGTGGCCGTCACGAGAAGCTCCATTCGCACCCGCGGCCCGCCTCGGACTCGACGAGCTCGAACCGCGCCTCCAGGTTCTGGTGCCGGGCGTTCGCCGTCACCGAGCGGGTGCAGAACTCGCACGGCGCCTTCAGCGTGATCGGGGTGCCCGCGGCCCGGCGCTGCTCGCGGTAGGACCAGATGCCGCACCGGGACACCGAGACCCCGCCGGCGCGGGAGGAGACGTCCGAGTCGTACAGGTCGAGCTGGGCGTGCAGGCGGGCGGGGAACTCCTCGTGCGGCGCGACCATCTCGGTGAGCTTGCGGTGCACGCGTGCGCTGTGCTCGGTCCAGTCCGACATCGTCTCGTAGGACAGGCGCTCGATGACGAACTTCTCCATCAGTGCCTGGGAGGTGAAGAACAGCCGCCGCGCCGCCTCGGGATCCGGATCGCCGCAGAGCTTGTCGATGTCGCGGTCGATGTCCGCGGCGATCGCGAGCCACGTCGCGAGCAGTTTCACGTCGGCGTGCTCGGTGAGGAGTGCCGACAGCCCCAGCTGCCCCTCCAGGACACGGACAAGCCAGAGTCGAGTCGTCGCTCTCCTGTGCATGTTCTGGAAACTAAGTAATCAGCCGGGTCCAGCCCACGGTTGCACGCACCATGATCGATGGTTTGACGGTGCCCGCGTCCTGCGTTATCGCAACAGTGTCACCGCAGGGCCGTGCGCAGCGTGTCCAGCCCCATGCCGCCCAGCGCGAGGGCATCCCGGTGGAAGTCGCGCACCGTCGAACCCGGGTGTCCCGCCAGGTACTCGTCCCGGGCCCGCTCCCACACCCGCTGGCCCACGGAGTACGACGGCGCCTGGCCCGGCCAGCCCAGGTAGCGGTGGTACTCGAAGCGCAGCTGCTCGTCGGACATCGCCACGTGCGAGCGCAGGAACGCCCACCCCTTGTCGTACGTCCAGTCGCCGCCGCCCACCTCCGCCGGCGCCGCGAACCCGCAGTGCACGCCGATGTCGAGGACCACCCGCGCGGCGCGCAGCCGCTGCGAATCGAGCATGCCCATGAGGTCGCCGTCGTCGTCGAGGAAGCCCAGGTCGCGCATGAGCCGCTCGGCGTACAGTGCCCAGCCCTCGCCGTGGCCGGACGTGAACGAGTACAGCTTGCGCCAGCGGTTGAGCGGCGCGATCACCGCCTGCCCGATCTGCAGGTGATGCCCGGGCACGCCCTCGTGATACACCGTGGTCTTCTCCTGCCAGGTGTGGAACTCGGTGACGCCCTGGGGAACCGACCACCACATGGCTCCCGGCCGGCTCAGGTCCGCCGACGGCCCGGTGTAGTAGATCCCGCCGCTGCTACTGGGGGCGATCCGGCAGTCGAGGTGGTGCAGCTGCTCGGGGATGTCGAAGTGTGTGCCCGCGAGCGCCCGCACCGACTCGTCGGAGGTGCGTTGCATCCACTCGCGCAGCGCGTCGGTGCCGTGCAGCACGTACCGCGGCTCGGTGTCGAGCTTCGCGAGGGTCTCCGCCACCGTCGCGCCGGGGTACAGCCGCCCGGCCACCTCCCGCTGCTCGGCGACGATGGACGCGAGGAGCTCCTGCCCCCAGGCGTACGTCTCCTCCAGGTCGACCGCCGAGCCCAGGAACGCGCGGGAGTACACGGGGTACGCCTCGCGGCCCACCCCGAGCCCGCCCGGCGCGCCCACCGGGACCGCGACCGGGGCGACCTCGTTCTCCAGGACCTCGGCGAACCTGGCGAACGCGGCCCGCACGCCGTCGGCCAGGCCCGAGCGCACCGGATCGTCCGCCGACGGTGCGGCCCCCGCCATCCGCTCGACGTTCGCGGCCACCTGATCGCCCGCGAGGCGGGCCTGGGCGAGGCACTCCCGCACCTGCAGCTCCGGGAACGGGTGGCCGCCGTCCGCGAGCCGGGACCGCAGCCCCGAGATCGCCGAGTCAACCGACGTGGGCACCGCGGCGAGGCGGGCCGAGAGCACGGCGTCCGCGTCCGGCGTGCCGGCCGGCATCAGGTCGAACACGTCGCGGATCGCCTGCAGGGGAGAGGCGATCACGTTGAGCTCGCCCACGTCCCGTCCCGCGGCGGCGAGGTCGAGGTGCACCCCGAGGCGCTCCCGCAGCGACGCCGCGGTCACCCGGTCCGCGTCGTTCTCCGCGACGAGCCGGTCGAGCTCGGCCAGGGTCTCGCGGGCCAGCGCGGCCCGCGCCTCCACGCCGCCGGGGGAGAAGTCGGTGAGCCGGTCGTCGAAGTCCGTGATCCCGACCGCCGTGGCCTCCACGGGATCGGTCTCCGCGAGGCGGAGGGCGAACCGGTCGGCCAGTGCGTCGATGGGCGTCCCTGCGGGTGTGGTGTCAGCCATGTGTCGAGGCTATGGCAGGACCGCGCCCGGCACCCCTCAGATGGACCCCGAGAACGTGTCGCACCGGCGGATGTCGCCCGTCTTGTAGCCCGTGGAGAACCACTTGACGCGCTGCGCGGACGTGCCGTGCGAGAACGACTCCGGGTTCACGTTGCGGCCCGCGTTCTTCTGGATCGTGTCGTCGCCGATGGCCTGCGCGGTGGTGATCGCGTCGGAGATCTGCTGCTGGGTCAGCGGCTCCAGCATGGCGTCCTGGCCCTTGTCCGCCTTCGAGGCCCACACGCCGGCGTAGCAGTCGGCCTGCAGCTCCACGCGCACCGAGCCGCCCTGCGCGCCGCTGCCCTGCTGCGACTTGGTGATGTCGCCCAGCAGGTTCTGCACGTGGTGACCCCACTCGTGCGCCACGATGTACTCCTGCGAGAACGGGGCGTTGGTGCCGCCCATCCGCTCGATCACCCGGTCCATGAAGTCGATCTGGAAGACCGCCACCTGGTCCGCGGGGCAGTAGAACGGGCCGGTGTCCGCGCCCGCGACGCCGCAGCGGGTGTTGATCGACGTGGCGCCCACGGGCATGATCTTCGTCCCGCCCCGCGGCGGCTGGTAACCGCGCAGCAGCTGCGGCCACACCTTGTTCAAGGAGTTGGTGGTCGCGACGATCCGGCAGGTGGTGTCCGTGTTCGCCAGCTGGATGGTGCAGCTCTTGATCTTCTTGTCCATCTCCTGATCGGCCTGCGAGATGCCCGCGTTCCCGCCCTGGCCACCCGGGGCCACGGGCTGCTCGGAGCCGCCGCCGGTGAGGTCCACGCCGAAGAACAGGCCGAGGACCACCAGGACGACGGTGCCCAGGCCACCGCCGCCGATCATCACGCCGCGGCCGATGCCGCCGCCACCGCCACCGGCGCTCACACCACTGGTATCGAGCGGTCCGTTATCCCGAAACGTCATGCGCACAGCTTTCCACGACAGCGGTGAGAGGGTGCACCTTCTCGCCCCGTAGCATGTCCATGGCTCATTGAATCACCATCGGAAGGACCATCGAACGTGCTGCGCACCCACCTTGCTGGATCACTGCGGGCGGAGGATGCCGGCACCGTCGTCACCCTCGCGGGCTGGGTCGCGCGCCGGCGTGACCACGGCGGCGTCATCTTCATCGACCTGCGGGACAGCTCGGGAGTGGCCCAGGTGGTGTTCCGCGAATCGGACGTCGCCGAGCAGGCCCACCGTCTGCGCTCCGAGTACTGCGTCCTGGTGACCGGCACCGTCGAGAAGCGGCCCGAGGGCAGCGAGAACCCGAACCTCCCGTCGGGCGACATCGAGGTCAACGTCACCGAGCTGACCGTGCTCAACGAGTCCGCGCCGCTGCCCTTCCAGCTCGACGAGGAGCCGGGCGAGGAGGCGCGCCTGAAGTACCGCTACCTGGACCTGCGCCGCGAGGATCCCGCGGCCGCCATCAGGCTGCGCAGCCAGGCGAACGCCGTGGCGCGCAACGTGCTCGCGCTGCACGACTTCGTCGAGATCGAGACCCCGACGCTCACCCGGTCCACCCCCGAGGGCGCCCGCGACTTCCTGGTGCCCGCGCGCCTGCGCCCCGGGACCTTCTACGCGCTGCCGCAGAGCCCGCAGCTGTTCAAGCAGCTGCTCATGGTGGCAGGCATGGAGCGGTACTACCAGATCGCCCGCTGCTACCGCGACGAGGACTTCCGCGCCGACCGGCAGCCCGAGTTCACCCAGCTCGACATCGAGATGAGCTTCGTGGACCAGGAGGACGTGATCGCCCTCGGCGAGCAGATCGTCAAGGCGCTCTGGTCGCTCATCGGCCACGAGATCCCCACTCCGATCCCGCGCCTGACCTACGCGGAGGCCATGCGCCGCTTCGGTTCCGACAAGCCGGACCTGCGCTTCGGGCTCGAGCTGGTCGAGTGCACCGAGTACTTCAAGGACACGCCGTTCCGGGTGTTCCAGTCGCAGTACGTGGGTGCCGTCGTCATGCCCGGCGGCGCGTCGCAGCCGCGCCGCCAGCTCGACGCCTGGCAGGAGTGGGCCAAGCAGCGCGGCGCCCGCGGCCTCGCCTACGTGCTCATCGGCGAGGACGGCGAGCTGGCCGGCCCCGTCGCCAAGAACCTGTCCGACGACGAGCGCGCCGGGCTCGCCGCCCACGTCGGCGCCCAGCCGGGCGACTGCGTGTTCTTCGCCGCCGGCGCCACCAAGCAGATGCGGGCCCTGCTCGGCGCCGCCCGCGGCGAGATCGCCGACAAGCTGGGCCTCATCAAGGAGGGCGACTGGGCCTTCACCTGGGTCGTCGACGCGCCCCTGTTCGAGCCCGCCGACGATGCGACCGCGTCGGGCGACGTGGCCGTGGGCGACGGCGCCTGGACGGCCGTCCACCACGCCTTCACCAGCCCGAAGCCGGAGTCGATGGACACCTTCGACACGGACCCCGGCGGCGCGCTCGCCTACGCCTACGACATCGTCTGCAACGGCAACGAGATCGGCGGCGGCTCCATCCGCATCCACCGCCAGGACGTGCAGGAGCGGGTCTTCGCCGTCATGGGCATCGACGAGGAGCAGGCCCGGGAGAAGTTCGGGTTCCTCCTGGACGCCTTCTCCTACGGCGCACCGCCGCACGGCGGCATCGCCTTCGGCTGGGACCGCGTCGTCTCGCTGCTCGCCGGCGCGGCCTCGATCCGCGAGGTCATCGCGTTCCCCAAGTCGGGCGGCGGCGTCGACCCGCTGACCGAGGCGCCCGCTCCCATCACGGTCCAGCAGCGCCGCGAGTCCGGCATGGACGCCAAGCCGAAGAAGCCGGAGCCGGAGCAGGCCAAGCCCGCGCAGGCGGCGGAGCAGGCCGGGGCCGGGCAGGCGCCGGAGTAGCGACGGAGCTGTGACGCTCGAAGGTCTCCGCGAGCTCGACGGCGACGCCCTGCGCCGCCTGTCGGGCCGCGTCGACGGACTCATCGACGACGAGGGCATCACCTACAACGCCCTCGACGCGATCCCGCCGCAACACCTCGACCCCGTCGAACCGGGGCCGTGGCGCCTCGATCCGTTGCCGGTGCTGTTCGGCACCGAGGAGTGGGAGGCCCTCGCCAAGGGGGTGGCGCAGCGGTCCCAGCTGCTCGACGCGGTGCTCAAGGATTTCTACGGCGAGCAGCGCATCGTCGGCACCGGCCTGGTGCCGCCCGAGGTTCTGTTCGCGCACCCGGGGTACATCCGCCGCGCGGTGGGTGTCCCGTCGCCCGGCCCGCGGTCGCTGTTCCTGCACGCCGCGGACGTCGGCCGCCCGGCCGGTGCCGGGGCCGACGGCTCGGGGCCGTACGCCGTGTACGCAGACCGCACCCAGGCGCCGTCGGGCGTCGGCTACGCGCTCGCCGACCGCCGCGTCACCTCGCGTGCGCTGCCGAGGGAGTTCCGCGCCGAGATGCCCCGCCCGGTGTCCTCCTTCGCCGCCGCCCTGCGGGTGCAACTCCTCGAATCGGCGCCGCCCGGCGCCCAGGACCCCACCGTGGTGGTGCTCAGCCCCGGCTCGTTCTCCGAGACCGCGTTCGACCAGGCCTACCTCGCTTCCGTGCTCGGCTTCCCGCTGGTCGAGGCGTCCGACCTCACCGTGCGCGACGGGGGCCTGTACATGCGGGCCCTCGGCCGGATGAAGCGGGTCGACGTGGTGCTGCGGCGCGTGGATTCGGAGTTCTCCGACCCGCTCGACCTGCGCACGGACTCCCGCCTCGGCGTGGTCGGGCTCGTCGAGATGATGACCCGCGGGGCAGTCACCGTGGTCAACACCCTCGGCTCCGGCGTCCTCGAGAACCCCGCCCTGCACGCCTACCTCCCCGAGCTCTGCCGTGCCCTGCTCGACGAGGACCTGCTGCTCGACTCGACGCCCACGCTGCACGCCGCGACGCCCGCCGGCCGGGCGGCGCTCGACGGTCCGCTCGACGACGCCCTGGTGATCGATTTCGCGACGGGCGAGCAGGTGGTGGGCGGCCGGCTCACCGCCGCGCAGGCCGAGACGCTGCGGGCGCGCATCGCCGCCGATCCCACGGTGTGGTGCGTCAAGACACTGGTGCCGTTCGCCACCGAGCCCGCCCTGGACCGCGGCGTCGAGGTCGTGGACCGCGGCTTCGGGCTCCGGGTGTTCTCCCTGGGCCAGGAGGCGGGGTACTCGGTGCTCAGCGGCGGCCTGGGGCAGGTGCTGCTGGACGGCGACGAGGGGGCCCGGATGCACTCCTCCCGCGCCCGCGACGTGTGGGTCCCGGCGGGGGAGGAGGCCCGCGCCGTACGGGTCACCACCCAGTCGCCTCGGGTCACCGCGATCGCCGCGAGCGGACCCGTCGCCACCCCGCGCGTGCTGTCCGACCAGTTCTGGATCGGCCGCTACGCCGAACGCGCCGAGGCGATGGTGCGCCTGCTCACGGTGGCGCACGACCGCAACCAGGAGTTCCGGCACCGTCCCTGGCAGCCCGGCGCGGCGGCCCTGCAGCCGCTGCTCGACGCGGTGGTCGAGGTGTCCGTCACCGAGGAGCTGGGGCGGATCGTCGTGGAGGGGGCGGAGCAGTCCGACGTGGTCTCCTGCCTGCGGCGACGCACCCTGGACCCCGACGTGCCCGGCACCGTCGCGCATTCGGGGATCCGGCTGCGGGCCTGCCTGCGAGCGGTGCGCGATCAGATGTCGACCGACACGTGGCTCGTGCTCAGCGGCGCGGAGCGCTCCCTCGGGCGGCTGGCCGCGGTCCGCGGCGACGAGGGCGACCAGCTGGACCAGACGCTCGGCGAGGTGCTGGTGTCGCTGCTGGCGTTCTCCGGCCTCGCGCGCGAGTCCCACGTCGAGGACCCGGGCTGGCTGATGATGGACGCCGGCCGGCGGATCGAGCGGGCGCTGCAGCTGTGCGCGCTGACCGCGTCGGTCGTGGTTCCCGAGGCGGAACCCGAGGTCGAGGCGGGCATGCTCGACGCGTACCTGGTGGCGGGGGAGTCCGCGGTCACCTACCGGCGGCGGCACCGGGCGGTGCTGCGGGTGGGCGCCGCGGTGGACCTGATGTTCTTCGACGCGACCAACCCGCGCTCGCTCACCTTCCAGCTCGACGCCCTGGCGCACGACCTGCAGCGGCAGCCCGACGAGCTGCGCAGCGCCGCCGCCGAGCGGGTGGTCACGGACCTGCAGGCGCGGCTGCGGCGGTTCGACACCGCCGACGCAGAGACCGTGACGGACGGCCGCCGCGCCGAGCTCTCCGGTCTCCTCGACGCCGTGACCGACGGTCTCCGGGAGGTGTCCGACGTGCTCGAACGGACCCGGTTCGCGCTCCCGGCGGAGGCCCGGCCGATCTGGGTGGGGGTGCCGGCATGGGCCTGAGCTTCTCCCGCCGGACCGCCGATTCGGCCACGCGGCGGTACCGGGTGGTGCACGAGACCACCTACGGCTACGACGCGGAGGTCACCTCCAGCTACGGGCGCTGCTACCTCACCCCGCGCGAGCTGCCGGAGCAGCGCGTCGCCGAACACGAGATCGTGATCGGCCCCGAGCCCGGTGACCGCTCCGAGGGCCGCGACGCGTACGGCAACACCGACACGTACTTCCACGTCACCACCCCGCACACGGAGCTCACGGTGCGCGGTGAGTCCCTCGTGGAGGTCGACCCGCTCGCCGCGTCGATCACCGACGAGGGGCCCGCGCTCGCCCCCTGGGAACTGGCCCGGCCCGTCGGCGAGGCGGGGGCGCTGGCCGCCCAGTACCGGCTCGACCAGCGGCCGCCCGAGATCGACGACGCCGTTCGCGCCTACGCGGATGCGATCTTCACCCCGGGGAAGCCGCTGGTGGAGGCCGTGGAGGAGCTCACCACGGGGATCTACACGGACTTCGAGTACAAGTCCGGCGCCACCAACGTGTCCACCCGCGTCGCCACCGTCATGGAACGCCGCGAGGGCGTGTGCCAGGACTTCGCCCGGGTCGCGATCGCGTGCCTGCGGTCCAAGGGGCTCGCGGCGCGCTACGTCTCCGGCTACCTGGCCACCGAACCGCCGCCCGGCCAGGACCGCGTCGTCGGTGCCGGCGCGACGCACGCGTGGGCGGCCGTGTGGCTCCCCGGCGACGTCTGGCTGCCGTTCGACCCCACCAACAACAAGTTCGTCGACGAGCGGCACGTGACCGTCGCCTGGGGGCGCGATTACGAAGACGTCCCACCTCTGCGCGGGGTCATCTACACGGAATCGTCCGGGTCGAAGATCCATGTCTCCGTGGACGTCGCACCCCTGGTCTCCTGAGGTAGGTTGGAAGCGATGGTTGCCGCGCTGGGTTTCGAATCGACGCAGGCGGCCCTCACCGCGGTCGAGGGGCTCCTCGCACGCCGGGTGGGGGCGCCGGTGGACCTCGGCGAACCCGAGGATCTGGGCGGTTCGGGCCGCACGCTCGTGCTGCGGGCGCGGGTCCTGCACAACAACCCGCTGCTGCCGCGGACCGTCGTGATCAAGCAGCTGCGCGCCGCCGATCACATCGACGCCGACCACGCCGAGGCCTTCGCCCGCGAGGGCGCCGCGTACAAGTTCGCGACGGCCCTGCCGGTGGAGTCCCGGCCCGGCCCGCAGCTGCTCGCCTCCGATGCCGAGGCCAAGGTCCTGGTCCTGCAGGACCTGGGCGACGGCGAGACGATGACCGAGCTGCTGGGACGCACCGGCTCGTCGCAGGTGCCCACCGTGTTGTCCGCGTGGGCGCAGGCCCTCGGGCGGATGCACTCGGGCACCTACGGCCGCGAGATCGACCTCTCCACCCTGGCCCGTCGCGAGCACACCGACTCCCGCAACGACCCCGTCGCGGGGGAGTTCGAGCGGGCCGCCACCCTCGTGCCGCAGGCCCTGGGCGGCGTCGACCAGGCGGCCAGGGACGCACTCGACGCCGCGGTCGCGCTGTTCACCGGCGGCGCGTTCCGCGCGTTCAGCCCCTCGGACGTCGGGCCCGAGAACACCCACGTCGTGGGCGGCGCGGTCCGCTTCCTCGACTACGAGTGGGCGGGGTTCCGCGACGGCGCGCTCGACGTGGCGTACGCCCTGCTCACCTACCCGGACTGCACGCCCGACGGGCACTCGCCCGATCTCGACGTCGCCATCGTGGAGGCGTGGCGTTCCGAGGTCGTCCGCCTCTGGCCGCGCCTCGCCGACGACGTGGCGCTGCGCCGGCACCTGTCCACCGCCAAGCTCGCCTGGCTGACCCTCGCCACCTTCTGGGCCCTCGGCCTCGACTCCGCGAGCCGGATCGACCCGGGGCACCTGGAGAACCTGTCCGCGTGGTCCGGGGAGGAGCTCGCCCGGCGCTGGGAACGGCTCGCCGCCGCCGACCCCCGGATCGCCGACTTCGCCGGAACCGCCGCCGCGGAGGTCCGCACGCAGTGACCGACTCCCTGTTCGGCGACGACGGGGACCTCGGCACGCCCGGAACGGCCCGCGATCCGCAGTCCCAGGGGGCGGTGGATTTCGTCCCCACCCACACCGGGACCCCGCTGGCCGTGCGGATGCGGCCGCAGACCCTCGACGAGGTGCTCGGCCAGGAGCACCTGCTGGGTTCCGGAACCCCGCTGCGCCGCCTCATCGACGGTGCCGGGGCCGCCAGCGTGATCCTGTACGGTCCGCCCGGCACGGGCAAGACGACGATCGCGTCGCTCATCTCCGGGGCCACCGAGCGCCGGTTCGAGGCGCTGTCGGCGCTCTCCGCCGGGGTCAAGGACGTGCGCGCGGTGATCGAGATGGCGCGCCGGCGGCTGCTCGTCGGGGAGCAGACGGTGCTGTTCATCGACGAGGTGCACCGCTTCTCCAAGGCCCAGCAGGACGCGCTGCTGGCCGCGGTCGAGAACCGGGTGGTGCTGCTCGTGGCCGCGACCACCGAGAACCCGAGCTTCTCCGTGGTGTCGCCGCTGCTGTCCCGGTCGCTGATCCTGCAGCTGCGGCCGCTGGAACCGGAACACGTCTCCGAACTCATCGACCGCGCCCTCGCGGACCCGCGGGGCTACGACGGTGCGCTCACCATCTCCGACGAGGCCCGGGAGCACGTCGTGCGACTCGCGGGCGGCGACGCGCGGCGTTCCCTCACCGCGCTGGAGGCGGCTGCGGACGTGACCGCCGGGGCGGGGGAGGGCGAGATCACGCTCGAGTCGGTCGAGTCCTCGATCGACACCGCGGCGGTCCGCTACGACCGCGCCGGCGATCAGCACTACGACGTGATCAGCGCCTTCATCAAGTCGATCCGCGGCTCCGATGTGGACGCCGCGCTGCACTACCTGGCGCGGATGATCTCCGCGGGCGAGGATCCGCGGTTCATCGCCCGGCGACTGGTGGTGCACGCCTCGGAGGACATCGGGATGGCCGATCCGCAGGCACTGCTCGTGGCCACCGCGGCGGCCCAGGCGGTGCAGCTCATCGGCATGCCCGAGGCGCGATTGGCGTTGGCGCAGGCCACGATCCACCTCGCCTCGGCCCCCAAATCGGACGGCGTGGTCGCCGCGATCGGGTCGGCGATGGCCGACGTCGCGGCCGGGAAGTCCGGCGCCGTCCCGCCGCACCTGCGCGACGGTCACTACGCGGGGGCCGAGAAGCTCGGCAACGCCCAGGGCTACGTCTACCCGCACGGCGTGCCGGGCGGCGTCGCGGCGCAGCAGTACCCGCCGGACGACCTCGTGGGGGTCGACTACTACGAGCCCACCGACCACGGGTTCGAGCGCGAGATCGGGCCGCGGGTGTCCCGGCTGCGCGGCATCATCCGGCGCGGCCGCGCCTGAGCGCGCACCCGGTGCACGACTGCGACCGAACGCGTTCGCGAGCCGGGGGTACTCCTCGGTAAGGTTGATCAGTCGCCACATAATCGAGGACGCGAAGGATCGCTGTGCAGACCCATGAGATTCGGAAGCGGTTCACGGACCACTTCGTCAACGCCGGACACACCCAGGTGCCGAGCGCTTCGCTGGTCCTGAACGACCCGAATCTGCTGTTCGTGAACGCCGGCATGGTGCCGTTCGTGCCCTTCTTCCTGGGCCAGCAGACGCCGCCGTACGACCGTGCCACCTCGATCCAGAAGTGCGTGCGCACCCTCGACATCGAGGAGGTGGGCATCACCACCCGCCACAACACGTTCTTCCAGATGGCCGGGAACTTCAGCTTCGGCGACTACTTCAAGCGCGACGCGATCCGGTTCGCCTGGAGCCTGCTCACGAACCCCGTCGACGAGGGCGGATTCGGGATGGACCCCGAACGCCTGTGGTCGACGGTCTACCTCGACGACGACGAGGCCCGCGATCTCTGGCTCGAGGTGGGCCAGGTGCCCGAGCGGATCCAGCGCCGCGGGGTCAAGGACAACTACTGGTCCATGGGCGTCCCCGGCCCCGCCGGCCCGTGCTCGGAGATCTTCTACGACCGCGGACCCGAGTTCGGCGTGGAGGGCGGCCCGGAGGCCGACGAGGACCGCTACATCGAGATCTGGAACCTCGTCTTCATGCAGAACCGTCGCGGCGAGGGCGGCGGCAAGGAGGACTACGAGATCCTCGGCGAGCTGCCGAAGAAGAACATCGACACCGGCATGGGCGTCGAGCGCGTCGCGTTCATCCTGCAGGGCGTCGACAACGTGTACGACACGGATCTGCTGCGCCCCGTCATCGACCGCGCGCAGGAGCTCACCGGCCGGAAGTACAACGACGGGGACCCGGAGCACGACCGGTTGTTCCGCGTGATCGCCGACCACACCCGCACCGCGGTCATGCTCATCGAGGACGGCGTGAACCCCGGCAACGACGGCCGCGGCTACGTGCTGCGCCGGCTGCTGCGCCGCATCGTCCGTTCGGCCCGCCTGCTCGGCGCCACCGGCGAGACGATGGGCGCCTTCGTCGACACCGTCATCGCCACGATGACACCGTCGTACCCGTCGCTGGCCGACGACGCGCAGCGCATCCGCACCGTCGCCACCGGCGAGGAGGCCGCGTTCCTCAAGACCCTGGAGCAGGGCACCACCCTGTTCGGCAACGCGGTCGACTCCACGAAATCGGCCGGGAGGACCGTGCTCTCGGGCGATGACGCCTTCACGCTGCACGACACCTACGGCTTCCCGATCGACCTCACGCTGGAGATGGCCTCGGAGGCCGGGCTCACCGTCGACGAGGGCGGCTTCCGCGCACTCATGGCCGAGCAGCGCCAGCGCGCCAAGGAGGACGCCACCGCGAAGAAGTCCGGGCACGCGGACCTCTCGGTGTTCCGTGAGTTCCTCGACCGCGGGCCCACCGAGTTCACCGGATTCGACGAGCTGTCGTCCGATGCGCAGGTCCTCGGCCTCATCCGCGACGGTGTGCGGGTGCCCGCCGCGCAGCAGGGCGACGATGTGGAGATCGTGCTCGACCGCAGCCCGCTGTACGCGGAGGCGGGCGGGCAGCTCGCCGACATCGGCACCATCACCACCGCCGCCGGCGCCCAGATCGTGGTCACCGACGTGCAGCGCGTCGCGAAGACCGTGTGGCGGCACCAGGGCACCGTCGCCGCGGGAGAGGTGAACGAGGGCGACCGGGTGACGGTCGCTGTCGACGCCACCCACCGGCACGGCAGTACCCAGGGCCATTCCGGCACCCACCTGGTGCACGCCGCGCTGCGGCAGGTGTTGGGCCCCAACGCCGTTCAGGCCGGCTCGCTCAACCGGCCCGGCTACCTGCGGTTCGACTTCCGCTGGTCCGGCGGCCTCACCGAGCAGCAGCGCGCCGATATCGAGCAGGTCACCAACGAGGCGGTGCAGGCCGACTACGGCGTGCACACCGAGGTGACCGATCTGGAGTCCGCGAAGAAGCGCGGCGCCATGGCCCTGTTCGGCGAGAACTACGGCGATCGGGTGCGCCTCGTGGAGATCGGCGGGCCGTTCTCGCTGGAGCTGTGCGGCGGCACCCACGTCGCGAGCTCGGGCCTCGTCGGCCCGGTCACGCTGCTCGGGGAGAGCTCCGTCGGTTCCGGCGTGCGCCGCGTGGAGGCCTACGTGGGCCTGGACTCGCAGCAGTACCTGGCCAAGGAGCATGCGCTGGTCTCGGCGCTGTCGTCCTCGCTCAAGGTCCCGTCCGAGGAGGTGCCGGCCCGCGTCGAATCGCTGGTGACTCGCCTCAAGGACGCGGAGAAGGAGCTGGAGAAGCTGCGTGCGCAGGCCGCGCTGTCGGCGCTGTCGGAGCTCGCCTCGTCGCCCGAGCGGGCCGGCGCCGTGCGGCTGGTCGCCGCGCGCGCCCCGGCGGGCGTCACGGCGGGCGAGCTGCGCGGCCTGGTCACCCAGCTCAAGGGCCGCCTCGGCGGCGACGCCGCGGTGATCGCCCTGTTCGCGGTCGACGGTGAGAAGGTGCCGTTCGTGGTGGCCGTCAACGACGCCGCCCAGGACCTCGGGGTCAAGGCGGGCGACGTGGTGAAGGCCGCGGCCCCGGCGATCGGCGGCCGCGGCGGCGGCAAGGGGGACATGGCCCAGGGCGCCGGCTCGGACGCCTCGGGGATCGACGCGGCGCTGGCCGCGGTGCGGTCCGAGGTCGCCCGAGTGGCGGGCGCCTAGTCGATGGCGAGCGGACCCGGCTGGGAACGCGGCCGGCGCCTCGGCCTCGACGTGGGCAAGGCCCGGATCGGAGTCGCGATCTCCGATCCGGACGGTCTGCTCGCGACGCCGGTCGAGACGGTCCGCGCCGCCTCGAACGGCTCCGACCTGCGGCGCATCGCGCAGATCGTGACCGATTACGAGCCGGTCGAGATCGTCGTGGGGATGCCGCGCACGCTGCGGGGCGAGCACGGCGCGTCCGCGCGGATGGCGGAGGAGTTCGCGGCGCGGCTCGCCGGGGTGCTGGATACCACGACCGCAAACCCGCCGCAGGTATCTTTCTCAGATGAGCGCTTCACCACGGTGACCGCGCAGCGCGCGCTTCGGGACAACGGGGTGCGGGCGAAGCAGCAGCGAGCGGTGATCGACCAGGCCGCCGCCGTCGCCATCCTGCAGGGGTGGCTGGACGAGCGGCGACCGAGGATCGATCCCGAGGAGGTCGGTGAGTGAACGACGGGTGGAGAACCGAACGTGCTGAGCCCGTGCCCGTCGGCCGGGCCGGCGGCCGGTCGGAGCGCCGCCGGGCGGCCCGGCAGGCGCGGATCCGTCGGCGCCGCCGCGTGGCGCTGCTGTCGGTGGTGCTGATCTTCCTGGTCGTCGCGGGCGGTGTGCTGTGGTCGGTGCGCGGTTCGCTGTTCGGTAAGGACGCTCCCGAGGACTACCCGTCGGGGCAGGCCGGCCCCGAGGTCGTCGTGCACATCACGGGCCAGAACAACTCGGACTTCGGTCGCAGCCTCGTGGAGGCGGGCGTCGTGAAGTCCACCGGCGCCTTCAATCGGGCGGCGGGGAACGAGCCGATCTCCGCCGGCTACTACGAGCTGCGCAAGCAGCTGTCGGCGAGCGAGGCCGTGGACATGATCGTCGACCCGGCCCGGTCGCACCGCGTCGGCATGCTGGGGGTCGCGCCCGGCGCCCAGCTGGACGACAAGCGCAACCGGGACAACAAGGTCGCGCCCGGCATCCTCAGCGGCCTGTCCGCCGCGACCGCGCACACCGAGGGCGGCGCGAAGAAGAAGATCTCCAAGGAGGAGTTCATCCGCGTCGCGGCCACGGCGAGCCCCACGGAGCTGGGCGTCCCGTCGTGGGCCACCCGCGCGGTGAACGCGCTGCGCGGCGACCACCGGCGCCTCGAGGGCCTGATCGCTCCGGGCGTGTGGGAGGAGGTCGACCCGTTCGGCACTCCGCAGTCGATCCTCAAAGCCCTGATCACGGCGTCCACCGAGCGCTACGAGGCGCAGGGGCTGCTCAACGCCAGCACCACCTCGGCGGCGAAGCTGGACCCGTATCAGGTGCTGGTGTCCTCGTCGATCGTGGAGCGCGAGGTGAACCAGGCCGACGACTACCCGAAGGTCGCGCGGGTCATCCTCAACCGCCTCGCGAAGAACCAGAAACTGGAGATGGACTCCACGGTCAACTACACCGAGGCCATCACGAGCATCGACGTGGCGGGCGAGAAGCTGCTCAAGAAGACCGAGTGGAACACCTACGCCAAGACCGGCCTGCCGGCCACGCCCATCGGCGCCGTCGGGAACCCGGCGCTGCTCGCCACCGAGAACCCGACGCCCGGGCCGTGGCTCTACTTCGTGACCGTCGACGACAAGGGCACCACCCTGTTCACCGACGACTTCGCGCAGCACGAGCGCAACCGGCAGAAGGCGTGCGACGCCAAGTTCCTCTCCGTCGGGTGCGGCGGGTGACGAGCCCCGCCCGACGGGCCGCCGTGCTCGGCAAGCCCATCGACCACTCGCTGTCGCCGGTGCTGCACGGCGCCGCGTTCGCGGCGCTCGGCCTGGACTGGACGTACGACCGGGTCGAGTGCGATGCGGAGTCCCTTCCGGGGTTGGTCGGTGGGTTCGGCCCGGAGTGGGTCGGGGTGTCGGTGACGATGCCGGGCAAGTTCGCGGCCCTCGATTTCGCCGATGAGCGCACCGATCGCGCGGTCCGCGTCGGCTCCGCGAACACGCTGGTGCGCGCCGACGGCGGTTGGCTCGCCGACTGCACCGACGTCGACGGGGCTGCGGGCCTCCTCGACGAGTGCGGTGCGACGGGGGAGTCGGCGGTCGTGGTCGGCGCGGGCGGCACGGCACGTCCGGTGTTCGCCGCGCTGGCGGACCGCGGCTTCCTTCGGGTGACGGTGCTGTCCCGCTCGGAGGAGCGCGCCCGGGGCGCGCTGGAGTGTGCCGAGTCGTTCGGGCTGGCCGCCTCGTGGGCGGCGCTCGCGGCGGCCGGGGTGCCCGAGGCGGGCGTCGTCGTCTCCACGCTGCCGGGGTCGGCGCAGCCCGAGGACTTCCCGCTCATGGACGCGCTGAGCTCCGCGGCACCGGCCGTCGCCGACGTGGCCTACGACCCGTGGCCCACGCTCCTGGTCGCGGCCGCCGAATCCAAGGGCGCCCGCACCGCGGGCGGCCTGACGATGCTGCTGCACCAGGCCTTCCGGCAGGCCGAGCTGTTCACCGGGCGGCCCGCCCCGCGCGCCGCGATGGCGGAGGCACTCGACGCGGCGCGGGCGGCGCGATGACCGACTTCCGCTACCGGTTCCGGCCGCGCTACTACGAAATCGACCGCCAGGGCGTCATGTTCAACATGTGGTACCTGGGCTACGTGGACACGGCGGTGACGGAGTTCTACGCCGACCGCGGGATGAGCTACGAGGGGTGGCTCGCCGCCGGCTTCGATTCGCAGGTGGTGCACGTGGAGTTGGACTACGCCGCGGGCCTCACCGACGCGGAGGACGCCGAGCTGGTGATCACCCCGGGCCGGATCGGCACCAAGAGCTACACCCTGGAATTCGCGTTCCTCGTCGGGCTGGGCGAGGCGGAGCCGACACGGGCGGTGGCGGGCCGCATCGTGTACGCGGTGATCGCGGCCGACGGTTCCGGCTCCATCCCGGTGCCGGATCGCCTGAGAGCGGTGCTCGAGGCCTGATCCGCTTCGCGAATCTTCGCCGGAGAGGTGACTCGCGGCCATAGTGGCCGCGGACGCCCTCTGCCGTGCATTTTCGCGGGGTTCCGCTGCGCGGACCCCCGCCTCCGGGGAATGCTGACCGGGTGGAGTGGGGGCTCTTCGGGGGATTCCTGGCGTGGTGCGCCGCGCTGTGCTGGTTCGACGTGCGACAGCGGCGCCTGCCGAACGTGCTCACCCTGCCCGGGGCTGCGGTCGCGCTCCTGGCCTGCTGCCTGTTCGCCGCCGACGGTGACTGGTCCGCTCCGGGCGGCGCGGCGGTCTGGACCGCGATCAACGCGCTCGGCTTCCTGGGCCGCGGGATGGGGGCGGGCGATGTGAAGCTCGCGCCCACGCTCGGCGCCGCGGTCGGATGGTCCTGCGGCGCGGCGGCCGTCCTGCCCGCGGTGCTCGGAGCCCAGGTGATCACCCTGGCGTGGGCCGCCGTCGCCCGAGACCGCACCGTGCCACACGGCCCCGCGATGTGCCTCGCCGCGGTCCTCGTCGCGACGCTCGGGTGATCTACGGCAGAGGGCGGTCCGACGGCACCACCAGGTAGCTGGGCCTCGTCGGGTCGATCAGCACGTGCTGCGGTTTGTACTGGCTCAGCGCGGCGACCGGCCCGAGCGGCGCGGCCTTGGTCAGGTTCAGGGCGAACACGTCCACGCGCAGCCGGTGCCCCGGCCTGAGGATCGCCGATGTGGCGTGCGACGCGATGTCGAGCTCCACGACCTGCCCCGGCTTCACCGTCTGCCGCTTCGCGATGTCCATGGCGTAGGTCGGGGCGGCGTAGTCGCCGGCCGCCGTCTTGATGCTCCGCGCCTCGTCGATCTGCCGGACCGAGGTGGTGAGCTGGCCGGAGCTGATCACCTCGGAGCGGCCGTCGGGCGAGACGTCGGTGATCATGATGTTCCAGTACGCGTCCTGCGCGTCCTGGGTCGTGGTGAGGTGCAGGTTGATCGGGCCCGAGACCACGGTGTTCTTCGCGACCGGCTTCGACGAGAAGGTCAGGCCGTTCATCTCCGCGACCCGGTTGTCCGCGGTGCAGCCCTGGAACACGAGCGCTCCGATCATCGCCTGGCCCGTGTCGTTGGAACACAGGGTGGACAGGCCGGGGCCCACGGTGCGCCGCGCGGGGATCTTCGGCGGCGCGGTCTGGAGGCTGTTGTCGCTCAACGATCCCGGGGCCGACCCCGAGGTGAGGCCGGAGAGGTACATGCGCTGGTACTGCTGGCCGGGCTCGGGGAACGTGTCGCCCTGCCACCAGCCGCCGCCCTTGCGGTGCAGCGTGACCGGGGCGTAGTTGTCGATGCCGTTGTCGACGTCCTTGAGCCACTTGTCGAACCACGCCTTCTGCAGCACGTCGACGCGGGTCGGCTGGTCCACGCCGCCCATGTCGTGCGAGGCCGTGCCGTGGAAGCCGTCGCTCATGATGAGCTTCTTCTTGCTGGTCGGCAAGCTGCTCAGTTCGGTCGGCAGTCGCCACTCCGAGTTGGTGAAGATGTCGTGCCAGGCGCCGATGGCGAAGGTCGGGGTGGTGACCTTCTCGAGCGGTGTCACCATCGCCCGGCGCAGGTCCGCGCTCGCGGTGAGCAGCTCCTGCGCCTTCGGTGTCGCCTGCTCGGGGTTCGGGACCAGGAGCGCGGACAGGAGGTCGGGGATGTAGGTGATCGGGTTCTGGATGCGGTCCTGCAGCCACCTCCAGTCGAAGGTGCCGTTGAGCAGCGAGCGCAGGTCGGGGATCATCTTGAGCGTGTTGACGGCGGTGAGCCAGGGGAGCGCGAAGCCCAGCGCGACACCGCCGCCCGGGGCCAGCGCGTCGTTCATGATGTCCGCGCCGGGGACCACCGGGAACAGCGCCTGCAGGCCCTTCGGGTTCTTGGACGCGGCCTGCAGCTGGTTGATGCCCGAGTAGGACATGCCGTTCATGCCGATCCGGCCGTTGGTCCACGGCTGCGTGCGCACCCAGTCCAGGGCCTCGATCGTGTCGTCCTGTTCGCGCGGCCCGAAGAGCTGCCACACGCCCTGCGAGTTGCCGGTGCCCCGCACATCGAGGACCACCTGGGTGTAGCCGTTCTGGACGAGCTTGGGGTCCACGCCGAAGGAGTTCGCGACGCCGCTGTTGAGCATGTCGCGCAGGTCGTTGACACCGGCGATGGGGGTCCCGGCGAAATTGAACAGGTTGAGGAACCGGATCATCGCGTCGGTGAGTACCGGGACGTTGAGGGCCAGCATCGCGATCGTGGTGAGGAGCTTCGTGTACGGCGTCACGTTCAGGAGGGTGGGCGTCTTCGCCGTGATCGCGTTCCCGGCGGCGTCGGCCGGCCGGTAGATGTTCGCGCGCAGCACGGTCCCGTCGGACATCGTGATCGGCACGTCCCATTCGGTGCTCATACGCGGGTACTTCGTGGGTGCCTCGTGCGAGGCGATCCACTCGGGGTTGATCATGCCGGCCACCCCGGATCCCGGCTTCCAGGGCTCGGCGCTCGTCTCCGGCGCGCGGAGTGCGGGTGCGGCGGTGGCGATCAGGCACGCCGCGACGAGGACGCCCAGGGGCTTGAGTAGAGCCGACTTCATCCGCGTGGTTCCTCCGGCCTTCCCTCTGTGGGATCGCATACACCGTGGACGGTAGCGTATCGAGTCGCGTAAGAGAACGTTCACTCACTTGATTCCCATTCTGTGGGATTGCACAGTCCGGCCGTAGCGCCGTGGCGGTGTGCGCCTCGCGGTTGGAAGCACGCTGAGCGCAAGGGGTTACACCCGCGGGCCGGCCGCATACCGTCGTTCCCGTGACCGCGTCGACCACTCGTCCTGTCCTCGGGATCGCCCTGGAGCCCTTCGGCTGGCATCCCGCAGCGTTCGCCGAAGTGGGAGCGGATCCACTGGAGGCCACCTCCGCGGAGCATTGGGTTGGGCTGGCCCGCTCCGCGGAGGCGGCCGCCGCCGACTTCGCGACCTTCGAGGACTCGTTCACCCTCACCGCCCGCGACCGGCTCACCGGACGCTTCGACGCCACCCTCCTCGCCGCGCGCGTGGCACCGTCGACCGCCCGGATCGGCCTGGTTCCCACCGTGACCGCCACGCATACCGAGCCTTTTCACGCCTCGAAGGCCGTGGCCACCCTCGACCACGTGAGCGGCGGCCGGGCCGGCGTCCTGCCCGCCACCACGGGGCGCGGCGAGGACGCGGCGCTGTTCGGCCGCAAGGAGCCGCAGGATCGCCGCAGCCGGAACCGCGAGGCGCACGAGTACATCACCGTGCTCCGCGACCTCTGGGACAGCTGGGAGGACGATGCCGTGATCAAGGACGCCGCCACCGGGCGGTACATCGACCGGGAACGCCTGCACTACATCGACTTCGAGGGGGAGCACTTCTCCGTCAAGGGGCCGTCGATCACCCCGCGGCCGCCGCAGGGGCGGCCCGTGATCGTGGTGCGCGTCGCCGACGCCGAGAGCGAAACCCTCGCGCACGCCGCCGATGTCGCGATCCTGGCCTCGGGAACCGACGAGGAGTTGGGTGCGACCGCCGTGCGGCTCCGCGCGGCGGGTGTTCCGCGGGTACTCGCCGACGTCACCGTCCACCTCGCCGATTCGGAGCGAACGGCCCTGCGGCGCATCGACAAGCTCGATCGACGAGAACCGTACGTCGACGACGCGCGGGTCTATGCGGGCACGGGGGAGGGGCTCGTGGACCTGATCGCCGGCTGGCGGTCGGTCGGGCTCGACGGTGCGCGGCTGCGTCCCGGCGTCAACGCCGTGGACCTTCCGCGGCTGCGCGACGCGTTCGCGCCACTGCTCCCGGGGGCCGCCGGCACGGGCACGTTCCGCGAGATCCTCGGCCTGGAGCGGCCGGTCAGCCGATTCGCCGTGAAGGGCGCGTGATGACGCGGCTGGACATCCTCGACCTCGCCCCGATCCCCGAGGGCGGCACGCCCGCGGAGGCGCTGCGCAACACGCTCGACCTGGCGCGCCGCGCCGAGGACTGGGGCTATCACCGCTACTGGGTCGCGGAGCACCACTTCGCGCACGTCGCGAGCGCGGCCCCGGCCGTGCTCATCGCGGAGATCCTCGCCGCGACGAACCGGATCCGCGTCGGCTCCGCCGCCGTGCTCATCGGATTCACGACGGCCCCCGCGGTCGCGGATGCGTTCGGCGTGATCGCCGCCCTGCACCCGGGACGCGTGGACATCGGGCTCGGGCGCACCGGGCAGCGCCTGCGGACCCCGACGCCGGGCGCGCCCGCACCGGCTCCCGCCATCGTCGCGGGGTACGAGACGCTGTACCACCCGGGGGCCGAGCCGCCGGGGTTCTCGGAGCAGGTCGGTGATGTGCTCGCCCTGCTCGACGGGGCCTACGAGGCGGGCGGACAGGTTCTGCGATCGCCGGTGGCCGAAGCCGCCGCGGGCAGCCCGGTGTGGATCTTCGGCAGCAGCGCGGGGGAGAGCGCACGGCTCGCCGGGGCGCTGGGCCTGCCGTTCGTCGCCAACTACCACGTCAGTCCGGCCACCACGGTCGAGGCGGCCGGTGCGTACCGGGAGGCGTTCCGGCCCTCCGCGTCCCTGGCCGCGCCGTACGTGGTGGTGAGCGCCGACGTCGTCGTCGCGGATTCCGCCGCGGAGGCGAGGCGCCTGGCCGCCGGGTTCCCGGCGTGGGTGCACTCGATCCGCTTCGGCGGCGGCGCGGCGCCGTACCCGCGCTCGAGCGACGAGCTCTCCGAGGAGCAGCGCCGCGCAGTGGCCGACCGGACTGAGACGCAGTTCGTCGGCGACCCGGGCACCGTCGCCGAGGGGCTCGCCGCGCTCGTGGAACGGACAGCAGCAGACGAGGTGGTGGTGACCTCGGTGACCCACGACCACGCCGCGCGCCTGCGCAGTCACGAGCTCCTCGCCAAGGAATGGGGACTGCTGTGACCGGGATACCGGTGCGGGAAGGCGCACAGCGCAAGCCGATCCACCTCGCGGCGCACTTTCCGGGCGTCAACCACAACACCGTGTGGTCCGACCCCGCCGCGCGCAGCCAGGTGGAGTTCGACTCGTTCACCTACCTCGCCAGGGCCGCGGAACGCGCCCGGTTCGACTTCTTCTTCCTCGCCGAGGGGCTGCGGCTGCGCGAGCACCTGGGCAGGATCCACGATCTCGACGTGGTGGGCCGCCCGGACACGTTCACGGTGCTCGCCGGTCTCGCCGCGGTGACGGACCGACTGGGCCTGGCCGGCACCATCAACACCACCTTCAACGAACCGTTCGACGTGGCACGGCAGTTCGCGACCCTCGACCACCTGAGCGACGGCCGAGCGGCGTGGAACATGGTGACCAGCTCGGACGCCTTCACCGGCGCCAACTTCCGGCGGGGAGGCTTCCTGGACCACGCCGACCGGTACCAGCGCGCCGACGAGTTCGTCACCGTGGCCCGGGAGTTCTGGGACGGCTGGGGCCGCGGGGACGTGGTCCACCGCGGCCCCGGGTTCGACGTGCGCGGCGCGGCGCCGCTGCCGCGGAGCCCGCAAGGGCACCCGGTCCTGCTGCAGGCGGGCGATTCCGGCGAGGGCCGGGACTTCGCCGCCGGCCGGGCCGACGCGATCTTCACCCGCCACGGCACCCTGGAATCGGGCCGCGCCTTCTACGTCGACGTCAAGGCGCGAGCGGCCGGGCGAGGCCGGAATCCCGAGCATCTCAAGGTGTTCCCCGGTGCCGCCGCGGTCGTCGGCGACACCCCGGAGGAGGCCGCCGATCTGGCTCGGCACATCCGCCGACGCCAAGTGGGCCCGCAGACTGCGCTCAACTTCCTCGAACAGGTGTGGGGCCGCAGTTTGCAGGGCTTCGACCCCGACGGCCCCCTTCCCGACGTGGAGCCGGTGTTCGACACCCGGGTGGTGCAGGGCCGGGTCCAGCACGCCGATCCGCGCGCGGTGGTGGCCACCTACCGCGAGCGCGCCGAGGCGCGGGGACTCTCGATCCGCGAGCTGGTGATCGAACTCAACACCCGGCCGCAGTTCGTGGGAACGCCGGAGCAGGTGGCGGACGAGATCGACACCTTCATCCAGGCCGACGCCGCCGACGGCTTCATCCTGGTGCCGCATCTCACGCCCACGGGCCTGGATGCGGTGTTCGACCGCGTGGTCCCGATCCTCCAGGAGCGCGGCGCATTCCGCGCGGAGTACGAGGGCGACACCTTGCGGGAGCACCTGGGGCTCCCGGTCCCGCGCCTCGAGGACGCCGCCCGTCGCACCGGTTAGTTCCGGTTCACCCGAATCGGAGGGCGCGGAGGGCCCGCACCCACTACCGTTCGGTCATGGGCTCGAACGAGATGAACACGGGCATGCGGCCCGACCTGTCCGGCGTCGATCCGCTCGCCGCGAACCTCACCCACCGGGTGTGCGTCGGTGACCTCCCGACGAGGGCGGCACACCAGTACGGCGACCGCGCCGCGGTGGTGGACGGCGACACCGTGCTCTCCTTCGCCGACCTCGAGGCCCGCGCGAACGGCGTGGCGAGGGGCCTGCGCGAGCGCGGACTGCGGCGCGGCGACGCCGTTGCGCTGCAATTGCAGAACCGCTGGGAGTTCGTGGTCTCCTTCTTCGCTCTCGCGAAACTCGGCGTGGTGGCGATGCCGCTGAACCTGGCCCTCTCGCCGGACGATGTGGCGTACCAACTGGCCGACAGCGGCGTGCGCGCCGTCATCACCGAGGAGGCGTTCGTACCGGGGCTCGGGGCGGCGCTCGGGGCCGCCGACGGCGCGCGGGTCGAGTCCGTGTTCGTCGCCGGCGAGGCACCGTCGACCGTGCACGACGTGCCCGCCGCGCCGTTCGCCGCCCTCGCGCACGCGGACACCTCCACGGTGGAGGTGATCGTCGAGGACCGCGACGTGCTGCACTGCCTGTACACCTCCGGCACCACCTCCCGGCCCAAGGGCGTGGTCACCAGTCACGTCGCGGTGCAGGTCGGCGTGCTCACCACGGCCATGACCATCGGCCTGCGCCCCGACGTCACGCCGCCCGTGCAGCCGATCGTCCTACCGCTGTTCCACGTGACCGCCCTCGACGTGCTGCTGCTGCCGACCCTGCTCGCCGGCGGCACCGCCGTGCTGCTGCGCGGCTTCGACCCCGCCGCCGTGGTCGCGACCTTCGCTGAGCACCGGGTCACCCACATCGCCCTGCTGCCGATGATGTGGGCCGCGATCCTGGGCCAGCCCCGGCTCGCCGACGTCGACACCACGTCGCTCGTCACGGGGTTCTACGCGATGGCCCCGATGCCGGAGGAGCTGCTCACCCGGCTGCGGCGGGCGTTCCCGTCGGCCGCGATCATCCTGGGCTCGGGGCAGACCGAGACGACGCCGCTGTCGGAGATGCAGTGGCCCGGCCACCAGGGCGTCAAGGACGACTCCTGGGGGCCGGCGGTCGCGACCACCGACATCGCGATCATGGGCCCCGACGGTGCGCTGCTCGCTCCCGGCGAGGTCGGCGAGATCGTCTACCGCACACCGCAGCTGATGGAGGGCTACTGGAACAACCCCGCCGCGAACGCGGAGGCGTTCGCGCACGGCTGGTTCCACGGCGGCGACAT
Organism: Tsukamurella sp. 1534; assembly: GCF_000312385.1. Classification (GTDB taxonomy): domain Bacteria; phylum Actinomycetota; class Actinomycetes; order Mycobacteriales; family Mycobacteriaceae; genus Tsukamurella. The sequence goes on along the minus strand of NZ_HE997627.1, from coordinate 411,093 downwards.
CGGATACCTCGACGACGACGGCGTCGTGTGGTTCACCGACCGGTCCAAGGACATCATCAAGTCCGGCGGCGAGAACGTGTCCTCGGTGGAGGTGGAGCGGGTGCTCCTCGGCCACGACGACGTCGCCGAGGTCGCGGTCGTGGGTACCCCGCACGAGCGGTGGGGCGAGGCCGTGACGGCGTTCGTGGTCACGCCGCCGTCCGCCGACCCGGACGCCGACCGCCTCATCGCCTACGCCCGCGAGCTGCTGGCCGGTTTCAAGGCGCCCAAGGAGATCGTGTTCGTGGACCAGCTGCCCAAGACCGCGACGGGCAAGATCCAGAAGCACCTGGTGCGCACCCTGCGCGAGACGATGACCTAGGCGGAGCGGGGCCGGGCGGCCTCGCGGAGCCTCGGGACGAGGGAGACCGCGTCGGTGAGGATCTGCTCGTAGTCGCGGACGTCGAACTCGTACGGCAGCTCCAGCCGCAGCTCGGTGACGCCGGCCAGCGCCGCATCGGTCGCGAGCCGCTCGGCGATCTCCGCGGTGGACCCCACCAGATCCTCCGCGAACAGGGTGCGCCGGTCTCCGTGCGCGGAGAGCGTCCGCTCGTGGCGCGACCGCGCGTACGCCCGGTACCGCTGCGCGGTGGCCCGGTCCGCACCGTCGGTCGGCACGATCACCCGCCCGACCGCGACCCGTCGTCCCGCGCCTCCCGCGGAACGGAACTCGTCGATCAGCCGCTGCTGCACGACCGCGAAATCGTCGGAGTCGATTCCCGCCCCGGACACGATGTTCCCGGTCAGCAGATGCAGGCCGTTCGCCCCCGACCACCGCGCCGAGGACAGGCTGGTACCTCCGTACCAGGCTCTCTCGGCCAGGCCCGGGGCGTGCGGCTGCAACCGGGGTCGCTGCACGTTCCCGGGCGACTCGATACGGGTGTCGGGGGCGCCCAGGTACGCGCCGCGCAGGTGGTCGACGGTGCGCGCCACCCGCTCGTAGCCCAGGTCGTACTCCGACGGGTCACCGTCGAACACCACGCCCGCCAGGAGGTCCGCGTGCGGCATGCCCGTGGAGAACCCGGCCTGCACCCGCCCGTGGGAGAGCGCGTCGGCGAGCGAGAGGTCCTCCGCGAGCCGGAAGGGGTTCTCGTAGCCGATGGGGATGACGGCGGTCCCGAGCTCGATCCGCGAGGTGCGCTGCGATGCCGCTCCGAGGATGACGGCGGCCGACGAGATGCCGTGCTCCAGGTGGCGCTGCCGCACCCATGCGCCCCGATATCCGAGGTCCTCGCCGAAGCCGATGAGACGCAGCGTGTCCTCGAGTCCCGCGGAGGGATCGTCGTCCCGGTAGTTGCCCGGCGTGAGGAAGGCGAGCGATTCGATCGGCATCAGAAGCCGGCCTGTGGGTTCACCTCGGAGCGGGGCACCGCCGAGGACGGCACCTGCCACTTCTCGAAGAGCCTGCGGTATTCGCCGCGTTCGATGAGGGCGTTGACCGCCCGGCTGATCGCGGGCGCGAGCGGTGAACCCTTCGCCGTCACGAAACCCACCAGCGTTGTGGAGTACTCGCCGAGGAACCTCGTGCCCGGGACCTTCGACGCGAGGTAGCGCAGCGAGAGGGTGGGGCCGAAGTAGGCGTCGGAGCGGTTGTTCTGCAGGCTGAGGATGATCGCGCCCTGCTCGTCGAGGTACTGGACGGTGTACGCGGGCTTGCCCTTCGAGGTGCACTGCGCGGTGCCCTTCTCCAGGATCTGCTGGAAGGTGGTGCCGGACCCGGTGACGATCCGCTTGCCGCACAGGTCCTCCAGCGTCCTCACCTCGGTGAGCCCCGACCGCTCCGAGCCGACGAAGGCCTGCCCGTCTGTCAGGTACGTGGCGAAGTCCACCACCTCCAGACGCGGCTTGGTCACGCCGAAGTTGCTCTGCCCCACCTGGTACCGACCGTTCTGCACCCCGGGGATGATCGTGGAGAACGTGCCGATCTCCGGCTTCCAGGTGATCCCGAGCGCCTTGCCGACGGCGTTGCGCAGGTCCACGTCGAGCCCCACCTGGGTACCCTCGGGCACCTCGCCGATGTGCGGCAGGTTGTTCACGCCGGGAAAGCGGGTGGTGCCCAGGGTGAGCTCCGTGGTCCCGGGCGGCAGCAGGGCCCGCGCCGCGGGGTCCACCGCGACGGACGAGACCACGTCCTCCGTGGGGATCGGGTAGGTGGAGCTCTCCGTGACGGGGTTCGACGGTCCGCCGCACGCCCCGAGCAGCGTCACGGAGGCGAGGACGGACAGGGCGAGCAGGGCGCGGCTGCGCATGGTTTCTCCTTGCGGGGGACGGTTGTCAGCGCACGGCCGCGAGGAATTCGCGGGTGCGGGCATGCCGGGCGTCGGCGAAGATCTCACCGGGCGGACCCGTTTCGATGATCCGGCCGTCGTCCATGAAGATCACGGTGTCCGCCACGTCGCGGGCGAAACCGATCTCGTGGGTGACCACGACGAGCGTCATACCGGATTCGGCCAGGTCGCGGATCACCGCGAGCACCTCGCCGACGAGCTCGGGGTCGAGGGCGGACGTCGGCTCGTCGAACAGGATCACGTCGGGGCGCAGGGCGAGCGTCCTCGCGATCGCGACGCGCTGCTGCTGACCGCCCGAGAGCTGCGACGGGTAGGAGTCCTCCCGGCCCGCGAGCCCGACGCGGGCGAGCAGCTCCCGGGCGCGGGCCGCCGCCTCCGGGGCGGGCACCCCGGCTGCGACGGGCCCTTCGGTGAGGTTCTGCAGCACGGTGAAGTGCGGGAAGAGGTTGAACTGCTGGAACACCATGCCGATCCGGCCGCGCTGTCGTGCCACGTCCCGCGGGTGCAGCTCCCGCAGTACGGTGGCGCCGTGCCGGGTGCCGGCCTCGCGGTACCCGATGAGCTCTCCGTGCACGCGCACGTAGCCCGAGTCGGGGCGTTCGAGGTGGTTGATGCAGCGGAGCAGCGTCGATTTCCCGGAACCCGACGGGCCGAGCACGATCGCCACCTCTCCGGGGGCCACGTCGAGGTCGACACCGCGCAGCACCTCCCGGCCGGCGAACGACTTGGTCAGCCCGCGGATCTCGACGGCGCTCACCGCGCCGGCCCGGGCGAGCGGGGGCGCAGCCGGGCGGCGTCCCGGAGGATCTCGGCGAACGGGCGCGCCCCCGCGCGGCCCCGGGCGTACCGCCGCTCCACGAAGTACTGACCCACGGCCAGGACGGAGGTGATCACGATGTACCAGACGGTGGCCACCAGCAGCAGCGGCATCACCTGGAAGTTCTGGTTGTAGATCAGTTGCACCGAGTAGAGCAGGTCGGTCACCGCGATGACGCTGACCAGCGACGTCGATTTCAGTAGTCCGATCAGCAGGTTCCCCGATGCGGGAATGATGGCCGGCATGGCCTGGGGGAGCACGATCCGCCGGAAGATGCGGCGCGGGTTCAGGCCCAGCGAGCGCGCGGCCTCGGTCTGTCCGTGATCCACCGACACCAGGCCGCCGCGCACGATCTCCGCGGAGAACGCGGCGACGTCGATGGTGAGCGCGATGAACGCCGCCGCGAGTGGCCCGATGAGGTGCGTGGTGTCGACGGAGACGAACTCGGGTCCGAACGGGATTCCCAGGGACAGGCGGGGATAGAGCGACGCGAGCTGGAACCAGAAGAGCAGCAGCACCAGCGGCGGCACCGAGCGCACGATCCACACGAAGCCGAAGGAGACGGACTGCAGCAGCGGGCCGCCCCACAGCCGCATCGCGGCCAACCCGATGCCCAGCACGAAGCCCGCGGCGAAGGTCACCGCCGTGAGCCAGAGTGTCAGCCAGAGGCCGCGCAGGACCGATTCCTGCGTGAAATAGTGTGCGACGGTGGGCCACTGGAAGCGCTGGTTGGTCAGCAACGTGTGGGCGAGCATCGCGCCGAGGACGGCGACCGCCGCCGCTGCGGCCCAGCGGCCCGGCCGGCGGCGGCCCACCAGGCGCACCTGCGACGGTGCCGCGTCGAGCGCGGCCCCGGGCGGGGAGAGTGTCGATATCGCCATGGGCCACGACGCTAAGCGGCCGGGCGCGGCGCCGGAAGGTTAAGAATCGGCCTGACGAGATGCCGCGAGCCCGGTGTCGAAGGCGTAGCGGACGGCGTGCGCGCGGTCGCTGAGGTGGGCCTTGGCGAACAGGTTGTTGATGTGCGTCTTCACCGTGGACTCGCTCACGAACAGCCGGGATGCGATGTCGCGGTTGGTGAGCCCGTCCGCGATGAGCCGCAGCACCTCCGTCTCGCGCGGCGTAAGACCGGGATCCGGACCCGCCGGGACGGCGGCGCCGGGGCGCGCCGCAGTACCCGTGGCGGACGCGACGAGCCGCCGCTGCACCTGCGGGTCCAGCACCGACTGGCCCGCCGCGGCCGCCCTGATCGCAGCGGCGATCTCCGTGCGGCCGGCGTTCTTGGTCAGGTAGCCCCTGGCCCCCGCCTGCAGGCCGCGCAGGATCGACTCCTCGTCGTCGTAGGTGGTGAGCAGCACGACCGCGGTCTCCGGCGTGTCCTCGAGGACCCGCGCGGTGGCGCCCACCCCGTCGCAGACGGGCATCCGCAGGTCGGTGAGCAGGACGTCGGGGCGGTGCTCGCGCACCAGCGCGGCGGCCTCCGCCCCGTCGGCCGCTGCCCCCACCACGGCGATCCCGTCCGCGAGCTCGAGCATCGCGGCGAGCGCGTCGCGCACCGCCGCCTGGTCGTCGGCGACCACCACCGTCACGTCGGTCATGTCCGTGTCTCCTCGGTCGGAACCGTCAGTGTCACGGCCCAGCCCCCGTCGGGGGCCGGACCCGCGCGCAACGCGCCGTGGGCCTCGGCCGCCCGCTCGCGCATGCCGATCAGGCCCATCCCGGAGCCGGGGGAGGGCGACGCCACCCGGCCCGGCCCGTTCGCGACGGTGAGCACGGCACCGTCGGGCCCGGAACGGAGTGCGGCGCGGATCGGCGCGCCCGGGGCGTGCCGCCGGGCGTTGGTGAAGGCCTCCTGCGCCACCCGGAGCACCGCCAGCGTCGCCGCCTCGCCGAGCCGCACGGGCTCGGCGTCCACCGTCTCGCGCGGCCCCTCCCCGAGGGCGGCCAGGGCGGCCGGCAGGTCGACGGTGTCGCCGCGCAGGGCGTGCACGGCGTCCCGGGCTTCGGTGACGCCGCCCGCGATGGCGCCGCGCGCCCTCTGCACCGCGGCCCGGGCGTCCTCGGTGCGGCCCGCCTCCAGCAGCGCGTCGGCGAGCTCCAGCTGCATGCCGGCACCCGAAAGGGTGTGCGCCAGAACGTCGTGCAGCTCCCGCGCGATCCGCGCCCGCTCGGCGAGGGCGCTGCTGCGGGCCTCCGAGGCGGCCGTACGCGCGGACTGCTCCACGAGCTGCTCCAGCGTCCGGGTGCGCTCGCGCCGCGCGCGGCCCGCGATACCGGCCCACACGGTGGCGGTGGCGCTCACGCCGATCCACAACGTCGCGGGATCCCGTGGCCCGGTGAGCAGGTCCACGGCCGCCACGCTGCCGCCGAGCAGCACGGCGAGCGGGACCGAGAGGCGCGGCGGGTAGGTGCCGCCCACGTAGGCGGCGAAGAGGTACAGCAGGATGCCGAGTCCGGGGTTGGGCTGCAGCCCGAACAGGCCGCCCGTCGCCAGGGCGAGCGGAATCTCGGAGCCCAGGAGGAGGGGGAGCGGTATCCGGCCGGGCGGGACCGCGCGTACCAGGAGGCCGGCGCAGACGATGCCGAACAGGATCGCGGTCCACGGGGCGGGGCCGCCGAAGTCGAGCGTCACCGCCGCGAGCACCGCGCCGGCAACCGCGATGACGACGCCGAAGGGCCCGCGGTCGTCGTGGGGCGCGTCGCCATCGGGCACGTCGTCATCATGGCACGCGGTCATGCGCATGGCTACAGACCTCCGGGGTTAGGGTCGGGCATGCGCATCGCGACGGCACTGATCGGCCTGGCGGCGTTCGCGGCCGTGATGTGGTTCGCGTTCCTCGGGTGGGATCAGGAGTACTCCGTCGTGAACGGCGCGGTGCAAGGACCGTACCGGCCGTGGCAGGTGGTCGGGTGCGGCGCGGCGATCACGGCGGCCGCGACGGCGGCGCTGCTGTACCTCCGGCGGGCGTGGACGCTCGCGGTGATCCCGGCCGTCGCCGTGGCCGGGTTCGCGGTGCCGTGGGCGGCGTGGGCGTCGGCTGACGATTCCGGGCTGTGGGTGGTCGGCCTGGTGCTGCTCCTCGGCGGCGGGATCGCGGGGCTGACCCTGTGGCTCGGCCTCGTCTTCGCGGCGGCGGAGACGGCGCGCAACCGGCGCGCCCGGCGGGCGGGTTGACGCCGGTTTCGGCGCAGGTGGGAAACTGGACGGCATGTCTACGCCGTCGATGTCCAGCGCCGCCGCCGACCTGACGGACCGCGCCATCATCGAGGCGCGGTCGCGCCTGGCCGGTGTGGTGTCGCAGAGCCCGCTGCAGCCCGCGGACCGGTTGTCCGCCCTCACCGGCGCCCACGTGTACCTCAAGCGCGAGGACCTGCAGGTGGTCCGCTCGTACAAGATCCGCGGCGCGTACAACCTGATGGCGCAGCTCAGCGACGCGGAGAAGGCCGCCGGTGTGGTGGCCGCGTCCGCCGGCAACCACGCGCAGGGCGTGGCTTTCGCCTGCCGCAAGATGGAGGTGCACGGCCGCATCTACGTGCCCACCAACACGCCCAAGCAGAAGCGGGACCGGATCCGCGCGCACGGCGGGCGGTTCGTGGAACTCATCGCCGTGGGGGAGACCTACGACGCGGCGGCCGCCGCCGCACAGGAGGACGTGGCCTCCACCGGCGCCACCTGGGTGCACGCCTTCGACGACGCCCGCACCACATCGGGCCAGGGCACGATCGGCGTCGAACTCGTCGAGCAACTGGGCGGGAAGGTGCCCGACGTGACCGTGATGCCCGTCGGCGGCGCCGGCTGCTTCGCGGGCGTCACGCGCTATCTCCGGTCGCAGTCCGCCGACGCCACCATCGTGGGGGCCGAGCCCGCCGGCGCACCGTCGCTGGCGCGGGCGCTGGAGCAGGGCGGCCCAGTCGAGCTGCCGAGCATCGACCCGTTCGTCGACGGTGCCGCCGTCCGGAAGATCGGCTCCATCGGCTACGAGGTCGCGGCGTCCGAGGGCGCGCAGGTGTGGCCCGGCCACGAGATCCGGGACGTGCCACGCGGCGCGCTGGGCATCGTCGAGGTCGACGAGGGCGCCGTGTGCACCGCGATGCTGGACCTGTACCAGAACGAGGGCGTCATCGCCGAGCCCGCGGGCGCGCTGTCCGTGGCGGCGCTGGCGCAGCTGCGGTTCGAGCCCGGTTCCACGGTGGTGTGCCTGCTGTCCGGCGGCAACAACGACGTGTCGCGGTACAACGAGGTGATCGAGCGGTCGCTGGTGCACCAGGGACTCAAGCACTACTTCTTGGTCGCGTTCCCGCAGGAGCCCGGCGCGCTGCGCCGCTTCCTCGACGAGGTGCTGGGCCCGGACGACGACATCACGCTGTTCGAATACGTCAAGCGCAACAACCGCGACACCGGCGAGGCGCTGGTCGGCGTCGAGCTCGGCCACGCGGGCGACCTGGACGCGCTCCTGGTGCGGATGAACGACTCCCGCCTGCACTGCGAGCGCCTCGAGCCCGGTTCCCCGGCCTACCGCTACCTGACCTGATCACGCGGACCGCAGCGGCGCGGCCGCGACACGGTGCGCGGTGACCCGCCGCCGCAGGAACAGGCTCTGCGCGAGCAGCGTGACGCCCACGAACAGCATCGTGGTCACCCCGGCGAAGCCGCGGCCGGTGTGGTCGCCCAGGGCCGCCGGCACGGCCACGTCGATCGCGACGTGCAGGCCGATCGCCACGACCCACAGCCCCATCGTCGCCGCGGTGCCCTGCCGCAGGTAGCGGCCGTCGGGTCCGGGGAACACCCGAGTGGTGAGCGCCCGCGGGTAGGCGAGCGCGACGGCCACGATCAGCCCGAGCGCGGCGGCCACCGCGTGGCCCGCTCCCACCGGCCCGCCCGCGGAGACGTACTGCACCGTCTGGACCAGCCCGACGACGCAGAGGACGACCGCGATGCGGACGGTGTTCTCCTTGAGCGGGCGGGCCTGCATCTGGCGGTACACGATCCAGCCCAGGGCGACGACGGTGACGAGTGCGGTGGTTGCTGTGGTCATGGGGAGAACTCTGCGCCCGCGGGGCCGTCGGCGGATCGACCCGCGGGTGGAGATCCGGGTGGAGACGTACCCTGGGCGCGTGCAGATCAGCGATCGCCTCGAGCCCGCCGTCGTCGAATTCCTCTCGTCCGGAACGCGAACCGGCCACCTGTCCTATCTCGCGGGGGACGGACGCCCGCTGGTCACGCCCGTGTGGTTCGTGGTGGACGACGGTGCGCTCGTGTTCGCGACGGGCCGGGACACCTCGAAGGCACGGATGCTGCGCCGCGATCCGCGGGTGAGCATCGGCGTCGACCTGCAGGAGCCGCCGTACGCGTTCGCGCAGGTGCAGGGCGTCGCCGAGTTCGTCGACGATCCCGATTACTTGCTGAAGGTCTGCACCGCGTGCGGCGTCCGCTACATGGGTGCGGATCGCGGCGAGGAATTCGGCCGCCGCAACGCGGTCCCCGAGGAGACGGTGGTGCGGCTGCGGCCCACCCGCGTGTTGTTCGACGGCGACGTCACGGCCTGAGCCTCCACCCGTGACGCTCAGCCCAGCCCGTCGACCGCGGCCTTGATGATCGCGAGGCTGCGCGTGCGCTCCTCGACGCCGGGCAGCATGCCGGACACCATGAGCTCCTGCGGCCGCGTGCGCGCCAGGAGCTCCTCCAGCTCGCGGCGCACGGTCTCCTCCGAGCCCACGATCCACGCCGACGTGGACGGCGCGATGAGCTGTTCCTGTTCCGGCGTCAGCGGATTCGCGGCCGCGTCGTCGAAGCTCGGGAGGCGGCGGGGATTGCCGGTGCGGGCGGCGAGCATGCCCACCTTCCCGGGGCCGGCGAGGCGTTGCGCCTCCTCGTCGGTGTCCGCGGCGATCACCGTCACGGTGAGGATCGCGTAGGGCGCGTCGATCTCGCCCGGCTGGAAGTTCTCCCGGTACTCCGCGAGGGCGGGCAGCGTGGCCTGCGGGGCGAAGTGACGGGCGAACGCGAACGGAACCCCCAGCATCCCCGCCAGTTTCGCGCTGAACGTGGACGACCCCAGCAGCCAGATCCCCACCTGCGAGCCCAGCCCGGGCACCGCGGTGATCGCGGCGTACGGGTGCTCGACGGGGAAGTCGTCGTGGAGGAACGCGCGCAGGTGGGCGAGGGCCTGCGGGAAGTCCTCGACCGATTCGCTCACGCGGCCCCCGCGCAGAGCGTGCGCCGTCACCTGATCCGTGCCGGGAGCCCGCCCGATGCCGAGGTCGATCCGGCCCGGGTACAGCGCGTCGAGGGTGCCGAACTGCTCGGCCACGACGAGGGGCTGATGATTGGGCAGCATGACGCCGCCGGAGCCCACGTGGATCCGCTCGGTCGCCGCGGCGATCTGCCCGATGAGCACGGCCGGGGCCGAGCTGGCGATGCCGGGCATCGAGTGGTGTTCGGCGACCCAGATGCGTTCGTACCCCAGGCGATCCGCCTCCTGGGCGACGGCGATCGTGCCGCGCAGCGCCTCGCCGTAGGTGGCGCCCTCCACGACGGGGGCGAGCTCGAGGACGGACAGGCGCGGGCGGGGGAAGGATGCTTCGGTCACTGGAAGAACAACCGAGGGCGGCCGGGAAATCATCCCGTGCCGCCCTCGGTGGCGTGATCCGGCGCGATCAGACCAGGTCGCGCAGCAGCTCGACCTGCTTGAGCCGGCCCGCGGCGTCCTCCGCGATCGGCGCGACGTTGAGCACGGTGGCCCCGGCCTCCTTGAACGCCGCGATCCGCTCCGCGACGAAGCCCTTGGGGCCGATCAGCGAGACGTTGCGGGCCAACTCGTCCGGCACGGCCTCGGTGGCGGCGGCCTTGTCGCCGGCCAGGTACAGCTCCTGGATCCGGTCCGCCGCCTCGCCGTAGCCGTAGTTGGTGGCGAGCGTGTGGTAGAAGTTCTTGCCCTTGGCGCCCATGCCGCCGATGTACAGCGCGAGGTGCGGCTTCACGAAGCCCAGCAGGTGGTCCACGTCGTCGCCGATGGCGAGCGCGGGGCCCGCGAACACCTCGAGCTCGCCGAGCGCGGGGTCGCGCTTCGCCTTGCCCTCGGCGAGCGCGTCGCCCCACACGTCCTTGGCCTTCTCCGGCAGGAAGAAGATCGGCTGCCAGCCCTCGGCGAGTTCCGCGGCGAGCGCCACGTTCTTCTGGCCGAGCGCGGCCAGCAGCACCGGGATGTTCTCGCGCACGGGGTGATTGATCAGCTTGAGCGGCTTGCCCAGGCCCGTGCCCTTATCGGCGGGCAGCGGCATCTGGTAGTACTTGCCCTGGTACTCGAGGCGCTCGCGCCGCCACACCTTGCGGCAGATCTCGATGATCTCCCGGGTGCGGCCGATCGGCGCGTCGTACTTCACGCCGTGGAAGCCCTCGATCACCTGCGGGCCCGACGCGCCGAGCCCGAGGATGAACCGCCCGTCGGACACGTTGTCCAGGCCGGCGGCCGTCATCGCGGTGAGCGTGGGCGTGCGGGTGTAGATCTGCAGGATGCCGGAGGCGAGCTGGATCTTCTCCGTCTTCGCGGCCAGGTAGCCGAGTGCGCTCACCGCGTCGAAGGAGTAGGCCTCGGGCACGAACACGATGTCGGTGCCGGCCTTCTCCAGGTTGAGGACCTCGTCGGCCGTGGCTTTGAAACCGTCCGTGTAGTTGATGCCGAGCCCGATGCGCATACGTGACGCCTCTCCGTGTGGTTCCGGTAACCGTTAACGCACCTTAACCCTTTGCCGGAGCACCACGAACGAGTGCCCGGGCAGGGTGCACGAGTCCGCGGCGATCGCGGGCTCGTCCCAGGACAGGACCGGTTCGCCGGCGAACGGCGCGGCCACGGGGGAGGGGGAGAAGTTCACCACCAGCGTGAGGTCGCCGCGGTGCACGGCGAACCACGTGGCCTCGCCCGGGTGCGTGCACCGCACCGCCCGCAGGTCGTCCTCGGCGAGGGCTGGGTCGCCGCGGAGGGCGATGAGCGCGCGGTACGTCGCGAGCAGCCGGGCGTGCGGCCGGGAGGCCGGCTCGGACCAGTCCAGGCGGGATTCCGAGAAGGTGTCGAAGGACTGCGGATCGGGCACGTCGCCGGGCGGCCAGCCGTGCTCGGCGAACTCGGCGCGGCGGCCCTCCGCGGTGGCGCGGGCCAGTTCCGGCTCGGGGTGGCTGGAGAAGAACCGGAACGGCGTGCGGGCGCCCCACTCCTCGCCCATGAACAGCATCGGCGTGAACGCGGAGAACAGGACCAGCGCCGCCTTCACCGCGAGCTGCCCGCCCGTGAGGTATTCGGCCGGCCGGTCGCCCCGGGCGCGGTTGCCCACCTGGTCGTGCGTGCACGTGTAGGCGAGGAGGCGCGACGGCGGCACCACGTCGGGGTCGACCGGCGCGCCGTGCACGCGCCCGCGGAACGAGCTGTACGTGCCGGCGTGGAAGAAGCCGCGGGTCAGCACCGTCTCCAGGCACTCCGGGCTGCCGAAATCCGCGTAGTAGCCGTGCCTCTCGCCCGAGACGATCGTGTGGACGGCGTGGTGCACGTCGTCGTCCCACTGCGCGGTGAGTCCCGTGCCGCCGAGGTCGGCCGGCGTCACCAGGTTCGGCTCGTTGAGATCGGATTCCGCGATGAGCGCCAGCGGCCGGCCCAGCTCCTCCGACAGCAGGCGAATCCGTTCGGCCGCCTCCGCGAGCAGATGCGGCTCCGACGGATCCACCAGCGCGTGCACCGCGTCCAGCCTCAGGCCGTCCACGCCGTACCTGCGGGGCCACCACGCGATGTTGTCCAGCACCAGCGCCCGCACCTCGGGGTTCGTCAGGTCGGGTGTCGTGCCCCACGTGTTCGCGCCGGTCTCGTACGGGCCGAACCGGCCCAGGTAGTTGCCCGACGGGCCGAGGTGGTTGTGCACCACGTCGACCAGCACGCCCAGGCCCAGGCGGTGCGCCTCGTCCACGAACCGCTCCAGCCCCGACGGTCCGCCGTACGGCTCGTGCACGGCGAACCACCCGACGCCGTCGTAGCCCCAGCCGTGGGTGCCGTTGAACGCGTTGAGCGGCATGAGCTGCACGAAACCCACGCCCAGGTCCACGAGGTGCGGCAGCCGCCGCGCCGCCGCGTCGAGCGTGCCCTCGGGGGTGAAGGTGCCCACGTGCAGCTCGTAGACCACCGATCCCCGCAGTTCGCGGCCCGGCCACGGCCGCGGCTCGCGGGCGGGAAGGAGGCCGGACGGCCCGTGCACCCCGTCGGGCTGGCGCGGCGACCGCGGATCGGGCAACACGGTCTCGTCGTCGTCGAGGAGGAAGCCGTACCGGGCCCGATCAGAGGCGGGGACACCGGCTTCCCACCATCCGCCGCCGCGCGGCGACATCGAGTGCACCGCGCCGTCGAGCCAGAGCCGGACGCGGCGCGGGTGCGGCGCCCAGACCTCGAAGGACTGCGGAGCGACGGGGAGGGGCATCGCTGAAGAACACTAGCGTCAGTGCAGGTTCTCCCACTCCCCGGTGCGCGCGCGGTGCATCTCCAACGCGGCCAGGGCCGCGTCCGCCGTGGTGTGGCGGCCGCCCTCGATGAGCCCCATCGTGGGGAAGTCCTGGCGGTGCAGCGTGCGGTAGTTCCACACGTCGCGCACCGGCTGCGGGCATATGTGCGTGGTGAGCGAGACCGACGCTGGGACGCCGAGGCACGCGTCCGCGTCCTCTGCGACGAACTCCGCGTACGTGCGTTCGCCGAGGCGGACGAACAGGCTGGTACCCATCGGCACCTCGCTGAGCACGGAGGCCTCTCCCGCCAGGACCAGCCGGTCGTAGACGGCGGCGTTGAGCTCCCAGGCGGAGGTCATGCCCGCGCACTGGATGAGCAGGTGCGCCACCTCCTCCGGGTCGGTGAGCAGGCCGAGTATCGAGTGACGGCCCTCGCGTTTGACCCGCACCTCGATCGCGCCGCCGGCCCCCGGCAGCGCCTGGGCGGTGAACCGCGAGGTGGAGACCACCACGTGCAGCCGGCCGGTGGGGTGCAGAACCGCGGAGAGGCCGTGTTCGCGCAGCGACTCGGCGACCCGCGCCAGCGACGAGGCGCGGATCCGGTTGCCGCTGACGCCGGCGCGCGCGGTGGCGGTCTGGGCGAGTGCCGTGCTGAGCGGCCGCGGGGTTTCGCTGTTCATGTCCGTGAGTGTGCGCGACCCCACTGACAAGTTTTCTATTCGAGGGCGAGGAGCGCGACAGGATGTTCGACGAAGAGGTCCGCGACCGCGGTCGGACCGGAGTGCACCGCCCCGGTGAGGCGGTCCGCCCAGATGCCCGGCCCCAGGTCCACGAACGTGTCGCGCCAGCCGCCGGTCCGCTCCAGGAGGAGCGACCACCGCGTCGCGAGCGCGGCCACGTCGGGCGCCGCCCCCGGCGCGCCCCGCCGGAACCCCAGCAGGTGCCCGGCGGCCGCCCCGGTGGCGGTGACGGCCTCGTAGCCGCCGCCCACGAAACCGGCCGGGCGCTCGCGCCGCAGCCCGAGCGCCGCTCGGACCACCTGGTTCTTCGGCGAATCGGACGTGGCCAGGCGGTCCCAGTCGACCGGCCGGCGGTTGTCCGGATCCACCAGCGAGTCCTCCCAGTCCTCGGTTCCCTGGTAGACGTCGGGGACGCCGGGGCCCGCCAGCTGCAGCAGCTTCTGCGTCAGCGCGTCGTTCCGCCCGTGCGGCGCGAGCCGCCGAACGACGTCGTCGACGTCGCGCGCCGCCGGGCCGTGGAGCAGCGCGTCGACGAAGGCGTGCCCCGCCGCCTCGAAGGCGCCGTCGGGCGCGGTCCAGGACGTGCCGATCCCGGCCTCCCGCATGGCCTTCTCGGCGTACGCGTGCAGGCGCCGGCGAAGGGCGGTGGTCACCGGGCCGCCCTCGGGCCACACGCCGAACACGGTCTGCGCCAGGAACAGTCCCGTCACCGGATCGGGCGGTGGCGGGGCCGCGGTGAACCAGCGGTCCACCGCGGCCGACCATTCGCCGGGGCACTGGCTGAGCACGCCGATCCGTGCCCGCACGTCCTCGCCGCGCTTCGTGTCGTGGGTGGAGAGCGTCGTCATGGCCGCCGGCCATTCCGCGGCGCGGCGCGCCAGGGCGGGGTGCGGATCGCTCGGGCCGAAGTCCGACGGTGCGCCGCCCACCTCCTGCAGGGAGATCAGGCGCGCCGTCCGGTAGAAGAGGGTGTCCTCCACCGATTTCGCGGCCATCGCGCCGGTGACCTGAGCGAACCGGACGTCGCTCTCGCCGCGGCGTTCCCGCGCCCGCGCCACCGCCTCGACGCCCGGGCGGGTCGCCTCCGCCGCGAGCGCCTCCCGGCGGAACCGCGCGGCGGCGTCCGCCAGCACCGGATAGTCGTCGCGGTAGTACGGGACGCCCGAGATCCAGTGCAGCGCACCGGAGGCGATCTCCTCCAGCGGCAGGTACGACCCCGTCTCCCGGCGGATCGCCCGCGCCAGCCGCGCCAGCTCGGGCCGCAGGTCACGCGCGCCGAGCCCCTCCCGGATCCGCAGCACCTGCTCGTCGAAACTCGCGCCGTCGTCGCCCGTGAGCCGGGCGTGCAGCTCGGCCAGCGGGACCGCGCCCGCCGGGTCGACGAGGGCGTGACCCAGTTCGCGGAGCGCGTCGTACCCGGTGGTCCCGGCGACGGGCAGCGCCGGCTCCAGGGGCTCGCCGGGCTCCAGGATCTTCTCCACCACGATCCACGCTTCCGGGCCGGTCAGCCGCCGCAGCGCACGCAGATAGCCGGCCGGGTCCGCGAGTCCGTCCGGGTGATCCACCCGCAACCCGTCGGCGATCCCGTCGGTGAACCACGTCCCGATCTCCGCGTGCGTCGCGGCGAACACGTCGGGATCCTCCATCCGGACGGCCGCCAGGTCGTCGACCGTGAAGAACCGCCGGTACGTGCGCACCGGCGCGTCCCAGGGCACCAGGCGGTACGGCTGGGCGTAGTGCACGTGCTCGGCGTCCCCGCCGGTGTCGCGGCCCACGGGGAACACCCGGTCGTGGTACCGCAGAAGGGGTTCGGGCCCGGACCGGTCGACGGTGAGCGCGGCCACGTCGTCGCCGGAGGCCAGGACGGGGATCGCGATCGTGCCGCCGGCGCCGTTGTCGGCGGCCCAGTCGATGTCGAAGAAGTGCGCGAACTCCGAGCGCCGGCCGTGCGTGAGCACGTCCCACCACCAGTGGTTCTGTTCCGGCCGGGCCACGCCCAGGTGATTCGGGACGATGTCGATGATGAGGCCGAGCCCCTCCGCGTGCGCGGCGTCCGCGAGCCGCTCCAGCCCCCTGCGGCCGCCGAGCTCGGCGCGCACCGACGCCGGGTCGGTCACGTCGTAGCCGTGGGTCGAGCCGGCGACCGCCTCGAGGACGGGGGAGAGGTAGAGGTGCGTGACGCCGAGGCCCGCCAGATAGGGCACCCGGCGCGCGGCGTCGTCGAAGGTGAACCCCGGGCCCAGCTGCAGCCGGTAGGTCGCGCCCACCGGTCTCCTCGCCGGACCGAACCCGTTCGCGCCTTGCACCCGGCCAGACTAGCCGGGCTACCCTGCCCGACGTGACCCCCGACGACATCGCAGCCCTGGACGCCCGCACCCTCTGGCACCCGTACAGCGCGGTCGGGGGCGGCGTCGGCGGCGCGGGCCGCGTGGTCACCTCGGCGCGCGGCGTCCGCCTGACTCTCGGGGACGGCACCGAGGCGATCGACGGGATGAGCTCGTGGTGGGCGGCCGTGCACGGCTACCGGCACCCGGTCCTCGACGCGGCCGCCAAGGCACAGATCGACACCATGTCGCACGTGATGTTCGGCGGGCTCACCCACGAGAGCGCCGCGCGCCTCGGCGAGCTGCTGGTGCGGATCACCCCCGAGGGGCTGGACCGGGTGTTCCTCGCGGACAGCGGCTCCGTCTCCATCGAGGTGGCCGTGAAGACGGCGCTGCAGTACTGGCGCGCCAAGGGCGTGCCCGGCCGCAACCGGCTGCTCACCTGGCGCGGCGGCTACCACGGCGACACCTTCACCCCGATGAGCGTGTGCGACCCGGAGGGCGGCATGCACACGCTGTGGACCGACGTGCTCGCCGACCAGGTGTTCGCGCCCGCGCCGCCCGCCGAGTACGACGAGGCCTACGTCGCCGAACTCGACCGGCTGGTCGGGGAGCACGCCCACGAGCTCGCCGCGGTCATCGTCGAGCCCGTCGTCCAGGGCGCGGGCGGGATGCGGTTCCACTCGCCGCGGTACGTCGCCGCGCTGCGCGAGATCACCCGCCGGCACGGCGTGCTGCTCATCGCCGACGAGATCGCCACCGGCTTCGGCCGCACCGGCACCCTGTTCGCGTGCGACGCGGCGGGGATCACGCCCGACGTGCTCTGCGTGGGCAAGGCGCTCACCGGCGGCTACGTGACCCTCGCCGCGATGCTCTGCACCGACGAGGTCGCGCTCACCATCTCCCGCTCCGAGCAGGGCGCGCTCATGCACGGGCCCACGTTCATGGGCAACCCACTGGCCTGTGCGATCGCGGTCGCGAGCATCGAGCTGCTGCTCTCACGCGACTGGCGGGCCGAGGTCGAGGCGATCGGCGCGGGCCTGCGCGCGGGCCTGGAGCCGCTGCGTGGCCTGCCCGGCGTGGTCGACGTCCGCTTGCTCGGGGCCATCGGCGTGGTGCAGCTCGACCGGCCGGTGGACATGGACCGGGCCACCGCGGCCACCCTCGCCGAGGGGGTCTGGCTGCGGCCCTTCCGCGACCTCGTCTACACGATGCCGCCGTTCATCAGCACCCCCGACGACGTGGCGGCGATCGGGCGGGGCGTGTCGGCGGCGGTGCGCGCGGCGCTACAGTGAGGACATGAACGGTGTTCAAGCGACGGGCCGGACCGGAGTGCGGGCGAGCGCCCTCGACTGGCTCGACGGGTACGCCGCGGACCGCGCCGAGGCGGGCCTGCGCCGCACGCTGACGGCGCGCCGGCCGCACGAGCCGGGCATCGACCTGGCCTCGAACGACTACCTGGGCCTGAGCCGCCATGCGCGCGTGCTCGCGGCCGCAGCCGAGGCCCTGCGGACGTGGGGCGCCGGTTCCACCGGGTCGCGCCTCGTCACCGGCACCACCGAGCTGCACGAGTCCTTCGAACGCGGGCTCGCCGAGTTCCTGGGCACGGAGGCCGCGCTGTGCTTCTCCTCGGGCTACCTGGCCAACCTCGGGGCGGTCACGGCGCTCGCGGGGCGCGGCGCGCTCATCGTCTCCGACGGCGGCTCGCACGCCTCGCTGGTCGACGCCTGCCGGCTGTCCCGCGCCCGCGTCGTGGTGGTGCCGCGCGGCGACGTGGCCGCGGTGCGAGAAGTACTCGAGACCCGCACCGAGGACCGCGCTCTGGTGCTCACCGACTCCGTGTACAGCGCCGACGGGATGCTCGCCCCGGTCGCCGAGCTGTACGCCGCCGCGCGGGAACATCGCGCCGTGCTGTTGGTCGACGAGGCGCACGGCCTCGGCGTGCGCGGTGCCGGCGGCCGTGGCCTCGTGCACGAGCTCGGCCTGGCCGGGGCGCAGGACCTCGTGGTCACCGCGACCCTGTCCAAGGCGCTCGGCTCGCAGGGCGGGGTGGTGCTCGGCGCCGAGCGGGTGCGCGCGCACCTCGTGGACTCCGCGCGTCCGTTCATCTTCGACACCGGCCTCGCGCCCACCGCCGTCGCCGCCGCGGGCGCCGCCCTCGCCGAACTCCGCGAGCGTCCCGGCCTCGCGGAACGTGTGCTCGACAACGCGCACGCCGTGGCCACCGGTGTCGGGGCCCTTCACCCGACGTCCGCCGTCGTCTCGGTGATCCTGGGCGATCCCGAGCGCGCCGTCGCCGCCCGCGACGCGTGCGCCGACCGGGGCGTGCGGGTCGGCTGCTTCCGGCCCCCGTCGGTGCCCGAGGGCACCTCCCGCCTGCGCATCACCGTGAGGGCGGACCTCGGTGGCGACGATCTCGCGCGGGCCGTCGAGGTGATCCGCGGGGCGGTCGCGTGACCCTCTGCGTCACCGGCACGTCGACCGGCGTCGGCAAGACCGTCGCGACGGCGGCCCTCGCCGCGGCGCTCCTGGAGTCGGGGCCGGTCACCGTGGTCAAACCCGCCCAGACCGGCTTCGCCGACGGCGCCGACCGCGATGAGGACGGGCAGCTCTCCGACGCCGCGGAGGTGGCGCGCCTGGTGCCCGGCGCGGCGACCGTCGAACACCGCAGGTACCCCGAGCCGCTCGCGCCGCTCACCGCCGCGCGCCGCGCGGGGGTCGCCGCTCTCGGCCGGCGCGAGGCCGCGGACGTGGTGCGCGCCGCCGCCGGTGCCGTCCTCGTGGAGGGCGCCGGCGGCGTCCTGGTGCGGCTCGGGCTCGACCACGATCGAACACCGTTCACGGTCCTCGACCTGGCGGCCGATCTCGGCGCCGAGGTGCTCGTCGTGGCCGACCCCGCCCTCGGCACCCTCAACCACACCGAGCTCACGGTCCGCGCCATCGCGGCCGCCGGGCTCGTGTGCGCGGGGATCGTGCTGTCCCGCTGGCCCGAGCGGCCCGGCCTCGCCGAGCGCTGCAACCTCGTCGACCTGCCCGAACTGACCGGGGTGGCCGTCGTGGGGCGGATCCCCGACGGTGCGGCCGCATTGGCACCCGCGGCGTTCGCGGCCGAGGCCCCGTCCTGGTTCGACGGGGCCTGGCTCAGCGCGCGATCCAGGCGCTGAGCAGGTCGATCCGCTGCCATCCGCCGGGCACGTCGAGCGGTGCCCCGCCGG
Organism: Tsukamurella sp. 1534; assembly: GCF_000312385.1. Taxonomy (GTDB): domain Bacteria; phylum Actinomycetota; class Actinomycetes; order Mycobacteriales; family Mycobacteriaceae; genus Tsukamurella. Next base: position 392,192 of record NZ_HE997627.1, on the reverse strand, counting down.
GCGCTGCGGTGCGGGCCAGCGTGTCCCGCAGCTTCTCGTCGCTCCATCCCGGGTGTGCGGCGCGCAGCAGTGCGATCGCGCCCGCGGGCACCCGGGCGGGCGTGTCTCCACCGACCCGCGGCAGGTCCCACGACAGGTCGCGCCGGTAGGCGGCCCGCGCGGCGCCGGTCTCGACGGTGCCCTGCCCGCAGGCCCGGCCGTCGACCGTGCCGAGCGCGGCGCGCAGTTCCCGCGCGGCCTCCGCGACACGCGCGGCGAACCCCGCGTCGCCCAGTGCCTCCGCGACGGCGGCCTGGGCCAGGATCCGCCCGCCGATCACGTCGAGCGGGTAGTGCACGCCCAGCACGACGCGGTGCCGCCCGTACTCGGCGCCGCGGGCGAGGATCTGCGGGCCGAGCTCGGGCAGGAGCTGCGCGAGCACGATCGCCTCGGCGTAGCCCCACGCCGTGTGCCCGGACGGGTAGGAGCCGGAACCGCGGACGGACGCGTACAGATCGCCGCGGGCGTTGTCGTACCGGCGGATCCGGTCGGGTGCCACCTCGAACGGGCGGGGGTTGTGGAAGTGCTTCTTCGCGGCCGAGGTGCTCACGTAGCCGTTGACGAGCGCGCCGCGGCCGAGCAGGAGGGCGGTCGTCTTCGGCAGCCGGCCGGCCTTCTGGGCGGACTTGAACGCCGGGTAGAGCCGGCTGCCGAGCGCGGTGAAGATCGCGTCGCTGTCGATGTCGTAGTTGTCGGCGATCGCGGCCCTCTGCTCGGACGCCGTGGCCGCGTTGTTCACGTCGACCGTGGTCTCCAGGTTCGCGTCGAGCACCGTCCGCGGCAGGTCCGAGAACGCCGCGAGCTCCGCGATGTGGGTCTTCGCGGACACCGCGGGCGCGGTCGGGACGGAGGCGGACGGCGCCGTCCCGGTGGAGCCGGTTCCGGCGAATGTGGAGGTGGGAGCCGCATCGGCCGGGGTCGCGGCGAGGACCGTCGGGGTGGCGAGCGCGGTGGCGGCCAGGACGGCGGCGAGGAGCTGCCGGATCGAGCGCAGGGGAGTACGCGGTGTCATGAGCACCACCCTCGCCCGGGCGTGGGGCGCGCGGAAGGGAACGAACCCTGACGACTCGATGAACGTTTGGTTGGCGAAAGAGTTTCCCTGAACGCTGTTCATGAATTGAACGCTGTACAGTGCTCGTGACGGCACGCTCCGGCGTGCCCCGAAGAACTCAGCCGACGAGGGAGAACGAATGACCGGGGTCCTGGCCGACATCGTCGAGATCGCGCGCGAGCAGGTGCTCGAGCGCGGCGAAGGCCTGAATCAGGAGCAGGTCCTGGCCGTGCTCCAGCTGCCGGACGACAAGCTGGACGAGGTGCTGCAGCTCGCCCACGACGTGCGCATGAAGTGGTGCGGGCCCGAGGTCGAGGTCGAGGGCATCATCAGCCTGAAGACCGGCGGCTGCCCCGAGGACTGCCACTTCTGCAGCCAGTCGGGCCTGTTCGAGTCCCCCGTGCGCTCCGCGTGGATCGACATCCCGTCGCTCGTGGAGGCGGCGAAGCAGACCGCGAAGACCGGCGCCACCGAGTTCTGCATCGTCGCGGCCGTCCGCGGCCCCGACAAGCGCCTGATGAGCCAGGTGGCGGCCGGCATCGAGGCCATCCGCAACGAGGTCGACATCCAGATCGCGTGCAGCCTCGGCATGCTCACCCAGGAGCAGGTGGACGAGCTCAAGGCCATGGGCGTGCACCGCTACAACCACAACCTCGAGACGTCGAGGTCGCACTTCCCGAACGTGGTCACCACGCACTCCTGGGAGGAGCGCTGGGACACCCTGCGGATGGTGCGCGAGGCCGGTATGGAGGTGTGCTGCGGCGGAATCCTCGGCATGGGGGAGACGCTCGAGCAGCGCGCCGAGTTCGCCGCGAACCTCGCCGAGCTGGAGCCCGACGAGGTGCCGCTCAACTTCCTCAACCCGCGCCCGGGGACCCCGTTCGGCGACCTGGACGTGCTGCCCGCGACCGAGGCGCTCCGGGCCGTCGCCGCGTTCCGCCTGGCGCTGCCGCGCACCATCCTGCGGTTCGCCGGCGGCCGCGAGATCACCCTGGGCGATCTCGGCGCGCAGAAGGGCATCGTGGGCGGTATCAACGCCGTCATCGTGGGCAACTACCTCACCACCCTCGGCCGCCCCGCCGAGACGGATCTGGATCTGCTGCAGGAGCTGAAGATGCCGATCAAGGCCCTGAACGAGACGCTGTGACGGTGACCGCGCCGGAGCCGCAGTTCTGCGCGTACACCGGGAAGCCGCTCACCGAGGGCGTGCCGGTGTTCGCGGCCGCGCTGCTGGGGCTGGAGCCCCCGCGCTACTGCGTGTACTGCGCGCGCCGGATGATCGTGCAGGTCAGCCCCGACGGGTGGACCGCTCGCTGCTCCCGGCACGGCGAGATCGACTCGAAGAGCCACGAGCGCTGAGCGGGCGGTCGGCTCCCAGCCACGGTCGCTAGGCTGCACGCGATGAACACATCGGTCACGCGCCCGCCGTCCGCCCTCGTGGTCCCGGCCGTCGTCGCCGCGGTGCTCGGCGCCGCCGCCGGGCTGCTCTGGGGTCTGACGGTGCCCGGCGTGCGGGGCCTGGTCACACCGGAGGGCGACGTCCTGTTCCGCGATGGGCAGTTGGACAACTTCTTCGTGGCCACCACGGCGTTCGCAGGAATCTCGCTGGCCGGCGGACTGCTCACCGCGGGCTTCGTGTTCCGCGGCCGGCTCCGCGACCCGTCGGGCGTCGGCGTCACGCTGGTCGCGGCGACGATCGGGGTGGTGCTGGCGGTTCTCCTCGGGCAGGCCGTGGTCAACGCACGGTTCACCGGGCCGGCGGCCGCGGGGCTCGACTTCACCGCCGCCCCGGCCATCCGGCTCGACGGTGCGAACCTCATCGCCCCCGCCAACCACCCGGGCGGTGTGGTCGGGGAGCTCTCCGCGTGGGTGCTCGTCCTGGTCTGGCCCGGGGCCGCGGCGTTCTGGTGCACCGCGGTGTCCCTGTTCGGGAGGCTGCCCGACGAGGCATGATCGAGGCATGGGAGCGGTACCGGATTTCCGCGTGGTGCGCGGCGACATCACCGAGCTGCCCGCCGACGTGATCGTCAACGCCGCCAACCGCGCGATGCGCGGGGGCGGCGGCGTGGACGGCGCGATCCACCGCGCCGGTGGGCCCGAGATCCTGGAGGACTGCATCCGCCGGTTCCCCGACGGCCTGCCCACGGGCGGCGTCGGCTGGACCACGGCGGGCCGTCTCCCTGCGCGGTACGTGATCCACGCCGTGGGGCCGAACCGCGGTGCGGGCGAGACCGATCCGGACCTCCTGAGGTCCTGCTACTCCGGCGCCGCGACGATGGCCACGGAGCTCGGCGCCCGGACCATGAACGTCCCCCTGATCAGCGCCGGCGTCTACCGCTGGCCGGTCGACGACGCGATCCGCATCGCGGTCGAGACCACCCGGGCCACGCCGGGAGGCCTCGACACCGTCACGCTGGTGGCGTTCGGCGACGCGGTCCTGGAGCGGGCGCGCGCCCTGTACCCGGACCTGGTGGTGGGCGGTCAGCCGCCCGTGTGACCACGGAGCAGGTCGGCGAAGTCGGTGACGGGACCCAGGTCGGTCGCCTTCCCGGAGCGCTTCGGGGCGCCCAGGTCCGACGGTCCGCCGAACCCGGCCACCGCACCGTCGGACGTGACGAGCGCGGCGGCGAGTTCCCCTCCCGCCCGGGTGATGCGCGCGGCCAGCTCGGTGGAGCCGAAGTCCTCGGTCGCGGCGAACACGCCGGTGACGAGCGTCTGCGCCCGCAGGTAGCCGAACAGCGGCCGCAGCGCGTGGTCCAGCACCAGCGAGTGCCGGGGCGTGCCCGCCGTCGCGCCGATGAGCACCGGGACCCCCGTGAGGGCGTCCGGGTCGAGCGCGTCGAAGAACATCTTGAACAGCCCGCTGTACGAGGCGGTGAACACCGGCGTCACGGCGATCACGCCGTCCGCGGCGGCGACCGCGTCCTTCGCGGCGGTGAGCGCCGGGGTGGGTACCCCGGTCGTCATCACGGTGGCGAGGTCGCGGGCCAGCTCGCGGACCTCGATGACGGTGACGTCGAGCGCCTCGCCGCGGGCCGAGACGCCCGCGGACGTGGCGTCCGCGAGCTGATCGGCCAGCAGGCGGGTCGACGACGGCTCGGACACCCCGGCCGCGATCGCGACGAGTGTGCGTGCCACGTCAGGCCTCCTTCGCGGTGGCGAGGGCCTCGCTCGGCAGTACCAGGCGGTGCGGCGATGCGGGCCCGGCGGCGACGAGCGACTCGTGCGTGGGCGGGTCCGACGGGACGTGGTCGGGGCGCCGCAGCTCGAACTCCTTGCGCAGCACCGGGACCACCTGCGTGCCCAGGATCTCGACCTGCTCGAGCACCTGCTCCAGCGGGAGGCCGGCGTGGTCCAGCAGGAACAGCTGGCGCTGGTAGTCGCCCGCGTAGTCCGCGAAGCCCAGTGTCTTCTCGATCACCTGCTCGGGCGTGCCGACGGTCAGCGGCGTCATCTGCTCGAAGTCCTCGAGCGACGGGCCGTGGCCGTAGACGGGCGCCTCGTCGAAGTAGGGGCGGAAGCGGCGCTTGGCCTCGGCCTCGGTCTCGGCCATGAACACCTGGCCGCCGAGTCCGACGATCGCCTGGTCCGCGGCGCCGTGGCCGTAGTGCTCGAACCGCTGCCGGTACAGGCGGACCATCTGCTGGGTGTGCTCGTGATTCCAGAAGATGTTGTTGTGGAAGAACCCGTCGCCGTAGAACGCGGCCTGCTCGGCGATCTCCGGGGAGCGGATCGAGCCGTGCCACACGAACGGCGGGGTGTCGTCCAGCGGGGCGGGCGTCGAGGTGTAGCTCTGCAGCGGTGTGCGGAACCGCCCCTCCCAGTCGACCACCGGCTCGCGCCACAGCCGGCGCAGCAGGTGGTAGTTCTCGATCGCCAGCGGCACGCCCTGCCGGATGTCCTTGCCGAACCACGGGTAAACGGGGCCGGTGTTTCCGCGGCCCAGCGTGAGGTCCACGCGCCCCTCGGCGAGGTGCTGCAGCATCGCGTAGTCCTCGGCGATCTTCACCGGGTCGTTGGTGGTGATCAGCGTGGTGGCGGTGCTCAGCTTCAGGGTGTTCGTCCTGGCGGCGATCCACCCCAGCAGGGTGGTCGGCGAGCTCGGGACGAACGGCGGGTTGTGATGCTCGCCCGTGGCGAACACGTCGAGGCCGACCTCCTCGGCCTTGAGCGCGAGCGCGGTCATCGCCTCGATCCGCTCGTGTTCGGTCGGCGCGCGGCCGGTCGTGGGGTCGGGGGTGACGTCGCCCACCGTGAAGACTCCGAACTGCATGACCTTGCTCCCATCCCGGTCCGTCCGGACCGTCACCCACTGTAACGGACCGTGGTCCGATTATGTTCCGGCGGGGAGTGTCAGCGGCGTTCCAGCACGTCCGCGGTGGTGAGCACGGTGACCGTGCGCCCGGGCTCGGTGAGCACGGTGAGGAATCCGGGGTCGGCCTTGAGGACGTATCCGTGGACGGTGCCCGCCCTCGTGACCACGTCCTCCAGCGGCACCCACGGCGTGGTCACCACGGCGGCGAGCACGAGCAGGCCGATCCCGGCGAGCGCGGCGGCGCGCCGGAAGACGAACTCGGTGAATCGGTGCAGCCCGCCGTGCTTCCAGAACACCCGCATCCCCACCAGCAGCAGCCCGACGACCACGGCGCCGACCGGGACCCACCAGTACCGATAGGTGGCCGACAGCGCCGCCGCCGCGGCGATGAGGAGCGCCAGCATCAGTCCGGTGTCGACGACGCCGGTGCGCGTTCCGCCCAGCGGCCACAGAAGCCGCAGTACCGCGAGGGGGAGCAGCAGGACCACCAGGCCGCCGGTGAACGCCGCGTCGGCCATCAGGGTGCCGAAGAACATGGTCAGCGCGCTGTCCAGGTCGGTCACCGACATGATCTGCGTCGCGGTGTTCCAGTTCCAGTCGGAGACCGCGAGGAGCCGGAGCAGGAGGAACAGCACGGCGGCGCCGGCGCCGATGCCGAGCCCCCGCGCCACCTCGCCGGTCTCCGCCTCGGCGATCCGCTCGGGCTCGTCGGACGGCGTACCGGGGCCCGGTGCGGGAACGGCGTCGGTCATGCGCTCACCGTAGCCCGCGGGCGGGTCCCCGGCCGGGCGCTCGGGCCCGGATCTTTTCGGACCGCAATTTCCGCCCTCGGCCGTACGCCGCCCGTCCTACGCTGGCGGAAAGTGGATCCCGGACCGAGGTGTGCACCGTGACATCGACGCTGACCGACCTGCAACTCCTGACCGAGCTCGAACCGGTCGTGGAGGACAACATCAACCGCCACCTCTCGGTGGCGAAGGACTGGAGCCCGCACGACTACGTGCCGTGGGACGACGGCCGGAACTTCGCGGCTCTCGGCGGCGAGGACTGGGAGGTCGGGCAGTCGCCGCTGTCCGAGGTGGCGCGCGTCGCCATGATCACCAACCTGCTCACCGAGGACAACCTCCCCTCGTACCACCGCACGATCGCCGACAACTTCTCCCTCGACGGCGCCTGGGGCACCTGGGTGGGCCGGTGGACCGCCGAGGAGAACCGGCACAGCATCGCCCTCCGTGATTACCTGCTGGTCACGCGGTCGGTCGACCCGGTCAAGCTCGAGCGCGACCGGATGACGCACCTCGAACTGGGTGTCGCGGCCCCGGACGGCTACGGCGGCGTCCTCGATCAGGTGGTCTACGTGACGATCCAGGAGCTCGCCACCCGGGTCAGCCACCGGCAGACGGCCCGGGTCTGCGCCGAGCCCATCGCGGACGCGTTGCTCAAACGCGTCGCGACGGACGAGAACCTGCACATGATCTTCTACCGGAACATCACGGCGGCGGCGCTCGACGTGTCGCCCGATCAGGTCATGCAGTCGATCCTGCGGGTCACCACCCACTTCGTCATGCCCGGCGAGGGGAAGCCGGACTTCCGCCGCAACGGTGTGCTCATGGTCAAACACGGCATCTACGATCTCCGTCAGCACCTCGACGACGTGCTGCTGCCGATCTTCAAGATCTGGCGGGTCTTCGAGCGCGACGACCTGTCCGCCGAGGGGGAGCGCTGCCGCGAGGAGCTCGGACTGTTCCTGGAGAAGCTCCGCGCCGACGTGGTGCGGTTCGAGGAGAGTCGCGCCCGCGCCGTCGAGCGCGAGCGCGCCCGGGCGGCGCGGCGCAGCGCCTGACCGGCGATCAACCCGGCGGGCGCAGCGTGGCGAACTCGTCGGAGATCCGCAGGTAGCTGTCGGTGAACCGGTACAGGGCCGGCGGCCGGCCGCGTCCGGCCCGCCCCGTCCCGCCGGTCGCCGTGATGAGCGAGCGGCGGGACAGGATGCGCAGCAGGTTGGTGGCGTCCACGGGATAGCCGAGGACGGCCACGTAGATGTCGCGGAGCTCGGAGACGGGGAACTCGTGGGGCGCCAGCGCGAATCCGATGTTGGAGTAGGAGAGCCGCGCGGCGACCCGGGCGCGGGCGCGGTTCACCATCACCGCGTGGTCGAACGCCATGGGCGGCAACGCGTCCAGCGGGTGCCAGGTGGTGTCTCCGGGGAGGGTCGGGTCCACGTCGGTCCGCACCAGGCCGAGGAACGTGGACGCCAGGGTGCGCTGTGCGGCGCTCGTCGCCGGAACCCGGAGCGGGTCGGAGAACTCCGCGAACTGCTCGAGGTGGGCCACGTCGGTGACGTCCACCTTCTCGGCGAGGTGCCGCCGCACCGACGTGGGCAGGTCCTCGTCGGGGCTGAGCAGTCCGCCGGGCAGGGACCAGGCGCCGGCCTGGGGCTCCATGGCGCGCTGCCAGAGCAGCACCCACAGCCTTCCGTCGCGTACGCGGAACACTGTGGCCAGCACTTCGTGCGCCATCGCCTGCTGCGGGGATGCGGTGCTACCATCGGGCATAGTTTTCGATCCTAAGTCGAAAACAACGCGGCCACCAGGCCGGGTTCTCCGAGAAGAAGAATGGAGGCAGCGCGATGACCACAGCCGCATCCGCCGCCCGCACCTACAGCTCGCCGTTGCTCGAGGGCCTCACCGACCACGGCGTGTACGCCGGCGTCGAGTCCGGCCCGGAGTGGGCCGCCGAGGTGAAGCGCCTCGCGAAGGCCCGCAACGCGACCATTCTGGCCCACAACTACGAGCTGCCCGCGATCCAGGACGTCGCGGATTTCGTCGGCGACTCGCTGGCCCTGTCGCGGATCGCCGCCGACGTGCCCACCGACACCATCGTCTTCTGCGGCGTGCACTTCATGGCCGAGACCGCGAAGATCCTCAGCCCGGAGAAGACGGTGCTCATCCCGGACCAGCGCGCCGGCTGTTCCCTGGCCGATTCGATCAAGGCCGTGGAGCTCGAGGAGTGGAAGGCCGAACACCCCGGCGCCGTCGTCGTCTCGTACGTCAACACCACCGCCGAGGTGAAGGCCCTCACCGACATCTGCTGCACCAGCAGCAACGCCGTCGAGGTGGTGCAGTCGATCCCCGAGGACACCGAGATCCTGTTCCTGCCGGACCAGTTCCTCGGCGCGCACGTCAAGCGCGTCACCGGCCGGCAGAACATGCACATCTGGGCCGGCGAGTGCCACGTGCACGCCGGGATCAACGGCGACGAGCTCGCCGCGCAGGCCACGGCCCACCCGGACGCCGACCTGTACGTCCACCCCGAGTGCGGCTGCGCGACCTCGGCGCTGTACCTGGCTGGCGAGGGCGCGGTCCCGGACGACCGGGTGAAGATCCTCTCCACCGGCGGCATGCTGGACGCCGCGCGCGAGACCGGCGCCACGGAGGTGCTCGTCGCCACCGAGGTGGGAATGCTGCATCAGCTCCGCCGCGCCGCCCCGGGCGTCGACTTCCGCGCCGTGAACGATCGCGCGTCGTGCAAGTACATGAAGATGATCACCCCGGCCGCGCTGCTGCGCTGCCTGGTGGAGGGGCATGACGAGGTGTTCGTCGACCCCGACATGGCCGCGGCCGGACGGTCCGCGGTGACCCGGATGATCGGCATCGGGCAGCCCGGCGGCGGGGAATGACCGCCCGCCGCGCCGATCTCGTCGTGGTCGGCGCCGGGGTCGCCGGGCTGACCGCCGCGGTCGCCGCGGCCGACGCGGGTCTCACGGTGACGGTGCTCTACAAGCCGTCGCCCGCAGGCGCCCCGTCGACCTCCACGGCCTACGCCCAGGGCGGTATCGCGGTCGTCGATCCCACGGATCCGGACGACTCCGTCGACCGGCACGTCGCGGACACCGTGGCCGCCGGCGGTCCGCTGGTCGACGTGGTCGCCACCCGGTCGATCCTCGCCGACGGCCCGGCCGCCGTGGACCGGCTCATCTCGTGGGGCGCCGTGTTCGACGCCGGCGCATCCGGCGCGCTCACGCGGACCAGGGAGGGCGGTCACGGCCTCTCGCGGATCATCCACGCGGGCGGCGACGCGACCGGCGCCGAGGTGCAGCGCGCCCTCACCGCTGCGGCCCGGGATCGCCCGGCGCTCACGGCGCTGCCCGGTCGGGCGGTGGCCCTCCTGGCCGAGGGCGACCGCGTGGCCGGCGTGCGCACGGAGGCCGGCGACGTGTTCGGGGACACGGTGCTCCTCGCCACCGGCGGGACGGGACACCTGTTCGCGAGCACGACCAACCCGCTCGGCGCCACGGGCGACGGCATCGCGCTCGCCGCCGCCGCGGGCGCCGACGTCCGGGAACTGGAGTACGTGCAGTTCCATCCGACCATGCTCTACACCGCGGGGGCGCGCGGCCGGCGCCCGCTGATCTCCGAGGCGGTCCGCGGCGAGGGCGCCAGCCTGGTGGACGCCGAGGGAAACGCGGTCATGGCGGGCGTGCATCCCCAGGGCGATCTGGCGCCCCGTGACGTGGTCGCCCGCGCGGTCACCGACGCGATGGAGCGCACCGGTGCGCCGTGCGTGTACCTCGACGCCCGCGGGATCGCGGATGTGGCACGCCGATTCCCGACGGTGACCGCGGCGGTCCGCGAGGCCGGCCTCGACCCGCAGACGGACCTGATCCCGGTGCTGCCGGGCGCGCACTACCTGTGCGGCGGCGTGGTCACGGACCTGCACGGCGCCACGGCGGTTCCGGGCTTGTACGCCGCGGGGGAGGTGGCGAGGACGGGCCTGCACGGCGCGAACCGGCTGGCCTCCAACAGTCTTCTGGAGGCCCTCGTGATGGGCCTGCGGGTCGCCGATGCGGCGAAGGGCGCGGTGGGGCATCCGGTTCCGTCCGGCGCGCGCGCGATCGCGCCGCCGGAGGCCCGCGCGGGCCGGGAGGCGTTGCAGGACGCCATGACCCGATTCTGCGGCGTGCGGCGCACCGCGGACGGTCTCGCGGAACTCGGTGCCCTCCTGGCCGATCCGGCGTTCGTGCGCGACGCCCCCGCGTTATCGTCGCGGGACAGGGAGGACGCGGCCCTCACCGCGGTGGCGCGGGCGATGGCGGCGCAGGCGCTGGCCCGGGTGGAGTCCGAGACGGAGGTGGTGGCATGACCGAGCTGACCCTGGAGCCCGACCGGGCCGAGGTGGTGCGGCTCATCCGCACGGCGCTCGACGAGGACCTCCGGTACGGCCCGGATGTCACCAGCCGGGCCACGGTGCCCGACGGTGCCGCCGCCGTGGCCCGGATCATCAGCAGGGAACACGGTGTGCTGGCGGGAATCCCGGTGGCCGAGTGGGTGCTCGACGAGGTGGTGGGCCCCGGCCGCTACCGGGTACCCGCCAAGATCGCCGACGGCACGACGATCGCCCCCGGCGACGTGGCGATGGTGATCGAGGCGCCCACGGCGGACCTGCTCACCGCCGAACGCACGATGCTCAACGTGATCACCCACCTGTCCGGGATCGCCACCGCCACCGCGGCCTGGGTCGCGGAGGTCGAGGGCACCGACGCCCGGATCCGCGACAGCCGCAAGACGTTGCCGGGCCTACGGGCGCTGCAGAAGTACGCGGTGCGGGCCGGCGGGGGAGTCAATCACCGCATGGGCCTGGGCGATGCCGCGCTGATCAAGGACAACCACGTGGTGGCCGCGGGATCGGTGACCGCGGCCGTCGAGGCCGTCCGCCGCCGCTCGCCCGGGGTCCCCCTCGAGGTGGAGGTCGACACGCTCGAACAGCTCGAGGAGGCGCTCGCGCTCGGCGTCGATCTGGTTCTCCTGGACAACATGCCGCTGTGGATGACCCAGGCCGCGGTGCAGCGCCGCAAGAAGCTCGGGCCCAGGACGCGGCTGGAGTCCTCCGGCGGGCTCGCCCTGGACGTGGCCCGGGACTACGCCAGGACGGGCGTCGACTACCTCGCCGTGGGCGCCCTCACGCACTCGGTGAAGGCGCTCGACCTCGGCCTCGACATGTGAACAGCGCCGCGGCGGGCGACCACGCGCCCGCGGACGTGCCCGCCGCGAGGACGACTGCGGCGAGCGCGACCATCACCGGATACTGCACCACCAGCTGATCGGCCAGCCAGTACGAGCACAGGAGGAGCGCGGCGGCCAGCGCGGTGGCGCGCGGCAGGACGCCCAGTAGTGCCCCGGCCCCCAGTGCGGCCTCGGTGAGTGGGACGAGGACGCCGAACGCCCCGGGCGCCGCGCCCATCACCTCGGTGGCGAACCACCGGAACGGCCCCGGCACCCGCGGGTTCGCGGTCGCGCTCTGCGCCACCAGCAGAATGTCGGAGCGGCCGAACCCGGCGTGGTACTTCAGGTACGCCTCGTGGATCCAGAGCGCGCCCAGCGCGGTGCGTGCGACCGCCGCCACCGCCCGCGTCGCGGCGGGTCCCGTCATTGCGAGACCTGCGCGGCGCCGAACACCGCGAGCGCCTTATCGCAGTGCACCACGAGGTACCGGTAGGACGACGGCTCGATCCCCGCGGGCACGGTGAACGACTGCGACGCTCGGTCGAAGGCGACCGCCCCGAGCCGCACGCCGCCCTTCACGTCGGCCTCCGTGGTGCCGTTCGCGAGGTACAGGTGCAGGTCGGGCCCCTCGTCGGAGGAGAAGCCGGACAACTGCACCATCGATCCGTCGATCTTCGCCGAGCCCGCCACCTTCTTGCCGTTCCGCCCCTCGAACATCCCCTCCGCGGCGGTCATCGCCGCGGACGGCGCCATGGACGGCGTCATGCCCATGGCGGGGGTCGACGCGGACGACATGGACGTGCCGCCCGCCATGGACGAGGGCGCGGCCGTCCCGCCGTCCTGGGAGCCGCACGCGGTGAGGGCGAGGCCCAGGGCCGCCGCGGCGAGGGTTCCGGTGATACGGGTGCTGCGCATGGTCGAATCTCCTTCTGCGACTGGACCGGTCGCGGTCGCGCCGGCTCGGCTTCGAGTGAAGCAGCGGGCACCGGCGGGGAGGAAGGAGAGTGTCAGTGCGGTAAGGCACATTTCAGTTCCGTAAGGGTCGTCCGGTCCCGCGGGCCGGCGGCATAGTCTCGACGCATGAAGGACGGCGCACGGGTCATGGTCGTGGAGGACGATCCCGCGGTGCGGACCGTCGTGGGCGATCACCTGCGGCTGGCCGGATGCCGGGTCGCGCAGCACCGCGACGGCGCCGAGGCCTGGGAGGCGTTCCGCCGCGATCCGCCGGATCTCCTGGTCCTCGACCGGATGCTCCCCGGGCTGAGCGGGGACGAGATCTGCCGGCGCGTGCGGGCGGTCTCGCCGGTGCCGATCATCATGCTCACCGCGCTCGACGGTGTGGACAACCGGATCGACGGCCTGGAGAACGGGGCCGACGACTACCTCGCCAAGCCGTTCTCCCTGCGCGAGCTGCAGCTGCGGGTGAACGCGCAGCTGCGGCGCAGCGGGCCCCGCGGGGGCGACCTCACCATCGACGCGGGGCCCTTCCGGATCGACGCGGCGCACCGCCGCGCGTGGATCCGCGGCCGCGAGATCTCCCTCACCACACGCGAATACGAGCTGCTGCTGTACCTGGTGCAGCACCCCGACGCGGTGGTCAGCCGGGACGAGATCCTGCGCGAGGTGTGGCGGTGGGGCTTCGGGGACCCGTCCACCGTCACGGTGCACGTTCGACGCCTCCGCGAGAAGATCGAGGACGACCCGCGGAATCCGGTGTTCCTGCGCACGGAATGGGGCGCGGGGTACCGGTTCGGCTGGGAGGACGTGTGCTGACCGGCGCGGCGCTCCTGCAGATCGCCGCCATCGCGCTCGGGGTCACCGTCGCCGTCACAGCGCTGACGCTCCTGCTGCTGCGCGCGCTCCCGCGGGCCGGGATCGCCGCACGCACGGCGGTCGCGATCGGCGGCGCGTTGGTGGCGGTGGTGGCGTCCACGGTGGTGATCGCGGTCCAGATGTACCTGTCCCGGCACGATTTCACGGTGCTGCTGTGGGTGATCGGCGCTTCCGCCCTGTGCAGTGTGGTCGCGACACCGCTCGTGATCGGCCGCGCGGTCGGTGCCTCGCTCACGAGCCTGCGGACAGCGACCCGGCGGGTCGGCGACGGCGACGTGGTCGAGCCGAGCCGCACCGGCATGGCCGAGCTCGACGCCCTCTCGGTCGAACTCGCGGAGACGTCCCGGCGGCTCGAGGAGTCCCGGGCACGGGTGGCCGAGCTCGATGCGGCGCGGCGGCAGTTCTTCGCCTGGATCTCGCACGACCTGCGCACCCCGCTCGCGGGGGTCCGCGCGATGGCCGAGGCCCTCGACGACGGCACCGCGCCGGACCGCGCCGAGTACGTGCGCACCCTGCGCGGCAAGGCCGAGACCCTCGACGGCATGGTCTCCGACCTGTTCGAGCTGTCGAAGCTGCAGACCGGCACCTTCCGGATCCGGCCCGAACCGGTGGAGCTGCTGGACCTGGTGAGTGACGCGGTCGCGGACTGCCGGCACGCGGCCGCGCGGCGCGGCATCACCATCGACCAGGACGGCATCGACGGCCGGCTGGTGTTCGTGGACCCGCGCGAGCTGACCCGCGTGGTGGGGAACCTTCTCGGCAACAGCCTGCGGTACGCGCCTCCGAACAGCACCGTCCTGGTCCGGGCGGACGGCCTCGCCGACGGGCGCTTGGTGCTCAGCGTGCTCGACCAGGGGCCGGGCGTGGCCGCGGAGGACCTGGGCCGGATGTTCGAGGTGGGGTGGCGCGCGGACGCGGCGCGCTCGGAGTCCGACGGTGCGCCGGGCGCGGGCCTGGGGCTCGCGATCGTGCGCGGCATCGTCGAGGCCCACGGCGGCTCCGTCGCTGCGCACAGCTCCGACGAGGGTTTCCGGCTGGACGTGACGCTGCCCGCGGCGGAGGGCTGATCGCACCCGGCTACTTAGAAGAGCGCACAATGGAACCCATGATCGTCAACGCATACGGAGCCGTGTCCGCCACCGAACCGCTGCAGCCGATGACCGTCGAGCGGCGTGACCCCGGCCCGCACGACGTGCAGATCGCGGTGCGCTACGCGGGCATCTGCCACAGCGACATCCACACGGTTCGCAGCGAGTGGGGGCCCGCCCGGTACCCCGTGGTCCCGGGCCACGAGATCGCCGGCGAGGTGACCGCGGTCGGCAGCGACGTCACCGGGTTCGCCGTCGGCGACCGCGTGGGTGTCGGCTGCTTCGTGGACTCCTGTCGCGAATGCGCCGCCTGCCTGCGCGGCGAGGAGCAGTACTGCGAACGCGGCATGGTCGGCACCTACAACGCCAAGGGCCGCGACGGCGAGCCCACTCAGGGCGGCTACGCCACGTCCATCGTGGTGGACGAGAATTACGTGCTCCGGGTTCCGGAGAGCATCGACTACGCCGCCGCGGCGCCGCTGCTGTGCGCCGGCATCACCCTGTTCAGCCCGCTGCGGCACTGGAACGTGGGGCCCGGCACCAGGGTCGCGATCATCGGGCTCGGCGGGCTCGGCCACATGGGCGTCAAGCTCGCCGCCGCGATGGGCGCCGAGGTCACCGTGCTCAGCCAGTCGCTGAAGAAGATGGAGGACGGCCTGCGGCTGGGCGCGCAGCACTACTACGCGACCTCCGACCCGGACACCTTCAAGGCGCTCCGCAACAGCTTCGACGTCATCATCAACACCGTCTCGGCGAACCTCGACATGCACAAGTACTTCGGGATGCTGGCCGTGGACGGCACGCTCGTCGAGGTCGGGCTGCCCGAGCACCCGGTGCCCGTCAACGTCTTCGACCTCACCCGCAACCGGCGCAGCTTCGCCGGATCGATGATCGGCGGCATCGCGCAGACCCAGGAGATGCTGGACTTCTGCGCGGAGCACGGCATCGGCGCCGAGATCGAGCTGATCTCGGCCGATCAGATCAACGAGGCGTACGAACGCGTCATCGCCTCGGACGTGCGGTACCGCTTCGTCATCGACACCGCGACCCTGTGACGCCGTCGGTGGCGCAGGGACTCAGGAGTCCGGGCGCCACCGCTTGGCGTACTCGTCCACGTACTCCTGCCCGGTGAGGGCCTGGATCTCCTGCATGAGGCGGTCGGTGACCGAGCGTTCGAGCGCGTGCCGCTCGCCGGGATCCGACGGGACGTCGTACTCGATCGGCTCGATGGGCTTGGCGAACTTCACCTGCACCCGCTCGGCGTGCCAGCTGAAGGGGCCGGGAGGGCACACCTTGTCGGTGCCGACCACGCCGACGGGGATGATCGGCACGTTCGCCTCGAAGGCGATCCGGACCAGTCCGGTGCGGCCGCGGTAGAGGCGGCCGTCGGGGGAGCGGGTGCCCTCGGGGTACATGCCCACGAGCCGGCCCTCGGCGAGCAGGTCCTTGGCGGTCTTCAGGGCAGCGGTCGCGGCGTCGCCGCCCTGCCGGTCGACCGGAACCTGGCCCGTCTGGGTGTAGAAGAACTTCTGCAGCATCCCCGAGATCCCGGGCGCGGTGAAGTAGTCGCTCTTGGCCAGATAGGAGATGCGGCGCGGCACGGCCAGCGGCACGAACAGCCAGTCGGCGATCGACAGGTGGTTGCCGGCGAGCAGCGCCGGGCCCTCCACCGGGACGTTCTCCAGACCGTCCACGCTCGGCCGGTTCACGACGGTGATCGCCGGGCCCACCGAGACGTGCTTGATCAACCAGTACAGAAGTCCCTGATCCCCATGCCTGCTCTCCGCCATGGCAGAAAACTTACCGGACCGTAAGTTGCCCCGCCGCCGTTGCCCTGGGCGGAAACCGGCTGGCGCCGAAACATAGAATGGCCCCATGCCTGATCTGCAGCTGAGCCGCCTGGACCTGCGGGGGCGCCGCCCGTCGCTCACCGAGCTGCGCGCCGCCCTGCCCCGCGGCGGGGTCGACGTGGACGCCGTGGTGCCGCAGGTGCGGCCCATCGTCGACGCGGTCGCCGAGCGCGGTGCCGAGGCCGCCCTCGACTTCGGGGAGAAGTTCGACGGGGTGCGGCCCGCGACCGTCCGGGTGCCGGGCGACGAGTTGCGGCGCGCCCTCGCGGAGCTGGATCCGGCGATCCGCGAGGCGCTCGAGACCGCCATCGGCCGGGTGCGCGCCGTCCACGAGGATCAGCGCCGCACCGACACCGTCACCGAGGTGGTGCCCGGCGGCACCGTGACCGAGCGCTGGATCCCCGTGGACCGGGTGGGCCTCTACGTGCCCGGCGGCAACGCCGTGTACCCGTCGTCGGTCGTCATGAACGTGGTCCCGGCACAGATCGCCGGCGTCGGCTCGCTCGTGGTGCTGTCGCCGGCGCAGAAGGACTTCGGTGGGCTGCCGCACCCGACGATCCTCGCCGCGTGCGCCCTGCTCGGCGTCGAGGAGGTGTGGGCCACCGGCGGCGCGCAGGGCGTCGCGCTCGCCGCACACGGGGGGACCGACACAGACGGTGCCGAGCTCGCCCCCGTGGACCTCATCACCGGTCCGGGGAACATCTTCGTGACCGCCGCGAAGCGGCTGTGCCGGGGGCTCGTGGGCATCGACGCCGAGGCGGGGCCCACCGAGATCGCGATCCTCGCGGACGGGACCGCCGACCCGGTGCACGTGGCCGCCGACCTGATCAGCCAGGCGGAGCACGACGTGATGGCGGCCTCGGTGCTGGTCACCCCGTCGGCGGAGCTCGCCGACCGGGTGGACGAGGCCCTGACGGCGCAGCTCGCGGTCACCCGTCACCGCGAGCGGGTCGACACCGCGCTGCGCGGCCGGCAGTCGGGCACGGTCCTCGTGGACGACGTCGATGCCGGACTGGCGGTGGTGAACGCCTACGCCGCGGAGCACCTGGAGATCCAGACGGCCGAGGCACGGTCGGTCGCCGGCCGGGTCCGCGCCGCCGGCGCCGTCTTCGTGGGTCCGTACGCCCCGGTGAGCCTCGGCGACTACGCCGCGGGCAGCAACCACGTTCTGCCGACCGCCGGGTGCGCCCGGCACAGCTCCGGGCTGTCGGTGCAGACGTTCCTGCGCGGCGTGCACGTCGTCGAGTACGACGAGGCCGCCCTCAAGGACATCGCCGGCACGGTCATCACCCTCGCGGACTCGGAGGACCTGCCGGCGCACGGCGAGGCCGTGCGCCTGCGGTTCGAGTCGCTGAACGGAGGCAGGGCGTGACGCCGCTGCCGGGGGAGTCCGTCGCGCTGGACCAGCTCCCGATCCGGGACACGCTGCGGGGCAAGGAGCCCTACGGCGCACCGCAGCTGCCGGTGGCGGCCGCCATGAACACCAACGAGAACCCGCACCCGCCGAGCCCCGCGCTCGTCGCCGACATCGCCGCCGCCGTCGCGGAGGCCGCGGCCACCATGAACCGCTACCCGGACCGCGATCTGGCCGCGTTGCGGAACCGGTTGGCCGAGTACGTGACCGAGCGGACCGGCACCGTCGTCGGGCCGCAGAACCTCTGGGCGGCCAACGGGTCCAACGAGATCCTGCAGCAGGTGCTGCAGGTGTTCGGCGGGCCGGGGCGCACGGCGATGGGGTTCGTGCCCAGCTACTCGATGCACCCGATCATCGCGGACGGCACGGACACGCACTGGATCCCGGGCAAGCGCACCGCGGACTTCGCGCTCGACGTCGACTACGCGGTGGGCGCGATCGACGAGCTGCGGCCCGACGTGCTGTTCCTGACCAACCCCAACAACCCGACCGGCCACCTCATCCCCGAGGAGGAGCTGATCCGCCTGATCGAGGCGGCGCCGGGCATGGTCGTCGTCGACGAGGCGTACGGCGAGTTCAGTTCCGGGCCCTCAGCGGTCCGGTTACTGGACCGGTTCGGCGACAAGCTCATCGTGAGCCGCACCATGAGCAAGGCGTTCGCGTTCGCCGGCGGCCGGGTGGGCTACCTGGTCGCGGCGCCCGCGATCGTGGGCGCGCTGCAGCTGGTGCGCCTCCCGTACCACCTCTCGGTGTTCACGCAGGCCGCCGCGATCGCCGCGATCGACCACCGTGCGGAGACGCTGGCGTCGGTGGCGCACCTGTCCGAGGAACGGGACCGGATCGCGGCGCGACTGGCGGCCCTGGGCTATACGGTGATCGAATCGCACGCCAACTTCATCCTCTTCGGCGGCTTCGCCGACGAGGCGGCGGCGTGGCGCACCTACCTCGAAGGGGGAGTCCTGGTGCGCGACATGCACATCCCCGGCCACCTCCGTGTGACGGTGGGGCTGGACCACGAGAACGACGCCTTCCTCGCGATCAGCGAGAAGCTGGCACCGAAGAATGGAGCACGATCATGACCGATCGCACCGCCCGCGTGGAGCGCACCACGAAGGAGTCGTCGATCGTCGTCGAGCTGAACCTGGACGGTTCCGGGAAGACCGACGTGGACACCGGCGTGCCGTTCTTCGATCACATGCTCACCGCCTTCGGCCAGCACGGCAGCTTCGACCTGACCGTGCACGCGAAGGGCGATGTGGAGATCGAGGCGCACCACACGGTGGAGGACACGTCGATCGTGCTGGGGCAGGCGCTCGCGCAGGCGCTCGGGGACAAGAAGGGGATCCGCCGGTTCGGCGATTCCTACATCCCCATGGACGAGGCTCTCGTGCACGCCGCGGTGGACGTCTCCGGCCGGCCGTACTGCGTGCACTCCGGCGAGCCGGACCACATGCTGCACGCCGTGATCGGCGGCTACCCGGGCGTCCCGTACTCGACGGTGATCAACCGGCACGTGTTCGAATCCCTCGCGATGAACGCGCGGATCGCGCTGCATGTGCGCGTGCTGTCGGGCCGCGACCAGCACCACATCACCGAGGCGGAGTTCAAGGCGGCCGCCCGCGCCCTGCGCGCGGCGGTGGAGCCCGACCCCCGGGTCTCCGGCGTCCCGTCGACCAAGGGCAGCCTGTAGCGCGCCGCGGGTGATCCGGCGGCGCGCCGGGGTCAGGCCTCGCCGCGCCGGAGGAGGCGGCCGTGCGGGGCGGCGAAGTCCACCTTGCGCCCGCGCAGCCAGGTTCCCGTGACGGAGCCGGACACGGTGCGCCCGTCGTAGGGCGTGATCGGGTTCTTGTGGTGCAGCCGGTGCACGTCGATCACCTGCTCGGCCTCGGGCTCGAAGATCGCGAAGTCGGCGTCGGCGCCGGGCGCTATGCGCCCCTTGGTCGTCATCCCGACCAGGTCCGCGGGCTTCGCGGACATCCAGTCGAGCACCCGCTCGAGGGCGATGCCCCGGCTCCGGGCCTCCGTCCAGATCAGCAGGAGCCCGAGCTGCAGGGAGGCGACGCCGCCCCAGGCGACCCCGAAGTCGCCGTTCTCCACGTCCTTGAGGTCGACGGTCGACGGGGAGTGGTCGGAGACGATGCAGTCGATGGTCCCGTCCAGCAGGCCCTGCCACAGGAGCTCGCGGTTCCCGGCCTCGCGGATCGGCGGGCAGCACTTGAAGGCGGTACCGCCGTCGGGGATCTCCTCGGCCAACAGGGTGAGGTAATGCGGGCAGGTCTCGACCGTGAGCCGCACGCCCTCGGCGCGCGCCGCGGCGATCGCCGGCAGCGCATCCGAGGAGGACAGGTGCAGGACGTGTGCGCGGGCACCGGTGGCCCGCGCGCGGTCGATGACGTCCGCGATGGCCTTGTTCTCCGCGCCGCGGGGCCGCGAGGCGAGGAATCCCCGGTAGTCGGCTCCCGTGGGCTCGGGGGCCCGGTCGATCGAGCACGCGTCCTCGGCGTGCACGATCATGAGCGAGTCGAAGCCGGCGAGTTCCGCCATGTCCTCGCCCATCTCGTCGGCGGTGAGCGCGGGGAACTCGTCGACGCCCGAGTGCAGCAGGAAGCACTTGAACCCGAACACCCCGTCATCGTGCAGGCCGCGCAACGCGCCCTTGTTACCGGGGACGGCGCCGCCCCAGAAGCCGACGTCGATGTGGGCTTTCGGTTCCGCCGCGGCGCGCTTGATCCGCAGCGCCTCGCGGTCGACGGTGGGCGGAATCGAGTTGAGCGGCATGTCCACGAGCGTGGTCACGCCGCCGGCGGCGGCCGCCTTGGTCGCGGACTCGAAGCCCTCCCACTCGGTGCGCCCGGGCTCGTTGACGTGGACGTGGGTGTCCACGAGCCCGGGGATCATCACCTGATCGCCGGTGAGCTCGACGACCTCGCCGCCCTGCAGGCCGGCGCCGAGGGGTTCGATCGCCTCGATGCGGCCGTCCCGGATGCCCACCTCGTGGGCCCCGATGCCGGCGGTGGTGGCGACGCGGCTCCCCCGCACGACGAGGTCGTACTGGGCGGTGTCCGTACCCATGCAGTGCTCCTTCGCTGGAAATTCCGACATGTGGAATCTCATCCCGATGCCTGGGACAGGTTATGTGTGACCTGCGCCACTCGTCAAGGAGAGGTTCCGTGCGTTGACATCGTATTCCGTATTGCGATAGCAGCCTTGACATAGGCCGCCGGATAGGCCTTACTTATGGAACAGTTTTGGAACAGCGATTCCATAGGGCGGAAGATTTCCGGCCGAGGATGGGTCCAGGAGCTGGAAACGGAGCCCAGATATGACCGACGACCCCCGCCCCGTGGGCGCTACCACGGAAGCCGCCCCGATCCGTCTCGGCGGCGCCCCCGACGTCGACGCCCTGAACCGGCTCAGCGCCGGGCTCTACAACCAGGACCTGGCGCCCACCCGGCGCAGGGGGCGCACCTGGGGCGGTTACAACATCTTCACCCTCTGGGCGAACGACGTCCACAGCCTGGGCAACTACGCGTTCGCGATCGGCCTGTTCGCGCTGGGGCTCGGCGGCTGGCAGATCCTGCTGGCGCTGGGACTCGGCGGCGTGTTCCTCTTCCTCCTGCTGAACCTCTCGGGCTTCATGGGGGAGAAGACCGGCGTGCCGTTTCCGGTGATGAGCCGCATCTCGTTCGGGATCCGGGGCGCGCAGATCCCGGCGCTGGTCCGCGGGGTCGTCGCGATCGCCTGGTTCGGCATCCAGACGTACCTGGCGTCGGTGGTGCTGCGGATCATGATCGTCGCGCTGGCGCCCGGGGCGGCCTCGCTGGACGCGAACCGGTTCCTCGGGCTCTCGACACTCGGCTGGATCTCCTTCCTGGTGCTCTGGGCGGTGCAGCTGGTGATCGTCAGCTACGGAATGGAGATGATCCGCAAGTACGAGGCCTTCGCCGGGCCGGTCATCCTGGTCACGATGGCGGCGCTCGCGTTCTGGATGCTCGGCCGGGCCGACTGGTCGATCGCCTGGAGCACGCCGGACACGAAGAGCGGCGTGGACATGTGGCTGCAGATCGTGGGCGGCGCGAGCCTGTGGGTGGCCATCTACGGCACCTTCGTGCTCAACTTCTGCGACTTCACCCGCAACGCCACCTCGAAGCGGTCCATCGTGCGCGGCAACTTCTTCGGCATCCCGCTCAACATGCTCCTGTTCGGCGCGATCGTGATCACGCTGGCCGGGGCGCAGTTCACGATCGACGGCCGGGTGATCGAATCGCCCGCCGACATCGTCAAGACGGTGCCGAACACGCTGCTGCTGGTCCTCGCCTGCCTCGCGCTGCTCGTGCTCACCGTGGCGGTGAACCTCATGGCGAACTTCGTGGCCCCCATCTACGCGCTGAACAACCTGTTCCCGAAGCACCTGAACTTCCGTCGCGCGGGCCTGATCTCGGGTGTCATCGGCCTGGTCATCCTGCCCTGGAACCTGTACAACTCGCCCGCCGTGATCACGTACTTCCTCGGCGGACTGGGCGCGGTGCTCGGGCCCCTGTTCGGCATCGTCATGGCCGACTACTGGCTCATCCGGAAGTCGCGGGTCAACGTGCCCGACCTGTACTGCGACCTCCCGGACGCCCCGTACTACTACCGCAACGGGGTCAATCCGCGCGCCGTGATCGCGCTCGTCCCCACCGCCGGCGCCGCACTGCTGATGGCGTTCGTCCCCGTCTTCCACGTGGTCTCGAACTACTCGTGGTTCATCGGCGCGGGTCTCGGTGCCGTGGCCTACCTCCTGGTGGCCGACCGCAAGGGCCCGTTCGTCGACGTCTCCGGCGAGCCCATCGCCGTCCCCAGCAAGCACTAGGAGGGAAGCCGTGCGCATCCTCGTCGCCAACGTCAATACCACCGGGTCCATGACCGCCGCGATCGCGGAGTCGGCGCGGTCCGCCGCGTCGCCCGGCACCGAGATCGTCGGAATCACCCCGCGGTTCGGGGCCGACTCCTGCGAGGGCAACTTCGAGTCCTACCTCGCGGCGATCGCCGTCATGGACGCGATCACCCGCTACGAGGGGCACTACGACGCCGTCATCCAGGCGGGGTACGGCGAGCACGGGCGGGAGGGGCTGCAGGAGCTGCTCGACGTTCCCGTGGTCGACATCACCGAGGCCGCGGCGTCGACCGCGATGTACCTGGGGCACAAGTACTCCGTGGTGACCACGCTCGATCGCACCGTCCCCCTCATCGAGGATCGATTGAAGCTCGCGGGCCTCGACTCCCGTTGCGCCTCCGTGCGGGCGTCGGGACTCGGTGTGCTGGAACTCGAATCGGATCCGGAACGGGCCGTGGAGGCGATCGTCGCGCAGTCCCGCGCGGCCGTGGAACAGGACCGCGCCGAGGTGATCTGCCTGGGCTGCGGCGGCATGGCCGAACTCGAGGAACGGGTGTCGGCCGCCACCGGCGTGCCGATCGTCGACGGCGTCCGCGCGGCCGTGACGATCGCCGAGGGCCTGGTCCGGATGGGACTGACCACCTCGAAGGTCCGCACCTACGCCCCGCCACGACCGAAGGCCGTGACCGGCTGGCCGATCGCGGACTGACCTCCGCACCCGAACCCGACGAAGGGATCGCCATGACCACGACCGAGGCCCCGAAGAAGAAGCCCTGGTACCGATCCTTGTTCGTGCAGGTGCTCATCGGCATCGCCGCGGGCATCAGCACCGGCATCTTCTTCCCCGACTTCTCCCATCATCTCGCGCCGCTCGGACAGGGCTTCATCAAGCTCATCAAGATGCTGGTGTCGCCGCTGATCTTCCTGGTGGTCGTCACCGGCATCGCCAAGGTCGGCAGTATGGCGGCCCTGGGCAAGATCGGGGCCAAGGCGCTGCTGTGGTTCACGGTCTGCACCACGTTCGCGCTCGGTCTGGGCCTGCTCGTGGGCAACGTCGTGAAGCCGGGAGCGGGCCTGAACATCGACCCCGCGACCCTCGACGCCGGGGCCATCGAGGAGCAGACCCACGGCGAGAAGCTCCCGGGCGGCGTCGATTTCGTCATGAACATCATCCCGACCTCGGTGGTCGACGCCTTCGCCAAGAACAATCTGCTGCAGGTCCTGCTGTTCGCGGTGCTGTTCGGTGTCGCCCTCGCCGCGATCAGCGAGAAGGTGCAGCCGGTCCTCCTCGAGGTGCTCGACCAGGCGATGCACGTGATCTTCCGCATCGTCAGCTACATCATGTACCTGGCGCCCCTCGGTGCGTTCGGCGCGATGGCCTTCACGGTCGGCAACTACGGCGCGGATTCGCTCGCGTCGTTCGGCATGCTGGTGCTCGCCTGCTACGGCGCCGCGATCGTCTTCATCCTCATCCTCGCGGTCGCGGTGCGCCTGATCACCGGCGTCAGCACCTGGAAGTTCCTCGCGTACTGCCGCGAGGAGTTCATGCTGGCCCTCGGCACCGGATCGTCCGAGGCCGTGATGCCGTCCATCATCAAGAAGCTCGACGGTGCCGGTTGCGACCGTTCGGTGGTGGGCCTGGTGATTCCCACGGGATACTCCTTCAACCTGGACGGGGCGGCGATCTACCTCTCGCTGTCGATGATGTTCCTGGCGCAGGCCGTCGGCGTGGACCTCGGTGTGGGACAACAGGTCGCGATCATGGGGATCCTGATCCTCAGCTCCAAGGGCATGGCCGGCGTGCCCGGCTCGGCGTTCGTGGCGCTGTCCGCCACGGCGGCCGCGGTGGGCGCCTTCCCCGTGGCCGCGGTCGCGCTGCTGCTGGGCGCGGACCGGCTGATGGACTCGATGCGGGTGGCCACCAACCTGCTCGGCAACTGCCTCGCGACGTTCGTCATCGCCCGCTGGGAGGGGCTGCTCGACACCGAGAAGATGAAGGCGGTCCTGGACGGGACTCTCGTCGTGGACGACCCCGACGACGCGCGCACCCACCCCGGGCCCGGCTCCGCGGCATTCCCACCCCGTGCCCCGGGTGAGCCGCGCCGGGAGAAGGACACCGCCGATTCCACGGAACCCGAAGGAGCAGAGAATGTCTGAGCCCGGACCGGCCGCACCCGCAGGCGGCGCCACCGTCGCGCTCCTGGGGAGTTGGGGCTACTACGGCCTGCTCGACGACGCGCGAGCGCACCAGGTCGAGACACCGTACGGCGCACCGTCGGACGATGTGGTCGTCGGTACCGCGCACGGCCGCCGCATCGCCTACCTGACCCGTTCCGGACGCGACCGCACGATCCCGCCGCACCGGATCAACCACCGCGCCAACATCTGGGCGCTGCACCACCTCGGTGTCCGGCACGTCCTGGCCGCGACGCCGGCCGGCGCCTTCGACCCCGCCGTCGGCGTCGGCACCGTCGTGGTCCCGGACCAGCTGGTGGACCGCACCGGCCGCGCCGACGACACGTTCCACGACGACGAGGACGTGCGAGTGGCGTTCGCGGAGCCCTTCTCCCGGGACACCCGCGCCGCGGCGATCGACGCCCTGCGGGAGAACCGCTGGGTCGTGGCGGACGGGGGAGTGGTGGTCGCCATCCGCGGGCCGCGGTTCTCCACGGCGGCCGAATCCCGGTGGTATGCGGCGCAGGGGTGGGATCTGGTGTCCGCCACCCCGTATCCGGAATCCGTGCTCGCCCGCGAACTCGGCATGGGGTACGCCTGCGTGGCGCTCGTGACCGACCACGACGTGATCGCCGACAGTCCCTGGCCCGTCAGCCAGGACCGGGTGCGATCGGGGCTGGACGCGAACACCCTCCGCCTGCGGGAGGCGCTGGTCCGCGCCGCCGCGGCGCTGTCCTGACACCGCGGACGACGATGCCGCCGCCCGGGAACCCCGGGCGGCGGCATCGTGGCCGGCGGATCGGCTACAGCGCGATCTGGCGGTTGACGTCCTTGTACAGCAGGTAGCGGAAGTTCGACGGTCCGCCCGCGTAGCAGGCCTGGGGGCAGAACGCGCGGAGCGAGAGGTAGTCGCCCGCCTGCACCTCCACCCAGTCGCCGTTGAGGTGGTAGACGGCCTTGCCCTCGAGCATGAGCAGGCCGTGCTCCATCACGTGGGTCTCGGCGAACGGGATGGACGCGCCGGGCTCGAACGTGACCACGTTGCAGTGCATGTCGTACGCGAGGTCCTCGGGGTCCAGCATGCGGGTGGTGCGCCACCTGCCGTCCGTGCCGGGCATCGCGCCGGGTTCGATGTCCTGCTCGTTGCCGGCGACCGCCTTCGGGGTGTGGCCGGCCAGCGGCTCGTAGCGCTTGCGGATCCACACGAACACCGCGTTGCCCTCGGCGTCGTTGCGGGCGGTCCAGGTCGATCCCGCGGGGGCGTAGGCGAACCCGCCCTCGGTGAGGACGTGCTCGTCGTCCCCCAGCGTCACCGTCAGCGTGCCCTGGGTGACGAACACGAAGCCCTCGACCTCGGCCTGGGGTTCCGGGTGATCGGATGCGCCGCCGGGAGCGACCTCGACGATGAGCTGCGCGAAGGTGGTCGCCCCGCCGGCCACGGGGCGGTTGATGATCCAGGCCCGGGTGTTCGTCCACTCGGGGAGGACCGACGTCACGATGTCGCTCATCACGCCGCGGGGGATCACGGTGTACGCCTCGGTGACGACGGCCCGGTCGGTGAGCAGGTCGGTCTGCGGCGGCAGGCCGCCCTGCGGGGCGTAGTACGTGGCGTCAGCCATGGTTCTCCTCCTGGAGTGGGGTGGGTCGGTTGAGCGCGATCGCGCTCAGGGCTTCGGGGGTGACTCCGGCGGACGTCCGCACCTCGTCGGCGGTGACGGCGCCGCAGGTGAGGCCGCGGCGGATGAACGAGGCCAGCGCACGCGCGGTGGCGGGCTCGTCGAGGATGCCCGACTCGACCTCGTTGACGTAGTTGTGGAGCCGGACCGCGGCCGCGTCGAATCCGGCCCGGTAGAAGGCGTAGGTCGCGAGGTAGCGGGTGATGAGCTGCGCCGGATGCAGGTCCCAGCCCTGGTAGACGCCCCGCTCGAGGTGCCGGCGTACCAGGCGCGCGTGCAGGTGCCATGCGTCCATCACCCGGGTGGGCGAGCCCACGGGCAGGATGTTCGTGGAGCCGTCGGACAGGTGGACGCCCGTGCCGGCGACGGCCAGCTGCATGACGTTCTTCGCGTGGTCGGCCGCGGGGTGCTCCATCGACTGGTACTGCGCCGCGATGCCGAGCGACGCCGAGTAGTCGTAGGTGCCGTAGTGCAGGGACGACACGCGGCCGTCCCCGGCGTGGATCAGGCGCGCGACCGGCGCGCTGCCGTCGGCGCCGAGGATCACCTGCGGGGTCTCGACCTGCACCTCGAACCGCAGCCGGCGCTCGTCGAGCCCGAGCGCCTGCTCCAGCGACCGGCAGGCCTCGACCATCGCCTCGACCTGGGAGACGGTCGTGACCTTGGGCAGAGTGAGGGTGAGCCCGTCGGGCAGGGGGCCGTGTTCCAGCAGGCCGGTGAGGAAGAGGTCGAGGGTGCGCAGGCCGCGGGAGCGGGTCGCCGCCTCCAGGCACTTGAAGCGGATGCCGATGAACGGCGCCGCGCCACCGGACCGCACCGCCTCCGATACGGCGGAGGCCGCACGGGCCGCGTCCGCGTCCTCGGCCTCGTCGCCGCGGTCGCCGTAGCCGTCCTCGAAGTCGAGCCGGATGTCCTCGATGGGCTCGGTCGTGATCTTGCGCCGCACCAGTTCCGCGAGCGCGTCGGCGTCCTGGAGGCCGACGGCCTCGGCCACGTGGGTGACGCCGTCGGCGGCCTCCGCTGCGGCGTGCAGGGCGGCCGCGCCCCATTCGTGGCTCGTCGCGGGGGTGAACCGGTCCGCGGGGAGGTAGACCGTGTGCACCGGCTGGCGCCGCCCGTCGTCGCCCGGGTACCGCCGCGCGAGCTCGGAATCGGTGGGGGCGAGCAGGCGGTCGATGTCCGCCAGGGCGTCGTCCGGGAGCGAGCGACGGGTCACGGGCAGCCTCCTGTCAATAAGTGGAAAAGTAATTCCGCATTATGGAGTTTAGTGGTCGATAGCCCGGTGCACAAGGGCTTCGGGATGCCGGGCCGGCGGTCAGGCGACGACGATGTCGCCGTCGATCCACACCCGGGCGACATCGGCCGGGGTACCGATCGAGAAGATCTTCGCCAGTGCGTTCTCCGCGGACGCAGCGTGCCGCAGGCAGACGTCCAGCGGCTGAGCGGCGGAGGGCTGCACCAGGATCGCGTCGAACCGACGGCCCGCCGAGAGATCGCCCACGTCGTCGAGGCCGAGAGCCGTGGCGCCGGCACGGGTGGCGAGGTGCAGCAGGTGCGCCGGCGTCAGCGGCACCCCGTCCTCTTTGAGGAGCTGCTGCATGAAGTAAGCCTGCAGCCCCTCCTTGAAGAGCGAGAATCCGCTGCCCGCACCGACATCCGTACCGAGCGCGACGCGCACTCCGTGGTCGAGGTGGCGACGGAGCGGAAAGGAACCGCTGGCGAGCGCGGAGTTGGACGTGGGGCAGTGCGCGATGGAGGCGCCCACCTCGCCGAGCAGGTGGAGTTCCTCGTCGCGGGGGTGCGCGTTGTGTGCGAGGACCGACCGGCGGTGGATGAGTCCGTGCTTGGCGTAGGTGTCGGTGTAGTTCGCGGCGCCGGGGAAGAGGTCGGCGACCGCGGCGATCTCGGCCGGGTTCTCGTTGACGTGCGAGGTGAACCAGAGGCCGGGGACGTCGGAGAGGAGATCGGCACAGGAGGCGAGCATGTCCGAAGTGGTGGAGTACGAGAAGCGGGGCGTCACCGCGTACCTCAGGCGGCCGTGGCCGTGCCACCGCTCGGCGAGCGCCCTGCCCTCCCGGTACGACCGTTCGGGTGTGCTCAGCAGCGGTTCGGGGAGGTTGTGATCGCTGACCACGAGGCCCGCTGTGACCCGCGTGCCCACGCGGTCCGCCTCCGTGAACAGGGCGTCGACGGCGTCCGGGTAGTGCGAGCCGAACACCAGCGCGGTGGTCGTGCCCGCGGACGTGAGTCCGGTGAGGAACTCCCGTGCGACGGCGCGGGCGTACTCCGGCTCGGCGAGCCGCTGCTCCTCGGGCAGGGCGCACTGATCGAGCCAGTCGAGGAGCGGCATCCCGAGGCCTCCGATGGCCCGGACCTGGGGGTAGTGCACGTGCGTGTCGATCAGGCCGGGGAGGAGGACGCCCGCGCGGAGATCCGTCACGGATTCGCCGGGGTGGCGCGCGGCGACGTCCGCGAACGCACCGCGTTCGGCGATGACGCCGCCCTGGACGAGCAGTCCCGCGTCGTCGTCCGCGCGGAGGGTCCCACCGGCGAAGGGGTCGTCGGGGGTGTCGAGGACACGGCAGCGGTAGATGGTCATGATTCGGAATCCTTGGGGCGTGGGGTGATTCGGGTCAGCACGTCCGCGGCGACACTCACCGCGATGGTCGCGGGGTGCTTGCCGGAGAGGGTGCTGAGGCCGATGGGGCATTGGATGGTGTCGATGAGGCTCGCGGGATGTCCCGAATCGGAGAGCATCCCGCGGAAACGGGCCCACTTGGCCGACGAGCCGATGAGACCGATGCGACCGAGACCCGGTGTGCGCAAGGCCTGATCGCACAGGCTGAAGTCCTCGGCGTGGTCGTGCGTCATGATGAGGACCTCGGTGCCCGCCGGCAGCTCGCCGAGCACCTCCTCCGGGAGCATCGAGTGCCGGCGGTGCACCGTCGCGGCCCCGGACTCGATGGAGTCGGCGGCCTCGAGGTGCTCGGGCCGCGAGTCGGTCAGGTGGAGCTCGATGTCCTGCCGGGAGAGGATCCGCGCGAGCTCGAGGCCCACGTGGCCGAGCCCGAAGATCGCGACGGCCGGGACCACCGGCAGGGGTTCGAAGAGGATCACGACTTCGCCTCCGCAGCACTGCCGGCCGTACTCCGACCGGACCTTGTCGTTGAGTCGCACCGTCGCGGTGTCCGGTGCCGTCGAGTGGTCGCGGAGCATCGCCCGCGCCCGGTGGATCGCCGTCTGTTCGAGGTTGCCGCCGCCGATGGTTCCGTACGTCGCGTCGTCGGCCACGACCATCTTGGCGCCGGCCTCGCGCGGGGCGTGGCCGCGGACCCCGATCTGGGTGATCAGGACCGCGGGCCGGCGCTCCCGCCGGAGGCGGGCGCAGTCGCCCAGCCAGGTCATGGCGGTCTCAGCCGAGCCCGACGGGGGTCGCGGGCGCGGCCGGAACCGGTTTCCCGGGGTGGTGTCCGTTGGTCCGGGACGCCGCCGCGCGGGCGGATTCGATCGCCCAGTACACCGCCTCGGGTGTCGCGGGGGACGCGAGTTCGAGGCCGGTGCCCGGTGGACCGAACGCGGCGGCGGCCTGCCGGAGTGCCTCGCGCACCGAGAAGGCGAGCATCAGCGGGGGTTCGCCGACGGCCTTGGAGCCGTACACGGCGCCGTCCTCGTGGGCCTTGTCGAGCAGGGACACCCGGAAGTCGGGCGGCATCTCGGAGAAGCTCGGCAGCTTGTAGGTGCTGGCGGACTGGGTGAGCAGCCTGCCGCGGCCGGGCCGGTCGCTGGTGTCCCAGCGCAGATCCTCCAGGGTCAGCCACCCGGCGCCCTGGACGAAGCCGCCCTCGATCTGGCCGATGTCGATGAGCGGGGACAGGGAGTCGCCCACGTCGTGCACGATGTCCACGCGCAGCAGCCGGTACGCGCCGGTGAACCCGTCTACCTCGACCTCGCTGGCGGCGACGCCGTAGGCGAAGTACTTGAACGGCTCTCCCTGCATCGCCTTGGCGTCCCAGTGCAGCCCCTCGGTGCGGTAGTACCCGGAGGCGGACAGCTGGACGCGCTGGAAGTACGCGGCGTGGACCAGTTCGCTCCACGTGAGCGTAAGCGCGTTCGCCCCGAGGCCGGTGACCACTCCGTCGGAGAACCGGACGTCCGCCGGGTTGACCCCGAGCCGGGACGCCGCCACCCCGGCGAGCCGCTCCCGGATCTGCTCGCACGCGTTCTTCACCGCGCCGCCGTTGAGATCGGCCCCGGAGCTGGCCGCGGTAGCGGAGGTGTTGGGCACCTTGTCCGTCCGGGTGGGCGCGAGCCGGACCCGGGACAGCGGTACGCCCAGGGTGGTCGCCGCGACCTGCAGCATCTTGGTGTGCAGGCCCTGCCCCATCTCCGTGCCGCCGTGGTTGATCAGGACCGAGCCGTCCTTGTACACGAGGACGAGGGCACCGGCCTGGTTGAACGCCGTGAGGTTGAACGAGATGCCGAACTTGACGGGAGTCATCGCGAGTGCACGTTTGGTGTGCGGATGACGCGCGTTGAACTCGGCGATCGCCGCCTCGCGGGCGGCGACGTCGCCCGAGTCGATCACCTGCTGCCACGCCGTGCGGGCGCGGTCGGCGTGCCGCACGGGCTGTCCGTAGGGGGTGGTCTGCCCGTCGCCGTACAGGTTTCGGCGGCGCATCTCCCGTGCCGAGATCCCCAGCAACGGGGCGCAGCGGCCGATGACGTCCTCGATGACCAGCATCCCCTGGGGGCCACCGAAACCGCGGAAGGCGGTCTGCGAGGTCTTGTGGCACTTCGCGATCCGGCCGTGGGTCACGATGTTCGGGATCCAGTACGCGTTGTCGATGTGGCACAGCGCCCGCGCGAGCACGGGTTCCGACAGGTCCAGGCTCCACCCGCCGTCCGCGGTGAGCGTGGCCTCGAGGGCGGTGAACCTGCCCTGATCATCGAAGCCGGCGCGCCACGAGGCGCGGAAGCCGTGGCGTTTGCCGGACATCGTCATGTCCTGGGTGCGGTTGAGCCGCAGCCGCACCGGGCGCCCCGTGAGGGTGGCGCCGAGCGCGGCGATCGCCGCGAATCCGTGTGGCTGCATCTCCTTGCCGCCGAAGGCGCCACCCATGCGCAGGCACTGCACGGTGACGTGGCTGCTGGGCACCCCGAGGACGTGGGCGACGATGTCCTGCGTCTCCGACGGGTGCTGGGTGCTGGACTGCACGAACACCTGGCCCGCCTCGTCGATCCGCGCGAGGGAGGCGTGGGTCTCCAGGTAGAAGTGCTCCTGGCCGGCGAACTCGAACTCGCCGCTGAACTCCGACGCGGCCGCCGCGAATCCCGCGCCGACGTCGCCGCGCCGCACCGTGGGCCGCGCGCCGTGGAAGCTCTCGGCCTCGATCGCCTCGACGAGGGTGATGAGCGACGGGAGGGGCTCCAGTTCCACGCGCACCGCCGCCGCTCCCAGGCGGGCGGCCTCGATCGTCTCCGCGAGCACCCAGCAGATCGCGTGCCCGTGGAACATGACCTCGTCCTCGGGGAACAGCGGTTCGTCGTGTTTGACGCCCGCGTCGTTGACGCCGGGGACGTCCGCGGCCGTCAGCACCCGGACCACGCCCCGGACGGCGAGCGCGGGGGCGGTGTCGAGCGAGACGATCCTGGCG
The DNA here is from genome assembly GCF_000312385.1 of Tsukamurella sp. 1534. GTDB lineage: Bacteria > Actinomycetota > Actinomycetes > Mycobacteriales > Mycobacteriaceae > Tsukamurella. The sequence goes on along the minus strand of NZ_HE997627.1, from coordinate 360,219 downwards.
TGGGCGGTGTCCGATTGCACGGGATACGCGTGCAGGGCGTCGCGGGTCTGCGGGATGAGGTCGTCCGTGTAGAGGGCCTGCCCGGTGACGTGCAGCGCCGCGCTCTCATGCGGGACGTCGAGGCCGACGACGGCGTTCGCGGGGCGTTCCGACAGGTGGCTCATGACATCTCCTCTCCGGCGTGCGCGGCGGCCGGATTCTCGGCGAGCAGCTTCTCCAGGGATCGGCCGAGCATCGCCGACCGGTATCGGCTCGACGCGCGGTGGTCGTCCATCGGGGTGCCCTCGCCGCGGAGGACGTCCGCCGCGTCGCGGACGGTCTCGGGCGTCCACGGGCGGCCGATCAGGGCCTGTTCCGTGGCGGTGGCGCGGATCGGGGTGGCGGCGACGCCGCCGAGGCCGATCGCGGCCCGGGAGACGACGCCGTCGTCGATGGTCAGCGCGAAGGCCACTGCGACGCTGGAGATGTCGTCGAACCGGCGCTTGGCGATCTTGTGGAACGCGGTGACCGGGGCGAGGGGGAGCGGGAGCCGGACGGCCCGGATCAGCTCGTCGGGCCGCCGCACCGACTGTCGGTATCCGGTGAAGTACTCCGTGACCGGCACGGTCCGCTCGCCGCTCTGCGAGGAGAGCACGAGCCGGGCGTCGAGCGCGAGCAGCGCGGGCGGGGTGTCGCCGATGGGGGACCCGGTGCCGAGGTTGCCGCCCAGGGTGGCGGCGTTGCGGATGAGGCGCGAGGCGAACTGGGGGAACACCTGCGCGAGCAGGGAGACGCGCCCGTCCAGCCCTCGCTCGACCTCGGACAGGGTGAGGGCGGCGCCGATCTCGACGGCCTCGGCGTCCCAGCGCAGTTCCCGCAGCTCCGGGAGCTGGTCGATCGCGATCACGAGTGGGGCGCGGCGGCCCTTGAGGTTGACGTCGACGCCCCAGTCCGTGGATCCGGCGACCAGGGCCGCGGAATCCTCTTCCGCGAGAAGGCGGAGGGCGTCGTCGAGCCCGGCCGGGCGGAGGAACCGGGCGCCCCCGGACGCGAGGTCGGTGGGTTCGGGTGTCGGGGCCGCGGCCGCACGCCGGGCGGCGAGCGGATCGTCGGCGGCCGGTGCGGGGAGGCCGTAGGCGGCGTCGCGGATCGGGCGGTATCCGGTGCACCGGCAGAGGTTGCCGGAGAGCGCGTGGAGGTCGAACCCGTTGGGCCCGTGCTCCTCGTCGCCGGGGTGGCCCTCCGCGGCCTCACAGCGTCCGGGGCGGTAGAACTCGGCGGCCATACTGCAGATGAATCCCGGTGTGCAGTAGCCGCATTGAGATCCGCCACGGAGCGCCATGGCGTCCTGGACCGGATGCAGATCGTCGGGAGAGCCGAGGCCCTCCGCCGTGACCACCTCCTGGCCGGCCAGCGCGGCCGCCGGTGTGAGGCAGGCGTTGATCGCCGTCCACCGAGTGCGGTCCGCGGGATCGCCGGCCGCACCGGGACGGGCGACGAGGATCGAGCACGCGCCGCATTCGCCCTCGGCGCAGCCCTCCTTGGCGCCGGTCAGGCCCTGGGCGCGTAGCCAATCCAGGGCGTTCGAGTGGAGTGGGCCCGAGAACGAGCGAGATTCGCCGTTGACACTCACGTGGCATCCGGTCAGCGTGTCCGTCACCGCTGCATCCCTACTGAACTCCGTACGGGGTTCGGTCAGGCATGGTTCGTGGCTGAACTGGATCGCTGGTTATCCATGCGAACAGGATCCAGGTGTTGATTCTATGCCCGGGAGTGGGCGTGGGCAAGGCTATTTCGGAATATTTGTTCCGTGATACGGACTTGTTCCGGTCGTGTTACTCAGCCCGCGGCGCCGATGAGCGCGGTTATGGGGCCGCGGACGAAGTAGAGCACGAAACCGATCGACACCACCCACAGCAGCCAGTGCGTCTTCCCGGCCCGCCCTCCGAGCACGCTGAGCAGGGCCCACGTGATGAACCCGACGCCGATGCCGTTGGCGATCGAGTAGGTCAGCGGCATCGTGACGATGGTGAGGAACACCGGCAGGGCGACGGTGAAGTGCGTGAAGTCGATCTCGCGGATCTGCGCGACCATCATCGAACCGACGACCACGAGGGCGGCCGCGCCCACCTCCATCGGGATGACGCCGATCAACGGTGCGAAGAACATCGAACCCAGGAAGAGCACGCCGGTCGTGCACGCCGCCAACCCCGTTCGTGCGCCCTCGGCGATTCCCGCGGCGGAGTCGACGAAGACGGTGTTCGACGATCCGGAGGCGGATCCGCCGGCCACCGCGCCCAGGCCCTCCACGACGAACGCGGAGCGGATCCGCGGGAAGGTGCCGTCCGGATTGCTGATGCCGGCACTGCGCGCCAGCCCCGTCATCGAGCCCATGGCGTCGAAGAAGTTGGTGAACACCAGGGTGAACACGAGCATGGTCGCGGCCAGGGTGCCGACCCGCTCGAAGGCTCCGAACAGGTCGAACTGGCCGATCAGGCTGAAGTCGGGGAGCGCGACGATGCGGCTCGGCACCTCCGGGGCGCTGAGGTTCCAGCCCTGCGGGTCCGGGGTGTGCGGATCGCCGACCGTGCCGAGCTTCGCGAAGTGCTGGACGACGACGGCACCCACCGTGGCCACGATCATCCCGATCAGGATGGCGCCGGGAATGCGCCGGGCGACGAGCACCGCGATGAGCAGCAACGTGAAGATGAAGATCGCGGTGGGGATCGTGTCGATCGAGCCGTCGTGGCCGAGCTGTACGGGCGGGCCCGCAGGCGTGCGCGTGACGAAACCCGAGTTGACGAAGCCGATGAACGCGATGAACAGGCCGATGCCCACGGTGATCGCGGTCTTGAGCTCGGCGGGAACCGCCTGGAAGATCGCGGTCCGGATACCCGTCGCACCGAGCACGACGATGATCACGCCGTTGATGACGACGAGTCCCATCGCCTCGGCCCAGGTCACCTCCTGCACGACTGCGACCGCCAGGAAGGAGTTCATGCCCAAACCGGCGGCCAGGGCGAACGGCAGTCTGGCGACGACACCGAACAGGATCGTGATCACCCCGGCGGTCAGGCCCGTGACGGCGGTGACCTGCACGAATCCCAGCGTTCCCTTGGCCACGTCGGCCGAGCTGCTGAGGATCAGGGGGTTGAGCACCACGATGTAGGCCATCGCGACGAAGGTCACGAGCCCGCCGCGGAGCTCACGGGCGACGCTGGAACCGCGCCGGGTGATGTCGAAGAACGAGTCCAGGGCGGAGGTCTTCGGCGGTTCGACGCCCTCCGGTGCGGTGTCCTGTTGCGAACGTGTGGTCATTGTCGGTCCTCTCGTCCGGCGGGGGAGTTCGTCCGCCAGCGCGCCTGCCGGTGTGTGAATACGCGGAAGGGGAGGATCGGCGGCCGCTACCGGAGCAGTCCGCTGGAAACGATCTCCGTGGCTGAAAGTCGCTGTGCATTCCACTATTTGGAAGCTCGATTCCGCGTGTTGATGAGTGAAGCACGCACCCCGGGGGCTGTCAAGGATGTCCTGCGCCTTCTTCGAAGAGCGTTTCCCGAGGCCGACGGGGGTGCTGTCCGCCGCCGCGGACCTGTCGGAACGTGCCGCGACGGACTCGCTTCCGTGGTCGCGTAACACCGCGCGCCCGGCGCGCGGCACAGCGGTTCGCGCGTCGGTCCGCATCATGGAATTCAGATCGCGTTCGCTTTCGGCGTGCAATAGTGGAACTGGTAGTGGAACCAGTCATCGACCGTCGAACCGAGGAGCTATCGTGGCGAAGACGACGTCGGGTGTGCAGTCGGTCGAGCGGGCCTTCGAGCTGCTCGAACTGATCGGCCGCGCGGGCGGGGAGTGTTCGCTGAGCGAACTGTCCGCCGGCACGCCCCTCCCGCCGCCCACCATCCACCGCCTGCTGCGCACCCTGGTGGGCATCGGGTACGTGCGGCAACTACCGAACCGCCGCTACTCATTGGGGCCCCGCCTGATCCGTCTCGGTGAGGTGGCGAACCGGCAACTGGGCGCCGTCGCCGCCCCGGTGCTCGAATCGCTCGTCGACGAGCTCGCGGAGACCGCCAGCCTGGCCGTGCTCGACGGCGACATGGTGATCTACACGGGGCAGGTGCTCTCGCCGCACAACATGCGCACCAACAACGAGGCGGGCCGCCGGGTGAACCTGCACAACTCCGGTGTCGGCAAGGCCGTGCTCGCGGAACTGGACGACGCCCGGATCGTGAAACTCGTTTCCCAGGCGGGGATCCCGGCGCCGACGCCCAACAGTGTCAACACCCTGTCGGGCGTCTTCGCCGAAGTCGAGCGGGTGCGTTCCCAGGGGTACGCCGTGGACGAACAGGAACAGGAGATCGGCGTGCGGTGCATCGCGATGGCGGTGCCCGGCGCCCCCACCCCGATGGCCATCGGCATCTCCGGTCCGGTGTCCCGGGTCGGGGACGACTTCGCCGAGCGCGCCGTGCCCGCGCTGCAGCGCGCAACGGGCATCATCTCCGACGCGCTGATCGGTGCCCGCGAGATCTGATCGGATCGTCCTGATTCCAACGGGAATCGCGCACACCCGCCCGTCGTTGTGCCGGGCATGACCGAGACAGTGGTGGCGAAGGCGTTCGGAGGGCCCGAGGTCCTCGAGGTGATCGACGAGCGGCTCCCCGAGCCGGGCCCCGGGGAAGTGGTGGTCGAGTTCCGGGCGATCGGGGTGAATCCCGTCGAGTACAAGCAGTACGGCGGATTCTTCGGGGCCGACGACGCGGATCTGCCGCTGCACCTCGGGTCCGAGGGGGCGGGGGTGATCACCGCCGTGGGCACCGACGCGATCGGACCGCGCGGCCCCCTCGCGGTGGGCGACGAGGTGGTCGTCTACCGGGGAACCGGCACCTACGCCGCGGCCGCCGTCGAGCCGGCGAGGGCCGTGCTGCCGAAGCCCGGCGCGCTGGGCTGGGAGGAGGCCGGAGGGCTCCTGCTCACCGGCGCCACCGCCTGGGACGCCGTGACCACGACCCGTGTGGCGGAGCGGGACACGGTGCTGGTGCACGGCGCCGTCGGTGGTGTCGGACTGCTCGCCGTGCAACTCGCGAAGCTCCGGGGCGCCACCGTGATCGGCACGGCCCGCGAGGCGAACCACGAGTATCTGCGCGAGCTCGGCGCGATCCCCGTGCCCTACGGCGACGGGCTGCTGGAGCGGGTGCGGGCCCTGGCGCCGGACGGTGTCGACGTGGCGATCGACACCGTCGGCACCGACGAGGCCGTCGACGTGTCCCTCGCACTGGTCGGCGACCGCTCCCGGATCGTCACCATCGCGGCCTTCGCCCGCGCCGGCGGCGACGGGTTCACCGCGATCGGCGGGGGCGATCCCGACAGCGCGCGTGTCCGCGACGAGGCCCGCGGCCCGCTGCTCGATCTCGCCGCCGAGGGCCGGATCACCAACGTGGTCGCGCGCACCTATCCGCTCGCCCGGGCGGCGCAGGCGCACCGGGACCTGCAGGCGCCGCACCCGATCGGGAAGTTCATCCTGGTCCCGTGAGTGCACGCCGCGGCGACGGGCCAGGCGGTGCCCGCGAGGAGCGCCGATTAGGCTGGTGACCATGAAGAAGGTGACGATCCTCGACTACGGTTCCGGCAACATCCGGTCCGCGCATCGCGCGATGGAGCGCGCCGGGGCCGAGGTCACCGTCACCGCCGACCCCAGGACGGCGGTCGCCGCGGACGGCCTGCTGGTTCCCGGGGTCGGCGCCTACGCGGCGTGCATGGCGGGACTGAAGGCGGTGCACGGGGACAGGATCATCGGCGAGCGGCTCGCCGGCGGCCGCCCCGTCATGGGCATTTGCGTCGGTATGCAGATCCTGTTCGAGAAGGGCATCGAGTTCGGCGTCGAGACCGAGGGCTGCGGCGAGTGGCCGGGCACCGTCGAACGCCTGCAGGCCCCGGTCGTGCCGCACATGGGGTGGAACACCGTCGAGGCCGCGGAGGGCTCGGCCCTGTTCGCGGGGATCGACGCCGACACGCGCTTCTACTTCGTGCACTCGTACGCCGCGCAGAAGTGGGAACTGGACGTCGGCGGCCGCATCGCCGCTCCGAAGGTCACCTGGGCCGAGCACGGCGGCCGGTTCATCGCCGCCGTGGAGAACGGTCCGCTGTGGGCCACGCAGTTCCACCCGGAGAAGAGTGGCGACGCGGGCGCCGTGCTGCTGCGGAACTGGGTGGAGTCGCTGTGACCGGCAAGCGGGAGCTCTCGATCGGGCGGCTGGCCCTGTTCGCGCTCGGCGCCGCCGTCCTGGTGCTCGGCGCGGCGGCCCTCCTGGTGAACGTACTCAGGCCCGGCCCCGCCGTCGGCCTCCTCATCGTGGCCGTCGGGCTCGTCGGCGCGGTCGCCGCGATGGGCGTGGTGTCCAAGCGCATGGTGGCGAAGGCCACGCGCGGCGAGGACGAGCGAAATGCGGATGACGCGACCCACTAGGCTGGTCGCGTGAGTCTGGTACTTCTTCCCGCAGTCGATGTCGCCGACGGCCGGGCCGTCCGCCTGGTCCAGGGGGAGGCCGGCAGCGAGACCGCCTACGGTTCACCCCGCGACGCCGCCCTCGCCTGGCAGAACGACGGCGCGGAATGGGTGCACCTGGTGGATCTCGACGCCGCCTTCGGCAAGGGCAGCAACCGTGAACTCCTCGCCGGTGTGATCGGCGAGCTCGATGTGAAAGTCGAACTGTCGGGCGGCATCCGGGATGACGACTCCCTCGCCGCCGCCCTCGCCACCGGCTGCGCGCGGGTGAACCTGGGCACCGCGGCGATCGAGGATCCGCAGTGGTGCGCGAAGGCCATCGCCGAGCACGGCGACAAGATCGCCGTCGGCCTGGACGTGAAGCAGATCGACGGGCGGTGGCGGCTCCGCGGCCGCGGCTGGGTCACCGACGGGGGAGACCTCTGGGAGGTGCTCGATCGCCTGAACGGGGACGGCTGCAGCCGCTACGTGGTCACCGACGTGTCCAAGGACGGTACGCTGACCGGCCCGAACCTGGATCTCCTCGCCGCGGTCGCCGACGCCACGGAGTCGCCCGTGGTCGCGTCGGGAGGGATCTCGGCTCTGGAGGACCTCACGGCGATCTCCACCCTCGTCGATCGCGGTGTCGATTCGGCGATCGTCGGCAAGGCGCTGTACGCCGGGCGGTTCACCCTCCCCGAGGCGCTGGCGGCGGTGTCGCGCTAGTGGCCGCGTTCCCGGCCGGTTTCACCGGCGATCCGGACGCCCTGCTGGCGGCGGCGGGCAGGGCACTCGACGAGGCCGCCCCGCGGTTCGTCGAGGGGCTCGGCGCGCCCGCGTCGGTGGACAAGGGGCCGGCGGATTTCGCGACGGACCTCGACCTCGAACTGGAGCGCCGGATCGCCGGTGCCGTCGCCGACGCCACGGGGGTCGCGGTGCACGGCGAGGAGTACGGCGGGCCCGCGGTCGACGAGGGCACCGTCTGGGTCCTCGATCCGATCGACGGCACCTTCAACTACTCCGCCGGGTACCCGGCGACGGGCACCCTCCTGGGCCTGGTGCACGACGGCCGTCCGGTCGCGGGGCTCGCGTGGTTCCCGCTGGTCGGCGACGCCTTCGCCGGCCACGTCGAGGGGCCGGTGCGGAACCGGGGCGAGGCGCTCCCGCCCTTGCGGGAGGGTTCGCTGGTCGATTCGATGATCGCGGTCGGCAGTTTCAGCCGCGGAAGTCGCGGCCGGTTCCCCGGCGACTACCGGTTCGAGATCCTCGGCGAGGTGTCCCGCCGGGTGGCCCGGGTCCGGCAGTTCGGATCGACCGGGGTCGATCTCGCGTACACGGCGTCCGGGGCGCTCGGCGGCGCCGTCGTGTTCGGGCACCACCCCTGGGACAATGCGGCGGGGGCGGCGCTCGTGCTCGCCGCGGGCGGCGTGGTCACCGACCTCGCGGGCGGTGAATGGCACGTGGGCTCGGACTCGGCGCTGGCCGCCGCGCCCGGCGTGTACGACGAGCTCCTGGACATCGTGCGATCCGTGGGCGCGCCGGACGACTACCGCCCCGCGCAGGGGAAGCGTTGAGGCCGTGAACATCTCGAGGAGGCAGAACCGATGACGGTGGCGGTGCGCGTGATCCCGTGCCTGGACGTGGACGACGGACGCGTGGTCAAGGGCGTCAACTTCCAGAACCTCCGCGACGCGGGTGATCCCGTGGAGCTCGCGGCGGTCTACGACGCGCAGGGCGCCGACGAGCTGACCTTCCTCGACGTCACCGCGTCGAGCTCCGGGCGCGGAACCATGCTCGACGTGGTGCGCGGCACCGCCGAGCAGGTGTTCATCCCGCTCACCGTGGGCGGCGGCGTCCGGTCCGTGGAGGACGTGGACATCCTGCTGCGCGCGGGCGCCGACAAGGTCTCGGTGAACACCGCCGCGATCGCCCGGCCCGAGTTGCTCGAGGAGCTCTCCACCCGGTTCGGCAGCCAGTGCATCGTGCTGTCGGTGGACGCGCGCACGGTGCCCGAGGGCGACGAGCCCACCCCCTCGGGCTGGGAGGTCACCACCCACGGCGGCCGCCGCGGCACCGGCATCGACGCGATCGAATGGGCCAGGCGGGGTGCGGAACTCGGCGTCGGCGAGATCCTGCTCAACTCCATGGACGCCGACGGGACGAAGGCCGGATTCGACCTCGCGATGATCACCGCCGCCCGCGCCGCGGTCCACATCCCCGTCATCGCCTCGGGCGGCGCCGGCGCGGTCGAACACTTCGCGCCGGCCGTCGAAGCGGGCGCCGACGCGGTCCTGGCCGCGAGCGTGTTCCACTTCGGGGAAATGACCATCGGTCAGGTCAAAGACGAGATGGCGACCCACGACCTGGTGGTGCGGCGATGAGCGGCGCGGAACTGGCCCCGGAAATCGCCGCCCGGCTCAAGCGCAACGCCGACGGGCTCGTCGCCGCGATCGCTCAGGAGGACGGGACCCGCGACGTGCTCATGCAGGCCTGGATGAACGACGAGGCCCTCGCGCTCACGCTGGCCACCCGCAAGGGCACCTACTACTCCCGTTCCCGCGGACGGCTGTGGGTCAAGGGGGAGACGTCGGGTCACACCCAGGAGGTGCTCGACGTGCGCCTCGACTGCGACGGCGACACCGTGCTCCTCACGGTGCGGCAGACCGGCCCGGCGTGCCACACCGGCACGCACACGTGTTTCGACGGGGACCTGCTGCTCGGCCGCGGCTGATCGCGCCCGCCCTCAGGGCGTGAGCGTGCGGAGGAACGCGAGGGTCTCCTCGACGTGCGCCACCGCGCGCAGTTCGCCGACCACGATGTGCAGCACCGTCCCGTCACCGTCGATGAGGAACGTCTGCCGGCGCACCGGCGCCACCGCGAACTTGCCGCGCTTCACGTCGTACTCCGCGCAGACAGCGCCGTCGGCGTCGGTGAGCAGCGGGAAGCCCGGCGTCATGACGTCGGCGAAGGCCTGCGTCCGCACCAGCGGGTCCATGCTGATGCCGATCCGTGCGGTGTCGCGGGCGTCGAACTCCGTGCCCGCGTCGCGGAACCTCCCCACCTCGGCGACGCACACGGGAAGGCCCGCCGTGAGGTAGAAGAACACCGCCGCGCGGCCGTCGCCGCGGAGCTCGGACAGGGTGCGGACCGTGCCGGTCTGGTCGGGGAGTGCGAAGTCGGGCGCCTGCAGGCCGATGCGCATACCGGTGAATCTACCGGCACGGGGATAATGGCTCGCGATGAGTAATCAACCCGCCCCGAACCTGCAGCCCGACGGCGCGACGACGAGCCTGGACGAGTTCCTCGCGCTCGCCGACCGGCACCGCGTGGTCCCGGTGATCCGCACGGTGCTCGCCGACGCGGAGACCCCGCTGTCCGCGTACCGCAAGCTCGCGGGCGGCAGGCCCGGAACCTTCCTGCTGGAGTCCGCCGCCGCGGGCCAGTCCTGGAGCCGCTGGTCGTTCGTGGGCGCCCCCGCGCCGTCGGCGCTCACCGTCGTCGACGGCGAGGCGACCTGGATCGGGAAGGCGCCCATGGGCGCACCGTCGGGCGGCGACCCGATCGCCGCGCTCGGCGAGGTGCTGCGGCTGCTCGGCTCGGAGCCCATCGAGGGACTGCCGCCGCTCAACGGCGGGATGGTCGGATACTTGGCGTACGACGCCGTGCGGCGCCTGGAACGGTTGCCGGACACCACCGTCGACGATCTGCACCTGCCGGAGATGGTGTGGCTGCTGGCCACGGACCTCGCGGCGATCGACCATCACGAGGGCACCATCACGCTCATCGCGAACGCCGTCAACTGGGACGGCGCGAGCGAACGTGCGCGGGAGGCCTACGAGGACGCGGTCGCGCGGCTCGACGCGATGGAGGCCGCGCTCGCCGCCCCGCTCGATTCCTCGGTGGCCTCGTTCACCCGGCCCGAGCCCGAGTACTCCGCGCAACGCACCGTCGAGGAGTACTCCCGGATCGTGGAGAAGCTGGTCGGCGACATCGAGGCCGGCGAGGCCTTCCAGGTGGTGCCCAGCCAGCGGTTCTCCATGCCGTCCGACGCCGATCCCATCGACGTCTACCGCGTGCTCCGCGCCTCCAACCCCAGCCCGTACATGTACCTGCTGCAGGTGCCCGCGCCCGACGGCTCGCTGGCCTTCTCCATCGTGGGCTCGAGCCCCGAGGCGCTGGTCACCGTGACCGACGGTGTGGCCACCACCCACCCGATCGCGGGCACCCGGTGGCGGGGCGCGTCCGCCGAGGAGGACCTGCTCCTGGAGAAGGACCTGCAGGCCGACGAGAAGGAGAACAGCGAGCACCTGATGCTCGTCGACCTGGGCCGCAACGATCTCGGCCGGGTCTGCTCGCCGGGCACCGTGCGGGTCACCGACTACCGCCGGATCGAGCGGTACAGCCACGTCATGCACCTGGTGTCGACGGTGTCCGGTGACCTCGCGCCCGGCAGGCAGGCGCTCGACGCGGTCGCCGCGTGCTTCCCCGCCGGCACCCTGACCGGGGCGCCGAAGGTGCGCGCCATGGAACTGATCGACGAGGCCGAACAGACCCGGCGCGGCCTGTACGGCGGCATCGTGGGCTATCTCGACTTCGCGGGCGACGCGGACACCGCGATCGCCATCCGCACCGCGGTGCTCAAGGACGGCGCCGCGTACGTCCAGGCCGGCGGCGGCGTCGTCGCCGATTCGGTGGGCGAGTACGAGTACAACGAGTCCCGGAACAAGGCGCTCGCGGCGCTCAAGGCGGTGGCCGCCGCGAACACGCTGCGTGCCGTGACGGAGGAGGGAACGCGATGAAGGGCAAGCGGAACCTCGCGATCGCGGCGGTCCTGATGGCCGCCGCCGCGGGACTGACGTGGATCGCGGGCCGGATGACCTGGATGCAGGTGAACGTCGCCGACGGGCTGACCCAGGAACGGCCGATGACGATCGCGGGCCACCAGTGGGCGCCCGCGCTCACCCTGCTGCCGCTGGTCTACCTGGCCGCCATCGCGGCGGCGCTGGCGCTGAAGAACTGGGCCCGCGGCGTGGTGGCGGTGATCGTCGCGGCGGCGGCGATCGGCACGGCCTTCCCGGCGGTGCAGGTGCTCACGCAGGAGCCCGACGTGGCGTACATCGAGCGGGTGCTCGACCTCGCCGCGAAGGATTACGTCAACGTCGCGGGCGAGGAGTCCGGCGGGCCGCTCGTCGCGATCCTCGCCGCGGTCGTCGCGGTGGCGGCGGCGACGCTGCTGCTGCGGGGCCTGCGCGGGGGCGGGATGGGGTCGAAGTACGCCTCCCCGGCGGCCCGCCGAGCGGAGCTCGAGCGACGCGTGTTCGACGACGCCGCCGCAGCTCAGACGTCCGAGCGGGACCTCTGGGACGCCCTCGACGCCGACGAGGATCCGACCGAGGGGGCCAAGGCGGAGCGCCCCGACCGCGAGGGCTAACCTTGGAACACGCTCAGAACCACCGAAAGGCCGGCCCCGTGACTTCCCCCACTGTGCTCGACTCGATCATCGAGGGTGTGCGCGCGGACGTCGCCGCCCGGGAGGCGGTCCTGGATCTGGCCACGGTGAAGGCGGCGGCCAAGGCCGCGCGGCCCGCGATCGACGCCGCTGCCGCTCTGCGGGAGCCGGGCATCGCGGTGATCGCGGAGGTCAAGCGCGCGAGCCCCTCGAAGGGCGATCTCGCGGGGATCGGGGACCCGGCCGCCCTGGCCGCCGAGTACGAGGCCGGGGGAGCCCGCGTGATCAGCGTGCTCACCGAGCAGCGGCGGTTCAAGGGCTCGCTCGCGGATCTCGACGCGGTCCGTGCGAAGGTCCGGATCCCGGTGCTGCGCAAGGACTTCATCGTGTCGCCGTACCAGATCCACGAGGCCCGCGCGCACGGTGCCGATCTGGTGCTGCTGATCGTCGCCGCACTGGAGCAGTCGGTGCTCGTCTCGCTGCTGGACCGGGTGGAGTCCCTGGGGATGACCGCCCTCGTCGAGGTGCACACCGAGGCGGAGGCGGACCGGGCCCTGGAGGCCGGCGCCACCGTGATCGGCGTGAACGCCCGCAACCTCAAGACGCTCGAGGTGGACCGGGACTGCTTCTCCCGGATCGCGCCGGGGCTGCCGTCGTCGGTGATCCGGGTGGCCGAATCCGGCGTCCGGGACAGCCACGACCTCTTGACCTACGCGGGCCAGGGCGCCGACGCCGTGCTCGTGGGCGAGGGCCTGGTGACGGCCGGCGACCCGCGTTCCGCTGTCGCCGACCTGGTCACCGCCGGCTCGCACCCGAGCTGCCCGCGCCCCGCGCGCTGATTCACGCCTTGGCGTTGCGCCGCTCGAGCTCCCGCAGCGCGATCTGCACCGCACCCCGCACCGGGTCCACGGTGAGGACGCGCATGTCGGTGATGGATCGCAGGCCGAGGTGGTGCCGCACCCGCCGCTGCAGTGCCGGCTGGTGCACCGCGAGGCCGCCGGCCAGGACCACCGGCCCCGTCGAGCCGATCCGGTCCGCCACCGACAGCGCGATGCCCGTCAACGCGATCGCGGCCTGATCCACGATCTCCGTGCTGACCGGATCGCCCGACTGCGCGAGCTCGAACACCACGCGCGCCCGGCCGGCCCAGTAGCGGCGCTCGGACTGCGCGTAGAAGTGGTCCAGTAGTTCGTCGGTCGACTGCAGGCCGCAGTCCGCGGCCAGCTGCTGGCCGAGGTGGTCCGACGACTCCTCGCGATCCAGGCGGATCAGGGTGCGGCGCACCGCCTCCCTGGCCACCCAGTAGCCGCTGCCCTCGTCGCCGAGCAGGTACCCCCAGCCGCCGGCGCGGGCGTGCCTCTCGCCGGCGCGGCCCCACGCTACGGCGCCCGTGCCGGAGATGACGGCGATGCCGTCGCGTACGCCCGCCGCGGCGAGGATGAGCTGACTGTCGTGCACCACGCGGACCCGCGCGCCCGGGATCCGGTCGGCCAGCAGCCGGGTGAGGGTGGCCGCGCCGGCGGGCGTCTCCACGCCCGCGGCGCCGGCGCAGACCGCCCCCACGTCGTCGACGCCGAGCCGCGCGAGCGCGATGTCGAGCTGGCGACCGGCCTCCGCGGGCCCGACCGATGCGATGTTCGCGCTGCCCGCGAGGGCCTCGGCCACGACCACGCCGTTCTCGGCGCGCACCGCCTGCGTCTTGGAGCCTCCGATGTCGAGGCCGATCACCGCGTGGTTCACTGCGCGACCACTCCGACCTGCTCGCCGGCCCCGCCCGCGGCGGGCCACTTGCCGCCGTTCTGCCAGTAGTGCTGGATGTCCTCGAGCTTGCGGCCCTTGGTCTCCGGGGCGAACTTGAGCACGAACACGAAGGCGAGCACGGTCATGACGCCGAAGAAGGCGAAGGTGCCGGTGCCGCCGATGCCGTTGAGCATGGTCAGCGTGATCTGGGCGACCACCGCGTTCGCCACCAGGTCGGAGGTGAGCATGGCCGACGAGCCGTAGGCGCGCAGCCGGGCGGGGAAGGCCTCGCCCGCGTACACCCACACCAGGGAGCCGAAGCCGAACGAGAAGCCGATCGTCACCAGCACCAGTCCGGCGAAGCCCACGATCCCGGCCGCCTCGCTGCTCTTGAAGTCGCCGTCGGCCATCTGGTACGCGAGGATCATCACCGCGAACGCGAGCACCATGGTCGCGATGCCGCCGAGCAGGATGGGGCGGCGGCCGAACCGGTCGATGGTGAAGATCGAGATGATCACCGCGAGCAGGCCGAAGAGCTGCACGAACGCGGGCAGCATGTACTTGCCGAAGTTCCCGTCCTGGCCCATCGAGGCGAAGATGTCGGGGCTGTAGTTGATGATCGCGTTGATGCCGGTGATCTGGATGAAGAAGCCGAGCACGACCACGAAGAAGGTGGCGCGCAGGTACGGGGCGCGGAACAGCTGGCCGAGCTTCCCGCCGGATTCGTCGGACAGCTGGGCGCGCATCTCGTCCATCTCCGACTCGATCTCGGCGGCCGAGGCGGTGGGTTCGACGGAGGTGAGGGCGGCGCGTGCCTCCTGCTCGCGGCCGCGGGTCATGTACCAGCGCGCGGTGTCCGGCAGCCGCAGCAGGACCAGGCCGACCGCGATGGCCGGCACGGCCGCGAGCCCGAGCATCCACTTCCAGGCGTGGTTCGTATCGGCCAGGAGGTAGCCGAGCACGTAACCCAGGATGATGCCGAAGATGGTGGCGAACTGGTACGCCACCAGCATCGCCCCGCGCCGTTTCGCCGGGGCGGATTCGGCGACGAACACCGGGACCACCACCACGGAGACGCCGACCGTGAGGCCCAGTAGGAAGCGGGCGGCGAGCAGCAGCGGCACCGTGGGCGCGAAGGCGCCGAACAGGGCGAACAGCGTGTAGCCGGTAGCCACGGAGACCATCGCCTTCTTCCGCCCGACCTTGTTGGCGAACCAGCCGCCCACGAGCGCGCCCAGGATCTCGCCGACGATGACGACGGTGACGAGGGCCTGGGTCATGGTGTCGCCGAGGTGGAAGTCGGCGCGGATGAAGTCCTTCGCCGCGGCGATGTTCGACGTGTCGTACCCGTAGATCACGCCGAGGCTCGCGGCGGCCACGCCGACGAGGACGGCACTCGACTTCACAGCCGGTGTAGTGCTCATGATTCTCCTTGGGGGTCCTGCCGGAAGTGGTCTATACCAATTCCGGTGGACTAAGAGTGGCATAGACCACTTCTACGGTCAAGGGGTAATGTGGAACACATGGTGGACACCCTGGAAGACCGGTCCCGCACGCAGCCGCCCCGCTACTTCCGCGCCAAGCTGGAGCTTCAGAAGAGGATCGCGGCGCTGGGCCACGGCGACACCCTGCCCGCCGAACGGAGGCTGGCCGACGAACTCGGTGTCTCGCGCACCACCCTGCGCAAAGCGCTCGCGGAGCTCTCCGCCGAGGGAGTGCTGCGGCGCGAGCACGGCAGCGGCACCTACGTCGCGCCGCCCAAGGTGGTGCGCGTGCGGCAACTGACGTCGCTCAGCGAGGACTTCGGCGTCGACGGGAAATCGGTCACCTCGCGGGTCATCGCGGTCGAGCACGTCACCGCGGACTCGGAGACCCAGGCCGCGCTCGAGCTCCCGCGCGGCGCGCGGGTGTACCGGGTGACCCGGCTGCGCATCGTGGACGACGAACCGCTCGCGATCGAGGTCGCCCACCTGCGGGGCCCGCTGCGCGGGTTGGCGGGCCGGCTGCACGCCGACGCCTCGCTCTACGAGGCCCTGCGCGTGCACTACGACCGCGAGATCGCGGCCGTCGAGGACACGGTCGAGACCGCCCTCGCCGCCCCGCACGAGGCGGACATGCTCGACGTACCGATCGGCCACCCCCTGCTGATGGTGCACCGGCTCGGCCGCGATCCGGAGGGGACGGCCCTCGAGTGGACCCGTAGCGTCTACCGCGGCGACCGGTTCAAGTTCGTCGCCCGCGCCACCACCGGACGCTGACCCGCCGGCGCGCGGCGGGTGAGGAGGAAACGGATGCCCCGCGACGGTTGGATACCGGCCGCCTTCATCCGCGGCGGCACCAGCAAGGGCCTCTTCTTCGAGGAACGGGAGCTTCCCGGCGACCCGCGGTGCCGCGACGCGTTCCTGCTGTCGGCGATGGGATCGCCGGACCCGTACGGTCGCCAACTCGACGGGATGGGCGGCGGCCTGTCGTCGCTGTCGAAAGCGGTGATCGTCGCCCCGTCGGGGCGCGCCGGGGTCGACGTCGACTACACGTTCGCGCAGATCGCGATCGACCGGCCGATCGTCGACTACTCGTCCAACTGCGGCAACCTCGCCTCGGCTGTGGGCCCGTTCGCCGTCGATCAGGGCGTCGTGGAACGGCCGGACGGCGCGGCGACAGTCCGGATGTACAACACCAACACCGGTAAGACGATCGACGCGCACTTCGAGGTCGCCGACGGGACGGCGCGGGTGGACGGCGACCTCGCGATCCCGGGCGTCGGCGGGGCCGGAGCCCCGGTGCGGCTCGACTTCCTCGACCCGGGCGGTTCGCGCACGGGCCGCCTGCTGCCCTCGGGTGCCGAGGCCGAGCGGATCGACACCCGCCACGGGCCGATCGAGGCATCGCTCGTCGACGCCGGCAACCCGGTGGTGTTCGTGACCGCCGAGGCCGCGGGTATCCGCGGTGACGAGACCGTCGCCGAGCTCGAGTCCCTGCCCGGGGTGTTGTCCCGCCTGGAGGAGGTGCGGTGCCGCGCCGCGGTGGTCATGGGCCTGTGCGCGACGCCCGACGGTGCGCCGTTCGCCGCGCCGAAGGTGGCGGTGGTGGCGCCGCCGTCTGCGTACTCCACTCTGGACGGGACGCCCGTCGGCGCGGACGCCTACGACCTGAGCGTCCGCACCATCTCCTCGGGGCAGGTGCACCGCGCGATCCCCGTGACCACCGCCCTGTGCGCCGCCGTCGCCGACGCGCTTCCGGGGACAGTGGTCGCGCGGACCGCGCGGGATCGGGACGGGGCGCTCCGGATCGGGAGCCCCTCAGGGGTTTTCGCGACGGAGGCCGAGGTCGATGACGACGGTCGCGCGGTCCGCGCGTCGCTGTACCGGACGTGCCGCCGACTGATGCAGGGCAGCGTGCCGCTCCGCCCTGAATCCCCGTTGACCGGGTGAGGAATACTTGGGGGCGTGAGCTTGCCTAACGCCAGCAGTGGACTGTCCGAACGATCGGCCTTCGAGCCCGACGGGGGCGGGCACTGGGGCGTGTGGGGCGGCCGCCACGTGCCGGAGGCGCTCATGGCGGTCATCGACGAGGTGACAGCGGAGTTCGAGAAGGTGCGCAGCGACCGCGGATTCCTCGACGAGCTGGACCGGCTGCAGCGCCAGTACACGGGCCGCCCGTCGCCGCTGTACCCGTGCCTGCGGCTCAACGAGCACGCGGGCGGCGCGAGCGTCTACCTCAAGCGGGAGGACCTCAACCACACCGGCAGTCACAAGATCAACAACGTGCTCGGCCAGGTGCTGCTCGCCAAGCGCATGGGCAAGACGCGGGTGATCGCGGAGACCGGCGCCGGCCAGCACGGCGTCGCCACCGCCACCGCGTGCGCCCTGCTCGGCATCGACTGTGTGATCTTCATGGGCAAGGTGGACACCGACCGGCAGGCGCTCAACGTCGCCCGGATGCGGCTGCTCGGCGCCGAGGTGATCGCCGTGGCCTCCGGGTCCGCGACGCTCAAGGACGCCATCAACGAGGCGCTGCGCGACTGGGTCAGCAACGCTGACACCACGTACTACTGCTTCGGCACCGCCGCCGGCCCGCACCCGTTCCCGCTCATGGTGCGCGACCTGCAGCGGGTCGTCGGCATGGAGGCCCGCGAGCAGATCCTCGAGGCCGAGGGCCGCCTGCCCGACGCCGTGGTCGCCTGCGTCGGCGGCGGGTCCAACGCGATCGGCGTCTTCCATCCCTTCATCGGCGACGCGGGTGTGCGGCTCGTGGGCTGCGAGGCCGCGGGCGACGGCGTGGAGACCGGCCGCCACGCCGCGACGTTCACGGGCGGCACGCCCGGCGCCTTCCAGGGTGCGTACTCCTATCTGCTGCAGGACGACGACGGCCAGACCATCGAGTCCCACTCGATCTCCGCCGGCCTGGACTACCCGGGCGTGGGGCCGGAGCACGCGCAGCTCAAGGAGTCCGGCCGCGCGGAGTACATCCCGGTGACCGACGCCGAGGCGATGGACGCGTTCGCGCTGCTGTGCCGCACCGAGGGCATCATCCCCGCGATCGAGTCCGCGCACGCCGTCGCGGGAGCGCTCCGGGTGGGCCGCGAGCTGGGACCGGATGCGGTGATCGTGGCGAACCTGTCCGGGCGCGGCGACAAGGACGTGGATACGGCGGGGAAGTGGTTCGGGCTGCTCGACGGCCACGGCGACGTGGTCGGCCAGAAGGTGGTCGGCGAGGACCTCAACACCGAGACCCGCAACAGCGAAGGGAACGTGAAGTGAGCGCACTGGCACCCGTCTTCGAACAGTGCCGGGCGGAGGACCGCGCCGCGCTGGTCACCTACCTCCCCGCCGGCTACCCGTCGAAGCAGGCCGGCATCGACACCGTCGTGGCGATGGTGGAGTCGGGCGCCGACATCGTCGAGATCGGTGTCGCCTACAGCGATCCCGTGATGGACGGGCCGGTGATCCAACGCGCCGCGGACGACGCGTTGCGCGGGGGTATCCGGGTGCGCGACGTGTTCTCCTACGCCGAGGCGGTGGCGAACGCGGGCGGCGCTCCGGTCGTGATGGCCTACTGGAACCCGGTGCTCAAGTACGGCGTGGAGGCGTTCGCGCGCGATCTCGCCGCGGCCGGCGGCCGGGGCATGATCACGCCCAACCTCATCCCGGACGAGGCGGACGAGTGGATCGACGCGGCCGACCGGCACGGGCTCGACAAGATCTTCCTCGTCGCGCCCTCCTCGACGCCGGAGCGCCTCGCCATGACGGCGAACGCCTCGTCGGGATTCCTCTACGCGGCGTCGACGATGGGCGTCACCGGCGCCCGGGACGCGGTGGACAACGTGGCACCGGAACTGGTGGCCAGGGTGCGCGACGTGTCCGACATCCCCGTCGGCGTGGGGCTGGGCGTCCGGTCGCGGGAGCAGGCCGCGGAGATCGCCGGGTACGCCGACGCCGTCATCGTCGGCTCCGCTCTGGTCAGTGCGGCGGGCGACTCGCTGGACGCGGTGCGTTCCCTGACCGCCGAGCTGGCCGCCGGTGTCCGACGGGGCGCGTAACGGTGCCGTCGCCGCGCGCCGCGCTTGGCGGCGCCTGACCGACCGGGGGGCGTGGCGCGACGCCGGTGCCGAGGAGTACTCCTTCGCCACCGAGTCCCTCCGATCGCTGCGGGCCGGCCGGTTCCTCAAGTACGCGATCGGCTCCCTCGCGATCCTGCTGCTCCCGATCGCTGTGATCATGCAGTTCAACGCGCTGGGCCCGCAGGGTGTCCCTGCGCGGGTGGTGCAGTTCGTGGCGTCGGTGTGGGGCTTCGTCCTCGGCGTCGAATGGATCGCGGGGCCGTGGCCCACGGTGCGCCGAGCCCGGTGGTTCCTCGTCCTGTCCGACATCCTCATGACGGCGTCCATCGCCGCGGGGGCGAGCCCGACCGGCCGCGTCGCCGGGACCGTGCTCCTCGCCATGCCGGGTATGTTCGCCGCCTTCTTCCTCGGCTGGCGGATCCTTCTGGTGCACTGCTCCTTCGCGTTCGTCGTCATCACCGCGCTCACCGCGTACGCGGTGACGGTCGAGGACCGTAGCCTGGGCGAGTTGTTCGTGTTCGCCACGCCCGCTCTGATCACCGTCGTCGGCCTGCCCGTGATGATCCAGGTGGTCGTCGAGACGGGCCGGCGGGGTGTCGAATGGATCTCCCGCGAGTGGTACGTCGACAGCCTCACCGGCGTCTACAACCGCCGCGGCATGGTGCTCGGGATGCGCAGGGTGATGGCCCGGAAGGCCGGCCCGGGCTCCGTCGTCGTCTCGGCGATCCTCGATCTCGACGCCTTCAAGCGGTTCAACGACGAGTTCGGCCACGCGGCGGGGGACACCCTGCTCACCGAGGTCGCGCGCCGGCTGAACACGGTGCCCGAGGTACTCGTCGCGCGCAACGGCGGCGACGAGTTCGAGGTCTTCGCGGTCCGTCCTGGGCGCGAGGAGGCGCGCCGTACCGTCGACCGCTTGTGCGCACTGATGGCGCCCCGCGGCGCCGGTGCCGACGCGCGCATCGCCGGCAGCCTCGGCATCGTGATCGCCCGAGGCGCGGGGGTGGACGACCACGCCGACTGGGTCATGAACGCCGACGGCGCGCTGTACGCGGCGAAACGCAGCGCGATCGCCTCCGTCGTGCTCCGGGAAGCCGCTTTCCGCGAGTAAAATCCCCGCTCGTGGGCGAACGGGGCGATGAACGGGCGGGCTTCCCGTCGGACGCGCGAATCGGCCGCCGACGTCCGATGACGCCCGGCCGGCTCGCGAGGATCGTGGTGCGGGCGCTCACCGACTGGGGCGCGTGGCGGCGCGCCGGCCGCCACGAGTTCGCGTTCATGTGGCGCGGCATCTCGATGTTTCCCGGTGGCAGGATCGCCATGCACGTGGTGGTCGGCAGCCTCGCGATCCTCATGCTCCCCGTCGGCCTGCCGATGGTCTGGCACCCCTTGGGGCCGCCCGGGCCGCTGCGGACGGGCCTGTACGTCGCCGCGATCGTGGCGGCGGTGTTCCTCGGCGTGTGGTGGGCGGTCAAGCGCGATCACACGTTCCGGGAGGCGGTGACCTTCATCGTCCTGTCGGATCTGTTGATCGTGCTCGGGACCGTCGTCCTCGGCGCTCCCGCGTCCAGGATCTGCGGGACCATCTACCTGGGCATGATCGCCATGCTGGTGGCGTTCCTCCTGGGGTGGCGGGCCCTGGTCCTGCAGGCGTTGTTCGCCTTCGCCGTGATCACCGCGTACGTCGCGGTCTCCGTCGTTCAGGACGGGGTCACGGTGCTCGACCTCTACGTGTACGTCGCACCCGCGGTCACCATGGAGGTCGGGCTTCCGATCATCGTGCAGGTGCTCGTGGAGTTCGGGCGCATGGGCATGGGGAAGGTCTTCACCGAGCGGAACCGGGACCCGCTCACGGGGCTCTACAACCGGCAGGGTCTGCGCGCCGCCCAGCAGGACCTGCTGCGCAGGCAGCGGACGGGCCTGTGCGTCGTGGCGATCGTGGACCTGGACTCGTTCAAGGCGTTCAACGACGCCTACGGGCATCTCGCGGGGGACGACAAGCTCGCCGAGACCGCCCGCAGACTCCGCGCGGGAGTCGACGGTGCGCTCATCGCCCGGCTGGGTGGAGACGAATTCATCGTCGTCGCGTTCCGCAGTTCCCGGTACGGCGCGGACACCGTGATCCGCGCCCTGCGCCGCCTCGTCACGGGCTCCGAGGACGAGCCGCCGGAGGTGACCGGAAGCGTGGGCGCGGTCATCCTCGAGGAGCCGACCCGGCCGGCCGTGGAAGCGGCGGTCGCCGATGCGGACGCCGCGCTGTACGAGGCCAAGCGCGATCGTCGCGTGCACATCGTGGTCCGGGAGGCGAGCTCGCACGCCGTGCGGTGAGTCGCGACTGTTGCAGTAGCACACCACGATTCGGTTGCAAGTGCACACTGTGGGTTGCGACGTGGCTGGGACTTTCGCCCGGTAGGGTTCCGGACCGTGAATATCGAATTCGACGGCGGCAGGTGAGTCGCGCCCTCGGCGGCGCCCGCCGGAAGCCGACGGTGTCGGCCGTGCTCCGCGCGATCGCCCGCAGGCTCGGGGATCGGCCGGCCTGGCGCGAGGCCGGACTGGCGGAGTACGCGGCGGCGACCTCGTGGCTGCGGGTGCAGGGCGGCGGACTGGCCCTGCGCGCCGCCGTCGGCGGCCTGGCGCTGCTCATGGTCCCGCTCTGCATCGGAGTCCTGTTCTCGTCGGCCCGGCCCCAGTCGCCCGCCGCGATGGCGGTGTTCGTCGCCACCTCCAGTGCCAGTGCCGTGCTCGGCGTCTGGTGGCTCGCGCTGCGGAAGCCGGCCGCGCGGGACGCCATCCGGTTCGTGGCGGTGGCCGATGTGTGCCTGTTCGCCGGATGCCTCGCCCAGGCGGGCCCCGCCAGGATCAGTGGGACGACCTACCTCGGCATGCTCGCGATGATGACCGCGTTCCTGCTCGGATGGCGGATCCTCCTGCTGCACTGCGTGTTCTCCGTCGTGGCGGTCGCCGGGGCGACGGTCGCGACGATGGCGCTCGACGGGTACTCGCTGGGCGATCTGTACACGACCCTCGCGCCGGCGCTCGCGATCGTGTTCGCCCTGCCGATGCTGGTGCAGTTCGTGGTGGAATCCGGCCGGCGCGGGATCGGGCAGATCGTCGCCGAGGGCAACCGGGACGCGCTCACCGGCCTCTACAACCGGCTCGGGATGCAGTCGACCCTGCGCGGGGTCGTCGAGCGCGAGGAGGGGCCCACCGCGGTGGCGGTGCTGGACCTCGACGGGTTCAAGCTCTTCAACGACACACACGGACACCTCGCGGGCGATCAACGGTTGGTCGGGGTCGGCGCGCTGCTGCGCTCCGGGCTGCCGCGGTCCGTCGTCGCGCGGATGGGCGGCGACGAGTTCGTCGTGGTCGCGGTGCGGGAGTCGGTGCCCGAGGCGCACGCGGTCGTCGCCCTGCTCGAGCGGCTGGTCGGCGTCCGCGCCGTGCGCTCGCCGATCGACGCCAGTGTCGGCGCCGTCGTCCTCCCGCGACTGCGTGCCTCGGATCTCGCGCAGGCCGTGGCCCAGGCCGATGCGGCGCTGTACGAGGCGAAACGCGATCCCGCCCGGCGGCTGGTCCTCCGCACGCCCGCGCCGCTGCCGGCGGTGAAACCCGTCACCACCGGCGAAACGGAGATGAGAAGCGGACCGTCGGACCGGTAAGCTGGACCGTTGTGATCACTGCAACCGACCTGGAAGTGCGCGCCGGGGTCCGCACCCTGTTGACCGCCCCCGGGGATCAGTTGCGGGTGCAGGCGGGGGACCGGATCGGCCTCGTCGGCCGCAACGGTGCCGGGAAGACCACCACGATGCGCATCCTCGCCGGAGAGGGCGAGCCGTACGCCGGGCGCATCATCTCCTCCGGCGACGTGGGGTACCTGCCCCAGGACCCCCGCGAGGGCGACCTGGACGTGCTGGCCAAGGACCGCGTGCTCTCCGCGCGCGGGCTCGACCGGATCGTCGCGCAGATGCAGAAGCAGCAGGTGCGCATGGCCGAGCTGGTCGGCGACGAGCTGGACACCGCCGTCCGCAAGTACGGCAACCTCGAGGAGCGGTTCTCCTCGCTCGGCGGTTACGCCGCCGAATCCGAGGCCGCCCGGATCTGCAACAGTCTGGCCCTGCCCGACCGGGTCCTGGAGCAGCCGCTGCGCACGCTGTCCGGCGGCCAGCGGCGCCGCGTGGAGTTGGCGCGCATCCTGTTCGCCGCATCCGACGGTTCGGGCGGCAAGTCCGACACCACCCTGCTGCTCGACGAGCCCACCAACCACCTCGACGCCGACTCGATCGGCTGGCTCCGCGGCTTCCTGCAGAACCACGACGGCGGCCTCATCGTGATCAGCCACGACGTGGACCTGCTCAACGACGTGGTGAACCGGGTGTGGTTCCTCGACGCCGTGCGCGGCGAGGCGGACGTCTACAACATGGGCTGGAAGAAGTACCTCGACGCCCGCGCCACCGACGAACAGCGGCGCCGGCGCGAGCGCGCCAACGCCGAGAAGAAGGCCGGGGCGCTGCGGGTGCAGGCCGCGAAGATGGGGGCCAAGGCCACCAAGGCCGTGGCCGCGCAGAACATGCTGCGCCGCGCCGAGCGCATGATGAGCGAGCTCGACGAGGTGCGGGTGGAGGACAAGACCGCGCGGATCAAGTTCCCCGCGCCCGCACCGTGCAGCAAGACGCCCCTCATGGTCAAGAACCTCACCAAGACCTACGGCTCGCTGGAGATCTTCACCGGCGTCGACTTCGCGATCGACAAGGGCTCGCGCGTGGTGGTGCTCGGCCTCAACGGCGCGGGCAAGACCACCCTGCTCAAGCTGCTCGCGGGTGTCGAGACCCCCGATGTGGGCGGGTTCGAACCGGGCCGCGGGCTGAAGATCGGCTATTTCGCGCAGGAGCACGACACCCTGGACGACGAGGCCTCGGTGTGGGACAACATCCGGCACGCCTCGCCGGATGCGGGGGAGCAGGACCTGCGCGGCCTCCTCGGCGCGTTCATGTTCACCGGGCCGCAGCTGGAGCAGCCCGCGGGCACCCTGTCCGGCGGCGAGAAGACCCGTCTGGCGCTGGCCGGGTTGGTGTCCTCCGCGGCCAACGTCCTGCTGCTCGACGAGCCCACCAACAACCTGGACCCGATCAGCCGCGAGCAGGTGCTCGAGGCCCTGCGCTCCTACGAGGGGGCCGTGGTGCTGGTGACGCACGACCCGGGCGCCGCGGAGGCGTTGAACCCGGAGCGGGTGATCCTGCTGCCCGACGGCACCGAGGACCACTGGAACGAGGAGTACCAGGAGCTCATCGAGCTGGCCTGATCCCGCCCGGATCAGGGCAGGATGGAGTCCACGTAGCCGCCGTCCACCCGAACGGCGCCGCCCGTGGTGGCGGACGCGAGCGGCGAGCTGAGGTACACCACCATGTTGGCGATCTCCTCGGGCTCGATGAGCCGCTGGATCAGCGACTGCGGCCGGTGCCGGCGCATGAATTCGCGCTGCGCCTCCTCCCACGGCAGGTCGCGGTCCACCAGCTGGTACACGAAGTCCTCGACGCCGCCGGTGTGCGTGGGGCCCGCGATCACCGAGTTCACCGTGACGCCGGTGCCTGCCGCGGCCTTCGCGAAGCCGCGCGAGACGCCGAGCAGGGCCGTCTTCGAGACCCCGTAGTGGATCATCTCCGCGGGGATGACGATCGCGGAATCGCTGGCCACGTTGAGGATCCGGCCCCAGCCCTGGTCCGTCATCGCGGGCAGCACCAGGCGGGTGAGGCGCACCGCGGCGAGCACGTTCACCTCGAAGTATCGCCGCCACTCGTCGTCGGTGATCTCCAGCGGATCCTCCGCCCCGAACACGCCGAGGTTGTTCACCAGCACGTCCACGCGGCCGAGCTCGGAGATCGCGTGCTCGG
Source organism: Tsukamurella sp. 1534 (assembly GCF_000312385.1). Lineage (GTDB taxonomy): Bacteria > Actinomycetota > Actinomycetes > Mycobacteriales > Mycobacteriaceae > Tsukamurella. The sequence continues at coordinate 335,119 of NZ_HE997627.1, read as the reverse complement.
CCTCCACCTCGACCGTGACATCGGCGACCACGGGAACCGCTTCGGCCTGTGGAACCCGTTCGCGTACGGCGGCGATCGCGGCGTCGACCCGGTCGGCGGACCTGCCGTTGATCCCGACCCGGGCGCCTGCGCGCGCCAGCCCGACGGCGATGGCGAGCCCGATCCCCTGCGTGGATCCGGTGACGAGAGCGGTACGGCCGGTGAGATCGATGCGCATGGCTCGACCCTAACCGCCGATCCGTCAGGCGCGCTCCGCGTAGACGACATCGTTGTTCTCGTACCCGAGCGGCGGCCCGACGAACTTCCCGCCGCAGGTGACCAGGATCAGCGTCTCGGGGCCGTCGAGCCGGTTGAGGTCGTCCACGGGCAGCCGGCCCTTGTCGATGGAGAGCGTCCGCGTGACCCGGTAGCGCACCGCCGCGCCGTCCTTGCCGGTCAGGGTCACGGCATCGCCCTGCGCCAGGCCGCTGAAGCGCTTGGCGAAACCGTCGCCCTGGCGGGCGTCGTCGACGTGCCCCGTGACGACGACCGATCCCTTGCCGGATCCGGGGAGGGACGAATCCACCCACCAGCCCACGCGATCGACGGCCTGCGGCGGGTACAACGCCCCCTGCGCGTCCGTCGCGACGGCGTCCACCGGCGCGTCCGCCCCGCTGGTACTCACCCGCACCGGGGTGGTCGCCTCGGTGGCGACGGCGCTCACCGGAGGGCGCAGGTCGCTCTGGGCGCTCGGATTCGACGGTGCCGGCGTCGCCGTCCCGTCCACGCCGCCGCACCCGCCCAGGAGCAGCAGCGCGGCGGCGACCGCGGCGGACCGTCGGGCGGCGATCACGACGCCCTCAGGGTGGGGCCGGACGGGATCGACGAGATCGGAACGCGCACTTCGGGGTTGCGCACCACCGGACCGGCGTCGATCTTGACGTTGGTGACCCGCACCTCGAACCGCGGCGTGAGGTGCACCTGGAACGCGGTGCCGGAGCCGTCGCGGATGTACCCGGCGGGCGCCACTGTCTCGATGGCCCGGTAGCAGCCCGAGGGGAGCGCGAAGGCCGCGATTCCGTCGGCGCCGGTGGTCACCGACCGCACCACGTCGCCCGATTCACAGCGGGCGATGGCGAACCGCGCGCCGCCAAGCGGGGCGCCGGTCAGCCGGTCGGTCTTCACCAGGGCGCCCTCGGTCTCCACCTCACCGGGCGGGATGGTGACGCCGCAGCGGAACCGGAACCGCAAGTGGTTCACGCCGTTCCCGACCACCCGGGCGTAGGCGTGCGGGCCCAGCAGAACGCACGACGCGGGCCACGCGGTGGGGACCACGGTGATGCAGCGGCCCGGGAACGCGCCGCCCCCGTTGCCGTTTGAGTCGGTGCGGGCGCCGCCGAGCGGGCGGCCCGTCTCGCATTCGGAGACGGCGTATTCGGAGGCGACGCCCCGGCCGTCCTGATCGCGGGCGGCGAGATCGATCCGGACGGCGCCGTGCGGCGGGGGAGGCGTCGTGGTGGGCGGCGGAACGATGCCGCCGCGCTCCATCGTGAACCGGAACTCGACGCGCCCCGAATCGCTGACGCGCGTCATGGCGCTGGGCCCGGTCACGCGCCAGTTGGTGGGGACCCGATCGATCTTGGCCTGGACGCACGGTCCGGTCACCGTGGTGGCACCGCCGTCGCCGAGGGTGGCGCCGGGGCCGCCGCTGCACCCGCGCACGTACGCGGTCGCTCCCGGGACGCCGGCGCCGGTGGGGTCGACGATCCGCACCGCACCCACGGTGAGCCGGCCGGGAGGCCCCTGCGGAGTCGACGTCGTCGGCTTCGTCGTCGGGAGCGTGATCGTGGGCTTCGGCTGTGTGGTGGGAGTGTTCGGCCGCGTCGTCGGTTCCTGCGTCTGCGTGGGCGCGGGTTTCGTGGTCGGTGCGGTGGTGGGCCGCGCGGTGGTCGGCGGCGGCGTCGTGGTGGTCGTCGTCGCGGGCGACGGCTTCGGCTCCGCGGGCTCGGCGGACGCCACGGACGGCAGCAGCCCGATCAGCGGCACCAGCGCGACCGGCACGAGCAGCGCCCTGCGGATTCGATTGTCTCGGCTCGCGTTTCGCATCGGGTCCTCCTCGGTCGTGCCCGGCGATCACAGTGATGCCAGACATGAGGAAGATCGGACCGCGTCCCGGGATCCGTTAGCCGCGTTACTCGATCGTTATTGCCGGCGGACCGGCGCGGCACCGGGAAGAGCCTGCCGCGCACCGTCGAACCGCCAGGTCAGCGAGGGCGCGTCGGCGCCGCGGCATCGCCCGCCGACGCCCGTTGCGATACCCCAACCCGTGCACCGGACACCGCGACGGCCGGAGCGTCAGCGCGACGTGGCGAGCTCGCCGAACGTGGCGTACCGGGCGTCCGACCGCGCCCCGTCGGACCCGACCTGCTTGTCCACCAGGATGACCTGCCCGATGAACGGCTCCACGATGCCCACCATGCGGATCGGGGCCGCGATGAGGAGCTGGAACCCGAACTGCTCGAACGCCCGCAGCGACTGGGCCGAGAAGCGCTCGTCGGACTTGCTGAAGGCCTCGTCGAGCATGAGCGGAGCGAAGGCGGGCTCGTTGGAGCCGTCGACACCGTGGCTGCCGAGCGCGAAGCTCAGCGCCGCGGCGAGGCAGAACGCCACCAGCTTCTCCTGCTCGCCACCGGAGTTCGTGGCGGTGTTGCGGTACGTCACCACCGCGGGCGCGTCCGGTGCGGCGCCCACCGCGTTCTCCCGCCCGTAGAACGAGTAGCCGGTCCGCACGTCGAGCACGTTCTCGGTCCAGCGGCGCGAATCGGGATCGTCGCCCGTGAGCCGCAGCACCAGTCCGCGGATGCGCTTGAACTGCGCGGCCATCGCCTCGGGCTCCGCCCGCTTGGCGGCGGGCGCATCCCGCACCATCTCGTCGACCAGCTTGGCGAACTCGGTGGCCTCGGGGGTGGGCCGGGCGGCGTAGGCGATCTGCAGGTAGGTGCCCTCGTTGAACTCGACCCGGCGCAGGCCGGCGTTGACGTCCGCGATGCCCCGGGTGATCGCGCGATGGGTGTCGTCGACCTCCTTGAACAGGTTCGACACCGAATGGCTGACGTCGGTGGTGATGAGCCGGCGGAACTTCTCGGTGGCCGCCGCGAGCCCGTGCGCCACGAGGTTCTCGTGCACCGCGACGAAGTCGGTCGCCGACGCGACGTCGGCCGACAGCTCGGTCGACGAATCCGGCCACTCCCGCAGGAACTGCTCCGCGCACCGCACGATCCGCGACTCCGCCGCATCCCGCTCGGCCGTCGCCGCGGCCTGCTGCCGCTCCAGTTCGGCCCGTAGATCCGCACGCACCTCGCCGTAGGTGTCCAGGGTGAGGCGGCGGTCGCCGTCGGTGAGCAGGTGCCAGAGGGCCGTGTCGAGGAACTCGCGGTCCTCGTCGGTGAGCGTCGGCGTGCTCTCACCCTCGATCCGCTCGAACTCCGCGAGCAGATCGTCGAACTCCGTGCCCGCACGGTTCATGGTCTCGGTGAGCGCGCCGATCCGGGTCTGCGACTCGGCCAACTCGCCGTACGCGTTGTCCGCCTGCATCTCCAGCTCGCTGAGGTCCGCGTTGCCGGAACGCGCATCGGCGATCCGGTCCGCGAGCTCCTCGGCTTCCGCGCGGGCGGCCCAGTGATCCAGCTCGGCCCAGGAGGCGTATCCGAGAACCCCGGTCGCGCCGTCCGCGACGGCCTTGAACTCGGCGAGCTCGTCGCGCAGCGTGGCGGAGGCCTCGGATGCCTTGGCGTGCACCGCCGCCAGCTCGTCGCGGCGGCGCTGCAGAGCCTCGCGCTTGCTGCCGGTGTTGGTGCCGAGCACCCACTGCGAGCGGTCGGAGACGGACCGCCGGTCGTCCTTGCGGAATCGGCCGCCGGCGTTCTTCACCAGCCCTTCCGGCGTCACGGCCTGCTCGTGCTCCTCCAACTCGGCGGGGGAGTCCACACAGGCGTGCCGTGCGGCCCGCGCGACGGCCCCGACGAGCCAGCGTCCCGCCTCGGTCGCATCGTCCACCGTGAGCTTGGCGGCGAGCGTCCCGGGTTCCGCGGCCGGGCCGCCGGAACCGTCGACCACCTGGTACGTGAGGACGCCCTGCACCCGGTTCGCGTTGACGTGATCGGCCACCGCGCGCTGGTGCCGAGCCGGCACCAGGAGGGTGGTGGCGAGCGGGCGCAGCACGCGTTCGGCGGCGCCCGCCCACCTGTCCTGTTCCGCCGGCCGCACGTCGATGAGCTCCGCGGCGTACGGCAACTCGTCGGCGGGGATGCCGGTGGCACGCGCGATCACGTCGCGCTGGTCGAGCAGCGCGGGCGGCAGCAGCGACGCGCGCCGGTCCAGGACGGACAGCTCGTCGTCGATCGCCTCGACGGCGCGCCGGGCGTCGGACTCGTCGGTGTAGGCGCCGTGCACACGGCCGGCGAGCGCTTCGGCGGCCTCGGTGGCCCGGTCCCGGATGCCGGGCACCTGCTCGCGCAGCGCGGCGAACTCCTCGGCCGATTCCGGCGCGCGTTCACCCAGCTTCTCCACCGCGGCCGCGAACCGCTCGTAGGCCCGCTGGCGGGCCTGGGTCTGCAGCTCGCGGGACTGCAGCTCCGCCTCCAGCACGCCCACCTCGCCCTGCTCCTGGCGGAGCCGGTGCAGCAGTTCGTTGTAGCGCTGTTTGCGCTCCTCGGCCCTGTCCTCCCATCGGGCGATCTGCGCGTCCATGCCCGCGCGCTCGCCCTCGATCCTGTCCATCTGCTCCTGCAGCAGCCGCAGGCGGTGGCCGCGGAGGTACGACCGCACGGGCACGCCCAGCAGGTCCGCGGCGCGGGTGGTCCCGACGGTGGCGGTGCGGTACTTCTCGTAGGCCTCCGGCATCGGCCGCAGAACCTTCTCCTGCGCCTCCGCGCGCGCCGCGGCCCGGTACGCCTCGTCGAGCTGGGTGAAGTTCTCCACCAGTCGCTCGGCGCGGGCGTAGGTCTGCGGCCGGTCCAGCATGTAGGTGCGGATGAACGCGTCGAGGTCGCCGACGTTCTTCATGGCCTTCGCCTTGCCCAGCAGGGCGAGCGCGGCGCTGGAGGTGCCGATGCCCACGCGGCGGCGCAGCGCCTCCTGGTAGGCGGCCTGGGTGTCGAAGGACTCCACGCCCGGGTTCCGCGACCGCCAGCCGCGGGTGTCGAATCCCGCTGTGGCCCAGGCCTGCAGGTCGAGCAGGTCGAACGGGCCCGAGTGCAGCTGGTACCAGGACTTCAGCGAACTGCCGTCGGTGCCCGAGCCCGGGAACCACTTCACGGCGACGGCGGTGGTGACGTTCCCGGCGCCGTTGTCGTAGGTCGCGGCGACCGCGGACCACGTCGCCGAATCGCCGCGCAGGTACTGCACTTTGGACTGCTGGTGCTCGTCGTCGTTGACCGACCAGGCGCCGCGCACGTAGTCCGCCATCGACCGGGCCGCCCGCTTCGCGCCCTTCGCGGACATGTCCGCCGACGCGTTGAACGACTGATCGTAGGTCGGCAGCAGCACCACCGAGTGCGCGTCCATCAGTGACGACTTGCCGGAACCCGAAGGGCCGGTGAGTATCACGCCCCGCTCGTCGATGGGGAAGTCCTTGTAGCCGTCGAAGGTGCCCCAGTTGACCACCTGCAGGCGGGTCAGTCGGTACTGGCCCAGGTGCTTGCGCGTCACGCGTCGCCCTCCTCGGTGTCCACGGGCTCGTCGTCCGCGGCGTCCGTCTCGACGGTGGCGGCGGCCTCGCCCAGATCGTGGTCCGCGTTGGCCAGGTCCCGGTACGCGGCGGTGTACAGGTCCACCTGCTCGGGGGTGAGCAGGGAGGCGATCACCGAGTGCACGGCGTACCGCTCGCCGGTGCCCACCCGCCGGATCAGGCGCCGCGTCTCCAGCTGGTTGATCGCGGCGTCGGCCTTCTTCACGAAGCCCGCCTCGTCGGTGTCGCGAGCGGGCCGGAAGGAGAGCAGGTGGTCGATCATCTCCTGGCGTTCCACCACGGCCGTCTCATCCGGGCTCGACAGGTACTTCAGCCGCAGGAACAGCGCGAGTACCGACGCCGCGAGGGAGAGGCTCTGCGCGCGCAGCAGGTTGCGCTGCCGCGGATCGTTCTCGCCGACCTGCCGGGTGAAGGCGTGCTTGGTCTCCCGGTTGATCTCCAGCAGCAGGTTCAGCTCGGACAGGCGGCTGCGGAGCAGCGTCTCCTCGGCCTCGATCACGGCCCAGTTCTTCGATCGCGACGAGACGTGCGGGGCGGCGATCAGCTCCTGCAGCGCGTAGCAGACCGAGTTCGGCAGCTGAGAGCTGTCGCCGTCGAAGCGCGGGGCGGTGTCGGCGCCGCGGAGCGAGCGCACGGCCTCCTCGTCGCCGATGGAGAAGTCGGCGAGGTCGATCTCGGGGAGCCCGGCGGTCTCGATCTCGAAGGATTCGTCGGTCATGTCAGGCCTCCTGCTCGAACAGGGTGGTGGGCTCGGGCGCGGCCGAAGCGGGGGTCAGGGGCGGGAGCGCGGCCGCGAACTCCACGTGCGGCACGGTGAGCTCGCGCGGGCCGCGCGCGGTGTGCGCGACGACGGTGACCGGCCGGTCGGCGTCGACGGTGCCGTACCGGGCGCCCAGCGACCACACGCCGACCACGTCGCCCGCGCGGGGCCGGTCGATCCCCGCGAGGACGGCGGCGAGGTCGGCACCGTCGGACCCGGAGACCGCGTCGTTCACGGCGGACGCGAGCACCTCCCAGTCGATGGCCTCGCGCCCCACCAGCCGCGCCGGGTCGATCGTGAACTCGCCCGAGGTCTCGCGCACCTCGGGCGGCAGGGTGACGACGCCGTCGTGGAACTTCAGGGCGCCCACCGAACTGGTGTCGACGGCGGTCATCGGGACGGCGAGGCCGGTGTCGCGGCTCGCGGGGACCGCGTCGAACGCCTCGACGGCGGCGCGCTGCGCCTCCGTGATCCGGGCGCGCAGCGACTGGTACTGCAGGAAGTCGCCGTCCTTGACGAAGGTGTTGATGCGCCGGTACACCTGCCCGCGGATCTCGTCGACCCGCTGCACCTGCATCCACATCCGGTCGAGGAAGCCGGTGAGGGAGTCCCGGAGGTCATCGGGGAGCTCCACCGCGTCGACCACCGCGGCCACCGACTCCTCGAGCCTGCGGCGCAGCCGGTGGTCGGAGAGCAGCGTGTAGAACGCGTCGAACGCCTTGCCCTCCGGGGTGTTCGCGAGCTCGTCGTGCCCGTCGAACAGTCGCTGCAGCGTGCGCGCGTAGGCCTCTGCCTCCGAACCGCCCGCCGCGTCCAGCCCGTGCGTGAGCAGGGCGCGGGTGTGCTCGCGCAGCTTCTCGCCGTAGCCCAGGATATCCGCCGGCATGCGCTCGGCGAGCGAGCTCACGATCTTCAGGTCGTCGACCACCTTGCCCTGGTCGTACTCCGGCACCAGGCCCGCACGGAGCGCCTCGCGGCGGCGGGTGAGCTCCGCGATCTGCTCGTCCAGGGCCCGCAGGTGATCGTCCGGGTCGGAGCTGACGGTGACCGCGACCGCCGCCAGGCGCGCCGTGACCAGCTCCAGGGCGGTCTCGGTGGCCACGTTGCGGTCCAGCGACACCGCCTGGACCTGGCCGAGCGCGGTCGTTGCGCCGCGGGTCAGCTGGCACACCTCGCGGTCCTCGTCGTCCAGCGTGCGGGAGACGAACCCGTTCTTGACCCAGGTGTCGAGGACGTCGGTTCCGTCGGGCACCGGGCGCGCCCGGTCCGTGAAGTGGGCCTGCAGGGATTGCAGGTCGACGGAAAGGGCGTCCGCGAGCTCCTCCGCGTCGACGGGGCCCGTCCCCAGGCGCGCGGCCATGAGTGCCAGGTAGGCGACGGCGTTGGGGGAGCGGAGCAGCCGCAGCGCCACGTCGTTGTCGGCGTTGTCCGTGAACGCGGCGTACAGCTCGGCGGCCGATTGCGCCATCGTGTACCTCCCGTTCGTGACCGACGGCCCAGTGTAGCGATGGGGCTTCATCCGCACGTGAGGCGCCGTTCACCCCCGCTGCCTACGGTGACGCCATGTCTCTGCGCCGCCTCCTCGTTCCCGTGCTGTGCGCTGCGACGGCCCTGGGTACAGCGGCCGTGCCGGCCGCCGCCGTGCCGCGGACCGTCGACCTGCAGGCGCACCGGGGAGGGCTCGGCCTGCAGACCGAGTCGACGCTGGACGGCTTCGCCGCCGCCATGCGGCTCGGCGTCACCACCCTCGAACTCGACACCCAGGTCACCCGGGACCGGCGCGTGGTGATCACGCACGACCGGAAGGTGGACGCGAAGAAGTGCGCCGACACCGCGCCCGCGACGCCCGGCGATCCGCAGTACCCCTACGTGGGCGAGTTCGTCCGCGACCTGACCTACGCCCAGATCCGCACCATGAACTGCGGCTACGAGAAGGTGACCGCGACGCAGCGCCTGGTGGAGGGCGCACGGATCCCGGAGTTGCGTGAGCTCTTCGACCTCGTCCGGTCGCGGCGCTCGCCCGTGCGGATGAACATCGAGACCAAGGTCGAGGCGGGATCGCCCGAGCAGACCGCGCCCCGCGGCGAGTTCGTGCGCGCGGTGGCGGGGGAGATCACCCGGTCGGGCCTGGCCCGGCAGGTCACGATCCAGAGCTTCGACTGGAACGCGCTGCGCGAGATCGGCCCGCTGCTGCCGGGGGTGGGGCTGATCGCGCTCACGAACGGCGAGCAGTTCTTACAGACGGGGAAGCCCGGCGCGTCGCCCTGGCTCGGCCTCGACGTCGATGCCCACCGCGGCGACTGGGTGCGTGCCGCGAAGGAGACGATCCCCGGGCTCACGGCCGTCTCGCCCGTGCAGGGCGACCCTCAGGAGGGCGGTGTCGGCGACCCCGGATTCGTCCGCTTCACCACGCCGGCGGTGATCCGGCGCGCGCACGACCAGGGGCTGAAGGTCATCCCGTGGACCGTCAACGACCCCGCGACCATGCGGGCGTTGCTGCGCGACGGGGTGGACGGGCTGATCACCGACTACCCGGACCGTGCCCGCGCGGTCTTCAGCGAGCTGGGGATCGCGCTGCCCGCTGCGTCGTAGGGCGAGAACCAGGGCGAGAACCAGGGCGAGAGCCGGGACTTCCGGTGGGTTTCTGCGACGACACGCCGGTGACGGACCGCAGGAATGCACCGAAGATCCGGGATGCCCGCGAACGGCCGATGATCACAATAACAACAGTCACGTGTACACCACGCACCTCATTGGTGTAGTTTTCCACCGAACGACTCATTTGTCACGGAGGACAACATGCGTGTCTCTGGTTATATCCGTTCCATCGCGTCACTGACGGTCGCCGTCGCGGCGGCGGCCACCCTCGCGACCGGGGCGGCGGGCGCGGCACCGTCGACCGCGTCGCTGACGGACACGGCCTTCGAACGCCAGGCGGCCGGCGACACCGCAGGCGCCCAGGCGGCGATCAACCAGATGCCGACGGACCAGGCGCAGAAGGTCGTGGCCGTGATGCAGAACGTCAACCAGGCGCTCACGTTCCCCCTGACCGATCAGGTGCCCAGCGGGATCGCCCCCGGCAGCGCCATCGTCATCCTCGGCTTCGGTCTGGAGGACAACGGCGGGCTGCGGCCGATCCTCGTGGAACGCCTCACCAAGGGGCTCGCCGTCGCGCAGGCGTACCCGGCCCTTCCGGTGGTGGTGACGGGAGGCGCCCCCAAGGCGGGCAAGACCGAGGCCGCGGCGATGAAGGAATGGCTGCTGGCGCAGGGGCTCCCGGGGACGCGCATATACACCGAGGACCGTGCCGGTTCCACGCAGGCGAACGCCATCAACACCGCGGGGCTCATGCGCCAGAACGGATTCGGTAACGGTGCCGTCCTGGTGACCTCCTCGGACCACACCCGGCGGTCCGTGGCCGACTTCCTCGTCGCCGGCATCACCCTGCAGGCCGTGGTGGCCTCGGACGCCAAGGCGCAGTCCGCCCCGATGTCCACCAGTGGCGTGCAGGGGGTCTACCGCGACGCCCGCGGGGTCGCGCACATCTGACCCCGGAACCCTGGAACTCCGTCCCGCCGTGTGCAAGGTTTGAGGCATGACCGAGTACACGGCGCCCGTCGGCGCCCCCGTCTGGATCGATCTGATGAGTTCCGACGTCGACGCCGCCGTACGGTTCTACGGCGCGGTGTTCGGCTGGGAGGCCGAGCCGCCCGACGAGGAGCACGGTGGATACCGCAACTTCCGGGTGAACGGGAACCGCGTGGCCGGCGTGATGGCGCCGCCCGACGGTGGCGGTGGCCCCGGCGACGTCTGGTCGATGTACCTGCGCTGCACGGACGCCAAGGCCTCGCTCGCGGCCGCGACCGCGGCGGGCGCCTCCGTCGTGGTGCCGGTCGTCCCCGTCGGCGACCTCGGCCGCTTCGCCTTCGTCATCGACCCGGTGGGCGCCGCGGTGGGACTCTGGGAGCCTGGCGCGCACCCCGGTTTCGTCGAGCGCGGCGTGCCCGGGACCCCCTACTGGTTCGACTGCATGAGCCGCAGCTACGACGCGTCGAAGGCGTTCTACCGCAGCGTGTTCGGGTGGGAGCTGGAGGAGATCGGCAGCGGCGGCAAGCCCGGCTCGTTCGGCCCGGACCGGTACAGCCAGGTGCTCGTGGGCGCGGACGGGGCGAAGGACGGGGTGGCGGGGATCATGGACGCCGCACCGCTCTTCGACTCGGGCGTGTTCGGCGACGGGACCCCGTCGTTCTGGCAGGTGTACATCACCGTGGAGGACACCGACGCGGCGGCCGAACGGATCACCGCGGCCGGCGGGCAGATCATCCGGCCGGCCGAATCGACGCCGTGGGGGACGATGGGCTCCGCGACCGACCCGGGCGGCGCGGTGTTCCTGTTCGCGACTCCGCCGGACGGGAGATAGCGCTCAGGCGTTGTCGCGCCGGACCGAGGCCTCCACGAGATCGAGGACGGCCTCCAGGCCCTCGGTGGAGCGGCCGGACGCCAGGTGCGTGACCAGTCCGTCCAGGACCAGGTCCAGGTACGCCAGCATGACCGACGTGGGGAGGTCGTCGCGCAGCCGGCCGCGCTCCTTCTGCTGCTCCAGGCGCCGCAGCGTGGCAGCCGTCAGCTCGGCGCTGCGCTCGGACCACTGGCCCCGGAACTCGGTGTCGTTCTTGAGGCGTCGCGCGATCTCCAGCCGCGTGCCGAGCCAGTCGAACCGCTCCGGGTGGGCGAGCATGTCCCGCATCACCTGCACCAGGCCCTGCGTGGCCGCGATATCGGCCATGCGCTCCGCGTCCTCCCGCGCGAGTGCGAGGAACAACGCGTCCTTGTCCCGGAAGTGGTGGAAGATCGCGCCGCGCGAGAGGCCCGTCGCCGCCTCCAGGCGGCGCACCGTCGCACCGTCGTAACCGAACTCAGCGAAACACGTCCGCGCACCGTCGAGGATCTGACGCCGGCGGGCGGCGAGGTGATCGTCGCTGACCTTGGGCAAGGGGGACTCCTGATTACGGGGCGGCGGGCCCGGCCGCTGGGGCCGGACCCGCCGTCACTGGTCGAACTCTGCGATCAGCTCTTGACCATGTTCCGCAGCACGAACTGGAGGATGCCGCCGTTGCGGTAGTAGTCCGCCTCGCCGGGGGTGTCGATGCGGACGTCCGCGTCGAACTCCACCTTCGTGCCGTCCGTCTTCGTGGCGGTCACGTGCACCGTCTTCGGTGTCACGCCGTTGTTCAGCTCCGTGATGCCCGCGATGTCGAAGGTCTCGGTGCCGTCCAGGCCCAGGGACTTCCAGGACTCGCCCTGGGGGAACTGCAGCGGGACCACGCCCATGCCGATCAGGTTCGACCGGTGGATGCGCTCGAAGGACTCGACGATGACGGCCTTGACGCCCAGGAGGCTGGTGCCCTTGGCCGCCCAGTCGCGCGAGCTGCCCGAGCCGTACTCCTTACCGCCCAGGACGACCAGCGGGGTGCCGGCGGCCTGGTAGTTCATGCACGCGTCGTAGATGAACGACTGCGGGCCGCCCTCCTGCGTGAAGTCGCGGGTGTAGCCGCCCTGCGTGCCCTCGAGCCCGATGGTGTCGAGCACGCGGTTCTGCAGGCGGATGTTCGCGAACGTGCCGCGGATCATCACCTCGTGGTTGCCGCGACGGCTGCCCAGCGAGTTGTAGTCCTTGCGCGCCACGCCGTGCGAGTCCAGGTACTGCGCCGCCGGAGTGCCCGGCTTGATCGGGCCGGCAGGGCTGATGTGGTCGGTGGTGACCGAATCGCCCAGCAGGGCCATGACACGCGCGCCCGTGATGTCGGAGACCGGCTCCGGCTCCATGGTCATGCCGTCGAAGTACGGCGCCTTGCGGACGTACGTCGAGTCCTCGTCCCACGCGAACGTGTCGCCCTCGGGGGTCGACAGGTTCTGCCAGCGGTGATCGCCGGCGAAGATCGTCGAGTACGACTTCCGGAACATGTCCTGGCTGATGGCGTTCTTGATGGTGTCGTCGATCTCCTGCGCCGACGGCCAGATGTCCTTGAGGAACACGTCGTTGCCGTCGTGGTCCTTGCCCAGGGAATCGGTCTCGAAGTCGAAGTCCATCGTGCCCGCGAGGCCGTAGGCGATGACCAGCGGCGGCGACGCCAGGTAGTTCATCTTCACGTCGGGGGAGATGCGCCCCTCGAAGTTGCGGTTGCCCGAGAGCACCGCCACCACGGTGAGGTCCTCGTCGTTGACGGCCTTGCTGATCTCGTCGGGCAGCGGGCCGGTGTTGCCGATGCACGTGGTGCAGCCGTAGCCGCCCAGGTAGTAGCCGAGCTTCTCGAGGTACGGCCACAGGCCGGCCTTCTCGTAGTAGTCGGTGACGACCTGCGAGCCCGGCGCCATGTTGGTCTTGACCCACGGCTTGGTGGTCAGGCCCTTCTCGACGGCGTTGCGGGCGAGCAGCGCGGCGCCGAGCATGACCGACGGGTTCGACGTGTTGGTGCAGGACGTGATGCCCGCGACCGCGACGGCGCCGTGATCGAGCACGAACGTGCCGCGCTCGCCGGTCACGGTGACCGGCTTCGACGGACGGCCCTCGGCCCCGTTGGCCGCGGACTGGACGTTGACGGCACCGTCGTCGGCGAACGACAGGGCGGCCGGGTCCGAAGCCGGGAAGGACTCCTCGACGGCCTCGTCGAGCTGCGTGTGCGAAGCGGGGTGCTGCTCCTCCACGTAGTTGTGGATGTCCTTGCGGAAGGCCACCTTCGACTCCGACAGGAGGATGCGGTCCTGCGGGCGCTTCGGGCCGGCGATCGACGGCACGACGGTGCCGAGGTCCAGCTCGAGGTACTCGGAGTACGCGGGCTCGTTGTCGCCGTCGTGCCACATGCCCTGCTCCTTGGCGTACGCCTCGACCAGCGCGAGCTGCTGGTCGGTGCGGCCGGTGAGGCGCAGGTAGTTGATGGTCTCCTCGTCGATCGGGAAGATCGCAGCGGTGGAACCGAACTCGGGGCTCATGTTGCCCAGGGTGGCGCGGTTGGCGAGCGGCACTTCGGCGACGCCCTTGCCGTAGAACTCGACGAACTTGCCGACGACGCCGTGCTGACGCAGCATGTCGGTCACGGTGAGCACCACGTCGGTGGCCGTGACGCCCGGCTTGATCTCACCGGTGAGCTTGAAGCCGACGACGCGCGGGATGAGCATGGAGACCGGCTGGCCCAGCATGGCCGCCTCGGCCTCGATGCCGCCGACGCCCCAGCCCAGCACGCCCAGGCCGTTCTCCATCGTGGTGTGCGAATCGGTGCCGACGCAGGTGTCGGGGTAGGCCTGGCCGTTGCGGGTCATGACGACCGGCGCCAGATACTCGATGTTCACCTGGTGCACGATGCCCATGCCCGGGGGCACGACCTTGAAGTCGTCGAACGCGCCCTGGCCCCAGCGCAGGAACTGGTAGCGCTCGCCGTTGCGCTGGTACTCCAGGTCGACGTTGCGCTCCAGGGCGTCCGCGGTGCCGAAGACGTCGAGGATCACCGAGTGGTCGATGACCATGTCGGCGGGGGAGAGCGGGTTGACCTTGTTCGGGTCGCCGCCCAGGGCGGTGACGGCCTCGCGCATGGTGGCGAGGTCCACGATGCAGGGCACGCCGGTGAAGTCCTGCATGATCACGCGGGCCGGAGTGAACTGGATCTCCACGCTCGGCTCGGCCGAGGGATCCCAATTCGCCAGGGCGGCGATGTGATCCCGGGTGATGTTCGCGCCGTCTTCGGTCCGCAGCAGGTTCTCTGCGAGGACCTTGAGGGCGTAGGGCAGCTTCTCGGTGCCGGGCACGGCGCTGAGGCGGAAGATCTCGTACGACTGATCGCCTACCTCGAGCGTGCCGCGCGACGAGAAGGTATCGATGCTCGTGCTCACGTCAGCTCCACTCAACGTTGATGTGGTGTGCACCGACGGGCTGTGTCGGTGACTGATCTCAATAATACAGTACGCTTGTCCTGTGAGCGTCCAGGGGGCTGACACTCGGCGGACGCTGCTCATTCTGCCTCCTCGGCGGCCGGCGCGTGGGCGTGTCGTACTGTGAGTTCATGGGGCCTCTGCCGATCATCACCGAAGTGCCGGACGACGTGGATCTCGCGGCGCTGGAGTCGGATCTGAAGGACGACGGCGTCGCCGTCCTCAATCCCGCGCACGCCGGCGCCAAGGACGATCTGGCCGGGGTGGTCCAGGACGCGCAGGCCAAGGGCATCGAGAACTTCAAGGTGATCGTGCTGGCGCACGACTACGACCCCGACACCTCGCTGCGGGACCTCGGCAACCAGGTCGCCAAGGACATGGGGGAGAAGACCACCATCCTCACCATGTCCCCCTCGCAGGTGGCGGGCTACTCGAACGGGCAGCTGAGCCGGTACCAGATCGAGAAGGGGCAGGACGGCTACACCGGCAAGCTCGCCCTGCACGATCCGCCCAAGGCGGCGCAGGACTTCGTCGACGTGGCGCACGACGCGACGTTCCCGTGGGCCGCGCTCACCATCGCGCTCGTACTGATCGTCGCGGCGCTCGCCGGCGTCGCCCGGGTCCTCGTTTGCAAGCAGAGCCGCGCGGTCGACGCGGCCCGTCGGGCAGCGGGGCTACGGAGCGACGCGGCCCCGTCGGCGGTCGAAGAGAACGGCGCAATCGGCGCCGGTTCGAAGGAATAGCGCACATTCATTCGAAATCCCATGGATGTTATTTCCTGGGTGGTGTCTGATTCCCTGATTCGGTGAATTGAACCGTCTGCGCAGGTCAGTGGTAAATACCGCTACTCACATCTATGTAATTTGTGAATGCTGTTTTCTATTGTTGTAAAAGTGCCGTACGGTACGTCTGTAGCCAATGTTGTGCGTGTGGCAAACGCGCGTACAGCGTCGGGCGTAACGCAGTCAGAGTGAGGGAGACACCTTGAGGCGTACGGCACACTCGGCCACCACTGTCGCCGTCCGGTCGCTGTTCGCGGCCGTGACGACGGGGTCCCTGGTCGTGGGAACGATCGCCGCCACCGGAGCCGCAACGGCCGAACCGGGCGGCGACCCCGCCAACCCGGCGAACGTCGTCGCCGCCCTCGTCGACAAGGTGGCGCAGGCGGAGCAGCGGATCGCGGACCTGGAGGGCGACGTCGCGGGCAAGCGGCAGTCCGTCAACAAGGCGGCCGTCGACCTCGTGTCCGCGCAGAACGCCGCCAAGGCGGCGACCGGCGCGATCAAGGTCTCCGAGAACCAGGTGAACCAGTCGAACGCGAAGATCAAGGCCGCGCAGGACAAGTTCGACCAGGTCGTGCGCGCCGCCTACCAGCAGGGCAACAGCGCGGGCGCGCTGGTGAACACCCTGGGCGGCGGGGATCCCAACTCCACCGTCGACCGGGCCACCACGCTGCGCATCGTCGCCGATAAGCAGCGCGCCGCGCTCGGCGACCTCAAGGCCGCCAAGGCCCGCGCGGAGGCGTCGCAGTCCGCCGCCCGCGCCGCCAAGGTGCAGGCCGACGCGGCGACCGCCTCCGCCGCCGATCGCAAGCAGCAGGCCGAGGACTCCATCGCCGCGACCTACATGGCGCTGCAGTCCCAGCAGCAGGAGCAGACCAAGCTCACCGCGCAGCGTGAGCTCGCGCAGAGGGCCCTCGACGAGGCCAAGCGGGCACAGGACCGTGCCGCGCAGCAGAAGATCTACGCGCAGTACGTCGTCGACGAGCAGCAGACGCAGCAGGTGACCGCCCCGGCGGCCCAGGCCCCCGCGGCCCAGGCGCCTGCGGCCCAGGCCCCGGCCGCGCAGGCTCCGGCGGCGCAGGCTCCGGCCGCGGGGAACGTCGATGCCGCGGATCCGTTGTCGGCCGCCCGCGGGTTCGCGCAGAACCTGGTGAACCAGGCCGGGTCGATGTTCGGTTTCAACGCCCAGCCGGCCGCCGCGCAGGGCCCCGCGCCCGCACCCGCCGCGCAGGCCGCCGCCGGTGCGTCGCAGGCGGTGCAGAACGCCGCCGGGATGTCCGGGGCGCAGGCCATCGAGGCGGTCGTCGCGCGCGGCATGTCCGTGATCGGCGTCCAGTACGCCTGGGGCGGCGGCACCGCCTGGGGCGCCACCAAGGGCGTCAAGGACGGCGGCGTCGCGGACAGCTTCGGCGACTTCAACAAGATCGGCTTCGACTGCTCGGGGCTGATGGCGTACGCCTACGCCGCGATCGGGATCGCGCTGCCCAAGTACTCGGGCCACCAGTACACGACGGGCACCAAGGTGCCGGTCAGCCAGCTCAAGCGCGGCGACATGGTGTTCCGCGGACCCGGTGGCAGCCAGCACGTCGCGATGTACCTCGGGAACAACCAGATCCTCGAGGCCCCGCAGTCGGGCGGCGCCGTGCGCATCGCGCCGTTCGACGCCTCGACCTTCCTCTCGCAGGCGGTCCGCGTCATCAACAGCTGACCGACGACGATTGCGTACCCTCGGGGAAGGGTCCGGGGTACGGGCCGCATCGCACCGGCCGGACAGGGCCGGACCGTAGAGGCCCGCGCGGACTGAAAGCAGTGGTCCGGACGGGCCGGGGGACGAGAGACGAAGGGGACCCACGTGACGCACACCCACGGGTTGGACACCGCCACGAGCGACGAGGTCAAGCTGCTCGAACGGGCCGTGTACGAGGTCAAGCGCGTGATCGTGGGCCAGGACCAGCTCGTCGAGCGGATCCTGGTCGGCATGCTCGCCAAGGGCCACGTGCTGCTGGAGGGCGTACCGGGCGTCGCGAAGACGCTCGCCGTGGAGACCTTCGCGACAGTGGTCGGGGGCTCCTTCTCGCGCATCCAGTTCACCCCCGACCTGGTGCCCTCCGACCTCGTCGGCACCCGCATCTACCGGCAGGGCAAAGAGCAGTTCGACACCGAGATCGGCCCGGTCTCCGCGAACTTCCTGCTGGCGGACGAGATCAACCGCGCGCCCGCCAAGGTGCAGTCGGCGCTGCTCGAGGTGATGGCGGAGCGCAAGGTCTCCATCGGCGGCCAGACGTACCCGATGCCCGACCCGTTCCTCGTGCTCGCTACCCAGAACCCGATCGAGAACGAGGGCGTCTACCCGCTGCCCGAGGCGCAGCGCGACCGCTTCCTGTTCAAGGTCGTCGTCGGCTATCCCTCCGTGGAGGAGGAGCGGGAGATCGTGTACCGCATGGGCACGACCCCGCCCACGGCGTCGCAGGTCCTCGACCCCGCCACCGTGCAGCGCCTGCAGCGCGCCGCGAGCGAGGTCTTCGTGCACCACGCGCTGGTCGACTACGTGGTCCGCGTCATCGCGGCCACCCGCACGCCGCGTGAGTTCGGGCTCGACGACGTGGCCTCCTGGATCACCTACGGAGCCTCGCCCCGGGCGACCCTCGGCATCGTCGCCGCGGCGCGGGCCCTGGCTCTGCTCCGCGGCCGCGACTACGTGGTCCCGCAGGACGTCGTCGAGATCATCCCCGACGTGCTGCGGCACCGGCTCGTGATGTCCTACGACGCGCTCGCCGACGAGGTGACGCCGGACCAGGCGATCAACCGGGTGCTGCAGACGATCGCGCTGCCGCAGGTGGTGGGCCAGTCCGTGCCGCAGCAGCAGGCCGGCCCGCCGCAGGCCCCGCAGCAGCCGCAGCCGCCGGTGCCCCCGCAGGCCCCGCCGGTGCAGCAGCTCTCGCACGCGCAGCGCCCGCAGCAGGGCTGAGGATGCCCGCAACCCCGCTCCCGAGCTTCGCCGGCGGCGAGGTCGACGAGGCCCGCATGCAGGCGTCGCTCAAGACGCTCGAGCTGCTCGTGCGCCGCCGGCTCGACGGTGTGCTCAAGGGCGACCACCAGGGGCTGCTGCCCGGACCCGGCTCCGAACCGGGCGAGTCGCGGCCGTACAACCCCGGCGACGACGTCCGGCTCATGGATTGGTCCGTCACCGCGCGCACCACGCACCCGCACGTGCGGCAGATGATCGCCGACCGGGAACTGCAGACGTGGGTCGTGGTCGACCTCTCCGCGTCGATGGACTTCGGCTCCGTCGGCGGTACGAAGCGCGACCTCGCGATCGCGGCGTCCGCCGCCGTGGCCCACCTGGTCTCCGGCGCCGCGAACCGGATCGGCTGCCTGGTCACCAACGGCGAGACCATCCTGCGCGTGCCCCCGCGCGCCGGACGCGCCCAGAAGCAGCTCGTCCTGCGGACGATCGCCACCGCGCCCCGCGCCCCCGAGGGCACCCGGGGCGACCTGCGCGAGGCCCTCGACCTGCTCCGGCGGCCCGAACAACCCCGCGGGCTCGTCGTCGTGATCAGCGACTTCCTCGGCGACGTCGACTACGTCCGCGAGCTCCGCGGCCTCGGCGGGCGCCACGAGATCCTCGCCGTCGAGGTGCTGGACCCGCGGGACCTGGAGCTGCCGGATATCGGCGAGATCGCGCTGCGCGACGCGGAGACCGGCGCCGTCCGCGAGCTCACCGTGACCCCCGAGCTGCAGGCGCGCTTCGCGGACGCGGCCGAGGAGCACCGGCAGCAGGTGGCCCGCACCCTCCGCGGCGTCGGTGCGCCGATCCTGCAGCTGCGCACCGACCGCGACTGGCTCGCCGACATCGTGCGGTTCACCGCCGCACGTCGACGTGGATTGGCTGGTGCTTCCTAGATGGGCGGACTGACCTCGCTCGCGACGCCGGTCTGGCTGCTCGGCGTCCTCGTCGTCCTCGGCCTCGTGGCGGCCTACGTCTACACCGAGCGCAAGCGGCGCAAGCGGACCCTCAAGTTCGCGAACATGTCGGTGCTGGACTCGGTCGCGCCGCCCGGCCGCAACCGGTGGCGGCACGTGCCGATCGCGCTCATGTGCATAGGCCTGGTACTGCTCATGGTCGCGCTGTCCGGCCCGCAGGCCATGCGCAAGGTGCCGCGCAGCCGCGCCACCGTCGTGCTCGTGATCGACACGTCCCTGTCGATGCAGGCGACCGACGTCGAACCCGATCGGCTGACCGCCGCGAAGGAGGCCGCGAAGAAGTTCGTGACGGAGCTGCCGCAGGGCATGAACCTGGGCATCGTGTCGTACGCCGGCACCGCGCAGCTACTGGTGTCCCCGACTCCGGACCGGTCCCTCGCGACGAACGCGATCGAGCACCTGGAGCTGGCGCAGCGCACGGCGACCGGCGAGGGCATCTACGCGGGTATCCAGTCGATCAAGAACATCCGGGACGTGCTGGGCGGCAAGGACAACGCGCCGCCGGCGCGGATCATCCTGGAGTCCGACGGCAAGCAGACGGTGCCCACGAGCCTCGACGATCCCCGCGGCGGATTCACCGCGGCGCGCAAGGCGAAGGAGGAGGGGATCCCCATCTCCACCATCTCGTTCGGTACGGAGACCGGCACCGTCGACATCAGCGGGCAGAACATCCCGGTCCCGGTCGACGACGCGTCGCTCCGGCAGATCGCCGAACTCTCGGGCGGCAAGTTCTTCGCCGCCTCCTCGCTCAACGACCTCAACGAGGCGTACGGCGAGCTGCGCGACGAGATCGGTTGGGAGATGCAGAAGGGCGACAACTCGCGCGTCTGGGTGCTGTGGGGCACGCTGCTCATCGTCGTGGGCGCGGGGGCGGCGATCGGGTTGAACCGGCGCCTGCCCTGATAAGTTGGCTGCCATGTCGAACGCAGAATTCGTACCCCGCTCCGTTCTCGTCACGGGCGGCAACCGTGGCATCGGCCTCGCGATCGCGCAGCGCCTGGCCGCCGACGGCCACAAGGTGGCCGTCACCCACCGCGGCTCCGGCGCCCCCGAGGGTCTGTTCGGCGTGCAGTGCGACGTGACCGACAACGACTCGGTCGAGGCCGCGTTCACGACCGTCGCCGAGCACCAGGGTCCCGTCGAGGTCGTCGTCGCCAACGCCGGCGTCACCGAGGACACGCTGCTCATGCGCATGAGCGTGGAGAGCTTCGAGAAGGTCATCAACGCGAACCTCACCGGTGCCTTCCGCGTCACCAAGGCGGCCACCCGCGACATGCTCAAGAAGCGCTGGGGCCGGTTCATCTACCTCGGCTCCGTGGTGGGCCTCATGGGCACGCCCGGCCAGGCCAACTACGCGTCCTCCAAGGCCGGCGTCATCGGCCTCGCCCGCTCGGTGACCCGCGAGGTGGGCGCCCGCAACATCACCGCCAACGTGATCGCGCCGGGCCTCATCGACACCGACATGACGGCCGAGCTCCCCAAGGAGTACGTCGAGACGGCCGTGAAGCAGGCCATCCCCGCCAAGCGCATGGGCAAGCCCGAGGACGTCGCCGCGGTGGTGTCGTTCCTCGCGTCGGACGACTCCTCGTACGTCACCGGCAACGTCATCAACGTCGACGGCGGCCTGGGCATGGGCCACTAGGCCGCCCGACACCGTCGAATCACCCTCAGCCGCACCGAAACACCCGAAGGAGGCACGTCCGTGACCGGACTGCTCGAAGGCAAGACCATCCTCATCACCGGCATCATCACCGACGCCTCCATCGCGTTCTCCGCGGCGAAGGTGGCCCAGGAGCAGGGCGCCAAGGTGATCATCACCGGCATCCCCGAGCGGCTGCGGCTCATCGACCGCATCGCCAAGCGCCTCCCGCAGGAGGTGCCGCCGGCGATCCCGCTCGACGTGACCGACGAGGAGTACCTCGGCGTCCTCGCCGACAAGATCCGCGAGGTCGCCCCCGAGGGCGTCGACGGTGTGCTGCACTCGATCGCGTTCGCGCCCCGCACCCTGATGGGCCCCGACGCGCTGCCGTTCCTCGAGGGCCCGGGCCCCGACGTGGCGAAGTCCTTCGAGATCTCCGCGTGGAGCTACGCCTCGCTGGCCCGCGCCGTGCTGCCCGTCATGAACGAGGGCGGCTCCATCGTGGGCATGGACTTCGACCCCCGCACCGCGCTGCCCGACTACAACTGGATGGGCGTGCAGAAGGCGGCGCTGGAGTCGGTGAACCGCTACGTCGCGCGCGAGGTCGGCTACGCCAAGAAGATCCGGTCGAACCTCGTGGCCGCCGGCCCGATCAAGACGCTGGCCGCCAAGGCCATCTCGGGCACCGCGACGGACGACGCGAAGAAGCTCAACATGCTCAACACCTACTGGGACGGCGCCTCGCCGATCGGCTGGAACGTCGACGACCCGGAGGTCGTGGGCAAGAGCGTGTGCGCGCTGCTGTCCGACTGGCTGCCCGGCACCACCGGCTCGATCGTCTACGTGGACGGCGGCGCCAGCCACAACACCTGGTTCCCGGAGGAAATGATCAACGCGCAGTCGTGATCTACGACGCGCTTCTCGTGCTCTCGTTCGGAGGGCCCGAGCACCCCGATCACGTGCGGCCGTTCCTCGAGAACGTCACCCGGGGTCGGGGCGTACCGCCGGAGCGGCTCGACGCCGTCGAACAGCACTACCTGCGCTTCGGCGGCGTCTCGCCGATCAACGCCCAGAACCGGGAGCTGATCGGCGCCGTCGAGGACGAGTTCGCGCGCCGCGGCCGCGCGCTGCCGGTCTATTTCGGGAACCGCAACTGGCACCCGATGATCGAGGACACGGTGCAGCGGATGGCCGACGACGGCGTCCGGAACGCCCTCGTGTTCGCCACGTCGGCGTGGGGCGGCTACTCCGGTTGCCGGCAGTACGACGAGGACATCGCCCGCGGCCGCGCGGCCGTCGAGGGCGCGCCGCGGCTCACCAAGCTGCCGCAGTTCTCCGATCACGAGCTGTTCCTGGAGTGCTTCGCCGACGCGGCGCAGGCCGCACTGGCGACGGTGCCCGCGGGATCGCGACTCGTCTTCACGGCGCACTCGATCCCCACCGCCGCCGACGACGCCGCCGGCCCCCCGGGAACGGCGAACCTGTACTCGCGCCAGGTGCGCGACGCGGCGGCGAACGTGGCCGCCCGGCTCGGGGTCGACTTCGACGTGGTGTGGCAGTCCAGGTCGGGACCGCCGCAGGTGCCGTGGCTCGAACCCGATGTGTGCGACCACATCCGGTCGCTCTGGGAGCAGCGGGTGCCCGGCGTCGCCGTGGTACCCGTCGGTTTCGTGTCCGATCACCTCGAGGTGATCTGGGATCTGGACACCGAGGCCCGGGACCTCGCGGGGGAGCTGGGCATGCCCTTCGCCCGCGCCGCCACCTGCGGCCGTGACCCGCGGTTCGCGCAGATGGTCGCGGACCTGGTGGACGACGCGTTCGCCGGGACGTCGGCCGGGCTCGGCGTCAGCACGGACGGGGCCGCCTGTGTCGAGGGCTGCTGTCCCGCGGTCCGCCGTCCCGTTCGCTCCTGAAACCGGCGCCGAACGCGGTCGCGGCGCAGCATTTCCATCCTGATGCCGTTGCGCGCCGGTTTCAGAACGCGCGCAGTTCCTCGCGGCACACCGCGTTGACCGCGGCCACGCGGGCGGCGCGGACGGTGCGCCACAGGTCGCGGTACGCGGCGTCCCCGCCCTGCGCCGAGGCCAGGGTGAGGCCCGCGTACGGGTTCTCGGTGCCCGCCACCAACAGGATCGCCTCCACCATCCCCGCGCTGTCGAGCACGCGGTGCGCGCGCTCGGACGCGGTGCGCGGCAGCCGGTGCGAGCCCAGGTGGCGGGTCAGTTCCATCACGGTGGAGCGCGGGTCGGCGGCCGCGTCCGGCGCGGGCGGCAGGCTGGCCAGCGCCGACGGTGCCTGCTTCACCGCGTCCCGGAGTTCGTGCTCGGCCGCGCCCAGCGGCGCCGGGTCCGGATCCACCAACGCCGGCTCGTGCCAGAATGCCTGCCACCGCATCACGTCGCCCGCCTCGGGCGTCGGCACCAGGGCGATGGATCGCACGGCCCCGTCGAACACGACGACCTCGCCGCGGGCCATCGCGGCCTCCTCGAGGTCCGTCCCCGCGGGCAGCCCGCGGGCGTCGCCCGGGGCGGGCAACAGCAACCGGACGGTGTGCGGTTCGAGCGCGCGCAGTTCGGCGAGGAGATCGGGCAGGTCGCCGTCGACCACGGATTGCACGGGCGCCCACTCGCCGAGGGCGGCGAGCAGTTCGTCCGTGCCGGCGGATCCCGCGAGCCACGCGGCGGACCACACGGCGAAGCCCTGCGCGGGCCCGGCGGTGGCGCGGCGCGCCAATGTTGCGACTTCGGTCATGACCCGACCAGGATACGCGGCCCCGCCCACGACATTTCTGAAACAGGTTCTAGGTGGGACCGTGGCGATCTAGCCTGAGCGCCATGACCGACTCGCACGACTTCGCCGAACAGGCCCGCCCCGCGTCGTCGCAGCTGGGCCCCGACGAGGTCCGCGCCCAGCTGCAGGACTGGCTCGCCGCGCGCGCGCCGGGGGCGCGGCTGACCGACCTGCAGCACCCCGAGGGCAACGGCATGTCGAGCGAGACCCTGCTCGCCGAGGCCCGGATCGACGGGGAGCCGCGCCGGCTCGTGATCCGCGTGGCCCCGCGGCCCGAATCCGATCCCGTGTTCCCGAGCTACGACCTGCCCGCGCAGTTCGCCGTGATGCGGCACGCCGCCGCGCACGGAGTCCCCGCGCCGGCCTGTCTGTGGGTGGAACAGGATGCGGGCGTCCTCGGCGCGCCGTTCCTCGTGATGGACCGCGTGGACGGCGACGTACCGCCCGACCTCATGCCCTACACGTTCGGCGCGTGGCGGCCCGACGCCACCGACGCCGACCGCCGGGCGCTCGCCGACGCCTCCGTGGACGCGATCGCCGCGATCCACGCGGTCCCCGTCCCCGACGACCTGCCGGTGCCGCGCCCCGAACCGGGGGAGACCGCGCTCGCCGCGCACCTGCGCCGGCTGCGCGCGTTCTACGACTGGGCCGCGACCGGGCACCGCCGAGCGCCGATCCTGGACCGGGCACTGGGCTGGGCGCAGCAGCACCTCCCCGCGCACGACGATCAGCTGCTCAGCTGGGGCGATGCCCGGATCGGCAACCTCATCTACCACGGGGCGGCGCCCGTGGCCGTGCTCGACTGGGAGATGGCCACCGTCGGGCCGGCCGAGCTCGACCTGGGCTGGTTCGTGTACCTGCACCGCTTCTTCCAGGACCTCGCCGAAACGGCCGGACAGCCGGGCCTCCCCGATTTCCTGCGCCGCGCCGACGTCGAGCGCCGGTACGCGCGGGCGACCGGCCGCACGCCGCGGGACATGGAGTTCTACACCGCGTACGCGGCCGTCGTGCACGGCGTGATCATGTACCGGATCCAGACCCGCGCCGTCGATTTCGGCGCCTCCGCGGAGCCGGAGAACCCCGACGACATGATCCTGCACCGCGCCTCGATCGAGAAGATGCTCGACGGGACCTACTGGGAGGCCGTGCGATGACGCTCTCCAGCTTCGACGACTACCCGATCCACCAGGTGGCCGAGGTGATCCGGCACCCCGCCACGTCGGACCGGAACTTCTACGACCGCTACTACTTCAACGCGCACAACGGAACCGGCGACGATCCGTTCCTCGTCCTCGGGCTCGGGGTGTACCCCAACCTGGGCGTCGCCGACTGCTTCGCCGTGGTGCGGCACGGCGACGATCAGATCGTGTTCCGCGCCTCCAAGGCGCTCGGCGCGGATCGGGCCGACCTGCGGGTGGGGCCGCTGCGGATCGAGGTGCTCGAAGGGCTGCGGCGGCTGCGTGTGGTGCTCGAACCCGGCGAGGAGTACGACCTGGCCTTCGATCTCACGTTCACCGGCACCGGTCCGGCGCACCTCGAGCCCCGGCACTTCCACCGCCAGATCGAGCGCGTCACCTTCGACACCCAGCGCTTCGTCCAGGTGGGCACGTGGGCCGGGAGCCTCACGGTGGACGGCCGCACGTACGACGCCGCCACCTGGCGCGGCAACCGAGACCGGTCGTGGGGCGTGCGTCCGGTCGGCGAGGCGGAGCCGCCCGGACGCCGGGTCGCCGAGGCGGGCAACTTCTTCTGGATCTACTCGGTGATGACACTGCCCGAGGCCGGCATCTGCGTGGTGCTCCAGGAGGACGTCCGCGGGCGCCCGATCGTCGAGGACGCCACGTGGATCCCGCACGACGGCACCGAACCCCGGTGGCTGGGGCACGTGGCCCACGACATCACGTTCGTCCCGGGCACCCGGCAGGCGTCCTCGGCCCGGCTCACGTTCACCGGGGCCGACGGTGCGCGCACCACCGTCGACGTGGAGATCCTGGCCGCCAACCACTTCGGGTTCGGCACCGGGTACGGGCTGGATCAGGATTGGCGGCACGGCATGTGGCAGGGCGACCTCGCGGTGCAGGGACGCCGCTTCCGTGTGTCCGAGCTGGACGTGAACCTCACCATGCTGGTGCCCGTCGAATACCTCGCGCGGTTCACGGTGACCGGGGCGGACGGCGCCCGGGTCGAGGGCGAGGGGCTGTTCGAGTTCGGCGCCATCGGCCCGCACGAGCGGTACGGGTTCACCCAGTACGTCGACCCGGCGCCGTAGGTCCACGGATCCGGGGCGTTCCTCGGCTACCGTGGATCGCCGTGGCGAACAGCTATGGAGACATCTACGCCGGGCACGCGAGCAAGCGGGCCCGCACCGTGCCCGAGGTGCCGGCCGACCCGGGCCTCGTCGCCGAGGACGCGGCGACCGGGTTCTGCGGCGCCGTCGTCGGATTCGACAAGAGCTACGACGGCCTGTTCGTGAAGCTCGAGGACGCCCGCGGCACGGTGCGCCTCTTCGCGATGCGTAAGGCGGCCTTCCTCATCGACGGCGCGCCCGTCACGCTCGTCCGCCCGAAGGCGACCGCACCGTCGGGCCCCGCTCGCAGCGCGTCGGGCTCGACCCGCGTCGACGGCGTGAAGGCGCGCGTCGCCCTGCCGAGCCGGATCTGGGTGGAGGGCATCCACGACGCCGCGCTCGTGGAACGCGTCTGGGGGCACGACCTGCGCGTCGAGGGCGTGGTCGTGGAACAGCTCGAGGGCCTCGACCACCTGGGAGCCCGGCTCGCCGAGTTCCGGCCCGGGCCCGGCCGCAAGGTGGGCGTGCTCGCCGACCACCTCGTGGAGGGCTCGAAGGAGTCGCGGATGACCCAGGCGCTGGGGAAGTACGTCATGGTCACCGGCCACCCCTTCATCGACATCTGGGCGGCCGTCAAACCCGCGTCCGTCGGCATCGCGGCCTGGCCCGACGTGCCGCGCGGCGAGGACTGGAAGACGGGGACCTGCGCGCGGCTCGGGTGGGGCACGCCGCAGGACGGCTGGCGCCGGGTCCAGGGCGCCGTCACCTCGTTCCGCGATCTCGACTCGTCGCTGATCGGCGCGGTCGAGCGGCTCGTGGATTTCGTCACCGAACCGGACGACTGAGCGTCCCGCCCACCCGGGGTCGCTAGGATTCGTAGGTGGCCTCGAAGACACCGGCGAAACCGGATACCCGCGCGCAGATCCTGCACGCGGCGCTGGACTGGGTCGACGAGGCGGGGCTGACGCGGATCTCGATGGGGGCCCTGGCCAAGCGGGCGCGGCTCGCCCGCGCGACGCTCTACCAGCACTTCACCGGCAAGGAAGCGCTGATCGAAGCGGTCGTCTCCAGCGAGCTCGACAAGTTCTACGCCCGCATCCACGACTACGCCGAGGGCATCGCCGACAACGACGAACGGCTGGTCAGGGGCTTCGGCTTCGCGTACGCGTACCTGCGCGAGCACCGGGCGCTGCAGAGGGTCCTCGCGGTCAGTCCGGCGATGCTGCTCCCGTACATCCACGGGGAGTCGCGGCAGATCCAGCAGGGCCGGAACTTCGTCGTGAAGGAGATCCGGATCGGCGAATTCCGCGAGGACGCCGACGTGGACGCCTTCGCGGACTTCTTCGTACGTCAGCTGCATTCTCTGCTGCTCACCCCGCTACCGCCGGTGGAGGGGCTCGAGGATCCACCGGATCACCGCGGGCCGACCGCGGCGAACCTGGAGGCGGGCCGGCGGTACGCGGAGATGTTCGTCCTGCCGGCACGGGCGCAGTTCGTGCGCTGACAGGCCAGCAACCTGCGGCGATAGACAGAATACTGGACACTGTCTGGTAGCGGTGTTACGTTCGCCACATGACCGATACGA
The DNA here is from genome assembly GCF_000312385.1 of Tsukamurella sp. 1534. Lineage (GTDB taxonomy): Bacteria > Actinomycetota > Actinomycetes > Mycobacteriales > Mycobacteriaceae > Tsukamurella. The sequence continues at coordinate 307,641 of NZ_HE997627.1, read as the reverse complement.
CCCTGCCCGAACGCACCCGGGATGACGTCGCCGAACGGCTGCTCGGCGGATCCGTGAAGCGCTCGTACGCCCCCGTCGTGGACATCGACTGGGACGCTCCGATCGAGCCGGACAAGTACTTCCTGCCGCCGCACATGTGCACCCTGTACGGCACCGACATCTGGAACGGCATGACCCGCGAGCAGCAGATCGAGCTCTCCAAGCAGGAGATGGTGAATCTGCTGTCGATGGGCATCTGGTTCGAGAATCTGCTCAACCGCCTGCTGCTGCGCGACCTCCTGTCCAAGGACCCCACGTCGCGCGACGCCTTCTACTCGCTCACCGAGATGGGCGACGAGTGCCGCCACATGGTGATGTTCGGCAAGGTCATCGACCGCGTCGGCGAACGCCCGTTCCGGCTGCGCGGATGGCAGCTCGGCGTCGTGAAATACGTCCTCGCGCCGGTGATCCGCGGGCAGGCCGTGTGGATCGCCGCGCTCGTGGGCGAGGAGATCTTCGACGCCCAGCAGCGGCAGATCAAGGACGATCCGGAGCTGCAGCCGATCGTCGCGCGGCTCATGCAGATCCACGTCACGGAGGAGGCCCGGCACATCGGCTACGCCCGCGACGGGGCGCGCCGCGGCGAGGCCGATCGCAGCCGGCTGCAGACGCTGCTCGTCGGGAACCTGCACGCCGGCGCGGCCTTCGGCTTCCGGATGCTGTTCGCGAACCCGCGTATGTACGCCCGCGTCGGCCTCGACGCCAAGCAGGCGTACCGGGCCGCCGTGGCCAACCCGCACCACAAGAAGGCCAAGCAGGACGGCTTCCGCGACCTCGGGCGGTTCCTCGAATCCGTCGGCCTCATGGGCCGATTCGCCCGCTGGTCCTGGACCCGCGCGGGGTTCCTCCCGTGACGGAGCACCTGCGGGTGGCCGTCGTCGGCGATCGCGTCTCCGGGATCGACGGCGCCGTCGTCGCGCCCGCGGACATCACCGGCCTCCGGTTCCGGCCCGACCGCGATGCCTGGACGCTCACCACGGCGGCGGGGGAGACCGACTACGACCTGGTCGTGCTCGCCGGCGCGACCGCCACCGTCGACGTACCCGCCCTCGACCCGCGGGTGGTGCCACCGGAACTCGTCGGCCCGGCGGACGCGGAGCGCGCCTACCTCGGCATGCTGATCGACGGGGTGCCGAACCTGGTGCTGCTCAGCGAGGAGCCGAAGCCCCGTGCGCTGCAACTGAAGACACTCGAGGCATGGACGGGGTGGATGTACACCGAGGCGGCCACGCGGCTCCTCTCCCGCCCGCCGGTGACCGCGCGGTGGATCGCCAGGGGCCGCAAACGCCCCGCGAAGCCGGACCGGGACGCCGTCGACCTGTCGAACGACCACATCCGCGACGAGGGAGTGTACGCGGGGGCGGCGGTGCTGCGGTCCGGTGACTACGAGGCCGTCTCGCCGGTTCGCCTGTCCGGTCACCTCGAGCCCCTCGACGGGAACTACCACTGGTACGGCACCGTCGACGATCTCGAGGTCGGCGCCGCGCTCAAGAAGATGCCGCGCGGCAGCGTGACCGTCTCCGTCGCGGGCGGCGAGGACGTGCCGGCGAAGGTGACCGATAAGACCGTGTGGGGCACCTACCGCCTGGTGGGCGTCGGCGCTCCGCCGTTCCCGCTCTGACTCACCCCTCACCACCGATGGCCGGCCCGGCCGCGATCCGGCGGATCTCGTCGACGATCAACTCCGGGTCGGTCATCGGCACGTAGTGGCCGGAGTTCTCAGCGAGCACGTGGCGCCCGGCGGGCGAAGCCGCCGCGCGCTCGGCGTGCGCGGCGTTGGCCGCCGCCCGCAGTGCCGGAGTCATCCCGTCGGCGGCCCGCGCGCCCGAGATCGCCGTCACGGCGATCTCGCCCAGGGCGGGCGGATCCCCGCGCCACGCCCGCAGTTCGGAGAGGAAGGTCCGCGCCTGCCGCGCCTGGGTGCGGATCACGCCGGGGGTGAAGGCCTCCCGTGCCGCGTCCTCGCGGACGTCCGCGGGCGCGTCGGCGAACTGCCCGGCGAACAGGCGCCCGAGGAGGCCCACTCGGGCCAGTGCCCCCATGATGGCGATCGACGCGATCTCCATGGCCTTGAAGGCGCGCCCGAACAGCGCGTCCGCGGCCTCGTCGGTGGCGTCCACGAGCACCAGGCCTGCGATCCGGTGCGGGCGACGCGCCGCCGCCAGGCGCACGATGGGCCCGCCCGCGCTGTGCCCGACGAGAACGAACCGGGCGTCGTCGGCCAGGCCGTCGAGCAGGTCGTTGAGATCGTCCGCCATCCGGTCCAGCGTGCGCCCCACGGGATCCGGTGCGCTGCGCCCCAGTCCGGATCGGTCGTAGGCCACCGCGGTGGCGAACTCCGCGACGCCCGGCTGCACCGCGGCCCACGTCGACCTGCTGGCGGCCGCGCCGGCCTCGAAGACCACGATCGGCGACCCGGGCGGACCGTCGAGCCTCGCGGCGTGCAGGCCGCGGCCGTCCCGGGTGGTCACGTACAGGCTCCGCCCCTGGGTGTGCGTCCCGCTCGTCATGCTTGCAAGGCTAACCTAACTCGCCCCCTCCGGGGAACCCGCCACGAGCCGGCGGACCTCGTCGACGACGAGCCCGGGATCGGTGATCGGCACCTGGTGGCCGGAGTTCTCCGCGAGCACGTGCCGGCCGGCCGGCGACGCCGCGGCCCGCCGCGCGTGGGCCTCATTGACCCGCCCGCGGACCGCCTTCCCCATGCCGCCGCCCTTCACTCCCGAGATCACGGTGACGGGGACCCGGCCGAGCTCCGGCGCGGCGCCCCGCCACGATTCGAGCTCGGGGTAGAAGGTCTTCAGCTCCTGCTCCATGGTCTCGACGGCGCGCGGGGTGGTGGCCTCGCGGGCGAGGTCGGCCTTGACGTCGGCGGGTGCGGACCGGAACAGGAGGGCGCCCAGCAGGCGGAGGATTCCCGTCCGCGCGAGCGCCCGCATCAGCGCGGTGGAGATCGCCACGCGCCGCGCGGTGTTTCCGCGGAACATGTCGTCGGCGCCCTCCTCCGACGGGTCCACCAGCACCAACCCGGCGATGCGGTGCGGCCGCCGGGATGCCGCGAGCCGGGCGATCACACCGCCCAGGCTGTGGCCCACCAGCACGAAACGCATGTCGTCGCCCGTCGTCAGTCCGTCGAGGAGATCGTCGAGGTCGTCCGCCATGCGCACGAACGTGCGGTCCGCGGGGTCGGGCTCGCTCCGGCCGAGCCCGGACCTGTCGTACGCCACGGCGGTCGCGAAGGCGCCCACCGCGGGTTGTACTGCGCCCCACGTGGACCGGCTCCCGCCGGCACCGGCCTCGAAGACCACGACCGGGGCGTCCGGCGGACCGTCGAGAACCGCCGCGTGCAGCCGCCGTCCGTCGCGAGTGGTGACGTACGAGCTGCGCCCCTGGGTGTGCGTCATCCGTCCAGGCTAGCGACGCGCGACGCGGGGCTCGTCGGGGATGTCCGTTTCTGGCAGGATCGAGGTATGACAGCGGCGCTGTGGCTCATCGGGGCGGTGGTGCTGGCCGTGGCGGAGGTCGCGGCCGGCGAGTTCACCCTGCTCATGCTGGGCGGCGGGGCGCTCATCACGGCCGGGGCAACGGGGATCTTCGGGCTCCCCACCTGGGGACAGGGCCTCGTGTTCGCCGTCTCCTCCGTCCTGCTGCTGGTGCTCGCGCGCCCGCCGCTGCGGCGGTACGTGGAGAAGCGGCGCGGCGACGCGCCCTCCTACCTGGAGAGCCTCCCGGGCAGCACGGTCACGGTGCTGCAGGCCGTCTCCGGTTCGGGCGGCCGCGTTCTGGTCGGGGGTGAGGAGTGGTCCGCGCGGACGCCGTACGACGGTGCGCCGATCCCCGTGGGCGCCGAGGTCACCATCGTCGAGATCGACGGCGCGGTCGCGGTCGTCGTGGACAGCTGAGCGAAGGGAAACTGTGATGGACGGAATCGGAGTCGGACTGGTAGTGCTACTGGTCCTCATCCTCGCGGCCGTGGTCGTGCTGGTGAAGTCGTTGGTGCTGGTGCCGCAGGCACAGGCCGCGGTGATCGAGCGGCTCGGCCGCTACACGCGCACGGTGTCCGGGCAGCTGGCCGTGCTGATCCCGTTCATCGACAAGGTGCGGGCGAGGGTGGACCTCCGCGAGCAGGTGGTCTCGTTCCCGCCCCAGCCGGTGATCACCCAGGACAACCTGACGGTGAACATCGACACCGTCGTCTACTTCCAGGTGACCCGCCCCGAGGCCGCGGTCTACGAGATCAACAACTACGTGGTGGGCGTCGAGCAGATCACCACCACCACGCTGCGGAACGTGGTGGGCGGCATGACCCTCGAGGAGACGCTCACCTCCCGCGAGATCATCAACGGCCAGCTGCGCGGCGTGCTCGACGAGGCGACCTCCCGGTGGGGCCTGCGGGTGGCGCGTGTCGAGCTGAAGTCGATCTTCCCGCCCCCGTCGATCCAGGAGTCGATGGAGAAGCAGATGAAGGCGGACCGCGAGAAGCGCGCCACCATCCTGTCCGCCGAGGGGCATCGCGAGGCCGCCATCAAATCCGCCGAGGGCGACAAGGCCAGCCGGATCCTGCTCGCCGAGGGCGAGCGGCAGGCCGCGATCCTCGCGGCCGAGGCCGACCGGCAGTCCGAGATCCTGCGCGCCGAGGGCCGCCGCGCCGCGTCGTACCTCGAGGCGCAGGGCGAGGCGAAGGCCATCGAGACCACCTTCTCGGCGATCAAATCCGGCCGTCCGACGCCGGAGCTGCTGGCCTACCAGTACCTGCAGACGCTGCCCGAGATGGCGCAGGGCGACGCGAACAAGGTGTGGGTGGTGCCCAGCGATTTCAACGCGGCGCTGCAGGGATTCATGCGCAACCTGGGCACCCAGGGCGGCGACGGCGTGTTCCGGTTCGAGCCGACCGACGAGGGCGATGTGCCGGCGGGGCCGGACCTCGACACCGAGGGCTGGTTCGACACGCCCGAGCCGGTCGCGCCGGTCGTCGTCACCGAGGACGTGGCACCGGACGCCCCGCTGCGCACCAGGGCCGTCCCGGAGCCCGCACCGGAGAGCGCCGTCGACCTCACCTCCGAGTCCGCCGACGCCACCGCGCAGTTGCCCGTGACGCCGGAACAGCGCTCGCCCTACGAGGTGCAGCAGCCGGGGTTCCCGCCGCAGCAGCGGGCTCACCCGCCGCAGTCCTGAGTCAGCGGCCGATCGCGACGGCCACACCCGCGCACGCGCAGGCCCACAGCACGGACACGAACGTGCCGATGATGAACTGCTCCGCCGCGGCGGGGTTGCGCAGCTCGGGATAGCGCGCCAGGCCCTTCGCCGCCACGATCACCGCGAGGCCGGCCGAGAAATTGGCGAGGATGCACACGGCGATCGCCGCGCGCTCGAGCACGCCGATCGCGAGACCGCCGCGCAGGGGCGACGGGTCCTCGCCGTCCTCGGTCGGGGCGGGCACCGCGTCCGCCCCGGCGAGCCGGAACGCCGCCGTGACCAGGACGCTGCCGCCCGCCATCGCGGCGGTCACGGCCGCCACGCGCACCGCCGCGAGCCCGAAGCCCTGTGCCGCGGGAGCAGCGAGGGCAACGGCCGCGGCCGCGCAGACGAGGACGACGGGCACCGCCGCCATCGCGACGCCCGCCCGCCCGGAGGAGCCGCGGCGCGCGACGAGAGCCCCGGCGAGCCCCGCAGCCACGAGCAGCAACGTCGCCACAGCGGTCACGACGACGCCCCGTCCACGGCGGCGAGCAGCTCGACGGCCAGCGCGCGGCCCGCCGGCTCCACCGCCCAGCCGGCCGCGGACGCGCGCTGCGACGCCGCCTGCCGCGAGACGCCGAGCACCTTCGCGGCTTCCGTGATGGTCTGACCCGACCTGAGCAATGCGGCCACCTCCGTTCCCTCCTTCGACCTGCGGCCCACGATAAGGCCGAGCACCGACAGGATCGCCTCGGCGCGTCCCGCGCCCGCGGCGTCGGAACCCCGTACCCGGACGGGGACGGCGGCGTTCTTCGCGGCCTCGACGGCCTCCCGCGCCGCCTCGAACGCCCTGCCGCGCCCCGCGCGGGTCTCGGCGGGCAGCGGCTCCTCGACGGTGCCGACCCCGAGTCCGACGCTCCAGTGCCCGTCGGCGAGGAGGGCGAGCGCACCGTCGACCGCGGCCTCCGGATTCGTCGTCACGGCCTGCAGCTCGTCGCCGGCGGTACGGTCCGGCGGCCGGGTCCATCCGAAGGAGGCGAGCGCCGCGCGGGCGTCGTCCACCCGGTCCGTGTCCGAGCGGCTTCCCTGCTGGTCGGCGGTGAGTACGATCATCAGGCAAGGCTATAGCCTTGCCTTACGGTTCCGCAAGGGTTTGGGCTTGCTCAACCCAGGCCTGTGGTCAGCGCCTGGATCGCCAGGCTCGACCCGGTGACCGCCACCCAGAGCAGCCCGCCGAACAGCAGGGGCGTCCAGCCCGTGCGGCGCAGGGCCCCCAGGTCCGTGGACAGTCCGATCGCGGCGAGGGCCCAGGTGATGAGCAGCGTGGAGGTCACCGCGAGGGCGGACCGCGCACCGTCGGGCAGCGGCGCGAGGGAGTTGACGCCGGCCAGCGCCACGAACCCCACCAGGAACCACGGGATCAAGCGGAGGGCGCTCGGCCGGGCCGCCCCCTCCGCGCCCGCCCGCCGCCGCGCGACGACGGCGGCTAGGATCAGCACCACCGGCACGATCATGAGCGCCCTGGTCAGCTTCACCACGACGGCGGTCCGCGCCGCCTCCGGGCCGAACGTGACCGCCGCGGCGACCACCGAGGAGGTGTCGTTCACCGCGGTCCCGGCGAACACCCCGAACGCGTGCTGCCCCATGCCGAGGACGTGCCCGAGCCACGGGAAGGTGAGCACCGCCGCGACGTTGAACACGAACACCGTGGACAGCGCGTAGGCCACGGTGGCGGGCTTCGGCCGGAGCACGGGGGTCACCGCCGCGATCGCGGACGCCCCGCAGATCGCCGTGCCCACGCCGAGCAACGTCCGGAGCGTCGGCTCGATCCCGAGCACGCGGCCCAGCACCGCGGCCGCGACGAGGCACACCGCGATCGTCCCGACCATGACCGGCACCGACGACTTCCCGACGGCCCACGCCTGCCCCAGGGACAGCTGCGCGCCGAGCAGCACGACCGCGACCTGCAGCGCCACACCGCCGGTGAGCGCGAATCCGGACGACGTCCCGGGCCACCGCCGCGCCGGCCGAAGCGCCGTCGCGAGCACCGCTCCCAGGAGCACCGCCGCCACCGGGGCGCCGAGCACGGGGAGCGCCCGGCCCGCGAGTGTCGCCACCGCGGCCACCGCCAGCGCCAGCGCGGCACCCGGAAGGGCGCGCCGCAGCCGAGGGACGCGCGACCGGTGCGAGACGGGGGCTCCGACGGTGGCTGTGCTCATGTCCACCACGATCGCGCGCCCGGCGTGACCGCGGTAGCCACAGCATCGCTATCTACCCATAGACTGACTCTATGGAGACGCCGTCGGTGGAATCGCTGCGCCTGCTGGTCGCCGTCGCGGACCTGGGGTCCATCTCGGCCGCGGCCAGGGCCTGCGAGATCTCGCAGCCCAGCGCGAGCTCGCGCCTGCGCCACCTCGAACGGCAACTCCGTCTCGAACTGCTCGACCGGCGCACTCGCGGCGCCGAGTTGACCCCCGAGGGCGCGGCGGTCATCGAGTGGGCGCGCAGCGTCGTCGCCGCGATGGCGGCGCTCGAGACGGGCGCGGAAGCGCTCCGGGCCGATCACACTGTGCGGATCGCGTGCAGCCAGACCATCGCCGAGTACCTCATGCCCGCGTGGCTCGCGCGCCTGCGCGAGCACACCGACGAGCCCGTGCACCTCACCGTCGGGAACACGGCGGCCGTCATCGCCGAGGTACGCGGCCACGTGGCGGACGTCGGCTTCGTCGAGGGGCCCCGGGTGCCCGACGACCTCGCGTCCCGCACGGTCCGCACCGACCGCATGGTGCTCGTCGTGGCGCCGGGGCACCCGCTGACCCGTCGGCGGGATGGCCGGCCGGTCACCGCGGCCGAGCTGACCGAACTCGAACTCGTGACGCGGGAACCGGGCGCCGGCACCCGCGACGCCTTCGAATCCGCCCTGGCGGCGGCCGGGCAGCGCCCCGCCGCCGACTGCGTGGCGCTCGGGACCAACGCCGCCGTGAAGGTGATGGTGGCCGCCGGCGCGCACGCCGCGGTGCTCAGCGAGCTGGCGGTGGCGGCGGAGCTGCGCGAGGGGCGGCTGGTGGAGATCGCCACCACCGGAATCGATCTGCACCGGCGCCTGCGCGCGGTGCGGCGCAAGGACGCCGCACCGCGCGAGGTGGTCTCCACGCTGCTCGCCGTCGCTAGCGGTCGCGCCGCCGGAGGAACGAGAGCAACCCGAGGATGACCACCGTGACGAGCACCAACAGCAGTGTGTTCGCCGCGGCGCCGAAGATGTCGCCGCGATCGGACTGCGTGAACACCGTGACCGGCAGCGTGCGCCAGGACGCGGGGTAGACCATGATCGTGGCGCCCAGCTCACCCATGCACAGCGCCACCGACAGGCCCGCCGCCGCGGCGATGGCCGGCAGCAGCAGCGGGAGCCGCACGGTGAGCAGCAGCCGCAGCGGCGACGCGCCGAGTGAGCCGCCCACCTTGTCCAGCATCGGATCCAGCTGCGACGCCGCCGCGGACACCATCGAGTAGGCGAAGGCGAACACCAGGATCGCCTGCACCAGGATCACGATCGACGGTGTGCCGCTGAGGATGAGCGGCGGAGCCGAGAACGCCACCAGCACACCGAGGCCCACCACGACGGACGGCACCGCCACCGGGAGGTGGAAGAACGCGTCCGCCGCGCCGCGCAGCCGCGGCGGAAGTCCCGGCACCGCGAGCGCGGCCCACGTGCCGGCGGCCACGGCGAGTGCGGACGCGAGGATCGCCGTCTGCACCGAGACCCCGATGCTGGCGGCGTTGTCCGCCGTGAACGTCGCCGCGACGTGGTCGGTGGTGAGCGCGGACGGCAGCACCGACGTCCACCCGGCGCTGAACGCGGTGATCACGGTGACCAGGATCGGCGTCACCACCAGGCCCAGCAACACGACCGCGAACAGCAGCCAGACGGCCGTGCGGGCGACGGGGTTTCGCACCAACATCAGCGTGCTCCCTTCCGGACGAGCAGGCGGTACAGCACGTACACGCCCACCGAGATGACGAGCTGCACCGTGGCGAGGACCGCGGCCGAGGCGAAGTCCTGCCCCACGATGGAACGGGTGTAGATGAGCATCGGCAGCGTGATGACGTCCTTGGCGCCGGTGAACAGGACGATGCCGAACTCGTTGAGCGTCAACAGGAACGTCAGCGAGCCCGCCGCCGCGAGCGCGGGCAGGGCGGACGGGAGGATGACGCGGCCGACGATCCGCAGCGGGCCCGCCCCGAGGGACGACGCGACGTTGACCTGATCCGCGGGGAACTGGCGCAACGATGCGAGCACGGGGCGCACCACGAACGGCGTGTAGAACGCGATCTCCGCGAGCACGACTCCCCACAGGCTGGACGTGAACGAGCCCGTGGACATCCCCAGTGGCCCGAGGACGGCGTTCGCCACCCCCACCGGGCCGAGCAGCACGCCGAGCGCGAGCGGGATGAGGAAGCTGGGGAAGGAGACGACGGCCTCGATCAGGCGGACCACGCCACCCGAGCCCGGGAACGGGACGAACGCCAACACCAACGCGAGGAACGTGCCCGCGACGAGACAACCCGCCGTCGACAGCGCCGCCACCTGCACGGTGGTGCCGAGCGCCGAGAGCACGGCGTCGTCGGTGAGCGTGGACTCCCACGTCGCCAGGCCCGCCGGGCGCTCGGCCTTGTCGGTGAACGTCCGGGACACGATGCCCACCAGGGGGTATCCGACGGCGACCAGGATGAACGCGACCGGGGGCAGCACCCACACCCAGCGGGGCACGGCCGGGCGGCCGACGGCGGGCGCGGCGGTGGCGGTCACAGCGGGACCACCATCACGTCGGCGGGATCCGCCTCCACCCACAGCCGTTCGGCCTTGAGCGGCGCGTCGACGAGGACCGGTACGTCCACCCCGAGTTTCTGCCCCGTGGCGAGCACCCTCGCCGTCACGTGCCGGACGGCGCCGCGCCACTGTTCCTGCTCGACGGTCACCTCCACCCCGTTCGACGGTGCGGTACGCACGAACCGCCACGCCCAGGGGCGGACCGCGAAGCCGACGCGGCCGTCCCCGCCGGGCGCGGATCGGGCGGTGCGGAGCGCGGTGTCGCCGTACGAACCGCGGAGGCCCGCGCCGTCGGGGTGGACGTCCGTCATCTCCAGCACGTCCGCGCCGCCGAGGAACGTCGCCGTGAACTCGGTGGGCGGGCGGTGGAAGAGATCCTCCGCGCGGCCGAGGGATTCGAGCCGCGCGTCCCGCATGATCGCGATGCGGTCGGCGAGGGCCAGCGCCTCGCTCTGGTCGTGAGTCACGTAGACCATCGCCACATCGGGCAGCTCGGAGCGCAGCCGCTGGAGCTCGCCGAGCATGTCCTTGCGCATGCCCGCGTCCAGTGCGGACAGCGGCTCGTCGAGCAGCACCACGTCGGGGCGGGTCGCCAGCGCGCGGGCGATGGCGACCCGCTGCTGCTGACCACCCGACAGTTGCTTGGGCAGCCGATCCGCGTACTCCTCCATGCCCACCATGCGCAGCACCTCGTCGACACGCGGGCGGATCGAGGAGCGTTCCGCCCGCCGGGATTTCAGGCCGAACGCGACGTTGCCGCGCACGGACATGTGCGGGAACAGCGCGTAGCTCTGCACCACGATGCCGATGCCGCGCTCGGCCGGGGACAGGCGCGTCACATCGCGTCCGTCGATCGTGACTGTGCCCGAGGACACCTGCTCGAAGCCCGCGATCGCCTTGAGCGCGGTCGACTTCCCCGAGCCGGACGGGCCGAGCAGCGCTACCGTCTCGCCGCGGGCCACCTCGAAGGTGCAGTCCCGCAGGGCGACCGTGTCGCCGTAGCGGACCGCGACGGCGTCCAGGCCGACGGCGACCCGGCGGCGGACGGTGCGGTCCACTGCGTCGTCGTCGAGTCCCTTGGGTGCGTTCACGATCCGCTCCGCGCCCCGCTCCGCGCGGCTCACTGGCCCGTCGCCTTCTCGTAGTCCTTGATGTCGCCGTCCAGGTCGCGGAGCACGTCGTCCCAATTCGGGTACCAGAGCTCCACGCCGTCGAGCGCCTTCCGGAACGCGTCCGCCTCGGGGCCGGACGCGGTGACGTCGGTGCGCACGGGCGAACCCCACGCCTTCGCGGGGATGTTCTGCTGCACCTCCTTCGACAGCAGGTGCTCCATCAGCTTCTTGCCGTTGGCGGCCTGCGGGGCCTTGTCGGCGAGGCCCATGTAGTACGGCAGCGGCAGCGTGGTGCGCTTGCCGTTCCACTCCGGGTAGAACACCTCGTACGCCACCTTGTCGGCGGCGATCGCGGCGAGTGCCATCTGCACGTCCGAATTGGCCACGGTCAGTTCGCCCTTCGAGGTCTTCGGGCCGAGCTTGCCCGTGGACGTGGAGGGGCCGACGTTGTTGGCCTGCAGGTCCGTCAAGTACTTCAGGGCGGCCTCCTTGCCCATGACGTGCTGCAGGAGCAGCAGCAGCGCGGTCCCGTCGCCGGCCTTGCCGGGCGTGGAGTACTGGACCTTCTGCTTGAACCCGGGGCCGGTGAAGTCGTTCCAGGCGGTGGGCTTCGGCTGGGCGGCCGTGTTGCGGATCATGGCGAAGTAGTTGTTGACCACGGCCACGTAGCTGCCGTCGGCGGATTTCAGCTCGGGCGGCACCGCGCCGAGGTCGAGGCCCGACTGCGCCAGGGAGCCCTGCTGCTGCGCCTGCTGGATGAACGGCGGCAGGGTGACCAGCACGTCGACCTGCGGATTCGCCTTCTCCTTCTGGGCGCGCGAGACCACCTCGCCCGAGCCGGCCTCGACGAGGGAGACCTTGATGCCGGTGTGCGCGGTGAAGTCGGCGAATTCGGCCTTGTACCAGTCGCCGAGGCCGTCGGCGCTGTAGACGGTCACTGTGTCGGGGGCACCGGAGCCGCCGCCGGTGCCGCCGCAGGCGGAGACGGCGAACACGGAGGCCGCGGCGAGGACGGCGGTGAGGGTTCGGGAGAGGCGCATGGGGGAGTAGCCCTTCGTATTCGGGGAGAGCGCGGATGGTGAGTCGGGACGGATGGCGGACGGGTCAGTGCGGGAAGTGGCGCCGGGCGAGGCCGTGCGCGATGGTCATTCCGACGCCGGAGGTGACGATGCGGACGCTCACGCGGTCCTCCGGTTCGGCGACGAGGTACGGGCGGTGCGGGCTGGAGGCGTAGACGCCCTGCCACCGCTCGACGAGGGTGAGCGCGGGCAACCCCATGACGCGGGCCGCCTCGGCGCTGAGCAGGTCGGTGGTCGCCTCGTCGAGGAAGGGGTCGACCGTGGGTTCGGTGTGGTGCGAATCGCCGATGAGCAGCGTGCCGTCGGGGCGTTGGGTGAACATGACGTTCGCGTCGATGCCGAGCAGATCCGGACGCTCGGTCTCCATCCGGGCGCGCAGCGCCGCCGCGGCGCGGGTCTCGGCGAACGCCGGGTACCGCAGCAGCGACGTGGCGGTGAGCACGGCGGGCACGACCTCGCGGCCCGGATCGGCGGCGCGCGCCATCTGCAGGGAACACCGCCGCACCTCGTGCTCGTCCGCGACGGCCGGGTACAGGTGGTCGAGGTCGTGCCCGACGCACACGATCACGTGGTCGGCGGCGATCCGCCCGCGGCTGGTGTGCGCGTGCGTCCCGTCGAATCCGAGGTAGGCGGTGCCGAACCGCACGTCGGCTCCGTGCTGGTCGTGCAGCCACGCCGCGAGGCGCCCGACGGTGATCCGGGGATCCACCCGGAGGTCGGCGAGCAGAGCCGCGCCACCGACCACGTCGTCGCTCCCGCCACCGGGCAGGTCCGCCCGCACCCGGTCCGCCGGCCGCAGTTCGACGTCATCCGGCCGGAGGCCGGCCAGTTCTTCGAGTACGGCCATCTCGGTGGCGTGCCGGGCGACGGCGAGGCCGCCCGTCGGGCGGGCACCGAGGCCCGCGGCCGCGTCCAGGTCGAGCCATCGTTCGCGGGCCACGAGGGCCAGCTCGGCCAGGTCGCCGGACTGCCCGGTCACGCAGGCGTGGCCGAAGTTGCGGATCGACGCGCCCACGGCGCGCCGGTCCCGCTCGATGACGGTGACGCGGTGCCCGCGTCGCAGGGCCTCCGCCGCGTGCGCGAGGCCGACGATGCCGGCGCCGACGACGAGTACCTCGGTCGCGGCGCCCTCAGGGATGTCCATGGCTCACAGCGTGGCCCCGGCTCGGACCGCTGGCAAGGGCTCGAGCAAGTCTGTCTATACAAGTTGGTCCGGTGTACACACACGTAGAGCCCGTGTTCATCCGGCGTTCACTCGGAGGTCCCGCACGTGGTCCAACCACTTGTATACTCAACAACGTGGTCGCAGCAGAGCCTCTCCATCAACGACTGGCCGCCGAGTTCCGCGCGCGCATCTCCTCCGGGAGGTGGCCCGAGGGCCGGCAGGCCCCGAGCGAGGCGGCGCTGTGCGAGGAGTTCGGCACCTCCCGCGGGCCCGTGCGCCAGGCGCTCGCGACGCTGCGCGCCGAGGGGCTCATCGTCGGCGGCCAGGGTCGATCGCCCGTCGTGCGGCGCAACGTTCCCGCGCACACCGCCAGCGCACTCGGATCCTTCACCGCGTGGGCGCGCGAGCACGGCAGTGAGCCCGGCCAGCGCACCACGCTGCAGGCGCGGGTGCCCGCCACCGCGGAGATCGCCGAGCTCCTGCAGGTCGCGCCCGGCGAGCCCGTCCTCGAACTCCGGCGCGTCCGTACCCTCGACGGGGAACCCGCTCTGCGCGAACACATGTACTTCGTGTGGAGCGTGGGACGCACGCTCATGGAGTTCGACCCGGACTCGGGCTCGGTCAACCGTTTCCTGCTCGACAACGGTGCCGATCTCTTCGCCTCGACCCATCAACTGGACGCCGTGGCCGCGACGGTCGAGGACGCGGAACAGCTCGGCCTGGAACCCGGGGCCCCGCTCCTGCGGGTCCGGCGCATCACCACCGACGCCGCCGGCGACGTCGTCGAGTACGCCGAGGACCGCTACGTCCCGGGCGTGACCACCGTGACCGTCGAGAACCGCCTCTTCGCCGCGCCCACCGGGGCGCAGGCGCCCATCCCGATCAGGAGAAACGCATGAAAGCACCGATCGAACTCGTCGCGCTCGACATGGCCGGCACCACCATCGACGACGGGGGCGCGGTCTACGAGGCGCTGCGCGGCGCCGTGGAGGACGCGGGCGCCGCCGTCGCCCAGGACGACCTGCAGGTGTGGATGGGGACCGACAAGGTGGAGGCCATCACCAACCTGTTGCGCCTGGGAGGGCTCGAACCGACCGGCGAACGGGTGACCGCCGGGTTCGCGCGGTTCCGGGAACGCCTGCAGGAGGCCTACATCCAGGCGCCCCCGACGCCGATCGCCGGCGTTCCCGAGGCGCTGGCCGAGCTGCGGCGCCGCGGCGTCAAGGTCGCGCTCACCACCGGGTTCGACGATGCGGTCGCCCACCCTCTGCTCGCGGCGATCGGCTGGGACGTGGGCGGCGTGGTGGACGCCGTGGTCACGACCTCCGACGTGGCGGCCGGCCGCCCGGCGCCGTACATGATCCACCGCGCCATGGAACGCACCGGCGTCCGCGACGTGCGCCGCGTCCTCGCGGCCGGCGACACGGCCGTCGACGTGGAGGCGGCGAACAACGCCGGCGCGGTGTCGGTGGGCGTCCTGACGGGGAAGGCCGCACCGGACGTGCTCGCCGAGGCGGGCGCAGCCCACGTGCTCGGCGGCGTCGTCGACCTCCCCGCCCTCCTCCTTCCGCAACGCTGAAGGCTTGCAGACCTCTCGGTCAAGCTTCAGGTCTTGCGGGTAGCCGCGCGTCGAGGAGCAGCCCCGCGACGCCGACGGCCATGAGCGCTCCGCTGATCACGACCAACCACGGCGAGGACGCGCCCGTGAGAGCGTCCCCGAGCAGCACCACCGCGATGGTGCCCGGGGCGAGGCCCGCCACCGTCGCCACCAGGTACGGCCAGAACCGGACCGGCGAGAGGGCGGACGCGTAGTTCAGCAGCGAGAACGGCACCGCGGCGATGAGCCGCAGCGATCCCACCGCGAGCCAACCCCGCGCGCGGAGGCGCGCCGCGATCGGCGCGTACACGCGGTGCTCGCGGACCCGGGCGATGACCACCGACGGGTGCCGGCGGTCTATCTCCCGCACCCCGAGGAAGGCGATGCTCGCGGCGATCGTGGACGCGACCATGCACACCCCGATCCCGACGACGGGGCCGAACAGGAACCCGGCCGACACGGTGAACATCGTGCGGGGGATCGGGAACACCGTGATCACGATGTGTGCGAGCAGGAACAGCACGAGGAACCATGAACCGGTCGAATCCGCCCAGGCCCGGATGGTGGACGCGGCCGGATGCGGCAGCAGCATGCCGACGATGACGATCGCGAGGATCACGCCGCAGCCGACCACCGCGCGGACCACCATTCCGCGGTCGCCGGGCCGGAGGCGAGATTCGTTGGCACCCACGTCGAGCCAAGATACGCGGCGATGAACGGATCGGCGTGACCCTACTGGGGCGTACCAGAACGAATCGGTTAACGTGGATTCTCGGGTGCCGCTGTGAGCGGCGGTGCCTCGCGGCCCGTGCGTGCGCTGGGCCACAGGTGAGGAGGTCTAGTGGCGGACAACCCCTACGACGCGTGGCGCGATTCGGTCGGTGCCGTGCTCGCCAAGTCCCGAGGCGGAACGCCGCCCGAGGATCCGATCGCGGCGTTGACCACGCCCACGGAGGACGACGGCGTCCAGATCGCGCCGCTCTACAGCGGGCGGGACGAGCTGCCCCAGGCGCCCCTGCCAGGGTCCTACCCGTACACCCGCGGCGGGAACCCCACGCCCGACGTCCGTCTGGGCTGGAAGGTCGCGGAGCGCTTCGGCCCCGGCGAGGACGCCGCGGACGTGCTGGGCGCTCTCGAATCCGGCGCGAGCGCGCTCTGGATCGAGCGGCCCGATCCGGCCCCGCTGCTCCAGGGCGTCTACCCCGACATGGCCCCGATCCTGCTCACCGCCGGCGGACGCGCCGCGGATGCCGCCACCCAGGTGTACGCCGCTCTCGACGCGGCGGCCGAGAGCGACCAGTACCGCGCCGACCTGGTGCGCGTCAGCCTCGGCGCGGCGCCCCTGACCTCCCAGGTCGTGGGCCGTGCCGACGTCGCGCCCGACGAGGCCGCCGACCTGGCCCGCGCCGCGGACACCCGCCCCGAGGACGTGCGCGCGATCGTCGTCGACGGTGCCGACCTGCACAACGCGGGCGCCACCTGCGCGCAGGAGCTGGGCCTCGCGGCGGCCGCGGGCCTCGACCACGTCCGCGCGCTCGTCGCGTCCGGTCTGGCCACCGACGCAGCCCTGCGGCAGCTCACGATCCGGCTCGCCGCCACCGACGACCAGTTCCTCACCCTCGCCAAGATCCGCGCCTGGCGCGCGGTGTGGGCACGGGTGGCCAAGCAGCTCGGCCACCCCGAGGCCGGCAACGCCCCGGTGCACGCGGTGACCTCGCTCGCCGCGACCACACAGCGCGATCCGTGGGTCAACATGCTGCGCACCACCGTCGCCGCGTTCGGCGCCGGCCTCGGCGGCGCGGACTACGTGACCACTCTCCAATTCGACGCCGCGCTGCCGGGCGGCGTCGAGGGCTACTCGCCGGCGTTCGCGCGGCGCATCGCCCGCAACACCCAGCTGTTGCTGCTCGAGGAGTCGAACCTCGGCCGCGTGGTGGACCCGGGTGCCGGATCCTGGCACGTGGAGTCCCTCACCGACGACCTGGCCCGCAACGCCTGGACGGTACTGCAGGCCACCGAACGGGACGGCGGGTTCGCCCGGGGCGTCGCCGACGAGACGATCGCCGCGACGATCGGGGAGTCCGCGGACCGCCGCGACGACGCCGTCTCGCGCCGCGCCACCAAGCTCACCGGCGTCAACGAGTTCCCGAACCTCGCGGAACCGCCCATCGCCCCGTCGCCCGCCCGGAACGGTGCCGTCGTGCGGTCGCACGCCGCGCCGTTCGAGGCGCTCCGCGCCCGCTCCGACGGCTTCCTCCGCGACCACGGCGTGCGGCCGCGGATCCGGATGGTCACCATCGGCACCGTCGCGCAGTACAACGCCAGGTCGACGTTCCTCACCAACCTGCTCGCCTCCGGCGGCATCGAGACCGTCCTGGACGCCGAGGAGCAGAAGGCGGGGACCGCCACCGTCGACGGTTCGCCGGGCGCCCGGATCACGGTCCTGGCCGGATCCGACACCGGTTACGCCGAGGAGGGCGAGGCCCTCGCCCGGTCACTGCGCGACGAGGGCGACCTGGTGCTGCTCGCGGGGAAGCCGGGGACCGTCGACGACGGCATGATCGACTTCTACCTGCACGCGAAGATCGACGCGGCCGCCGTGCTCGACGACCTGCTGACGCGATTGGGGGCGTGATGACTGACACCACGATCGGGAGCTTCGCCGACGTGCCGTTCGAGGACGTGCCCGCGGCGGCACCATCGGGCGACGAGGTCGGCGCGTTCGTCGACGCGGCGGCGGAGGCCCACGCCTACACGCCGGATCAGCTGACCTGGACCACACCGGAGGGCATCGACGTCAAGCCGGTGTACACCCGTGCCGACCGTGACGCCGTCGCGGACGCCGGATACCCGGTGGACTCGCTGCCGGGCGCGGCGCCGTTCATCCGCGGCCCGTACCCCACGATGTACGTCAACCAGCCGTGGACCGTGCGCCAGTACGCGGGGTTCTCCACCGCGGCCGAGTCCAACGCCTTCTACCGCCGCAACCTGGCCGCCGGCCAGAAGGGCCTCTCGGTGGCCTTCGACCTGGCGACCCACCGCGGCTACGACTCCGACCATCCACGCGTCCAGGGCGACGTGGGAATGGCGGGCGTCGCCATCGATTCGATCCTGGACATGCGGCAGCTGTTCGACGGCATCGACCTGTCCGCCGTCTCCGTGTCGATGACGATGAACGGCGCCGTGCTCCCGATCCTCGCGCTCTACGTGGTCGCCGCGGAGGAGCAGGGCGTGGGGCCGGAGAAGCTGGCCGGCACCATCCAGAACGACATCCTCAAAGAGTTCATGGTGCGGAACACCTACATCTATCCGCCCCAGCCCTCGATGCGGATCATCTCCGACATCTTCGCGTTCACCTCGCAGAAGATGCCGAAGTTCAACTCGATCTCCATCTCCGGCTACCACATCCAGGAGGCCGGGGCCACAGCCGATCTGGAGCTCGCGTACACGCTGGCCGACGGTGTCGAGTACATCAAGGCCGGCATCGACGCGGGCCTCGACGTGGACAAGTTCGCGCCCCGCCTGTCCTTCTTCTGGGGCATCGGCATGAACTTCTTCATGGAGGTCGCCAAGCTGCGGGCCGCGCGCCTGCTGTGGAGCGAGCTGGTGGCCGAGTTCGACGCGAAGAACGCGAAATCCCTTTCTCTGCGCACGCATTCGCAGACATCGGGATGGTCGCTCACGGCGCAGGACGTGTTCAACAACGTGGCCCGCACGTGCGTGGAGGCCATGGCCGCCACCCAGGGGCACACCCAGTCGCTGCACACGAACGCCCTCGACGAGGCGATCGCGCTGCCCACCGACTTCTCCGCCCGGATCGCCCGCAACACCCAGCTGCTGCTGCAGCAGGAGTCGGGCACCACGCGGCCGATCGATCCCTGGGGCGGCTCCTACTACCTGGAGACGCTCACCCACGAGCTGGCGGAGCGGGCGCGCGCCCACATCCGCGAGGTCGCGGAGCACGGCGGCATGGCCAAGGCCATCTCCGAGGGCATCCCGAAGCTGCGCATCGAGGAGGCCGCCGCCCGCACCCAGGCCCGCATCGACTCCGGCCGTCAACCGGTGATCGGCGTGAACAAGTACCAGGTGCCCGAGGACGCGGAGATCGAGCTGCTCAAGGTCGAGAACTCGCGCGTGCGCGCCGAGCAGCTGGCCAAGCTCGAGTCCCTGCGCGCGGAGCGCGACGACGCCGCGGTGACGGCCGCGCTGGAGAACCTGTCCCGCGCGGCGGCGTCCGCCGAGGGCGGGCTGGAGAACAACCTCCTGGCACTCGCCATCGACGCGGCCCGCGCGAAGGCCACCGTCGGCGAGATCTCCGACGCGCTGGAGAAGGTGTACGGGCGGCACCAGGCCGAGATCCGTACTCTCAGTGGCGTGTACCGCGAGGAGGCCGGCGCGGCCGGCAGCATCGTCACCGCCACCGAGCTGGTGGAGAAGTTCGAGGAGGCCGACGGCCGCCGCCCCCGCGTGCTCATCGCCAAGATGGGCCAGGACGGGCACGACCGCGGCCAGAAGGTGATCGCCACCGCGTTCGCCGACCTGGGCTTCGACGTGGACGTGGGCCCGCTGTTCTCGACGCCGGAGGAGGTGGCCCAGCAGGCCGCCGACAACGACGTGCACGTCGTGGGCGTGTCCTCGCTGGCGGCGGGGCACCTGACGCTGGTCCCCGCGCTGCGCGACGCCCTCGCCGAGGTGGGCCGGCCCGACATCATGATCGTGGTGGGCGGCGTCATCCCGCCCGGCGACTTCGACGAGCTGTACGCGGCCGGCGCCTCGGCGATCTTCCCGCCCGGCACCGTCATCGCGGATTCGGCGGTCGACCTGCTGCAGCGCCTCGCCGAGCGGCTCGGCTACACGCTGTAGTGCTGACCGTCGAGGAGTTGGCGGCCGGCGTCCGGGAGGACCGCCGCGCCGTCCTCGCGCGGGCGATCACCCTGGTGGAATCGCGCCGCGCGGATCACCAGGAGCTGGCGCAGCGGCTGCTGCTGGAACTGACGCCGCCGCCCGATGCGCCGATCGCGACCCGCGTGGGGATCACGGGTGTGCCCGGCGTCGGCAAGTCCACGACGATCGAGGCCCTGGGCAATCACCTGATCTCGTTGGGGCACAAGGTGGCCGTGCTCGCAGTGGATCCGTCGTCCACGCGCAGCGGCGGATCGATCCTCGGGGACAAGACGCGGATGGGGACGCTCGCGGTGAACCCGCGTGCGTACATCCGCCCGTCGCCCACGTCGGGCACGCTCGGCGGCGTCGCCAAGGCGACCCGGGAGACCATGGTGCTCATGGAGGCCGCCGGTTTCGACGTGGTCCTGGTGGAGACCGTCGGCGTGGGGCAGTCCGAGGTGACGGTCGCGAACATGGTGGACACCTTCGCCTTCCTCACCCTGGCCCGCACCGGTGATCAGCTGCAGGGCATCAAGAAGGGCGTCCTGGAGCTCGCCGACGTGGTCTCGGTGAACAAGGCCGACGGGGAGCACGTCGTGGAGGCGCGGGTCGCCGCCCGCGAGCTGTCCGGCGCGCTGCGCCTGATCCACCCGAAGGGCTCGTTGTGGCGCCCGCCGGTGCTCACCATGAGCGCGCTCGAGGGCACGGGCGTCGCCGAGTTCTGGGACGAGGTCCTGCGGCACCAGCGCACGCTGAAGGAGGCGGGGGAGTTCGACCGCCGGCGCCGGGAGCAGCAGGTGGAGTGGACCTGGACCATGGTGCGCGACGCCGTTCTCGGACGGGTCGAGCGGTCCGACGGTGTGCGGTCCGTACGCGACGAGGTCGAGGCCGCCGTCCAGGACGGCTCCCTCACCCCGGCCCTCGCCGCGCAGCGCATCCTCGACGCCTTCGACGCGCCGTCCTGACCCGTCAATCAGCGAGCTGTTCGAGCATGGTCATGTCGTAGGCCCAGGGTTGCGGTTCGGAGCCGAAGTACGGTGCGACCGCCTCGCACGGAACGGGTTTCGCGTTCCCCGGGGCCAGCGCGTTGAGCACATGGGTCCACGCGCGTCGGTTGTACACGGTGCTGATGTGCTCGGACCAGTCCTTCAGACAGCCCTCCTGCAGGGTGATGTTCGTGACCTTCTCACCCTTGAGGTACTGCCGCGGGTACGGGGTCACCACCTGATCGTTGACGGTCACGATGGTGGTGTAGGTGACGCCCGGCCGGGTGTCACCGGCGCCGTACACCTCCCGTGCGAGGTCCGATCCGACGGTCTGCTGGCCGAGTGCGGGCACGAAAACGTCGAGAACCTTCCGCACCGCGGGCCCGAGGGGAACGAGGGTCGGCTGCAGCAGGGCGGCGGTGGAGAGGGTGGTTCCGTGGTTACTCGGGGAGATGCCGACGAACTTGTCGACGTAGCGGGCACCGTCGAGCACATTGATGAAGTACGCGGGCAACACCCCGCCGCCCTGCGAGTGCCCGACGAGATCCACCTTCTTCGCGCCGGTCTCGGCGAGGACGGCGCGGACCCTGTCGCGCAGTGTTCGGGCGCTGCGACGGACGTCGTCCACGGCCTGTACCGGGATCTCGGGCAGATAAGCGGCGTTGCCGTAGTTGAAGGTGAACACGCAGTGCCCGGCGTTCTTGAGGAACGGGGCGCCGGCCTGGAAGGCGAGCGCCTGGTTGGTGGCGCTCGGGTTGATGAGGACTACCGGATTCGGATGCTGCGGGCCGGGTTTGCACGGGAGGTTCGCGCCGGGCGGCGGCGTTTCGGGGAGCAGGCCGGGTCCGATCGCGGTGAGCACGTCCCACCGGACCGGGAGTGCCGCGCCCGCCGGCGCGGCACACGTCCCGGCGATGACGGCCGCGACCACTCCGACGGCGACGGAGCGGCGAAGGCTTCTCATCTCGCCCGCCTTCAGTTGGCGAGCTGCTCGAGCATGGTCATGTCGTAGGCCCAGGGTTGCGGTTCGGAGCCGAAGTACGGTGCGACCGCCTCGCACGGAACGGGTTTCGCGTTCCCCGGGTCCAGCGCGTTGAGCACGTGGTTCCACGCGCGGCGGCTGTAGACGGTGGACAGGTGCTCGGACCAGTCCTTGAGACAGCCCTCCTGCAGGGTGATGTTCGTGACGGCGTCGCCCTTGAGGTACTGCCGGGGGTAGGGGGTCACCACCTGGTCGTGGATCGAGACGATGGTGGTGTAGGTGACGCCGGGCCGGGTGTCGCCGCCGGCGTACACCTCCTTGGCCAGCTCGGACCCGATGGCCTGCTGGCTGAGCGCCGGGCCCAGGACGTCGAGGATCTTCATGACGCCGGGGCCCACGGGGCCGAGGGTCGGCTGCAACAACGCGATGGTGGACAGGGTGGTGCCGTGGTTGCTCGGGGAGATGCCGACGAATTTGTCCACGTACTTCGCGCCGCCGAGGACGTTGACGTAGTACGCGGGCATGATCCCGCCGCCCTGTGAGTGCCCGACGAGGTCCACCTTCTTCGCGCCGGTCTCGGCGAGGACCGCGCGCACCTTCGCCTGCAGCGTGCGTCCGCCGTCTCGGATGTCGCCGAGCGCCTGCACCGGCGTCTCCGGCAGGTAGGCCGGGTTGCCGTAGTTGAAGGAGTACACGCAGTACCCCGCGTTCTTCAGGTACGGCGCGCCGGCCTGGAAGGCGGTGGCCTGGTTCGCGAACGTCGGGTTGACCAGGATCACCGGGTCGGGGTGCGCGGCGCTCGGCTTGCACGGCACGTTGGCGCCGGGTGGGGGCGTCTCGGGGAACAACGCGGGAACGACCGCGGACAGCAGGTCCCACCGGACAGGGAGCGGAGCGGCTCCCGCCGCGCCGCCGCCGGCCGAGGTCAGCGCCGTCGCCGAGAGGATCGCCAGGAGGACCGCCAAGGCCTTCTTCATGTGCATTCTCTTTCGTCGCCTCAGTTATGTGATTGCAATGTTAGGTATGATTCTCTGTCGTTGCAGGCGATCAGGCGTCACGATTGATACATGGCGGTACTACTTGTCTGCGCGTCCACGCATCACGGCAACACCCGCAGGGTCGCGGACCGGCTCGCGTCGGTGCTCGACGCCCGGGTCGTCGCCCCTGCCGACGTCACCGAGGAGGAGATCGACGGCGCGGATCTGGTCGGCTTCGGATCGGGCGTGTACTGGATGTCGTTCGACTCCGCGCTGACGGACCTGATCCGAACGTTGCCGTCGAAGTCGCGCGGCTCCGCGTTCGTCTTCGCCACCAGCGGGATGCCCGAGACGCCGGTGCGCCGCTACACCCGTGGGCTCCGGTCGCTGCTCGAGGAGCGCGGTTTCGATGTCGCCGACGAGGCGTTCCTCTGTCGCGGGTGGGACACCATGGGCCCCATCGGGTGGATCGGCGGGATGAACAAAGGGCACCCGACCGGCGCCGACCTCGACGCGGCCGCCTCGTACGCGCAGCGCTTCATTGAAACCTAAAGCGTTTGCCATCGCAACTTTCGTTGTGATGGTCGTGCGACGCGCCTACCGTTGTCGGTGTGGATCCCACAGTGGCGGACGTGCTGGCGAAAGCTTTGTACGCGTACGGAATTCGTGACGCGTACGGTATCCACGGGGCGAACTCGGAGGACCTGTTCGCCGCGGTGCTGCGCGAACCTCCCGAGGCGCGCCTGCGGCTGACCATCGCCAAGCACGAATTCGGCGCGGGGGCCATGGCCGACGGCACCGCTCGGATGACCGGCCGTCCCGCCTGCCTCATCGCCACCTCCGGCGGCGCCGCGATGAACTGCGTTCCCGCACTGGCGGAGTCGTACCAGTCCCGGGTGCCGGTACTGGCTCTGGTCGGGTCCGCCCCGACGGCGTCGGAGGGCCGCGGCGGGTTCCAGGACATGTGCGCACACCCGCGGACCGTCGACGCCCTCGCGGTGTACCGCGGTATCACCGGCTACGCCGCGAAGGTCTCCTCACCCGAGCATCTGTGGCCCGCGCTCGACGGTGCGCTCGACGCGCTGGAGCGAGGCCACCCCGCGGTCCTCCTCCTGCCCAAGGACGTGCAGACCGCGCCCGCCGCACCGTCGGACCGGCACCGGATCCCGTCGCCGCCCGCGCCGGCGCCCGAACCGTCTGCGGCGGTCCGCAGCGCGCTGGCCACCGCGTCCCGGCCGCTGATCGTGCTCGGCGAGGCCGCCTCCCGCGCCGGGCTGGCCAACCCCGCGGGTGCCCTCGCCCGCGCGACCGGCGCGGTGTTCGCTCTGGGGCCCAACGGCCGCGACGCGCTGCCGGCCGGCGCGCACTTCGTCGGCGTCTCCGGCCCCATGGGGCACCCGTCGGTGCCGCGGGCGGCAGCGGAGGCCGACCTCATCCTGGCGCTCGGAACCGACCTGGACATCATGGACCGAGCGGGCCTGGAACCCGCGCTCGACGCCGTCCGCACCGTGCACATCGCCGCGGAGCCGCCGCTGTACCCCGTCGGCCTGCACGAGCCGACCGCCGACCTCGCCGGTTACGTCGCCGCTCTCGCCGCCGGCCTCAGCGGGCGCCGCCCCCGCGCGCCGTGGACCACCGCACCGCCGGAGCCGATCGAGCCACCGCGCTCCGGGAACGACCGGATCACCTGCACCGACGCCGTTCTGGCCCTGTCCGGTGCGATCCCCGCCGACGCGCTGGTGTTCGCCGACGCCGGTAACGCCGGCGCCGCGGTGGTCCACCGGATGCCTCCGCACACCGGCTCCCGGTTCCTCGTGGCGCTCGGCATGGGCGGCATGGGCTACGGCATCGCCGCCGGAGTCGGCGCCGCGATCGCCGGCGGGCGGCGCACCGTGATCATCGCCGGCGACGGCGCCTTCTACATGCACGGCATGGAGATCCACACCGCCGTGGAATCCGGGGCGCCGGTGTTGTTGGTGGTGCTCAACAACGACGCGCACGGCATGTGCGTGGCGCGTGAGGATCGGTTCTTCGCCGGGCTGCCGAGCCTGAACACGTTCCGGCACACGCGAATCGGCGACGGGCTCGCGGCGATGTTCCCGTCCCTGAGGGTGGTCACGGCCGACACGGTGGCCGACACGCGCGCCGCCGGCGCGGACCTGCTCCGCGCCGCCGGTCCCTCCGCACTGGTGGTGAACACGGACCCGCTCGAGGTGCCGCCGTTCGCCGCGATCCTCCCCGACACCGCGAAGGAGCCCCGATGATCCCGAGAGAAGAGATCGAAGGCACGATCCGGATCGAGAGCCACCCGCGCCCCGTGGCGCAGCCGATCCTCATGGACCGCCTGCGGTCCGTCTATCCGCACGACCAGGTCTACGGCGAGTTCTGCACCGTGCACTCCTACGTCGACGCCCCGCCCGACGAGCTCTACGACTGGCTCTCCGACACCCGTTCGCTGGAGGAGTGGACGTACAGCCTGCGCGGGTTCCGCGAGACGGACGAACCGGGCCTGTGGGTGGCCCGCGACATGCTCGGCGCTGACACCGAGATCTACACCCGCACCGTCGCGGACCCGAACGCGCGGACCGTCGACTACCACTGCGCCTGGGACCAGGGCAAGCACCTCTGGATGATCTACCTGATGCGGGTGGTCGACGCGAAGACGGTGTTCGACAAGCCCGGGTCGGTGGTGCTGTGGACCAACTGTCACCACCCGTTCTACGACGAGAACCCCTACCCGGAGACCGCGCCCCCGGAGCGCCCGGTGTGGGTCGGCGACCTGTGGGACACCTTCTCCGGCGGCCACCAGATGGAGCTCGAGAACCTCAAGGCGATCGCAGAACACCGCCATGCCGCGGGGCGGCCCATCCGGCCCGAATGGATGGAGTCGTGACCGCCCCCGCGAACCCCCGCATCGTCGGGCTCGCGTCCTACCTGCCCGAGAACCGGGTCTCCGCCGACTACTTCCGTGAGTTCGCTGACGCCGACAGCCGCACCCTGACCTCGAATCCGATGTTCGCGCCACCCGCGTTCCGGCACCACGCCGCGCCCGAGGAGTCCAACGTGGAGCTCATGTGCGCGGCCGTCGACCGGCTCCGGGAGCAGGTCGGATCCGATGCGATCGAGCGGGCCGACGTGATCCTCACCCACTCCCAGCTGCCCGACCTGCCCGTCGTGGGGTGCGGCGGCGATGTGGCGCGCCGGCTGGGCGTGCGCCCCACGCTCGTGCTGGACCTGCACAACGGCGGCTGCGCCGCGTTCATGCTGATGCTGCACCTCGTGCGCACCATGGCCGCCGCCGGGACCGCCCGCTCCGCGCTCCTGCTCACCGCGACGAACGCCGCGGGCAACGTGTTCACCCAGGACCGGGTGCGGAACCTGCCGCAGGCCGCGATCCCCGGCGACGGCGCCGCGGCGGCCCTGGTGGTCGCCGACCCGGGCGTGGGCGGCATCGAGGTGCGGAACGTGACCGTCGCCCAGCACAGCGAGTACGCGGGTGACATGACCGCGGCGGTCGACCCGCCCCGCAGGTACTGGGAGGCCGGTGAGGGACAGCTCCACGTGGGCTTCACCGAGTCGAAGATCGCGAAGGTCCTCGCGCGCGGCAACCGCCTCGTCCCCGAGGTCGCGCTCCAGGCGGCCGCGGCGGGCGGGCTGACCGGCCCGCAGGTGGGGCACCTCGTCACCAACCAGCCCAACCGCACGTTCCTGCGGAACTGGCGCGAGGCGCTGGAACTTCCGCCCGAACGCCACCCGGACACCTTCGACGAGTGCGGCAACCTATTCGCCGTGGGCGTCCCGCACACCTTCGCGACCGCCCTCGCGGACGGCCGGATCGCGCCGGGGGAGGACGTGGTGCTCGCCGCGTTCGCGCACGCCGGCGACTTCGCGGGGTCCGCGCTCGTGCGGACGTGACCGGACGCCGTGCGCCTCAGGGACGTGCGGGAAGGAACCGGGAGGCGACGCCGAGCACGGCGGCGCAGGACAGCCGTGCCTTCTCGGTGTCCGGCTGCTCGCCCGTGATGATCGGTGAGTACACGTACGCCTCAGCGGTGCGCAGCAGCAGGAACGCGAGATCGTCGATCGGCAGTTCGGGCGTGTACCGCCCCGCGTCGACCTCCTCCTCGATGACCGCGGCGATCCGGGCGAGGATCCGGTGGTGCACGCCACCCGCCTGGGTCGTCATGACGCGGAAAGCGCGTTCCGGTTCGCTGCGGACGAACGGGACGAACGCGGACCCGCGGTTCGCGACCGACGCGAAATCGCCCATCACGTTGGCGATCCGCACCGCGCCCTCGCCCTCGGCGCGCCGGGCGACGCGGTCGAACGCCGGCGCCGTGATCGACCACACCACCTCGCCCATCAGCCGGTCGCGCCCACCGAACCAGCGGAAGAGCGTGTTCCGGTTGACTTCCGCGTAGGCGGCGAGCTCGTTCATCTCCACTCGGCGCCCGGCGAGGAAGATCTCCGTGGCCCGCGCGATCACCGCGTCGCGCCGGTCCCGGCCGTCGCCCGCGGTGTCGGAGGCCCCGCTCGTCATCTGTGCAGTATCACATTTCACGCCCGATCGGTCGCGGTCGCCGGGTACGCGAACGTGAACGCGGGCGGCGGGCGGAACGGCGGACCGCCGGGCCCGTGGGCGAGTCGGTCGGCGAGCGCCCACAGCACCGCGGGATTGGCGCCGAGGCCCAGATGGGAGCCGAGCACCTCGATGTTCTCGGCCGACGGTGCCGGGTCCCGGCACAGCTGCCACGGCACGATGCCGTCGAGCCTGCTGTAGATCGCCACGGACGGCACGGGGAGCGGCGCACCGTCGGGCTCGAGCGGCAGCCCGAGTTCCTCCGCGTGCCACCGGCCGAACACCTCGTAAACCAGTCGGGCGTTGCTCTGCCCGTGGTCCGACAGCCGGAACGGGCTGCCGAGCGTGACCACCTGGCGGACCTGGTCGGGGTGCCCCCGCGCGAGCCGCCGGGCGAAGATGCCGCCCAGGCTCCAGCCGATCAGCGTGACCGGGCCCTCCTGATCGGCGATCGCGCGGAGCCGTGCGGGCATGCCGCGCAGGATCTTCTCGGACGGGCCGATGTTGGTGCCGAGGCGCCAGCCGTGCACGCGGTACCCGAGCATGCGCAGGGTGCGGCGCAGGGGCAGCGTGGTCGCGTCCGAGGTCCCGAGTCCGGGCAGGACGAGGATCGGCCTCCCGTCACCGGCCGGCGCGCGCAGCAGGGCCGGCCAGGTCCAGGCGAGGGCGCCGCCCTCCCAGAATGCGCGGGCGCAGTCGGTCGCCAGGAGGGCCGGGCCGGGTGCGCGGACGTGATCGACGGTGGTCATCGCGCCTCAATTCGTCAGCATGCCGCCGTCGACCGGCATCGTGATGCCGGTGACGTAGCTGGACGCGTCGCTCGCGAGGAAGAGCAGCGCGGGGTTCAGTTCGCCTTCGGCGCCGAGCCTGCCGAGCACGGTGCGCGGGAGCACGCGCTCGTCGAGGACGCCGTCCTCGAAATCGTCGGTCATCTCCGAGGCGAAGTAGCCCGGAGCGATCGCGTTCACCCGGATCCCGCGGCGCGAGCCCCACTGTTGCGCGAGGTCACGGGTCAGGCCGACCACCGCGGCCTTCGACGCCGAGTACGCCGCCTGCGGCATGAGGACACTGGTCAGGCCGAGGACGCTGGCGATGTTGATGATCGAGCTGCCCGGTCGCATCGCGCGCGCCGCCGCCTGCGCCATCCAGTACGTGCCGTTGAGGTTCACGTCGACCACCTTGCGGAAGTCGTCGGGATCCTCCCGCAGCGCGGGCACGGCGGTCGCGATCCCGGCGTTGTTCACCAGCACGTCGACGCGCCCGAACTCCCTTGTCGCAGCGTCGATCACCGCCGTACAGGCGTCGGGATCGACGACGTCGCAGGCCACCGGGAGGGCGCGGCGGCCGGCGGCCTCCACCAGTGCGGCGGTGTCGGCGAGGCGGTCGGCGCGCCGCGCGGCGAGCACGACGTCGGCGCCCGCGGCCGCGAGGGCCCGGGCGAAGCCGACGCCCAATCCGCTCGAGGCGCCGGTCACCACGGCGACGCGGCCGTCGAGGCGGAAGAGGTCCAGGGGGTTCGTCATCGTGGTCGATCCGTTCCGTCGGGGGCCGGGGCAGGAAGGAGGTCAGGCGTCGAAGTCATCGGCGACGCCGACGAGGCCGATCGCCTCGGCGGAGTCGCGTGCGTGGTGGGCGAGCACGATGAGGTCGCGCAGTTCGCCGTCCCGGCCGCGGATGTGATCGCGCAGCAGGGCCTCGCCGGTGAACCCCAGTTCGTTGAACATCGTGAGCACCCGGTCCTCGTCGGTGGCCAGCTCGATCATGACCTTGGTCAGTCCCGCGGAGATCCCGGCCCGTAGCGCCTCCTGGACCAGGCGGCGGCCGATGCCGGCGCCGCGGCGGGCCGCGCCGACGACGAGGCGGAGTTCGCCGACGTGATCCGACCAGCCGGGGAGTCGGGCGAGGGAGGCGTAGCCGAGCACGGCACCGTCGGCCGCCGCGACCCAGCGCAGTCCCGGCTGGTCGACGATGCCCGCCGTCGGCGCGCTGAGGTCCTCGCGGATCACCGTGAGGTCGTGTGCCGACAGCCCGGCGAACATCTCGGCGAGCCCCGCCTCGTCGCCGGCGGCCAGTGCGCGGATGGTGATGTCGGTCATCGGACGGCCTCGCTCTGCGTGATCAGGAATTCGATGATGGTGGGGATGGTGGTCTTCGCCGCGGTGCGCCCGACGACGAGGCCGACGTGCCCGCCCTTGAGGCGCAGCTCGGTCTTGTCCTCGGACCCGACGAGGTCGATCACCGGCCCGGCGGCGGCGATGGGGACGATGTGGTCCTTCTCGCCGACCACCGCGAGGAACGGGGTCCGGATGTCGGCGAGGTGGATCCGGTCACCGCCGAGGAAGAGCCGGTCGGTCATGAAGCCGTTGTCCGCGCTGAGCATCGACGCCATCTGGCGCGCGACGCCGCCCGGCAGCGGGATGTGGTCGGTGCCCCAGCCGTTCATGGCCTGGTAGGCGGCCACGTACTCGTCGCTCCACATGCGTTCGAGCAGGTCGACGTATCCCGTGAGTTCGGCGACCGGCTTGAGGGAGCGGAACGCGCCGTAGACCACGTCGGACGGGATGTTCCCGTCGTCACCGATCGCCCGCTCCACTTCGTCCGGCCCGCTGTTCAGCACCGACGTGAAGGGCATCTCGGAGTAGTCGACGGGGCACGCGACCACCGAGTGGCTGCGGATCGGGGAGTCCGTGTGGTGCGCCGCGTGCAGCAGCGTCAGGTTCCCGCCGAAGCAGTAGCCGAGCAGGTTCACCTCGTCGGTGCCCGACCTGCGGCAGGTCACGCGGATCGCCGCCGGGATCGCGGCGTCCGCGTAGTACTCGAGGCCGTTCGACGCGTCCCGCTCGTCGGGGACGCCCCAGTCCAGGAGGTACACGTCGAAGCCGGCGCGCAGGAGGTGCTCGACGAAGCTGTTGCCGGGCGTGAGGTCGAGGATGTAGCTGCGGCTGACCAGGCTGAACACGATCAGCAGCGGAGGGCGGTGCCGCACGTCGTCGTTGCGGTACCGGAACAGGCGTGCCCGACCGTCCCGCCAGACCTCGTCGCGAGGGGTCGCGCCGAGCCGCGGCGCCGACATCCCCGCGGCCATCCTGATCCCGTTGCGCGCCCGGAGCGCGTTCCGCTCGATCTCCTGCCGGACCCGGTCCAGTGCCGAGCGCGGACCGTCGGTGACGCCCACGTCAGAGCTCCCCGTCGAGGTCGTCGCGCGGCCCGCGCTCGTCGCGGTCGGCGAGCTCGCGGCGCAAGCGCCGGATCTCGTAATCCAGGTCGCCCACCTGCCGGCGGAGCTTGCGGATGTCCGAACCCGCGGGGAGGTTCACGGCGTGCAGCACGGCGGCGCCCGCGGCGTCGATCCGCCCGCCGATCGCGTCGCGGGTGCGGCCGACGACCTTCAGGGTCGCGGTGAACTCCTCGGAGTGGACGACGGCTTCGACCGGGGGCGTGATCCGCTGTTCGATCTGGTCGTACAGACCCCGTAGCGAGAACCTGCTCATGTCCGGACTCCTCGGTCGAGCGACCCACGGCGCTCCCGAGGGTGTGCATCATTTCAGCAGAATGACTCATCCGCCGGTGCGGAACGGTGAAACTCCCGGGCCCGCAACCGGGGCGGCGGCGGTCTCCTAAGCTGAGATCCATGACACTCCCGGACGCCGCGCAGCACCAGGACATCACCACCGTCGAGGTGCCGACGCACTGGTACAACCTGGCCGCCGAGCTGGAGACGCCGATCCCGCCGCACCTGCACCCCGGCACCAGGGAACCGGTGCGACCCGAGGACCTGGCGCCGCTCTTCGCGAGCGGGCTCATCGCGCAGGAGGCGTCCACTGAGCCGTACCACGCGATCCCGGAGCCGGTCCGGGAGATCCTCTCCATGTGGCGGCCCGCGCCGCTCATCCGCGCCCGCCGGTTCGAGGAGGCGATCGGCACCACCTGCCGCATCTACGTCAAGTACGAGGGCGTCAGCCCCGTCGGCTCGCACAAGACGAATTCGGCTGTGGCGCAGGCTTACTACAACTCCGTCGACGGGGTGAAGAAGCTCACCACCGAGACCGGTGCCGGCCAGTGGGGCAGCGCACTCTCGTTCGCGGGCGCGCAGTTCGGGATCGACGTGGAGGTGTGGCAGGTGCGCGCCTCCTTCGACTCCAAGCCGTACCGCGGACACCTCATGCGCACCTACGGCGGAACCGTGCACCCGAGCCCGTCGGACCTCACCGAGGCGGGGCGCGCCATGCTCGCGAAGGATCCGCACACCACCGGCAGCCTCGGCATGGCCGTCTCGGAGGCGGTGGAGGTCGCCGCGCAGGATCCCGAAGCCCGCTACGCGCTGGGCAGCGTGCTCAACCACGTGGTGCTGCACCAGTCCGTGATCGGCCTCGAGGCCGTCGAACAGCTGAGTGTCCATGAGAAGGGCGCCGACGTCGTGTTCGGCTGCGCGGGCGGCGGTTCGAACCTCGCGGGGCTCGCGTTCCCGTTCCTGCGGGAGAAGATCCACGGCCGCCAGGACCCACGGATCGTGGCCGTCGAACCCGCTGCGTGTCCCTCGATCACACAGGGGGAGTACCGCTACGACCACGGCGACGTCGCCGGACTCACGCCGCTGCTCAAGATGCACACCCTCGGCATGGACTTCGTGCCGGACCCCATCCACGCGGGCGGCCTGCGCTACCACGGCATGTCGCCGGCGCTGAGCCACACGGTGGAGCTGGGCCACGTCGAGGGCCGCGCAGTCGGCCAGAACGACGCGTTCGCGGCCGGCGTGCAGTTCGCCCGGTCGCAGGGCATCGTGCCGGCGCCGGAATCCACCCACGCCATCGCCGCCGCGGCCGAGTACGCCCGCGAGCACGACGGCGAGGTGCTCGTGATCGGGCTCTCCGGCCACGGGCAGCTGGACCTTCCCGCCTACGCGGAGTACCTCTCGGGCGCCCTCGCCTGATCCGCCGTCAGGCCGGCGCGTCCGGAGGGGTGCGGTTCATCGACGCCCGGATCTCGTCGAGCTTGGCCTTGGCCGCCTTCTCCCGCTCAGCGAACCGGCGCTCGGTGTCCTGCCCGGCCGCGGTCCCGTGCGCCAACTCCTCCGCGCCCAGCGCGGTCGTGGTCCGCTGCTCGATCCTGTCCCGGACGTGGTCGAACGTCGGCACACCGCCCGCGGTGTACCCCGTGACCTCCTCCAGTGAGGGAGCCGCCGGAGCGGGTGTGTCCACGATCTCCGCGTCGATCGGCTCCGAGGCCTGGTCGCCGGTGGGCTGGGCATCGCCGGGATTCGTCATGGCCCCAGCGTAGCCGCGGAGGCCCGCCAGGACGTCGACGTCGACCGCAGGACTCCAGAGGAACCCCTGGGCGTACCGGGCCCCCGCCGCCGCGAGCGCCGCGGCCTGCTCGGGCTGTTCGACCCCCTCCGCGATCACGTCCAGGTCGAGCGCGCGCGCCATCGCGATGGCGGCCGTCAGCATCGCCTCCAGGCGGTGGTCCTCGCGCCGCGCGGAGGCGACGACCACCGACCTGTCGATCTTCACCAGCGCCAGGTCGAGGTCCTTGAGCTGCGCCAGGCTCGACCACCCGGTACCGAAGTCGTCCAGCGCGATCCGCGCACCCAGCTCGATGAGGCGGTGCGTCGCGGCGAGCACGTGCCGCTCCGGAACCACCCGCTCGTTGATCTCCAGGATCAGGCGGGCGGGGTCGAGGCCTGTCCGCTCCAGGGTGCGCTCCACCACGGAGGGCAGCTGCGGATCCGCGAGGTCTTCCGACGCCAGATTCACCGACACCCAGCCCAGGGACGGGTCGGCGGCGAAATCGGCGCAGGCCCTGCCGAGGACGAGCCGCGCCAGCGCGGGCAGCAACCCGAGTGCCTCGAGATGGGGGAGGAACTCCGCGGGGGCCAGCTCCGCACCGTCCGGGCCGGCGATCCGGGTCAGCGCCTCGGCGCCCACCCGCTCGCCCGTCGCGAGGTCGACGACCGGCTGGTAGCGGACCACGACGTCGCCGCCCTCGACGGCGGCGCGGACCCGGGTGGCCAGCGCCACCCGCTCCTGTTGGGGCGCCCGCAGCCCGGCGGTGTACTGCACGATGCGGTTCCGGCCGTCGCGCTTCGCCTGCAGCAGTGCCAGATCCCCGTCGATCAACAGCTGGGAGATCCCGTCGTCCGTCGCACCCGACTCCACCAGGCCGATGGAGCAGGTGACGGTGAGCTGCAGCCCGTCGATCTCCACCGGCTCACCCATGGCGGCCCGCACCCGCTCCGCCCACTCCTCGGTGGGGTCGCCGCCGGCCACGCGCGGGCGGAGGACGACGAACTCGTCGCCGCCCAGGCGCGCCACGAGATCGGTCGCAAGACTCGCGTCGACGAGCCTTCGGGCCACCACCTGCAGCACCTGATCGCCCAGCTTGTGGCCGAGCGAGTCGTTGATCCGCTTGAACGAGTCCAGGTCGATCCACAGCACGGCCAGCGCGGCACCGTCGGCGCGCCGTCGCCGCACCACCTCGGTGGCCCGCTCGATGAACCCCGCCCGGCCGAGGAGATCGGTGAGGTCGTCGTGATCGGCGCGTCGCCGCAGCCGCAGGTTGAGCTCGCGGATCTCCTCCTCCGAGCTGCGCCGGTCCGTGATGTCCGTGTGCGTGCCGATCAGCCGGCTCGGCAGGCCGCTCGGGCCGATCTCCATCGCCCGGCCGCGGTCGTGGATCCAGCGCCAGGATCCGTCCTTCGTCCGCATCCGGTGCTCGAACCGGAACTCGGCGACCTCGCCGCGCACCACCTGCGAGATGATCTCCCAGCAGCGCACGTAGTCGTCGGGGTGGACGCGCCCGGCCCAATCCTCCACGGACGTGCCCACGTCCTCGTCCGAATAGCCCAGCATCGCCTTCCACTGCTGCGAGTAGAACACCGTGCCCGACCCCACGTCCCAATCCCAGATGCCGTCCCCCGCACCGTCGATCGCGAATTGCCAGCGCGCCTCCACGTGCCGGAGCAGGGCCTGATCGCGGCGGGTCGCAGTGATGTCGCGGGAGATTCCGATGAGGCCCACCACGTCGCCGCTCGCACCCCAGTAGGGCGCCTTGTTCGACAGGTACGTGCGGCGCTCCCCGTCGACCACGGGGTACTCCTCGACCTCCCGGCCGATCCCGGAGTCCATGATGGCGCGGTCCGTCGCGATCAACGTCTGCGCGAGATCCGCGGGGAACAGCTGCGAATCGTCCTTCCCGACGGCCGTCGCGACCGGGATACCCATCAGCCGCGACACCGCGGCGTTGACGTACTGGTAGCGGCCGTCGCGGTCCTTGATGTATACGAGGTCCGGGGCCGTGTCGATCACGGCCTGCAGCAGGTTCGCGACCCGCTGCGACGAGGTCCGCGATTCGGCGACCCGCTCCTCGAGCCGCCGGGTGGCCTCCTGCTTCGCCCGATCGGACGCGACCCGGTCCGTGATGTCGCGGATCAGGCCCACGATGTAGGTGTGGCCGTCGATCGCCAGGCAGGAGATGTGCGCCTCGACCGGGAAGGTGGTCCCGTCCTTGCGCCGGTGCATCGCGGGCACCAGGACCGACGCGCCCGCCATGGCCGTGTCCCAGGTGCGGCGCGCGTCGTCGACGGTCACCTGGACCACCTCGAGCGCGTTCATCCGCAGGAGCTCCTCGCGGCTGTACCCCGTGGTGATGCAGGCGGTGTCGTTGACGGCGACGAACCGGCCGTCGGCGTCGTGCACGAAGAAGCCGTCGAGCGACATCTCGATGAAGGCGCGGTAGAACCCGTCGTCGAGGCGGGGCCCGTCGCCGCGGGGGTTCACAGCACCGGCGGGCGGACCCCGGCCCGGACCTGGGCGATCACTCGCTGGACGTGCAACCCTCGCAGCACCCCGAGCGGGTGGTCCCGGCCCGTGGCGACGGACTCGAGGAACTCGTCGAGAAGGACCGCGAAGCATTCGGTGGCGGGCGTCGCCCGGCTGTCGAGCACCGCGCACCCGGCCCCC
The DNA here is from genome assembly GCF_000312385.1 of Tsukamurella sp. 1534. Lineage (GTDB taxonomy): Bacteria > Actinomycetota > Actinomycetes > Mycobacteriales > Mycobacteriaceae > Tsukamurella. Next base: position 272,277 of record NZ_HE997627.1, on the reverse strand, counting down.
GAGTGCGCGGTCACCCGCATCACCGTGGGGGTCACGGGCGTCTTGATGGACAACGACATCGAGGATGCGGCGCCGCCTTCGTGCACGGCCTGCACGGTCCAGGTGTCGCTGGGGCCGTCGTGCGAGGCGGCCGTGACGGATTCGACGGGACCGGCGACGGCGTCCACCAGATCGATCACGTGGGGGCCCACGTCGTAGAGCGCTCCGTCCTCGTGCCGCCACTGCGACGCCGCGTACTTGCCGCCGAGGACGGCGCCCGAGAGCCATTGCCCCTCCACGGCGACGGGGCCCAATGCCCGTGCCGCGGTGATGAACTCGCGGGTCTCGGGCGCGAAGCGGCGGGTGAACGCCACGATCGACCGCACCCCCGCCCCGGACACCGCCTCCGCGAGTGCCGTCGCCCCGTCGAGGTCGAGCGCGATCGGCTTGTCGAGGATCACGTGCCGGCCCGCCCGAGCCGCCTCGATCGCCAACGGCGCCTGCACGTTCGGCGGCACCGCGAACGCCACGGCGTCGACCGCATCGAACAGGGCGCTCGGTGATTCGAAGGCACGCGGGAACACGCGCGCAGCGGCCTCGGGATCGCGGGCCCAGCCGCCCACGAAATCGACGCCCGGATGCGCGGCCAGCGCGGGGGCGTGGGTGTCCTGCGCCCACGGGCCCGCGCCGACCAGACCGATCCGGAGGGTCACGACGGGGCCCCGGCCTCGTCGGCCTCCTCGCCGACCTTGGAGTGCAGGCGCCCGTAGACCACGTAGATGGCGATGCCCAGTGCGAACCAGATCAGGAAACGCAGCCAGGTGGCGATCGCCAGGTTCATCATCAGGTACACGCACGCCAGCCCGGACAGGATCGGGATCACCGGCGAGAAGGGCACCTTGAACGGCCGCGCGAGATCGGGCTTCGTGCGGCGCAGGATCGGCACCGCGAGGGAGACGAGCAGGAACGCGAAGAGCGCGCCGATGCTCACCATCTCCGACAGGTCCTCGATCGGGATGAAGCCGCCCATGAGCGCGCAGACGACCACGACGCCGATGGTGAACCGGACGGGAGTGCCGTACTTCGGCGAGACCTTGGCGACCGCGGGCGGGATGAGCCCGTCGCGGCCCATGGCGTACCCGATCCGCCCCATCGTGACGAGTTCCACGAGGATCACCGAGGTGAGGCCCGCGACCGCCGCGATCGCGACCAGATCACCGGCCCAACTCGCGCCGACCACCTCGAACGCCTTGGACAGCGGTGCGCTGGAGTCGATGTCTGTGTACTCGACCATGCCGGTGAGCACGATGGACACGAGGACGTAGAGCAGGGTGCAGGCGAGCAACGTGCCGATCAGGGCGCGCGGCATGTCCCGGGCCGGGTTCTTGGACTCCTCGCCGAGGTTGGCGACCGCCTCGAAACCGGTGTAGGCGAAGAACACCACCGCGGCCGCGGTGAGGATGCCGGCGACGCCGAAGTGGGACGGGGCGCCGCCCAGGAAGGTCTCGATCAGCGGGCGATCCATGGCGGATCCACCCTGTTCGGCCGGGACCGAATCGGGGATGAACGGCGTCAGGTTCGATCGGGTGACGAAGAACGCGCCCACGATGACGACGAACACGGAGATCGCGACCTTCACCAGGACCAATCCGTTGGTGACGCGCGCCGATTCGCGGATGCCGACCGTCGCGACGACGCCCAGCACCACGATGATGAGGATCGCGCCGATGTTCACCGGCGCCTCCTCGGTGAACAGCTCGGGCGGGAGCCCGAACAGGTCCGCGAGATAGCCGGACCAGCTGCGCGACACCACCGCCGCGCCGAGGCCGAACTCCAGGAGCAGGTCCCAGCCGATGATCCACGCGAAGACCTCGCCGATCGTGGCGTACGCGTAGGTGTACGCGCTGCCCGCGGTGGGGACGGCCGCCGCGAGCTCGGCGTAACAGAGTGCCGCGAAGAGGCTGACCAGCCCCGCCACCACGAACGAGAGCGCGATGCCGGGACCGGCGTTCACCTTCGCCTGAATGCCGGTGAGGGTGAAGATGCCGGTCCCGATCACGATGCCGACACCGAAGCCGATGAGATCCTTGAGGCCCAGATCGCGGCGGAGGCCGCCCTCCGCGGCACCGTCGGCTTTGATCCTGGCGATGGGTTTGGTCCGCAGGATGTCCATTCCGCGGGACGCTACACCCGTTCGTACGCCTCCGCAGCCTCCTTGGCCCCATCGATGAACCGCAGTACGTCCTCCTCCGTGCGGAACTCCAGGATCGGATCGGGCACCGAGAGCAGGCCGAAGAGCGCGGCTCCGACGGCGTCGTCCTCCGTCGCCCCGGCGAACAGCGGTCCGGCGGCGAACGCGTACTCCGGGTCGCCGAGGAACAGCCGCGTCACCTCGGCGGCGGCATGCCCGCGCTCCTCCCAGTGCCGGTCGAACTGGTCCGCTATCCACTCCGCGGTGAAGTCGGAACCGCGCGCCTCGACCGCCTTGACCAGTGCGGCGACCTGGATGAGGCCCGTCTGCGCCCCCTGGCCCGCGATGGGGTCGAACGCGATCGACGTGTCGCCGAGCGCCGCGACCGGATGCCCGCTCCGGGTGTACCCCACGCCCTGCCGCACCGTGGGGGTCACGGCGCCGCGCAGCCAGGACCGCTTGTCCCGATCGATCACCCGCAGCTTCTCGATGTCGGGCAGATCGTCCGGGAAGTAGTCCCGGTAGACGCCCACCACGACCTCCAAGGCGCTCTCCGCGTCCGTGACCTCGTTGAAGCGCTCGACCCACGCCCCGTCGGGCTTGGCGAACCCGAGCACGCTCCACGACGCGCCCGCGTCCTTGTGCCAGTACGGGCCGATCCAGATCTCGCCGTGGTCGGTGTGCAGGTTGAACACGTTGTGCGCGCCGGCGCCGTGCCCCCGGGCGGTGAACACGTCCGGACCGTGGCCGAGGCCGGTGAACGCGGCCGCGAGCAGTTCGCGCTGCGGGGAGCGGTAGACGGTGCGCGACTCGTCGACCGGGAACAGGCCGGAGAGCCCGCCCTTGCCGGTGGAGACCAGCGTGAGGTCGTGCTGCCCGGCGATGGTGTCGAGGCTCTCCGGGGTGACCGTGTCGACGACGACGGTGCCGCCCGCCTGCTCGAACAGCCGGATGCGGTCGTGGGCGCGCAGCCGCACGTCGATGCCCGCGGCGGTGTAGGTGAAATCGGGGTCGAACGCGAGCACCTGGGTGAGGGCGCCCGGTTCGCCGGTCTGCAGGCGGGTGTTCATGCCCGTCGACAACGGAGCGTCCGGGTAGAGCTCCTCGACCAGCGTGTGGTCGACGTCCCGGGAGTGGCCGAACAGCACGGCGGTTCCCGTGGCGGGCACGTCGTCGCGGAGCTGCTGCGGCGCGCGATCCGTGTACAGGTCCACCTGGTGGCCCGCGCGGGCCAGGACGAGGGCGGCGGTGGCACCCACCACGCCCGCGCCGATCACGGCGATGCGGTTCTGCGTCATCGTTCGTACCTTCCTCTCAGTCGGTCAGTGCTTGTCGGTGCGGGAACCGGCGTTCCACGCGTAGGGGAGCTCGGCGCCGTTGAGCAGGAGATCGCCGATGGAGCGGGCCTTCTGGATGGCCGGGTTGTGCACGGCGAGCGTGCGGGCGTTGCGCCAGTGCCGATCGAGCGCGAGATCGGCGTCGACGATGGAGGCGCCGCCCACCTCGAACAGGTCGGACGTGGCCTTGAGCACCACGTCGATCACGGCGAGCTGGGCGTGCGCGGCCGCCAGTTCCGCCTCCGGCAGGAGGTCCTCGTGGACCCGACGGTCCGCCAGGGCCTCGTCCAGCACATCGGCGACGGCGAGCACGGACTGCCTCGCCGCGAACGCGGCCGCCGAGAGCCGGCCGATCACCTGCTGCACCAGCGGATCGTCGCGCTGCAGGTCGGCCGCCGCGTGCGAGAAGGTGCGGGTCCGGGCGCGAACCCACTCCACCGTGTCGTCCGTCGCCCGCTGCGCGATGCCGGCCAGGCCGGCGAGCTGCACGAGCTGCAGGAAGGAGGTGGAGTAGGTGGGCCCCGGCACGCCGTAGCCGGGGCCGAGGAGGCGGTCGGCGGAGATGCGGACATCGGTGAACACCGTGGTACCGCTCGCGGTGAGGCGCTGGCCGAAACCGTTCCAGTCGTCCACCTTCCGCACGCCGTCGGCATTCGCGTCCACGATGAGGCCCACGCGCTCGCCGTCGAGATCGGCGGCCACGATGATCTCGTCCGCGTACAGGGTGCCCGTCGAGTAGAACTTGGTGCCGTTGAGCGTGTAATCGCCGTCGTCGCGCCGGGTGAGGGTGGTGTTGTAGCCACCCACGGACCCGGTGCCCGGCTCGGTGATGGCGTTGCCCACGATCAGTCCGTCCGTCACCGCACGCAGCCGCGCGTCACCCTCGGGCGTGTGGGCCACGCGCTGGTCCTCGACGAACAGCAGGTGCACGCGCAGGGCTTGCGGAATGTTGGAATCGGCCGCCGCCAGGTTGATCAACTGCCGGAAGAACTGTCGCAGTGTGACTCCCGCGCCACCGAACTCCTCGGGGACGCGCAGCGCCGTGAATCCCGCGGCCTTGAGCGCCGTGACCGCGTCGTGCGCCAGGATTCGGTCGCGTTCGCGGTGGACGGCGCCCTCGGCGATGCGGGCGTAGACGGGGCCGAACGTCGCATCGAGTTCGGCATCGGACGGGGAGCGGGTCAGCGAGGTCGTCATGCCACGGAACTGTCCTCGCGCCCGGCGGGTTTGACGAGAGTTCGCCGCGCCGTGAACGTATTCCGCTGCGGACCGGCGATCAGAAGGGCGGTGGGTCGTCCGGGGCGGGTGTGTTCGGGTGCTCGCGGTGTTGTTGCTCTCGCTCGCGCCGGTACTCGCGACGCCTGGCCTCCCGGGCGGCGTTGCGGACCTCGGCGCGGCCGGGAGCGGTGTCCGCCGGCGTGGGGAGGGGGCGAGTGGGTGGGAGCCATCGGATGCGTTCGAGGTCGGGGAACCAGTCGTCGCCCTGAACCTGTGCGGTGCGGTAGCTGTGGCCGGTGGGCGCGTGCCATTCGACGGTGCCGTCGGGGAGGACGTCCGAGAGCCAGTCCTGTTCGGTCTTGATGCGGTGGTGCCTGCCGCAGAGCGGCACCAGGTTGCCGATGGCGGTGGCGCCGCCGAGGCCGGGGTCGCGATGGTTCCGTTCCGCGACGTGGTCGATCTGACAGCGGGAGAACGGGGTTTGGCAGCCGGGAAAGACGCACGTGGGGTACCTGACCCTGAGGAAGCGGGCCTGCTGGTCGGAGGGCCGGTAACCGGCGACGTCGTGGGCGATCACGCGGCGTTCACCGTCGACGGGCTTGCCGAGCGGACGGAACCAGGCCGTGCCGACGCGAGCGAGGAGGTCGCGGCCGACGCCGGCGGCGGTGGGGTTGCCGTCGATGAGGACCGGCTCGTCGTCGATGCCGGCGAGAGTGGATTCGTTCATCACCATGGTGACGTCGGCGATGGTCTTGGCTTCCACAGTGGCGTGCCGGGGAATTCGCTCGGCGTGATCGCAGCCGGGGGTCTCGCAGCGGCACCCGAGGCTGTCGTAGCCCTGGATGAGCGCGGAGTGGGCGTCTGCGCGGCGCTCGCCCATGGTGCGGGGATCCTTGCGGCACACGGTGTTCGCGACCCGCTCGATCTGGCGCTCGACGTCAGCGGCATCCTCGCAGAACGTCACCCCGGCGAACTCGGTGAGGCCGTCGCGGCGTTTGTCGAACCAGACTCCGCGGCGCTGTGCCGTGCGGGCGGGCGGGATCGCGGCCGGGTCGAGCTTCGCGAGCACGCCGTCGGCCAGGCGTTTCGCGTCGTTCTCGGTGACCACGGCGCGGCCGCGGGCGAGCTTGCGCGCCAGCTGTTCGGAGACCGCCGCGTCGTACCGGTGCAGGAGGGCCGGGTCGGTGACCGCCTCGGCCCGGCGCGCGATCGTGCGAGCGACGGTCTTGCTGACGAGTCCTTCGTACAGCAGCTCGAACACGGCGGGGGTGCGGTCGCGGAGAGTGAGCGCCAGTTCGATCGCGTTGCGTGCGGCGGTGGGGCCGCGGCCGATCACCGCTCCGACTTCGGCTACCACCTGGTCGAGTTCATCGGTGAATCGCCGCATCGACGCTGTCGATTCGTGTGCAGTGGCGGCCCATTCGTCGTACACCTGGTCGTGCCGGGTGGCGATCCAGGCGAGCCGGCGAGTCTCGGCGCGGTTGATGGCACGGCTGCACTCGTCGATGAGGTCCACCACCGAGGTGCGGTCGAAGCAGGAGAACGATCCCCAGAACGGTTCGAAGGCGTCCTCGATTATTGCCGTCATTTCCAGATCCCCCGATCTAGCTCATATGTTCGAGTGTACGCCAGGCGTCCGAGGATGTCGAGGAGTTCTCCTCGCGCGCAGAAGAATTCGATCTGGTGTGACGGGAGTCGCTCTGAGGTGCCGTAGTGACGTTGTCCCCGTCGAACAGCGGACCGTCGGACGAATCGGTACGCATGGGACATGAGTCCCGACACCCGAGGCCCCGTCGTCAGCCGTGAGACCGCCGTCGGAAGCGAGGCGCGACTGTCCTGGCTCCTGGCGGGCGTCGCGGGCATGGTCGGCGCCGTCGCGTTCCTGCACAGCGCCGGCTACTTCGTCACGTTCATGACGGGCAACACGGAACGCGCAGTGCTGGAATGGTTCACGGTCTCCTCGGAGCAGAAGATCGCCGGCGCCGGCGCGGTCGCGGCGATCACCCTGCTGATCGCGTTCATCGCCGGCGTGACCGCCGCGTCGTTCTGCCGCCGCCGATTCTGGCGCAACCACCCGCACGGGCCCACTGTGCTCACGACTGCCGGCCTGCTGCTCGCGGCGGCGATCGACTTCCTCTACGACGGATTCGCCTACTCCGAGGTGCGATTCGTGCCGATCGTCATCATCACGTTCTCGATCGGCGCGCTGAACACGTCGTTCATCAAGAATGGCGAGGTCTCGGTGCCGCTGTCCTATGTGACCGGGACGCTCGTGAAACTGGGGCAGGGGATCGAGCGGCACGCGACGGGCGGCGGCACGGTGTACGACTGGCTCGGCTACGCGCTCCTCTACGCGGGCTTCCTCGGCGGCGCCGCTGTCGGCGGCGTCGTCGCGTCGGTCTTCACCGGGCCGCAGGTGATCCTGGCGACCGGGATCCTCTGCGGGATCACGACGCTCGTCACGTTCTTCCACTCCGACCGCGCCGCGCTCCTCGGCTGACCGGAATCCCGCCGCGAGCGCGCCCTCCCACCTCGGGTGATAGCCGTTCGCGATGACGGCCGCGCCCATCGTCGCGATGCCGTGGACGGCGCGCCGTGGTGTCGTGGCGGCATGCGATCATTCACCCACCTGCGAGGCGTCGTAGGGGCGCTCGTGCTGACCCTCGCCCTGGCCGCCTGCACCCCCTCGTCGCCGGAACCCGTGCCGGAGGAGCGGGACTCGGTCGGCGAGGCGGTGGGCCGGGTGGCTGAGGAACTGCGCACCGCGCACGACGTGCCGGGGGTCGCCGTCGGGGTGGTCGACGGTCCGCGCACCAGGGTCTTCGCGTACGGACGGATGGGAGCGGACGATCCGCGCCCGGTGCGGCCCGACACCCTGTTCGAGATCGGCTCGGTCAGCAAGCTGTTCACCGCGATCCTCGCCGAGTCGGCGGTCGTGGGCGGCCGGCTGTCCCTGGAGGAGAGGCCGGGCCGGTACCTGCCCTGGTTGCGGGGCAGCGCCGTCGACGCCGCGACGCTGGGCCAGCTCGGTACCTACGCCGGTGGCGGGTTGCCGCTCCAGTTCCCTTCCGGCGTGACGGACGACGAGTCGATGCGCGAGTACTTCACGGGCTGGCAGCCGGTCACAGCTCCCGGAACGAGCCGCCTGTACTCGAATCCGAGCATCGGGCTGCTCGGTCGTGCGGCGGCCACGTCCTACGGCACGGACTTCGCGACGGCCGTCGGGCGAGAGGTTCTCGATCCGCTGGGGCTGGACGACACTCACGTGCGGATTCCCGCCGCGGACGAGGCGCGCTACGCGTGGGGCCGCACGGCCACCTCCACGCGGGCGAGGGTCGCGCCCGGGCCGCTCGATGCCGAGGCGTACGGGCTGAAGTCGACGGCGGCCGACATGACCGACTTCCTCGCCGCAGTCGTCCGGCCCGGCGACGGTGCGATCGCCCGGGCGGTCCGCGCGTCGGCGGCCGTGCGGTACTCGATCGGCCCCGTCGGCCAGGCGCTCGGATGGGAGGCCTTCCCGGCGCCCACGACGCTGCAGGCGCTGCAGGCGGGGAACGCCCCCGACGTCGCGAGCGCGCCGCACGCGACGGCCCCGGCGGATCGTCGGGCGACGTGCGTGCTCGACAAGACGGGCTCGACGGGCGGCTTCGGTGCCTACGTTCTCGCCCTTCCCGGCGAGGGACGTGGTGTAGTCGTGATGATGAACCGCAACGTGCCCAATGCGGCGCGGATCGCGGCCGCGCACGCCGTGCTCGGCGCGCTCGCCGAGGGCGTCGGTGGTCCCTCCTGCCTGAGCTGACGCGACGCACCGGCCCGGACTTCTGCGCCAATTCGCCCCGGAGTGAGGTAGAACCTGTTACAACTAGAACAGGTTCTGCTTATCCGGATGGGTTCGCAGGTCAGGAACAGGAGAGCGCATGAAGTTCAACCTCGCCGACATCTTCGAGGCGGTCGTCGACGCGGTTCCCGAGCGAATCGTCCTGAGCTATGAGGGCGCGCAGACCAGCTACGCGGAGATGGACGAGCAGGCGAATCAGGTGGCGCACCTGTTCGCCGCGCACGGCATCGGGGCGTTCGACCACGTCGCGCTGTTCCTCAAGAACAGCGTGGAGCACGTCCAGTCCCTCGTGGGCCTGATCAAGGTGCGCGCGGTCCCGGTCAACGTGAACTACCGCTACACCGGCCCCGAGCTCGAGTACATCTTCACCAACTCGGACTCCAAGGGCATCGTCGTCGAGATGGCCGAGCACCAGCGCACGCTCGCGGGCCTCGTCGGTGCGCTCCCGGACCTCAAGGTCGTGTTCGTGGTCGGCGAGACCGAGCCCGAACTCGCCGACGCCGTCGCCGCGGCCCCCGGGGTCGAGCTCGTCCCGTTCTCCGAGGCCGAGAAGAACTCCACCGCGCGCGATTTCGAGCCGCGCACCGGCGAGGAGCACTACATCATCTACACCGGCGGCACCACCGGGTACCCCAAGGGCGTCGTGTGGCAGCACGACGACTTCTTCCGCAAGCCGCTCTCCGCCGGCGTCCCGTACGGCGGCGAGCCGCGGCAGAACCTCGACGAGGTGGGGGAGGGCGCGAAATCGTTCCCGTCACTGGCGTTCCTCATCGCCGCGCCGCTCATGCACGGCGCCGCGTCGTACTCGCTGTTCACGTTCTTCGTCCTCGGCTCCCGGATCATCCTCGAACGCGACTTCAACGCCGGGCAGATCGTGCGGAACATCGCGCGCGACCAGACGCAGACCATCCTCATCGTGGGCGACGCCATGGGCATCCCGCTGGTGGAGGAGATGGAGAAGCAGAAGGACACCGCCGACTTCTCGTCGCTGTTCTCGATCACCTCCGGCGGCGCCATCTGGTCCAAGCATGTGCGCGACAGGATGGCCGCGATCAAGCCCGAGCTCATCCTCCGGGACAACTTCGGCGCCTCCGAATCCGGCAACGACGGCGTCATGCAGCTCGACGACGACGGGAACCTGCACGCGCCGCCCACGGACAAGATGATGGTGGTCGACGAGACCTTCCAGCAGATCACCACGCCCGGCGAGGTGGGGTACATCGCCCGCGTCGGCAACGTGCCGCTCGGCTACTACAACGACCCCGAGAAGTCCGCGCGCACCTTCCCGACGCTCGCCGACGGCCGCCGCATCTCGGTCCTCGGGGACATGGGCTACCCCGCGGAGGACGGCGGCATCGTGTTCCTCGGCCGCGGCAGCCAGTGCATCAACAGCGGCGGCGAAAAGGTGTACGCCGAGGAGGTCGAGGCCACCCTGCACGGCCACCCGGCGATCGCCGACGCGCTCGTCGTCCCCGTGCCCGACGCCCGGTACGGCCAGCGCGTGGCCGCCGTCGTCGCGGTGGCCGAGGGGCACGAGCGCCCGTCCGTCGAGGACATCCAGACCTTCGCCCGCTCGGAGCTGGCCGGGTACAAGGTGCCGCGCACCGTCGTCTTCGTGGACCAGGTGAAGCGGACCCCGGCGGGCAAGGCGGACTACCGCTGGGCCAAGTCGACCGCCGAGGTGGCCGCCGAATCGGAGCAGCCGGCCTAGGAACCTGCGGCGCCGTCCACCCACGCGAGGTAGGCGGCGCCGCGCGGGGAGAGCTCGTAGCCCACGTCGTGGCTGATGGTCAGACCCATGCCCTTGAGCTTGCGGATGTCCGCCTTCATCGGCAGCAGTTCCACGCCCCGCTCGGCCGCGAGCTCCTTGGACACCACGTGGGGGTGTTCGCGGATCCACGCCAGGATGTCGCGGGTCCACGGCCCGGTGTCCCGCGCGTCGAGGCGGGACAGGCGCTTCGCGATGGCTTCCAGCTCGTCGGCATCGGGCAGCTCCTCCCGCAGAGCCAGGCGCGGGTCTTCGCCCGCCCACTCGAGGTGGATCCGGTAGACGTGCTCGCCGCCGCGCGCGGACCGCTCCCGACGGAGCGCGTCCGGATCGCGCGGCCGCAGGGCCCGGCGCAGGGCAGCTGCGTCCTTCATCCCCGCGGCGCGCGCGGCGCGGTCCGAGATCTTCTCCACCTCCGGCACTCTCGTGACCCGCGTGAAACGCAGCAGCCCGGCCGGCGTGAGCTGGGTGCCGCCCACCTTCACGCGTGGGGAGTCCCACCGGCGGTACTGGGTGGTGACCCGGCCGTCGCGCACACCCTCGGCGATCGCCTTCGGAATCAGCACGGTCGGTCCGCGCGCCGGGCGACCACGTCGCGACAGATCTCCATGTGCCCCGTGTGCTGGGTCAGCTCGCGCAGCATGTGCGTGAGCACCCACTCCGGCGTCGCCGTCGCGGCGTTGCGCCGGGTGGTGCCCGTCGCCTCGGGGTTGCGAATCCCATTGGCCGCCACGGGATCCCAGCGCGGCAGGTCCACGCGCAGGCGCGCGACGATCGCGTGGGCCTCGTCGACGGTGCCCGTCGCGTGGAACTCGCTCGCCCGGTCCCGGGGGATGTCCTCACCCGCGAGCAGCGAACCGCCCCAGTAGCCGAGTGCCCCGGCCACGTGCGTGACGAGGGCGAACACCGAATTGACGCCGGGCACCGGCGGGACGGCGTTCACGGTCGTGTCGTCGCAGTCGCCGAGCACCCGGTCGACGGTGTCGAGGGTCTCGGCCGCGACGGACAGGAACGCCGCGATCTGCCCCTCAGACGCCGGCACGGGCGAGCCTCCCGATCGAATCGACGAGGCGGTCGAAGAACCGCACCGGATCGGTGGACTGCGCGATCTGCGCGGTGTGCGGCCGGTTCCACGCGCCGTAGGTGTCCGCGATCGTCGTACCGCGGGTCAGGGCCCCGGCGAGCTCCACGTCCACGGTGTACGGCGCGGTCTCGGCGATCGTGGGATCGAGGGCCACCGCGGCGGCGAACGGGTCGTGCATGTGGGCTATGTAGCCGTGGTCGTGGTCGCGGTGGAACTCGAAGTAGAACCGCACCGCGTCCGACACCGCCCGCACCACCGGATCGCTCGCCGTGGAGCGCGTCCCGTCGTCGTCCTCCGGGGCGAGGACCTCCGCCGGGCTGCTGCCGGCGGCGTCCGCGAGCCGGAGCACGTGATCCGGGGTGAGCTCGATCGTCTCGGTGAGGTCGAGCGGGCACAGGATCGGCAGCGGCGTGCCCGTCCCGTCGAGTTCGCCGTAGGCGCGCAACACCTCCCACAGCGACTCCGGGTCCACCGCCACGTTCCACTCCGACGTCGGGGTGGTGTTGCCCGGATGCCAGAACACGCCGCCCATGATCACCAGCCGCCGGAGCCGGGCCAGGATGCCCGGGTCGTCGCGGAGCGCCAGCGCGAGGTTCGTGCACGGGCCGGTGACCAGCCCCACCACTTCACCGGGGTGGGCCCTGGTCAGATCCGACCACGCCTGCGCGCCCGGCACATCCGACGGTGCGCGGCTCGGCGTGGGCAACTCCGCGTACCCCACCCCGAACGGGCCGTGCGTCTCCTCGGTCGTGATGAGCGGCGTCGACAGCGGGGAGTCCGACCCGACGTACACCTCGACATCGTTGCGCCCCAACAACTCCAGCCAGCCCAGATTGTTCTCCACCACCTGCGGGCCGGGCACGTTGCCCGCCGTCGAGACGATGCCGAGCAGGTTCACCTCCGGCTGCGCCAGCAGGTACAGCAGGGCCAGGGAATCATCGACGCCGGTGTCGCAGTCGAACAGGACCTTCGTTTCCGCCACGCCCCGAGCCTAGCCGCCCGTCACCAGGGCGAGGGCCGGTAATCCTTGAGGAAGCAGCCGTACAGGTCGATCCCCGCCTCGCCCTGGACGATCGGGTCGTACACCCGGGCCGCGCCGTCCACCAGGTCGAGCGGGGCGCGGAACCCCTCGTCGGCGAGCCGCATCTTGGTGTGATGGGGGCGCTCGTCGGTGATCCAGCCCGTGTCCACGGCGGTCATCAGGATCCCGTCGGCGAGCATCTCCTCGCTGGACGTGCGGGTGAGCATGTTCAGCGCGGCCTTGGCCATGTTGGTGTGCGGGTGGCCCGCGCCCTTGTACTTGCGGCCGAACTGCCCCTCCATCGCCGAGACGTTCACCACGTACTTGCGGCGGGCCGGCGACGCCCGCAGCGCGGGCCGCAGCTTGGAGATGAGGATGAACGGCGCCACCGAGTTGCACAACTGCACCTCCAGCAGCTCCAGCGGCTCCACTTCGTCGACCGTCTGCACCCAGGAGTTCGTGTGCACGAGATCGGGCAGCAACCCACCCGCGTCGATCGCGCTGCCGTCCTCGATCCGGGCGGCCGAGGCGGAGCCCCCGCGCAGGGCGAGCGCGGTGAGCGCAGCCGGGTCCAGTGCCGTCACGTCACCGGACCGGTCCAGCGTGTGCCCGTCGAGCGCCTCCGTGAGCGCGGCCGGGTGCGCGGAACTGGCCCGGCCGAACCGGATGATGCGGTCCGCGAGCTGGGGCGGCACGTCGCCGGCTTCGGCGTCCACGAGCGCCGAGTACGCGCCGGGGGAGCGGCGCACGGTCTGGGCGGCGTTGTTGATGATGATGTCCAGCGGGCCGCGCGCGGCGACGGCGTCGGCCAGTGCGCTCACCTGCGACGGGTCGCGCAGGTCGATGCCCACGATGTGCAGTCTGTCCAGCCACTCCGCGCTGTCCGCCAGCTCGGCGAACCGACGGGCGGCGTCGGTGGGGAAGCGGGTGGTGATCGTCAGGTCGGCGCCGTCCCGCAACAGCCGCAGCGCGATGTACATGCCGATCTTCGCGCGGCCGCCCGTGAGCAGAGCCCGCCTGCCCGTGAGGTCCGTGGTGGCGTCCCGCTTGGCATGGCTGAACGCCGCGCACTCCGGGCACAGCTGGTGGTAGAACGCGTCGACCCGGGTATAGGGCCTCTTGCAGATGTAGCAGTTCTGCGGCCGCGCCAGCTCACCCGCGCTCTCGCCCACCGTGGGCGTGGTCAACAGGATGCCCGCGGTCTCGTCGTCGATGCGGGCGCCCGAGCCGGTGGCGGTTCTCTCCAGGACCTCCCTGTCCGCGTCGCGGACCCGGTCCCGGGCCGCCCTCCGGCGGGCCTTCTTCGCGGCCTTGAACATGTGGCCCACGGCGCGCTGCACCTCGATCGACTGCGGATCGTCCTCGTCGAGCCCCGAGGCGGCATCCAACACACGGTGGAAGGCGGCGAGGTCGGCGGGATCGATGGGGCCGGGCATGGGGAACAGTGTCCCTCAGGACATCGGGACGGTCGCATCGTGGGCCGTGACGTCCACGATCACGGCGTCCCGGCCCCACTCCACGGCGGTGATGGTCAAGGCGTCGAGCGCCGGCGGAATGACCTTCGCGCGCAGCGCGACGATCCACGAATCGATCGCCCACGCCATCGGGATCGGTACGGGCACCGGGCTGAGCGGCATCGACAGGTCCGTCGCGCGGAACGCGAGCCGCCCGTCCGCCACCGTCACGGCGATCGCCATCCGGACGTCGATGCCGCGGCCGAAGGCCACCGGCAGCCCCACCGTGACCGACAGGGCGCCGCGGCGCGGCATCAGGGAGATCGACCGGACCACGACGCCGTCGCCGTTCCCGCCCGCCGCCTCGGCGGCGTACCGAATCCAGGGGAGGGGCAGCGTGGCACGCGCGTCGAGCGCCCGCAGCCGGAGGCCGCCCGGTGCGGTGCTGACACCGCGGGCCTCGCCGCGCAGCAGCAGCGCGCGGGGATCGGCGGGCTCGCCGTCCGTGTCCACGCCCACCCGCGCCAGGCGCCGCTCGGCCAGCTGCAGCAGTACGGGCCGGGCCCCGAGCGCCACCGCCGGGCGGTGGAACAGCACGTCGGCGCACATCCCGGCCAGCCGCGCCCGCACCAGCGCCCGCGCCGCGAACTCCCCGGCGCACAGCAGCACGACGGCACCGAGCACCGTCAGGCCCACCACCGCGCCCGTCGACATCGATCCACCCCCGTACGACCGTTCCGCCGACCCATTATGCGGTGGCCGCCCGCGGCGGCGTGATCTACTCGACGGGTGGCCACGATCCAGATCTGTGTGATGGGAGTGTCCGGCTCCGGGAAGTCCACGGTGGGCGCCGAGCTGGCGCGGCACCTCGGACGGGACTTCGCCGACGGCGACGACTTCCACAGCAACGCCAACCGCGCCAAGATGGCCGCGGGCACCCCGCTGACCGACGAGGACCGGTGGCCCTGGCTCGCCGCCATCGGCGCCCACCTGCGGGACGAGATGATCGCGGGCCGCCCCGCCGTCGTCGCGTGCTCGGCACTCAAGCGCGTCTACCGCGACCGGATCCGGGCCGCCGGCGCGAGTGTGTACTTCGTGTTCCTGACCGGCGGCGAGGACGTTCTCATGCGGCGTATGCAGGGGCGCGAGGGCCACTTCATGAAGGCCGACATGCTGGCCTCGCAGCTCGCGATCCTCGAGCCGCTCGATCCCGACGAGTTCGGCGTCACGGTCAACGTCTCGGGGGACGTGCCGGGGATCGTCACCGAGGCACTCGCCGACTTCGCCGCCACCGAGGTGCCCGGCATCGCCTGACCCCCGTCAGGCCCCGGCCTCCTCCGCAGTCCGCACCGGGCATTCCGTGCGGCGGTAGATGGTGGGCATGCACAGGTTGCAGTGCGTGCACCGGTCCTCCTCGTGCGGATCGGCCGCCATCCGGCGCACCAGGTCCGGCGTGCGCAGCAGGCCCCGGCCGAGGGCCACGAACTCGAATCCCTCGTCCATCGCGCGCTGCACCGTGGCGCCGTCGGACACCCCGCCGAGGAGGACCAGCGGCATCGACAGCGCCGCCCTGAAGCGGCGCGCGAGGTCCAGCAGGTACGCGGGCCGGTACGGGTACGCGCGGAGGAACGCGGGCCCGGCCACCCGCAGTCCCGCCCGCAGCGCCGGGCTCGGGAACGCCGCCGCGAACTCGCTGCGCGGCGGCGTGCCGTGGAACAGGTACATCGGGTTGAGCAGCGAGCTGCCCGCGGTGAGCTCCAGCGCGTCCAGCGCACCGTCGGACTCGAGCCACCGCGTCACCCGCAGCGCGTCGTCGGGCCTGAGGCCCCCGGGCACCCCGTCGGTCATGTTGAGCTTGGCCGTGACCGCAATGCGGTCGCCCACCGCCTCGCGGACCGCGATCGCGACCTCCCGCGCCAACCGGGCCCGCGCCGGCAGGGAGCCGCCGTACCCGTCGCGCCGGCGATTCAGCAATGGGCTGAGGAATGCGCTGATCAGGTAGTTGTGGCCGAAGTGCAGCTCCACCGCGTCGAATCCGGCGTCGGCCGCGAGGACGGCCGCCTCCGCGTGCGCCGCGACCAGCCGGCGGACGTGGGCGGCGTCGGGGCGCGCGGTGCGGCGCAGTGCAAGCGGGCTCACCATGCGGCTGGGGGTGACGGGCGTGCGGTGCTCGGCCCCGTCCGCGACGGGGCCGGCGTGTCCCAGCTGCGCGGAGACCGCGGCACCCTCCGCGTGGACGGCCGCGGTGAGCCGGAGGAGGCCGGGAACCGCCTCCGGGCGCATCCACAACTGCCGCCGCTCGGTGCGGCCCTCCGGGGCCACCGCGCAGTAGGCGACGGTGGTCATCCCGACACCGCCCCGGGCGAACTCGGCGTGGAAATCGATGAGGTCGTCCGTGACCAGGGCGTCCGGTGTACGCCCCTCGAACGTCGCGGCCTTGATCGTGCGGTTCCGGAGGCGCAGGGGGCCCAGATCGGCGGGGGCGTACGGGTCCGTCATCCTTCGATGAGAACATGTTCTCGTTCGACGCCGACGCCGAATCCGCTACGCGCGGGTCGCGATCGCCGCTGTCGCACCACCGAGCGCGAGCACCGCCGCTCCGCCCAGTGCCACCGTCGTGAGCCCGCCGCCCAGCGCGGCGTCGAGCGGCGCACCGAGGCTCGCTCCGCCGAAGATGGTCACCGTGTAGAGCGAGGCGGCGGCGCCCACGGCGGGCGCTCCCAGCCGCGTCACCTCGGCCACGACCGACGGGGCCGCGACCGCGACCGCGCCGACGAACAGGAACAGTCCCACGCCGACCGCGAGCGTGCTGCCCGTGGCGCAGACCAGCGCGCCCAGTGCCGCCGTCCCCACCGCCCCGAGGATGCGGGCCCGTGCGGGCGTTCCGCCGAGCTTCAGGGTGAGCAGCCCCGCAGCGACGACCGCCGGCAGCGAACTCGCCCGCAGCACCAGCAGCGTCGTCGAGGACCACCGGCCGTCCGCGGCGAGCGCGGTGTAGAGCGACACGAGCACGCTGAGGAAGGTGAAGCCGGTGCAGTACAGCAGCACCAGGCGGGGCCGGGCGAGCAATCCGGGGATCGCCCGGTACACGGTCGCCGCCGAGGGGCGGTCCCCGTCGGGCACCGGGTCGCCCGGGAGGAGGGTGCGCACCGCGACGGCGGCGAGCGCGCACGCCGCGGCCGACACGAGGAAGACGCCCGTGAGTCCGGTGTGGGGCGCCAGCAGTTGCGCCGCCACCTGGCTCACGACCGCCGACGCGAGGCCCGCCCCGATCGCGGCGGTGTTGAGCGGCACCCGCTGCGCGGGTGCGGTGGTGCGGGCGATGTAGGCCAGCGTGGCGGGAGTGAACGCGGCGGCCGCGAGGCCCTGCGCGGCGCGTCCCAGGAGGAAGAATCCGGCCGACGGGGCGAGCGCCGTCGCGGCCGTGACGACGGCGGTCGCGGCCGCGCTCGCGACCATCAGCCGACGGGCGCCGAACCGATCGGCCAGCGGACCCAGCGCCAGGATGCCCGCCGCGTACACCAGTGCGAAGGCGGTGGTCGCCAGCGCCGCCGTCCCGGCGGAAGCGCCGGGCAGCGAGCGGATCTCGGACGCGAGCGGGAGGACGACGTAGAGCTGGCCGACCATCGGGATCGCGCCCAGGGCGCCGATCGTGCCGGTGCGCCACAGCCGCTGCGAGCCCGGCGGAGCGAGGGTGGGGACTGTCATGCGGCGACCGTAGCAACCGCGCGGTTGGCCGGTCAACCGTTCGGTTGGCGGTACGCTGTGCCCGTGACCGGTGCCGTGTACGAATCGACCCCCACCAGCGAGGCGCTCATCGCCGCCGCCCGCGAGGAGTTCACCCGGCGCGGCTTCGACGGCGCCCGAGTCGCCCGCATCGCCGCCTCGGCGGGGGTCAACAAGGAGCGGATCTACGGCTACTTCGGGAGCAAGGAGGGCCTGTTCGAGGTGGTCATGAGCAAGGCCCTGACCGAACACGTGGAACAGACGCCCTTCCTGGACGGGCAGAGCCTCACCGACCACGTCATGGCCGCCTACGACCACCACCGTCGCGATCCCGAGCTGGTGCGGCTGCTGATGTGGGAATCGCTGCACTACGACGCGGGCGAGGGGGAGCTGCCCCCGTTCAGCGAGGCCCGTCGGGAGTTCTACGGACAGAAGGTCGCGCGCCTGCAGGCCATCTCCGGTGACGAGGACCGGCTCCGCGTCGCCGTCACCCTGTTCGTGGCCATCGGCCTCCAGGCGGCGCCGTTCATGGTGCCGCAACTCGGCGCCGTCCTCCTCGGTCGCCCGCTGTCCGACGACGACGTACAGGCCGTCCTGCGCCCGCTGATCGAGCGCACCGTCGAGGCCCTGGAGTCGCAGCTCTCGGGCTGACCCCGCCCCGCCCCGTCGCTACCGCGGCCTGCGCAGCGGGCCGGTGAACATCATCGACTTGTACGGATGGTTCTTCACGGTGTTCCACTGCGACACCACGACTCGCGCCGCGGAGAGCGTCGATCCCGGCACCAGATAGCCGCCGTACAACTGCGCCACCCGGCCCGCCGCATGGTCCTCGTCCTCCCACGAACCGCCCTGCAGCAGCGTCACCGGCTCGGACCAGCGCCCGTCCACGCTGTCGGCGAAGCGCGCGGCGATCCGGTAGGCGGCCGCGTCGAAGTACGTCATCACCCAGGTGTCGTCCACGAGCGAGAGCGACAGCTCGCCGTAACCCCGGCCCAGTGCCAGGTCGGTGGGCGGGTTGCCCCACTGCCAGCCGGTGTCCTCCCGCCAGCCCCACGGCTCCCACTCGACGTTGATCCCGTCGCGGAGGGTGCCCAGCGTCTCCGTCGGCATCCGGTGCAGGCGCAGCCCGTTGCTGCGCGTGAGCCCGCCCGTCGACAGGTTGTAGGTGTACCCGTCCGGCGCCGGGCACAGGGCCCACATCACCCAGCAGCCGTCGGCGTGGCCGGCGTTGTACTGGGCCACCTCGCGCCACGACCGCGCCCCGTCGTCGCTGCGGTACAGGCCCGTGCGAACAACGGTGTCGAGGCTCTGCATCCGCATCGTGTGCAGGTACAGCGCACCGTCGACCTCGATGCACGTGGTCGGGAGGATCGTCGTGAACTCGCCGGTGTCGTGGCGATAGTCCAGCAGCTGCCGCGCCCGCTTCGGGTCCGGGCCCGCCGGGCGCGTGATCGCGCCGGACCGGTTCCCGAACAGCCCGACGGGGGAGCGCCAGTCGCCGGCGCCGATCGTCAGGCCCTCGAAGGTGTCGCCGAACACGTAGAGCACCTCGTCGCCGACCCGGCACGGGATGCCGAGGTCGGTGCCGCCGACACCGAAGCGGGTGACCGGCGTGATGTCGCGGAGCTTGTGCAGTGTGGGGAGCTCGTTCGACCGGGGCACGCCCCTCACCCTGCCAGACGGTGCGCCGCCGCGGGCGGCCGATCCGCGGGAACCGCCGTGCGCGAGCACGATCGGGCGCACCATGGAGGCATGGACACGTTCACGGGACGAGAGCTCTACGAGGCCTTCCACGCGGACTACGACGCGGTCATGGAACGGGACGCGCAGATCTACGACGCACAGGGGAGGCTGCTGGCGCGAGGCCGGCTCGCGGGCCTGAAGCTCGACGAATCCGGCGGCCGGGAGAGCGTCGAGTACAGCTTCTCCTCGCTGCACCCCGACATTCCGTGGGCGCCCGAGCACCGGATCGAGCTGGCGCCGCAACCGACCCGCTGAAACGCGAGAACCCCGGCCGGAGCCGGGGTTCTCGTTCTGTGCGCGGAGGGGGACTTGAACCCCCACGTCCATTAGTAGGACACTAGCACCTCAAGCTAGCGCGTCTGCCATTCCGCCACCCGCGCCGGGAAGCTCGTTCACAGTAATCGATCCCGGGCCGTGCGACCAAATCGGCACGTGGAGGGGTGTGCGCGCCCCGATCCGGAACCCCCGTCGCGTGATAGGTATATGACGTGCCAATGACTCCAGTGAACGCGCTCGACGAGGTCGTCGAGACCGTGAGCGCGCTGATCCGTTTCGACACCACCAACACGGGCGAGCTCGACACCACCAAGGGCGAGGCCGACTGCGCCCGCTGGGTGCAGCAGCAGCTCGAGGAGGTGGGGTACGAGACGCACTACGTGGAATCGGGGCAGCCCGGCCGCGGCAACGTGTTCGCCACCCTCAAGGGCGCCGACCCCAAGCGCGGCACGCTCCTCGTACACGGCCACCTCGACGTGGTGCCCGCGGAACCCGCCGACTGGAGCGTGCACCCCTTCTCGGGCGCCGTCGAGGACGGCTACGTGTGGGGCCGCGGCGCCGTCGACATGAAGGACATGTGCGGCATCATGCTCGCGCTCGCGCGGCAGCTGAAATCCACCGGTACCGTGCCGCCGCGCGACATCACCTTCGCGTTCCTCGCGGACGAGGAGGCCGGCGGCACCTGGGGCTCGCACTGGCTGGTGCAACACCACCCCGAGCTGTTCACCGGCGTCACCGAGGCCGTGGGCGAGGTGGGCGGCTTCTCCCTGACCGTCGACACCCCGTCGGGCGACAAGAAGCGCCTGTACCTCGTGGAGACCGCCGAGAAGAGCATGTGCTGGATGCGGCTCACCGCGAAGGCGCGCGCCGGCCACGGCTCCTTCATCCACGAGGACAACGCGGTCACCGTGCTCTCCGAGGCGGTGGCCCGCCTCGGCCGGCACCGGTTCCCGTTGGTCCTGACCGACACGGTCGTGCAGTTCCTCCGGGCGCTGGACAAGGAGTCGACCATCGACATCGACGTGGACGCCCCCGACCTCGAGGGCCGGCTCGCCAAGATCGGCGGGCTGTCCCGGATCGTCGGGGCCACGCTGCGCGACACTGCGAACCCCACCATGCTCCGCGCCGGCTACAAGGCCAACGTCATCCCGCAGACCGCCGAAGCCGTCGTGGACTGCCGTGTGCTCCCGGGCCGGCAGGCGGCGTTCGAGCGGGAGCTCGACGAGATCCTCGGCCCGGACATCGAACGGGAGTGGATCACCAAGCTGGATCCCTACGAGACCCGGTTCGACGGCGACCTGGTCGACGCCATGAACGACGCGATCCTGGCGCACGACGAGAACGGCCGGACGGTGCCGTACATGCTGTCCGGCGGCACGGACGCCAAGGCGTTCGCCAAGCTCGGCATCCGCTGCTTCGGCTTCGCTCCGCTGCAACTACCCGAGGAGCTCGATTTCGCGGCGCTGTTCCACGGCGTCGACGAGCGGGTCCCCGTCGATTCGCTGCTCTTCGGTACGAAGGTGTTCGAGCACTTCCTGATGAACTCGTAGAACAAGCACGACGAAAGGACTCGACATGAGTGAGCAGTTCGATCCGTACGCGGGGCTCCCGGCGCTGCCGAAGCTGACCGTCACGTCCACGACCTTCACCGACGGCGCCGAACTCCCCGTCGCGCAGCGCAGCGGGATCATGGGCGCCGGCGGGAACGACGTCTCACCCGAGCTGTCCTGGAGCGGCGCCCCCGAGGGCACCAGGTCGTACGCCGTCACCTGCTACGACCCCGACGCGCCCACCGCGTCCGGGTTCTGGCACTGGGCCGTCGCGAACATCCCCGCCTCGGTCACATCGCTCGCCGAGGGCGCCGGCGACGGGTCCGGGCTGCCCGACGGTGCGCTCGCGCTCAACAACGACGCCGGCCTTCCGCGCTACATCGGCGCGGCGCCGCCGGCCGGGCACGGGCCGCACCGGTACATGTTCGTGGTGCACGCGCTGGGTGTCGAGACGCTCGACATACCGGCCACCGCGACCCCGGCCTACCTCGGGTTCAACCTGTTCGGCGCCGCGATCGCCCGTGGCGCGATCACCGGCACCTACGCGCAGCTCTAACCCGCGCGGCGGTCCGCGCCGACGGCCTCGGAGATCGACGAGAATCCGTCGGCGCGGAGCCGCGCCGCCAGCTCCTTGTGCACGGTGCGGGTCCACAACGGCCCCCCGTAGATGAACTGCGTGTACACCTGCACCAGCGAGGCGCCCGCGCGGATCCGCGCGTACACGTCGTCGACGTCCTCCACGCCGCCGACCGAGATCAGCACCAGATCGTCGCCGACCCGGGCGGCCAGCCGCCGGAGCACGTCGAGCGAGCGGGCCTTCACCGGGCGGCCCGAGAGACCGCCCGGCCCGATCGCCTCGACCTCCGCGGCGGGCGTGTCCAGGCCCTCGCGGCTGATCGTCGTGTTGGTGGCGACGATCCCGGCCAGGCCGAGTTCCACCGCGAGATCGGCGACCGCGTCGACGTCCGCATCGGCGAGGTCGGGCGCGATCTTCACGAGCACCGGCACGGTCACGGTGTCCAGGACCGCCTGCAGGATCGGGCGCAGCGACTCCGTGGCCTGCAGGTCCCGCAGCCCCGGGGTGTTCGGAGAGGACACGTTCACCACGAGGAAATCGGCCAGCGGGCCGAGGAGCATCGCGCTCACCCGGTAGTCCTCCGCAGCCTTCTCCAGCGGCGTCACCTTGGTCTTGCCGATGTTCGCGCCGATCGGCACCGCCGTCGGGCCCGGGGCGCGCTTGCGCAGCTCGTTCGCCGCGGCGCCCGAACCGTAGTTGTTGAAGCCCATCCGATTGATCAGGGCGTGATCCTTCGGCAGCCGGAACAGCCGCGGCGTCGGGTTGCCGGGCTGCGCGTGTGCAGTCACGGTTCCGATCTCGGCGAAACCGAACCCGAGCGGGCCCCAGCCGTTCACCGCGCGGGCGTTCTTGTCGAATCCCGCGGCAAGCCCGACGGGCGCCGGGAAGTCCACGCCGAACACCGTCTGCGCGAGGATCGGATCCCGGTACGCGGCACCGCGGCGCAGCGCGCCCCGCACGGGCGGCACCGCTGTGGTCCCCCGGATCAGCCCGAACACCACGTGGTGGATCCGTTCGGGGGACACCAGGAACATCATGCGCAGCAGCAGCTGGTACATCGGCGACATCGATTGATCACAGGCCCTTCGTGGCGTCCGGCGGCAGCATGCCGGAGGTCTTCGTGCGGCGGCGGCGCAGCAGCACCCGGCGCGAACCGTCGGTGTACAGCCGCACGCGGGAGAGCTCCCACCCGCCGAATTCGGCTTCGATGGCGAGCCGCGTCGCAGCGGTCAGGCGGGTCACGTCCCGCGGCAACCGCAGCGGCAGGAAATCGTACTCGCCCTCGTCGGCCTCGTTCGCGGTGCTCGCCGTCATGGGTCTCCTACCTCGTGGGGATCGCCTGGATCCCACCGCCCGTCGCGGACTGCACGTAGACCGTGCCGGTCTTCGCGTCGACGGCGAGCGCGTTCGGCTGACGCACCGTGGCGTGCCGCTGCTTCTGCTCCGGCATGCCCGACGCCAGGGCGTACGCCACCACCTCGTTCGTCGCGGTCCGCGTCACCCACATGAGCTTCGCGGACTCGTCGTAGTCTACGGCCCACGGCGAACCCGGGACCGGGTAGAGGAACCGCTCCATGAACGGGTCGATCGTGTACCCGATCACCTGGTTCTCGCCGGTGTCGACCGCGAAGATCCGGCCGAACGGGTCGATCGACGCGTTCGTGATCCCGCGGCCCACCCGCAGCGAGCGGCCGATCGTGCCGCCGGCCACGTCGACCTCGGTCAGCGACGCCTGCCGCCGGTCCACCACGGCGACCTTGTCGTCGCGGACCACCAACCTGCTCGCCTCCACGGGGCCGGTGATCGTCTTCGTCGCCGACGGTGCGCCCAGGCTCACGATCCGGCCGTCGGCGGTGCCCGCCAGTGTCGTCGCCCCGTCGTGGTCGTAATCGGCGACGGTCAGCACGTCGCTGTCCAGCGTGTCCAGCGGCGTGAGCTTCCCGTCGCCGCTGATCTCGAGGACGGCGTTCTTCGCCGCGACGAGGAACCCGCCGCCGTTCTTCGGCACGACCTGGTTCGCCCGCCCGTCGGTCGGCGCGCGCCCGGCCTCGGTGAGGCCACCGTCGACCGTGTACAGCACCACCGCACCGTCGGTGATCGCGGCGAGGCGGCGACCCACCGGGTCGAAGGCGAGGCCCTCGCCCGCCGGGGCGGGGGTCACCTGCCCGGCCGGCGGGGCGGAGGGTTCCGGGGCGACGGCGGGGGTGGCCGGGGTGATGGTGGGGCGGTCCTCGCGGGCCGGGGTCGACGAGCAGCCGGTCATGGCGAGCGCGGCGGCGAGCGCGAGGGCGGCTATGCGGGAGAGGCCGTTTGTCCGGGTCATGATGACTCGAAGTTACCGGTACGGGTGTCCCGGCGGACCGGCCGGTAGCCTGCCCGGGTGGACATGACGTGGTTGCAGGCGATCGTTCTCGGGCTGGTGCAGGGACTCACGGAGTTCCTCCCCGTCTCCTCCTCCGGGCACCTGCGGATCGTCTCGGAGATCTGGTTCGGCGACGATGCGGGCGCCTCGTTCACGGCGGTCACCCAGCTCGGCACGGAGCTCGCGGTGCTCATCTACTTCGCCCGGAAGATCTTCCGCGTGGTCGCGGCGTGGTTCCGCGGGCTCCGCGATGCGACCCAGCGCGGGGTCGACTACCGGCTGGGCTGGTACGTGATCATCGGGACGATCCCGATCGGGGTGCTCGGGTACCTGTTGAAGGACGAGATCCGCACGGCCGCCCGCAATCTGTGGCTGGTGGCCACGATGTTGATCGTGTTCTCGTTCGTGATCCTCGCGGCGGAGTACGTGAGCTCGAAGTACTACGCCGCGCGGCAGCGCCCGATCGACGAGGTGACCGCGCGGGACGCGGTCGTGATGGGGCTCGCGCAGTGCCTCGCGCTGGTCCCGGGCGTCTCGCGGTCGGGAGCGACGTCCAGCGCGGGCCTGTTCCTCGGGCTCGAGCGTCGCGCGGCCGTCGAGCTGTCGTTCCTGTTCGCGATCCCGGCGGTCACGGCCTCCGGCCTGTTCAGCCTTCCGGACGCCTTCCAGACCGGTGGACCGGGACTGCACGCGTCGGGCCCGCAGCTCCTGGTGGCGACCGTGATCGCGTTCATCGTGGGATACGCGGCCATCGCCTGGCTGCTCGACTTCGTGTCGAAGCATTCGCTCAACTGGTTCGTCGGTTACCGGATCATCGTGGGCGTCACCGTGCTCGGCCTACTCTCCACCGGAGTGATCAGCGCGACGTGAGCGCGTCCCGCGCGGCGGCGACCAGCGGGTCCCTCGCCGCGCCGCGCCGGTAGGCGAGCGCCGTGTGCCGGCGCGTGGGCAGCGGGGTGAGCCGCACCCCGCCGGGCACCTCGGCGGCGGCGAGGTCGGGCACCAGCGCGACGCCCTGGCCGGCCTCCACCAGCGCGAGCACCGCCGAGAAATCGTCGGTCCGGTGCCGCACCCGGGGCGTGAATCCGGCGTTCTCGCAGGTGCGCACGGTGGCGTCGTCGCACAGCGTGCCGAGCGTTCCGGAGATCCAGCGCGCCTGCGCGCAGGACTCCAGCGTGCCGGGGCCCGCGTGGACGGCCAGGTGCACCGCCTCGTCGAACAGCGGCTCGGTGTCGAGCGACGGGTCGTCGCGGGCCGGCAGGCAGTCGTAGCGCTGCAGCAGCGCCACGTCGAGCCGGCCGGACCGCAGCTCCTCCGGTGCGGTCGCGGGATCCACCTCGGTGACGCGCACCCGCAGCCGCGGGTGCCGCTCGGACAGACGGACGAGGGCCGGCGCCACCACGGGCCGCATCGCCGAGCCGAAGGCCCCGATCCGCAGCTCGCCGGTCACCTCGCCGGCCAGCGCGTCCAGATCGGCGCGCGCCTGTTCGAGCCGCGCCAGGATCGCTTCGGCGTGGGCCACCAGGACCCGGCCCGCCTCCGTGAGCCGCACGCTGCGGCCGGTGCGCTCGAGAAGGGGCCTGCCGGCCTCCCTCTCCAGCGTCGCGAGCTGCTGCGACACCGCCGACGGGGTGTAATCGAGGGCCTGTGCGACCGAAGCGATGGTGCCGCGGAGCGCGAGCTCGCGGAGCAGGCGGAGGCGGTGCACGTCGAGCATAAGTTCAGCTTAATCTCAACGTCTGATCTTCGCGCTGGACCTTGCGCTAGCGGGGCCACATCCTGAACTCATGACGACGCTCTCCGGCCTCCACGTCCCCCTCATCACCCCGTTCGCGGCCGACGGCACCGTCGACCTGCGCGCGCTCGAGGACCTCGCCCACCACACCCTCTCCGACGGCGCCGACGGCCTCGTCGCGCTCGGCACCACCGGCGAGCCCGCCACGCTCACCGCCGCGGAGCGCGCGGCCGTGACCGACGTGATCGGCGGCGTGTGCGCCGATCGGCGCGCGGTGTTCACCGTCGGCTCCGGCGGCAACGCCACGGACGGCACCGCGGACGCGCTGCGATCCGTCGACCGGCGCGCCGACTACGCCCTCGTCGTGGTGCCGTACTACACCCGCCCCTCCGAAGCCGGCGTCGTGGAGCACTATCGGCGGGTCGCCGACGCGAGTCCGGTGCCCGTCATCGTCTACGACGTGCCGTACCGCACGGCGCGCCCGCTCGGTGTCGAGACGCTGCTCGCGCTCGCCGCGCTCGACGGGGTGGCCGGGTTCAAGCACGCCGCCGGCGGCGTCACCGAGACGACGGTCCGCCTGCTCGCCGAGGTGCCCGACGGGGTCGGCGTACTCGCGGGCGACGACCCGTTCGTTGGCCCGGTGCTGGCGCTCGGCGGCAGCGGAGCGATCGCCGCGTGCGCGAACGTCGCGGCGGGCGAGTACGCGGCCCTCGTGGCGGCCTGGCGGGAGCGCCGGATCGAGGAGGCGCGGGTGATCGGCGGCGCGCTCACCCGCCTCGCTTCGGCGTTGTTCGCCGAGCCCAATCCGACCGTGATCAAGGGTGTGCTCGCCGCACAGGGGCGGATCCCGACCCCCGCGGTGCGGCTGCCGCTGCTGCCCGCGTCGGACGCGGCGGTGGCCGCGGCCGTCGCGCTCACCACCGCCGCGATCGCCGCCTGATCAGCGCACCGCGCGCTCGGAAGTGCATTCGCCGGTGCCACGGGCGGAGTCGAGCGCGGAACGGTGCGCCCGGTCCCGCCCCAGGTTCCACTCGATCGGGGCCGACGCCCGGGGGCGATTGCGCACGATGCACCGGGCCAGGTCCGCGGGCAATCCGTCCGCGATGGCGGGCCGCGCGTCCGGTCCGAGTCCCGACAGGTAGGCGGCGTCGATCTTGCCGGAGTCCCGGTACCGGTCGACGTTGTGCTGGGCCACCCACGCCTCGGGGTTCATCACCCCCAGGCCGAGTACCACGAGTGCCGCCGACACCAGCGCCGCCCGCGGGAGCATGGCCACCGCCCGGATCGCGACCGCGAGCATGGTGAGCACCAGGAGCAGGCCCATCCACAGTTCGAACGCGTCCACCAGGAGCCGCAGCACGGTGAAGCCGTACGCCTGCTGGTAGACGTGCATCCGGTACAGCGCCGACGCCACCACGACGAGCGCGAGGGAGCAGAGCACCCCGAGCGCGGCGCTGAGAACCAGTCTGTCCGCGGCCGACTCCCGCGGCGCGTACCACCACGTGACGCCCACGACCAGGAGCGCGAGCAGCGTCGCCACCGTGAGCTGCCCGAAGCCCCGGTGCACGGACTCCGCGTAGGTCACCCCGGCGGTGCGCTGCACGTAGTCGTGGCCCGCCCACATCGTGGTGGCCTGCGCCGCGACGAACCCGCCGAACATCGCGATCACCACGACGAGCGGCGCGAGCCACTCGAAGCGGCGCGGCGTGCGACGGGGCCCGGACCGGCCGGCCGGCGCCGGGGACGGCGGGTTGATCGCCGTGTAGAACGCGCCCACGGCGAGAACGGACACCGCCGCAGCGACGAGCGCCCGCGTGACCAGCAGCGCACCGTCGAACCGGGGGAGCAGCGCCTGCACCCAGGACCCGAACACCGCGTCGCCCGTGGCGAACAGGGCGCCGAACACGACGAGGGCGACCACGCACAGCGCCGCCGTGCGGACCACCGGCCAGCCGACCGGGAGCCGCCGGATCTCCCCGGAGGTGCGGCGCACCCAGGGCACGGCACGGAACACCGCGATGATCCAGGTGAGGGCGGCCAGGCCCAGGTCGGCGACGGTCCGTGCCCCGTTGAGGGCCGAGAACACCAGGAGCGCCCCCACCGCGAGCGCGAGCGCCGCGAGCCAGCCCGCGGCCCGGAACACGAGCAGCGAGAAGAGCGCCGCGGTGAGGGCGGCGGCGACCCAGGTGTACGGCGCAGCGCGGTGTGTCGAGAACGCGACCGGCACCAGCAGGAGCCCCGCGGCGACGAGGAAGCCCGCGACCGAGACGGCGAAGTGCTCGGGCAGGATCAGGCCGGCCAGGACGCCGATCGCGAGCGCGCCCACGAGCAGCGCGGGCCGCGTGGGCACGTCCTCCTCGGGCCAGGCGTCGTCGAAGAGGGGCGGAGGCGGCGGAGGCGGCGGTCCGTACAACTGCGGTGGCCTGCCCCGCGGGACCGGGGTCTCGCCCGGTCGCGGTGCCGGGGACCAGCCCTCCGGGGGCGGCGGTGTGGTCATCGCTCCTCCATTCGATGGCCCGCACGGTCCAACATGTGTGACCATGCGATGATTACTTGCAGTTATCGTACGCGGATTCCGGGCATAGACTCGGGGCCATGACGGTGATCCTGCTGCGTCACGGCCGCTCGACGGCCAACACCTCGGGCGTGCTCGCCGGCCGTGCGGAGGGCGTCGCCCTCGACGACACGGGCCGCGCGCAGGCCGCCGACCTGGTGGGCCGCCTCGCCGATGTCGAACTGGTGGCCGCCGTGAGCTCGCCGCTGCTGCGCTGCGAGCAGACCCTCGCCCCGCTCGCCGCCGCCCACGACGTGCAGCCGCTGGTGGACGACCGGCTGGCCGAGGTGGATTACGGCAGCTGGACCGGACGCGCCATCGGCGAGCTGCTCAAGGAGCCGCTGTGGAAGGTGGTGCAGAACCAACCGTCGGCCGCCGTGTTCCCCGGCGGGGAGGGGCTGGCCGAGGTGCAGACCCGGGCCGTGACCGCGATCCGCGAGCACGACCGGAGGATCACCGACGAGTTCGGAGAGGGTGCGCCGTGGGTGGCGTGCAGCCACGGCGACGTGATCAAGGCGGTCATCGCGGACGCGCTCGGCACCCACCTCGACCAGTTCCAGCGGATCTTCGTCTCGCCCGCATCGGTGTCGGTCGTCAGCTACGGGCACGCCCGGCCGCTGGTGCAGTGCGTGAACTCGTCGGGGCCGGTCACGCTGCCCAAGCGGCCGGTGAAGGAGGCCACGGTGGGAGGCGAGAGCGGAGCGTGAGGGATCTCCGGGGATACTGGGAGGCGATGATTCCGATGTCTTACCCGCAGCGCACCGGGGAGGTGGCATGAGCCGATCCGTCCACGTGTTCCGGACGCCCGACCGTTTCGTGGCGGGCACCGTCGGGCAGCCGGGTGATCGCGCGTTCTATCTGCAGGCCGTGCACGACACCCGGGTGGTGTCGGTGCTCCTGGAGAAACAGCAGGTCGAGGTGCTGGCCGAGCGGATCGCGGCCCTGCTCGACGAGGTCGCCCGCCGGTTCGGCACCGCCATCCCGGCCGCCGACTCGCCGGTCGCCGATCTGCAGCCGCTCGTGATGCCGGTCGACGCGGAGTTCCGCGTCGGCACCATGGGCCTCGGCTGGGATTCCGAGGAGTCCTCGGTCGTGGTGGAGCTGCTCGCGATCACGGAGCAGGAGCTCGACGAGTCGGTGGTGCTGGCCGACGACGCCGAGGACGGCCCGGACGCGGTGCGGGTGTTCCTCTCGCCGGAGGCCGCCCGGGAGTTCGCCAACCGCGCCGACAAGGTGATCGGCGCCGGCCGCCCCGCCTGCCCCCTGTGCGGCGATCCGCTCGACGCCGACGGCCACATGTGCGTGCGCCTCAACGGCTACCGCCGCGGCGCCGCCTTCGGCTCCGAGGCGGAGGAGTAGGTGGATCTCGCCACCGCCGAACTGAAGATCCTGGGCCGTATCGCGAGCGCGTCGAATGCGACGCTCCTGTGCGACCTCGGCGACACGGGGGAGCGCGCCGTGTACAAGCCGGTCCGCGGCGAGGTGCCGCTGTGGGACTTCCCCGACGGGACGCTCGCCGGCCGCGAGGTGGCCGCCTACCGGGTCTCCGAGGCGCTCGGCTGGAGCCTCGTCCCCGAGACCGTCCTGCGCGACGGTCCGCTGGGGCCCGGCATGGTGCAACGGTGGGTCACCGAGCCCGACGGGGACGGCGGGCACACCGATCTGGTGGACCTGTTCGCCGAGGACGATGTGCCCGAGGAGTACTTCCCCGTGTTCACCGGGTACGTCGAGGACGACTCCGCGCAGGACGGGATCCGCGAGGTCGTGCTCGCCCACGCGAACGATCCGCAGCTGCGCCGCCTCGCGGTGCTCGACGTGCTCATCAACAACGCCGACCGCAAGGGCGGGCACATCCTGACCGGCCCTGACGGCCGGGTGCAGGGCGTGGATCACGGGATCTGCCTGCACTCCGCCCCGAAGCTCCGGACGGTGTTGTGGGGCTGGGCCGGGGCCCTGGTGCCCGAGGACCTGCTCGGCGACGTGCAGCGGTTCGCCGCTGCGCCGCCGGACCTCGGCGGCCTGATCACCGACGAGGAGTGCGCCGCGCTGGTGGAGCGCGCGGAGATCCTCGTCGAGCTCGGGGCGATGCCGCTACCGACCTCGTCGCGCCCGATCCCGTGGCCGCCGTTCTGATCCGACCCCCTCCGCGTGCCCGGCGTGCGCGTCCCGCTTGTGCCGGCACACGGCGCCCGCCGCGGCCACCTCGTCGGGGTCGAAGCCGGGAGGCACCGGCCCGCCGGCGACGAGCGCCCGCACCAGGGCCTCCTGCTGTTCCCGCAGTGTCATGTCCACTCCCTCCGGGCGTGCGCGGTGATCGTCGGGCATCCCGCCGCGGCCGCGATGGCGTCGAGCTCGTCGAAGAGCTCCGCGGCGGGCGGGTAGCGGCCGTCCCGCTCCAGCATGAACGGCACGTCGGCCCGTTTCCGCAGGGCCGTGACAAGCTGCAGCACACCGGGATTCACGGGATGGGTGTGCGTATCGTGGTACCTGCCGCCCGCGTGTTCACCGCCCGCGACGTGGCTGTAGGCGATCCGGTCGGCGGGTAGCCGCGCCAGCTCGTCGTGCGGATCCCGGCCGCGGTTGAGCGCGTTCGCGTACACGTTGGCGACGTCCAGGACCAGCAGGGCACCGGTGCGCTCGAGCAGCTCCGAGAGGAACTCGCCCTCGGTGTACTCGTCGTCCGGCCAGCGCAGGAACGCGGCGATGTTCTCGACCGCGAGCGGGACCGGCAGCTCCCGTTGGGCACGGGTGATGTTGCGCACCAGCACGTCCAGGGCCTCCCTGGTCCGCGGCACCGGCAGCAGGTGCCCGGCCTCGATCCCGCCGGCCCGCACGAAGGCGAGGTGCTCGCTGACGAGCGGCGACCCCAGGGCCTCGGCGCACGCGGCCAGGCGGTGCACCCGTGCGGGTTCCACCTCGTCGACCCCGCCCAGCGACAGCGCCACACCGTGCGGCACCACGGGAACGCCGCGGTCCCGCAGAGCCGCGACCAGGGGATCGGGCAGCGCACGCCCGCGGCGCATCGGCACGGATTCGGCGATCACCTCGCAGAACCCGGGCCACAGGTCCGCGATGACGCCGGCGATCTCCCGGCGCCAGCCCAGGCCCAGCGGCCCCAGGGCCGGCACCGTGCGCACCGCGGCGGTCATCCTCCGCACCCGCCGCAGCCGCCACACCCACCGCAGCCGCCTGCGCCGCCACCGTCGCCGCCACAGGAGGCGCCGCCGCACGAGCCGCCCCCGTCGCCGGAGGCCTCCGCGCTCCCCGCGAGTTCCACGTTCCCGGCGAAGTCGCCGTCGAACTGCCACAGCGCCGCCGTGCCGAACATCGCGACGGAGAGTCCGACCGCGGCCGCGCCGTACGTGGCGAACGCGGGCCTGCGCGACGGGGCGAGGTAGTCCAGCCGCTCGGCCTCCGCCCCGAGCAGGCGCCTGCCTGCCCGGGTGGCACGGTCGACGGTCCAGAGGTGCGGGGCCACGACGATGCCGACCAGCAGCGACGGGAGGAGAACCCCGGCGACCAGCGTCAGGTCGTGCCGGCGCACGATCACGAGCAGCACGAACGCCGTGACCCCGCCGGCGAGGCACGCCGCGGTGACCGGGGCGGCGCCCACCCGCATCCGCCACCGGTCGGACTCACCGCGCAGGTAACCGCGCGCGGCCATCCGCTCCTCCAGCGCGTCGAGCTCGTCGGACAACTCCACGGTGAGGCCGTTCACGGTGTACGACGAGATGTCGGCGCAGTGCGCGTACACGCCGCGGGTGAACGCGTCGGCCTCCGGGCCGGGTGGCCGGGACCGGTCCGCCTGCCGCACCGCGCTGATGTGTTCACCGGCCCTGAGCTGGGCCAACGCCACGACGATCGGCGCCTGCCGGGATCGCACGCACGCGAGTTCGGTGGGCGTCGGCCGCGGATCGACGACGGTGCGCCGGCGCGGCGCGGCCAGGATCCGCCACACCAGGGCGAGCGCGACGCCGCCCAGCAGCAGGAACTGGAACCATCGGTGCTCGGTGGGCGACAGGGTTTCCACAACTGCCTGGAAATCATTGGGGGACATCGTGATCACCTCCCGGGTGACAGGTTCTTCAAGGTTCGGTAAAGCATGCCGACGGAGCGCGCTCCCCGCTAGTCCCCGGGGGCAAGAGTTTCCTGAGAGTTCCTGCGGCACAGGATCGCTGCACGTCGAGGGCCCGCCGGGAGGGTGGCGCACCGTCGGGCGGGGCTCGCGGGAGGCGGAACGCGGGCCCGATGCGGCCCGGAATCGGGCGTCCCGGGCGGGCGCATAGGGTGGGGGCATGCGTTCGTGGCCGTCTCCCACCGTTCCCAGCGTCCCGGGCCCGTCGGTCCCGCTGCGGCTCTACGACACCTCCGACCGGGCCGTGCGCCCCGTCAACCCCGGCGCCACCGCCGGGATGTACGTCTGCGGCATCACGCCGTACGACGCGACCCACCTCGGGCACGCGGCCACCTACCTGGCGTTCGACCTGGTCAACCGGGTGCTGCGGGACAACGGCCACGAGGTGCACTACGTGCAGAACGTGACCGACGTGGACGATCCGCTGTTCGAGCGGGCCGACCGCGACGGGATCGACTGGCGCGACCTGGGCGCTCGGGAGACCGACCTGTTCCGCGAGGACATGGAGGCGCTGCGGGTGCTGGCGCCGCGGGATTACATCGGGGCCGTGGAGTCGGTCGACGAGGTGGTGGAGTACGTGGGGAAGCTGCTGGCGAACGGCGCCGCGTACACCGTGGACGACGCCGAGTTCCCCGACGTCTACCAGCGCGCCGACGCCACCGAGCAGTTCGGCTACGAGTCGGGGTACGACCGCGCCACCATGGAGGAGTTCTTCGCCGAGCGTGGCGGCGATCCGGACCGGCCCGGTAAGCGGGACCCCATCGACGCCGTGGTCTGGCGCGCCGCCCGGCCGGGGGAGCCGTCCTGGCCGTCCCCGCAGGGGCCCGGGCGCCCCGGCTGGCACATCGAGTGCGCGGCCATCGCGGCGAACCGGCTGGGCGCCGCGTTCGACATCCAGGGCGGCGGCAGCGACCTGATCTTCCCGCACCACGAGTACTCGGCCGCCCACGTCGAGGCGGCGACGGGGGAGCGGCGCTTCGCCCGGCACTACGTGCACGCCGCGATGATCGGCCTCGACGGCGAGAAGATGTCCAAGAGCCGCGGCAACCTCGTGTTCGTCTCGAAGCTGCGCCGGTCCGGCGTGGACCCGGCCGCGATCCGGCTCGGTCTGTTCGAGGGGCACTACCGGCAGGACCGGCCGTGGTCGGACGAGGTGCTGGAGCGGGCGCAGGCCCGGCTCGCGCTGTGGCGCAAGGCCTTCGCCGCGCAATCCGCGCCCGACGGCGACGAGCTGATCGCGCGCGTCCGTCGCTACCTGGCGGACGATCTGGACACCCCGCACGCCCTCACGGCGATCGACGCGTGGGCCGAGAAGACGGTCACGACGGGCGGCCCGGACGCCGCCGCGCCGGCCGCCGTCGGGGCCGCGATCGACGCGCTGCTCGGCGTTCCTCCGACGGCCTGACAGCCGGACAGGCTATATTGCGGCTGTGAGGACCGTCAGCGAGCTGGCCCCGGACCTGACCGAGGGCGTGTGGACCGTGCAGACCCGCACGTCGACCTATGTGCTGGACCTGGGGGAGATGACGCTCATGCGCGCCCCGGGTATCGGCGGCGATTCCGAGGACGAGCAGTGGAGCATCAGCTCCCTGCGTCGCGACTCCGAGGACATCCCGCTACTCGGCATCAAGAGCTGCCGCGTGGGTGAATCCGCGCAGTTCTGGGTCCGCGCCGCGGACGATCCCGACGTGCGCACGTGGCGCATCACGACGCCCGTGGTGTCGATCGAGCGCATCGGGTAGGACCCCGGCTACGGCCCCGTGCCCGGGTCGCGACGGCGCAGGTACTTCTCGAACTCCTCCGCGAGGGCGTCGCCGTCGATCTTGTCGGCCGCGTCCTCCATCTCGGCCGCCGCGTCGCCGCGCTCCTCGAGGCCGCGTACGTAATCGGCCACGTCCTCGTCGTCCTCCGTCATCTCCGTGACCGAGGACTCCCACTCCTCGGCCTTCACCGGGAGATCGCCCAGCGGCACGGCCAGGTCCAGGACCCGCTCCACGCGCTCCAGGAGCGCGGCGGTGGCCTTGGGGTTGGGCGGCTGCGAGATGTAGTGCGGCACCGCCGCCCAGAACGAGACCGCGGGCACTCCGGCGCGGACGCACGCGTCCTGCAGCACGCCGGTGATCCCGGTGGGGCCCTCGTAGCGGTTCTGCTCCAGCCCGAACCGGCGAGCCGAGTCCGCGTCGTAGGAGCTGCCGGTGACCGGGACGGGCCGGGTGTGCGGCGTGTCCGCGAGCAGCGCGCCCAGGATCACCACGGTGTCGATCTCGAGGTCGGTGAACATCTGGATCAGCTGGTCGCAGAACGCGCGCCAGCGGAAGTTGGGCTCGATGCCGCGCAGCAGCACCACGTCGCGGTCGGCCTTGGGCGGCCGACACAGCGAGAGCGTGGTCGACGGCCATTCGATCGCACGGGTGACCCCGTCGATCTGCTTGATGGTGGGCCGGTTGACCTGGAAGTCGTAGAAGTCGTCGGAGTCGACCTCGGTGAGCAGCTTCGCGCCCCAGGTCAGTTCCAGGTGTTCGACGGCTCCCGACGCCGAGTCACCGGCGTCGTTCCAGCCCTCGAACGCGGCGATGAGAACCGGCCGGTCGAGCTTCGGGTAGGACGTCACTTCGGTCAGCCTACGCGCCGGGCGCGACGAGCACGTTTGCTCGTACCCACTACCCTTGGAGCATGACCCATTCGCATCAGCAGCCGCTGCAGTCGACGTTCCTGGAGGCGGCGAAACGCCGCGTGCTCATAGGAGACGGTGCGATGGGCACGATGCTGCAGGCCGCAGACCTCACCCTGGACGATTTCCTCGGGCTCGAGGGCTGCAACGAGATCCTCAACGACACCCGCCCCGACGTGTTGGAGGAGATCCACCGCGCGTACTTCGCGGCGGGCGCCGACGTGGTGGAGACCAACACCTTCGGCTGCAACCTGTCCAACCTCGGGGATTACGACATCGCTGATCGGATCCGCGAGCTGTCGGACAAGGGCGTGGCGATCGCGCGCCGGGTGGCCGACGAGTTCACCGCCGCCGACGGCGGGGAGCGGTTCGTGCTGGGGTCGATCGGCCCCGGCACCAAACTGCCCACACTGGGGCACACCTCGTTCGCGGTGATCCGGGACGCGTACGTGGAGGCCGCGCTCGGCATGCTCGACGGCGGCGCCGACGGCTTCCTCATCGAGACGAGCCAGGACATCCTGCAGACCAAGGCCGCGGTGCGGGGCTGCCAGCTCGCGATGGAGCGCTCCGGCCGCCGCATCCCGATCATCACGCACGTCACGGTGGAGACCACCGGCACCATGCTGTTGGGGTCGGAGATCGGCGCTGCGCTCACCGCCCTGGAGCCGCTCGGCATCGACATGATCGGCCTGAACTGCGCCACCGGCCCCGCCGAGATGAGCGAGCACCTGCGGCACCTGTCGCGGCACGCCACGGTCCCGGTGTCGGTGATGCCCAACGCCGGCCTGCCCGTGCTGGGCAAGAACGGCGCCGAGTATCCGCTGACGCCGGAGGAACTCGCCGAGGCGCTGTCCGGGTTCGTCTCCGAGTTCGGCCTGAGCTTCGTGGGCGGGTGCTGCGGTACCACGCCCGAGCACATCCGGCAGGTGGCCGAGGCGGTGCGGAACGTGGAGTGGGCGCGCCGCGAGCCGGAGCACGAGAGCTCCATCAGCTCGCTGTACACGTCGGTTCCGTTCGCGCAGGACGCGTCGATCCTGATGATCGCCGAGCGCACGAACTCCAACGGGTCCAAGGCCTTCCGCGAGGCGATGCTCGCCGGCGATCACGACAAGTGCGTGGACATCGCCAAGGACCAGATCCGCGACGGCGCCCACATGCTGGACCTCAACGTGGACTACGTGGGCCGCGACGGGGCGCAGGACATGGCGGCCCTGGCAGCGCGCCTGGCCACGGCGTCGACGCTGCCGATCATGATCGACTCCACCGAGCCCGCGGTCATCCAGGCGGGCCTCGAGCACCTGGGCGGACGGTGCGCGGTCAACTCCGTCAACTACGAGGACGGTGACGGGCCGGAGTCCCGTTTCACCAGGATCATGGAGCAGGTGGTGGCGCACGGGGCCGCCGTCGTGGCCCTGACCATCGACGAGGAGGGGCAGGCCCGCACCGCCGAGTGGAAGGTGCGGATCGCCGAGCGGCTCATCGCCGACCTCACCGGGAATTGGGGCCTGGGGCTCGAGGACGTCATCATCGACCCGCTCGTGTTCCCCATCTCCACCGGCCAGGAGGAGGTCCGACGGGACGCCCTGGAGACCATCGAGGCCGTGCGGATCCTGCACGCGAAGTACCCGGCGCTGCACTTCACCGTCGGGCTGTCGAACGTGAGCTTCGGCCTGAACCCGGCCGCCCGGCAGGTGCTGAACTCGGTGTTCCTGCACGAACTGACCGAGGCCGGGCTGGATTCGGCGATCCTGCACGCGTCGAAGATCCTCCCGATGAGCAAGATCGAGGACGCGCAGCGGGAGACGGCCCTGGACCTGGTGTACGACCGCCGCGGCCTGGACGGGCTGCAGTCGCAGGGCGACCCCGACTACAACCCGCTGTCGAAACTGATGGAACTGTTCGAGGGCGTCTCCGCCGCGGGGGCACGGGAGTCCCGCGCGCAGGAGCTGGCCCGGCTCCCGCTGTTCGAGCGGCTGGAGCGGCGCATCGTCGACGGTGAGCGCGAGGGCCTCGACGCCGACCTCGACGCGGCGCTCGAGGAGAAGCCCGCCCTGTCGATCATCAACGACACCCTGCTGTCCGGCATGAAGACCGTGGGCGAGCTGTTCGGCTCCGGCCAGATGCAGCTGCCGTTCGTGCTGCAGTCCGCCGAGGTGATGAAGGCCGCCGTCGCGTATCTCGAGCCGCACATGGAGAAGGCGGAGGACGACGCGGGGAAGGGCCGCATCGTGCTCGCCACCGTCAAGGGCGACGTGCACGACATCGGGAAGAACCTCGTCGACATCATCCTCTCCAACAACGGCTACGAGGTGGTCAACATCGGCATCAAGCAGCCGATCGCCGCCATCGTGGAGGCCGCGGAGGACAAGCACGCCGACGTGATCGGCATGTCCGGCCTGCTGGTGAAGTCCACCGTGGTGATGAAGGAGAACCTGGAGGAGCTCAACACCCGCGGGCTGGGGGAGAAGTACCCGGTGCTGCTCGGCGGCGCCGCGCTCACCCGCGCCTACGTCGAGGACGATCTGGCCGAGGTGTACTCCGGCGAGGTGAACTACGCCCGCGACGCCTTCGAGGGCCTGCGCCTGATGGACGACATCATGGCGCTCAAGCGCGGCGAGGGCCCCGATCCGGACAGTCCCGAGGCCATCGCGGCCGCGGAGAAGGCCCGCGAGCGCAAGGAGCGGCACGCCCGCAGTAAGCGGATCGCGGAGAAGCGGCGCGCCGAGGCCGCGCCGGTCGTGGTCCCCGACCGCTCGGACGTGGCGGCCGATTTCGAGGTGGCGACCCCGCCGTTCTGGGGCACCCGGGTGGTCAAGGGCATCGCGATCGGCGAGTACGCCTCGCTACTCGACGAGCGCGCCCTGTTCTTCGGCCAGTGGGGCCTGCGCGGCTCCAAGAAGGGCGAGGGCCCCACGTACGAGGAGCTGGTGGAGACCGAGGGCCGGCCGCGGCTGCGCGGCTGGCTGGACGAGCTCAAGGCCGAGCGGATCCTCGACCACGCCGCGGTGGTGTACGGGTACTTCCCGGCGGTCAGCGACGGCACCCGGATCGACGTGCTGGACTCCCCGGATCCCGATGCGCCGGTCCGGTATTCGTTCGAATTCCCGCGGCAGCAGCGCGGGCGGTTCCTGTGCATCGCCGACTTCATCCGGGATCGGGAGACGGCCCGCGCCCGCGGCCAGGTGGACGTACTGCCGTTCCAGTTGGTCACCATGGGCCAGCCCATCGCCGACGCGGCCAACGAGCTGTTCGCGAAGAACAGCTACCGTGAGTACCTGGAGCTGCACGGCATCGGTGTGCAGCTGACCGAGGCGCTCGCGGAGCGGTGGCACCAGCGGGTTCGCGAGGAGCTGATCCTGCCCGGCGGGCGCAAGGTCGCCGACACCGATCCGGCGGCGGTCACCGACTTCTTCGACCTGAAGTACCTCGGCGCGCGCTACAGCTTCGGCTACGGCGCCTGCCCGGACCTCGAGGACCGCGCGAAGATGGTCGACCTGCTGCAACCGGAGCGGATCGGCGTGGAGCTGTCGGAGGAGCTGCAGCTGCATCCCGAGCAGTCCACCGACGCCTTCGTCCTCACCCACCCCGAGGCGAAGTACTTCAACACGTAGATGGACGACTACCGGCTCCACCTGCAGGCGGGCGAGGGGGACGAGCCGGCCTGGTTCTGGCGCCTCGACGACGCCGCCGGCCTGCAGATCGCTGCGGCGGGCGCGGATTCGCTGGACACCGCGCTCGCCGAGGTCCGCCGGGTGGCGGCGGACCTCGGACTGGACACCGGCCCCGACAGCCCGGACGCCCGCTGAGCTACTTCTTCGTGATCCGGGAGACCGGGTCGGCGAGGTCCGGGGTGGCCTGCAGGTACTTCTCCAGGGCGTCCAGGTCGATGCCGCCCACGGTGAGGTCGGTGGACTGGGTGAACACGCTGAAGCCGTCGCCGCCGGCGGCGAGGAAGTTGTTGGTGGTCACCCGGTACTTCGCCACGGGGTTCAGCGGCTGGTCGCCGACCTTGACACTGTCGCGCGCCACCTTCCGGTTCGGGGCGCCGTTCGGGTCGTAGGCGTAGGTGAGCCCCGACGGGGCGAGGACCGTGGTCTTCTCGGGGTTCTTCCACTGCTGTTCGAGCAGGTCGATGATCTGCTGGCCGCTGAGCGACACCGTGACCACCTGGTTGCCGAACGGCTGCACGGTGTACGCCTCGCCGTAGGTCACGTCGCCGGCGTCGAGATCGGAGCGCACGCCGCCGGGGTTCATGAGCGCGAGCTGCCCGCCCGCCTCGTTCGGGGCCCGGGTCGTGAACAGCATGGCATCGGCGATGACGTCGCCGAGCGGGGAGTCGCCGCCGGGGAACGGTGCCCGCGGGAGCGCGTCCGGGACCTTCCCGATCACCCGGTCCGCGCGGGGCTTCGCCTCCTGCGCGTAGAAGTCGACGAGCTTCTGCGTCGCGGGGTCGGCGGGGAGGTCCCGGCGCACGACGCGGTTGACCGCGGTGGACTTCGGCGCGGGTCCGCTGAAGTCCAGGGTGATATCGGTGATCAGCCGGCCGTAGGACGCCGCCTGCGTGACGGTGCGGCCGTCGACGGTGCAGTTGTAGGCCTGGTGGGAATGCGCCGTGACGATGGAGGTGACCGCCGGGTCGATCCGCTTCGTGAGGTCGGGGACGGGCGCCGAAACGTGCTGGCACGAGTTCGGGTCGGCCTCGCCGGAGCCCTTCTGGGCGCCGCCGTCGTGCATCGTCGCCACGATGGCCTGGGCGCCCGCGGCCTTGATCTCGGGGACGTACTTGTTGATCGCCTCGGCCTCGTCGCCGAAGGTGTAGCCGCGCACGCCCTCCGGAGCGACGATGGTCGCCGTTTCCGGGGTGACGGTGCCGACCACGGCGATCTTCCGGCCGCCGGCCTCGAACATCTTCCACGGCACGGTGCCGGGCGGCAGCTGCCCCTGCTCGTTGGTCACGTTCGCCGCCAGATACTGGTACGCGGCACCGGTGAACGGTTCTCCGGGCTCGCAGCCCTGGGGCGCGCACCCGCCCTTCTGCAGCCGCTCCAGTTCGATGGTTCCGTGGTCGAACTCGTGGTTGCCGACCGAGGAGGCCTGCAGCCCGACGGAGTTGAGGAACTCGACCGTGGGCTCGTCGCGGAAGAGGGCAGAGACGAGCGGGCTCGCGCTCACCAGGTCGCCCGCGGCCACGGTGAGGTTGTTCGGGTACTGCTTCTTGAGCCGCTGCAGCGCGGTGGCGAAATACGCCGCGCCGCCCGCGTCCTTCCCGGCGATCCTCCCCGTCGATCCGGTGGGCGGCTGCAGGTTGCCGTGGAAGTCGTTGAACGCCAGCAGGTGCACCTGGTCCGGGTTCGAGGGCGGAAGGTCGTCGACGCCGGGCACGGTGAACGACGGGGCGGCCGACGGCGACCCGCCCGCGGACGACGAGGGGGCCGCCTCGTCGGAGCTCGTGCCGCAGCTCGCGAGGAGCGCGGCGGTCGTGGTCAGGGCCAGGGCGGTGCGCAGCGGGCGGGTTCGCATGTCCGCAGCCAAGCACAGCGAGGGGTCTTTCGGGTGACGTATGAATTAACAGGTTGGACGGCGCGCCGCATAGGGTGTGCGGCATGAGCCAGCCGTCTGCGGTGCTGTTCGACATGGACGGAACCCTCCTCGATTCCGAGAAGCTCTGGGACGTCGCCGTCGCCGAGTTCACACGTTCGCTGGGGATGGAGATCACCCCGGAGCAGCGCGCGACGACCCTCGGGAACGCGACCGCGCACGCGCTGCGGAAGTTGTTCGACTTCGCGGGTGTGCCCGAGGCCGACCGCGACTACGCCGGTGCGGAGGCGTGGGTCTCGAACCGCGTGATCGAGCTGTTCGACGGGGGCATCCCGTGGCAGCCCGGGGCCCGGGAGACGCTGGACCTGCTGGGCTCAGCCGGCGTGCCGCTGGTCCTGGTGACCAACACGGTCCGCGGGGTCACCGAGCACGCGCTGGGAACGCTCGGGCGGGACCGGTTCGTGGCCACGGTGTGCGGCGACGAGGTGGCGCACCCGAAGCCGGCGCCCGACCCCTACCTTCGCGGCGCCGAGCTCGCCGGCGTTCCGGCCTCCGCGTGCGTCGCCGTCGAGGACTCGCCCACCGGCGCGCGTTCGGCTCTGGCGGCCGGGTGCACCGTACTCACCGTCGGACCGGATCCGGTCGCGGACGGCGCGATCCACCGCGGCACCCTCGTGGGCGCGACGCTCGCCGACTTCTCCGGGGACCTCAGCCGACGCTGAACGCGTTCTCGCCCTGCCGGCACGAACCCTCCGGTTCGGTGCCCCGGTCCGTGCAGTGCCAACCGCCGGTCTCGACGCTCACTCCCCGGCCCTCCGCGTTCGCCGCCGCGGCGGCGTAGACCCGTCCCGCCCGCAGGGCATCCGCGCAGTTCACCCGGCCCGCCCGGACCACCACGTCCGCCTTGCCCTTGGGCACCGGGACGCTCCCGCACACCGTCCCGCCGCCCGCCGCCGGAACCGGCGTCGAAGCGTCGTTCGCGATCGGCGCGAAGCTCAGCGGGCTGGCCGTGGGTTCCTTCTCGGCGGGCGAGCAGCCCGTGAGTGCCAGCAGGAGCAGGACGCCGAGCGCCGGTGGACGCAGGTTCATGTGAGCGACGCTAACGGCCTGGCCGCGCGGGCGCTCGCCCACGGCCCCCGATCGTGGCGGGAATCACGGGACCACCCGTGCGCTCCTACTTCTCGGCCCCGTCGACGGGGGCGCTGGCCATGGTGGCCATCCGCACCCGTTCGGTGTCGGCGGGCGTCCAGCCCTCGGGCGGCAGCACCGCGGCGAACGCGTCCACGGCCGCGGTGCCGTAGTTGTGGCCGTGGCCGTCGGGGACGCCCGCGGCGTTCGCAAGGTCGGCGGCCACCTGCCAGAAGGTGACGAACGGGTACCAGGCCATGGCGGAGCTACGATCGCGCCCGGCCGGCTCTCGAAGCCAATCGGGTTGTCGCAGCATGAGTTCCGGTGACCACCAGACGACGGGATCCGACGGGTGCTGCACGTACACGATGTGCGGCGGCAGCCATTCGGGGCCGCCGCTGTCCGCGAGCGGCCGGCGCCCGTCGGTGAACCGGACGATGAGCCCGTCCGAATAGGTGGGCAGCACCTCGGGAGTGCCCAGGTCGCGCCGCTGCGAGACCGCCGAGTGGATGGGGTTGGCCGCCGGCGGCCCCAGCCAGACGACACCGTCGACCTTCTCCCGGATGTCGGGCAGCCCCGCGAACGCGCCCTCGCCGGCGCGGGTGCCGAGGCTCTCGCCCATGACCAGGACCTTCGGCCGGCGCTCGGGCGGACGGGTGTCGACGTCGGTGAGCACGGCGTCGATCAGCCGCTTCCCGGACTCGAGGGACGCCTCCCCATCGGTGACGAAGGAGATCCAGCTGGGCAGGTACGAGTACTGGGTGGCGACGATCGCGACGTCCCCGTCGTACATGAGCTCCAGGGCGCGGGCCGCCGTCGGGTTCACCCAGCCCGAGCCGGTGGTCGGCACGACCACCACGTACTTGCGGTCCAGGGCGCCGGTCCGGGCGAGCTCCCGGTGCAGCAGCTCGATCCGCTTCTCCGGGGTCGGCGCGTTCTCC
The DNA here is from genome assembly GCF_000312385.1 of Tsukamurella sp. 1534. Classification (GTDB taxonomy): domain Bacteria; phylum Actinomycetota; class Actinomycetes; order Mycobacteriales; family Mycobacteriaceae; genus Tsukamurella. Next base: position 229,451 of record NZ_HE997627.1, on the reverse strand, counting down.
AGGCCCACGTACACCCGGACCGGCTCGGTGACGGGCCGGGTGGTGAACCGCGCGAGGTCCTTCGCGCGGAGGCCGCCGGCGGCGAACTTGCGGCCCTCGTTCCCGAGCCCGGACCATTCGGCGGCGGAGCCGGGGGAGCCGGAACGCTCGGCGAGGACGGGCTGCGGGAACCCCGGCGACTGCTCGTCGTTCGTGGTGGACGCCAGGCTGTTCGCGCCGGCCGTGAACGCGCGGAAGCCGACGTCGTTGACGGCGATCACCACGAGGATCACCACCACTGCGAAGCCCAGCACCTTCGCCGCGGGCTGCGGGATCCTCAGATAGGTGTTGGCGCGGCGCGCCAGGTACAGCGCCAGGTCGCGCAGCACCCGGAACAGCGAGATCAGCAGGGCGGCCACGACGAACGCGGCGATCGGGGTCAGCGGGTACCAGAGGTTGGTGCCCGGCGGCAGCGACATCAGGGCGCGCACGTCGTCCTGCCAGCGCTTGGCGGACACCATCATCCACATCCCACCCACCAGGACGCCCACCACGATGAGGCCGCGCCACAGTGGGACGAACCGGGCCCGCCGCGGATCGTCGCGGATCGGGTGCGAACGCACCAGCAGGTCCACGATCACCCACTTGAGGAACACGCCGATGCCGTACCCGATGACGGCGTTGATGCCCGCCACGATGCCCTGGAAGAACCAGGACCGCGGCACCAGCGACACGGTGAAACTGCTCATCAGGAACAGGCCGCCCACGAACAGCCCGGCGAAGTCGAGGTGCAGCAGGCCCCACGCCCACGCGAGCAGCGGGTGCCGGTCGGCGAACTCGTCGAAGTTCTCCCGCAGCCTGCGGTCGGAGTCCTTGGCGGCCCGCACGAACCGGAGGCGGGCGCGGATCAGGGCGCGGGTGTACTGGTACTGCGCGGCGCCCTTGGCCGGGGGACCGGAGTCGGTTTCGGCGGGCGGGGTCGACGGTGCCGCCTCGTCCGTGATCCCGCGCTCCACACCCTCCACTCTAAGTCCAGGCGGGTACCGGGGAGGTCCCGGCCATCCACGGCCCGGGGCCGCGTGGGAGACTGGGACACCGTGAAGACCATGGAGACGCTGTTCGCGGAGTTGGCCGAGAAGGCCCAGACGCGGCCCGCCGGGAGCGGGACCGTCGAAGCGCTGGACCGCGGCATCCATTTCCTGGGGAAGAAGGTGCTCGAGGAGGCCGGCGAGGTGTGGATCGCCGCCGAGCATCAGAGCGACGAGGACCTCGCCGAAGAGGCCTCGCAGCTCCTGTACTGGCTGCAGGTGTTGCTGATCAAGCGCGGTCTGACGCTCGATGACGTCTACTCCTACCTGTAACCCGATCTACCTCGAAGGGACCTCTCGCATGCTGCGGGTCGCCGTACCGAACAAGGGCGCGCTGTCGGAGGCCGCCGCCGCCATCCTGAGCGAGGCCGGCTACCGCCGCCGCTCGGACTCCAAGGACCTCACGGTCCTCGACAACGCCAACGAGGTCGAGTTCTTCTTCCTCCGTCCCAAGGACATCGCGCTGTACGTCGGCTCCGGCGAGCTCGACATGGGCATCACCGGCCGCGACCTCGCGCTCGATTCGGGCGCCGAGTTCACCGAGCGCCTCGCCCTGGGCTTCGGCCGCTCCACCTTCCGCTACGCGGGCCCCGCGGGCACGGAGTGGTCGGTGGACGACCTGAGCGGCAAGCGGGTCGCCACGTCGTACCCGAACCTGGTGCGCCGGGATCTGTTCGAGCGCGGCATCGAGGCCGAGGTCATCCGCCTCGACGGCGCCGTCGAGATCTCGATCCAGCTGGGCGTGGCCGACCTCATCGCCGACGTGGTGGAGTCGGGCCGGTCGCTGCGGCAGAACAACCTGGTGCCGTTCGGCGACCCGGTGTGCGCGTCCGAGGGCGTGCTCATCGAGCGTTCCGGCGGTGCACCGGACCGCGCCAAGGACCAGCTCACCGCCCGGCTCAAGGGCGTCGTGTTCGGCCGGCAGTACGTGATGCTCGACTACGACTGCCCGCGCAGCCTGCTGGACGGGGCCATCGCCGTGACCCCGGGCCTGGAATCGCCCACCGTCGCTCCGATGGCCGACGAGAACTGGGTCGCGGTCCGCGCCATGGTGCTCCGCAAGGAGGCGAACGGTGTCATGGACGACCTGGCCGAGCTCGGCGCCAAGGCGATCCTCATGACCGACATCCGCAGCTGCCGGTTCTGAGCCGACCTCAGCGCTCGGCGACGAGCAGCGTCTGCGCGCCCACCGCGAACGCGCCGTCGCCGTCGTAGATGCGGGACTCGGTGGTGCCGATGCCCTCGCCGCCCACCAGCTGATCGCCGATCAGGCCGATCCACCCGCCCGTGGGCCGCGGCGCGCGGTGGAAATGCACCGTCATGTCCATGTTCATCCAGGTCACGGCGGTGGGATCGAGGTAGGCCGAGATCCCGTTCGCCGCGTCGATCACCGAGAACACCTGCACCAGCGGCGACGGCTCCTCGCCCGCCACCAGCGGCATCCTCGCCCGGATCCAGCACTGCCGCGGCCCGTCGCCGCCCTCGGGCCGGTCCACGAAGCGCCAATCGCACGCCGCCAGGAAGCCCTGGTCCTTGAGGTGGCTGAAGAAGCCCGGCATCGCACCCTGTTCCTCGCCGGCGGGCGGCAGGACGGGGGAGAGGTCGCGGGCGATCGCGGATGTGTCCGACGACGCCAGCACCCAGGCCTGCGCCCGCGCGACGACGCGGTACTCGCCCGGGGCGGTCTCGCAGGCCATCTCCGCGGACACCTGCGAGATGGTGCGGCCGGGCCGCGACACCCACGCCCGGACACGGCTGCGGGTGATCGGCACGACGCCGAGCAGGTCGACGGTCACGCGCGAGACGCGGGCACCGCCGGGAACGTGGGCCTCGATGGCGCGCACCATGATCGCGGCCGGCGGGGCGCCGTGCTGCATGGTGTCCGCCCACACGCTCGCGGTCGACGGGGTGGGGTCGAACACCTCGTAGTGGTGCCCGCCCGCCTCGACGGTCCCGGCGGGATGGAAGAACGCCTCATCTGCCATGTATCAGTCCTACCGACCGCCCGGATTCCCCGGATCGCCGGGGTGCCTGGAAACATGTACGGACATGGCGAACAGTGGGCCCTTCGTGGTGGGCGACCGAGTGCAGCTGACGGACGCGAAGGGCCGGAAGTTCACCGTCCACCTGGAGGCGGGGAAGGAGTTCCACACCCACAAGGGCGGCATCCGGCACGACGACCTCATCGGCGCGCCCGAGGGCAGCGTGGTGAAGGCCGTCAACGGCACCCCCTACCTGGCCCTGCGGCCGCTGCTCACCGACTACGTGCTGTCCATGCCGCGCGGCGCCCAGGTGATCTATCCGAAGGACGCCGCGCAGATCGTGGCCGAGGGCGACATCTTCCCGGGCTCGCGCGTGCTGGAGGCGGGCGCCGGCTCCGGCGCGCTGACCTGCTCGCTGCTCCGGGCGACGGGCCCCGGTGGCAGCGTCACGTCGTGGGAGGTCCGCGAGGACCACGCCGAGTACGCGGCGAAGAACGTCGAGGAGTTCTTCGGCGGCCGCCCCGACAACTGGGACCTGCGGATCGGCGACCTCAAGGACTACGACGGGGAGCCCGTCGACAGGGTGGTCCTCGACATGCTCGCGCCGTGGGAGGTGCTCGACGCGGTGGGCAGGGCGATCGTCCCGGGCGGCGTGCTCACGGTGTACGTGGCCACCGTCACACAGCTGTCCCGTGTGGTGGAGGCGATACGCGAGCAGGCCCTGTGGACCGAGCCCCGCTCGTGGGAGGCGCTGGTCCGCGGCTGGCACGTCGTCGGCCTCGCCGTGCGCCCCGAGCACCGCATGCAGGGACACACCGCGTTCCTGGTGTCCTGCCGCAGGCTGGCCGACGGCACGGTCGCGCCGCGCCCGCAGAGGCGGCCCAGCAAGGGGTAGCGTTGAAAGAAGCCGCTCGAAGGGAGCACTCGTGACCGAACCGGATTCGAACCGTACGGAATCCACGCCGCCGTCGGCCTCCGCGGCCGCGATGCGCGAGCGCATCGACGCGCTCACCACCCGCAACGCGAAGCTGCTCGAGACCCTGCGCGACGCCCGCAACCAGCTGCTCACCCTCCGCGAGGAGGTGGACCGCCTGGGACAGCCCCCGTCGGGCTACGGCGTGCTCCTGGCCACGTACGAGGACGACACCGTGGACGTCTTCACCTCCGGCCGGAAGATGCGGCTCACCTGCTCCCCGAACCTGGACGTCGCGGCGTTCGAAACCGGGCAGACGCTGCGGCTGAACGAGGCGCTCACCGTTGTGGAGGCGGGCGAGTACGAGACCGTCGGCGAGATCTGCTCGCTGCGAGAGATCCTCGACGACGGTGCGCGCGCCCTGGTCGTGGGCCACGCCGACGAGGAGCGGGTGGTGCGCCTGGCCGCCCCGCTCGCCGAACAGGCCAAGGACCAGGTCGGCGAGGACGAGTTCGGCGTCCCCAAGCGCAAGCTGCGCGTGGGTGACTCGCTGCTCGTGGACACCAAGGCCGGCTACGCCTACGAGCGCATCCCCAAGGCCGAGGTCGAGGACCTGGTGCTGGAGGAGGTGCCGGACGTCGACTACTCCGACATCGGCGGCCTGGGCCGGCAGATCGAGCTCATCCGCGACGCGGTGGAACTGCCGTTCCTGCACAAGGACCTGTTCAAGGACTACTCGCTGCGGCCGCCGAAGGGCGTGCTGCTGTACGGCCCTCCCGGTAACGGCAAGACGCTCATCGCGAAGGCGGTCGCGAACTCGCTGGCCAAGAAGATCGCCGAGGTCCGCGGCGACGACTCGCGGGAGGCGAAGTCGTACTTCCTCAACATCAAGGGCCCGGAGCTGCTCAACAAGTTCGTCGGTGAGACGGAGCGGCACATCCGGCTGATCTTCCAGCGGGCGCGCGAGAAGGCCTCCGAGGGCACCCCCGTGATCGTGTTCTTCGACGAGATGGACTCGATCTTCCGCACCCGCGGCTCGGGCGTCAGCTCGGACGTGGAGACCACCGTGGTGCCGCAGCTGCTGTCCGAGATCGACGGTGTCGAGGGCCTCGAGAACGTCATCGTGATCGGCGCCTCCAACCGCGAGGACATGATCGACCCGGCCATCCTCCGGCCCGGCCGCCTGGACGTGAAGATCAAGATCGAGCGTCCCGATGCCGAGGGTGCGATCGACATCTTCTCCAAGTACCTCACGTCCGAGCTGCCGCTCAACGCCGAGGACCTGGCCGAGTTCGGCGACGACCGTGAGGCCTGCGTCAAGGCGATGATCGAGCGCGTCGTCGAGCGCATGTACGCCGAGACCGACGACAACCGGTTCCTGGAGGTGACCTACGCCAACGGCGACAAGGAGGTCATGTACTTCAAGGACTTCAACTCGGGCGCGATGATCCAGAACGTCGTGGACCGGTCCAAGAAGCACGCCATCAAGGCGTTCCTCGAGACCGGGCAGCCGGGCCTGCGGATCTCGCACCTGCTGGAGTCGATCGTCGAGGAGTTCGCCGAGAACGAGGACCTCCCGAACACCACCAACCCGGACGACTGGGCGCGGATCTCGGGCAAGAAGGGCGAGCGGATCGTGTACATCCGCACCCTCGTGACCGGCAAGAACTCCAGCGCATCGCGGGCGATCGACACGGAGAACAACACCGGACAGTACTTGTAGCGCGCCGCGAACGGCGTTACAAGCACCGCATAAGCCCTGGGCAAGGGGTGTCTCCTTATAGTTGTGCGTGATGAACACGCAAACCGGGACCCTCACCGTGACGGTGGACGGGCAGACGCTGACGTTCGCGCCGGGTAAGACGGTCACGTTCGGCCGCACGCTCGAGTCGGACGTCACCATCAACCACCCGCTCGTGTCGCGGACCCACGCGGTCGCGTCCGCGGGGCCGACGGGCTGGATCCTCACGGACCGCAGCACGAACGGCGTGTTCGCCGGCGGGGTCCGGCGCCCGACGGTGGCGGTCGCCGGCACGCAGGCGCTGATGTTCGGCGACCCGCGGACCGGGGCCCCGGTGTCCCTGGCGTCGAGCGGGCCGACGCGGTTCCCGCAGCCGCCCGCTTCCCGCCCCGCGCCGCCGGCCGCCGCGCCGACCCGGCCGCAGCCGAATCCTCCTGCGCCGCAGCCCTCGGCCGGGCGCGCACCGTCGAACCCCGGCGCGCCGCGGCCCCTACCACCCCGGCAGCAGGCCCCGTCGGCGCCGATCCCGGCGCAGCCGCCCCGCCCGGTGCCCGGTCCGACCGGCGACGTCGCCCCGCACCTGCGGGCCATGGCCGGCAACACCGGCCTGTACCAGGTGCAGAAGATGCCGTCGCCGGCCTCGACGGGCGGGCAGGTCACCATCGGCCGCACCCCGGACAACGACCTCGCGATCGGCGACATGCTGGTGTCTCGGCGGCACGCCCGCCTGCTGACCGGGCCGCAGGGCCTCGTCATCGAGGACCTGCATTCCGCCAACGGCACCCAGGTCAACGGCCGCCGCATCGGCGGCCCCACGGCCCTGCGCGACGGCGACGTCGTGACCGTCGGCAACTCCGACCTCGTGGTCGAGAACGGGCGCCTGGAGCGCCCCAAGGTGCAGCAGTTCGCCGGCGCGGGCCTCGCGGTGCAGGGCATCACGCTCACCGTGGACGGCAACAAGACGCTCCTCAACGGCGTCGACTTCCGCGCCGCCCCGGGCACTCTCACGGCCGTCATCGGCCCCTCGGGCGCCGGCAAGTCGACGGTGTCCCGGGTCGTCTCCGGCGCCGTGACCCCGACCGCGGGACGCGTGGAGTTCGAGGGCCGCGACGTGCACCGCGACTTCGACGCGCTCCGCTCCCGCATCGGCATGGTCCCGCAGGACGACGTGCTGCACCGGCAGCTCACGCTGGAGCAGGCACTCGGTTTCGCCGCCGAGCTCCGGTTACCGCCGGACATGTCGAAGGCCGACCGGGACCAGGTGATCGACGGGGTGCTGGCCGAGCTGCAGCTCACCGAGCACAAGAAGACCCGCGTCGACAGGCTCTCGGGCGGTCAGCGCAAGCGGGCGTCGGTGGCGATGGAGCTGCTCACGGGCCCGTCGCTGCTGATCCTCGACGAGCCCACGTCGGGCCTGGATCCCGCGCTCGACCGGCAGGTGATGCAGACGCTGCGGCGCCTGGCCGACGCGGGCCGCGTCGTGATCGTGGTGACGCACTCGCTGACCCACATCGACATGTGCGATCAGGTGCTGTTGCTGGCGCCCGGTGGGAAGACCGCGTACTGCGGCGCCCCGAAGGGGGTCAAGGCGGCCATGGGTACGAGCGACTGGGCCGAGATCTTCGATTTCGCCGCCAAGCAGCCCGACGTGGCGTGGCAGCGGTACCGCTCGGCGCATCCGGCGGCGCCGCCGCCGGCACCGTCGGGCCCGCCGCCCGCGCCGACCAAGTCGCCGAAGACCTCCACCCGCAAGCAGCTGTCCGTGGTGGCGCGGCGGCAGCTGCGACTGATCCTGGCGGACCGCGGGTACCTGATCTTCCTGCTGCTCATGCCGATCGCGCTCGGCGCGATCACCCTGCTGGTGCCGGCGGAGCGCGGCCTCGCGGGCCTGGCGCCGGGTGAGTCCAGCGGCGGCCCGGCGATGATCCTGGTGCTGCTGGTGGTGGGCGCGTGCTTCATGGGTGCCGCCCTCACCTCGCGTGATCTGGTCGGGGAGCGGGCGATCTACCACCGGGAGCGGGCCGTGGGGCTGCGCCCCGCGGCGTACCTGTCGGCGAAGACGCTGGTGTACTTCGTGGCCGCGACGATCCAGTCGGCGATCATGATGGCGATCGTGCTGGTGGGCGTGACGCGCCCGGAGACGCAGGGCGCGGTGCTGAAGAACGCGTCGCTGGAGCTGGTGGTCGACGTGGCGTTCCTGGCGTGCGTGTCGACGCTGGTGGGGCTCATGATCTCGGCGATCGCGCGGTCCAGCGAGCAGGTGATGCCGATGCTCGTCGTGGTGATCATGGTGCAGCTCGTGATGAGCGGCGGGCTGTTCGACCTGCACGGCCGCGCCGGCCTGGAGCAGGTGTCGTGGCTGTTCCCGTCGCGGTGGGGCTTCGCCGCGAGCGCGTCGACGATCGACCTGCAGAAGATCACGTCGTTCACCGATCCCGCGACGGGGAAGCTGGTGCCGGCCTCGGCGGACCCGTTGTGGGACGCGACGCCGGCGCAGTGGGCCGTGTCGATCGGCGTTCTGGCGTTGTTGGGCCTGCTGCTCTGGGGCGGCACGCTGCTGCGCATCTCCCGGAAATCGGGCTGATCACGGGCGGTGCCGGGAGCGGCGCGAGAGGGCCGGATCTGCACGGTTAGGCTGGCCGCATGGAGCGCATCATCGGTACCGAGGTGGAATACGGGATCTCCGCGCCGAAGGACCCCGGAGCCAATCCGATTCTCACCTCGACGCAGGCGGTGCTCGCGTACGCTGCGGCCGCGGCGGTGCCGCGCGCCAAGCGCACCCGCTGGGACTACGACCTGGAGTCGCCCCTGCGCGACGCCCGCGGTTTCGACTTGGGCCGCGGCGGCCCGGCGCCGATCATCGACGCCGATGAGATCGGCGCCGCGAACATGATCCTCACCAACGGCGCGCGGCTGTACGTCGACCACGCGCATCCGGAGTACTCGGCGCCCGAGGTGACCGACCCCCTCGACGCGGTGATCTGGGACAAGGCGGGGGAGCGGGTCATGGACGCCGCGGCCCGCTACGCCTCGACGGTGCCGGGTGCGGCGGCGCTGCAGTTGTACAAGAACAACATCGACGGCAAGGGCGCCTCGTACGGCACGCACGAGAACTACCTGATGCGCCGCGACACCCCGTTCGCGTCGATCGTCTCCGGGCTGACCCCATTCTTCGCGACCCGGCAGGTGTACACCGGTAGCGGCCGCGTCGGCCTCGGTGCGCTGGGTGACGAGCCGGGCTTCCAGCTGTCCCAGCGGGCCGATTACATCGAGGTCGAGGTGGGCCTGGAGACCACGCTCAAGCGCGGGATCATCAACACCCGGGACGAGCCGCACGCCGACCCGGACAAGTACCGCCGGCTGCACGTGATCATCGGCGACGCGAACCTCGCCGAGACCTCCACCTACCTCAAGGTGGGGGCGTCGTCACTGGTCCTGGACCTGATCGAGGCGGGCGTGGACCTCTCCGACCTGCAGCTGTCCGCGCCCGTGACGGCGGTGCACCAGGTGTCGCGCGACCTGTCCCTGACGGGGCTGCTCGAGTTGGCGGACGGCAGGAGGATGACGGCGCTCGACATCCAGCGGGCGTACGCGGACCGGGTGGGCGCGTACCTGGAGGGCTCCGACGACGCGCGCGCCCACGACGTGCACGCCACCTGGGTGCGGGTGCTGGATGTGCTCGCCGACGATCCCATGCGGTTGGCGGACACTCTGGACTGGCCGGCCAAACTGCGCCTGTTGGAGGGCATCCGCCAGCGCGAGGGCCTCGGTTGGGGCGCGTCGAAGCTGGCCCTGGTCGACCTCCAGTATTCGGACGTCCGCCTCGACAAGGGGCTGTACAACCGGCTCGTGGCGCGCGGCTCGATGAAGCGGCTGGTGACCGAGCAGCAGGTGATGGACGCGGTGAGCACGCCGCCGGAGTCCACGCGCGCCTACTTCCGCGGCGAGTGCATGCGCCGGTTCGGCACCGAGATCGCCGCCGCCAGTTGGGACTCCGTGATCTTCGACGTGGGCGCGGATTCGCTGGTGCGGATCCCCACCCTGGAGCCACTGCGCGGCACGAAGGAGCACGTCGGGGCCCTGCTGGACAGCGCCGCCGACGCGCGGGAGCTCGTCGATTCGCTGAAGGGCTGAAACATGGACATCGCAGGAGAGCTGAACAAGCTGTACGCCAAGGCGTTCCCCGAGGTGCTCAAGGCGCACGGGGAACTGTACGTGCGGTCGGGCGGGCGCATCGGGCACAAGCTGCTGTTCGGCGTCCCGAGCCTCATCGTGCGCACCGTGGGCGCGAAGAGCGGCGAACCGCGGACGACGGTGCTCACGTACGCCCGGGACGGCGAGGACTACCTCGTGGTGGCGTCCAAGGGCGGCGCTCCCCGCAACCCGGCGTGGTTCCACAACATGGTCAAGGCTGGCACGGTCGACCTGCAGGTGGGCACGCAGAGGTTTCCCGCCACCGTCGAGGCGCTCCGGCCCGGTGACGCGGACTACGCCCGGCTGTGGGCGCTGGCGGACCGCAACAACGGCGGCCGCTACGCCGCCTACCAGGCGAAGACGTCCCGCGCGATCCCCGTCGTGCGGCTCCGCCCCGTGCGGTGAACGCTAGGCGCCCATGCCGAGGTTGCGCGCGTAGTCGACCCGGCGGAACACGTCCTGCACCGCCGCATAGGAGTACGTCGGCACCGAGGGTGGTGTACGACCGCCCGTCGGGCCCGAGCACGGTGACCTGTGCGAATCCCTGCGTCTGATCCTCCTTCACGAGGAGCAGCAGGAGGCCGAGCAGGCACGTGAAGACCGCGATGACGACGGCCGTGATGATCGCCCACGTGGGCGTCGTCCTCGTCGTGACGCTGTGATCGGTCACCGTCCACCGGGTCCCCACGATCGGGAAGGTGCCCACCGGGGTGATCACCTCGGTCCGGGTGCAGTGGATGTCCCCGATGCTGACGAGCACGGGTTCGGGGAGTCCGGGCGGCGTGTAAGGATCCACAGCCGCAGTGTAGGCCGGTAGGGTGAAATCATCGGGCCGTGCAGCTCGAGTGGTCGCTAAGGAGGCAGCGAGATGGCGCAGGAACAGGTCAAACGTGGTGGCGGCGGAGACGAGGACGACGCTGCGGGTGCACCGTCGGGTGCCGGCCAGGAGCGCATCGAGAAGCTGACCGACGAGACGGACGATCTGCTCGACGAGATCGACGACGTGCTGGAGGAGAACGCCGAGGACTTCGTGCGCGCGTACGTGCAGAAGGGCGGCCAGTGACGCCGCTCGGAGGCGCGCGTTCGTCGTTCGTCGAGCACCTGGCCGCGGTGGCCCCGGAGGCGCTGCCGGGAGCTCTGACCGGGGGCGACGGTGCGCGTGACCTCCCGCACGGCACGACCATCGTCGCCGTCGCCTTCGAGGGCGGCGTCCTGCTCGCGGGCGACCGCCGGGCCACGATGGGCAACCTGATCGCGCAGCGCGACATCACCAAGACGTTCGTGACCGATGACCTGACGGCCGTCGGCATCGCCGGGACGGCGGGGATCGCGAAGCAGATCGTCAAGCTGTTCACGGTGGAGCTGGAGCACTACGAGAAGATCGAGAGCATGCCGCTCACGTTCGAGGGCAAGGCGAACCGGCTCGGCGGGATGGTGCGCAGCAACTTCGGGGCGGCCCTGCAGGGCCTCGCGGCGGTGCCGCTGCTCGTCGGATTCGACGAGATCGAGGCGCGCGGGCGCATCGTCTCGTACGACGTGACGGGCGATTGGCACGACGAGACCGGCTTCCACTCCATCGGTTCCGGCTCGGCGTGGGCCAAATCGTCCATCAAGAAGCGCTTCCGGCCGGATCTGGATGTCGACGGTGCGCTGGACGTGGCCGCCGAGGCCCTCTTCGACGCGGCGGACGACGACACCGCGACGGGCGGCCCCGACGTGCTGCGCAAGCTGTATCCCACGGCGATCGCCATCACGGCCGACGGTGCCGTGGAGATCGGCGAGGAGGACGTGGCGGCCGCCACGGACAGGGTCATCGCGCACCGCACCGCGGGGGAGGAGCTGCCGTGACGTTCCCGTACTACGCCTCCGCCGAGCAGATCATGCGCGATCGCTCGGAGCTGGCGCGCAAGGGCATCGCCCGGGGCCGCAGCGTCGTGGTGCTGAAGTTCGCCGACGGTGTGCTGTTCGTCGCCGATAATCCGAGCTCGCTCAACAAGATCAGCGAGATCTACGACCGTATCGGCTTCGCCGCGGTCGGCAAGTACAACGAGTTCGAGTCGCTGCGCCGCGCCGGGATCCAGTTCGCCGACACCCGCGGCTACCAGTACTCGCGGCGCGACGTCACGGCGTGGTCCCTCACCAACGCGTACGCGTCCACCTTGGGCACGGTGTTCACGGAGCAGGCCAAGCCGTACGAGGTGGAGTTGACGGTGGCCGAGGTCGGCGCGCCGGGCGGGTCCGAATCGCGGCTGTACCGCGTGGGTTACGACGGGTCCGTGGGCGACGAGAAGCAGTTCGTGGTGATGGGCGGCCAGACCGAGTCGATCACGCCGGTGCTCACCGAAGGCTACGAGGACGACCTGGACCTGGCCGCGGCGCTGAAGCTCGCGGTCACCGCGCTCGGGGCGCCCGCCCCGTCGAACGGGTCGTCCAGCTCCGGCGAGCAGAAGGACTTCACCGCACCGGAACTCGAGGTCGCCGTACTCGACCGCAATCGGCCGCGTCGCGCGTTCAAGCGGCTCACCGACGAGCGGGTCACCGAGCTCTTGGGGTAGGTGCTCGGCGGTAGCGCTGGCACCACCTCGGATCCGGGTTCCCGCGCCCGTGACCGCGGGCCGTTCAACCGGTGTGCTGGAGGCATGACCGACACCTCCGCGCACCGGCGCGGCATCCTCTGGTTCTTGGCACTCACGTTCCTGCCCACCTGGGGGCTGTGGCTCGGCGCGTACACGGTGGGACACCCGCTCGACGATCCGGTGATACAGCTGCTGACCGGGGCGTTCGCGCCCGCGGCCGCGGCCGTCGTGGTGCGGATGTGGGTCACCCGACATGGGTTCCGCGATGCGGGCCTGCGCCCGCGGGTGCGGCAGCGGTGGCGGTGGTACCTGGCGGCGCTCGCGATCCCTCCGCTCCTCCTGGCGATCGCATTGCCCCTGGGCATCGCGACGGGCGTCGCGGTGGTGCCGGACGACGGTGTCCTGCCGCACCTGCAGGCCATCGCCGTGGGCCCGCTGGTGATGCTCGTGCTCGCGCCGCTGTACTTCGGCGAGGAGTTCGGCTGGACCTCGTACTTGCGGGGCGCCTTGGCGGACCTGCCGCTCCTCCGCGGCCGCCCCACGGCGGCGTCCGCCGCGACGGGCGCGATCTGGGGCGTCTGGCACTGGCCGCTGGCCTCGGTGGGGTACTTCGGTTTCCAGCCGCCGCTGCACGATGTGCTGCTGCTCATCCCGCTGTGGGTGGTGATGTCGATGCTGCTCGAGATCGTGTGGAGCACACTGTGGTACGGATCGGGCAGCATCTGGCCCACCTCGGTGGCGCACGCGGGTTTCAACCTCGCGTTCTCCGCGACGCTGGGGGAGTTCCTCCCCGCGGAGGCGCTGCTCGCCGGCTTCGTCCTGCCGAGTGCGGCGCTCGTGCCGCTCGCGGCGATCGCGTACCTGGTCGACCACCGGCGGCGCACCGATTCGTCCGAATCCTCCGTTCCCGCGGCGATGTTCGATACCGTCGGGAAGGCACGTTCGGCGAGGTAGCAACGGAGGAGAACGGTGACGGCGGACGCGATCGATCGCCCGCGCGAGCAGTGGGGAACGCGAGCGGGGTTCCTGTTCGCCGCCATCGGCTCCGCGGTCGGCCTCGGCAACATCTGGCGGTTCCCCAAGGAGGCGTACGACAACGGCGGCGGGGCGTTCATGGTCCCGTATCTCATCGCGTTGCTGTCCGCGGGGATCCCGCTGCTGATCTTCGAATACGCAGTGGGGCACCGGCATCGGGCCTCGGCGCCGCGGTCCATGCGTCGACTGGGCAAGCCTGCCACGTTCGTGGGCTGGTGGCAGGTGGGCATCTGCTTCTTCATCGCCACGTACTACGCGGTGATCCTCGCCTGGTCGGTGCGATACATCGGCTTCTCCACGTCGAAGGCCTGGGGCTCGGACCCGGCGACGTTCTTCCAGAAGGACTTCCTGCACACGGCCGATGCGCCGTCGCTGCTCGGCGCGTTCGTGCCGGGCGTGCTGTGGCCGCTCGTCGCCGTGTGGGTCGTGACCCTCGCGGTGCTCGCGCTCGGGGTGAAGCGGGGCATCGAGAAGGCGAACAAGGTGTTCATTCCCCTTCTGGTGCTGCTGTTCTCGATCCTCGTCGTGCGCGCGCTGTTCCTGCCCGGCGCCGGCGACGGGCTGAACGCGCTGTTCTCGCCCGACTGGTCCGCGATCACCGACGGGAAGGTGTGGCAGGCCGCCTACGGCCAGATCTTCTTCTCGCTGTCGGTGGGTTTCGGCATCATGGTCACCTACTCGTCGTACCTCAAGCGCAAGGCCGACCTCACCGGTTCCGCACTGGTGGCGGGGTTCGCCAACAGCGCCTTCGAGATCCTTGCCGGGATCGGGGTGTTCGCCACGCTCGGCTTCATGGCGATGCAGGCGCACGTCCCGATCGGCGAGGTCGTGGAGGGCGGCACCGGCCTCGCGTTCATCGCCTTCCCGCAGGTGATCTCCGAGCTCAGCGGAGGATCGGCGTTGTTCGGCGTGCTGTTCTTCGGGTCCCTGCTCATCGCCGGCCTGACGTCGCTGATCAGCATCGTCGAGGTCATCGTGGCGGCGATCCAGGACCGCACCGGGCTCGGCCGGATCCCCTCGGTGTTCGCGGTGGGCGGCGCCACCGCTGCGGTGTCGATCGCGTTCTACCCCACCGAGAACGGGCTGTACATCCTGGACACCGTGGATCATTTCATCAACTCGTACGGCATCGTGTTGGCCGCGCTGGTCGCGATCCTCGTGGCGGCGGTGGTGCTGCGCCGCCTGCCCGTTCTGCAGCGGCACGTGGACGCGATCTCGAGTTTCCGAGTCGGGAAGGCCTGGCAGGTGCTGCTCGGCGTCGTCGCCCCGGTCATGCTGATCTGGATGAGCATCGACAGCCTCATCACCGAATTCTCCGAGAACTACAGCGGGTACAGCACGGACTTCCTTCTGGCCGCAGGCTGGGGGGTCGCCGGACTGGCGCTGTTGTTCGGCATCGGCATGTCGCTGCTGCCGGACCGCGCGGCCGACGATTTCACACCCGACGACATCGCTCCCGACAAGGAGGTGAGCGCATGAGCGGCGGAGCCATCGCGATGATGGCGGTCTCCATCGTCGTGGTCTGGGGCGGGCTGGTGGCGGCGGTCGTCAACTTCCGCCGGCACCCCGAACTGGACGGCGACGACTGATCGTCAACTGATCACGTCGATCACGGCCTCGGCCTCGGTGCGCTCGGTCACCAGGCGCCACACGGTCTCGGCCAGGTCGTCGGGCTGCAGCGTGATGGCGGCGAGATCCTCCGGTTGCGTCGAGGCGGCCATCGCCGCGGCGATATCTCCTCCGGCGATCATCCCGCCCACGGTGAGCGTGCCCGCGTACACGCCCTCGTCGGCCAGCGCGGCGTGCAGGTTCAGGGCGTACGCCCGGTAGGCGGAGGCGACCAGGGTGAGCCCGCCGAGGTGGGGCATCGGGATCACGCTGCTCAACCCGCCGACCAGCAGCAGCGCGCCGTCGCGCGCACGCAGTTCGGGCAGCACCGCGGTGGCGAACTCGACGACGGGCGCGACGGTGCCGAGCGCCTCGGTGGCGCCGGCCGGGGTGAGCTCGGTGATCGGCGTGAGCGCGACGGGGGCGCCGGCGCCGTAGTAGGCCACGTCGATCCGCCCGAATCGTTCGCGGACCGCGGCGACGGCGTCCGCGACGGATCCGGGCCGGGCGGCGTCCACCTGGAAGGCGGCGGCCTCGATGCCGAGCGCGCGGAGCTCGTCGAGGTAGCCGGGATGGCGGTCGGCGGAGCGGGAGGCGATCGCGACGCGGTAGCCGCGGCGGCCGAAGGCGCGGGCGACGGACATTCCGAGCCCGGGGCCGGCTCCGAGGACGACGAGGACGGGGTGCGCATTACTTGAGGTCATACTCAACTTAGTACCAGAAGTTGAGGAGGTCCTCAATATCGCTATGCTGGTCGGCATGTCTCCCCGAGCGGACGCCGTGCGCAACAGGCAGAAGTTGGTGGACGCCGCCCGGGCGTCGTTCGACGAGCACGGCGTCGACGTGCCGCTGGAGCGGATCGCCAAGCGGGCCGGCGTGAGCATCGGCACGCTCTACAACCACTTCGCGGACCGCGGCGAGCTCGTGGACGCGGTGCTGCCGGACCGGCTCGCGCAGCTCGACGCCCTCGCAGCCGCCGCGGACGCCGAACCCGACGCCTGGACCGCGTTCGCCGGGTTCCTGGACGCCCTGATCGCCGCGCAGGCGCGCGACCGCACGGTCAACGAGGCCGTGGCCAGGGGAGCGGTCGGCGAGGTGGACCTCGTCGCGGAGTGCGGGCGCGCGGGCGGCGCGGTCCTGGCCGTTCTCGACCGCGCCCACACCGCCGGAGTAGTACGGCGGGACTTCGGTTTCGACGATCTCGCGACGCTCATGGTCGCGGTGGCGAACGTCATCGCACTACACCCCGGGGACGACACCGTCTGGCGTCGTCACCTCGGCTTCGTCCTCGCGGGGATCAGAACCGGGCCCGCCCGCGACACCTGACCGCGGCGCGCTGGGCGGAGAGGTAGTGTTCGACACGTGCAGCGGCGAATCATGGGGATCGAGACCGAGTTCGGTGTGACGTGTACGTTCCACGGGCACCGTCGCCTCAGCCCGGACGAGATCGCCCGGTACCTGTTCCGGCGCGTCGTCTCCTGGGGGCGCAGCTCCAACGTCTTCCTGCAGAACGGCTCGCGCCTGTACCTCGACGTGGGCAGCCACCCCGAGTACGCCACCGCCGAATGCGATTCGGTGCTGCAGCTCGTCACGCACGACAAGGCGGGCGAGCGCGTGCTCGAGGACCTGCTGCTCGACGCGGAGCAGCGGTTGCAGGACGAGGGCATCGGCGGCGACATCTACCTCTTCAAGAACAACACCGATTCGGCGGGCAACTCCTACGGCTGCCACGAGAACTACCTGGTGGGCCGCGTCGGCGAGTTCTCCCGCATCGCCGACGTGCTGCTGCCCTTCCTGGTGACCCGCCAGCTGATCTGCGGTGCGGGCAAAGTGCTGCTCACCCCGAAGACGGCCACGTACTGCCTGAGCCAGCGCGCCGAGCACATCTGGGAGGGCGTCTCCAGCGCCACCACCCGCAGCCGCCCGATCATCAACACCCGCGACGAGCCGCACGCGGACGCCGAGAAGTACCGCCGGCTGCACGTGATCGTCGGCGACTCCAACATGTCCGAGACCACCACCATGCTCAAGGTGGGCACCGCGACGCTGGTGCTGGAGATGATCGAGGCGGGCGTCCAGTTCCGCGACTTCTCCCTGGACAACCCGATCCGCGCCATCCGCGAGGTCAGCCACGACACCACGGGCCGGCACGAGGTGCGGCTGGCCGGCGGCAGGCACGCGGGCGCCCTGGACATCCAGCGCGAGTACTACGCCAAGGCCGTCGAATACCTCGCCACCCGTGAGCCCGACGAGCAGCTCACCAGGGTCGTGGACCTCTGGGGCCGCACCCTGGACGCCGTCGAGTCCCAGGACTTCTCGCACGTCGACACCGAGATCGACTGGGTGATCAAGCGCAAGTTGTTCCAGCGCTACCTGGACAAGTACTCGATGGACCTCTCCGATCCCAAGATCGCGCAGCTCGACCTCGCCTACCACGACATCAAGCGCGGGCGCGGCGTCTTCGACGTCCTGCAGCGGCGCGGGATGGCGGCGCGGATCACCACCGACGAGGCCGTCGACGCCGCGGTGAACACGCCGCCGCAGACGACCCGCGCGAAGCTCCGCGGTGATTTCATCACCGCCGCGCAGGCCGCGAACCGGGACTTCACGGTCGACTGGGTGCACCTCAAGCTCAACGACCAGGCGCAGCGCACCGTGCTCTGCAAGGACCCGTTCCGCAACGTCGACGAACGGGTCGAGCGACTCATCGCGTCGATGTGAGCATCGGCGCCCGATAGAACGTAAGATCGACACGTGGCGACTTCGCGTATCGAGCGTTTGACGAACCTCGTGATCTGCCTGCTGTCCACGCGGTTCCCGGTGGACCGGGACTACATCCGCGCCAATGTGGCGGGGTACGACCGCGACTCGGATGACGACGCCTTCGAGCGGATGTTCGAGCGGGACAAGGCGGACCTGCGGGATCTCGGCGTGCCCATCGAGGTGGCGCCCATCTCGCGGATCAACTCCACCCAGGGCTACCGGATCGCGTTCGACGAGTACGCGCTGGGCGACATCGACCTCGACCCGGAGGAGGCCACCGCCGTCGCCGTGGCGGCCGCGGTGTGGCAGTCGCCCGAGTTGTCCTCAGCAGCCCAGTCCGCGGTGCAGAAGCTCCGCGCGGGCGGCCTCGACGTGGAGGGCCCGGGCGCGGGCGCGAGTACCGCGATCGCGGCCGACCGGGGCGCGGAGGGCGCCCTGCTCGCGATGCTCGAGGGCATCGACCGCCGCAAGCAGGTCACCTTCGCGCACCGCGGCAACCCCACCCAGCCGTTCGTCGACCGCACGCTGCACCCGTGGGGCGTGGTCACGTTCCGCGGCAACGCGTACGCCGTGGGGCACGACGTGGACCGCGGTGCCGTGCGCACCTTCAAGCTGTCCCGGGTCCGCGGGGGCGCGGTCCTGGACCGGTCGGCCACCGTCCGGCCGCCCGACGGGTTCGACCTGCACGCCCACGTCGTGGCCACGGTCGCCGAACGGGATCCCGTGGGCGTCGCCCGGCTCTGGGTCGCGCGGGGGCGGGGAGACGGGCTGCGGCGGCTCGCGTCCACCACGTCCGACGGTGACTTCCGCGGCCGGCCCGGAACCGAGCTCACCGTCGAGGTGCGATCCGTCGACGCGCTGGCCCGAGAGGTCACCGGGCTCGGGCCCGACGCGGTGGTGTTCGAGCCGCCGCAGCTCCGGGACGCCGTGGTGGACCGACTGACAGCACTGGCGGGGGAGCGATGAGTACGCAGTCCAAGCAGCCGAGCAGGCAGATGCAGCGCCTCGCACGCTGGCTCAACGTGATTCCCTACTTCCGCACCCACCCGGATGCCGACCTCGACCGCGCCGCGGCCGACCTGGGCGTCACCGTCGCGCAGCTCCGCAAGGACCTCACCGGCCTCACGATGTGCGGGCTGCCGGGGATGTTCCCGGGCGATCTCATCGAGATCGACTACGACGAATCGGGCGTGGACATCGGGTTCAGCGCGCGGATCGACCGGCCGCTCAAACTGACCGGCCCGGAGGCCGCATCCCTCCTGCTCGCGCTCCGGGCGCTCGCGGATTCGCCGGGCGTGGCGGACCCCGCCGCGGTCCTCCGGGCGATCGCCAAGCTCGAGGCGGCCGTCGCGGGCACGGGGCGGGACACCATCGCCTCGATCGACGGTGCGCTCTCCGACGGGCCCGGCACGGAGATCGCGGGCGTCGTGCGGTCCGCACTCCGCGACGAGCGCGCCCTGCACCTGCGCTACTACTCGGCGACCCGCGACTCGCTCAGCGAGCGGGACGTGGACCCCATCGCCCTGGACACCTTCGACGGGCACACCTACCTACAGGCGTGGTGCCGGCGCAGCGAGGGGCTGCGCATGTTCCGGCTGGACCGGATCGACGATGCGCGCGTGCTCGACGAGCCCGCCCGGGTGCCTCAGGACGTCCGGCCCGCGTCGGGACTGTTCGACGGTGCCGCCGCGGACGACCTGACCACCGCCGTCCTCGAGGTGGGGCCCGGCGCGGCGTGGGCGCTGGAGTACCACCCGTTCACCGTTGTCGGGGAGGGCGCGCACGGCGCCGTCACCGCGACCATGCAGTACGCCACCGAGGCCTGGATGGTGCGCTTCGTGCTGAGCTTCGGTGGGGAACTCGCCGTACGGGAGCCGCGGGCTCTCGCCGACGCCGTCGCCCAGCGTGCCGCGGACGGGCTCGCGAACTATTCATGAACACGTCACTTGCACCTGCCGGTCGAGGCGGTGTGGGGCGCGCCGGGTCCGGTAGGCTCAGTACAGAAATCTAGAACGAAGTGAGGCCATCATGGGTATCACCCACAATCCCTGGGCGTGGGTCATCGTTGCGGTCGTCCTGCTCATCCTCTTCGGAGGCAAGAAGCTGCCCGACGCCGCTCGTGGCATTGGCCGTTCCATGCGCATCTTCAAGAGCGAGATGGACGAGATGAAGACCGAGGGGTCGCAGAAGGATTCGGCCAAGGCGCAGCAGGCCGAGGTGACCGAGAAGCCGATCGACGTGCAGACGGCCGAGCCCTCCGAGGCCGACCGCAAGTCGGCGTAGCCCTCCGCCTTTTTTGGTGAAGATCCCGTTCGATCCACGTCAGCGGCGTGCCGTCGTCAATCCCGACGGCACGATGTCGATCGTGGATCACCTGTACGAACTGCGGGCGCGGCTGATGTGGTCGCTGCTCGCCATCGTCGCGACGTCGATCGTCGGTTTCTACTGGTACAGCCATGGCCCGTTCGGCCTGCCGTCGACCGGTCATCTCCTCACCGGCCCGTACTGCGATCTCCCGGCGACGTCGCGCGCTGAGATCACGCGCGGCGGCGAGTGCCGATTGCTGGCCACGGGTGTGTTCGATCAGTTCAACCTCCGGCTCAAAGTCGCGGTCGCCACCGGCATCGTTCTGGCGTGCCCGGTGTGGCTCTACCAGATCTGGGCGTTCATCGTCCCAGCGCTGCACCGCAAGGAGAAGCGCTACACGATCACGTTCGTCGCCCTCGGCGGCACGCTGTTCGTCAGCGGCGCGGTCCTCGGCTACCTGATGATCACCAGCGCCTTCAGCTTCTTCCTCACCGTGGGCAACGAGACCCAAGTGACGGCACTGCAGGGCCCGCAGTACTTCGGCTTCGTGCTCACGGTCATGGCGATCTTC
Organism: Tsukamurella sp. 1534; assembly: GCF_000312385.1. GTDB lineage: Bacteria > Actinomycetota > Actinomycetes > Mycobacteriales > Mycobacteriaceae > Tsukamurella. The sequence goes on along the minus strand of NZ_HE997627.1, from coordinate 208,694 downwards.
GGCGTCAGCTTCGAGCTGCCCCTGTTCATCGTCGCGCTGAACCTGGTGGGAGTACTTCCGTACACCAAGCTCAAGAAGTGGCGCCGCGGCATGTTGCTGTCGATGTTCATCTTCTCCGCGGTGATCACCCCGTCGGGCGACCCGTTCACGATGCTGGCGCTCGGCGGAGCACTCGCCGTGCTGCTCGAGATCTCCATCCAGTTCGCGCGCTTCCACGACCGGATGAAGTACAAGAACTGCCCGAGCGACGCCTGGGAGGGCGAGCTCGACGACGAGGCGGCATCACCCGCTCCGGCGTCCCCGCAGCCGATCGGCGCATCGGCCGGCCCTACGGGCAGCGCGCTGACGGCCTCCGACCCCATCGAGCGCCCCGAAAAGCTCATGAACACGTCGATCCCGCGTTCGGGGCTCGATGACATCCTCTGAGCTCGATCAGTTCGCGTCCCGGCTGAGCTTCTCGCTGGATCCCTTCCAGGTGCAGGGCTGTCAGGCCCTCGAGGAGGGACGCGGCGTGCTCGTCTGCGCGCCCACCGGCGCCGGGAAGACCGTGGTCGGCGAGTTCGCAGTGCACCTGGCCCTCGCTGCCGGTACCAAGTGCTTCTACACCACGCCGATCAAGGCGCTGTCGAATCAGAAGCACGCCGAGCTGGTCGCCCGGTACGGCGCCGACAAGGTGGGGCTGCTCACCGGCGACACCTCGATCAACTCCTCGGCGCCCGTGGTCGTGATGACCACCGAGGTACTGCGGAACATGCTGTACGCCGATTCGGCGGCGCTCGACTCCCTCAGCCACGTGGTCATGGACGAGGTGCACTATCTCGCGGATCGGTTCCGTGGCGCGGTCTGGGAGGAGGTGATCCTGCACCTCCCTCAGGACGTGCGCCTGGTCAGCCTGTCGGCGACGGTGTCCAACGCGGAGGAGTTCGGCGCCTGGATCGCGGAGGTCCGCGGCCACACCACCGTCATCGTCGACGAGCAGCGCCCGGTACCGCTGTGGCAGCACATGCTCGTGGGCCGCAAGCTTTTCGACCTCTTCGACACGAAGGCGCTCCGCGCGGCGCAGGAGTCCGGCGGCCAGAAGGCACTCGTCCTCGACGGCGAACTGGTGCGGTACGTCAAGCAACGGGAGTCCCTCGACCGCAGCCGCGACCCGGGCGTGGTCAGCCGCACCGGGCGCCGGGCCGGTCGCGGCCGCCCGCCGCAGACCCGCCGCCCGATCCCGCGCCCCGAGGTGATCGCCCTCCTCGACGCCGAGGGGCTGCTCCCGGCGATCACGTTCGTCTTCTCCCGGGCCGGCTGCGAGCAGGCGCTCACCCAGTGCCTGCGCTCGCCGGTCGTCCTCACCACGCAGGAACAGGCCGAGGAGATCGGCCTCGTCATCGACAAGCACGTGGCCGAGTTCTCCCCGGCCGACCTCGAACTGCTGGGCTACGAGGAGTGGCGCGCGGCGCTGACGCGCGGCTTCGCGGCGCACCACGCCGGCATGCTGCCCGCGTTCCGGCACGCCGTCGAGGAACTCTTCGTCAAGGGCCTGGTGCGCGCGGTTTTCGCCACCGAGACCCTCGCACTGGGCATCAACATGCCCGCGCGGACGGTCGTGTTGGAGCGCCTGGTGAAGTACAACGGCGAATCCCACGTCGAGCTCACTCCGGGCGAGTACACGCAGCTCACCGGTCGCGCCGGGCGCCGCGGCATCGACGTCGAGGGCCACGCCGTGGTGCTGTGGCAGACCGGAGTGCGGCCGCAGGAGGTGGCCGGCCTCGCCGGCGCCCGCACCTTCCCGCTGGTCAGCTCCTTCACCCCCGGCTACAACATGTCGATCAACCTGCTCGACCGGCTGGGCCGCAAAGGTGCCGAGCGGCTGCTGGAGGCGAGCTTCGCGCAGTTCCAGGCCGACCGGTCCGTGGTGGGGCTCGCGAAGCGGGTTCAGCGCAACGAGAAGGAACTCGAGCAGCTCCGGCAGCAGATCACCGACGCCGCGGGCGGCACCGACTACCTCGAATACGTGCGGCTGCGCGAGGACGTCCGGGCGCGCGAGCGTTCGCTGCGGCGCCAGCACCTCGCGGACAAGCGGGACGGCGCGGGCTCCGCACTCGCCGAGCTGCGCCGCGGCGATGTGATCGCGGTGACGGGTGGCCGCCGGCGGGGCCTGGCCCTCGTGGTCGAACCGTCGGGAGACCGCCGGGACCCGAAACCCCTGGTCATCAACGAGAGCGGGTGGGCCGGACGGGTCGGCGCCTCGGACTTCGTGGGCGATGTCTCCGTGCTCGGCACGCTGCGCGTCGCGAAGAACGCGGACTACCGTTCCGGCCGCGGGAAGCGCGACCTCGCGTCCACGCTCCGCAACAGCGGGATCACCGCGCCGCGACAGCAGGCGAAGGCCCGGCGCCCCGCGGCCGACGACGGCCGGCTCGCGGACCTGCGCGGACGGATGCGGGCGCATCCCGCCCACACGGGGCGCCGCGCCCCGGAGCTGGACCGGTTGTCCGAGCGGTACGCGCGGCTGGAGCGGGAGACCACGGCCGCGGCGGCGACGGTCCGCGCCACCACCTCGTCGCTGGTCGTCACGTTCGAGCGGATCGTCGACCTGCTGACCGACCGCGGCTACCTGACCGGCGACGGGGACGGCGAGCTCGCGCTCACCGAGGCCGGGCACCGGCTGGCGCGGGTCTACAGCGAGTCCGACCTGCTCGTCTGCGAGTGCGTCGAGGAAGGCGTGTTCGACGGCCTGGGGCCCGCGGACCTCGCGGCGGTGGTCTCGGCGATGGTCTTCGAATCCCGCGGCGACCGCGGCGGTGCGATCCTCACCGGCGAGAAGGTCCCCGGCGCGGTGCGGTCCGCGGTGCGCGACATAGCGGACCGGTGGACGGACATCGTCGCGGCGGAGGCCGAGCACCGGCTGGAGCCGAGCCGCGAACCGGACGTGGGTTTCGTGGCGCCGCTGCACCAGTGGGCGAGTGGCGGCACCTTGGCGGCGACCCTGATCGCGGCGGGCGAGCGCGGGCAGCCCCTGCCCGCGGGCGACTTCGTGCGGTGGTGCCGCCAGGTCATCGACCTGCTGGATCAGATCAAGCAGACGTCCTTCGAGACCCGGCCGGGACTCGCCGCGGTGGCGACGGCCGCGATCGCCTCGATTCGTCGCGGCGTCGTCGCTGAGTCCGGTTCATGATCAGGTATCTTGAGCGCACAGGCGTACGTCGGGGCCGTTCCGGGCTGCCGGCCGGGGAGGAGTGAACGGATGAGCAACCCGCAGGATCCCAACCAGCAATGGGCACAGCAGGGCTGGCAGCAGCCCGGCCAGCCGCAGCAGCCGGGTCAGCCGCAAGTTCCACAGCCCGGCCAGCCCCAGGTCCCGCAGCCGGGCCAGCCGGGGACCTCCGACCCGACGCAGATCTCGCCGCAGTACGGCCAGCCGCAGCAGCCCTACCAGGTGCCCGGCGCCCCCGCGGGCGACCAGACCCAGATCGCGCCCCAGTTCGGGGGCGGCCAGTGGCCGGGGCAGCCCGGCCAGCCGATGCCGGGTCAGCCGGGGCAGCCGGGTCAGCCCGGACCGGGCCAGTACGGCGTCCCTCAGCAGCCGCAGTTCGGCGCGCAGGAACAGTTCGGCCAGCAGTTCGGGGGACAGCCCGGCCAGCCGTTCCAGCCGCAGTACGCCGGAATGCCCGGCCCGCCGAAGAAGTCGAAGACCGGCCTCATCGTGGGCATCGCCGCGGCGGTCGTGATCGCGATCGTCCTCGTCGTCATCCTCGTCGGGTGGTTCACCGGCGCGTTCTTCAGCAAGAAGTTCGACAACGCCGCGGTCAACGACGGCGTGACCAAGGTGCTCAAGGAGAACTACAACGAGACGGACACCAAGGACGTCTCCTGCAACACCGACGGCGTGAAGGTCAAGGAGGGCACCACGTTCACCTGCAGCGCCTCCATCGGCGGTAAGGACAAGAAGGTCGAGGTCAAGGTCCTCGACGGTGACGGCAAGTACCAGGTCGGCGCCCCGTCCTGATGCCCTCCCGCCGGCTCAGCCCCGCAGGGCGGTGAGCAGGCGCTCCACCTGCGCCCCGATCCGCAGCTCCTCGGCCAGTTCGGCCAGGCGCTGCGGATCGCGTGCTCGCGTGGGCAGAACGTCAGGACCGGACAACGCCACCTCGGCGTCGCGGCGCACCCACACCACGTCCCAGGCCGCGTCGAGGTAGCCCGCCGACGCGGCGATCGACGTGGCCGCACGCGCCGGCAGCGGCGACGGGGAGAGGTCGGCGGCCTCGCGGATCGCGGCCAGGGAACCGTACTGCAGCAACAGTTTCGACGCCGTCTTCTCGCCGATTCCGGGCACCCCGGGCAGGCCGTCGGACGGGTCGCCGCGCAGCAGGGCCAGTTCCGCGTAGGCCCGGCCGGGCCGGTCCTCCGGGAGCCCGTACCTCTCGGCGACCTCCGCGGGCCCGAACATCTCGGCCTTGGCGATGCCGCGCCCGATGTACAGGCACCGCGCTCCGGGCGGGGTGTCGTCGGCGACCTGGAGCAGGTCACGATCGCCGGACACCACGATGACCGGGTCCTTCTCCTCGCGCGCCGCGAGAGTGCCGAGCACGTCGTCGGCCTCGAGCCCGACCGCGCCGCCGGTGGCGATGCCGACGGCCTCCAGCACCTCGAGGATCATGTCGACCTGGGGGGACAGCGTGTCGGGCACCTCCTCCTCGCCGTCGGCGCCCTCCTCGGCGACGCGATGCGTCTTGTACGTGGGCAGCAACTCCACCCGGAACTGGGGGCGCCAGTCCAGGTCCAGGCACGCGACGAGCCGGCCGGGGCGGTGCGTGGTGATGAGCTGCGAGGTCATGTCGAGGAAGCCGCGGAGCGCGTTGATCGAGCGGCCGTCGTTCGACTTCACCTTGTCCGGGATCGCGTAGAAGGCACGGAACCAGAGCCCGGCGGAATCGAGCAGCATCAGCGGTGCGTTCCCCGCGGCGTCGTTCGTCACGGAAGTCATGGTGACACAATCACCCCATGAGTGAATTCCCCGCCAGCGTGTACGCGAACCGTCTCACCCGGGCCCAGGAGCTCAGCACCGCAGCGGGGACCCCGCTGGTGATCACCCCGGGGCCGGATCTGGCCTACCTCACGGGGGTCGTCAGTGAGTCCTTCGAGCGGCTGACCGCCCTGGTGATCACCGGCACCGGATTCGGGCTGGTGGTACCGAAACTCGAGCTGGCGATCCTCAAGGATTCGGCGGTGCCGGGACTCGGCGAAGCGGGCCTCGAACTCGAGATCACCTCGTGGGTGGACGGCGAGGATCCCTACGCGCTGGTCCTGGGGCGCCTCGCGGGAGCGACATCGGTCGCGGTGGCCGACGCCGTCCCGGCGCTGCACCTGGTTCCGCTGCTGGACCGCGGCCTGTCGGTGGAACTCGCCACCGCGGTACTGCGCCGGCTGCGGATGGTGAAGGACGCCGCCGAGATCGCGGAACTGCGGGCCGCGGGCGCCGCCATCGACAGGGTGCACGCCCGGGTCCCCGAGATCCTCCGGGTGGGGCGCACCGAGCGCGAGGTCGCGGACGACATCGCCGCCGCGATCGTCGAGGAGGGGCACACGGTGCCCGAGTTCATCATCGTCGGCTCCGGCCCGCACGGAGCCGACCCGCACCACGAGGTGTCCGACCGGGTGATCGAGCAGGGCGACGTGGTGGTGGTCGACATCGGCGGCCCGCTCCCGTCGGGCTACAACTCCGATTCCACCCGCACGTACGCGATGGGGGAGCCGTCCGCGGAGATCGCCGAGCGGTACGCGGTGCTGGAGCGGGCGCAGCGGGCTTCGGTCGACGCGGTGCGCCCCGGAGTCACCGCGGAGGCGATCGACGCCGCGGGGCGCGACGTGCTGGTCGCCGCCGGCCTCGGGGAGTACTTCCTGCACCGCACCGGTCACGGCATCGGATTGTCGGTGCACGAGGAGCCGTACATCGTGGCGGGCAACGCCGTTCCGGTCGAATCGGGTATGGCGTTCTCGATCGAACCCGGGATCTACTTCAGCGGCGCGTGGGGCGCGAGGATCGAGGACATCGTCATCGTGACCGACGACGGCTGCGAGCCGGTGAACACCCGTCCGCACGGCCTGACGGTTCTGTAGGCGCAGGGCGGGTCTCGATGGGGGACGCCGCCTATCCGCGCATGGTGCTCGACCCCAGCACCCGCTCGATCGCGATCTCGATGACGACCCGCTTCGGGTTCTCGCGCGGCGTCCGGTACCGCACGGCGTACCTGCGCTCCGCGTCGCCGACCGCGTCCCGTTCGGTGAGCACCCGGGCGGGCCCCTCCAGGGTGAGCCACCGCGGACCGTCGACCTGGGTGAGCGCGGCGTACCCGCGCCGCTCGGCGTTGCGGGCCTTCTGGCTGTCGCCCGAGGTGATCACCCTGGCGATGCCGGTGTCCGGGTCGAAGGTGAACGCGATCGCCACGGCGTGCGGCGTCCCATCGGCGCGCAGCGTGCTGAGCGTCGCGAGGTGGCGTTCGGCGAGGAATTCGAGGGCCGGGGGCGTCAAGGTGGGCACGGTCCCACCGTAGTCTGGAGCGGTGAGTGCGGAAGTGATGCCCGACGGTGCCGTGCTGCTGCTCGGTGGCCGCAGCGAGGTCGGCATGGAGGTCGCTACGCGGATCGCGCCCGGCCGGGACGTGATCCTCGCGGCCCGCCGCTCCGAGGACTTGGACGAGCAGATCGCCGCCCTGCGCGCGGCGGGCGCGAGTGGCGTGTATCCGGTGGAGTTCGACGCGGACCGCACCGAGCGGCACGTCGGCTTCCTCGACGAGGTGGCGGACCGGCACGGGCGGATCGGCATCGCGGTGGTGGCCTTCGGCATCCTCGGCGATCAGTCGCGGGCCGAGGCGGATCCGACGCACGCCGTGCAGATCGCGCAAACCGACTACGTGGCGCAGGTGTCGATCCTGCTGGCGCTGGCGAACCTGCTGCGCGAACAGGATGCGCGCGGCGGTTCGCGCGGCGCGGTGATCGCGTTCTCGTCGGTGGCGGGCATCCGCGTGCGGAAGGCCAACTTCGTGTACGGCAGTACCAAGGCGGGCCTCGACGGCTTCGTCCAGGGCTTCACGGACTCCCTGCACGGCAGCGGGATCCGGGTACTGCTGGTGCGGCCGGGATTCATCATCGGCGCGCTGACCCGGGACCTGATGGCCTCGGGTGTGAAGCCGGCGCCCTTCTCGTCCACCGCACCGCAGGTCGCGGACGCCACGGTGCGCGCGCTGCGGCGGGGGAGGCGGGTGGTGTGGGTACCGCCGATCCTGCGCCCCCTGTACGCGGGGCTCCGCGCGGTGCCGCAGGCCGTGTGGCGGCGGATGCCGCGATGACGGTCACGGTGGTCGGGATCGGCGCGGACGGGTGGGCCGGGCTCACCGACGTTGCGCGGCGGTCACTCTCGGGGGCGCGCGTGATCCACGGCGCGCCGCGGCAGCTGGAATACCTTCCCTCGGACGTCGCCGCCGACGTCCTGCCCTGGCCGTCGCCGCTGCTCGACGGGCTGGACGCAGTGGCCGACGGCGACCACGTGCTCGCCAGCGGGGATCCGATGTTCTACGGTATCGGCGCCACCCTGGCGCGGCGGCGCCCCGACCTCGAACTCGCCGTGCTGCCCCATCTCTCGTCGTTGTCGCTGGCGTGCGCGCGACTCGCCTGGCCCGCGGAGGAGGTGGTCGTGGTGTCCGCGGTGGCCCGCGATCCCGCGCCCGTGGTCCGAGCGGTGCGTGACGGCAGGCGCGTGATCGTCCTCAGCGAATCCGCCGCCACCCCCGCGGCGCTCGACGACCTCCTCGCCGGTGCGGGCCTGTCGGCCACTCTCACCGTGCTGGAACAACTGGGCGGGCCGCGCGAGAAGGTGCGCCGCCACCGGCGGTCCCTGAAGGTCGACGACCTCAACGTGGTCGCGGTCGAACCCGCGCAGCCGCAGCCGCCGTTCACCTTCGAGCACGACGGCCAGATCACCAAGGACGACGTCCGGGCGGTGACGGTGGCGGCGCTCGCCCCGTCACGCGGCTGGATCTGGGACTTCGGTGCCGGTTCGGGCTCGGTCGGGATCTCCTGGGCACTCGCCGGCGGTGGCTCGGTGGTCGGCGTCGAACGGCGGGAGGACCGCGCCGAGCGGGTGCGGCGCAACGCCTCCCGGGCGGGCGTGCCGTTCGAGGTGGTGGTCGCGGACACCGCGGAGCTCAACACCGACCTGCCCGAACCGGACGCGATCTTCATCGGGGGCGGACTCAGTGAGACGCTGGCGACGGCCTGCGTGGGCGTGCTCAAGCCGGGCGGGCGTCTCGTGGCGAACGCGGTGACCGTCGAGAGTCAGTCACTGGCGACGGTGCTGCGCAACCGGTTCGGCGGGGCCCTACGCACTTACACGGTGGCCGATCTCCGCCCTCTCGGCGGCGGCACCGCGTGGGAGCCGCGTCGCCCGGTGGTGCAGTGGGTGTTCGTCAAGGAGGGCGAGTGACCGTCTACTTCATCGGCGCCGGCCCCGGCGCCCCGGATCTGCTGACGCTCCGCGGCGCGGACCTCCTCGCCCGCTGCGCGGTATGCCTGTACGCAGGGTCTCTGGTGCCGCCCGAGGTGCTCGACCGCTGCCCGCAGGGCGCGCGGCTGGTGGACACCGCCCGGATGCCGCTGCCCGACATCGTCGACGAGATGGTCGCGGCGCACACGGCGGGCCACGACGTGGCCCGCCTGCATTCCGGCGACATGTCGCTCTACTCCGCCTTCACCGAGCAGGCCCGCCGGCTCGACGAGGCGGGCGTTCCCTACGAGGTGGTCCCGGGCGTGCCCGCCTTCGCCGCGGCGTCCGCCTCCCTGCAGCGGGAACTGACCGTGCCCGGAGTCGGGCAGTCGCTGCTGATCACCCGCGTGTCCACGCTCTCGACGGACATGCCCGCCGGCGAGGATCTCCCGTCGCTCGCCGCGACCGGCGTGACGCTCGCGCTGCACCTCGCGGCGCACCGCGCGAAGGAGCTCACCGCCGACCTGCTCCCGCACTACGGTGCCGACTGCCCGGTCGCGGTGGTCGCCTACGCGAGCCGCGCCGACGAGGTGATCGTGCGGTGCCGGTTGGCGGAACTTCCGGAGCGGCTCGCCGGTGCGGGAATCACGAAGACCGCCGTGATCTTCGTCGGACGGGCCCTGGAGCCACGCGGATTCGAGGAGAGCTACCTCTACTCCGCCCGGCGCCTGCGCGCGCCGGGGGCGAGCCATTGATCCGCGTGCTCATCCTCGGCGGCACCGCCGAGGCGCGCGAGCTGGCGGCGCTCCTGGACGCCGACCACCGGTTCGCGGTGCTCAGCTCGCTCGCGGGCCGGGTGGCCAACCCCCGACTCCCGGTGGGGGAGACGCGGATCGGCGGATTCGGCGGCGTCGAGGGCCTCGCGGACTTCCTCCACGGCGTCGACGTGCTGGTGGACGCCACGCACCCGTTCGCCGCGACGATCTCACGGAACGCGGCGGCGGCCGCCGAGCGGGCGGGCGTTCCGCTGGTGGCCGTCGTGCGTCCGGGATGGGTGGCTTCGAGCGAGGATTCGTGGACGAGGGTTCCGTCCGTCGCCGCAGCCGCGGCGGCCCTGGCCGAGCGGTCGCCGGGGCGCGCGCTCCTCACCACCGGGCGTCAGGACGTGGCCGAGTTCGCGGGGCTGGACGACTGGTGGTTCCTCATCCGGGTCGTCGACGCCCCGTCGGGTCCGCTGCCGGCGAGGCGCGAGATCGTGCGCGACCGCGGGCCGTACACCGTCGATTCCGAACTCGATCTGATGCGCCGGCACGCGGTGGACGTTCTCGTCACCAAGGACAGCGGCAGTGAGTTGGTGGCGGCGAAGCTCGAGGCGGCGCGCGTGGCCGGCGTCGCCGTGCTGATGGTGGACCGTCCCCGGCGGCCCGCCGGAGTGGAGTCCGTCGCAACGGCGCGGGAGGCGTACGACGCCCTGGCGGCCTTGCATTGACAAGAATCCCTTGTGGAAAGGGCGGGATTTCGATCCCCACGGAGCAGCGGACCGCTCTACGCTGAAGCGATGCGCACCATCATCATCGTGTCCCTCGGCGTGATCCTCGCTCTGGTCTTCCTGGCGATCGGTCGGTCGCAGAAGGCCGTCGGCGTGAAGCGGGCGGCGATCGCCTTCTGCGTGCTGTGGCTGCTCGCCATGATCGCCAACATGGCCGTCGGTGTCTCCCACGGCTACTCGTTCGGCGAGGAGTTCCCGATCCTGCTGCTCAACGTCATCCCGGGTGCGGCCGTCGCGCTCGGCGGCGCCTACCTGCTGGACCGCGGGAACTCATGACCGCCGCCGTCCTCGCACTGCACTGGCAGGTCAACGTCATCGATCCGGGCGGGTTCTTCGGGCCGATGCTCGCCGCGCCCGTCGCCGCGTCGGGGGTGGTGGAACGTGCGACACGGTTCCACGCGGAGGCGCCCGTCCCCGTCGTGTTCACGCGGTTCACCGTGCCCGAGGGCGAGGGCGACCTGGTGCGGAACACCGCGTTCATGACGGCCGTCGCCGACGCCCAGGTGTCCTTCCGCCCGGACGCGGACGGGGCGCGGATCATCGCGCCGATGCGAGAACAGCCCACCGTGGTCCTCGACAACCAGCGACTGTCCGGCCTCGCGGGCCCGGCCGCGGACTGGATCGCGGCGAACGGCGTCACCACGGTGTACATCACCGGCGTCGCCACCAACCTCACCGTCGAACAGACGGCCCGGCACGCGACGGATCTCGGCCTCACTGCGCACGTGGTGAGCGACTGCGTCGCCGCGGCGGACGAGACGGTCCACGCGGCCTCGCTGCGCAATCTCGACCTCGCGACCGCCGGCTGCCTCGCCGCCGCCGACGCCCTCGCCAGCCTCCGGCTCTGACGCCCGGCCCCCAGGGGGAGGCGAGATCCCCAGGGCCGGTGCCGTCTCCCTCTGACCCGGCCGGTGGGGAGGGTACGTCCCGCTAGGGCGTGTCGCCGGCGTGCAGCGACGCGCGGAAGCGGCGCGCGAGCAGGACGGCGGTCGCGGCGAAGCCGGCGCAGAGCCCCGTCCACACGCCCCATCCACCCCAGCCGAACGCGTACGCGCACAACGCCATCACCGGGACGCCGATCGCCCAGTACCCGATCAGTGTGCAGCGCAGGCCGGATTTCGTGTCGCCGAGCCCGCGGAGCAGCCCGACGAGGATGTTCTGCGTGCCCTTGCTGTACTGCTGGGCGACGGCGAACAGGAGGAGCGTGCCCGCGGTGGCGACCACGGCACCGTCCTGCTGATCGCGGAGGAACGGCCACAGCACGACCTGGGGCGCGACGACGTACGCCAGACTCACCACCGCCATGAACGCCCACGACAGCGTGAGCGCGCGCCGGGCGATGTCCCCGGCGAGGTTCTCGTCGCCGCGGCCCACCGCGCGGCTCACCAGGATCGACGATCCCTGCGAGAGGCCGATGTTGCACTGGTACACGATGTACGCCAACTGATTCGCGACGTTGGAGGCGGCCAGCATCGCAGGCCCGAAGGTCCCCATCATGAGGGTCGCGATCGAGGTGATCGCGGCCTCGGAGCCGTACGTGAAGCAGATCGGCGTCCCGTGCCGCACGATGTGGCGGACCACGGCCGGGTCGGCGCGCCAGGGAGCGAGGGAGACCATCGACCGCAGCACGGGGTCCCGGCGGACTGTCGTGGCGAACGCGGCCAGGGTGAACAGCTGCACCATCGTGGTCGACAGGCCGACGCCGGCGATGCCCAGCCGGGGCAGTCCCGCCCAGCCGTAGATGAAGGCTCCGTTGCAGAGGGCGTTCACCGCGATCGACACGAGCGTGACCGCGAGGAGCGACCCCGGCCGCCGCAGCCCGACGGCGAACTGTCGCAGGACGTTGAGCCACACCATGGGGAAGAGGCCGCCCGCGAGGGCGAAGATCATCGCCTGCGCCGACGTCACGATCTCGGGGCGCTGCCCCAGCAGCGGGAGGGCGAAGCCGATGCCGCACAGGACCGTTGCGCCGGCCGCCGCCGTCGCGGTGGCCACGAGGAGCGCCGATCGCAGCAGCGAGCGGATCTCGTCGCGCGCGGCATCGTCCACCTCGTCCGTGCCGGTCCGCGCCTCGCCGGCGCCCGCCGCCGCGGCGACGAGGTTCCCGACGCCGGTCACCATGCCGACGCACATCGTGCGGACCTGGTTGTAGAGCAGGATGGCGAGACCGCCCGCGGCGACGGCGGTCACGCCGAGCAGCCCCAGCATGGCGAGGTCGACGCTGGTCAGCGCCACCTGCGCCAGTTGGATTCCCGCGATCGGCGCGGCGAGGGCGGTCACCTCGCGATATCCGCCGACGGGTGGTGTGGCGGCCCTCGTCACGCACCCACCTCCACGAGGCGCGCGGACCCGTCGCGGGCCGCTGCCCGGACGGACTCGTCATAGGCGGCGAACCAGCGGTGGACCCGACGGTGCGCGAGCTCGTCGAACACGCCGCGCTCGCGGAGCCAGTCGTCGTCGTACACGGAGTCGAGGTACTTCTCGCCGGCGTCGTTGCAGAGGACCACCACGGTGCTCTCCGCCGGGAAGGTGAACAACCGCCGCAGCGCCACGTGGATCGCACCGCCGGTCGTGCCGCCCACGAGCACGCCGGTGCGGCGCGCCACGACCCGGGCCCCGGCGAAGGCGTCGGCGTCGGACACCCGGTGCGCTGCGTCGATCACGGAGCGGTCGATGTTGCTTCCCACCGGGAAACCGGCGGGACTCCCGGCGCCGGTCTGGTGGTAGAGGCCCGGTGGGCCGCCGAAGATGATCGACCCCTCCGGCTCGACAGCGACGGCGCGGGTCGCGTGCCCCGCCGAGCGCATCGCGCGGATGGTGCCGCAGAGCGATCCCCCCGTGCCGACGGCGGCGATCAGGGCGTCCACGGTGCCCAATTGCCGCGCGAGCTCGAACGCGAGCCCGGTGTAGCCGTTGGCATTGCCCGCGTTGTTGTGCTGATCGGGGTGGAAGGCGCCGGTCTCCTCGGCGATCCGGGCGGCCACCGCGCGCCGCTGTACCGAGGCCACGCCGCCGCCCGGCGGCGTCTCGACGAACACGAGCTCGGCACCGAGGGCGGTGAGCATCCGCAGCTTCTCGCGGGCCGCGTGCCGGTCCACCACCGCGGTGAACCGGTACCCGCGCTCGAGAGCGACGAGGGCGAGCCCGCATCCGGTGTTGCCCGAGGTGGGCTCGACGATGCGGCCACCGGGCAGCAGCCTGCCCTCCCGCTCCGCCTCGTCGATCATCTGCCGGGCCATCCGCACCTTGCAGGAACCCGTGGGGTTGAGATGATCGAGCTTGAGCAGCAGGCGCGTTCCCGTTCCGGTACGCGCGAGTTCGAGCAGGGGCGTGTCGCCGATGAGCTCGGAGGCGCGCTGCACGATGGACATCAGATCTCCTGGGTCGGATGATCGGTGTCGAGGCGCCAGCGGCCGCCGCCCTCGATCACCACTTTCGGGGGCAGTGGCAGCTGATGGAATCCACTCTCGTTCTTGTCCATCTGGTAGCCGGCGGTGTTGGGGTAGATCAGGAGGTCGCCCCTGCGCGGCACCCCCGGGACGGGGACGGCGCGCCACGTCAACACGTCGTACTCCATGCAGCTGGACCCCGCGATCGCAGTCCGCACCCCGGCGGATTCGGCTTCCGGCGGCGAACCGGGCGCGCGGACGAGGACGGGGTCGGGCAGGTACTCGCTGCCCTTCCACTGCTCGGACAGGCTCATCGACAGGCCCGCGACGGTGGTCAGCAGATGGTCGCCGTCGCTGGGCTTGCAGCCCAGGACGGGGAAGGCGGAGAACCCGGCGCCGTCGACCAGTGCCCGACCCGGTTCCAGCAGGAGCGAGACGCCGGCCTCGCGCAGGCGATGCGCGAGAGTCGCTCCGCCGCAGTCGTGTTCCAGGATCGCCGCGACCATCGCCGCACCGGTCGGCGCCTGGTGGTACGGGTAGGTCTTCGCCGGATTGCGGCCGGCGTGGAACCATCCGTCGTGCCGGTCCTGCTCGAACCGCTCCCACGCGTCGCGGGAGACGTACGAGCAGGCGATCCCGCCGCCGATGCTGATCCGGTCCGCCCGGTGTCCGAGCGCCCGGGCGTCCGCGCACGCGTCGATCAGGGCGGCGGCGAGCTCCGCGCGGGGCGCGGGCGCGTACCCGTCGAGGTGGAAGGAGAACCCCAGGAGTTCGACGGGGAGCTCGCGGCAGCGTCGCATCGCGGCGGCGAGATCGTCCGGCGCGAAACCGAACCGGGACGACGGGGCCGACGGTGGCCGCACCCGCAGCAGAATCCGCGCGGTCTCGCCGTGCGTCCGCGCCACGGCGCCGAGGCGCTCGAGTTCATCGGCCGCGTCGATCGCCAGGAGGCATCCGTGCCGCAGCGACAACCACATCAGGCCGTCGGGTTTGGCGGCGCCGGTCACGCCGATGTCCTCGCCCCGGATCCCGTTGCCGAGTGCCTGGACCAGTTCGGGAACACTCGCCACGTCGACTCCGGCGGACGGCCGGGCGCACTCCGGCAACCATGCCGCGGCCTTGTTGGCCTTCTTGCCGTAGTAGACGGTTCCCCGCACGTCGGCGTCCGCCAGCGCGGAGATCATCCCGGTGAGGTTGTCCGCGAACGTGGCGGGGTGGATCACGTGGAAGGGGCCTCCGCCCACGGCGCGCGCGATGTCCCACAGCGCGGGGGCCGCGCGGAGCTCGGCCGCCCAGGGGCGCTCGATCGCGGGCAACGGCGGAGAGTGGGCCGGGGCGGATCGGGTCAGGACCACAGGGCCACCTCGGTTCCGCGGCCCGCCGCGATCGCCCTGGTCGCGAGCGCGTGTGCCACCGGGATGTCCGTGATCACCATGCCGCTGCTGAACGCGAAGACCCGGTCGTCGTCCGACCGGCGTCCGGGCGCGCGCCCGGCGAGGATCTCGGGCAGCTCGGCGTCCAGCCGGTACTCGCCGTCGGCCCCCGCCATCCGCCGCCCCGTGACCTCCACCTGCGCAGCGCTCGTCGCCACGGTGTAGTCGGCTTCGGCGAGGGTTCCCTCCTGAACGCCCTTGCTCGCCACGGAGATCAGCAGGCCGCCCGGGGGCAGCCAGCCGAGCCGGATCTTCGGGTGCGCGGCGCGGCCCGACGCGGCGACCACGACGTCGGCGTCGCGCGCGGCGGCCTCGACGTCGTCGACGAGTTCGACCTCCTGGTCGGGGAAGTGCGCGGCCACCGCGGCGACGCTGTCGCGGATGCCGTCCGGATGAGTACCGAACAAACGGATTCGCTTGAGCGACCCCACGGCGCTGAGCAGGTAGGGGAGAGTCCTGACGCCCTGTACGCCGGTGCCCACCATGAGCGCCGTGTCTGCACCGGGCCGCGCGCAGCTCCGCGCGATGAGCGCCGTGCTGGCGGGAGTCCTCGTGGCGCCCACCCGTTGACCGTCCAGCAGCGCGAAGGGCGCGCCGGTGGCGTCGTCGTACAGGCTGATGGTGGTGTAGTACTTGTCCGCCGACGTGCCGCCCTGCCGGTAACTGGTCTTGAACGCCGCCTGCTCGAGCGAGCCGTCGTAGCCGAGCATCGAGTACGCGACCGAATCACGCTGCCGGTCCGGGAGATCCATCATCAGCTTGGCCGGATTCCGCGAAGCGCCGGCGGAGTACGCGAGGTAGCCGTCCTCCACCAGCCCGATCGCCTCGGCCGGATCGAGTTCGAGGTCCCGGAGATCACTGCGGGTGAGTATGTGCATACGTCGATCTCGGTTCGTCATATTAGGGAAACCTAGCCTTAAGCAGTCAGGTGTGGCAACATCAGGACGCCGGTGACTTTCGACACCAAACAGGCAGCAGCACAACGCTTTAGGGAACGTTTACGGAACCTTGACACGCGGACGCCGCCCGACCATCCTGCCGACTGTTGATAATGATTGTCAATACACTATGTTGTTAGCATCGGCGCGTTCGAAAGGTTCATAGGCTAGCCTTTCCAACTTTCCTGGCCTCGAACCGAGAGGAATCACAACGTGAAGAGTGCGATCCCCGTGGGGAATCGATCGCGGACCGCCATCGCCGCGACGCTGCTGGCGTTCGTCGTCGCCGTCACCGGATGCGGTGCCGGATCCCAGGATTCGGACCATCCGAAGCCGGAGGAGAGGAAGATCACCGATGTGCTGGGACGCACGGTGACGGTGCGGGCGCCGGCGGAGAGGATCCTGCTCGGCGGCCAGCGGCTGCTGTACACGACGGCCCTCCTCAACCGGGACGACCCCACTCGCAACGTGGTCGGCTGGCCGGACGATCTCGAGCAGAACGATCCGGACACCTGGGACCTGTACCGGAAGAAGTTTCCGCAGGCGGAACGCATTACGAAAACCGGTGAGGTGTGGGACGGTTCGCTCTCGGCGGAGCAGGCCCTCTCGGTGCGGCCCGATGTCTTCGTCGTGAGCGCGGCCAGCTTCAAGGCGGCGCAGAGCGCGGGGATCGTGGACCGGCTCGAACGCGCCGGCATCCCCACCGTGGTGATCGACTACTTCGTGGAACCGGTCAAGCACACCACCGCGAGCGTGCGGATCCTCGGCGAGCTGCTGGGCCGGCAGGCCGAGGCGGAGAAGTTCGCCGGCTACTACGACGCGAAGATCGGCGAGGTGCGCGAACGGCTCGCCCGGGCGAACGCTCCCCGGACTCCGACGTTCGTCTGGCGCGCGCCGGGGTACTACGACTGCTGCTCGACGTTCGCGCGGTCCAACCTCGCGGCACTGGTGACCGAGGCCGGCGGAGCCAACCTGGGCGATCAGATGATCTCGACCCCGCAGGGCACCGTCTCGCCGGAGGCGGTGATCCGGAGCAACCCGGACGTCGTGCTCGCGACCGGCGCGGACTGGGCGCCCGGGAAGTCGCCCGTCAAGCCCGGTGGGTACATCTCCCTGGGTTACCGCGAGACCGCGACCGCGGCCTCCGACCAGCTGCGGGTGGTGCTCGCCCAACAGCCCGGGTTCGGGGAACTGCGCGCCGTGCGCGACCGCCGGGCGTTCGGGATCTGGCACCACTTCTACGACTCGCCCTACAACTACCTCGGCGTGCAATGGATCGGGAAGGCCCTGCATCCGAACCTGTTCGGCGACGTCGACCCCGCGTCGGGGCTCCAGGAGCTGCACGAGAAGTTCCTGCCGATCCCGTCGAGCGGGACGTTCTGGACGGGACTCGGGTGACCGCCACGGCCGCTCCGGCGCCGCACCGCGATCGGGCCGGCGCGGGGGAGCGCGCGTACCGTCGCCTCGCCCGGCGACGGTGCGCGGTGGTCGCCCTCCTCGCCGTCCTCGCGGCGGCCGCGTTCTGCGCCGACATCGTGGTCGGCGGAGCCCAGATGCCGCTGGCCGACCTGGCGCACACGCTCGTCGCGCCGTTCGACGCGCGCGCCGTGGACCGCGAGGTGGTGTGGCAGATCCGGCTCCCCATGTCCGTGACGGCGGTGCTGGTCGGGGCGGCCCTGTCCGTCGCGGGTGTCGAGATGCAGACCATCCTCGGCAACCCGCTCGCGGAGCCCTACACGCTGGGAATCTCGGCTGCGGCCGGCTTCGGCGCCGCCCTGGTCGCGGTGCTGGGGGTGAGTGTCCTCCCGTTCGGCGCGAACCTCGGGATGGCGGCGAGCGCATGGGTTTTCGCGATCGGAGCCTGCGCTGCCATCCTCGTGTTCAGTCGCGTCCGCGGCGCCGGCGCGGAGAGCATGATCCTGCTGGGCATCGCGATCGTGTTCCTGTTCAACGCGTTGCTCGCGCTGATGCAGTACATCGCCTCGGAGGTTCAGCTGCAGCAGGTGATCTTCTGGACCCTCGGCAGCCTGGGCCGCGCGACGTGGCCCCAGCTGGGGCTGCTCGCCGGCCTGGTGGCGGTGGTCGTACCGCTCTTCTACCGCTCGGCCTGGACGCTCACCGCGTTCCGGCTCGGCGACGACCGCGCCGCGGCCCTCGGTGTGAACGTGGACCGCGTGCGGACCGCGTCGCTGATCGGGGTGTCGGTCCTCGCGGCCACGGCCGTCTCCATCGCCGGCACCATCGGCTTCATCGGCCTCGTGGGGCCGCACATCGCGCGGGCCCTGGTAGGGGAGGATCAGCGATTCCTGTTGCCTGCCTCGCTGTTCTCCGGCGCCGCGCTCCTGGCCGGCGCCTCGGTGATCAGCAAGCTGCTGGTTCCGGGCGTGATCGTCCCCGTCGGGGTGATCACGTCCCTGGTGGGCGTACCCGTGTTCCTGCTCGTGATCATGACCCGGCGACAGAGGAGCTGGACATGACCGCGGCGGTGTCGGTGACCGGCGTCGCGGTCCGCTACGGATCGACGGAGGTGCTGCGCGGTGTCACGCTGCCCCCGCTCCCGGCGGGCGAGGTGACGGCACTGGTGGGCCCGAACGGCGCCGGGAAGTCGACGCTGCTGCGGAGCATCGCCGGATTGCAGCGGCACACGGGCACGGTGACCGGTGAACAGCCGCTGTACCTCCCGCAGGATCCGCCGCCGCCGAGCACCCTCACGGTGTTCGAGGCGGTCCTGCTCGCGCTGCGCCGGCGTTCGTCGCTCCGCGTGCCCCGGGCGGACGGCAGGCGGGTGGCCCGGGTCCTCGACGATCTGGCGATCGCCGATCTCTCCACGCGGTCGATGGCCCGGCTCTCGGGCGGTCAGCGCCAGCTCGTGAGCTTCGCGCAGGCAGTGGTTCGGCGACCCGGTGCGCTGCTGCTCGACGAGCCGACCAGCAGCTTGGACCTGCACAACCAGCTCACCCTGCTCGGGGCCATCCGGCGCTACGCCCACGAGCGCCCGGCGACCGTCGTGGTGTGCCTGCACGATCTGGGGCACGCGGCGCGGTTCGCGGACCGCGTCGTCGTGCTGCGGGACGGCGCGGTCCACTCCACCGGCACACCGCAGGAGGTGATCACCGAGGCCATGCTCCGCGAGGTCTACCGGGTGGTCGGTTCGGTGATCCACACCGACGACGGGACGCCATCGATCGCGGTCAGCGGTCCGCTCGGCGACCACGCGCCGCACCTGTAGCCCGGTCAGGCCCCTTCGCTGATCCGGATCTCCCGGACGGCGCCGTCGCCGAGGGCGGCGAGGGCCTCCTGGTAGGCGGGCGAATCGTGCGCGGCCACGGCGGCCTCGAGGCTGTCGAACTCGATGAGCGTCGTCCGCTCCTCGAGCCCCGCCTCGTACGTGACTGACGGGAGCCCGCGGGCCAGGAAGCGCCCGCCGGCCGCGGTGATCGCCGGCCCGCCGAGCGCGGCGTACGCCGCGACCTTCTCGGGGTCGCGGATCTCGGTGTAGAACGCCATCCAATAGGCCTTGGCCATCGTGTGTCTCCTCGGGGTGGGGGTGGGGTCAGTAGCGGCGGGGGGTGTGCACGATGCGTCCGCCGCCGCGCTCGGTCACCTCGGTGCGTGAGGAGCCGACGATGAGTAGGCAGCGCATGTCCACGGAGGCGGGGTCGAGATCACCGAGGGTGGTGACGGTGACCGACTCCTCGGGCGAGCCCACGGCGCGCCCCACGATCACCACGGTGTCCGGCTTCCGCGATTCGAGGAGCACCTCGCGCATCCGCACCACCTGCGCGCGCCTCGTCTTCGACGCCGGGTTGTACACGGCGAGAGCCAGATCGGCTTCGCCGACGGCCCGCAGTCGCGCCTCGATCACGTCCCACGGCTTGAGGTAGTCCGACAGCGAGAGCATCGCGTAGTCGTGTCCCAGCGGCGCGCCCACGCGGCTCGCCACGGCGTTCGCCGCCGTCATGCCGGGCAGCACCCGCACGCGCACGCCGTCGAACGCCGGCTCGGCGGCGACCTCCGCGACCGCGGACGCCATGGCGAAGACACCGGGGTCGCCCGAGCTGACCACCGCGACGCGCGCACCGTCCGCGGCCAGTGCCAGGGCGTGCCGTGCACGCCCGGCCTCGACGCGGTTGTCCGAGGCGTGGATCCGCTGCCCGGGGCGGGGATGCACGCGATCGGTGTACGTCAGGTACCCGACGATGTCCGTGGCCTCCGCGAGCTCATGGCGCACCTCGGGCGTGGTCCAGGCGGAGTCGCCCGGCCCGAGGCCCACGACCACCACCTCGCCGTGCGGGGCGGGGGAGGGCGCGTTGAGCCGGCCCGGCACGAGCACCGTCGCGAAGTACGGGACGTCCCCGGCGGAGACGTCGTCCAGGGGGAGTACGCGCTCGTCCGCGCGGCTGGCGCGTTCGACGTAGGTGGCCGCGTCCGACCTGTCCGCGTCGTGCAGGGCGGCGGACACGGCGGGGAAGGTCCTGCCCAGCTTCATGATCGCCGCGGCGTCGGTGTCGGCGAGCCGCCGCCGGAGCTCGGGCTCGGGCAGCGTGCCGGGCAGCACGGTGAGGATCTCGTCCGCCTCGACGAGGGGCACTCCGGTGGCGGCCGCGGCGGCGCTGACGGAGGTGACGCCGGGCACGATGACGCACTCGAACCGGCCGGCGAGCCGCTTGTGCATGTGCATGTACGAGCTGTAGAACATCGGGTCGCCCTCGGCGAGCAGCGCGACGGTGCGGCCGGCGGCCAGGTGTTCGGCAAGTTGCTCGGCGGCCTCGGCGTAGAAGTCGTCGAGCGCACCGCGGTAGCCGCCCGGGTGGTCGGTGGACTCCGTGGTGATCGGGTACATCAGGCGCACCTCGGTCCGGCCTTCGTGCAGGTACGGAGCCGCCGACGCCCGCGCGTTGGAGCGGCCGTGCCGCGCACTGTGATACGCGATCACATCGGCCTCGCCGATGATCCGCGCCGCCTTGACGGTGACCAGCTCCGGATCGCCCGGGCCCACGCCCACGCCGTACAGCACCCCCGTCACAGTTCCTCCTCCCGCGCCAGCGCGTTGAGCGCCGCCGCCGTGATAGCGCTGCCGCCCCGGCGGCCGAGCACGCTGATGTAGTCGATCGCCAGCCCCGGCGCGTCCGCGATCAGGGCCTCCTTGGACTCGGCGGCACCGATGAACCCGACCGGGATCCCCAGCACCACCGCCGGCCTGGGCGCCCCGTCTGCCAGTAGATTCAACAGGTGGAAGAGCGCCGTCGGCGCATTCCCGATGGCCACCACGGCCCCGTCGAGCCGGTCGCCCCACAGCTCGACCGCCGCGGCGCTCCGGGTGGTACCCGACTGTGCGGCGAGCGCGGGCACCCGCTGATCGCGGAGCAGGCACAGCACCTCGTTGTCCGCGGGGAGCCGGGCGCGGGTCACGCCGTGCGCCACCATGTTCGCGTCGGTGAGGACGGGTGCGCCGGCGCGCAGCGCCGCGCGCCCTGCCGCGACGGCGCCCTCGGAGATCCGGATGTCCCGAGCCAGGTCCGTCTGCCCGGCGGCGTGGATCATGCGCACCGCCACCGTCTCCGCGTCGCCCGCGAGACCGGACAGGTCCGATTCGGCGCGAATGGTGGCGAACGACCGCCGATAGATCTCGGCGCCGTCGGTGAGGTACTCGTGCACGCCGGGAGTCTATTCGTCGCCATCGGCGGAGGTGATCACCAGCCGGTGTTCACCGCGGGGTGCGCCGCATCCGCGCTCGCAGGCGACCACGTGGACGCGGTCCCCGTCATCGATCCCGTGGACCAGCTCCGCGGCGTGGGCCAGCGAGTCGCCCTCGGCGCGGGCGCAGCCGTGGTCGCCCACGCACGCGCTCACGCGCAGCCACGGGGAGTCCGCGTCGAACACGAGTCCCATCGGGGCCAGGACCCGGACCACCGTCTCGGCGGCGCCCTCGTCCAGGCCGTGGAGCAGCAGCGTGCGCCACGGCGTGACGGTCACGGGGCGTCCCACGGCCGCGACGAAGCGCGCGGTGCGGCCGTCGATCCGGCCCAGGCGCACACCGGCGCCCAGGGTCACCGTGCCGTCGGGCTCGTCGAACCAGCCGACGGGCGGGTCCGGCACGTCGGGCACGTCGCGGGGGCCCACCACGGTCCCGCCGAGCGCGGCGGCGACCCGGGGCGCACCGTCGGGCAGGTCCCGCAGGCGCCACTCGTCGCCCCGCAGGTCGAGGAACGCCTGCGCCGCATCGAGAACGCTCTCGACGGTGCCCGGCAGGTCTGTCGGGAACCCGTCGAGATACAGGACGCCCGAACGGGATTCGACGTCGGCGGCCACGGAGGGCTCGTCGATCGCGAACAGGAACCGGCCGGGGAGCTCGGCGAGCGCGGGCCGCGCGATCAGCGCCGCGTCGAGCGCGGTGGGCCCGGGCGCCTGCGGGCGGCCCAGGATGTTGCGCACCCGTTCGTGGCTGTCCGAGGGCAGCAGGCCGGCGTCGCGCAGCGCGTCCCGCGCGGCGTCCGGGTCGGCGACGCCGCGCACCTGGATGTTGCCCCGGGAGGTGAGCTCGAGATCGCCGTCGCCCGCCAGGCCGGCGAGTGTCTCCACCTGGGCGGGCGTCACCGCACCGCCGGGGATCCGGACCCGCACCAGCGCACCGTCGCCCGCGGGGTGCGGGCGCAGCACGCCGGGGCAGGCGTCGGGACGCTGAGCGATCAGTCCTCCTCGGTCGCGACCGGGGGCAGGGTGATCACGTGGCCGGCGTACGCGAGGCCCGATCCGAAGGCCATGAGCAGCGCCGTCTGGCCCGGCTGGGCCTTGCCCGTGCGGATGAGCTCCTCGACCGCCAGCGGGATGGACGCGGCGGAGGTGTTGCCCGTGGTCACGATGTCCTCGGCGACCACGCAGTCGTCGCGCAGCTCCAGCGCCTTGATCAGCACCTGGGTGATGCGGAGGTTCGCCTGGTGCGGCACGAACACGTCGATGTCCTTGGACGTCAGCCCGGCCACCTTGAGCGCCTCCTGGCAGGCGGGCAGCAGCGCCGTCGCGGCCCAGCGGAACACCTTGCGGCCCTCCATCCGCAGGTACGGACGCTCGGGGATCTCCGGGGTGCCCTCCGAGGCGTGCACCTCGTCGAAGTAGGTGCCGAAGTCCTTGTCCTGGTAGATGGCGGTGGTGAAGTCGCCGTCGGCGCCCCACGAGACCTGGGAGATCCCCACCTCGTCGGACGGGCCGAGCACCGCCGCACCGGCGCCGTCGGCGAAGATGAACGCGCAGGTCCGGTCATTCTCGGAGATCAGGTCGGAGAGGCGCTCGACCCCCACGACCACGACGTACTTCGCGGTACCGGCGCGGATGAGATCGGTGCCGATCGCCGCGGCGGTGGTGAATCCGGAGCACCCCGCGGTGATGTCGAACGCCGGGATGCCCACGCGGCCCAGCTCACGGGAGATCTGGGGGGCCATCGACGGGCCCAGCTCGAGGCGGGTGTTGCTGGCGAAGATCACGCAGTCGACGATCTCGGGGTCGATCTTCGCCGCCTTGATCGCCCGCTCCGCGGCCTTGGTCGACATCATGAGGATGGTCTCGTCGTCCTCCGCGAACCGGCGCGACTCGATGCCCGAACGGGTCTTGATCCACTCGTCACTGGAGTCGATCTTGTCGACGATCTCGGAGTTCGGCACCACGCGCCGCGGTCGATACGCGCCGATCCCAAGATAGGCGGCATGGGGCCGCTCAGCGGGGGCGGCGGGCGCGATCGGGGCGGGGGCGGTCATGCGTGGGTAACTCCGTTCGAAGGGGGAAGATCCGATGAACCATTCGGTTCATGGACTCCGTATTGGTAACATGAACCGAGCGGTTCAAACAAGCGCGACGCTGCGATAGCAATGTATTCGTCAACGAGCACCGGCCGTTCACCGGAACCTGAGGGAGGATTCGTCTCGATGCCCACCGCACCGAAGCCGCGGCCGCGTCCTCGGGCCCGCCTGGTCAACACCGCGCTGACACTCGTGGGGCAGCACGGCTTCGCCGATGCGGGCCTCGCCGAGCTCACCGCACAGTCGCAGGCCTCGAAGAATTCGCTGTACCAGTACTTCCCCGGCGGCAAGGCCGAACTGGTCGAGGCCTCCACCTCGCTCGCGGGCCGCCGCCTCCTTCGGTACATCGACGCCGCCACCAGCAAGGGCGAACCGCACGAGTGGATCGGGCGGTTCATCGAACTGTGGAAGCGCGTCCTGGTCCGGTCCGACTTCCGGGTCGGCTGCCCGCTCCTCGCGGCCGCGCTCGCCGACGGTGCCCCGCGCGTCCAGGAGGCCGCGACCGCCGCCTACCGCGAATGCGAGCGCCGGTTCACCGCCGCACTCGTCGAGTACGGGGTCGACGAGCACGGCGCCCGCGTGTTCGCCTCGGTGTTCATGAGCTCGATCGAGGGAGCCGTCGCCCGGGCCCGCGCCGCCCGCGACATCTCGCCGCTCACGGACGTCTACCACAGCATGATGGCTCTGCTGGACCTCACGATGGCGCACGCGGAGGTCGAGGCCGCCGAATGACGCACCGCGACTACCCCGTCTGGCTGGAGGACTCCTACGCGGTCGATTCGGAGGGCGTGCGCTCCTACGCGCGAGCCACGCGCTCGCCGCACGTCCCGTACGCGATGAGCCGGGTCGTGCCCGCGGACAGCCCGGTGCCGTCGCTGATCGTCGCGCAACCGGTGTTCAGGACCGCCGTCTCCATGATGTCCGAGGAGATCGAGGACTTCACCGTGAGCCGGCTGCTCCACGTCGCGCAGACGGTCCGCCAGGTGGCACCTCTGCGGATCGGCGACGTGTGCTCGATCGGCGCGCGGATCACCGACCGGCTGACCAAGGCCGGGATCGACCTGTTCGAGGTGGACTGCGTGGTCACCGTGGGCGACGACGTGCGGATCGAGACGTCGAGCACCGTGGCCTACGCGGCGGACGCCGAGATCCCCGTCGAGGTGGCCGCGGAGGGCGTGGTCATGCACGGTTCCGTGCTGTAGCTACTGTCGACGGCATGATCCTGCTGCTCTCCACGTCCGACACCGACCTGCTGAGCGCGAAGGCCAGTGGCGCCGACTACCGGTTGGCCAACCCCGCCCGGCTGAGCGTCGAACTGGACCTTCCGGGGCTTCTCGACGGTGCGGACATCGTGGTAGTGCGCATCCTCGGCGGGCGCCGGTACTGGGAGAGCGGACTCGACGCACTGGCCGCCAGCGGGAAACCGGTCGTCGTGGTGTCGGGGGAGCAGGCCCCCGATGCCGACCTCATGGAGGCGTCGACGGTGGCCGCCGGCGTCGCCACCGAGGCGCACCGCTACCTCGCGGAGGGCGGCCCCGAGAACCTGGCACAGCTGTACGACTTCCTCTCGGACACCGTGCTGCTCACCGGGAACGGTTTCGAACCTCCCGTGGCGGCACCCCAGTGGGGCGTCATCGACCGGCCGGCCTCCACGGGCCCGCGGGTGGGCGTCCTGTACTACCGCGCCCAGCACCTGGCCGGGAACACCGCCTACATCGACGCACTGGCGGAAGCGATTGAGCAACGGGGCGGGACGGCCGTACCGATCTTCTGCGCCTCGCTCCGCACCGCCGACGACGCGCTGTACGAGGAACTCGCCACGCTCGACACTCTTGTGGTGACCGTGCTCGCCGCGGGCGGCGTCAACGCGGCGGGGGCGGCCGCGGGCGGTGACGACGAGTCCTGGGACGTCGGTCGGCTCGCCGCCCTCGACATCCCGATCCTGCAGGCCCTGGCGCTGACCACGTCGCGGGAGCAGTGGATCGCCGGTGACGACGGGCTCAGCCCGCTCGACGTGGCGACGCAGGTCGCGATCCCCGAATTCGACGGCCGGATCATCACGGTGCCGTTCTCCTTCAAGGAGATCGGCGACGACGGCCTGCCCGCGTACGTCCCCGATCCCGAGCGCGCCGACCGCGTGGCCGGTCTCGCGCTGCGCCACGCCCGCCTTCGCACCGTCCCCAACGCGGAGAAGCGGATCGCGCTCATGCTGTCCGCGTACCCCACCAAGCACGCGCGGATCGGCAACGCCGTCGGGCTCGACACCCCGCGGTCCGCCCTCGAACTGATCCGCCGGCTGCGAGCCGAGGGCTACGACTTCGGGCCGTCGGCCGACATCCCGGGCCTGGACGCCGACGACTCCGACGCCTTCATCCACGCCGTGATCGCGCGCGGCGGGCAGGATCCCGACTGGCTGTCCGACGAGCGGCTCGACGCGGCCGAGGCCACCGTCGACCCCGAGACCTACCGGGCATGGTTCTCGACGCTCCCGGAGAACCTGCGGAACTCCGTGACCGAACACTGGGGCGAGGCACCCGGGTCCCTGTTCACCACGAAGGACGCCGGCATCGCCGTCGCCGCACTGCGATTCGGCAACCTCACCGTCATGGTCCAGCCGCCGCGCGGGTTCGGGGAGAACCCCGTGGCGATCTACCACGACCCCGACCTGCCGCCGAGCCACCACTACCTGGCCAGCTACCGGTGGGTCGCGGACCGGGAGAACGGCTTCGGCGCCGACGCGGTGGTGCACCTGGGCAAGCACGGCAACCTGGAGTGGCTGCCCGGCAAGACGCTGGGCATGTCCGCCGAATGCGGCACCGACGCCGCGCTGGGCGACCTGCCGCTGATCTACCCGTTCCTGGTGAACGA
The DNA here is from genome assembly GCF_000312385.1 of Tsukamurella sp. 1534. Classification (GTDB taxonomy): domain Bacteria; phylum Actinomycetota; class Actinomycetes; order Mycobacteriales; family Mycobacteriaceae; genus Tsukamurella. The sequence continues at coordinate 182,251 of NZ_HE997627.1, read as the reverse complement.
CCCCGGCGAGGGGACACAGGCCAAGCGCCGCGCGCACGCCGTGCTCGTGGACCACCTGGTGCCGCCCATGGCCCGCGCGGAGAGCTACGGCGACATCGCTCGCCTCGAACAGCACCTCGACGAGTACGCCAACGTGCAGAGCCTGGACCCCGCCAAGCTGCCGATGATCCGCCAGCAGATCTGGACCCTGCTGCAGGCCGCCAAGCTCGACCACGACCTGGGGCTGCAGGACCAGCCCGACGAGGACGCCTTCGACGACATGCTGCTGCACGTCGACGGGTGGCTGTGCGAGATCAAGGACGTCCAGATCCGCGACGGTCTGCACATCCTCGGCGCGCCGCCGCAGGGCGACGCCGAGACCGATCTGGTGCTGGCGATGCTCCGCGCGAAGCAGATGTGGGCCGGCGCCGTGCACACCCCGGGCCTGCGTGAGGCGCTCGGACTCGACGAGAGCGCCGTCGGCGGTGCCGATTCCCGCGTGCGGACGGACGAGTTCGAATCCCGCGCCCGGGAACTGGTGCTGGCCGCAGCGGCACGCGACTGGGAGCCCGCCGCGGTCGCCGCCCTCTCCGAGGACCCCGCGGTGGCGAAGGTGCTCGACTTCGCCGCCACCGAGATCGTGCCGCGGCTGCGCCGGACGACCGACGAGCTGGCGCACGTCGTGCGGGCGCTGGACGGCGGCTTCGTCCCGGCCGGCCCGTCCGGTTCGCCCCTGCGCGGCCTCGTCAACGTGTTGCCCACGGGACGGAACTTCTACTCCGTGGACCCCAAGGCGGTCCCCTCGCGGCTGGCCTGGGCGACGGGGCAGGACCTCGCGGAATCGCTGCTGGAGCGGTACCTCGGCGAGCACGGCGAGTACCCGGCATCGGTGGGCCTGTCCGTCTGGGGCACCTCCGCGATGCGCACCGCGGGCGACGACATCGCCGAGGTGCTCGCGCTGCTGGGCGTGACGCCGGTGTGGGACGAGCAGTCCCGCCGCGTGTCCGGCCTCGAGGTCATCGGGCTCGAGGAGCTGGGCCGGCCCCGCATCGACGTGACGGTCCGCATCTCGGGGTTCTTCCGCGACGCGTTCCCGCACGTCGTCGCGATGCTCGACGACGCCGTGCGGCTCGTGGCCGAGCTCGACGAGCCGGACGAGAGGAATCACGTCGCGGCGCACACCCGCGCGGCCCTCGCCGAGCACGGCGACGCCCGCCGCGCCACCACCCGGGTGTTCGGGTCCAAGCCGGGCACCTACGGCGCGGGGCTGCTGCAGCTCATCGACTCCAAGAACTGGAGGACCGACGCCGACCTCGCCGAGGTGTACACGGCCTGGGGCGGGTTCGCCTACGGCCGAGGCCTCGACGGTGTGCCCGCCGCCGACGACATGCGCTCCGCGTACCGCCGGATCGCCGTCGCGGCCAAGAACATCGACACCCGCGAGCACGACATCGCCGACTCCGACGACTACTTCCAGTACCACGGCGGCATGGTCGCCACAGTGCGCCACCTCGCCGGCGCCGACCCCGAGGCGTACGTGGGGGATTCGACGCGGCCGGACACCGTGCGCACCCGCACGCTCAGCGAGGAGACGAACCGGGTGTTCCGCGCCCGCGTCGTGAACCCGCGGTGGATGGCGGCCATGCGCAGGCACGGCTACAAGGGCGCCTTCGAGATGGCCGCGACGGTGGACTACCTCTTCGGCTTCGACGCCACCGCGGGCGTGATGGCCGACTGGATGTACGACACGCTCACCGAGAACTACGTCCTCGACCCCGAGAACCGGAAGTTCATGCAGGAGTCCAACCCGTGGGCCCTGCACGGGATCGCCGAGCGGCTCCTCGAGGCCTCGCAGCGGGACCTGTGGAAGGAACCCGACCCGCGGCTCCTCGCCGAGCTGCAGCAGGTCTACCTCGAGACCGAGGGCGACCTCGAGGACCGCTGACGCCCGATCGAACCATCGCGGGGCGCGGGGAACCTTTCACCCGGTTCGTCCGTTGTCCCGGTATGAAGCTGTTCGCGTTCCTGACCTACTTCGTCGTGGAGATCGCGGCGTTCGCCGGACTCGTGGCGTGGCTCGGGTTCGGCTGGGCTCTCCTGACGATCATCGCCGCCACCGCCATCGGCGTGCTCATGCTGCGCCGCACCGCGGCGGGCGTGCTGCAGGACCTGGGCGAGGCGCTCGACGGGCAGCGGTCCGCGGGTCCCGCGCTCATGGACACGGCCATCCTCGCGGGCGCCGTGTTCCTGCTCGCCGTCCCCGGCGTCGTGAGCACGGCCCTCGGCCTGCTGCTGCTGGTCAAGCCGGTGCGCGCGCTGGTCCGACCCGCCGTCGCCTATGTGGGGGCGAAGCGCGTCGCGCGGTTCGTCGAGGAGTCCGGCCTCGTCACCGTCCTCGCCGGTCAGGGCCAGGGCTTCGGCGGCGGCTTCGGGACCGTCGTTGACGGCACCGTCGAGGGCACGGCCGGCGAGCCCGGCGGCTCCGGCCCGCGGCCCGGGTACCGCGAACTGCCGCCCGCATAGCACTGGCAGACTTGGGCGGGTGACCACCGAACTGCTCGTCGGCGGGCGGATCTACACGCCCACGTCCACCACCGCCACCGCCTTCGCCGTCGAGAACGGCGTCGTCTCCTGGATCGGGGAGGATCACGCGGCCCGCGCGCTGCACCCCGACGCGCCGGTGACGAACCTGGCGGGCGCGTTCGTCGCGCCCGCCTTCGTCGACACCCACGTCCACCTCACCGCCACCGGGCTCGCGCTCGCGGGCCCCGATCTCACCGGCTCCCGGGACGCCGTGATCGCCGCCCTCCGGGACGCCGCCGACGGTGTCGTCATCGCTCGCGGGTGGGACGACACGGCGTGGGCCGACACCCTGCTCCGCACCGACCTCGACGAGCACCGCATCGTCTACGCCGCCCGGATCGACGAGCACTCCGCGCAGGCGAGCACCGCGTTGCGCGCCCTGGTCCCCGGCCTGGAGCAGCTCGACGGGTTCGCACCCGACGGTCCGCTCACCGCCGAGGCGCACCACGCCGTGCGCGCCGCCGCGACCGCGGCTCTCGGCGACGACCAGATCGTCGCCGCGCAGACCGCAGCACTCCACGCCGCCGCGGCCGCGGGTATCGCCGCCGTGCACGAGTGCGCGGGCCCCGCGATCTCCGGACAGCGGGACTTCGACCTGCTGCGCGGGATCGAGCACCCCGTGCACGTCCGCCGCTACTGGGGTGAGCCCGCCGCCGACGCGGAGCACGCGCGCGGCATCCTCGCCCGGACCGGGGCCGACGGCCTCGCCGGCGACCTGTTCGTGGACGGCTCCCTGGGCAGCCGCACGGCGCTGCTGCACGCGCCCTACGCCGACGCCGACACCCACGGCGTGGGCTTCCTCGATCAGGAGACCGTCACCGCGCACGTCCTGGCGTGCACCGAGGCGGGGGTCCAGGCCGGGTTCCACGCGATCGGCGACGCCGCCGTGGCGCGCGTGGTCGCCGGCTTCGAGGCCGCCGTCGCCGCGTTCGGCGGACCCCGCGTCGCCTCCCGTAGCCACCGCATCGAGCACGCCGAGATGGTGACCGCGGAACAGGCGGCGCGACTGGGCGATTGGGGCGTGAACGCCTCCATGCAACCGCTGTTCGACGCCTATTGGGGCGGCCCCGACGGGATGTACGCGCGCCGCCTGGGAGCCGACCGCGCCGCGACCCTCAACGACTTCGCCCTGCTCGCCCGGAACGCGGTGCCGCTGTCCATCTCCTCCGATTCCCCGGTCGCACCGCTCGATCCGTGGGCGACGGTGCGCGCCGCCACTGCGCACCACACCCCGGGTAGCGCGATCTCGCCTCGAGCGGCGTTCGCCGCCGCCACCCGGGGCGCGTGGCGCGCCGGGGGAGTGCGCGACGGCGTGGCCGGGACGCTCGTGCCCGGCGCGCCCGCGACTTTCGCGGTGTGGGACGCCGACGAGCTGGTGGTCCGCGCACCGTCGGACGCCGTGCAGCGCTGGTCGACCGACCCGCGGGCCGGCGTCGCCCCGCTCCCGGACCTCTCGGCGGACGCCCGGCTGCCGCGCTGCCTGCGCACGGTGATCGATGGACGGACGGTGTTCGCGGCGTGAGGACGATGCTCGCCCGCGCGGTTGCGAGCCTGCTCGCCGGCGTCGCCCTCTACTTCGCGTTCCCGCCCGCGGGACTGTGGTGGCTCGCCCCGGTCGGCGTGGCCGCGCTCACCGTGGTGCTGACCGCGGGGGAGCGGGTCACGCTGCGCGGCGGGTTCCTCTACGGCCTGCTCGCCGGGCTCGGCGTTTTCGTACCACTGCTCAAGTGGATCGACTCGATGGTCGGCGCCCTGCCCTGGATCGGTCTCGCGATCGCGTGCTCGATCTTCTACGGCGCGTTCGGGATCGCCGCGTCCCGCGTGGCCCGCGTGCCGGGCGGGCCGGTATGGGTCGCCGCGGCGTTCGTCGTCGCCGAATGGGGCCGCTCCTCGTTCCCGTTCGGCGGATTCCCCTGGGGCCGCCTCGCGTTCAGCCAGGCCGACGGTCCGCTGCTGTCCCTCGCCCGGTACGCCGGCGCCCCCGGCCTCTCGTTCGCGGTGGCCCTCGCCGGCGCCGCGCTCGCCGCCGCCCTCCTCGCGGCCCTGCGCCGGGCGGACCGTCGGGCGTACCTCGTGCCGGCGGCGTCGCTGGTGCTCGTCGGCGTCGCCGCGGCGGCCGCCTGGCCGTTCGTGGGCGCACCGTCGGACGGACGCACCGTGACCGTCGCCGCGATCCAGGGCAACGTGCCCGAACAGCGCTGGGACGTGGCCGCGCAGCGCGAGGCCGTGCTGAGCAACCACCTCGCCGAGACGCACCGGCTGGCCGCGGAGGTCCGCGAGGGGAGGCAACCGCAACCCGATGTGGTCGTGTGGCCGGAGAACTCGTCGGACGTGTCCCCGGAGCGCGACCCCGGTGTGGCGGCGCGCCTGCAGGCCGCGTCCGCCGATGTTGGGGCCCCGATCCTGGTGGGCACCGTGCATTACGACGGCACCGGCCGCTACTACAACAGCATGATCCTGATGGACCCGAACGGCGCCGTGGAGCGGCACGACAAGGCCATCCTGCAGCCGTTCGGCGAGACCATGCCTATGCGCGAGTTCTTCCGGATGTTCTCCGACTACGTGGACATGGCGAACGACTTCACCCCCGGCACCGGGACCGGCGTCGTGCACCCGAACGGGGCGGGGCGCCAGGCGGCCCCGATGGGCGTGGCCACCTGCTACGAGGTGGCCTTCGACCGGGCCCTGCAGGCCTCGGTCGACAACGGCGCGCAGGTGCTCACCGTGCCCACCAACAACGCCACCTTCGGCCGCACCGGCATGACCTGGCAGCAGCTGGGCATGTCGCGGGTGCGGGCCGTCGAACTGGACCGCGACGTGGTGGTCTCCGCCACCACCGGGGTGAGCGCCCTGGTCCGGCCCGACGGGACCGTCGCCCGGAACACGTCCATCTGGACCGCGGACCACCTGGTGGAGCGGATCGGCCTGCGGAACACGACCACACCCGCCGCGCGCCTGGGGGACACGGTGAACTTCCTCCTGCTCGCGGCCACCCTGTGCGGCATCGCCATCGCGATGAGGCACGATGGTAGGACTGTCAGCCGATCCGATCAGACCGAGGAATCCTCATGACCGAGCAGCCGTCGTCTCCCTCCGAGAAGACGTTGGTGATCATCCCCACCTACAACGAGCTGGAGAACCTGCCGCTCATCGTGGATCGCCTGCACCGCGCCCAGCCCGGCGTGGACATCCTGGTCGTCGACGACAACAGCCCCGACGGGACGGGCGAGAAGGCCGACGAGATGGCCGCCGCCGACCCGCGCATCCACGTGTTGCACCGGGCCGAGAAGAACGGGCTGGGCGGCGCGTACATCGCCGGCTTCACGTGGGCGCTCGACCGGGATTACCGCGTGGTGGTCGAGATGGACGCCGACGGCTCGCACGCCCCGGAGCAGCTGTACCGGCACCTCGAGGCCATCGACGCCGGCGCCGACCTGGTGATCGGCTCGCGCTACGTGTTCGGCGGCAAGACCGTCAACTGGCCGTTGTCACGGCAGCTGATCTCGCGCGGCGGCAACGTGTACAGCCAGATCATGCTCGGCACGCGCATCCGCGACATCACGGGCGGCTACAAGGCCTTCCGGCGCGAGACGCTGCAGGGCCTGGGCCTGGACCAGGTGGAGTCGCTGGGCTACAGCTTCCAGATCGACCTGACGTGGCGCGCCGTGCAGGCGGGCTTCACCGTGGTCGAGGTGCCGATCACGTTCACCGAGCGGGTCATCGGCGACTCCAAGATGAGCGGCTCGATCTTCAAGGAGGCCGCGACGCTGGTTCCGAAGTGGGGCTACCAGGCGCGCAAGCGCAAGCTGGACCGGCTGCGCGGCAAGTAGTCGCGACGCGCCCCCGAGCGCGCGGAAGGGCCCCGCCGTTCTCTCGGCGGGGCCCTTCCGACTTCTCGCTTACTCGCTCGCTCTACTTGCCGCGACGCGCCTTGAGCAGGTCGAGCCGCTCCTTGAGCAGCTCCTCCAGCTCGGTCTCGGAACGCCGCTCGAGCAGCATGTCCCAGTGGGTGCGCGGCGGCTTGCCCTTCTTCTCCTCGGGCGCGACGCCGTCGATCAGCGTGCCCTCGAGGCCGTTCTTGCACAGCCAGGTGCCGGGGAGCTCGGCGTCGTCCGCGAACGGGACGTCGAACTCCTCACCGTTGTCGGTGCGGTACCTGGCGACACGACGGGGCGCGAGGTCGTGGTCGCGATCCGTCTCATAGCTCACCGCACCCAGGCGGCTGCCTCGTAGAACTCGATCTGCCATGCTTCTCCCAACGATCGCCGTACGCCGAACATTCCCAGTCTACCGATGAGGGAGGACCTCCGTGACCACCGCACGCCGCCGCAGGTCCGCCGCGTGCGCCTGGTGCGGCCGCGAGGTGGTCTCCGAGGGCCCCGGGCGGACCCGCAAGTACTGCCGCCGCTCCTGCCGCCAGCGCGCCTACGAGGCCCGGTCCGCGCTCGCCGGTTCCTCGCTGCCGGAGGATTCCGTGGTGCTCACCGCGGACGAGGCGGAGGCGATCGCGGAGCGTATGTTCGAGGTGCGGTGCGCGGCGGAGGACGTCCGGACCGCGATCGCCGAGGACGCCTCTCTCGATGAGCTGGCGGAACTGGCCGATCGGCTGGTGGAGACCGCCCGCGCGGCGGAACGCCTGCGCTGAGACGGCGCCCGGCGCCGGCTCGACCGCCCGACAGCTCGACGACGAGGAGAGATCTTCAGTGATGCACGCCCGGCTGCGGCTCTGTGCGGTGATCGCCGCGGCGCTGCTCGCGCTCACCGCCTGTGCCTCGGACGAGAAGACTCCGGTGATCACGAACGCGCCCCCGCCGCCCGCCCCTGCGGCGCTGCCCGGCGACTGGTCGGAGTCCTCGCTCGACGTTCCGACCGCCGGCGCGGCCACGTACGCCGCTCCGAACAACCCGAAGCGGCTGCGGGCGGCGCTGATCCTCGGTTCGCCGGACAAGGCGGGGGAGGTGGCCGCCCGCGAGCTCGCCGTGATGCTGGCGCACCAGGGCGTCGCCTCGCTCCGGTTCGACGGTCCGCCGCAGGCCCAGCTCGACTACCAGCAGTCGCTCGACCGCGCGGGCCGCGGTCTCTCCGCCCTCGCCGAGAAGTCCGGGCTCGGCGACGACCGCCTGTTGGCGGTGGGCCACGGCGCGGCCGCACCGCTGGCGATGGCCCTCGGCGCCGGGAAGTCCGGACGCGGGCAGATGCCGATCGCCCTCGTCGAGCCGGTGCTGGCCCGGCTTCCCGCGGGCACCCCGGATCCGCTGCAGACCGCGATCGCGCTGCCACGGCTCAAGCACAACCTGATCAGCTGCTCGGATGCCGATATCGCGGTCGACTGCACCGCGGTCCAGGATCTCGCGGACGTGATGACCGGGACCCACGTCAACTTCGTGCGGCTGCGCGGCGTCAATCACGCGTTGCAGGAGGACGAATCGCGCGACCCCGCGAAGTATGCCGCGACGGACCTGCCGTTCTCCGCGACGCTGAACCGATCGCTGGGCTCGTGGGTGTCGATGCAATGAGGGGCGGGGCGCCACTCGCCGCGGGTGCGGCCGTCGCCTGGTCCAACGCCGTGCTGCCTCGACTGAGCCGGCGGCTGGGGTGGGGACGCGACGCCCGGAACGCGGTCAACGCCGCGTTCTGCCTTGCTGACGCGGCCCTCGCGCGCGCCCGTTTCCCGACCGCCGCGGGCACCGTCGCCGGGGGAGCCCTCGCCGTGGCCGGGCTGGTCCGCACCGTCCCCGCCGAACGGGAACCTGCGTCGAGCCTCGCGAAATGGGTCCTGGTGGACATCCCGCTGGGCACCGCGCTGCCCGAGGAGGCGCTGTTCCGCGGCTCCCTCACCCCGTCGCTGGAGGCGGCCTACGGGCGGCCCAGGGGCACGGTCGCGGGCGCCGCGACGTTCGGCCTGTGGCACGTCGGCGCCGCTCGGGCGGCTCAGGACCCTGTCGTACCGACAATCCTCGTCACAGGTTTCGCGGGCGCCGCGCTCGACGCCCTCACCCGGCGAACGAGCAGGTCATGGCCCGCTTTCCTCGCTCATTGGACGCTTAACGGAGCAGGTGCCATCCTCAGCTCCGGTTCAGTGTTTTCTTCACATCGGCCCATCAACCCGTAGAATCATGCGCAAGGCTTCTTACCGCCCAGGAGGATCAACGATGACTGACCGCCACACCGGCGCCGCCCTGTCCCGCCGCGGGTTCGCCCGTCTCGGCGTGAGCACCGCAGCAGCGCTCGTCGCGGCCACGGCCACGGTGGGGATCGCCGCCGCGGCTCCCACGCCGGTCGCCGAGCCGACCGAGTCGGCCGCACCCCCGGTCGCCACCAAGACGGGCTGGGTCGCCCTCGCGGACGACAACACCAAGCAGATCACCATCTGGCACGACGGCGAGGTCGTGCGGACGATGCCCACGTCGTTCGGCACCAACAAGCACCCCACCCCGAACGGCGTGTACTACACGATGGAGAAGAAGCGGGAGATGTACATGGACTCGTCCACGTACGGCGTCCCGGTCGATTCCCCGGAGGGCTACCGCACGTACGTCGAGTACGCCACGCGCATGTCCTGGAGCGGCATCTTCGTCCACGCCGCCCCGTGGTCGGTCAATCAGCAGGGCGTCTCGAACGTCAGCCACGGCTGCCTCAACGTGAGCACCGAGAACGGCAAGTACATCTACGACAACTTCCCGATCGGCACCCCGATCGTGGTGCGCAACACCGTCGGCGGGGAGTACGTCCAGGGCTCCTGACGAGCACACGGCCAGACGCGGAGAACCCCGCCCGGATCTGATCCGGGCGGGGTTCTTCTCGGTCCGTACCGGCGGTCAGACCCCGGCGGTGCTCGGCGCGTCGACGGTGCCGAACTTCAGCTCCGGAGCGTCCACCCGCGAGCGCCGGTAGTCGAGGGAGTCCAGCACGAAGTTGTGCCGGATCATCCACGGCTGTTCGGTGGCCGCCTTGGGCATCGCATCGGGCGAGCGCTGGACGTAGCCGCTGCTCAGGTCCAGGGCGGGATGCTCGGTGAGCACCTTGCCACCCAGATCGGGGACGACATGGGTGTACTTCCTGGTGACCATGTGGTTCAGCAGTCGCGCGATGGCACGGGCGGAGATGTCCGCCCGGAGCGTCCACGAGTTGTTGGTGTATCCGATGATGAAGCTGAAGTTCGGCACGCCCTCGAGCATGTAGCCGTTGTACGCGAACCTGTCGTTCGGCTTGACCGGGGCACCGTCGACGTTGACGTCCACGCCACCGAAGGCCAGCAGCTGCAGGCCCGTCGCCGTGATGATGATGTCCGCCTCGAGCTCGCGCCCCGAGTTGAGCAGGATGCCGTTCTCGGTGAACCGGTCGATGGTGTCGGTGACGACCTCGGCCTTGCCCTGCTTGATGGTGGTGAACAGGTCGCCGTTCGGTACGACGCAGAGGCGCTGGTCCCAGGGCTCGTACTTGGGCTTGAAGTGGACGTCCACGTCGTAGCCCTCGGGCAGCATGCTCTTGTTGATGTTGCGCAGGAACTTCCGCGAGGCCTTCGGGAAGGTGCGCGCCAGGACGTACTGTCCGACGTTGATCACGGCGTTCACGTTGCGGGTGATGTTGTGCGCGACCGGCGCGGGCAGCACCTTGGCACCGAACATCGTGAGCGGGTCCGCGTTCGGCACCGGCAGCACGTAGGTGGGGGACCGCTGCAGCATGGTGATGTGGTCGACATCGTCGGCCATCGCGGGGATCAGCGTGATCGCGGTCGCGCCGGAGCCGATGACGACGACCTTCTTGTCCTGGTAGTCGAGATCCTCGGGCCAGTGCTGCGGGTGCACGACCTGCCCCCGGAAGTCCTCGACGCCGGGGAACGGCGGCTCGTAGCCCGCTTCGTAGTCGTAGTAGCCGGTGCAGGCGACCAGGAACCGGGCCTGGTAGACGACCTGCTCGCCCTGGTGGTCGGCCGTGATCGTCCACAGGTCGGCGGCCGAGTCGAAGTCCACGGTGCCGACCTTGGTGTTGAACCGGATGCGCTGATCGATGCCGAACTTGGCGGCGGCCTCCTCGATGTAGGCCTTGATCTCCGAGCCGTTGGCGAGCCGGTTGGTGCCCTTCCAGGGAAGGAAGGGGTAGCTCAGGCTGAAGATGTCCGAATCGGAGCGGATGCCCGGGTACTTGAACAGGTCCCACGTGCCGCCCATCTCCGCGCGCTGCTCCAGGATGGTGTAGCTGAGATGGGGCACCTCGTTGCTGACGCGGTACGCGGTGTCGATGCCGGCCAGGCCGGCGCCCACGATGAGCACGTCCTGGTAGATCGCCTCGGGGTTGGCCACGAAGCCTCCTCGTTTTCGTTTCGCGGTCCGGTCGGAGCTGCCTACTGAGACCGATTCAATAACGTTGTCGGCAATGGTACCTCCGAGCCTCCGCGGGGTCCAGATCCGTCACCCCACCTGCAGGGTCCCGTCCACGAGCTTCACGGCGACGGTCTTCAGCGGCGAGGTCGCGGGGCCGTTCGTCACCGCGCCCGTGGCCCCGTCGAACGTGCTGCCGTGCGCGGGGCACTCCAGCTTGAGTCCGTCGTTGGCGGACACGGTGGTGCCGCGGTGGGTGCACGCGGCGTCGAACGCCACGTACTTCCCCTCGACCGGTTGGGCCACCACGTAGGGCGTCGCCCCGGCGATGACGACCGCGCTGCCCACGGGCACCTGGGAGGCGGCCACCGACGCGGCGCCGGCCTGGCCGCCGCCGGACGTTCCGGGGTTCTCGGGCGACGATGCGCCGTCGGTGCTCGTCGAGGCCCCGTCGTCCGAGGACGACGAACCGCAGGCCGCGGCCAGAGGGAGGAGGGCGATACCGGGCAGGGCGGCGAGCACGGCACGTCGGGTAGGGCACAGGATTGGCTGAGTGGTCTGCGTCACAGTGCCCACTCTGCCAGCATTGTTGCGTGCTCACAGAGATCGCGGGAATTCCCGCTCATCCGCTGCTCGTCCACGGGGCGGTCGTCCTCCTCCCGCTGGCCGCGCTGGTGCTCGTGGCGGCGGCCTGGTGGCCGGCTGCGCGCGTCCGGCTGGGGGTGGCGACACCCGCCCTCGCACTGGTCGCCGTCGTGGCGTGCTACCTCGCGAGGGAATCAGGCGAGCAGCTCGAGAAGCGGCCGTCCATGGCGGGCATGAAGGAACAGATCGAGGCGCACTCGACGCAGGGCGACGCGACGTTCTACTGGTCGCTGGGCCTGCTGCTGCTCGCGGTGCTGGTGTGGGCGGGTTCGAGCGGCGCCGTCGCGAGCCGGGTTCCCGCCGCCTCGGCGCTCTCCTCGCGGGCGGGCGGGATCGTGCTCGGCGTGCTCGCGACGCTCGCGGCCGCGGCGTGCCTGTGGGGCGTGATCGCGGCGGGCCACTCCGGCGCCGAGATGGTGTGGTCGGGGATCTGACGCCCGCGGCCGCCTACTGCGCGGCGTTCTCGCGCGCGTGCGCCTTGGTGAGTTCGACGTAACCCGAGCCGTTCGCGGTGATGCCCGCCCGCTCGGCGTCGCTGAGCTCGCGCCGCACCTTGGCGGGGACGCCGGCGACCATCGAGCCGGGCGGGATCTCCATGCCCTGCGGCACGAGGGCGTTGGCGGCGATGAGGCTCCCGGCGCCGATCACGGCGCCGTTCAGCACGGTGGCGCCCATACCGACCAGCACGTCGTCGCCCACGGTGCAGCCGTGCAGGACGGCGTTGTGCCCGATGGAGACTCGCGCGCCGACGGTGAGCGGCACACCGGGATCCGCGTGCAGCACCACGCCGTCCTGGACGTTGCTGTCCTCCCCGACGGTGATCGTGGCCATGTCGCCGCGGATCACGGCGCTGTAGAAGACGCCGACGCCGGGCGCGAGCTCGACGTCGCCGATCACGGTGGCGCTGTCGGCGACCCAGGCGGTGTCGGCGATGCGGGGCGACGTCTGTCCGAAGCGTGAGATCACGTGGGGCTCCTCGATCCTCAGGTCAGGCGATTCCTGCCGTGCCGAGGAGCTTACCGACCATGTAGGTGACGGACATGGCGATCACGCCGCCCATCACGACCCGGGTGGTGGCCCGGCGCACGTCGGCGTCGCCGAGCCGGGCGGAGACGTAACCCGTGAGGGCGAGGCCCGCCAGCACGGCCAGGACGATCGCCAGGATCCGCTGCGTCGCGAGGAGCGAGGCGAGGATCGGGATCAGGGCGCCGACGCTGAACGCCACCGCGGACGAGAGCGCGGCGGCCCAGGGGTTGGTGAGGTTCGCCTGGTCGATGCCGAGCTCGGCGTCGAGGTGCGCCTGCAGCGGATCGGCGGCGGTGAGCTCCTCCGCCACCTTCCGCGCGGTCTCCGGCGTGAGTCCCTTGGACCGGTAGAGGGATTCGAGTTCCTCGAGCTCCTCGGAGGGCATCTCCCGCAGCTCGGCGCGTTCCTTGGCGATGAGGGCCTTCTCGGTGTCGCGCTGGGTGCTCACCGAGACGTACTCGCCGAGCGCCATCGAGACGGCGCCGGCGGTGAGGCCGGCGATCCCCGCGGTCAGGATCGTCGACGGTTCGCCGGTGGCCGCGGCTACGCCGATCACGATGCCCGCCGTGGAGATCAGGCCGTCGTTCGCGCCGAGGACGCCCGCGCGCAGCCAGTTGAGCCGGTCACCGACCGCGGCGTGATGCGGCTCGAAATCGTGCGTCCCGGCGCCTTCGCCGATGTCCTCTGCCATGCGCACGAGTCTAGGTAGGTTCGAGCCATGACGGCAGCACAGATCGGTCTCCCACGTCGGCTCGCGATCGGTGGAGGCGCCCTCGCCGACACCGGGCGCCTCCTACGCGATCTCGGGTATTCGCGCCCCGTGGTGGTGACGGACGCCTTCCTCACCGCGCAGGGCACGGCGGGTCGCCTGGTCGACTCGCTCACCGACGCGGGGTGCGAGGTGGCGGTGTTCGACGGGACCGTGCCGGACCCGACCACGGATTCGCTCACACCCGGCATCGCGGTGGTCGCGGAACACCGGGCGGACTGCGTGATCGGGCTCGGCGGCGGCAGCCCGCTGGACACCGCGAAAGCGCTCGCCGTGCTCGCCGCGGGCGGCGGCACGATGCGCGACTACAAGGCGCCCACGGTCACCGTCGGGCCCGCGTTGCCGGTGGTGGCCATCCCGACGACGGCCGGCAGCGGCAGCGAGGCGACGCAGTTCAGCATCATCACCGACAGCGCCTCGGACGAGAAGATGCTGTGTCCGGGGCCGGCCTTCCTGCCGGTCGCCGCGGTGGTGGACTACGAGCTCACGCTGTCGATGCCGGCGCGCCTGACCGCGGACACCGGCGTGGACGCCCTGACGCACGCCATCGAGGCCTACGTCAGCCGCAGGGCGAACCCGTTCTCGGACGGCTTCGCACTGACCGCGATCTCCACGATCTCCGCGAACATCCGCAGGGTGTACGCCGACGGGGAGGACCGGCCCGCGCGGGAGGCGATGATGCTGGCGGCCACGCAGGCCGGCGTCGCGTTCTCCAACAGCTCGGTCGCCCTGGTGCACGGGATGAGCCGGCCGATCGGCGCGCACTTCCATGTGGCGCACGGCCTCTCGAACGCGATGCTGCTCCCCGCGGTGATGCGTTTCTCCGTGGGCGCGGCGCCGGCCCGGTACGCCGACTGCGCCCGCGCCTACGGCCTCGAGGGCGGGTCGGACGAGGAGCTCGCCGCGGCGCTGGTGACGGCGATCGAGGAGCTCTGCGCCGATCTGGCGGTCCCGACGCCCCGCGCCTACGGCATCGACCGGGCCCGGTGGGACGGCCTGGCGGAGCTCATGGCGGAGCAGGCGCTGGCGTCGGGCTCGCCGGGCAACAATCCGCGCGTCCCCGACGCCGGCGAGATCGTGACCCTCTACGACGAGGTCTTCGGCTGAGCGGCCGCCTCCGCTTCCTGTCCGCTCCGCTCGTCGGCGGTCCCTGCCGCCGTGGCAGGGGCGTCGGCAGCCGGGGCGTCGGCGGCCGGGGTGGCCGGTTCCGCCTCCACACCGGCGGTCGCATCGGGTTCGACGGTGACGGCGGGTTCCGTCACGCTCTCGGCGACGGCGTCATCGGCCGGCGTCGGGTCGGCGTGTCGGAGTCCGGGATCCGCGGTCGCCGGCGGGGCCGCGGATGTGGGGCCGGGCGCCTCGACGGTGGCCGGCGCGGCCGCGCTCGCGAGGAGCGTGTCGCGGGGATCCCGCCGGGCATGCCGGCCACGTGCCTGCCGCCGGAGTCCGCGGCGGTGGATTCCGCGGAAGTGATCGCATTCGGGCCGGTCGCGACGCGACCGCCTGCGGCATCGTCGGACCCCGCGGGTGCGGTCGCGGCGGGCGCCGGGACCAGTGCGGAGAGGGGGGTCCGGGCGCCCGGTTCGGGAACGGGCACGACGGCGTTGAGCAGGCGGTCGAAGTCCCGCGGCACCGGGAGGCCCGCCGAGCGGAACAAGCGCGTCCACGGATTCTCGCCGGTGTCCACGACGACCCAGGTGGAGTCGCCCTCGACCCACGTTCGGGTGGTCGATCCGTCGGCGTAGGTGGCCTCGACGACCGTACGACCGTCGCGCACCACGGTGGCGGTGCGCACCGGTGTCTCGGGTCGCGATCCGGGCGTGAACGGCTCGCCGTCGACGGGGGAGAAGCGCCCGATGTACGCGGCGCTGTAGTCGTTCCCGTGGATCATCTGCCCGGGCAGCGCGTAGAACACCGTGGCGACGGGATTGCCCGCGCCGCAGATCATGTCGCCCTTGATGCAGATCCCCACGACGGTCGCGCCCGCGATCCCGTCGTTGGTGACCAGACCGGTGCGCGCGCCGGGCAGGACCGGCGGGAGGAAGTTCCAGACGCCCGTCCGCACGAAGCTCGGCCCGCCCTGTTCGATGACGGTCAGCCTCGCGGTTCCGTCCGCGGGCGCGGGGCGGATCCCGCCGTACCGCACCAGTGCGACGGCCGCCACGTCGGTCCCCTGCGACAGCGCGTAGACGACCACCTCGCCGTCGCCGGCGGCCTGTGCCGCGAGGAGCGCGGCGACGGTCGCGTCGGCCCCCTGGTCGATCGTCATGTCGTACGTGGTTCTCCGGTCTCCGCTGAGCGCGAAGCCGGGGAAGCCGATGCCCATCTGCGCAGGGTGGTGCACGATGATCGGCGGAGGTCCCGTGTAGTCGCCGCCGATCCGCCGCCACTGGTCGGCGCCGGTCGGATCGTTCGCCCCGGGGACCACCACGATGGTCTTCGCCAGGGCCTGCACCAGGAATCCGGTGGCGGCGGGAGCGGTGAGGGCAAGGGTGCCGGCGAGGCCGGCCCCGGTCGCGGCCGCTGCCCAGCGATGGGTCGTGGCACGCCTGTGTCTAGACGTCATGGCCACGAGTATGGCCAACGCCGGTTGCGCCGGTAGCGGATTCGCTGAACCGCACTGAGCGGTGGGCGCCGGTGCCGCGCACCCGTGCCCACCGCTCCGACGGGACCGCTATCCCAGGAGCTTCTGCATCCGTGCGATCTCGGCCTGCTGGCCGGACTTGATGTCCTGGGCGATCTTCTTGCTCTCGGGGTTCACGCCGTCCTTCAGCTCGGCGTCGGCCATCTGGATCGCGCCCTCGTGGTGCTCGATCATCATGGTGAGCCACTCGCGGTCGAACTCGGTGCCGCGCAGGGACTTCAATCGATCCATCTGCTCCTGCGTCATCATGCCCGCCATGGCGTGGCCGCCGTGACCGGTTGCGCTCGGGGCGGGCTTGCCCCACTGCGAGAGCAGGCGGGTGAAGGCGTCCATCTCGGGCTGCTGCGCGCCCTTGATCTCGGTGGCCAGCGCGACTACGTCGGGGCTCGCGCCCTTGCCGTCGACCAGGTTCGCCATGTCCACGGCCTGCGCGTGATGGGGGTACATCATCGTGGCGAAGTCCACATCGGCGTCGTTGAAGTCCCGGGCGGCGGCCGCGGACGACGGTGCGCCCGAGGTCGCGCCGTGCCCGGCGTGCTCGCCCGCGGCGCTGGCGGCGGCGCTGGTCGGCGCCGCGGAATCCGTCGACGAGCAGGCGGACAGCACGGCTGCGCCGGCCGCGAAGGCGGTGAGGGCGGTGGCGATGCGAATGCGGTTGGTGTTCATGTTTTTCCTCGTTCTCGAGTCTGTCTGCGGTTCGGGTGGGGGAGCGCGCCGCGGGAGGTCCCGCGCGCGGCCGCCCATCAGATCCGGAGCAGGCAGAGTTCGGCGAGGTCGGGGTTGGTCCAGGGCGGTGGCCCGCGGGCGGCGGTCGCCACGTCGCGGGGGGAGGGCGACGGGGCGCGGTGGTCGGCGGGGAGGACCGCCACGAGCGACGGCGCGCCGATCGAGCGGGGATGGACGACCGGCCCGGCGCAGTCGTGCGCCTCGTGGTCGTGCACCGCGTCCAGGGTCTGCTTGGCCTTCTCCGCCTGTGGTGCTGCGGAGTCCGGGTGGGCGTGCTGCGGCGCGGCCGCGGCCGGAGCGGCGGGGTGCGCGGCACCGTGCTGCATCCGGCCCATCGGCATGAAGCCGGTGTGCATCAGGGTGACGGCGAACGCGAGCACGGCGACGATCGCCGCCGCCGTCCCGCCTCGCCGTATCGCCCGCACGACCGGATCATACCCCAGAGGGGTATGTTTCAGCGTCGGCGCAGCCGGACCTCCGCGAGGAGTTCGCGGGCGGCGGAACGCGCGGCCTGCGCCTCACCCGCGATCACGGCCTCGACGACGGCCACGTGGGCGCCCTCGTACGAGGTGGCCGCGCCCACGGGGAACTCCTCGAGGTGCTCCTGCAGGACGGGCACGAGCGAATCGTAGAACTCCAGGTAGATCGTGTTGTGGCTCGCCGCGACGATGCCGCGGTGCAGCGCGAGGTCCACGGTGACCGCCTCGTGCTCGTAGCCGGGCGTGACCCGCTCGGGGGACCACTGCTCGTTGCGCAGGGCCAGCAGGCGCCGGAGCTCGGCGATGTCCTCCTCGTCGCGGCGCTCCGCGGCGAGTCCGGCGGCCGTGACCTCGAGCGCCTCGCGGAGTTCGAGGAGGTCGGTGTCGCGCGCCGCGGAGAAGTAATCGCCCAGCGTCGACGTGGCGCAGGCGGAGAGCACGTAGGTGCCGGAGCCCTGCCTGCGCTCGAGCATCCCGGCGTGCACGAGGGCCTGAACGGCCTCGCGCACGGTGTTGCGGGCGGTACCGGTGAGCTCGCGCAACTCGGTCTCGGTGGGGATCCGGCCGCCGACGGGCCATCGTCCGCTGACGATCTCGCCGCGGAGCTGTTCTGTGACCTGCGCTATCAAGGTCTGTCGCCGTACCGGTTGCATCACACTCATCCTATCCGGGCGTTAACGCCTTGCCGACATAGATCCATTCATCCTATGATTTCCCTCGACCGTGAGGAGGACGAATGACTACGACTGCTACCGAGCCGCCGGAGACCGTCGAGAGGACCACCCGCATGCGCTCCGTCATGCAGGGCAGGCTTCTGGTGCTGCTCGCGATCGTCCTGTTCGCCCTCACGCTGCGGATCGCCGTCACGTCGCTGACGCCGCTGCTCACGCAGATCAGCGAGGACGTGGGCTTCGGCGCCACCGTGATCGGCGTGTTCGGCATGCTGCCGACCCTGATGTTCGCGGCGGCGGGGATCGTGACCCCGGCCCTCACCAGCCGCATCGGCCTCGAACGGACCACTCTCGTCGCGGTGGCAGCCACCGCGGCCGGCATGGCGATCCGGGCCGTGATGGGCGGCACCGTCGGTCTGCTCGCCTTCTCCTGCCTGGCACTGCTCGGGATGGGTGTGGGCAACGTCGTGCTGCCGCCCCTGGTCAAACGCTACTTCTCGGAGCAGGTCGCGGTACTCAGCACCGCCTACCTGACCTGCGTGCAGCTCGGCACCATGGTGCCGGCGCTGACCGCGGTCCCGGTGGCCGACGCGTACGGCTGGCGGGTCTCGCTCGGCGTGTGGGCGATCATTCCGGTCGCCGCGTTCCTGCCCTGGCTGGGCATCGTGCTCGCCCGTCGCGGGCACGACGTGAAGGACGTGACCGCCGAGAGCACCGTCGAACCGTCCGGACGGGTGTGGCGCTCGCCGCTCGCCTGGGGCGCCGCCGCGATGTTCGGCATGACCTCGCTGTGCACGTACTCGATGTTCACCTGGGTGCCGACCATCCTGTCGGACGCCGGCGGGAGCGCGGCCCTCGGCGGCAACATGGTGGCACTGTTCTCCGGCGTGGGCTTCCTCGCGACGCTGGTGATCCCCAGCCTGTGCACGCGGATGGTCAACCCGTTCCCGCTGGTCATCGTGTTCCTGACCTGTTTCGTCGCGGGTTTCCTGGGCCTGCTCTTCGCGCCGATGACCCACACCTGGCTGTGGGTGGTCCTCACGGGACTCGGCCCCACGACGTTCCCGATGGCTCTGACGCTGGTGAACCTGCGCACCCGGACCGGGGCCGGTTCCGCCTCGCTGTCGGGCTTCATGCAGGGCGTCGGCTACCTCGCCGCGTGCGCCGGGCCGCTCGGGTTCGGGCTGCTGCACGAGGCGACGGGCGGGTGGGCCGCGCCGTTCGGGATGCTCTTCGCCTGCCTCGTGCTCCTGGGCTTCGGCGCCTTCCAGGCGTGCCGCCCGCGGATGCTCGAGGACACCTGGAACTGATCCGGCGGGGTTAGAACCGGCTGCTCCAGTAGTCCCAGAACTGGGTGGCGATCAGCGCGATCACCACGATGTACCAGAGCAGGACGAGGCCGGCGAGCAGCTGGTTCACCTGTTGCGTGGCGCGCTCACCGAGCGCGCCCGAGACGGCGGTCGCCAGCACGATGGGCATGATCGACCAGACGAGCATGCACCACAGGCACAGAGCGTGGATGTCGAAGAGGCTGGCGTGGATGAGGAACACGATGAGCGCCAGGCCCGCCAGCGACCCGATCGCCAGGCCGGTCCAGTACCAGCGGGGGAGCGGGACTCCGCCCGAGACGAGGACGCCGGTCACGATCACCACGGAGAACGCGGCGATGCCGAGGAGCGGGTTCGGGAAGCCGAACACGGCGCCCTGCTTCGACTCCATGATCGAGCCGCACGACAGGACCCCGTCGATGCTGCATCCGGGCCGGAACAGCGGATCCTGGAGCAGCTTGATCCGGTCGATCGTCAGCATCGCCGACGCCAGCAGCCCCAGGGCCCCGGTGATGATCAGCACGTAGCCGGACAGGCGGCCGCGGTTCACAGAGGTGGTCACGCGGGTCATGGTAGGGGAACCGCCTGGGAGTCCGCTGTCAGTGCGCGCTCACGCGCCGACGTAATCGGCGAGGTGTTCACCGGTCACCGTGGACCGCGCGGCAACGAGGTCCGACGGTGCGCCCTGGAAGACGATGCCGCCACCGTCGTGTCCGGCGCCCGGGCCGATGTCGATGATCCAGTCGCCGTGCGCCATGACGGCCTGGTGGTGCTCGATCACGATGACGGACTTGCCGGAGTCGACGAGGCGGTCGAGCAGGCCGAGCAGTTGTTCGACGTCCGCCAGGTGCAGACCCGTGGTCGGCTCGTCCAGCACGAGGATTCCGCCCTTGTCGCCCATGTGGGTCGCGAGCTTGAGCCGCTGGCGCTCTCCTCCGGACAGCGTGGTCAGGGGCTGGCCGATCTTGACGTAGCCGAGGCCCACGTCGTCGAGGTGGCCGAGGACCCTGTGGGCGGCCTGGATCTTCGCCTCCCCGTCGGCGAAGAACTCGCGGGCCTGCGCCACGGACATGGCCAGCACCTCGCTGATGTCCTTGCCGCCCAGGCGGTATTCGAGGACCGAGGCCTGGAACCGCCTGCCCTCGCACTCCTCGCAGGTGGTGGAGACCCCGGCCATGATTCCGAGGTCGGTGTAGATCACCCCGGCGCCGTTGCACGCGGGGCAGGCGCCCTCGGAGTTGGCGCTGAACAGGGCCGGTTTGACGCCGTTCACCTTCGCGAACACCTTGCGGATGTGGTCGAGCAGCCCCGTGTACGTGGCGGGATTGCTCCGCCGGCTGCCCTTGATCGGGGTCTGGTCGACGGTGACGACTCCCTCGCGCGGGCTCACGGAGCCGTGGATGAGGGAGCTCTTCCCGGAGCCGGCCACGCCCGTGATCACGGTGAGCACGCCGAGCGGCACGTCGACGTCCACGTCCCGCAGGTTGTGCTCGTTCGCGCCCCGCACCTCGAGGAATCCCGACGGTGCGCGCACTGCGTCCTTGAGGCGGGCCCGGTCGTCGAGATGGGTCCCGGTGAGGGTGTCGGCGCTGCGCAGCGCCTCGACGGTGCCCTCGAACACGACCTCACCGCCGGCGGTACCGGCACGGGGACCGAGGTCCACCACGTGGTCGGCGATCGCGATGGCCTCGGGCTTGTGCTCCACGACGAGGACGGTGTTGCCCTTGTCGCGCAGGCGCAGCAGCAGATCGTTCATCCGCGCGATGTCGTGCGGGTGCAGCCCGATCGTGGGCTCGTCGAACACGTAGGTGATGTCGGTCAGCGAGCTGTTCAGGTGACGGATCATCTTGGTGCGCTGCGCCTCGCCGCCCGACAGCGAGCCGGCGGGGCGGTCCAGGGAGAGGTAGCCCAGGCCGATCTCGACGAAGGAGTCGAGCGTCTGCTGCAGTCCCTCCAGCAGCGGCGCCACCGACGGATCGTCCACGGTGCGCACCCACGCGGCGAGCTCGTTGATCTGCATCGAGCAGCAGTCGGCGATGGAGGTGCCGCCGATCGTGGACGAGCGGGCGAGCCCGGACAGGCGGGTGCCGTCGCACTCGGGGCACACGGCGAAGGTGATGGCCCGCTCCACGAAGGCGCGGATGTGCGGCTGCATGGCCTCGACGTCCTTGGACAGGAACGACTTCTGGATCTTGGGGATGATGCCCTCGTATGTGAGGTTGATCCCCTCGACCTTGATCTTCGTGGGTTCCTTGTAGAGCAGGTCGTTGAGCTCGCGCTTGGTGTACTTCGCGATCGGCTTGGCCGTGTCGAAGAACCCGCTGCCGCGGTAGATGCGCCCCTGCCACCCGTCCATGCTGTAACCGGGGATGGTGAACGGGTTGTCGTCCAGCGATTTCGAGTCGTCGTAGAGCGCGGTCAGGTCCACGTCGGAGACGCTGCCGCGCCCCTCGCAGCGCGGGCACATGCCGCCGACGAGGTTGAAGGTGCGCTTCTCCTTGACCTGGCGGCCGCCCTTCTCGACGGTGACGGCCCCCGCGCCGCTGATGCTGGCCACGTTGAAGGAGTAGGCCTGCGGGGAGCCGATGTGCGGTGTGGCCAGGCGGCTGAACAGGATTCGCAGCATGGCGTTGGCGTCGGTCGCGGTGCCGACGGTCGACCGCGGGTCGGAGCCCATGCGCTCCTGGCCGACGATGATGGCCGTGGTGAGCCCGTCGAGCACGTCGACGTCCGGCCTGGCCAGGGTGGGCATGAAACCCTGGACGAACGCGCTGTAGGTCTCGTTGATCAGCCGCTGCGACTCCGCCGCGATCGTGCCGAAGACCAGGGAGCTCTTTCCCGAACCCGAGACCCCCGTGAAGACCGTGAGTCGCCGCTTGGGCAGCTCGATGCTGATGTCCTTGAGGTTGTTCTCCCGCGCACCGTGGACGCGGATCTTCTCGTGACTGTCAGCGACGTGGGGGACGGGCTGCGGCATGGACGCTCCTCCGGCGGGGATGGACGACAACCGATTCAGGTTACCCGCAGCGGCGTCGCACGGCACGTCGATCGCACGCGTTCGTGCGCGCGCGGGAACCACGCGAATGCGACCGGAGAGCCCCGGGGCGATGACGATCGGATGAATGTACACCCTGTGTCGATGTCATGAAACATGTTTTCGCACATCCTTTTCCGAGATTCCATCGCTACCTTGGACGGCGTGAACGAGAAGAAGAGATTCCTTGTCCCGCGGTCCGCCGCCGCACTAGCCGGCCGTACGATCGGCGCCGGGGCGTTCGCCGCCCTTGCCTTCGGCACCCTCGCCGCCGCGACCGCCGCGGCGGCCCCGTCCGACCACGTGGTCAGCCCCGCCGTGGTGAACCCCGGTGGCGCACCGAACGGCGCGAACGGGTGGGGTGTGCCACCCACCGGCGGCCTGTGGCCCGGCAACCTCAACGGCGGGGGAGGCTCCGACACCGGCCCGGGGGCGGCCACCCCGATCGATCCCGCCGACCACCCCCGCAGTGTGCCGGGCGCCGACAGTCCCCGGTCGAGCTCGCTGCAATAGCCGCGCACCCTGCCGCCACCACGCCTCCGACCGGGCGTGGGGCGGCTCACGCTGCGAAGCCCACGGGTTCCGATACCGTGAAGCGAGTGACCACGACAGTCGATGCCGCCCAGCTCGCCACGCGCATAGACAAGGCGATCGATGAGAACTCCCTCTCGGAGGTCGCATCGCTGTTGTCGCCCTTGAGTCCGCAGAAGGTCGCGGACGTGCTGGAACGCCTCGGGCGCAAGGATCGCGCGGTCGCGTTCCGGTTGCTGTCGAAGGACAACGCTCTCGCTGTCTTCGAATCGCTCGACGCGTCCCTGCAGGGCGAGCTCA
This sequence comes from Tsukamurella sp. 1534, assembly GCF_000312385.1. Taxonomy (GTDB): domain Bacteria; phylum Actinomycetota; class Actinomycetes; order Mycobacteriales; family Mycobacteriaceae; genus Tsukamurella. The sequence goes on along the minus strand of NZ_HE997627.1, from coordinate 159,215 downwards.
TCCACGACCTGCAGGACGAGCAGGTGACGGGGCTCTTCGCAGAGCTCGACCCCGACGACAGGGTGACGTTGCTCGATGAGCTGCCAGCGTCGGTGGCCGCGCGGCTCCTGCACGACCTGCCGGAGGACGAGCGCGCCGCCACGGCGACCCTGCTCGGGTATCCGCAGGGCTCGGTCGGCCGTGAGATGACGCCCGAGTTCGTCTCGGTCCACCCCGAGGAGAGCGCGGAGCAGGCGCTGGCGGAGGTACGGGCGCACATCGACGAGGTGGAGACCATCTACGGGATCCCCGTCGTCGGGCCGGGCAGAGTGCTGGAGGGAATCGTCGGGCTACGAGGCCTCATGCGTAGCGCTCCGGACGTCCCTGTGCGCGACATCATGAACATCGCGGAAGCCGCCAATGCGCGGCAGTCGGCGGAGTCCGCAGCGCGACGGTGCGCCGAGCACCGCCTGCTGGTGATGCCGATCGTCGACGGCGAGCGCCGGCTCGTGGGGATCCTCACGGTGGACGACGCGTTGCGGATCCTCGAGGAGGCGGAGAGCGAGGATGCGGCCCGCCAGGGCGGTGTGGAGCCGCTGAATCGGCCGTACCTGTCGACGCCGGTCATGACGCTGGTCCGTTCGCGCGTCGTGTGGCTGCTCGTACTCGCGATCGGGGCGACGCTGACCGTCAAGGTGCTCTCGGTGTTCGAGGACAGCCTCCAGGAAATGGTGGTGCTGTCGCTGTTCGTCCCTCTGATCATCGGTACCGGCGGCAACACCGGCAATCAGGCGGCGACGACGGTGACTCGCGCGCTGGCGCTCGGAGACATCACGACGCGCGACGCATTGCGGGTCCTGGGTCGTGAGGTCCGGGTGGGTGCGACGCTCGGATTCGTTCTCGGAAGCCTCGGCATGCTCATTGCCGGCGTGCTGTTCGGGATGGACGTGGGCCTGGTGATCGGCGCGACGCTGCTCGGCGTGTGCACGATGTCGGCGGCCGTCGGCGGCCTGATGCCGATCGTGGCGAAGTCGATCGGGGTCGATCCCGCCGTGTTCTCGAACCCCTTCATCAGCACCTTCGTCGACGCCACCGGCCTGATCCTGTACTTCCTGATCGCGAGGGCGATCCTGGGGATCTGACGGGCCGGCGGCGCGACGGAGGGGCATGGTCACTCGTTGTACTGCGACAGCTTCACTTCGTTCCACTTGTACTGCCCGACGGAGGGCTGCAGGGTGGCGCGGCCGAACGTCTCCAGGTCCTCGAATCCACTCCAGTTCTCGTCGCCGCTGGTGAGGCCGAAGGAGAAGACGTCGGTCCCCACCAGGTGCTGCGCACCGACGGCGAAACCCTCGAAGTTGGTGACCAGCATCGGCATCCGATGCATGTCCACCAGGAGGTCGTTATCCTCGGGGTTGAACGAGATCAGCTTCTCGCCGGCGGCGGAGAGACGCCATTTCATCTGGGACACGTAGGAATCGTCCTCGGTGATCTCCAACAGTTTGGCGAGGCGCTGGGAGCACTCCGCGCGGTAGGTCTCGATGAGCGCGACGGTCTGGCGGACCCGCCCCTCACGCTCGTTCTTCTGGGCACGCAGCTCATCATCGCGCTGCCGAACAATCTCTTGTGCTCGGCGTAGAACCGAGAGTTCTTCCTGACTCATGGTGTTAAGAATAGCAACAGCGGTGCATCTATGGTTTATTGTGTCCGAACTTAATTCATCGGCATTTCGCCACGAGTCCGGGCCGATGCAACGAGGGATATCGTCCCAGGCCGCATCGCCGAGAAGGATTGTCGAGCAACAGGCACGGAGGCCCGGAACGACCACGTCGGGGGCGTCTTCGATCCGTGCCGGCAAATCCAACAACACTATAGCGGATTTCGTATTGCGGTGGACACCATTCGGTATCGTCGCCTGGGACGCGACGATACCGCCGGGCTCGGCGGCCGAATCAACAACGGGCGTCAGGGGGTCCCTATCGAGACGATGCTTCGCCATCACACTCCAACACCGACATCCAGATCACTGATGAGAATCAGCAGCCTACACCGATCATCAGCAAAAGTGTTGAGTTGCAAATGCGTGGCAAGGTCAGAGGCACCACCGAGCTGATCGTCCGCCCGGATCCACTCACTCCAATACGTCACGTGTCGTTATAATCGGCGCCTGCCTGGTATCGGGAAGAGAAGCGGCACGGGCGATTCCGACCGCCGAGGACCCCGGCGACACCCATGACGGTCCCGACGATGCGCGGACGGCCGGACGTGGACAGCGGAGCATGCGGGGAACGGGCGCGGCGCGGACCGTCGAGCGCGGAACGCTGTCGAAGTCGGTACGTGCCGATTCGCCGACGACTGGAGAGCCTCCGGCCGCAACCCGCACAGAAGCCACCCATTGCGGAGCGCCACAGGATCGACACACCACCTGATCGCCCCTGGTGGACGCGATGCCGATAATCTACATTATGACATTACGACTCAGCGCGCCCTCGCCCGACGGCGAACTCATCTGCGAGGTCGGTGACACGAGCAGCGATGTCATCGCGAACGAGCCGCATCCGCTCAACGCCTTCGACGCCCCGCTCGGAGGGCTCATCGGTGTCCCAGTTGACCATCCGCACGCCGGGAGGCGGTACGACGATCGCCTCACGGCCGAGAGTGACCACCAGGTCCACTCTCGCGAGTAGATCCGGATCGATGGGCTTCGGGACCTCGCCGGTGATGTCGATGCCGAGTTCCGCCAGGCTCTCGGCGGAGAGGCGGTTGATCGCTGCGCCCGGCTCCGTGCCGGCCGAGTGCACCGCGACGGCGTCGCCGGCGGCCTTACGCATCAGCGCGGCAGCCATCTGTGATTTGCCGCCGTTCTTCACGCACACGAACAGCACGCTCGGCCGTCCCGACTCGCGCTCGAGGTTCGATGTGGTCCGGTCGTCGGACATCAGTGCACTCCCCTGCTTGTATCCGAGGCAGTGGTGGCGGAGGCCGGTACGAGGGGGAATCGCCCGCGGAGGGCGAGCGAGACGTAGACGAGCGCAACCAGGACCGGAACCTCGATCAGCGGGCCGACCACACCGGCGAGCGCCTGTCCGGACGTGGCGCCGTAGGTGGCGATCGCGACGGCGATCGCGAGCTCGAAGTTGTTGCCCGCGGCCGTGAACGCGAGCGTCGTGGTGCGCTCGTAGCCCAGGCCCATGACGACACCCAGGAGGTAGCCGCCGCCCCACATGATCGCGAAGTACGCGAGCAGCGGCAACGCGATCCGCGCGATGTCCCACGGGCGGGAAGTGATCTGCTCCCCCTGCAGGGCGAAGAGGACGACGATGGTGAACAGCAGCCCGTACAGCGCCCACGGCCCGATCCGGGGCAGCAACGTCGACTCGTACCAGTCGCGCCCCTTGGCCCGCTCTCCGATTCGCCGGGACAGGTATCCCGCGAGCAGTGGAATGCCGAGGAAGATCAGCACGGATTCGGCGATCTGCCACGGCGAGGCACTGATGGTCGTCTGATCCAGGCCGAGCCGGCCCGGGAGGACCGACAGGTAGAACCAGCCGAGGACGGCGAACATGACCACCTGGAACATCGAGTTCAGGGCGACGAGCACGGCGGCCGCCTCGCGGTCGCCGCAGGCGAGGTCGTTCCAGATGATCACCATCGCGATACACCGGGCCAGACCTACGATGATCAGCCCGGTGCGATACTCCGGCAGATCCGGCAGGAACAGCCAGGCGAGCGCGAACATCAACGCCGGACCCACGATCCAGTTCAGCAACAACGAGCCCAGCAGCAGCTTTCGGTCACCGACGACGGTGTCGAGGCGGTCGTAGCGGACCTTCGCCAGCACGGGGTACATCATGATCAGAAGCCCCGCGGCGATCGGCAATGAGATCCCGTCGACCTGGATCTTCTCAAGTGCGGTGTTCAGGCCGGGAATCGTCCTGCCGAGTAGCAGGCCCACGGCCATCGCCAACCCGATCCACACTGGGAGGAACCGATCGAGCGTCGACAGCTTCCCGCTCGCCTGCTGTTCCGTGGCCGGCGTGGTCACTGCGGGCCGCAGTCGCACGCGGCGGTCGTGGCGAGCTGCTCGCCGCCGAAGGTCTCGGCGTCGGCGAGGATGGTATAGACCTCCCACCGCTCCCCTCCCGGGCCGGTCACCCACACCTTGTCCTGCGTGGCGAAGCAGCAGGTGGTGCCGATCTCCTCCTCGGTGAACATGCCCGCGTCAGTGAGCCGAGCGATCTCGGCGTGCACGGTCTCGCTGGAGGCGACCTCCACGCCGAGGTGGTTGAGCGTTCCGCCGTGGCCCGGGTTCTCGATCAGAACTAGCTTCAGCGCGGGATCGGCCACCGCGAAGTTCGCGTAGCCGGGCTTGACCTTCGCCGGACCGGTACCGAACAGCTTGGTGTAGAAGGCGATCGACGCGTCGAGGTCGTCGACGTTGAGGGCGAGCTGCGCGCGGGACATGATGACGACCTCCGAGGCTGTGCGATGTATGTCGAATCACTTGCAAAGCCTGTTCTACGCCACCTCTTCGACATATGTCAACGGGGTGCGTAGGATCGCCGTCATGCCCAAGACGCTGCCCATGATCGACATGACCGACCCGGTCTGCTGCGCACCCGTCACCGCTACCCCCGCCGACGATGCTGCAGCACTCGACGTGGCACTGCGCCTCAAAGCCCTCGCGGATCCGGTCCGCGTCAAGCTCTTGTCGTTGCTGTTCACCTGCGGCGAGCCGTGCACCACGGGGTCGCTCGCCACAACCGTCGGGCTGGCGGAGTCCACAGTGAGCCACCACCTCGGCCAGCTCCGCACCGCGGGCTTCATCGCCTCCGAGCGCCGGGGAATGAACATGCACCACTCCCCCCGCCGCGAAGCACTCACCGCCCTCTGCAAGGTGCTCGATCCGAACTGCTGCTGACCGACTGCCCGTTCATCCCGGTTGCCCGGTCATCCCGTCCAGCAGTACGCCGACGACGGCGCGGAGATGCCTGCCCCCGTCGGCCACCGGCGCGCCCACCCCTCCGAACAACCGCGGTAGCACGAGCTCGTAACACGCGCCTATCAGAAGACTCGCGGCCGCACCCGTGTCGACCGTCGGCCCCAGTCGACCGAGATCCCGTTCACCGCGCAGGTGAGCGTCGACGTGCTGGTGCAGGTCTCCCCCCTTCTCGGACGCCGGGAACGCGTGGAACCGGGCGATCGCCGCCGGTTGCGCGAACAGCCCGGCGAAGGCCGGGAGGATCTGCTCGTGCAGATCCACGAGATAGCGCAGATAGGCGGCCAGGTTCTCCGCGAGGGTGAGGTCTCCAGCCGCCGGCGGACGCGCCAGTGAGCGTTCCACCGTGTCGATGTGCGCGAGCAGGCCGTGCGCGAGGAGATCGTCCTTGTCGTCGAAGTGGTTGTAGAGCGCACCGGCGGCCACTCCGGCCTCCTCGGCGATCTGCCGCACGGTGAGCCCGGCGGCGCGTTGCTCGGCGATGAGCCGCGCGGTGGCGGAGACCAGGTGATCCCGCATTCCGGAGCTTCCCGAAGCATGAAGCGCGGCAGGTGTTCTCGGCATGATTGAGTCCTCGGAGGTGAATCGTCAGGAACGGATCCGGGTGTTCTGAAACGTCCGGAACAGCCACTCGCCGCCCTGCCGCACAGCCGTCTTGGTCTGAATGGAGAGATCCTCCGGCCGGCATCGCGTCTGCCCCTCTCGGAGTACGCAATTGCCGCTGGTCACGATCACTGCGATGTCGGGTGAGACGAACTCGACGGTCCGCTCGACCGGCGGGGACTGACGGGTTCCCGCCATGAACGTGGCGAAGCCCTCCGACATCGTCTCCTCGATCGCCCCGCGACCGCGATAGTGGCCGCCCATCACGTCGACCAGATCCGCGTCCTCGGTGAAAGTCGCGGCGAACGCGGCGCCGTCGCGCCCCCAAGCCTCGGTTTGGCGTCGTTCGAGTTCGTCCAATTGCGCTCGATCCTCTGCCTGCATCGCGATCGCATCCTCTCGGACCGGCGTTCCGGTCCGGGACTCCCACTGCGTCAGACACCCCGGCGTTGTGAACGCACGTTCATGAATGGTCGTTCATAACGTACGCCGGGCAACGATCGCTCGTCAAGGTGAGCGCCCCCCTTCCGCCCGGGAGGATCACGGCGCAGGGGCGACCCCTTGTGGAATTCGATCCGGCATCCCAACCACTGCGCCACCGTTTCCACGTCGGTCCCCATGAAGCGCGGATCCGGGACCACCGCGTCCACGTCATCGGCGAAGCGGACCCCGCCGTGGACGTGCACCTCCACGTAGTCGTCGAGGTGGTCGAACTCGGCCTCGTCGGCCATCAGGCACAGGCGATCGAGCGCTGACACGTCGCCGACGTCCAGCGGATCCAGAACGGAATCTGGAAAGCAGAACGTCAACCTCTCCACGACATCGGGCCGGAGCCGAACATACGACGATCCGAAACGAACGGCGCCGCCGAACCGGTCCCCGCGACGGTTCCAGGCACCGTAGACCGGGCGCTCCGACGGCAGTGCAGCGTCGTACCTGCCCGAGAACAACCGACTCTCCCACCGCCACTGGTCGCCTCCTCACCGTGGAGCCGACCGCTCATCGCCGATCTCGAATGAGGTCGGCGATCGCCGTCTGCCCCTTCCTCTCCGCGTTCTCGAGAGCGGTGCGGCCGTTCGCGTCGCGGATGTCCGGGTCGGCCCCGGCGTCGAGGAGTGCCCGGACAGTGTCCTGGTACTTCGACGACCCGTCGCCGTACACGACCGCCTCCTGGAGAGCCGTCCAGCGCGGCGTGTTGACGTGGTCGACGTCGACGCCGGCCGCGATCAGGCGCCGGACAGTCTGGACGTGGCCGTGTTCCGAGGCGGGGATCAACGCGGTACCGCCGTACCTGTTCACACTCCGGAGGTCGGCGCCGTGCTGCAGCGTCAGCTCGAGGATCTCGTTCAGTCCCTCGGCGCCCGCATAGAGGTAGGCCGAATCCTGGAGGTCGTCTTTGGCATTGACGTCTGCACCCGCCTCGATCAGCACGCGTGCGGCGTCGATCGCGTTCCGTTTCGCCGCCGCCACCAGCGGCGTCCGTCCTGCTTCGTCGCGGGCCCCGAGGTCGGCGCCCCGCTGCAGAAGGTCTCGGACACCGTCCGCCTCGTTCGCGGCCGCCGCGGCGAGCAGCGCACCGCCGAGCGACGGATCGACTCGTTTCGACGCGACAGGCGATGAGGAACGGGGTGGCGAAATCGGTGTCGTCGCCTGGGCAGTCACGGTCGCGGAAGGCGCCGGCGGTGATTCCGCGGAGCACGCCGCGACTCCCCCGAGCACCCCGATCGTCACGACCACCGCGACCACGGGCCGAGTTACCTGATCCACTGTCCACCTCCGGCTGTAGGGCATCACACTCCACAGTGCCGATCCTCATCGATAGCGTCCAAGACCGATAATGCATTCCGGCAATAGTCATGGACTATGGTTCGGCCATGGAGCTCCGCCACATCCGCTACCTGCTCGCCGTCGCCGAGCACGGCAATTTCACGCGGGCGGCCGAATCCCTGCACATCTCGCAACCCACCCTGTCCCAACAGATCAAGCAGTTGGAGCGGCGACTCGAGGCGACTCTCCTCGATCGCTCCGGTCGGGCGGTCACTCTCACGGACGCGGGCGAGGCGTACGTCTACCACGCGCGCCTCGCACTGCGGGATCTCGAGGCGGGACGCCGGGCGGTGCACGACGTTCACGACCTCTCTCGCGGACACCTGAGAATCGCAATGACACCGACCTTCTCGGCCTATCTGGTGGGCCCGCTGGTTCATCGCTTTCGGGCCGCCCACCCGAACATCACCCTGTCGATACGGGAGGCCGCACAGGCACGGATCGAGAGCGATCTCGCGATGGACCGGCTCGACATCGGGATCGGCTTCGAGGGCGACCACACGGCGGGGATCGAGGCGCTCCCCCTGTTCATCGAGCCGCTCAGTGTGGTCACGGCCACCGGTCATCCGCTCGCCAGCTCCTCTCGACCGGTCCCGCTGCAACGCTTCGCCGCCGAACCGCTGTGCCTACTCAACACGGATTTCGCGACCCGGCTGCAGCTGGACCACTACTTCGCCCAGCAGGGCGTGACACCGTCGATCGCGGTGGAAGCGAGCTCCATCAGCGCGATCGTCGAACTGGTCAGGAACGGCGGCCTGGCCACCGTCCTCCCCGACGCGGTGAGCCGAGCGCACACCGACCTGCGACCGATCGCGACCGAACCGGCGATGCCGACCCGCCGGGTCGTCCTACTCCGGCGCTCCACCGACTACCGATCGCGCGCCGCCCGAGCCTTCACGGAGGTCGTGACCACGATGACCGCGCCCACAATAGGGAGCGCCGATCCTCGCGATTGAGAACGCGTCTTGGACACAATTGAAGCTTCAACGGCACTCTGGGGATCACCAGCGCCGCGGCTCCGCGGCCACAGAGGAAGGTCCCCATGAAGGTCTCGATGTTCACCAAGGCCGTCGTCGCATCCGCGGTGATCGGCATCTCGCTCACCGGCTGCTCGGCCGCTGAAGCGCCGACCGCATCCGCCGAGAGCAGCTCGCCGAGTGCCGCGCAGCGCTCCCCGTCGCAGATCCTGTCGTCACATGCGTGGGAGACCACCGCAGCCGTCGACCAGACCGGGAGGAGCGTCGCCCTGACCGACGCGTCCGCCGCCAATTACGTGGGCTACGCGTACTTCGACGCCGACGGCACCTTCACCATGTACACGCTGCAGGACGAGCCGAAGATGCGCGGCGACTGGACCGTCACCCCCGACGGGCGTTCGCGGCACATCGTCGCCAAGGGGCCGGACGGCTCGGTGATGTTCGAGCGCGACTCCGAGATCACGGAGCTGACCGATTCGACGTTCACCTACCGGACCTATCCTCGGCCCGACACCCGGGCGGTGTACGTCGACATCGTCCACACGCGGACGCAACACGCCGAACCGTCGAAGTAGAGCGTCGGCACGTCACCCCGCGGAGGTCCCGGTTCGCGCACGGAACAGGTCCCGCAGCAGCGCGACCTCAGCACCGTGATGAATCAGCTCCCCGCTGGACGTGCAGCACGATCGCCGCGGTGGACCAATCGGCGAACGTGTCGCCCGGTGGTCCTGCGGGGTCGGCCAGGCCCTCCATCCCGAGTTCTTCGACACCCCGGGTCCACGCGCGGTAGGCCGCATCGAGCCGCGTCAGCGCGACGTCCGGCGTGCCCGGGTACCGGTAGGTCGCGAAATCGACCGCCGGATACCCGAACCGCTGCAGCCCGCTCTCGAGAAGGAAGACCAGGTGCCCCAGTCGCCACGCGATGGTGGTGACCGGCGCGGGCTCCGGCGGAGGAATCGCGAAATCGGCCGCGAACCCGTCCGCAACGGGACGGACGGTCCACATCCCCGGCACCGGCTCCCAGAAGAACTCCTCGTCAGTCAGGCCGTCCAGACGGGGCCGCGCCTGCCGGGCCCAATGCACGTCCAGTTGGGCACGGATCTCGGCGTTCCAGTCGATGCTCACGAAGAGGATCCTGTCGCGGAGAACTCCTCTGCACAACCGGATTCCGTGCGCCTGGAAACTCACTCCCACACCGGCACAACGTGTTTGAGAATGCACACCCCTTGAACTCATGCACGCCTGCGCATACCGTGATGTCATGACGAGCACCGAACACGAGACGCACGAGCACCCCGACCACACGCACGGGCCGGATTGCGGCCACGAAGCGGTGCAGCACGGTGACCATGTGGACTACATCCACGACGGCCACCGCCATGCGCCCCACGGCGACCACTACGACGAGCACTGACCCGCGAAGCGCTGTTCGCCCCGGACCGGGCGCCCCGGCACCGGGACGGCGACCCCCGCGGCACCGGCAACGGCCGGCGCCGCGAGGCGCGGATGACTGCGCCGGCTACTCCAGCTCGGAGCTGAGCGCCTTCGCGTCCTCCTGAATCTTCTTCAGGGTGTCCTTGGCGTCGTCGCCCTCGAGCGAGTCCTTGGCGGCGGCCAGCTGGAGTTCCTGACGGAACTTGTTGAACTCCTTCTTCTTATCGGACGGCACTGCGGACTCGTTGTCCGTCAGCGTCGCGATGTCCTTGTTCAGCTCCTTCTTGAGGTCGCTCGGCGTCTTCGCCTCCTGGATGCTCTTGAGCACCTTCTGAATCTCGTCGAGCGAAGCCTTCGACTCCTTGTCCTCCGAGGGCTTCTGCGAATGCACGCCCGCGACGACGGCGGCACCGTGGGAGGGTGCGGCGGCGGTGGCGACGGCCACGCCGGGCACCGCAGCGATCCCGGCGACGACGATTCCGGCGACGAGCCGGCGGTTCAGGGTGAGCATGGGTTCTCCTTGCCTGTGTCGTGTGGGTATGCGCAGGTCTGCACGCGCCGCCCGACGCTAGGGTCGAGCGGCGCCGACGCCAAACCGACGACACACGCAGAGCGCTGTAAAGCAGGCGAATTCGCTACGGAGTTTCATCGATCGTACGGTGCGGGTTCACGTGACGTTCACGTGCCGAGCAGGCGTCCGCACCGCGCGCGACGCCTCCTCCGCCTCCGAAGCGCCGACGCGATCAGTGCTCGCGCAGAGCCCGCACGAGCTCGTCCTTCGTCATCGTCGAACGGCCCCTGATGCCGATCTCCCGCGCCCGCTTCACGAGGTCGTCCTTGGTCCACTCCTCGTAGGCGCGGTGCGCGCCGCCCTTGCGGCCCACCTCCGACCTCGACGAGGCCGCCGCTGCATTCGCGATGCGCGCGGACTTGGACTTGCTGTTGCCCTCGTCGCGCAGCTTCTCGTACATCTCGTCGTCCTTGACCGACGGGCCGGGATCTCTCTGAGGTGTCATGCTTTTCACGCTCCTCACATCGTCCTGGTACTCCTTTCCGGACGTTACCCCCGCCACTCGCGCCTGGCCACCCCTGTGGGGCGCACCGTCATGCCCGGGGCCACCGCATGTGCTCGGCGTCGATCACGTACGGATGGCGGTGCCGGTACACGCCTCCGCCGACGGCGACGGCACCCACGAGGTGCGCGGGGTCGGCGTCCTCGACGTGGTGGCCGTGTTCCAGTTCGACGGGGTCGCGGCTCGGCCACGCCCGGGCGGCGGCGAGGACCCCGACCAGGCAGACGGCCGCGAGTACCGACCACGCCGTGCCGAATCCCGCCGCGGTCCCGACGAAGCCGGCGATCGGGTAGGTCGCCAGCCAGCAGAGGTGCGAGAGCGAGAACTGCGCGGCGAACACGGCAGCGCGGTCCGCCGGTGCCGAGGACCGCCGCAGCACCCGCCCCACGGGCGTGAGGACCAGGCTCATGCCAGCGCCGATCGCGAACCACACTGCGACCGCCGCCGGCCACACCGCAGCGCCGGGAAGGGTCACCATCGCCACCGCAGCCGCGGACGCAACGACGAGCGACGTTCCGCCCGTGAGCATCACGGTCCGCTCCCGCACTCGATCCAGGATCCTCGGCAGAAGCAGAGCCACGATCATGGTGCCGATACCGGAAGCGGCGAGCAGCCAGGCGACGTCGGCCTGGGTCCCGTCCAGCCGATCACGCACCAGGTTGACGGTGCTGACCATGACGATCGCACCCGCACCCGCGACCGCCAGGTCCAGGCCGAGGACCCCACGCAGCCGCGGCGTGGCCAGGAAGACCTTCGTGCCCGCGAGGGCGCGCTCGAACACCCCCGTCCGCGTACTGGGAAGGACATCGGGGATCGCCGACGTCAGGATGAGTGCCGCAGAGGCGATGAAGCCCAGCACCGTGACCGCGAACAGCCAGTGGTAGCTCATCACCGCCAGGGCGACGGCCGCCAGGACGGGGCTCAGCAGCGATTCCATGGTCGACGCGAGCTGCGAGGCGGAAAGCGCCCTGGTGTACTGCGCCTCATCGGGCACGATGTCGGGGATCACGGCCTGGAAGGTCGGCGTGAAGGCGGCCGAGGCCGATTGCAGGAGCGCGATGAGGACGTACACCTGCCACACCTGGTCCACCCACGGCAGGGCGAGGACGACGGTCGCGCGCAGCACGTCCAGGGCGGTGAGCATCAGCCTTCGCGGCACGCGGTCCGCATACGCCGCGGCGAGCGGCGCGATGGTCACGTAGGTCACCATCTTGATCGTCAGGGCGGTACCCAGGACCGCCGCCGCGCCCGGTCCCGCGAGGTCGTACGCCAGCAGCCCGAGGGCGACGGTGGTCACCCCCGTCCCGAACAGCGCCACGACCTGCGCCGTGAACAGGTGTCGGTAGTCGCGGATCGCGAACAGCGTCCGCGCGGGGTCGGTTCTCGACGTGGCGCGCAGCCGGGACATCCTCTGCTCCTGACGTGCGATCGGATCGGAAGAGGCTATTATGTGCCTGTGTACGCACATGATGTCACATCGGAGTGGGAACGAACACCCCCCGACGATCAGATCGACGCCACCTGCCTGGCATTGAAGATGCTGTCCGTTCCCGCACGCATGAAGATCCTCTGGGCCCTCAGCGGTGCAGGGGAACTCGATGTCACGTCGCTCACGGCGCAGGTCGGTCAGGCCCGCCCCGCGGTGTCACAACACCTCGCGAAGCTCCAGTTGGCGGGGCTGGTCGCGCACCGCCGCGACGGCCGGCGCCTGCTGTACCGCGTACGCGGAGGCCACGTGCGCCGCCTCCTCATCGAGGCGCTCAACGCCGCGGAGCACCAGATCAAGGACCTCCCCGAACACGACTGACGGACTCTTCCCGGATCCGTACTCGAAACCGATTCTTGACATGAAGTATTGTTCAGGTTCTAGCGTCATGGGTGACCGACGAAACGAAGGGAATCCGAGAATCATGGTGACGCAGATCCGATCCGACCTCTGGCAGACCCCGAGCTTCTCCCCGTTCCCCGGGCTCACCACGCACAGCTACCTCTGGGCCCCGGCGAACGGCGAGAACGTCCTGTTCTACTCCCCCGGCGACACCGCCGACTTCGACGCACTCGCCGAGCTCGGCGGCGTCGCCCACCAGTACCTCAGCCATCAGGACGAGGCGGGGCCGATGCTGCGCCGCGTCGCGGAGCGGTTCGGGGCCCGGTTGCACGCCCCCGCTGCGGATCTCGGCGGGATCGAGGAGCACGCAACGCCGGACGTCCTGCTCGCCGAGCGCGGCAGCGACGCGCAGCGGGTCGAGGTGATCCCGACCCCCGGGCACACCCCGGGCAGCACGTCCTTCGTGGTCACGGGCGACGGCGAGGAGCGGTACCTGTTCACCGGGGACACGCTCTTCCGCGGCGCGAGTGGGAACTGGCACGCCGGATTCATCCCCGGCATGAGCGATGCGGACGACCTCCGTGCCGCCCTGGCGGTCCTCGCCGACACTGCGCCGGATCTGGTGGCGTCGAGCGCATTCGCCGGCGAGAGCGGCGTGCACGCAGTCACCCCCGGCGAGTGGCGCATCGCGATCGAGCAGGCGCTCGCCGGCCTGCCCGCGCCCTCCGGCGCCTCCTCGTCGGCTCCCTGACGCAGCACTACTCCTCCCCCGGAACGAGTAGTTCCACTCAGGCCGCGAGGCGCGCAACGGGGCACGCTCGTGGCATGACGACACACACCACCGGCACCAAGCCCACCACCGCGTTCTTCGTCCAGTCCGCGATCGCGTTCGCCGTCGCCTCCACCGCACTCCTCATCGGAGCCTTCTACCTGCCGATGGATCCGTGGCAGCGGGGCTTCCTCGTGATCGGCACGCTGTTCCTCATCACCAGTTCGTTCAACCTGGCCAAGGTGATCCGGGACCAGCAGGAGGCCAACAGTATCCGCGTGCGGGTCGACGAAGCACGGCTCGACAAACTGATGGCCGAGCACGATCCGCTCCGATCGGTCGGCTGAGCGGCCGGCGTAGCGCGAAAGGCGGGACCGGAGACGAACTCCGGTCCCGCCCTGTGGCGTCAGAACGACGGGGTCACTTCCCGGACAGCTTGTCCTTCACCTCGTCGACGCCGTCCTTGATCTTGTCCGCGACCTCGGCGACCTTCTCCTTGGCGGCGGCGAGGCCCTGATCGGCCTGCCCCTCGGCCTTGAGGTCGTCGTTGTTCGCGAAGGCGCCGGTGGCCTCCTTCGCGCGGCCCTTCAGATCCTGTGCCTTGTTCTGCGCGTCGTCCGCGATTCCCATGGTGTTCCTCCATTCTCGGGCGCTCAGTGGCGCCGCTTCCTTCGTCGGGCGGATCTCGCCCTGGTATTCGGGATCCTCGCCGGAGCTCAGATCACGCGAGACGTGGTTTCGGCGTCGCCGGGTTCGGCGAGCACCTGGACGACAACTTCGGGCCCCGCGGCCGCCTGCAGTTCCCTGCGGACGGCAGCGGCGACCCGGGACAACTCGTCGACATCGGCCGCGGGGTCCACGCGGGACTTGATCCGCACGACGACGCGACCTCCCTCGCGACGCACCGCCACGCGAGCCCTGTCGAACGCCGGATGGCGCTCCAGGTCGTCGGCCGCAGCGGCGGCCAGTCTGCCGATGTCGACCGTGCCGCCGGGACGCTGCACCGTCACCGAGGTGGCGGGGCGCAGGTGCCTCAGCAGCAGCCACACCGTGAGCAGCACGAGGATCACGCCCGCTCCGCCGACCGCTAGCGCCCACCAGTCCTGTTGCGGGGCATCGGCGATCGCTCTGGGGCGCAGACGGTGCGCGCCGGTCACCGCGGGGGCGACTCCCTCGCGGTAGCCGACCAGCCACAACCCTCCGCCGATGAACAACAGCCCGATCACTCCGACGATCACGCGGTCGAGCACGCGGGTGGAGCGCTTCATCGCATCTCCTTCCGGGTGCCGGTCCGGGCGCCGGCGGCGAAATCCGGCCGCAGCCACAGGTCGTCGGTCACGTGCACATGGCTCCGCTTGCGGGGTTTGATCGCCAGCACCACGAGGACCAGCCCGAGCACGATGGACGCGATCGCGAGCGGCCACGTCCACCACGCCCAGCCCAGGTCGTCCGCCGCACGCACGGGTCCGTCGAGCCAGCGCGCGCCGGACAGCCATCCCTGGGCGACGAGGGCGTCGTGCAGGGCGACCGCCCCGAGGCCGAGCAGGGCCAGGAGGACGGGGACGGAGAGGAGCACCGCGCCGTCGGTCCTGCGGGGCGCGAGCTTGCGCACCCTGCCACGCGGACCACCGTCCGGGGCCTCGCGGCCCGCGAGAGCGGTGACCTGCGCGGCCGAGCGTTCCGCATCCGCGCGCACGACGTGCACCGTGACCTTCTCGGGCGCCCGGCCGAGGCTGCGCCGCAGCTCTTCGGACACGGAATCGCTGACGGCCCCGATCAGCCTGTCGGTGTCGACGGGCCAGGTCGCGGCCACATCGACGTCGACGCCGCCGTCGTCCTCCAGGTCGCCCGCCCTCACTGCGGGCAGGGACCGCCCGGCGAGCCCGGCGAAGCCGCCGTGCCGGCGCACACCCGGTACGGACAGCGCGGCGTGCTCGATGAGGCGCCGTTCGACCCGGTCGTGGATCACCGTGCGCCCGCGGGTGCCGGTGTCGCTCATCACCGGCTCCGGACGCGCCGGCCGAGGGCGGACAGATCCACCAGACCGTCGTAATGCGCACCGATCGCGGCGCCGGCGCCGCCGAGGATCACGGCCAGCAGGAAGCCGGTGAGGCCGCCCGCGACTATCGCGATGGTCAACAGGAGGCCGAGCACCGCACCGACGACGGTGAAGCGTGCGTTCATGTCCACTCCTTGGATTCGTATGCGCCGGAATCCGGCTCGGGATACGCCACATCGGCGATCACCACGTTCATCGGGACGCCGGCAGCCTCGGTGGCGATGTCGCGGACCCGCTCGGCGGTCCGGGTGAGAGGGCGACCGCCGCGCGCCTCGGCGACGACGTGGACGACGCCACCGTCGTCACCGATCCGGATGCCGCGCACCGACCTGCCCGGCAGGTACGTGGCCGGCGATCCGGCGCCGCCGGCGTACAGCCCGGCGACCCCGTCGATCGCGGTGACCGCGTCGACGACGCGGTCCACCAGCGGGGCGCCGCTGGTCACTGCACCCTCGACTCGCCCGAATCCTCGCCGGCCGCGTCGTCGTCCTCGAAGTGGACGTCGTGGACCGTGACGTTGACCTCGGTGACCTCGAGCCCGGTCATGTCCTCGACCGCGCGGATCACGTTGTTGCGGATGCCCGCCGCGAGATCGTGGATGGCGACGCCGTAGTCGGCGACGATGCTGACGTCGACCGCGGCCTGCCGCTCGCCCACCTCGACGGTGACGCCCTGGGTGAGGTCCGGTGCGCCCGGCAGGGTCTCGCGGATCTTGCCGACGACGCGGGCGGCCTGGCCGCCGAGGTCGTACACGCCGTCCACCTCACGCGCGGCGATGCCGGCGATCTTCGAGACGACGACGTCCGAGATCGTCGTGCTGCCGCGCTCGGCCTTGGCCAGCGCACCCCCCTGGGTGGTGGCGGTGTTCGTCGCGGTGTCGGTAGCGGTGGTGGTCATCTGGTACCCCTCCTGATGAGATCGATGGACCGGATCGTTATCCGGCACAATGGTTGAGTCGGGCGTCCGACGAGAACCGCACGCAGATGTGATCCACTTCACTTTCCAGGAGTCCGATTGGAGCAGGAGCAACTCCTCGCCGCGTTGCCGGACGAGACACTGGCCCGGCGCGCGCAGCGCGGCGACGCCACCGCGTTCGACGAGCTGGTCCGCCGCCACGTCGGCGCCCTGTACCGCTTCGTCGTGCGCACATGCCCGCCCGGCACGGATTGCGAGGACATCGTCCAGGAGTCGCTGCTCGGCGCCTGGCGGGCACTGCCCGAGTTCGCGTTCCGCTCCTCCGTGCGCACCTGGTTCTACTCGATCGCGGCCAAGCGCACCGCCGATGCGCTGCGGCGTCGCCGCCCCACAGCGGACGACACCGCGTTCGAGGAACGGCCGGCCGCCGAACCCGGCCCGGAGAAGCGTGCCGCCGATCGCGACTTCCTGGACGCCTTGGGGCGCGCGCTGGGGCGCCTCCCGTTCCAGGCGCGGGCCACATGGTGGCTCAAGGAGGTCGACGGGATGTCGATCGCCGAGATCGCGGCGGTCCTGCACACCACGGAGGGATCGGTCCGCGGCCACCTCCAGCGCACGCGCGCCCGATTGGCGGAGGAACTCGATGACTACCGGCCATGACCACCTCGGGAGCCGCGCGGCCTGCGAGACGTTGCACAACCACAGAGACTCGGTTCACACTGGGGACGCGATGACCCCCACCACTGACAGCGCCGCACCGGCGTCGCCCACCGCCGACTGGATCGCCGACGCGACCCGCCGGCTCGCCAGTGCGCCTCCCGACGCGGACACCGGCGACGGCTGGGGCGACGAGGTCCTTGGCCGCCTGCGGGACTCGATCGCGGGACTCGTGGCCGGGAGCCCCCGGCGCGGACGGACCTTCGACACCGCCGCCGACGGGGTCACCATGAGCACACTCGCGCTCTCGCGCGCGCTGACCTTCGAGCTGTCGGAACGCGCCGCCGGCGAGTACGCCGCCATCGCCGACGTCGCCGCGGACGTGGACGGTTCGACGCTCACCGCGGTCCGCCTGCACGTGGTGGCGATCGGCGCCGAGGAACGCGCCCGGACGATGACCGAGGGTGGCGATCAGATCCGCGCGGCCGCGGGCGAGGTACTCGCCGAAGTGGTCCCCGACCCGTCCCGCGTGCGGGTCGATCTCAGTTGGGACGACCTGTTCCTGCCCGACGCCGAGTCCTGAACCCCGACATCACCGCTCCGTCGCGAGCTTGACCCCGAAACCGATGAGCGCGACGCCCGTGATCGCGTCGAGCCTCCGCCGGGTCCGCGGCGCCCGCATCCACGACGTCACCGTGCCGGCGGCCGCCACCAGGGCGCCGCAGTACACGGCGGTGAGCGCGATGTAGATGCCGCCGAGCAGCAGGGTCGTCCCCACCACCGGATAGCCCGCGGGGACGAACCCCGGCAGCAAGCTCACGAACAGGACACCGATCTTGGGATTGAGGAGGTCCGTGAGGAACCCCGCTGCGAACCCGCCGGACCGCCAGGACGGAGCACCCTCGACGGGGACCTCGCCCGGGGCGGGAGTCCGGAACAGCGACCGCAGTGAGCGCACCCCCATGTAGACCAGGTAGCAGGCGCCGGCGATCTTGAGCGCCTCGTAGCCGATCTCGCTGGCGCGCAACATCGCCGAGAGCCCCACCACCGCAGCCCCCACCCACAGGACGAGGCCCGCGATGACCCCGGCACTGGTGCGCAGGCCGGCGGTGCGGCCGCCCTGCACCACGCCCCGGACGACCACCAGGGTGTCGGGGCCGGGCAGCACCACCATGAGCGCGGCGGCGGCGGTGAACGAGAGCGCGGCGACGAGCATCAGGCGATGCTAATCGGTACGACCGCGAGGGCACACGTCCGGGCGGTCCGCGCGCATCGATCGCAGTGCATGGATCAGCGATCGGGTGAACATCCGCGCTGAGGGCGCCCACGGCACCGCCACGTCGAAGCCGTGGAATCCGCCGCTCACCTCGACGGACTCGACGGGAACACCACTCGCGCGCAGCGCATCGGCATAGCGGATGCACTCGTCGTGGAAGAGGTCGGCCGTGCCCACGCCGATCCAGGTGGGCGGCAGGCCCGGACCGACCGCATCGAGTACCGGCACGAAACCGGTGGAGCCCGCCAGGTAGGAATCCCAGCCGAACCGATTGGACCGCGCGTCCCACACCCGGAGCCCGTCCGGCTCGGCCGCGGCGTCACGAGTCCCGGGATCGAGCATCGGATACACGAGGACCTGCAGCGCAGGAGCTTCCACGCCGCGGCGCACCAGATCGTGCGACAACTGCGCGGAGAGGCCGCCGCCCGCGCTGACCCCGCCCACGGCGATCGCGTCCGCGTCGACGCCGGGCAGGGAGCGCAGCACCGCCGACGCCGCACGACAGTCCTCGAGCGCCGCGGGGTACGGATTCTCGGGCGCGAGCCGATAGTCGACGGAAGCCACGACGCAGCCCGCGCCACGCGCGAACCGTCGACAGAAGGAGTCGTCGTGCCGCGCGAAGCCGAGCACGTAGCCTCCCCCGTGCATCCACAACAATCCGGGCCGCGTTCCGCGACGTTCGCCGCGCGGCCGGATGATCCGCACCTCGGCGCCGCTCGGGAGCGGGCGGCGCTCGACACCCCTCGCGGGCAGCGAGCGCAGAGGCCCCACGAACGAGCGGAGCGGTCCCACCGTCCGCTCGTCCACGACGTGGCGCGGAAGAATCCCGCCCACCAATGGAATTCCACGATCGCCGAGGGACGTTCGGAACCCGGATCCTCGCGAGGACGTCATCGCGCCAGTATCAGCCGCGTACCGGCGGTGCGAGGACGAATCGCGGCTCTGCGACACAGGTGCGACGACCACCTCCTTGACATGCAAGCTGACACTTGCCTATCGTCGGGACATGGCAGATGTCTTCCGGGCGATCGACGACGAGACCCGTCGAGTCATCCTCGACGAGCTCGTCACCGGCGACGGGAAGACCCTGTTCGAGATCTGCTCCACCCTGGCGACCAAGCACGACGTCACGATGAGCCGGCAGGCGATCTCGCAGCATCTCACGGTGCTCGAGGACGCGGGGCTCATCGCGACCGAACGGCGCGGACGCTCCAAGTTCCACTACCTGACACCCGAGCCGTTGCGCGAGATCACCGACCGCTGGCTCCACCCCCGAGAGGACTGACCATGCGCATCGAACTCACCAGCGTCTTCGTCGACGATCAGCAGAAGGCGCTCACCTTCTACACGGACGTCCTCGGCTTCACCAAGCACCACGACATCCCGCTCGGCGAGGCGTCGTGGCTCACCGTGGTCTCCCCCGAGGCGCCCGGCGGACCGCAGCTGCTGCTGGAGCCGTCGGGACACCCCGCCGTCAAGCCCTACCGGGACGCGCTCGTCGAGGACGGCATCCCCCTCGTCCAGTTCGCGGTCGACGACGCGCAGGCGGAGTACGAGCGCCTCTCCGGTCACGGTGTGACCTTCACCCAGCAGCCCACAGACATCGGCACGGCCGTCATCGCGGTCTTCGACGACACGTGCGGCAACCTCGTGCAGATCGTCCAGGAGAAGGCCGCACCCGAGGCCTGAGCGCGTTACCGGACCCGTCGGGACGACCACCCGTCTCCGCGCGGGCTGTTAGGTTGGCGGAGTGCCGCTCACCTCGCTGCCCCGCGACCTCGCGGGCCGTGCGTCCGGCCTGATCCGGGGCCTGGTCACGCCCGATCCGGTCACGCCACTCGGGGCGCCCGACTGGTCCGGCCTCGACGCCCGGGATTACTCCGGCCCCGTGCCCGGGGCGGGCGAGACGATCGCGAGCGTGCCGCTGGCCGACGGGCTCGGCCTCGCCGAAGCGGCGGAGGCGCACCGCTTCCTGTACGCCACCACCAATCAGCGAGGGCCGGGCGCGGTCAGCACCGCGGCGCTCTTCCTGCCGCACACCCCGCCGCCCGCCGACGGGTGGCCCGTCGTCGCATGGGCGCACGGCACCGTCGGGCTCGGCGACGACGCGACGCCGTCCGCGCAGCCCCAATCCGAGCGGCAGCGGTTCTACCTGGGCCACTGGCTGCGCCACGGGTACGCCGTGGTGGCCAGCGACTACGCCGGACTCGGCACCCCCGGACTGATGAGCTACCTCAACGGCAGAGTCGAGGCGCACAACCTGATCGATTCGGTGCAGGCGGCCCGGCACCTCGGACATCCGCTGTCGCGCAGGTGGGCGCTCGTCGGCCAATCGCAGGGCGCGGGCGCCGCGATGAACGGTGCCCGGTACGCGTCCGAGTTCGGCGCCGGGTACGACCTCGACCTGCGCGGCGTCGTCGCCACGGGCACTCCGGCGAACATCGAGAGGGTGGCGCAGTTCCTGCGGCCCACGTTCCCTCCCTTCGCCCTCCCACCGCTCACGAACACCTACGCCGCGTACATCCTCGCGGGGCTCCGGGACGCCCGCCCGGACCTGCCGGTCGACGCCCTCCTCAGCGACGAGGGCCGGCGGATCGTGGACCTCGCCGAACGCCTCGACCTGTACGACACGCGCGAGGCGGTGCGCGGGGCGCGCATCAGCACGTGGGTGACGGCTCCGGTGCGGAGCATCCCCGGCGTCTACGCCGCGCTGCACGAGCACATGGCCACCCCGGTGGACGGCTACGATCGCCCGATCTTCCTGGCGCACGGTCTCACCGACATCGACGTGCCGGTGGCGTCGGGGATCTCCCTGGCCGCCGCATTGCGCGTGCACCGCCAACCGGTGACGCTCAAGCTGTATCCGACCGACCATTTCGGGACCGTGTACGCGGCCGCCGACGATGCCGCGCGCTTCCTCGCCGGCGTGATGTGAAGGAGACACCGACGATGAAGAGTTTCGAGAACAAGGTCGCCGTCGTGACCGGCGTGGCCTCCGGCATGGGCCGTGAGCTCGCACTGGAACTGGCCCGGCGGGGCGCCCGGCTCTCGCTCTGCGACTACGACCCCGCGGGACTGGAGGACACGGCCGAGGCGGCCCGCGCGCTGGGCGCGCAGGTGCACACCAAGGTGGTCAATGTCGGCGAGCGGGAGCAGCTCCTCGCCTACGCCGACGAGGTCGTCGAGCACTACGGCACGGTCAACCTGCTGTTCAACAACGCCGGCATCGCCCACCACGCCTCGGTCGAGAAGACCTCCTTCAAGGACTACGACCGCCTGATGGACGTGGACTTCTGGGGCGTGGTGAACAGCACCAAGGCCTTCCTGCCGCACCTCATCGCGTCCGGCGACGCCCACATCGCCAACACCAGCTCGATCTTCGGACTCTTCGGGGTCGGCGGCCAGAGCGCCTACAACGCCGCCAAGTTCGCGGTCCGCGGTTTCACCGAGGCGCTGCGCATCGAGATGCTCTCCACCCACCCGCACGTCGGCGTCAGCTGCGTGCACCCGGGCGGGATCAAGACGGCGATCTGCCGCAACGCCACCGTCGGCGACGGACAGGACCAGGCGGCGTTCGCGCGGTTCTTCGACGAACACCTCGCGCGCACAGAGGCCGACGCGGCGGCCCGGACGATCCTCAAGGGCGTCGAGAAGAACCACGGCCGCATCCTCATCGGCCCCGACGCGGTGGTGCTGGACCTCCTGGTCCGGGTGACCGGGTCCGGCTACCAGCGCTTGATGTCCTTCGTCGACGGCCAGTCCTCCCGTTTCATGTAGGACGCTCCCGGACTCAGCGCAGGATCTCGGCGGCCGCGCGGCGCACCTGAACCGCGAACGGGCACCGTCGACAGGAGTCGACGGTGCCCGGGGTGCGGGACGTGGGTCAGGCCTGGAGCGAATCCAGGTCCGCGTTGAAGGTCGCGCTCGGACGCATCACCTTCGCGGTCTTGTCGAAGTCCGGGTAGTAGTAGCCGCCGATGTCGGCCGGCACCCCCTGGACCGCGCTGAACTCGTCGACGATCGACGCCTCGTGCTCCGCGAGCGACTTCGCCAGCGGCGCGAAGGTGGCCGCCAGGTCCGGGTCCTCGGTCTGCTCGGCGAGCGCCTGCGCCCAGTACATCGCGAGGTAGAACTGGCTGCCCCGGTTGTCCAGCTCGCCCGTGCTGCGCGACGGCGCCTTGTTGGTCTCCAGCAGCTTGCCGGTCGCGACGTCGAGCGCCTTGCCGAGGAGTACGGCCTTCGTGTTGTCGTTCTTGAGGCCGATGTCCTCGATGCTCACCGCGAGCGCCAGGAACTCACCGAGCGAATCCCACCGGAGGTGGTTCTCCTCGATGAGCTGCTTCACGTGCTTCGGAGCGGAACCGCCGGCGCCCGTCTCGTACAGCCCGCCGCCCGCCATCAGCGGCACGATCGACAGCATCTTCGCCGACGTACCCAGCTCCAGGATCGGGAAGAGGTCGGTCAGGTAGTCGCGCAGGATGTTTCCGGTCGCGGCGATGGTGTCCAGACCCCGCATCGCACGCTCGAGCGTGTACCGCATGGCGCGCACCTGCGACATGATCTGGATGTCGAGGCCCTCGGTGTCGTGCTCCTTGAGGTGCTCCTTGACGGCGTGGATCAGCTCGTTCTCGTGCGGGCGATACGGATCCAGCCAGAACAGCACGGGCATGCCCGAGTTGCGCGCGCGGGTGACGGCCAGCTTGACCCAGTCCCGGATCGGGGCGTCCTTGACGGTGCACATGCGCCAGATGTCGCCCTCCTCGACCTGCTGCGAGAGCAGCACCTCGCCGGTGGCGTTGTCCACGATGTTCGCGGTACCGCCGGCGGGGACCTCGAAAGTCTTGTCGTGCGAGCCGTACTCCTCGGCCTTCTGCGCCATCAGGCCCACGTTGGGGACCGTGCCCATGGTGCGGGGATCGAACGCGCCGTTGGTCTTACAGAAGTTGATGATCTCCTGGTAGATGCGCGCGAACGTGGACTCCGGCATCACGGCCTTGGTGTCCTTGGTGCGGCCGTCGGCGCCGTACATCTTGCCGCCGGCGCGGATCATGGCCGGCATCGAGGCGTCGACGATCACGTCGGACGGCGAGTGGAAGTTCGAGATACCGCGCGCGGAATCGACCATCGCCAGCTCCGGGCGGTGCTCGTGGCAGGCGTGCAGATCCTTGATGATCTCCTCGTGCTTCGACGCCGGGAGGGTGGCGATCTTGTCGTACAGGTCGCCCAGGCCGTTGTTGACGTTGACGCCCAGCTCCTCGAACAGGTCGTGGTGCTTGGCGAACGCCTCCTTGTAGAACACGCGCACGGCGTGGCCGAACACGATGGGGTGCGACACCTTCATCATGGTGGCCTTCACGTGGAGCGAGAACATGACGCCGGTCTTGTAGGCGTCCTCCATCTGCTCCTCGTAGAACTCCAGGAGCGCCTTCTTGCTCATGAACATCGAGTCCATGACGTCGCCCGGGCCCAGCTTCACGCTCGGCTTGAGCACGTGGGTCGAGCCGTCGTCGGTGACCAGCTCCATGCGGACGTCGCGGTCCTTGTCGAGGGTCATCGACTTCTCACCGTGGTAGAAGTCGCCGTGCTTCATGTGCGCCACGTGGCTGCGCGAGGCCATCGACCACTCACCCATGCTGTGCGGGTGCTTGCGGGCGTACTCCTTCACCGCCTTCGGGGCACGGCGATCCGAGTTACCCTGGCGCAGAACAGGGTTGACAGCGCTGCCGAGGATGGTGGAGTAGCGCGTCGCGATCTCGCGCTCCTCGTCGGTCTTGGGCTCGGACGGCAGGTCCGGGATGTCGTAGCCCTTCTCCTGCAGCTCGGTGATCGCGGCCAGCAGCTGCGGAACCGAGGCGCTGATGTTCGGCAGCTTGATGATGTTCGCATTCGGGTCCAGGGTGAGCTCGCCGAGGCGGGCCAGGTTGTCCTCGACCCGCTGGTCCTCGGGCAGGCGGTCCGAGAAGACGGCCAGGATGCGCGCCGCGACCGAGATGTCACTGGTCTGCACGTCGATGCCGGCGGGGCCGGCGAAGGTCCGGATGATCGGCAGGAACGACGCGGTGGCGAGGAACGGTGCCTCGTCGGTCAGCGTGTAGATGATGGTCTGCGGCTGCGCACTCATAGGTATTTGCTTCTCTCCCGAATGTCGTGGTCGGTCGACTCGTACGAACGCTCTCGTATGTCCATGTAACGGTTCCACCATTATCCTCCCCCACGATCGCGCGCTGCGGCAGGACTCCCGGTAAACCGTGAGCCGGCCCCTCCGGCGCGCCGCGGCACGCGCCTCGCCGACGGCCCGTCGCCGCTACGCTCTCCCCATGAGCATCGGACTCGCCGCCCTCCTCGACGACATCGCGGCACTCGCGCGGTTGGCCGCGGCCTCCGTGGACGACGTCGCCGCGGCCGCCGGACGCGCCAGCGTGAAGGCCGCGGGCGTGGTCGTCGACGACACCGCCGTCACCCCGCGCTACGTCCAGGGGATCGAGCCCGAGCGGGAGTTGAGCATCGTCGCCCGCATCGCCAAGGGGTCGCTGCGCAACAAGCTGCTCTTCATCCTCCCCGCGATCCTGCTGCTCAGCTGGCTCGCGCCGTGGGCGCTCACGCCGATCCTCATGCTCGGTGGCACGTACCTCTGTTACGAGGGCGCGGAGAAGATCTGGGAGAAGGTCTCCGGGCACGAGGAGCACGCAGAGGAGAGCGCCGACGGCCCCGTCGACGAGGACACCGTCGTGGCCGGGGCGATCCGCACCGACTTCATCCTCTCCGCGGAGATCATGGTCATCGCCATGAACGAGGTGGCGAGCGAGGCCCTGTGGTCGCGGGCCCTCATCCTCGTCGTGGTCGCGATCGTCATCACCGCGCTCGTCTACGGCGTGGTCGCGGCCATCGTGAAGATGGACGACGCGGGCCTCGCGCTGGCGCGCCGCGACTCCCCCGCCAGCCGCCGGATCGGCACGGGTCTGGTCAAGGCCATGCCCAAGGTGCTGAGCGCGCTCGCCACGATCGGCATCGTCGCCATGTGCTGGGTCGGCGGGCACATCCTGCTGGTGGGCCTCGACGAGCTCGGATGGCACGCGCCGTACTCCCTGGTGCATCACGCCGAGGAGTGGGCACACGGCCTGATCCCCGCGATCGGCTCGGTGCTCGGTTGGCTGGCGAACACCCTGGGGTCGGCGATCTTCGGCCTACTCGTCGGCGCGGCCGTCCTCGTGATCGTGCACCTCGTGCAGAAGGTCGTGCGGCGCGGCCGCGGCGACGGGCACGCAGCCGCGCCACCGGCCGCGCCGGAGGGTCAGGCCGGAGCCGACGGACCCGGCTCGACCGGCACGTAGACCTTCGTCCGCAGCCGCTCGTCCGGAACGGTCCCCGGCTCGTCGAGGTACACGTTGAAGTGGTGCGTCGACGGGTCGTCCGGCGTGCGGGTGAGCGCCAGGCCGTGCTCCACGATGTACGCCCCGATCAACTCGTGCGCCCGCGGGATCGCCTCGGCGTACGGGCCGACGACGGTGGCCACCACGGCCCGTCGGGCATCGGTCCGCAAGACGCCCAGCGGATCCCGGGCGGACGTCCCGTCGGGAACCTCGACGAACACGGACTCGTCCACATCGGACTCGCGGAACTCGTCGTCGTGCTCGATGGTCCCGCCCATGCCTCCCGGCACGATTCCCTGCTCCTGCAGGGCCGGGAACAGCCGCTCCCACAGCCGCCCCTCCGCGGCGTACTCGGGAATGGTGTCCCGCAGGTGGACGACGGTGCGCGCGGGTACGGTCTCTTCGGTGACGATGTCTGTCATGACGGACTCCTTCTCGGAGAGCAGATGGTCGAGGAGACGGAGCCGGCCCAGCGCCTCGTCCGCGGCGGTGGCGAGCTCCGCGCGCTGCGCCCGCAGCGCCGCGTCGTACGCCGGGGTGCCGTGGACGGCGAGGACGGCTCCGATGGCGGACACGCCGAAACCCACGTCCCGGAGACGACGGATCGCGGCGGCGTCGGCGAGCTGTGCCGCCGCGTACCGCCGGTACCCGGTCGCCGCGTCCACGTCGGCGGGCACCAGGACACCGTGGGTGTCGTAGTGGCGCAGCATGCGGACGCTGATCCGGCTCAGCGAGGAGAACCTGCCGATCGACATGAGGTTCGAGGTGTCGGTCATGCCGCGAACCCTGCCCTCTGACACCGTGTGAGAGTCAAGCGCCGGCGCGGGCGGCGCCCTCGGCGAGGAGGTACTGAGCGCCGCAGTACGTGGCCATGACCGCCCCCTCGAGCCACGGGGGCGGGTCGGCGAGCACGAACTTGCGCAGCCCGAGGATCGAATCGCTGAGCAGGAAGAGGCCCGCGCCGGCGAGCGTGGCGCGGCGGGCGTCGGCGGGGATGTGTCCCCCGAGGAGCGTGGCCGACGCCGCGGTTCCGGTGAGCACACCGGAGTAGGCGGCGAGCACGGGCGCCAGTGCCGGCTCCCGGCGGTACGCGGCGACGAGCGTGCGGGGCGCGCCGAGCGCCCACACAGCGGCGACAGCCGCCGGCCGGGCCGGCGAGGCCCGCGGATCGCGCTGCCGGAGCAGGCCGGTGATGTACGCGCCGTGGCCGGTCGCGAACGCGGCGGCGCCGCCGGCGAAGTGCCGCGGCTCGTCGCCGAGGAGGACCACGTCGCCCGCCCAGCCCGCCGCCTGGCCGAGCAGTGTGGTGGTGCGCAGCGGCGAGGTCCGCGCCCGCGGGTCGGCGGCGAACGACGCGGCGAGCGTCGGCAACAGCAGCGGCTTGGTGAACCGGCGGGCGCGGTGCCGCGACGGATCCGCCGACGCGGAGAGCGCGGTGTCCACCACGGCGATACCCGCGAATGCGAACTTGAGGGCGGTGCTCACTCGGACCATCGCGCCAATCTATCCGTAGGCTCGACCCGTGAGCACCGCCACCGCCGCCGATCCCTGGGACCCGTCCGCCGGCCGCATCCGGGTCGGCCGCGACCTGGACGCGATCACCGACGTCGGAGCCGAGGATCACAGCGCGGTCGACCCGCGTTCGGTGGAACGGGTGTGGCTGGCCGCCCGATCCTGGTACGCCGCGGGAATGCAGCCGGCGATCCAGGTGTGCGTACGGCGCGGCGGCCGCGTCGTCCTCAACCGGGCCATCGGCCACGCCCGGGGCAACGGCCCCGACCTCGACTCCAACGAGGACACGGCGACGACCCCGGTACCGGTCACCGTCGACACCCCGTTCTGCACCTACTCCACCGCCAAGGGCGTGGCCGTCACCGTGCTGCATCGCCTGATCGAGCGCGGGGACCTCGCGCTCGACGCGCGGGTGTACGACTACATGCCGGAGTTCACGCCGGACGGGAAGGACCGGATCACGGTGCGGCACGTGCTGACCCACAGCGCGGGCATCCCCATCAACACCGGCCCGAAGCCGGACCTGCGGCGCTCCGAGGACAGCGAGTACACCCGGGCGATGCTCGCGGGCATCAAGCCCGTCTACTCCCCCGGCCGGCTGCACTTCTACCACGCCCTGACCTGGGGACCGCTCGTGCGCGAGCTGGTGCTGGCCGCCACCGGCCGCACCATCCGAGAGATCGCGGCGCAGGAGATCCTGGACCCGCTCGGCTTCCGCTGGACCAACTTCGGGGTCGCGCCGGAGGACGTGAAGGCCGTGGGGCTGAGTTATGCGACGGGGCGCCCCGCCTCGCCCGCGATCGAGGCGGCGTTCCGCAAGGTGGTCGGCGGCACCATGCAGCAGATCGTCCCGATGTCGAACTCGCCGCGCTTCCTCACCGGCATCGTCCCCTCGTCGAACCTCGTGTCGAACGCCGCCGAACTGTCCCGGTTCGCCGAGATCCTCCGCCGCGGTGGCGAACTCGACGGGGTGCGGGTGCTGCGGCCGGAGACGTTGGCCGCGGCCACGCGGCAGGCACGACGCCTGCGCCCCGATTTCGCGACCGGCGGAGCCCCGCTGCGCTGGGGCACGGGCTACATGCTGGGTTCGGAGCGATTCGGCCCGTTCGGCCGGCACGCGCCCACGGCGTTCGGCCACACCGGCCTCACCGAGATCGCCATGTGGGCCGATCCCGCGCGGGACCTGGCGGCGGCCGTGGTGTCCAGCGGCAAGCCCGGCGGCCACCCCGAGGCGCGCCGCTACCCCGCCCTCCTCGATGCGATCACGCGCGAGTTCGGCCCGCTGCGCTGAGCGCCCGACGCCCGTCCGATAGGCGATTCCTACGGGAACAATAGGGCCTCCGACCTCTCGTTTCGGCGATATCTTGAATAATTCCAGAAAACCTGGATTCTCGCGCCGAGCCGACGTATGGTTGACCGCAAGCGGCCGCTCGGCCCCGCCCGCCCCGGCGGGCCGATGGACCATCAGCCGCTCAGCCGAGAGCCGAACGCACATCCGTACCGAAAGGAACGCCGTGTCCGAGGAACAGACCCCCTTCCCCCAGACCGATACCGGCGGCGGCTGCCCCGTCGCCCACGGTTCGCTCCGCCCACCCGTGGCCGGCGGCGACAACCGCGACTGGTGGCCGGACGAGATCAACCTGAAGGTGCTGGCGCACAACCCCGTCGAGGGCAACCCGCTCGGCGGCGACTTCGACTACGCCGCAGAGGTCGCGACCCTGGACGTGGACGCGCTCCGCGCCGATCTGGTGCAGCTCATGCGCACCTCGCAGGACTGGTGGCCCGCGGACTTCGGGCACTACGGCCCGCTGTTCATCCGCATGTCGTGGCACTCCGCCGGCACCTACCGCACCGAGGACGGCCGCGGTGGCGGCGGAGCGGGCATGCAGCGGTTCGCCCCGCTCAACAGCTGGCCCGACAACGTCAGCCTCGACAAGGCGCGCCGCCTCCTGTGGCCGGTCAAGCAGAAGTACGGGCGCAAGCTCTCCTGGGCCGACCTGCTCGTCTTCGCCGGCAACGTGGCGCTCGAGGACATGGGCTTCACGACGGCCGGTTTCGCGTTCGGCCGCGCCGACGAGTGGGAGCCGCAGGACGTCTACTGGGGCCCCGAGCACACGTGGCTCGGCTCCGACGGCCGGTTCACCGGTAAGCGCGACCTCGAGCAGCCCCTGGGCGCCACCCACATGGGCCTGATCTACGTCAACCCCGAAGGTCCCGAGGGTGTTCCGGACTTCCTCGCCGCCGCGGACGACATCCGCGAGACGTTCGGCCGGATGGCGATGAACGATGTGGAGACCGCGGCGCTCATCGTCGGCGGCCACACGTTCGGCAAGACGCACGGCGCCGGCCCCGTCGAGAACGGCCCCGAGCCGGAGGCCTCCCCCCTCGAGCAGCAGGGCCTCGGCTGGAAGGGCGGCAACGGCACCGGTGTCGGCCCCGACGCCGTCACCAGCGGCCTCGAGGTGATCTGGACGCACACCCCCACCAAGTGGGACAACAGCTTCCTGGAAATCCTGTACGGCAACGAGTGGGAGCTCACCAAGAGCCCCGCGGGCGCCAACCAGTGGAAGCCGAAGGACGGCGGCTGGGGCAACTCGGTGCCGGAGGCCTTCGGCTCGGGCAAGACGCACCCGTCGATGCTCACCACCGACCTCTCGATGCGGTTCGATCCCATCTACGGCGAGATCACCAAGCGCTGGCTCGACCATCCGGAGGAGCTCGCGGACGAGTTCGCCAAGGCCTGGTTCAAGCTGCTCCACCGCGACATGGGCCCCACGTCGCGCTACGTCGGCCCGCTGGTGCCGGCGAAGGAGGAGCTGTGGCAGGACCCGGTCCCGGCCGCCGAGGGCGCGCCGATCACCGACGCCGACGCGGCCTCCATCAAGGAGCGCATCGCCGCGACCGATCTCAGCAATGAGCGCCTGATCAAGACGGCGTGGGCCGCGTTCTCCTCGTTCCGCGGCTCCGACAAGCGCGGCGGCGCCAACGGCGGCCGCCTCCGCCTGCAGCCGCAGGCCGGCTGGGAGGTCAACGAGCCGGACGAGCTGGCACAGGCCGTCTCCGCGCTTGAGGGCGTGGCCGACGCGTTCAACGCCGACTCGGCCACGAAGGTCTCCTTCGCGGACGTGGTGGTGCTGGCGGGCAACCTGGGTATCGAGCGCGCGGCCAAGGCCGCGGGAGTCGATGTGACCGTGCCGTTCACCCCGGGTCGCACGGACGCCACCCAGGAGCAGACCGACGTGGAGTCGTTCGCGGTGCTCGAGCCCAAGTGGGACGCGTTCCGCAACTTCGTCGCCAAGGGTGCCCCGCTTCCGGCGGAGTACCTGCTGGTGGACAAGGCGCAGCAGCTCGGGCTCACGGCCCCGGAGATGACGGTGCTCGTCGGCGGCCTGCGCGTGGTGGGCAACAACGCCGGCGATTCCGCCGAGGGCGTCTTCACCGACCGCCCGGGCGCGCTCACCAACGACTGGTTCGTGAACCTGCTCGACATGTCGACGAAGTGGGAGCCGTCCTCGGACGACAACAGCTCCTACGTGGGCACGGACCGCGCCACCGGTGCCAAGAAGTGGACCGCGAGCCGCGTCGACCTCGTGTTCGGCTCGAACTCGATCCTGCGGTCGCTGGCCGAGGTGTACGCCCAGGACGACGCCAAGGACAAGTTCGTCGCCGACTTCGTGGCCGCGTGGACCAAGGTCTCCAACGCCGACCGGTTCGACGTCAAGCGCTGACCCGCAGCGTTTTCGCGACGCCCCGCACGCCCCCGGCGTGCGGGGCGTCCGCGTATCGGTGCCGGGACGCGCGCGGCGACCGTCGGATGTCCCCACGGCCGGCCTGTATCCCCGTGCATCCCCACGGCGGGCGTGGTTCCCGCGCCCCTGAGCCGTTCCCGCGATCACCATGGTCGTCGCGGGAAGGAATCCGTGTCGCGGGAACGCGGGCGAGGTGTCGCGGGAACCATGCATCATCGCGGGAGCGGCGCGGTGTAGCGGGAGCGGCGAACCCGGCGCGCGGCGGCACCGTCGGGCCCGGACGCCCCGCGGACACGGAGAACCGGGCCTCTATCGGTTATTCATGATTAACCAGAATTGGAAAACCTGCCGGTGAGCGACGTACTCTCATTCGCATGCCGTACTTCGAGAGGCTCAGTGAGAACTCCTTCCGCCCCACCGAGCACGTCTCGGGAGGATGGAACACCGCCGAGCAGCACATCGCGCCACCCATGGGCCTGCTCGCGCACGCGGTGGAACGGGACCGGGACGCACGCCGCAGCGACGGGCTCCGACTCGCGCGGCTGTCCTACGACATCCTCGGAACCCTCCCGATGGAGCCGGTCGAGGTGGACGTCCGGGTCATGCGCCCGGGGCGCACGATCGAACTCGTCGAGGCGTCGCTGAGCCACGGCGGGCGCATCGCCCTCACGCTCCGCGCGTGGCTCCTCGACACGCGCGACACGACGGTCCTCGACGGGACCGCGTTCGACCGCATCCCGCCCGCCGACCAGATGCCCGAGTGGGACCCCAGCACGGTCTGGCCCGGCGGATACATCGCCTCCGCGCAGGCCCGCCGGGTGCAGACCGCGCCCGGCCGGGCGGCCTACTGGGTGCGATCCGACGTCGCCCTTCTCGCCGACGAGTTCGTCGGCCCGGTCGCCAGAGCCGCCCGAATATTTGATATCGCGAACGGAATGACTGTTCGGGCGGACCCGAAGGACGTCGCCTTCCCCAATCTCGACCTGACCGCGCACCTGTTCAGGGAGCCCGAGGGCGACTGGCTCGGGTTCGACACGCGGGTGTCAGCAGGGCCTGTCGGCGCAGGCCTGACCGATTCCGTCATTCACGACACAACGGGCGCGATTGGAAAGGTCAGCCAGATTCAAAC
The DNA here is from genome assembly GCF_000312385.1 of Tsukamurella sp. 1534. Taxonomy (GTDB): domain Bacteria; phylum Actinomycetota; class Actinomycetes; order Mycobacteriales; family Mycobacteriaceae; genus Tsukamurella. Next base: position 127,059 of record NZ_HE997627.1, on the reverse strand, counting down.
GGTGCGTCCCCGCTGAAACATCGCCACGGATGTGATTTCATGCCAAGTGTTCAATTCACCCTGTCGAATGGAGCAGAAATGAACACTCGGATTACTCGGACGATCGGTGCAGTAGCCGCCGCGGCCGCAATTCTCGGCGGCCTGACCGCCTGCGATCAGGCGAAGGACGCCGCGGATTCCGCGACCTCCAAGGCCGGCGACGCAGCCGGACAGGCCACGTCCAAGGCGGGCGACGCCGCGGCCCAGGCCACCTCGAAGGCGGGAGAAGCCGCCGGTGGCGGCGCGAACGCCAGCTCGGGAGCGGCGGCACCGTCCGGTTCCGGTGCACCGGAAGGCGGCGCGGAGGCCAAGGAGCCCGTGCCGTCGACCAAGATCGCGACCGCGGGCGGCCAGGAGGTCACCCTCAACGATCAGGCGATCATCGGCGAGTACGCCAAGTACGGCTACGAGAAGGGCCACCTCGGCGCCCCCCTCGGCCCCGTCTCGGCGCTCCCCGACGGCAAGGGTAAGTACCTCACCCTCAAGGGCGGCACCATCTACTGGAGCCAGGCCAGCGGCGCGCACGTCGTGCACGGCGTCATCGGCGACAAGTGGGGCGACGAGGGCCACGAGGCCGGCAAGCTGGGCTACCCCACCAGCGACGAGACCGCCGAGGACGGCGGCATCGTGCAGAAGTTCCAGAAGGGGACGATCACCTTCAAGGACGGGAAGGCCACGGTCTCCTAGACCCGCCCCCCTAGACCTCCCGCGCGACACCCGTGAACACGGTCCGCGCGGCGAGCACGAAGGCATCACCGCGCCGCCTGATCGACGCCGGGTCATCCGGATCGACCAGGCGGCGCAGTGTTTCGGCATCCACCTCCGCGAGCCGGTCGCCGAGCCTCAGGTACCGGCCCAGCGTCCGCGCGACCGCCGCCCGCGCACCGTCGTCGAGCGGCGCCGGTCGGTCGACCAGGAAGGTCCGCGCCCGCACGTCGGTCAGCCCCGCGGCGCGCAACATTCCCGGCCAGTCCTCCCGCACCCCGTCGGTGCCGCCCTCCTGGGCCCGCATCGCCGCGAACCCCTCCGACAGCAGGGCGTCCAACCTGTCCTGCAGCCCGGGCCGTCCGAATCCGAGGTCCCGCGGCAGGAACCGGGTCGGCAGGCCGCCCTCGGCGACGGCGAGCACGCCGCCCGGCCGCAGCCTCCCCGCGAGCGCCGCCACCGCAGCCGCCTGATCGCCGAGGTGGTGCACGGTCTGCGCGGCGAGGATCAGATCCGCCTCGGGCAGGTCCGCGAGGCCGCCCGGCAGGTCGACACGCAGGGTTTCGACGCCCGCGCCCGCCCCGCGTTCCCGAGCGCGCTCGAGCAGCTCCGGCGCACCGTCGACCGCCACGACCCGCGCCGCGGGGTGGCGCCGGGCGAGCTCCGCGGTGAACACGCCCGGCCCGGCGCCCACGTCGAGGATCACACCGGGGCGCCGGCCCGGCCGGTCGGCGTCGATCGCCTCGAGCGCCCCGGCGACGTACGGCAGGAAGATCTGGGCCTCCGCCTCGAGCTCGTCCGCCATCGCGGACCAGTCGTGGGGCGTGTGCGGGTGGGAATGCGCGTGCTGTGTCATGCGATCCATGGTCGGCGCTCCGGACTACCAGGGGCAACTCCTGTTGCCGAGATGGCAAACCTCAGGATCGGCGGAGACGCACACCGGCGGGCAGCACCGCCCGCGCTCGCGCCAGCGCGGCCTCGTCGGCCCCCGCGAGAACCACGGTGAGCGCCGGACCCGTCCGGATCTCGGCGTCGCCGAGGCCCGCCGCCGCCAGGGCCTCCCGAATCCGCGCGGGCACGACGAAACCGCCCGGCACGGGCACCCGGTCCGGATCCGCGGGGCGCGCGGCGACGGGGTGCGCGGAGAACGGCAGCGCGGGGTCGGGCAGCGCGGCCGCGAGCAGCGCGGCGATCCCCTCGACATGCGCGCGTGCGGTCGCCCCGTCGTAGAGGTCGGGGTGGAACACGCCGTCCACGATCAGCCCGCCCGCGTCGGCGGGAAGAACCGTGACGAGGCAGTCCTCGATCGGGCCCCACGCCGACACCTCGAGGCTCCACGGCGGATCCCCCACGAACGCCAGCACGTTCACGATCGGTCCGTGCGTGCGGCCGGTGCGCCACGCGGCCGGCACCACGGCGCGCAACTGCTCCGGCCGCTCGCCCCGCCGCACCCGCGTCGCGGCCGCGTCCAGCCATCGCGTCAGCGCGGCGCCCGCCTCGGCCGGGCCGCTCCCCGAGACGCGGATCCGGCTGGGGATCACCGCCATCCACTGCACGGGCGTCGACCGCTCGGCAGCGCTCCGGCGCAGCGCCGCAACCACGCCGATCACCGCGTCGTCGGTGCCCAGGTGGCCGGCGACGTACGCCCCGACGGTGGCGGCGGCCTCCGCAGGCCACGACCGCCGGGCCCGCAGCGCGTGCCCGTCGACCCGGGCGGCGTACCGGAGCGGCGCCGCAGTCGGCTCGGCGACACGGTCGGTGAACGCGATCTCGCGCCCCGGATCGGCGATCCCGTCGAGGGCCCGAGCCCAGAACGCGGGATCCGGATCGGGGCCCGACGGTGCGGCCCCGCGCAGGGCCTCGACGTCACCGACGGGGCCGTCGTCGGCGGCGGCACCGGCGTACCGGTCGGCGATCCGGCGGAACACCGTGGTCAGCCCGTACCCGTCGAGGACACCGTGGTGCGCGCGAAGCACCACCACGCCGTCCCCACCGACCGTGGCGACCGCGGCGCGGCACAGGGGCGAACCGTCGTACAGCAGGGGTTCGTCGCGGAAGGCCTCGAGCCACGCGCGGTAGGCGTGCTCGTCGGCGAACGCGCGGACCTCGACGGGGGCGGGCGGCACGCCCACAAGGCGGACCCCGGCGGGACTCGCCGGCTCCTCGACCGCGCCGACGCCGCACGCCTGCACCCGCCCGAGCACGTTCGCGGCCGCCGCTGCGAGAGCGTCCGCATCGACGGGCCCCGGACGCCGCCACGCCGCCACGATGCTGAGCGCCGCCGGAGACGAGGCCGTGAGGCCCGACCGCAGTAGCGCGACCTGGGAAGAGAGGGGCAGCACAACGGATGACGATACGCGCCGACGCGGCCGTCCGCGTCAGCGCTAGTATGCGAATCGGAACCGCTCAGCGGGAATGCAAAGGGGGTGCATGAGCACGATCGTCCGGTCCGCCAGACAGACCCGCCGCACCCACCGGCACATCTGGCCGCTCGCACTCCTCGACTTCGCCATCGTGGCAGCCGTCCTGCTTCTCTCGTACCGGCCCGGCGAGGACACGAGCAGGCACATCGAGACGTGCGTGGCCGCGGCACTCATCACGCTGGCGGCGTTCTTCGTGCTCGGGCTCTACCGGACGAAGATCACGCTGAGCGCGCTGGACACGATCCCGCAGATCATCATCGCGGGCTGGTTGCTCATCCCCCTGTTCCTGCTGCTCCCGTGGGATGACGCGCACCCCGTGATCCGCAACGTCATCGCGTGCCTCGGCATTCTGCTCCTGGTGCGCGCCGTGTACTTCGCCGTGGTCCGGCGGCACCGGGCGCGGCATCCGGACCAGGGCGCACGCACACTGGTGATCGGCGGCGGGAAGGTGGCGGGCGAGCTCGTCTCGTCGATGTTCGAGTACCCGATCTACGGCCTGCGGCCGGTCCTCGTGATGGACGACGACCCCCTCGATCCCACGAGCTTCCCCGTCGAGGTGATCCCCCGTCGCGCCGACCTCGCGGCGCTGATCGAGGAACGCGCGATCGACACCGTGATCGTCGCCTTCTCCCGCGACCGCGATGCGACCCTCGTGGAACCACTGCGGGATTGCGACACCCTCGACTGCGAGATCTACGTCGTGCCCCGGTTGTACGAGTTCGTGCACCAGGACCGGGACATGGACCGGATCCACACCACACCGCTGACGCTGGTGCGACGCCTCGCGCTGCGCAGCAGCCACTGGCGGGTCAAACGCGTCACGTCGCTGACCACCGCATCGCTCGGCCTGATCCTCCTCTCCCCGCTGCTGCTCGGCGTGGCCGCGGCGATCAAGCTGCAGGACCCGCACGCTCCCGTGCTCTTCCGCCAGACCCGCGTCGGACAGGACGGCCGGCTGTTCTCGCTGTACAAGTTCCGCACGATGCGCCCGGTCCCGGACGAGGAGTCCGACAAGGCCTGGTCGTCCGAGAGCTCCCGCGTCACCCGTCTCGGGGTGCACCTGCGCCGCCACTCGATCGACGAGCTGCCGCAGCTGTGGAACGTGGTGCGCGGGGACATGTCGATGGTGGGGCCCCGCCCGGAACGTCCCCACTTCGTGGACCGGTTCGGCGCCGAGATCCCGGCGTACCAGTCACGGCACCGCGTCAAGGCCGGTCTCACCGGATGGGCCGCGATCCACGGCCTGCGCGGCGACACCGACATCAAGGACCGGGCCACGTACGACAACTTCTACATCGAGAACTGGAGCCTGTGGCTCGACGCGAAGATCCTCGTGATGACCGTCACCGCCGTCCTCTTCGGCAAGGGACGCTGACCGCGCACCGGCGCCGTGCCCCGGTCGTGTGGTGAGCGGCTACGAGACCTCGACGGTGACGACCGCGACGGCGTGGCAGTCGGTGTGGGAGAGGGAGACCCGCGGCTCCCGCCAGCCTCGCGCGCGGGCGCGAGCGGCGAGGCCGCCGTGCAACCGCAGCTCGGGGCCGTACGGCGTGGTCACCACCTCGATCTCGCGGGGCGGCGTCGGGACCTCCGGCCCCGGGCGGAGCGCTTTGATCGCGGCCTCCTTCGCCGCCAGCCGGGCCGCGAGACGCCGCGCATCGCCCGCGCACTCACGCCTCTCGGCGCCCGTGAACACGCGCCGGAGGAACCGGTCGCCGAACTCGGCGAGCGAGTACTCCACGTCGCCGATCGCGACCAGGTCGATCCCGATGCCGTTCACCGGTGCGCGACCCCGTCGACCACGGCGCGCATCCGTGAGCGGAACAGGTCCTCGGAGAACCCCTCGGCGTGCGCCCGCAGGGCGCCGCGGTCGAAGTCGCCCGGCCGGAATCCGCGCAGGGCGTCGGCGAGCGCGGTCACGAAGGCATCGTCCGGCGCATCGTCGAGCAGGAGCCCGGACAGTCCGGGCACGACGGTGTCCAGGGCCCCACCGGCGGCCCGCGCGATGACCGGGGTGCCGGTGGCCATCGCCTCGACCGGCACGATGCCGAAGTCCTCCTCGCCGGGCATGAGCGTGGCGATCGCGCCGCGCTGCAACCGGACCATCTCGGGGTCCGTGACGCGGCCGAGGAACGTGGTCTCGGGCCCGGCGAGCGCGCGCAGCGCCGGCTCGTGGCGCCCGCTCCCGGCGATGACCAGCCGCGCGCCGGCGGCCCGCGCGGCGCGGATCGCGAGATCCACGCGGCGGTACGGCACGAGGCGTCCCGCAACGAGGAAGTAGTCGCCGGCGGGTGCGTCGCCCGGCGTGAACCGCCGCACGTCGACGGGCGGCGGGACGACGTGGGCGGCGACGCCCCACCACCGTGCGATCCGCCCCGCCACGGCCGTGGAGTTGGCGACGACCGCGGTGACGTGTGGCACCGCGGCGGTCTCCACGGCGCGGGCCCGCGCGGCCAGCAGCGACAACGCGGCCCTGCCGGTGGCCCCGCCGCGCTCCCCCGCGCGCAGGCCGGGCGACCAGGCCCAGCGGGCGGGCGAGTGCACGTAGGCGACGACGGGCACGCCAGCGGCGGCGAACGTGGGCGCGGCGGACAGGGCCACGGCGTGGTGGCTGATGACCACCACGTCGACGGGGCCGGGCCGCAGTCGTCGCATCGCGGCCGGCGCGAGCGGGATGAGCGGTACGTGGGTTCGCCTGCCGGTGGCCCGGTGGACGGTGTCGAGCGGCGTGGCACGGATCCGGCCGCGCAGCTCGGGAGCGACGGTGCGCGGGTCGGCGAACGCCACGTGGACGGGCGCCTCGGGCCATTCGGCGGCGAGCGCGCGCACCACGTTCTCCGAGCCGCCGGGTTCGGTCCACCGCTCGTGGACGATGGCGAGACGGGGCATCGCGGGTCCGTCGATCACGCGTCGCCGGCCAGCGAGCGGACCGCCCCGACCAGGGAATCCACACTCGCGAAAACAGCCTTCGACATCAGCTCGTCGGGGAACTCGATCGCAAGTCGGTCTTCGATTGCCAGCATCACATTCACTGCGGCGTGAGACGTGAGTCCCAACGCGAAGAGATCCGCGCCGCCGTCGACGTCCGCGATCGGGACCGAAATCCGTCCGTGCCGGGCGAGGATCTCCCGCACCACCTCGTCCACTACGCCTCCTGTGTTGAACTGCATCAGCAATTCACCCGCTGTACCGCGTGTTTGCGTTCGCGAGCGGGTGCACGCCGCCGTTCACCCTAGCCTGGTACCGTATTGCATCGATAACGGTTCCGGCCTGGGAAGACGACACCTCATGACTATGACTGCGGTTCCCCGCTCCGCGGACCTGAACGCGCTCCTCGACGAGCACGCCCGCCTGCGGGCGGAGTTGCTCGACGCGGGCCATCTCATCGACACCGGCGTCGAGGGCGTGTACGGCCACGGCGCGGACTTCTCCGCGGTGTGCCGCGCGGTGGACGCGCTCGTGGGAAGGGTGATCCACGAGGTGCACGGCGGTGCGGCCACGGTGCTCGCGTTCCCGCCCGTCATGCCCCGCGAGATCCTCGACCGCACGGACTACATCGCCTCGTTCCCGCACCTGAGTGCGACCGTCGCCACGTACGAGGGCGGCGACGCCGAACACCGGCTCATGCTCGCCGGCCGCGACGCGGGGCACGACTGGGGCGGGCACCTGCGCTCCAGCGACCTCGCCCTGGTGCCGTCCGCGTGCCACCCCGTCTACCCCACCCTGTCCGGGGCGCTCCCGCGGGACGGCGCGTGGGTGGACGTGTCCGGCCACTGCTTCCGGCACGAGCCGTCGTCGGACCCGATGCGGATGCAGTCGTTCCGGATGCGGGAGATCGTGCGGGTGGGCACGGACCGCGCCGCGATCGCGCACCGCGATTCGTGGGTCGCGCGGGCCGCGGGCATCCTGGGCGACCTGGGTCTTCGGGTGAGTCAGGCGCCCGCCGTCGATCCGTTCTTCGGGCGATCGGGGCGCATGCTGGCCGCGAACCAGTCGGCCGACGGCCTCAAGACCGAGGTCCTGGTGAACGTCTACGGCGAGAGGTTCCCGGGCGTCGCCGTCGCGTCCGGCAACTACCACCGCGATCATTTCGGAATGCAGTTCGACATCACCTCCGCGGACGGGTCCCCCGCGCACAGCGCGTGCCTCGGGTTCGGAATCGAGCGGATCGCGCTGGCGCTGTTCGCCGCCCACGGGATGGACCGCGCGTCCTGGCCGGGTGCGGTGAACGCCCGGCTGTGACCCCGGTGCACGTCCACCTGACGGGGGCGCAGTGGCCCGCGACCGCGCCGGGTGGGCTCCCCCGCTACTTCGCGGACCTGTTCGCGGCGCTGCGCGCCCACCCCGATGTGCGGCCGTCCGCCGCCGCGTTCGGAGCGCCAGACCAAGGCGGAACGTCGTGGGGTGCGGACAGCGGGACCACCGCGGCCCGCGTGCGCGCCTCCCGCCGCCGCGCACCGTCGGGCACCGAGGTCCTCGACCGGCACTTCGCGCTGTTCGGGCCGGCCCCGCGCGGCGCCGCGCTCGTGACGCATTTCCACGGGCCGTGGGCGCTGGAGAGCGACGCGGCCGGGGAGTCCCGGGCCGCCGTGGCCGCCAAGACTCTCGTCGAACGCGCGAGGTACCGCGGCAGCGATCGTTTCGTGGTGCTCTCCGAAGCGTTCGCGGAGGTCCTGGTGGACCGTTACGACGCCGACCGCGGCACGATCGCCGTGATTCCCCCCGGGGTCGACCTCACCCGGTTCCCGGAGGCCGGGGAGCCGGCGACGGATGGTCCCCCGCGGGTGCTGTGCGTGCGCCGGCTCGAGCGCCGGATGGGCGTGGACGTACTGCTGGACGCGTGGCGCGGGGTGCTCGCCGAGCACCCCGAGGCCCGGTTGGACGTGGTCGGCACCGGATCGCAGGCCGTCCCCCTCGCGGAACGGGCCGCGGAACTCGGTGTGGCGGCTACCGTGACGTTCGTGGGAGCGGTCGACGACGCGGAGCTCGCGCGGCGCTACGCCGCGGCGACGGTGACCGCGGTGCCCTCCCGGAGTTGGGAGGGATTCGGGCTGGTGGCGCTGGAGTCGCTGGCGTCGGGCCGGGCCCCCGTCGTCACCGACGCGGGAGGACTGCCCGACGGTGTGCGGGGCCTCGCGCCCGGCCTGGTGGTGCCGGCGGGGGACGCCGAGGCACTGGCCGCGCGCCTGGTGCGGGCGCTCGCCGGGGACCGTCCGTCCGCCGCGGCGTGCCGCGCGCACGCGGAGACCTTCACCTGGGCCGCCGCCGCCGAGCGGCACGCGGCGCTGTACCGGGCCCTCGCCTCATGACCGGGCGTCGGCCCGCCGTCTTCCTCGGCCACACCGCCGCACCGTCCGGCGCGGAGCTCGCGTTCGCGCGCCTCGCGGGCGAGCTTCGCCGGCGGGGCCGCACCACCTCGGCGGTGCTGCTGGAGCCGGGCCCCCTCGTGGACGTGCTCCAGGCGCAGGACGTCCCGGTGACGGTCCTGCCGTCCGTCGCCCGCCGGGTGGGCCGTGGTTCGGGGCCGCTCGCCCTGGTCCGCGGCGCGGTCGGGATGATCCGCGACGGCCTGCGGGTCGCGGCGGTGCTCCGCGCGCACGACGCCGGCGTGGTGGTCGCCCAGTCGACCAAGACGCTGCTCATCGGCGCGGTGGCGGCGCGCCGCGCGGGCGTCCCGCTGGTGTGGCAGGTGCACGACCGGATCAGCGGCGAGTACTTCGGCCCGCTGCGGTTCCCCTTGCGGCTGCTCGGGCGGCTCGCGGCCGACGGCTTCCTGGCCAACTCGCGGGGCACGCTCGGCACCCTCCGGACCCGCGGCACGCCGGCCGCAGTGTGCCCGCCCGGGGTCGACCTCGCGGCCGTACCGCCCGCGGCACCGCAGCGTCCGCCCGCCGAGGCCCGGATCGCGATGGTCGGGCGACTCACCGAGTGGAAGGGCCAGGACCTGGTACTGGAGGCCCTGGCTGCCATGCGGACGACACCCACCGTCCGGTTCGTCGGCGGCGTGTTCTTCGGCGAGGAGCAGTTCGCCGCACGGGTGCGGACGCAGGCCGCGTACCTCGGCGTCGTCGACCGGGTGACGTTCACGGGCCACGTCGAGGATCCCGCCGCGGAGATCGCGGACGCCGACATCGTGGTGCACTACTCGCGGCTCACCGAACCCTTCGGCCAGGTGGTCGCGGAGGCGATGGCGGCGGGCCGCGCCGTGGTCGCGGCCAAGGCGGGCGGGCCCGCGGAGATGATCGTCGACGGGCACGACGGGGTGTTGGTACGGCCCGGTAGGCCGGCCGAGCTGGCGGCCGCGCTGGACGCGCTCATCGCCGATCCGGTGCGGCGTGCGCGGTTGGGCGCGGCGGCCCGGGAGCGGGCCCGCGACCTCGACCTGCGGACCTCGGCGCTGATCGCCGACGCCCTGCTCTCGCGGGTCGAGAGGGACGCGCTCACGGCCCGCGCCGAACGGGCCGCCCCGTGAACGCCGCGCCGCGCCTACGGGGCGGCGCGGGGCTGGTCCGTGACGTCGGCCTGGTGTCGGCGGGCCGATACGGCCAGTACCTGGTCACCCTGGTGACCATCCCCCTGTGCGCGCGGCTCCTCGGCCCGTCCGGGATGGGTCTGCTCGCGATCGCGATGTCGGCGTACTTCCTCGGCGCGCTGTGCACCGATCTCGGGATCACGGCGTTCCTCGCCGCCCGGGTGCGCGAACCCGGGCTGGACCGGCTGCGCGGCGACTACGCGGGCCTGCGGGGCGCCGCGCTCGCCGTGTTCGGCGCGCTGTTCGCGATGGCGCTGCTGCTACCCGTCCCGCACGCCGTCCTGATGGGTGCGCTGGGCCTCCTGGTGGGATCCGTCAGCGCTTGCGGGGACGATTGGGTCCTCCTGGGAGAGCAGCGGTTCGGCGTCGTGGTGCTGCAGCAGACCGCCGGCCGCCTGGTGTACCTGGCGCTGCTCGTAGCTGCGCTGCCGGTGGCCCGGACCCCGGAGGCGGCGATGGCCTGCCTGCTCGCGGGGACGCTGGTGGCCGTCGTCTGGTCCTGGTGCAGGACGGTCCGCGACCACGGGCGGCCGGCCCGCCCCGAGGCGCCCCGGTCGCTGCTGCGGATCGGCGGCCCCGTGTTCGGGGCGCGGATCCTGTCGAGCACCTACGGTCCCGGTGCGGCGACGGTCTTCGCCACGGCCCTCCCGACGAGATCGCTGGGCCTGTTCAGCGCCGGCGACCGGGCGGTACAGGCCGCGGCCTCGCTACTCGACGCGGTCGGCGTGAGCCTGTTGCCGCGGATGGCACGTCGCGCGGGGGACGACCTGCACGCCACCACCATCCGGGTGATCACGGCGGTGGCCGCCGGCGGCGTCGCGCTCGCGCTGGCCGTCACCGTGCTGGCTCCGTGGCTGGTTCCGCTGCTGTTCGGCGACGACTTCGCGGGCGCGGTACCGCTGCTGCAGGTCCAGGCGTGGGCACTGCCCGGCGCGGCCGTGGCCTCGGTCCTCGCGACCGCCGTGTTGCCGGTGCGCGGCGATGCGGCGGGCGTCCTGTTCGCGGGCGCGGTCGGCGCCTGCGTGGCGGCGGCCACCCTGGCGGTCGCGTTCTCGACCCACAGCCCCACGACGGTGGTCGTGGGGATCGTCGCGGCGCACACCGCGGCCGCCGCCTTCTCGGTGCGGCGCGCGCTGCGCGCGGAGGCGGGGCGATGAGGATCCTGTTCGCCGGCGACGACTGGTACGGCAGCAACGCCCGCTCGTTCGCGGACGGCTTCCGCCGCGCCGGTCACGACGTGACCGTCGTCGACACCACCGCCGTCACGCTGCCGCGCCGCGGCACCCCGGCCTGGTGGTACGCCAAGGCGACGGGCCGCAGGTGGCCCGCGGACGTCGCCGCGGCGCACCGTCGGATCGAGGAGGCCGCCGGAACCTCCCGGCCCGACCTGCTGTTCTGCTACACCGCGGTACACCTCGATCAGGAGCGGCTGCTGTCGGTCCCGGCGGCGCGGCGGGTGCACTACAGCGCCGACGACGTGGCCAACCCGGTCAACACGACGCCCGCGTACCTGGCCGCGGAAGCCGGATGGGACGCGATCGTGACCACCAAGGCGCACAACGTGTCCGAGCTCCAGGCGCGCGGCGCGCGCCGGGTTGTCCTCGTGCCCTGCGCCTACGATCCGGCCTGGCACCGGCCGGTCGCGCCGCGCTCCGCCCGACGGTACGCGGCCGGTTTCGTCGGCAACGCCCGCCCGGATCGCGCCGATCTGCTGACCGGCCTGGCCCGGGAGATGGGCGGCCGGTTCTACCTCGCGGGCAACGGATGGCGCCGCCGGCCCGCGTTGCGAGGCTCCGGCGCGACGGTCCGCGGCCCCCAGTACGGGACGGACCTGTCGGCCGCGATCGGGGCGATCGGCGCGAACCTGGTCCTGCTCAACTCCGACAACCGCGACACCCACACGTGCCGCTCGTACGAGGTGCCCGCGGCGGGCGGGCTGTTCGTGGGGCCGCGCACCGCCGACCACGAGGCCCTGCTGGCGGACGGCCGGGAGGCGCTCCTGTTCGACGGACCCGCGGAACTGCGGGAGATCGTGGCGCGGGTGGAGGCGGATCCCGATGCGGCGGCGCGGATCGCGGCCCGCGGGCACGCCGCGATCACCGGCGGCCGCAACACCTACGAGGACCGGGCGAAGGAGATCGTCGATGCCCTCTCGTGAGCTGCGCACGTACCTGGGGCCGGTGGACCGTTCCGTGTACGGCGCCCTCCACCTCCCGCCGACCAGAGTCGTCACGGGCACCGTCCTGCTGGTGCCGCCGCTGGCGGAGGAGCGGACCGATGCGCTGCGGGGTCTCCGCCGCCTCGCCGATGAACTGGCCGGCCGGGGGCTGGCGGTGCTGCGGTTCGACTATTACGGCACAGGCGATTCCGCGGACGAGCCGGGCCGCCCCGACGCGGTCGCGGCCTGGGCGGACAGCACTCGTATCGCCGCGGACTACCTCCGCGGCTTCGGTGCGGGCGAGCCGGCCGTCGTGGCGCTGCGGGCGGGGGCCCTCGTCGCGGCCGAGGCGGGGCTCGCGCCGCCGGCACTCGTGTTGTGGGACGCGGTGTTCCGCGGCCGCACCTTCACCCGACAGCAGGCCGCGCTGGCCGCGCTCGCCCTGGACGCCCCGACGGGCGAGGAGCTCGAGCCGCACACCTGGCTCGGGCTCACGATCGCGCCGGCGGCGGTGCGGGACCTGTCCGCGCTCACCGCGTACTCGCTGACGTCGCCCCGCACGCTGGTCGCGGCGCGGGTGGGCGCGGAGCAGCCGGTCGACGGGGCGATGCGGATCACCGTCGACGGAATGGAGGAGTTCCTCTCCCCCGCAGACCATCTCGTCCGCCTACCCGATCGGGCTATCGACGACATCGCCCAGTGGCTGGCGGACGCGGCGCCCCGGTGCGAGCCGGTCACCGTCATCCCCGAGATCCGCACCGAGGCCCGGTTCGAGACGGCGGAGGGCTCGGTGCTGGAGCGGATCGAATCTCTCGGCGAGGCGGCCGCAATCCGCTCCCTGCCCGCCGCCGGAGACCCACCCGCCCGGTCGATCACGCTGTGCGCCACGGCGAACGACACCCGGCACGGCCCGAACGGGCTGTGGGTCACGGTCGCCCGCGGAGCGGCCGCCTCGGGCGCGCAGGCGGTGCGGTTCGACCGGCGGGGCGCCGGTGAATCGGGTCCGGTCACCCCCGGCGAGGTGATCCCCCTGTTCCCGGACACCGCGGTCGAGGACGCGCTCGCCGCCGCAGCGTCGTGCGGGCCCGCACCGCTGCTCGCGGCCGGGATCTGCTCGGGCTCCTGGTACGCGGCGCACATCGCCCGTGACCGCCCGGCCGATGCGGCGGTCCTGGTCAACAGCGTGCTGTACTCCTGGCGGATCAAGCCCGCTCTCGCCCGGCCCACGGCCCCGGGCGGCACGCCCGCGGATCTGGGCGTGCCCCGGTCGGATCCGGCGTTCGCCCGCACTCCGCGGGGCCGCGGCAAGGACCTCCTGCGCCGTCGGCTCCCGTACCGCTCGTGGGAGCGCCTCGGCGAACGCGGCACCACGCAGGTGCCCGGGGTGCTCCTCGGCCCGGTGGCCGAGGCCGGCGCCCGCGCCACCGTGGTCCTCGCCCCGGAGGACGCGGCGTGGTTCGACGCGCAGCGCGGCCCGGAGGGCGTGGCACTCCTCACGGGGGCGCCGGCGCCGCCCAGGATCGTCCGGCTCGACACCGGTGACCACGCCGGATATCACCCTGATGTGCGCGCGGCGGCCTCCGCGGCAATACTTCATTGGTGCAGACAGCGGTGACCGGCATGCGGCCGGCCCACAAGCTCGTCGTGATCGGGCTGGCGGTCATGATGGTGCTGATCGTCGGCGCCACGGTGTACCGCACCTACGTGGCCCCGGACATCGACGGGCGGCTGCACCGCGCGGACGCCGTCATCGTGCTCGGCGGCAACCCCTATGAGCGTTTCGAGTACGGCATCGAGCTCGCCTCGCAGGGGCTCGCCGGGGAGGTTGTGCTGTCGAACTCGGTCGGCCCCACGGACACCCGCATGCAGAGCCTGTGCAGCGGGGCCGTGAAGGACGTCACCATCACCTGTTTCCTCCCCCAGCCGTGGACGACCCGCGGCGAGGCCCGGGAGATCCGCCGCATGGCGGAGCAGCGCCAGTGGCACGAGATCATCGTCATCACGACCACCGCGCACGTCGAGCGGGCGCGGTTCATCATGGAGCGCTGCTACACCGACGGGATGCAGATGACGGACTTCCCCGAGCATCGCGGCCCGGTGGAGACCGTGTTCGGCTGGGGCTACCAGAGCGCCGGGTGGCTCAAAGCGCTGACGCAGACCGGCTGCTGACCATCAGGCGCCGCCCCGTTCGCGTGTCACCGCGTACGCGAGTGCCCCGGCGGCCAGCACCAGCATCCCCACCGCGACGGACCGGGTGGGCAGCGACAACGCGACCAGCAGGCAGCCCGCGAGCCCGACCGCGGGCACGATCCGCGAGCGCAGCGCACCGTCGAGCGTCCACGCCGACGCGTTCGCGACCGCGTAGTACACGAGCACGGCGAACGAGGAGAAGCCGATGGCGTACCGCAGATCGGCGGACGCGGCGGCCACCGCCACCACCGCGCCCACCGCGATCTCCGCGCGCACCGGCACCTTCCGGCGCTCGTCGACCTCGGCGAGAGCACGCGGGAGGTGTCCGTCGCGGGCCATGGCCAGGGTGGTGCGCGAGACGCCGAGGATGAGGGCGAGGAGCGAACCCACGGCCGCCACGCACGCCGCGACCCGGACCACCGGCGCGAGGCCCGCCCACCCGGACGCGCGCGCGGCGTCGGCGAGCGGCGCCGCGGAGCCCGCCACCCCGCCGGGACCGAGCACAGCGAGCAGGGCGACGCCCACCGCGAGATACACCACGAGCGTGCCGGCCAGGGCGAGGAAGATCGCCCGCGGCAGGGTCCGCTCGGGGTCGGCGACCTCCTCACCGAGCGTCGCGATCCGCGCGTAACCCGCGAACGCGAAGAACAGCAGGCCCGCCGCCTGCAGCACGCCGAAGAAGCCGCCCGAGGCACCGTCGAACAGGCGTCCGGGGTCCGCCGCGCTCGAGGTGAGGGCGGCGACGACGACCACCGCCAGGACGGCCAGAACGAGAGCCACGACGACTCGGGCCACCGTGGCGGAGCGCTGCACGCCGAACACGTTGAGCGCCGTCAGGGCGACGACGGTGCCCACGGCCACGGCGTGCGCGTACTGCGGCCAGGCGTACGCGCCCACCGTGAGGGCCATCGCCGCGCACGAGGCGGTCTTCCCCACCACGAAGCTCCACCCCGCGAGGTGCCCCCAGAACGGGCCGAGCCGCTCCCGCCCGTAGACGTAGGTGCCGCCGGACTGCGGATAGCGGACCGCGAGCCGGGCCGAGCTGCTCGCGTTGCAGTACGCGATGAGCGCGGCCACCGCGAGCCCCACCACCAGCGCAGATCCGGCGGCGGCCGCCGCGGGGGCGAACGCGGCGAAGACGCCCGCACCGACCATCGCGGACAGGCCCACGGCGACCGCGTCGCCGAGGCCGAGGCTGCGCCGCAGTTCGGTCATCGCTGCTCGGCGACGATCGCGAGGCGCTCCAGGGAGGCGGCCAGACGGTCCGACGTCGTGGCCCGGGCCCGCGGGAGCCGCTGCTCGTCCTGCAGGAGCGTCCAGTCGTAGGTGTGGGTGACGCGGGTCGCTCCACCGGGGATCCACTCCAATTGCCACCGCCAGAGGTGCCCGGGCGGTTCCTGCCCCTCGGCGGACGGCCGCCACGCGATCACGCGCCCCTCGTCGAACTCGGTGACGTGGTTCTCGCGGACCTGGCCGTTGGTCAGCCGCATCCGGAACACGTCGCCCACCGTGCGCACCCGCTGGCCCGCGGCGGCCTCGGCCAGGTTGTCGTTCCCGTCCCACTCCGGTTGCCGCGCGGGATCGGCGATCAACTCGAACAGGGTTTCCGCCGAAGCGGCGATATCGCGGGAAGCGCTGACGATACGGATCTCGGCCGGTCTGCTCACATGCTCATCGAACCAGGTATCGGCGCGCCCCGCCGGGGAGGGACGCACCCGGGGAGCGGCGGTCGTCGTCTTGCCCTCAACCGCCGTCCAGGTTCTAGCGTGGGGTCATGAGCACCGTTGCGCCGACCACCACCGTCGACATCGACGCCTACCTGCACCGCCTCGGGCTCGCCCATCGGCCCCCGCCCACCCTGGAGACGCTGCGCGATCTGCAGCTGCGGCACGTCGCGACGTTCCCGTTCGAGACGCTCGCCACGGCCGTGGGCGCGCCCGTCGACCTCTCGCCCGCCGCGCTGTCGACGAAGATCCTCACCGGCCGCCGCGGTGGCTACTGCTACGAGCTCAACGGCCTGTTCCTGTGGCTGCTGCAGGCCCTCGGCTTCGATGCGCGGCCGCTCACCGGGTGGGTCGTGATCGGCGCCGCCCCCGACGACTGGGAGTCGCACGCGCGCACCCATCAACTCACCCTGGTCCACCTCGACGGTGCGCGGCATATCACCGATGTGGGCCTGGGCGGCATGGTGCCCACCGGCCCGCTGCTGCTCGACGGGACCGGCTTGCAGGCCACCCCGCACGAGCACTACAGCGTGACCCCGGTGCCAACCTCCGTCACCACCCGCTACCTGCTGCGCCAGCACCTCGGGGACACGGCGCGCCCGCTCTACGTGTTCGACCTGGCCGAACAGCGGACCGTCGACCTGCACACCGGCAACTGGTACGTCTCGACCCACCCCGATTCCCCGTTCCGGGGCGCCGTCATGGCGGCCCGCGCCGAACCGGGCCGCCGGCACGTGCTCGCAGGGGCGGACTACGCCGTGCACCGGGTGGGCGCGGCCACCGAACGCCGGGCCCTGACCTCGGTCGAGGAGATCGTCCGCGTGCTCGACGACGCGTTCGGGATCGACGTCGGCGACGACGCCGCGGTGCGCGCCGTCCTGGCAGCGCAACTCGCCGATTGAACCCGCCGCCAGGGCGGTTATGGTGGGCGGCATGAAAGCTGTCGTGGTCAACGAAGGACGCCTGACGGTCGAGGAACTCCCCGCCCCCAGCCCCGCCCGCGGACAGGTGCTGCTGAACGTGACGCGTACCGGCATCTGCGGCTCGGACCTGCACGCCCGCCACCACGCCGACCTCGTCGCGGACCTCGCGGCGAAGGCCGGCTACCCGGACTGCATGCGCACCGATCAGCGGGTGGTGATGGGGCACGAGTTCGTGGGCACGGTCGCCGAGTACGGGCCCGGGTGCCGCAAGCGCTGGCCCGTGGGCACTCGCGTCGTTTCCCTCCCCACCGTCAAGGTGGGCAACGAGCCGCAGTTGGTGGGCCTGTCGGAGCGCGCCCCCGGTTCGTACGCGGAGCAGGTCGTCGTCCAGGAGGCGATGACGATGCCGGTGCCGGACAAGCTGTCCGACGAGGAGGCCGCGCTCACCGAACCGATGGCCGTGGCGTGGCACGCCGTGCGCCGCGCGGACGTCGGCCGCGGCCAGACGGCCGTCGTGATCGGTTGCGGCCCCATCGGTCTCGCGGTGATCGCGATGCTCCGCGCGTCGGGCGTGAAAAACATCGTGGCGAGCGACTTCTCCCCCGGCCGGCGGGCGCTGGCCGAGAAGATGGGCGCCCACGTCGTGGTGGACCCGCGGGTGCAGCAGCCCTGGGAGGCCTACAAGCCCGGCCGTAACGAGCTGCGGTCCGTCTCGGACATGCTGACGCTCGGCGTGGAGACCATGAAGAAACTGACCCTCGTGCCCGGCCCGGTGCCGTGGTGGCACGTGTTCCGGCTCGCGGAGCGGCTGCACGAGGTTCCCGAGGGCCCCGTCGTGTTCGAGTGCGTGGGCATTCCCGGGATGATCGATCAGATCATCACCGCCGCGCCGCTGCGCTCCCGCGTCGTCGTGGTGGGCGTGTGCATGGAACCTGACACGATCATGCCCGCGCTGGCCGGTAACAAGGAGATCGACCTGCGCTTCGTGTTCGGCTACGACCCGGGCGAGTTCCACGACACGCTGCACATGATGGCAAGCGGCAAGGTCGACGTGCGGCCGCTGGTGACGGGCACCGTCGGGCTCGACGGGGTGGAGAACGCGTTCGACGCGCTCGGCGACCCCGAGGTGCACGCGAAGATCCTCATCGACCCGTCGAGCGGGGCGACGGCGCCCTGATCGTCGCGAGTTTCAACGTCAACGGCATCCGCGCCGCGCGGCGCCGCGGGTTCGACGCGTGGCTCGCGGGCCGCGGGGCGGACGTCGTGGCGCTGCAGGAACTGCGGTGCCCGCCGGACGCGCTCGGCGGGTTCCCCGGCTACCACGCGTCCGCGGATTGCGGGTCCGTTCCCGGCCGCAACGGCGTGGCCGTACTCACGCGGGAACCGCCTGCGGCGGTGCGGTCCTGGGCAACGGTGCCGCCGCGGGCCCGCGGCCTGCGGGCGTTCGCCCACGAGGGCCGGTACATCGAGGTCGACCTGGCCGGGGCGCGTCTGACGGTGGCGTGCCTGTACCTGCCCAAGGGCGGGCTGCCCGCGCACCTGCAGAAGCCGGGCGGCATGCGCGACCAGCCCGACGGGGGCGCCAAGTACGCCCGCAAGATGGGCTTCCTCGACGCCTTCGCCCGGGAGCTGGACCGCAGCCGGCGGGCCGCCCGCGCCGCCGGGCGCGAGTTCCTGCTGCTCGGCGACCTCAACATCGCGCACCTGCCGCACGACGTGACCAATTGGCGACCCGCGCAGAAGATGGAGGGCTTCCTTCCCGAGGAGCGCGAGTGGCTGGGCGCGCGGCTCGGGCCGCGGACCCTGGTCGACGTGGTACGGCAGCAGCACGGCGACCGGCCCGGCCCGCTGTCGTGGTGGAGCTGGGCGGGCGCCTCGTTCACCAAGGACGTGGGCTGGCGGATCGACCACCACCTCGCCACGCCCGACCTCGCGGGCGTCGCGCGGTCGGTCACCGTCGACAAGGAGGCGTCGCCCGACGAACGGTTGTCCGATCACGCGCCCGTCGTGGTGGAGTACGACTTCTAGCCGGCCGGCACCCGCTCCGGCGGCGCCGATCGTGCGGCTCGGCCCGCCGCGAGGGCCGCGCCCGCGATGGTGACCAGGGCGCCGAGGATCAGCGCCGCGCCCTCGCCGGGCACGAACAGTCCGAGCTGTTCGCCGACGGTGACGGCGGCGACGGGAACCCCGATCTGCGCGGCGGCGAGCACGCCCAGCGGCAGCGGGAGCCCCGCCGCGCGCATCGCGACGTGCGCGGCGATCGCGCCCAGCCCCAGCGCGAGCCCGAGCAGGATGAACTTCGGGTGCTCGACCAGGTCGCGCAGGTTCACGCGGGCGCCCAGCCACACGAAGAACAGCGGCGCCATGAACCCCTCCTCGATGGCGAAGAGCTGCGCGGCCATCCGGCGCGGCTCCCCCACCGCGGCCACGGCGAGGCCCAGCGCGAACCCGGCGAGCATCACCGAGACGTGCATGGTCGTGGCGATGGCGGCCAGCACGAACAGCCCCACCAGGCTGATCCGCAGCTGGATGGCGAACTCCCGCGCCTCCGATATCGCCTCGATCCGGTCCCGCAGGCCGTTGCGCCGGCTCCACCGCATGAACACGAACATCGCGAACGCGGCCACCGCGACCGTCGCGGCCCCGATCGCCGCGCGGCCCGCGGTGGGTGGATCGATGACCAGCGGCAGCGCCACCACGCACACGGTGTCGGCGATCGCGACCTGCGCCGTGAGGGCGAGGATCGGTTTCCCGGTGAGGTGACCGGCGTCGATGATCGGCAGCACCACGGCCGCCGAGGACGAGGCCATCAGGACCGCGTACAGGGTGGCGTGTCCCGTGCCGAAGAGCGCGGAGAGCGCCGCGCCGAGCACCGCGGCGATGACGCCCACCGCGGCCGCGCGCGCCGCCCCCGCGCCGAGGGCGGATCGTACCGCCGGGTCCCGCACGGGCACATGCGTTCCGGCGACGAACATCACGAGGGCGAAGCCGATGTCGGCGAGGAACGCGAAGGTCGGCTCCGTCGCGTCGAGGATCCGGAAACCGGTCGCGCCGAACAGGACGCCCGCGAACATCGGGCCCAGGATCACCGGCAGGTGCCAGGACTCGCGGGCCGAGAGCAGCGGGCCCACCAGCCCCAGCGCCGTGATCAGCGCGAGCGTCGCGAACGTCATCCCGCAGACGCTACTCCGCGCGGGCCGCCCAGTAGCCGCGTAATCGCTGCGGCCGCGACGATTTCGCGGCCAGGTCCGCGCCGTCGTCCACTAGGACGACCACCTCGGTGGGCAGTGTTCCCTCCGCGACGAGCTCGGCGCCCGCCCGCCGGACCGCGCCGAGAAGCGCGTGTCCGTAGCGGCCGTGCGCGGCCGCCCACGCACCCTCGTCGAGCCCGTCCACGGCCGCGTTCAGGCGGTCCTGCCAGCCGTCGAGCGGCGCGCGGAGCGCCCAGCCGTCGTCGCGGCGCGGCCACGCCGGCGGCTCCCACAACCGCCGCGGATCGACGGATTCGACGGTGCCGAGCGCGGGGTACGGCAGGTCGACGGGGCCGGACGGCTCCGCGTGCAGGCCGGTGAGCGCGTAGGCGTAGGGCAGCTCACCGTCGGACTGGTAGACGAGGGCCCGTGCGACGGTCCGGAGTTCCTCGAAGACGGCGTCCTCGAAGCCGAACCAGTCGAAGCCGGTGGGGTCGGGGCCCGTCACCTGCGCACGACGTGCAGGTCGGCGAGGCTGGTCAGGCAGTCGGCGGCCATGGTCAAGTCGGCCTCGGCGAGCATCGACCGCACGACGTGCTCGACGCCCGCGGCGCCGCCCAGGGTGAGGCCGTAGACGTACGGGCGGCCGATCCCCGCGAGCGTGGCCCCGAGCCCCACGGCGCGGAGCACGTCGACGCCGTCGCGGATGCCGCTGTCGAACGTGACGGGCAGGCCCGCGTCGAGGACGCCCTCGAGGTGGCTGATCGCGGGGAGTCCGCCGTTGGCCTGGCGGCCTCCGTGGTTGGAGCAGGCGATCGCGTCGACGCCCTCCGCGGCGGCCTTGCGGGCGTCGTCGGCGTGGCAGATGCCCTTGAGGATGATCGGCAGATCGGTGATCCTGCGGATCCTGGCCACGTCGTCCCAGCCGAAGGTCGGCTTGGAGAACAGGGAGGACCAGACGATGCCGGCGTGCAGCGGCGGCGGCGCGTCGGTGCCGCACAGTTCCAGGAAGCGCGGGTCGGTGAGGTAGTTGGCCAGGCAGCGGCCGCGCAGGAACGGGATGTAGCCGTTGGCGAGGTCGCGGGGGCGCCAGCCCAGGGAGCCGGTGTCCAGGGTGATGGTGAGGGCGTCGAATCCGGCCTTCTCGGCGCGCCGCACCAGGTTGTCGGTGAGCTCGTCGTCCTTGGTCGGGTACAGCTGGAACGCGCCGAACGAGTCGCCGCGCGCGTCGGCCACCTCCTCCAGCGGGGCGTCCGAGAGGGTCGAGTACATCGCGGCCACGCCGAGCGCGCCGGCGGCGCGCGCGACCTCGAGGTCGCCGCCCTCGTGCACCAGGCCGTTGACGCCCACCGGGCACAGTACGACGGGGGCCGTCAGTTCCGTTCCGAGGAACGTGGTGGAGAGGTCGCGCGTGCTGCGGTCGCGGAGCATCCGCGGCACGAAGCCGTAGCGGCGCAGCTCGGTGACGTTGGCGTCCTGGGTGGTCTCGTCACCGGCTCCGCCGCGCACGTAATCGAAGGTCGCGTGGTCGAGGATCTGCCGGGCCCGCGCCTCGAGATCCGCGAAGGTGTACGGGAACCGGCGGTGCTTGGCGAGCAGGCCCTCCGCGTAGATGCCGTCCTGGAAGCCACCGAAATCCACCGCGTCCGCCATGCAGGGAAACTAGCAGGTTCACGGCTCCGCGAGGAAGGCCAGGGCGTCGCGGGTGGCGGAGGGTTCCTGCAGCTGGTAGCCGTGCCGGACGCCCGGGTAGAGGCGCAGCCGGGCGCCGCGGATCCGGTCGGCGAGGATCTCGGCGTTGCGGGGCGGGCACATGCGGTCCTCGGCGCCGTGCAGCACGAGGGTCGGCGCGCTGATCGCGGCGGACGCGTCCCAGCCGTCGTGGTCGGTGCTCGCGGCGAAGTGCGCGCGCTGCGCGGGCAGCGAACGCGGCCGGGCGAGGATCGCCTCGGCGGCCTCCGGGTGGCCGGCGAGCCAGTCCGGGGTGAAGAACAGTTCGAGCAGTGCCTGCCGGTCGGAGCGGACCAGGATGCGCAGCACCTCGTCGGGGCGGGGCAGCCCGTGCCGGTCGCCGACGGTGGTCGCGCCGAGGACCAGCCTGCGGACCCGTTCGGGGTGGTCGGCCGCGAGCCACTGGGCGGCCCGGCCGCCCATGGAGAAGCCGTACACGTCGGCCTGCTCGCCCAGGATCCCGTCGGCGCGGGCCGCGTCGAGCACCGCGAGCGCGTCGACGGCGCAGTCGCGGGTGCTCCACCGGCGGGGGAACACGTCGTCGCTCTCCCCGATGCCGCGGTGGTCGTAGACGACGACGGGGCCGGCGGCTCGCAGGTCGTCGACCACGGGATCCCAGGAGCTCGCCCCGAGCGCCTGGCCGGCGATGAGCAGCAGTCCCGGCCCAGTCGCTCCGGGTGCGGCCGGGTGGGTTATGTAGGACAATCGGGACCCGTCGGGCGTCACGGCGAACGGCATGCACGAGAGCCTAGAAGGTCACATCGGCGCGGCGCGTGTCACGCCCGGCCATTAGGGCTGGCTACACTACTGCCCATGTCTGTTCACATCTTCTACGGTTCGTCGACCGGCACGGCCGAGGGCGCAGCGAACGCCATGTACAACGTGTTCGCCGCTGCCGGGTCCGTCGAGGTCCACGACATGATGGACGGCGAGATCGACGCGCTGGACCCCGCGGACTTCCACGTCTTCTCGACCGCCACCTACGGCGACGGCGAGCTCCCCGCCGGCACCACCGAGTTCTTCGAGGATCTCCTCGAGGCCGCACCCGACCTCACGGGCCTCCGGTTCGCGGTCTTCGGCCTCGGTGATTCGATCTACGTCGACACCTACAACGCCGGCGGGAAGACCGTGGTCAAGCACCTGACCGGCCTCGGCGCCACGCACGTGGGCGACCGCTTCGAGCACGACAACTCGGGCACCGACGATGTGGACGAGAAGGCCGTCGAGTGGGCCAAGGAGATCGTCGGACTCATCTGACCGACCCCGACAGACCGAACGCCGCCGCGAGCAGTTCCGCGGCGGCGTTCTTCGTCGGTGGTGCTATTTCTGCTGCTGCCCCTGCGGGACGGTCAGGGTGGGCGGCGCGGTGTTCACGCCCGCGCAGGCCTCGCACACGGAGGCGGGGATCACGCCACGGCGCTGCAGCCACCCGAAGACGATGCAGCCGAGGCACACGCCGGCCGCGGATTCGAGGAGCGCGGCCACGACGAGCAGGCCGAGCACGATCCGGGCGGCGAGGTGGTCGCCGGCGAGGAAGAGCACCAGCGCGACGCCGGAGAACACCAGCCCGATGGTCTGCGCGAATCGTTTCGGCGGCCCGGGCACCAGCTTGGCGGGGCCGAGTCGCGGCGCGATCACGTGCACGGCGAGGCGCCCGAACGGCGAGTAGCGCGGGCCGCCCGCGACCCGCAGGGCGAAGCCGACGGCGAGGGCGGCGTAGAGCCACCACTGCCCGGCGACGATCGTCACGACGGCGAGCACCACCACCAGCCCCGCGGTCACCCGCGCCGCGTACTCGTTGACCGGGTTCGGGAAGGAGAAGACACCACTCACGAGGGTGACGATAGCGCCGCCCGGGCAACCCCCACCAGGGTTGGGATCGCCGTGATTCGAGGGGAAGGGCCGCTCAGGCGCGCGCGAGGCGCAACAGCAGCGGCACCGCGGCGCGCAACAGTGCCGCCTCCTCGGAGGTGAGCTGTTCGGCGCCGTGCGCCACGAGCCACTCGTCCTGGGCGCGGCCGCGGTCCCGGAGGGCCGCTCGTCCCGCGTCGGTCAGGGCGACGGGCCGCCGCCGGGCGTCGGCCCCGTCCGTGTCACCCTCCGCCCGGACCAGGCCCCGCCGCCGCAGGTCGGCGAGGACGGCCGAGGCGTTGGATCGGCGGATGCCGAGACGGTCGCCGATCGCCGTCGGGAACGCGCCGGCGCCGAGGGCCTCGACGGATTCGAGGACGAACAGCTCGGTGCCGCGCAGGCCCGCGGCGGGCAGCCGGCGGAGTCTCTCCTCCAGCACGCCCACCGCGAGCCGCAGCGCCTCGGCGTCGCCGAGTCTCACGGCGGTGCTACTCGGTCCGGCCCTCGGCGACGACCGGCGCCTGGGCACCGGTGGCTCCGCCGAGCAGGTCGGAGAGATCGATCCCCTGGGACCGCAGGGCCGCGACCACCGAGGCCACGGACTGGCCGGACAGCCCGAGGAGCCCGCCGGTGGCATCGCCCTCACCTCCGCCGATGATGTTGATGCTGTCGATCGCGGCGGTGGCCTCGGACTGGGCCCGGACGGCGGCCTCGACGGTGGCCAGGACCTGCGGTGCCAGCAACAGCCGGACCGCCTCGGCGTTGTACTGGTTGAACGCCTCTGCCTGCGCCTGCTTGCCGGCCGCGTCGGCGCGGAGCTCGGCCTCCAGAGCCGCGGCGGCGGACTTCCGGGCCTCGGCCGCGGATTCGCCGTCGAGGCGGGTGGACTCGGCCCGGGCCTCGGCGGCGAGGATCGCGGACTGCCGGTCGCCCTCGGCGCGGGCGACCGCGGCCTGGCGCTCCGCCTCGGCGGGCGCGATGACATCGGCCTGCAGGGCCGCCTCCGCCTGGGCGCGCCGCTTGCGTTCCACCTCGGTGCGGGCCTCGACGCGGGCGGCCTCCGCCTCCTCGAGCGCGATGCCGACGTTCTTCTCCGCCTTGGCCTTCGCGAGCGGGCCGGCCTGGTCGGCCTCGGCGTTCTGCGCCTCGGTCTGTGCGCGCAGCTGGGCGATGCGGACGTCGCGGCCCTGCTGCGCCTCGGCGATCGCGGTCTCGGCCTCGGTCTGGGCGATCTCACCCGCGCGGCGGGCGTCGGCGGACCGGATCAGCGAATCCCGCTCGGCCTCGGCCTTGCCGATGTCCGCGTCGCGCTTGACCTCGGCGATGCGCTTCTGGCCGAGCGATTCGAGGTACCCGTTGCGGTCCTCGATGCCGGCGATCTTGAGGATGTCGACCTCCATGCCGATGCGGGCGAGGTCTCCCCCGGCCTCGTCGACCACGCCGCGCGCGAGCGCCTCGCGGTTGCTGTTGAGCTGCTCGACGGTCATGGTGGCGGCGATCCCGCGGAGGCTGCCGGAGAGGATCTCGTTGATCTGGTTCTCCAGCTCGGCCATGTTCGCGGTGAGGAAGCGCTGCGCCGCGGTGCGGGTCATCTCGTCGGTGGTGCCGATCCGGACGAGGCCCACGGCCTGCAGTTCGACGGGCACGCCGTCGACGCTGCGGGCGCTGCTGAGTGCGATCCGGATCTCGAAGGGACGCAACGGCATGTAGTCGACGCGCTCGAACCCGGGCACCTTGAAGCGTGCGCCGCCGCGGACGACCTTCATCTCGCCGCGTCCGGTGAAGATGGCCACCTGGTCCGGTGGGGACTTGATGTAGTTGTGGAAGAAGATCCACAGGGCGAGCAGGACGACGATGACCGCGGCACCGGCCGCGAGCAGTACGGGAAGCATGGTTCCCTCCTTCTTCTTTTATCGATGGTCTATCGGCGCAGGCCGAATTCGGCCGACGGGCGGGCGATCCCGGCTCAGGGCAGCGCGAGCGGCTCGACGACGAGCCGGTCACCGTCGACGTCGACGATCAGCACCCGACTGCCGTCGGCGGCGGTGCCGTCGCCCTTCGCGAGAACCGCGGTGGTGGTGGCGCGGACCGACTCCGCGTCGAGGTAGCTGACCTGTCCCCACCCGCCGGCGGGGATGGACATGGTCACCGTGGCGGTGCGGCCGACGGCGGCACGCAGGCCTGCGACGGTGCCGGTCTGCGCCCGCCGCATCGCGCGGAGCACCACCATGAGCAGGGCGTACGCCCCGATACCCGCACCCGCGGCGATGAGCACGACGACGGGCCGCTCGATCGCCGTGCCCGCGTACAGCGGCCAGCCGACGACGCCGAACACACCGACCGCCGCGGCGAGCGCGGGCGCGCTCAGCCAGGGCAGGCCGCCGTCGACGTCTCCCCCGCCGAAATCGGTGTCCCCCAACACGAGTGACGCGATCAGGGCCAGGACCCCCACCACGGCGCATACTGCGAAAACGGTAACCACGGGCGCCTCCTCCACGCTCGGATCTCCTGTTTCCACTATAGCAAACAATGCGTACGAACCCACCGATTTCCGGCGATCTTCGCAGGCTGATGCTTATGCTAATGAAATCATCGCGGCCGACAACCGACGCGCGACCGCGGGCGAGGCCGGTCCGTCGCCGGCCGGACGGGCGTGCCGTCCAGCAGGATTCGTGCCGCGGCGATCCGGCTCAGCCGCGGGGCGAGAGCGTGCCGGAGGGGAGCGACGGCGGGCGCGCCGCCGCGATCTCCTCGTGCGCCACGTCGAGCGGATCCGCGGCGGCGTGCGCGCCGCCGCGGTCACCGGTGGTCCGGGCGGCCTCGGCGCGACTCTCGACGGGCGCCGGAACGGTCTGTTCGGTGGTCCCGACGGTCACCTTCCGCGTGCGCCGCATCGAGAAGGTCACCTCCTCGACCTCCTCGTAGGACTGCTGCACCGTCCGGGTGGAGGGCCCGGGGAGGACCCGGGCGACGATGGGCGGCACCAGCGGGCGCACGAAACCGGCCACGGCGCGGGCGGCGTCGTCGAGCACGGGTGGCACGAAGGGATTGGGCTTGCGCTGCCCCACATCGTGCTCCGGCACCGCGGGCGAGGACTGGGCGACGGGTGCGGGAAGGTTGTCCTGATCGGGCACGGTGTCCTCCTGGTCGGGTACCGCTTCGGGTTCGGTCCGGTGCGCCGCCGCAGCGCCGCGCACGACGGGGATCGGCCCCGTGGGCGTGTCGTCCGCCGCGGGCCGCCGGGGCGCGGCGGCGAGGCTGGCCGCCTCAGCGGCGGCCGCGATGGGCAGGTAGTCGTCGTCGCCGACGGGGTTCGGCGGCGCCTCCCGCACGTACCGCCGCGCGGTCACGTGGACGGGTTCGAATCCGGCGGCTGCGAGGGCGGCGGCGTCCTGGGCCACGGACGGGCCGATCGCGGGCATCGTCCGGGTCGGGGCGTCCTGCGCGAGAGCCAGTTCCACGCGCCGCTCCTGATCGCGGCGTTCGATCGCGAGTTGCGCCGCGGACGCCAGCCGCAGGCTCTCGAGTTCCTGGCGCGCGCGGATGTCGCGGACGGTGTCGCCGCGCCACAGCCGCAGCATCAGCGGGAGGAGCGCGAGCACGACGCAGACCAGATCGATACCGATGCGCAGTGTGAGCGCCGAGAGCGAGGAACCGGTGACGGCGTTCAGCGCGGCCCAGCGGGCCCCGATCCCCTGATCCACGCCGGTGGCGGCGTCGCGGGCCGCCGTCACATCGTCGCGGGCGCGGGCGACGCGGGCGTCGGCCTCCGGCGTGCGTGCCGCGCGGGCGGCGGTGGCGCGGTCGAGATCGGTCTGCGCGGCGGCGAGCCGCTGGTTGGCGGTGCGGGTCTCGGCCCCCTGACCGGGGACGCCGGTGATGGACGTCTGCGGGCACGCGGGCCCCGGGCGGTACTCGCACCGGGCGACGGTGAGCGCCTGGTCCCGCCGAGCGACGGCCTCGGAGACGCGGGCGTCGAGCGCCGACCGTTCCGCGACGGCGGCGTCGAGGTCGCCCTGCGCGGCACGCACGGCGGGCGTGCTGGACGCCGCACGGTCGGCGTCGTCGCGCAGGCGGTCGTCGATCGGACCCGTGAGCGCGAGGACGGCGAGCAGCTCGCCGGCGACCAGGCCGATGAGGGCCGCGACGAGGAAGCGGCTGGGGAGCGCCGCACGACGGCCGGGGCCGGCCACGGCGATGCAGACCGCACCGCCGAGCAGCACGGTCACGACGACGAGCACGACCACCACGGCCATCGACCACTCCCCTCGTCGCTCTCGTTCCTGGGAAGAGAATCCCAGCACACGGACGTGTCCGCCCAATTCCGCGTCCACGCTGTGGCGACCTTCACACGTCGGCCGGATTGTGACCCGGGCGGCTCCCCGCGGGCGTCAGTCGTTCTCCCGCCGGCCGTTCGCCAGCCCGGTCCAGCAGAATTCGAGCAAACGTTGAACGACGACGGCGCGCGGTGTATGCGGGTGGTCGAGCCACCACCGCGTCATCCCCTCCTGCGCCGACCGCAGCATCGTCGCGTAGGCCTCGGCGATACGACGCGCCTCCGCCGAGTCGGCGTGCCCCTCGGGATGCGCGAGGAAGAACCCGGACACCGCTGCGGTCGCGCGGCTACCGGCCGCTCGGTAGGCGGCGACCACCGACGGCTCCGCGGGCGGTTCCCGGAACAGCATCCGGGCCGCGTGCCGATGGTGTTCGACGTACTCGAAGAACCCGTCGACGCCTGCGCGGAAGTAGTCGGCGTCGTCGGAATCGGCCACAGCCAGGCGCGATCCGACATGGGCGAGCAACTCGTCGGTGAGTTCCTCGACGAGGACCACCTGCAGATCCGCTTTGGAGGCGAAATGGTCGTAGATGACGGCCACATTGCATTCGGCTCCCGCGGCGATCTCGGCCATAGACGCTGCGGCATAACCCTTCTCACCGAAGACGGCCGTCGCCGCATCGAGGATGAGCCGACGGCGCTGCTCCGGCCGCAGCCTCGTTCGCGGCTTGCTCGGTTCGTTGGCCATACCGCCGATTCTAGGGCGACACCTATTGACCAAATGACCATTGGGTAATACCGTCGCTACCAAGTCAACATTTGGTAAGGAGTGGTGATGGCCGAAGCAGTGGTCCTCGGTGCAGGTCTGGCGGGGTGCCTCGCTGCCCGCGTCCTAGCGGACCGATTCGATCGGGTGACGATCGTCGAACGTGATGTTCTGGCCGACAGGCCCGAGCACCGGAGAGGCGTCCCGCAGGGCAAGCACGGTCACCTCCTGCTCGCGGGCGGTGTTCGCGCACTGGAAGCGCTGTTGCCGGGAATGGTGTCCGACTTGCGCGACGCCGGAGTCCCGGTGGTGGGCGCGGTTCCCGGCGACGTGCTGTTCAGTGCGCGTGGCCACGTGTTGGCGACCGAGGGGCGGACGCTCGGCCCGCTGGAGACGTACGTACCGAGCCGCTCCTACCTCGATTGGTACGTCCGGTCGAGGGTTGTGGCCCTGCCGCGAGTCCAACTGATGGACGACACCGCGGTCGTCTCGCCACTCGTCACCCGGAGGCACGGACTTCCCGTGGTCGGTGGTGTTCGACTGGCCGACGGTCGAGAGATCGCGGCCGACCTCGTGGTCGACGCCCGAGGTCGCGCAGCCCGCACGGCGGCGTGGATGCGCGAGATGGGTCTCCCCGAGGTCCCGGTATCGACGAGCGATGTCGGGGTCACCTATGTCACGCATGTGGTGCCGTTGCCGGAGGACGCCTTCCCCGAACGCCTCGTCGTCATATCTGCTACCCCGGAACGACATTCGGGTATGGGATTGTTCCGGCACGAGAACGGGCTCGCCGAGTTCACGGTGTTCGGAGTGGCCGGTACGCGGCCCCCGCGCGACTACCGGGACGGTGTCGACTTCGTCTCCGGTTTCGCCCCCGCACGCGTGGTCGCCGCACTGAACGCCACATCCCCGAGCAACGGCGAACCGCACGGGCCGAAGTTCGGCTACCCCCGCTCCGAGTGGAGGCGTTTCGATCGCGTCGAGCAACCACCGGCGGGCCTGGTGGCGATCGGGGATGCGATCTGCAGCCTGAACCCGACGTACGGCCAGGGAATGACGGTCTCCGCACTACAGAGCCTGGCACTGGCGGATTGCCTGGCCGACGGCCTGGAGGATCTGCCGGACCGGTTCTACCCGAGGGCGGCCGTTCCGATCGAACAGTGCTGGGACCTCAACGCCGAGACCGAGGCGCTGATCACGGGCGCGGGCCGTCGCGGTATCGAACGCCGCATCACGGAGGCCTCCGCCAACCGATTCCTGACCGCGGCCGAGACCGACGCGGCACTGGCGGAACGCTTCCTGCGCGTCAATGCGCTGCTCGACCCGCCGTCGGAACTGACCCGTCCACACGCGATCGCGCGCACAGCCACCGAGCCACTGCGCCGCAGGCTCCGCGGCGGTCCCCAGCGGGCGCGCCTCGAACCCCCTCCTCCCATTCCCGGGGTGCACCGGGACACGGTGTTCGCGCGGGGGATCCACTTCCACGTCACCGAGGCCGGTGCAGGAGTTCCGGTGCTCGCCCTGCACGGCTGGCCGCAGCATCATTACGCGTTCCGCGACCTGCTCGCGTCACCTCCTCCGGGCATGCGGATCATCGCGCCCGACCTGCCCGGGTTCGGCTGGTCCGGCCCACCGCCGCACGCGTGGGGCAAGAAGGATGTGGCCGACGATCTGGTCACCCTGCTCGACGCGTTGGGCATCGAGGCCGCCATCGTGCTCGGTCACGATTGGGGTGGATGGATCGGCCAGGTGATGGCCCTCGAGAATCCCGAACGCGTCACCGGGCTCCTCCCGGTCAACATCGCCCACCTCTGGCAAGGCTCCGGCGGTGCGGCCCAGCTGGCCCGAACCGCACCCGCCCTGGCCCGAACGGCGCTGTATCAACCGGTGATCGCCGGCATCGGTGTCCCTCTGCAGCGCCACACTCCTGTGATCTCGGCCGTTTTCGCCCGGGAGCGCCGGATACCCGGTTTCGGGGACGAGACGGCCCGGATCTACGCGCGCAGATTCCGTGATCCCGTCTGCGCCCGTGCGGCCACCCTCGCGTACCGCACGTTCGTCACCCGCGAACTGCCCCAGCGACTCCGCGCCCCGGAGACACGCATCTCGACGACGCCCACCCGCGCCCTGTTCGGCACCGCCGATCCCGCGCTGAGACCGGCTCTGGCGGATCCGCGCACAGCGCTCGCCGAGGACTACCGACTCGAACTCGTCGACGGCTGCGGCCACTTCCTCCCGGAGGAGCGCCCTGAACTCCTGCGCGCCCGGCTCACCGCACTGGTCGCGGAGCGAGGACCGGCGATCGTCCCGCCGTCCGTCGCCGAGGAGGCACCGTGTTCGACATCGTGATTCGCAACGGCCTCTGGTTCGACGGCGACGGCGGTGCGCCCCGCCCCGCCACCATCGGGATCCGCGACGGGGAGGTCGCGGAGATCGCCACGGGCGGAGGCGACCTGGAGACCGCGGGGTGCCCCGACGTCATCGACGCCGCGGGCAAATGGGTCCTGCCCGGTCTGCTCGACATCCACACCCATTACGACGCCGAAGTCCTCCTCAACCCCGGGCTCGGCGAGTCGGTACGGCACGGCGTCACCACGGTGGTGCTCGGCTGCTGCTCCATGTCGAGCGTGTACGCATCCGACGAGGACGTGGCCGACCTGTTCAGCCGCGTCGAGGCCGTCCCCCGGCAGCACGTACTCGAGGCCCTCGACACGGTTCGGACCTGGAGCGGCCCGGAGGAGTACGTCGAAGCCATCGGCGCACTCCCGCTCGGCCCCAACGTCGCCGCCTTCGTCGGGCACTCCGATCTGCGCGCGACCGTCCTCGGGCTCGGGCGCGCCACCGAGCCGGATACCCGCCCGACCCGCAGCGAGGTCCGCACCATGGCCGCTCTGCTCGAACGGGCCGTCCGGGCCGGGATGCTGGGCATGTCGGGGATGGACGCGCCGATCGACAAGTTGGACGGCGACCGATACCGCTCCCGTGCACTGCCGTCGACCTACGCCCGCTGGAGCGAGCGCTTCAGGCTCATCAGTGTTCTACGCCGGCACGGTGGCGTCCTGCAGAGCGCACCGAACATCACGGCTCCCGCCAGTGCCGTGCTGTTCTTCCTCGCGTCCGGAGCCCGCCCGCTCGATCGCCGCCGAGTGCCCACGAGTCTCCTGGTGGCGGCCGACACGAAGTCCGCACCCGCCGCGCACACGTTGCTGCGCGCCGCAGCGGCGTCCGGAAACCGCTTCTTCCGCAGCAACGTCCGCTTTCAGCACCTCCCGGTACCGTTCGTCCTGTACTCGGACGGGATCGATCTGCCGGTGTTCGAGGAGTTCGGCGCCGGTACGGCGGCATTGCACCTGCGCGACCAGCTGGCCCGAAACCGGTTGCTCGCCGATCCGCAGTACCGACTCGGGTTCCGCCGGGAGTTCCTCACGCCGCGCCGCACCCCCGGACTGTGGCACCGCGACTTCCACGACGCCGTCATCGTGGAATGCCCGGACGCAGCGCTCGTCGGCCGCAGCTTCGGGGAGGTCGCCGACGAACGCGGGGTCGAATCGCTCGACTGCTTCCTCGACATCCTCGTCGAACACGGAGAACGCAACGTCCGCTGGACCACCACCGTGGGCAATCACCGCCCCACGGTCCTCGACGAGATGGCGGCGGATCCCAATCTCCACCTCGGCTTCTCCGACGCCGGCGCACACCTCCGCAACATGGCGTTCTACAACTTCGGCCTGCGGTTCCTCCGGCGCATGCGCGACGCCGAAATCGCCGGCCGTCCCGTGCTGCCCCTCGGAGCCGCGGTTCACCGGCTCACCGGCGAGCTCGGCGATTGGTTCGGAATCGATGCGGGTCACCTGCGAATCGGCGATCGCGCGGACTTCGTCGTCATCGATCCGACCGCCCTCGACGACGACCTGGACGGCTACCACGAGCAACGGACAGAATTCTTCGGAGGCCTGTCCCGCATGGTCAACCGTAACGATCGTGCGGTCACGGCCGTCGGGGTCGCCGGACGGACCGTGTTCCGTGACGGCCGGTTCGCCGGCGACTACGGCAGAACACCGTCGGGGCGGTTCCTCCGGCGGACCTGAGCCGGCGGATCCGGCGAGGCTCGCCCGCAGTGCTAATTCTTCAGGCGCGAAACGAGCTCGGCGACGTCGCCGGCGATCCGTTCCGGCTGTTCGCCGTTCACCGCGTGGGACGCGCCGTCGTACACCCGGACGGTGCCGCTGCGGAGGGCCCGGCGGGCCGTGGCGGCCGCGGTCGCCGAGTCGTGCATCACCGACCGCCCGGCGATGATCGCCAGGACCGGCATGGCGAGCGTCCCCAGCTGCTCCTCCGAGATCCGGGCGGGCGAGGGCTTCTTCAGCACGTAGTGCTTCATGCCCGCCTCGATCATGTCGGCGACGGGAACGTCCTGCACGGGAGCCCCGCCCGCGGTGTACGAGTTGAACCCGTCGCGCCAGGACTTGGGGAGCCACGGAACGCTCGCGGGGACCGACCGCAGGACGGTCGCGAAAGGCAGGTCGTCGAAGGTGAACACGGGATCGACGAGCGTCAGGGTCGTGATCCGGTCCGGCCGGTGCACGGCGAGGTTCGCGGCGGTCCATCCCCCGATCGAGAGGCCGACGAGGTTGACCCGCCCCGCCGGGATCCCGGCGATCGCCTGGTCCAGCCAGGCCGCCTCGTCGGCCGCGTTCTCGATGGGTCGCTCCTGCACGCTCATCCCGGGCTCGCCCAGCAGATCGATCGTGTAGACGTCGCCGATGCGGAGCAGCGAGTCCATGTTGTCGGCCCAGACGGGGCTCGCCGAGGCCCGCCCCGGGACCAGGAGCATCGGTGCGGCGTCGCCCGCGCCGTCGAACCGGTACACCCGGACCACCCCGAAATCGGTGCGCACGTCGCGCGTCTCGGCGACCGCGGGCATGTCCCGGAACGCGGCACAATACGCGGAGAGGAAGGCGTCCTGCCCGGTGGCGCTGTCCCAGTGCCCGACCGGGGACGGGGTGCGCCACCAGAACGCGACCGCTGCCACCGCGAGGGCCGTCAGCGCGGCACCGATACGCACTCCTCGCCGCCGGAACCACCGTCGGCGCCCGCCGCCGCGAGCAGCGCCGGCCGGGCCCGTGGCGTCCGGACCGGTGGTGTCGTCCCCTGTGCGCATCGCGCCCCTCTCTACCGATCGGTCAGTGTTTCAACCCTACGGTAGGCTGGCGGGCGTGATCAAGGACGGCACCTCACCGGAACGCGGCGGCCCCACATTCACCCAACGTGGCCGCCGGGCACAGATCGTCGACGTGACGATCGGACTGCTGGCCGACCAGGGCTACGACGGGATCTCCCTGGCGCAGATCGCGCACGGCGCGGGCGTGAGCAAAGCGACGGTGCTGTATCACTTCGAGGACAAGGCCGCGGTCGTGCGCGCCGCGTACGAGCATGTGGTGACGGAACTCGTCGGCGCGGTGGGCGCGGCCGTCGACGCGGTGGGCGCCGCCGACCGTCCGGCAGCGTACGTGCGCAGCATGATCGCCCACCTCGCAGAACACCCGGCGCACACGCGGACCAGCATCGAAGCGCTCACCCATGCGACCGAGGAGCGCGACACCGCCGCCCGGTGGCGACCACTCGCCGAGCTCATCGCGGCGGCCCGCCGGGACCGGGGCGGCGGCCCCGCCGAGGACGCCGCGCACGACGACCGGACCGGGGCGCTCATCGTCGGCGGCGCGATCGACGCCGTCGCCTCCGAGAAGCTCGCGGATCCCGGTTACGACGCCACGGCCGCCGCGGACCGCATCGTCGAGATCCTCGACCGCCACCTCATCTGACCACGCGGGCCTACCCGCCGCTGCGAAGCCCGCTCGCGCGCAGCACCCGGCGCTCCACGCCGGCCCGGAGCGCCTCCTCCGAGCCGAGCAGCCGCACCCGCTGCCGGGCACGGGTGATGGCCGTGTACAGCAGCTCCCGGGTGAGCAGGCGGGAGTCGGCGGGTGGGATGACCACGGATACCGCCTCGTACTGGCTGCCCTGGCTGCGATGGATCGTCATCGCGTAGACGGTGCGGACGGCCACCAGCTGGTTCGGGTAGAGCAGCGCCACATCGCCGCCGCGGGCGAACGCGGCACGCAGGTCCGCCGGGTCCCCGCCGTGCGCGATCACCACGCCCACATCGCCGTTGTAGACCTTCGCGTCGTAGTCGTTGGCGGTCACCAGCAGCGGTTGCCCCGCGTACCAGCCGAACCCCCCGCCGATCCGCACCCCCGCCCACTCCTCGGCCAACTGCGCCCACCGCGTGACGCCGGACGGCCCCTCCGAGTGCGCGCACAGGACCCGGTGCAGCTGTACGGCTTTCGCGGCCTCCGGGGCGTGCCCGTCACGGGCCGCGGCCACCGTGGCGGCGCCGGCCGCCGCCACATCGGCCCGCAGGCCGTCGGTGTCGTCCGGATCGCACCAGTCGATCGCTCCCCCACCGCCGGACCGCGCCAGCTCGATCACCCGGTCGGCGTCGCCGCGGCGCACAGCGTCCGCCAGATCGCCCAGGGCGCCGGTGAACCGCCTACCGCGGCGCAGCCGCACCACGCCGCGCCGCGCGTCGAGCGCCTCGGCGGGATCCACCGCCGCCTCCTCGCCGCCGGCGCGGGCCGACTCCTCGACGAGCAGCTCCTCGACCGCGGCCGACGGTGCCCGGGTCACGCCGCGCGCGACCAGGTCTCCCAGGACAGCACCCGCGTCCACGGACGCCAGCTGGTCGGGATCGCCCACCAGGATCAGTCGCGCATCGGGGCGCAGCGCCTCGAGCAACCTGCACATGATGGTCAGCGACACCATGGAGGTCTCGTCCACCACCACCACGTCGTACGGCAGGTGGTTGCTCGCGTCGTGCCGGAACCGGCTGGCGCTGCCGGGCTTGAACCCGAGCATGCGGTGGATGGTCTGCGCCGGGATCTCCCGCGGCAGACCGAGTTCCGCGCCCTGCGTGCGCACCTCGCCCGCCAGCTGCGCAGCTGCTCGCCCCGTGGGCGCGGCGAGCCCGACGCGGAGTTCGGAACCGTGCTGATCGAACAGCAGCGCCAGGATGCGCGCCACCGTGTACGTCTTGCCGGTGCCGGGCCCACCCGCGAGCACCGTGGTCTGCCCGAGCACCGACACCGCCGCGGCGAGCCGCTGGCGATCCGGCCCGGGCTCGGGGAACCGTCGGCGCAGGCCGTCCCGCAGCACATCCGGGTCGACGCCCGGGGCCGCGCCCGCGCGGGCGTCGAGGATCGCCCGCACCGTCTCCTCCTGCCGGTGGTACCGGTCCAGGTAGAGCAGCTCGTCGTCCACCAGGCGCAGCGGCCGCAGCGGACCGGACGAGGCGCCCACCACGAGGGGACTGCGCCGCAGCGCCGCCCGTACATCGTCCCCGTCGGGCCAGGGCAGGGCGTCGAGGTCCACCTCGTCGTCGCCGTCGACGGCCACGTCCCGCAGCCGGGACAGCGGCAGGCACACGGAGCCGAGCCGCACGGCGCGGGTGGCGAGAGCGGCCGCCAGCAGGACCCCGTCGTCGGCCTCGCCGCCGAGCCTGCCCAGGGTCGTGGCCACGTGTACGTCGGCGGGCGCCAGCACCCCCGCCTCCGCGAATTCCTCCAGGATCGTCATCGTGCGCCTCCCGCCAGGGCGTCCGACACCGCGACCACGAGCGCCGCCGGCGGGTGCCACTCGAAGACCCCGGCACCGGGCGGGGTCTCGGCCCCGATCATCGCCCGCACGAAGTGGTACTGCACCACCCCGAGGTGGGTGTCGGGCGCGTAACCGGGCACCTTCCACGCCAGGAACCGGTGCAGCGCCACGGAGTACAGCAGCGCCTGCAGCACGTAGTGCGAGGAGATCATCTCCGCCGCCATCGCCGCGGGCGTGTAATCCGCCGTGGTCAGATCGCCTCGGGCGAGCCGGTTCGTCTTGTAGTCGACCACCACGTACCGCTCTCCCGCGCCGTCGCGCACCCGGAGGACGGAGTCGATGCTGCCGGTCAGGTATCCGCGGAGAGCCGCGCCGGGCACCTCCCGCAGCCGCGCCGCGTACGGCGCGAGCGGATCGTCCGCGGACAGGTGAGCGTCGAGCAGGTCGGCGATCGCACCGAGCGTCGCCGAATCACGTTCGGCCAGTGGCAGTTCGAAGTCGAGCTCGGCGAGGTGATCGCCCGGCGCGACGTCGGCCAGGGTCACCGACCGCAGCGGTCCGGTGCCCAGGGGCGTGCGCAGCACCGCGCTGAGAGCGGCGGCGACCTCGGCGGGGTCGTCGGCGGTGGTACCGAACTCGGCCGCCTCGCGACACCGGGCCAGCACCTCGGCGTCCAGATCCGCCGCGCCGGTGTCGACGTGTTCGAGGATCTCGTGCACGAGAGTGCCGAACACGGCACCGCCCGACAGCCCGTTCATCAGGCTCGACGGTGCGCCGCCGGCCTCCGCCGGGGACTCCAGCGGCTCCTCGACGGGCTCGTCCGCCAGCGCCGGATCCTCGGGTTCGCTGCCCGTGTCCGGCGCGGGCGGATCCGCAGGGCCGTGCGCGGCGTCCGCGACGAGCGCCGAATAGCTCGTGCGCCGCCACGCCGGATCGATGCGGCGGGACGCCCGACCCAGTTCCAGCGCGGGGTACGGATCGAAGTGCGGGCGCCACTCCGCGGGCTCCGGTACCGGGACAGGGACCGCCTCCAGGGACACCGCGGATTCGACGGGCGCGGCCCATTCCCGCAGCCGAGCGCCGATCTGGTCGTCCCGCGGGATCGGCGCCGCATCGACGGGGATCCGGCCACCGCCGACGTCGGAGAACAGCAGACGGTGCAGCGGCGACGTGCGGGTGGTCGTACCGGGCGCCCACCACAGGACGAGCCGGCTCTGGGCGCGGGTGGCACCCACGTAGAACAGGCGCAGCTCCTCACCGGCGGCCTCCTTGAGCGAGACCGCGAACCTGGACGCGTGGCCGGGGGCGGATTCACCGCCCACGTCGATGAGGCGGTCGCCCTTCTCGTCGTGGAAGGTGAAGGTCTTCTTCCCGCCGAACGCCCCGTCGTCCCAGCCGAACGGGAGGTAGACGATCGGGAACTGCAGCCCCTTGCTGGCATGCACCGTCATCAACTGGACTGCCGCGGTGTCCGTGGCGAGGCGGCGCGCCGGATCCGCTGTGCCGCCGAGGCCGGGATCGGCGATCCGCTCGGCGAGCCACCGCGTCGCGGCGCCGAGGCCGAGCCCCAGCGTCACCGTGGCGTGCTGCACGAGCTCGGCCACGTGCCGGAGATCCGTGAGCACGCGTTCCCCGCCGATCCGGCCGAGGAGCCGCTCGTCGAACCGGGAGCGGGTGGCGAGCGCGTCGAACATCGCCGCGAACCCGGCCCGGGCGAACGTCCCCGCGAGGGCGCGCAGCCGGCCGCTCACCTCCGAGATCAACTCGTCGCCGCGCTCGTCCAGCTCCCGGGCCGAGAACTCGAACAGCGGGGTGAGCGCCGCGAGGCGGGCGCGGTCGCTGCGGCCCGGGTTCTCGAGGGCCTGCAGCACCCGCAGCCAGTCGATCGCGGCCGCGGTCGTGAACACGCTCGCGCCGCCCGCGGCGACGGCCGGGACACCCAGGCCCTGCAGCAGCGACTGCAGCTCGGCGACGTGGGCGTTCTTGCGGACCAGGACCGCGATGTCGCCCGGCCGGATCTCGCGGGCCCCGCCGTCGTCCGTCTCGAGGCGATCCCCCGAGGCCAGCGTGCGCGTGATGTCGGCGGCCGCGTCGCGCAGCACCACGGGCCGCACGTTCCGCACGTAGGGCGTGCCGCTCTGCGTCTTCGGCCCGAGGCCGTTGGAGCCGAGGTGCCGCAGCCGCAGCGGCGCGCCGCCGGTCAGCCGCGACGCCTGCCGATGCGCGGACACCGCGCCGGCGACGATGAGCGGATCCCCCAGGGCGACCTCGCCGTACAGGTGCTGCAGCGCCGTCACGAGCGGGGCGTCCGAGCGGCGGTTCACCGCGAGCGCCTGGTGCCGGTCGGCGGCGGTCGCGGCGCTCAGGTAGCTGTACACCTCCGCCCCGCGGAAGGCGTAGATCGCCTGCTTGGGGTCGCCCACCAGAACCAGGGTGCGGTGGCCGTGGAAGGCCTCCCGGAGGATGTCCCACTGCACCGGGTCGGTGTCCTGGAACTCGTCGACGAGCACCACCGAGTACAGCGCCCGCAGGCGTTCGCGGGCGCGCGGGCCGTGCTCGGGATCGGACAGCGCCTCCCGGAGCAGGCCCTGCAGGTCGTCGTAGTCGCGCAGGC
Source organism: Tsukamurella sp. 1534 (assembly GCF_000312385.1). Classification (GTDB taxonomy): domain Bacteria; phylum Actinomycetota; class Actinomycetes; order Mycobacteriales; family Mycobacteriaceae; genus Tsukamurella. Next base: position 88,283 of record NZ_HE997627.1, on the reverse strand, counting down.
GGCCCATCCGCTTGCGCCGGTCCACCTCCCTCCGCACGACTCGGGCGTAGTCCACCCGCTGCGCGGTGTCGGTACCGGGCTCGGCGTCCGTCGGGGTGATCGTCGCACGCGGATTCGCGACGACGGTGCGCGCGTACAGCAGCGCGTCGGACAGCGGGAACGGCGCGCGGCGGCTGCCGGCGAACATCCCGAGGTACACGTCCTGCGCCACCTCCTGGACCAGATCGTCGACGTCCTCCACGAACCGCACGCCCGGTTCGAGGTCGCCGGCGAGGCCCAGCGCGTCGAGCATGCGCTGACAGAACCCGTGCGTGGTGGTGATGGTCGCGGCATCGAAATCGGAGAGCGCGGTCACCAGCCGCCGGTGCCGCGCCGCCACCTCCTCCGCCGATCCCGAGGCGAGGTGGGCGAACAGCTCGTCGCCGGACGCCGCGGCCGCGGCGGGATCGCGCAGCGCGCGCTCGACCGACAGCAGCCGGGCGCGGGCGCGCTCCCGGAGCTCCTGGGTGGCGGCGCGGGAGAACGTCACGAGGAGCATCGAGCCGAGGTCCGCGACACCCTCCGCGACGTACCGGGCCAGCAGGCCCACGATCGCGTAGGTCTTGCCGGTGCCGGCGCTGGCCTCCAGCACCGTGGTGGTGGGCCCCGCGGGAAGCGGGCCGGTGAGCTCGAACGGAGTGACGCCGAGGACGGGTTCGCGCGAGGTCATCAGATCATCTCCTCGTGCGTGAGCAGGGGCACCCAGAGCCGCGCGGCGAGGGCACCGAACCGCGTTCCGGCGCGGGAGAACCCCGCTTCGTCCCCGACGGGCGGCACCAGCGCGTCGTCGAAGGCGGTGTCGCCCAGGGCATACCGGATCGACCTGTCGCGACCGTCGCCGAAGGCGCTGTCGAACTCGGCCCGCGCGGCGTCGAGCGCGGCCTGCTGGGTATCGCCCGCGGTGCCGCGCTCGATGTACAGCGCGGACGTCGTGGGGAACAGTGGCAGCGGTTCGCGGAGCCCGCGGTCCCGCAGGTCGACGAGCTGCCGCAGCACGACGGCCGGATCCGCGGGGACGCTCAGCCGCGACGTGAGCACACCGCGGAACCGGGCGCGCCCGATCGCCACCGCCGCGGCGCCGTCGCGCCCGCCCGCGGCGAGCGCCAGCAACGAGACCCATGCTGCCACGCGGTGTTTCGGCGCCAGCCGGGAGAACGAGGCGCGCACCACCCCGTCGGGCCGGACCGACGGTACCGATCCGACGAGCCGGCGTCCCTCCCCCAGGTCCACCGAGACGTCCACGGTGGTGGCGGGGCCCTCCATGAGGGGCCGCGCCACCCTGGCCAGTTCGGCGACCGTGGCGCTGATGTCCTCCAGGACGGCCGATCCCAGTGCGAACGGCGGCAGCGTGCCGCGGCGCACCTCGGCGGCGGCGAACCGGTCGGGCGGCGTGCCCGCGAGCGCTGAGGCCAGCATCCGTTCGCCGATGTCCCACTTCTGCAGCCCGTCCGGCGCGATCGTGAGGGCCTCGGCCAGTTCCTCGTCCGCCTCGGGCACCGTGAACCCGAGCCGCTGGCGCAGGAACGCCTTGACCGGATGCTCGCAGAACCGCAGCAGCGCATCGAGATCCACGTCCTCGACCGCACCGGCGAGGAGCGGCGCACCCAGGAAGGGCTCCGGCGGGGACGGGGTGCCTGTGGCGGCGACCGCGCCCGCGTACGCGGCCGGGTCGAACGAGAACGGCGCCCCCGTCCCGAAATGCGCCGGATCGAAGTTCGCCGGGTCGAAGGGCTGCAGTGCGTGCCGGAACTCCAGTCCGGTGGCGTCCGGGTCTGTGAGCAGTGCCCGCGCCGCGTCGCGCAGTTCGGCCACGGGCACCGCGGGGGGCCGGACCGTGCCCTTCACCGGGTCCGCACCGGTGTACAGGACCAGCAGCCGGTCGGTGGCGCTGTCGACGGCGTCGAGGAACAGCTGCCGGTCCTCCGCGCGGGGGTCCCGCTCGCCGACGCACGGCGTCCGGCCGAGCACGTCGTCACCGGAGTACCGGGTGGCGCGGGGGAACACCTCGTCGTCCAGTCCCAGCAGCACCACCACGCGGTGCGGCACCGAACGCATCGGCACCAGCGTGCACACGGTGAGTTCGCCCGTGCGGAAGTTGGCCCGGGTGGGCTTGGCGGAGAGCCGCGAGCCGAGCATCGCCCGAACCTCCGGAAGGGTCAGCTCCCGGTCGTCGCCGCCGCGGAGCGCCGCGGCCAGCTCCCGGCCCGCCTGGGTCACCTGCCACGCGTCGGCGGGTGCCACCGCGGCCACATCGCCGGTGAACCGGTGCAGGGCATCCGCCCACTGCGCCGCGGGACGGCGGCCGCGGCAGTCCTCGGTCGCGCGGGTGAGCACGCCGAGGAATTCGGCGAACCTGCCCACGAGGTCGATGTCCGTGGAGTCCACGTCGTCCAGCGGGAGGCCGAGGCCCAGCCACTCCCCCTCGGACTCGTCGGCCACCACGCCGAGCACGATCCGGTCCAGGGCGGTGGCCAGGGTGTTCTGCGGGAATCCGCCGAGGCCGTACCGGTCCCGGCCCGCCGCGTCGAGCCCCCATCGCGCACCCGACGGTCCCGCCCACTCGCGCAGGCGCTCGATGTCGTTGTCGCTGAACCGGAACCGGCGGCGTACCGGATCGGTGGCCGCGAGATCGAGCACCTCCGCCACCGTCGCGCGGCCGTCCGCCAGTTCGAGCACCGTGACCAGGGCGTCGAGCAGCGGGTTGGTGAACCGCAGGGACCGGTCCGCGAGCCGCACGCGCAGCCGCTGCACCGGGTGCACCTGCTCCCCGCCCTCGCCCTCCCCGCCGACGACGGCCTGCCCGAACGCGGACCGGATCAGTGGGGCGTGGGTCTCGATGTCCGGGCACGTGACCAGCACGTCCCGCGGCTGCAGCGTGGGGTCGTCCTCGAACAACCGCACCAGCCGCTCCCGCAACACCTCGATCATCCGGGCCGGTCCGTGGCAGGCGTGGAACTCGATGGTGCCGTCCGGGACGGCTCCGGGCGTGAGCGGCGCGTCCTGCGCGATCGCGACCTGCAGCCTGCCCAGGAGCGTCTCGGGCCGCGGCGGCACGGCGTGGTGTTCGTCGGCGTCCGCGAGAGGCGCGACGCGGGCCTGCAGCTCACGGGCCTCGCGGCCGAGGCTCGCCAGCAACGGGTTCGGCCCCGCGACCGGGACGGCTCTCGGTACCGGACCGGAGGGGGCGGCACCGTCGGACGCGGCCTGCCGGGACCAGAGCGCCGGGCTGGGGTGCGGCAGCCACAGGTGGACGTCCCGCCCGGCCGCGAGCGCGGAGAGGACGGCGGCCTGATCCGTGGGAAGGCGGGTGGGCCCGTAGATCGAGACCCGGGCGGGCAGGTCCAGGAGCGCGGGCTCGGCGCGCAGCACGGCGCAGGCGTCGCCCAGTCTCTCCGCGGGCCCGGGCGTCCCGGCGAACCTTCGGACCCGCCGGTACAGCTCGGCCTGCCACAGCAGGTCCTCCGGCAGCGCCCCGCCGAGCCCGTCCGTGTCCCGGCCCGCGGCCCAATCCGCGAGCATCTCCGGCCGGTTCGCCGCGTACGAGCGCAGCAGGCCTGCCAGGAGCTCGGCCGTCGGATAGCGCCGTCGCGGCCGGTGGCCCGGCTGGTCGGCCCAGCCGCCGGGACGGGTGACGCCGAGGTGCCGCCCCAACAGCGCGCCGGCCGGCTCGAACGCCAGCTCGTCGATCGCCGCGAGAACCAGCCACACGAGTCGCTCGCCGCGCCACGGATCGTCGTCGAGGGCCACCCCCGAGGCGGCGGACACCGCGTCCGCGACGAGCGAGGCCGGGGTGGGGAACACGATGTTGGCGGCGATGCCCAGCTTCGACGCGAGACGCTGCGTGATCCACCGCTCCACGCCGCGGGCCGGCACGGCGACGACCTCCGCGGCGAAGGGATCCGCGCCGGGCGCGGCGAGGACCTCGGCGAGCGCGTCCACGAGCACGTCGCCGCGCTCGGAGCGGTGCACGGTCAGCATGGACCGTGTCTAACACGTCGGTCCGACGGGCACCGACGGCGGCACCGTCCCGTCACTGCGCGGCGCGCAGGGCCTCGGGCAGCTCGTCCAGCGAGCGGATCGACGGCGGTTCGCCGCCCGCCCCCGTCCCGGTGCGGTCGAGCCACAGCGCGCGCATCCCCGCCGCGCGCGCCGCCGCCACGTCGTTCGGGTAGTTGTCCCCCACCGCGACGCACAGCTCCGGCGCGGCGCCGATCAGCCCGCACGCGTGCTCGAAGACCCGCGGATCGGGTTTGCCCACGCCCAGGGTGTCCGTGGTCACGACGTGCGGGAAGCGCTCCGACACCCCGAGCACCTGCAGCTTCATCCGGGTGGCCGGGTTCGAGGAGTTGGTCAGCAGGACCACGGCGATGCCCCAGCGCTCCGCGGCCTCCACCGCCGGCATGGCGTCCGGGTGGAACCGCTGGGCCGACGCGAACGCCGGGTCGTACGCGCTGCAGAACCGGCGGTACCGCCGCGGTTCCCACACCAGGCCCACGTCGGCGGCGGACGCCGCGATCCGCAGTTTCCGCATCTCGTGGAACCGCAGCCGGCCCTCCGTGTACCGGGTGAAGTAGCCGTGCGGGTCGGAGTGGAACAGGACGGCGAAGCGCTCACGGGTGGCCGTGGTGGACTGCGGCCACACCTCCAGCGCCGCGGTCTGGGCGGCCGCCCGGATCGCGGACTCGGTGTCGATGAGCGTGTCGTCGACGTCCAGGATCAGGCCGTCACAGGGCCGCGGACCGTCGAAACCCGTGCGCCGGCGCCATTGCCGGACGGTGTCCGTGCCCCAGGCCATGCCCTGTTTGAGGGCGGACCCGACCAGGTCCGTGATGTCCACTCCCACCCCCTCGCCGCCGGCCGGGCGCTTACGCCGCGAACTTCTTCTCGAACTGCGCCAGAGACTGCTCGATGTCGCCCTTGAGGGCCCGCGCCACGGTCGAACCGATCGGACCGAAGAACGGCGCGCCGCCGAGGTCGGCCCGGAGCGACATGCGCGTCCCCGCACCCGACGGTGCCACGGTCACGGTGAGCTTGTACTTGGTTCCCGCCGCGCCCTTCCCGTCCAGGACCAGCTTCTTCGGCGGGTCGTAGGTGGCGATGGTCCAGTCGACCCGGTTCCGCAGGCCCTTGACCTTGACCACGGAACTCACCGTGACGCCCGCCTTCAGCTCCTCGGGCAGCGGGCCGCGGTAGGCCTCGTGGACCGTCACCCACTCCGGCAGCAGGTCCAGGTCAGCGGCCTTCGCCCAGGCCTCTTCGGGGCTCAGAGACACCTCGACGGTGCTCTCGACCTTCGCCACGATCAACTCCATTCACGCGCGGATGATTGCTCCGAACATAGCGTGTTGTCCACGGGTCCGGTGCGGCGCGGACGGCGTAGCGTGACGGGAGTGACGGATTTCGAGCGCTGGGAGCGGGCGCCGTTCACCTATTCCGAGGTCGGCGCCACCCGCCCCGGGCACCGCATGCCCGGCGACGCGCACGTCGTGCGGGCGGAGCGGGTCGTGGGCCGCGGGCCCGAGGACTTCGCGGCCGTCCGCGCGTTCATCCTCGGATTCGGCATGCAGCGGGGCGCGGGGATGCGCGTGCGGGCGAGCACACCGTCGGCGCGGGAGGGGACGGTCCTCGTCGCGTCCGCGCCGTTCCTCGGCCCGCTCCGGATCCCCTGCCGGGTGGTGTACGTCCTCGACGGGCCCCGTCGGGCCGGGTTCGCGTACGGCACCCTCCCCGGACACCCCGAGAGCGGAGAGGAGCTGTTCTCCGTCGAACTGCGGCCCGACGGTGCGGTGGTCGCCGTCGTCGCGGCCTTCTCCCGCCCCGGGCGCTGGTACACCCGGGTGGGCGCACCCGCCGGGAGACTGCTGCAGGCGGCGGTGACCAGGCGCTACCTCGCGGCCGCCGCGAACGCGGCGACCGCGCCCGGCTAGACCCGGGCGTCCTCGCGACGACGGCGGAACGGCACCGGATCACCGGCCAGGCCGTCGAGCACTGCGCGCAGGTCCGCCGGGATCGGCGACGGGCGGCCGTCACCGTCGACCACCACCATCGAGCTCTCCGCGAGCGCGGCCACCGCACCGTCGTGCCCCAGCACCTCGTAGCCGATGTCGAGACCGGAACCACCGATCCTGGTGACCCGCATGAGGATCCGCACCGGTTCCGCCGAATAGAACAGCGGCGTCACGTAATCGATCTCCTGGTGCGCCACGAACATCGATACGCGGGTCGCGCCCGGCCGGTCGGCGTGCTCGGCCATGAAGCGGATCCGCGCCTCCTCCAGCAGACGCATCGTCGCCACGTTGTTGATGTGCTGCAACGCGTCCATGTCCGACCAGCGCAGCGGGACCTTCACCTCGTGATCAACCATGCAGATATTGTCGACCACGCCCCTTCGAACCGCCTGCACCGGGAGCTGCGATGCGCACCACACGCCTGCTGACCACCGTCGTGCTCGGTGCGTCGCTCGCCGCCTGCGGCACGTCCACCGAGCAGCCGGCGGCGTCGTCCTCGGGCGCCCCGTCGGGCACGGTCACGGTGTACGCGGCGGCCAGCCTGCAGGCGACGTTCGAGAAGCTCGGCGCCGCGTTCTCCGCCGAGCACCCCGGGGCCACCGTGAAGTTCTCGTTCGGCGGGTCCTCCGGCCTGCTCACGCAACTCACCCAGGGCGCGCCGGCGGACGTGTTCGCCACCGCCGACACGCCGACCATGGACCGCGCCCGGGGCGCCTCGCTGGTGGGCGAGGCGCAGCCGTTCGCCACCAACACGCTGACCATCGCCACGGCCGCCGGGAACCCCGAGCGGATCACCGGACTCGCCGATCTCGCGAAGCCGGGCCGCACCATGGTCGTGTGCGCGGCACCGGTTCCGTGCGGCGCGGCCACCGCGAAGGTCACCGCCGCCGCGGGCGTCACCCTGCGCCCGGCGAGCGAGGAGGACTCCGTCTCCGGGGTGCTCGCCAAGGTGCGGCACGGGCAGGCCGACGCGGGCCTCGTCTACCGGACCGACGTCGAGGGCGCGAACGGGGCCGTCGCGTCGGTCGACTTCCCCGAGGCCGCGAGGGCGGTCAACGTCTATCCGATCGCGCCGCTCGCCGCTGCGAGGAACCCCGCCGGAGCGCGCGCGTTCGTCGACTTCGTCCGCGGTCCGCAGGGCCGGGCCGCACTCGCGGACGCCGGCTTCGGGGCGCCGTGACGCCGATCCCGCGCTGGACCCTGCTGCCCGCCGCCGCCGGCGCGGCGTTCGTGCTGATCCCGCTGGTGGCGATCATCGCGAACGTCGACTGGCCACGGTTCGGCGAGCTGATCACGTCCCCCGGCGCGACGGACGCGCTCGTGCTGTCGCTGCAGACCTCGGTCGCCGCCACCCTCCTGTGCCTCGTACTCGGGGTGCCCCTCGGGGTGGTGCTCGCCCGCGGCACGTCGCGGGCCGTGGGGCTCCTCCGGCCGCTGGTGCTGCTGCCCCTCGTGCTGCCGCCCGTCGTGGGAGGCATCGCCCTGCTGTACGCGTTCGGGAGGCGCGGTCTCATCGGCCGGTTCGGCGGCATCGGCGAGCACATCGCCTTCACCACCACCGCGGTGGTGCTGGCGCAGGCCTTCGTGGCGCTCCCCTTCCTCGTGCTCGCCGTCGAGGGCGCACTGCGCTCGCTGGGCACCGACCACGAACGGACAGCGGCGACGCTGGGCGCGTCGCCCGGAACCGTGCTGCGGCGGGTCACCCTGCCGCTCGTGCTGCCCTCGATCGCATCGGGGGTGGTGCTGACCTTCGCGCGGGCGCTCGGCGAATTCGGTGCCACACTCACCTTCGCCGGTTCGCTGGCCGGGACGACGCGCACGCTGCCCCTGGAGATCTACCTGCGCAACGAGACGGATCCGCAGGCCGCCGTGGCGCTCTCGCTGGTGCTGCTCGCGGTGGCCGCAGTCATCGTCTCCGGGGTGTACGGGGTGCGGTCGTGGCGCCGGTGACCCCGGGCCTCGCGGTGCGCGCCACCGTTGCGGGGCGGGGCGTGGACGTGGACCTCGCCGTGGTCGCGGGCTCCACTGTCGCGCTGCTGGGCCCCAACGGCGCGGGCAAGTCGACGGTGGCCGATGCCGTCGCCGGACTCGTGCGCCCGGACGCGGGACGGATCGCGGTGGCAGGGGAAACGGTGTTCGCTGCCGGGGCGGCGGAGTCCGCGTGGGTGCCCGCGCACCGTCGCCGCGTGGCGCTGCTGGGCCAGTCGACGAGGCTGTTCCCGCACCTCGGGGTACGCGCGAACGTCGCCTTCGCGCCGCGCAGCGCCGGGGCGGACCGTCGGGCGGCGGGGGCCGCGGCCGACCGCTGGCTGGACGCGGTGGGCGCCGCCGACCTGGCGGACAGGCGCCCGGACGCGCTGAGCGGAGGCCAGGCGCAGCGGGTCGCGCTCGCGCGGGCCCTGGCGGCGGAACCGCAGGTGCTCGTCCTCGACGAACCGCTGTCGGCGCTCGACGTCTCTGCGCGGGCCGAGGTGCGGGGGCTGCTGCGGGAGTTACTCGCGGGTCGCACGTGCCTGCTCATCACGCACGACCCGGCCGATGTGGTGGCGCTCGCCGACGAGGCCGCGGTACTCGAATCGGGTCGGATCACCGATCACCGGGCCGCGGCCGACGTACTCCTCTCCCCCACAACGCCGTTCGCCGCCCGGCTGGCGGGCATGAACCTGCTGCCGGACGGCGACGGTGGGATGTGGGTGTTCGGGCCCGACGAGGTGGAACTCGCGGTGGCGGGCTCGGCCCCGGACGGGCCGGACGACGGTGCCGGGTTGGCCGGCACCGTCGTCGAGGTGACCGTGGCGGGCGGACGGTGCCGGGTGACCAGCACCGTCGTCGTGCCCGAGGGCGGCGGGCCCTCCTCGGTGGTGGCCGAACTGCCCGCCGCGCGGCACCGGGACCTGTGCCCCGGCGACGCCGTGCTGCTGCGCCCGGACCGGGCGCGGGCCCGGCGGGTTGCTACTGCTCGTCCGGCTCCTGCTCCGGATCCGCCGCGCTAGCGGTCGGCGGCGTGCGGTCGACGCCGGCCAGCAGCAGGTAGACCTGCTTGATCGCGTCGCCGAGGATCGTGTCGACCGCGGCGATCTGCTCGCCGGTGCCGGTGCGGCCCACCCTGCGGGTGACCTCGTGCAGCTCGCGAAGGGTGTCGCGGAGGTGCCCGCGTTCCGCGGATCCCCCGTCGAATCCGGCGAACGGGTCGGTGTCCGTGAGGGATTCGGCGATGTACTCGCGTCCCGCGTCGGTGAGCGTGGCGACTTTGCGGCCGTTCTCCCGCTCGATGGTGATCAGCCCCTCGTCCTCGAGCTGGCTGAGCGTGGGGTAGATCGCGCCCGGGCTGGGCTTCCACGCCCCGGCCGTGCGCTCCTCGATCGACGAGACGATCTGGTAGCCGTGCATGGGCTGCGCCTCGAGCAGCTTGAGCACCGCGATCCGGACGTCGCCGCGCTGGACCCCGCGGCGCCCGCGGCCACGGCCGCGCCGGCCGTGATGGCCGAAGTCATCGCCCGGGAAACCGGGGCGACCCGGCCCGCCGGGGCCGCCGGGGCCACCCGGTCCGAAGCCCGGACCGAATCCGGGCCCGCCGGGGCCGCCGGGGCCGAAACCGCGGCCCCGTCCGCGACCGCGGCCGCCGTCACCGTCGAACCCGGGAGGGAAACCGCCCTGCCGGAAGCAGGCGTCGAAGCTCTCATCGTGAATGTGCCGTCGCATGGTGGCACTCCTTTCGGTAGGGGGCGACATGTTCCGTCACCCGATGCGTTCACGATATATCGCGATAGTTCTTCTGGCAACCCCTTCAGCCCGCCCCCGGGTTCCCCCTAGCACTCCCCCTAGCGTCGCGGTCATAGGGAGAACCCGCACCTCTGGGGAGACGCTCTCCCGCTAGGGAATTCGCGCGCCGCGGACACGACGAAGCCCCCGCCCGGAGGTTCCGGACGGGGGCTTCGACGGTGTCTGTTGCGGGTCAGGCCTTCGACGCGGCGACGCGGTCGAGGACCTTCGCGGCGAACTCCTTCGCGCCGTCGCCGAGGCGCTCCAGGTGCAGATCCGGCTGGACCACCTGGACCTCCAGGATCACCGGATCGCCGCCGGACGCGCGGACCAGGTCCACGCGCACGTAGAGCGGCGGATTCGACGGATCGATCGGCTTGAGGGCGGCATCGGCCAGTTCCCGCTCGGCGGCGGTCGGCTCCGCGTCGACGAGGACCTCGGTGGGGCGGCCCTCGGCCGGATCGGCGTTGATCTCCGCGGCGAGGTCGCGACCGAAGGCGTGGCTGAACTCGCCGCCGATGTACACCAGCGAGACGCCGCCGGCCTCGACCGAGTACGGCGAGACCATCACCGTGTTGCCCGCGGCCTTGATCTCCTCGAGCTTGGCGCGACTCGCCTCGTCGTCGCCCGGCCCGAAACGGAACGCCTCCGCCAGGCCGCCGCTGATCGACGGCCGCACCACGTGGTCGGTACCCAGGTAGTCGTGATCGAGCGTCGCGTCGTGGACGGTGATGAACTGCGTCGGCACGATCGGCAGGCCCTCGGACTCGTAGTCGCGGAGGTACCGCTTGTCGGCGTACCAGCGGACCAGAGGCTCCGGGTTGAGCACCAGCGACTGCGCGGCCACGCGCCACGCCCACCCGAGGAAATCGTCGTAGCGCTGCGCGTAATCCCATGCGCCGACGACCACGACGGCGTCGTACTGCTCCCAGTCGACGGCCCCGTCGGTCCACACGGCGGCCTCGGCCTCGTGGCCCGCGGAACGCAACGCGGACAGGATCTCCTGGCCGCGGTCGTCGAGTTCCGGCTGGGCCGCGGAGGTGGCAAGTGCGATTCGGTACGTCACGCCGGACAGTATGGCAGCCATTGCGACGCCATCGTCGCGACACCCGCCGGAAGTCCGCCGGCAACCGCCGGACACCAGATATCGTCAACCGTCGTGAGGGGCGAGTTGGACGTGCACATCGAGACCGCACGCCTGCACCTGTCCCCCGCCTCGGACGGCCGGTTCCACATCATCGACCGGCACAGCCGCCGCACGCTGGGAAGGATCGCCCTGCGCGCCTCGCGGCACAGCCGGGCCCGGGGGCTGGAGTTGAGCTATGCGGTGGCCGCCGCGCACCGTCGACGGGGGTTCTGCGCCGAGGCGGCCGCGGCGCTCGTCTCGCACGCCTTCACCGCCGGCCTCACCGGCCGCGTCTACGCCTCGACGGCCTGGTCCAACGTCGCGTCCCGCAGGGTGCTCGCCGGGCTCGGCATGCAGCAGCTCGACATCGCGATGCTCGACTGGGAATCCCTGCAGGGCGAGGTGGACGCGATGGACGCGGAGGACCTCACGCCGTACGCGCGGGTGGAGTACGAGATCCATCGCGAGGACTGGCTGGCGCTGCGGACGCCGTCGACCGCCGCTCGCCCCGCTTGACGGCGATCACCCCGGCCACGATGGCGACGGCGCCCACGATCTGCACCGGCGTCAGCGCCTCGCCCAGCATCACCCACGCGACCACCGCCGCCGCGACCACCTCGGAGAAGCCGAGGAACGAGGCCAGGGTGGGACCCACCAGGTTGATCGCGAGGATCCCGGCGACGTACGCGAGCCCCGTCGCGACCGCGCCGATCACCACCGCCGGTACCCACCAGGGCACGGTGCCGAGCGAGCCCAGCACGACGGGGGCGGTCGACGTCCGCACCGGCGTCAGGCCGGCGAGCGACGTGGCGGTCAGCGTGAGCGCGCCCACCAGCAGGCCACCCGCAGCCAGCGCCAGCTGGTCGACGGTGCCCGACGGGGCGTCGTCGTCCTCCGGGCGGGTGCCGTCCTCCGCCAGCAGGAAGTACGCCGCCAGCCCGACCAGCGAGACGAAGGCCCAGACGAGACCGGTGATGCTCACTTCGGCCCCGCCGGATGCCGCGGTGACCACTGCGAACAGCCCGGCGACGGCGACGACGGCGCCCACGGTGGTGCCGACCGACGGCCGCTTCCCGAACCGTGCCCACAGGTACACCAGCACCAGAAGGGGCGCGGAGAACTCGATGAGCAGCGCGACGGTGACCGACATGTGCGCGATGGCGTTGAAGTACGCGAGCTGCACGGCGACGACCGCGAGCAGGCCGTACGCGACCACGGTGAAGGGCGCGCGACGCAGGGTGGCGAGGCGGCCGCGCGCCACGATCAGCATCGGGATCAGCGTGACCAGCGCGGCGATCCACAGGCGCACCAGCACCACGCCCGCGGGGCTCCAGCCTGCGGCGAGGAGCGGTTTCCCGAAGGGGCCCGACATGGCGAACGCGAACCCTGAAATCAGCGCGATGACGATACCGCGACCCATGCTTCACCTCCGGAAAGCGCCGTGGAGTAAGGAGTAAAATGAGCGACGGAAGTGACGGTACATCCGCCGTCTGTAAGGAGTCAAATGCAATTCGCACATGACACGGAGCCGTCGCTGCTCATGGCGGCCGACCTCGCCAACTCCGATTACGACGGCGACGAGCGGATCGGCACCCTCGCCGCGCTGAAGGACTACCTCAAGGCCCACGAGTTCACGGGCTGGAGCAGCGCCGAGGCCGCCGACCTCGAACCGGTCCACGGGCTCCGCGCCGACCTGGCGCGGGTGTGGGCGGCGCCGAACCCCGCGGCCGTCGCGGGCATCGTCAACGAGATGCTCGAGGCCTCGCCCCAGCAGCCGCGGCTCACCCGGCACGGCAAATGGGATTGGCACCTGCACTTCACGCCCGACGACGCCCCGATCCCCGTGCGCATGCGCGCCGAGTTCGCGATGGCCCTCGTCGACCTGGTCCGCAGCGACAACGTCGACCGGCTCAAAGTGTGTGCCGCGGACGACTGCGAGCGGGTCCTCGTCGACCTCTCGCGCAACCGCTCGCGACGGTTCTGCGCCGAGGGGAACTGCGGCAATCGCACCCATGTCGCCGCGTATCGGGAGCGCCGCGCGACCGGTTCGGCGGATGCGCCGCGCCCGTCGCGGACGAGGCGACTACCGTAGAGGCAGCAACGGCCGGTGACCCCGGCTTCCCTCAGCGAGCGCAGGAGCGACGAGAGTAATGAGCGACGGATCGCACCGCCACAAGGTGGTCGTCATCGGTTCGGGCTTCGGTGGCCTGTTCGGCACGCAGGCCCTCAAGAAGGCCGATGTCGACGTCACCCTGATCGCCAAGACGACCCACCACCTGTTCCAGCCGCTGCTCTACCAGGTGGCCACGGGCATCCTGTCCGAGGGTGAGATCGCGCCCGCGTCGCGCATGATCCTCCGCAAGCAGCCCAACGCGGAGGTCCTGCTGGGCGAGGTCACCGACATCGACCTGGAGAACCGCACCGTCACCAGCCACCTGCTGGAGCGCACCACGGTCACCCCGTACGACAGCCTGATCGTCGCCGCGGGCGCCGACCAGTCGTACTTCGGCAACGACCGGTTCGCCGAGTTCGCCCCCGGCATGAAGACCATCGACGACGCGCTGGAACTGCGTGGACGCATCCTCGGCGCGTTCGAGCAGGCCGAGCTCTCGGACGATCACGAGGAGCGCGAGCGCCTGCTCACCTTCGTGGTGATCGGCGCCGGCCCGACGGGCGTCGAGCTCGCCGGCCAGATCGCCGAGATGTCCGACAACACGCTCAAGGGCGCGTTCCGCAACATCGACGCCACCGAGGCGAAGGTCATCCTGCTCGACGCCGCGCCCGCCGTGCTGCCCCCCATGGGCGAGAAGCTGGGCAACATGGCCGCCGAGCGGCTCCGCAAGATGGGCGTGGAGATCCAGCTCAACGCGATGGTCGTCGACGTGGACGCCGACGGCCTCGTGGTCAAGGAGAAGGACGGCACCGAGCGCCGCATCGAGGCCCAGTGCAAGGTGTGGTCGGCGGGTGTCGCCGCCAGCCCGCTCGGCAAGATCATCGCGGACCAGTCCGGCGCCGAGGTGGACCGCGCCGGCCGCGTCAAGGTGCTCCCCGACCTCACGGTTCCGGGCAATCCGAACGTCTTCGTCGTCGGCGACATGATGGCCGTCGAGGGCGTCCCCGGCATGGCGCAGGGCGCCATCCAGGGCTCGACCTACGCGGCCAAGGCGATCAAGAACGGCCTCAAGGGGCAGAGCCCCGCGAACCGCGAGCCGTTCAAGTACTTCGACAAGGGCTCGATGGCCACGATCTCGCGCGCGAGCGCGGTGGCCAAGGTGGGCAAGCTCGAGTTCGGCGGCTTCCTGGCCTGGCTGGGCTGGCTGGCGCTGCACCTCTGGTACATCGTCGGTTACCAGAACCGCCTGGTCACGCTCATGTCGTGGGCGGTCACCTTCCTCACCAACAAGCGCGGGCAGATGACCATCACCGAGCAGCAGGTGTACGCCCGTACCGCCCTGGACCAGATCCAGGGCGGCGGCGCCTACTCGATCCCGCCGGTGCACACCAGCTCCCCCAAGGCCAAGGCGAAGCCGGCCGTCGAGGCGAAGAAGCCCGCGGACGGCCCCGAGGTGAAGGCGCCGGGAGCCGAGGAGCAGAAGCAGTCCGAGAAGGCCGAGAAGGCGGGCTGACCGGACCTCACGACACGAAGGGCGCGACGGAGACCGTTCTCCGTCGCGCCCTTCGCGTTCCGCCGATGCTCACCGGCGCCGAGCCCGCAGGAACGTCAGGCGTCGATGTTCTGCAGGCGCACCTGGCCGCGCGCCACCTGCTTGCCGTCCGGGCCGGCGATCTCCACCAGCCACAGCTGCTGCCGGCGACCGCGGTGGATCGGGGTACTGGCGATCGACAGGTGGCCGCTGGAGAGCGCGCGCAGGAAGTCGGTGTTGTTGTTGACGCCCACCACGTTGCCGGCGCCGCCCAGCCACACCACGCCGGACACGCTCGCGACCGACTCCACGATGGAGCAGTACACGCCGCCGTGGGTGATGCCGAACGGCTGGTGCAGCTCCGGCCGCAGGGTGAGGCTCGCCCGGACGCCGTCCGGGGTGATCTCGTCGTACTGCAGGCCCAGGTACTCGTCGAAACCGGCTGCGCCGCTCGCCATGAGGGAATCGATGACCTGCTGCTGTCCGGGGGTGGCTTCCGTCATGGGGTCACCTTATGCGCCGTTCGACGGTCCCCGCCCCGCCGCCCCGTCGTACCTCCCCAGCGGGGAGACGCACCCCCGGCGACGCGGCCCCGTCGGCCGGGCGCGGGGGCGGAAATCCGGGGACGCCTGGGGGTTGACCCCGATGCGCGGCGATGCGCCGGGCGGCACAGTGGAGTCATGACCGAGAAATCGCCTTTCGACCCCGCCTACCCCTCCGCGTTCCCGGACGCGACGACCCCTGTCCCGCCGTTCCAGCCCGCACCGAAGCGGTTCTCCCGCGATCTGCAGAACAACTGGCTCGGCGGCGTGTGCTCCGGCATCGCGCGGTACCTCGGATGGGACGTGACGCTCGTGCGCGTGCTGTTCGTGGTGTCCTGCGTGCTGCCCGGCCCGCAGTTCCTGATCTACCTGCTGCTGTGGCTCGTCATGCCGAAGGACTGACCGGCAACGCAGTGCGCGGACAACGGATGGAGGCGCGGAGAAGGCCCACAGAAAGTGATCGGCGGGCCCCGCGCTCAGCCTTCGCGGGACCCGCCGTGGCACAGACCGGGCGTATCAACTGCAGCCCTCAGTTCGCGAACCGGTCTGATGTGGATCACTTCGTCGCTCTCGGCGACGGTGATTACTCTAGGACAGCCTCCCCTAACTAAGCAAGCCCTAATTTCTGTGACGTGGATTACGACAGGCCGTCGTAGCGACTGACGCCATGGCGAGTAGGATCACAGGAATGGCAGCACTGGGAGATCTGGAGCGCGCGGTCATGGACCACCTGTGGGGGTCCACCGAACCGCAGACCGTGCGGCAGGTGCACGAGGCGCTGTCCGCGGATCGCGAGCTCGCCTACACCACGGTGATGACGGTGCTGCAGCGCCTCGCGAAGAAGCAACTCGTCAGCCAGATCCGCACGGATCGGGCCCACCGGTACACCGCGACGTTCGGTCGCGAGGAACTCGTCGCGGACCTCATGTTCGACGCGTTGGCGCAGGCCGAGAGCTCGCGCGAAGCCGCGCTCGTCCACTTCGTGGAGCGCGTCGGCGCGGACGAGGCCGAGGCCCTGCGTCGCGCGCTCGCCAAACTCGAGGGCGAACAGGCCTGATTTCGCGTACGGGCCCGCCCAGCCACTAGGCTCGGATCCATGGCGGCAGTCATCTTCGGCGTGCTGGCCCTGCTCCTGGCGGGGCCGGTGCCCACGTGGCTGTCCCGGGCCTCCTGGCCCGTCCGCGCCCCCCGCGCCGCCCTCGTCCTGTGGCAGGCCGTGGCCCTCGCCGCCGTGCTCTCGGCCTTCAGCGCGGGGCTCGTGATCGCCAGCCGGCTGCTGGTTCCCGGTGCGGACGGCCGCCCCACCACCAACCCGATCGACGAGATCCGCCAGCTGGGCGTGATCCCCTGGACGATCGCGGTCATCGCATTCGTGTTCACGCTGGTCATCGGCGCCCGCCTGATCACCTCGACGGTCCGCCTCGCGGTCCGCACGCGCCGTCGCCGGGCACGGCACCGCAACGTCGTCGACATCCTGTCCCAGGCGGTCGACGGTGACTCGCACCTCTCGGCCGCCGACCTGCGCGTCCTCGCGGTCGACGAACCGCTCGCCTACTGCCTGCCCGGGCTGCGACACCGCGTCGTGCTCAGCGTGGGCACCCTCGATCAGCTCTCACACGAGGAACTCACGGCGGTGCTGGCACACGAGCGGGCACACCTGCGTTCCCGGCACGATCTGGTCCTCGAGGCCTTCACCGCGGTGCACCACGCGTTCCCGCGGCTGGTCCGCTCCTCGGCCGCGCTCGACTCGGTCGAACTGCTCGTGGAACTGCTCGCGGACGACGAGGCGGTCGCCAAAGCCGGCCCCCTGCCGCTGGCGAACGCGCTGGTCACCTGCGCCAAGAGCCCCGCGCCCCGGGGCGCCCTCGCGGTCGGATCCACGGGCACCGTCGTGCGGGTGGAGCGCCTGTCCGAGCCGTCCGCAGGGCCGCTGTTCAACGGCGCCGTCTACCTCACCGCGGGCCTGATCCTGGTGGTCCCCACCGTCGCGGTCGCGGTGCCCTGGCTCACCGAGCTCTCGCGCCTCTTCGCCCACTGACGGCGCCGGGTACCCTGAGCGCACATTCGTCAGGGGGAAGTGGGGACAGCATGACCGATCCGCAGTATCCGCAGCCGTACCGGCCCACGTACGGCCAGGCCGCCGGTCCGCAGGGTTACCAGGGGTACGGGCAACCACAGCCCTATCAGCACGGTTCCGCCCAGCCGGCGTACGGGCAGCAGCCGTACGACGCCCAGCCCGCCCAGCACTACGCCCAGGCTCACCAGCCGGGCTACGCGCAGCCGGGTTACGGGCAGCCGTACGCGGCCGCGGGGTACGGGATGGACCCCGCCACCGGGCTGCCGCTGTCGGACAAGTCCAAGATCGCCGCAGGCCTGCTGCAGTTGTTCCTGGGCGGGTTCGGCATCGGCCGTTTCTACCTGGGCTACACCGGGATCGGCGCGGCGCAGCTGTGCCTGTGGCTGCTCGGCTTGGTGACCAGCATCTTCCTCATCGGCTTCGTTCTGCTGTTCGCCGTGGGGGTGTGGGCGCTGATCGACGCGGTGATGATCCTCACGGGCGGCGTCAAGGACGCCCAGGGCCGGGTGCTCCGCTCCTGAGGGGAGGGGCGGCGGCACTGGTGCCGTAGTATGTCGCCACGTGCAGTTCCTCCCGATAGCCGCCCGCAGTACGACCTGACGTACGACGACGTCTTCCTCGTACCCAACCGCTCCGACGTCACGTCCCGCTTCGACGTGGACCTCTCCAGCGTCGACGGCACGGGCACCACCATCCCGATCGTCGTGGCCAACATGACCGCGGTCGCCGGCAAGCGCATGGCGGAGACGGTCGCCCGGCGCGGCGGCATCGTGGTCCTCCCCCAGGACCTCCCGATCGAGGCGGCGACCGAGACCATCGCTTACGTCAAGAGCCGCGACCTGGTCGCGGACTCCCCCGTCACCCTCGGCCCGGGCGACTCCGTGAGCGACGCGGTCGCACTGCTGCCCAAGCGGGCGCACGGCGCCGTCGTCGTCATCGACGACGAGGGTCGTCCGCTCGGCCTCGTGACCTCGGCCGCCTGCGAGGGCGTGGACCGGTTCGCGCGCCTCAACGACGTCATGACCACCGGGTTCGTCACCGCCCCCGCCGGCACCGAACCGCGCGCCGTCTTCGGGCTGCTCGACGACGCGCACGACGACCTGGCCGTACTCGTCGAGCCCGACGGCCGGCTGCACGGCGTCCTCACCCGCACCGGCACCGTCCGCGCGGGCATCTACACCCCCGCGGTCGACGGTGACGGCCGGCTGCGGATCGCCGCGGCCGTCGGCATCAACGGCGACGTGGCCGGCAAGGCCAAGGCGCTCGCCGAGGCCGGCGCCGACGTGCTCGTCGTGGACACGGCCCACGGTCACCAGGGCAAGATGTTCGAGGCCCTCGAGGCCGTCGCCGCGCTCGACCTGGGCCTGCCGCTGGCCGCGGGCAACGTGGTCGCCGCCGACGGCGCCCGCGACCTGGTCAACGCCGGCGCGACCATCGTCAAGGTCGGTGTCGGCCCCGGCGCGATGTGCACCACCCGGATGATGACGGGCGTCGGCCGGCCGCAGTTCAGCGCGGTGCTCGACTGCGCGGCCGCGGCCCGCGAGCTGGGCGCGCACGTGTGGGCCGACGGCGGCGTGCGACACCCTCGCGACGTGGCGCTGGCCCTGGCCGCCGGCGCCTCCAACGTCATGGTCGGGTCCTGGTTCGCCGGCACCTACGAGTCCCCCGGCGACATGAAGTACGCGACGGACGGCACCGCGTACAAGGAGAGCTTCGGCATGGCCTCCAAGCGCGCGGTGGCCGCCCGCACCCAGGGCGAGAGCGCCTTCGACCGGGCACGCAAGTCGCTGTTCGAGGAGGGCATCTCCAGCTCGCGGATCCGGGTGGCACCCGACGCCCCGAGCGTCGAGGACCTGCTGGACCGGATCACCTCCGGTGTGCGCAGCTCGTGCACCTACGCGGGCGCCCGCACGCTGCCGGAGCTGCACGAGCGGGCCACCGTGGGCGTGCAGAGCGCCGCCGGCTTCGCCGAGGGCCGCCCGCTGCCCGGCGGCTGGTGACCGGGCCGGGCTACCGGGCGATTCCCCCGGAACCGGGCGTCCATCGGTAAGGTGGTGGCCACGCCGCGACCGTCGCGGCGCGATCACACGTTTTGGGAAAGGGACATGAAGGTCCGAAGACCCGGCAAGCGCCGCCGACGAGCCGCCACGAGCACGACGCCGGGGAGGTTCGTTGACTAGCGCGTTGCTCACCGCCGCCGCCGTCATCGGTTTCCTGGCCCTGACCTTCGGTACCGCGCTGTTCGTCGCGGCCGAGTTCTCCCTCACCGCCCTGGAGCGGTCCACGATCGACGCGGACGTCCGCGAGCGTGCGGACCGCCGGTCGAAGCAGGTGCAGAACGCGCACCGCACACTGTCGTTCCAGTTGTCGGGTGCCCAACTCGGCATCACGATCACCACCCTGGTCACCGGTTATCTCGCCGAGCCCGTGCTGTCGCAGTTCCTGCGTCCCGCGCTCGAATGGACCGGGATGCCGCGGGTGTGGTCGTCCGCGCTGACGCTGATCCTGGCGCTGGTGATCGCCACCTCGCTGTCGATGGTGCTGGGCGAGCTCGCGCCGAAGAACCTGGCCATCGCCCGGCCGCTGCAGACCGCCCGGTGGACCGCGGGCGCGCAGGCCGCGTTCTCGAGCGCCTTCCGGTGGGCGATCACGTTCCTCAACTCGAGCGCGAACAAGCTGGTGCGCCGGCTCGGCATCGAGCCCGCCGAGGAGCTCAGCTCCGCCCGCTCCGCGCAGGAACTCAGTGCGCTGGTGCGCAATTCGGCCGCGCACGGGGCGATCGACGAGATGACCGCCGAGCTGGTGGGCCGCTCCCTCGACTTCGGCGAGCTCACCGCGGAGGACCTCATGACCCCGCGCCAACGGGTGCAGTCGCTGGAGGTCGAGGACACCGTCGCCGACCTGATGGAGCTGTGCATCGAGACCGGCCACTCCCGCTTCCCCGTCGTCCGCGGCGACCTCGACGACACCGCGGGTTTCGTGCACGTGAAGCAGGCACTGACCGTGCCCGCCGAGCGCCGCGCCGGCGTCTCCGTGCGATCCATCGCCACGCCGCCGCCGGTGGTCCCGGCGACTCTCGACGGCGACGCGCTCATGGAACAGCTGCGCGCCAACGGTCTGCAGATGGCCCTCGTGGTCGACGAGTACGGCGGCTCGGCCGGGATCGTCACCGTCGAGGACCTCATCGAGGAGATCGTCGGCGACGTCCGGGACGAGCACGACGAGAACGAGCCCGTCGACGTGGAACGCACCGACGACGGCTTCCTGTGCGCGGGCCTGCTGCGGATCGACGAGCTGGAACGCGACACCGACTACCGTGCCCCCGAGGGCGACTACGACACGCTGGGCGGCCTGATCATGTTCCTCCTGGGCCGGGTCCCCGTCGTGGGCGATACCACGACGCTGCCGAACCACCCGTCCGTCGAGGACGACGAGGGCGCCGAACCGCCCACGTGGACCGCGCGGGTGGCACGGATGGACGGCCGCCGCGTCGACCTGGTGGAGCTGAGCCATGAATGACTTCCTGGGCGTCGGCCTCACCGTGCTGCTGCTGGCGGCGAACGCCTTCTTCGTCGGTGCCGAGTTCGCGCTCATCGCGGCCCGCCGCGACCGCCTCGAGGCGCTCCTGGAGCAGGGCCGCGGCGGCGCCAGGGGCGTGATCAAGGCGTCGGAGAACCTGTCGCTCATGCTGGCCGGCTGCCAGCTGGGCATCACGATCTGCTCGATCCTGTTGGGTAAGGTCGGCGAGCCCGCCATCGCGCACATCCTGGAGAAGCCGCTCGAGTGGGCGCACGTCCCCGAGGCGCTGCTGCACCCCATCTCGTTCACGGTCTCCCTGGGCCTGGTCGTAGTGCTGCACATCCTGCTGGGCGAGATGGTCCCGAAGAACATCGCGCTGGCCGGCCCCGAGGCCTCGGCGATGCTCCTGACGCCGCCGCTGGTGGCGTTCGTGCGGCTGATGAAACCCGTGATCGGCCTGTACAACTGGTTGGCGATCCTGGTGCTCAAAGCACTGAGGGTGGAGCCCCGCGACGAGTTGGAGGGCACCGTCTCCGCCGGCGAGCTGTCCGAGCTCATCGCCGAATCCCATGACGAGGGACTCATCGACGCCGAGGAGCGGATCCGCCTCACCCGCGCCCTGCAGACGTCGCGGCGCACCGTCGCCGACGTGGCGATCCCGCTCGCCCGGATCCGCGGCCTGCAGGCCGTCGCCGGCTCCGACGGGCTCTTCGGCCCCACCCTCGGCGACATCGAGACCGCCGTCGCCGAGACCGGCTTCTCCCGCTACCCGGTGCGCTCGCGCAGCGGCGCGTTCACCGGCTACCTGCACGTCAAGGACGTGCTGCCGGACATCATGGACGCCGCGGTGGGCCCGGACACGGTGATCGGGGCCGGACGCATCCGGCCGCTCCCCGTGGTCGACGGTGCGCTCTCGCTGGACCAGGCCACGTCGCACCTGCGGCGCCTGGGCGGCCACCTGGCCGCCGTCGCCGACGATCACGGCCGCACCATCGGCATCGTGGCGCTGGAGGACGTGGTCGAGGAGTTCGTGGGCACGGTGCGCGACGGGACGCACCGGGTGTGAGCTCGGTCGTCCTCACCGACGCGCAGTGGCGGCCGTTGGCGGCCGCCCACCGCGCACGGCTGGAGCCCTTCGTCGGCGCGCACCGGCGGCGGGCGGCGCGGGGCGAGAAGCACCCCGTGTGGGACTTCCTGTTCACGTACTACGGGCACAGGCCCGCGCACCTGCTGCGCTGGCACCCGGGCCTCGGCGTCGAGCTCGACGGTCCGCGGGCGGCCGCCGAGTTCGGCGGCGCCCGCGGCTACCTCGTCGACGGGACGCGGGTGCGCCTCGACCCCGCGCCACTCGCCAAGCGGGCGGGCACCGCGGCGTACGTGGCGCGCCTGCTCGAGGCCACCGCGGGCCGCGCGCCCGTGCTCGGCTGCTTCGGCCTGCACGAGTGGGCGATGGTCTATCGCGAGGCGGACCAGGCCCGGCACCCGGTGCAGCTTCGGCTGGGGCCCGCGGGCACCGACGCGGTGGTCGAGGCGGGCGGCCTGCGCTGCACCCACTTCGACGCGTACCGCTTCTTCACCCCCGAGGCCGCGCCCCGCAACGCGGTGCCGCTCACCCGCGAGGGGCAGACCGCGTCGGAGCAGCCGGGCTGCCTGCACGCGGGCATGGACCTGTACAAGTGGGCGTTCAAGCTGACGCCCGGCGCACCGTCGGACCTCGTGGCCGACGCCTTCGACCTGGCCCGCGACGCCCGCGAGCTGGACATGCGGGCGAGCCCGTACGACCTGGCCCGCCACGGCTTCGAGCCCGTACCCATCGAGACGCCCGCGGGCCGCGCGGAGTACGTGCGGAGGCAGGCGGAGCTCGCCGAGCGGGCCGCGCCGATCCGGGAGCGGCTCGCCCGAATCGCCCGATCCTGGCCCGCCGACGGGTCGCCGCAGCGGCACCCATAGACTCCCTGCAGCGATGGTCCGCGCGCCCCCGGGCGCCGGCGCAAGAGGGAACCCGGTGCGAATCCGGGGCTGCCCCGCAACGGTGAGCTCGCCCCCGCGAGCCAGCCCGATACCTGCCCTCGCGGCCGCCCGGACCGGGTGGCCACTCACCGACCCGAGGGGAGTCGCGGAGTGCGAGTGGTCTCGTCGCGCCGTGTGGCCGTGCTGATCGCGGCCCTGCTGGTGCTCCTCGTGGGCGCGATGTGGGCGGGGATCCTGTTCGGCACCGTCCGGATCCCCTGGCGCGAGGGCTCGGGCCACCTCTGGGCGTTCCTCACCGGCGGCACCATCCCCGCGGAGCAGGCCGTGCAGTACCGGATCGTGGCCGACTCGCGGATCCCGCGAGTGCTCAGCGCCGCGATCGTGGGCGCGGGCCTCAGCGGCATCGGCGTCGCGGTGCAGGCCATGGTCCGCAACGCCCTCGCCGACCCGTACGTGCTGGGCATCTCCTCGGGCGCCTCCGTCGGCGCGACGACGGTGGCGCTGTTCGGTGTGTTCGGCACGCTCGGCCTGTACGCACTGCCGACGGCGGCGTTCCTCGGCGCGCTCGGCGCCACCGCCCTGGTCTATCTCATCGCCTTCCGCGGCGGGGGCCTGGCGCCGACGCGTCTGGTGCTCACGGGAACCGCGCTCGCGTACGGCTTCTCGGCCGTGACCACGGTGCTGGTGTTCCTCGCGCCGCGCGGCGACGCGGCCCGCACCGTCATGTTCTGGTTGTTCGGGAGCCTCTCCCCCTCGACGTGGCGCACCACCGCGCTGCTCGCGGTCACGGTCGCCGTCGGCCTGCTGGTGCTGCGGCTCGCGGCGCGCCGCCTCAACGCGCTGGCGCTGGGCGACGAGGTGGCGATCTCCCTCGGGATCTCCGCCACCGGCTTCCGCACGGCGCTGTTCGTGCTCACCGCCGCGATGACGGGCATCATCGTCTCCGTCTGCGGCGCCATCGGTTTCGTCGGACTCGTGGTGCCGCACGTGGCGCGGCTCCTCGTGGGCGCCGACCACCGCCGCGTACTCGTCGTGGCGCCCGCGCTCGGCGCGCTGTTCCTGGTGCTCGCGGACATCGCGGCGCGCACCGTCGCGCCGCCGCAGGAGCTGCCGCTGGGCGCGATCACCGCCGCCGTCGGCGTGCCGTTGTTCATCGCGCTGATGCGCCGGCGGACGGTCGGGGGCGGATGATGCGGGTCGAGTACACCGCCGTCGACGTGGAGATCGGCGGCGCGCGGATCGTCGCGGACGTGAGCCTGACCGCCGGCGCCGGCGAGTTCATCGGCGTCGTGGGCCCCAACGGCAGCGGCAAGTCGACGCTGCTGCGCTGCGCCTACCGGGTGCTGCGGCCGTCGGCGGGCACGGTCTCGGTCGACGGGACGGACGTGACCGCGGTGGGGCTCGCGGAGAACGCCCGCCAGGTGGCGGCGGTGATGCAGCACTCCCCGTTCGACATCGGCTTCACGGCCCGGGAGATCGTGGACACCGGCCGGCTGCCGCACCGGCGACGCGGGCTCTCGCTCGCCGACCACCGGCGCGCGATCGACCGGGCGATGGCCGCGGCGGACGCGACCGAGCTCGCGCGCAGATCCTTCGGCACCCTCTCCGGCGGGGAGGCGCAGCGGGTTCTCATCGCCCGAGCGTTCGCGCAGGAACCGCGGGTGCTCGTTCTCGACGAACCCACCAACCACCTCGACGTGCGGCACCAGTTCGCCGTGCTCTCGGCGGCCCGCGACCTGGGCGTCACCGTGATCGCCGTACTCCACGACCTGAATCTGGCCGCCCAGTACTGCGACCGGCTGTACGTGCTCTCGGAGGGACGGCTCGCCTGCTCCGGCACGCCCGAGGAGATCCTCACGCCGGAGACCATCGGCCGCTACTTCGGCGTCGGCGCCCACGTCGTGCCGCATCCCCGCCTGCGGGTTCCGCAGGTCATCTTCGACGAGAGGACCCCATGACCCCGCGCATCCCCGTGCCCGCCCGGACGGCGACCACGATCCTCGCCGCAGGCACCCTGCTCGCCGGGTGCGGCGCGACGGTGGAGGACGCGGCCCCGTCGAACGGCTCCGGCCCCGCCACGACGGTGACCAACTGCGGGGCGCCGCTCACCGTGCCGCACACGCCCGCCCGCGCCGTGGTCAACGACACCGGGATCGCGGAGATCATGTTCGCCCTGGGCCTCACGGACCGGATCGCCGGGTACACGACGTACGACGGCAAGCACGTGGACTACCGGACCTCGCCCTGGAAGGCCGATTTCGACCGCGCGCCCAACCTGGGCACCGGGTTCACCCGGGAGACCATCCAGTCTGCGCGGCCCGATTTCGTGTTCGCGGGCTGGAGCTACGGCTTCCAGGAGACCTCGGGCGTCACCCCGGACTGGGTGCGCGAGATCGGCGCCGTGCCGTACCAGCTCACCGAGGCGTGCCGGCAGCCCGGCACCACGGCCCGGGGCATCATGCCGCCGCTCGACGCGCTGTTCGCGGACCTGACCAACCTGGGCACGATCTTCGGGGTGCCGGACCGGGCGGCGAAGCTGGTGGCCGACTACCGCGCGCGGATCGACGCGGTGCGCGCGCAGGCCCCGCGGGAAGGGAGGGCGCGGGTGTTCCTGTTCGACAGCGCCTCCCCGGATCCCTTCACCTCGGGTCGCACCGGTACGCCGCAGGCGATCATCGAGTCGGCGGGCGGCACGAACGTCTTCGGTGACCTGGACAACTCGTGGACCACGGCGTCGTGGGAGGCCGCGGCGCAGCGCGATCCCGAGGTGATCGTCATCGTCGACTACGGCGTCGGCCCCGAGAACACCCCGGACGCGAAGATCGCGCAGCTGAAGTCCCAGCCGCTCATGGCGAACACCACCGCGGTGCGGGAGGGCAACTACGTCGTGCTGCCGTACGCGGCGCTGGTCGAGGGGCCGCGCACGCCCGGCAGCGTGGAGACGCTCGGGGCGTACCTGCGCTCGAAGGGCCGCTGACCGGGCGTCCACCCCGAGCGGCCCCACCGGGCGACCACACCGGGCGTCGGCAGCACCCGGACACGCGAACGCCGGGCCCGACTCCCCCCGAAGTCGTCGGCCCGGCGTGACGCGGGGACCCGCCGCGCGCGCTACATCGCCGGCTTCTCGACGCTGACCTGCTTGCCGAAGTCCGACAGCTTCAGGTCGATGTTGCCCTGCTGCATGGTGACCCGCATCTGCGCGACGTTGGGCCGCGGCTGCGGGTCCGCGCCGGACTCGTCGACGATCCACAGCGTGAGCGGCAGCGTGGACACGTTGCCGCGCTTGGCGACCTCGGTGATCTGCGGCAGGATCGGGTCGAGCAGCTGCGGCGACACCGTGCCGGTGACCTTGACGGTCTTCAGCCCGTTCACCGTCTCGCGGGACTCGACCTTGGGGTTCTGGATGGATTCGACGACCTTCGCCAGGCCCTTGTCCATGTCGAGGATGACCGACGGGTCGTAGACGCCCTTCTCTCCCGTCTTGCCCATGTCCTGGAACTTGGGGCCGCCGAGGTTGGCGTACAGGTGCCCGTCGATCACGACGAACTTGGTCTGCACGTAGTTCTCCTGGACGCGCACGTTGGCGTCGCCCTTGGCGGCCACCGTCTTGCTGTCCTTGTCCGAGGTGATGTCTCCGTCGACGCTGGCCACGGGCAGGCCCTGGATGGCCTTGTCCACGGTGAGCACCAGGTGCTCGGAGTACGTCTCGCGGGTGGCCTTCGCGGCCTCCTGCACGATGTCGGCCTTGGGCAGGCCGTTGGCGTCGAGCGGCTTCGACGACGGTGCGCCGCCGCCCTGCGTCGCCGTGGCCGCCGACGTGCCGCCGGCCGTGGACGACGCGTCGTCGGTCTTCTTGTCCGCACAGCCGGTGAGCGCCAGGGCGCCGGCGGCGACCAGCGCGACGGCCGCGCGTGTTGCCTTGAGGTTCATGGGTCCCCCTGAATCGTTTCGAGCGATTGCCCGTATCTGGAAAGAAAGACGGAAGCCCCGCCTTCTCCAGACAGAAGTATGCATGAATTCCTCGCGGAGTCGACGGAATCCGCGGCCGGTTCTCGCCGGATTCCGGGCAGAAGGGCGTATCCGCAAGCGGGCGTTCAGCGATCGATTAGCGTACTCGCAGATGGTGTACGCGACCGGGAAACCGATCGCTCTACAGGAGGTCGTGAAGAAGTGTCCATCAATCCCACCCCGCCGCCGGCCGCCGAGCGCGGCGCGGGCGACCCCGGGCCGCGCGACCTGGCCCGCGGCGATCGCAAAGACCCTGCGCACGCGCCGGATCGGTTCGATCCGCAGCGGCCGGGCGAAGATCATCTCGAACGCGGGCCGGGTCCCGGCGGCGGGCCGCAACTCTCCGACGTGTGGGTCTACAAGGGCCGCGCGTACGACCTCTCGGAATGGATCAACAAGCACCCGGGTGGGGAATTCTTCATCGGCCGGTCCAAGAATCGGGACATCACGTCGATCATCGGATCGTACCACAAGGATCCCGCGAAGATCGAGAAGATGCTGGAACGGTTCTCCCTGGACCGGGACGCCCGGGTGGAGGACGTGCACCCGAAGAACAACGCGCCCGCCTTTCTTTTCAAGGACGGTTTCGACAGCTGGCGAGACACCCCGCGATACCGTTTCGACGATCCGAAAGACCTGTTGCACCAGGTCAAACGTCGTCTCAAGGATCCCGCGCTGGCCGCTCGGATCGCCCGCATGGACCGGGTCTTCGACGTGGTCGCCATCGGCCTCGCCGTGGCCTACGTGGCCGTCATCGCCACCCGGTTGGCCCTGCCCGCGTGGCTGCCGCTGTGGCTGTTCGTGGTCGCGATGGTGGTGCTCCGGAGCTCGCTGGCCGGGTTCGGCCACTACGCCATCCACCGCGCCCAGAAGGGCAGGACGAAGGTGCTCGTGAACGCCTTCGACATCAACTACGTGGCCCTCTCGTTCGTCACCGCCGACGGCCACGCGCTGCTGCACCACCCGCACACGCAGAGCGAGGTGGACATCAAGAAGAACGTGTTCACCATGATGGTGGACATCCCCCGCTGGTACCGCGTCCCCGTGCACACGCTGCACAAATTCGGCCACACCATGACGGGGATGACGCTGCGGCTCTTCGAGATCGTCAAGCTCACCCGGCAGGTGGGCGTCGCGGACATGTACGGCTCGCTACGCGGCGCGCTGCCCCACTTCATCGGCGCGTTCGCGATGCGCGGCCTGTTGGTGGCGGAGTTCGTGCTGTTCCTCGCGATGGGCGACATCTGGGCGTGGGTCGCCCAGTTCGTCGCCGTGCTGTGGATGAGCACCTTCCTGGTGGTAGCGAGCCACGACTTCGAGACCGACGTCGAGGAGCTGCCCGCCCCGGACACCGAGGACTGGGCGGTCAATCAGCTGCATCAGGCCTACGACCTGCGGATCTCCGGGAACCGGTACGTGGACTGCTTCCTCTCCGCGGGCCTGTCCAGCCACCGCGTGCACCACGTGCTCCCCTACCAGCGCAGCGGGTTCGCCAACATCGCCACCGAGGGCGTCGTGGCCGAGGAGGCCGCGAAGTTCGGCGTCGAGTGGCTGCCCGCACGGAACTTCTTCACCGACCGGCTCCCGGCCCAGGTGCGCACCTACCTGTTCTCCAAGTCCCGCAGCGCGGAGGCGAACGGCGACGGCTTCTGGCGCGAGCACTTCTCGCCCGCGGCGCTGCGCACCTCCGGTTCCTACATCGTCAAGGGCTTCACCGGCATCGGCACCGTCTGACCGAGCCCGTCGACGCCCACCACCGTTCTTCCCCGAGGAGTCACCCATGAACATCCAGGACCGCAGCACCGTCGCGCCCGACAGTCCGGCGCTCGGGTTCCCGCCGGCGCCGCCCACGTCCGTCGCGGTGATCGAGTCACTGGCCACCGGTTCCCCGTCGGGCGTGCACGCGCAGGCCGAGTCCGCCGACCGGGTCGCGTCCCGGTTCGACGATCCGGCGCAGGCCGAGCGGATCCGCCGCGTGTACACCAAGACCCGGGTGGCGCGGCGGCACCTGGCGATCGACCCGCTCGACGAGGACTTCGCCGCGTTCAGCGCCCGCCCGGACACGATCCGCGAGCGGATGGACCTGTTCGCCGAGCACGCGTCGCCGCTCGCCGTGGACACGGCCCGCCGGGCCCTGGGCGCCGTGGACCCGGCCGACGTGGGGCAGCTGGTGTTCGTCACCAGCACCGGGTTCCTGGCGCCCGGCGTGGACGTCGCGATCGTCCGGGCGCTGGGCCTGCCCGCGACCACGAGCCGCGTGATCGTCAACTTCATGGGCTGCGCCGCCGCGATGAACGCGCTGCGGGTCGCGAGCGATTTCGTCCGCGCGCACCCGGACCGCAAATCGCTCATGGTCTGCCTGGAACTGAGCTCCGTCAACGCCGTCTTCTCCGGCGACCCGAACGACGTGGTCATCTCCAGCCTGTTCGCCGACGGCTGCGGCGCCGCCGTCATCGGCGCGAGCGAGGTGGGGCACCCGCTGCCGGGCGGGAGCATCGTCGTCCGGGACACGTTCGCGCACCTGCTGGACGGCGCCGAGGACGGGATCGTGTTGGGCGTCAACGCGAACGGGATCACGTGCGAGCTCGCCGAATCCCTGCCGCGGTACATCGTGGACGGCGTGCGGCCGGTGATCGACGGCGTGCTGGCCCGCAACGGCCTCGGGCACGCGGACGTCGCGCACTGGGCGATCCACCCCGGAGGGCCGAAGATCATCGAGTCCGCGTCGGCGGCGCTGGGCCTCCCGGCCGCGGCGTCGGCCACCAGTTGGCAGGTGCTCGCCGAGCACGGGAACATGCTCAGCGTCTCGCTGCTGTTCGTCCTCGAGCGGATGCTGTCCGGGCTGCCCGACGGTGCGCCGTCCACCGGCATGGCGTTCTCCTTCGCCCCCGGCGTGACGGTGGAGGGTTTCCTGTTCGACATCGTCCGGGACGGCGCGCCCCGCCCCGGCGCGTTGGGAGGGCGGCCGGCGTGAAGCTCATTCGGTTCCTCATCTCCATCTCGCCCGCGGCGATCGCCGCGGCCGTCGTGGCCGGGCTGATCGCGGGCGGGGCGAACGCCTACCTGCTGACGCTGATCAACGGCCTCGTCGCACCGGGGCCGATGCCCACGGTCACCGTGACGCAGTTCGTGGTCACAGCGGTCGTCGTGGTGGTGGCCGGAGTGTCCTCGCAGCTGGTGCTGCTGCACCTGGCGCAGGCCGCCGTGTACCGGCTGCGGGTGCGGCTGTCCAAGCGGGTACTCGCGGCGCCGCTGGAACACGTGGAGCGGCTCGGCGATCACCGGCTGCTCGCGACGCTCACCGAGGACGTGCGCTCGCTGTCGATGGCCGTCTCCGGCATCCCCGGGCTGTGCATCGACCTGGCCACCATCCTCGGCGCGCTGACCTACCTGGCGACGGTGTCGGGCGTCCTGTTCGCGGTGTCGGTGGCCGGCACGCTGATCGGCATCGCCTGCGTGGAGACGGTGCTGCGGAAGGTCCGCGAGCACTACCGCCGTGCCCGGGAACTGGACGACGCGCTGATCGGGTCCTTCCAGGAGGTCACCCACGGGATCAAGGAGCTCAAGCTGCACCGCGGCCGGCGCGCCGACTTCCTGGACCGCAGGCTCGTGGGCGCGGCCTCGGACCTGCGGGAGCGGCACGTGGCCGCCGGTACCCGGTTCGCCGGCGGGCAGGCCCTCGGCCAGGTGCTGCAGCTGGGCACGATGGTGCTCATCCTGTTCGCGCTCGCCCGGGCGCTGGAACTGCCGCGGGAGACGATGATCGGCTACGTGCTGGTCACAACGTTCCTGTCGATGCCGATGCAGAGCCTCATGCACCGGATTCCGGACCTGCTCCGCGGCGACGTGGCGCTGGCGAAGATCCGGTCACTCGACCTGTCGTTGGAGACGCCGCGGGACGAATCGGCGCTGCCGTACGACGACCGGCCGCTCGCGGCGGACGCCGTCGTCGAGCTGCGGGGCGTGGGCTACGAGTACCTTCCCGAACCGCCGCCGATGGGTCCGGGGCACCGGCCTCCCGGACCGGGCGGGCCGGGCGGACCGGGCGGACCGGGCGGACCGGCCCCGGGTGGGCACGGCGCACCGTCGCATCCGATGGGCCCGCCGCCCGGAGCACCGGGCGCCCCGCACGGCTTCCGGCTGGGGCCGATCGACCTGACGCTGCGACCCGGCGAGGTCACCTTCGTGGTGGGCGGAAACGGCAGCGGCAAATCGACACTGGCGAAGCTGCTGGCCGGCCTGTACCCGCCCCGGATGGGGACGATCGCGCTCGGCGGTACCCCCGTCGGGCCGGAGACCACCGAGTGGTTCCGCCAACACACGGCGGCCGTGTTCTCCGATTTCCACCTGTTCGACGACTACCTGGGCCTCGGCGCCGACGGGCTCGACGAGCGGGTGCGGACGCTGCTGCACGAACTGGAACTGGCGCACGCGGTGACGGTGCGGGACGGGCGGCTGTCGACGCTCGCGCTGTCCACCGGGCAGCGCAAACGCCTGGCTCTGTTGACCGCGCTCCTGGAGGACCGGCCGATCTACCTGTTCGACGAGTGGGCGGCCGATCAGGACCCGCGATTCCGCGAGGTCTTCTACGATCGAATCATCCCCGACCTGCGTGCACGCGGGAAGACGGTGGTGGTGGTCACCCACGACGACCGGTACTTCGATCGGGCGGATCAGCTCGTGAAACTGGACTACGGCAGGGTGGTCACGCCATCGTCGACGGGGATATTACGCGGAGTAACATGATGGGCGTACTGCTTACGCCTGCCAACCAGAGGGGTTTGACTCAACCATGGCCGATACCGCCCGCACGTCCGTCGCCGGCCTCGATGTCGCGACGGTCCTCTACGACTTCATCAACAACGAGGCCCTTCCGGGCACGGGCGTGGACCAGGCCGCCTTCTGGAACGGCGCGGCCGAGCTGATCGCCGACCTCGGCCCCAAGAACAAGGCGCTCCTCGCCCGCCGTGACGAGCTGCAGGCGAAGATCGACGAGTACCACGCCGCGCAGCCCGGCGAGGTGGACTTCCCGGCCTACAAGCAGTTCCTCTCCGACATCGGCTACCTGGTGCCGGTGCCCGAGGACCGCGAGATCACCACCGCCGACGTGGACACCGAGATCACCTCGACCGCGGGCCCGCAGCTGGTGGTGCCGATCCTCAACGCCCGCTTCGCCCTCAACGCCGCGAACGCCCGCTGGGGCTCGCTGTACGACGCCCTGTACGGCACCGACGCCATCTCCGAGGCCGACGGTGCCGAGAAGGGCAGCAGCTACAACAAGGTCCGCGGCGACAAGGTGATCGCGTACGCCAAGAACTTCCTCGACGAGGCCGTGCCGCTGGAGTCGGGCTCCTGGGCGGACGTCACCGGCCTCGCCGTCGCCGGCGGCGCGCTCGTGGTCACCGAGGGTGAGAAGACCTGCGCGCTGGCGGATCCCACCGTGTTCGCGGGCTACACCGGTGACGCCGCCGCCCCGTCGGGCGTGCTGCTGCGCCACAACGGCCTGCACCTGGAGGTCCAGGTCGACCCCGCGTCGCCGATCGGCAAGACCGACCCCGCCGGCATCAAGGACGTGCTCGTGGAGTCCGCGGTCACCACGATCATGGACTTCGAGGACTCGGTCGCGGCCGTCGACGCCGACGACAAGGTGCTCGGCTACCGGAACTGGCTGGGCCTGAACAAGGGCGACCTCGCGGAGGAGGTCAGCAAGGGCGGTAAGACCTTCACCCGGCGCCTGAACCCCGACCGCGTGTACACCGCGCCGGACGGCTCCGGGCTCACCCTGCACGGCCGCTCGCTGCTGTTCGTGCGGAACGTGGGCCACCTGATGACCACCGACGCGATCCTGCTGGACGGCCAGGAGATCGGCGAGGGGATCCTCGACGGCATCGTCACCTCGCTCATCGCGATCCACGGGCTCTCGGGCGAGTTGAAGAACTCGCGCACCGGCTCGATCTACATCGTCAAGCCCAAGATGCACGGCCCCGAGGAGGTGGCGTTCGCCGCCGAGATCTTCGAGCGCGTCGAGCAGGTGCTGGGGCTGCCCGCCCGCACCCTCAAGGTGGGCATCATGGACGAGGAGCGCCGCACGTCGGTGAACCTCAAGGCGGCCATCGCCGCGGCGAACGACCGCGTGGTGTTCATCAACACCGGCTTCCTCGACCGCACCGGCGACGAGATCCACACCTCGATGGTGGCGGGCCCGATCGTCCGCAAGGGCGAGCTCAAGGCACAGACCTGGTACCCCGCGTACGAGGACTCCAACGTCGACATCGGCCTGCACGCGGGCCTGCAGCACAAGGCACAGGTCGGCAAGGGCATGTGGGCCATGCCGGACCTGATGGCCGCGATGCTCGAGCAGAAGATCGCGCAGCCCAAGGCCGGCGCCACGACCGCGTGGGTGCCTTCGCCCACCGCCGCCACCCTGCACGCGCTGCACTACCACCTGGTCGACGTGTTCGAGACCCAGAACGCCATCGCCAAGCGCGATCCCGCGTCGGTCGACGACATCCTCACCATCCCGCTCGCGAAGTCCACCGCGTGGACCGACGAGGAGAAGCGCGAGGAGCTGGACAACAACAGCCAGTCGATCCTCGGGTACGTGGTCCGGTGGATCGACGCCGGCGTCGGCTGCTCGAAGGTGCCGGACATCCACGACGTGGCGCTCATGGAGGACCGCGCCACCCTGCGGATCAGCTCGCAGCTGCTCGCCAACTGGCTGCGGCACGGCATCGTGACCGAGGACGAGGTCGTGGAGTCGCTCAAGCGGATGGCGCCCGTCGTCGACCAGCAGAACGCGGGCGACCCGTCGTACCGGCCGCTGGCGCCGGACTTCGACACCAACATCGCGTTCCAGGCCGCGAAGGATCTGATCCTGCTGGGCGGCGTGCAGCCGAACGGCTACACCGAGCCGATCCTGCACGCGCGCCGCCGCGAGTTCAAGGCCGCGAACAGCTGACCGCCGCACCCACGGGGGACGACGCCGTGTCCGGCGCCGGGCCGGTCGTGATCGACGCCGATCGCGACCGGCCCGGGGCGTTCACGGTGCTGATGGACGGCACGCCGCAGAGCTACGTGGACCTCGACGATCCGACGAACCTGGTGTTCGAGTACGTCCGCCGGATCGGCCACGTCGTGGACCTGGTGCGCCCCGAGGGCGAGCCGATCACGGCGGTGCACCTGGGCGGCGGGGGCCTGACGCTGCCGCGGTACGTCGCGGCCACCCGGCCCGGGTCCCGGCAGCAGGTGATCGAGGCCGACAGGTCCCTCATCGAGGCGGTGCGGGCGCGGTTGCCGCTGCCCAAGCGGGAGCAGATCAAGGTGCGCTGCGCCGATGCGGCCGCGGCCGCCACGGTGCTGCCGCCCGGCGTACAGGGCAACGTCGACCTCCTGGTGCTCGACGTGTTCGCCGGGGCCCGCACCCCGGCGGCGCTCACCACCGCGGAGTTCTTCGGCTCGCTCGTGCCGCTGCTCGCGCCCTCCGCGACCGTCGCGCTCAACATCGCCGACGGTGCGCCGCTGGCCTTCGCCCGGTCGGTGACCGCGACGGTGGCGTCGGTGTTCGGGGACACCGCGATCGCGGCGGAACCCGCGGTGCTCAAGGGCCGCCGTTTCGGCAACCTGGTGCTGATCGCGGGCGCCGTACCCGACGGGCTGGCCCGGCGGCTCGCCGGCGATCCGTTCCCGGGGACGCTGGTGGACGGGGCCGGCGTCACCCGCTTCGCGGCCGGCGCGAAGCCCTTCACCAGCATGAACGCACAGGAGTCCCCCGCGCCGCCGCGGGGCGTCTTCGGGTAGGTTGCTCTCGATGGGTTCACATCGTTCTGGAACGGGTTCCCGCGGCGTCGCGCGGTGGCTGATCGCCGCGGTCATCGCGGTGATCCTGGTGATCGTGGTGATCGTGGCCATGGTCTGGCTGTCCGGCCGCTCCGCGCAGCAGGGCAAGGACGCCGCCGCCCAGTGCGTGCGCGGCGACCTCCAGGTCCGGGTCGCCGCCGCGCCCGCGATGGTGGGGCCGCTGCAGCGGATCGCCGACTCGTTCAACTCCTCCGGCACGGTGTCCTCGGACTACTGCGCGAAGATCACCGTCGCGGGCGTCGACTCCCCCGTCGCGCTGGAGGCGCTGTCCGGCACGTGGGACCGGAAGCTGGGCGACGTCCCGTCGCTCTGGGTGCCCGAGAGCAGCGTGTGGACGGCGCGGCTGGCCGCGCGCAAGCCCGCCGAGGTGTCGGGGCAGCCGTCGTCGATCGCCTCGTCGCCGGTGCTGCTCGCCGTGCGCGGCTCGGCCCAGAAGAGCTTCGACGGTGCGCGGTGGCTCGACCTGCCGGCGAAGCAGTCCGACCTCAAGGTGGCGCTGCCCACCGGGGCCGACGGCGACGGCACCTACCTCGCCGCGCAGTCGATCGCCGCGGCCGTCGCCCGCACCGCCGGGGCCCCGCTCAGCGAGGACGCCGCGAAGGGCCCGCTGGTCACGGGCACCCTGGCGCGGTGGAAGTCCGGCGCGCCCAAGTCCTCCGGGACCCTGGCCGCGCTCGACTCACTGACGGTGCCGGGCGAGACGAACGCCGTGCCGGTCACCGAACAACAGCTGTACTCCTACGCCCGCGGCCGCGACGGCGCCTCCCCGGTCGGCGTGTACCCGGGCGGCCCGACGGCGTCCGCCACCTACCCGGGTCTGGTGCTCGAGCGCGACGACCTCGACGAGGCGCACCATCGTGCGGCCGCCGACTTCGTGGCGTTCGCGACCAAGGGCGAGAACGCGAAGCCGCTGGCGGACGCCGGTTTCCGGGTGCCCGGCCAGCCCACTCCCGCGAAGACCCCGGCCGTCGAGTTCGGCACCGTCGAACCCCTGGCCCCGGCTGCCAACCCCGCCACGATCGCGCTCGCGGACACACTGAACCGTTAGGCCCGTCGCCGCCGCGGCGGTCCCGGCCCTCCTCCCCTCCGCCACGTTCACTCCCCCCGGCGGCGAACGTGGGACCGAACGCAGCGGAGGGGAGAACCCGGCAACCACTCGTCGCCATCCACCGCCCCAAGGCCGTAGCTGATTCAGCAAACAGCAGATGGGCAATCGGATCACGCACGAAGCCCGTGCGCCGTGGACAGAATCCGAGGGCGCCGATTCGCGGCGCCCCCGGATTCGAGTCGAGTGAAATCTACTCCGCGAACGCCTCGATCGGCGGGCAGGAGCAGACGAGGTTGCGGTCGCCGAAGACACCGTCGATCCGGCGGACCGACGGCCACACCTTGGCCCGGGCGCCACCCGACGGGAGCCCCTGCGGGTACACGGCGGTCTCGCGCGAGTACGGGTGGGACCATTCCGCGACGAGGCACTCGGCGGTGTGCGGGGCGCCGCGCAGCGGGTTGTCGTCCGCCGCCCACTCCCCCGACTCGACGCGCGCGATCTCCGCGCGGATCGCGACCATGGCGTCGCAGAACTCGTCGATCTCGCCGAGCGACTCGCTCTCGGTGGGCTCCACCATCAGCGTCCCCGCCACCGGGAAGCTCATGGTGGGCGCGTGGAAACCGTAGTCGGCCAGTCGCTTCGCTACATCGTCGATGGAGACGCCGGTCTCCTTGGTGATGCCCCGCACGTCGAGGATGCACTCGTGCGCCACCCGGCCGTTCTCGCCCGTGTAGAGCACCGGGAAGGAGTCGTTCAGCCGTGCCGCGATGTAGTTCGCCGAGGCGATCGCGGTGAGCGTCGCGCGACGCAGGCCGTCGGCTCCCATCATCCGGATGTACGCCCAGGTGATCGGGAGGATCGAGGCGCTGCCGTAGGGCGCGGCCGAAATGGTCGGCCCCGACCCCAGCGAGGGCTCCAGCGGGTGCCCCGGCAGGAACGGCGCCAGGTGGCTGCGCACGCCGATCGGGCCCACGCCGGGGCCGCCGCCGCCGTGCGGGATGCAGAACGTCTTGTGCAGGTTCAGGTGCGAGACGTCGCCGCCGAACTTGCCGGGCCGCGCGAGCCCGACGAGCGCGTTCATGTTCGCGCCGTCGACGTACACCTGGCCGCCGGCCTCGTGCACCGCGCCGCAGATCTCGCGCACCTCGTGCTCGTACACGCCGTGCGTGGACGGGTAGGTGATCATGATCGCCGCGAGCTCGTCGGCGTGCTTGGCGATCTTCTCCTTGAGGTCGGCGGTGTCCACGTCGCCGGAATCGCGCGACGCCACCACGACCACCTTGAGCCCGGCCATCACCGCGGACGCGGCGTTCGTGCCGTGCGCGGACGAGGGGATCAGGCAGACGGTGCGGTGCTCGTCGCCCCGGGACACGTGGTAGTTGCGGATGGCGAGCAGGCCCGCGTACTCCCCCTGCGACCCGGCGTTCGGCTGCAGAGAGACGTTGTCGTATCCGGTGATCGCGACCAGCCACTCCTCCAGCTGGTGGATCAACGCGCGGATGCCCTCGGTGTCACCCGCGGGGGCGAACGGGTGCAGCCGCGAGAACTCGGGCCAGGTGATCGACTCCATCTCGGCCGTCGCGTTGAGTTTCATGGTGCACGAGCCCAGCGGGATCATCGACCGGTCCAGCGCGATGTCCTTGTCCGACAGCTTGCGCAGGTAGCGCAGCATCTCGGTCTCGCTCCGGTGGTGATGGAAAGCGGGGTGCGTCAGGAACTCCGACGTCCGGTTCTCGATCTCCGACGGTGCGCCGTCGCCCCGCGTGCCGGGCGCCTCGGCGCCGAAGGCCTGCGCGACCGCGGCCACGTCGGCCTCGGTGGTGGTCTCGTCGAAGGCGACGGACACGTGGTCGTCGTCGACGCGCCACAGGTTGTAGCCGGCTGCCTTGGCGGCGGCGAGCACGTCGTCGGCGCGGCCGGGCACCTTCACGAGCACGGTGTCGAAGAACGTCGAGTGCACGACGGCGTCGCCCAGCGCCTCGGCGAGCGCGGCGGCGCGGGCGTGCACCCGGCGCGCGATCGCGGTGAGCCCCTCGGGCCCGTGGTACGACGCGTACATCGCGGCGAGCACAGCCAGGAGCACCTGCGCGGTGCAGATGTTCGACGTGGCCTTCTCGCGGCGGATGTGCTGCTCGCGGGTCTGCAGCGCGAGGCGGTAGGCGAGGTTGCCGTCCTCGTCCTTGGAGACGCCCACGAGGCGTCCCGGGATCTGGCGGGCGTGCTTGGCGTGCACCGCGAGGTAGCCGGCGTGCGGCCCGCCGAAACCGAGCGGGACGCCGAACCGCTGCGTGGTGCCGAAGCAGGCGTCGGCGCCCTGCTCGCCGGGAGGCGTCAGGAGGGTCATGGCGAGGAGGTCGGCGCCGACGGCGACGAGGGCGCCGCGCTCGTGCGCCGCGTCGATCACGGGCTGCACGTCGGGGATGCGCCCGGAGGCGCCGGGGGTCTGCAGGATGACGCCGAAGAACTCGCCCTCGGGCAGGCCGGCCGCCACGTCCACGACCTCGACCTCGATGCCCAGCGGCTGCGCGCGGGTCTCGATGACCGCGAGGGTCTGCGGGAACACGTCCCGGTCGACCACGAGCCGCGGGCTCTTGGACTTGCCGGCGCGGCGCAGCAGCGTCATGGCCTCGGCGGCGGCGGTGGCCTCGTCGAGCATGGAGCTGTTGGCGATCTCCATCCCGGTGAGGTCGGAGACCATGGTCTGGAAGTTGAGGAGGGCCTCGAGCCGGCCCTGGCTGATCTCGGGCTGGTAGGGCGTGTACGCGGTGTACCAGGCGGGGTTCTCGACGATGTTGCGCAACAGCACCGGCGGGGTCAGCGTGTCGTAGTAGCCGAGGCCGATCAGCGACCGGTCGACGGTGTTCCGGTCGGCCAGGGCCCGCAGCTCGGCGAGGGCCTCGTGTTCGCCGATGGGCGCGGGAAGCGAGCCGAGGCCGTTGTCGCCGGCGGGGTCGAGGATGGCCGACGGGACGGCGGCGCGGGCCAGGTCGTCGAGGCTGTCGACGCCGATGACGCGCAGGATCTGCTCGAGCTCACCGGTATCGGGGCCGACGTGGCGCGAGGCGAAAGAATCAGTCACAGGTGACCTCCGGGCCGTGGGTAGCCGGGCGCGCTGCGTCCGGCGCTGCCCTCCCCCTCAGTCGCCGGCGGCTCCAGAGACGCCCAACCCACGCGGTCCTGGTGCCTGAGAGATTGACGGAGAGGTGTTGCTCCTTCGGCGCCTGCGGGCCTCGATCGACTTCTCCAAGACCCGCTGGGCTCTCCCACGCGGTGTTGCGGCGCACGTGGATTCTAACGCATTTCAGCAGAACGCCCGTACGGTGACGTCCTGGCGTCAGGCGGGCAGGCGCGCGAGCACCACATCGGCGGCGCGATCCAGCCCGCCCAGCGCCGCGAGTTCCTCCGCCAGTTCGCGGGCACGGCCGGTGAGGGCGAGCGCCGCGTCGCAGGCCTCCCCCAGCGTCCGCGCCGTCAGATCGCCGGGCACGGGCACGGCGATCCCCGCCGCCGCGAGCAGATCGGCGTTCTGGAACTGGTCCACGGCCTGCGGCGCGGTGATCACAGGCGTGCCGGTGAGCAGCGCCTCCGTGCTGCCTCCCATGCCCGCGTGGGTGAGGAAGACATCGGTCTCGGCGAGCAGCTCGAACTGGCGCACCCAGGGGTACACCTCGACGTTCGCCGCCCGACGCCCGTCGGAGCCGACCACGGCGTCGCGGTCCGTGCGGCCGCCCACCTGCAGGATCACCCGCCAGTCGGGGCGCTCGGCCGCGAGATCGCAGGCCGCGCGGTAGGTGTCGGGCTGGTCGGTGAACGCGGAGCCGAACGAGACGAGCAGGGTGGTCGGGCGACGGTCACCGTCGCCCGACGGTGCCGCACCCACCGGTACGCGCCGGGCCGGCCCGGTGAAGGTGTAGGTCTCGCGGTTCACCCGCTCGATGTTGGGCTGCATAGAGGGCGCGATGAGGACCAGCGACCGCTCCGGGTGTCCGAGGAAGGCGAGCGAGTCCTCCTCGATGCCGTGGCCGGCGAGGAGGGCGTCCTGCTGCCGGAGCATCGCGACGCCGCGCGGGTCGGTGCGGAGCATGGTGTGGAAGTCGGCCATGTCGTCGTCGTAGCCCTCCCAGGCGACGTACGTCGGCGAGATCTGCAGCGTGGGGATGCCCCAGGTGCGCGCGAGGACGAGGCTCATCGCGCCGGCGATGTCGTAGAGGATGAGATCGGGGCGGTCGTCCTCGTACAGGTCGAACCACTGCGGGAGTTGCGCGTCGTACTCGTCGGCGAAGATCTGCAGCTGGTCGATGACGTCTCCGGCGAACGCCTCCTGCTGCTCCCGCCCGGCGGCCTCGCCGAGGGCGGGCAACGACGAGCGGTACGGCTTGAGCTCGGCGCCGGTCGCCTCGATCGCGGTGCGCATGAGCGGGTCGTTGGCGTAGGTGACGCGGTGACCGCGGCGCACCAACTCTTCGATGAGGTCGAGGGACGGGAAGACGTGTCCCGGCGCGGGAATGGAGAACATCGCGATGTGGGCCATATCGCCCACGGTATTTGCCCGGCGGAGCACCGGGCAACGGGTTTAGCCGGTGGCGCGCGCCCGGTTGCGGCGGCGCGAGGCCAGCTCGTCCTCGGGCGCGGCGTCGGCGGCGGCACCGTCGGCCCGCTCGCCCGGGAAATCGGCGATGGTGCCGGTCAGTTCGCGCATGGCGCCCGAGACCGCGATGCCGAACACGCCCTGGCCGTGCTGGAGAAGGTCGACGACCTCTTCGGCGCTGGTGCACTCGTACACCGTGGTGCCGTCCGAGAACAGGGTGATCTTCGCGAGGTCCTCGACACCGCGCTGGCGGAGGTGGTCGACGGCGACGCGGATGTTCTGCAGCGAGATGCCGGTGTCCAGCAGGCGCTTGACGATCTTGAGGACGAGGACGTCCTTGAACGAGTAGAGGCGCTGCGTGCCGGAGCCGCCCGCGCCGCGGATCGACGGCACGACGAGCGAGGTGCGCGCCCAGTAGTCGAGCTGGCGGTAGGTGATGCCGGCGATCTGGCAGGCGCTGGGTCCCCGGTAGCCGAGCAGCTCGTCCGGGATGGCGTCGCCGGGGAACAGCCCCGGAGCGATGTCGTCGAGCACGCCCTGGGTTCCCATGGACACGTCGGCGCGCGGGCCGCCGTTCTCGCCGTCGCCCTGCCCGGTGCCAACCTGATCGGTCACTGCCGTCTCCCTCGTAGGTCCCGTGCGCACCCATCAGAGTACGCCTGCCGCGAAGAGGCCGTCGGTGTAATTCCCTCGGTGCCATTCGCGGTGTCCGGCGTGAACGCTAGGGGGCCACGGCGCCCGAATCAACGCGACACACCCACAACCTCAAGTTGAACTTTAGGTCGAGGCCGAATCGTGACCTTCGAGCGCGAGGACCGGTCAGGATTCGCCGGGGGCCTTGAAGTCGTCCGCGGAGATGGAATCGAGGAATTCCTTGAACGCCTCGACCTCTTCCTCGGCCGGGGCCTCCTCCTCGGAATCCTTTGTCTCCGAGTCCTTCTCCTCCTCCGGCATGAGCAGGCCGGCCTCGGCGAGCACGTCTTCCTCGGCGTAGATCGGCACCGACAGGCGCACGGCCATGGCCACCGAGTCCGACGGGCGGGCCGAAACCGTCTCGTCACCGTCGAGCACGAGATCCGCGTAGAACGTGCCCTCCTGCAGCCCGGTGATCCGCACCTCGGTGAGCGACCGGCCGAGGGTTTCGAGCAGGTCCGCGATGAGGTCGTGCGTGAGCGGGCGGCTCGGTTCGACGCCCTGAAGTTTGATGGCGATGGCCGTCGCCTCGCCCTGGCCGATCCAGATGGGCAGATACCGGGGGCCGGAGACCTCGCGCAGGAGCAGCACGGGATCGTTCTGGGGCGGATCCATCCGGATGCCCGCAACGGTCATCTCGATCATGGTTCCAGCTTACCGGCGGGCCGCCCGGAGGCGGGCGCGGCTCAGCGAACGGCGTCCTTCACAGCGGCTTTGACCAACTGCGTGTGGAAGGTGACCGAGAGGGCCGCGAGCTCGCGGATCAACTCGGCCGCGCGCTCGGCGGCGCCGGCGTCGCCGCCGCGGGCGACCGGGTTGGCGATCTGGGCGATGAGCCCCGCCTCGCGGTCCGCGGAGGTCTTGA
This sequence comes from Tsukamurella sp. 1534, assembly GCF_000312385.1. Lineage (GTDB taxonomy): Bacteria > Actinomycetota > Actinomycetes > Mycobacteriales > Mycobacteriaceae > Tsukamurella. The sequence goes on along the minus strand of NZ_HE997627.1, from coordinate 46,536 downwards.
AGGCGCGCAGGTGCCGGGCCTCGAGCCCGTACTCGGCGAGCGCCTTGGCCGCCTGAACGAGCGCCACCGCGTCCTCGTCGAAGAAGCCCGCCTTGTGCGACGTGAGGAGCGCCGAGCGCTCCAGCTCGCGCAGGAAGACCTCGTCCGCACCGGACTGGGCCAACAGGTCGGCTCGGCTGATGCGGGTCTGGCGCCGTGCCGAGAAGTCCGTCGCGGGCGCGGTCTTCGAGGACACCGCGGCCAGCGCACGGGGCGCCCGCGGCGCGGGCCCCTCGACGGACTCGCCGCGGTCGTGGGCGTCCAGCTGCTCCTTGATGATCTTGAGCGGCAGGTAGTAGTCCCGCTGCGCGGTGAGCACGTACCGCAGCCGCTCGCAATCCTTGGTGGAGAAGCGTCGGTAGCCCGACGGGGACCGATCGGGCGTGACCAGTCCCTCCGACTCGAGGAATCGGATCTTGGAGATGGTCACGTCCGGGAACTCAGCACGCAGCTGTTCCAGCACCGCCCCGATCGACATCGCGCTCGGGGCGGCACTCTCCTGACGTGGCGCCGTCACGTAGGTCAGCTCGCGGACGGAACGTAGAACACCAGGCGGAACTTGCCGATCTGCACCTCGTCGCCCTGCGCCAGCGGCGACGCGTCGACCGGCTCGCGGTTGACGTAGGTGCCGTTGAGGCTGCCCACGTCGACGACCGTGAAACCGCCGTCGGCGGCGCGGAACTCGGCGTGCCGGCGCGAGACCGTCACGTCGTCGAGGAAGATGTCGCTATCGGGGTGGCGACCCGCGGAGGTGGTCTCCTGGTCGAGCAGGAAGCGGGAACCCGCGTTGGGGCCGCGCTTGACCACGAGGAGAGCGGCGCCCGCGGGCAGGTTCTCCAGCCCGGTGACGGGCGCATCGCTCTCGGGACCGCCGGTGGCGTCCATCTCGCGGATGATGTCGGCGCGGAACACCGAAGTGGTCTCAACGGGAGCCTCTTCGGGGCCCTTGTCGTTCTCGCTCACATCGCTCCTTCGTCAGTGATTACTGCTGAGGTATTCATGGTGCGGTACCTGATGGACGTTGGTTCCACGGTACCGCGCCGGGCCCGCTCCGGGCGGCCGGATGCGTGGCCCTCTAAAGCCGTTCTAAGGAAAGGGCGCCCGCTGCGGACTCAGGCCTCGGCCGTGAGGGCCTTGTAGCCGTCCGCGTCGAGCAGCTCGCCCAGCGCCGATTCGAGGTCCTCCGGGGAGGCGGCCTCGATCTCGACGATCCAGCCCTCGCCGTACGGGTCCGAGTTGACCAGGTCCGGGCCGGCGTCCAGCTCGCCGTTGATCGCGACGACGGTGCCCGACAGCGGCGCGAAGATGTCCGAGACGCTCTTCGTGGACTCCACCTCGGCGAACGAATCCCCCGCGGTGACCTCGGAGTCGTCCTCCGGCAGCTGCACGAACACCACGTCGCCGAGCTGGTCCTGCGCGTAATCGGTGATCCCGATCCGCACAACGGTGTCGCTCTTCTTCAACAGCCACTCGTGATCGGGGGTGTACAGCAGTTCACCGGGGAAGCTGGCACTCAACGTGAGAATCCTTTCGCGAGGGCTGCGCGGGTGCGCGGCACGTTCAACTTAGTGGGCGGCACGGGTATTGAGCAAACATGCCCCCGCGTTGTCCGACCCTATCCGGAAGGGCGCCGGACCTTCGGCAGATCGCGTACCACCAGCACCGTCTGCCACCAGTACAGCACCAGTGTCCACCAGTACATGCCGAGCCCCCAGATGAGGAAAGCCCAGCCCAGCGGGTGCATCACGGCACCGAGAGCGTTGTCGAGCGTGCCGGCGAGCAGCATCGGCAGTGCGTACATCAGTGCCATCGTCGCCGCTTTTCCGAGGTACAGGGTCGGCAGCGCCGTGATCCCGCGGCTGCGCAGCAGCGGGACCGTGCACGCGAGCACCGCCTCGCGACCGAGCAGGAGCCCGATCACCCACCACGGAACGATTTCACGCACGCCGAGCGCGATCGGCACGATGATCATGTAGAGCCGGTCGGCGGCGGGGTCGAGCAACTCCCCCAGCCGGGTCTGCTGGTCGAGGACGCGGGCCAGTTTGCCGTCGAGCCAGTCGGTGAAGCCGGACACCATGAGCACCACCAGCGCCCACGCGTCGTTGCGCTCGACGAGCAGCAGCCACAGGAACAGCGGGATGCCGAGGAGCCGCAGCACGCTCAGCGCGTTGGGGACGTTGAGGGCCCCGTCCGTCAGCGATCGGCTCTGCGCGCTCACGTCACTCAGATCAGCCCGAACATGTTCGCCATGCCCTTGGTGGCGAACGGGTTGTCGTGGACCATGTACGTCCAGGTCAGCGTGTTCCGCCCGAGATCGGCGCCGTCGAGGTCGATGCCGTTCTCGGTGATCTCGGCCTCCTGCAGCGTCTCCCGCGTGCGGCGCACGGCCTCCTCGGGGAGCTTGCGGAACTCCTCGACCACCAGCCGGTGGAACTCGTCGAGCGGCGACTGCCGCCCCAGCGCGCGCAGGTGGATGGTGGTCTGCACCTCGGAGACAAAGGCCAGGTGCTCCGCCCACACCCGGTCCAGGTGGTAGAGGAAGGCCTCGCGTGCGGCCTGTTCCAGCACCTCGTCGGAGATGCCCGCCGCACGCCGCTCCTCCAAGCGCTCGGACTCCAGGTCGCCGAACTCGACCAGAGGCTTGTCCGTGGTGAGCAGCGCGTGCCGCCGGCCCATGATCAGGTCGCGCTGCTGGTTCACGAGCTGGTTGTAGCGCCACGTGTTGGCGTGCGTCTCGAGCATCGCGCCCTCGGCGACGCGCTGCGCAGAGTCCAGCATGTCCGCGGCCTTGGTGCCGGAGAACTCGCCCGTGTCCACGTCGGCACCGCGGGGCGGCGTCTTGAGCGGCAGGTGCCGCTCGACGATCGGGTCCTCGACCGAGGCGAAGATCACCGACGTGCCCGGATCGCCCTGGCGGCCCGCGCGGCCCTTGAGCTGCTGGTCGAGGCGTTCGGTGTCGTGCAGGCCGGTGCCGACCACGGCGAGGCCGCCGAGCTCGGCAACCTCGTCGTGCTCGGGGCTGTCGTCGCCGGCGGCGCTGCCGCCCAGCTTGATGTCCGTGCCGCGGCCCGCCATCTGGGTCGAGACGGTGACGGCGCCCTTGGTGCCGGCCTCGGCGATGATGCGGGCCTCGTCGGCGTCGTTCTTGGCGTTGAGCACCGTGGCGACGACACCCGAGATCTTGAGCATGTGCGCGAGCTCCTCGGACTCCGCCACGTCGTGCGTGCCGATGAGCACGGGCTGCCCCGTCTCGTGCACCTCGCGGACGTACTCGACGATGCCCGCCACCTTGTTGCCCTTGTTGTCGTAGACGCGCATGGGCTGGTCCACGCGGATGTTGGGCGTGTTCGGCGGGATCTGCGAGACGCCGAGGTCGTAGAACTGGCGCAGCTGCTCGCCGGCGGCGATGGCAGTGCCGGTCATGCCGCACACGAGGGCGTACCGCTGCAGCAGCGCCTGCACGGTGATGGTGTCGATCACCTCGCCCGAATCCGTCTGCGCCAGGCCCTCCTTCGCCTCGACGGCCGCCTGCAGCCCGTCGGGCCAGCGCTGCAGTTCGGCGACGCGGCCGCGGGAGGAGTTGATCAGCTTCACGGTGCCGTCGCGCACGATGTAGTGGATGTCGCGCTCGACGAGGGAGTACGCGTGCAGCGCGATGTTCACCTGCGGCAGCGTGGTCCCGATGTGGGCGTCGGAGTAGAGATCGATGCCGCCGAGCTCCTCCTCGACCAGCTTGGCGCCGTCGTCGGTGAGGAACGCCGACTTGCCGTCGGCGTCGATCTCGTAGTGCTTGCCCTGCCGGAGGCGGGCCACGACCTCCATGATCGCGGCCTGCGGCACGTCGCCGCGGACGGAGCCGGCGAGCACCAGCGGGATCAGCGCCTCGTCGACGAGCACGGAGTCCGCCTCGTCGACGATCGCGACGTCCGGCTTCGGGGAGATCAGATCCTCGGCGCGGGTGGCCAGCTGATCGCGCAGAACGTCGAAGCCGATCTCGTTGACCGAGCCGTACACCACGTCGCGCGCGTAGGCGTCTCGCCGCTCCTCGCGGGTGGAGGCCTCAGTGACGTATCCGACGGTGACGTCGAGCAGGTCGAAGAAGGGCTTCATCCACTCGGCGTCACGACGGGCGAGGTAGTCGTTCGGGGAGATCACGTGGACGCTGCGCCCGGAGAGCGCCATGCCGGCGGCGGCGACGGCACCGGCGAGGGTCTTGCCCTCGCCGGTCGCCATCTCGACCACGTCGCCCTCGAGCAGGCGGTCCGCGCCCTGCAGCTGGACGTCGAAGGGCCGCAGGCCGAGCGCGCGCCCCGCTGCCTCGCGGGCGATCGCGATGAACTTGGCCCGGTCCTCGGACTTGGGCTTGTAGACGTCCAGCGCCAGCGCGGCATCGGGGAACTCCGCATCGGAGAGCCCCTGCGCCCACTCGTCGAATGCGGCGGACTGCTCGATCTGCGCGACGGAACGCGACTGGTTCCGCGTGCTCTGCGCACCGAGCACCTTCCACATCTTGTTGCTGAACCTGCCCACGTGACCTCCCGCTCGACGAATGCGCTATCGAGCGTACCGGGGCGTCAGAGTGCGCCGAAGTAGGCCGTGGACCACGCCACCGCGCCGATGGACGTGCGGTACATGTCGCGGTTGACGTTGGCGATGTCGTCGCGGGGGCTGTGGTAGTTCGGGTCGTAGGTGTCGCCCGCCTTTCCGCCCCACTGCTGCACCTGCTCCGGCGTCTTCGTCCCGTCCGCGCCGGTGTCCATGCCGCCCGCGGCGATGCCGACCTCCTTGAACGGGCCGTAGTCGGAGCGGCCGTCGAAGGCCGACGCCTCGACGGGGATCTTCCGGTCCGCGAAGTAGTTCCGGAAGACCTGCTCGATGACGCCCGAGCCGTCGGGGCCGGCGCCGCCCTCGAGCTTCGACGAGCCGTCACCGTCGAAGGTGAAGAACCCGCCGTTCGGCGAGCCCAGCATGTCGAAGTTCAGGTAGCGCTTGATCTTCGCGGAGTCCTCACCGGAGAGCGACGAGACGTAGTGGGTGGAGCCGACCAGGCCCTCCTCCTCGGCGCCCCAGAGCGCGAACCGCACCTTGTTCTTGACGTCGGCGTCCGCGCCGAGCTTGGTCGCGGTCTCGAGCACCGCCGCCGATCCGGTCCCGTTGTCGTTGATGCCCGGCCCCTCGGCGACGCCGTCGAGGTGCGCGCCGACCATCTGCACGTTCCCGTCGTCGCCCTTCTTGGTCTCCGCGAGCAGGTTCCAGGTCTTGGCCTTCTCGGTCTTGGCGTCCACGGTGAGGGTGACGTCCTGGCCGTCGGGGATCGGGGCGTCCTGCGCCACGCCCACGACGGGGATCGACGCGCCGTCGTCGAGGCCGAGGGTGCCGCCCTTCCAGTCGCCCGGCTGGTTGTTGACGACGATGAGTGCCGCGGCGCCCTTGGCGGCGGCGGCCTTGTACTTCTCGCCGAACGTGCACGAGCCGCGTTTGACCACGGCGATGGACCCGGGCGTGACCTTGTCGAACTCCTGCGGAGCGCAGCCGACCGCGTTCGTCACCACGGTCTTGGCGGTGAGCGGGCCCGGGGTGGCGCCGGAGTACTGGAGCGCGGTCGCGGCGACCGGCGCACCGGCGGACTGCAGTTCGACCTTGGACGACGACCAGCTGGCCTGGGTGAACTCCTGACGCTTCACCTCGTAGCCGGCGTCGGTGAGCGTCTTCTCCGCGTATTCGAGGCTCTGCTGGTAGCCGGGCGACCCGAGGCCGCGGTTGCCGCCGTTGCGGTTGGCGATGTCCTGCAGCGTCTCCAGGTGCTTGATCGCCCCGTCGAGCGTGACGGCGTCGGCGAGCGCCTTGGCCTTCGTCGTCGCCTCCGGGTTGTCGGCGGCGCCGGCGGGTGCAGGGCGCGCGGTGCTCGAGAGCGCGGTCGGCGCCGTACTCGACGCGGCGCCGGACGACGACGGGGACGCCGTGTCGCCGGACGTACCGCACCCCGCTGCGGCCAGGCCCACGACGGTGAGCGCGGAGAAGACCCGGACGGTGGTAGATGTCTTTCGCCTCTGCAACATGCCCTCCATTAGATACACAGAAGACGATGTTTGCGGGGCGAACACGCACAACGATTCCGGGCGGGTTCGGCGACCGGCGGCCGCGAGACGCCGTCGTCACGCCGAATTCCACTGCGGGGCACAGTGTTCGACGCTCTGGATACCGACCTCGGGGCGTCACCGGGTCGCGGCGAGGTGCTCCAGGAGCAGGCCCGCCACGGTCTCGGGCGCCTGTTCGACGGCCCAGTGCGTGACGTCCTCGAGCATCTCGAACCGGTACCGGCCGGTGCAGTGCCGTTCGGTCCCGAACGCGGCGACGGACCCCAGGGCCACGTCGTCGGTGGGCCACAGGTAGAGGACAGGGGTCTCGACGGTGCCGGCGGCCGCGGGCGGGCGGCCGGAGCGGTACCAGTTCAGGGCCGCGGTCAGGGCGCCCGGCTCCTGGAACCGCTGGACGTACTCGTCGACCACGTCGCGGGGCACTGCGCCGCCGTACAGCCCGCGCAGCGCGCGGGCGCCGTCCTTGAGCATGGCGTTCTCGGTGGCCGGGGTCTGCCGCCACTCGGTGAGGTACCGCGACATCGCCTGCTGCTCCTCGTCGGTGCGCAGCGCCTCACCGAGGGCGGCGGGGTGCGGTGTCGCGACCACCGTCAGGGAGCGCAACCGTTCGGGGTGCTCGACGGCGGTCCACCAGGCGACGGTGCCGCCCCAGTCGTGACCGGCGAGGTCGAAGGTGTTCCATCCCAACGCGTCCGCGATCGCGAGCACGTCGCCCACCAGGTCGCCGATCGCGTAGTCCGCGGGCCGCTCCGGACGCACCCCCGGCGAGTACCCGCGCTGATCGGGTGCGACGGCCCGGAATCCCCTCTCCCCCAGTACCGCGACCTGATACCGCCAGGCGATCGCGGCCTCGGGGAATCCGTGCAGCAACAGCACCGGGCGGCCGTCCTCGGGTCCGGCGGCGATCGCGTCGAAAGAGCCGGCGGGGGTGTCGATGCTGAGGTACTCGGTCATGAATCCGAGGCTATTGCACGCATCTGTCAGTGCCGCGTGCCACAGTGACGCCATGACTGATCTGACCGGCCTGAATCCCGCCGACCGCCACCGCGCGGCGGCCGCCACGTTCGCGGAGGTCGCCGGCGCGATCACCGACTGGGACGCCCAGACCCCCGTGCCCGAGTGGAAGGCGCGGGACGTGGTGGCGCACCTCGTCGAATGGCTGCCCGGGTTCCTGCAGTCCAACGGCGTGCGGCTCGACGGTGCTCCGGCCGACGCCGCGGCCCCGGCGGAGGCGTTCGCGCAGCTCACGGCCGCGGTGCAGGCGCTTCTGGACGCGCCGGACGCGCATCGGGTGATCGCCACGTCGATGTTCGGGGACAAGCCGCTGGACGAGATGGTCGACCAGTTCTACACGGCGGACGTGTTCATGCACACGTGGGATCTGGCCCGGTCCGGCGGGATCGACCCGGCGCTGGATCCGGCGTTCGCGAGCGAGCTGGTCAGCGGCCTGGAGGCGATGGGGCCGATGCTGCAGGAATCGGGCCAGTTCGGCACGCCGGTGCCGGTACCGGAGGATGCGGACCCGGTCACGTCACTCGTCGGCTTCATCGGGCGTGACCCCGGCTTCCGGCCGTGACCGTCAGGGCGTGATCCGCAGGCCCGTGAGAATCGTCTCCGAATCCCGCTTGTAGGTGGCGTTGTTCGGGTCGGTGGTCTGCACCGTCAGCGTGACACCCCAGAGCTTCGAGCCGGACGGGACGGCCACGGCCACCACGGTGGCGCGGTGCTGGCCGGCCTTCACGGCGGGCATGGAGTAGCTGACGGACGTCGTGCGGAAGCCGCACAGCGTGCCCGGCACCGGCGCGGTCATGCCCTCGACCCGCACGGTGGTCTTGAGCCCCTCGATCTGCGCGTCGAGCAGCTGCTGCGGCGTCGCGCCGGTGGCGTCCTCCAGGGTCACCACGGCGTTGGGCGCGAACTGATCTGCTGCGAGTGCCTTGTTGACGATCGCCGCACGAATCAGATCGTTGTCCTGCGAGGTCTGGCGGTCCCAACCGGCGGGCTGCGGCAGGCCGATCCTGGGTTCGCCGGCCTTCTTGGCCGGTAGATCGAGGATCCGTCCCGCCACGGCCGCGCACGCTCCGTTCGTGGGGGCGGACGACGCCGGCGCCGAGGACGACCCCGTGGGGGTCGCCGCGGCGACGGGCTCCCCCGTCGTGCTCTGCGCGCATCCCGCGAAGGGCAGTGCGAGCGCGACGGGAACGGCGGCGAGTGCACGGAACTTCATCATCGTCGCACATTAACACCAGGGTTCACGATGCTCAATATCGTCGGAGACGGAAAATTCGGTCGCGCGGGAACCGCCGGCTTTGCCAGCATCGGGGACATGCTCACCCCGCCGACGAACCCGACGTCCGACGAGGTCCTCGCCGCGGTGCGGCGACACTGGGAACCCGGCGCCGACGCGGCCACCCACCTGCCGGTCGGCTTCGGCGCCCACCACTGGCGGATCGATCGCGACGGCACGCCGTGGGGGTTCGCGACCGTCGACTCGGACACCGCCCTGCGCCCCCTGGGCGAGACCGCCTCGGCGTATGCGGCCGCCGCCCGGCTGCACGAGTCGGGAGTGCCGGGCGTCGTGTCGCCACTCCCCACGTCCGACGGTGCGCGGCTGGTCCCGATGGGCGGCGGCGGCCTCAGCGTGACGCCGTGGCTCGACGGGCGGACCCCGACGGCCGCGGAGGCGCTCGCCGGGGCGCGGCGCACCGTCGAACTGCTCGAGGCCCTGCACGCCGCCGAACCGCCTGCGGAGCTCCCCGGCTGGGTGCCGCGCGCCCCCGCCGGTCTCGCGGAACTGGTCGAGGAGGCCACCCGGGTCCCGTGGACGTCCGGGCCGTACGGCGAGCCTGCGCGGAAGGCGCTGCGGGCACGGCTCAGTGAGATCGCAACCTGGGCGGAGCGGCATCGGGAGCTCGCCGAGCGGGCCGCGGAATCGGGGCACTGGGTGCCCACCCACGGGGAGCCGCACCACGCGAATCAGTTGATCGTCGCGAGCGGGCAGGTGTTCGTGGACTGGGAGTCCCTGCGCTGCGCCCCGCCCGAACGGGACCTGCTCGACATCCCTTCCCACCTGCGCGAACAGCGTGGAGCACGGCCGTGGGCGGTGGAACTGTTCAGGCTCGAATGGCGGCTGTCGGAGATCGCCGAGTACGTCGACTGGTTCGGCCTCCCGCACTCCGGTGGCGCCGACGACGATGCGGCTTTCGCGGGGTTGTGTGAAGAACTCATGAAGGGCCCCGACTGATTCTGCAATAGCAAGCGCCCCAGTGCGAGCGGGTCTACCGTACTGGCAGTGGGACCGACCCACGGAGGTACGTGAGGAAGAGGCGGAACCGTATGTCTGAAGACGCGAACACCAGTGCCGATGACGCGAAGGCGAACTTCCAGGCGCAGGCCCAGGCGGCTGAGGCCAAGCTCGAGGCGGAGTTCGGCAAGGCCAAGGACGCGGTGTCGGAGGCGGCCGAGAAGCTCAAGGGCAACATCCAGGACGGCGTGAACTCGGTGAAGGACAAGCTCTCGGGTTCGGGGAGCTGACCTCCGGAATCGTCCCCATCGGGTCTTCGTGCCCGGAACACGTACGGCCGGACCCGCTTTCTCGGGTCCGGCCGTCTCGGTTCTCCGGCGAGGTCAGGCCGGCGTGCAGATCACGACGGGAATGTCGCGCTCGGTGCGCTGCTGGTAGCCGTCGTAACCCTTGTAGGCCTGGAGGATCTGCGGCCACAGCTGCGTCTTCTCCTCGGCCGTGGCGGTCCGCGCCGTGTAGGGCGCGGTCGCGCCGTCCACGGTGATCTCCACCGCGGGGTTCGCGACCAGGTTCTTGTACCAGTCGGGATTGTCGGAGTGGCCGCCCTTCGACGCGACCACCACGACGCGGTCCGCGGAGTAGAGGGGCGCGGTGAGCATCGTCGAGCGTCGCTGACCGGATTTGCGGCCGGTGGTGTGCAGTTCGAGGGTCTGCATGCCCAGGACCCGCTGCGGGAATCGACCGCCGGAGACGGCGAGCAGGAGACGATGGCCGTTCTCGAGCGCCCACGCGCCCGCGGAGGTCACCTTGTCGTTGAGTGTCATGGGCCCATCATGCCCGGCGGTGCGCCCGCCCGCCGGTCGCTCCCTCGGCGATGTGCGGATGCAACGCGATGGAGTGGTCGTAGTACTCGTCGGTCATCGGTAGGTAGGGAATCGGTTCGTCAGACCCGACGGTGCGCAGTCGTTGCGCCAGGCGGTCGGCGAGCTCGCGTGCCCGCGCGTCGTCGATGCCGTGCACGTGGGTGATGAGGTGCGGGGCGAGCGCCGCCATCCCCGTGTACCAGAAGGTGCCGTGCAGGAGCGGCCAGAAGATGTCCTCGACGTCGCCGCTGATCCCGCGGGGCGAGATCGAATCGGGGCGGTCGCCGGCGGTGACCACGGCCAACGCACGGCGTCCGGCCAGTCCCCCGTCGCCGTACTTGAGGAAGCGTCCCGTGCCGGGATCCGGGACGTCGTAGGCGAATCCGCGCTCGAAGACGCGGTCGATCCACCCCTTGAGCATGGCCGGCATCGAGTACCACCAGAGCGGGAACTGCAGCACCAGTAGGTCGGCGGCGCACAGCCGCGCCTGCTGCGCCCGCACATCCGACCCGCCCTCGTCGACGAGGATCGGGTCGAAGCCCTCCGCGTACAGGTCGTTCACGTCGACGGTCCACCCGTCCGACCGGAGTGCGGCGACCCCCTCGTCCCTCAGCATCGCGTTGAGCGACGATCCGTGCGGATGCGCGAACACCCACAGCGCTCGCCCGGGCCTCTCGACGTCCTTCACACTCACCCTCCGCACAACCCGCCGTGCACCGCGAAGATTCCGGCGCTCGGGCCGCGCACCGTCGACACCGACAGGCACGGATGGGTCGACACGACGGGCCCAGCAGGCGATTTCTCCGCGCCGGATCGGGTGGGGTAGTCTCGTACAGCACCGCGCGAGCGGCGCAAGCGGGCTGTGGCGCAGCTTGGTAGCGCACCTGACTGGGGGTCAGGTGGTCGCAGGTTCAAATCCTGTCAGCCCGACACTCGAAAACCACCTGGTACCAGGTGGTTTTCGGCGTTTCAGGGGTTCTTCGGCGTGCGTTCGGGAGCGAGCTTGAACGGGTCCGAGTTGAGGAGGCCGTTCCGGGCGTGCAGCCGCACCGTCTCCCCGTCGCCGACGGCGACGAGCCTCGGGGCGCGCCCCAGCAATCGCGTCGACGTGCCGCGGTAACGCGCGCCTGCGGCGACTCTGCGCGCGCCCGACTCGACTTCGACCCGGCAGGGCGCGCCCCAGACGGCGGGGTGCTCCACCCCGTCGATCTCGACCGCCGGGCGGGCGAGCGACTCGAGGAACCACCCGTTGATCCAGTGCGCCCGCACAGTCACTTCCACCACGCCGCTCACGAGTCGAGTAAACACCCGTGAGCACCGTGTTCGCGCGGTTTGCAAGCACACCTCTCGCGTAATAAGACGCGCGGCGCAGTGCGATCCCGCGCTACAGTTGCGCGCATGAAGCGTGCACTGGTGGTGATCGCGGTGGCAGTGGGTTGTGTGCTCGCCGCGAACCCCGCGGAGGCGGATCCCGCCGTGGACGCCGACCGGTACCGGGCCGAGGGCGGCGACTACGCGTTCCAGTACCGCTACGACGCCGCCGACCGGCAGTGCCGCATCTCCGACAACCCGACCACGGTGCGCTGCGACGTGTCCCCGCCGGCGGGGACTCGCATCACGGTGAACAAGCGCGGCGTCCGCCCGAACGCGATCGAGGTCACCGAGCGCGGCTGGCGCTACATCGAGCGCCGCGGCGGGCGCGTCCACGGCCGCCCGCTGCCCGAGGGGGCCCGGATCTCCGTGAACGGCGCCTCCTGCACCGCGATCCGCGACGGTGGCATCGAATGCTCGGTCGACCGCGCCGGGTTCACGCAGGCCGGCGGCCGGTTCGCGACACGCGGCCCCGCGGCGCGTTAGCCGAGCCCGTCCCAGACCCCTGCCAACTGATCGGCGAGCCCCCTCCCCTGCTCGTAGCCGCCGCGGGCCGCGCCGGGACGCACGGAGGGGTCCATCGCGTTCACGCCGAACACGTCGCCCGCCGCCGCGGCCGGCACCACGGTCTCCACGCGACTTCCGCCGGCACGGAGCTCCCCGATCTGCGCGGCCAGGTCCATCCCCCACGACGACGGGGTGCGCGTGCGGCCGCCGAACGGTGCCAACACCACGACCCGGCCGTACCCGCGCGCGAGATCGGCGTTCTCGTTCCGCCGGTACCCGCCGCTGAGATAGTGCCGCTCGCCGATCCGGTACGGCGGCAAGGGGCCGAATCCGTGGCTCGTACTGGCCGCGACCGCGTCCACCAGGTCGACACCGCTGTGGCGGGAGAAGGCCACCGGCGCACCGCTTTCCGCGTCGACTGCGGCGATGAGGACACGCTGCGCGGGCCACTCGTGACGAGGCAGCCGGGACGCGGCCACCTCGCGCCAGCGGGCACGGTGCACGCCGCCGGAGGTGCCCGGGTCGAGCGCCGCGGCACCGATCCTGCGCCGCATGTCCACGGGGTCGGCCGAATCGGCGATGAGCCGGTTCGACCAGTCCAGGTAGTCGCGGGTCGCTGTCGTCGGCGACGGGCGGTCGCCGGTGGGTGTCGGGTGCCGTTCGGCGAGGATCGCCGCGCACATGTCGCCCGACGGTACGCCGCTGGTGATCTGGGCGGCCACGGTCGAACCGGCGGAGGTGCCGACGAACAGGCCGGCGCGGGTGAGGTCGATCCCGGCGTCCGCGAGACCCGCCACCAGGCCGATCTGCCAGGCGTTGCCGGCCGATCCCGCGCCGGCGAGCACCACGGCGAGCTCGTGGGAGTGGTCCCCGTCGTCGTGCACGGGGGTGGAGAAGGGAGAGATGTTCATGGAGACGGCCTTTCGAGGATTGCGCTGCGCGGCGCTCCCCGATGCGACTACCTCGGCCGCAGGATCGTGGCCTGCTCGGGAGCACCCGGTACGGATACTGCGTTCACGGTGCTCACCTCCTGCTGGTCGATCACGATCGGTGGCAACGCTAGCACCGCGCCGCACCCGGCCGCGAGCGGATTTCCGCTACGCGATCAGCCTGCTCCTGAGCGTGTCGACGGTCGCCGCGTCGAGGCCCAGTCCGTTCCGGACGTAGCCCTCGAATCCCCCGTAGCGGGTGTCGGCCTCGTCGAACGCGGCCTGCAGGGCCTCGGGGAAGACCCCGGCCAGTACGCGCGCGGCCTCCCCGATCTCGGGGCCGCGCTCCTTCGCCGCGCCGGCCGCGATCCTGGCGATGGTCCCGGCCGAGTACTCGTTGGTGAGGAGGTAGTCGGCGAGGACGTCCTCGGCGGAGACCCCGACCAGGCGCTGGACCACGGCCGCGGCCCAGCCGGTGCGGTCCTTGCCCGCGCTGCAGTGGAACACGTGCGGCCCGTCGCCGGCGGCGATCACCCGCACCAGGCCACCGAACTGCGCCCGGGCGTTCTCCTCGGTCACGAACATCCGATAGACGTCGATGAGCAGGTCGCGCGCTCCGGCGGCGTCCTTGAGCGCCTTGGGATCGAGCGCGCCGAGCTCCAGTTCGTCGCCGATCACGTTGAACCGCCGATACAGCGCGCCGTCGGGGATCACGTCGGGCTTCGGGGTGACCTCCGCGGTCATCCGCAGGTCGTAGATCCCCGCGAGCCCCAGGGCCGTGAGTCTGTCCGCGTCGATCGACTCGGCGTCGAGCGCGTTGGAGCGGAACAGCACCCCCTGCCGCATCCGTCCACCGTCCGCCGGATATCCGTCCCGGCCCGCCACATCGCGGAAGTTGTCCACGAGGGGCAGCTTAATCGGGGCGTCAGGACGCGGCGCGGGTCCGCTGCTCGAGGCGTGCGTGATGGGTGCCGAGCGCCAGCGCGACGATCGCGTCGAGCGGTACGTCGGCGGGCACCTCGACGCGGGCGGCCAGCCGCGCACCGTCGGCCCCGCGCACCAGCAGCTGCCGCATCCGGGCGCCCGCCAGGCGCGCCCCGGGCCAGGCCACGTCGCGCAGGGTGCAGTGCGCCGGGATCGGCCCGTCCACGTCGCACAGCACCACGGGACCCGAGCGCACCAGCCGGGCGACCCGGGTGACGACCACGGGACGGCCCGACGGTGCGCGACCGACGAGCGTCCCGGCCGGGATGCCCGCTATCAGGACCTCGTCCCCATCCATGACCGTGCCCTCCGGCCAGATCGCGGTGTCGAAGGAGCGGGCGACGCCCGCGCGGGCGAGTGAGGGAAGTATCTCCGTCAGAGTCACGCCTACCGGTCTACGCCGCCGTCCGGTCGCGGGGGAAGGCCGTGGCCGTCAAGGTCCCGCTAAGACTTCTAGACCCCGTCCTCGGCGCACGGCAGCGTGCCACGCTTGACCGCGGCATGTGCTGCGGCGAAATCCTTCTCGTTCTGATCGGCGTAGGCGACCGCGAACGCCGAGACCGCCTCGTCGAACCCCGATCCCTTGCCCATGTACGAGGCGGCGACGTCCGCGAGCGGTGACTGCGAGTGCGCCCGCGCGAGTACCGCGGCACAGGCGACGCCGTACCGCTGGAACTGGTCCAGCGTGAGCATCTCGGTGGCCACCGAGCCCTTCATGTCCCGGAACTGACGCCAGTAGAAATCCTTGCCGTGCGACGTGGGCACGTAGCCGAGGAAGGGGTCCGACTGGGCCTGCATGGTCTGCTGCCCGGCGACGACGCGCCAGGCCTGGACGCCGGTCGACGGAGAGCGGGGCGGCAGGAGCGACGGGCCGAGGTTCCCGTGCGTGGCGAGCACCGACTCCGACGCCTCCTTGACCTGGAGGAACAGGGTCTCGGTGCCGCCGTCGCCGTCGTCACGGCCGAGCAGCACGATGAAGCAGCGGGTGCCCACGCTACCGACGCCGACGACGCGCAGCGCCCAATCGAGAACGGTGAACTGGGACATCAGCGCTGCTGCGTCGGCCCGGAGCGAGGCGATGTACAACTCGAAGGCGCCCTCGAAGTCGCGGATCAGCTCGGGCCTCGCGGGGATCAGGGTGGGCGGGTCGGGCACGATGGTCAGCTCACCGTCGGCGCTGGTGGCGGTGATCTTCTCCACCACGCGGGCCGAGGTGCGCTTGCGGGCCTGCTTGGCGGTCTTCTCGATGAGCGCCTGCAGTGGCTGGTCGTCGGACGCGGCGGCGGTGAGGGCATCGATGTCGACGGACAGGTAGTAGCGCTCGATGGCGCTCCGGTCCATGAGGTCGCGGAGGGTCTGCCGGTAGCCGGCGACCGCGGCGGCGGCCGCGTCCTGCCCCTGCTCATCGGTGTAGCCGTTGTCCCGCGCGGCGATCACCACGGACGTGGCCATCCGCTTGACGTCCCACTCCCACGGCGCGAATCCGGCCTCGTCGAAGTCGTTGACGTCGAACAGCTGCCGGCGCTCCGGAGAGGCGAAGAACCCGAAGTTCGCGATGTGGGCGTCGCCGCAACTCATGACGTGCGCACCGATGTTCGGGCTCGCGGTGGCCAGATCGTGCGCCATGAACGCCGCGCCGCCGCGGTAGAACGAGAAGGGCGAGTGCAGCATCCGGGACATGCGCACGGGGACGAGTTCCTGGATCCGCGAGGCGTTCTGCTCCCGGATGATCTCCACGACGTCGCGGCCGTCGGCCGAGAACTCCGCATGCGAGGACCGAGGAACCTTTTTGCGGAGGTCTTTTCCACTCCGTGTGCTTGCAGTCATGAAGGGATGCTAAACCCGGCTGGGACTTCCGGCCCGGTTTGAGGGAGACCGGTGCAGAACTGCGATTTAGGCAACCCTAATCAGGGATCTGTACGATTGTTCTGTAACCGAATTTCAGGAGTGATCCATCGTGACCGAGACCCCCGCACCCGCCCGTCGCCCCCGCCCGGAGTACGACGTCACCGTCGTCGAAACCCGGCGCGTGGGAACGCATCTGGTGCGCGTGACCGCCGAGGGAGAGTCGCTCGCCGGGTTCGGCGATCCCTCGCTGCCGGCACTGCCGAGTACCGACAGCTATGTGAAACTGCGCTTCGGCGACGCCACCCGGACCTATACCGTGCGGGAATTCGACCGCGCGTCACAGCGCATCGCGATCGATTTCGTGGTGCACGGCGACGAAGGCCTGGCGGGGCCGTGGGCACAGCGCGCACAGCCCGGCGACCGCATCACCCTGATGGGCCCCGGCGGGGCGTACTCCCCCGACGCCGAGGCACGCTGGCACTTGTTCGCGGGCGACCTCTCCGCCGTGCCCGCGATCGCCGCGGCGCTGGAGTCGCTGCCCGCGGACGCGCGCGGCGTCGCGCTCCTCGAGGTGGAGAGCGAGGGCGACCGGCTCGACCTCACGGCACCGTCGGGCGTGGACGTGCGGTGGCTCGTGAACCCCGACACCGCCGACGCCGGGTTCCTCGCCCGTTCCGTCGAGGCGGCGGGCTGGCCCGAGGACCGGGCGGGCGCCCACGTCTTCGCGCACGGCGAGCGCGAATCGATCAAGGCCATCAGGAAGGTGCTCAAGGCGCTGGAGGTGCCCCGCGATCGCATCTCCATCTCGGGGTACTGGGCCCGTGGCCGGGCCGAGGACGCGTTCCAGGCCGAGAAGCGTCAACCGATCGGTCAGATCGACTGAGCTAATCTTTTGCAGTGCCGAGCCCGCTGCCACCGCCCCCGTCGTCGTCCCGTCGTCGGATCGTGGCAGCGGTGGCGCTGCTGGCGGCGGCGACCTACCTCGGCTTCGCGCTGAGCATCTGGCACGACTTCCTCGATCTGGGCGTCTACCGCGTCGGGGCGCGGCAATGGCTCGACGGCGGCCGCCTCTACGGCGCCATGCCGCCGGTCGGCGACATCCACCTGCCGTTCACCTATCCCCCGCTGGCGGCGATCGTGTTCGCGCCGCTCGCGATGATACCGAAGTGGGCCGCCGACGCCACCATGTTCTCCCTGACGCTGGCCGCCGTCGGGCTCACGCTGTGGCTGGTGCTGGCGCGGCTTCGCCCCGCGACGGACCGCGGAACCCGGTTAACCCTGGTCGTGGCGGGCGTCGCGGCGGCGCAGTTCCTGGAGCCGGTGCGGGAGACGCTCGACTTCGGCCAGGTCAACGCGCTGCTAATGGCTGCCGTCGCCGTCGACACCCTGGTGCGCCACCCCCGCTGGCCCCGGGGCCTGCTGATCGGGATCGCGGTCTCGATCAAGCTGACGCCGGCGGGGTTCCTGTTGTTCTTCCTGCTGCGCCGGGATTGGCGCGGCCTCGCCACCGCGGCCGCCTCGACCGCCGGTTCCGTGGCCGTCGCGTGGGTCGTGATGCCCGAGGACTCGTACCAGTACTGGTTCCGCACGCTCGCGGAGACCGGGCGGATCGGGACGCCGAGCTACGCGGGCAACCAGTCGCTCAAGGGCCTCGCGTATCGCCTGGGGCTCGGTGAGAGCGCCGGCACGGCCGTCTGGATCGTGCTGTCGCTCGTGGCCGTCGCCCTGGCCGCGATGTGGATGCGACGGCTGCTGGCCGACGATCGCGTCTGCGCGGCGGTGGTGGTGAACGCGGCGGCCGTGCTCCTGGTGTCCCCGGTCTCGTGGACCCACCACTGGGTGTGGGCGGCACCGGCCATCGCGATCGGCGCGGTCGCGGTGGCGGACGGGCGCCGCGGCCGCGGATTCGTGGCCGCGCTGGCGTTCGGCGCGGCGCTGTTCTACCTCGGTCCGCAGTGGTGGCCACCGCACGAGGAGGACCGGGAACTGGCCTGGTCGTGGTGGCAGCAGATCCTGGGCAACGGCTACGTCCTCTTCACGTTCGCGACCCTCGTGACGGGCGCATTCTCCGCGTATCGTGTTCGCGGTCACAATGATTCGCCGCCGGTGACAGTGGACACAAAAGCGGCTCTCACTGCATAGATTTCAGACACCTGCGGATAATTTGTCTATTCGTGGACCTCGCCCCCGTTCCCGGTTTCAACCCGACGCCGGCTCAGCTGCGCCGTCGAGGTGTCGCCTTGGTGGTCGTGGTCGCGCTGATCGCCGTGGCGGTGTGGGGCTACAACACCTACCGCCCGCGTGACGAGTTCTCCCTCACGCTCCGCACGCCGTCCGTCGCCGCGGGCGTGACCGAGGGTTCGGCGGTGCGCATCCAGGGCATCAAGGTGGGCACGGTGACCGGACTGAGCCGCCTCGCGCACGGGGTGCAGGGCGTGCGCCTCACCCTCGACGGCCCGCAGGGGCGTTCGCTCACGAACAACGTGCAGGCCGATTTCGCGGCCGGGAACCTGTTCGGCGTCTCCGAGGTCATCCTCACCCCGCACGACGGGGGCGGCTCGCTGGTCGACGGTGCCGAGCTCAGCCCCTCGAAGCCCATCGCGGACAGCACGGTGGCGAACATGATCGCCACCATCGGCGACGTCAACGACGACGCGCTGCGTCCGCACATGAGCCGGATCCTGATGAACGTGGACGCGTCGTCGAAGGCGATGCTGCCGCTGCTGACCACGCTCGGTAGCGTGACGCAGGCCGTGAAGGACACGCAGCGCGTCTCCACCGCGAAGACGTTCCCCATCATCGCCCGGACGCTCGACGCGGCCGATTCCTCCGTCGCGCAGATGATCCCGGCGGTCGGCAGCGCGGCCTACTTCCCGCCGCTGCACAACGGGGATTCGAAGAAGACGATCGAGATGCAGCACGGCATCAACGACGAGAGCACCGGCCTGCTCGCGGGCCTGCAGGCGATCCTCACCCCCGAGGCGCTCGCGAGCCTGAAGACCCTGACCCCGGTGGGCGTGAGCCTGCTGAAGCCGATCCTCGGGGCGTTCCCGGACGGCAGCGCCCGCGGCGTGGGCGTGCAGTTGTCGCAGCTGCTCGACAACGTGCGGCGCGCCATGCCGAACACCCCGAACGGCCCGGTGCTCAACCTTCGCCTGTCCGTCGATTACCCCGCCATCGGCGCGGCCCTCCCGCAGGGTGCCGATGTGCCGCCGAACCGCGCCGCCGCCGCGAAGCCCGGCACGGCCACCGAGGCCCGCCCCGCCGCCCCATCACCGTCGACTCCCTGATCGCCGCTCGCGCGATCGACGTCACCAGTCCCAGCGGTACAGCGGCCCGGAATTCAGGCGAGCGCGCGATCGCGCGGCGGGCGGACGCGCAGCAGCAGGACGAGGCCGAGCCCGAGCACCACGATGATCCCGCCGATCCCGGCGCGGTCGGTGCCGAAGGCCAGGATGAAGGTGCCGAACATGAGCGGCCCCAGGAACGATGCGGCGCGCCCGGTGGTCTGGTACAGGCCGAACATCTGTCCCTCGCGGCCGGGCACCGACATCCGCGCCAGCATGCTGCGCGCCGACGCCTGGGCGGGCCCCACGAACACCGTGAGCATCAACCCGAAGACCCAGAACATCGCCTCGCCGCGGACGAACAACAGGATCGTCCCCGCGATCAGCATGCCCACCAGGCAGGTCACGATCACGGGTCTGGGGCCGAAGCGGTCGTCGAACCGGCCGGCCACCACGGCGCCGAGCGCGGCCACGACGTTCGCCGCCACACCGAAGATCAGCACCGTGGACTCGCTCATCCCGTACACCGAGTGTGCGAGCACCGCCCCGAACGTGAACGTCGCGGCCAGGCCGTCCCGGAACACCGCCGAGGACACCAGGAACCACACCACGTTCCGGTCCTCCTGCCACAGCTCCCGGACCGTCGCGAACAGGTCCCGGTACGCGCCGGCGACGCCGCGACGCGGCGCCGCCGTCGGATCCGGGGGCAGCTCGGGCACGAGGAACAGGACGGGCAGCGCGGCGAGCCCGAACCACACGGCCGCGAGCAGCGCCACGAGCCGGATGTTCAGCCCGCCCTCGGTGGGCACGTCGAGGAACCCGCGGGTGGGCCCGTCGCCGGCGATGAACCCGTAATTGCACAACAGCAGCAGGAAGATGCCGCCGAAGTAGCCGCAGGCCCAGCCGATCCCGCTGACCCGGCCGATCGTGGCGGGCGTCGAGACCTGCCGCAGCATCGCGTAGTACGGCACGTTCGCCAATTCGAAGGCGACGGTCCCCAGGGCCAGGAGAAGCAGCCCCAGCCACAGGTACTGAGATTCGTCCCGCACGAAGAAGCAGCCCGCCGTGCACGCGGCCACCACCGCGCTCCACACGGCGAGCGAGAACCTGCGGCGCCCCGCGGCGTCGGAGCGCCCGCCCAAGACGGGCGCCAGCACCGCCACCAGCACGCCGGACGCGGCCATCGCCCAGGACAGCCAGCTGGTCGCGGTCGGCGGCCCCTCGATGTCCTCCCCCACCGCGCCGGTGAGGTACACGGTGAAGACGAAGGTCGTCATCACCGCCTGGAAGGCGGCACTCCCCCAGTCCCACGTACACCACGCCACCACCTGGCGGCGGGGCACCGTCGAACCGACCAGCCCCTCGGCCGGAGCGCTCACCGCACTACTTCCGCGCGCGCTTCTCGCGGACCCGCACGTTCACCCGGACCGGCGAACCGTCGAATCCGAACTCCTCACGCAGGCGGCGCTCCAGGAACCGGCGGTACCCGGCCTCCAGGAACCCCGTGGTGAACAGCACGAACGTCGGCGGCCGGGTGGCCGCCTGGGTCGCGAACAACACCCGCGGCAGCTTGCCGCCGCGCAGGGGCGGCGGGGTCGCGGCCATGACGTCGCGCAGCCAGTTGTTGAGCCGGCCGGTGGGAACGCGCTTGTCCCACGACTCCAGCGACGTCTCGATCGCGGGCACCAGCTTCTGCAGGGCGCGGCCGGTCTGCGCGGAGATGTTCACCCGCAGCGCCCACGGGATCTGCACCAGCTCCCGGTCGATCTCCTTCTCCAGCAGGTACCGGCGGTCCTCGTCCACGAGGTCCCACTTGTTGTAGGCGATCACCAGCGCGCGGCCCGATTCGATCACCATGGACAGCACCCGCAGGTCCTGCTCGGTGATCGGCTGCGACGCGTCGATCAGCACGATCGCCACCTCGGCGGCCTCGATCGCTCCCTTGGTGCGCAGCGACGCGTAGAACTCGTGACCGCTGGCCTGGTTCACCTTCTTGCGCAGGCCGGCGGTGTCGATGAACTTCCACGTCCTGCCGCCGAGCTCCACGAGCGAGTCCACCGGATCGACGGTGGTGCCCGCCACGTTGTCCACCACCGAGCGGTCCTCGCCGGTGAGCTTGTTGAGCAGCGAGCTCTTGCCCACGTTCGGCTTGCCGATCAGCGCGATGCGGCGCGGCCCGGTGCCGCCGGTGCCCTCGCGCGGCGTCTCGGGCAGCTTCTCCAGGATCACGTCGAGCAGGTCGCCCGTACCGCGGCCGTGCGCGGCGGAGACGGTGTGCGGCTCTCCCAGGCCCATCGACCACAGCACCGCGGCCTCCGCCTCGGTGCGCTCGTCGTCGACCTTGTTGGCCACGAGGATGACGGGGGCCTTCGAGCGGCGCAGCACACGGGCGACGGCCTCGTCGGTCGCGGTGGCTCCCACGGTGGCGTCCACCACCACGACGATCGCGTCCGCGGTGCGCATCGCGACCTCGGCCTGCGCGGCGACGGCTTGCTGCATGCCCTTGGCGTCGGGCTCCCAGCCACCGGTGTCCTGCACCAGGAACCGGCGCCCGGACCAATTGGCCTCGTAGCTGATCCGGTCGCGGGTGACGCCGGGGACGTCCTCGACCACGGCCTCCCGCCGGCCGAGGATGCGATTCACCAGGGTCGACTTGCCCACGTTGGGCCGCCCGACGATGGCGACCGTCGGCAGCCGCATGGCCTCCTGCGCGGCCTCGGCCTCGAGGTCCGCGAAATCGCCCTCGTAGTCGGCGAAATCACCCTCGTCCTCCCAGACGCCGTCCTCGGTGCCCGCGCCGGCGAACTCGAAATCGTTGTCGCTCATGGCGTCACCTCTCCGCTCCGGGAGACCTGCAGCGCACGGTCGGCCACCTCGGCCACCGCGGCGACGGTCTCCTCCAACGTCATCTCCGACGAGTCCAGCTCGATCGCGTCCTCGGCGGGTCGCAGCGGCGACACCTTCCGCGTCGAGTCGAGCCCGTCGCGGCGCTGGACGGACGCCAGCACCTCGTCGTACTCGCTGGGCAGGCCCAGCTCGGTGTTCTGCGCGTGCCGGCGCTGGGCCCGGGCCTCGGCCGACGCCGTCAGGTACACCTTCACCGGCGCGTCCGGGAACACGACGGTCCCGATGTCGCGGCCCTCCACCACGATCGGCGATGCGTCGTCCTCGGCGATCGCGCGCTGGTAGTCGACGAGCTGCTCGCGCAGCTCCGGCACCGCGGACACGGCCGACACCGCCGCGGTCACGTCGTCCTCGCGGATGCGTCGGGTCACGGAGACCCCGTCCAGCTCCACCTGTTCGCCGAGGGGGTCGCAGCCCATCGCGAGCGGCAGCCCGTCGGTGCTATCGGCGATCGCGGCGGGATCCGTGAGATCCACGTCGTGGTCGAGCACCCACACCGTCGCGGCCCGGTACATCGCACCGGTGTCCAGGTAGCGGGCGCCGAGGTTCTCGGCGAGCCGCCGGGCCACCGTCGACTTGCCCGTCCCCGACGGTCCGTCCATGGCAACGATCAACGTCACAACCCCACCGCCTTGTACAGGGAGTGCACCTCGTCGCGGCCCAGCACCCGCAGCGTCCCGGGCCGCTGATCGCCCAGCGCCACGCTCCCGACGTGGGTGCGCACCAGTCGCTGCACCGGGAATCCGACCTCGGCCAGGAGCCGGCGCACGATGTGCTTGCGGCCCTCGTGCAGCACGACCCGCAGCGTCGACTTCCCGTCGCCGGCCTCGAGCACGGAGAACCGGTCCACCTTCACGGGGCCGTCCTCCAGTTCGACGCCCTGCCGGAGCGTGTTGCCCAGGCGCCGCGGCACCTCGCCGAGCACGGAAGCGATGTACGTCTTGGGCACCTCGTACGACGGGTGCATGAGCCGGTGCGCGAGGTCACCGTCGTTGGTGACCAGCAGCAGCCCCTCGGTGTCGGCGTCGAGCCGGCCGACGTGGAACAGCCGCTGCCCGGCCGCCACCCGCTCGGCCACGATGTCTCCGACGCACGGGCGTCCCATGTCGTCGCTCATCGTCGACTGCCAGCCCCGCGGCTTGTTCAGCGCGAGATGCACCAGGCTCTCGTTCACCACCACGCGGACGCCGTCCACCCGGACCACCGCCACCGACGGGTCCACGCGCATGCCCTGTTCGGTGACGATCATCCCGTCGACCTCCACGCGGCCGTCGGCGATCATCTCCTCGGCGACGCGGCGCGACGCCACGCCGGCCTGCGCGAGCACCTTCTGCAGCCGGATCTTCTCCCCCTCACCACCCGGGTTCGACGGTGCGCGGTCATCCGGGTCGACGATCGGGACGTTCTGGGTGCGTGCGGGTTTCGCGTTCGACAGCCGGGGCGTGTGCCCCTGCTTCGGCCCCTGACGCGGGGCCTGCCGGCGTTGCGGCTTGTCGTTCCTGCGGTTCCTGTCCGGTGTGCCATCACGGCGAGCGGGTCTGTTCATGATGCATCCATCATCGCAGGAAGCAGCCGAAATCGGTATTCGTCAGCGGGGTGCGCTGCGCGTGGCGCCCAACGGTCGGTTCCGGCGGCCCATGAACAACACCGACGCGGCGACCGAGGTGACCACGAGCGTGCTCACCAGGCCCGCCTTCGGCGGGAAGAACAGCGGATCGCCGCCCTCGTTCCCGCCGGTGAGCTCATCGAGGCCGCCCGTCATGATCGACGGGAAGACCCACACCAGGATCGCCAGCACCGCGGCGAGCCCCTGCAAGCCGCTCGCGATCGCCCGGCCGCGGACGGCGAACGCCGGACGCACCGTGGCCAGGATCACCAGGATCAGGGCTGCGATCGCGAGCCCCGCGGTGGCGTAGCCCCACGGGATCACCGCGTCGGCGACCATGCCCGACTCGGCGAAGCCCCCGGCCGCCACCTGGTCGGCATCGAGTCCGGTTCCGGTCAGGACGAGCCGGCCGGTACCCGTGAAGCTCCACGGGAGACCGACCTGCCCGACCTCGAATCCGAGCCACGGCGCGGTGGCCGACCAGACCGCCACGGCCGCAGCGGCACCGGTGAGGACGAGCGGCCACCAGCGGCGGACCGTCGGGGCGATCCCGCCCAGCGGGAACGCCTCCCGGAGTACGGCTGACATGTCGGGCATGGACTCGACCCTAACGCCCGCGCCACTTGTACCCGGAAACCGCAGCATCCACGCAGGACCCGAGTGCGGTATCCGTCGACAAGTGGGCGCCCGGGATCCGATCGGGCAGCTGGTGCGTCCAATGGGTATGCAGCGGAGAACGCGGGAACTACTGAACGAGCACTCGGAGTACTGTGCGCGGCGCCTGTTCACGCCGGTGATCCACGGCGTTCGCCAGCCGGGCGAAGCCGAAGTATGTCTGCGCGATCGGCTCGATGCGCTCGAAATGGTGTACCCCCGTTGCGTATTCACCGGCTGGTCCGCGGCTGGTCTGCATGGCATCCAGTACGCGGAGGGCCACCCGCCGGAGATCTGGCTGCCATCGCAGCGTCGCCGACAGGGGGTGATCATCCGCACCGGCCGGCTCCCCGCCGACGACATCGAGGACGTTCTCGGCCGTCGCGCCACCTCAGCCGTTCGCACAGCGTTCGACCTCGGCCGGCACGAGTACCGTGATCAGGCGATCGCCGCCATCGAGCAGTGTGTCCGCCCGAGCGAGTTCGGCATCGCGGCGACCACGGTGGCGGAGATCGAGGCGTACATCCGTGACCGTCCGGGAGCGCACAACGCCAGGGCGGTGCGGCGCGCGCTCGGGGAGGGGGTGCCCGGCGCGCAGTCACCGTGGGAGACGTTCACCCGGCTCGCCGTGCACCGATCGGGGCTCGTGATGTTCGAACCGCAGTGCCCGATCCCGGGAACCGCGCTGTACCGAGCGGCGGCGGTCAGGCGTCCGGATCGAAGCCGATCGTGTCGGCGCTCTTGCGGCTCAGTCGGGCGAAGCGGGGCTCGGAATCCAGGTCCGAGCTCAGGTCCTCGATGACGTCCACCTCGGGCAGCAGCGGGGCGAGCGGGGGCAGTTCGTCGAGCGAGGTGAGGCCGAGGCGTTCCAGGAACAGCTCCGTGGTCGCGTACGTCGTGGCGCCGGCGTCGGAGCCCGCCTCGGTGATCAGCCCGCGGGCCGCGAGGGTGCGCATCACGCCGTCCACGTTGACGCCGCGGACCGCGCCCACCTGGGACCGGCTCACCGGCTGCCGGTACGCGATCACGGCGAGCGTCTCGAGCGCGGCCCTGGTGAGCTTGGACCGCACCCCGTCGAGCAGGAGGCGCTCGACGTACGGCGCGTACTCCGCCCGGCTGTACAGGCGCCACCCCTCGGCGCTCTCCCGCAGTTCCATCCCGGAGCGGCGGTCGGTCAGCTCGGCGGCCCATGCCCGCAGGTCGGCGGTGACGCGTTCCTCGGGCTCCTCCAGTGCTGCGCCGAGCGCCTCGGCGGTCGCGGGCGAGTCGACCACGAGCAGCAGGGATTCGAGCGCGGACCGCAGCTCGTCGGCCTCCATGCCCTCGACGAGGTGGAACCCGTCGTCCGGCTCCCCGCCGGGGGAATCCGCGTCGGGCGAGTCCGCGTGGGGTTCCGCCGCGGGCTCGACGGCGTCACGGCCGTCCTCGGGTGTCTCGTCGCTCACTCGTCCTCCTCCGACGGAACGTCGTCGTACTCGTCCACGCCGCCGCCGATCGCGTCGTCGTCGCCCTTCTCCCCCGACCATCGCACCTTGAGGTCGCCGAGGGCCTCGGGCTGGTCGAACAGGACCGCGCGCTCGCGGTACAACTCGAGCAGCGCCAGGAATCGGGCGATCACGGCGATCCCCGTCTCGCAATCGGAGACGATCTCGGCGAAGCCGGACCAGTGGTCGGGGTTGCGCCGCAGCCGCTCCGCGATCACCTTGGCCTGCTCGGGCACTGACACCTTCGGCACGTGCAGGTGCGAAAGCCCCACGGTGGGCTTGTGTTTCGGGGTGAACGCCGAGGCGGCGACGAGGGCGAACTGCTCGGGCGTGACGCCGATCCGCACGGGCGGCACGAGACCCTCGAACCGCGCCTCCAGGCCCACCGACCGCGGGTAGCGACGGTTCGCCTTCGCTTCCAGTTGCGCCATGAGCTCGGCCACCTGCTTGTAGGCGCGGTACTGCAGGAGCCGCGCGAACAGCAGGTCGCGCGCCTCCAGGAGCGCGAGATCGTCCGCGTCCTCCACCTCGCCGGCGGGCAGCAGGCGGGCGGCCTTGAGATCCAGCAGGGTGGCGGCCACCACGAGGAACTCGGTGGTGGCGTCGAGGTCGGCGGCGGCACCGAGGTGCCGGGTGTACGCGATGAACTCGTCGGTCACCTCGTGCAGCGCCACCTCGGTGACGTCCATCCGCCGGGCGCCGATCAGCTGCAGCAGCAGGTCGAAGGGGCCCTCGAAGTTCGCGAGCTTCACCGTGAAGCCGGACGGGGCCTCGGGCTCGGCACTGCCGGTGTCGGCGTCGCCCGTCAGGGCGTCGGGCGGGGTTCCTGCGGCGGCGGGGGCCACCGGCTCGACGGGCTCGACCGCCTCGATCGGATCGGCGTCGGTGGGTGTCGTCATTTCTCCTGCGCGATGACCTCACGCGCGAGGGCGCGGTACGAATCGGCGCCCGCCGATTTGGGCGCCCACGAGATGATCGGCTCCCCGGCGACGGACGTCTCCGGGAACCGCACGGTGCGGGAGATCACCGAGTGGTAGACGGCGTCGCCGAACACCTCCACGACCCGCGCCATCACGTCCCGCGAGTGCAGGGTGCGGGCGTCGAACATCGTGACCACGATGCCGGCGAGGTCCAGGCGCGGGTTCAGGCGGTCCTTCACCTTGTCCACGGTGTCCGTGAGCAGCGCCAGCCCTCGCAGCGAGAAGTACTCGCACTCCATGGGGATCAGCACCTGGTCCGCACAGGCGAGCGCGTTCACCGTGAGCAGGCCGAGGCTGGGCTGGCAGTCGATCAGGATGTAGTCGTACCGGTCCAGCACCGGATACAGGGCGCGGCCCAGGGTCTGCTCGCGGCCCACCTCGTTCACCAGCTGGATCTCGGCGGCGGAGAGGTCGATGTTCGATGGCAGCAGGTCCAGCCCGTCGACGCGGGTGCGCAGCAGCACGTCGTCGGCGGAGATCCGCGACTCCATGAGCAGGTTGTGCACGGTCCGTTCGAGTTCGTGGTGCGCCACGCCCAGGCCCGCGGACAGGGCGCCCTGCGGGTCCAGGTCGACGAGCAGCACGCGGCGGCCGTAGGAGGCCAGTGATGCGCCCAGGTTGATCGTCGTCGTGGTCTTGCCCACGCCGCCCTTCTGGTTGCACACCGCGATCACCCGCGCCGGCCCGTGGCTCGTCTTCGGCGTGGGTTCGGGGAACTCGACGCGGGGACGTCCCGTGCGGTCGAGGTCCTCGTCCGCCGCCCCGGACGGGGGCGCGTGGTGGTGCTGCAGCTCTCCCAGGTCCAGGCCCGGGTTCTCCGCGTCCGGCGCTGCCGCCACTAGCCCACCTCCTCGTGTCTCGGTTTCACCTTAATGCCCTCGGGTGCGCCTGCGCGTACACCTCCCGCAGTGCCTGCACCGTCACCAGTGTGTACACCTGTGTCGTGGTGACCGACGCGTGCCCGAGCAACTCCTGCACGACGCGGACGTCGGCGCCGCCCTCCAGCAGGTGCGTGGCGAACGAGTGCCGCAGGGTGTGCGGGGACACGTGCGTCGTCGTGGTGTCGATGCCCGCCCGCTCGGCCGCCGATGCGAGCACCTGCCAGGCCGACTGCCGCGACAGCCGCCCGCCTCGAACGTTGAGGAACAGAGCGGGATTCGCGCGTTTCACCAACGCCGGCCGGCCCCGCACGAGGTACGCGTCCACGGCCGCGAGCGCGGGCCTGCCGATGGGCACCACCCGCTGCTTGCCGCCCTTGCCGAGCAGCACCACCGACCGGGAGTCAGCGTCGATGTCGTCCACGTCGAGCGCCGTCACCTCGGAGATGCGGGCGCCGCAGGAGTACAGCAGTTCCAGCAGGGCACGATCGCGCAACCGGCTCGGCGTGTCGGACTCCGCGGGCCGCCCGTCGGTGCCGCCGCCGGCGGCCTCGAGGAGGGCGATCACCTGATCCACCGGTAGCGCCTTGGGGAGCCGCTTGGCGGCGGCGGGCGGGCGGACCTCCCGCGCGACGTCGGCGTCGGTGTACCCCTCGGCGGCGGCGAAACGGTGCAGCCCGCGGACCGCGATGAGCGACCGCGCCGCCGAGCTGGCCGCGAGCGGCGGATGGTCCCCGGAGCCCTCACGGAGCGCGACGAGGAACCCGCTCACCTGCTGGGCGGTCACCGACCGCAGGTCGTCGATCGCGAGCCCGCGCAGGTATTCCCGGTACCGCGACAGGTCGCGACGGTAGCTGCTCAGCGTGTTGGGCGCGGCGCCGCGCTCGACGGCGAGGTGGTCGACGTAGGCGCGCAACTGATCGTCGAGCGGAGCATCCCCGCCCGACACCCGCGATGGAACACGCGCACCGGCCGTCACCGTCGTTACTGCCCGTCCTCCACCGGCCTGCCCTTGCGGGCGGCGAGCGCCGTGGGGCGCCCGGGCCACGGCGCGTCGGAGCTGCGCAGCGGCGTGTCGTCGTCGGTGACCATGGTGGCAGCGAGGATGGCGCTGACCGACGTGGAGTTGACGATCTCCCCGGACAGCACCATGCGCACCGCATCGGGCATGGGGATCCACTCGACGGTCATGTCGAGCTCCTCGTCCTCCTGCTCGGCCATCTCGCAGTAGCGCAGGTCGGTGGCGAGGTACACGCGCACCATCTCGTCGGTGAACCCGGGAGACGGCGCCAGGTCCACCAGGACGTGCCACTCGCGGGCGCCGAGCGCGGTCTCCTCGGCCAGTTCGCGCTTCGCGGCGGCGACGGGCTCCTCCTCGCCGGTGTGGTCCAGCAGGCCGGCGGGGATCTCCAGGAGTCGGCGGCCCATCGGGTGCCGGTACTGGTTGACCATCGCGATCGCGCCGTCGTCGTTCATCGCGACCACGGCGACGGCGCCGTCGTGTTCGACGACGTCGCGGATCGCGGTGCCGCCGCCGGGCATGGTGACCTCGTCGCGGCGGACCGCGAAGATCGGCCCCTCGTAGACGGTTTCGCCGCCGACGGTCTCGAAGTCGTGGAGAGTCCGGTCAGGCATCGACGGTGTCCTCGCCCGACGGTTCCTCGTCGACCAGGCCAGTGCCGTGCACGTCGACGGGGAGCTCCTCACCGGCGCGGTACTTCAGGGCCGCGCCGACGAACGCCGCGAACAACGGGTGCGGCCGGGTGGGCCGCGACTTGAGCTCGGGGTGCGCCTGCGTGCCGACCATGAACGGGTGCACGTCCTTCGGGTACTCGACGAACTCCACGAGGTGCCCGTCGGGCGAGGTCCCGGAGAACTTCAGGCCGGACTCGGCGATCGTGTCGCGGTAGGCGTTGTTGACCTCGAAGCGGTGCCGGTGCCGCTCGGAGACCTCGGTGGCGCCGTACGCGTTCGCGACGATGGAACCGCGCTCCAGCGCCGCCGGGTACGCGCCGAGCCGCATGGTCCCGCCGAGGTCGGCCTCACCCGCGACGGCCTGTTCCTGGTCGGCCATCGTCGAGATCACCGGGTACTGCGTGTCGTCGTCGAACTCGGTGGAGCTGGCGCCCTCGAGGCCGGCCGAGCGCGCGGCCTCGATCACGATGCACTGCAGTCCGAGGCAGAGACCGAACAGCGGCAGGCCCCGCTTGCGGGCGTACCGGATGGCGCCGACCTTGCCCTCGATCCCGCGAATGCCGAAACCGCCGGGGATGAGCACGCCGTCGATGTCGCGCAGCGCCGCCGCGGCGCCCGCGTCGGTCTCGCAGTCGTCGGACGGAACCCAGCTGATCTGCACCTTGGCCCAATTGGCGAAGCCGCCGGCGCGCAGCGCCTCGGTCACCGAGAGGTAGGCGTCGGGAAGGTCGATGTACTTGCCCACCAACGCGATCCGCACCGTCTCGCGGGGCTCGTGGACGCGCCGCAGCAGGTCGCCCCACACCGTCCAGTCCACGTCGCGGAAGGGCAGGCCCAGCTTGCGCACCACGTAGGCGTCGAGCTGGTTGCCGTGCAGCACCTTCGGCACGTCGTAGATCGACGCGGCGTCGGGGCAGGAGATCACGCCCTCGACCTCCACGTCGCACATGAGCGCGATCTTGTTGCGCTGCCCCTCGGGCACCTCGCGGTCGCACCGCAGGACCAGCGCGTCCGGCGTGATGCCGATGCTGCGGAGCGCGGCGACGGAGTGCTGGGTGGGCTTGGTCTTCAGCTCGCCCGAGGCGGCGAGGTACGGCACCAGCGACACGTGCAGGAAGAAGACGTTGTCGCGGCCCACGTCGTGGCGCACTTGGCGCGCGGCCTCGAGGAAGGGCTGCGATTCGATGTCGCCGACGGTGCCGCCGATCTCGGTGATCACCACATCGGGCGCGATGCCCTCGGAATCGGGTGCCTGCATCGCGAGGATGCGGGACTTGATCTCGTCGGTGATGTGCGGGATCACCTGGACGGTGTCGCCCAGGTACTCGCCGCGGCGTTCCTTGGCGATCACGGTCGAGTACACCTGGCCGGTGGTGACGTTCGCGATCCCCGAGAGATCGCGGTCCAGGAACCGCTCGTAGTGACCCACGTCGAGGTCGGTCTCGGCGCCGTCTTCGGTGACGAACACCTCACCGTGCTGGAACGGGTTCATGGTGCCCGGGTCGACGTTCAGATACGGGTCCAGCTTCTGCATCGTCACGCGCAGGCCGCGCGCGGTGAGGAGCTGCCCCAGGCTCGAGGCGGTGAGCCCTTTACCCAGCGAGGACGCGACGCCCCCGGAGACGAAAATGTGTTTCGTGGCCACACGTGCGGTGGCGCGAGGAGAAGGCAACGAGACTCCCGTATTCGAGCGGACAAACCTGCTTCATCTACGGGACTTCAGCCTATCACCTGCCGTTAGCGGACGCCCGATCCATAGGCGCGGACGTCGCCGCGCGTCGCCTGCACGAGAGCCAGCGCGGTCGAGACCTGCCCGACGGTGGTGTCGACGTCGTCGACGGTGGCGAGCTTCGCGCCGAGTTCCCTGTCCTGGCGGACCACGACGATCGGCCCCGCACCCTGCGCCGATCCGCTCCGGCCGGCGAGCACCGAGCCGTCGCCGTGCCTGGACAGGCCCGCGGCGAGACGCCCGATCCCCTGCCCCTGCCCGGCCTGCTCGGCGGACACCGTGCCGCCCGTCACGACGATCGCGGCGCGCGCGCCGGGCACCGTCGGGCCGTCGTAGCCGAGGAAGCCGGCCTGTTTGAGCGCGGCGAGCGCGTCGGTGCGACCCGTCGACGGGGGGTCGACGCGGCCCTCGGACAGGAGGACGGAGCCGAGGAGGTCGCCGGCGCGGGCACGGGGGTCCACGAGCGAGGCGTCGACGGTGGTGCCGACGGGCGCCGCGTTGTCGACGACGCCGCGGAGCCGCTCGGACTGCGCGTCGTCGTACAGGGCGGCGGTGAGCGTCAGATCGCCGGCGACGGTGCCGCCGGCCTGCGTCACGCGCCGCGAGATGCGCTCGACGTCCCCCTTGTCGGCGCCGGGGGCGACGACGAGCAGGACGGGGATTCCCGCAAGGCCGCGGCCCAGCGTGGCGGGCGCTGCGGCGTCAGCGAATCCGTCTGCGGCACGGGCTCGTTCGGTCAGTTCACCGTTCCGCTTCTCGAGGTCCTCGACCTGCCCGCGCAGGTCCTTGAGGTCGCCGTCGGTGGTGAACCGGGCGAGGACGCCACCACCGAGCGCGAGCCCGACGGCGAGCGCCAGCAGGATCGCCGCCCAGAACAGGGCGGGCCGGCGGGCGCCCGGCGTGCGGAGGCGACGGGACGGCCGGGGCACCTAGAGTGCCCGGAACTGGCCCTGGACCCAGAGCGCGAAGCGGTTCCACTGGTCGACGACCCACTCCAGCAGGTCGTGCCCCTGGTTGGAGACCAGCACGGCGGCGACCACCGCGACCAGTGCGGCGAGGATGAACAGGGCCACCGCCCCGCCGTGTCCGCGGCTGCGGTACAGCGTGGCGACGGCCTTGCCGTCGACCAGCTTGTTGCCCACCTTGAGACGGGTGAGGAACGTCGAAGGGTTCGAGTCGCGGCGGCCGGCGTCGAAGAACTCCTCCAGCGAGGCCGGGTGGCCGACCGACACGATGAGCGAGGCGCCGTGGTGGTCGGCGATGATCAGCGCGAGGTCCGCGGCCGAACCGGTGGCGGGGAAGGTCATGGCGCCGATCCCCAGGTCCTGGATGCGCTCGAGGCCGGGCGCGTGGCCGTCGGGCGCGGCGGGCAGCACGACCTGCGCGCCGGAGCGCAGCGTGTTGGTGGTGATCATCTCCGGGTCGCCGACGATGAGATCGGGGCGGTAGCCGGCCTTGACGAGCGCGTCGGCGCCGCGGTTCACGCCGATGAGCACCGGCGCGTACTCCTTGATGAAGGGCTTGAGCCGCTTGAGGTCCTCGGTGTGCTCGGGCCCGTCGGACACCACCAGAACGTGGCGGTTGTTGAGGTTCACCTCGACGTCGGGGATCCCGACCCCGTCGATGAGCAGCGGGGACTCGACCCGGATGAACTCGATGGTGTTGCCCGCGAAGGCCTCCAGGTGATCGACCAGGCCCGAGCGGGCGGCGAGCATCCGGGAGGTGACGGCGCTGTCGGTCAGCTCCTCCCCCTCGGCCAGCTCGCGCTCGCCGGCGTAGACGACGCCCTCGTGGACGCGCACCTTGGCGCCGTCCTTGATGCGGGCGAAGATCTCCTTGCCCGCGTCGTCGATGAGCTCGATCCCGGCGGCCGCCAGCACCTCGGGGCCGAGGTTGGGGTAGCGGCCCGAGATGAACGGCGACGCGTTCACGACCGCGACGACCCCCGCCTCGACCATGAGGTCGGCGGTGGTGCGGTCGAGATCGAGCTCGTCGCACACCACCACGTCGCCGGCGCCGATGCGCCGCAGCAGGCGGGTGGTGTCCTTGTCGACGCGGGCGGTGCCGACGACACCGGGGAGGTTCGCCGTGTTCCGAGCCAGCAGACCAGTGAGCTTCATGGCTGCCATACTGCCCCGCCAGTCACACGAATCACGGGAGGCGCGCCGACAACACGAGAAACTTTGAACAACTTCCGCCGCACCCGTTCGACTCAGTCCGCGCCGACGACGATCGCCCCCAGGCCCCCAGGCCCGCGCCGCGCCGCTCCGCGCCGCTCCGCGGGATGCCCGTCTCCCAGCCGGGAGAAGGCGTCCCCTGCCTGAATCGCCCTCCCCCATGCAGCTGTTGAGGGGACGCCGAAAAACCATGGGGACGCCTTCTCCTGGCGGGGAGACGAGGGGCGGCGGCGCCTTGACCTCAAGCGCGCTTCATACGCTGGCATGGACTCATGACGGCACAGGACGAACTCGACGAGGCGTACCAGCGGCTGCAGCGCACCGGCCCCGAATTCCAGGGCTTCCTCAGCAATCACGGCCCGATGGTGGTCGAGGCCCTGGTCCGGCGCGGCCGCGAGGGAGAGGTGTCACGATGGCTCGACGGGTACGTTCCCAAGCTCGACGGTGCGCCACACGTCGCACGGCCGGCACGGTGGCCGGACGACCTCGGAGACCCGGCGGCGCTGGGCGCCTGGATCGCGACGTTCACGGTCGCGTTGCAGGCGGGGCCGTGGAAGGACGTGCTCGCCGAGTGGTGGCCCCGCCTCCTCCCCGGCGTGGCGGCGGGCGCGACCCACGGCGCGATCCGCGTGGGGCACGCGGTCGACGCTCTGCTGACGTGGGGTGAGACGCCGGAGCGGAGCGGGGAACTCGCGCAGGCGCTCGGCTACTGGGCGGCCCGGTGGCGACCGGTCCCGCGGACGGCCACGCCCGCGGGCGATCTGTCCGCCCCCGACGCGCTCGCCGCGGTCCCACGCGTGCCGCACCCCGACGGTGGGATCGGTGAACGTCTCCGGCAGCTCGACGATCTCGGCGGCTGGCCCTCGGCACAGCGCGCCCTCGCGCCCGGCGACGCCGAGGAGCAGTTGCGCGGAGTCGTCACCGCCGCCGTCCTTCGCTACGCGACCCACGCGCACGGAAGCCCGGTGATGCTGGTGCACGCGGCCACGGCGCCGAACGCGCTTCGCCGGGCCCTGCGGGCGCTACCGGAACGGTTGCACGCAGCGACGGCCGCGGCCGGCTGGTCCGCGGCGGCGGCGATCTTCGCCGCGTACGGCCCCGACGAGGCCCGCGGCCTCCACGCGGGGGACGGCGCCGGCACGGCGGACGACATCATCGACCGGGCGACGCACCACGGAGACGAGCACGTGATCAAGCTGACCGACACCGCCCTCGACGTGCTCACATGGACCGGCGACGTGCGCGCCGCACAGGCCGCATCGGTCGCGTCCCGTGCGATCCCTCGCGGGTGAGTTCTGAAACCGGCGCTCAACGCGGTCAGGATGGATATGCCTCGCCCTGCCGCGATCAAGGCCCGGTTTCCGACGTCAGGTACCCGCGTGGGCGCCGGTCTGGGTGACCTTGTCGGAGTCGGCGGCCTCCAGGAGTTCCTCGGCGTGCGCACGGCCGGTGTCGGAATCGCCCAGGCCCGCGAGCATGCGGGCGAGTTCGGCGATCCGCTCCTCGCGGGACAGCGCCGTGAGCGTCGACGTCACCGAGCCCTTGCCGGTCTGCTTCCCGACGGTGAGGTGGGTGTCGGCGAACGCGGCGACCTGCGGCAGGTGCGTCACCACGATCACCTGGTGCCGCTGCGCGAGCGCGGCGAGCCGGCGACCGATCTCGACGGCCGCCTTGCCGCCGACGCCGGCGTCCACCTCGTCGAACACCATCGTGAGGCCCTGCTCGGTGGCTGCCAGGACCACCTCGAGCGCGAGCATGACGCGCGAGAGTTCGCCCCCCGACGCGGATTTGCCGATCGGAAGAGGATTCGCACCGTCGTGCGCGACGAGCCGGAACTCGACGGCGTCGGTCCCGTGCGCACCGGCGCGGCGCGGCGCACCGTCGACGGTGACGGGGTTGGGCTCGCCGTCCCCGGCTGCCTCGGGCGAGACGTCGACGGTGATCGACGCGCCGCCCATGGCCAGCTTGCGCAGCTCCCCCGTGACCTTCTTGCCGAGCGCGCCCGCGGCCTTGGCGCGCGCCGCGGTGAGGGCGGACGCCGCGGCGGCGAGCGACTCCTCCAACTCGGCGACGCGGGACTGCAACGCTGCCAGCCCCTCCGCGGAGGTGTCGATGCCGGCCAGGCGTTCACGCGCCTCGTCGGCCCAGGCGATCACGCCGTCGATGTCGGGCGCGTACTTGCGGGTGAGCGTCTTCAGCTCGGACTGCCGCAGCAGCAGCGATTCCAGTTCCGACGGGTCGCTCGGCAGGTCGGAGAGGTACGACCCGAGCTCCGTGGCGATGTCGCCCGCCACGGTTGCGGCCTCGTCGACCCGTTCGGAGAGCGAGCGCAGCGCCGCGTCGTCCGATCCGGACAGTGCGGCGCGGACGGTGCCGAGAAGATCGAGCACGGCCCCCGCACCGTCGGGCGCCTCCCCGCCGTAGCCTGCGCCGGTGAGTGCGGCGTAGGAGGTGTCGGCGGCCTCCCGCAGCGAGTCGAGGTCGGAGAGCCGCTTGATCCTCTCGATGGTCTCGGTGTCCTCCCCGGCCAGCGGGGAGACGCCGTCGATCTCGGCGAGCGACGCGGTGAGGTGGTCCTGTTCCAGCGCGAGTTCGCGTGAGCGCGTGGTGCGGTCGGCGAGTTCTGCGCGGGCGGCGAGCCACTCCTCGCGCACAGCCTGGTACTTCCGCAGCGCCTTCTGCGCGGGTGCCCCCGCGAACGCGTCGAGGAGGTCCCGCTGCCGCTCGGGCTTGAGCAGCCGGAGCTGATCGTTCTGGCCGTGCACGGTGAGCAGCGGGCCCGCGAATTCGGACAGCGTGCCGACGGGCACGCTGCGCCCGCCGAGGTAGGCCCGGGAGCGTCCGTCGGCGGCGACGCTGCGAACCGCGATGACGGCGTCGTCGTCCAGTTCGCCGCCGGCACCGTCGACCACGTCCCGCACCTGGCCGGCCGAGCTCGCTCCGTCGAG
This sequence comes from Tsukamurella sp. 1534, assembly GCF_000312385.1. GTDB lineage: Bacteria > Actinomycetota > Actinomycetes > Mycobacteriales > Mycobacteriaceae > Tsukamurella. The sequence continues at coordinate 10,311 of NZ_HE997627.1, read as the reverse complement.
CGAGAACCGGCCCTCGACCACGGCCTTGTCGGCACCGGCACGGATCCTGCCGGGGTCGGCGCGCGCACCCGCGAGCAGGTGCAGGCTGGTGACCACCATGGTCTTGCCCGCACCGGTCTCTCCGGTGAGCACCGTGAGCCCCGGTGCGAACTCCGCCGCGGCGCGTTCGATGACGCCCAGCGACGAGATGCGGATCTCTTCGAGCACCTGCTATCCCCCGATTCCCGTGCCGTCCCGGGGCTCGCCGCCGTCCTGGCGGCCGCGCCATCCGGTGATGGGTAGTTGGAACTTGTGCACCAGCCGGTCCGTGAACGGCGCGGCGCCGAGCTTGATGAACCGCACCGGGTCCGCGCCGCGGCGGATCTCGATGCGTCCGCGCTCGGGCACCTCCAGGGTGCGCCGCCCGTCGCAGAAGGCGATCGCCTCGTGCCGTCGGCTCTCCACCTCGATCGCGATGGTGGAGCGGGGGCTCGTGACCATCGGCCGGGAGAACAGCGCGTGCGCGTTGCTCGGCACGATGAGCAGCGCCTCCAGATCGGGCCACATGACGGGGCCGCCCGCGGAGAACGCGTAGGCGGTCGACCCGGTGGGGGTCGCCACCAGCAGGCCGTCGCATGCGAAGCGCGAGACCGGGCGGTCGTCGACCTCGGTGACGAGCTCGAGAAGGCCCTGGCGAGAACGGTTCTCGACGGACACCTCGTTGAGGGCCCACCCCTCGGCCACCAGATCGTCGCCGTCGTGGATCGCGACGTCGAGGGTCATCCGCGGGTGCACGGTGTAGCGCCGGTGCACGAGGTCCCCGATGGTCTCGGGCACGGTGTCCACCTCGGACTCGGCGAGGAAACCGACGTGCCCGAGGTTGATCCCGATGATCGGGACGTCCGCGCGACGGGCGAGCTCGGCGCCGCGCAGGAAACCGCCGTCGCCGCCCAGCACCACGACCACCTCACAGCCGACGGCGGCGTCGTCGGGCGCCTCCTGGACGTCGCTCTCCAGCTTCATGTTCACGCCGGCGGCGTCGAGGAGCTCCCGGATCTGGGCGACCGTGGCGCCCACGTCGCTGCGGAGCGTGTGCACCACCACGAGGAACGTGCGTTCGGTCAGTGACATCACTGCGGTCCTTCCGACACGGCGGCTGCGATCAGGTCGTCGACGTCGTCGGGGAGCGTCACCGGACCCTCCTCGCGGCGCAGCCGGAGGAAGTACTCGACGTTGCCCGACGGCCCGGGCAGCGGACTCGCCCGGACGCCGAGCATCCGGAGCCCGGATTCCGTTGCGGCCCTGGCCACCCCGAGCACGGCGCTCGCCCGGAGCTCGGGCTCGCGAACGACGCCGCCCGAGCCGACGTTGCCCTTCCCGACCTCGAACTGTGGTTTGACCATCGGCACCACGTCGCCGCCGACGGCGGTGCACCGCGCGATCGCGGGCAGCACGAGGGCGAGGGAGATGAAAGAGAGGTCGCCGACCACGAGGTCGACGGGCCCGTCGAGCATCGCGGGCTCGAGGGTGCGGACGTTGGTGCGGTCCATGACGGTGACCCGTGGATCGTCGCGCAGGCGCCACACGAGCTCGCCGTAGCCCACGTCCACCGCGTACACGCGCTCGGCGCCGCGGTGCAGCAGCACATCGGTGAAGCCGCCCGTGGAGGCGCCGGCGTCGAGGCACCGTCGTCCCCGGACAGCCACCTCGGGGAACGCGTCGAGCGCTCCGATCAGCTTGTGCGCACCGCGGGAGGCCCACTCCACCTCGCCGGCCACGGCGGTCACGTGCACGGGGTCGGCGGGATCGATCTGGTTGGCGGCCTTGCGGGCGGTCTGCTTGTTCACGGTGACCCGCCCGGCCTCGATGAGCTCGCGCGCGTGTTCCCGCGATCGCGCCATGCCCCGGCGCACCAGCTCGGCGTCGAGCCGCACCCTGCGGGCCACGTCAGGCCCGTTCCACGCTGTCCAGCGCGTCGACCAGCAGCTGATGGGCTTCTTCGAAGAGGGCGGACTGCCGGCCGAGCTGCGCGAGCTCGCCGACGCCCGCGACGGATCCACCCAGGTCGTCGACCGGCGCCGCGTCGAGTTCGTCGACGCGGTGCATGAGGTCCTCGACGGCGGTGCGCACATCTTCGGGATTCATCGAGTCCACGGTATCGGACCCGTTCCCGCGGAACGCTCGCGGACGGTGTGCTTCAGCGTGGCGCGGCGTTCCTGCGGCACTCCCCGGGCGGCGGCGATCGCGACGTAGGTCGCGCCGGCCGGGTCGGCTCCGGGTTCGCCGGTCACGACGAGCTCGTCACCGTCGACGGTGGCGGTCCATCCGTCGCGCGGCCCGGGGACCAGGGCCTCGCGGGGCCCGTGCAGCCCGGCGAGGGTGTCGGCGATGTAGGTGGGCTGGTGCCGGTCCGGCGCGACGACCACATCGGCCGCGTCGTTGACCCCGGTTAGCACCAGGTAGGTGTCGAAGCCGGCGGCATTGCCGCCCTCGATGTCGGTGTCGAGCCGGTCTCCGACCACCAGGGGCGTCGACGCGCCCGTGTCCGATGCGGCGTCGAGGAGGATCGGGGCTCCGGGTTTGCCCGCCACCTCCGGGGTACGCCCGGTCGCGTTCGCCACCGCGGCGACCATGGAACCGTTGCCGACGAGCAGGCCGCGATCGGTGGGGAGGGTGGCGTCGGTGTTGGTGGCCACCCAGGTGGCGCCGGCGCGGATCGCGAGCGCCGCCTCGGACAGCAGCGCCCACCCCGTCTGCGGGCTGTGCCCCTGGACGACGGCCCGGGCCTCCTCGGCGGTGTCGACCGGCACGAGCCCGCGCGCGACGACCTCGTCACGGAGCGCGTCCGCGCCCACGACGAGCACGGAGGTGCCGGCCGGTACGAGGGAGGCGAGCAGACCGGCTCCGGCCTGCGCGCTCGTCACCACGGAGTCGTCGGGCGCGGCGAAGCCGAGGTCCCGCAGGTGCTGCGCGACGTCCGACGGTGCGCGGCTGGCGTTGTTGGTCACGTAGGTGACGGGAAGGCCCTCGAGCGCTTCCGCGGCACCCGGAATGGCCACGGCTCCGGCGTAGACGGTGCCGTCGAGGTCCACCAGGAGGCGGTCGTACGCGCCGACGAGCGCCGTCACTCGTCCGCCGACAGCTCGGCGACGCGGTCCTCGGCGTCGGTGTCCTCGTCCTCGTCCGCAGCGGCGGCGTTGAGGAACCAGGTCAGCGCGTCGTCGCGGCGTCCGGCGCCCAGAAGGCACTCGGCGTAGGTGTAGAAGAGCCGCGCGGCGTACAGGCCGCGGCGCGCGGGGTCGAGGTCCTCGGCCTGCAGCGTGACCACGGCCTTGTCGAAATCACCCAGGTCCATGCGCGCACCGGCTTCGACGATCCGCAGTTCCGTGCGGTCGTCGCCGGTGAGGGTCGCCGCCTCGTCGCCGCGGGCGGTCTCGATGGCCTTCTCGGGGCGGCCGAGGCCGCGCTCGCTGTCGGCGATCATCGGCAACAGGTTCACGGCGCCGCCCATGCGCTTGGCGGCGCGGAGCTCACTGAGGGCCTCGGCCCATTCGCCGTTGACGTACGCGGCGATCCCGCAGGCCTCGCGGACGGCGGCTATACGGCCGGCGCGCTCACGCGCTGCCCGGGCATGCGCCAGAGCGGCCGCCGGGTCGCTGTCCAGCAAACGCCCGGTCATGACGAGGTGGGACGCGACGAGTTCCGCGTTCGCCTTGTCGAGGCTCAGCAGGTCGCGACGAACGGCACCGTCGAGTTCCTTGGGGTCCACATCGCGCGGGATGTTCGGCTCACCGGCCTTGGTCCGCGGCCGGTCGGACCGGTCGTCGCGCCGCGGCCCGGTGCCCGGGCGCCCGCCCGGTCCGCCGGGACGGGAACCGTTGCGCGAGGGCCCGCCGGCGCGGGCGCCGCCGCGCCGGTCGCCCGACGGTCCGCCACCCCTCCGGTCCCCGGAGAACCCGCCGCGACGATCGCCCGACGGTCCCCCTCCGCGACGATCGCCCGACGGTGCACCACCCCGGCGGTCATTGGACGGTCCGCCACCCCGGCGCTCGCCCGAGAATCCGCCACGACGGTCGCCGCCGCGGTCGTCACGGCGCGCGCCCGACAGGTTCTGGCCTCCGGTGCGCTCGCCCGAACGCCGGCCTTCCGAGTTCCGGTTGTCGCGCGGAGATCCGCCACGTGACGAATCTGCGCCGCGGGTACGGTCACCGGGGTCGCGCTGACCGGAATCGCGATCTGCTGGGTTGACGAACCCCGCCCGCTGCCGGCGCTCCGCGCCTCCGCGACCCGAATCCTCTGCCACCGTGCACCCGCTTCCCGCCGCCACCCGGCGACTCGTCCCCATCACTGTACTTCCATACGGCGAAGGCCCCTGGGAGTGGAACACTATTGTGTTCGACACGATCCCAGAGGCCTTCGACC
>NZ_HE997627.1:0-5521 GCF_000312385.1 Tsukamurella sp. 1534 | reverse complement strand
TGTATCTAATTTTAGTCCGGCGGTGTCCTACTCTCCCACACCCTCACGAGTGCAGTACCATCGGCGCTGGAGGGCTTAGCTTCCGGGTTCGGAATGGAGCCGGGCGTTTCCCCTCCGCTATGGCCGCCGTAACACTGCGAAACAATCACACAGTCGTGTGTTGTCTCAGACATTGCATAGTGGACGCGAACCGGCCCCGCAGGACCGGTTTTCTGTAACATTGCGCAGCGTGTAAACCATCAGAATTGGTTCGTTTTGGCGAATGTTATGTGTGTGGTAAGCCCTCGACCGATTAGTACCAGTCACCTGCACGCATTACTGCGCTTCCAGTTCTGGCCTATCAACCCCATAGTCTGTAGGGGGTCTTACCCACTCAAGGTGGTGAGAAACCTAATCTTGGAACAGGCTTCCCGCTTAGATGCTTTCAGCGGTTATCCCTTCCGAACGTAGCCAACCAGCCGTGCTCCTGGTGGAACAACTGGCACACCAGAGGTTCGTCCGTCCCGGTCCTCTCGTACTAGGGACAGCCTTCCTCAAGTTTCTAACGCGCGCGGCGGATAGAGACCGAACTGTCTCACGACGTTCTAAACCCAGCTCGCGTGCCGCTTTAATGGGCGAACAGCCCAACCCTTGGGACCTACTCCAGCCCCAGGATGCGACGAGCCGACATCGAGGTGCCAAACCATCCCGTCGATATGGACTCTTGGGGAAGATCAGCCTGTTATCCCCGGGGTACCTTTTATCCGTTGAGCGACACCGCTTCCACTTGCCGGTGCCGGATCACTAGTCCCGACTTTCGTCCCTGCTCGACCTGTCAGTCTCACAGTCAAGCTCCCTTGTGCACTTGCACTCAACACCTGATTGCCAACCAGGCTGAGGGAACCTTTGGGCGCCTCCGTTACATTTTGGGAGGCAACCGCCCCAGTTAAACTACCCACCAGGCACTGTCCCTGAACCAGATCATGGTCCGAGGTTGAGGTATCCAATACGATCAGAGTGGTATTTCAACAACGACTCCACGAACACTGGCGTGCCCGCTTCACAGTCTCCCACCTATCCTACACAAACCGAACCGAACACCAATACCAAGCTATAGTGAAGGTCCCGGGGTCTTTTCGTCCTGCCGCGCGTAACGAGCATCTTTACTCGTACTGCAATTTCGCCGAGTCTGTGGTTGAGACAGCAGAGAAGTCGTTACGCCATTCGTGCAGGTCGGAACTTACCCGACAAGGAATTTCGCTACCTTAGGATGGTTATAGTTACCACCGCCGTTTACTGGGGCTTAAATTCTCAGCTTCGCCTTACGGCTAACCGGTCCTCTTAACCTTCCAGCACCGGGCAGGCGTCAGTCCATATACATCGTCTTACGACTTCGCATGGACCTGTGTTTTTAGTAAACAGTCGCTTCTCTCTGGTCTCTGCGACCCCACCCAGCTCAGACCGTGAAGGCCATCACCAGACGAGGTCCCCCTTCTCCCGAAGTTACGGGGGCATTTTGCCGAGTTCCTTAACCACAGTTCTCTCGATCTCCTTGGTATTCTCTACCTGACCACCTGTGTTGGTTTGGGGTACGGGCCACATCAGATCTCGCTAGAGGCTTTTCTCGGCAGCATAGGATCATGGAATTCGCCGCAACGGCTACGCATCACCTCTCAGGCTTGATGAGATCCGGATTTGCCTAGATCTCGCCCTACAGGCTTACACCAGTACAACCACTGACTGGCCCCACTACCTTCCTGCGTCACCCCATCGCTTGACTACTACCAGCCGAGGTCCCGTGCATCCACCCAACAAACACCCGAAGGTGAAAGAAGGGCTTCAGGACGGTTAGTACAACTGATTCATCAGGGGCGATCTGACACGGGTACGGGAATATCAACCCGTTGTCCATCGACTACGCCTGTCGGCCTCGCCTTAGGTCCCGACTCACCCTGGGAGGATTAACCTAGCCCAGGAACCCTTGGTCATCCGGAGGACAAGTTTCTCACTTGTCATTCGCTACTCATGCCTGCATTCTCACTCGCGCAGCCTCCACAACTGGGTCACCCCGCTGCTTCTACGGCTGCACGACGCTCCCCTACCCACCCACACACGAAGTGTGAGTGCCGCGGCTTCGGCGGTGTACTTGAGCCCCGCTACATTGTCGGCGCCCAGCCACTAGACCAGTGAGCTATTACGCACTCTTTCAAGGATGGCTGCTTCTAAGCCAACCTCCTGGTTGTCTTCGCGACCGGACATCCTTTTCCACTTAGTACACGCTTAGGGGCCTTAGCCGGCGATCTGGGCTGTTTCCCTCTCGACTACGAAGCTTATCCCCCGCAGTCTCACTGCCACGTTCTCACTTACCGGCATTCGGAGTTTGGCTGACGTCAGTAACCTGTGAGGGCCCATCGGCCATCCAGTAGCTCTACCTCCGGCAAGAAACACGTGACGCTGCACCTAAATGCATTTCGGGGAGAACCAGCTATCACGGAGTTTGATTGGCCTTTCACCCCTACCCACAGCTCATCCCCTCAGTTTTCAACCTAAGTGGGTTCGGGCCTCCACAACATCTTACTGCTGCTTCACCCTGGCCATGGGTAGATCACTCCGCTTCGGGTCCAGACCCGGCGACTCAAACGCCCTATTCGGACTCGCTTTCGCTACGGCTGCCCCACTCGGGTTAACCTCGCCACCGAGCACTGACTCGCAGGCTCATTCTTCAAAAGGCACGCCATCACCCCACAAGAGGGCTCTGACGGATTGTAAGCACACGGTTTCAGGTACTATTTCACTCCCCTCCCGGGGTACTTTTCACCTTTCCCTCACGGTACTAGTCCGCTATCGGTCGCAAGGTAGTATTCAGGCTTACCGGGTGGTCCCGGCAGATTCACAGCAAATTCCACGGGCTCGCTGCTACTCGGGAATCCATCACAACAGGCACCACGTTTTCGGTTACAGGACTCTCACCCTCTCCGGCGGACCATTCCAGGCCACTTCACCTAACACGACGCTTTCTCACTGCTGTCCAGCCAGGTAGAACTGGAAAGATGAACCCCACAACACCACACACACAACCCCTACCCGGTATCACATGTGCATGGTTTAGCCTCATCCGCTTTCGCTCGCCACTACTCACGGAATCACAATTGTTTTCTCTTCCTGAGGGTACTGAGATGTTTCACTTCCCCTCGTTCCCTCCACACCCCCTATATATTCAGAGGCGGGTAACACCACATGACTGGTGCTGGGTTTCCCCATTCGGAAATCCTCGGATCACAGCTCGGTTGACAGCTCCCCGAGGCATATCGCAGCCTCCCACGTCCTTCATCGGCTCCTTGCGCCAAGGCATCCACCGTGCGCCCTTAGACACTTACAACACACAAAACACACACCAAACACACAACCAAAACGGTCGCGCACCCAATGCACACTCGCATGCAAGCGCCAAAAGAAACACAACAAAATATGCTTACACAGAAACAAAATTACAGAAACAAAAACACAACACCAACACACAAAGCATGTGCCGGCATCGCGTTGATGCTCGCGTCCACTATACAATTCTCAAACAACACACACCACCACACCGCCACCGGCAACAACCAGCGCAGACATCTGGCAGCAAGAGAAGAACGTGCCCTCTCAGACACCCAACAGTGTGCCGACGAAACCCCCGACCGACCAAACCGGCCAGGGCAACAAAACAAAACTCTATCGTGTCAGTGTTCCACCCAATAATATGAGCGACCGCCGAACCACACTCGGGTCCGAAACGGCACTAAATGCTCCTTAGAAAGGAGGTGATCCAGCCGCACCTTCCGGTACGGCTACCTTGTTACGACTTCGTCCCAATCGCCAATCCCACCTTCGACAGCTCCCTCCACAAGGGTTAGGCCACCGGCTTCGGGTGTTACCGACTTTCATGACGTGACGGGCGGTGTGTACAAGGCCCGGGAACGTATTCACCGCAGCGTTGCTGATCTGCGATTACTAGCGACTCCGACTTCATGGGGTCGAGTTGCAGACCCCAATCCGAACTGAGACGCGCTTTAAGGGATTCGCTCCACCTCACGGTATCGCAGCCCTCTGTACGCGCCATTGTAGCATGTGTGAAGCCCTGGACATAAGGGGCATGATGACTTGACGTCATCCCCACCTTCCTCCGAGTTGACCCCGGCAGTCTCTCACGAGTCCCCACCATTACGTGCTGGCAACATGAGACAAGGGTTGCGCTCGTTGCGGGACTTAACCCAACATCTCACGACACGAGCTGACGACAGCCATGCACCACCTGTATAGAAGGCACAAGGCAAACCACATCTCTGCGGCGATCCTCTATATGTCAAACCCAGGTAAGGTTCTTCGCGTTGCATCGAATTAATCCACATGCTCCGCCGCTTGTGCGGGCCCCCGTCAATTCCTTTGAGTTTTAGCCTTGCGGCCGTACTCCCCAGGCGGGGTACTTAATGCGTTAGCTACGGCACGGATCCCGTGGAAGGAAACCCACACCTAGTACCCACCGTTTACGGCGTGGACTACCAGGGTATCTAATCCTGTTCGCTACCCACGCTTTCGCTCCTCAGCGTCAGTTACTGCCCAGAGACCCGCCTTCGCCACCGGTGTTCCTCCTGATATCTGCGCATTCCACCGCTACACCAGGAATTCCAGTCTCCCCTACAGTACTCAAGTCTGCCCGTATCGCCTGCAGGCCCGAGGTTAAGCCTCGGGTTTTCACAGACGACGTGACAAACCGCCTACGAGCTCTTTACGCCCAGTAATTCCGGACAACGCTCGCACCCTACGTATTACCGCGGCTGCTGGCACGTAGTTGGCCGGTGCTTCTTCTGTAGGTACCGTCACTTGCGCTTCGTCCCTACTGAAAGAGGTTTACAACCCGAAGGCCGTCATCCCTCACGCGGCGTCGCTGCATCAGGCTTGCGCCCATTGTGCAATATTCCCCACTGCTGCCTCCCGTAGGAGTCTGGGCCGTGTCTCAGTCCCAGTGTGGCCGGTCGCCCTCTCAGGCCGGCTACCCGTCGTCGCCTTGGTAGGCCATTACCCCACCAACAAGCTGATAGGCCGCGGGCTCATCCTGTACCGCAAAAGCTTTCCACCAACCCCCATGCAGGAGAAAGTGAATATTCGGTATTAGACCCAGTTTCCCAGGCTTATCCCAAAGTACAGGGCAGATCACCCACGTGTTACTCACCCGTTCGCCACTCGTGTACCCCCGAAAGGGCCTTACCGTTCGACTTGCATGTGTTAAGCACGCCGCCAGCGTTCGTCCTGAGCCAGGATCAAACTCTCCATAAAAAACACTAGAAACACAAGGTTTCAGCATAATCAGGAAATCCTGAACAAAACGAAAACACTGACAAAAATCAATGTTTCCAGAAATACATCTCGCAAAGAAATAAACGAGAAAAGCCACACACAAACAACCAAACTAACGATTGTTCATGCATGCCAAAAAAATTTTGGCACTGACAATTTCATCGACACACTGTTGAGTTCTCAAAGAACACGCCCAACGCGGCCC
>NZ_HE997626.1:2392404-2526210 GCF_000312385.1 Tsukamurella sp. 1534 | reverse complement strand
CTGCCAGTGTGGTGCGCTACCAGCTGCGCCATAGCCCCGTATGAACTTGTTCACCTGCGGTTTCCCGCCCGGAGAACATTACAGGAGGCTGCTCGCACGCACCAAATCGGCTGGTCAAGCCGTAACGGCCCAGGTTGCTAGCCCAGCCACCCGGCATCGCCGGGGTTGATCTTCTCGCCGTCCTTGAACACCGACGGGGTGCCCGTGGCGCCCACGTCGTTCATCAGGATGCTGCCCTCGCCCGCGTTCTTAGCGGACTCGGCGGTGTACTTGCCCTGGCTGACGGCGTCGGTCACGTCCGCGGGGAGCTCGGCACCGGCGCCCTTGGAGGCGTCGCCCACGGTCTTGGCGAGGTCGCCGTTCGACGGGTCGGTCTGGCCGCCCTCCGCGGGCTGGGTCGCGAAGATCGCCTTGTGGCTCGCGATCCAGGCCTTCTGCTTCTGGTCCTCCGGCAGCGACGACTTGGCGATCGCGAGCAGCGCGCCGCCGGCCCGGTCGGAGTAGTCGCCCGACGGGCTCTGGCCGTTGAGGAACGACAGCAGGTGGTAGCGCACCTTGACCTTGCCGCCCTCGATGGCCTCGATGATCTGGTCGCCGAACTGCTTCTCCATCGCGCCGCACGCGGGACACATCGGATCCTCGAAGAAGTCCAGCGTCACCGGGGCATCCTGCTTACCCGCGACGAACACGGCGGTGGCGGCGTCCAGCTTGCCCTTGGCCTGGTCGGCCGGCGTGCCCTCCTTCTTGCTCATCAGCAGCACGCCGCCGATGACGACGACGATGACCACGAGGATCGCGATACCGCCCAGCACATAGGTGGTGGTATTCGACTGCTTCACGGGAACGTACTTGGCGTTCTTACCCTTGCTCACGCGGACCACAATAGCGGTACATCAAAGAACTGCAGGTCAGCGGCCTAGGACCCCAACACTCCGTCCACGAGCGCCTTGGCCTCGGCCTGCACCTGGGCCAGGTGGTCCGGCCCGCGGAACGACTCGGCGTAGATCTTGTACACGTCCTCCGTGCCCGAAGGCCGCGCCGCGAACCAGGCGTTCTCGGTGGTCACCTTGAGCCCGCCGATCGGGGCGCCGTTGCCCGGCGCCCGGGTCAGCTTCGCCGTGATCGCCTCACCGGCCAGCTGGTCGGCGGAGACCTGCTCCGGCGACAACTTCGCCAGGACGGCCTTCTGCTCGCGCCCGGCGGGCGCGTCCGTCCGGGCGTACGACGGGACGCCGTACCGCTCGCCGAGGACCGCGAAGTGCTGCGACGGGGTCTTCCCCGTGGCGGCCAGGATCTCCGACGCCAGCAGCGCCATGATCACGCCGTCCTTGTCGGTGGTCCACACGCCGCCGTCGAGCCGCAGGAACGAGGCGCCGGCCGACTCCTCTCCCCCGAACCCGACGCCACCGTCGAGCAGCCCGGGCACGAACCACTTGAAGCCGACCGGCACCTCCAGGAGCGTGCGCTGCTGATCGGCGACGACGCGGTCGATCATCGACGAGCTGACCAGCGTCTTGCCGACCGCGGCGTCGTCGCGCCACCCCTTGCGGGAGGCGAAGAGGTAGTCGATCGCCACGGCCAGGTAATGGTTCGGGTTCATCAGCCCGCCGTCGGGCGTGACGATCCCGTGCCGGTCGGAGTCGGCGTCGTTGCCGGTGGCGATGTCGTACTGGTCCTTGTTCGCGATGAGCGAGGCCATCGCGTTCGGTGAACTGCAGTCCATGCGGATCTTGCCGTCGGTGTCCAGCGTCATGAACGCGAACTGCGGGTCCACCGTCGGATTGACCACCGTGAGGTTGAGGTTGTACCGGTCGCCGATCGCGCCCCAGTAGCCGACCGCGGCGCCGCCCAGCGGGTCCGCGCCGATGCGGACGCCCGCGTCGCGGATCTTGTCGAGGTGCAGGACGGACGGCAGGTCGCCCACGTAGGAGTCGAGGAAGTCGAACCGCTGCACGGAGTCCGATGCCAGGGCCTGCGCCAGCGGGACGCGGCGCACATCGCGGAGGCCGCCCTCGAGGATCTCGTTGGCGCGCGCGGCGATCACCCCGGTCGCGTCGGTGTCCGCGGGACCGCCGTTGGGCGGGTTGTACTTGAAGCCGCCGTCCGCGGGCGGATTGTGTGACGGGGTGACGACGATGCCGTCGGCCCGCACATCCGCGTGGTCGCGGTTGAAGGTGAGGATGGCGTGGCTCAGCGCCGGGGTGGGCGTGTAGCGGTCGTCGAGGTCGATGAGCGTGGCGACGCCGTTGGCCGCGAGCACCTCGACGGCCGTCTCCCACGCCGGCACCGAGAGCAGGTGCGTGTCCTTCGCGAGGAACAGCGGCCCGCGGATGCCCTGCGCTGCGCGGTACTCGACGATCGCCTGCGTGGTGGCCGCGATGTGGTTCTCGTTGAAGCTCCCGTTGAGCGAGCTCCCGCGATGACCCGAGGTGCCGAACGCCACACGCTGATCCGGATTCCCAGGATCCGGGACGACCGAATAGTACGCCGCGCGAACGGCTTCGACGTCGATCAGATCCTCGGGAAGCGCCGGCTGCCCGGCACGCGCATGAACCATCGGTAACCACCTCGTCTGGACACGTCGCGGATCACGCGACTTTCGTCCAAACGTATCCCCGCGGCCGTCTCCGCGCTCGCGAACCGGAAGCTTCCCGGCGGCGGGCGCGAAGACGCGCCGCGGGCACCGTCAGACGATCGCCCAGACGATGAGGACCATCGCGAAGCCCACCACCGAGAGCACCGTCTCCAGGACGGACCACGTCATGAGGGTCTGCTTGACGGTCATGTTGAAGTACTTCGCGACGATCCAGAACCCGCCGTCGTTGACGTGGCTGAGGATGATCGAGCCCGCGGAGATGGCGATCACGATGAGCGCGATCTGCGCCTGCGAGTAGTTCCCCGCCGCCACGGTCTCGCCGATGATGCCGGCGGTGGCGGTGATCGCCACCGTCGCAGAGCCCTGCGCGATGCGCAGCGCACAACTGACGAGGTACGCCGAGACGATGAGCGGCAGCCCCAGGTTCGACATCGAATGCGTGAGGGCGGTGCCGACGCCCGTGGCCTTGAGCACCGCGCCGAACAGGGCGCCGGCGCCGACCACGAGCAGGATCATGCCGATGGGCTTGAGCGCGGCCCCGGTCATCTCCGCCAACTGGTTCGCGTTGATGCCACGCCGGATGCCCAGCAGGTAGAACGCCATCACCACGGCGATGGTCAACGCCACCGCGGGAGTCCCGAAGAACACCAGGATCGAGTAGGGCTTGGTCCCCGGGTCCAGCGTCACCGAGCCGAACGTGCCGCCGAGGATGAGCAGCATCGGGACGGCGATGATGAAGGCGATGAGCCCCAGCGACGGCGGCTTCTTGCTGGCGTGCGCTTCCGCCGGAACGAAATCCTCGGGGACGTCCACGATGACCCGCTTGCCGATCCAGGTGCCCCACACCACGCCCGACGCGAACCAGGCGGGGATGCCGCAGACCAGGCCCATGATGATGATCCAGCCGAGCGAGGTGTGCAGGAGGCCGGCCGCGGCGACGGGGCCGGGGTGCGGCGGCAGGAACGCGTGGGTCATCGAGAGGCCGGCGAGCATCGGCATCGCGTACATCACGAGCGACTTGCCGCCGCGCTTGGCGGTCACGTAGACCAGCGGCGCCAGGATGAAGATGCCGATGTCGAAGAACACCGGGATGCCCAGGATGAGGCCGGTGACGCCCATGGCGATCGGTGCGCCCTTGGGCCCGAACAACTTCAGGAGCCAACTGGTCAGCACGTCGGCGCCGCCGGACCGTTCCAGGATCGCGCCGAGCACGGTTCCGAGGCCGATGATCGGGGCGATGTGCCCGAGGATTCCGCCGAAGCCGGTCTCCAGAATCGATTGCGCGGCGCCCTTCTGCGGGGATCCGACGAGCTTCTCCACCGACACGCCTGCCACCAGCGCGAGGCCGACGGACACGATGATCAGGGAGATGAACGGCTCGAGCTTGATCTTGATGATGAGGAACAGCAGCACGGCGATCGACAGGGCGGCCAGGGTGAGCAGGCCTCCCGTGTCGTGCTGCAGCCAGTCGACTACCGAGGACATGGGTGGTTCTCCCGTTCTTCGAGGAGCTAGAGCGCGGCGACGAATCGCGCGGCGCGGGTGGTGATATCGGCCCAGTCGCCGGCGGCGACGGTGTCTGGGGGCACGACGGACGTGCCGGCGCAGACGGCGACCGCGCCCGCACCCAGGAACTCGCTGGCGTTGGCCTCGCTGACGCCGCCCGAGGGCAGCAGCGGCAGGCCGGGGAAGGGCCCGTGCAGGTCCTTGAGGTATCCCGGGCCGAACGCGCGGGCCGGGAAGATCTTCACGGCGACCGAGCCCAGGTCCGCCGCGCGGGCGACCTCGGTCGGCGTCAGGGCGCCGAGGAACACCGGAGTGCCCAGGTCCCGCGCGGCCTCGGCGACGGCCTCGTTCACATCGGGGGTCACCAGGAACCGCGCGCCGGCGTTGACGGCGTCCCGCGCCTGCGCGGCCGTGCGCACGGTGCCCACTCCCAGGCTGGTCCCCTCGACGGTGGCGGCGCGTTCCAGGTGGCCCAGCACCCCGGGGGTGGTGAAAGTCAGTTCCACCGTGCGGATCCCGCCCTCGGCGAGGGCGCGGCACAGCGCGGCGGCGTCGGGCAGCTCGGGGGCGCGGACCACGGTGAGGGCGCGGTCGGCGGCGAGGCCGGCGAGTAGTCCGTTCTCGGACATGGCTACAGGACTCCTTCTTCGGTGAGGCGCAGGGCGCCGCCCGCGAGCGCGCCGGTGGGGTGTCCGTCGTCGAGCGCGGGGACGCCGCGCACGAGGACGTGGGTGAATCCCGCGGCGGGCGTGCGGGGCTCGTCGTAGGTGGCGCGGTCGATCACCGCGTCCGGGTCGAACAGGGCCAGGTCGGCGGCGTAGCCCTCGCGGACGAAGCCGCGCCGGACGAGGCGGAGGCGGCGCGCGGCGCGGCCGGTGAGGTGGCCCACGCACTCCTCGAGGCTCATCAGCCCGAGGTCGCGACTGTAGTGGCCGAGGTAGCGGGCGAAGGTGCCCCAGGCGCGCGGGTGGGGTTTGCCGCCCACGAGCAGGCCGTCGCTGCCGCCGGTGTGCCGCGGGTGGCGCATGATGGCGCGCACGTTCTCCTCGTGTCCCACGTGTTGCAGGATGCCCGTCGCGAGCCGGTCGTCGAGGAGGATGCCGATGCACACGTCGAACGGGTCGCGGTCCTCCGCCGCGGCGATCTGCGCGATGGTGCGGCCCACGTACGGGACGAGCGCGTCGCTGCCGACGCCGCTGATCTCGATGGTGTTCCACTCGGCGATCACGCCGTGGCACCCGTCGGACCCGGTGTGCTCCAGGTGCTCCCGGATGCGGTCGAGCGCGGCGGGGTCCCGGAGCCGGTCCAGCGTGGCGTCGGCGCCGCCCGACGCCGCCCAGCTGGGCAGGATCGCGGCGAGGGTGGTGGCTCCCGGGAGGTACGGGTAGGTGTCGAGGCTGATGTCCGCGCCGGCGGCGACGGCCTCGTCGAGCAGGTCCAGGAGCTCGGGCGCGCGCCCCTTGTTGGGGCCGAAGTTCAGGGTGGCGTGAGCCAGGTGCAGCGGGCATCCGGTGCGGCGGGACAGGTCGATCATCTCGCGGTAGGCCTCCATCGCGCCCGCCCCGTAGCTGCGGTGGTGCGGCGAGAAGTAGCCGCCGAGTTCGCCGGTGGTGCGCATGAGGGCGGCGAGCTCAGCATCGTCGGCGTACATCGCCGGGGTGTAGGTGAGGCCGGTGGACAGGCCGACGGCGCCCTCCCTCAGGCCCTGCGCGAGGATCTCCTGCATCCGCGCGACCTGCTCCGGCGTGGCGCCCCCGTCGTCGAATCCCCGTGCCAGACCGCGCAACAGGCCGTGCGGCACGAGATACGCGAGATTGGTGGCCGTCCTCCGCGCGTCGATCTCGTCCAGGTACTCGCCGACGGTGCGCCAGGAGAAGTCGAAGTCGTCGGGGTTGGTGTTCCACCCGGCGATCTGGCGCCGCACCACGGACAGGGTCTCGTCGGAGACCGGTGCGTAGCTCAGCCCGTCCTGCCCGATCACCTCGCACGTGACGCCCTGCGTGATCCGCGAGGGATGCTCGGGATTGAGGAAGACCTGGAGATCGGAGTGGGCGTGCATGTCGATGAAGCCCGGGCTCAGCGCGAGGCCGTCGGCGTCGATGGTGCGGTGCGCCGCGCCCAGATCCGTTCCGATCGCGGTGATGGTGTCGCCGGTGATCGCGACGTCGGCGGTGTAGCGCGGGGTTTCCGTCCCGTCGACGACGGACGCGCCCCGGATGAGGATGTCGTGCATGGTGATTCCCGGATCTCAGAAGTAGGTGGAGACGAGGTCGACGATCACGGGGTTCGCGCCGTCATCGGCGACGACGGGGATGACGCGCCACTTGTCGAACACGGTGCAGGGGTGGCTGAGCCCGAGCCGCACCACGTCGCCCACGCGGAGCGGATCGCCGGCGTCGATGCGCAGGAAGGCGTGCTGATCGTTGACGGCGGTGATCTCGCCGCCGATCCGCCGCTGCTCTCCTCCGAGTTCCGCTGCGGCGGCCTGCGGTTCGGGCAGGCCCTCGTCGAAGGAGACGTCCCGGCGGCCCACGTCGAGGAGGGCGAGCGCGGGCTCCGGACGGGAGATCACCCGGGCCCAGACGTGCATGGCGGAGCGGAGCCTCGGGGCGCCGGTCTCGCGGCCCGACGGCGTGATGTACCGGTAGAAGCCGTCGTCGTGGATGATGTACGCCCCGGAGCGGACCACGACGCGTGCGCCCTCGATGCCGCCGAGCACGGCCGCGACACGGTCGAAATACGCGCTGCCACCGGCGGAGACGACGATCCGCCCCTCGGGGTAGAGGGGGCGCATCCGCTCGTGCAGGGCCCTGAGGTTCCGCAGGTACGCGTCGACGGTGCCGAGCGCCTCGGCGGAGGTGTCGTGGGCGAACGCGCCCTCGTAGCCCGTGACGCCGCCGAGCCGCAACCGCGCGGACCCCGCTACCCGCTCGGCGATCGCGTACGCCTCGTCGACGGTGCGCGCCCCGGTCCGGCCGCCGGGGCCGCCGAGCTCGACGAGCACGGTCGGCTGCCGGCGCGCGCCCGCGAGCCCGGCCTCCACGGCGTCGACGGTGCCGAGCGAGTCCGCCCACAGCGTGACGGTGAGGCCGGAATCCGCATCGAGGGCGGCACCCAGCCAGCGCAGGCCCGCCGGGTCGGCGATCGCGTTCGCCACGTGCACGTCCTTGACGCCGGCGGCGACGGCCACCTGCAGCTGCGGCAGGTTGGCCACGGTGATGGCGGTGGCACCGGCGTCGGTCTGCGCCTTCCAGAGTGCGGGCGCCATCGTGGTCTTGCCGTGCGGTTCGAGGTCCACGTCGTGCGCGGCGGTCCACCGGGCGAACTCGGCCACGTTGTCCGCCATCGCCGCACCGTCGAGCACGAGCACCGGGGTCGACAGCTCCCCGAGACGCGGTGCGCGCGCCAGGAAGTCCGCCGTGTCCAGGCCGTCCGCCCACGCCGGCACCGCCTTGTCGGCGAGGCTCAGGGTGGTCGGTCGGTGCGCGATCCCGGTGGTCATCACGGTCCCCAATCTGCTATGTTGCGTATATTGCAATCAACGTTGCGTGATGCGTGTCACAGACGGTAGCATCACGATCGGACCGGGCACAACCACGAGAATTCGGAGGCGGGCGTGACGAG
Source organism: Tsukamurella sp. 1534 (assembly GCF_000312385.1). Lineage (GTDB taxonomy): Bacteria > Actinomycetota > Actinomycetes > Mycobacteriales > Mycobacteriaceae > Tsukamurella. The sequence continues at coordinate 2,518,484 of NZ_HE997626.1, read as the reverse complement.
ACCACCGCTGATCGCCTGCGTCGGCGAACCGCTCGCACTGGTCGCCGCGCGCGATCTGGAGGCGACCGCGCCGCCCATGCACGTCGGCGGCGCCGAGGCCAACGTCGCCGCAGGGCTCGCGACGCTCGGTAGCCGCGTCGCCTTCGTCGGCCGCGTCGGCGCTGACGCCGAGGGGGCGGCGATCGCCGCCTACCTGCGTGAGCACGGCGTGGACGTGGGCCCCCTCGAGACGGACCCGTCGGGTTTCACCGGCCGCTACGCCAAGACCGAGGGCGTGGACGCGGCGGGCGAGCCCGCGACCACGAGCACGTACCGGCGGGCGGGGTCCGCCGCGTCGGCGATGGCCCCCGACTACCTGCGGCGCCCCGCGGTCGCGCCCGCGCTCCACGAGGCCTCGATCGTGCACACCACCGGCATCACGCCCGCCCTGTCGCCGACCTGCGCGGCGCTCACCTCCGCCCTGCTCCGCGACCGACGCGGCGTATCCGGCACCGTCACCTTCGACGTGAACTGGCGCGAGCAGCTCTGGCCCGACGGCGATCCCGGCCTCGTCGTCGAACTCGCGCGCAGCGCGGACGTGGTGCTCGTCGGGTCCGACGAGGCCGAGCGCGTCCTGGGCACCGGCGACCCCGCCGCCGTCCGCGCACTGCTGCCGGAACCGCGCACCGTCGTCGTCAAGGACGGCGCCGAGCGCGCAGTCTCCGTCGACCGGGACGGAACCGAGACCTCCGTGCCCGCGCTGTCGGTCACCGTCGTCGAGCCCGTCGGCGCCGGGGACTCGTTCGCAGCCGGGTTCCTGCACGGCCTGGCGCGCGGCGACGACCTCCGCAGCTGCCTGCGGCGCGGCCACGCGGGCGCGGCCGCGACACTGACGGTGCGCGCCGACTTCGCGGTGCTCCCTCCGGCATCCCTGGATGCGCTGCTCACGTGTTCCGAGGAGGACTGGGCCGCAGCACATGTCGGACCCGAAGGCGCCCTCCTCGCCGGGACGACGTTCCCCGCGCCGAGGGGGACCGCATGAGCCAGAGCCTGATCCGCGCACTCGACATCCTCACCCTGCTCGGCGACGGGCCCGCGACCCTCGACGAACTGGCCGACGAGCTGGGGGTGCACAAGACCACCGTGCTGCGCCTGCTGCGCCCGCTCACCGACGCCCGGTTCACCTACCACGACGAGACGCACCGTTACCACCTGGGCTCGAGGCTGTTCGACCTTTCCGCGCGGGCGGCCGAGCAGCGCGGCGTGCGCACGGTCGCGTCGCCGCACCTGGTCGAATTCAATCGCGAGCACGGACGCACCACGCACCTGGCCGCCCGCGAGGGCGACGCGGTGGTCTACATCGACAAACTGGAGTCCCGGGACCTCATCCGGATGTACTCGCGGGTGGGCATGGAGGCCAACCTGAATTCGAGCGCCGTCGGGAAGATCCTGCTGGCCGACCTGCCGGACACCGAGCTTCGGCAGATCGTGGCGGGGATGGACTTCACCCGGCGGACCGCCAACACGATCGTGACGCCGGAGGCCTACCTCGCGGAGATCGCTACCGTGCGCGAACAGGACTGGGCGGCGGACCGCGAGGAGAACGAGCCCTCCATCAACTGCATCGGCGCACCGATCAGGGACGCGTCCGGCGCCGTCGTCGCCGCGGCCTCGGTGTCGGTCCCCGACGTGGTGCTGCCCTTCGACGAGCTGCTGAAACTGCTGGAGCCGCTGCGCGCGACGTGCGCCGCGATCTCCGCCGACTGCGGGTTCCGCCCGCGCTGAATCCTCCCGGGGACCCCGGGAACCGTAAGAGAGTAGAGGAGAACCCATGCCCGCCACCGCCGTCTCGACCACCGACGCACCGGCCCCCGCCCACTTCTTCAGCCAGGGGGTGCGCCGCGGAAACCTGCTGCAGGTCTCGGGCCAGGGCCCGATGGACCCGGCCACCAACCAGTACATCGCCGAGGGTGACGTCAAGGCGCAGACCCGCCGGACGCTGGAGAACGTCAAGGCCATCCTCGCCGCCGGCGGCGCGTCGATCGCCGACGTGATGATGTTCCGCGTGTACCTCACCACCCGCGACGACTTCGGCCCGATGAACGAGGCCTACGGCGAGTTCATCGCCGAGAACGTCCCCGAGGGCGCCGCGCTCCCCTGCCGCACCACGGTGTTCGTGGACCTGCCGCACGAGGTGATGCTGGTCGAGATCGACGCGCTCGCCGTCCTCGACTGAGCCCAGCTGTTGTTATATGCGAATGTCACAATGTATCGTTCCCCCGGATGCCCGGGCTGAAGCCCGGGCGATGACCGGAGGGAACGTCGCATGGGCGCGGGACATTCGCACGCGGGGCACGATCACGGGGTGTCGGCCGACGCGGACAAGCGCTGGCTGAGCATCGCGCTCGCGCTCCTCGTCGCCTTCATGGCGATCGAGGTGACGATCGGCATCATCGCCAGTTCGCTGGCCCTGATCACCGACGCGGCGCACATGCTCACCGACGCCGCCGCGATCGTGCTCGCGCTGGTCGCCATCCGGATCTCCGCGAAGCCGGCCAAGGGCGGCTACACGTTCGGGCTCAAGCGGGCCGAGATCCTCTCCGCCCAGGCCAACGGCATCACGCTGCTGCTGCTCGCGGCGTTCTTCGTCTACGAGGGCGTCTCGCGGCTGATCACCCCGCCGGACGTCGACGGCAGGCTCGTGTTCTTCACGGCACTGGCCGGGTGCGCGGTGAACCTCGCCGCCACTTGGTGCATCCGCCGGGCGAACCGCACCAGCCTCAACGTCGAGGGCGCGTACCAGCACATCCTCAACGACCTCTACGCGTTCATCGCCACCGCGATCGCCGGCGCGATCATCTGGACCACAGGATGGGGCCGTGCGGACGCCGTCGCCGCCCTCGTGGTGGCCGCGCTCATGCTCAAGGCGGGCTGGGGCCTCGTCAAGGCCTCCGGCCGGATCTTCCTCGAGGCCGCACCCGAGGGCGTCGACCCGGCCTCGGTCGGCCAGGACATCGCCACCGTGCCCGCCGTCGAGGAGGTGCACGACCTGCACATCTGGGAGATCACCTCCGGCCAGGCGGCGCTCTCCGCGCACGTCCTGGTGACCCCCGGCGCGGACTGCCACGCGGTGCGCGCGTCGGTGAGCGCGAAGCTGCACGACGACTACGCCATCGAGCACGCGACGCTGCAGGTGGACCACGTCGGCGAGGAGGAGCACTGCGGGGAGCAGCACGGCGAGCCGATCCTCGCCGAGCCCGAGACCATGACGCTGCGGGTGCCGCCTCAGGCACCGAAGAACGGCGGCACCACGTAGCAGGGCACCGGCCGCGGGTGCTGCGGATCGAGCGCGTTGAGCACGAAGTAGGCGGCGCGCCGCGAGCCCGCGATGGCCAGATGGTCCGAGAAGTCCTGCCCGCAGGTGTCCTGGACGACGATGTTGCGCACCGTCGTTCCGGGCGGACCGTCGAGCTGACCGCTCGTGTACGGGAGTACGAGCTCGTCGTACCGGGTGGAGATGTTCGTGTACTCCACGCCCTTCGCGTAGGGCGTGCCACCGGCCCAGACCTCGTCGAGGAAGCGCGATCCGGGGAGCATGTCGCCGATCGACTCGAAGACCGGGAAGAACGGATCGCGGATGTTCAGGCCCCGGACGAACACCGACGCGGCGCGCCCGAGGTCACCCCCGGTGCCGCGCCACAGGGGCGCCAGGGAGACGTACCTGCCCACCGTGCCCGCGCCGCCGAGCTTCTTCACGTAGTACGAGGGCATCAGCGTGCCCTGCGAGTGGCCGATCAGGTCCACCTTCTTCGCGCCCGTCGCTTTCAGAACGCGTTCCACCGTGCCTTTGAGCTGCTGCGCGCTCTGTGCCAGTGGCCGGGTCCCGCCGATCTGGTTGACCGGCCACGGCGCGCCCGGCAGGGCACCGTAGGTGAAGCTGAACACGCAGTAGCCGTTGTTCTTGAGCAGCGGCGCGTAGGCACCCCAGTTGGTCTGCGAGCCGCCGCCCGTCCCGTGCACGAGCACGACCGGATTCGGGTGTTTCGCCGTGGGCGTGCAGGAGTAGTCGTTGGTCCCCGGCAGCGAGCCGTTGGGGTTGGACAGCTCGAACGGGATGCCGCCGAAGAAGTTGTAGTTCTCGGGCAGGGGCTCGGCCTGGGCCGGCGCGGCGAGCCCGGCGAGCAGGATCGCCGACGATGCGGCCGCCACCGTCCGGCGCAGTACGGAACGCAGGTTCATGTTCGCTGACAATAACCGCTGTCACCCCGGAAGGGACGCGATTGTTAGAACTTGTTCTACAGATTCTGGGCGGCCGCCCGTCGATCCGCCGACGACCCCCACGACGACGAAGCGCCCCCGACCGGTGGTCGGGGGCGCCGTCCTGTGGAGCCGCCGGGAATTGAACCCGGGTCCTCCGTCATTTCTACGGGGCTTCTCCGTGCGCAGTCCGCTGTGTCTCTACTCGGATCTCCCGGTCTCACGGACGAGCCGGGATGACGATCCCAGTCGCTGTTTGATGTCCCTCACGATGCCGCGACCGCACCGTGAGGTGATCCCTCTAGCTGATGCCAGTGACCGGGCCGAGGGCGAACCCGGGCTGACAGACTCGCCTGGCTGCTTAGGCAGCGAGAGCGAAGTCGCGCTGATTGGAATCGGCGCTTAATTGGTTGCCGCGACGCTTACGGTGGTCTCCAGCCTGCACCGGCACGCTTCCCCCGCGTCAACAAACGAAGTCGAAACCGATCGGCCCCTCATCGCCGCTTCCGCGGAGCCCACTCCTTGCGGGGTGGAGACTCCAGGGTACTCCATCTCGACGGGCCCGCGTCCACCCCTTTTCTCGGTGGGCGAACGCGTGCGGTCAGACCAGGCGCAGGCGGGTACTGGCGGTGGAGGCACTCATGTTCGCGAGCACGGTGATCAGCACCGCGCCCACTCGACGTGCCCAGGACGTGATCTTGGCCTTGTTCTCGACGCTCATCGCGATCCGCTCCTCACTTGAGTCACAAGAGTCACATCAGCAACTCTGTAACCATTGAAGAACTCCGGCGAACGCGACACAACGCGCCACGCCGTACGGACGTGAAACAGAGGGAGAATCGCAGCTCAGCCGCGCATGCCCTTGACGCGCCGGCCCAGCTCACGGACCAGCTCGCGCTCGGCGGTGCGGCGGGCGATGTCCTGCCGCTTGTCGTAGTCCTGCTTGCCCTTGGCGAGCGCGAGCTCCACCTTGACCCGACCGTCGCTGAAGTACATCGACAGCGGCACCAGGGTCAGGTTGCCCTCGCGGACCTTGCCGGTCAGCATGTCGATCTGGCGGCGGTGCAGCAGCAGCTTCCGCGTGCGCCGCGGGGTGTGGTTGGTCCAGGACCCGTTCCCGTACTCCGGGATGTGCAGGCCGCGCAGCCAGACCTCGCCGTCGTCGATCGTGGCGTACGCGTCCACGAGCGACGCCTTGCCGTCGCGCAGCGCCTTGACCTCGGTCCCGACCAGCACCACGCCGGCCTCGAAGGTGTCGAGAACGGCGTAGTTGTGGCGGGCCTTGCGGTTGCTGGCGATCACCGAGCGACCCTTCTCCTTCGCCACGACGCGACCTTCCTTTCGAACACCTACGGGACCGGGCGACGAGCCCGGACACGGAACTGGACAACCAGTCCAGTCTACGGTCGCCCGACGGTGCCGGGGAAGCGAGTTTCGCCTCCCCGGTCACGACCGCCGCTACTCGCGGACGTAGAAGCGGAGGGTCACGTACCCCGTCAGCGCCGCCATCCCGGCGCCGACCACGATGAGCCAGGGAGACACGAGGAGCACATCGGTGTTGGTGATCCGCGCCAGGATGTTCACGCCGTAGAGCTCACGCAGCGCCTTGTCGAAGAACAGCCCCTTGCCCACGAACAGGCCGGCCACGGCGAGGCCGGCGCCGATCACCGCGGCGAGCACGGCCTCCAACAGGAACGGCAGCTGGGTGTACCAGCGGGAGGCGCCCACGAGCCGCATGATCGACACTTCCGTCCTGCGCGTGTACGCCGCGACCTGGACCATGTTCGCGATCAGCAGGACCGCCGCGACGGCCTGGATCAGGGCGACGAAGAAGGCGGCGTTCCGGGCGCCGTTGAGCACGGAGAACACCCTCTCGACCAGCTCGCGCTGGTCCTGAACGCCGGCCACCCCCGGCTGCGCCTTGACCGCGTCGATCACCGCGGAGAACTTGTTCTCGTCCTCGACGCGCACCTTGAACGACGCCGGCAGCACGCCGGGTCGCACCAGGTCTGCGAGCTCGGGCTGCCCGGCGAAGGTCTTGGTCTTCGCCGTCTCCAGGGCCTCGTCCTGGGAGATGTAGTCCACGGAGTCGACGCCGGACTGCTGCTTGATCTTGGCCTCGATCGCCTGGCACGTCTCCTTCTGGCAGTTCGGATCCTCGGCGGCGACCTTGTCGTCGACGAACACCTGGATCTCCACCCGCTGCAGGAAGATGTCCTGGCTCTTATCGGCCATACGCACCACCAGCAGCCCGCCGCCGAAGAGGCCCAGCGAGATGGCGGTGGTGAGGATCATGGCGATGGTCATGCTCACGTTCCGGCGCAGGCCCGTGAGGACCTCGCTGGTGATGAAGCTGGCACGCACTCGAAATCAGTCCTTCGATTCGTCTCGATCGTCTGCGCGTCAGCGGCCCAGGCCGTAGACGCCGGTGGCGTCGTCGCGCACCATCTCGCCCAGTCGGAACTCGATGACGCGGCGGCGCATCGAGTCGACGATGTGGCGGTCGTGTGTGGCCATGACCACGGTGGTCCCGGCCCGGTTGATCCGGTCCAGCACGTCCACGATCTCCGCCGAGGTGTCGGGGTCGAGGTTGCCGGTGGGCTCGTCGGCGAGCAGCACCAGCGGGCGGTTGGCGATGGCGCGCGCGATCGCGACGCGCTGCTTCTCGCCGCCCGACAGCTCGTCGGGCATCCGGTCCGCCTTGCCACCGAGCCCCACGTAGTCGAGCACCTGCGGCACCGTGCGGTCGATCACGGTGCGGGACTTGCCGATCACCTCGAGCGCGAACGCCACGTTCTCCGCCACCGTCTTCTGCTGGAGCAGCCGGAAGTCCTGGAACACGCACCCCATCGACTGCCGGAGCAGCGGAACGCGGCGCCCGGACAGCTTGTTCACGTGGAAGTCGCCGACGTACACGTCGCCGGTGGTCGGCCTGTCCTCCTTGAGCAGCAGCCGGAAGAACGTCGACTTGCCCGAACCCGACGGTCCGATGAGGAAAGCGAACTCCCCCTTACCGATCTGCAACGACAGATCGTTGAGCGCCGGCCGGGCCGACGCCTTGTATTTCATAGTGACGTTCTGGAGCGTGATCACGGTCGCCCAGTGTAACCACCGGTGAGCTCAGGCCGCGGGAGCCGCCGTCGTCGGTGCGCCGCCCGTGGACGGTTCGCCCTGGCCCGGCCGGGTCGGCAGGGGCACCGTGCCGATGCCCGGGATCGGGATCCCGTTCGCCGTCGTCGTCCCGCTCGACGGTGCGCCGTCGGTCGATTCGCGGTCCCCGGACGGGACCCCCGTGGCGGACGCGCCGGAGGGCACCGTCGAACCGCTGGTGCCCGCCCTCGACGACGGCGCCGGGCTCGACTCGGTCCACGGCGTCCGCGAATCGGTGGTCTCGGGCCGCACGGGAGCCTGCGTCTCCGACGAGGTCGCCGCGGGCTTGCCGGTCTTCTGCTCCTCGATGGGGACGAACTCGTCCCGCAGCGTGAGGTACCACCAGAGCAGCAGCACGAACAGGACGAGCAGGATCACGGTGCTGGTGCGGGCCCGGGTGTGCGGGATGTGCTTGGGAAGCCGGTCCCACAGCGGCGGTGAGAGGCGCTTGGCGGCGCCCTGCTCCTCCGGCGGCTTCACCGCCGAGCCGTCGAGCTTCTGCGTGGCGGCCTCGATCTTCTCGGTCGGGGCGTCGGGCTTCGGCCCGTCGTTCCGCGGGTCGCGGGGGTCGGTCACTTCGACGCCACCTCCCCCTCGGCCGCGTCCTCGACGGTGTCGGTGACCGGGTCCACGTCGATGCCCGCGGTGGCGAGGCTGCGGACGATGCGCTCGCGCAGGTTGCGCCCCACCTCGAACTGCTTGCCGGGCAGGGTCCGCGCGACCATCCGCACGTTGACCTGGCTGAGGTCGATCGATTCGACGCCCATCACCGTGGGCTTGTCGAGCAGCAGGGTGGACAGCCGCGGGTCGGTGGCCGCGCGCTCCCCCACGCGGTGCAGGAGCGGGTTGACCTTCCCCATGTCGACGGTCTTCGGCAGCGGGATGTCGACCACGGCGCGCGCCCAGTCCTTGGACAGGTTGGTGGCCTTGACCACCTGGCCGTTGGGCACGGTGATCACCTCGCCGTCGGTGTTGCGCAGCTTGGTCACGCGCAGCGTCACGTCCTCGACGGTGCCCTCCGCCTCGGAACCGCCGACCAGCGCGAGGTTCACCACGTCGCCGAAGCCGTACTGCCGCTCGGTGATGAGGAAGAACCCCGCCAGCAGGTCCTGCACCACGCGCTGCGCGCCGAAGCCCAGTGCCGCGCCGATGATGGTGGCCGGGGCGACCAGCGCGTTGATCGGCACGCCCAGCGCCGTGACGATCTGATAGCTGGTGAACAGGTAGATGATCGCGATCGCGACCCAGCTGACCACCTGGATCAGCGCGTGCTGGTGCTTCGCCGATTCGGAACGGACCAGCGAATCGCTGTGCGCGAACTGCGCGTCGATGCGCATGGTGACCCGCGCGGACGCCCAGTTGACGAACCGGTTGGCCAGGACGGCGGCGATCAGCCACAGCAGCACCGGCAGGATGCGGTGGAACAGCAGTAGTCGCCAGCCCGCCGTGGACGGGAGGTCGAAGACGCCGGCCAGGAGCGCGCTACTCGTCATCGCCCCTCATCCGCCACCGGATGCCGGCCTCGATGAAGCCGTCGAGGTCACCGTCGAGCACGCCCGACGGGTTGTTCACCTCGTAGTTGGTCCGCAGGTCCTTGACCATCTGGTACGGGTGCAGCACGTACGAGCGCATCTGGTTGCCCCAGGACGCACCCTCGTTCGTCTTGAGCGCGTCCATCTGGGCCCGCTCCTCCTGGCGCTTGCGCTCGAGCAGCTTGGCCTGCAGCACCTTCATGGCCGAGACCTTGTTCTGCAGCTGGCTCTTCTCGTTCTGGCAGGTCACCACGATGCCCGTGGGGACGTGGGTCAGCCGGACCGCGGAGTCGGTGGTGTTGACCGACTGACCGCCGGGACCCGAGCTGCGGTACACGTCGACGCGCACCTCGTTCTCGTCGATGTCGATGTGGTCGGTGGTCTCCACCACGGGCAGCACCTCGACCTCGGCGAAGGAGGTCTGGCGGCGGCCCTGGTTGTCGAACGGGCTGATCCGCACGAGCCGGTGCGTGCCCATCTCCACGGAGAGGGTGCCGTAGGCGTAGTCGGTCTTGACGGCGAACGTCGCGGACTTCAGGCCCGCCTCCTCGGCGTAGCTGGTGTCGTAGACCTCCACGCCGTAGCCGTGCTTCTCGGCCCAGCGCACGTACATGCGCATGAGCATCTCGGCCCAGTCCGCGGCGTCCACGCCGCCCGCGCCCGCGCGGATGTTCACCAGTGCGTCGCGGTGGTCGTACTCGCCCGAGAGCATGGTCTTCACTTCCATGGCCTCGATCTCCGAGCGCAACTGCGCGCGGTCGCCGTCGGCGTCCTCGAGCGCGACCGCACGATCGTCGCCCTCCTCCGCCTCGGCCAGCTCGTAGAGGACGGGCAGGTCGTCGAGGCGCTGCCGCAGGTCCGTCACGCGGCGCAGCTCGGACTGGGCGTGCGAGAGCTCGCTCGTGACCTGCTGGGCGTTGGCCTGATCGTTCCAGAGGTCGGGGTCGGACGCCTTCTGCTCGAGCTCGTCGACCCGGCGTCCCAGCTCCTCGAGATCGATCACCTTCTCCACTGTCCGGAGGGTGGTCTCGAGGCTCTCGATGTCTGCGGTCACGTCAGGATGCACAGTTATCCAGGATACTGCTCGGGCGGGCCGTACGAGTCCGGTGGCGGGGTTAGGCTCCCGACCTCCCAGGAGGTCTCGACCTTGCCCACCTTGTAGTACACGGGCAGTTGATCACCCACCTCCGGCCAGCGCTGACCGAAATCCATGACGAGCCGGCGGTACACCTGCGTGGGCCGCGCGCTGGGCCCGGTGATGCTGCCGGAGATGGTGGCGAACGCCTGGCCGTTCTGGTCCGCGTCGTCCGGCCGTTCGGTCACCCCGCTGATGGTGAGGACACCGTCCTCCATACCGGGCCCCGCCACCGCCGTGCCCGCGACCACCTTCCGCGAGCGCCGCCAGCCCATGACGAGCGCCGCGAGAATCACCCCGAGAATCGCGATCCAGATCAGCTCCATACGCCCAGATTAGCGATCGACCCGGCGGGGTGAGGCCCGCGCGACGATCGGACGCGCGGTGACCCGCGCACCGGGCCCGGTGGGTACCTTGCTCGTATGTCGAGCGCACCGTCGAACCCCTCCTCCGATCTCGTTCTCGCCCTGGCCCTCGCGGACCTGGCCGACTCGATCACCATGGCGCGCTTCGGCGCGCTCGATCTCCGGGTGGACGCCAAACCGGACCTCACTCCGGTCTCGGACGCGGACCTCGCCACCGAGACGGCGCTGCGCGAGCGCCTGGCCGCGGACCGCCCGGACGACGCGGTGCTCGGCGAGGAGTTCGGCGGCGACGCGGTGTTCTCGGGGCGGCAGTGGGTGATCGATCCGATCGACGGCACCAAGAACTACGTGCGGTCCGTGCCCGTGTGGTCGACGCTCATCGCGCTGCTCGAGGACGGCGTGCCGGTGGCCGGCGTGGTGTCCGCGCCCGCGCTGCGCCGCCGGTGGTACGCCTCGGCGGGCGGCGGCGCGTTCGTCGTGTTCGACGGTGGCGAGCCCCGTCGGATCCGCGTGTCCGCCGTCTCCGAGATCGCGGACGCGAGCATCTCCTTCTCCGACCTCTCCTACTTCGCGGACCGCGAGGCGCGGGCCCGGTTCCTGGCCCTGGCGGACGACGCGTGGCGCCTGCGCGGTTACGGCGACTTCTGGAGCTACTGCCTGGTGGCCGAGGGTGCCGTGGACGTCGCGGCGGAACCCGAGGTGTCGCTCTGGGACCTGGCCGCCGTGGAGATCCTGGTCCGAGAGGCCGGGGGCGTGTTCACGGGGTACGACGGTGCGCCCGGCCCGCACGGTGGTTCGGCGATCGCCGCGAACCCGGCACTGCACCCCTATGTGCTGCGACGTCTCAATCCGTGACACACGGACGCATGTTTCGTCCCACCTCTTGGCACCGACCTTACCGCGGAGTAAGGTCTTAACTGACTCAAGAGTAAGTTGGCGGCGAAGGCCCGGGACCAGCTCCCCCACCGGCGTCGCCCACGACGACAAGATGGTGGAGATGAGCACGTCAACCGACCCCCGGGACACCAGCGCCATCGGGAAGAACCCGATCCGGCGAAACCCGACCGGCCAGCTGATCCGCGCCCTGATGGCCGTGGTCCAGACGCCGTTCGTGCAGAACCGAGGCCTCCAGGACCTCGTGAACCGCGTCGCCTACGAGGGCACCAAGACCGGCTTCAAGGCGCTCGGCGCCGCGAACCGCACCTTCAAGGTGGTCGCCGGCACCGGTAAGCCCAAACGGCTCGGCGCCAGCACGAAGACGACCTACGACCTCACGCCCGACGACGAGCAGAAGATGATCGTCGACACGGTCAAGGACTTCGCCGCCGAGATCGTCCGGCCCGCAGCGTTCGACGCGGACGCCGCGACCGAGGCCCCGGAGTCGCTGCTCGAGCGCGCCACCGAGCTGGGCATCACGATGATCAACGTGCCGGAGGAGTTGGACGGCGCCGGCACCGACCGCGGCGTGGTCACCAACGCGCTCGTGGCCGAGGCCCTCGCCTACGGCGACATGGGCCTCGCGCTGCCGATCATCGCGCCGAGCGGCGTCGCGGTGGCGCTGTCGCAGTTCGGCTCCGACGGCCAGCAGAAGACCTACCTCACCGAGTTCGCGGGCGAGGAGGTGCCGCAGTCCTCCGTGGTGATCGCGGAGCCCGGCGCCCTGTTCAATCCGTTCGCGCTGTCCACCAAGGCCACCCGCACCTCGGGCGGCTACGTGCTCAGCGGCGTGAAGTCGATGGTGCCGCAGGCCGGTTCGGCCGAGCTGTTCGTGGTCGGCGCCGAACTGGACGGCAAGCCCGCGCTGTTCATCGTGGAGTCCGGCACCGACGGCGTGATCGTGGAGGGCGACCCCAGCATGGGCCTGCGCGCCGCCTCGCTCGGCCGCCTCAACCTCAACAACGTCAAGGTGCCGTCGACGGCGCTGCTGGGCGAAGTCGACCTCGACACCGCCGCGCAGAACTACACCGACGTGGTGCGCCTCGCCCGCCTCGGCTGGTCGGCGCTCGCGCTGGGCACCTCGCGTGCCGTCCTCGACTACGTGACCCCGTACGTCAAGGAGCGCGAGGCCTTCGGCGAGCCGATCGCCCACCGCCAGGCCGTCGCGTTCGCGGTGGCCGACATGGCCACCGAGATCGAGGGCCTCGAGTTGCTCGTGTGGCGCGGCGCCTCGCGCGCCGAGCAGGGCCTCTCGTTCAGCCGCGAGGCGGCGCTGGCGCGGAAGTTCGCCACCGACAAGGGCATGCGCATCGGCCTCGACGGCGTGCAGCTGCTCGGCGGCCACGGATTCACCAAGGAGCACCCGGTCGAGCGCTGGTATCGCGACCTGCGCGCCGTGGGCATCGCCGAGGGCGTCGTCGTCCTCTAGCCGACCTTCTGACACGAAAGAACCATCATGGCAATCAATCTGGAACTTCCCAAGAAGCTCAAGGCCTCGGCGGAGATGTCCCACCAGGGCGCGGCCGAGATCTTCCGCCCCATCTCGCGCAAGTACGACCTCGCCGAACACGAGTACCCCAAGGAACTCGACACCATCGCGGCGCTCTACGACGGCCTCGCCGACGCCGGCCAGGCCCCGTCCGCCGCGAGCGGTGACCGCAAGAAGAGCGAGGCCCCCGAGGCCGAGGCGGAGAAGCCGAAGCCGGCGGTCGATGTCACTGCGGGCAACCGCAACGGCGGCACCATGGAGTCGATCATCAACGCGATCGAGATGTGTTGGGGCGATACCGGTCTCATGCTGGCGTTCCCGTTCCAGGGACTCGGCAACGCCGCGATCGCCGCGGTCGCGACCGACGAGCAGCTGGAGCGCTTCGGCAAGGTATGGGCCTCGATGGCCATCACCGAGCCCTCGTTCGGCTCCGACTCCGCCGCCGTCACCACCACCGCGACCCGCGACGGCGACGAGTGGGTCCTCAACGGCACCAAGATCTTCGTCACCTCGGGTTCGCGTGCCGACCACGTGGTCGTGTGGGCCACCGTGGACAAGAGCCTGGGCCGCGCGGCGATCAAGTCGTTCGTGGTGCCCCGCGAGCACCCCGGCGTGACCGTCGCCCGGCTCGAGCACAAGCTGGGCATCCGTGCGTCGGACACCGCGGAGATCCGCTTCGAGGACTGCCGCATCCCGTTCGAGAACATCCTCGGCAGCCCGGAAGTCAACGTGGAGAAGGGCTTCGCGGGCGTCATGCAGACGTTCGACAACACCCGCCCGCTCGTCGCCGCGATGGCGATCGGCTGCGCGCGCGCGTCGCTCGAGGAGCTGCGCACGGTCCTGGAGGACGCGGGTATCGCCATCGATTACGACGCACCGGTGAACACGCTGCCGCACGCGGCCGCCGAGTTCATCCGCCTCGAATCCGATTGGGAGGCCGCGTACCAGCTCACGCTGAAGTCCGGCTGGATGGCCGATAACAAGGTGCCGAACTCGATGAACGCGTCGATGGCCAAGGCGAAGGCCGGCCGCGTCGGCTCGGATGTGACCCTCAAGGCGGTGGAACTCGCGGGTGCGCTGGGATACTCGGAGCGCACGCTCCTGGAGAAGTGGGCCCGCGATTCGAAGATCCTGGACATCTTCGAGGGCACCCAGCAGATCCAGCAGCTCATCATCGCCCGGCGCCACCTGGATCTCACCAGCTCCCAGCTGAAGTAGCCCGGGGAGGATCCGACGGGGCGTCGCCATCATCGATGGCGGCGCCCCGTTCTCGTGCGCGCAACGTTTTTCGCGCACGCGGGCACATCTCGCGCACCGCGCGTCGTCCGCGCGCGGAGCAGCCCTCAGAGCGCGTGTCGCGGCCGAAAGTCCCGGCGACCCTTCCCCGGTACTCCGCGCCGCCCTACCTCCGTAAGGAAAGTAGTTGCGCTGCTATCGGAATCGAATCTCGTTCATCATTTCGTGACCGAATTGTCGTGACGCCAGTCACATTTTTTCTGTGACCTCCACCACTTCGCGCTGGTCAGTGCCTATGCGAACTATTGCTAGCATCATTACGGCTGACCTGGTCTTACCCACCTCACAGCCTACCGTGATCTTTTCGTTATCAAACGGAGACCGTCTCGTGGCGGGGATGACGCCGGGCCGAGAACCACCTAGTGTTCATCAGGACCCGTTCACGGGACGAAAACTGAATCCACGAACCCCGCGTGTGTGTGTGGGCCCGCCGCCGAAAGAGTGCATCCAGCCTCTGGCGCCGGACCGCTTCAGCGCGACGCACCACGTCGCCGAAGCAGGTTGAGTGCTCTTCTCAGCCCACTGCCGTGCCCGACAGAGAAGGCACGGTCCACTTCTTCCCCGACACTTCGGCCCCTATCGGGCCATGTCCTGGCATGCGCATGGCGAAAGGAAAACATGAAGAACCTCCGTAAGACCCTGGGCATGATGGCCGTTACCGGCGCGATCGTCGCCGCTCCCGTCGCTTTCGGCGCCGGCACCGCGAACGCCAGCAGCGTCGATTGGGACGCCATCGCCGCCTGCGAGTCGGGTGGCAACTGGTCCACCAACACCGGCAACGGCTACTACGGCGGCCTGCAGTTCAGCCCGTCGACCTGGCAGGCCAACGGCGGCTCGGGCATGCCCCACAACGCCTCCAAGGCCGAGCAGATCCGCGTGGCGGAGAACATCCTCGCCTCGCAGGGCATCGGCGCGTGGCCGAGCTGCGGCGGCCGCGGCTAAGAGCCTGTCGCACACTGACGAACGCCTGTGGCGGTCGGTCCCCGAAGGGATCGGCCGCCACAGGCGTTTCCGCGTTCGCACCGAGGGCCGCACCTGACAGAATCAGCGGGTGCTCCGCTCCGGCGTCCTCGTCCTTCTGACGGGGCTCTACTTCGCGCAGGGACTCCCCTTCGGCTTCTTCACCCAGGCCGTGCCGGTGCTCCTCCGTGACGCCGGCTACTCCCTCACCGCGATCAGTCTCACGTCACTCCTGTACGCGCCGTGGGGCATCAAGTTCCTCTGGGCCCCTGCCGTCGACCGGCTGGGCACCCGCAGGCGGTGGCTCCTGATCACCCAGCTCGGCTCCGCGGGCACGGCGTTCGCACTCGCCGCGACCGACGTCACCGGCTCCCTCCGGTGGGTCTTCGTGGGCATCGCCGTGATCAACCTGCTGGCGGCCACGCAGGACGTGGCGACCGACGGCCTCGCGGTGCGGCTCCTCGGGCCCCGCGATCGGGGCATCGGCAACGGCATCCAGACCGGCGCCTACCGGATCGGGATGATCGTGGGCGGCGGAGGCCTGCGGTGGGTGTTCTCCGAATACGGCTGGCGCGTGCTGATGCTCACCCTCGGGTGCCTCATCCTGCTCTGCACGCTGCCGGTCGTCGCTCTCGTCCGCGACGAGCCGCGGACCGTCGAACCCGAGCCCGCGCGCGAGGCACTGACGACGGCGTGGTGGCAGCGCCTGCGCCGCCCCGGCGTGGTCGGCCTGATCGCGCTTCTCGCGGCCTACAAGTTCGGCAACGCGATGGCCTCGTCGATCGCCGGTCCGTTCCTGCACGACGTGGGACTGAGCCTCGGCCAGATCGCGCTCGTGAGCGGCGCCCTGAGCTCCGCGGGCGCACTGCTCGGCTCCGCCGTCGGCGGATGGCTGGCCTACCATTACGGCCGGCGGCCCGCCCTCCTCGCGGGCGGCGTCGCGCAGACCCTGGCGATCGGGCTGTACGTCGTCGCCGCCGCCGGTTTCGGCGGTTACGGACTCGTGGTGACCGCGACGATGACCGAGCACGTCCTCGGAGGCGCCGCCACCGTCGCCCTGTTCACCCTGATGATGGACGCCAGCGAGCGCGAGTTCGCCGGGGCCGATTACACACTGCTGGCCTGCGCAGTGGTGGGCGCGCAGGGCCTCGCCGGATTCGCCGGGGGCGCGGTGGGCGACGTGTTCGGCTACACCGCGGCGTTCGGGACCGGGATGGTGCTCTCCGGTATCGGGTGCGCGGTGTTCGTCCGCGCCCTCGACCGCGGGGCCGGGCCGGAGTCACTCACGACGTGGGCACCTCGGGCGTCCAGAGCATGAGCTCATCCGCGGAACGGAATCCCATGCGGCGGTACAGGTCCACCGACTCATCGGTCGGCGAGAGAACCAGCCTTCGGTAATCGCGCGAGCGGGCCTCTTCCTGCGCCCGCTCGACCAGTGCCCGGCCCACTCCCTGCCGCCGCGCGGCCGGAAGCACGAAGAGGTGACCCACGTATCCCCATGCGGCCGGCACCGCGCCCGGCATCGGCATCCGCCGGTACTCGTGCACCGTGATCATCCCCGCGACCCCGCCGCGGTCAGAGCGGTCCCCCGCCACGAACACCGTGCGATCGTCGTCGACCCACCACCGCCGGATCTGCTCGGTGAACCCGTCGTCGCAGGGCCCGTGGGCGCGGCCCGTCGTGGCGGCCCAGGCGTACCGCAACGCGGCCACCACGGCCGCGTCCCGCGCGGGATCGGCCCTCCAGACGTCCATGCCGCCAGGTTACAAGCGGACGCGTCGCGAATCTTCGCTGTAGAGGGTGGACGCGGCCATTATGGCTGCGAGGTACCTCTGCGGCGAAGATTCGCGACGCGGGGCGGGGCGATCAGGCGGGGACGGGCTCCCTGGGCTCCTCGGCCTTCGGGTCGTCGGCGTTGCGCTCGGCGAGGGCGCTGATGGAGTCGGCGGACTCGACACTCGCGTCGCGGCGGTACTGGACGAAGGAGTACGCGAAGGCCGCGATCCACAGCGCCACGATGAGGATGTACACGATGCGCGTGACGCCCGGATCGAGCGCGAGACCGCTCTTGCCCATCAGCGTCTTGGCGTTGGTGAGGATGATCAGGCCGCCCACCGAGGCGCCCAACAGGCGCGGCGGGAAGTGCCGCACGAGCCAGGCCGCGATCGGGGCCGCGATGACGCCGCCCAGCAGGATCGCGCCGGCGTAGGCGAAGTTCACGCCCTCGCCGCCGAGGTTGGCGAGGAAACCCAGGGAGGCGGCGAGCGCGATGAGGAACTCACTGGTGTCGATCGTGCCGACCACCTTGCGGGGCTCCATCCGGCCCGAGGCGAGCAGCGCGGGGGTCCCGACGGGGCCCCAACCGCCGCCGCCCGTCGCGTCGACGAAGCCGCCGAACAGGCCGAGCGGGGCCAGGAAGCGGCGCTTGAGCGGGCGGCCCAGGTTCTTGGTGTCGATGCCGCGGAAGGTGAAGCGCAGGAGCACGTACAGGCCCAGCAGCAACAGGATCGTCGACATCACCGGCTTGGCCACCTCGGTCGAGAGGTTGGAGAGCACCGTCGCACCGATGAACGCACCGATCGCGCCGGGGACGCCGATCCGGCGGACGACCTTCCAATCGACGTTGCCGAAGCGCCAGTGCGAGGCGCCCGATACGGCGCTGGTGCCGATCTCCGCGAGGTGGACGGTCGCGGAGATCGCGGCCGGCGACAGCGTGGTGAGTGCGACGAGGAACGTCGTGGCGGTGACGCCGAAGGCCATTCCCAGGCTCCCGTCCACGAGCTGCCCCAGCAGCCCCACGAACGCGACGATGACCAGAGTCGGCATGGTGATTCTCCCTGTACGGCTGATCCGGACGAAGGGACTCGTCCGTGTATGACAGGCCACTCTGCCGTTCAGCGCTCCGTCCGGGAACGGTCCCGATCACGGTGATCGGAACTCGGGTGTCGCTCAGCCGCCGTCCGGGACGCCGGAGAGGCGGCTCGACGGCGACTCCAGCGAACTCATCGCGGGCGGGCGCCCTCGCCGACGAGGAACCACGTGCGCTGATCGGGCTTGCCCTTCACGGCGATGATCCCCCGCTCCTCGAAGTCGAAGCCCTCCTCGGACAGCCTGTCGCGCACCGACGATGTGACCTGGATGCGGTCGACGATCCCCGTCGACTCCATCCGGGACGCGACGTTGACCGCGTCGCCCCACACGTCGAAGAACACCTTCTTCGAGCCGACGATGCCCGCCACCACCGGCCCGTCGGCGAGACCGATCCGCATCGGCGTCGCCCGGCCGTCCGCGTCGGCGACGGACGCGGCGGCGACCCGCATCGCCAGCCCGAACCGGGCCAGGGCGGCGAGGTGATCGCGCCGCGGCTCGGGTACGCCGCTGACCACCATGTACGAGTCGCCGGACGTCTTGATCTTCTCCAGGCCGTGCGCCTCCACCAGACCGTCGAGCACCGTGTAGAGGCGGTCGAGGTACCGCACCACCTCGGCGGGAGCCGTGTGCCCGGACATCTCGGTGAACCCGGCGATATCGGCGAACAGGACCGAGGCGTCGTCATAGGCGTCCGCGACCTCGCGGTGGCCCGGCTGCTTGAGCCGGTCCGCGACGCTGCGCGGAAGAATGTTGTCGAGCAGCGCCTCCGACCGCCGGTACTCCTCCGCGAGGGCCGCCTCGGCGCGGGCGATCTCGAACAGCCCCGAGCCGACGGTCGCCACCGCCAGCGTGGCCGCGACCGTCACGTTGATCACGAATCCCACGGTGAGCAGCCACGGCGGCGCCAGGCCGGTGTCCTCGGGCACCGCGAAGTGAAGGTGGATCACCGCCGCCAGGCACAGCGCCACCACCACGGCGGACGCCACGACCCTGCGGATGCCGACCACCATCGGCACCCCGACGGCCATGACCAGGAAGTAGTAGAGCAACCCGGCGCCCTCGCCGATCGCGGTGCACAGGCTCCACAGAGCGGCGGACGCGACGATGAAGAAGCCCGTGGCAGGAGCGAGCGCGCCGAGCCGGCGCAGGGACGGGACCACGGCGAACGCCGCCCCGGACACGGCGTTGATCACCGCGACGTTCACCGGCCCGCCGAACGCGCCGCCGATCACGGCGAAAACGAAACTCACCGCCGATGCTCCGTACGCGGCGATCGAGACCAGGCGACGCCCGCGCCGATCGGTCTCCGATGTCTCGCGCTCGTCCACGTCGCGCGAAGAGCACCACGTCCGGAGGTCTGCGCTGGTCGGCACAGCAGCGAGCGTACGCAGGAAAGCCCCGTGCCGGTCCGGATACGGCGGCAATCGTGCTGCGACTACTCCGGCGGGAGTCGCCGCACGACACGGCAGGGGTTGCCGACCGCGACCACGTGGTCCGGGACGTCGCGGGTGACGACGCTGCCCGCCCCGATCACCGCGTTCCGGCCGATCCTCACGCCGGGACACACGATCACGCCGCCGCCCAGCCACACGTTGTCGCCGATCGCGATCGGTTCCGCGGTCTCCCAGCGCGCACGCCGCGCCGCGTGGTCCCCGACCGGATGCAGGGCCGTGAGGAGTTGCGCCCGTGGCCCGACGGACACGTCGTCGCCGATCGAGATGGGCGCGCAGTCCATCAGGATCGCGTCGTAGTTGAGGAAGCTGTTGGCTCCGATGGTGATGTGAGCGCCGTAATCGCACTGGAACCGCGGCATGACCCAGGATCCCTCGCCGATGCCGCCCAGAAGCTCCTGGAGGATCCGGAGGCGCTGCGCGTCGTCGTCGGCGGCGGTGCCGTTGAACCGGTCCAGCAGCCGGCCGCACGCCTTCCGCATGGCCACGAGCTCGGGATCGCTGTCGCGATACGGCTCGCCCGCGAGCATCCGTCCCCGTTCGTCGATCACCCCACGACCGTACGCGGAAATGCGAAAGGGCCCCGGATTTCTCCGGGGCCCTTCGACCTAGTAGCGGGGACAGGATTTGAACCTGCGACCTCTGGGTTATGAGCCCAGCGAGCTACCGAGCTGCTCCACCCCGCGTCGGGTGAACACCACGTTACTGGAAGCTGCTCTCGATGTGCAAATCACTTGAACGTGACGCCCGTCTCCCCCGCCGCCGCGACGCTCTCACGAGCGACGGGGGAACCGGAATCAGTTGCCGCCCTGCGACTTGCCCTCGGCCTCCTGCAGCTTGCCCACCGCGTCGCCCAGGCGCTTCATCGCCTGGCCCACGGCGACCTGATCGCCGCTGCGCTGCGCCGAGAGCACCGCTCCCCACGCATCGGACACGGCCTGCACCGCCGCCTCGAGCTCGGGCGTCTCGGGGCCACCGGGCACGATGCCCGGCGTCGTGCCGGGCTGCTGCCCCTGCTCCCCGTTGGGGCCGGGCACCGTCGCGCCCGCCGTCGGCCCGCTCACACCGGGCGCGGCCGCGGCGAGGGCCGCGTCCACCCCGCGGAAACCCGCCTGCGTCAGCGACGCGGCGACCGTCGGCTGGTAGCCGGCACCGGAGGTGACCGGGTTCAGCGTGAGCACCTTGATCAGCTTCGGCGGCGTGTTCTGCTCGCTGCTCTGCGCGTACATCGGCCACACGTACACCTGACCGCCGTTCGCGAGCCCCAACGCTTGGAGGTTGCCGAACCGCGGGTTGAGCGCGCTGATGTTGGCGTTGTCCGCGGTGTACGGGGGCGAGCCCTTGATCAGGTCCGCCGCCTGGCTCGGGCCGGGCGTGCGACGGGGCATGTCGCGCACGATGATCCGGCCCGCGTCATCCCCGTCCGAGGACACCGACACCCGCGCCGACACGTACGGCTGGTCGCGCGGCTGCAGCACGGACGACAGCTGGAACTGCGCCGGACCGCCGCCGGGCTGCGCCGCGACGGAGTAGTACGGCGCCTGCAGGCCGTCCTTGTCCGGGGTGTCCGCGGGGGCGCCCGCCACCTGCCACACGTCGTTCTGCTGACGGAAGGTGTTGGCGTCGTTCGTGTGGTACTTCTGCAGCAGGAACCGCTGCACCTCGAACAGGTC
Organism: Tsukamurella sp. 1534; assembly: GCF_000312385.1. Taxonomy (GTDB): domain Bacteria; phylum Actinomycetota; class Actinomycetes; order Mycobacteriales; family Mycobacteriaceae; genus Tsukamurella. Next base: position 2,497,390 of record NZ_HE997626.1, on the reverse strand, counting down.
CTGCGGGTAACGGAAGTGCTGCCGGATCTCCGACGGGGCGTTGCCGCCCGGCTCGATCACGCTGGGGAAGATCTTCTTCCACGCGTTGAGCACCGGGTCCTTGTCGTCCACCTGGTACAGGTGTACCGACCCGTCGTACGCGTCGACGGTGGCCTTCACCGAGTTCCGGATGTAGCCCACCTTCTCGTCGGGCTGGCGCCGCTGCTGCGGCTGGCCCGGCGCGGCCTGCTGACGGGAGCCGGTGGCGTCCGACAGCGAGGTCTGCTGCGCGTAGGGGTACTTCGGCAGCGTGGTGTAGCCGTCGACAACCCACTGGATGCGGCCGGACCGCGAGTCCACCACCGGGTACGTCTTCGTGTCCACCGTGAGGAACGGCGCGATCTGCTTGACGCGGTCGCGCGGGTCGCGCTGGTAGATGATCTTCGACTCGTCACCGATGTTGGGGTTCAGCAGGATGTTCCGCTCGGTGAACTTGATCGCGTAGGCCAGGCGCGGCAGCCACGAGCCCACGTTCACGCCGCCGTCGCCCTCGTACCGCGAGCGCGCGGTGTCCGAGTCGTACTCGCGCGCCTCGCCCTTGCTGCCGACGATCGAGTAGAAGTTCGGGTCCGAGCCGATGATCTCGCCGTAGTAGAGCCGGTTCTGCTTGACCGTCTGCTGCTTGCCGACACCGTCGCGGGTGAACACCGGCTGGCCGCCGGCGGTGTTGTTCACCGCGTCCTTGTTGCCCTCGGTGACCACCTGGTCGACCTCGCCCGCGGGCGCGGTGATCAGGCCGTTGCCGTGGGTGTAGACCATGTGCCGCGACGTCCAGTCGGTGGGCGTCTTGTCCGGGTTCAGCTCGATCGGCGCCATCAGCACGTTGGTGGGCCGGCCGCCCACGTCGTACCGGTCCACCGCCAGCTGGTCCGGGAGGCGGTAGTACTCCTTGAGCTGGTTGAGCGTGGAGAAGGCGCGCGAGACCACGTTCGGGTCCAGTAGGCGCACGTTCTGCAGCGACGGCGCGTCCTTCTGCGTCAGGGTCTGCAGCGTGTCGTCGGAGACCTTGGAGTCCGTCTTCTCGTATTTGGCGTCGGTGAGCCCGTACGCCTCCTTGGTCGCCTCGAGGTTCCTGTTGATGTACGGCAGTTCACGCTCGGTGTTCGGGCCGACGGAGAAGGTCTGCACCGCCTGCGGCCAGCCGAACCCGACGACCAGCGAGGAGAACAGCATGAGCACGGTGGCGATCGCCGGGACCCGCAGGTCCCTCATCACGATGCCCGCGAAGAACGCCGCGGCGCAGATGATCGCGATGCCCGTGAGGATGGCCTTCGCCGGGAGCACCGCGTTGATGTCGGTGTAGTTGGCGCCGGTGAACATGCTGGACCGGTTCGAGTAGACCAGCGCGTACCGGTCGAACCAGTAGGCCACGGCCTTGGTCACCAGGAACACGCCCGCGATGGAGGCCAGCTGGATACGGGCGCCGCGCGAGAGGGAACCGTCCCGGCCCGCGAGCCGGATTCCGCCGAACACGTAGTGCGCCAGCAGATTCGCCAGGAACATCACGATGAGGCCGGCGAACACGAAACCGAGGAGGAACTCGATGAACGGCAGCGTGAACGCGTAGAAGCCGATGTCCTTGCCGAACTCGGGGTCCTGCACGCCGAACGTCTCGCGGTTGAAGAACAGCAGCACCTGCTGCCACGACGCCTGCCCGAAGATGCCGGCGATGAGGCCGACGAGAACGGCGGGAACCACGGCGAAGGTCTTCAGCTTGCTGGTGACCACCGCGCGGTAGCGCACCACCGGATCGTCGGTGGGCGAGGGCAGGAACGCGGGCCGCACCCGGTACGCGAGCCACATCCCGGCGAACGTGAACACCGCCAGGATCAGGCCCGTGATCACGAACAAGCCGAACCGCGACAGCAGCACCGTGCGCAGCACGCCCGCGTGTCCCAGCGAGGAGAACCACAGGAAGCCGGTGTACACGTCCACCACCCGCGGCCCGATGAGCAGCAGTGCGAGCAGCACCACCGCAAGGCCGATCAAGATCTTGGCGCGCCTCGAGAGCGAGGGGACACCGGCAGCACGAGGAGTCGTCACGACAACTACTGTACGGATTTGTCCCGATCCTTCCTCGGGGCGGCTCCGTGCTGCGCCCGGGGAATGCGATCATGGGGTCGTGACCTACGACGAGCAGGAATTCGACGAGGCGGCGCTGGGCCGCGCCGCCCGCGAGGCCATCGAGTTCGTGGAGCCGCAGGGGTGGGGCCAGCCGCCCCAGCTGTTCGGCTTCGTCCCCACCTCACTCCTGGCCACCAGCCAGCCCGAATGGGCCGACATGCTCGACGACGGCGCCTCGCTCACCGTCATCGAGCAGGAGCCGCTGCCCGGTGATCCGGAGGGCGGGAGCTCCGAACTCGATCACGTGCTCGCCACCACCACGTGGCCGGACGAGGTGGTCGGCTGCGCGCTGGTGCAGGAGATCATCGTGCTGCCCCCGGCCGCGGAGGCCGATCTCGACGGTGCGCTCGAGCCCCACCTCGACGACGTCTCGAAGGCCGACCGCGCCGGTCGCGCGGCCGCCGAGAGCCACCCGGGCCGCAAGACCGCGCGGATGGTCGCCGCGGTGCTCCGCGACGGGCACCGGATCACGCTGCTCATGGTGCGCCCGGACGACGAGGACGACGACCCCTTCGCCGCCCCGGACCTGCTGCGCGCCGATCAGCTGGCGCCCGGCCTGGTGCAGGGGCTGCTCGCCACCTTCGACGAGGATTAGCCGACCGCCGTCAGCACGAGGGCGCGGGGCGCCCCTCCCGCACGTCGTCCAAGGCCTTGACCGCACCGTCGACGTTCTCCACCTTGACCAGCCGGAGGCCGTCGGGCGGCGACGTCTTGGCCTCCTGGCAGTTGCCCGACGGGACCAGGAACACCGACGCACCGTCGCGCTTGGCGCCCTTGAGCTTGTGCGAGATCCCGCCGATCGGGCCGACCGCACCGTCGGCCGCGATCTCGCCGGTGCCTGCGACGATCTTGCCGCCGGTGATGTCGCCCGGCTGCACCATGTCGATGATGCCGAGCGTGAGCATCAGGCCCGCCGAGGGGCCGCCCACCTTCTCCACGCCGAAGCCGACCTTGACCTTGGGGTCCGCGGGCACCTGCCCGACCACGATCCCGAGGCGGGCCTTGCCGTCCTTCTCGTCGAGCACGACGGGGACCTGCGCCGGCCCCTCGGGCCGGAGCACGCCCACCGTCACCGTGTCGCCGCGCTTCTTCCCCTCCATTGCCTTCGCGACCGACGCGGCGTCCGTGGTCGGGGCGCCGTCCACCGACTGGATGACGTCGCTGCCGCGCAGCTTCCCGTCCGACGGTCCGCCCTGGACCAGCGCGGACACGCCGGTGGCGGTCGGGACCTTGAGATAGCGCAGCGCCGCGAGGGTGGCCGAGGACTCCGACCCCGTGAACTGCTCGCGGTTCCCCTGCTCGATCTCCTCGCGGGTGGCACCCGGCTTGTAGTAGGCGTCCCGCGGAGCGAGCTGCTCACCGGACGCCCACTTGCCGAGGGCGCTGAACAGGTTGAGCCCGTCGGTCACCGCGATGGTGGTGAACCGCAGCTGCCCGGCCGGATGGTGCACGGGGAGGCCCTCGACCTTGATGACCTGCTTCTTGTCGTATTCGCCGAGGGTGTCGGCGGTGTCGCCGGGGCCGACCGCCACGTAGGGCACGGTCACGAACATCCCGAGCAGCACCAGCACCAGAAGCGGCACCAGGGCCGCCAGCACCGTCGTGATCCTGCGCTCCGTCACAGGCACCCACAGTAGCGGCCGCCTGTTCGCTGACGGCGTGACGGAGGCTGCGGCGGACCGTCGACGCGGGCAGTACCGTGGAATCATGAACGACTTGCCCTTCGGATTCTCCGCGTCGAACGACGACGGCGACGGCCGTGACAAGCCGTTCGGCGCCGACCCCAACCAACCCTTCGACATGAGCCAACTCGGCGACATGCTCAGCCAGCTCGGCCAGATGATCTCCGGCATGGGCGCGGGGATGACGGCGCCGGGCGGCCAATCCGGCGACCCGGTCAACTACAGCGTGGCCGCGCAGCTCGCCCGGCAGACCCTCGGCAAGCACGAGCCGGTGTCGGACCGCCAGCGCAACGCCGTCGACGAGTCCATGCACCTCGCGCAGCTGTGGCTGGACGAGGCGACGGTGCTGCCCGCCGGCCCGCAGAAGACGGTCGCCTGGACGCCCGTGGACTGGCAGGAGAAGACCCTGCCCACGTGGAAGCGGCTCGTGAACCCCGTCGCCGAGAAGATCTCCGGCGCATGGCTTCAGGGCATGCCCGAGGAGGCGCGGGAGATGGCCGCGCCCATGATGGGCATGTTCACCCAGCTGGGCTCGATGTCCTTCGGCACGCAGCTCGGCCAGGCCCTCGGCAGCCTGTCCAAGGAGGTGCTCACCAGCACCGACATCGGCCTGCCCCTGGGGCCGGACGACAGCGCGGCCCTGCTCCCCGAGGCGATCGAGGCGTTCAGCAAGGACCTGGAGCAGAAGGACCAGGAGATCCTCGTGTTCCTCGCGGCCCGCGAGGCGGCGCACCAGCGCCTGTTCTCGCACGTGCCGTGGCTGCGCTCGCGCCTGCTGGACACGGTCGAGCAGTACGCCCGCGGCATCCAGATCGACATGTCCGGCATCGAGGAGCTCTCCCGCAACCTCGACCCGTCGGCGCTGCAGGACCCGGCCAAGCTCGAGGAACTGATGTCCGCGCAGGGCGCGGCGCTGCAGCCGAAGACCACGCCCGAGCAGACCGTGGCGCTCGAGCGTCTCGAGACACTGCTGGCGCTCATCGAGGGCTGGGTGGAGACCGTGGTGCACGCCGCGATCGCGGACCGGCTGCCGAGCGCCGCCGCGCTGCGCGAGACGATGCGCCGCCGCCGGGCATCCGGCGGGCCCGCGGAGCAGACCTTCGCCACCCTGGTCGGCCTGGAGCTGCGGCCCCGCAAGGTCCGCGAGGCCGCCGACCTGTGGGAGCGGCTCCTGACCGCCACCTCGCTCGAGCAGCGCGACGGGGTCTGGGCACACCCGGATCTCATTCCCGACGCCTCGGACCTCGACTCCCCCGCCGGCTTCATCGACCGGTTCCTCGCGGACTCCTCCGACCTGGACGACCCCATCGCCGCGATCGAGCGCGAGATGCGCCGGGACTCCGGCGAGCCCGGGGATTCCGGGATTTCCGACGAGTCCGAGAAGTAGCACGTAACCCCTGGTGGACGCCGGTCATCCCCTGTGGATAACCGGCGTTCTCCGCGTGTGCGCGGGTCCGCGGGATGCGAGGCTCGGCGCATGGAGGAACGCGTCCGGGTAGACCCCTATCTGACCGTCGTGGTGCGGCCGCCCACGCTCGTGCAGCTCGGTGCCGCGGCCACGGGCGCCCCGGTGCTCCGGCCGCCGTCGTGGCTGCCGCCCGACACCGCCGCCGGGCTGGTCCGATGGATGCAGACCTACCGCACCCGGCGGGAGGTGGAACGACGGGCGGCCGACTCGGGGATGACGGAGGGCGACGTGGCGGAGCTCCTCGCCGAGCTGCGCGCGCACGGCCTGCTGCAGCGCGAGCCCGCGGGCGCGCCGCTGCACGTGTACCTGCACGGCAAGGGCCCCGTCGCCGATTCCCTGCTCGGCGAACTCGAATCGGTCGACGCGGTGCGGGTGAGCGCCGGGACCGCCCGCGGCTGGACTCCGACGGGCCGCGGCATCGACCTCGCGGTGCTCACCGACGTGCTGACGCCGGATCCCGTGCTGGTCCGCAGGCTGATGCTGGCCCGGGTACCGCACCTGCCGGTCCTGGTGCGCGACGGCATCGGAGTGGTGGGGCCGCTCGTCCTGCCCGGCGCCTCCCCGTGCCTGCGGTGCCTGGACCACACCCGCTCCGACGCCGACCCCGGTTGGCCGACCCTCGCGTGCCAACTGTTCGGCCGGACGGGACGCGCCTCGGACCAGGTCCTTCGGGTCACCTCCGCGGTGGCGGCCCAGCAGGTGGGTGCGATCGCGGCGTTGAGGGCCGACGAACCCGCGCCGGGCGACGGCGCCGGGACCGCCCTCCGGAGCGCCCCTCTGGATGTGCTCGGATGTACTTTGGAGGTCGAGGGCTGCGGCATCGCCGTCCGGCGTTGGACCATGCACCCCGGCTGCGGATGCGGTCGTCCCGCCGACGACACCGCCGCGGCCGCCACGACAGGATGACGTACATCAGGGGGCCAGGTGTCCGAGATCACCCGCGGCGGCGCGAAGCGCACCGCGAAACTGGCGGGCCTTCCCCTCGGGATGGCGAGCCGAACGGCCGTGGGCTGGGGCAAGCGCCTCGCCGGCGCCGACCGCGACGCGGTGAACGCCGAGCTGCAGGCCAAGGCCGCCGAGCAGCTGTTCGAGGTGCTCGGCGAGCTCAAGGGCGGCGCCATGAAGCTGGGGCAGGCCATGAGCGTGATGGAGGCCGCGGTGCCACCGGAGTACGCCGAGCCCTACCGCGAGGCGCTGGCCAAGCTGCAGAACGAGGCCCCGCCGATGCCCGCCGCGACGGTGCACAAGGTGCTCGACCAGCAGCTGGGGACGGGCTGGCGGGACCGGTTCGGCTCGTTCGACGACGAGGCGGCCGCCTCCGCATCGATCGGCCAGGTGCACCGCGGCGTGTGGGCCGACGGCCGCGAGGTGGCGATCAAGGTGCAGTACCCGGGTGCCGACGAGGCCCTGCGCGCCGACCTCAAAGCGCTGGGCCGCCTGAGCTCGGTGATCAAGCCGCTGACGCCGGGGGCCGACATCAAGTCCCTGGTCCAGGAGCTCACCGACCGTACGGAGGCCGAGCTCGACTACCGCTACGAGGCCACGAACCAGCGCAAGTTCGCCAAGGCCTTCGACGGGGACCCGAACGTGGTGGTCCCCAAGATCATCGCGAGCGCACCCAAGGTGATCATCAGCGAATGGGTCACCGGGAAGCCGCTGCGCGAGGTGATCTCGTCGGGAACGCAGCAGGAGCGGAACGACGCCGCCGCCAAGCTCACCGAGTTCGAGGTGAGCGCGCCCGCCCGCACCGGCCTGCTGCACGGCGACCCGCACCCGGGCAACTTCATGATCGCCGACGACGGCCGCCTCATAGCGCTCGACTTCGGCGCGGTCGCCGAGTACCCGGGCGGTATCCCGCCCGCGGTCGGCGAGATCCTCCGGCTGGCCCGCGACGAGGACTACGAGGCGCTGTTCCCGCTGCTGCGCAGCCAGGGGTTCATCCCGCCGCGCCTGGACATCACGCCGGACGAGATCCGCTCGTACCTCGCGCCGTACGTCGATCCGCTGCGCTCGGAGAGCTTCCACTTCACCCGCAAGTGGCTGATGCGGGTGGCCAACACGTCGGCCGATGTGCGCAGCGAGCAGTTCCAGACCGGCCGCAAGCTGTCGCTGCCCACCGAGTACGTGATGCTGTTCCGCGTGCTGCTCGGCATGGTGGGCATCTGCTCGCAGATGGAGGCGGAGGCGCCGTACCGGGCCATCGTCGAGCACTGGGTGCCGCTGCTCGACACCGAGGACTAGACCCTCACCTCTCGCGCAGCCTGCGCAGGACCGCCAGCGCCGCACCCAGTTCGGCGTCATCGAGGCCGCGGGCGGGCTCCGCCGCGCAGGCCGCGGGCGGGCCCCACGTGGTCGAGCGCGGCGGCACCGTCGGGCGTGAGGCGCACCAGGGGCGCCCGACGGTCCGCCGGATTCGGTCCCCGTTCCACCAGGCCGTCGCGTTCGAGCCGCTCGACGGTCTCGCGCACGCTACGGTTCGAGCATGACCACACCGCGGATCTCCCGGATCGTCGTCTCCGTGTCCGGGCTCGAGCAGGCGCTCGGCTTCTACCGGGACCTGCTGGGACTGCCGGTGGAACGCGCGGCCGGCGAACTCGCGTGGCTGCGCACCGACGACGGCGTCGAGCTCATGCTGCACGAACGCCCGGCGCGGGCCAGTGACACCGCTGTCGCGCTCGGCTTCCTCGTCGACGACGTGGACGCGACCGTCGCGCGGTGGATCGACGACGGCGGCGCCGTGGCCGACGCCCCGTCGACGAGGCCGTGGGGCGAACGGATGGCCGTCGTGCGGGACGCCGACGGCCACCTCGTCTGCCTGTCACAGCCCGCCTCGGCCCCCGCGTGAGCGCACGTCACGCGAACGCGCCCGAGCCCGTGATGTCCCGGCCGACGATGAGCGACTGCACCTCGGCGGTCCCCTCGTAGGTGACCAGCGCCTCCATATCGCAGAGGTGACGCATGACGTGGAAGTCGAGCGTGATCCCGTTGCCGCCGAGCACGTCCCGCGCCAGGCGGCACACGTGCCGCGCCTTGACGCTGCAGAAGTACTTCGCCAGGGCGGCCATGGTGTCGGTGACCGCACCCTCGTCGAGCAGCCGGCCCAGGCGGATGCAGTACAGCTGCATCGCTGTGACCTCGGCGAGCATCTCCACCAACTTCGCCTGCACGCCCTGCGTCGCCGCGATCGGCTTGCCGAACTGGATCCGCCGCTGCGCGTACGTGAGCGCGATCTCGTAGGCCGCCACGGCGTGCCCGGCGGACGCCCACGCCACCATGTTCCTGGTGCCCATGAGAACCTTGGCCACGTCGGGGAACCCGTTGCAGTGCACCAGCCGCCGGTCGTCGGGCACGCGGACCCCGTCGAGCACGATGTCCGCGTTCTGCACCATCCGCAGCGACACCTTGCCCTCGATCTTGGTAGCGCCGTATCCGGGGTCGTCCTTCTCCACGACGAACGCCTTCACCTTGCCGTCGGCGGTGTCGCGCGCGAACACCACGATGACGTCGCACCACACCGCGTTGCCGGGCCAGCGCTTGGCGCCGTTGAGGACCCAGTGGTCGCCGTCGCGGGTGGCCGTGGCCTCGAGGGCCACCGAGTCGGAACCGTGGTCGGGCTCGGTGAGCGCGAAGGCGCCGATCCTCTCGAGCCGCGCCATCGCGGGCAGCCACCGCTCCCGCTGCTCCTCGGAGCCCAGCTTGTACACGGACTGCATGGCGAGCCCCACGTGCACGCCCATGAAAGTGCCTATGCTGCCGTCGATCCGGCCGAGCTCGTAGGAGACGAGCCCCTGCCCCACCGCGGTCATCGGGGTGATGCCGTATCCGCTCATCGTGTCGCCCACGATCTGCAGATCGCGGAGCTTCGGAAGCACCTCGAAGGGGAATTCGCCGCGCTCCCAGTAGTCGTTGACGATCGGCAGCAGTTCCCGCTCACCGAAGTCGCGCACCTTGTCGAGCAGTGCGGACTCGTCCGGGCTGAGCAGGGCGCGCATGTGCAGGTAGTCGGTCCCGCGGGCGCGGGCGATGCCGTCGGCCAGCGCGGCGGTGGTCTGATCGGTCATGGGAGGTCCCTTCGTCGGCGTGATCGCCTCGCGCTCGCCGTGTGAGGCGGGTCACGGCGGGCGCATTCCCAGTGTGCGGGGCGGGACCGGCGGGAGCCTATGTGCGGGGAGACAGTCCGCGGGACGTCGCGGCGTGACGGGGACCAACGGGTCGCCCTGCGCCGCTGCCGGCGCGCCGGCCCGAGGCGCACCGGCCCCGGAGACGAGTGAGCCCCGGTCTCCCGAGGCCCTGCTGCGAGGGCCGGGAGCCGGGGCTCACCGTGTCGAGCGGCGTCACGCCGCGTTCTTCCGCGGCCGTCCGCGAGGACGCTTGCGGGCGATCACGACACCCTGGTCGAAGATCTGTCCGCCCCACACGCCCCACGGCTCGCCACGCTCGAGAGCGGCGGCGAGGCAGGCGCGCTGGAGGGGGCATCCTTCGCAGAGCTGCTTGGCGTGCTCGAGGTCCGACGGGGCCTCGGCGAACCACAGGTCGGGATCGGTTGCGCGGCAGGGGATACTGCCGCTGATGTCGATGTCAACTTCTTCGATGTTTCGGACGACCGGGCGTTCGTCCATGATGGTCGGCACTTCTGGTCACCTTTCCGCCTGGTTCACAGGCGGCCTCGGTAGCGGCGCCGGGTAGGCGCACGGGATGTTCTCTGACGGTGAGTGCGCGAACCGTGTGGCGGTGACCTGCTCGAGGCCCCGACGAGGCGGGGCGGATCAGGTACCGGAGAACCACGGGTTCCGCGCGGCTGCGGGTCCCGTGGTGAATGTGATGGAGGTGGGTCTGAGACCTAACCTCGTCGCATGGAACACACGGGGCGCGTGAGCGGTTCGCGATCGACGACGTACGTCGCCTTGCCGGTGCGATGACGCCAGGGTCGCGGCGTCATGACGGGCAGGGCGTGGGCGGAGGCGTCGACACGAACCGCTGCTGCAGCGAACACTCCACCCTCTGCTGCGGTGAACTGCTGTCCTGCGTTGATGATTGCGTTGTTCATTTCGTTTGCCTCCTTCCATGCGTACGGTCAATCACGGCTCGGCGGGCGAGGCGGCCAGAAACCAGCCTCGCGCGTCTTCCCGTGCGGTCGAGATCCACAGTATGCGGGCGAAACTATTCACACAAGTTATTTTTGACCTGCGGTTTCGGCGCTACCCGTGCTCGGAGACGAGCGCCAGGACCTCGTCACCGTACTTGTCAGCTTTCGTGGCGCCGATGCCGTTGATCCGGACCAATTGGGCGCGGCTGCGCGGCTGGTGCTCGGCGATCGCGAACAGGGTGGCGTTCGAGAAGATCGTGTAGGGCGGGATCTGCTGGTCGCTGGCCTGGCTCGTGCGCCACACCTTGAGCGCCTTGAGCAGCTCGTCGTTGAGGTCCGAGGGGCAGTCCTCGCAGCGGGAGAGCAGCTTCTCCTCGCGGGTGTCGAGGATCGAACCGCACACCCGGCACACGTCCGACGAGCGGCGCTTGCCCTTCGACGGCCCGGAGTCGACGAGGGTGCGCGGCCGGCCCGCGTCGGCGTGCGCGGAGACCACGTCGAGGAAGCGGGTGCGCTTCCGCGTCTTGCGGCCGCCCTCGTTGCGGGCCAGCGCCCAGGACAGGTGCAGGTGCTCGCGGGCGCGGGTCACGCCCACGTACAGCAGTCGGCGCTCCTCCTCGATCGGCTCCGGGTCGCCCTTGGCGATGGCCTGCGCGATCGGCACCGATCCCTCGGTCAGCCCCACCAGGAACACCGCGTCCCACTCCAGGCCCTTCGCGGCGTGCAGCGACGACAGCGTGACGCCCTGCATGGTGGGCGGGTGCTTGGCCTCCGCGCGGGCGCGCAGCTCCCCCAGGAGTTCGGCGAGCGTCAGCCCGGGACGCTCCCTCGCCAGGTCGGCGGTGAGCTCCACCAGCGCGTTGAGCGCCTGCCAGCGTTCCAGGGCGCGCGCACCGTCGGGCGGCTCCTTGGTGAGGCCGAGGCCCTCCAGGGCACCGGAGACGAGGGACAGCAGCTCGTCGCCCGAGACGCCGCCGAACTGGCCCGCGCGGGACATCAGGGCGCGGACGGCCTGCCCGATCTCGGGCCGCTCGAAGAAGGCGCTGCCCCCGCGCACCTGGTACGGGATACCGGCCTCGGTGAGCGCGGCTTCGTGGACGGCCGACTGCGCGTTGATCCGGTAGAGGATGGCGATCTCGCTGGCGGGAACGCCCTTGGCCATGAGCTCGCGGATCCGGGTGGCCACGAGCTTGGCCTCGGCCGGCTCGTCGTCGGCCTCCGCGTAGATGGGTGCGGGACCGTCCCCGCGCTGCCCCACCAGCTCGAGCCGGGTGCCCGCGACGCGGCCCTTGGCCTCCCCGATCACCTTGTTGGCCAGGGCGACGACCTGCGGCGTGGAGCGGTAGTCGCGCTGCAGCCGCACGATGGTGGCGTCCTCGAACCGGCGGGTGAAGTCCAGCAGATAGTTCGGGGTGGCGCCGGTGAAGGAGTAGATGGTCTGGTTCGCGTCCCCGACCACGGTCAGGTCGTCACGCTCACCGAGCCACGCGTTGAGCAGCTGCTGCTGCAGGGGCGTGACGTCCTGGTACTCGTCCACGACGAAGCTGCGGTAGCGGTCCCGGAACTCCTCCGCCACCACGGGGTTGTCCTCCAGGATGGCGGCGGTGACCAGGATCAGGTCGTCGAAGTCGAGCAGCCGGTTGCCCTCGGCGTCGGTCTTGCGGCGCTCGTAGGCGGCGTACACGTCGGCGACGGTGCCGGGCGCCATCGGCGCGGTGCGGTCCGCGTCCTCGACGGCCTTGGCGTAGGTCTCCGGCGTGACCAGCGATGCCTTCGCCCAGTCGATCTCGGACAGCAGGTCGCGCACGGTGTCCGTCTCCGGCCGCAGGTCGCAGTCGCGCGCCGCGCGGCCGACGATGGGGAACTTGTTGTCCAGCAGCTCCCAGCGCGTGTCCCCGATGGCGCGCGGCCAGAAGTACCGCAACTGCCGCATCGCGGCGGCGTGGAACGTGACGGCCTGGACGCCGGGCGCACCGTCTCCCCCGCCGATGTTCAGGCTGCGCAGCCGGGCCCGCATCTCTCCCGCGGCGCGGGAGGTGAACGTGACGGCGAGCACCTGACCGGCGGCGACGTGCCCCGTGGACACCTGGTGCGCGATCCGGTGGGTGATCGTGCGGGTCTTACCCGTGCCCGCGCCCGCCAGCACGCACACCGGCCCTCGCGGCGCGACGACCGCTTCCTGCTGCTCCGGGTCCAATGCTTCGATCACGGCCCCGAGTATTCCAGCCCGCCCCGACAAGTCCGGGGCGGGGAAGAATCGCGGCCCGCGCATGGTTGGCTACAGGTATGAGCCAGCTGACGATGTACACCACCACGTGGTGCGGATACTGCAACCGCCTCAAGACCGGCCTCAAGGCCAACGGGATCGAGTGGACCGAGATCAACATCGAGGAGGATCCGTCGGCCGCGCAGTTCGTCGAGGGCGTCAACGGCGGCAACCAGACCGTGCCCACCGTGAAGTACACCGACGGCAGCACCGCGACCAACCCGTCGCTCGCCGACGTCAAGCGCAAGCTGGGCGTCTGATCCGGTCCGTCTGTTCGGACTCCGTCAGTCGACGCCCGCCCAGGCCTCGACGATGCCCCGGGCGATGGAGATCGAATTGGGCAGCAGGAGCGGGGCATCGGGGGCATCGGTGCTCCAGTCGCCCGCCGCCAGCGCCTCGCGCACCTGCAGGCGGCTGAACCAGCGCGCCTCGGCGATCTCGCCGTCGTGGAAGGTCAGCTGCGCCTCCCGATCCGCGCGGGCCGTGAACCCCAGCATGAGCGACCGCGGGAACGGCCACGGCTGGCTGGCGACGTAGGCGATGTCGTCGACCTCGATGCCCACCTCCTCGCGCAGTTCCCGCGCCACGCACTGTTCGAGCGACTCGCCCGGCTCCACGAAGCCCGCGAACAGCGAGAACAGTCGCTCGGGCCACTGGTGTTGGCGGCCCAGCAGCACCTGATCCGCGCCGTCGTGGACCAGCGTGATCATCGCCGCGTCGGTTCGCGGGAACTCCTCCGCACCGGACTCCGTGGAGCGCACCCAGCCGGCGCGGCCGGGCACCGTCGGGCCCCCGTCGACCGGGGAGAACCCGGCCGACGCGTGCCAGTTCAGGATGCCGAGCGCCTCGGCGATCAGCGCCGAATCGACCGGTGAGAGCAGGTGCCCGCGCATCCGGAGGTCCGCGCCGTCGAACTTCTCCACCCGCAGGGCGAACACGAGCGCACCGTCGACCCTGCCGAGCAGGACCGCGCCCACCGGGCGTTCGGCGGCGATCTCGTGGCCGCGCGCGAACACGAGCGCGGTGCCGTCGAGGGCGAAGCGGCCGCGCGGGTCGACCCGCAGCACCTCGGCGGTGGGCCACGCCGTGTCGAGGGCCGCGGGGTCGGCGCGCAGCTCGTCGGCGCGGTCGACGTGGTAGCGGGAGAGGAGAGGGGGCACTGTCAGGGTGAGCTTTGCCACGCTCACCATCGTAGGCTGAGGGCATGATCGAACCGATCGTGGACGCCGCCCGGGTGCGCGCCGAGCCCACCGTGATCCTCGCCGACACCCGCTGCTACCTGGACGGCAGCTCGACGCGGGAGGCCTACGACGCGGGGCACGTCCCGGGCGCGGTGTACGTCGATCTGGACACCTTCCTCGCGGGGTCGCCGAGCGCGGCCGAGGGCCGCCACCCGCTTCCCTCACCCGAGGTGTTCGCCGCGGGGATGTCTGCGGCCGGGATCGGCGACGGCGCCACCGTGGTGGCCTACGACGACGCGGGCGGCGTGATGGCCGCGCGGCTCGTGTGGATGCTGCGCGCGCTCGGCGAATCCGCGGCACTGCTCGACGGTCCGCCCGAGGCGCTCGGCGCGTTCACCCCGGAGAGCGCGCCGCCGGCTCCCGCGGAATTCACCCCGCGCCCCTGGCCGACGGAACTGCTGGCCTCGCTCGACGACACCGCCCGCGCCGCCGAATCCGGCGCGATGCCGGTGATCGACGCCCGGCCCGCGGACCGATTCGCCGGGGAGAACGAGACGATCGATCCCCGCGCCGGCCACATCCCCGGCGCCCGCAACGTTCCGTGCCGGGAGCACGTCGTCGAGGGCGCGCTGCTGCCCGTCGACGTGCTCCGGCAACGGTTCTCGGACGCGGGCCTCACGCCCGACGGGCCGTTCATCGCCTACTGCGGGTCGGGCGTCAGCGCCTGCCACGACCTCGTGGTCGCGGAGCACGCCGGCTTCGGCCACGGCCTGCTGTACCCGGGAAGCTGGTCCCAGTACTCGGCCGACGACTCCCGCCCCGTCGCCACGGGCCCCTGACCGCCGTCCGGCAGCCGGCCCTCGTAGGACCCGAATCTCGGAACGCGGGTGGCTAGTTGGGGACCTTGGCGTCGGCGTTGCGGACGAACAGGAGGCGGTCGCCGGCCTCGACGACGGCGACGGCGGGCGAATCGACGCGGTACAGATTGCCCTTGCGGACCACGCCGAGAACAATGTTCGGCAGGTGGCGCGGGGAGCGGCCCACCTCGACGCGGGTCACCTCGCGCTCGGCGATGTTGAAACCGTCGCCCGGGGACAGCAGGTCCTCGATCATCTCCACCACCGACGGGGTCGTGGTGGCCATGCCCAGCAGGCGGCCCGCGGTCTCGGAGGAGACCACCACGGAATCGGCGCCGGACTGCCGCAGCAGGTGGGTGTTCTCGGACTCCCGGATGGAGGCGACGATCTTGGCCCTCGGCGCCAGCTCGCGCGCCGTGAGGGTGACCATCACCGCGGCGTCGTCCCGGTTCGCGCCGACGATGATCGACGCCGCGCGGGGCGCGCCCGCGAGCCGCAGGACGTCGGCCTTGGTGGCGTCGCCGCGGACGGTGACGAGACCATCGATCTCGGCGGCCTCCAGGACGGCCTGATCGGTGTCGACGACGACGATCTTGCTCGGCTCCATGCCGTCGTTGATCATCGCGCTCACCGCGGTCCGGCCCTTGGTGCCGTAGCCCACGACGATCGTGTGGTTGTGCACAGCAGACCTCCAGCTCTTGATTTTGAACGCCTGCCGGGACCGCTCCGTGAGGACCTGCAGAGTGGTACCGACCAGGACGATGAGGAAGAGCACGCGCAAAGGCGTGATGAGTAGAACGTTGATCAGTCGCGCCGACTGCGTGACCGGCGTGATGTCGCCGTAGCCCGTGGTCGAGAGCGAGACCGTCGCGTAGTACAGGCAGTCGAGGAACGTCAGCTGCTTGTTGGTGGTGTAGTCGCCCTCGATGGCGGCGTCGCGGTAGCCGTCGCGCTCGAGGTACACCACGATCACGGCAAGGAAAAGCGCTCCGAGGGCGACGAGGACGCGGGCACCGATGGCGCGCCAGGGACTGGCGTCCCCCGCGGGGATCCGCAGGACGCTGACCAGTGCGTGGTCGGGGAGATCCGTCAGCTCGGACTTGCTCCGGCGACGGAACTTGGTTCGTGCGGCCATTACCTACCTGGACGTTCCTTTGCACAGCGGCTTTGCAGTACATGTCCGGTCTAGCACGTCTGCCGGAACCGACGAGCAATCTGCCACAATCGGTGCATGGTGTCCACCACTGACGGCCCCCGCCGCTCCGACAAGGCCGCGCGCGGCATGGCCCTCTCGCTGGCGGGCATGGGCGTCGCGCACTTCGTCGCCCCCAAGCCGTTCGACTCGATCGTCCCGCCGAACCTGCCGCTGGGGCTCACGCCGCGCCGCGCGACGCAGCTGTCCGGCGTCGCAGAGCTGACCACGGCCGGCCTGCTCGCGGTGCCGCGCACCCGCCGGCTGGGCGGCGTGGCCGCCGTCGCGCTGTTCGCCGCGGTGTTCCCGGCCAACGTCTACATGGCGCAGCAGTGGTCGGACAAGCCGCTCCCCCTGCGCCTGGGCGCGTACGCGCGGCTCCCGCTGCAGCTGCCGATGATCACGACCGCCGTGAAGATCGCCCGCGACAAGTGACTAGCCCTGCCCGGCGCTCGTGATCAGGAGCTCCAGGCCGTCCTGGTCGAGCAGGTCCGACGGCGCCACCGTCTCGCCGGAGCGCACGTAGAAGAACGCGGCGCGCACGTCCTCGACCGGGACGTCGCGCAGCCGGGCCCAGGCCAGACGGTACGCGGCCAGCTGTACCGCCGCGGCCCGCTCGTCGGTGGGTTCCGCGGGCCGCGCGCCGGTCTTCCAGTCGACGACGGTGAAGCCGCCGCCGGGGTCCCGGAACACCGCGTCCATCCGGCCGCGCACCACGGTGCCGGCGGCGGCGATCTCGAACGGCACCTCGATGTCGACGGGGGTGCGGGCGGCCCACTCGCTCGCCTCGAACCGCTGCTGCAGCAGCGCCAGGTTCTCGTCCGCGCCCGCGTCGCCGTCCGCCGCGCCGGGCAGCTCGTCGAGGTCCAGCAGACGTGACGCGCCGTACCGCCGCTCCAACCAGGCGTGGAAAGCGGTTCCCCTGCGCGCGTACGGGTTCGGCTTGAACGGAACGGGCCGACGCAGCCTGCGTGCGAAGGTCGACGGGCTGCGGCGCAGTTCCACGAGCTGGCTCACGGACACCTCGCGAGGCACGGCCACCTCGAGTTCCTGCGCCGCGTTCCGCGCCCGCTCGGCGAGCAGCGCGGTGACGTCGGCCGCCCAGCCGTGCGGATCGTCGGTCCCGGCAGCATCCGCGTCTGCACCGGAGTCCTCGCCCGCCGCGTCGCCCGACGGCAGGTCGGAGAGGGCCGCGAGCACCAGCTCGGCGCCACCGTCCACCGACGGCCGGTGCGCGGCGAGGAAGTCCCGCGGCCAGGCCGCCTGCACCGGATCGGCCTCGAGCGGGTTGGCCGCCTCGTCCGCCGGGGATTCGGCCCACTCGGTCACCGCATCGGGCGCGTGCTCGCGGGCGCGATCGAGGAAGCGGGACGGCGCCTTCGGCGTCTTGACGTCCTCGCTCCAGTAGTGCCCGGACAGCAGGAGCGTGCCCTGGGTGCGGGTGACGGCGACGTAGAACAGCCGCTCGTCCTCGTGCATGTTCATCGCCTTGAGCGCCTTCTTGTGCGCGTCGACCTCGTCCTCGAGCTCCTTGCGGTTGTTGCACCCCGCGAGGTCCAGGCGCGGCACGCCGTCGCTCTCCCCCGGCTCGGCCACGTCGCCGCGAAGGCCCGGCGGGAGCTCGGCGGGCGTCGAAAGCCATGTGGGCAGCGCGCGGTTCGACGGGAAGATGCCCTCGGAGAGGTGCGGCACCGCCACCACGTCCCATTCCAGGCCCTTCGCGGAGTGCACCGTGAGCACCTGCACGCGGTCCGTGGCCACCTCCACGTCGCCCGGCGTGAGGCCGCCCTCCACCTTCTCCGCGGCGGCGAGGAAGGCGAGGAGCCCCGGCAGCGAGGCCGCGGGGCGTTCGGCGTAGGAGACCACGACATCGGCGAACGCGTCGAGATGCTCACGCCCGGTCGCGCGGCCGCCCAGCTGCCGCGACGCCCGGATCCGGGTCTCGATGCTGACGCCGAGAACCCGCTCGGCCTCGGCGACGATCTCCGGCAACGGGTGACCGAGCCGCTCGCGGACGTGCCGCACCTCGCGGTCGAGGGAGCGGATCTTGGCGAATCCGGTCGCCGAGTAGCCGGACTCCGGCCCCGGGTCGGCGATCGCGTCGCCGAGGCCCGCGGCGTCGAGCAGTTCCGCGGGGAGCGTCGCGTCGAGCGCCGAATCCAGCTCGTCCGCGGAGGTGACGACGCCGGTCGCGGCGCGGCCGGTGCCGTGCGCGATCCGGCGGGCCCTGTCCCACAGCGCGCGCAGGTCCGCGGCACCGAGCTGCCACCGCGGCCCGGTGAGCAGGCGCATCGCCGCGGTGCCGGCGAGGGGCTCCACCGCCAGCCGCAGCAGCGAAACCACGTCCTGCACCTCCGGCGTGTGCAGCAGCCCGCCGAGGCCCACGACCTCGACGGGGACGCCCCGCTCGCTCAGCGCCGCGGCGATGCCGGCGGAATCGGCGTTGCGGCGCACCAGGATCGCGACCGTCGGCGGCTCCTCTCCCGATTCGAGACGCTCGCGCCACAGGCCGGCGATCGCCTCGGCCGCCCAGTTCCGCTCGTCGATCACGGTGGGGTGCAGGCTTATCCGAAGGTCGCCCGTGGGGGCGTCCGGCCTGGCCTTGAGCTCGGAGACGGGCACGCCGCGGCTGCGCAGGTCCTCCGAGACAGCGTTCGCCAGGCTCAGCGCCGACGTGGGATTGCGCCAGCTGGTGAGTAGTTCGCGGCGGGGCGCGGGCGGTCCGTCCGCCTGCGGGAAGTCGGTGGCGAACCGGGGCAGGTTGGCGGCGGAGGCCCCGCGCCAGCCGTAGATCGACTGGATCGGGTCCCCCACCGCGGTGACCGCGCCCGAGCCGGTGGTGCCGGCGCCGCCGGTCCCGGCTCCGCCGAACAGCGAGGCCAGCAGCATCCGCTGCGCGTGCCCGGTGTCCTGGTACTCGTCGAGCAGAACGGCGCCGAACCGTGCCCGTTCCAGTACCGCCACATCGGGATTCGCGAGTGCCAACTGTGCGGCCAGGCCCATCTGGCTGCCGAAGTCGAGCACCTCCCGGGCCCGCATCTCCGCCGCCACGGCCCGCACCAGCGGGATGAGGTTCCGCCGCTGCTCCTGGATCTCGGCGGCCTTGAGCAGGGCCGCGTTCGGGGTGGCGCGCTGCCGGGGGCCGGGCGGCAGCAGACCGATGAGGCGCTCCAGCTCGTCGTCGTCGGCCTCCAGCTGATCGGGGGTCACGAGGTGGTCCGCGAGCGCGCCGGACAGCCCCAGCACCTGTTCGGTGAGGGTGGCGGGGTTCTTGTCCGTCTCCAGCGCATCGTCCCATCCGGTGATCACGTCGTACGCGATCTGCCACCGTTCGGTCTCCGACACCAGGCGCACCGACGGCTCCACCGGCAGCAGCATGCCGTAGTCGCCCAGCAGCCGGCCGGCGTACGCGTGATACGTGCTGATCTCGGGCTCGACGGTGCGCAGCAGCCCGCGGAGCTCGCCGGACGGATCGATCCGGTCCACCACGGGTGCCCCGGCGAGGCGGGCCAGCCGCTTGCGCACGCGGATCATCAGCTGCTGCGCGGCTTTCCGGGTGAAGGTGAGGCCCAGAACCCGGTCGGGTGTGACGTACCTGTTGGCGATGAGCCAGACCACGCGGCCCGCCATCGTCTCGGTCTTGCCGGCCCCGGCGCCGGCCACCACGAGGCACGGGCCGAGCGGCGCCTCGATCACGGCGCGCTGCTCCTCGGTGGGCGCGAACGCCTGGCCCAGCTCGTGTGCCAGGTCGACCGCGGAGATGAGCGGCTCATGTGGGAATCCGCCCACGTCCCGCACATCGGGAATCTGCTCAGTCATCGACGACGCTCCTCCCCTTGTCCACGACGGGGCAGCAGGACGCGACGGCGCAGTACTGACAGGAGGCGTTGAGCGTGGCGGGGAACGCCGGTCCGCGGGTGCGCCGGGCCGCCTCGCGGATCACGCCGAGCCACTCGTCCACGTCTTCCGGCGAGAGGGCGTCCTGATCGCGGACCGTCGACCCGGTCTTGGTGTGTCCCTTGGCGACGTACACGAGCTTCCCGCCGCCGGGGGTCTCGGGAACACCACCGATCCCGCCGTGTGCGAGGGCCACCTGATAGGTGCGCAGCTGCGCCTGCGCCTGCCCGTCGGCCTGCGTGGGCACCGTACGTCCGGTCTTGACGTCCACCACGACGGCGCGGCCGAGCGGGTCGCGCTCGAGCCGGTCGATGCGCCCCCGGATCCGCACGTCGGGCTCGCCGCCCTCGCCCTCGATCACGGCGTCCACCGGTACCTCGACGCCCGCCTCGGTGAGATCGGTGCGGCTGCCGGAGAGCCAGGCCCGGAACGACTCCAGCATCTCCTCGGTGCGGGCCAGCTCGCGGCGGGCGAACCAGTCCGCCTCCAGGTCCACACGGTCCCAGACCTTCTCGAGCGATGCGGTGACGTCCTCCTTGGGGATCCGGCCCGCGACGGCCTGCACCAGGGTGTGCACGAGGTTGCCGGTGGCCTGCTTCGCCGAGTCCCCGTCGCTGCCGCCGAAGCGTTCCAGCACCCAGCGCAGCGCGCAGGCGGACAGGGACTCCACGTTCGACGGGGACAGCGCCACCGGTCCGTCCTCGGGCTGCCACAGCGGATCGTCCGTGCTCGCGCCGGCCAGGCCGTACCAACTGTCGGGGTGCGCGCCGGGCACCCGGTCGGCGGCGAGGCGGGCGAGCTGCCGCGCCGCGTGCGCGCGCTCCTCCTCGTCGCGCTCCGGATCGCACACCGCGGCCCGCAGCACGGCCACGAGGGTGCGCAGGTCCAGCGAGTATTCCGGCGCGGATTCGACGGCGGGAGTGTAGGTCTCGGGGTCCTCGTCGTCCGACGGGGCGACGCCCTGCAGGAACCGGGAGGGCACCAGGTCACCCTCTCCGTCGGCGGTGTCGACCGCGGTGAGCAACAGCCGGCGGCGGGCGCGCGAACACGCGACGAGCAGCAGCCGCCGCTCCTCCGCGAGCAGCGGCAGCGAGCGGGACACCGTGGGCAGGGCCGACGGGTCCATCCCGTCGAGCGCGTCCAGCAGCTCGTCGGTGCCGAGCAGGCCACCGCGCCGGCGCAGGTTGGGCCAGCGCCCCTCCTGCACTCCCGGCACGGCCACCACCTCCCATTCCCGGCCCACCGCGCTGTGGGCGGACAGCAGGGTGACGCCGGGGGTGGTCGGCTGATCCCTGCGGATCCCTGACCGCGGGATCTGCAGTTGCTCCAGATATTCCACGAACGCGGCCACGGAGGCCGTGGGCAGAGTGTCGGTGAAGTCCGCGGCGGCGTCGAACAGGCCCATCACCGCGTCCAGGTCGCGGTCCGCCTGATCGCCCAGGCTGCCGCCGCGCAGCGCGAGGGCGCCCCAGCGGGCGGCCAGGCCGGTGACGGCCCACGCGGCCCACAGCACCTCCTCGACGGTGCCGGTCTCGGCGGCGGTGCGGGCGGCGCGCACGGCGGCGAGCACCCGCTCCACGGGCTCGGCCTCCAACTCGGTGAGCGCCGACCGGTAGGGGGCGAACTCGGCGGCACCGGTGAGCACCGCGGTGAGGATCTCGGCGGAGCCGCGCTCGTCCGCCGGGTCCGCGCGGCGCACGGCCCGGCGCACGCGGCGCAGCGTGAGCGGGTCTCCCCCGCCGACAGGGCCGGACAGCAGGGCCACCGCCTCGGCGGGTTCCAGTCCCTCCGGCGCCTCGGCGGCGCGCAGCACCAGCAGGAGGGCGTTGACCGCGCGCTGCCGGGCGAGCGGCACGTCGTCCGTCGGGACGGTGACGGGGACGCCCGCGTACGCGAGGGCGCGGCGCAGGGGCGCGGCCGACGCGGAGACGGACCGCACCACGATCGCCATGTCCTCCCACGGCACGCCGCCCACGACGTGCTCGCGGCGGAGCAGCGCGGCGACGGCGTCCGCCTCCTTCGCCGGGGTGGAGAACAGCCGCACCGAGGCCGCGCCGGGCCGGGGCCGCTCCGGGGCGACGGCGCCGGACCGGTGCGGCAGCCGGGACGAGACCCGGTTCACGGCGTCCGCGATCTCGGCGCCGAACCGGAAGCTGCGCTCCAGCACGATGTCCCGCTCCTCGGTCACGTCGAGCTCCTGCAGGAACCGGGTGCTGGCGCCGCGGAACGCGTTGACCGCCTGATCCGGGTCCCCCGCGATCACGGTGAGCTCGGTCCCGGTGCCCAGCAGGCGGATCAGGGCCGAGGCGAGAGGGTCCAGGTTCTGCGCGTCGTCCACCAGCAGGAAGCGGATGCGCTCGCGCTGCTGGGCGAGCAGCGCGTCGTCCGTGGCGAGGGCCGTGACCGCCGCGTCGATGAGTTCGGCAGCGTCCACGGCGGGAGCCACGGCCTGCGGGCCGGCGAGGCCGACCGAACCGCGCAGCAGGGTGGTCTCCTGGTACTCGCGCATCGCCGCCGACGCCGCGAGCCACTCCCCGCGGTCGTACCGGCGGGCCAGCTGCTCGACGACGTCCGCATCGGCTCCGCGTTGCGCCGCCTGGGCGAACAAGTCGCGCAGCGCGCCTGCGAAACCGTTGGTGGACAGGGCCGGACGCAGCCGTTCGGGCCAGAACGCGCCGCCGTCCTCGAGGTGCCCACGCAGCAGCTCCCGCACCACCGCGTCCTGTTCGGACCCGGTGATCAGCCGCGGCGGCGGGCTCGACGTCTGCGCCGCCTGCAGCCGCAGCACCGCGAACGCCAGCGAGTGCACCGTGCGCACCAGCGGCTCCCCCGACGCGTGCACGCCGTCCTGCTCCCGGCCGGCGAGCACCCG
The DNA here is from genome assembly GCF_000312385.1 of Tsukamurella sp. 1534. GTDB lineage: Bacteria > Actinomycetota > Actinomycetes > Mycobacteriales > Mycobacteriaceae > Tsukamurella. The sequence continues at coordinate 2,474,726 of NZ_HE997626.1, read as the reverse complement.
GGCCGACAGCTCCCGCCGCAACGCCGACGCCGCCCGCTTGCCGCCCGTGAGCACCAGCACCGACTCCGGCTCGACGAAGGGGTCCGTGAGCTTGGCCACGGCGATGTCGATCAGGGCCGACGTCTTGCCCGTTCCCGGCCCGCCGCGGATCCGGTAGGGCGCCCAGCCGCCCACGTCGAGCGGCAGTGCCCCGCTCGACGGTGCCGCCAGCTCGGCGACCGGCCCGGCCCACTCCCGCGCGGGCGGCGGCTCGGGCGCCGAGTAGGAGAGGGTGAGCCGCGGGGCGGCCTGCGTCCCCGCGCGGCGGTGCCTGCGCGCACCGTCGGCCGTACCGCTACCGGACATCCGCACCCCCTTCCCCGGGTCAGGCCTCGATCTCATCACAGGCCACCGACAGTCCCGCGGAGGCGCCCGGCAGGGCACAATCGGGGGCATGCTCAACACCCACGTGTACGGGCCCGACGAACCCGGCGCGCCCACGGTGCTCGCGATCCACGGCGTCACCGGGCACGGCGCCCGCTGGCGCCGCCTCGCCGACGACGAGCTCCCAGGGGTCCGCGTGCTCGCGCCCGACCTGCGCGGCCACGCCCGGTCCACGTGGGAGCCCCCGTGGCACTTCGAGCAGCACGTCGCGGACCTGGTCACGGTCCTGGAGCGGCACGGGGTGACGGACGCCGCCCCGGTGCTGGTGATCGGCCACTCGCTGGGCGGCGCACTCGCCTGCCGCCTCGCGCACGCGCGGCCGGGGCTGGTGCGCGGCCTGCTGCTCGTCGATCCCGCGCAGGGCCTCGACCCCGAGATGTGCCTGACCATCGCCGATCAGACCATCGAGTTCTTCGACTTCACCTCGCCCGAGGAGGCGAAGCAGGACAAGAAGTCCGGCGCCTGGGAGCGGGTCCCGGACGAGGTGATCGACACCGAGATCGCCGAACACCTGGTGCGCCGTGACTCCGGCCGGTGGGAGTGGAACATCGGCTGCGCGGCGGTGACGGCGCTGTGGGGCGAACTGGCCCGGACGCCCGTCGGCGCGCCGGCCGGCGTACCGACGGTGCTGCTCCGGGCGGAGCGCGCGAACTTCGTCACCGAGGGCCAGCTCGCCGCGATGCCCGCAGGCACGGAGGTGGTGCCGGTGGACGCCGATCACATGGTGGCGCAGGAGATCCCGGCCGTGGTGGGCGAGCACGCGCGGCGAATGCTGGGCTGATCGGCGTGGCGAAGGTGACGGAGGAGCAGGTCGAGGCGGTGCGCGCCCTGATCGCGGCCATCCCTCCGGGGAACGTGCGGACGTACGGCGACATCGCCGGCGAGGTGGGACTGTCGTCGCCGCGGATCGTCGGCTGGGTGATGCGCACGGACGCCGCGGACCTGCCGTGGCACCGCGTGGTGCCCGCGAGCGGCCGGCCCGCGGAGCACATCCGCACCCGGCAGCTGGAGAACCTCCGCGCCGAGGGCGTGCTCGCCGACGACGGCCGGATCGACCTGCGGCGCTACCGGCTCTGAAGCTCCCGCTCGCCGGCGCGGAACCGCGCGGCCAGCAGGCCGATCACCTCCGGCGCGAGCCCCAGCGGCTGCGCCACCCCGTCGGCGTCCGCCCGCTGCAGGCGGGCGTGGAACAGCCCGTCGGCCAGCTGGTAGGCGGCCAGGAACAGCCGCCGGCCGCGGCGGTCCAACCTCGCGACGGCGTCCTCGACGACGGGCTCGCCCGCGGCGAGGAAACCCACGGGCACGGCCCCGCCGAGCCGGGAGGCGAGCATCGCCGCCATCGCTCGCACATCGGCGCGGGCGTGCGGGTCCGAGGAGCCCGTCGCGCCGAGCAGCACGGCGTCCCCGGGCCGCCACCCGGCCTCGCCGAGCCGGCGCAGCAGGCCGTCCACCAGGGCGGGGTCGGGCCCGAGCGGGTCGGTGATCGCGACGCGCGCGTGCCCGCTCGCCGCGACGTGCCGCGGCACGTCGGTGCGCACGTGGTAGCCGGCCGCGAGGAAGGCGGGCACGAGCACCGTCGGGCGGTCGTCCCCGGACAGGAGGTCCGACGGTGACGGGCCCAGGACGTCCACGAACGCCACGTCGAGCGGGCCGATCCGGGAGGCGACCGCATCCGCGAGGTCGCGGACCATCGCGACGCCGTGCGCGGAGCGGGTGCCGTGCGCGACGAGGATCCGGCGGGGCGGATCGGTCAGAGCAGCCACCGCGCCATCTCGGCGAGGTGCTCGAGACCGGGGAGGGCCTCCGCATCGGACTTCGGGTGCAGGGCGTGCACGGCGAGCCGGAAAATGAGGGCGCGGAGCACCATCTGCGGCCACTCCGGCAGGTCCTTCCAGCGGAGCAGGAGGCCGTCGTCGGCACCGCCCCAGACGAGGCCGTCCACCGCGACCACGGCGGCCGCCCAGGCCGCGGGCCGCCAGTAGGGCGTGAAATCGGTGAGTCCGGGCGCCGCGGCGCCGGCGAACAGGACGGCGCCGGAGAGGTCGCCGTGCACCAGCTGCGGCTCGGAGGTGGTCGGGGCGCGCAGGGCGGCGAGCTCGCCCACCAGCTCGACGGCGCGCTTGCGGTCCTCGCGGGTCTCGTCGAGCGCGCCGAGCTTGCGGGCCATCGCGAGCGGGTGCTCCTCCCACGCCGCGCGGTCGGCGAAACCGAAGTAGTCCACGTCGCTGTACGGCGCGACGGCCGGGGACAGCAGGAACCGCGGGCGCTCCAGCTTCCGGGTCACGTCGTGCAGCCGGTTGGCCATCGAGATCATCTCGTCGAACCGCGGCTCGAGGGACCCCGCGATGAAGGTGTCGGCGCGCCATCCGGACACCACGTACCGGCCGTCGGTGGCGCGGAACGGGCGTGCCAAGCGCATGCCGTCGACGTACAGGTCCTCACGGACCTTGGCGGACCACGCCGCGCGGGCGTGGTCCGCGATCAGGGACAGGACGACTTCCCCGCAACGCCATCCACCGTCCCAGTCCGCACCGAGCGCGATGGGCTCGATGCCGTCCAGACCGAAGGTTGCGAGGACGTGCGCGGGGGGTTCGACGGGGCTCACACCATGAAATCTACCTGCGCGATGGTTAAGGACGCGTCAGGCGCGGCCCGGTTCCACCAGGACGATGGGGATCAGCCGGTCCGTCTTCTCCTGGTAATCGGCGTACGGCGGGTACGCGGCGACGGCGCGCGTCCACCACTCCTCGCGCTCCGCACCGTGGATCTCGCGGACCGGGCCGGAGACCACGGTGCTGCCGTCCTGCACCTCGACCTCGTCGTTCTTGAGCATCGCCGAGAACCACACGGGGTTCTCCGGCGCGCCGCCCAGCGACGCGACGGCGGCGTACACGCCGTCCTTCTCCACCCGCATGAGCGGCCGGCGGAACAGCTTGCCCGACTTGGGGCCGCGGTATGTGAAGAGCACCACGGACATGCCCGCGACGGCCACGGAGGACGTGGTGCCGGTCTCATCGATCTTCGCGAGCTGGTCCGCGACCCAGCCCGTCTTCTCCTGCGCGTAATCGCCTTCGAGTGCCATGGCTCCAGGGTAGGTCGGATCCCTGGACAATGGAGACCGTGCAGTCGAACTCCCCGTCCCCCGCCGGGCGGCACGCGCCCGTCGTGACCGTCTCCGTCCAGTTCCCCGACCTGAGCGTCCGCGAGTTCGAGGAGGTGCGCGAGCGGCTCACCGCCGGGCGGCCCGGCCGCGCCGTCGTGCCGCACGAGGCGCACCGGTGGTACGCGGCGTCCTCGGATCCGGAGACGGTGCGGGCCCTCGTCGCGGGGCTGCAGGCCGCGGTCGCCGGGCGGAGGCTCTCGTTCGACGACGAGGAGGCGCTCGACGACCTGAGCCAGGAGTACGCCGACTGGCTGGAGGAGTCCGCGGAGGCCGACGACGCCGACCCCGGGCCGGTGGTGAGCTTCTCGGTGCACCTTCCCGCGCTCACCCACGAGGAGTTCGCGGAGCTGTTGTCCACGTTCCGCGCGGTGCACTCGCGGCGGATCGTGCTGGGCGAACAGCGCGGCGACAGCCACCACGAGTTGTCCACACGGCAGCAGATCGAATCCCGCCTTCCGGGAATCCGGGCCGCCCTCGCGGGCGAGCCCGTGGGCACCGTCGACGCGCTCCCGCTCCTCGCGCTGCTGAACGACTACGCCTCCTGGCTGTCCCGGTTCGACGATGCGGGGCCGACGCCGGGATAGATGACGGATTCGTGGAGAGCCGGTTCCAGATCTTCGATACCGCTCGCGGATCCGCGCCGCGGCGATACGGTGACCGGACCGACAAGTAAGCGGAGGTTCTCTTGTATCCCGGTGCATTCGCTGACCTGACCCCCGGCAAACCCGCCGCCATCGACGCCTCGACGGGCGAGATCCTGACCTACGCGCGGCTGGACGAGCAGTCGACCCGCCTGGCGCACCACCTCGCGGGGCTGGGGCTGCGCCGCGGCGACACGATCGCGGTCGTGGCCGGCAACGACCTGCGGGTCTTCGTCGCCTACTTCGCGGCGATCCGCAGCGGGTTGTACGTGGCGGCCGTGAACTTCCACCTCACGCCCGGCGAGGTGAACTACATCCTCGACGACTGCGCGGCGAAGGCGGTGTTCGCGGGCGCCGATGTGGCGGAGGCGGTCTCGCGAGCCCGCGAGATCGCCGCGCTCGCCGCGCCCGGGCACGCGATCGCCTGGGGCGGCCCGATCGACGGCTTCGCCGCGTACGACGACGTGCTCGCGGCTGCGCCGTCGACGCGCCTGGCGGACCAGCCGCGCGGAACCGACATGCTGTACTCGTCCGGGACCACGGGGCGCCCCAAGGGGATCCGGATCCCGCTGCCCGAAGGGCAGGTGGACGAGGTGCCCGACGCCTACACCGCCATCTTCTCCCCCGCGTACGGCATGGACGAGGACACCGTGTACCTCTCCCCGGCGCCGCTGTACCACGCTGCGCCACTGCGGTTCTGCGGCGTCACCATGTCGGTGGGCGGCACCGTGATCATGATGCACCGGTTCGACGCCGAGGAGGCCCTCGCACTCATCGAGAAGTACCGCGTCACGCACAGTCAGTGGGTGCCCACGATGTTCGTCCGGATGCTGAAGCTGCCGGCGCGGTCCCGCGCGCACTACGACACGAGCAGCCTGCGCGTCGCGGTGCACGCGGCCGCCCCGTGCCCCGCCGAGGTCAAGCGGTCGATGATCGACTGGTGGGGCCCCGTCATCCACGAGTACTACGGCTCCACCGAGGGTGCGGGCGCCACGTTCATCGGCCCGCAGGAGGCGCTGGAGCGCCCCGGCTCCGTGGGTCGGGCCCAGGTGGGCATCGCCCGGATCTGCGGGGACGACGGTGCCGAGCTGCCCGCCGGCGAGGTGGGCACGATCTACTTCGAGCGCGACGAGATGCCGTTCCGGTACCACAACGCACCCGAGAAGACGAGCGCCGCACAGCATCCCGACCACGCCAACTGGGCGACGACCGGCGACGTGGGCTACCTCGACGAGGACGGGTACCTCTACCTCACGGACCGCAAAGACTTCGTGATCATCTCCGGCGGGGTAAACGTGTACCCGCAGGAGGCGGAGAGCGCCCTGATCATGCACCCCGCAGTCGCCGACGTCGCCGTCATCGGCGTCCCCGACGACGAACTCGGCGAGACCGCCCTGGCCTGCGTGCAACTCGCGCCGGGGACGGCCCCGTCGGACGAGCTCGCGCAGGAGCTCATCGCGTACGGGGGCCGCGACCTGGCCCGCTACAAGCTCCCCCGCGCGGTGCGGTTCGTGGACTCCCTGCCCCGGACGCCCACGGGGAAGCTGGTGAAGCGGCTGATCGAAGTGTGATCAGTAGACGGGCAGCGACGGATCCACCTGCCGCGCATAGGCGTTGATGCCGCCCTGCAGGTGCACGGCGTCGCGGTAGCCCGCGCCCTGCACGGCGGCGAGCACCTCGGCGGAGCGGATCCCCGTCTTGCAGTACAGGACCAGCTTCTTGTCCGGCGAGACCTGCCCCAGCCCCTCGCCGGATTCGAACGCGGACTTGGGGACCAGCTTCGCGCCGTCCAGGTGCACGATCTCCCACTCGACGGGCTCGCGCACGTCCACCAACTCGTAATCGACGCCCGCGGCGCCCAGGCCGGCGAGCTCCGCCGGGGTGATGGTGCTGCCCGCGGCGGCGCGCTCGGCCTCGTCGGACACGACACCGCAGAACTCCTCGTAATCGATGAGCTCCGTGACCTCCGGCGACTCCGGGTCCTTGCGGATCCGGATGGTGCGGTAGCTCATCTCCAGGGCGTCGTACACCATGAGGCGGCCCAGGAGGCTCTCGCCGATACCGGTGATCAGCTTGACCGCCTCGGTGCCCATGATCGACCCGATCGAGGCGCACAGGATGCCCAGGACGCCGCCCTCCGCGCACGAGGGAACCATCCCGGGCGGCGGCGCCACGGGGTACAGATCGCGGTAGTTCAGGCCCTGCTTCTCGCCGTCCGGCCCGTCGGGCGCGTCCTCCCAGAACACGGACGCCTGTCCCTCGAACCGGAAGATCGAGCCCCAGACGTAGGGCTTGTGCGCGAGCACCGCAGCGTCGTTGACCAGGTAGCGGGTGGCGAAGTTGTCGGTGCCGTCGAGGATCAGGTCGTACTGCTCGAACAACTGCACCGCGTTCTCCGGCTCCAGCCGCTCCGGGTGCAGGTTGACGGTGACCAGCGGGTTGATCTCGGCGATCGAGTCCCGTGCGCTCTCCCCCTTCGGGCGGCCCAGGTCGGACACGCCGTGGATCACCTGGCGCTGCAGGTTCGAGGCGTCCACCTCGTCGAACTCGACGATGCCGATGGTGCCCACGCCGGCGGCGGCCAGGTAGAGCAACGCCGGGCTGCCGAGACCGCCGGCGCCGATGACCAGGACCTTGGCGTTCTTCAGGCGCTTCTGCCCCTCGACGCCCATCTCCGGGATGATCAGGTGCCGCGAGTACCGCGCGACCTCGTCGCGGGTCAGATCGGCGGCGGGTTCGACGAGCGGTGGCAACGTACTCACGTGAGGTGGAACGACGGCGCCGCCCCACTCATTCCCGGGCCCCTAACGCAGGACCGGCGCCACCCACGCGTTCGGCCGGCACGTCAGGTCGTTGTCGAACCCGTCGGACTTGTCCAGGTTGAAGATGTCCCGGTTGTTCACGCCGAAGGTCTGCTGCATCATGATCGGCGCCAGGCCGCCGTTCGACGGGCACGGCACGTGCTGCGGGTAGCCGATGGCGTGCCCCACCTCGTGGTTGATGGCGTACTGCCGGTAGCCGGTGAGGTCGCCCTCGAAGGCGTTCGCGCCACGCGACCAGCGGGCCAGGTTGATCACCACGCGGCCGAACTCGCCGTTGTAGCAGGACGACTCCAGCTGGATCTGATAGCCGCACGCCGAGCGGGTGGTGATCGGGGAGGACAATGAGATGGTGAAGTCCGGCTTGGTGTCGCCGTCCACGCGGCGGAAGCCGATCGCCGGATCGTGGATCCAGCTCCGCGGGTCGCCGAGGGTCCGGTCGATCATCGTCGCGAAGGTCTGATCGCCGCCCAGCGCGCCCATGTCCACGCCGTCCTCGACGGCCACCTGGTAGGTGTACACGTGCTGCTTACCTTCGCCCACCTGTCCGGTGGCGCCGGGCACGACGTGCCAGATCCCCTGTCCCTTCTCGGTGAACGGGCCGCCGTTGGGCAGCATCCCGGCCTGCGGCACCGGGCCGGCCGCTCGTCGCGCGCCGACGATGGTCTTCTCCGGGTTCGGGTTGCGCGAGAGCGGGTTCTCCGTGACGGTGTCCGACGCCTTGTCCGCGCCGAACGGGTTCCCCCAGAACGTGAACACCAGCGCCAGGATCGTGAGCACGGCGAGCACCGGCACCGCGTAGGCGCGCCACCCGTAGGTGTTCAGGATCCGGGTCAGCGCACTCTGTTTCGGGTACTTGCGCTCGCGGGGCGGCCGGTTCCGCCCGTCCCCCGACGCGCCGCCGGACGGGTTGATCGGGTCCCACTCGGCCCGCAGCGGCGCACGCCCGTCAGGTCGGGGGCGCCTCGGGCTCGAAGGACTACTCACGTCGCCAACCATCCCATGTCCGGCCCCGGGACGACCGAATCGACACGCAGTATCACGAATCCGCCATCTCGATCAGGTCCCGCACGATCCGCGCCGTCTCGGCCGGGCGCTCCATCTGCGCCACGTGCCCCACGCCCTCGAACACGGTCAGCGTGCTGCCCCGGATGTGCCGCACCACCTTCGGCGCCACGCCGACGCTCACCAGCAGGTCACGCGCTCCCCAGATCACCGCGGTGGGCACCGAGACCGCCCGCGCCGCGGCCCAGTGCGACGCCCCCAGGTCCATGACCCAGCTGCGCACCAGCGCGTTGAAGCTGGCCGCCAGCGCATCGGGCGCCCACGCCATCGACGCCCGCGCCGCCGCCTGATCGACGGCCTGCCGCCGCCGCACAGGTCCCATCACTTCCGGGTCCACCAGGATCTCGCGGAACGTGGAATCGACCTGCCGCTCCGGATACGCGCTGCCGATCAGCCGGAACCCCGCGGGGCCGACGCCGGGGATCCGCACCAGGGACAGCGGCAGGAACTGCAGCCGGCGGACGCGGGGACGCAGGTCGGGGAACGCCGGCGAGATGAGGGTGAGGCTGCGCACCAGGTCCGGGCGCAGCATCGCGACCCGCACGGCGACGGCGCCGCCGAGCGAGTTCCCGATCAGGTGCACCCCGTCCGGACCGTTCGCCGTGCCGCCCGGTGCGCCGCCCGGCCGGCGGCGCACCGCGACCACCGTCTCCAGGTACGCGACCACCGTCTCGGCGAACGATTCGATGCCGTAGTCACCGTCCGCGGGAGGATCGGACAGCCCGAATCCGGGCAGGTCGAGGGCGTAGGACGCGACCGACGGGGCCAGCACCTGCCCGAGGTCGGTCCAGTTGATGGACGAGCCGCCCAGGCCGTGGATCATGACCGCGGTGGGCCTGCCGTCGGGCGGCGCCGTGGTGGCCGCGGCACCGTCGACGTGCCGGGCGAACACGCGCCGTCCGCGGAGCGAGAGGAACTCTCCCGGCCAGACGTCGCTCTCCCGATCCACCTGCGCGAGTGCCGCCACGCCGAAGAGCTTGCCAGAGCCCGACGCGCGGCGCGCACGACCCCGCGCGCGACACGGGAGTATTGTCGAACGGTCGAGGCCCGCGCCGTGGGCCTGAACGAACGATGAGGTGGAACACATGGCGGACCTGGGTGCGACGACGGCAGCGGGCGATCCCCGCGGCGCGGCGAACCCCGCACCGCGGAGGACCGCCCGGTTGCCGCGCAGCGCCCGGCGGATCCAGCTGCTGGAGGCCGCGAGCAGCGTGTTCGTGGACCTGGGCTATCACTCGGCGGGCATGGACGAGATCGCGGTACGCGCGGGCGTGAGCAAGCCGGTGCTCTACCAGCACTTCCCCGGCAAGCTCGAGCTGTACCTGGCCGTGCTCAACGCGCACGGCGAAGCCCTGGTCAAGGGCGTCGGTGAGGCGCTGAGCAGCTCCACCGACAACCACGTGCGCGTGATCGCGGCGGTGCGGGCGTTCTTCGACTTCGTCGACCGCGACAGCCAGGGCTACAAGCTGATCTTCGAGTCCGACGTGCTGGAGCCCGTCGTGCAGGAGCGCGTCGAGGGCGCGGTCGACGAGTGCATCGACGCCGTCTACGACCTGGTGTCCGAGGATTCCGGGCTGGACGCGCACCGCGCCCGGATCCTCGCCGTCGGCCTCGTGGGCGCCAGTCAGGTGAGCGCCCGCTACTGGCTCTACGCCGACCGCCCCATCCCCAAGGAGGACGCGGTGGCCACCACCGTGCAGCTGCTGTGGGGCGGCCTCAGCCACGTGCCCCTGCAGGCGGAGCGCCGCGCGCACTGACCCTCTCCCGACGGTCCGCGCTACGCACCGGCCCGTCAGGCGAAGCGGTGCATCATCATCTCGATCGGCCCGCGCGGGAAGCGCCGGGTCCACAGGGCGGACGCCGCGATCAGGCACGCCACCACCGCCGCGTACACCGCCGCCGTGAACAGCAGCCGGTGCTCGCCGCCGTACCGCGCGGCCAGGCCGAGCCCCCAGCCGTAGCAGAGCGCCGACGCGATGAGGTTCTGCAGGACGTAGCAGCTCAACGCCGTGGTCCCGATCCGGCTCATAGCCGAGCCCACCCGGCCGACCGGGCGCCGCTGGTAGAACTCCGCGATCACCCCGAGCAGCCCGAGCGCCACGACCGGCGCGACGACGTACCGGCCGACGAACACCGCCGGTCCGGCCATGTCGAGCGGCGCGCCCGCGATCCCCAGGGCCAGATCGATCGGCGCCGCGATCCCGCCCGCCAGCATCAGCCTGCGACGCAGCGAGGCACCGTCGTCCTCGAACAGACCGGACTGGAAAAGCCTTGCCCCCGTGAGGAACATCGCGATCGTCAGCGGGATCATGAAGATCGTCTCCGCGCGGAACAGCAGGGCGTGATCGATGCGGAACGCCACCAGGTCGAGGAACGAACCGTCCGCGTACGGGTTGAAGTCCCCGCGCGCGTCCGACGGGGTGGCCGTGCCGCCCGAGGGCAGCAGCATCCCGATCACCGCGAGCGCCACGACGGTCAGGTGGATCGCGACGGCACCGATCACCCACCGGTTGCGCACCCCGGGCCGCAGGATCAGCAGCGCCGACACCAGGAACGAGACGATCGCGTACCCCATGAGCACGTCGAACTCGGCGACCAGCAGGAAGTGCAGGAGGCCGTCGAGGAACAGCACCAGGGCTCGGCGCCAGTAGCGGCCTGGCCACGGGCGGTCGTGTCGCGCCGCGGAGGCCTGCTGGATCGCCAGGCCCACACCGAACATGAGGCTCAGCAGCCCCAGGAACTTGCCCTGAGCGAGGGTCTGCAGCACCCGGATGGGCAGCGATTCCGCGCCCACCGTGTCGAAGTAGCCGACCATGCCCGAGGGCTCGGTGAAGATCCACACGTTGGTGCCGAGGGTCCCCAGGATCGCGATCCCCCGGGCCACGTCCAGCGACGCGATGCGGCGCGACGGAGGCGCCGATGTGGTTGCGGTCATGCCGTTCACGGTCCCACCGCACACGAGGGCCCCGTAACCACCGATCGGTGATCACGGGGTCCGTCGTTCGGGGGACCTACTCGGCGGCGGTGCCGGCCGTGCCCTCGGCCTTCGACGCGCCGGAACGGCGGCGACGGCGACGCTTGCGCGGGGCGCCGCCCTCGCCGTCGGCGGCGGTCGACGGTGCGCCCTCGGACGCCGCCCTGTCGGCCTTCGGGGCCTGCGGCGCACCGTCGGCCTTCTGACCGCCCCGCGTCCGGGTCCGGGTGCGCGTGCGGGTGCTCTCGCGCTTCTCGCGCGGCTTGCGCTCGACGATCTCGCCCTCGGCGCGCTTGCGGACGCCGGGGAGGCGGCCCTTGACCTTCGGGTCGATGCCCAGGTCGGTGAACAGGTGCTCGCTGGAGCTGTAGGTCTCCGCCGGCTCCGGCTTGCCCAGGCCCAGCGCCTTGTCGATGAGCTCCCAGCGGTGCAGCTCGTCCCAGTCGACCAGGGTGACGGCGATGCCGGTCTTGCCCGCGCGGCCGGTGCGGCCGATGCGGTGCACGTAGGTCTTGTCGTCCTCCGGGCACTGGAAGTTGATGACGTGGGTGACGTCGTCGATGTCGATGCCGCGCGCCGCCACGTCGGTGGCCACGAGCACGTCGATCGAGCCGTCGCGGAACTTGCCCAGGGCCTTCTCGCGGGCCACCTGGCCGAGGTCGCCGTGCACGGCGCCGACCTTGAATCCGCGCTCGGCGAGGTCGTCGGCCACCTTCTGCGCGGTGCGCTTGGTGCGGGTGAAGATCATCGTGGCGCCGCGGCCCTCGGCCTGCAGGACCTTCGCCACCAGCTCGGCCTTGTCCAGCGCGTGCGCGCGGTACACGTACTGGGTGGTGCGCTCGTGCACGGCGGAATCGTCGTGGTGCTCGGCGCGCACGTGCGTGGGCCGGCGCAGGAAGGTGCGGGCCAGCGTGATGATCGGGCCCGGCATGGTGGCCGAGAACAGCATAGTCTGGCGGTCGGTGGGAACCATGCCGAGGACCTTCTCGATGTCCGGCAGGAAGCCCAGGTCGAGCATCTCGTCGGCCTCGTCGAGAACCAGGATCTGGATCTTGCCGAGAACCAGGTGCCCCTGGTTGGCCAGGTCCAGCAGGCGCCCCGGGGTGCCGACGACCACGTCGACGCCCTTCTGCAGCGCCTCGATCTGCGACTCGTAGGGACGGCCGCCGTAGATGGACGTGATCTTCAGGTCGCGCTCGCCCTTGGTGGTCTGCACCCGGACGCCGTCGGAGGCGCGCTCCAGATCCTCGGTGACCTGCACGCACAGCTCGCGGGTGGGCACGATGATCAGGGCGCGGGGCGTACCGTCGAGCGCCCGCAGGCCGTCCTCGCCCACCTCGGCCCGGGCCTGCGTGACGAGCCGGTTCAGCAGCGGGACGCCGAAACCGTAGGTCTTGCCCATGCCCGTGCGGGCCTGGCCGATGAGGTCGTTGCCGGCGAGCGCGAGCGGCAGCGTCAGCTCCTGGATGGCGAAGGTGCGCTCGATACCGCGCTTGCCGAGGGCGTCGACGATGGCCTGGTCGACGCCGAGCTCGGCGAACGACGGGGAGACGTGATCGTCGCCGATCACGTGCACGTCGGGCATGCCCGCTTCGGTGGCGGGCTCGGTGTGGATGTCGTTGTTCTGCGATGCGGTGGTGATGGGTTTCAGCCTTTCACTGGCGGCGAATGTGTCGCTTCTACTTCCTCGCGCGCACATATCGCGGCCAATGGAACGGCGGCCTGCTCGGCCGCTCATCGCCCTGTCGACGCCCCGATGGAGGGCGGAGTGCGCGCACAACATACCGGCGATCGAATCGATCGCACCCGACCATCGTACCCCGTCGCGCCGTCCCCACTAGCATGAGCGCATGAGCGATCAGCTGCAGGACCCGGGAACGACCGCCGAGCACCCCGGGGTCGCGGCGCTGTTCGCGGTCCTCGCCTACGGCGAACTCGCAGCCTTCGAACGGCTCGCGAGAGAGGCCGAGATGTCCCCCGACCTCCGCGGCCGGATCGCCATCGGTTCGATGGCCGCCGCCCAGATGCGGCACTTCGACGACCTCGCCGCCGAGCTCGCCGCCCGCGGCCTGGACGTGGTGGAGGCCACCGCACCGTTCGAGCCCGTCATTTCCCGCTACCACGCCCGCACCACGCCGCGGAACTGGAACGAGGCCCTGGTCAAGGCCTACATCGGCAACGGCCTCGCCGCCGACTTCTACAGCGAGGTGGCCCGCGCACTGCCCGCCGGGCCCGGCGCGGTGGTCAGCGAGGTGCTCTCCGACACCGAACGTTCCGGCTTCGTCGTGGACCGGATCCGTGAGGCGCTCGCGACCAATCCCGCGTTGCGGTCGCCGCTCACGCTGTGGGGCCGGCGGCTGCTGTCCGAGGCCATCACGCAGGCGCAGGAGGTGCTCGCCACCCGCGACGAGCTGGCCGCGCTCCTGTTCGAGGCCTCCGCCGACCTGCCGGGCGTGACGCAGTTCTTCGAATCTCTGCAGACCCGGCACGCCGAGCGGATGGCCACCCTCGGCCTCGGCTGACGGGCACCGCCCGGCTGCTGTCAGCAGAACCGGCGCGACCGCGGGCGGCCCGGGCGGATAACCTCGTGCCATGGAGATCAAGATCGGTATCGCGGACTCGAACCGCGAACTCGTGGTGCAGAGCAATGATTCGGCGGAGAACGTGCGCAAGGCCGTCACCGAGGCCCTCGCGGGCCGCAGCGAGATCCTCGAGCTGAACGACGAGAAGGGCAAGCAGTACCTCGTCCCGTTCACGCGCCTGGCGTACGTCGAGATCGGCACCGCCGACAGCCGCACCGTCGGTTTCGCCGCGGGTTAGGTCCGTCCCGCGTCCAGTTGGTGGACAACCCCGGTCTCATAGGCCCACACCACCACCTGGACGCGGTTCTTCACCCCGACCTTCCGGCATATGTTGCCCACATGGCTCTTGACGGTGCTGGCCTCGAGGTGCAGCGACTGAGCGATCTCGTCGTTCGACATCCCCTGCACCAGTAGACCGAGCACCTGCAGTTCGCGGTCGGACAGACCGGGGTCCGGCGCGTGGACCGCCGCGGAACCCTTTCCCGGCTTGCGGCGAGCGAACTCGGCGACCAGCCGCGGCGCGACCCTGGGTGAGACCGCGACTCCACCGCGGGCGACGTTGCGCACCGCGGCTACCAGTTCCTTCGGCTCACTGTCCTTGAGGATGAAGCCCGACGCACCGAGGTCGAGCGCCTCGAACAGGTACTCGTCCAGAGCGAATGTGGTCACGATGAGCACCCGCGGCGGGTCCGGCTCGGACAGGATCGCGCGGGACGCCCAGAACCCACTGCGCATGGGCATCCGCACATCCATCAGGACGACGTCCGGGCGGAGCCTGGTGGCAGCCTCGACCGCGACGACACCGTTGTGGGCGTGCCCCACCACGGTGATGCCCGGATCCGCGGAGAGGAAGAGCTCGAATCCCTGCCGCACCACCGGCTGATCGTCGGCGATGAGCACACGGATCAGATTGCGCACGGTCACGACGCCCCCGACCGCGACAGGGGAGCCCCCGACCACTCCGCCGCGCCACCGAACCGCGGAAGTTGTGCGCGCACCACCCAGTCACCGTCGTCGAACCCGGCCACTACGCGGCCACCGAGCAGGCTCGCCCGCTCGCGCATACCCGCGAGACCGAACCCGCGCCGCTCGGTCGACTTCCGCTGCCGCGGCACCCTGTTACGGACCTCGATCCGCACGTCGTCGGCGGTCCACACTCGCACGTCGACCGTCTCCCCGGGCGCGTGCCGGAGCGCGTTCGCCACCGATTCCTGAACGATCCGGTACGCGGTCAGGTGCGTGCCGCTGTCGATCTCCTCCAGAGCCGACTCGTCGACGTCGAAATGCAGCCTGACCGAGGGGAACGACGGCGCCACCTGCTCCACCAGCGCCGGAATCGCACAGATGGTGGGCTGCGGGTGAGGATCCTCTGCGTAGCGCAGGACTTCGACGATCTGCCGCAGACCGTCGAGCGAGCGCTGGCCCTGCGCGATCGCCCCCGAGAGAAGGTCTCGTGCGCGATCGCGGTCGGCGTCGTAGACGGCCTCCGCCGCTCGCGCCTGCACGAGCATGCCGGTCAGGTGGAACGCGGCGACATCATGCAGTTCTCGGGCCATCTCCCGGCGCTCGTCCTCAATCGAACGGGCGAGCCGCTCCTCGTACTCGTCCTGGGCGGAGCGCAGGGCCCGAACGCTGTGGTCGGCCACTTGGCGCCCTCGCGCGATGGTGATCCCGATCAGCAGGAACACTCCGAACATCACGATCGTGTTCGCGGCCACGTTCAGCGTGAGTCCCGACGGCGCGTCGCCCGGCATCGAGGCGCCGACCGCGATGCCGACGGCCACGCCGATCAGCGCCAGCACCAACAGTCTGCGGCCACGCACCTGCGACGCCAGGTTGACGATGGCGAGCCACCAGATGGGGGTGGCGCAGAATTCGGGGACTCCGGTGACGAAGACGAGCACCGCCATGAGCGCCGCGGACCCGAGGAAGGCCTCCTCCGGGTGACTGTTTCGTAGAGCTGACACCACGACCATCGCGGCGAGCACGAACAGAGCCGCCGACAGCCGCTCCGGAATCCGCAGGAACGGCATGTCGACGCCCATGGCGTGCTGAACGGCGGCCAGCGCCACCGAGCAGAACGCCGCGAATACCGGCGTCAGGGCGGCCTGGCCGACGTCACTGCGCATGATCGCCCTTCCCACCGCAGTGCTCATCACCCGGTGCCGCGGATGCACAACACTCACGCGTTCCCCCTGTCGGCAGCCGCCTGGTCATGACGGCCACGTACTCGGCGGGGGAAACGTCCGCCGGGCATCGAGGTGGACGCACAGTAGGGCGGGACCGGTCTCCCCCAGGATGTTCTCGATGGCGTCCGGCAGCTCCTCCGCGATCGTCACGTGCAACACCGGCGTTCCCGTCGCCGCCGCCAGCGCTGCCGCACCGCTCGGCACCCGGAAATCCACCAGTCGGTCTCGGCAGGCCCGAGTCGTCGACGGCCAGCCGAATCCCCCGTCGATCAGCTCGACGAACGCGATTGTCGCACGGTTCTCGATCGCCGTCGACAGTGTCGCGACGTTCATGCCGAACGCCCCGTCACCGCCGACGGCCAAGACCTTGCGCCCCGTCATCGCAGCACCCAGCCCCGCGCCGAGGCCGAAACCGAGCGCGGTCTGCTCGCCCGGAACCAGGGGACGCACACCACGCGGCAGCCGGAACACGGGCGCGTAGTAGCCCCACAGATCGGCGAGACCGTTCTCCTGCGCGAGCACCTCCACGTCCGAATCCGCCAGCCGCGTCCCGAGTACCCGGAAGAAGGCCGGAGCGGTGAGCGCCACGCTGCTCCGCTCGTCGGCATGAGTGGAGTGGGGCTGCAACCCATCCCAGGTATGGCGGTCCGGCGACGCCCCGGGGACGGCTCGCGCCACCGCGCGGACGAGGGCTGGGGCGTCAGCGACGACGGCGGTCGCCGGGTGAGCCCGCCCGATCATCCGCGGGTCGGTGTCGACCTGTGTGATCCGCGCAGCGGGGCCCGGTGTCCACCCCATCCGCGCGGTCTCCTCGAGTCTGCTTCCGACGACGAGGATCTCGTCCGCGGCCTCGAGCGCGGTGCGTGATTCAGGAGCGAGGTAGAGCCCCAGGAGCCCGGCGAAGCGGGGGTGCGACTCGGGGAAGACGCCGCGGCCGGAGGCGGTGGTGAGCACGACCGCACCGGTGCCGTCGGCGATCCGAGTCAGATCGTCCGGGTCCCCGCCGCGCGCACCACCCCCCAGCACGAGCACCGGCCGCTCCGCGTCGGCGAGCGTGTCGGCGATGTGCGCTGCTGTCTCCGGCGCGACCGCGGGCGGGATCTGCTCCTCCGGCTGGGGCGGCGGCGCCACCGCTGCACCGGTCGCCCCGGTTGCGCCGTCGACAACGACGTGAACGGGACCGCTCGCCGCGCGTGCCAAGCGATCGGCACGGCCCAGCGCCCAGTAGAGATCGGCCTCGTCGACAGCCCGGTGCACCCAGTGGAAAAGACCTGGACCGAGGTCCTGGACAGGGAAGTGCTGAAAGGCGCCGCGGCCCACTTCGGCGTGGCCGAGGGTCGCCGTGACCACCACCATCGGGACGCCGGCGCTGTACGCCTCGGAGACGCCGACGAGCGCGTTGAGCAGGTCCGGGCCACTGTGCGTACAGAGCACGGCCGGCGCTCCGGACACCATCGAAGCGCCCGCGGCGGCGAACGCGGCGGTGCGCTGGTCGCGACACGGCAGGACCGGAGCGCCGGCGAGGACCGCCGCGTCCAGCAGCCCGGGATCGTCGCCGGCCACTCCCGCGAACAGTCGCGACGAGCCGAGCAATTCGGCACAGCGGTCCCACACGGTGCTCATGCGCCGGCCGCCCGGTACCGGAGCCGGAGCGTGCCGGCCGCAGCGATCCGTCGCCGCTCGCCTACCAGCCACACCGTGACGTCGACGGCCACGTCCACCTCGTACCCCCGCTCCTCGACACGGCGCGGTCGCGCTTCCGCGGTCAGGACGGTCCCGGGCCGCACGGGGTGTGCGAAGGACAACCTGTCGACGCCGAGGTTGATCACCTCGACCTCCGGGTGCTTACCGGTGAAGGCCCGGACCTCGGCGAAGTCGTCGATCGAATCCGCGGCCAGGGGCGGGATCAGCGACGCCACGAGCATGCCGTGCGCGACGGTGCCGCCGGCCGCGGCGCGAGCCGCGCGGTCGACGTCGGTGTGGATCCATTGCCGATCGCCGGTGATCTCGGCGAACGCATCGATCATCGGCTGGGTCACGGTGACGGACTCCGGGGCGGTCATCGGGACCCCGCCGCGGCGCGCGCATCGCGCCACAGGCGATCGCTCAGCGGCGGCGGGCCGTACCCCGCCTCCTCGAACTCCGTGCGATTCATCGCTCCCAGAGCGAGAAGAGTGAGCCTTCCGCGGTCCACGATGGATGCCGCGCACAACGCCTCCGGCCGGATCTTCCCCGACGCCAGGATCAGGGCGGTGTTGAAGTTGTGCACGCCGGCCGCCATTGCGAAAGTCCGTGCGCCCTCGTGGTAGAAGACGTGTCGCATCACCGCTGTCATCGCGTCCATGCCGAGCCCCCTCCCCCAATCCTCCGGATCGGCGAGCACCACACCGAGCCCGAACCTTCCGGCGCCGGCCCACGCGAGGTCGTACACGCCGATCACGCGGCGGTCCGGATCGTCGCGCCGCAGGATCGCGCCCCCGACATGCCCGTCCGCCTGTTCGTCGGTCCAGGTGAACTGCTCGACGCCGGAGCCCGCGAACAGTGTGCGCGCATCGGCGTCGTGGACGGCGCGGACGAATTCATCGGCACCGTTGAGCCGGTGCGTGTTTCGGTCCGTTCCCACTGTCAGCTCCGTCCACATTCCGCGGATCACCCCGGCACCTCCGCTCCGTGCCGCCGCAGGTCCTCTCTGATCCGGTCGCGTAACCGGTCGACGATCCGGCGTTCGCGGGATGCGGCACCGCCGGAGCGGAACTCGTCCAGGTCGTCGCCCGTGATCGCGGCGATCACGCCCTCCCAGTGCCGGCCGCCGGCGTAGAACGCGTCCGAGAGCACCCCCTCGAAACGCACCCCCTCGGCCGCCAGCGCCCATTCGACGAACCGCTCGTTGTAGACCCCGAACACGAGGTCGATCCGCACCGTGTCGACGGAGGCGACGAGAAAGGCCGACACATCCCGCAGCGCGACGTCGAGGACCGCCGCGGTGATCGAGTCGTCGTCCGCGACCGCGACGGACAACCGGAAGTGCCCCGGGGTCTGCATACGCTCGGCGAGGACCACGGCCGCGTCTCCGTCCACCAGGAATGAGATGGCGGCGTCCGCCAGCATGGCGCGGGCGGCGTCCTCCTCGACCCATTGCGGGCCGCGAGAGGTCACCAGGGACCCCGGGTTCGCGACCAGCACGCGTACGGCGGCGGCCGCGGATGCGGTGTCGAGTACCGGGTTCACCATCGGCACGGTCAGGCCGCCGCGCGCTCACGCAGGAGTGCCCAGAACTGCGCGACGCTCTCCGCCTCGCGCACCCTGTCCTCCGGCAGCTCGACCGCGTAGCGGTTCTGCACTTGGAGCACCAGTTCGAGGATGCCGAGCGAGTCGAGTCCGAGATCGTCGACCAGCGAATCGTCGGGGCTCACGGAGACCTCGTCGGCGTCGAGGTCATTGATCCGCGCGACCTCTTCGGCCACCAGGCGACGGAACGCCTCCGCGTCCGCCGTGATGTCGGAGGTGGTGATGTGCGTGTCGGACATGGTGTTTCCTTTCGATACGGGGATGGGGTCACTCGGGCGAACGATCCCAGTGGAAGAGCAGTGAGCAGGAGCTGCCACCGAACCCGAAGGCGTTCACCAGAGCGGTCGTCGCCGGGGAGTCGAGCACCTCTTCGTTCTCGGTGAGTACTGCGGCGTGCTCAGCGACGAGTGGATCGGTGCAATGGGCGGTTCCGGGGAGCGTGCCCGAAGCGAGCGCCTCGAGCGCGAACATCGCGGATGCGAGGCCGGCGGCGTGCACGGAATGCCCCAGCGCCCCCTTGCAGGACGTGACCGGGAGGATCGTTTGCGCGGCGGCGGCCACCTCCGACACGGCATCCAGCTCGACCCTGTCTCCGTGTACCGTCCCCGTGGCGTGGGCGGCAACGAAGTCCGGGAACCCGCCCGAGTGGTCGATGGCTGCGCGCATGCACTCGGCCTGGCTGTCGCGGTCGGACTGCGCACCGCTGCCGAGGGTACGAACGCCCGTACCCGCGATCTCCGGGCCACTGTCGCCCGCGCCGAGCAGCATGGCACCGGTGAATCCGCCCAACGCGGTGCCGTCCGCGGCGGCGTCGAACGGACGGCAGAAGGGAGCGGCGGACAGTGCCCCCGCACTGTCGAAGGCGGCGGACTCGATGAATCGCGGTCGCATCGCCCCGAGCACCAGAACACGCCGGGCGTCACCGGATTCGACGAGTGACGCCCCCACTGCGATGGCGAGCCCGCCGGACGCACAGGCGTGGCTCACGAGCGTCTCGGGCAGCCCGTCGAGCGCAGGACTCAGACGGGCGGCCGGATCTCCGTACTCGTCCAGGTTTCCCGGGCACATGCTCCCGGGCGCCTGTGCGGCGGTGAGCACCACTGCGGGCGGGGTTCCTCCTGCCTCGTGCAGCACCGCGTCGACGCAATCCCGCACCAGCTGTCCGCGATCCGCGTCGGTGGGAGCCTCGATCACGCGGTTCGATCCCCGGAAGGGCACCGCCGTTCCAGGGATCTCGTCGATCCGGGGGTACCGGCCGGCCCAGGCTAAGACACGCGCTCGCATGCTTCCTCCTCCCGCACCTGCAGAGCGCGGGTCACCAACGCCGCCAGGTGATTCCGATCCAGTTTTCCCGATGCGGTGCGCGCCGTATCCGACCTGCACACGTGCACGACATCGCGCACGCGGAACTCGACCGGCAGGCCGCGTTGACGCGAATCCGGTTCGACCGGTCGCTCGGCGCCGGCATCGCCGACCAGAGCGATCACCACACGCGGGGTCCCTGTTCCATTGGGGTCGAGTTGCAGCGCAACCACATCGGTTTCCTCGGACACGAGATCCCGCACGGTTTCCTCGATCACCGTGGCGTGCACCTTGCGACCGTGACCCGCGAACAATCCGGAAGCGCGCCCGACGATGGTCAGACGGCCGCCCGCGTCGAGCGCACCGATGTCTCCGGTGTCGAGCCATCCGTCCGCCCCCACGGCGGGATCGGGCGCGGCGCCCTGGCCCCTGGTGAATACCGCCCCCGCCACCCCGGGGCCGCGGACCAGGACACCACCGTCCTCGCGCACCCTCACGTCCGTGCCGGACAACGGAGTGCCCACGGTGCGTCGACCGTAGCCATCGCCACAGGAGATGCTCACGTTCGGCCCGGCCTCGGTGAGGCCGTAGCCGTTGTGGAGCGGCGCCCCCATCGCCTCGTACCGGTCGAGCAACGCGTGCGGCACGACCTCTCCGCCGACGCCGCGGACGGTCAGCCGTCGCAGGGCCGCCGAGAGCGCCGGTTCCCCGGTGGCGGTGGTGGCGAGGTAGCGCCACACCCCTGGAATCGTGTCCAGGGTGTCGATCCGTCCGTCGAGCAGCGCTCTGGTGATCGCGACGTGGTCGGTCGCGGCGAAGGCCCGCAGGCTGCCGCCGAGGCGGCGCGTGAGATTGACCACCGAGAAGCCGTAAGCGCTGATGGGGCTCAGTGCAAGGCCGTACCGCGTATCGGGACCGGTGCCCATCCGCAGGGCCGTGGCGGTCGCCTGGTAGTCGAGAACCTCATCGGACCAGGGAACGAACTTGGAGCGTCCGCCGGTACCCGACGTGGCGGCGAGGACGAGGGCGCCGGATGCGGGACCCGCCAGCCGGATCACCTGCGGAACTCCTCGTGACGCCGCCGCGCCGAAGGTCGCTGCCTGCTGCACCGCGGTCCCGAGCACCAGCGGCATCCCTTCGGTGCGGGCACGCTCGTACGCCTCGATCAATCCGCCCGGGTCCGCCGGTGCGAGTACCGCGCGATCATCCGGCATGGTCGGCACTCCTGACCAGAACATCGAAGGTCACACCTTCCGTCCCCCCGCCGAGGTCGACTCCTGCCCGGGCTTCCACGATCACGCTGTACCGCGCACGGGACGTCCGGGCGACGGCCGCTCCGATCCGGCCGGCGTCGTCGGGTGAGCAGGACAGCGCCATTGCGGCGCCGCTCCAGCCGAGCCTGGTGGCGCGGCCGAACGCTCTGCAGCCGTCGGCGTTCAGCACTTCGGTGGGCAGGGTCGGACGGGCCGCACGCTCCGCCGCGACGTACTCACCCGCCGCCCAATCCAGGAGGTCGGGTGAGGCCAGAACCAGGACCGCGCCGAGCTTCTCGTGAGAAGCGTCGAGTCGCCTCAGATAGTCGGCGATCACCCTCCCCACCGCACTCGGCCAGTTCAGGAGCGTCACACCGGTCACGCGGGTCGACACCCCCTGCCCGACGGCGATGACGGGCGCCGTCATCGCTGCGCCGCCAGTTCGTCGGCGAGCAGCAGGGGGCGCCCTGCCGGTGCCGCTCCGCCCACGGACACCCATGAGGCGCGGCGGCCCCAGCCGCCGAACGGGGCGTGCCCGGACTCGGCCTCGAACGGAGTGGTCGGGCCGATCACGCGGCCGGTACCGAGCCGCTCGCGGCCATCGAGGCCCGGTTCGCCGTACCCCCACACGTACATCCCGTCCGCGATCCGATCCGGAGCCGACAGCGCGGCCTCGACCTCCTCGAAGCGGTCGTAGGTGACCAGGTCGAAGACGGGGCCGAAGTACTCCGGGATATCCGCGGTGACGTCGGAGAGGGCTGCCTCCCGCACGATGACCGGATGGTGATCCGGCGTATCGACGCCGTCACCGCGCCACAGCTCGCGGCGTGCGAAACAGGCGACCTGTCCGGCAAGCCCCGTCACCGAATCCGCCGCGGCCAGAGGGCCGTTGATCAACCCTGGGACTCCGCGATCACCGGTCACGGGAACCTCGCGCAGCCGGGCGACCAGCCGATCGACGAATTCGGCGCGGACCGAGCGATGCACGAACACCAGGTCCGGACACAGGCAGTCCTCACCGTTGTTGTAGAGCCGCGCGGCGACCACCGCCTCCACCGCCTCGCCGAGCACGGCGCCCCGGCAATCGGGGCCGATCAGCGCCGGATTCGGCCCGGCACCGAAACCGAGGAAGACCGTGGGGTTGATAACGTCGACCAACCTCATTCCGTTCTCGGGCCGCCCGTTGAAGACGACCGCGGCGCCGGCGGACAGGTCCGCGAATTCGCGCTGTGAGTAGTCGACCAGCCGTGCGGTGGCGGGCACGGCGTCGCCGAGGATGTCCCGCAGGGCGAAGTACTGCGCCTTGCTGCGGGCGGACGGGCGCGCCATCACGTCGTCGAGGTACAGCGCGGGCAGGAACACGAAGAGCGCCGCGCTGTACAGGGCGTTGTTCGCCGGGAGGTAGGCGCGCAGGGGTGTCGCCGGGTCGGCCAGCACGTAGCGATCCGCCTCTGCGTCAGCGGTGCGCAACAGCGCCACGGCGTCCTTGATCTCTATGTGGATGCTGGCGTCGCTCGCGATTGGCCGCAGCGCCGCGACCACCTGGTCGGCGCGGGCCTCGATCGCATCGGCCAGGGTGTTGCCCGCGGTCGCGGCGGCCGCGCGGGCGTCCAGGAATTCCATCGACGACGCTGTCATCACGCTCCCTCTCGTTCGCGAATGGGGTTGTGGGGTGGTACCGGTGATACGAAGACGGTGTCCGGACCGCCATCGGCGACGGCGGCGGACAGATGTCGGGCGACGTCGGTGGTGGTGGGCAACTGCACGCCGGTCCGGCGAGCGGCCTCGCGACGCTCCTCCGCGGCCCGGGGTTCCCGCATATCCATCAGCAGCGCCGCGGGCGAGCCCTCGACCATGTCGCTCACCACCACCACGCTCTTCCGGCCGGCTACGGCGCAGTGCTCGCGCACCAATCGCTCACCGCGGTTCTTGGAACGCGCGACGCGGCGGTAGGAATCGAACTCTTCGATCCGGCCGTACCGATGGGATTGCAGGCTGGTCGGGAAGACGACGGTCGCCGCCGGCACGAACAACCCGTCCAAGGCGTCCAACACGGCCACCTGGGCGTCGGCGTTGAGCAGCTCGGCGTAGCACGGATCCTGCACCTCCATGCCACCTGCCGCATTGAGGACGGCTGCGACGAGCGGTGCCCGGGCAGCGCATGCCCTCGCCAACGCCCTGCGCCCGGCGGCGGTGGTGATGTCGGCCCGCACGGCATCCACGTCGACCGCCGGGGACCCGAGCGCCGCTCGCGCGCGAACGGTCTCCGCACGGCGCTCCTTCTCCCGGAAGCAGAAGACGACGTCGTGGCCGCGGGCGGCGAGCATCGCCACGGTCTCGGCGCCGATGCCGCGCGATCCTCCCGTTATTACGACTGTTCCGCGCCGCATGTCAGAACACCCCCGGCAACCACTGCGCCGCAGGGCGCGTTGTGGCAGCGGTCAGGGCCAGTGCGATCCCCGCGGCGCCGGTGGCGTACTCCGAACAGGCTCGAACCGCCAGTTCCCCTGGGCTGCGCAGGCGCCCGTCGGGGCCGTGTCCCAGGAACGACGCCACGGCGTCCGCCTGGCGCGCGATCGAACCGAGCAGGTCCACCTCGCCGGGAGCGCGGCCGGAACGCTGCAACTGCCCCAATGCGGCCAGGCCTCCGGACAAGCCGCGATACAGGCCCGGGGAAACGCCGACGTTAGCGCACGCACCCTGCAGGATTCGCCGGAGCACGTCGTCGGAGGCGTCGATCTCCGCCCGCAACTCGGCGGCAGCGAGGACGGTGCCGGCGTTTCCGCGGTCGAGGTAGCCGAGGATCCTGTGTGCACCGTCGTGGTGGAACAGCGCGCCCGAGGGATGCGGAACATACGCGTCGATCTCCTGGCGGAGCAGTTGTCCGGCGGTGTCCATCAGGTCGGGCTTGTCGAGGGCGACCGCTGCCCGGCCGAGTATCAGGGAGACGCCCGCTCGGCCGTCGAGCAGTCCGCCCCCGCCCGGCACACGGGGATCGAGGAGTTCGTCGCTCGCACGCCGGGCGAGCACGTCCGCGTACCGCTCGACCTCGTCACCCGGCGAGCGGCCCCGCCGACCGAGCGCAAGGGCCAGGGCGCCCGCGAGTCCCGACCGCAGGCGCAGAGGCGCGGTGCGCGGGTCGAGCACCCGGATCAGCCTGTCGTACAGGAAGTCCGCGTGGTCGAGCATGCCCGCGGCCTCGGCGACGACCACGTTCCCGGCCCAGCCGTCGAGTAGTCCCGCCCCGAGCGGCCCGAAGCCGTCGACGTGCGTGTCGAGCCACGCGGCGTAGACGGCCGGCAGTTCGTTCGGGGCGGTCCCGGTGGCGAGTAGCGCGTATGCGGCGCCTGGGGGACCGTGCCCGATGGAAACGTCCAGGAACGGTTCGGTGGAGACCGGGGAGCCGCGGAACGGACCGTCCGCCTCCACCCAGGTCTCCGCGAGCCCGGCGAGCAGTTCCGCTACGGCGCACTCCGGTTCGAGTGGAATGCCGTCACGGTCCCCCAATCGACTGCTGAGGTCAGCGGCCCACGGCTCGTCCCGGCCCAACACCCGGCGGGCGTGGTGCACCGACCGCGCAAGGGCACCGGGGAGGTACCCGGCCGGCGCCACGACCGGATTGTGCACGTACAACTCGGTGGCGGCCAGCCCGTAGTCGTCCAGATCGATGCCGTACCGATGCTGGTCGAAGAACCCCGCCGCGCCGACGAACCGGGCCGGTCCCTCGCGATTCGGGTGGTCCTCATCGAGGGTGCGCGCAGCTTCCAGGTCGACGAGCCAGGGGCGGCCGTCCGGTGCGACGATCACGTTGCCCGGATGCAGGTCGCCGATCACGTAGCCCGCGGCGTTGATCTCGGAGACCAATTCGCGAAGATCCCGAAGCACCCCGTCCACGGCGGTGACGTACTCGTCCGACCGGTCCGGGTCGATTCGACAGGCGCCGTCCACCAGCAGTCCCGGATGACGTGCGGCGGCCCACTCCTGCAGAGTCGATCCCGCAGCGAATTCGTAGACCAGGAAGTCGCTTCCGCCCTGCGTGAACGTTTCGATCACGCCGGGCACCCCGGGGATGCCGGCGAGGGCGGCCATCGCCTCCGCCTGCCGCCGAAGACGAGTGGAGGCGTCGGCCATCGCGGCGTCGTACCCGGTGTGGTGCCGGGCCTCCTTGAGTACGACCTCGGCACCCGAGGTCTTCTCCACAGCGCGATAGACCCCGCCGGTGTTCGAGTAGTGCAGCGCTCCGTGTACCCGGTACTCGCGTCCCGACGTGTGTTCGGCCGCAGAGCCCTCGCCACTGAACGGCTCGGATCGCTGCAGGATCCAGGGTATCGGGACACCAGGAACGGTACGGGGCACGACATCGCGGACGTCCGGTACGAGCCGTCCAGCGGTATCGCGGATCGCGAGAAGCGGCTCGCCGTCCGCATCTGCGGTATACCTGGCCAGGAAACCGCCGTACCGCAGGTGCACGATCGAATCTGCGACACGGTGACTGCTCAGCACGCGAGGTCCCGGGACACCGCGGTGCAGGGCGGCCAGATCGGCTGCGATCGTGCTCGGATCGTCGACATCCGGGTAGATCACGAGAGACTTACCGCTGCTGGGGCGTGGCGCGTACTTGCCGTTGAGGGCCCAGACGTACTCGAGCCGACTGAGCACCTTGAAAGCCAGCCCGTGCCGAACGCAGTACTCGGCGGTGCGCGCGAGCGCGGCCTCGGCGTGTGGGACCGCCGGCGCGAGGTGGATCTTCCACCCCTGGGGCGCGAGTTCGTGCCCCTTCGGCTCGAGCAGGGTCCAGGGCCCCTTCTGGGTACGGGTCCAGGTGCCGGGCACGGAGTCGAGAGCGACCGGGCCGCGCGGCACTTCGGGCGAGAAGATTTCGGGCCGGCGCAGGTGCCACTGCGCGAGGGGCCCGTAGAACACCGGGTGAGCCAGAGTCGAGAGGTAGTCGCGCATCTACTGACTCACCTTCATTCCGTATCCGGACTCCGGGTGCTCGGGCGCGACCGGGTCGCGCTCCGGCCGTACTCCGCCTGTCGCGATCCTGGATTCGATGAGCGGCAGCACCTCCCAGAAAGGAGGACTGACGACGCTGTCCGCCCCCGTGGACACGCCGGGCCGGACCACACCGTCGATGAGCAGGACGTTCGGTCGTTCTCCGAGAGACGACAACGCCTGCTGGACAGCGGGATTACGCTCGGCCCCCGGCGGCAGATTGGGTGAGACCGCGATCAGCGCGTCAGTGCAGTGCAAGGCGTTGAGCATGGGCGTCGCGGCGTCGAGCCGGGCGAGACGGCCCAGGGTGTTGAGGGTGGCGGGATAGATCAGCACGGCATCCGCGTCCGCGAGAACGGCCGTGTGCGGCGCGGTTCCGTCGTGGGCGAATCCGGGGTCATCCCAATCGTCGATGGCGACGGCGCGACCGGATAACGCGGACAGTGCCAGCGGCGAGACGAACCGCGTGGCCTGCGGGCTGAGCACGATACGAAGGGAGTCGGCGGGGCGGTTCGCCCGATGCCAACTGACGCCGAGTGGGAGGTGACAAGCATTGAGCGCGCCCGTGCCGAACAGCACCAGTCGCATGGTGTCGATTCCCTTCTCACGAAGTGGGCTACTGAAACTCGGTGACGGGCACTCGGTCGCGAGGACCGAGCGCCCGCCGCAGAGAGGGGCCGAATCAGCAGCCGCTGCTCGAGACGGAGGCGAGCAGCTCGGAGGTGGCCGAGTGCGACTCGATCGCCTGCAGCGAGTTGATGTCGGTGACGTCGATCATGGTGAATTCCTTTCGAGTTCTTCCTTCGTGACGACGGGCGGCACCCGCCGATCGCGAAACTAACGGCGGCCGCGGAGGCGGACAATCGCTGAGCCCCGGATCAGGAGTCCGCCGACCGGGCGACGCGATCACGGCTCCTGACCTGCTCGGATCGTTCTGATTTCAAAAGGTGTACACCACGGGTTCACCGATTCGGGGGATACGCATGATCCACCCTGAATGTGACCGGAGTCTCCGCGTTTGCGCAGCGCACGGCGCCGCTGTCCGAGCGATGGTCCGGCTGCGATCGGCGTGGACCATCCGCTCCTCACCGATCGGGACTTATCCACCGAAAGTAGGAGTCCAAACGGGGAGCCCATGGCGCTGCAGGGCACCCGCATGCAGACTCCGGGCGGACGAGTCCCACCGACGAAGGGCTGACATGACGGTGACCGTGGGTCCCCCCTGGCGTGTAGCGGATCCCGAGGAGCGGCTGGGCCGCGGCCTGGTGTTCCCCTCTGTCGGCGAGTATCCGATCTACGACGCCACCGCCTACGAGACGATGATGGCCGACCGGCCCAGGGTCGACGCCTTCACCGCGGGGCTCCGCGCCTCGGTCCGGGCCGACAGCACCGTCGTCGAGCTCGGCTGCGGGGCGCTCGCCCCATGGGCGAGGCTCGCGGACGACCTCGGTGCCGCGCGATCGATTGCCGTGGAACGACTTCCTGAAGTGCGTGAAGCGGCACGACGGCTGATCGCCGAGGAGGGGCGCGGCGACCGGGTCTCGATACTCTCCCCGGAGGAGTACATCCGCCACGACGGGCACGTGGACGTCCTGGTCGCCGAGGTCGTCGGCACTATCGGCGGAAGTGAAGGGGCCGCCGACACGATCGGCGCCGAAGTAGCCCGACTCGGGAATCCCGGCCTCGTCGTCCTCCCCGGCGGCTGGGAGACGGAGGTCCGCGGCTACAGCTGGGCCGGCGCAGCAGCCGGACACCTGCCCGCCTTCCCACCGACCGCCATCCCCTACCTCGATCAACTCCGCGACATCGACGGCGCCGATGTCGATCCGCGGCTGTGCGTCGTCGGGCCGCACATCCACGAGGGCGTGCTGACCGCGGGAGGCGTGATCGAAGTGGGCGATTACCGCGGCCTTCACTCCGAACATCGCACGGGCGCGGCGGATTTGCGAGCGATCACCTCCGGCTCGCTCGATTCACTGCTCCTGAGCGTGCGGGTCACGATCGGTGGTGCGGTGGTGGACAGCTTCACCCAGGAGACCAGCTGGTTCCCCGTGATCGTGCCCCTACCCGAGCCGATCGACGTGACGCCCGGCACCGTCCTCCAGGTTCGCGCCGAAGCCGGACGCGGTGCCGGCGGCAGCTGCCTCGACTACCGACTTTCGTGGGATGTGCATCCGCCGGACGGCGGACGCGCCTCCGGCGTCGTCGACGTACCGTGGCGGGCGAGCGGCCTCGGCACCAACCCGCTGACTCGAATGCTGCTCGTCGAATCCGTCCAGGAGTAGGGAGATCCCGATGGCAACGGCGATTCAGTGCCGCGGCATGACGGTTGCGTTCGAGAACGCCGGCGAGAAGTTCCTCGCCGTGGACGCCGTGGACGTCGACATCCCCGAGGCGACCCTCACGGTGATCATGGGACCGTCCGGGTCGGGCAAGACGACGCTGATGACGTCCCTGAGCGGGTTGCACACCCCGACGTCCGGCAGTGTGCGGACCGGCGACCGGGAACTCTACGCCCTCTCGCCGTCGGCGCTCGCCGACTTCCGCCTCCGCCGGTTCGGCTACATCTTCCAGGATTACGGACTACTCGCGGCGCTCACGGTGCGGGACAACATCACTCTGCCGATGCGCGCGGCCGGCCGTGCGATCGACCCGCAGCGCGTCGTCGCGGTCTGCGAGGACCTGGACATCGCACAGTACCTCGATCACACACCCGAGGAACTGTCCGGCGGTACCCAGCAGCGCGTCGCCTGCGCACGGGCACTGCTCGGGGAACCCGACATCCTGTTCGCGGACGAGCCGACCGGCGCCCTGGACTCCGGAAACGCACGCCGAGCGCGTTCCATCCTGCGGCGTTTCGTCGACGACCACGCCATCACCGTGCTCACCGTGACCCACGACCCCCAGTTCGTGGAGATCGCCGACCGGGTGCTGCTCATCCGCGACGGCCGGATCGAGCACAACCTCGACGCACCGACGGCGGCCGAGGTGATCGAGCTGTCCGAGCGGAGCGTCGCGCCGTGACATCGGGGAGGGGCGTCGCGGCGCCCACCGCGTGGCGGCTGCTGCGCCGCAGCCGCAGCCAGGTGATCCTCATCGCGGTGCTCGCGCTCGCGCTGCAGATCGCGATCACCCTGCCCCTCACCCTGTGGGACGAGCAGCGCACGACGACGCGCACGACGGTGTCGGCGACCGTGCCCGACGGCGACCTGATCGTGACTGCAGACGCACCGATCCCCGCGACGGCGGCGGCCGGCGCGACGACGGGTGGATGCACGGTGGGCGAGGTGCAGGGCGAGGTTCTGGTGGAGCCGGGAACCCCGGGCGCGACATCGATCCCGGGACGGCATCGGGCGGCACGCGGCGACTGCGCCGAACGTCCGCTGCCGCCGGACACCTCACGGCTCACCCGTGGCGACGGCCCGGGCTCGTTCGACGTCATGGGAACCGACCGGCAGCGGCACCGAGTGATCGCCCGGCCGGCGCTCAGCTCCACGACGACCTCGCTCGCGGTGGACGATCCCGCATTGTCGAGATCCCTTCTGGGATCCGATGATCAGTACGCCGTGATCGCGGTCGCCGGAAAGGATTCCGCCGCGCGGGCCGGGATGATCCAGGCCCCCGGTACGCGGATCACGCCCCGCGACGACTACGTCGGGGCGATCGCCACGACGCAGGTGGCCGCCACGGGCTTCGTCAAGACGATCGCCGAACTGTTCGCCGTCATCGCCGCGGCCTGCCTGCTGGCGGCGCTGGCGTTCGCCGCCACGCTGCTCGCGATCAATCACCGCCCGCAGATGCGGATCCTGTGGCGGATAGGGGTTCCCAGGCGTACCCGGGCCACGATCCTCGGCGTGGAGATACTCGCGCTGACCGCGCTCTCCGCCCTCGCGACCGTCGCGGTGTTCGTCGTGATCGCGGCCGCCGTTCCCTCCGGATGGACAGCACTGGGCACGTTCACGGTGCAGCGGCTGCGCGCCACCCCTCCGGCTCTATTGGGTTCCACCGCACTCGTGGCGGTCGTGTTGACCGGCGCCTTCGTTGCGGGCTCGGGTACCGATCGGCGCGGCGATCACGGCCCGCCGCGGCGGCGGTGGCTCCTGCAGGGCGTGGGGCTCGTCGCCGGCGTCGCGCTCCTGGTCGCGGGGGGACGACTCGTTCTCAGTCCGATCGACGGTGCCGTCACCTGGATCGTGGTGGGACACTGTCTCCTGGTCGTCGGGACGTACGCGCTGTGCTCGCCGCTCCTGACCCTGGTCAGCCGGCTGCGTAGCGTCGGAACGTTCCGCGGTGTGCTGTTGCCCTGGTTCGGTTTCGGCGGTATCGCCCGGGCCCGCGCACAGGCCGGAGTGGTCGTGGCGTTCCTCGTCTTCGTCTCCGGCCTGGTGGCCGTGGTCTCCGTGTTCGCCTCATCGACCTCGGCCTCGATCGCCCGACAGATCGACGCGAACGTGGGCGCGCAGTTCGTCGCGGAGCCCCAGGCGGGCTTCACCATCGACGACCGGGACGTGGCCGCACTGCGGGCGGTTCCCGGCCCCGGGGCGGTGGTCGCGGTGAGCCCCCTGCCCACCACCGCCGCAGGGACTCCGTTGAACGGCATCGCGATCGACGGTTCCCTCCGCGCCGGGGCTCTGCTCGTGGACCTGCGCGAGGGCACCGAAGAGATCGCACCGCAGACGGCGCTGCTCTCCGAGACCACGGCCGCCCGGACCGGTGTCCGCACCGACGGAACCGTCGAGATCGGTGACCGGGAGTACCGCGTGGGCGGCGTGTACCGCGACGCGCCGACACTGGGGGACTTCGTGATCGCGGCGCGCCCCGACGCCGCCTACGCGTACGTACTCGTGACCGCTCCCGGACAGGCGGCGGTCAAGGACGCGCTCACCCGGGCGGCCCCCACTGCGGTGGTGCGGTCGATCGGCGACTACCAGGTCCAGCAGGCGCGCGAGTCCCGACAGATCCTGGACGCGTTGCAGCAACTCTCCGTGCTGTCCGGCATCGGGCTGCTCCTCGCGCTCACCGTCGTCCTCGGTGTACTCAACGCCGGGCGGCGGGACGAGTGGCGGGCACTGACTCGCATCGGCCTGCGCCGCAGCCGCATCACGGCGATGGTCGCGATCGAAGCGGCGGCCATCGCGTCGATCAGCGTGCTCGCCGGGCTCGCGGCGGGGCTGCTGACGGGATTGGGCGTCGCGCGGTACCTGGCGAGTTCGGGGCTCAGCGACATCGTGGCCGATCCCGTGCTGCTGGGGTCGGCGTTCGTCGGGCTCACCGCGGTGGGGGTCGCCGTGTACGTTCTCACCTCGCTCGGCGTCCTGCGCAGGATCTCGTTCTGAGCGACCGCGGCGCACGGCACCGGGGAAGTTCCAGCGGCAGGACATCGCCGCTACGCTCGGTGCCGTGGTGAAACCCGAACGGAGGACCCGGACCGACCTCGCGGTGTCGGCGGGGATCGTCGTGCTGGTGCTCGTCGCGGGGCTCCTCGCGTGGAACGTCAGCACCGTCCGCAAGGCCGCGAACGAGACGGTCGACGCACCGTCGACCCTGCCCACGCCCCTGGCCGAGCTCCCCGCCGCAATGCGCTCGGCCTGGACCGCGGAGGCCGACAGGCCGATCGTGACGATCGGCGGCACCCTGGTGACCGCGCGCGGCGGCGAGGTCACGGGTCACGACCCGGCGACGGGTGAACGCACCTGGCGCTACCAGCGCGACACCGACACCTGTGGGCTCACCACCAACGCGGGCCTCGTGCTCGCCTACTACCGCGACGCGCGCGGCTGCGGCGAGGTCACCGCCCTCGACCCCGGCACCGGGCAGCGTCGCGCCACCCGCTCCAGCCAGGAGGACCGGGACGTCACCCTCACCGGTGACGGGAACTACGTCGTCACCCAGGGCCCGCGGCGCGTGGACGTGTTCCGCTCCGATCTCGTGCTCACCGTCCAGTACGGCGAGCCGGACGTACCCGTGAACCCCGACGTGCAGCCGCGGTCCGGCTGCACGATCGGCTCCGCCCTGACCGCCGGAGCCTCCCTCGTGGTCCTCGAGACCTGCCCCACCGAGCCCAACCCGCGGCTCACCGTCATCGGATCGGCCCCCAAGGAGGCCACCGAACCGCAGGAGACCTCCTCGGTGGTCGCGCCCGCACTGGGCGCCGCGCAGCCCCCGGGCGGCGACCGGCCGCGCCTCATCGCCGCCGGCTCAGCCGGGGCCGTCGTCTACGTCCCCGCGCGCGACGGTGCGCCGGCGCGGGTCGTGACCATCGGGTTCCGGGGCGAGGAGCGACGGTCCGTCGACGTCACCACCGCACCGGGCGGCGCCCCGCGCGACGCGCCCGTGGTCACCGAGGCCGGCGTCGCGTCCTTCTTCACCGGCACGTCCACCGTGGTGGTGGACACGTCCACCCTGGCCGCGGAGATGGTGATACCGGGCACCCTGGGACCGGGTGCCGTGGTGGGCGCCCAGATCGTGGTGCCCGGCCCCACGTCGCTCACCTCGTACGACCTCACCACCCGCACCCTCGGCCGCTCCGTGCCGGTCGACCGGCCCGGGTACACGGGCGGCCCCGTGCTGTCCGTGGTCGTCGGGGACTCGATCGTGACCCAGTGGGGTTCGACGGTGCGGGCCTACCGCCCGGCCTGATCCCGCCGGGCGGGTCCGCCGCTACCCGGCCTCCCAGACCACGAGCGGCGCACCGTCGTCGATGTGGTCCTTGAGGCTGCGCGCCAGGTCCCGATAGGCGGTGGCGCCCTTGTTCTTCCGGCCCGCGAGCACGGTGCGGCCGGCGGCGTTGGCCTCGGCGAAGCGCACGGTGCGCGGGATCGGCGGGGTGAGCACCGCGAGGCCGTAACGGTCGGCGACGTCGGAGAGGATGTCGCGGCTGTGCGTGGTGCGCGCGTCGTACAGCGTGGCGATCGCGCCGAGCATGGTGAGCTCGGGATTGGTGATGGCCTGCACGTCGGTGACCGTCTTGAGCAGTTGCCCCACGCCGCGGTGCGCCAGCGTCTCGCACTGCAGCGGGATCGCGACGGCGTCGGCCGCGGTGAGGCCGTTGAGGGTCAGCACGCCCAGGCTGGGCGGGCAGTCGATGAGGACCACGTCGAACCGGTCCTTGACGTCGGCCAGGGCCCGCTTGAGCGCGTACTCGCGGCCCGCCCGCATCAGCAGCAGCGCCTCCGCGCCGGCCAGGTCCAGCGTCGCGGGCAGCACCGTGACGCCGTCCTCCGCCTCGACGAGCACCTCGTCGATCTTCTTCTCCCCCAGCAGCACGTCGTGCACGCTGTGCTCGATGCGGTCCGGGTTGTGCCCGAGCGAGAACGTGAGGCAGCCCTGCGGATCGAGGTCGACCACCAGGACCCGGGAGCCGAGCT
This sequence comes from Tsukamurella sp. 1534, assembly GCF_000312385.1. GTDB lineage: Bacteria > Actinomycetota > Actinomycetes > Mycobacteriales > Mycobacteriaceae > Tsukamurella. Next base: position 2,440,665 of record NZ_HE997626.1, on the reverse strand, counting down.
CCGCGAGCGCGGCCCCGAGGCTGGCGACGGTGGTGGTCTTCGCGACGCCGCCCTTCTGGTTGGCGACGGCCAGGACGTACGGAGAGTCACCGGTCATGCTGCGACAGTACCCATAGGTGCGCGACGATGGTGCGATGAGCACACCGGCCTCGAGGCACCGTCTGGTCTACATCCGTCACGGCGAAACCGAGTGGTCCCGCGCCGGCCGGCACACCGGCAACACCGACGTCCCGCTCACCGAGACCGGCGAGGAGCAGGCCCGGGCGCTGCGGCCGGTGCTCGACGGGCTGGAGCTGGTCTCCCCCACCGTGTGGGTGAGCCCACGTAACCGGGCCGCGCGCACCGCCGAGCTCGCCGGGCTCACCGTGACGGCCGTCGAGCCCGACCTCGCGGAGTGGGACTACGGCGACTACGAGGGCCTGACCAGCGCGGAGATCCGCGAGAAGAATCCCGGGTGGACGGTGTGGCCCGCCGGGGCGCCCGGCGGCGAATCGATGGAGCAGGTGCGTACCCGAGTGGACCGGCTGCTGGGGCGGGTGGTCGACGCGATGGTCGGCGGCGACGTGGTGCTGGTCGCGCACGGGCATCTCGGACGGGTGCTCACGGCGCGCATCCTGGGCTGCGAGCCCGCGTTCGGGCAGCACCTGATGATCCTGCCCGCGTCGGCCGCGGTGTTCGCCCACGACCGCGACGGCGTCCCGCAGCTCACCCGCTTCGGCCTCACCGGCTACGCGTCGGCGCACTACACCGGGCGCTGAACCGGGCAGTCGGCCCGGGCGGGCGGGCGGCCCGGGCGGGCCGGGTCAATCCCGGCGGTACTCCCCGTCGAGCCAGGCGACGGTCTGCGGGCTGAACATCAGCGCCAGTACGACCACCGCCAGCAGGATGATCGGGACGCCGATCTCCGGGCGGCCCTGCGCGAAGGCGCCGCTGATCCCGGTGAACCCGAGCAGGACGTTGGTGAGCACGCCCACCGTGCGGCCCCAGCGACGCCCCTTGAGCAGCGCGATCCCGCCCGCCAGGACGGCCGCGCCGAGCGGGATGAACCAGAACGCCATGCCGTAGGCGCCGCGGGCGCTCTCCGCCGCCCCCGTGAGGCCGCGGACCAGCTCCACCACGCCCCACACCACGGCGACGACGCCCTCGATCGCCACGATCGCGCCGGCGGCACGCACGCTGCTGGGTGCCGCGGGCCGGGCCGCAGCGGTGCCGTTCGCGCCGTTCGCGCGGGGCTCGTTCGTCGAAGTCACGGTTCCAGACTATCGGGGCCCGCTGGGTACGCTGATCGGTGTGCGCGCCCTGCTGATCGTCAACCCCAACGCCACCTCCATCACCCCCGCGGGTCGCGACCTGGTGGCGATGGCGCTGGCCTCCACCCTCGACATCACCCTGGTGCAGACGGAGCAGCGCGGACACGCCGCCGAGCTCGCGGCGCAGGCCAGGGCCGACGGCACCGAACTCGTGATCGTGCACGGCGGCGACGGCACCGTCAACGAGGTGGTGTGCGGGATCCTCGGCCGCGAGGGCCTGCCCGGCGGGCCGGCGCCCGTGCCCGCCGCCGAGCTGCCCGCGATCGCGGTGATCCCCGGCGGCAGCGCCAACGTGTTCGCGCGCTCCCTCGCGGTGCCGCGGGACCCGCAGGCCGCCACCGTCCACCTCACCGACCTGTTGTCGCAGAGGAGCTTCCGCACCATCGGCCTCGGCTGCGCGGACGAGCGCTGGTTCCTGTTCAACGCCGGCATGGGCGTGGACGCCGAGGTGATCGCGAACATGGAGGCGCTGCGCGACAAGGGCAAGGCGGCCACGTCGTCGCGGTACGTCCGCACGTCGATCCGCACCTTCTTCTCCGCCGCGCGCCGCGAGCCGCTGCTGACCGTGCACCTCCCCGGCGAGGAGCCCGGCACCTGGGAGGACACCGACGGGGTGCACTTCGCGTTCGTCTCGAACGCCAGCCCGTGGACGTTCCTCAACAATCGCGCCGTGTTCACCAACCCGGGGACCGATTACGGCACCGGGCTGGGTGTGTTCGCGTCGCGGTCGATGAAGACGTTCCCGAACCTCATGCTGGTGCGGCAGATGCTCTCCGCCCGGCGCACCAAGGGCCCGAAGGTGCGGCACCTGATCCGGCACGACGACCTGCCCGAATTGCGCGTCACCAGCGAGGTTCCCGTCCCGGCACAGGTCGACGGTGACCATCTCGGCGACCGCACGGACGTCCGGTTCTGGTACTCGCCGGAGCGGATCCGGGTGGTGGCGGACCTGCCTCCGCTGCCGCGGGTGCGCTGAGTCGCAGCGCCGTCCCGCGGCACCCTCGGGGGGTGCGGCCGACGGGCCGCCCGGACACATCCACACCGAGCCGATCCGGGCCGCATCGGACGGAGTCCGTCACAGGGTCGAAGAAAACCGTTGCAAACCCGCAGCGTGTGAGGTTATTCTTGCCGCTATGCCGCTGAACCGGCAGGAGTGTAGTACACCGCTCGAAGCACGGTCCTCACCGCCCCGCTTGTGAGATCGCCCACCTCCGAGCCGGAATCTATTGACTCCTGCTGGGAACGTGGAAATATTCATGACGTAACAGCGCGGAAACAGATCGGTTCCCACCGCGTGAACAGCCTGGAAATTCGGTGCTGGATAGCACCTGCGATGAACGGCGCCCCGATGCGCCTGAATGGAGTGTACTGACATGGATTGGCGCCACAAGGCCATCTGTCGCGACGAGGACCCCGAGCTGTTCTTCCCGGTGGGTAACAGCGGTCCGGCCATCGCGCAGATCGCGGACGCCAAGCTGGTCTGCAACCGCTGCCCCGTGACCGCCGAGTGCCTGTCCTGGGCCCTCGAGTCGGGCCAGGACGCCGGTGTGTGGGGCGGCATGAGCGAGGACGAGCGCCGTGCGCTCAAGCGCCGCAACGCGCGCACCCGCACGCGCACCGCTGTCTGAGTCGCAGCGCGAGCTTTTCCGGAGGGACCCGGTGCCGATCGGCACCGGGTCCCTCCGTTCGTTCAGGCCGGCTGCAGCGGCACCCGCAGGGTCGCGTCGGTGCCCCCGCCGGGCCCGGCGCCGAGAGTCAGCTCGCCGCCCAGCTCCGAGGTCGCGAGCGTCTGCACGATCTGCAGGCCCAGCCGGTCGGACCCCTCGAAGGCGAACCCCGCGGGGAGGCCGGCACCGTCGTCGCGCACCGTGACCTCGAGCTGCCGCGTCGACCGGTGCGCGAGCAGCGAGACGGTGCCCGACTCCCCCGGCCCGTAGGCGTGCTCGATCGCGTTCTGGATCAGCTCGGTGACCACCATGACCAGCGGCATCGCGCGATCGGCGTCGAGCAGGCCGAAATCGCCGTGCCGGGTCACGGCGACCTCGGCCGCGCGACCGCCGGACGCGGGCGCCACGTCGGCCATGATCGGGATGAGCCGGTCGACCACGTCGTCGATGTTCACCTGCTCGTCGACGCTCATCGACAGCGTCTCGTGCACCAGCGCGATCGACGCCACCCGCCGCACCGACTCCAGGAGCGCCCGCTTCGCCTCGTCGCTGCGCGTGCGCCGCGCCTGCAGCCGCAGCAGCGCCGACACCGACTGCAGGTTGTTCTTCACCCGGTGGTGGATCTCGCGGATCGTCGCGTCCTTGGAGATGAGCGCGCGGTCGCGGCGCTTGAGCTCGGTGACGTCGCGCAGCAGCACCGTCGCACCCGCCACGCGCCCGCCCGGGCGCAGGCCCAGCACCCGCAGCACGACGGTGACGCCGCCCTTGGTCAGTTCGATCCGGGAGCCCTCGCCGTGGTGCAGCGCACCGTCGAGGGCGGCGGTCAGGTCGTCGGACTCGAACGAGTCCCCCACCAGATCCGCCGTGAGCTCCGCGAGATCGCTGCCCTCGAGGTCCGCGGGGGCGCCCATGCGGCGGTACGCGGACTGGGCGTTGGGGCTCGCGAACACCACCCGCCCCTCGGGGTCGAGCCGGATGAAGCCGTCGCCGGCGCGCGGCGAGGCCTCGCCCGTGGGGTGGTCCTCGGGTTCGGGGAAGGCGCCCTCGGCGACCATCGTGCACAGGTCGTCGGCGCATTCGGTGTAGGCCACCTCGAGCGGGCTCGCGGTGCGCGGATGGGTCACGTTGAAATCGCGGGTGAGCACGGCGATCACCTCGCCGTCCCACGGGACGGGCACGGCCTCGCGGCGCACCCGGGCCGGGCCGGTCCAGGCGGGCGTCGCGCCCCGGACCACGACGGCCCCCTCGAAGGCCGCGTGCAGCGTGGAAGCCTCCCACGGCTCGACGGTGACCCCCACACCGTCGGTGTTGTAGACGGTGGGCGTGGTGTTCGGCCGGCACTGCGCGATGCACACGTACCCGGGCTCGGGGGCCTCGCTGCGCTCCTCGTCCTCGCGCACCCAGAGCCGGAGATCCGCGAAGGACAGGTCGGCGAGCAGCTGCCATTCCGCGGCGATCCGCTGCAGGTGGCGGGCCGCCCGGCCCGGCAGGTCGGTGTGGATCGCCAGGAGGTCGGCGAGGGATGCCATGGGACCGCCTTTTTGTCGTCGTGACGTGCCGCGTGGAACAATAGTCTTCTGCCGCGAAGACGCCGAGGCCAGGAAGGAGACCGCCATGGGAAAGCGTGGACGTAAGAAGCGCGCTCGCAAGAAGAACGCCGCGAACCACGGCAAGCGCCCGAACTCCTGACCCGTCAGGTTTTCATTGACTTGTCCATGAGGGCCCGTCGACACGATGTCGACGGGCCCTCGTGGCGTCTGCGGGTGCGGCCCCGCCGCGCGGTCACTCGCTGCGGAAGTGGACCTCGGTGTGCCGGAGCGTGATGGTCAGCCGCTCGCGCAGCCCCTCGGGGGCGCGCTCGCCGCCGCACTTGCGGTTGACCAGCGACTTGATCTGCTGCTCGATGCCGTAATGCGACAGGCACTGCGAGCAGCCGTCGATGTGGGCCTTCAGGCGCGCCTTGGCATCGGCGTCGCACTCGTTGTCCAGGAGGAGCCAGATGTCCGCCATCACGGCGGAACAGTCGAGCTCCAGATCCGGGTTGCCGTCCGACGAGTACGTCACTTCTCTACCTCCTGGTCGTCCCCGCCGTGCGCGCCGTCACCGTCGGCCGCCTCGCGCAGGAAACCCCGCTCCTTCGCGACGCCCTCCAGCTCCGCCCGCAACTGCCGGCGGCCGCGGTGCAGCCGGGACATGACGGTGCCGATGGGCGTGCCCATGATCTCGGCGATCTCCTTGTAGGGGAATCCCTCCACGTCGGCGTAGTACACCGCCATGCGGAAGTCCTCGGGGAGCTTCGCCAGAGCCTGCTTGATCTCATCGTCGGGCAGTGCGTCCAGCGCCTCGATCTCCGCGGAGCGCAGGCCGGTGGAGCTGTGCTCCGCGGTGGCCGCGAGCTGCCAGTCGGTGATCTCGTCCGTGGGGTACTGCGCGGGCTGCCGCTGCTTCTTGCGGTAACCGTTGATGTACGTGTTGGTCAGGATGCGGTACAGCCAGGCCTTGAGGTTCGTGCCCTTGCGGAAGCTGCGGAACGCGCTGTACGCCTTGACGTAGGTCTCCTGGACCAGGTCCTCCGCGTCGGCGGGATTGCGGGTCATCCGCAGGGCCGCGCCGTACAGCTGATCCAGCAGCGGCAGCGCCTCGGCCTCGAAACGGGCCGTCAACTGCTCGGGCGTCTCCTCGGCCTCGGTGGCCTCGGCGGCGTCCAGCGCAGTCACGTCCGTGTTGTCACCGTCCGTCATGCCATCGAAGGCTACCGGCCGCTCCAGGACGGCCGCGCTGGTACCTGCACTCACGGAATCTGCAACAGCGCGCCGCGCCGGGTTGTTCCCGCCGGCCGGAGTCAGTGCAGGCGGAAGCGGACCATCGGCAGGTGTTCGACGGGCTCGCCCCAGGCCTCGTCCAGCGCCGCCTTGAGGCCCTTCCACGCGGCCGGGTGCTGCCGCTTGTACCGGTCGAGCGCCTCCTCGGAGGCCTCCCGGTCGAGCAGTTCCGCGGTCGCCTCGCGCCGGGTCCGCCCGACGGTGACGTGGCACCGCGGCGTTGCCCGCAGGTTCCGGTACCACTGCGCCCGCTCGCCGAATCCGCTGCTCACGACCACGGTGTCGGCGTCCGGCCGGTCCGCCGCCTCGAGCACCACGTACCGCGGCTCGCCGCTCGTGCGGCCGATGTGCTCGATCATGACCATCCGCGGGCCGAGCACGAAGCCGAGGCCGTGGCGGAAGAGCCAGATCGGGGCCCTGACCAGGCCCCGGGTCTGCAGAGCCCGCGCGGCCAGCGTCGACGGGGAGAAGTTCGCACCGATCCGTCCCATGCCCCCGAACGTACGCCCGCGCACCGTCGCCCGCGTTCCCGCGTGGCGGCGCTCCCTAGATGTGATGTCCAGGGACGGTGTCTCCCCAGGGGGCGGAGCATCTCCCTAGTGACCGCACGCTGGGGAGACGGCGTCGGCGGTGGGGAGAGCGCGCCCCTCTCGGGCCGTCACTAGGATCGGCGGCATGGGGAAGAAGGGTGGCGCGGCGACGCCCGCGATCGCGGCGCTGCAGGCCGCGGGCATCGCGTTCAGCACGCACGAGTACACCCACGACCCGCGCGCGGAATCGTTCGGCGGCGAGGCCGCGCAGGCGCTCGGCCACGACCCGGCGCGGGTGTTCAAGACGCTGGTCATCACCGACGGGAAGAACCTCGCGGTGGCGATCGTCCCGACGTCGGGCAGGCTCAGCCTCAAGGCCGCGGGCGCCGCTCTGGGGCTGCACCGGCCCGCGATGGCCGACCCGGACGACGTCCGCCGGGTGACCGGGTACGTCCTCGGCGGCGTCGCGCCCCTCGGCCAGCGCAAGCGGCTGCCGACCGCGATCGACGAGTCGGCGCTGGGCTTCGACACCGTGTTCTGCTCCGCCGGCCGACGGGGGCTCGAGGTCGAATTGTCCCCGTCGGACCTGGTGGCCGCCACGTCGGCGGCGGTGGCACCCCTGGCCGCTCCGTGACGTTCCGTGGTAATCAAGGGGGTAGCAGCGGGTCGTGACCGGTTTGGTGGCGACCGCATCGGAAAGTAGGTTCGTGGTATGGCCAGCTACTTCGTCACCGGCGGGACGGGCTTCATCGGCCGTGCCGTGGTGGCGCAGCTCGCCGCGGCGGACCGCGACGGCACCGTCTACGTGCTGGTGCGCGACGAGTCGCTCCCCCGCTTCGAGCTGCTGATCGCCGACCTCGGCCACGAATCGGCCCCGCAGGTGGTGCCCGTGGCGGGCGACATCACGGAGCCGGGCCTCGGAATCACGCCGGGCGACCTGCCGGACCACGTCGATCACGTGATCCACCTGGCGGCGCTGTACGACATGGACGCGCCCGAGGAGCTGCAGCAGCTGGTCAACGTGGACGGCACCCGCAACACCGTCGAGCTGGCGAAGCGGCTCGGGGCCGTGATGCACCACGTCTCCTCGCTGGCGGTGGCCGGCAACCACGAGGGCGCGTACTCCGAGACCGACTTCGACGTCGATCAGGGCTTCCCCACCCCGTACCACCGCACCAAGTTCGACGCCGAGGCCGTGGTCCGCGACTCCGACGTGCCGTGGCAGGTGTACCGGCCGTCCATCGTGGTCGGCGATTCCGTGACCGGCCGGATCGACAAGATCGACGGGCCGTACTACTTCTTCCCGGTGCTGCGGCTGATGGGCACCATCCCGCACCACCTGCACGTGCCTTTCGCGAGCCTCGGCTACACCAACATCGTGCCCGTGGACTTCGTGGCGTCCGCGATCGCCGCACTGGTCACCGCCCCGACGGTGCCGGGCACCGTGTTCCACCTGGCCCACCCCAAGGGCCAGAGCATGAGCACCCTGTACGACGCGATCGCCCCCGCGTTCTCCGGCCCCAAGACGGTGGCCCTGCCCAGCGCGCCGCTCGGCGAGTTCGCGGCGCGCATCGGCCGCCGCAACGAGGTGCGGGCGCTCCGCGACACCATCGCCCGCCAGCTGGGGATCCCGCCGGCGGTGCTGGACTACCCGTTCTACAACACCCGCTTCGATTCGGAGGCCACGCACGCCGCGCTCAAGGAGCTCGGGGTCCGGCTTCCGCGCCTGAAGTCCTACGGCCCCAGGATCTTCCGGTACTGGGCCGAGCACCTGGATCCGGCGCGCTACCGGCGCGACGATCCGCGGGGACCGTTGGTGGGCAAGCACATCCTGATGACGGGCGGCTCGTCGGGCATCGGCCGCGAGGCCGCGAAACAGGCGGTGCAGAAGGGCGCCGACGTGTTCATCGTGGCCCGCAAGCCGGAGGACCTGGCCGCGGCCGTGGTGGAGATCGAGGCGGAACCCGGCCTGGTGGGCGTCCCCAAGGGCACCGTGCGCGCCTACCAGTGCGACGTGACCGACCCCGAGGCCGTGAGCACCACGGTGCAGCAGATCCTCGCCGAGCACGGCCACGTGGACGTGCTGGTGAACAGCGCCGGCCGCTCCATCCGCCGGGCCACGATCAACTCGGTCGACCGCGCGCACGACTACCAGCGGACCATGGCCGTGAACTACTTCGGCGCGGTCTACCTGATCCTGGAGCTGTTGCCGCACATGATCGAACGCAAATCGGGGCACGTGGTCAACGTGTCCTCGATCGGCGTGCAGGTGCGCGGCCCGCGGTTCGCGGCGTACGTCGCCTCCAAATCTGCGCTGGAGGCGTTCAGCGACATCACCGCGGCGGAGACCATGTCGGACCACGTGACCTTCACCAACATCCACATGCCACTCACCCGCACCCGGATGATCGAGCCCACGGAGGGCTACGACAACGCGATGGCGCTGTCGGTGGAGAAGGCGGGCCAGATCGTGGTCCGCGCCATCGTCGAACGCCCGCGCCGGATCGACACCCCGCTCGGCACGCTGGCGCAGTTCGGCCAGTTCCTCTCCCCGCGCATCGCCGCGGCGGCCCAGCACCAGGGCTACCTCATGTCGCCGGAATCCGCTGCGGCGGAGAGCTCGAAGGGCGCCGTGATCGAGATCGTGCCCGAGGTGGACGAGGCGCCCACACCCAGCCAGCGCAGCCGGCTCGCGGCCACCCGGGACCTGTCGAAGGACCTCTCCTCCGCGGTCGCCAGCCCGCTGTTCGGCATCTCCGGCGACACCGGCATCCGCCGCCTCGCGCGCCGCACCATCAACCGCCTGCCCGGCATCAACTGGTAGGCGTCACCCGGCGGCCGGGCGCAGCTGCACCGGGGTCACCGTGGCCAGCGACCGCACCTCGCGGGTCAGGTGGGCCTGGTCCGCGTAGCCCGCGGCCGCCGCGGCCTCGACGAGCGGCACGCCCGTCCGGATCCCGGCCAGAGCCCGCTGGAACCGGAGGATCCGCGCCAACGTCTTCGGGCCGTACCCGAAAGAGCTGCGCGCCAACCGGTGCAGCGCCCGCTCCCCCAGCTCCGCCTCGGCCGCCACGGCGGCGACCGGGGCACCCGCCGCGAGGCGTCCCGCGACCGCCGTGATCCGACGGTCGAGCCGCACACCGTCGAGCAGGCGGGCCGCGATCCGCTCCGGATCCCGCAGCGGCCCGAGGCGGCGACGGGGCAGCACATCGGCGAGGTCCACACGCTCCCCCGTCAGCTCGTGCGCGGCGATCCCCAGCAGCTGAGGCAGCACACCGGGCGGGAACCGCACACCGTCGTGCCGCGCACCGTCGACGGTGGGCACCCGCGCAGCGACGGCGTCCGGCCCCGCGACGATGGGCCCGGACTCGGTGACGATGACGTCCATGCAGCCGTCGGGCAGGATCAGCGCGCCGCCGCCGGTGCCGACGCTGCGCCACCGGACGGCGCCCGGGATCGTCGATGGGCGCTCGCGGTACACCCGCTCAGTATGTCCGAAACGTTCAAGACGCACCGGCGCGAACGCACTAGCGTCGCAGCCATGACGGAACGACTGCGCTTCGACGCCATCGGCATGGTGACCGAGAACCTCTCCGCCTCACTGGATTTCTACCGCCGCCTCGGCCTGGACATCCCCGCGGGATCCGACGGCGAGCCGCACGTGGAGGCGGCGCTCCCCGGTGGCATGCGGCTGATGTGGGACACCGCGGACATGATCCGGCAGCACGATCCCGACTGGGCGAGGCCCACGGGCCAGAACGCGACCCTGTGCGTCCTGTGCTCCGCGCCGGCCGTGGTCGACGAGGTGCACGCCGAGCTCACCGGCGCCGGGTACGGCAGCGCCATGCAGCCGTTCGACGCGCCGTGGGGCCAGCGCTACGCGGGCGTCCTCGATCCCGACGGGTACCAGGTGCAGCTGTTCGCCTGGCAGTAGCGGTCTTCGCGGGACGCAGCGCCCGGAAACTGCCTATCGTGGGAGGACATTCACCGTCCCGACACGAGGAGATCCCTATGGTCGACATCCAGTACGCCGTGACGAACCCCGCCACCGGCGAGGTTCTGCAGACCTACCCCACGGCGGAGCCGGCCGAGATCGAGGCGGCCGTCGCGGCCGCGTCGAAGGCCGCGCTGAGCTGGCCGCGGTCGTCGACCGTCGCGGACCGCGCCGCCCTGGTGCGACGCGTCGCGGAACTGCACACCGAGCGCCGGCAGATGCTCGCCGAGATCATTCGACGGGAGATGGGCAAGCCGCTCGAGGACGCGCTCGGTGAGGTGGACTTCTCCGCCGCGATCTACACGTACTACGCGGACAACGCCGAGAAGTTCCTCGCCGACGAGCCGGTGGAACTCCTCGAGGGCGACGGTTCCGCGCTGGTGCGCCGCGCGCCGATCGGCGTGCTGTTCGGGATCATGCCGTGGAACTTCCCCTACTACCAGGTGGCGCGGTTCGCGGCCCCGAACCTGGCCGTGGGCAACACGATCGTGCTCAAGCACGCGCCGCAGTGCCCCGAATCCGCGGAGGCGCTGCAGCTGATCTTCGACGAGGCGGGGCTCCCGTCGGGGGCGTACGTCAACATCCGCGCCACCAACGAGCAGGCCGCCGACATCATCGCCGACCCACGGGTCGCCGCGGTGTCCCTCACCGGCTCGGAGCGCGCGGGCGCCGCCGTCGCGGAGGTGGCCGGACGCAACCTCAAGAAGTGCGTCCTCGAGCTGGGCGGATCGGACCCGTTCCTCGTGCTGTCCTCGGACGACATGGACGCCACCGTCGACGCCGCGGTGGCGGGCCGCCTCGACAACACCGGGCAGTCCTGCAACTCCGCCAAGCGGTTCATCGTGGCGGCCGAGGTCTACGACGACTTCCTCGCGAAGTTCACCGCGAAGCTGCTGGCCGCGGGCGACGGCATCGCGCCGCTGTCCTCCGAGCGCGCGGCGATCACTCTCGAGAAGCAGGTGGCGCAGGCCGTGGACGCGGGCGCCACCCTGACCATCGAGGGCGAACGCAGCGGCGCGTTCCACCCGCCCGCGGTGCTGACCGGCGTCACCGAGGACAACCCCGCGTTCCGGCAGGAGCTGTTCGGCCCCGTCGCCACCGTCTACCGCGTGGAGGGCGAGGCAGAGGCCGTCGCGCTGGCCAACGACACCCCGTTCGGCCTGGGCTCCTACGTGTTCACCACCGACCCCGAGCAGGCCGCCCGCGTCGCGGACGGCATCCAGGCCGGCATGGTGTTCGTCAACGGCGTCCTCGCGGAGGGCGCGGAGCTGATCTTCGGCGGCGTCAAGCGCTCCGGTTTCGGCCGCGAGATGGGGCGCTACGGCATCGAGGAGTTCGTCAACAAGAAGCTCATCCGCACCGTGCGCTAGCCGGTCACAGCAGGCTGAGCTGACCCGGTTCGCTGCCCGGTTCGGTGCGCTCGGTCAACTGCGGGCCGTCGTTCTTGACCGAGTTCACCAGGGCGGAGACGGGGCGGATCTCGATCCGCTCCGCCACGTCGAGCGCGGGCGGCGCCAGCAGGGCCGGATCGGCGGGACCGTCGGGGTTCAGCCACGCATCGAAGGACTCCGGGGTGAGCACCAGCGGCATCCGGTCGTGCACCTCCCGCAGCGGGCCCACGGCGTCGGTGGTGAGCACGGTCGCGGACAGGGTGGGCGGCACGTCGAGCCCGGCGCCCTGCGGCCGCCACACCGACCACAGGCCCGCGACGTACAGGCGGGTGCCGTCGATAGGCGTGAGGTAGGTGGGCTGCTTCTTCGGCTTCGGGCCGTCCTCCAGGACCTGCCACTCGTACCAGCCGTCCATCGGGATCAGGCAGCGCTTGGACTTCACGGCGGTGCGGAACGCCGGCTTCTCGGCGATCGATTCGGCGCGCGCGTTGAACAGCGGCGGACCGCTGAGCGTCTTCTGCCAGTGCGGCAGCAGGCCCCACCGCATGGCCCGCAGCCGCCGGGCGGCCGGCGCCTCGGGCTCCTCACGGGAGTGCCGGGCCACGACGGTGACGATGTTCGTGGTGGGCGCGACGTTGAAGCCGGGCACGTCGAGCTCGGTGCCCGCGGTCTCGTCGACGGCGTCGATCTCGGCCGCGAGCAGCGCAGGATCAGTGGTGACCGCGTACCGACCGCACATCTAGGCCTCCTCGAAGCTGTCGAACACGCGCCGCGGGCCCGCGCCGGTGGTGGCCAGCGCGTCGTGCGGGTTGGCGAGGGTGCACGAGGCCATGGACAGGCAGCCGCAGCCGATGCAGTCGGTGAGGTTGTCACGCAAGCGGGTGAGCTCGTCGATCCGGTGCGACAGGTCGTCGTGCCAGAACTTCGAGAGCCGCTCCCAGTCCTTCTTGGTGGGCGTGCGGCCGTCGGGCAGCGTCGCCAGCGCCTCGCGGATGGTGGCGAGCGGGATCCCCACGCGGTGGCTGATCCGGATGAACGCCACCCGGCGCAGCATGTCGCGCGGGAAGCGGCGCTGGTTGCCCGCCGTGCGGCGGGAGCTGATCAGCCCCTCGCGCTCGTAGAAGTGCAAGGCGGACACGGCGACGCCGCTGCGGGCCGCGAGCTGACCGACGCTGAACTCCCGGGTGGTCTCCACCCCGTCGAGCCTACCCTGAAGAAAGGTTCAGGGTTCAGCGCGCGGGCGCGGGCGCCGGGCTCGACGGTGCCGGCTTCGCGGCCGGATTGGCCGACGGTGCGGGCTGGCCCGGCTTGGCGGACGGCGCCGGGGCGCCGGGCTTGGCCGACGGCTTCGGCGCGGGCGCCTGCTGCCGCGGCTCCGGCGGCTTCTTGACGATGGCGATCTGCGTGGTCAGCAGGTCCACCGCGAGCTGATCGTCCGCGCCGACGAAGGGCGCGGGCTCGCGGGACTCGCGGCCGCCGCGCAGCGACACCGTGACGCCGTTGACCACGGCGGTGTACTGCCGCGACTGCAGGTACTGCACCTGGTTGCCGCGCTTGGTCTTGGTGGTGAACTCGACGCCCAGGCCGTCGGGGGCGCCGGCGACCGCGATCGGGCGCACGGTGACCTCGGAGGTGCCGCCGTCACGGAACGCCTTGAAGGTCTTGCACTTGTCCAGCGCGGCGCGCTGCGGGGCGAGGTCCACCGCGAACTTGGAGACGACCATCGACCAGTTCACGCCGCGGGCCGAACCGTTGGTCTGCGCGGTGTCGGTGCCCTTGGGGATCGGGAAGCCCGCGTACAGGGCCTTGCACTGCGCCGGGTCGACCTTGGTGCCGTTGAGCGACGCCCAGGCGCCGTTCCAGCCGGCGGCCGCGCCGGACAGCATCGCGCCGCCGAAGTTCATCCCGTCCGGCAGATTGCCCGAACCGATGACCAGCTCGCCGGCCCGGTTCTTGGGCGGCTCGGCGGGCTTGGGGTCGGCCGACGCGACGGGTGCGAGCACCCCGGCGGCGGTCGCCAGAGCGGCGGCGGTGGCGGCAACGCCCACGGACAGAGAAGTGCGCTTCATCGAGAGTCTCCCGGTGTTCCTCGAGCTTCTTGCACAGCAAGGTATCACGCGGTGAGGGGACCCTCATGTGGGAGGATGGGCGCGTGGAGCTTTGGGATGCGCCGGTCGCCGAGGGCCCGGTGTCGGGCACCGTTGTGCTGCCCGGCTCGAAATCGATCACCAATCGCGCGTACATCCTTGCGGCACAGGCACCGTCGGCCTCCACACTGACCAACACGCTGCGCAGCCGGGACACCGACCTCATGGCCCGGGGCCTCACCGCCCTGGGCGCCGGGGTGAGGTTCGAAACCGATACCACGGTTTCCGTCACCGGCGGGGACCTGCACGGCGGCGAGGTCGACTGCGGGCTGGCCGGCACCGTCATGCGGTTCCTCCCGCCCCTCGCCGCGGGGGCGGGCGGCACAGTCGCGTTCGACGGGGACCCCCAGGCCCGGACCCGCCCGCTGGGCATCGTGCTCGACGCCCTGCGCGGCCTCGGCGCGCGGATCGACGGCGACGGGCTGCCGTTCACCGTGCACGGCGACGGCCCGATCCGCGGCGGCGCCGTGACCATCGACGCCTCGGCGAGCTCGCAGTTCGTCTCCGGACTCCTGCTGAGCGGCCCGGGCTTCGCCGAGGGCGTCACCGTGCACCACGACGGAAAGCCCGTGCCGTCCATGCCGCACATCGAGATGACCGTCGCCATGCTGCGCGCCGCCGGCGCCGAGGTGGACACCTCGGAACCGAACACCTGGCGCGTCGCGCCGGGCGGGCTGCGGGCGCACGACTGGACCGTGGAGCCGGACCTGTCCAACGCCACCGTGTTCCTCGCCGCGGCCGCGGCCACCGGCGGCGCCGTGACCGTGCCGCACTGGAACCCCGCGTCGACCCAGCCCGGCGTGCAGTTCGCCGACATCCTCGCCGCGATGGGGGCCGAGGTCACCGTCGCCGACGGTGCGCTCACCGCGCGCGGCACCGGCGGCTTGCGCGGCGTGGAGTGGGACCTGCGCGACATCGGCGAGCTCACGCCGACGGTCGCTGCGCTCGCCGCGCTCGCCGACGGCCCGTCGCGGCTGCGGGGCATCGCCCACCTGCGCGGCCACGAGACCGACCGGCTCGCGGCCCTCACCGCGGAGATCACGGCGCTCGGCGGCCGCTGCGCGGAGACCGAGGACGGCCTGCGCATCGAGCCCGCGCCCCTGCACGGCGGCGTGTGGCACAGCTACGCCGACCACCGGATGGCCACCGCGGGCGCCATCCTGGGGCTGGTGACGCCGGGCGTGCAGGTGGAGGACGTGGGCACCACGGCCAAGACCATGCCGGACTTCCCCGCCATGTGGCACGCCCTGCTCACCGGCGACGGGGGCGGACGCTCCTGAGCCGCCGCGAGTACGACGAGTCCGATGTCCGGGTGCGCCCGGGCAGGGGCAGCCGTCCGCGCACCAAGAACCGGCCCGACCACAGCGAGGCCGCGACGGCGATGGTGGTCTCGGTGGACCGCGGGCGGTGGGGCTGCGCGCTCGACGGGGAGCCCGAGAACGTCGTGGTGGCGATGCGGGCCCGCGAACTGGGCCGCACGCCGATCGTGGTCGGCGACACCGTGGGCGTGGTCGGCGATCTCACCGGCCGCAAGGACACCCTCGCGCGGATCGTGCGCGTCGACGACCGGCGCACGGTGCTGCGCCGCACCGCCGACGACACCGACCCGTACGAGCGGATCGTCGTCGCGAACGCCCAGCAGCTGCTCATCGTGACCGCGCTGGCCGATCCCCCGCCGCGCACCGGCTTCGTGGAACGCGCGCTCATCGCCGCCTACGCGGGCGGCCTCACGCCCGTGCTGTGCCTGACCAAGAGTGATCTCGCCGACCCGGACGAGTTCACCGCCGCCTTCGCGGACCTGGACGTGCAGGTGCTGCTGGCCGGGCGCGGTGACCCCGTCGACGAGGCGCGGGACCTGCTCACGGGGCACGTCACGGCCCTCATCGGGCACAGCGGCGTCGGCAAGTCGACGCTGGTCAACCGCCTGGTCCCGGACGCCAACCGGGCGACGGGGGTGGTCTCCGGGGTCGGCAAGGGGCGGCACACGTCCACCCAGTCCGTGGCGCTCTGGCTGCCCGACGGCGGGTGGGTGATCGACACGCCCGGCATCCGCAGCTTCGGCCTCGCGCACATCTCCACCGAGGACGTGATCGACGCCTTCCCCGACCTCGCCGACGTCGTCGAGGACTGCCCGCGCGGCTGCACCCACCTCGGCCCGCCCGCGGATCCGGAGTGCGCCCTGGACGCCCTGGAGGGGACGGCGCACCGTCGGGCGATGGCCGTCCGCGGCCTCCTGGCGGACCTCGCGTCGACCCCCGACTGGGCCTGATCCGGCCCGCGTGAGGCGGACCACAAATAATTCGTTAGTCGAACGACCCGCCGTATCCTGGACCGGTGAAGATTCTGGTGACGGGCATCGCGGGCTACTCCCACCTCGCTCCCTTCGTCCTGCCCGCGGCGGCCGCGCTGCGCGCCGCGGGGCACGACGTGACCGTCGCGGTCCCGGCCGCGGCGCGCGACATGGTGGCCGAGCAGGGGTTCACGGTGCTCGCGCTCGACGGGGTGCCCGCGATGGGCGAGGTGGCCACCGATCCACCGCTCCGGGCCGACGCCTTCTCGGTGACCGATTACCAGCCGCCCGCCGAGCGGTACCCCTTCGCGGGCGTCGCGCCGTCCACCCGGGCGAGCGCCCGCGCGTTCGTCGGGGTGATCGGGCACCGCGCGGCCTCCGCGCTCCTGGACCGGCTCGACGGCGCCGTACCGGACCTCGTCGTGCGGGACAACACCGAGTTCGGCGGGTACCTCGTGGCCGAGCTGCTCGGCTGCCCGCAGCTCACGCTCGACGTGGCACCGATGTTCGAGGAGGATTCCCCGGAGGTCCTGGAGGTGGTGAACGCGCTGCGCGCGGCGCACGACCTCGCCCCGGTGGACGCGCTGCCCCGCGGGCCCCGGCTCGCGCAGGCCCCCGCCGACTTCTACCCGCCCGCGCGGCGGGCGCCGGACCTGCACTGCTTCCGGCCCGGGCCGCACGGACACGCCCCGCTCGATCCGGCGATCGCCGACCTGCCCGCGGACCGGCCACTCGTCCTGGCGAGCCTGGGCTCGGTCGCTCCGGCGTCCGGGATCGCGACGGACCTCCTGGACCGGATCGTCGACGCCCTCGGCGCGCTCGACGTGTACGCCGTGGTGGCGACGGGGCCGCACGAGGTGCGCACCCCGCCGCCCTCCGTGATCCTCACGGACTTCGTGGACCAGCGGACCGTGCTGGCCACGTGCGACGCGTTCGTCACGCACGGCGGTTTCAACAGCGTCCGGGAATCGCTCCAGGCGGGCGTCCCCATGGTGGCGCTGCCGCTCTTCGGCGATCACCCGCCGAACGCGGAGCGGGTCGAGCAGCTCGGCGCCGGGATCACTCTGCCGCCGGCGGACGCCACCGCGGGCGAGATCGCCGCCGCCACCGAGAAAGTGCTCGGGGACACCGGATTCCGGCGGCACGCGCGCCGGTTCGCGCGGCGCAGCAGCGCGCTCCCCGACCTCGCCGCGTTCCCCGCGCTGCTGCCCGAGATCCTGGCCTGACCAGCCCGGCCGGGGCCCGGCCGGTCAGAGCGCGAGCGTGAAGAAGGTGCTGTTCGGGTCCTCGGCGTAGTCGCCGAAGGGCGGGCACTCCGCGAAGCCGAGGGAGCGGTAGAGCGCCCGCGACGGGGCGAAGAACTCCTGGCTGCCGGTCTCCAGGGAGATCCGCCGCACCCCGCGGGACCGGGCGTCGTCGACCGCGAACGCGACGAGCCGCCGGCCGATGCCCCGCCCGCGCGCCGCCGGCGCGGACCGCAGGCTCTTGAGTTCCTCGTGCCCCGGCGCGAGGCCCGCGAGGGCGACGGTGCCGAGGAGCGCGCCGCCCTCGCGCAGGGTCCACAGCCGCACGTGCGGCGCGCGCAGGTCCTCGAGGCCGAGGGCGTGCTGGCTCTCCGGCGGCGCCGTGGGCGCCATGTCCGCGTGGTGCGCGGCGACGAACGCCGCGAGCTCGGGGTCGCCGAAGTCGGCCGGGATGATCACTCCCCCATCAGATCACGGGGTAGGTGGCCGAGCACGTGGCGGTGAGCTTCTGTCCGAACACACCCCAGCTCGCCACGATCTTCGCGTTCATCGCCACCTCGCCGGAGCCGGTGGGCACCTCGTGCCAGAACATGTCGGCGGCGTTCTCGGCATGACCGGTGAGGTGGCCCGTCCTCCCCGTCTTGACGTTCCGCCAGTCCAGGGTCCCCTCCACGCCGTGCGCGGTGATACCGATTCCCGGTGCCCAGCCCTTCAGCGCGATGTGGGCCTTGCCGCTCGGATTCCGGCGGTCGTAGCTGACCTGGGCGGCGCTCAGCGCGATGTTCGCCTTCGAGCAGATCTGCGAGTACACCGGCGTCGGGTTCGCCGTCGCGCCGGGCGCGGCGACACCCGCCCCCAGCCCCACGATCGCGGTCGCTGCCAGCACGGAGGTCGTGCGACGAAGGAACACTGTCATCATCTCCTCATCGGTCGGTGGCCGAACACACTCGATGAGGATGTCGATTCGGGGCCGGGCACCGTTACCCGGCGACGGCCGGTCCTGCTCTAGGCGGGCGTCTCGCCGGAGCCACCCAGCGCGGCGTCGACCATCTCGTCGACGCTGGTGAGCTTCACCCGCGGCCGGTCGTGCTCCTCGGCGAGCGCCGTCTCGTGCGCGTCGATCGCCATCCAGCCGTCGTACTCGACCAGGTTCTCCACCCGCTCCGCGATGAGCTTCTCGACCTGCGCACCGTCGAACGCGCTGCGCGGGATCCGGCCCTCGGCGGCGTCGGCGAGCAGCACCGAGACGGTGTCCCGGGCGCAGTCCCGGTTCGTCGGGATCACGCCCGACGGTCCGCGTTTGATCCAGCCGACCACGTAGTGCCCGGGGAGCGGCTCGCCGTCGTAGCCGACGATCCTGCTGTCGGCGTTGCGGAAGACGCCCCGCTCGGTGTCGAACGGGATGCCCGGGATCGGGGTCCCGTGGTAGCCGACGGCGTGGATGACCAGGCCTGCGTCGTGCTCGTCGACGTGGCCGGTGGGCTGCGCCTCGACCGTGCCGTCCTCGCCCTCGACCAGCTCGTTGCGGGCGATCGAGACCGAGCGGACCGGGCCGCCCTTCCCCTCGCCGTTGATACCGACGACGGACCGCAGGAAGCGCAGCACGATGCGGCGGTCCGCGCCCGTGGGCTCGGCGGCGGCGAGCCTGCGCAGCTGCTTGATGTTGTTGCGCTCGACGGGCGGGCGGGCCTTGTCGCGCTCCTTGTCCTCCTCCGGCACGTCGGCGGGGTCGACGATCACGTCGACGCCGGGCAGCTTGCCCAGCTCCGCGACCTCGGCCGGGGTGAACGCGGCCTGTTCGGCACCGCGGCGGCCGAGCACGACCACCTCGCGCACGGCCGACCCGTGCAGGGCGCGGAGCGCGTGGTCGGCCATGTCCGTGCCGGCCAGCTTGTCGGTGTCGGTGACCAGGATCCGGGCCGCGTCGAGGGCCACGTTGCCGTTGCCGATCACGACGGCGCGCTCGACGCCCAGGTCCACGTCCAGCTCGCGCCGGTCGGGGTGGCCGTTGTACCAGCCCACGAAGTCGCTCGACGGGTGGTTGCCGGGTAGCCACGCCCCGTCGACCTCGAGGCGGCGGCCGCCCGAGGCGCCGATCGCGTAGATGACGGCGTCGTACCACTGGGCCAGCTCGGCGGCCGTGACGTGGGTGGCCACCTCGACGTTGCCGAAGTAGCGGAAGTTCTCGTGCTGCGCGGTGCGGTCGAAGATCTTGGTGACCGATTTGATGGCGGGGTGGTCCGGCGCGACGCCGTAGCGGACCAGCCCGAAGGGCGTGGGGAGGCGGTCGAACACGTCGACCTGGACCTCGACGTCGTCCTGTTCCAGCAGGTTCCCGGCGGCGAAGAAGCCCGACGGTCCCGATCCGACGATCGCCACGCGCAGCGCTGTCATCTTCCCTCTTCCGGTCACCCAGGGGCGCCGGACCTCGGCGTCCGGGGGCCAATCTACTCCTGCGCGCCGTCAGGTCGCCGCGGCCTGCGCCGCGTCCCGGAACAACAGGGCCGCGTGCAGCGACGCGCGCGACTCCCCGTCGTCCAGGTCGACGTCCAGCCGCTCGCGCAGGTCGTTCAGCCGTGCGTACAGGGTGGGACGCGAGAGATGAAGGCGCCGCGCGAGTTCCGTCTTGTTGCCCGCGGTCTCCAGGAACGCCCGCAGCAGCGCGAGGTCACCCGCCGGGTCCGGTCCGTCGACGATGCGGCGCAGCTCGGCGTGCGCGAACGCGCGGGTGCGCGTGTCGGCCACCAGCATCGCGGCGAGCCCCCGCAGCCGGGTGTCGGCGGCGCGGTGCACCCGCGGAGTCGCGCCGGGCATCGCCGCGACCACGGCGGCCACGTGCTCGGCCTCGGCGAGCCCGGCGACGGCGTCCACGATGCGGCCGGCGTGCGGGCCCGCGCCGACGGTGACGGCGCGCACCCCGCGCACCCGGCCCACCTCGGCGATGACCAGCTCGCCCGCCCTGTCCACCGCCGCCACGGGATCGGGTGCGGTGCAGGCGATCACCGCGTGCACCCCGCTCCCCGCGAGGGAGGCGATCGCGGTGAGCCGGGCCAGCCCGAGGGCGTGCCGGAACGCGTCCTGCACCTGCACCCTCCGGCGCCGGGTGCTCACCTCGTCGTGCCCGCTCTCGAGATCGACGCCGACGGTGACCGGCACGTAGAACCGCGCCACCTGCAGCCCCAGCGTGCGGGCGCGCGCCGACGCGCCGGCCTCGTCGGTGATCCGTCCGGCGCGGAGGTCGTCGAGGAGGCCGTGCTGCGCCTGCTGTTCGAGGGCCGCGCGGTCGCGCTCGACCATCTCGCGGAGCGTGAGCGCCTGGGCGGCGCGTTCGAGCACCGTGCCCACCCGGGTGCCGGGCTCGGCGAGCGGCGCGACCAGGCGCGCGAACACCGCACCGTCGACGCCCACGTCTGCCGCGACGCCGTCCGTCGCGGACCGCCGGGCCCACCCGGACAGGAGCTCCGACGCGCTGCGCCCGTGCTCGGCGAGGGCGAGCACGTGGTGTGCGCGGTCCTCGAAGACGACCGGGGTGCCGAGCAGTTCCGCTGCGGCGGAGACGATCTCGTCGGCATCGGCGCGGCGCATCGAGAGGTCGGTGAACACCTGGTGGCTGTGCCGCGCGAACTCCACCTCATCGAGCTGGCCCGCGACGATCGCGCGGTGCACCTGCTCGGTGACCGCGACGAACCGGATGCTGCGGTGCAACGCCACGAGGGGCATGCCGCCCGCCCGGGCGGCGTCGATCGCGGGTTGCGGCATCGCAGGCAGGCGGGGGCTGAGCTCGACGACGACGCCCGCGGCGCCGGCCTCGGCCAGCCCGGCGCAGAAGCCGTACGGATCCTCCGCGAGCGCGCGCCCGGTGGTGAGGATGAGCTCGCCGCCCGTGATGAGGTCGGCGACCTCGGCCACGTCGCCCACGTGGACCCACCGGACCTGCCGGTCGAGCCCGGCGGTCACCAGGGGTTCCGGCCGCCCCGTGCGCACCACGGGGAGGGCCAGCACGTCGGCGACGGTGAGCTCCATGTTACGAAGCGTAAAACACGAGGGCACATCTCTGACGGATCGTCGCGGAATCCGCCCTCCCGCGGCCCCCATCCTGAGATGCATGACCACCACCGAGATCAGCACCACGACCATCGCCCACTGGGTGGCCGGCACCGACTTCCCCGGCGCCTCCGGCCGCTACGCACCCGTGACCAACCCCGCCACCGGTGCCGTCACGGGCGACGTGGCCCTCGCCGGCGTCGACGACACCCGTGCCGCCGTCGACGCCGCGCGCGCCGCGTTCCCCGCCTGGCGCGACACCTCGCTCGCCAAGCGCACCGCGATCATGTTCGCGTTCCGCGAGATCCTCAACGCCCGCCGCGACGAGCTCGCCGAGATCCTCACCGCCGAGCACGGCAAGGTGCACTCCGACGCCCTCGGCGAGGTGATGCGCGGCCAGGAGGTCGTCGAATTCGCCTGCGGCATGAACCATCTGCTCAAGGGCGGGATGAGCGAGAACGTCTCGACGATGGTCGACGTCTCGTCCATCCGCCAGCCCCTGGGCCCCGTGGCGATCATCTCGCCGTTCAACTTCCCCGCCATGGTGCCGCTGTGGTTCTTCCCGCTCGCGATCATGGCCGGGAACACCGTGGTGCTCAAGCCGTCCGAGAAGGACCCGTCCGCCTCCCTGTGGATCGCCCGCGCGCTCGCCGAGGCCGGCCTGCCCGAGGGCGTGTTCAACGTGGTCCAGGGCGATAAGACCGCCGTGGACGAGCTGCTGGTGAACCCCGGCATCAAGGCCGTCTCGTTCGTGGGCTCCACCCCGATCGCCGAGTACGTCTACCGCACCGGCACCGCGCACGGGAAGCGCGTGCAGGCGCTGGGCGGCGCGAAGAACCACGCCATCGTGCTCCCGGACGCCGACCTCGACCTGGCCGCCGACGCCATGGTGAACGCGGGCTTCGGCTCCGCCGGCGAGCGCTGCATGGCCGTCTCGGCGCTGGTCGCCGTGGGCGACATCGCCGACGAACTGGTGGCCAAGATCGCCGAGCGCGCCCGCGGCCTGGTGACCGGCCAGGGCACCGGCGCCGCCGATATGGGCCCGCTCGTGACGGCCGCCCACCGCGACAAGGTGGCCTCCTACATCGACGCGGGCGAGGCCGCGGGCGCCACCGTCGTGGTCGACGGCCGCACCGTGGCGCCGGCCGCCGGTCCCGGCACCGAATCCATCGCCGACGGCTTCTGGGTGGGCCCGACGCTGCTCGACGACGTGCGCACCGACATGAGCGTCTACACCGACGAGATCTTCGGCCCCGTCCTCTCCGTGCTCCGCGTGGAGACCTACGAGGAGGCGCTCGCGCTCATCAACGACAACCCGTACGGCAACGGCACGGCGATCTTCACCGCCGACGGCGGCGCCGCGCGGCGCTTCCAGAACGAGGTGGAGGTCGGCATGGTCGGCATCAACGTGCCGATCCCGGTTCCCACGGCCTTCTACTCGTTCGGCGGCTGGAAGGCCTCGCTGTTCGGCGACACCCACGCCTACGGCACCGAGGGCGTGCACTTCTTCACCCGCGGCAAGGTGGTGACCACCCGCTGGCAGGACCCGGCGAACCGCGGCATCAACCTCGGCTTCCCGCAGAACGTCTGACCCCCGTCCGCACGAATCGATAGGAGAACCGTCATGACCGGACTTCCGGGCGGCGCCTCGCTCGAGGCCGCCGTCGCCGACGGTGCGCGGGCCCACCGGCTCGACCGCGCGCACGTGTTCCACTCCTGGTCCGCCCAGGCCCAGATCGACCCGATGCCGATCATCGCGGCCGAGGGCTCCTACGTGTGGGACGGCGAGGGCAACCGGCTGCTGGACTTCTCGTCGCAGCTCGTCAACACCAATGTGGGACATCAGCATCCCGCGGTGGTGGCGGCGATCGCGGAGCAGGCGGCGACGCTGTGCACCATCGCGCCGCAGTACGCCAACGGCGCCCGCAGCGAGGCCGCCCGGCTCATCGCCGAACGCACCCCGGGCGACCTGAACAAGGTGTTCTTCACCAACGGGGGTGCCGACGCCAACGAGCACGCCGTGCGCATGGCACGGCTGCACACCGGCCGGCACAAGGTGCTCTCGCGGTACCGGAGCTACCACGGCGGAACGGATCTCGCGATCAACCTGACCGGCGACCCCCGCCGGTTCGCGAGCGACCGGAGCGCCGCGGGCGTGATCCACTTCGACGGGCCGTTCCTGTACCGCTCCGTGTTCCACTCCGAGACGCAGGAACAGGAGTGCGAGCGCGCGCTGGAGGAGCTGCGGCGCGTGATCGAGCTGGAGGGTCCGTCGACGATCGCCGCGGTCGTGCTCGAATCCATCCCCGGCACCGCGGGAATCATGATCCCGCCGCCCGGCTACCTGGCCGGGGTGCGGGAGCTGTGCACCGAGTTCGGCATCGTCATGATCGCCGACGAGGTGATGGCCGGGTTCGGCCGCGCGGGGCGGTGGTTCGCGGTCGAGCACGCGGACACCGCTGCGGGGCCGGTGATCCCGGACCTGATCACCTTCGCGAAGGGCGTGAACTCCGGGTACGTGCCGCTGGGCGGCGTGGCGATCGGCGAGCGGATCGCGGCGACGTTCGCCGACCGCCCCTACCCGGGCGGGCTCACCTACTCGGGCCACCCGCTCGCCACGGCCGCCGCCGTCGCCACCATCGAGGCGATGGAGTCGGAGGACATGGTGGGCAACGCATCCCGCATCGGCGCGGACGTGATCGGGCCGGCGCTGGTGGAGATGGCGGCGAAGCACCCGTCGATCGGCGAGGTGCGCGGCACGGGCGTGTTCTGGGCGATCGAGCTGGTGCGCGACCGCGCGACCCGCGAGCCGCTCGCCCCGTACGGCGGCTCCAGCCCCGCCATGACGGAGACGCTCGCCGCGTGCAAGAAGGGCGGGCTGCTGCCGTTCGCGAACTTCAACCGGATCCACGTGGTGCCGCCGTGCAACGTGTCCGCCGCGGAGGCGCGCGAGGGCCTGGAGATCCTCGACGACGCGCTCAGCACGGCCGACGCCCACACGGTGTAGCCCGCGCCCTCCCCTCGAAGCCCCGGCGGTCCGCGGACCGTCGGGGCTTCGTCGTGCCCGACGCGGCCCGGGGGCTCGGCTCGGCCCGGGCCTCGGCGCGGCACCCCGCTTGACGATCTGTATCGAACAAGCACCCATCCCTGACACTCCGTCGGCTACGAAAAGGGCTTTCGCGCGACACCCTGGACATCGGATCGTGTGATCCGCATCACGACGTCGACGCTCGCGCCCCCACCGGCCGGCGTCCCGCACCAACCGGAGGTTCCCGTGGGCCAACCCCCCGCATTGAAGAAGGCCCTGAGCGAGCGCCAGCTCAGGATGATCGCGATCGGCGGCGTGATCGGCGCCGGTCTGTTCGTCGGATCCGGCGTCGTCATCAAGGGCACCGGCCCGGGCGCGTTCATCACCTACGGCCTCGCCGGCGTCCTGGTCATCATGATCATGCGGATGCTCGCCGAGATGGCCGTCTCCAACCCGTCCACCGGATCGTTCTCGGACTACTCGCGCGCCGCGCTCGGGGACTGGGCGGGATTCTCCACGGGGTGGCTCTACTGGTACTTCTGGGTGGTCGTAGTCGGCTTCGAGGCGATCGCCGGCGCGAAGATCATCCAGCTGTGGATCCCCGGGGCGCCGCTGTGGCTGACATCGGCGATCCTGCTCGCGCTGATGACCGTGACCAACCTGCTGTCGGTGTCCGCGTTCGGCGAGTTCGAGTTCTGGTTCGCGGGCCTCAAGGTCGCGGCGATCATCGCGTTCCTCGTGCTGGGCGGCTGCTTCGTGTTCGGGCTGTGGCCGAACAAGTCGATGGACCTGTCGAACCTCACCGACCACGGCGGCTTCTTCCCGCTGGGCGTCGGCGCGGTCACCGTGGGCGTGGTGACCGTGATCTTCTCGATGATGGGCGCCGAGATCGCGACCATCGCGGCCGCAGAATCCGAGAACCCGCAGAAGGCCGTTGCGCGCGCGGCGAATTCGGTGATCGTGCGCATCGCCGTGTTCTTCGTGGGCTCCGCGTTCCTGCTCACCTGCATCCTTCCGTGGAACGGCCCGGAGCTGGCCGCGTCGCCGTTCGTCTCCGCCTTCGAGGCCATGGGGATCCCCTACGCGCAGCACATCATGAACGCCGTGGTGCTCACCGCGGTGTTGAGCTGCCTGAACTCCGGCATGTACAGCGCGTCCCGGATGCTGTTCGTGCTCGCCGCGCGCCGTGAGGCGCCGCCCGCCCTGATGAAGCTCGCCGGGAACGGGGTGCCGGTGCGCGCGATCCTCGCGTCCTCGGTGATCGGCTTCCTGTGCGTGATCGCGGCCGCGTTCTGGGAGAGCACGATCTTCACGTTCCTGCTCAACTCGTCGGGCGCGGTGATCATCTTCGTCTACCTGCTGATCGCGATCTCGCAGACCGTCCTCCGGTTCCGCAACGGCGCGGAGGGGCTGAGCGTGAAGATGTGGCTGTTCCCGGTGCTGTCGCTGGCCACCATCGTCGCGATGATCGTGGTGCTGGTGCAGATGTACATCGACGGGTCGACGCGCTCGCAGCTGCTGCTCAGCCTGGGCGCGTGGGCCGTGATCCTCGGGCTGTTCTTCGTCAACCGCTGGTTCGTCGCCTCCCGCCCCGGCATCCCCGCGCCGGAGGAGGAGACGGCCGAGCCCGTGGGCTGACGGCACCGTCGTCCCGGCCGGGGTGTCACCCGGCCGGGTGACGTGTCCGCTCCGCGGAGGTCAGCCCGCGGTGCGCCCCGCGCGGCCGCGGCGGCGGCCGGCGCGGCGGGCGCGCTTGTCCTCCACCTTGCGGCGGGCGGCCTCGGCGATGGCGCTGCGCAGGCCCACGCGCTGCACCTCCTGCTGCGCCGCGTGCGCCGCCTCCTGCGCGTGCACGAGGCGGTCGTGCGCGTTCACCTGCGCGTGGGCGAGCCGCTCGTGGGCGTTCTCCTGCGCGTGCACCAGGCGCTCGTGCGCGTTCTCCTGCGCGTGCAGCAGCCGCTCGTGCGCGGCCTCCTGGGCCAGCGCGATGCGCTCCCGGACGCCGTTGAACCGCAGTTCGGACGCGGTCTCGGGGGCGTCGTCGGACGTCGCGCGAAGCCAGCGGTCCGGCAGGGACAGCTTGGCGATGGTGCGCTGGGAGAGGTAGTACTGCTTGAGCAGCGGGCCCTCCGTGTACGGGAGGTCGTACTTCTCGCAGATCTCGCGGACCCGCACCGCGACGTCGGCCAGCCGGTTGGACGGCAGGTCCGGGAACATGTGGTGCTCGATCTGGTAGCTCAGGTTCCCCGTCATGAAGTCCATCGCGCGGCCGCCCGAGATGTTGGCGCTGCCGAGCATCTGCCGCAGGTACCACTCGCCCGGCGTCTCGTCCACGATCGACTCCGTGGTGAACTTCTCCGCACCGTCGGGAAAGTGCCCGCAGAAGATGACCACGTAGGTCCACACGTTCCGGATCACGTTGGCCGTGAGGTTCGCCGAGAGCGTGCGGCCGAACGAGCCCCCCACGGCCTTGCTGATCACCGGGTAGATCACGAAATCCTTACCCAGCTGGCGCGCGGCCTTGATCCCCATCTCGCGCAGCTGCCTGCGCGTCTGCGGCCAGGGCTTGTTACCGGCGATCGCCTCGGCCAGCTCGATGTCGTGCAGGGCGATGCCCCACTCGAAGGTGAGCCCGAGGAACAGGTTGTTGAGGAACTGCGCGGACCGCTTGGCCTCCCACTCCTCGTCCCGCGTCACGCGGAGCACGCCGTAGCCCACGTCGAGGTCCTTGCCCACGACGTTGGTGTACTTGTGGTGCAGGAAGTTGTGCGAGTGCTTCCAGTGCGCGGACGGGCACGCCATGTCCCACTCCCACGTCGTGGAGTGGATCTCCGGGTCGTTCATCCAGTCCCACTGGCCGTGGATGATGTTGTGCCCGAGCTCCATGTTCTCGATGATCTTGGCGACGCCGAGCATGCCCGCACCCGCGGCCCACATCCAGCGGTTCTTGGAACCGAGCAGCGTGAGCCGGCCCGACGCCTCCAGCACGCGCTGCGCGCGGATCACGCCGCGGATGTACCTGGCGTCACGGTCCCCGAGGGAGGACTCCACGTCGGAACGGATCGCGTCGAGCTCCCGAGCGAGTTGCTCGATGTCGGCGTCGTCGAGGTGGGCGTATTCGCCGACATCAGAGATGGCCACGTGTCTAAGGCTACGCGTGTATGCAGCGAGAAGCCCGGCGGCTACTTGCTGGCGGCCAGCTCTTCGACGTGGCTGCGCAGGCCACGACGCGTACCGTCGGCATCGATCTCGCCCCTGACCACGGTGGTCACGCCCGACTCGTCGTAGAAGCGCTTGTTCGAGTGGGTCTCGGGCGCGTCGTCGACGGTGGCCTTCAGGTACTTGTCCGGCAGCGACAGCTTGATGATGGTGCGCCACGACTCGGCGTACTGGCGCCAGATGGAGCCGGTGTTGTACGGCAGGTCGTACTTCTCGCAGATCTCCTGCACGCGCGAGGCGAGGTAGTTGTACCGGTTCGACGGGAGGTCGGGGTACAGGTGGTGCTCGATCTGCCGGCCGAGGTGCCCCGACATGAAGTGCAGCGCGTTGCTGCCCTCGAAGTTGGCGGTGCCCAGCATCTGGCGCAGGTACCACTCGGACAGCGTCTCGTTGTCGATGTCCTCGATGGTGAACTTCTCCGCGTCGTCCGGGAAGTGGCCGCAGAAGATGGTCATGTGGTCCCACACGTCGCGCACCGTGTTGGCGACGTAGTTGGCCGACGCGGCCTTCTTGTAGCCGCGGGCGCCGGTGAACGGGACGGCCATGGCCGGGAACAGGACGTAGTCCTTCGCGGTCTGCTTACCGATCTTGGTGAGGACGATCTTCAGCCGGCGACGGAACTCGGGCCAGTCGTACTCGGCGTACTGCTCGCCGCCGTTGAGTGCCGCCTTCATGGCGTTCATCAGCTCGAGGTGCTGGACGGCCTTGCCGTACTGGAATCCCGTCGCGAGGATGACGTTGTACACCGGGTTGAACAGCATGTACGGCTCCCACGGCTGATCGCGCGTGACGCGCAGGATGCCGTAGCCGATGTCGTCGTCCATATCGGTGACGTTGGTGTACTTGTGGTGCATGTAGTTGTGGGTGTGCCGCCAGAACTTGCCGTCGGAGGCGCTGTCCCACTCCCAGTTGGCCGAGTGGATCTCCGGATCGTTCATCCAGTCCCACTGGCCGTGCATGATGTTGTGGCCGAGCTCGTTGTTCTCGATGACCTTGGCGTACGAGAGGCACGCGGCGGAGGCGGCCCACGCGGCCTTGCCCTTCCAGCCCTTCATGCCCGCGCCGAGACCGAAGACGCGGCCGGCGGTCTCGGCGATGCGCTGGCTCTTGATCACGCGGCGGATGTACTTGGCGTCCTCCTCGCCGCGGCTCTCCTCGATCTCACGACGCAGCGCGTCCAACTCTGCACCGAGCGCCTCGATATCGGCGTCGGTTAGGTGCGCGTACTCCGCGATGTCAGTGATAGCCACGAGGCGATCCCCAATCGGTCAGACCGCGCACGGCGCGGCCTCTAGAACAGAACCATTCAAATGTAGCAGGCCCGTGGGACGAAATCACGAATCTTGTCCCAGCGGAGGCGCACGTCACAGAACCGCCGCCCGCGGCCGCCGCGGCGCGCGGCGCCGATCCACCGATGATACCCGCCGCGACGTGCGAAAACTCAGCACATGTTGTGCAGCTATGTTCGAGAAAGAAGAGTATTATCGAATGCATGAGCACATCAGGTGATGCATTCGAACTCGGGAGGGCGGTCCACCGGCCGCTACCGCCCGAGTTCGCGGGCGTCGCCGAGCTGGACGCGGGCGCGTTGCTGGCCGACCTCCGTGACGTCATGGTCGAGGCCAACCGGCTCGAAGCCCGCAAACACGCCGTGCTCTCCCAGCTGTTCGCCGTCAGTGACGATGCCCGACGATGCCGTACCGAGTCCGACCGCCGGTTCGTCGGGGATTGGGACGAGTTGGTCGCGGAGGTGGGTGCGGTGCTGCAGGTGGGGCGGGGCGGCGCCTCGGCGGCGGTGCATCGTGGTCTGGATCTGCGGGAGCGGTTGCCCCGTGTGTTCGCGGTCTGCGCCACCGGCGTGGTGACGAACCAGCAGCTGTACGCGGTGTTGCGGTATGCGTCGGCGATCATCGACGATCGCGTGCTCCACGAGTTCGACGTCCGCATGGCCGCCTGGCTCGCGGGTACGCTCACCGATCCGGATGTCGCGGTGACCGCGGCGGCGGTGGAGGAGGCCGCGAAGCAGATCCTGGTGCGGATCGACATCGATGCCGTGCCGCAGGTTCCGGAGAAGAAGCCCCGCTTCGGGATCGACATGCATGCGCGGGCGGACGGCACGGTCGATGTCGAAGCGATCATCCCGAAGGCGGACGGGATCCGGTTCGCCGGTTTGCTTGCGGACATGCTGAAGACCACCTGCCGGAAGGATCCGCGCACGCTGGGTGAGCGGCAGGTCGCCGCGCATGCGGCGTTGATCGAGGGCTACGAGACCCTCGGCTGCCAATGCTCCGACGATGCCTGCCGGTTCAAGGAACGCAAACCCCGCACGGCGGCCGTGGCATCGGAAGTGAAAGCCCTGGCACTGATCCTCCTCAACGAATCCGACCTCCGCCCACCGGATGCCGCCGCAGCCGAACCCCAGCCCGCCGCCACTGCTGCGGTCGATGGCGTGATCACCCTGTTCGACGAGCCATCCGCCACCGAAGACACCTCCGATGCGGACGACGGATCCGTAACCGAGGACATCGTCTCCGGCGACTCGGGTACGTCTCCCGCGGTATCTCCGCCGGACTCGCCTGCATCTCCCGCGGCGTCTCCGCCGACTTCGCCTGCGGCGCATGAATCTCGCGGGTCGACCGACCCCGGGCTGCCTCCTGAGCCGGCATCCTCGGACTCGTCGGGCGCGGCGTATGTGGTGTGCGACGAACTCGGGATCTCCGGGCCGGTCACCGCGGAGCAGGCGAACGATCTGATCGCCGAGTGCGACACCACCATCCGGGCCCTCGGCAAACGCGACCCCGCCACCGGCGATATCCACATCACCGGAGCGTCCGGGTACACACCCACCCAATATCAACTCCTGGTGATGCGGTTGACGTATCCGACGTGCGTGTTCCCCGGCTGCAGCGTGCCGTCCACCCGTTGCCAGGCCGACCACGTCGCCGAATACGACCACAAGAATCCAGCCCGCGGCGGCCGGACAACGGTCGGCGGGAAACACGGCCCCGGGAACCTGGTACCGCTCTGCGGATTCCACCATCGCATCAAAACCGAAACCGGATGGCTGTCCGACATCCTCGACGACGGCACCGTCGAATGGCACCACCCTGCCGGCGGTATCTGGCTCACCCCACCCGGCGCCGCCCACGACATCCTCCCCGGTCTCGGGAAGCTGATCTGGGACCCCCTGCCCGAATCGAGTCAGAAGAGCCGCCTCAGCCGGAGACCCTCGACACCCACGCCGAACACCGCGCCCAACAACGCCGCGACGAACGCACCCGCAACCGCCGCATCCGACTCGAGAAGGCCAAGAAACGCGCCGAAGAACGACTACGGAAGGAACTGGAACGCCAACGCAAGCAAGCCGAGGAACAGGGCGTCGAATTCGTCCCGAACACCGAACCCGAACCCCCGCCCTTCTAGTGCGGGACCCACGACGGGGAGCACGGACCGCCTGATCCCGACGGTCACGGGCGGTCCTGGACGTCGGTGACGTCGCCGATCAGATCAACAGGCTCAGGCGCGGCGGCGGCGCGCCGCGTGCACGGCGGCGCGGGCCGCCTTGAGGCCGAATCGCCGGCCGGTCCCCTCGTCGACCCGCGGCTGGGCGTATTCGGTGCCCGCGAACATCGCCTCGCTCGCCGTCTCCGGCGCGTCGTCGGCGGTGTCGCGCAGGTACTTGTCCGGCAGCGACAGCTTGGCGATGGTCCGCCAGGACTTGTAGTACTGCACGTGCAGCGGGCCGATGGTGTACGGCAGGTCGTACTTCTCGCACAGCGCACGCACGCGAACGCCGATCTCCGCCAACCGGTTCGACGGCAGGTCCGGGAACAGGTGGTGCTCGATCTGGTAGCTCAGGTTGCCCGAGAGGAAGTCGATCACGGGGCCGCCCGAGAGGTTGGCGCTGCCCAGCATCTGGCGCAGGTACCACTCGGCCTGGGTCTCGTTGTCCACGTCCTGCTTGGTGAACTTCTCGGCACCGTCGGGGAAGTGCCCGCAGAAGATGACCGCGTTGGTCCACACGTTGCGGATCACGTTCGCCGTCAGGGTGGCGGTGAGGGCCTTGCGCCAGCCGCGCTTGCCGCCCAACGGGATTCCCACGACGGGCGCCGCCACGTAGTCCTTGAGCACCTGCCGGCCGATCTTACGGCCCACGTCCGAGGCGTCGGCCTTGAACTTCTCCTGGTCGTACCAGGGCTTGTTCCACTTCTGCACCGCGCGGCCGATCTCCAGGTGCTGGATGGCCACGCCGTACTCGAACAGCATCATGAGAAGCGTGTTGTAGACCAGGTTTCCGGCGTTGAACGGGGTCCACGGCTGATCGCGGGTGACCCGGAGCGTCTTGTAGCCCACGTCGTCGTCCATGTCGAGGACGTTGGTGTACTTGTGGTGCACGTAGTTGTGGGTGTGCTTCCACAGCCGCGAGGTGCCGGCGTTGTCCCACTCCCACGTGGTCGAGTGGACCTCCGGATCGTTCATCCAGTCCCACTGCCCGTGCATGATGTTGTGCCCGAGCTCCATGTTCTCGACGATCTTCGCGACGCCGAGCGACACCGCCGAGCCCCACCAGAATCCGCGCTTGTGCGCGCCGAGCAGCATCAGCCGGCCGGCCACCTCGAGGCCCCGCTGGGCGGCGATGGTGCGCTGCAGGTAGCGCACGTCCGCCTCGCCGCGGACCGCCTCGATGTCGCGCCGGATGGCGTCGAGCTCGGCGCCCAGGGTCTCGACGTCGGCCTCGGTGAGGTGCGCGTACTCGGGGATGTCGGTGATCGCCATGCGGGGCCGTCCTTCGTGGTCGGTCTCAGATCCGTCTAACCTACGCAACCGTAAGTTACGGCCTCGTAGGTTGTCAACGGATGTGACGAACCCCAGGTCAGATGACCTAAACGTCGAGTGTGCAATCCCCCACCGCGACGGAGATGCAGGTCTGGATGCGCTCCCCCTCGGTGTGCAGGTCGCCGCTGCGAAGATCGCGCACCTGGCCGTCGGCCAGCTGCACCACACAGGTCTGGCAGATGCCCATCCGGCAACCGAACGGCATCTGCACGCCCGCGGCCTCTCCGGCCTCCAGGAGGGTGGTGGCACCGTCGACCTCGGTGGTCTTGCCGGCCTTGAGGAAGGTGACGTCGCCGCCCGACGCCGAGACGTCGGCGCGCTCCACAGTGAACCGCTCCTGGTGCAGGCGCGACTCGATGCCGCGGTCCTTCCAGGCGGTCTCCATGTCGTTGAGGAAGACGCCGGGCCCGCAGATCCAGGTCTGCCGGTCCTGCCAGTCCGGGACGGCCTCGCCGATGTTCTCCGGGGTCAGCCGACCCACGTCGCGCGTGTAGCGCAGCTGCACGTGCACGTTCGGGTGGTTCGCGTCGAACGCCTCCAGTTCGTCGCGGAACAGCGCGGACTCGGCGTTCGGAGCCGAGTGCACGGCGATGACGTCGGTGGACGCGGGGATGCCGCGCCGCTCCAGCGTGCGCAGCATGGCCATGACGGGCGTGATACCGCTGCCCGCGGTGAGGAACAGGACCTTCGGAGGTAGGGGGTTCGGGAGCGTGAAATCGCCCGACGGTGCCTGCAGGCGCACGATCGTGCCCTCGGAGACGCCGCTGACCAGATGGTTCGAGAGGAAGCCCTCCGACATCGCCTTGACGGTGATCGACACCAAGCGCGGGCCGCGTCCGTGCCCCATGTCCGGCACGGACGTCAGGGAGTACGAGCGCCACGTCCACTTGCCGCCCACCAGGACGCCGATGCCCACGTACTGGCCGGCCTCGTACTTGGTGTTGAAGCCCCAGCCGGTCTCGATGGTGAGGGTGACCGACTCGTCGGTCTCCTGCTGCACCTTGACGATCTTGCCGCGCAGCTCGCGCGCCGACCACAGGGGATTGATCAGGTGCAGGTAGTCGTCGGGGAGCAGCGGGGTGGTCAGCCGCGCCACGGCGCCACGCACCAGGTTGGTGCGCGGATGCTCGGCGGACACGTTCTTGGCCGGGGCCTCGAGCCAATCACGGAGGGCGCGGAATGAATTGCTCATGCAGCTGAGACTAGATCGCCGCCACCCGATGGGACAATTCCAGTGAACTTGTCCCACGATCTTCGCCCCACCTCGGCGCCCGCCGTCCGGGCCCTCAGCCGCCCGGCGCGGGCGACGGCACGGCCGACGGTGCGGTCGCCGGCGCCGGCTGCTGCGGCCCCGACGAGAGCATCGACGTGAGCGGCGATCCCACGCCGGTGATGATCCAGTCGCGGCTGCGGTCGAGCGTGATCGTGTACACCGTCTCGCCGGGGTCGCGGCCCGCGCCGCGCACCGTCGACCTCTCCACCCCCAGGTAGACGCTCACGGTGAACACGTCCCCGTCCACGGACGTCGTCACCGCGTCGTCGAGGGTGGCCGTCGAAACCCACTGCATCGGCTGCAGGACCTGGTTCATGGTGCCGACCGCGGCCTCGAGCCTCGCCTTGAGTTCGGGCGTCACGCCCGCGACCATCGCAGCGCGCCACGGCGCCGGGTCGCGGTAGTCGATCGTCGCCACCGCCACGGCGTAATCGGCCGCCACCTGCTCGGCCCGCGCCCTGTCGGCCGCGTCCCGCTCGAGCCCGTCGAGCTCGGTCCGGCTCCCGTTCCACAGGACCGCGAACAGGATCGACAGCGCGAGCAGGCCCGTCACCACGGCGGTGACCACGACGGTGGTGAACACCCTGGGCTGTGTGGAGGCGGTCACCGCAGGAGAGCCCAACGCCCGCTCAGAGAAGCTCGAGCAGGAACGGCAGCTCCTGGGTGGCGTACCAGGCGAGATCGTGGTCCTCCGCATCGCCCACCGCGAGCTCCGCGTCCTCGTCGCCCAGATCGGCCGCGTCCACCAGTTGCGCGGCGCGGGTCACCGCGTCCTCGGCCTCGGAGACGTCCACGTGCACCGCGATCACGTCCTGCAGCCGGATCGGCTCGGTCACCTTGAGCACCGCGTCGTCGAGGTCGGGACGCTCCTTCGCGGCGGCCACGTCGGCGGTGATCACCACGCGGCGGATCGGATCGGGCTCGGCCCCAGCCGCATCCGGCCCCTCCGTGCCGGAAACATCGGGCGCACCGTCGGATTCGTCGTCCGCGTCGACGGACAGCAGACGCAGCGAGGCCCTGGCCGCGTGCCGCATCGCGGCCTCGGCGAGCTCCTCGTCGTCACCCGAGGTGTACGCCTCCCGCAGGGTGGGAGTCACCCCGAAGACGGTGCCGCCCAACGGGAACAGCACACCGTCGGCCTGCAGGGCCTGCAACCCGGCGAGCGTGGAGGGCACGAACACCCGGACCGTCATCTACTCCCCTTTCGCGGACGCCGCGAGCTCGTCGAGCGCCTCGTACAAGAACTCGGTCATGGAGATCACGTCCCACATCCCGTCCCGGTCCGCATTGAGACCGATGTACACCTTTCCGTTGTACGACGTGATCCCGATGGACACCACCTGGTTCGCGATGAGCGGAGCCACGGGGTACACGTGCAGCACCTCGGCGCCCGCGAGATACACCGGCGCCTGCGGGCCCGGCGCGTTGGTGACGAGGATGTTGAACGAGCGCGGCGACACGCTCATCGCCGTCCGGGCGCCCAACGCGTGCAGCGTGGTCGGGGTGAACCCACCGCTCGTCGCCAGCGCTCGCGCCGCCACCTGCCGGTTGCGATCCACCTGCGCGGCCGCGGCGTGCGCGATCTGCCGCATCCGGACCACCGCGTTGCCCTCGGCGACCGGCAGCCGCACGACGTACGCGCGCACCTGCTCCCCCACGCCCAGGCCCACGTCGTCCACGGCGATCGGCTCCAACACCCGTACCTCGGTGCCCGCGCTGATCGGCTCGCCGCGCGAGATCAGCCAGGTGCGCAGGCCGCCCGCGACCACCGACAGCAGCAGGTCGTTCACCGTGCAGCCGAACGCCGCGCGCAGCCGCCGGAACTCCGCGAGATCCATCGACGCCACCGCGAACCGCCGGCTGCGCGAGATGGGCACGTTGAGCGAGCGCACCGGGGCCACCGCCGTACGGGCCCGCACCAGGCTGGACGCGCGCTCGATCACGTCGGCCGCGTTCTCCTGCAGGCCCGTGATCGACTCGGCGACCTCACCGACCATGCCCTGGATCATCGACGCCGTGCGCTTGGGCCGGGACAGCATGTCGATGACCGCGCCCATCACCAGCTCCCCGTCGCTGGGCTCGTGCTGCCCCATCCACAGGTCGTCCGGCGGCTCCGGCCGCCGCGGCTCGGACGTGAGCAGCAGCTGCATCAGGTCCACGTTGGCACGGCCGTCGACCAGCGCGAGATGGGTCTTGGTGAACACCGCGATCCGGTCCTCGGCCAGCCCCTCGATGAGGTAGACCTCCCACAGCGGACGCTCCTTGTCGAGCGGACGCGAGTTCAGGCGCGCCACCAGGTCGTGCAGCTGATCGTCGCTGCCCGGCTGGGGCACCGCGGACACCCGCACGTGATAGGTGATGTCGAAGTCGCGGTCCTCCACCCACACCGGGCGCGCGATCCCCAGGGGCACGCTCCGCACCTTCTGCCGGTACCGCGGCACCTCCGCCAGCCGCTCCTCGATGGTGGCCAGCAGCTCCTCGTGGCTGAGCCCCTCGGCGGGACGCCGCAGCACGGCGAGCGTGCCCACGTGCGTCGGTGTCGTGGAGTCCTCGAGCGCGTAGAACTCCGCGTCGGATTGGCCGAGCCTGCCCTTCACTGCACCTCCCCCGCGCGATCCGTTTCTGCGCCAGCATACGGGATGCACTCCCCGGCCGAATCCCGCGCGATCGCGGATCCGACGGATCCTGACGCCGCTCTGATGCGTCTAACGAGTATGGGGGCAACGAACATCGCGCCGCAGGCGCACAACGGGTTCACCATCCTGAGGGCGCCGTGCGCGGAACCCGCGACGCGGCCGCTCGCGCGGGACCGGCAGGCGTGGTCGGCGCCGCCCGTGCCCGTGATCGCGCCGCCGCCCGACGGCGCACCGTCGGACCCGCGGGACCTGCCCGGCCCGATCACCGCGGTCCACCCCGACGCGCACCGCTTCGTGCTGTCCACGCTGCGGCCCGTGTTCGAGGTGCTGGACCGGCGGCGGCCCGCCAAACACCTCACCGCGATCTGCACCAGCACGGTGGTCGACGTGCTCCGCGCCCTGGCCGACGCGGGCCCACCCGCAACCGTGACCACGTGGGGCCGGGTGCACGTCGCGGCGCCCCGCGCCCTGCCCGCCCGGCAGCGCCCTCGGCGCGGCGATCCGCAGGTCGCGGCCGAGATCTTCCTCACCTACAGCCGGGGCGACCGGGTGCTCGCCGCGGCCGGGCGGGTGGAGTCGACCGCCGGAGGGTGGCGGTGGGTCGCGTTCACGACGGCCGCCTGACGATGCGCGTCCGACCGGTATGCGCAACCCCGGTGAGAGGTTCCGCGAATCCGCGAACGCGCGGCCCCGGGCGCGGTACACATTCAGCATGTCCCTGACTTCCCTGCGTGCCGCGTTCCGCTACCGGGTGGCCCGGCACCTGCTGATCGGCCCTGCCCTGCAGGCCTGGGGCCGCCCCGCCATCACCGGAGGGGGCCACATCCCCCGCACCGGCGGCGTGATCCTCGCGGCGAACCACCTCGCGATCTCGGACTCGTTCTACGTGGTCCTGGCGGCTCGCCGGCCCGTGAGCTTCCTGGCGAAGGCCGACTACTTCACCGAACCGGGGCTCAAGGGCCGGTTCAAGAAGGTCTTCTTCTCCGGGATGGGGCAGATCCCCGTCGACCGGCGCGGCGGATCCGTCTCCGCGCCCGCGCTCGAGGCCGCCACGAAGATCGTCGAGGAGGGCGGCGCGTGGGGCATCCACCCGGAGGGCACCCGCTCCCCCGACGGCCGCATCTACAAGGGCAAGACCGGTGCCGTCCGGGTGGCCCTGGCCACCGGGACCCCGATCATCCCCATCGCGCTCACCGGCACCGACCACCGCGACCGGACCAACTTCCACCAGAGCCGCGTCACGGTGCAGGTGCTGCCGCCGCTGGACATCTCCGACGCCAGCCTCGACGACGAGGCCTCCGTCCGGCGCGCGACCGATCGCCTCATGGACGTGATCGCCGAACGCACCGGCCAGGAACGCGTCCCCGAATACGCCAAGAAGGGCGGCAAGTAGCCGCCCTTCCCGAGACTCCGTCGTGACTAGCCGCGGCGGTGCTTGGCCTTGCGGTCCGCGTCGCGCTTGGCGGCGCGGCGCTCGGCACGGGTGCCCTGCGGCTCGTCGGCGGTCTGCGCGATCTCCGTGGCCGCGCCCGACTCGGACGGGCCCGACAGCGTCATCTGCTCCGGCGTCGGCTCGGGCAGCGGGCTCGACAGCGCCGCCCCGCCCTCGGCGGCGGCGCCCTCCTCGGGCTCCTGCACCTGCACCTTGAACAGCGTGGAGACCGACTCCTCCTTGAGGCCCTCGAGCATGCCGTTGAACATGTCGTAGCCCTCGCGCTGGTACTCGACCACCGGGTCGCGCTGCGCGATCTGGCGCAGGCCGATGCCCTCCTTGAGGTAGTCCATCTCGTAGAGGTGCTCGCGCCACTTCTGATCCAGCACGGACAGCAGCACCGAGCGCTCGACCTGACGCATCGTGCCCTCGCCGGCCGCGACCTCCACGGACTCCTGGTGCTTGTCGTACGCCTCGTGGATGTCCTTGAGCAGGACGTCCTTGAGCTCGGCGCTGGTGATCTCGTCGCGGTCGCCGTTCTCGTCCTCGCCGACGACCTTCTTCCAGTCGAGCTGGATCGGGTACAGCGTCTTGAGCGCGGTCCACAGCTCCTCGAGGTCCCAGTCCTCCACGTAGCCCGTCGAGGTGGCGCCGTCCACGTACGCGGAGACCACGTCGTCGGTCATGTGGTTGACCTGGTCGAACAGGTCCTCGCCGCGCAGGATCTTACGACGCTCGTCGTAGATGACCTTGCGCTGCTCGTTCTGCACGTCGTCGTACTTGAGGACGTTCTTGCGGACCTCGAAGTTCTGCTGCTCGACCTGGGTCTGCGCACTGCGGATGGCGCGGGAGACGAACTTGTTGTCGATCGGCACGTCGTCGGGCAGGCTCACCCGGTTCATCCACGCCTCGATCTGGGCGCCGTTGAAGCGCCGCATCAACTCGTCACCGAGGCTGAGGTAGAACCGGGACTCCCCCGGATCGCCCTGGCGACCCGAGCGGCCGCGCAGCTGGTTGTCGATCCGGCGCGACTCGTGGCGCTCCGTGCCGAGCACGTACAGGCCGCCGGCGTCGCGGACCTTGTCGCCCGCGGCCTTGGACGCCGTCTTGACCTTCTCGATGGTCTCGTCCCACGCAGCCTCGTACTCCTCCGCCGTCTCCACCGGATCCAGGCCGCGGTCACGCAGCTCCAGGTCGGCGAGGATGTCCGGGTTGCCGCCGAGCACCACGTCGGTACCGCGGCCGGCCATGTTGGTGGCCACCGTGACGGCGCCGGGCGTGCCGGCCTTCGCGATGATCGCCGCCTCCTGCTCGTGGAACTTGGCGTTCAGCACGGTGTGCGGGATCTTCTTCTTCTCGAGCTGCCGCGACAGGTACTCGGACCGCTCGACCGAGGTGGTGCCGATGAGCACCGGCTGGCCCTTCTCGTGCCGCTCGGCGATGTCGTCGACGATCGCCGCGAACTTCGCCTCCTCGGTCTTGTAGATGAGGTCCGTCTGGTCCTTGCGGATCATCGGCTTGTTCGTGGGGATCGGCACCACGCCCAGCTTGTAGATCTGGTGCAGCTCCGCGGCCTCGGTCTCGGCCGTACCGGTCATACCCGCGAGCTTGTCGTAGAGACGGAAGTAGTTCTGCAGGGTGATCGTGGCGAGGGTCTGGTTCTCCGCCTGGATCTCCACGGCCTCCTTCGCCTCGAGCGCCTGGTGCATGCCCTCGTTGAAGCGGCGGCCGGGAAGCACACGGCCCGTGAACTCGTCGACGATGAGCACCTCGCCCGAGCGCACGATGTAGTCCTTGTCGCGCTCGTAGAGCTCCTTCGCCTTGATGGCGTTGTTGAGGTAGCTCACCAGCAGCGAGTTCTGCGCGTCGTAGAGGTTCTCGATGCCCAGCTGATCCTCGACCAGCTCGACGCCCTCCTCGTTCACGCCGATCGTCTTCTTCCGGATGTCCACCTCGTAGTGGGTGTCCTTCTCCATCAGCGGAACGATGCGCGCGAACTCCGTGTACCACTTGCTGGAGGCGTCCGCGGGGCCCGAGATGATGAGCGGCGTACGGGCCTCGTCGATGAGGATCGAGTCCACCTCGTCGACGATGGCGTAGTTGTGACCGCGCTGCACCAGCTCCTCGGTGCTGTGCGCCATGTTGTCACGCAGGTAGTCGAAGCCGAACTCGTTGTTCGTGCCGTAGGTGATGTCCGCCGCGTAGGCCACCCGCCGGCGGTCCGGATCCTGGCCCGCCAGAATGCAGTCCACCTCGAGGCCCAGGAAGCGGTGCACGCGGCCCATCCAATCCGCGTCGCGCTTGGCGAGGTAGTCGTTCGTCGTGACCAGGTGCACCCCGTCGCCGGACAGCGCGTTGAGGTAGGCGGCCATCACCGAGGTCAGGGTCTTGCCCTCACCGGTCTTCATCTCCGCGATGTCGCCGTGGTGCAGCGCGCCCGCGCCCATGATCTGCACGTGGTACGGCTTCTGGCCCAGCACGCGCCACGACGCCTCACGGGCCGCGGCGAACGCCTCGGGGAGGATGTCGTCGAGGGTCTCGCCCTTCTCCAGGCGCGCACGGAAGTCGTCCGTCTTCGCCCGGAGCTGCTCGTCCGTCAGGGCCCCGTACTCGTCCTCCATGCCCTCCACGTAGGAGGCAAGGCCGTCGAGCCGCTTGACCACCCGGCCCTCGCCGAACCGCAGCACCTTGGAAAGAACCACTGAGCAACCTCAATCTTGTACGCGAACGATCTACACAACAGATCCCGGCCGCCGTGACGGCGACCGGGATCCATCGTAGGCGAAACGTCAGGTCAGGCGGAGGAGGCCGTAGTCGAACGCCTTCCGCCGGTACACCACGGACGGCTTCTCGGTCTCCTTGTCGAAGAACAGGAAGAAGTCGTGGCCCACCAGCTCCATCTGGTACAGCGCGTCGTCGACCGTCATCGGCGCACCCGGGTGATCCTTGATGCGCACGATCTGCCCGGGCTGGTGATCCTCGACGTACGCGGCGTACGGATCCGCGTCCTCGCCGGACTCGACCGGCGCGTCGGGCAGGGCCGACGGTGCCGTCGCCTCCGCCACCGACACCGGCCGGTGGTTGCCGTAGTGCACCTTCTTCCTGTCGGCGGCCTTGCGCAGGCGGCTCTGCAGGCGGCTCAGCGCCGTCTCGAAGGCCGCGTAGAAGTTGTCCGCGGACGCCTCGGCCCGGGCGACGCCGCCCTTGCCGCGGACCGTGAGCTCCAGCCGCTGGCAGTTCTTCAACTGCCGCCGGTTCGGCTCGTGGAACAGGCTGACCTCGAACATCGTGATGGTGGTGCGGTACCGCTCCAGTCGGGCGAGCTTGTCCTCCAGGTAGGCGCGGAAGTGCGCGGGCACCTCCACGTTGCGGCCGTCGACGGCCACCGGAGCGTGGGGGGAGAGGAGTTCCTTGTCGCGCTCGTCGGCCAGGTGGCCGGGTTCGCGGAAGGGGTCGACTTCGACTGTGGGGGTCGCATTGGCGCGGTTCGTATCACGCGGAGACAGAAGGGTCATGTGAAACCTTTCGTGCGGCCCTCGCGAGGCACTCGTTCGCGGATCACCAGTCCGAACGTGGTCAGACGCGCTTCGAGCAAGGGCTTGGATTCGAACGCCGGGCGGACTGCGCGGCGCCAGGAGGGTGTGACATCACCTCCGATCCTGCGAGCCGGGAAAGGTACCACCGAACATAGCCCGGACCGCACGAGCCCGCCAGGATTTCGTCCCTGTGAGTTCACTGCGACGTCACGCCGCGGCCACCGTCAGCGCAGCGGCGACCGCCACGCCCCGCCGGGCCAGGGCCGCCACGGACTCCGCGAGCGTCGCGCCCGTGGTCACCACGTCGTCGACCAGGACGACGGCCCCCGGCGCGGGCAGCGACCGCACCCGCACCGTCCCGCGCGCGTTCCGGGCCCGCGCCCCCGCGCCCAGGCCCACGGACACCGCGGCGTGCACCGAGCGCAGGACCGGCGACACCGCCACGGGGCACACCGGCGCCGCGGTCCGCGCCGCGGACCGGCACACGGCGGTCACCACGTCGCCACCGCGACGGCGCGCGGCCCACGCCGTCGTGGGGGCCGGCACCAGGGTCACGGCCGCACCGTCCACCTCGCCCCACGCCCGCAGGTGCAGCACGGCGTGCGCCACCGCCCGGCCCAGCGGGACCGCCAGGTCTCCCCTGCCCCGCTCCTTGAGCTGCAGCACCGCGCGGCGCCGCGCACCGTCGTACCGGCCCAGCGTCCACACGGGCACCCCGGTCTCCACGGTCGTCCGGATCCGGGCCGGCACGTCGTGCAACGCCGCCTCGCAGCGCCCGCACCAGCGCACCCCCGGCGCGCCGCAGCCGCCGCACGTGCGCGGCACCGCCAGATCGACGAGGTCGTCGACGCCACCGATGATCCCCTTGATCGTCCCCCGAGCGATCCCCACGCATCGAGTATTCCGCTCCGACCACGACCGGGTGGGCGAAACCGCGCGGAGCAGCGACTGCCGAGGTCACCGGCGCGCAGCTGTGGACCCGGAACGTCGAGCGCCTATCCCGGCAGCACCGGATTCGCCCGGCCCCCGGCCAGCGGATCCACCTGGTTCCAGTACGGGGTGCCCACCTCGGGCCCGACGCCGATGTCCCACACCCCCGACGTGTCCGTGGCGTAGATCGTGTTCGCCGAGGCCGCGATGTTGGTGACCGGCGGCGACAGGTTGCGGCTGGGCAGCGGCGCCGCGTCCCCCGAGTCGTAGTGCACCGTGAGCACCGGCGAATCGGTGGTATTGCGGCCCACCACGAACGAGTCGCCCGTCTGCCAGTCCACCGACGACGCCACCAGCTCGCGGTCGGTGACCACCGGCTGCACCCGCACGACGCGGGTCTGGCCCGTCGGCAGCGTCACCACGACACCCACCACGACCTTGCCGCCCACGACCATCGCCACCCGCACGCCGTCGCGGGACAGCCGCAGCTCCGTGATCGGCCCCGGGGCGACGGCACCGACCTCCGCGGTGTCCACGTCCGTGGTGCTGACCTCCCCCGTCGACTGGTCCTGCCGCAGCCGGACCACGCGCGCACCGTCGAGCACCGTCCAGACGGTGGCCTCGTCGGGCATCCACGACGGCCGCGTCATGGTTCCCGCCGAGAGCACCTGGTTGGGCACCCCGCCGTACGGGCCGATCGACAGCGACGTGCCGGGGCCGCCGCGGGCCCCCGTGTCCTGCACCGCCGCGACCTGCCTGCCCGACGCCGACAGGCCCACCGAGCGGACCGTCGTCGCGGCGCCCAGCGGACCGGCGACGGACGTCACCTGCTGGCCGGCGACCTTGACGAACCTGCCGTCGAGCACACCGTGCAGGCCCACCGCGAGATCCGACGAGGAGTTCGGGCTGGTCGACGCGACGTCGTTGGCGTTCCAGCCCGACGCGTGCTTGTCGTCGAGCGGAGTCCCGTCGACGGTGATCACGTACGGGCCCTGCACGTCGGCGCCCGCGAGCGTCCACACCACCTGGCCCGCGAGCAGCTTGGCCGCGTCCGGGTCGACGTGCGGCACCCCGGTGAAGTCCACCCGCACGCCGGCGAAGCCGACACCCGGGTCGCGCTGCTCGCCCTGCGCGTCGGTGACCGAGCCGCGCACCGCCGCGTTGCTGCCGAACGGCGTGAACACGGCGTCCTTGAGGGTCTCCCGCGGACCCCGGACCAGCAGCATCAGCAGATCGGCGGCCAACTTCGAGCGCGGGCTGGCGAGCCAGCGCGCGTCCGGGACGAGGGTGCGGCCCGTCGGGTCCGGGAAGTACAGCACGTGGCGCTTGTACACGTCGCGGAACTGGTCCACGTCGATCATCCGCAGCTGGACGTCGCCCGCCTTCGTGGTCACCGCGCTGAGCCCCTGCACCCGCCACTGGCCGTTGTCCATCACCAGCTGCACGGCCTGGGTCACCGACTGCGCGGTCGGCTCGAAGGTGCCGTCCGCGCCGAAGAAGCCCGTGGCCTGCGCGCGGATGGTCAGCTTCATCATCGCGTCCGTGCGCTCGGTGGGGATCACGTCGATGTTCTTGACCACGATGGCCGGCGTGGGCACCTGCCAGCCCGCCGCGCCTGCCTGCAGCACGAACTTGCGGGACGCGGCGTAGTTGTTGTCGGCCAGCGCGTTCGCCTTGAGGAAATCGCGGACGATCAGCTCGGGCGCCGCGTCCCGTCGCGGCCCGACGTTCTGCGCGGGCGACGGATCGCCACCCAGGTCCGGTACCACCTTCGGGCTGGTCGAATCGGGGATCGTCGCGCACCCCGCAAGCACGACGGTCATCGCCACGAACGCGGCCAGCAGCGCGCAGATGCGC
Organism: Tsukamurella sp. 1534; assembly: GCF_000312385.1. Taxonomy (GTDB): domain Bacteria; phylum Actinomycetota; class Actinomycetes; order Mycobacteriales; family Mycobacteriaceae; genus Tsukamurella. The sequence continues at coordinate 2,396,479 of NZ_HE997626.1, read as the reverse complement.
CGTTCACGCATCGGCATCGGAATCCCCTTCCTCCCGGGCGGCCGCCGCACGGGCCGCGCCGCGGAACGTGGGCTTGAGCGGCAACGGGCTGACCAGAACCTTGTGCCCGCGCTTGCGGGGCAGGGTGAGCCGGAAACAGGAGCCGTGGCCCGGGTCGCCCCACGCCTCGAGGCGGCCGTTGTGCAACCGGGCGTCCTCGATGCTGATCGCGAGGCCCAGGCCCGTGCCACCGGAACGGCGCACGCGCGACGGGTCCGAGCGCCAGAACCGGTTGAACACCAGCTTCTCCTCGCCCGGGCGCAGGCCCACGCCGTAGTCGCGGACCGTCACCGCGACCGCGTCGTCGTCGGCCCGCATGGTGAGGATCACCGGCTTGCCCTCGCTGTGGTCGATGGCGTTGGCCAACAGGTTGCGCAGCACCCGCTCGACGCGGCGGGTGTCCGCCTCCAGGACCACCGGGTCGTCCGGCAGGTCGACGATGAGCTCGGTCCCGGTCTCCTCCGCGATGTGCCGGACCGTCGACACGGCGGACGCGATCGGCACCGCGACGTCGATCTGCTCGGCGTGCAGCTCGGCGACGCCCGCGTCGTGCCGGGAGATCTCCAGCAGCTCCGCGAGCAGCGTCTCGAACCGGTCCAGCTCGGTGACCATGAGCTCCGTGGTGCGGCGCAGCCCCGGGTCCAGCTCGTCGGCGGAGTCGGCGATCATGTCCGCCGCCATCCGCACCGTGGTCAACGGCGTGCGCAGCTCGTGCGAGACGTCCGAGGTGAACTGGCGTTGCAGGTTGCCGAACTCCTCCAGCTGGTTGATCTGCTTGGACAGCGATTCGGCCATGTCGTTGAAGCTCATGGCCAGGCGCGCGATGTCGTCCTCGCCGCGCACCGGCATGCGCTCCTTGAGCCGGCCCTCCGCGAACCGCACGGCGATCCGCGCCGCCGACCGGACCGGCAGCACCACCTGCCGCGCGACCAGCATGCTCACCGCGGCCAGCAGCACCAGCAGCACCGCGGCGCCGGTGAGCAGGGTCCGCTGCATCAGCCGCAGCGTGTCCTCCTCCTGGGTCAGGGGGAACACCAGGTACAGCTCCAGGCCCTGCACCGCGGACTGCACCGGCGTGCCGATCACGAGCACCTTGCCGTACCGGCCGGTGCTGTCGGTGACCGAGGCGTGCTGATAGGCCGTCTGCCCGCTCCGCACGAACGTCTGCAACGACTGCGGCACCTCGCTCTCCGCGCCGATCACCGTGGGCGGGCGGCCCGCGCCGTGCGGGACGATGAGCACCGGGTCGTAGTTGCCCGAGCGGGCCGTCGAGGTGCCCGAGTCGAGGCCCTGCGAGACCAGGCTCGACTTCACGCTCCGCAGCGTGGCCTCCACCCCGTCGTTGCGGGGCTCCGCACGGCTCAGCGCGATCTCGACGTTCTGCTTGACCCGCGCCGTCTCCTCCTCGCCCGCGGCCAGCTTGGCCTGGATCAGCTGGTTCGCGATCTGCGAGGTGAGCACGAACCCCAGGAGCAGCAGCACCGTCAGGCTCAGGGCCAGGGTCGACGTGACCACCCGCAGCTGCAGCGAACGCCGCCACAGCTGCCCGACCCAGGTGGCGCCGAGGCCCACCAGCCGGGCCCCGTCCCGCAGCAGATCCGCGGGTTCCCGCTGCCGGAGCCGCCGCAGCGCGACGCGGGCGTCATCGATCACGCCGGACCGGCCTTGTAGCCGACCCCTCTCAGCGTGAGCACGATCTCCGGGTTCTCCGGATCCTTCTCGATCTTCGCTCGAAGACGCTGGATGTGGACGTTGACGAGGCGCGTGTCCGCGGGATGCCGGTAGCCCCACACCTGCTCGAGCAGCACGTCGCGGGTGAACACCTGACGCGGCTTGCGGGCCATGGTGACCAGCAGGTCGAACTCGGTGGGCGTGAGGGAGATGAGCTCCCCGTCGCGGGTGACCTTGTGCGCGGGTACGTCGATGATCACGTTGCCGATGGACAGCAGCTCGCCGGGCTCGTCGGCGGTGCGGCGCAGCCGGGCGCGCACCCGGGCCACCAGCTCCTTCGGCTTGAACGGCTTGATCACGTAGTCGTCCGCGCCGGACTCCAGCCCCAGCACCACGTCCACCGTGTCGGCCTTCGCCGTGAGCATGACGATGGGGACCGACGAATCCGCGCGCAGCACGCGGCACACGTCGATGCCGTTCATGCCCGGCAGCATGAGGTCGAGCAGCACCAGATCGGGCCGGAACTCGCGCGCGGCGCTCAGCGCCTGCGTGCCGTCGCCGACGACCATGGAGTCGAAGCCCTCGTTGCGCAGCACGATGGTGAGCATCTCTGCCAGCGCGGGATCGTCGTCGATCACCAGGATGCGGGGTTTCATGCCGTCCATATTGTCACTGCGGACGAGGTTCCCGCCCGTACGACACCTATCATCGACTGTCATGTCGACACTCGTGGCGGTCGAGGGGCTCGACGGCGCCGGCAAGAACACCCTGACCCGCGCGGTCACGGAACGGCTCACCGGCCGCGGCCTGACGGTGGCCGCGCTCGCCTTCCCGCGGTACGGCCGGTCCGTGCACGCCGACCTCGCGGCCGAGGCCCTGCGCGGCGGCCACGGCGACGCGACGGCCTCCGTGTACGGGATGGGGCTGCTGTTCGCCCTGGACCGACGGGACGCCGCCGGCGAGATCCGCGATCTGCTCGACGCCCACGACGTGGTGCTGCTGGACCGGTACGCCGCGTCCTCGGCGGCGTACAGCGCGGCGCGGCTCGGCGAGGGGGCCGACGGCGCCGCCGCCGCGTGGGTCCGCGACCTGGAGTTCGGCCGGTTCGCGCTGCCGGTCCCCGACCTGCAGGTGTACCTCGACGTGCCGGTGGCGCTCGCCGCGGAGCGGGCGCGGTCCAGGGAGGCGGGCGACGCGTCGCGGGCCCGCGACGCCTACGAGCGGGACGCCGGCCTGCAGACCCGGACGGGCGCGGTGTACGCGGGCCTGGCCGCCGCCGAGTGGGTCTCCCCGTGGCGCGTGCACGCCGCCGACGAGGCGCCGGGGACGCTGGCCGACGCGGTCGCGGACCTTGCATCCGCGTAGCGATCCTGAATAACACCTTTGATATTCACTGAAGTCCCACACGCACCGGGGCTCCTGCGCAGTAACGTCCGCCACGGAAACTGACTCGTCAGTAACGGGGAGGACCTGTGCGACTGTTCGGCGCCACCGCGGCCGCGACCGGCGCTGCCGCGCTGCTGCTCGGTGTGTCCGGGGCGGACGGCGCACCGTCGGGCCCCGGCACCGCTCCCCGGCCCTCCGGCCCCGAGCTCGTGGCGCAGGCGCCCATGGGCGTCGCCGGGATCCGGCCACCGGCACCGTCGAACGCCGCTCCCCCGCCCCGCGCGCGTCACGTCCCCATCCCGCCGCGGCCCGAGGCGGTCAAGGTGGCGCCCGGGCCGCTCGGCATCCCCGGCGCCGCGTACGCCGCCTACAAGGCCGCCGCCGACCGGATGGCCCTCGAGGCCCCGTCGTGCGGGATCGAATGGAACCTGGTCGCCGCGATCGGCCGCATCGAATCCGGCCACGCCGACGGCGGCAACGTGGACGCCTCCGGCCTCACCCTGACCCCCATCGAGGGCCCGGTGCTCGACGGTTCGCTCGCCGGCAACGCCGTGATCCGCGACGGCGCCGGATTCGCCCGCGCCATGGGACCCATGCAGTTCCTCACCACCACCTGGTCGCTGTTCGGCGGCGACAACAACGGCGACGGCCGCGCCGACGTCAACAACGTCCGCGACGCCGCCTACGGCGCCGCCCGCTACCTGTGCTCTAGCTCCTCCGGCCTCGAATCCGAATCCGGGCAACGGGTCGCGGTGTTCGCCTACAACCAGTCGAACTCCTACGTCGACAACGTCGTGGCCTGGTCCAAGGCCTACCGCGACCGGGCAATCCCCGTCGGCGGCATCCCGGACATGGACGCCCCCGTCGCGCCGCCCAAGGAGCTGCCGAAGCCGCTGCCGCCCGGCCGGGTGGTCGTGGTCGGGTGCGGCACGCCCGACGGTGCGCGCGCCCCCGGCCGGCCCGGGGCCCCCGTCGCCTC
>NZ_HE997626.1:2219861-2391677 GCF_000312385.1 Tsukamurella sp. 1534 | reverse complement strand
CCCGCGTCGCCGCGGCCCCCGGCGAACGCGCGTCCCGCGCCGACCACCACCACGCCGCCACCCCCGCCGGCCCCTGCACGCCCGCCGCGGTGACCCGATTTCCGTGCACGGATAGCATGGAAGGGCTATGACTGCGGTAACCGAAGACGCGATCCGGTCGGCCCTCGCCACCGTGAACGACCCCGAGATCGGCAAGCCGATCACCGAGCTGGGGATGGTGAAGTCGGTCGCGGTGCAACCCGACTCGTCCGTCGACGTCGAGGTGTACCTGACCACCTCCGCCTGCCCCATGCGCGGCGCGATCACCGACAAGGTGCGCACGGCCGTCGCCGACGTGCCCGGCACCGGCGAGGTGCGCGTCGACCTGGACGTGATGGACGACGAGCAGCGGGCCGAGCTGCGCAAGACCCTCCGCGGCGACAAGGCCGAGCCGGTGATCCCCTTCGCCCAGCCCGGCAGCCTGACCCGGGTGTACGCCGTCGCCTCCGGCAAGGGCGGCGTCGGCAAGAGCTCCGTCACGGTGAACCTCGCGGCGGCCCTGGCCGCCCGCGGCCTCTCGGTGGGCGTGCTCGACGCCGACATCTACGGCCACTCCGTACCCCGGATGATGGGCACCGACGCGCGGCCCACCCAGGTGGACTCGATGATCATGCCGCCGCAGGCGCACGGCGTGAAGGTGATCTCGGTGGCCATGTTCACCAGCGGCAACACCCCCGTCGTGTGGCGCGGACCGATGCTGCACCGCGCCCTGCAGCAGTTCCTCGCCGACGTGTTCTGGGGCGACCTCGACGTGCTGCTGCTGGACCTGCCGCCCGGCACCGGCGACGTGGCGATCTCCATCGCGCAGCTCATCCCGGGCGCCGAGATCCTCGTCGTGACCACGCCGCAGACCGCCGCGGCCGAGGTCGCCGAGCGGGCCGGCGCCATCGCCCTGCAGACCCGGCAGCGGGTCGCGGGCGTCGTGGAGAACATGTCCGGCCTCACCCTGCCCGACGGGACCGTCATGGACGTGTTCGGCTCCGGCGGCGGCGAGCAGGTCGCGGCACGGCTGTCGCGGGCGGTGGGCGCCGACGTCCCCATGCTGGGCCAGATCCCGCTGGACCCGCAGCTGCGGGAGGCGGGCGACGCGGGCACCCCCGTCGTGCTGTCGGATCCCGAGTCGCCCACCGGCGCCGCCCTGCGCGCGATCGCCGACAAGCTGGCCGTCCGCAAGCGCGGCCTCGCCGGCATGAGCCTGGGTATCGACACCACCCGCCACCTGTGAGTTTCCGCCTCGTCGTCGGCGCGCCGCCGGTCGCGGACTACGTGCGGCTGCGCGCCGAATCGGGGCTCTCGCCGAAGACGGAGGCGCAGGCCGCGGGGGCGCTGGCCAACAGCTGGCGCTGGTGCCATGCGGTCGCCGAGGACGGCGCGGTGGTGGGGATGGGCCGCGCGCTGGGCGACGAGGGCTGGTACTTCCACATCGCCGACATGGCGACGCTGCCCGCATACCAGGGCCGCGGCATCGGCCGGGCGATCCTGGAGTGGCTGATCGCGGAGATCCGGGCGAACGCGCCGGCGGACCCCTACATCACCCTCATGGCCGACGCGCCGGGCCGACCGCTGTACCGATCGCTGGGGTTCGAGGAGACCGCGCCCCGCAGCCTGGGGATGTGGCTGCCGGCCGACGGGTACCGCTAGCCGCTAGGTGGCGTCGGGGTCGAACGGCGGGCGCTCGCCGGGAGGGAGCGGCCGGTGCACCCGCGGCATACTGGGCACGGGCCCGGCTTCGCTCGCGGCGCTCACCGCCGGCTCCGGGGCGCCCGACGGTGCGCCGGGCACGGAGCCCGCACCGCCCGCGTCCGTGCCGTTGATCACCTTCGAGACGTTGAGCGAATCCGCCGTGGAGCGCACCTGGTCCCGCATGTCGCGGATCACCGAATCGTCGCCGTTGAGGAGGTGTTTGGTGATGGCGGCGGTGGGCGTCATGCCGCGCAGGTTCTGGATCTGCTGCAGGGGCTCGCGGATCGAGTCGAAATCGTCGCCCATCTCGTTCTTGAGCTGCTGGGTGGCGCCGGTGGCGTAGTCGCGCACCTGGCGCAGCGCGGTGAAGAACCAGTTGATCGCGCCGGGCAGCCGCTCGGGGCCGAGGATCACCAGACCCACGACGACCAGCATGAGGATCTCACCCATGCCGAGATTCGAGAACACCCCGCCATGCTACGGCAGGCGCGCGGCCGAACGCTCAGGAGAGGGGCTCGGGTGTGACGGTGATCGGCACCTGCCGCCCGTCGCGCGCCACGGTCACCGTGGTCTGCTTCCCCACCCCGGTGGCGCGGATCGCGACGACCACGTCGGCGATCTCCGCGACCTCGTGGTCGCCGACCTTGGTGATCACGTCGCCCTCACGGATGCCGGCCTTGTCGCCGGCCGCGTCCTTCTTGACGTTCTCGACGCGCACACCCGATGCGGCCTCGTTGCTCACCTCGCGGCCGTTGATGCCGAGGTCGGCGTGGACGATCTTGTCGCCGCGGATGAGGGACTGCGCGATGGGCCAGGCCACGTCGGAGGCGATCGCGAAGTTCAGGCCGCTCATGCCGCCGACGGGGCTGAGCCGCGCGAGCGTGTTGATCCCGATGAGCCGGCCCTTGAGGTCGAGCAGCGGCCCGCCGGAGTTGCCGGGGTTGATCGTGGCGTCGGTCTGCACCGCCTCGAAGGTGGCGGGCGGGTTGGGCCCGTCGGCCGGCTCCTGCACGGGGCGGTGGGTCGCGGAGACGACGCCGGAGGTGACGGTGCGCCGCAGGCCCAGCGGGGAGCCGATCGCGACGAGCTGCTGCCCCGGCACGAGTTCCTGCGAGGAGCCCTTGGTGATCTGCTGGAGGCCGTTGACGCCCACCTTGATGACGGCGAGGTCGGTGAACGGATCCGTCCCGACGACCTGCGCGGGCGACCGGCTGCCGTTCCAGAAGGTGACCTCGGTCTTGGCGTCCTTGTTGCTCGCGGCGGTGGCCACGACGTGGTTGTTGGTGAGGATGTAGCCGCGTTCGGCGTCGATGACGGAGCCCGAGCCCGTCTCTCCGCTGTTGCGCGTGGTGACCTCGATGGTCACCACGCTGGAGCTGACCTTGGAGACCACGTCGGCGATGGCACCCTGGTCGGTCACCTTCGAATCGTCGACGGGCAGCGTGGCGCGGGAGTCGGTGAGCTTCTCCAGCGTGGTGCCGGTGATCCTGCCGATGGCGCCGCCGAGCAGGCCGATGACCAGCGCGACGATGCCGAGAACGACGAGGGCGCGCACGGACACCCGCCGCCCGAACAGCACGTCGCGGACGCCCAGCTTGTCGGGGTCCGGCTGCGGCACGGGCTTGGGCGGCGGCGTCAGCCCGGGCTCGCCGAGCGCCGCGGCGCTCTCGGTGTCGCGCCACGGGTCCTGCGCGGGCTCCGGCTCCTCGGGCTCGATCGGGCCGGCGTAGGGGTCGCGCTGCAGTGTCTCGGTGGTGCCGGCGGGCCGGGAGAAGGCCTCCGTCAGCACCGGATCGGGCGCGGTGGGCCGGGGCTGGGGCCGCGCACCGTCGGACCGGCGGGACTCGGCCTCGAAGGAGCCCTGCACGCCGTCGGGCCGGCCGAAGACGACCTGCTCGCCCTCGGACACGGCGGGGCGGTGGGTGGGACGCGGGTCCAGACGCGGACGCTGCTCGTGCGGATCTGACGTCACGGAGTCGAATCTACCGAGCGTTCCGGCGACGGCCGCGCTTATTGCGCTCGTCGCGTCGCGACCCGGGCTTGAACGTCGGGAATCCCTCGAACGGCGCGGCGGGGCCGCAGCACTCGGTGGGGATCTGGGACAGCTGGCCGAGGAGGCGGTGCGGCACGGTGATCTCGCCGGACTCGCGGAGCGCGTTGCGCACCTGGCGCTGGGCGTCCACCTCGGCGGCGCAGACGGGGCATTCGGCGATGTGGGTGCCGGCGCGCAGGTGCGCGTTCATCCGCAGCTCACCGTCGACGAAGGCCACGACGGCCTCGTACGCGAGGTGCTCGGTGGACGAGAACTCGCCGGAGCGGCGGGCGAAGGCCCGCTTGAAACTGCCGCTGAGGTGCTCCATCGCCGCTCCCTCCCACCTTTCGATGTCTCGTCGGCCGCCGTGCTCGGGGCGTCCGAACGCCAGCGTACCCGTACCTGGGATGTCAACGTCCGGACCGGCGCTCGAAGTTCCCGGCGGACGGCGGTGGATCAGTACGCGAGCGACGCGCTGCTGGTGAGGCCCTGGTTCGCGAGCGCCTCACGGATCGACTTGCGGCCGCGGTGGATGCGCGAGCGCACCGTACCGAGCTTCACGCCCAGGGTGGCCGCGACCTCCTCGTAGCTCAGGCCCTCGATGTCGGCGAGGACGACGGCGGCGCGGAACTCGGGAGCCAGCGCGTCGAGCGCGTTCTGCAGCTGCGGGTTCAGGTTCGCGTCGGCGTAGATCTGGCCGGGGTCGGGGTCGCCCGACGGGACGCGCTCGTAGTCCTCCGGCAGGGCCTCCATGCGGATGCGGCTGCGGCGCCGGACCATGTCGAGGAACAGGTTGGTGGTGATGCGGTGCAGCCACCCCTCGAAGGTGCCGGGCTCGTAGCTCTGCAGGCTGCGGAAGACGCGGATGAAGGTGTCCTGCGTGAGGTCCTCCGCGTCCTGCGCGTTGCCGGACAGGCGGTAGGCGAGGCGGTACACGCGGTCGGCGTGCTCGCGGACGAGTTCGTCCCACGACGGCATGTCCGCCCGGTCACCGGTCGCATCGAATGCGGCGGTACCTGCGGGTTCGGCAGCGCGCTCATCGTCGAACGTCGCGTACGCAGCCTCGAGCTGCGCGTCCTGCCGGGGTCCGGCCTTGCGGGCCAGGGCCATGCGCTCCTCCTCGTGCCCGCGCCGGTCGGGCGGGCGGTCATCCTGGAGAACTCCCGGGGCGGCCGTTTTGTTCCCGATCGGGCCGCTTCGGACGGGTGTTCTTCACTAACCGACACCATTCCCGGTCGCGGTGTGGGGTCGCTGATTCCTCCCTGTGTGTTGCCTGTGCATCGGTCGGACGCGCTGACTTCCGGTCGCGACGGGGTATCGGCGAGGTGAACGGCTACGATTTCACCGTGTCTGAATCCGCCGCATCTGCCCTCGTGACGTACGCCGAGAACGCCATCGTCGAGGACGATGCGATGTCCGCCGCCCGGGAACGGGCCGCCGACCTGGGGGTCGACGCGATCGCCCCGTCCGTCGGCGCGCTGCTGTCCGTGCTGGCGGCGACGGGCGGCGCGAAGTCGGTCGTCGAGGTGGGCACGGGCGCCGGGATCAGCGGACTGTGGCTGCTGTCGGGCATGCGCCCGGACTCGGTGCTCACGACGATCGATTCGGAGCAGGAGTTCCAGGCCGCGGCCCGGATCGGGTTCCAGCACGCCGGCGTCGCCCCGAACCGCACGCGGCTGATCAACGGCCACGCCCTCGACGTGCTGCCCCGCCTCGCCGACGCGGCGTACGACCTGATCTTCGTCGACGGTGACCCCGTCGACCATCCGCGGTACGTGGCCGACGCGGTGCGCCTGCTCCGCCCGGGCGGGGTGCTGGTGGTGAACCTGGGCGACGCGGGGTACCGGGTCCCGGACGCGGACGCGCAGGACGAGGAGGCCGTCGCGGCCCGCGAGGCCACGCAGCTGGTCGCGCAGGACGAGGCCCTGCTCCCGGTGATCCTGCCGCTCGGCGGCGGCCTGGTCGCCGCCGCGAAGGCCTTCGTCCCGGAGGACTGAGGCGGGCCGCGGCTACGGCGACGTGGTCTCCGCCGGCTCGGCCCCGACGGGGCGCAGGAGCGTGGGGTACTTCGGCGGCAGGCCGTCGCCGGTGGAGATGCCGCGGAGCCGGCGGCCGATCCACGGGTAGGCGAACTCGCGGCGCCAGCGGCGCTTGATCTCGCGGTCCTCCGCCTCGCTGATCACGGGCTCGGGGCCGAGGTCGGGCACTTCGAGCTGGTGCGGCACGCCGAGCACGTCGAGCACCTCGATCGCCATCCGCAGGTGGCCCGGCTGGGACATGTGGATCCGGTCGAACTCCCACATCCGCAGGTCGCGGTACTCCTTGAGCCGCCAGTAGTCGAGGAGTACCAGCCCGCGGGCGTCGGCGATCTCCCGGACCAGTTCGTTGTAGATCGCGAAGCGGCCGCGGAGGGCGCCGAAGATGCCGCTGCCGTGGGTGTCGGCGGCGGTCCACACCACGACGGTGGCGCCGGATGCGGCGAGCCGCTCCAGCATGGCGTCGTAGGCGGCGACCACCTCGTCCACGTCGACCTGCGGGCGGATCAGGTCGTTGGCGCCGGCGTACACGGTGATCAGGTCGGGTTCCAGCGCGAGGCACTGATCCAGCTGCTCGTCGACGATCTGCCGCATCTTCTTGCCGCGGATCGCGAGGTTGGCGTAGCCGAAGTCGCCGGAGCGGGCCGCGAGCACCTCGGCGACGCGGTCGGACCAGCCGCGGTACTCGTGCGTGCCGGTGGGATCGGGGTCGCCGACGCCCTCGGTGAACGAATCCCCGATGGCCACGTACCGCAGGAACTCACTCACCGATGTCCTCCTAGACGTCCGTCGAGAACCGCACGCCGCCGTCCGGCAGCTGCACACCAGGCCATACTCGCGCGCCGTGCAGGAGTTCGCAGCGCGCGCCGACGGAGGCCCCGTCGCCGATCACGGCGTCGCGGACGCGGGCGCGGGGCCCGATGTGCGCGCCGAAGCCCACGATGGACCGTTCGACGATGGCGCCGGCCTCGACCCGCACCCCGTCGAAGACGACGGCACCGTCGAGCCGGGCTCCCGCGCCGATCTCGGCGCCGCGGCCCACGACGGTGCCGCCGATCACCAGCGCGCCGGGCGCGACGGACGCGCCGGGGTGGATGAGGGATTCGCCGCGGGCGCCGTCGAGGGCGGCCGACGGGGCGATGCCGCGCACCAGGTCGGAGCTGCCGGCCACGAAGTCCTCGGGGGTGCCCATATCGCGCCAGTAGCCGTAGTCGACGTGGCCGTAGAGGTTGCGGCCGCCGTTGAGCAGTGCCGGGAACACCTCGCGCTCCACCGATACGGGGCGGCCGGCGGGGATCTCCTCGATCACGGAGCGGGTGAACACGTAGCAGCCGGCGTTGATCTGGTCGGTCGGCGGATCCTGTGTCTTCTCCAGGAAGGCGGTGACCCGGCCGTCGGCGTCGGTGGGCACGCAGCCGAAGGCGCGCGGATCGGGGACGCGCACGAGGTGCATGGTGACGTCGGCGTTCTTCTCGCGGTGGGTCCGGACGACGGCGCGGATGTCGCTGCCGCCCAGCACGTCCCCGTTGAACACCAGCACGTTCTGGGCCTTGAGCGCGGGCAGCACGTTGCGGATGCCGCCGCCGGTGCCCAGCGGTTCCTCCTCGACCACGTAGCACAGGTCGAGGCCCAGTTCGGAGCCGTCGCCGAAGTACTCCTCGAAGACCTCGGCCTTGAACGAGGTGCCCAGCACCACGCGCCGGATGCCGGCGTCGCGGATGCGGGAGAGCAGGTGGGTGAGGAACGGCTTGCCGGCGGTGGGCAGCATCGGCTTGGGCGCCGACAGGGTCAGCGGGCGCAGGCGGGTGCCCTTGCCGCCGACCAGGATCACGGCCTCGACGTCGTCGAGGTCCTGCTGTTCTCCGGCGGAAATCGCATCGGTACTCACGCTCGTCCTCCCTCTCCTCCCTGGGCGCGCCGTGCGCGCAGTGCCGCCAGCACGGCGATCCGTGACCGGGCGGCCAGCCCCACCTTCATCGCCGCGCGCAGGGGCGCGGCCACCGGACCGGCGTGCCGGTCGGCGAAGAAACGGTAGGCGGACTCGTGGTGCGCGGGGAGCATCAGCTCGGGCACCCGGCCCGCGGCGTGCCCCTTGGCGTGCACGATCTCCGCCGAGGGGACGTACACGTTGCGCCATCCGGCCCGCGCGAGGCGGTCGCCGAAGTCGACGTCCTCCATGTACATGAAGTAGCGGTCGTCGAAGCCGTCGATCGCGTCGAAGGCGGCGGGGCGGACCAGCAGGCAGGAACCGGAGAGCCAGCCGGCGTCGCGTTCGGTGACGTCGGCCTCGGACTGCTTGTAGGCGGCGGTCCACGGGTTGGTCTTCCACACGGAACCGAGCAGCGCGTGCCCGACGCCGTACCGCATGCTGGGCACGTTGCGGGCCGACGGGTAGACGGTGCCGTCGGGGTCGTGGATCAGCGGGCCGAAGGCCCCGCCCCGCGGGTGCCGGCCGGCCGCGTCGACGAGTTCGTCGATGGAGCCGGGCGAGAACACCACGTCGGGGTTGCTGATGAGCAGGAAGTCGGGGTCGGGTTCGCCGGAGGCGCGGAGGGCGGCGACGGCGTAGTTGATGGCGCCGCCGTAGCCGAGGTTGGCGCCGGTGCGGAGCAGGCGGGCCTCGTCGTGCGCCTCGTCGGCGGCCTCGGGCGCCCCGTCGACGGAGCCGTTGTCGGCCATGACCACGTGTGGACGCGGGCCGGAGTAGGCGGCGTCGATGCTGGTCAGGAAGTTCTCGAGATGCTCGCCCGGCGAGTACGTGACGGTGACTACGGCGATCGTCTCGCGGCGCGCGGCGGTCGGGGTGTCGGTTCCGGGCACGCGGTCAGGTTACCGGTCGGTGTCCGACGGGGCGCCCAGTGCCCGGTCCAGCGCGTCCCGCCAGTCGGGCAGGGCCGCGAGGCCGAGGGCGGTCCACGACGCCGGGGAGAGGACGGAGTAGGCCGGACGGGGCGCGGGGCGCGGGAATTCGGCGGTGCTGCAGGGCGTCACCCGGGCGGGGTCGGCGCCGGCCCGGGCGTAGACGCCGCGGGCCACGTCGAACCAGGTGGCCGCTCCCCCGCCGGCGGCGTGCAGGACGGCGCCGGGGCGGCCGGGTTCGGCGCCGAGCAGCGCGGCGAGGTCGAGGAGGCCGGCAGCGAGGTCAAGCGCGTAGGTCGGCGAGCCCGTCTGGTCGTCGACGACCCTGGGGTCGATGCCGTTCTCGGCGAGCCGCCCCATGGTGCCCACGAAGTCCGGGGCCCACGCACCGCCGGCGGTGCGGCCGGTGTACACCCACGCGGTCCGCACGACGACGGTCCGCGGGTCGGCCGCGCGGGCGGCGCGCTCCCCGTCGAGCTTGGTGCGGCCGTACACGCTCGACGGTGCCGTCGGGTCGCCCGGTTCCCACGGCGCGGGCGGCGCGGGAGCCGGGCCGAAGACGTAGTCGGTGGAGACGGTGACGAGCCGGGCGCCGGTGGCGGCGCACCGTCGGGCGAGGAGGCCGGGGGCGACGGCGTTGAGGGCGGCGGCCGCGTCGGGTTCGGTCTCGGCGGCGTCGACGGCGGTGTGCGCCGCGCAGTTGACGAGCACGTCGCCGGGGCCGAGCGGGAGCCTGCCGACGTCCTGTGGCGAAGTCACGTCGAGGGCCGCGCGGGTGAGGGCGCGCGCCCGTACGCCGCGGGCCGCGGCGGCCGAGACCAGCGCCGATCCCAATTGTCCGGCAGCTCCTGCGATGACCAGGTTCACGCCCGGAACGGTACTCGACGGCCGCGTCGGCTCGGCCTCGCGACGATCGATCGGTACCGTTACGGGAATGTGACCCCACAGGCTCGCCACGGCTTCCCGCGGAAGCGGCCTGCGATACTGGGGAGTCGATCCGCATTCGCAGCGAATGCTTGTCACGAGTAAGGAGTGGTGGTGGCCGACAGCCCGAATCCCCGCGGGGCGCGTCATTCCCGCGGACGGGGCTCCCCGCACAAGAGCGTCCGTGCGGAGAACGAGGGCACCCCGGACGGCCGGTCGCTCCGGGCGACGCGGTCCTCGCAGGTCCCCCGCGCGGCGGACATCTCGGAGGACGCCCGCGAGCGCATGCAGCGCAGCGGCAAGGTCGCGATCGCGCTGCTGACCGCGATCGTGCTGGTCGCCAGCGGCGGCGGGTGGGTCTGGTACACGCAGTTCGGCAACGACATCGAGCGCGGCCCCCAGCTCCCGAAGAAGCCCGACGGCGCGACGGACATCCTGCTCGTGGGCACGGACTCGCGGACGGACGCCAAGGGCAACCCGCTGACCAAGCAGGAGCTGGCGCGACTGCACGCGGGCGTGGACGACGGCACGCTCAACACCGACACCATCATCCTGATCCGCATCCCGAACAACGGGAGCTCGGCGACGGCCATCTCGATCCCCCGCGACGCGTACGTCGCGATCCCGGACCAGGGCAAGAACAAGATCAACTCCGCGTTCGCGGGCGCCGCGAACGTGACCCGGGACAAGGCGCTCGCCGACGGACAGTCGGAGAAGGACGCCGTGAAGGCGGGCAACGAGGACGGCCGCAAGGCGCTCATCGAGACGGTGGCCGATCTGACGGGCGTCTCGGTGGACAACTACGCCGAGATCGGCCTGGTGGGCTTCTCCCGCCTGACGGACGCCGTGGGCGGCGTGGACGTGTGCCTCAAGCGGCCGGTGAACGACCCGTTCTCGGGCGCGAAGTTCAAAGCCGGCAAGCAGACCCTGAGCGGCGCGCAGGCCCTGAGCTTCGTGCGGCAGCGGCACAACCTGCCCCGCGGCGACCTGGACCGGATCACCCGGCAGCAGGTGTTCATGGCGTCGCTCGCCAGCAAGGTGCTCTCCACGGGCACGCTCACGAACCCCACCAAGATCAACCAGCTGCAGAGCGCGATCTCGACCTCGGTGACGCTGGACCAGGACTGGGACGTGATGAACTTCGCCAAGGAGCTGTCGAACCTCTCGGCGGGCAAGGTGCAGTTCAACACCATCCCCGTGGTCACCGACGACGGCTGGAGCGACGACGGCACGCAGTCGGTCGTCGTGGTGAACCCGAAGGCGGTGCAGGCGTACGTGGCGTCGCTGCTGGGCGACAAGCCCGCGTCGTCGAGCAAGCCGAAGCCGAAGAGCAGCGCCCCGGCGGTGCCGTCGGTGAACCGCAGCGCCGTCACGGTGGACGTGGTCAACGCGGGCTCCACGACGGGCCTCGCGGGCAACGTCTCGAGTTTCCTGTCGGAGAAGGGCTTCGCGCAGGGCCGCACCGGCAACGCGGAATCCTCGGAGTCGTCGGCCAGCTCGAAGAGCGCGGTGCTGGCGAGCTCGGAGAACGACCAGGGCGCCAAGGCCGTCGCGGCGCTGCTGGGCGGCCTGCCCGTGGTGGCGAGCGGCTCGGTGCAGCCGGGCCACGCCCGGGTGCTGCTCAAGGACGGCTACACGGGCCCCGGCGGCTCCGGCGGCTCGGGCGACACCGGCTCGGACGCCGCGGCCGCGAACACCACCACCGCCGAGATCCCCTCGGGCCTCACCGAGGAGCTGGATCCGAGCGAGGCGGCGCGGGTCAGCTCGCTGCTGAACCGCCCGGGTTTCACGGCCGACCAGAACGGGGGCGTGCAGTGCGTGGACTGACCGTCACCGACGCGCTCCTGGTGCCGGTGGTCGAGGCGGAGCCCTCGACGCCGCGGTTCACCTGGTACGACGACGCCTCGGGCGCCAGGATGGGGCTGTCGGCGATCACGCTGGGCAACTGGGCGGCCAAGTGCGGCAACCTGCTCCGCGATCAGTACGGGCTGGGCCCGGGCGATGCGGTGGGCGTTCTGCTGCCCGCGCACTGGCAGACCGCGGGAATCCTGTTCGGCGCCTGGTGGGCCGGCTGCGAGGTGCGGTTCGGCGAGGCCGCGCCCATCACGTTCGCCGCGCCGGACCGGTTGGAGGAGGCTCTGGACGGCGCCGACGAGGTGCTCGCCGTGGGCCTGGACGCGTTCGGCCTCGCGGTGCCGGATCTGCCTGCGACGGTGGACGATTACACCACCGAGGTGCGTGGGCACGGGGACGCCTTCACGCCGGGCGGCGCCGGGACGGCGCTGGCGGGCGACGACGTGGAGATCGTGGTGGCGCGGTCCACGGCGCTGTCCGCGTCGGCGGGGTACGCCCCCGGTGACCGGGTGCTGTCGACGCGCGAGTGGCGCACCGTCGACGACGTGTACGACGGCCTGCTCGCCCCGCTGGCCGCACCCGCGTCGGTGATCCACGTGTCGCATCCGGACGCGGACACCCTGATGGACAAGTTCGCCACGGAGAAGGCCACCGCCCGCGTCGCGTGAGGCGGTGCGGCGCCGTCACTTCCGCGCCGTCACTGCTGGACGTCGAGCACGATCCGGCCGGGGCCGCTGAGGGTGAAGTCCTTGTAGCCCAGGCCGTCCCCGGCGAGCCGCACCGCCACCTGCAGCTGCCCCTCGAAGGCGCAGGAGACCGCGGCGCGGGTGATCGCGCCGCCGGGCCCCGGGACGGTGCGCGGGCCGGTGTACGGCGATCGCCCGTCGTGGTCGAAGATCCCGACCGGCTCGGCCCGGATCACGAGGTACTGCCCCTCGCCGGCGACCCGGTTCCCGGAGGCGCAGTCGTCGATCGGGCCCGACTTCCGGGTCACGGTGTACGGCGGTGCCTGGCCGGTGAATTCGAGCACCAGCCGGTCGGATCCGTCGCGGGCGCCGGTGCGCAGGTCGGAGAGCATCGTCGAACCGGCCGGCGCCGCGCCGCTGCGGGGACTCGTGCTGCGGCGGGAACTGCTCGAACTGCTCGACGGTGTGACCGGCGCGGCGCTGCTGGTGCTGCTCGGCGACGGGATCGTGGTGGTCGCGGCGCTTTTCGGCGGCAGCCGGATGCCCGACGGTGCGGTGACCGGCCCGTCGTCGAAGCACGCGGTGAGCGCGAGGACGAGGGCGGCGACCGTCACCGTCGACCCGGCCGCCCTGCGATACACGTTCGCCCCCTGCATCCGTCCAGGCTAGGCCGGGAACGGACGAAGGGGGCGAAATCGTGATGGAACCGGAATGTCAGCGCAGCAGCTGGCGCGACATGACCAGGCGCTGCACCTGGTTGGTGCCCTCGTAGATCTGGGTGATCTTGGCGTCGCGCATCATCCGCTCGGCCGGGAAGTCCCGCGTGTAGCCGGCGCCGCCGAGCAGCTGCACCGCGTCGGTGGTGACGTCCATCGCCACATCGGAGGCGAAGCACTTCGACGCGGAGCTGATGAATCCGAGGTTCTTCTCGCCGCGCTCCGCGCGGGCGGCGGCGGTGTAGACCATGAGGCGGGCGGCCTCGAGGCGCATCGCCATGTCGGCGATCATGAACTGGACGCCCTGGAATTCGGAGATGCTCTTGCCGAACTGCTTGCGCTCCTTGACGTAGTCGATCGCCACGTCGAGCGCGCCCTGCGCGATGCCCACGGCCTGCGCGCCGATGGTGGGGCGGGTGTGGTCGAGGGTCTGCAGCGCGGTCTTGAAGCCGGTGCCCTCCTCGCCGATGATCCGGTCACCCGGGATGCGGCACTCCTCGAAGGCGAGCTCCGCCGTGGGGCTGCCCTTGATGCCCAGCTTGTGCTCGTAGCCGGTGACCGAGAAGCCCGGGTCGTCCTTGTGCACGATGAACGCGCTGATGCCGTTGGAGCCCTTCTCGGGGTCGGTCACGGCCATGACGGTGTACCAAGTGGACTTGCCGCCGTTGGTGATCCAGCACTTGGAGCCGTTGAGAACCCAGTCGTCGCCGTCCTTGCGGGCGCGGGTGCGCATCGACGCGGCGTCCGAACCGGCCTCACGCTCGGAGAGGGCGTACGAGGCCATGGCCTCACCCGAGGCGAGCGTCGGCAGCACCTGCTGCTTGAGCTCCTCAGAGCCGTTGAGGATCAGGCCCATTGTGCCGAGCTTGTTGACGGCGGGGATCAGCGACGAGCTGCCGCAGACGCGCGCCACCTCCTCGATCACGATGCAGGCGGCCACGGAGTCGGCGCCCTGGCCGCCGTACTCCTCCGGGACGTGGATGGCGTTGAAACCGCTGTTGACCAGCGCGTCGAGGGCCTCCTGCGGGAACCGCTCCTTCTCGTCCACGTCCTTGGCGTGCGGCGCGATGTCGCGCTCCGCCAGCGCCCGGATGGCGGCGCGCAGCTCCTCGTGTTCTTCGGGGAGCTGGAACAGATCGAAATCGGGGTTGCCTGCCATTGACGGCCTCCATCAGCAATTGCGGGTTGCGTTCGCGGATGAGTCTATCCAAGCCGAGGACAGGTCAGTTAGTCGCTGGTAACCAGACATCGGCCGCGACGTTGTTCCCGGGAACAATCCGGGCGGACCCGTGGCGTGCGCTCGGCGCCCGAGAGGCGCCGTGAGGTGCGCCGACTGCGCCCGACTTCTTGAGCGCGGGTCGCCGCTACTTCTTCTTGTCGCCCTTACCGGACGACGGGGCCGCGGACGACGTCGGCGACGAGAGGTCACCGGTGTCGACGAACAGCAGCTGCCCGTCGTCGGTGGTGACCGCCCAGCGACGCGCGGGATCGGCGATCCGGCCGTCGGCCGATTCGACCGCGGTCGGGGTGAACTCGCCGAAATCTTCGACGATCACGCCGGAAATCTCCCGCTCGCTCCCCGCGAATGCGATGACCGAGTCGCCCGTCGAGAAGTTCTTCGTCGGCTCTTTATCGGATTGACCCACTGTCGTACTCCCCTCGGTTTCCTGGCGGCTCGTGCACATCACAGGATGGTCACGGGCCCGTCCGGATTGAATTTAACACGCCCCAGATGGCGTTTGATGCACGTGCCGAAGTTTGCGAATTCACTGCTTTGCAATTCGGGAGAAACCGCAGTTCACTGCTGACTGAAATGCCGCACACACAGTTCGAATCACAGATGAACGCGGGACCACGAATATCCCGATACCGCCCTGACCTGGCCTTATGAATGTTTTGCAGTGCCACATCAAACGTCGTCCCGCGCGACATCCGGACCTCTCGCAACAAACACAGGACAAATACGCCACAGTCCTCTTCCGGCCCGCGATCCCCGCCCCCGCGATCCCCGCCGCGCGGTTCACGGATAGCGGTTCGCATTCGCGGGGAATCGCGCGCGAGGCGAATGCCCGCCGGGCGCGCGACGGGTCCGGACCGGCGATCACCCGGGCCGGCGGCTCACCGCCGGCGGCGGGTGAAGGTGCGGTGCACCACGCCGCTGGGGCTGGCCACCGATTCCACGTCGAACCGCGCCTGCAGGCCCTCGAGTCCGTCCCACAGCCGCTCGCCGCGGCCCAGCACGATCGGCACCTCCACGAGGTGCATGTGGTCCACGAGGTCCGCGGCGAGGAAGTCGCGCACCGTGGTCACGCCTCCGCCGATCCGGACGTCGGCGTCGCCCGCGATCTCCCGCGCCGCGGCGAGGGCCTCCGTGGGCGTCGCGTCGAGGAACCGGAACTCCACCCCGTCGCCGGTGGTGAACGCCGGCCGCGGGTGGTGGGTCAGCACGATGACCGGCGTGCTGAACGGGGTCTGTTCGCCCCACCAGCCGCGCCAGGACTCGTCCTCCCAGGGGCCGCGTGAGGGCGCGAACTTGTTGCGCCCCATGATCTCCACGCCGATTCCCGCGTCCCAGGCCTCGGTGAAGGCGTCGTCGACGCCGCGGGCCGCGCCCTCCATGCCGTGGATCGCGGCGCCGCGGCGGGTTCCGAAGAACCACTGCATGAGCGATGCGCCCGCGTGCCCGAACGGCGCGTCCGCGGACTGGTCCGCGCCGGTGCCGAACCCGTCGAGAGAGATCGCGAAGTTGTGGATCCGCACCTGCCCCGTCACAGGGTTCAGGCTAACGCGGGATCACTCCTCCAGGAGGCGCTTCCGCAGGGCCTCGTCCTTGGCCAGCACCATCGTCTCGAGGTCCTGCTGGAAGGCGGTCATCCGCTGCTGCAGCGCGGAATCGGCGGCGCCCAGGATCCGCACGGCGAGCAGCCCGGCGTTGCGGGCGCCGCCCACGGACACCGTCGCCACGGGGATCCCGGCGGGCATCTGCACGATCGACAGCAGGGAGTCCATACCGTCGAGGTGCTTGAGCGGCACCGGCACGCCGATCACGGGCAGCGGCGTCGCCGACGCGACCATGCCGGGCAGGTGGGCCGCGCCGCCGGCGCCGGCGATGATCACCTCGATGCCGCGCCCCGCGGCGGCCTCGGCGTAGTCGAGCATGCGCTGCGGGGTGCGGTGCGCGGAGACCACACCCACCTCGAAGCGCACGCCGAACTCGGCGAGCGCCTCGGCCGCGGCCTCCATCGTCGGCCAGTCCGAGTCGCTCCCCATGATGAGGCCGACCCGGGGCCCGTTACCGCTCGCCATGCTCACTCCATCCGTCGGTCCACTCGGCGGTCGCCATCCAGTGCGCCGCCCGCTCGGCGCGCTCGCGCAGCGCCCCCGCGTACTCCGGGTCGTCCCGGTCGCCGTCCCACGCCCCCACGAGGTTGACGTGCCCGATCTTGCGGTCGGGCCGCTCCCCCTTGCCGTACAGGTGCACGTGCGCGTCCGGCATCCGGGCCAGCAGGTGGTGCAGGCGCTCGTCCATGCTCATCGCGGGCGCCTCGGCGGCGCCGAGCACGTTGGCCATCACGGTGAGCGGGGCGCGGGCCGCGGTATCGCCCAGCGGGTAGTCGAGCACGGCCCGCAGGTGCTGCTCGAACTGGCTGGTGACGCACCCGTCCATCGACCAGTGGCCGGAGTTGTGCGGGCGCATGGCCAGCTCGTTGACGATCATCTCGCCCGACGGGGTCTGGAACAGCTCGACCGCCATCACGCCGACCACGCCGAGTTCTTCGGCGAGGCGCAGCGCGAGGGATTCGGCGAATCCGGCCTCCGCGTCCGCGAGGTTCGGCGCGGGTGCGAGCACCACGGCGCACTGCCCGTTCCGCTGCACCGTCTCCACCACGGGCCACGCGGCACCCTGGCCGAACGGCGATCGGGCGACCATCGCGGACAGCTCGCGGGCCAGTTCCACCCGCTGCTCCGCCATGAGCGGGGTGCCCGCCGCGAGCTGTTCGGCGGCCACCGCGACGGCCTCGTCGACCGTGTCCGGCAGCCACACGCCGCGCCCGTCGTAGCCGCCGCGCACCGCCTTGAGCACCACGGCACCGTCGAACCGCTCCCAGAAGGCGCGCACGTCCTCGACGGCCTCGATCTCCGCGAACCCCGGGACCGGTGCGCCCAGCTCGGCCAGCCGGCGGCGCATGGCCAGCTTGTCCTGCGCGTAGAGCAGCGCCTGCGGCGGCGGGTTCACGGTGACGCCCTCGGCCTGGAGCTCCAGCAGGTGCGCGGTGGGCACGCCCTCGTGGTCGAAGGTGAGCGCGTGCGCGCCGGTCGCGGCGCGGCGCAGGTCCTCGATCCGGTCGTGGTCGCCCAGCACCACGTCGGGGCAGATCTGCGGCGCGGGCTCGTCCGGGGACGCCGCGAGGACGCGCAGGCCCTGCCCGAGGGCGATGGCGGCCTGATGCGTCATCCGGGCCAGCTGGCCGCCGCCGACCATGGCGACAACGGGGCGCCCGTCCCGCTTCTCGGTAACAGTCACCGGTCCATGTTCTCAGGCCCCCGACCAGCGGTGTTCGCCGGGCGGCCCGCCGTGCCCGCGGCGGGTGACCCCTCACCGACCGCGTCACACTCCCCGAGGTACTATCGCCGATTCCGTTAGAGTGGCGCACGTGGCTTTCATCGAGGCGATTCTGGATCGCACCCCAGCGCCCCTCCGCGGG
Organism: Tsukamurella sp. 1534; assembly: GCF_000312385.1. Classification (GTDB taxonomy): domain Bacteria; phylum Actinomycetota; class Actinomycetes; order Mycobacteriales; family Mycobacteriaceae; genus Tsukamurella. The sequence goes on along the minus strand of NZ_HE997626.1, from coordinate 2,374,142 downwards.
CTCGTCATGCAGCACCACGAGCTGATCAAGTTCGCCATCGTCGGCGCCACGACCTGCGTCTTCGACCTCGCCATCTTCTACGGCCTGGTGCTCACGGTCCTGGACGACAAGCCCACCGTCGCCAAGGTCTTCTCCGGCGTCTGCGCCGTGATCCTGTCGTACATCCTCAACAGCGAGTGGAGTTTCAAGCACCGCGGCGGCCGCGAGAAGCACCACGAGGCGCTGCTGTTCTTCGTCATCTCCGGCGTCGGCGTGCTCATCATGGCCGCGCCCATCTTCATCGCGAACAACGTGTTCAGCCTGCGCTCCACGGATTCGAAGACCACGCTGATCATCGTCGACTTCGTGCTCAACTACATCGTCGGCAACCTGCTGCAGATGGCGTTCCGGTTCTGGGCCCTGCGCCGCTGGGCGTTCCCCGAGGACATGAGCGACGCCCCCGAGCAGGAGTCGATCCCCGCCTCCGAGGCCGCCGACATCGACTCCGAGCTGCGCTGATCGGACCCGCTCGGGTCCCGGCGGTAGTCCGGTAGTCTCCGCCACGTGCGCCTTCGCATCCTGCGCTCCACCATCGCGGTGGTCGCCGTCACCGGCCTGTTCCTCGGCGTTCCGCTGATGGTCTACAGCTGGCTGTGGATCGACGACGCCGCCCGGACCGGCCTGCAGCACCGGGTGCAGCGCGCGGCGTCGGAGATCCTCGAGCAGGAGGAACGCACGGACTCCGTCGGCGAGCCGCCGACCGAGGCGCTCAAGCTGCTCGTCCCCGAGGGCGGGCGCCTCTATCTCAGCTACACCGACCACCTGGGCCACCCGCGCGAACTGCTCCTCGGCGGCGCGGTGGAAGCGCCGATGGTGGAGGGCGTCTCCCTCGGCGACGCCGGCGTGCTCCGGATGGAGCAGCCCATGGCGGGGATCCGCGCCAGCCAGTACCGGACGCTCGCGGTCGAGGCCGCCGTCGTGGCCCTGTCCATCACCGTCGGCATCGTGGTCGCCGCGGTCACCGCGAGCCGGGTGGCCGACCCCGTCCAGGACGTGGCGAACCGCGCGCAGCGCCTCGCCCGGGGCGATTTCCGGCCCGATCCGCACCGGCACGGCATCGAGGAGCTGGACCGCGTGCTCGACGTGCTCGACTCCGCCACCGAGGAGATCGCCGAGCGGCTGCAGCGGGAGCGGCAGATCGTCGGCGAGGTCTCGCACCAGTTGCGCAGCCGGCTCACGGCCGTGCACATCCGCCTCGACGAGCTCACCCTGCATCCCGATCCCGACGTGGTCGGCGAGGCACAGGCGGCCCTGGACCAGGTGGACCGCCTCACGGCGAGCGTCTCGGAGATGGTCGAGGCGGCGCGCACCGTCTCCCACCCGCGCACCGCGGTGGACGTGCGGGCGGCGCTGACCCCGCTCATCGCCGACCTCGAGCCGTCGTTCACCCGGGCGGGACGACGCCTCCTGGTGACGGGCGAGACCACCGGCCGGCTGTTCACCTGGGGCACGGCGGCGCGCCTGCGGGAGGCGACCGCGGTGCTGCTGGACAACGCCCTGCAGCACGGGCGCGGGACGGTCACCGTGGGGTTCGGGTCCGCCGGGGCGCACACGGTCCGGGTCACGGTGGCCGACGAGGGATCGGGCATCTCCGACGGCGACGCGCAGCGCATCTTCGCGCGCGGCTACTCGGTGGGCGCCGGGACGGGGGTCGGCCTCGCCCTCGCCCGCACCTTCATCGAGGGCGACCGGGGCAGGCTGCAGCTGCAGAGCCGCAAGCCCACCACGTTCGCGATCTTCCTCCCCGCCGCGGATCCGGACGCCGGGCCGGAGGACCCGCCCGCGCCGAGGGCGCAGGAGCCGCGCTGAGGTCCGTCGCAACGCGGCGATGGATCGTGGAGTTTTGTCGCAGCCTCCCGGTTTCGAACTGCAAATCACACCACGCGGGACTACGGTGACACCGACCCGACTTGGGTCACGGTGTGCACGAAACGTGCCCACTCTCATCAGATTTCAGAACAGGGGATCACAATGAGCGATGTTCAGGATATCCAGACCCGGTACCGCGAATACTGCGACGCGTGCCAGAGCGGTCGCCTCGACGACATCCACGACTTCTGGTCTCTGCCGGCGCAGTTCCAGGTGGACGAGGGGCAGGGCGCCGCGCAGCGCATCATCTCCACCAAGGAGGAGCTGCGCGCGCTCTACGCCACCGAGTTCGGCTCCTCCACCGGCGTCGACAAGACGATCATCGACGAGATCAGCACCACCATGTACGGCGACAACCTGGGCGTCACCGCGACCAAGCTGCGGCACATGAAGGGCTCCGAGGTGCACGACGTGCAGATCGCGAGCTACACCGCGCGCCGGGTCGACGGGCAGTGGTACTTCACGTCGCACCTCAGCACCCTCGCCAAGGACTGAAGCCGGTACGGCACAGCGCGGTTCGGCGGGCCCGGCAACGCACCGCCGGACCGCGCCCGTGTCACGGGGCCGCGGGCCCGGCGCGCGTCACTCCGCGTCGAACCGGAAGCCCACGCCGCGGACCGTCGCGATCCGGCGCGGCCGCTGCGGGCCCGCGTCGTCGCCGATCTTCCGGCGCAGCCAGGAGATGTGCATGTCCAGCGTCTTCGATCCCCGTAGATCCGAATCGCCCCACACCGCGGCCAGGATCTCCTCGCGGGGCAGCAGCCGGCCCGCGCTCTCCATGAGGAACTTGAGGAGCTCGAACTCCTTGTTGGCCAGGGCCACATCGGTCCCGTCCACGGTGACGCGGCGGGCCGCGGCGTCCAGGCGGATGCCGCCGGCGTCGAGCACCTCCACGGCGTCCGCCGCCGGCACGCTGCGGCGGAGCAGGGCACGGGTCCGCGCCATCAGCTCGAACATCCGGAACGGCTTGCCCACGTAGTCGTCCGCGCCCGCGTCGAGGCCCACCACGAAGTCCATCTCGTCGGTGCGGGCCGTGAGCATGAGCACGGCCACCTCGGGGCGCGCGGCCCGCACCTCGCGGCACACCTCCAGGCCGTCCAGTTCGGGGAGCCCGAGATCGAGGATCAGCAGCGCGAACTCGTCGTTCAGCGCCTGTTTGAGCGCGTCCGGCCCCGTCGCCGCGACGGTCACCTCGTAGCCCTCGCGCGTGAGCGCGCGGGCCAGCGGCGACGCGATCGCGTCGTCGTCCTCCGCCAACAGCACTCTGGTGCTCATGGCCGCCGACACTACTCCGCCCTGCTGGGATACCCGTCGGCCTCGGCGTCGTCGAGCGCGTCGACGAGCAGGGCGTGCACGGCCGCGACCTGCGGAACGTCGGGGAAGTCGAGCGGGTCGTCGCCCGCCGATTCCACGGTGAGCACGCCGCTGCGCAGCAGCCGGTCCGCGATCCGCTGGTGGTACTGCACCGAATTGATCCGGCGCAGCGGGATATCGATGCCGCGCCGGCGCAGCACCCCGGAACGGAACATGATCCGCAGGTCGGTGACCACCAGGTGGGTGGCGCGCAGCCGGACCCACGGGCGCAGCGTGAACCACGCCACGAGCTGCGCCCACACGAGGACGATCCCCAGCGCCCACCACCCGGACGCGGCACCGTCGAGCTTCGCCCGGGTCACCAGCCCGCCCGCGACGCCGGCGGCGGCGGACGCGGCGAACAGCACCAGCACGGGGCGGGTCATCCGCCGGGCGTGCGGGCGCGTGTGCAGCAGCACGTGTTCGTCGTCGACGAGCACCTTGTCCGGGAAGGGCATGCCCCGATGCTAGGCGGGCCGCAGGTGCGTGACGTCGCCCGCGGAGAGCACGTGCCGGGCACCGGCACCGTCGGCGACCACGATCCGGCCCTCGGCGTCCACGTCCACCGCGGTGCCGTGGAGCAGCCGGTCGGCGGGGAGCTGCACGGTCACCTCCTGCCCGACGGTGACGCACGCGCTCAGGTAGTCGGCGCGCGCCGCCGCAGGATCGGACGCCCAGGCCGCGAGCCCGGCGTCCAGGTGGCGCAGGTAGGCGATCGCCAGGGCGGTCCGGTCCGGGTCCCCCGCGCCGGCCAGCTGGAGCGACGTGGCCGTGTCCACCGGCACGTCGGCCGCGGCGAGGGTCGTGTTCAGCCCGGTGCCGATCACGGCGACGAGCGCCCCACCGGGTCCGGTCGCGAGCTCGGAGAGGATTCCGGCGGTCTTCCCGCCCCGCTTGCCCGGTTCGGCGGCGAGCAGCACGTCGTTCGGCCACTTCAGCCCGACCTCGAGGCCCGTGACCTCGCGGACCGCCCGGACCGCGGCGACGCCGGTCACCAGCGACAGCCAGCCCGCGCGGGGCGCGACCTCGGCGGGCACGGCGGCCGTGACGGAGATCGACAGCTGGGTGCCCGCGGGCGCGGACCAGGGCCGCAGGTGCCGGCCGCGGCCGGCGGTCTGCACGTCGGCGATGAGCACCCGGCCGGGCTCGTCCCCGGCCCGCACGCCATCGGCGAGGTCCGCGTTGGTGGAGCCGGTGGCCTCCACCACGGTGACGTCGTGCCAGCGCGTGCCGCGCACCGCCGCCGAGATGGCCGCTTGATCGGGGAGCACCCGTACCTCCTCCACCCGGACCGATCCGGGACCGCACCCGGTCCACGCCGGACCCTGCCGTTATCCCACGACTCTATTGGTTAGAGTCGTGGGCATGACGAGTGCCTCCACCACCGACGGCTCCTCGGGCGCCGGCAACGACGCCGCCGCCGAGCCCAGCATCCACACCACCGCTGGGAAGCTGGCCGATTTCCGCAAGCGCGACGCGCAGGCGATGACCCCCATGGGGCAGGGCGCGATCGACCGCGTGCACGAGAAGGGCCGGCTCACCGCCCGCGAGCGCGTCACCACGCTGCTCGACGAGGGCTCCTTCGTCGAGCTGGACAAGCTGGCGCAGCACCGGGCCACCAACTTCGGCATGGCCGCCAAGCGCCCCGTGGGCGACGGGGTCGTCGCCGGCTACGGCACCATCGACGGCCGCGAGGTGTGCGTCTTCAGCCAGGACTCCACCGTGTTCGGCGGTTCGCTCGGCGAGGTCTACGGCGAGAAGATCTGCAAGGTCATGGATCTGGCCACCAAGACCGGCCGCCCGCTGGTGGGCATCATCGACGGTGCCGGCGCGCGCATCCAGGAGGGCGTGGTCTCGCTCGCCCTGTACTCGCAGATCTTCTTCCGCAACACGCAGGCCTCGGGCGTCATCCCGCAGATCTCGGTGGTCATGGGCGCGGCCGCCGGCGGCCACGTCTACTCCCCCGCGCTCACCGACTTCGTGGTGATGGTGGACCACGAGAGCCAGATGTTCATCACCGGCCCGGACGTGATCAAGTCCGTGACCGGCGAGGAGGTCACCAAGGAGGAGCTGGGCGGCGCCCAGACCCACATGAGCAAGTCGGGCACCGCGCACTACGTGGCGTCGGGCGAGCAGGACGCGCTGGACTACGTGCGCGAGCTCATGACGTACCTGCCCTCGAACAACCGCGCCGAGGCGCCGCGTTTCGTGCCGACCGACCCGCTCACGGGCTCGATCGAGGAGTCGGTGAACGACGAGGACCGCGAGCTGGACTCGCTGATCCCGGACTCGCCGAACCAGCCGTACGACATGCACGAGGTGATCCGCCGCCTGCTGGACGACGACGAGTTCCTCGAGATCCAGCCGCAGCGCGCGATGAACATCATCGTGGGCTTCGGCCGCATCGACGGCCGCAGCGTGGGCCTGGTGGCCAACCAGCCCACCCAGCTCGCGGGCTGCCTGGACATCGACGCCTCGGAGAAGGCGGCACGGTTCGTGCGCTTCTGCGACGCCTTCAACATCCCGATCGTCACGCTGGTGGACGTGCCCGGCTTCCTGCCCGGCACCGGCCAGGAGTTCGACGGCATCATCCGCCGCGGCGCGAAGCTGCTCTACGCCTACGGCGAGGCCACGGTCCCGAAGATCACCGTGGTCACCCGCAAGGCCTACGGCGGCGCGTACTGCGTGATGGGCAGCAAGGACATGGGCGCGGACGTGAACCTCGCGTGGCCCACCGCCCAGTTCGCCGTGATGGGCGCGTCGGGCGCGGTCGGCTTCGTCTACCGCAAGGAGCTGGCCGAGGCCGCGGAGAAGGGCGAGGACGTCGAGGCCCTTCGCCTGAGCCTGCAGCAGGAGTACGAGGACACCCTCGTGAACCCGTACGTCGCCGCGGAGCGCGGCTACGTGGACGCGGTCATCCCGCCCTCGCACACCCGCGGGCAGATCGTCACCGCGCTCAACATGCTGGAGCGCAAGGTCGTCGCGACCCTGCCGAAGAAGCACGGGAACATCCCGCTGTGAGCGCCGAGAAGCCGGTCGAGGCTCCCGCCGCGGAGGCCGAGAAGCTCTGGGCCGCGATCCGGTTCGAGAAGGGCAACCCCTCCTCGGCCGACGTGGCGGCGATCGTGACGGTCCTGGCGGCCGCCGCGGGCTCCACGCCGCAGGCGGGCGTCGAGCTGAAGTCGCTGTGGGGTGACAACCGGGAACGCATGCGGCCGCAGTACTTCAACGGCCCGAACGCGTTCACCAGCCAGACCCCGCTGTTCTGGACCAAGGGTTCGTAGCCATCTCCCCCACTCCGGTCCGCCTCGTCCTCGCGTCGGCATCGCCGGCGCGGCTGAAGGTGCTGCGCGCCGCCGGCGCCGCGCCCCTCGTCTCGGTCTCCCAGGTCGACGAGGACGCGGTGCTCGAGGGCCTCGCGCCCGGCGTCCCGCACGAGGACGCCGTGGCGGCGCTGGCCCGCGCCAAGGCGGAGGACGTGGCCACGCGCATCCTCGCGGACGACCCGCTGCCCGGCAGGGCGGTGGTCATCGGCTGCGATTCGATGCTGTCCATCGGCGGCGAGCTGGTGGGCAAGCCGCTCACCCCCGAGGTGGCGGCGGAGCGCTGGCGCGCGATGCGCGGCGGCACCGGCACACTGCTGACCGGCCACTGCGCGATCCTCGTCGAGGACGGCCGGGAGGCCGGTAGCGCCGCCGGCACCCGAGCGACGGAGCTGCGCTTCGGCGCACCGTCGGACGCCGAGATCGACGCCTACGTCGGCACGGAGGAGCCCCTGCAGGTGGCCGGGGCGTTCACGCTGGACGGCGCGGGCGGCTGGTTCATCGAGGGCATCGACGGCGATCCGAGCTCCGTCATCGGGATCTCGCTGCCCCTCACCCGCTCCCTGCTCGCGGAGCTGGGCGTCGACGTGGTCGCCGTGTGGGCGGGCGCCTCCCGCACGTCCTGATTTCACCGTGGCGAACATCACGCCACAGTCACCCCATTCTCGTAAGCATTGCGTTAACGGCACACGGCCGGAGCGTTTCCGCAGCTCACCCCCGGACCCGGTGCCCGAGTAAGAGAACGGCGTTCACTCAGGGGAATTCCGCCCGAAACGCGGATCCCCGGCATCTCGCCCTCCCGGTCAAGCCTCGGGCACAGTGACGATCGACACCACTCGTTCGGCTCGCGAATGAAATGGACGTCCCTTTAGCGTTCTAAGCGTCCCCGATCGCCGCACAGGCAGGAGCCGCGCCGTGACCAGAACGCTTCGCCGCCTCGCACCGTCCGAGCGCGGGTTCGTCGGCGCCGCCCCCACGACGGTCGCGTTCGAGTTCACCGCACGCGGCGACCTGGACCTCGCGGCCCTGAGCGACGCGTTCGCCGCGGTGCGGGCCGGCCATCCCGCGCTGGACGCCACGGTGGTCGCCGACGGCGACGGCTTCGCGTTCGCCGCGCCGGCCGCCGGGGCGGGCGCCGCGCTCACCGTCGACCGGGTGGGCGTCCTTCCCGCGTCGTTCGCGCCTCCGCTCGTCGACCCGGCGGCGGCGCTCGGCCGGCTGCACGTCGTGACCGACGGCGCCCGGCACCGGGTGACCTTCGGCGCCAACCACGCCCTCGCCGACGGCACGCACCTGTTCGCCCTCGTCGCCGGGCTGTGGTCGCAGTACACGGCGCTGGTGCGCACCGGATCCGCCCTGCCCGTGGAGCCGAGCCCCTTCCCCGCCCCGGCGCAGGACGTGCTCGCCGGCGTCGCCACCGGCACGGACACCGGGCGCGACCGGCTCGGCGGGATCCGCTGGTACGGAGCGGCTCCCGCCGGGCCGGCGCCGGGCGCCGGGGCGCCCCCGGAGGTGGCGTCGCTGCAGTTCTGCGAGGAGGTGACGACGGGCTTCGCCGCCGTGGCGGCGGGCGTCGGGCTGAACGCCCTGCTGTCCGGCGTGCTGCTCTGCGCCGAGCGCGCCGGGTTCATCGGCGAGCCGGCGGACGCGCCGGTCCGGCTCGGCTCCATGACCCTCGTCGACCTGCGCCGCCGCATCGCCCCCACGCTCGGCGCGACGGACGTCACCAACTTCGTGGGCGCGAGCTTCGCCGCGGCCGACCTCACCGCGGCGTCCGATCCGATCGCCGTGGGCTCCGCCGTCGCGGCCGCGGTCCGCGAGGACGTGGCGGCGGGGCGCTGCCTGAACGTGCTCGCCGCCCCGGCCGACCCGGGGCCGGCGCAGCCGCCGGTGGTGCTCAGCAACCTGGGCCCGCTCGCCCTGGAGCTGCCCGGCGCGCTGGAGGGCGAGGCCCTGCGGCCGATCGTGTCCATGGATGCGGCGGCCCTGTACGGCCGCGCCGGGCGGCGGGCACCGTCGCCCTCCGCCACGATCTGCCAGGCCTCCACCTTCGCCGGCCGCCTCGGCATCGAACTGATCACGCTGGGGGGCACCGCCTCCCCCGCGTCCCGCGCCGCCGTCGCCGACAGGGTGACGGCCCTCGTCCACGCCGCCGCCCGACTGGCCCCCGCGGCCTGAGCAGAACCGGAGACGCCATGCACACCCATCGCCCCCTCACCTTCTCGGAGGCCTCGTTCGTGCGGCCTGCCTCGCGGGAGGTCATCGGCACCTCCTTCGAGCTCGACGGCGCCGTGGACGTCACCGCCCTGCGCGCCGCGTTCGGCGCGCTGCTCGCCGAGTACCCCGTGCTCGCCGCCCGGATCGTCACCGTCGGCGGCAGACCGCATTTCGCGCCCGGGGACCCCGCCGTCGCCGCCGCGATCGGGCTGCGCGACGAGGCCGCGCCGTGGGAGGGCTTCGCGCAGACCCCGCCGTGGTTCGTGGGCAGCGAGCAACTCGCGGCGCTCACGCTGACGGGGCTCGGCGAGCGGTACCGGCTCACGCTGTGGGCCAGCCACGCCGCCACCGACGGCTCCGGCATCGTGGCGATCACCGCGCGGCTGTTCGAGCTGTACACCGCGTTCGCGAGCGGCGCGACCCCGATCGTGCGCCCCGCCAGGGACTTCCCCGCGGCGCCGCACCTGGTGATGGCGGCGCGCGGGCACCACCCGGGCGAGCTCGACTACGAGGAGCGGCTCGCGGGCACCACGTGGCACGGGTCGGTTCCCGCCCCGGCCACGACCGCGCCCGCGGGGCCGGACACCGACGACGCCATCCGGATCCGGTTCGACGCCGGCCGCACCGCGGCGCTCGCGGACGCCGCCCGGGCGCACGGGGTGTCGGCGCACGCGCTCGTGAGCGCGCTCATCGCGCGCGCCGAGCTGGCCGAGTCCGAGGCGGGCTCGGCGCTCGCGCTGCTCACCCCCGTCGACTTCCGGGGCCGCATCGATCCGCCGATCCCGCTGCGGTCGGTGACCGCGCTGTGCGGCTTCTCCTACGTGGCCGTCACCGACGGCGCGGTCCCGGAACTGGCCCGCATCGTGGCCGACAGCATCCGCTCCGATGTGCGCGACGGCACCGTCCTGCGCACCGCGGTGAGCCCCATGCCGGACCCGGCCACCCGGCGGCACGGCCCGCCGGTGCTCATCAGCAACCTCGGCGAGTTCCCCACGCTCGCGACGCCTTCCGGGCTCGACGTGCTCGACTTCCATTCGCAGATCGTGCGCAGCGCGGCCGGGATCCACGAGTACGCCTCGGCCTGGCGGGGCGACGGTGCGCCGCCCGCCCCGATCGGCTCGTCGTACCTGATCTCGACGTTCCGCGGCCGGCTCTCCGTCGAGATGCGGGTCCTCCCCGGCACCCTGGGCGACGAGGCCCGCGCGCGCATCCTGGGCCGCGTGGAGGCCGGCGCGGGGGCGCTGGCGGAGATCGGGACCGCCGCATGACGGTACCTCTCGCCGACACCGAATCCCCTCCGGCGCCGCCCTTCTCGTTACTGGTCGACGTGGCGCTGCAGCTGAGCGTGTACTTCGCGCTGCGCTACCTGGTGGGCACCGGCCAGCTCCTGGCGCTGGTCGCGGGAACCACGCTGGTGGCCGCGCGCATCCTCACCCGCACCGCCGTGCGCCGCGCCGCCGACCCGCTGGAGCTGTTCACCCTCGCCCTGCTGGGCTGCTCGATCGTGGCGGCGGCGGTCTCGGGGAGTCCGCGCGTGATCCTGGTGGTGGAGACGAGCATCGGCGGGCTCATGTTCGTCGCGATCCTCGCCGGGCTTCTCCTGGGCCGCCCCGCAGCGGCCACGCTGATCATGCGGCTCACGGTGCGCGGCGACGCCGCCCGCGCGCGGGCCTGGAACCGGCGGGTCCGGGTGTCCCCCCGCACTATCCGAGCGGTGGGGGCGATCGACCCTCTCTGGCTCGTGGGCGTGGCCGCCAGCACCGCGGCCTCCATGACCGCCGCCCTGAGCCTGCCGATCGACTACGCGGTGGTCGCGTGCCAGGTGATCCCCCTGCTCGTCGTGATCCCGGTCCTGCCGATCACGCTGCTGCTCCTGCGCCCCGTGCGCGCCGCGCTCGCGAACGCCGGCCGGAACCCGTCACCGAAGACCGTCGAAAGGACGAACCGATCATGAAGGTGTGCATCCTCGCCATGGGCAGCCGAGGCGACGTCCAACCCACGATCGCGATCGGCCTGGCCCTGCGCGGCCGGGGCCACGACGTGACGATCGCGGCGATGGGCGATCCGCTGGTCACGCTGATCCGGTCCGCCGGCCTCGCCGCGCACCGGCTCAACGAGATCGTGCCCGACTACGACGAGGACTACCGCGAGGTGATCCACCGGCCGGTCGAGCGGATGCGGGCCTACGGCCGGTTCCTGGTGCGCAACATCGCCACCATCTCGCATGAGATCGAGGCCGTGTGCCGCGACGCCGACGTGGTCCTCACCCATTCGGACGCCGTGGATTTCGCGCTTCCCGTCACCCGCCGCACCGGCGCCACGATCATCAGTTACCGGTTCTTCCCGGGCACCACCAACAGCGTGTACCCGATGACCCAGTACACGCCCGCGGGTCTCACCAGCGACGTGCTGTCCCGCTCCCCGCGGGTGGTCAAGCGGGCGACGTGGGCGCTCGGCGACTCGTTCACCTGGACGCACGTGCGGGCCGCGGTGAACTTCCACCGCATGTCCGTCGGCGAGGCGCCGTACCGCTCGCGGCGCGCGAAGAACCGGGACGCCGACGAGATCGTGGACCTGCAGCTCTACGACCCCTCGCTCACCCCGGACCTGGTGCCGGAGTTCAGCCGCACCCGTCCGATGCTCGGCTTCCTCGAGGTGCCCGCCGACGCCTGGCTCCGCCGCGGCGAACAGAAGCGCACGGACGCGGACCTGATGCGCTGGCTCACGGACGGCGACGCGCCGATCTACTGGGGCTTCGGCAGCATGCGGATCGCGGATCCCGACGCCAAGGCCCGGCTGTTCGCGCGGGTCTGCCGCGAGCGCGGCCGGCGCGGCCTCATCGTCGCAGGATGGAGCGATCTGCAGGGTGCCGACCTCGGCGAGCACATCCGGGTGGTCGACGAGGTGGTGCACGCGGAGGTGCTGCCGCACTGCGCCGCCGCGGTGCACCACGGCGGCGCGGGCACCACCGCGGCATCGCTCCGGGCCGGCCTGCCGACGCTCATCAGCCCGGTCCTCGCGGACCAGCCGTTCTGGGGCGCCCGCGTCACCGACCTGGGCGTCGGCGCGTGCCTGCCGATGCGGAGCATGACCCCGGAGCGGCTGCACGCGGCGTTCGACGTGCTGCTCGATCCCGCCACCCGGCGGCGCGCGCAGCGGGTCTCCTCGCTGATCGACCTGGGCGACATCCCCGCCCGCCGCGCCGCCCTGATCATCGAGTCGATCGCGGAGGACGACGGGGTCGACATCACGAACCCGCTGCTCGACATCGAGGCCCCGTCGACCGTCGATTTCGCGGTGTCCTCCGCGACCGGGACGCTCCCGCCCCGCGAGACCATGGAGGTGTGAGATGCCCACGCGCGCACTGACCCCGCTGGAGATCCCGTACGTCGTCACGAACACGACGTCGAGCGGGAGCTTCGTGGTCCGCGGTCCCGTGGACGCTGACCGGCTCGCCGCCGCGTACGCGGCGCTGCGCCGCGAGCACCCGGTGCTCACCGGGCGGATCGTGCCCACCGCCTTCGGATTCGACGTGGCCGTCCCCGACGCGCCCGTCGCGGAGGACGTCGCGCCGGTCACCGTCGAGCGGCGGGCCTTCGCGCCGGGCGATGTGCGCCTCGGCCTCCGCCCCGAGGCGGGCACCGCTGCGCTGCAGCTCGTCTCGGACGGGCTGCTGCACCGCGTGACCCTCGGAGTGAACCACGCGATCGCCGACGGCGCGCACGCGCTGTACCTCAACCTGCGGCTGTGGCAGTTGTACACGGACCCCGCCGCGGAGGCGGCGCCCGCGCCGGGGCTCCCCCTCGCCCCGCTGGATCTCGCGGGGCGCGTGCGGGATTCCGGCGCCGCCGCACCGGCGCACCCGGCGGTGGCGGTGGAGTCCGCCGGCTCGGTGCCCACGGCGGTCGCCGTGGACGGCGGGGAGTTCGGGTTCGAGCGCATCCGGATCGACGCCCCGGCCACCGACGGCCTGCGGCTGCGGGCGAAGGCCGCGGGCCTGAGCATGCACGGGCTGCTGGCCGGGCTGATCGTGGCCGCCGAACGCGCGGAGCTGCCGGGCCCCGTGGACCGGGCCGCGAGCATGGCGGTGTTCAGCCCCGTCGACCTGCGGGGCCGCTGCGATCCGCCCGTCGCCCCCGCGGCCGTGACGAACTTCGCCGGCTCGTCGACGGCGCCGATCACGGTGCGCGGCGACGCCGCGCCCGAGGCGATCGGGCGGGCCGTGCTCGACCGGCTGCGGGCGGACCTCGCGGACGGCACCGTCGCGGCGGCGCTCACCGGCGCCGCCGGGGACCCGGTCACGGGCGGGGCGCCGGTGCGGCTGAGCGACATCGGGGCGATCCCGGCCCCGGCCACCCCCGACGGGGTCGTCGCGCTCGACTTCCACACCAGCTCCGAGGTCGACATCGAGCGGGTGCGCCCGCTGGTGCGCTCGGGCCCACCCGAGGCGCTGGCGCCGCTCGTCGGGCTGCACTACCACGCGCTCACCTTCGACGGCCGGCTGTCGATCGAGCTGCGGCACGCGCCCGGAACCCTGTCCGCCGAGGCCGTCCGGCGGATCCGCGGGCGGATCGAGCGCGCCCTCACCGCTCCCGTGGGGGCCGCCGCATGAGCCGCCGCGTCGGTCGCCGCCCGGCGGAGGACCTCCTCGCCTTCGTCGACCAGGGTGCCGCCGCGGGAACCCGTGCCACGGGCCGCAATTCACTCATCCAGGTGGTGTGGACCTACGACCGCGGCGCCGACCTCGCGGGCCTGGAGCGATTCCGCCGCGCCCTGACGCGGGGGCTGCTGGGCCGCCGGATCGTGGCCTCGCCGGTACCGTTCGGCCGGGACCGCTGGGTGGCCTGCACCGCGGCGCCGCAGACCGCGGTGGCGTCCCGGCCGCGGCCGCGGGCCGCGATCGACGCCTGGCTCGACGAGCGCGCCGCCGTGCCGATCGACCCGTGGTCCGGCCCCGGCTGGCACCTGGGCGTGCTGCCGCTCGACGACGGCGGATCCGCGGTGACCCTGGTGGTCTCGCACGTCCTCGCGGACGGGGTCGGCACGGCGACCGCGGTGGCCGAGGCCGCCCTGGACTCCTCCCGCGCCCTGCCCTATCCGCGGGAGGCGGCGCCGCCGTGGCGCTCGGCGCCGCGGGACGCCGCGCTCGCCCTGCGGGAGCTCCCCGCCGCGGCACGCGCCGCCGCCTCCGCCGCCCGGCTGGCGCGCGGCCGCCTCGCTCCGGCGGACTCGCCCGCCGCGCGCCCGCACCCCGTCGGGCCGGATCGGTGGACCGTCGCCCACATCGACCGGCGGGTCCTGGCCGACCGGGCGGAGGCTCTGGGCGGCACCGAGACCACGCTGCTGCTCGCCGTCACCGCGGCGATCGCGGATGCGATGGGCTGGGTGCGCCCCTCCGACGGCGCGGCCCTGCTCGGCCTGTCGGTGAACCGCCGCGCGGACGGCGACCTGCGGGGCAACGCGATCGTCGATGCCGAGGTCCCCGTCGATCCCGCGGCCGGCCCCGAGGGCGTGGCCGCGCTCCGGGGCCGGGTCCGCGAGACGCTCGCGGGGCTGGGCGACGGCGGCCGGTTCGACGCCTTCGGCCCGCTCATCACCCTGCTGCCCCGGCGCACGCTCGCAGCGCTCATCGACGCGCCGCCCGATCCGTCGGCCCCGGTGACCACGTGCGCGGGCGTCGGCGAGCTGCCCGCGCCCGTGCGCGCCCCGGACGGCTCGCCCGCGGACACGGCGTGGTTCCGGCTGGCCTGGTCCGCCCTTCCCGGGCGCGAGCTCGCGCCCCGGCCGCCGTACCTCTACGCGGGGTGGACCGGCACGGATCGCGAGACCGCCCTGTTCGTGGCCACGAACCTGGCCGCGGGAGGGGAGCTCGAGGCGGTGGCCGGCGCCGCGGTGGCCGCGATCACGGCGGCGCGGCCCACGTTCGCGTGAGCGTCGGGCGAGCGAGGCGGTACGGCGCACCGCCGCGACCGCTAGGCTGGCGATGTGGCTATCGAGACCGATCCCAGCGCGGAGCTGCAGGACTACGCGCACCCCGAACGACTCGTCACCGCGGACTGGCTGAGCGGACACCTCGGTGTCCCCGGCCTGAAGGTGATCGAATCGGATGAGGACGTGCTCCTCTACGACATCGGGCACATCCCGTCCGCGCAGAAGGTCGACTGGCATCTGCACCTCAACGACCCGGTGACGCGCGACTACATCACCGGGGAGCAGTTCGCGGAGCTCATGCGCGAGAAGGGGATCCACCGCGACGACACCGTGGTGATCTACGGCGACAAGTCGAACTGGTGGGCCGCCTACGCACTGTGGGTGTTCACCCTCTTCGGTCACCCGGACGTCCGCCTGCTCGACGGCGGGCGGGACCTGTGGATCAGCGACGGCCGGGACGTGTCGCTGGACCGCCCCGACTACCCGCGCAGCGACTACCCCGTCGTGGAGCGCGACGACACCGCGATCCGGGCGTTCGCCGACGAGGTGCGGGCCGGGATCGGCACGCGGGCCCTCGTCGACGTCCGGTCGCCGCAGGAGTACACCGGCGAGCGCACGCACATGCCGGACTACCCGGAGGAGGGCGCGCTGCGCGGCGGCCACATCCCCACCGCCGTGTCCATCCCGTGGGCGAGGGCGGCGCGCGCGGACGGCCGGTTCCTCCCGCACGACGAGCTGACGCAGGTGTACGCGGAGTTCGACGCGGCGGCGCCCGTCACGGCGTACTGCCGGATCGGCGAGCGCTCGAGCCACACCTGGTTCGTGCTCACCCACCTGCTGGGCTACGAGGACGTGAAGAACTACGACGGCTCCTGGACGGAGTGGGGCAACACCGTGCGGGCTCCGATCGCCCGCGGTGAGGCCCCGGGCTCCGCGCCCGGCGCCGACCAGAGCGCATGAGCGCGCTGCCGGAGCCGCTCGCGGAGATCGTCGACGATTTCGCCGGCGTCGGCGAACAGGACCGGCTGGAGCTGCTGCTCGAGTTCTCCCGCGAGCTGCCCGAGCTCCCCGGGCACCTGACGGCGGCGGCCATGGAGCCGGTGCCGGAGTGCCAGTCGCCGCTCTTCCTCGACGTCGACGCATCCGACCCCGGTGCGGTGCGCCTGTACTTCAGCGCGCCGCCCGAGGCGCCCACCACCCGCGGTTTCGCGTCGATCCTGGCGCAGGGCCTCGACGGGCAGAGCGCGGCCGCGATCGCCGCCGTCCCCGACGACTTCCACCACGCGCTGGGGCTCGACTCGGTGGTGAGCCCGCTGCGCCTGCGCGGCATGTCGGCGATGCTCACGCGCATCAAGCGCAGGCTCGCGGCGTAATCTCGCTCGCGCCATGCAGTTCACCGAGATCGACGCCTACCCCCTCCGCCCGGGGGAGCTCCGCAACTGGATTCCCAGGACGGGCCCCGCGGCGCGGTGGCGCGACGACCCGCGCGCGACGTCGCACGTGCACGAGGCGCACCTGCGCGGCGCGCTGTCGATCCAGCGTCGCCGGCACATCGACGGCGGCCGGGAGTCCTGGCTCGGGCTGGGCATCGAGTTCGACGAGCCGCTGTCGATCCCCGGCCTGCGCAGCGCCCTGCGGGCGTGGATCGACCGGCACGAGGTGCTCCGCACCCACGTCTTCATGGAGGAGGGTAAGCCGCGGCGCCGGAGCGCGCAGACGGACACAGTCGACCTCAAGGTCCAGACGGTCGGCACCTACCGCTCGGCCGGGCCCCTCGCGGAGCAGCTGCTGGGAGAGTTCGACCGGGCGACGGCGCCCCTCACCTGGCCCGCGTACCTGTTCTCGACGGTGTCCCGCGAGGACTCGTTCACCCTGTTCTTCGCCGCGGACCACTCGCTGATGGACGGGTACTCCCTGATCCTGAGCCCGCACGAGCTGCGGGAGCTGTACCGGCAGGCCGTGCACGGGGTGGAGGCGCGGCTGCTGCCCACGGGCAGCTACGTGGACTACTCGGACGACGACCGGCAGACGGCCGACCGGGCCACGGCGACGCATCCCGCGGCGCGGATGTGGCAGGAGTACCTCACGGAGACGTCGTTCCTGCCGTCCCCGTTCCCCATGCCGCTGCTGCCGCCGAGCGCCAAGAGCCTGGCCGGCGAGACCCTCGCCGCGCTGAGCAGGGATCCCGACGGGGTGCCGCGGCTGCCGCAGGCCGCCCTGAACTTCCACCTGCTGGACGACGAGCGGGCCAACAACTTCACCCGGGTGTGCTCGGAGTCCGGCGCCTCGCTCGTGACCGGCGTGCTCGCGTGCATGGCGAAGATCAACACCGACCTCGGCTTCGGGCCGGTGTTCCGCTGCGCGGTCACCCGGCACACGCGGGACGCGGAGCAGTGGATCGCGGCGCTGGGCTGGTTCGTGGGCATCGCCCCGTTCCGCCTGGACACGACGGGCAGCCGCGGCTTCGGTGACCTGGCGCAGCGCGCCCAGACGGAGTGGCGCCGCTCCAAGGCGGGCAGCACCCTGCCCTACCTGCGGATCGGCGAGGTGCTGGGCGGCGCCCCTCCCCCGCAGTTCGTGGTCTCCTTCATGGACACCCGGTCGGCGCCCGGGTCGGCCGTGAACGACGACGGCGGCGCCGGCGCGCTGCGATCGCGGGACTACTCCATCGAGGACGTGTACCTGTGGATGCTGCGGACGCCGTCCGGTCTGCACGTCGCGGCGAGGTTCCCGGGACTCGCCACCGCGAGCCGGAGTGTCACTCTGTACCTCGGCGCGCTACGTTCGATGTTGACCGAAATAGGCGATGCTGCGGTTACTCGCGGGTAACTCGACCCGTTGGGGGACTGTCGTCTGCACCACAGCCGCCGGGGCATAGACTCGTCGAGAGCTACGGCCCCCGGCGGGCCGATACAACGGCGCGCGCGGGATACCGCGCCGGCACGGAACCGAGGAGATTGAGTGGCAGCCCACGCCGATAAGAAGATCGAGAAGGTACTCATCGCCAACCGTGGCGAGATCGCGGTGCGTGTCATCCGCGCCGCTCGGGACGCCGGCCTGACCAGCGTCGCCGTGTACGCGGAGCCCGACGCCGGTGCCAAGTTCGTGCGCCTGGCCGACGAGGCGTTCGCCCTGGGCGGCCAGACCTCCGCCGAGTCGTACCTGGTGTTCGACAAGATCCTCGACGCCGCGAAGAAGTCCGGCGCCGACGCGATCCACCCGGGCTACGGTTTCCTGTCGGAGAACTCCGACTTCGCGCAGGCCGTGATCGACGCGGGGCTGACCTGGATCGGCCCCTCGCCCGCGTCCATCCGCGACCTGGGCGACAAGGTCACCGCCCGGCACATCGCCGAGCGCGCCAACGCGCCGATGGCCCCCGGCACCAAGGATCCGGTCAAGGACGCCGACGAGGTCGTCGCCTTCGCACAGGAGCACGGCGTGCCCGTCGCCATCAAGGCGGCTTTCGGCGGCGGCGGCCGCGGCATGAAGGTCGCGTACACGATCGAGGAGATCCCGGACCTGTTCGAGTCGGCCACCCGCGAGGCCGTCGCGGCCTTCGGGCGCGGCGAGTGCTTCGTGGAGCGCTACCTGGACAAGGCCCGCCACGTCGAGGCGCAGGTCATCGCCGATCAGCACGGCAACGTCGTCGTCGCCGGCACCCGCGACTGCTCGCTGCAGCGCCGCTTCCAGAAGCTGGTCGAGGAGGCGCCCGCGCCCTTCCTCACCGAGGAGCAGCGCGCCCGCATCCACCAGTCGGCGAAGGACATCTGCCGCGAGGCCGGCTACTACGGCGCCGGCACGGTCGAGTTCCTCGTCGCCGCCGACGGCCTGGTCAGCTTCCTGGAGGTGAACACCCGCCTGCAGGTGGAGCACCCCGTCACGGAGGAGACCGCCGGCATCGACCTGGTGCGCGAGCAGTTCCGCATCGCCGAGGGACAGAAGCTGGACATCTCCGAGGACCCCACCCCGCGCGGCCACTCGTTCGAGTTCCGCATCAACGGTGAGGACGCGGGCCGCGGCTTCCTGCCCGCCCCCGGCCCGATCAGCGTGTACCGCGAGCCCACCGGCCCCGGCGTGCGCGTCGACTCCGGCGTGGACCAGGGCGACGTCATCGGCGGCCAGTTCGACTCGATGCTCGCCAAGCTCATCGTGACCGGCGCGACCCGCCAGGAGGCGCTGGAGCGCTCGCGGCGCGCGCTGGCCGAGTTCGAGGTCGAGGGCCTCGCGACGGTCATCCCGTTCCACCGCCACATCGTCTCCAACCCGGCCTTCGTGGGCGACGAGAACGGCTTCGAGGTCTACACCAAGTGGATCGAGACCGATTGGGAGAACCCGATCGAGCCGTACACCGGCGGCCAGGCCATCGAGGACGACGACGCGCTGCCGCGGCAGAACGTGGTCGTGGTGGTCGACGGCCGCCGCGTCGAGGTGTCGCTGCCCGGCGAGCTGTCGCTCGGCGGCGGCGGTGCCGCGGGCGGTGCCGGCGTCATCCGCCGCAAGCCGAAGCCGCGCAGCCGCGACCGCAACGCGGGCGTCGCCGCGACGGGCGATTCCGTCACCGCGCCCATGCAGGGCACCGTCGTGAAGGTCTCCGTCGAGGAGGGCCAGCAGGTCAAGGCGGGCGATCTGGTCGTGGTCCTGGAGGCCATGAAGATGGAGAACCCCGTCGCCGCGCACAAGGACGGCATCGTGGCCGGCCTGGCCGTCGAGCCCGGCACCGCGGTCACCCAGGGCACCGTGCTGCTCGAGATCAAGTCGGACGAGGAGTAGTTGGACCCGATCGGGCTCAACGTCGGCGCGTTCTACCTGACCGCGCTGCGGGAGGACGACTGGCTCGCGGACTCCGCCTACGCGTGGGCGGTCCGCGAGGCCACGACGGGCGACTCCATCGGGGAGGTCGTGCTCACACCCGACGGTGCCGTGCGCACCGTCGGGGCCGAGAGCGAGGGCCTCACCACGGCCCGCGAGGCCGTGGAACGTTTCGGCGCGTCGCTGTAGCGAAATCCCTCCGTCCGGGGCCCCCAGGGGCCATGATCGAGGCATGGCCAAGAAGCGCGAGCCCGAGCCGCCCCCGCCGTCCATCTCCGGTTCTGTGAACGATCTGGTGGACTCGGTGCGGTCGGCGGCGGGCCGGGCCCTGGACAACACGGGCCGCACGGTGACCAGCGTGGGCAAGCTCAGCACCATCCCGCCGGACACGATCGAGCTGATCGCGGAACTGCCCAAGGTGATGCTCGCGATGGCCGACATGATCGAGCGCGCCAACGCGGTGATCGATCGCGCCGAGCGTCTCACGGCCATCGCCGATCCCGCGCTCAACACCCTCGACGCGGTGCTCCCGCCCCTGGTCGAGGTGACCGACAAGCTCAGCGACGTGCAGCGGGGCGTGAACAAGCTCCCCGGGGTGAGCCACCTCCGCAAGGCCGCCCGCCTCGACGAGTGAGCGGTTACTCCCCCGCCGCGTCCCCGGCGACGTGATGCGCGCGCTCGCCCTGCGGGCCGTAGATGCCGAGGTACTCGACGGGCCGCCCGTCGGCGCTGCCGAACCAGTGCGGCAGTCGGGTGTCGAACTCGATCACCTCGCCCGGCTTGATCACCAGGTCCTTCTCGCCGAGGATCAGCCGCAGGTTGCCGTCGAGCACGTACAGCCAGTGGTAGCCGGGGTGCGAGACCTGCGTGCGCGTCTCGGCGCCGGCACCCTTCCGCGGCCGGATGATCTCCTTGAACGTCCGCAGGCCGCCGGCCCGGCGGGTGAGCGGGACGATGGTGCGGTCGCCGCGGCGGATCGGCGTGAGCCGCACCCGGGGGTCCCCCGTCTCCGGCGCGTCCACCAGTTCGTCGAGCGGGAGCCCGTAGGTGCGGGCGAGTGGCAGCAGGAGTTCGAGAGTCGGTTTGCGCGAACCGCTTTCGAGGCGTGAGAGCGTGCTCACCGAGATCCCCGTCGCCTCGGACACCGCTGCGAGCGTGATATCGCGCTCCTGCCGGATCGCCCGCAGGCGGGGCCCGACGTGCTCGAGGACGGGATCGGTGTCGGTCATGTCGCCATTGTGCCGAACCCGCCCCGGTCCGTTCGTCGTCAGACCTATCGGACCGCGGTCCGTTACGGTACGGTGGAATCGACGCCCGGACCGGCCGGGCCGCAGACTTCTCGAGAGGACATCACTATGAAGATCGGCATCGTCCTGGGCTCCATCCGCGACGGCCGGAAGTCCGACGAGGTGGGCCGGTGGGTCGCCGAGGCCACCGCCGCACGCGAGGACGTCGAGGTCACCGTGCTCGACCTGCGGGAGTTCGACGTGCCGCTCCTGACCTCGGCCACCGTCCCCGGCGCGGCGAACCGCCAGTACGACGACGAGGCGGTGACCGCGTGGGGCCGCGCCGTCGACGAGCAGGACGGCTTCGTCTTCGTCACCCCGGAGTACAACCACTCCATCCCGGGCGCGTTCAAGAACGCCTTCGACTCGATCGGCCCGGAGTGGGCCGGCAAGACCGTCGGCTTCGTGGCCTACGGCGCCGACGGCGGCGTGCGCGCCGTGGAGCACTGGCGGCAGATCACCGCCAACTTCTCCATGGTGGACGCCCGCGCGCAGGTCAGCCTGGGCCTGTTCACCGATTTCGACGGCGAGGGACACTTCACGCCGCTCGACCGGCGCGCCGGCGAGCTGACCGGCCTCCTCGACGAGCTCACGGCCGCCACCGCGCGGCACCTGGCGTCCGTCTAGTCCGGGCCCGCACGAGACCCTCCCGCCCGGCCGGCGGGAGGGTCTCGTCGTCTCCGCCGGGCACCCTTGCGTGTGAGCCGCACCACGCGATACTCTGAATCCGAATTCGAAACTTGGAGCGGTGATGGTCTACAGGCAGACGGAGCGCGTCGCGACGCGACTCGCCCAGCGGCGCGCCGAGATCGTCGACGCCGCGTGCCACCTGGTCGCCGAGGGCGGCTTCGGCAACGCCAAGGTCGGCGCCATCGCGCAGGCGGCCGGCGTGAGCGTGGGCTCGGTGTACAGCCATTTCGACGGGATCGACGGCGTGCACGCCGAGGTGTTCGCCGTGTTCGCCGGCCGCGAATTACAGCGCACCGCAGCCGATCTCAGCGATCCCGCGAATCCGCGCGCGGCGATCGCGTCCCAGGTCCGCGGCTTCGGCACCCGCGCGCTCCGCGCCCCCGTGCTGGCGTGGGCGCTGCTGCTCGAGCCCGCGGGCACCGTCATCGAGGAGTTGCGTCGCAGCTACCGGGACGGCCACGCCGCGCTCGCCGCCGAGCGCATCGCCGCGGGCGTCGCCGCGGGTGCCTTCCCGCCGCAGGACGCCCGCGTGACGGGCGCCGCGATCGTCGGCGCCATCGCCGAGACCCTGGTCCGCCCGCTCTCGCCGGGGACCGCCGCCGAGCCGCCCGAGAACACCATCGACGAGGCGATCGCCTTCTGCCTCCGCGCCGTCGGCGCCGCCCCCGAAACCCCCGCACCAGGAGATGATCCGCATGCCCGCCACCCATGACGTGTTCAACCAGGCCACGCCGCTCACCGATTACGACGCCGCGCAGTACCCCGCGCTCGTCGACGCCGTGCGCGCGGCCGGGGCGACGGATTCGCTCGAGGAGATCCACGCCGTCGGCCGCCGCGCGGGCGGCGCAGAGGCGATCGAGTGGGGCGAGCTGGCGAACGCGCACCCGCCCGTGCTCACGACGCACGATCGGTTCGGCCACCGGGTCGACGAGGTGACCTACGATCCGTCGTACCACCGGCTCATGGCCGCCGCGATCGAGCAGGGCCTGCACGCGGCGCCGTGGGCCTCGAACAGCCCGCACGCGCACCTGACCCGCGCGGCGAAGTTCTCGGTGTGGACGGCCGTCGACGCCGGGCACACGTGCCCGATCTCCATGACCTACGCCGCCGTTCCCGCACTGCGGCACAGCCCGGACCTGGCGGCGGTGTACGAGCCGCTGCTCTCCTCCCCCGTCTACGATCCGGTGCTCGGCGCCCCCACGAGCAAGCCCGGCCTGACCGCGGGCATGTCGATGACGGAGAAGCAGGGCGGCTCCGATGTGCGCGCCGGCACCACCCGGGCCGTCCCGCAGCCCGACGGCTCGTACCTGCTGACCGGACACAAGTGGTTCACCTCCGCGCCGATGTCCGACGTCTTCCTCACCCTCGCGCAGGCGCCCGGCGGCCTCAGTTGCTTTCTGGTGCCGCGGATCCTGCCCGACGGTGCACGCAACCGGTTCCACCTCCAGCGCCTCAAGGACAAGCTGGGCAACCACAGCAACGCCAGCTCGGAGATCGAGTACGACGGCGCCGTCGGCAGCCTCGTGGGCGAGGAGGGCGCGGGCGTGCGCACCATCGTGGAGATGGTGAACATGACGCGGCTCGACTGCACGATCGGTTCCGCCGCGCTCATGCGGATCGGCACCCAGCAGGCGGCGCACCACGCAGCGCACCGGCACGCCTTCGGCGCCGCGCTCGCCGATCAGCCGCTGATGCGGAACGTGCTGGCGGACTTGGCCACCGAGGCGGAGGCCGCGACCACGGTGTCGATGTGGCTCGCCGAGCTCACCGACCTCGCGCAGGCGGGGGCGACGATGCCCGACGGTTCCGAGGCCGCGGACCTGCGCCGGATCGCACTGGCCGTCAGCAAGTTCCACGTGTGCAAGCGCGGTCCGATCCACGCCGCGGAGGCCATCGAGTGTTTCGGCGGCAACGGGTACGTGGAGGAGTCCGGCATGCCGCGGCTCTACCGCGAGGCTCCGCTGCTGTCGATCTGGGAGGGCTCGGGCAACGTGGCCGCGCTCGACGTGCTGCGCGCCGCGGCACGCCGGCCGGCCAGTGTGGCGGCACTGTTCGGCTTCCTCGACGGTGCCGCCGGCGCCGACGAGCGGCTCGACGCCGCCGTGGCGCACCTCAAGTCCGACCTCGGCGACCTCGACCAGCTGGAGTACCGCGCCCGTCGCGTGGTCGAGTCCGCGGCGCTCGCGATCCAGGGCGCGCTACTGGTGACCCGCGGCGAGCAGGCGGCGGCCGACGCCTTCTGCGCAACCCGACTCGGCTCCGACTGGGGCGGCGTCTTCGGCACCCTCCCGCGCGGCCTCGACGTGGGCACCCTCATCGACCGCGCCACCCCCAAGGTCGGCTGACGGCCGGCAGGGGACGCGCGGCTCAGTCCACCGGGGACACCCGGATGAGGTTGCCGTCGGGGTCCGCGATCACGAACGTGCGGCCGAAGACGGCGTCGTAGGGCTCTTCCACGACACGGACCCCCTTCGCGACCCAGTTCGTGAAGGTCTCGTCGATCGCGGCCGCGCCGCCCGGCACCATCAGGCCGAGTTCGCTCGTGCGAGGGGTGCTCGGGACCACGTGTTCGCCGCCTCCCGTCCACACCGCGAACAGGACGCCGGGGGCCACGTCGAAGGCCACGTAGTGGGGACTGACGAAGCTCGGTTCGATCTCGAACAGCCTGCTGTAGAACGCCGTAGCGGCCTCGGCGTCACGGACGTAGATCAGGAACAGGTTCGGTGCGGGCATGGAGCGCTCCTCGGTTCGGTGGATTCTCGGTACCGCTCCAGTCGACATCCTCCTCCGGTCAGGTTCTGTCACCTGTTCCGCAGACGTCGGCCTCCGTTCGGAAGGTGAGGTCGGAAGATTCTGTGCAGGAGAAGAATTCCGTTCGTGTTTGAGGTAGCAATATCTGCGCGAGCGGAGTAGTATCGAATGTATGAGCACAGCAGACGATGGATTCGAACACGGGAGGGCGGTCCGTCGGCCGCTGCCGCCCGAGTTCGGGGATGTCGCCGGCCTGGATGCGGCCGCCCTGCTGGCCGACCTGCGCTCGCTGCTGGTGGAGGCGAACCGGTTGGAGGCGCGGAAGAACGCGGTGCTCTCCCAACTGTTCGCGGTCCGTGACGATGCCCGACGGTGCCGGGTCGAGTCCGATCGCCGGTTCGTCGGGGACTGGGACGAACTGGTCGCCGAGGCGGGTGCGGTGCTGCAGGTCGGGCGGGGCGGC
Source organism: Tsukamurella sp. 1534 (assembly GCF_000312385.1). Lineage (GTDB taxonomy): Bacteria > Actinomycetota > Actinomycetes > Mycobacteriales > Mycobacteriaceae > Tsukamurella. Next base: position 2,349,411 of record NZ_HE997626.1, on the reverse strand, counting down.
GCCTCCGCGGCCGTGCACCGCGGCCTCGACCTCCGCGAACGCCTCCCGCACGTTTTCGCGGTCTGCGCCACCGGGATCGTGACGAACCAGCAGCTGTACGCCGTGCTGCGCTATGCGTCGGCGATCATCGACGATCGCGTGCTCCACGAGTTCGACGTCCGCATGGCCGCCTGGCTCTCCGGCACTCTCGCCGACCCCGATGTCGCCGTCACCGCTGCTGCCGTAGAGGAGGCCGCGAAGCAGGTTCTGGTGCGGATCGACATCGATGCCGTGCCGCAGGTGCCGGAGAAGAAGCCCCGCTTCGGCATCGACATGCACGCGCGCGCGGACGGCACCGTCGATGTCGAAGCGATCATCCCGAAGGCGGACGGGATCCGGTTCGCCGCTCTGCTGGCAGAGATGCTGAAGACCACCTGCCGCAAAGACCCCCCGCACCCTCGGCGAACGACAGGTCGCCGCCCACGCCGCCCTGATCGAGGGCTACGAGACTCTCGGCTGCCAGTGTTCCGACGATGCCTGCCGGTTCAAGGAACGCCGCCCACGGGTGGCGGCGATCGCCCCGGAGATGAGGGCGCTGGCGTTGATCGTCCTCAATGAATCCGACCTCCGCACACCGGAACTCGCCGCGGCCGAACCCCAGCCCGCCGCCACTGCTGCTGCGGTCGATGACGTGATCACCCTGTTCGAACCGACCGCCGCCGAAGACACCACGACCGATGCGGACGACGTAGACGAAACCGGGGACATCGCCTCCGGCGACTCAGGTGCACAGCGCGCGTCGACGCCTCCGGACTCGTCGGGCGCGGCGTATATGGTGTGCGACGAACTCGGGATCTCCGGGCCGGTCACCGCGGAGCAGGCGAACGATCTGATCGCCGAGTGCGACACCACCATCCGGGCCCTCGGTAAACGAGACCCCGCCACTGGAGACATCCACCTCACCGGCGCCTCCGGCTACACACCCACCCAATACCAACTCCTGGTGATGCGGTTGACCTACCCGACGTGCGTGTTCCCCGGCTGCAGCGTGCCGTCCACCCGTTGCCAGGCCGACCACGTCGCCGAATACGACCACCGCAACCCCGCACGCGGCGGCCGGACAACAGTCGCCGGGAAACACGGCCCCGGAAACCTGGTACCGCTCTGCGGATTCCACCACCGCATCAAAACCGAAACCGGATGGCTGTCCGACATCCTCGACGACGGCACCGTCGAATGGCGTCATCCCGCCGGCGGTATCTGGCTCACCCCACCCGGCGCCGCCCAGGAGATCCTGCCCGGACTCGGGAGACTCATCTGGGACACCCCTGCCCGCACCCTGAACGAGGAACCCGAACAGCCGCAGACTTTCGACACCCACGCCGAACACCGCGCCCAACAACGCCGCGACGAACGCACCCGCAACCGCCGCATCCGCCTCGACAAGGCCACGAAGCGCGCCGAAGAACGCCTCCGGAAGGAACTCGAACGCCAGCGCGAACACGCCGAGGAACAGGGCGTCGAATTCGTCCCGAACACCGAACCCGAACCCCCACCCTTCTGATCAGGCTGGGCGGATCAGGTTCACGGCCAGGTGATCACACCGCGCTGGAACTGCTGCGAGAAGCCGGTCGAGGTCTTGATCTCCGGCCCCACCGGGTACCCGTACTTGCCGGACTCGCGCTTCTCGGCCGACCACTTGACGAGGATCTCGCCCCACACGGGCCACGCGCCGCCACGGGGCGACCAGTAGATCGCGCCGCCCTGGAAGGCGTTCATGGCGCCGTTGACCGCGTTGAACGGGCCGCGGGACTGCATCTCGTCGGAGATGGGGAAGCCGAGCGGGCCACGCTCCCAGTTGTTCTCGCCCCACTTCGCGCGGATCGCGCCGCCCACCTGGTGGGCGTTCCCGCCGTCGGCGCTCGGATGCCAGTAGAAGGAGGTCTGCTCTTTGAAGGTCTGGAACTTACCGCCGCGTGCGGCGTTCGACTCGGGGATGAGCGGCACACCCCAGCGCGCCCACCCGCCGGTCGCGAAGTACGACGTCTCGATCTGCCCCTTGACGAGGAAGCGGCCGACCTGCTGGTCGGCCTTGGCGATCGCGGTGACGGTGCCGCTGATGCCGACGGCGAGCGCGGCGGCGGCCACGGCACCTCGCATCCAGGCGCGACGGTGACTGATCGACAGGGCGTGCGTGGTCATACCTTCTCCTTAGATTCGACCTCAAAATCATCATGAATCACAGGAGTCACACAGGCAACAACTGGTGAGGGCGTGTCGGCGACGAATCCACCGACACGCCCTCTCGCCGGTCGGTCACGGGAGCGGTCTCAGTACGGCGTCCTCAGAAGGTCCAGGCCCCGAGGACCTCGGTGTTCCGCTCGGCGGCGGGCCCGAACACCCGCACGTCGGCCTCCGAACGGAACGGACGCCAGTCCTCCGACGGCGAACCGGTCTCGATGAACCGCATCCACAGGCCGTGCATCTCGTCGGCCAGCGCCTGCGGCGCACCGTCGCCGCCGTACAGGGTGAAACCCGGGTCCGCGAGGTTGTCGAAGGTGAAGCCCAGGTCGAGCGTGTGCATCGACCGCCGGGTGTGGATGCTCGACGGCCACGTGAAGGAGTACGCGTGGCAGTTCTCGCCCTGCCCGTGCTGCGCCGCGTACGACGGTCCGCAGAACACGGCGTCCGAGAGCACCTGGAGGAAGATCTCCCCCGGGTCGAGGACGCCGTCGTAGACCTGGACGTAGGCATCGAGCACGGCCGGCTTCGCACTCAGCTTCCGCACCAGCCCCGCGGCGTGTTCCAGTACACGGTCCTTCGGCACGAAATCGCCGAACACCCGCCAGAAGTCGGACTCGTTGCGGTTGTGGCCGATCAGCATCCGCACCGGAACCGGGCCGTCCGCCAGGCGGGCCGCCGGGCTCTCCACGAGGAGATCGCCGTCGATCACGGGGAAGAACACCGTGAGGATGTTGTGCGGGCTGAGTGTGCGCAGCAGCTTCGCCACCGCGGCCGCCGATTCCCTCGGGTCCCGGCCGCGCAGGGCCTTCGCCGTGAGGTCCACACCGAGGGCAGGGGCGAGGACGGCCGCCGCCTTCGCGGCCGTCGCGCGGTCCACCGCCATGCCGATCCCCGACTCGCAGATCACCTGCCGGAACAGCGTTCCCGCGTACGCCGTGGTGGCGAGCGTCGACGCGCACTGCGCGCCCGCCGATTCGCCGCCGATCGTGACCCGCTGCGAATCCCCTCCGAAGGCAGCGATGTTCGCCTGCACCCACCGCAGCGCCGCGATCTGATCGTGCAGGCCGCGGTTGTCCGGGGCGTCGGGGAGGTGCGTGAACCCCTCGAGCCCCACCCGGTAGTTCGCCGAGACGAACACCGCGCCGTCGCGCGCGAACGCGGTACCGTCGAACAACGACTGCGCGGTACTGCCCATCGCGGACGAGCCGCCGTAGAACCACACGTAGACGGGCAGCCCCGAATCCGGGCGCGCATCGACCGGCGCCCACACGTTGAGGGTCAGCCAGCGGTCGCCCTCGATCACGGGGTACGTGTACGGGGCGGGCAATTCCATGGAGGCGGGCGGGGTGGGCCCGAACCCCGTGGCCTGGAACGGCGCGGGCAACCGGTCGACGGGCTCGGGGAGCCGGAACCGGCGCGGCCCCACCGGTGGCTGCGCGAACGGGATCCCGAGGAACCGCGCGACCCCCTTCACCAGGGCTCCGTGGATCTGTCCTGCCGGACATTCGACAACGGGCTCGCCCATTCTCCACACCACCTTCAGTGGGGGCCGCCCGCCGCACCGGAGACGACCCGTTCGGACTCCTGTTTGCGATTGAAACAGCGCCGGTCCGTGCGCGTCGACGGCGCCGGCCCTTGCGGCTGAACCGGTGCAATCCGCGGACAAATGCGGATAACGTCACCTGTCGGACACCTGCGTCATGATGGAGGCATGCCGGACGCCCTCCGGGCGTTCACGCCCGCCACCGCCGAATGGTTCGCCGAATCCTTCGCCGCCCCCACCTCTGCGCAGGAGGGCGCGTGGCGCTCCATCGCGAAGGGCGAGAACACCCTCGTCGTCGCCCCCACCGGCTCGGGGAAAACCCTGTCGGCCTTCCTGTGGGCACTGGACCGCCTGGCGGACCGCGCACCGTCGCACCCGCCCGACAGTGCCGCCGGCTCCCCACCCGGCACCTCCGTCCTGTACATCTCACCGCTCAAGGCCCTCGCGGTCGACGTGGAACGCAACCTGCGGGCCCCGCTCGCCGGGATCGCCCGGGTCCGCGAGCGCCGCGGCGAGCCCGCGCCGGACGTCAGCGTGGGCGTGCGCTCCGGGGACACCCCCGCCCAGCAGCGGCGGCAGCTGATCCGCAAGCCGCCGGACATCCTCATCACCACGCCGGAGTCCCTGTTCCTCATGCTCACCTCGCAGGCCCGGGAGACGCTGACGGACGTGCGCACCGTGATCGTGGACGAGGTGCACGCCGTGGCCGGCACCAAGCGCGGCACCCACCTCGCGCTGTCCCTGGAGCGGCTCGACGCGCTGCTCGACCGGCCCGCGCAGCGGATCGGGCTGTCCGCCACCGTCGAACCCGCGCAGGAGGTGGCGGCGTTCCTCGGCGGGCCCCGGCCGGCGGCCGTGGTCCGGCCGCCGTCGCAGAAGAAGTTCGAGCTCACCGTCACCGTCCCCGTGCCGGACATGACGGAGCTCGACGTGGCGCCCGAGGACGCGCCCGGCACCACCGGCCCCGCCCCGGTGTTCGACGGCGAGCCCGCCCCGCAGCAGCAGGGATCACTATGGCCGCACGTGGAATCGGCGATCGTGGACCTCATCGAGCGGCACCGCTCCACCATCGTGTTCGCCAACTCCCGCCGCCTCGCGGAACGCCTCACCGCGCGGATCAACGAGCTCGCAGCGAACGTGCACGCCGGCCCGCCGAACCCGTCAACCCCGGGCGGCGCCCCGTCGGTGCTCATGGCGAGCGGACAGAGCCACGGCGCGGAACCCGTTCTGGCGCGGGCCCATCACGGCTCGGTGAGCAAGGAGCAGCGCGCGATCATCGAGGACGATCTGAAGTCCGGGAGGCTGCGCTGCGTGGTGGCCACGTCCAGCCTGGAACTCGGGATCGACATGGGCGCCGTGGATCTGGTGATCCAGGTGGAGGCTCCGCCGTCGGTGGCCGCCGGGCTACAGCGGGTGGGCCGCGCCGGCCACCAGGTGGGCGAGCCCAGCCGCGGCGTGTTCTTCCCCAAGCACCGGACGGACCTGCTGCACAGCACAGTCACCGTGCAGCGGATGCGCGAGGGCACCATCGAGAGGCTCGCGGTCCCGCGCAACCCGCTCGACGTACTGGCGCAGCAGACGATCGCCGCCGCGGCGATGGACGTGCTGGACGTGCACGAGTGGCTGGCCCTGGTGCGCCGCGCGCATCCCTATGCCGCGCTGCCGGATTCCGCCTACGAGGCCACGCTCGACCTGCTGTCCGGGCGGTACCCGTCGGAGGACTTCGGCGAGCTCCGGCCGCGGGTGGTGTGGGACCGGGACGCGGGCACCCTCACGGGCCGGCCCGGCGCCGGGCGTCTCGCCGTGACCTCGGGCGGCGCCATCCCGGACCGCGGCATGTTCGGGGTGTTCATGGTGGGCGAGAAGGCCTCCCGCGTGGGCGAGCTCGACGAGGAGATGGTCTACGAGTCCCGCGTGGGCGACGTGTTCGCGCTCGGCGCCACCAGCTGGCGGATCGAGGAGATCACGCACGACAGGGTGCTCGTCTCCCCCGCCTTCGGCCAGCCCGGGCGGCTGCCGTTCTGGATCGGCGACACCGTCGGCCGCCCCGCCGAGCTGGGCCGCGCGATCGGCCGGTTCACCCGCGATTTCCAGTCCCTCGACGACGCCGGCCGCAGGGCGCGCGCAGCCGAAGTGGGCCTGGGCGAATGGGCCACGGACAACCTCGTCGCCCTGCTCGACGAGCAGGAGAGCGCCACGGGCGTGCTGCCCACGGACCGGACCCTCGTGGTGGAGCGGTTCCGGGACGAGCTCGGCGACTGGCGGGTGGTGCTGCACTCCCCGCTCGGGATGCGGGTGCACGCGCCCTGGGCGCTCGCGGTCGGCGCCCGCCTCAACGCCGAGCTGGGTCTGTCGGGCGCCGTCACCGCCACGGACGACGGGATCGTGGCCCGCCTCCCCGACACCGACGACGCGCCGCCCGGCGCCGAGCTGTTCCGGTTCGACCCCGACGAGATCGACGCGCTGGTCACCGAGGCCGTCGGTTCGAGCGCCCTGTTCGCGTCGCGGTTCCGCGAGTGCGCCGCCCGCGCGCTGCTACTACCGCGGCGGGATCCGGGCAAGCGCTCCCCGCTCTGGCAGCAGCGGCAACGCGCGAGCCAGCTGCTCGAGGTCGCGCGCGCCTACCCGGAGTTCCCCATCGTGCTCGAGGCCGTGCGCGAATGCCTGCAGGACGTCTACGACGTGCCCGAGCTGGTCACGATCCACCGGGCGCTCGAATCCCGGTCACTGCGGATCGCCGAGGTCGAGACCGTCGCGCCGTCGCCGTTCGCGGCCTCGCTGCTGTTCAGCTACGTGGGCGCCTTCATGTACGAGGGGGACGCGCCCCTGGCCGAGCGCCGCGCCGCGGTGCTGAGCCTGGACCCCGCGGTGCTGGCGCAGCTGCTCGGGCGGGTGGAGCTCACCGAGCTGCTCGACGCCGACATCCTGGCCGAGGTCGCCGCGCAGCTGCAGCGCACCGCCCCGGGCTACCGGGCCCGCAGCATCGAGCAGGTGTCGGACCTGATCCGCGAGCTCGGACCGCTCACCCGCGCGGAGGTCGCCGAGCGCTCCGAGGAGGTCCCCGGCGCCGCGGACGAGCTCGTCGCCGCGGGCCGGGTGTTCGAGTACGGCGACGGGTGGCTCGCCGCCGTCGAAGACGCCGCACGGCTGCGGGACGGCCTCGGCGTGCCCCTGCAGCCCGGGATCGCGTCGGCGTTCACGGAGGCCGTGCCGGACCCGATCGCGGACCTGGTGTCCCGCTACGCCCGGCGGCACGGGCCGTTCACGGCGGGCGAGGTCGCCCGCCGCCACGGCCTCGGCGTCGCCGTGGTGCAGCGCGCGCTGACCGACCTCCTCGCCGCCCGGCGAGTGATCGAGGGCCGGTTCGTCCCGGCCGACGACGACCTGCCCCAGTTCTGCGACGCCGAGGTGCTGCGCCGCATCCGCCAGCGCAGCCTGGCCCGGCTCCGGCAGGACGTGGAGCCCGTGTCGGAACGCGCCTACGCCGAGTTCCTCGCCGGCTGGCACCACCTGCGCGCTCCGCTGCGCGGCGTCGACGGCGTGGCCACCGTGATCGATCAGCTCGCGGGCGTGCCGATCCCCGCGTCGGCGTGGGAGTCGCTGATCCTGCCGCAGCGCGTCACGGACTACTCCCCCGCGATGCTCGACGAGCTCACCGGCACCGGCGAGGTGGTGTGGACGGGGCACGGCGCGATCGGCGCGCAGGACGGCTGGATCGCCTTCCACCCCGCGGATCTCGCGCCGCTGACCATCCCGCCGCCCGGGGCGCTGGACCCCGCCGAGGCGCACGAGGCGATCGAGGACGCGGTCCGCGGCGGCGGCGCCTACTTCTACCGGCAGCTCGCGGGCGCCACCCCCGAGGCGCTGTGGGACCTGGTGTGGGCGGGCCGGCTCACGGGCGACACCTTCGCGCCGGTCCGGGCGCGCCTCGCCGGCGGCCGCCGGAGCACGGCCCACCGCTCCCCGCGGCGCCCGCCGCGGGCCCGGTTCCGCGTGGCGGTGGACCAGGCGCCACCCATGCTCGCGGGGCGCTGGGGCCTGCCTCCGGCCCCGGACGACTCCGGCGCCACGGCGCAGTCGCACGCCGTCGCGGAGCAGTTGCTGGAGCGGTACGGCGTGGTCACCCGGGGGTCGGTCATGGCGGAGCACGTCGAGGGCGGGTTCGCGCGGGTGTACCGCACGCTGTCGGCGTTCGAGGAGTCCGGGAAGGCGCGGCGGGGGTACTTCATCGAACGGCTCGGGGCCGCGCAGTTCGCGCGGAACGGCACCGTCGACGCGCTGCGGGACACCGCGGCCGCCCTGGACCGCGCGGACCAGCGGTCCGAGCCCGCCGCGCCCCTGGTGCTCGCCGCCACCGATCCCGCGAACCCGTTCGGTGCCGCCCTGCCGTGGCCCGAGCGCCCCCAGCAGGGCGACGCACCGGGCGCGCGGCCGGGCCGCAAGCCGGGCGCCCTCGTCGTCCTGGCCGACGGTGCGCTGGCCCTCTTCGTCGAGCGCGGTGGGCGCACCCTGCTCACGTTCACCGACGCCCCCGAGGCCGCGCTCACCGCGCTCGCCGAGGCCGCTCCCCGGCTCGGGGGCCTCGCGATCGAGAAGGTCGACGGTGCGCCCGCCCTCACCTCCCCGCTCGCGGGCGCCCTCGCGGCGGCCGGCTTCGCCAGGACCCCGAAGGGCCTGCGCGTGCGGTGAGCCCGTCGGGGAGAATGGGCGGGTGAGCACACCACCGGCGGACCGTTACGCGCAGCACCTCGGGATCGACGTCGTCGGGCACGGCGGCGGCCGGGCCGAGTCGACGGTGACCGTCACCGAGGACCACCTCAACCCGCACGACACCACGCACGGCGCGTTCGTCTTCGCGGTCGTCGGCACCGCCGTGGCTGCCGCGGCCAACGACGCCGAGCACACCGGCGTGGCCAGCTCGATCCACATCGACTACCTCCGGCCCACCCGCCTCGGCGACCGGCTGCACGCGGAAGCCTCGGTGGCCGAACGGCTTCCGAAGGAGGACATCTTCACCGTCCGGGTGACCGACGGCACCGGCCGGATCGTCGCCCGGGCCACCGCCCGGTTCAACCGCCGGGCGCGAGCGGCCGAGCACACGACGCCCGCCGCGGATCGCTGATCAGCGCCATTCCGCCTCCCCGCGCCGGGGAAAGGCGGAGGATGGGCGGGTATGAGCAACAACGTGTATCGAGTCATCGAAGTCGTCGGCACCTCCTCCGAGGGGGTCGACGCCGCCATCGACAACGCGATCGGCCGCGCCGCCCGGACGACGCGGAACCTGGAGTGGTTCGAGGTGGTCTCCACGCGCGGCCACATCGAGAACGGAGCCGTGGCGCACACCCAGGTCACCCTGAAGATCGGCTTCCGCATGGATGACCCCGACTGAGGCCGCCGGCCGCCACCGGGAGGTGGTGATCGCGGCGTGTGACGGCGTCACCCTCATCGACGTCGCCGGGCCCGTCCAGGCGCTGAGCGACGCGGGCGGCTACCGCATCCGGCTGGCCTCACGCGACGGCCGGACGCTGCGCACCGACGTCGGGATGACGCTCGCCGCGGACTGCGCGTGGCCGGGGCTCGGGAGTGCCGGGCCGATCGACACCCTGCTCGTCCCGGGCTACCCGGCGGGCGCGTTCGACGCGGCGGCCGGCGAGGACTTCGTCGCCGAGGTCGGGCGCCTCGCCGCCGCGGCGCGCCGCGTGGTCTCGGTGTGCACCGGCGCCTACGTGCTCGCGGCCGCGGGGCTGCTCGACGGGCGGCGCGCCACATCGCACTGGCAGGCGTGCGGCGCTCTGGCCCAACGGTTCCCGGCCGTCAACTGGCACCCCGACGCGATCTACGTGCGCGACGGGAACGTGATCACCTCGGCGGGCGCCACCGCGGGGATCGACCTGGCGCTCGCGCTGATCGGCGAGGACCACGGCGAGGAGCACGCCCGCGCCGTCGCGAAGTACCTCGTGGTGTTCCTCCAGCGGCCCGGCGGTCAGCAGCAGTACGGCCCGTCGTCCGCCGAGCCCGCCGGGCATCCCGTGGTGCGCGACGCGATCGCGCGGATGACCGCGGACCCCGCGGCCGACCACCGCCCGGCGGCGCTCGCCGCCGAGCTCGCGGTGAGCGAGCGGCACCTGAGCAGGCTGTTCCGCCGCGAGTTGGGGCACACCCCGTCACAGCACCTCGAGCACCTCCGGGTCCGCGCGGCGCAGCGCCTCCTCGAACAGCCCGAGGCGCAGGTGCCCGATGTGGCGCGAGCGGTGGGATTCCGCACCCCGGAGGCCCTGCGGCGCGCCTTCCACCGCGTACTGGGCATCTCGCCGTCGGCCTACCGTCACCGCTTCCGTCTGTAGGTCACGTCCACAGCGGCACCAGGACGAGCGACAGGCCCACGAGCACGTCGAGGACGGCGCACCACTGCGCCCACGAGCGCGCGACCACGCGGTCCCGGATCAGGTGCACGGCGTCCCAGACCCCGTGCCCGAACCAGCCCGCCGCGACCACGTACCGGGCGGCCTCCGGTGCGAGCAGCAGGCCCGCCACCGAGAGGGCGCCGAACAGGGCCAGCCCCACCAGCTGCAGCCGGGCGTAGCCGTCCGCGAACCGGCCGCGCCGGTGGCTCCAGAGCGCGGCGGCGAGGGCCACGGCGAGGATCACCACGACGGGCGGCACCCGGTCCTGCGCCTCCAGCGCGACGAACCCCGCGAGCAGGACGCCGAGTACCGGCCAGGTGAGGCGCCGCCGGTCCAGCGCCACCATGATCACGTACATCGTGGGCAGCAGCGCCATCGCCGAGGCGAGGTTGCGGACCAGGCCGTCGGTCACGGCGGAGAAGAACCCGTCCGCCGCCAGCGCGACGGCGACGAACGTCGGCCACCGGGACGCCGCGAACGCGGCGATTCCGCGCGCCCGCCCGGGCGGCGCGGGCACCGTCGGCCCCGGTTCGACGGTGGCGGCGCTCTCGGTCATGCCCCGATCGTGCGGCGCCGCGGCGACGCGCGAAAGGGCCGCGCGGCGAACCGGTCCGCGGCGGTGGGATTCCGGTCCGTCAGCGGGCGAGGTGCTCCGCGCGCCCCACGAGGCCGTCCACGTTGCCGTCGAAACCGCGGCGCAGGAACGTGCCGAGGGTCAGCCCCACGACCGGCGACAGCGGACCGTCGAGCTGGAAGTGCGAAGTGTACCGGGACCGGCCGTCCCCGAGGTCCTCGATCCGCTGGTCGCGGATGCTGCGCAGAAGCCCTCCCGGCGCGGGCTTCATGGAGTAGGAGAAGCCGCGGCCCTCGTCCACCGCGACGACGACCTCCTCCTGCGTCATCACCCGGCCGGGCAGGAGCGCCACGCGCATCGTTATCGCGCCGCCGGGCCGCAGGTCGCAGCGGGCGGACACGGCGAAGGGGTTCCACTCGCCGTACGCGTCGAAGTCGGTCAGCGTCTGCCAGACGAGGGCGGCGGGTGCGGCGATCTCGCGGGTGTGGTCGATGGTGAAGGCCATGCCCCCAAGGTAGAACATGTTCCATCGGTGCGAGCCGCATCACACCGCATTTCGTTTGAGGAATAACTTCGCGAGCGTTACAGTTGCACCCTGCAAGTTATTGCTTAGAGATTTGAAGGAAGGGTGAGATGTCGGAGACAACGGCGCACGCCGAACCGCAGTCGTCATCAACCGCGCCCATGACCCATCGGGAGATCCTCGAGGTCATGGCCGGCCTGCTCGCGGCGCTGTTCACGGCATTGCTGAGCACCACCATCGTGTCCACGGCACTGCCGCGGATCATCGCCGACCTGGGCGCCTCGCAGACCGCGTTCTCCTGGGTCATCACCACCGCGCTCCTGGCGAACGCCGCGTCCACCCCGATCTGGGGCAAGCTGGCCGACCTGTTCAACAAGAAGGTCCTGGTCCAGTCCGCCATCGTCGTGTTCGTAGCCGGATCCGTGATCGCCGGGGCCTCGCCCAACGTCGAGGTGCTGCTGTTCGCCCGCGTCATCCAGGGCATCGGCATGGGCGGCCTCACGGCCCTGGTCGTGGCCATCATCGGCAGCATCATCCCGCCCCGCGAGCGCGGCCGGTACTCGGGCTACATGGGCGCCGTCATGGCCGTCTCGATGTCCGGCGGCCCCATCCTGGGCGGCGTCATCACCGACCACATCGGCTGGCGCTGGTGCTTCTACGTCAGCGTCCCGCTGGCCGTCGGCGCGCTCATCCTGATCCAGCGCACCCTGCACCTGCCGACGCAGCGCAAGGGCGACGTCTCCATCGACTGGCTCGGCGCGACCCTGCTCACCGCGGGCGTCTCCGTGCTGCTCATCTGGGTCTCGTTCGCCGGGAAGGACTACGACTGGATCTCCAGCACCTCCGCGGTGTACCTGGCCGCCGGCCTGGGCCTGCTGGCGCTCACCGTGTACGTCGAGTCCCGCGCCAAGGACCCGATCATCCCGCTGAAGATCGTCACCGAGCGCACCACCGCGCTCGCGATCATCGCGTCGATCGCCGTGGGCGTCGGCATGTTCGGCGCCACGTCGTTCCTGGGCCTGTACTTCCAGACCTCGCGCGGCTACAGCCCGACGATGGCCGGCATCCTCACGATCCCCATGGTCCTGGGCATGCTCATCTCGTCGGTCGCGTCCGGCCAGCTGATCACCCGCACCGGCATCTGGAAGCCGTTCGTCGTGGGCGGCGCCGTGGTCATGGTCCTCGGGTTCAGCCTGCTCGGCACGATCGACCACGAGACCCCGCTCGGCATGGTGATGCTCTACATCACGGTCGTCGGCCTCGGCGTCGGCTCGCTGATGCAGAACCTGGTTCTCGCGGTGCAGAACACGGTGAGCGTGCAGAACATCGGCTCCGCGTCCAGCTCGGTCGCGTTCTTCCGCACCTTCGGCGGCGCGATCGGCGTGTCCGCCATGGGCGCCGTACTCGCATCGCGGGTCTCCGACCTCACGCAGTCCGGCCTCGCCAAGCTCGGCATCCACGCCCCCGCGGGCGGCTCGAGCAGCGGCGCGCAGCTCGACCTCTCGGCGCTGCCCGGGCCCGTGCAGGAGATCATCCGGGCGTCCTACGGCGACGCCACCGGCCGCATCTTCCTGCTGGCCGCCGCCTGCGCCGTGGTCACCTTCGTCGCGGTCACGCTGCTGCCGAACAAGCCGCTGCGCACCACCATCGACGTGGAGCCGGCCGCGGCCGGCGGGGGCGAGCCGCGGCGCGAGCCGGTCGCCGTGGATTAACGGCGGTTGTGGGAAACTTTCATCCCAGCAAAGGAGGCGGCATACTGCATCGCATGATGCGTATGACCGCCTCCTTCGCCGTTCCGCTCGTCGCGGGCGCCGCCCTGCTCACCGCCGGATGCGCCGCTTCCGCCGGGGCCGATCCCAGCGCCCCCGCCCCCTCGTCGTCGACGAGCGCGAAGCCCACCGTCCCGGCCAAGCCCGGCTCGATCGTGGGCGCCCAGTGGCGCCTGAAGTCGGACCCGGTCGCCTGGTTCCGCGTGCAGGGCTCCAACATCTCGGGCAACGACGGCTGCAACTCCCTCACCGGCACCGCGACCGCGCCGCTCAACTCGACGGACCGGGTCGACTTCGGCGCCGGCGTCGCGTCGACGCTCATGTACTGCCCGGACCCGAAGGGCACCCAGACCGCGATCCAGGAGGCCCTCAAGGGCGAGCGGAAGTGGAGCCGGGCCGGCGCCGACCTGGTGCTCACCGACACCGAGAACAACCGCACCTGGACCTTCGTGCTGACCTCCGCGGGCGCACCGTCGAGCGCGGCACCGTCGACCAGCGCGGCACCGTCGAGCAGCGCGGCACCCGCCCCGCGTTAATCCATCTCCCCCGAGGCCCACACCGCGGCGGCGATCTCCACGCGGTTGCGCGCGCCCAGGCGCCGCGTGATCGCCCCGAGGTGGGTCTTGACGGTGCCGAGGCTGATCACCAGTTCGTCGGCGATCTCGGCGTTGGTCCTCCCCCGCGCGACGCAGCGCGCCACCTCGCGCTCGCGCGCCGTCAGTTCGCCGATCGCCTCGGCGGCGGCCGCATCGCCGCGCCCCTGCCGCCGGTTCCGCGCCAGCAGGTCGACGGTGAGCGCCGGGCTGATCAACGCGTCGCCCGTCGCGGCGGCGCGCACCGCGGCGAGCAGCAGGTCGGGTCCCGCGTCCTTGAGCAGGAACCCCGACGCGCCCGCGGCGAGCGCGGCGTCCACGTAATCGGGTTCGCCGAACGTCGTCACCATGACGGCGCGGGTGCCTCCCTCGGTGATCCGCCGGCACACCTCGATGCCGTCGATGCGCGGCATCCGGATGTCCAGGAGCGCCACGTCGGGGCGGGTCTCGGCGATCACGGAGACGGCCTCGACGCCGTCCGAGGCCTGCGCCACCACGTCGATGTCCGGGGCCGCGCCGAGGATCATCGCGAAGCCGATCCGCACCATCTCCTGGTCGTCCGCCAGGACCACGGTGGTCACCGCGGATCCCCCAGGGGCAGCGCCTGGAGGGGCAGCGTCGCGGTGAGGCGCCAGCCGTCCCCCTCGGGGCCGTAGCTGACCGAGCCGCCGGCGGTCGCGGCGCGCTCCACCAGGCCCACCAGCCCCACACCGTTGCCCGGGCCGGGGCCGGGCGGGGCGCCGGGGGCGGCACCGTCGTCGACGACGGCCACCTCCAGCCGGCCGTCGTCGCGCGCGACCCGGACGCGGACCCGCCCGCCGGGCGCGTGCCGCCGGGCGTTGGTCAGGCCCTCGGTCACCACGCGGTGCGCCACCAGCCGGACCAGGTCCGGGACGTCGTCCGCGTCGGCGTCGGGGTCGATGGAGACGTCCAGCCCGTCCCGCTCCACGTCGGTGAGGGCGGCGCGCAGCCCGAACGAGCCCGAGGCCGAGGGCGCCAGCATCGACGGTGCGTCGCCGGGAGTGCGGAGGGTGCCCACCATCGCGCGGATGTCAGCGAGGGCGCGGGCGCCGCTGCGCTCGATGCGGGCGAGCGTGCCGTCGGTGTCGGCACCGGCGGCGATGCCGGCCTGGGCCAGCACCACGATGCCGGTCACCTCGTGCGCGATCACGTCGTGCAGGTCCCGCGCCATGGCGGTGCGTTCCGTCATCTGAACCTCCGTCCGGGTCGCCTCGAGCCGCCGCTCCGCCGTCCTGTGCCGGTGCCCGAACATGATCGCCACGTTGACCGCGCCCGCGGCCAGGAACGCCACGATCCAGAGACCGGGTTCGCTCAGCGCGAGGGGGACCACCGGGAGCACCGCGATTCCACCGGCGACGGCCTCCAGGGCGCCGTCCAGGGCGGTGTCGGCGTACGACGCCGTGAACCCGGCGACGAGGACGAACACCCAGCACACCCCCGCGGGCCAGATCGCCCACTCCGGCACCACGGCGCCGATCAGCAGCGCGATCACCGTTCCCCCGGTCCCCGCCCACGCCCACGCGGGATCCGCGCGGACGACGCCCGTCATCGCGACGGCCGCGCCCACCGTGCCCGCGGCGTTGACCGACAACGACATCGGGGAGGAGTCCGCGGTCAGCGAGAGCATCGTGCCGATCACCCAACCGCCGAGCAGGAGGATGCCGAGCGCGATCCGGTCGCCGCGCGTCACGACCATGCCGGAGCCCGGCTCCCACTGGTGTCGCGGCCTTCCCCGGCGACGGGCCGCTCTCGTCGCAGCTCCGGCACCGTGCGCCAGGTGATCGTTCTCAGCAGCCATTCCACTGGACCGTAGCGCAGTCCGGACAGCCAGGCCCGGCTCCACACCGATTGCACGACGACGATCAGCGCGCAGACGGCCAGCAGCGGCGCCACCGCATCGCTCCCCCGCAGCCCCGCGACCGCGATGATCACGGTGGCCGCGACGGACGCGGTCACGTAGTTGGTCAGCGACATCCGGCCCAACGGCTCGAACACGGCGCGCAGCGCGGCGCGGGCGGGCCGCCACCGCCAGGCCAGGGCGAGCGCGCCGATGTAGGCGACCGCCATCGCCAGGCCCGCGCGCGTGCCCTCGACCGAGAACCGCGGATCACCGCCGCCCGCACCGAGGTACGCGACGACCGCCGGCACCGCGGCCACGGCGCCCACGCCGAGCAGCCCGAGGCCCGCGCGGGGCGAGCCCTCCAGGCGGGCATGGACGCCGCAGCCGGCGGCTCCCGCGCCGATGAGCATCAGGCCGGGCAGGGCGTCCACCCCACCCGCGCCGAGCCCGAACGCCGCCGCCGTCAGGGCCGCCCCGGCGGCCAGGTTGCCCCACGCGGGGACCCAGACCACCAGGGGCGTCACCAACAAGCCGGCGACGGCGTATTCGCGCAGGATCTCCCCCGGGTACACGAGCGCGTGCAGCACGCCGATCACCCCGAGACCCGCCATCCGCCACACGAGCGGCGGCCACGCGGCGGTCCCCCGCCGCCGCGCACCGTCGGCGATGAGGAACAGCGACACCCCGAACAGGAGCGTGAAGATCGGTACGAACCGGGACTGCACGGCCAGGTCGAGCGCTTCCCGCCCGCCGGCACCCGGGGCGACGGCGGCGAGGTCGAGGACGTTCACCGGGAGGATGCCCACGAGGGCGAATCCGCGCAGCGTGTCGAGGAAGCGGTAGCGGGTCATGACACATCACTGTGCCGCCCGCGGGCGCAGCCGGAATCGGACGAAGGGCCGGTCTTCGGCCCGGCGGATCGTCCGAACGGCTGAGTGACGGCCGTTACTCGGCGATCGCCCGCCGCGACTGCCCCGGCACGGGGACGGGCTCGAGGATCTCGGCGCGGGCCTCCGGGGCGGCGGCGCGCAGCGCGTCGGCGCCGGCGTCGTCGGGCTCCTCCTGCGAGCGCACCTCGGCGGCCACCCGGGACCGGTAGGTGTCGAGCTCGCGCGCCACGTCGGCGTCCGACCAGCCGAGGACCGGCGCCACGAGTGCGGCGACCTCCTCGGCGGACGCCAGCCCGCGATCCGGGTACTCGATGGAGATGCGGGTGCGGCGGGCGAGGATGTCCTCGAGGTGCAGCGCCCCCTCCGCGGCCGCCGCGTACACGGCCTCGACGCGCAGGTACTGCGGCGCGTGCTGGATCGGCTCGAGCAGCCCGGGATCGTCCGCCGCGAAGGCGAGCACGTCGCCGATGAGCGAGCCGTACCGGTTGAGCAGGTGGCTCACCCGGTGCGGGTGCACGTCGTGGGCCGCGGCGATGGACGTGGTCTGGTTGGTCAGGGCGTAGTAGCCGTCGGCGCCCAGCAGCGGCACCTTCTCGGTGCACGACGGTGCCACCTTGTGCGGCAGGTAGGCCTCGGCGGCGTCCACCGCGTCGGCCGCCATGACGCGGTACGTCGTGTACTTGCCGCCGGCGATGGTCACCAGGCCCGGGGCGATCGCGGCGACGGCGTGCTCACGGGAGAGCTTGGAGGTCTCGTCGGACTCGCCGGCGAGCAGGGGGCGCAGACCCGCGTAGACGCCGGTGATGTCGTCCCGGGTGATCTCGCTGACGAGCACCTTGTTGACGTGGTCGAGGATGTAGTCGATGTCCGTGGCGGTCGCGGCGGGGTGTGCGAGGTCGAGATTCCAGTCGGTGTCGGTGGTCCCGATGATCCAGTGCGTGCCCCACGGGATGACGAACAGGACGCTCTTCTCGGTGCGCAGGATGAGCGCCGCGTCGCTGACGATGCGGTCCCGCGGCACCAGGATGTGCACGCCCTTGGAGGCGCGGACGCGGAAGCGGCCCTTCTGCTTCGAGAGCGCCTGCAGCTCGTCGGTCCACACGCCGGTCGCGTTGATCACGACGGTGGAACGCACTTCGGTGGTCTCGCCGGACTCGCTGTCCCGGACGATCACGCCCGAGACCCGGTCGGCCTCGCGCAGGAAGTCGACCACCTGCGTGGACGTGCGGACCACGGCGCCGTAGTGGGCCGCGGTACGGGCCACGGTCATGGTGTGCCGGGCGTCGTCGACGACGGTGTCGTAGTAGCGGATGCCGCCCACGAGGGCGCCCCGCTTGAGGCCCGGCGACAGCCGGAGCGCGCCGGCGCGGGTCAGGTGCTTCTGCGCGGGCACCGTCTTGGCGCCGCCCATGGTGTCGTAGAGGAACATTCCGGCGGCCATGTACGGCCGCTCGATGACCCGCTTGGTGAGCGGGAAGAGGAAGGGCAGCGGCTTGACCAGGTGCGGGGCGAGGGTCGACAGGGACAGCTCCCGCTCGTGCAGGGCCTCGCGGACCAGGCCGAACTCCATCTGCTCCAGGTAGCGCAGGCCGCCGTGGAACATCTTCGAGCTGCGCGAGCTGGTGCCCGAGGCGAAATCGCGGGCCTCGACCAGCGCCACCTTCAACCCGCGGGTGGCCGCGTCCAGTGCGGCGCCGACGCCCACGACCCCGCCGCCGATGACGACCACGTCGAACTCGGTGGAGCCCAGCTTCTCCCACGCCTGAGCGCGGTACGCCGGTGACAGCAGCGCCGACGCGGACGACGCCACGAATGTATCGGTTTCCGGGTTAGCAGCGTTCATCACTCATCACCATGTCAGTATTCGGGCGTGGCAGTTTCTCATCGCGACCCGCAGTTCGTCGCCGCGATCGATCAGGGAACCAGTTCGACGCGGTGCATCATCTTCGACCGGAACGGCTCCATCGTGGCTTCCGAACAACGGGAACACGACCAGATCTTCCCACGTGGGGGCTGGGTGGAGCACGACGCCACGCAGATATGGGTCAACACGCGGCTGGTGTGCTCCCAGGCGCTGGCGACGGCGGACCTGACCGCGACGGACATCGCTGCAGTCGGCATCACCAATCAACGCGAGACGGCGGTGGTGTGGGATCGCGCAACGGGCGAGCCGATCCACAACGCGATCGTGTGGCAGGACACCCGCACCGAGGAACTGTGCGACGAGCTGGCCTCCGCGGGCCTCGAGACGCCCGATCGGGACCGTTTCAAGCCGTCCTGCGGGCTGCCGCTGGCCTCGTACTTCTCCGGCCCGAAGATCGCGTGGATCCTGGACAACGTCGACGGCGCGCGCGAGCGCGCGGAACGCGGGGAACTGTGCGCCGGGACGATCGACTCATGGCTGGTGTGGAACCTCACGACCGACGACGAGGGGCGGGGCGAGCCGGGACGCCCGCTCCACATCACGGACATCACCAACGCCTCCCGCACCATGCTGATGAACCTCGCGACCGGGGCGTGGGACCCGGCCACGTGCGCCGCCATGGGCATCCCGATGGCGATGCTGCCCGAGATCCGTTCCAGCGCAGAGGTGTACGGCGTGGTGCGCGAGCGCGGGGTGTTCGGCGGAGTGCCGATCGCCGGCATCCTCGGCGACCAGCAGGCGGCGATGTTCGGGCAGGCCGCCCTCGACGAGGGATCGGCCAAGAACACCTACGGCACAGGGAACTTCCTGCTCGTCAACACCGGCGAGCGGCCCGTGTTCAGCGAGCACGGCCTGCTCACGACGGTCTGCTACAAGCTGGGCGACGAGGCCACCGTGTACGCCCTGGAGGGCTCGGTCGCGGTGAGCGGATCCCTGATCCAGTGGCTCCGCGACAATCTCGGGATCATCAGCACCGCGCCCGAGGTGGAGGACCTCGCCACCGCCGTCCCCGACAACGGCGGCGTGTACGTGGTCCCCGCCTTCTCCGGACTGTTCGCCCCGCGGTGGCGGCCCGATGCCCGCGGCGTGATCGTGGGCCTGACCCGGTTCTCCGACAAGCGGCACATCGCGCGGGCGGCGTTGGAGGCCACCGCCTATCAGTCCCGCGAGGTGATCGACGCGATGAACGCCGACAGCGGCATCGGCCTCACGGAGCTGCGCGTGGACGGCGGCATGGTGGTCAACGACACCCTCATGCAGTTCCAGGCCGACGTGCTGAACGTCCCCGTCATCCGCCCGAAGGTCATCGAGACCACCGCGCTCGGCGCCGCGTACGCCGCGGGCTACGCCACCGGGGTGTGGACGCTCGACGAGATCCGCACGAACTGGGCCGAGGACCAGCGCTGGCTGCCGGAGATGCCGGAGGACGAGCGCGAACGCCTCTACGCCGAGTGGAACCGCGCCGTCGAGCGCACACTGAACTGGGTCTGACGCCCTCTGCCGCCTCCCCCGGCCCCGCTCGGCGCCCTCCCTCTAGGGTCGTCTCCCTCTGGGGAACGACCCGGGACGCAGGACGCGACGCATCTCATTGATTGAGAACATTGTCTCGACAAGTGGACTCCCGTCTGGCATCGTGCCGGTATGTCCGAGGAACGAGGCTCCCAGTCGGTGCGGTCGGTGCGCGGATCGGCGATCCGCGACCTGCTCGCGATCACCGAGCGTCCGGGCGTACTCTCCCTCGCCGGCGGGCTCCCGGCGCCGGAACTCCTCCCGACGGTCCGCGTCGCGGCGGCGGCCGAGGCGGCGCTCGGGTCGCCGGCGGCGCTGCAGTACGGGGTGACGACGGGCGCGCCCGCGCTGCGGGACGTGGTGCACGCGCGGGAATCCGCGAAGCTCGGTCGCGACGCGGGCGCGGTCGTGGTGACCCACGGTTCGCAACAGGCGCTGTCGCTGCTCGCGCAGGCCCTGCTGGACCCCGGCGACGTGGTGATCGTCGAGGACCCGGGCTACATCGGCGCGCTCCAGGCCTTCGACACCACCCGCGCCCGGGTGGTCGGCGTCCCCATGGACGCCGACGGGATGCGCGTGGACCTGCTGCGGCCGATCCTCGAGCGCGGCGGCGTCCGGATCGTGCACACCGTCTCGAACTTCCACAACCCCGGGGGTGCCACGCTCGCCGACGAGCGGCGTCGCGAACTCGCCCGCCTCGCCGACGAATTCGGCTTCTGGATCGTGGAGGACGACCCGTACGCGGACCTGCGGTTCGCGGGTTCGACGGTGCCGCCCGTCGCCGCGCACACGGACCGGGTGCTGCGCCTGTCGAGCGCGTCGAAGATCGTGGCGCCGTCGCTGCGCGTGGGCTGGATGCACGGCGACGCAGGGGTTCTCGCGCTCGTGGAGCGACTCAAGCAGGGCGCGGACCTGTGCGGGTCGAGTCTCACGCAGGCGATCGCGGCGGAGCTGCTGGCCGACACCGACTGGCTCGACGACCACATCGCGACCATCCGCGAGCTGTACGGTGAGCGCGCGAAGGCGTTGCACGCCGAGCTCACCGAGGCCTTCGGCGACCGCCTCGCGCTCACCCGGCCGGAGGGCGGGATGTTCCTGTGGGGCGAGTTCGCCGACGAGGTGGACACCGCCGCGCTGCTTCCCGCCGCGATCGACGCCGGGGTGGCGTACGTTCCGGGAGCGGCCTTCGCGGTGCGGCGGGACCTCACCCGCGCCCTCCGGTTCTGTTACACCACGTCGTCGCCGGGCGACCTCCGCGAAGCGGTCCGCCGACTCGCGACGGTGCTCTGATTCTCAGCCCATCGCCTTCACGGCACTGGCTACGGCGGCGTTGACGGCGACGACGAGCGGCACGTCGAACCGCGGCTGCAGGCGCAGTGCCGACGGTGACAGCGGCCCGCCGCCCATGATCACCGCCTTCGCGCCGTCGTCCGCGACCGACCGGCGGACCGCCTCGCTGAGCGCGGCGTCCAGGGCGTCCGGGTTCTTCACGAGCTCGGTCGCGTCGCCGGGCGTCACCCGGACGCCGCGGTAGAGGTGTTCGAGCCCGAGCGACACGGCCTTCTCGCGGAACGACTCGACGAGCGCCGGATCCGAGGTGACGGTGGCGATCCCGAAGGCGCGCCCGCCCGCGGACGCCGCCCGGAACGCCTCCGTGCCGATGCCGAACACGGGGACGGAGACCGCGGCGTCCAGCTCGGCCATCCCCGGATCGCTGAACGCGGAGACCACGATCGCCGCGACGCCCGGATCCCCCGCGGCGGCGACCCCGCGCTCCACCACGCCCCTCGCGGCGGCCTCCATGTCCTGCGGCGTGGTCAGCAGCGCGGGCGCGCCCTCGTTGGTGACGCCCACGATCTCCGCCGCGCCGTTCGCCTGCGCCCGCGCCAGCTCGACCATCGAGTCCGTCGCGGTGGCACTGGAGTTCGGGTTGATGAGCACGATCCTCCGTATCTGCTCCGGCACCGAGGAGGACCCCGGTGCCGCGCCGCCGTCCCCAGGCCCGCACCCCGTCACCAGGAGGAGGGCCGCCGCCCCGATCCCCAGCAGCCGGCTCCCGGCTCCGGTTCGTCGCACGCTCATGGCACCGCCTCCCGTCCGGCTCGGCGCCGGCTCCGCGTTTCGTCGTCTCCAGGAACCTACGCGAATCGGGCGGCGGTCACGGCCGAACGCCGGTCACCGTTGACGTTGCACACTCACGCGACGTGTGCGCCGCGTCCGGGCCGGACGGGCGTGACCGCGGGCTCGGGAAACCCTGCGCCGGAGACGATGCCGGGCAGCTCGGCGGTGATCCGACGGGCCGCCTCGGCGGACGCCAGCACGACGACCGTGCCGCCGAACCCGCCGCCCGTCATCCGCGCTCCGTACGCCCCCGACTCCACGGCGGTGGCGGCGATGGCGTCGATGGCGGGAATGGTGATCTCGAAGTCGTCGCGCATCGACGCGTGCGAGGCGTTCATCAGCGCGCCGAACGCGGCGTGGTCTCCGCGGCGCAGCGCAGCGGCGGCTTCCAGCACGCGACGGTTCTCGGTGAGCACGTGGCGTGCGCGGCGCCGCTGCTCGTCGCCGGACAGCGCGCGCCACGCGTCGTCGTCGGCGTCGCGGAGCGCGGGCACGCCCAGTTCGGCGGCGGCGGCCTCGCAGGCCTCGCGGCGGGCGCGGTACTCCCCCGCCGCGTGCCGGTGCGGGCTCCGCGAATCGACGGCCAGCAGCACGTCGTCCCCGAGCCGCATCGGCACGGGATCCACATCCAGCGAACGGAAGTCGAGCAGAAGCGCCGTGTCCTCCGCCCCGTACAGGCTGCTCATCTGGTCGAGCAGCCCGGTGGGCGCGCCCACGTACTCGTTCTCGGCGCGCTGGGCGATCCGAGCCAGGGTGGTGCGGTCGGGCACCGGCGACGGGGAGGCCGCGGTGAGCGCCTCGAGCACCGCGCATTCGATCGCCGCCGACGAGGAGAGTCCCGCGCCCACCGGCACGTCCGACGAGATCGTCATCCGGCCGCCCGGCACCGCGACCCCGTGCTCACGCAGGGCCCACACGCATCCCGCCACGTAGGCCGCCCAGCCGGGCACCGTGTCCGCACCGGGCGCGGTGGACAGGGGGACCGCCACGGCGCCGTCCTCCTCGCGGGAGGACACCTCGAGGACGCGGGCGCCCGGCGCGCCGTCGAACTCGGCGGTGGCGCCGACGCCGAGGGCGATGGGCAGCGCGAAGCCGTCGTTGTAGTCGGTGTGCTCGCCGATCAGGTTGACCCGCCCGGGGGCGTAGCCGCGCACCGTCATTCGAGCGCCTCCCGCAGCTCGGCGGCGATCGCCTCGGGCGTCTTGTCCGTGATGAACGCGTCCCTCCCGGATTCGGCGCCGGCCAGGTACTTCAGCTTGTCGGCGCTGCGCCGGATGGAGAACAGCTCTGCGTGCAGGTACCCCTCGGGCTCGTCCGCGCGGTACTGGTGCCAGGAAGCGATGTAGGGCAGCGGGGTCCCGTACAGGGCATCGAACGCGCGCAGCACCGTGAGGTACACCCGCGCCAGATCGTCCGCTTCGTCGTCGGTGAGCTCGGTGAGGTTGCGCACGTGCCGGTTCGGGTACACGTGCACCTCCGCCGGCCATCGGGCCGCGAACGGCACGAACGCCGTCGTGTGCTCCGTGCGGAGCAGCAGGCGGATCCCGTCGTCCACCTCGGCGGCGAGGATCGCCTCGAAGAGGTCGCCCCCGGTGGCGGCCCGATGCTCCGAGGCCTTGCGCAGGATCGCCTGGGTGCGCGGCGTGCGGAACGGGAACGCGTAGATCTGCCCGTGCGGGTGCGGCAGCGTCACGCCGATCTCCTCGCCGCGGTTCTCGAAGCAGTACACCTCGGCCACGTCCTCGCGGCCGAGCAACTCCGCGGTGCGGTGGGCCCACACGTCCACCACGAGCCGGGCGTGCTCGGGGGTCAGGCCGGCGAACGCCCCCTCGTGCGCACTGGTGAAGCACACGACCTCGCACCGCCCCACGCCCGGATACTCCACGCGCAGACCGTGATCCACGACGGGACCGGTGTCGCCCGCGCCGGAGAGCGACGGGAACCGGTTCTCGAACACGGCCACGCGGTAGTCCTCCACGGGGAGCTCGCTGGAGAGTCCCTCGGGGTCGGGGCAGAGCGGGCACATCTGCTTCGGCGGCTTGTAGGTGCGGTCCTGCCGCGCGGGCGCCACGATCACCCGGTCCCCTGTCCGCGGGTCGCGCCGCACGGTGGTGACCGGCCCGTCCGGACGGGGCGGCAGGTCCCGGCGATCGACGCCGAGCACCGGCGTTCCCGCGGTGTCGAACAGCAGGATCTCGCGGCCGTCGGCGAGGGCTCCCCGAATCGGTTCGGGCAGTCTGCGGTTCACGGTACGCCCCCTTCGGCGACGGTCAGGTCGATGACATCGGTGAGGACCTCGCGGGCGGCGGGGCCCAGGCCGGCGTCGGTGATCATCCCGTCGACGGCCGAGAACTCGGCGAACAGGTGCGCGCCGATCTCGCCGAACTTGGTGTGGTCGGCCAGCATCACGGTGGAGCGCGCCGCACCGATCAGGCGCCGGTTGGTCTCCGCCTCACCGATGTTCGGCGAGGTGAAGCCCGCCGTCGGGTCGATTCCGTGGGTCCCCAGGAAGGCGAGGTCGCAGCGCACCCGCTCCAGCATGGCGTTGGCGACGGGTCCGACGAGCGCGTCCGACGGGGTGCGCTGCCCGCCCGTGAGCTGCACCGCACCGCCCGCCGGTTCCTCCGGGGAATCGGTGAGCACGTGGAAGATCGAGATCGAATTGGTCACCACCGCGATCGGCCGGCCGCGGAGCATCCGCGCCAGTTCGAGCGTGGTCGTGCCCGCGCCCACGGCCACCGTCATCCCGTCCTCGACGAGGGGTGCGGCCGCGGCGGCGATCGCCCGCTTCTCCGCGGCCTCCCGCGACGCCTTGTGCGCGGACGGCGGTTCGAGCCCGCGCCCGGCCGCGGCCGAGCGGACCGCGCCGCCGTGCACCTTGGTGAGCTCGGCCGCCTCCTCCAGGACGTCGAGGTCGCGGCGGATCGTCATCTCGGAGACTCCGAGCTCGTCCGCCAGGTCGATCACGCGCACGGCGCCGTGTGCGACGACCGCGGCCAGGATGTGTCGTCGTCTCTGGGCTGCAAGCACGGACCGAACCTACTCGGATTCGCGGTCGGGCCGGTCCCGTGCCGCCGGGCGCGCGGCGGCCCACCCGGCGAAGCCCGCGGCCACCAGGACCAGCGCGGCGCCCACCCACAGGTTGGCGGAGCTCCCCGCGGCGAGGTCGGTGACGTCGGCGGTGTGCTCGGCGGCGCCCGCGCCCGCTTCCGCGAGTCCGGGGAGCAGCCCCGCCACGAGGAGGGCGAGCCCGTACAGGCCCAGCAGCGCGGCGATGATGTTGCGGATGTCGAAGAGGCGGGCCATGATTCCCGGCTTCTCTGTCGGTCGTGCCATGTCAGCTCCTGCGTCGGGGGTTGTCGTGGTGCATCGGGCGCCTACCGGAAGACCAGGCTCAGTGCGGCCACCAGGACCAGCACCAGGATGCCGAGCGGGACGGGGCGGGAGTACCAGGGCGCCGTGGGGTCCTCGTCGCCCTGCAGTGTGGACCGGTCGGTGACGGAGTACACCAGTCCGTGCAGCTCGGACACCGGCTTCGGGGCGGTGACCGCCGAGACCAGCACGGAGACCACGATGTCCACCACGAAAGCCGCCGACGCTGCGACGAACGGCATGCCCTGCCCGGGGAGGTCGATCACGCCGGTCTCCTGCAGCAGGAAGACTCCGATCGCGGCGCCGGTACCGGACACGAGGCCCACCCACCCGGCGGTGGGCGTCATCCGTTTCCAGAACATGCCCAGGAGGAACGTCGCGAACAGCGGCGCGTTGAAGAACCCGAACAGCGTCTGCAGGTAGTCCATGAGGTTGGAGTAGCCCGCGGCGATGGTCGCGGTGCCGATCGCGAGGATCACCGCGGCGACGGTCGCGACCTGGCCCACGCGGATGTAGTAGGAGTCCTCGCGGTCCTTCACCACGTACTGCTGCCACAGGTCGTAGCTGAACACCGTGTTGAACGCGGACACGTTCGCCGCCATGCCCGCCATGAACGAGGCGATGAGGCCCGCGACCGCCACGCCCAGGAGACCGTTCGGCAGGATGTCGCGCATCATCAGCAGGATCGCGTCGTTGTAGGTGTAGTCGCTCGTGGCGCCGGAGTTCTTGAGGTGGATCATGTCGCCGACCACGGCGGCGCAGATCATGCCGGGCACCACCACGACGAACGGGATGAACATCTTCGGGATGGCGCCGATGATCGGGGCGCGACGGGCCGCGGACATCGAATCGGACGCCATGGCGCGCTGGACCTCGACGAAGTTGGTGGTCCAATACCCGAAGGACAGAACGAATCCCAGGCCGAACACGATGCCGACCACCGACCACACCGGCGATTCGAACCCGCTCAGGGCCTGCCCCGGCCAGGTGTGCAACTGGTCGGAGACGGTGGCCGTCACCGAACCGTCGCCCTTGCGGGTGTCGATCACCTTCTCCTTGAGGCCGCTCCAGCCGCCCACCTTGATCAACCCGATCACGGTCAGCGGGACCAGGGCCGCGAGGATCACGAAGAACTGCAGGACCTCGTTGTAGATCGCCGCGGAGAGGCCGCCGAGAGCGGTGTACGTGAGCACCACCGCGGCCGCCACGACGAGGGAGACCCAGCGCGGCCAGCCGAGCACCGCGTTGATCACGGTGGCCAGCAGGAACAGGTTGACGCCCGCGATGAGAACCTGGGCCACGGCGAAGCTCAGGGCGTTCACCAGGTGCGCCCCGGTACCGAACCGGCGGCGCATGAACTCGGGGACGCTGCGCACCTTGGAGCCGTAGTAGAACGGCATCATCACCAGGCCGAGGAACACCATGGCCGGCACCGCGCCGATCCAGTAGTAGTGGAACGTCGAGATGCCGATCTGGGCGCCGTTGGCGGACATGCCCATGATCTCGACGGCACCGAGGTTCGCGGACACGAACGCGATGCCGGTGACCCAGGCCGGCAGCCGCCGGCCCGAGAGGAAGAAGTCCAGGCTGGACGCGACCTGTGTCCGTGCCATGTACCCGATGCCGAGCACGAACACGAAGTAGATCGCGACCAGCGTGTAGTCGAGCAGACCGACGTTGAGTCGGAGCCCGTCGCCCGCCAGGAGCATCGCGCCTCCAGGAGTAGTCGTAACGATTTCCGACGAAATCTAACACTCCCGCACAGAGCTGCTCCCGTTTCCGGAGGAATAACGTGCGGAACTGTTCAGTTTCGCGTCCAGCCCGGGTCGTCGGCTCCCCCGTCCGGCACCAGCGCGGACCGGCCGTTCGCGGCGAACTCGGCGCGGATCGCCGCCCTGTCGGCGCCGGTCAGCGGCCGGTACTCCACCTCCCGGCCCGGCCGGAGCAGGACGCCGGGCACCTCCCACAGCGGCGCCCGGAGCGCCTTCTTGTCGATCTTGCGGGTCGCCGTCACCGGCACCGCGTCGGTCACCCGGACGTACCGCGGCGCCCACTTGCCCGCCAGGTCCGGCTGCGCGGCGAGGAACCGCGCGAACCCGCCGGGATCGAATGCGCCCGGGTCGTCCACCTGCAGCACGGCCATCACCTGATCCCCGGTCGCGGCGTCGGGGACCGGGAACACGGCCGCCAGGCGGACGCCGGGGTGCCGGCCGAGGATGCGCTCGATCGGCGCCGCCGAGAAGTTCTCGCTGTCCACCCGCAGCCGATCGGCGCCGCGACCCGCGAAGTAGAAGAACCCCGCCTCGTCCCGATAGCCGAGATCCCCCGTCAGGTAGAGGGATCCGCGGATGCGCTCCGCGGTCGCCGCCGGGTTCCGGTAGTACCCCTCGAAACCGGGCGCGCCGTCGGGGTTGGCGAACTCGCCGATCGCCTCGCCGGCGTTCAGCAGCCTCCCGTCGTCGTCGAACCGCGCCCGCGGGCACGGTTCGAGGGTGGCCGGGTCCACGACCTCGACCCGCATCCCGGCCGGAGGCACGCCCAGCGCACCGGGCGGGGTGTCGTCGGTCATCCTGATCACCACGCCGCCCTCGGAGGAGCCGTAGGACTCGGTGGGACGCACCCCGAACCGGCGCTCGAACTCGGCGCGGTCGCGCTCCGAGGCCTCCGTGCCGAAGCAGGCCCGCAGGCGCGTGCGCCGTTCCTCGGGCCGCTCGGGCTGTGCCAGCACGTACGCCAGGGAGCGACCGACGTAGTTGAAGAACGTCGCGCCCGTGGCGAGCAGGTCGTCGACGAACCCCGACGCGGAGAACCGCCGCGCGAGCGCGAACGTGCCCCCGGTGGCCAGCGGATTCGCCCAACAGGCCAGGATCGCGTTCCCGTGGAACAGCGGCATCGCGTTGTAGCTCACGTCCTCGCGACCGATACCCATGTGGAACAGCGCGGCCGCCGCGAGGCGGCCGGTACTGCAGATCACCGCCTTCGGATCACCGGTCGAGCCGGAGGTGAACAACAGCAGCAGACGCGTGGCCGGATCGGCCGCCGAGGCCACGTCGGGCCCGGGGAGTGACCGCGCGCCGTCGACCGCGGCCAGGAACGCGGGATCGGCGACGTCGACGATCCGCCGCTCCTCCACGCCGTGGTCGTGGCCGTCGATTTCGGCGCGGCGTTCCGCATCGGTGATCAGGATCTGGCAGTCGGCGTTCCGGACGTCGCGCGCCCGGTCGGCGCCCGTCCGGGTGAGGTTGACGCCGACCGCCGTGGCGCCCGCGTAGGCCGCGGCCCCGATGTGGAACAGGTACTCCGGATGGTTCTCCAGCATCACTCCCACGTGGAACGGGCGCTCGGGGTCGCGCAGCGCGAGGAGCAGGTGCGCCCGGGCCCGGCACTCGGCCACGAACTCCGCCCAGGTCCACGACGCGCCCTCGAACAGGAGCCCCGTCTTGTGGTCTTCCGCGCGCCGCTCCAACAGGTCCCGGGTGGTGGCCGTTCCCGCGGCCCAGGCCGCGGGCCCCGTCGCCGTCGCCGGGGCGGAACCGACGCTCCCGCCGCCCGCCGTCACGCGCCCACCGCGTCCGGGTGCACCTGCGCGAGGTACGCGGCGGGGAGCTCGTCGCGCTCCACCGCTCGCAGCTCGACGGTGCCGCCGCCGTACGAGTCCTCGCCCGCGACGAGCCCGTTCTCGTCGATCGGCCACACCAGCAATTGCCGGTACGAGTAGAGGTAGTCGGCGCCGGGATCGCCCACGGCCAGGCCCATGGCGATCGCCGTGGCGCCGGGCACGAGCATCGTCAGCAGCCCCTCGGTGACGAGCCCGTGGTCGTCCACGATGAGGCGGTCCACGTCGTACTGGATGTGGTTGGCGCCGCCCGCCACGATTCCGGCGTAGTACTGCCGCACACCGTCGTGCCCCTTGGGGCCGAAGTCCCCTCCCCCGTGCCAGAAGTGGTACGCGGCATCGGGACTCACGGTGGCCATGAGGCGGTCCAGGTCGGCCTCGGCCTCGGCCTGCATGTGCTCGAGGACCACGGTGAGGACGGCGCGGCGGCGCGGGTCGGTCTCGCTCTCCAGGCGTTCGGCGACGAGCCTCCAGTTGCGGGTCGGATCGATGAGGGCCATGGGGTTCTCCTTCAGGTGGCTGTCGTCCGCGGGCCGTGCGGACGTCTTCATCGTGACCCCCGTCACACCGCGCGCACAGCCGCCACGCGTCGCGCGATCCGCGTCGCCGGCGCGACGGCCGTCGGGCGGGTCAGCCGGGATACAGGTCCGATTCGCGCAGCGCCGCGTCGGAGGAGCGCAGGCGCCGCGCGAGCAGGGCCAGGGTCGCCTGGAACCGGTCGACGGGGTCCTCCAGCCGCCATCCGGTGGCCGCCTCGACCCGCGCCAGCCGGGCGCCGACCGTGCTGTGGTGCAGCCGCAGCTCAGCGGCTGTCCGCCGGAGTGACCCGAACACGCAGTAGGACTCGAGCGCCTCGACGTCCAGATCGCCGCCCGGCGCGGCGAGCACCCCGTCGAGCGCGGCCAGCCCGGGGTCCTCGGCGAGCCTGTCGGGCGGCACCTCGGCCAGCATCGCCAGGGAGCCGAGCGGACCGTACGGCACGGCGCGCCGGCCGAACACGGTGCTGGAGGCGAACCGGACCGCGACGCAGGCCTGCCGCCAGGACTCGGGGGCGCGGTGCGCGGGCAGCGCCTCGCCGATGCCGAGCCACACGTCGAGCGGGTTCCGCACCCCGGTCACGTTCGGAAACCTGCGATCGAGGTCACCGTGCACCGCCGTGGTCAGCTCCCGCATCGGCGGCGGGTCCCCGACCAGGCAGACCACCAGCCGGCCCGAGTCCGACGGCGCGACCCGCCCCGGCACGGCGCGGCGCAACGCCTCCACGCCGGGCGCGGCGTCGTCGGCCGCGGCGACGGCCACCGCGGCCAGCGGGCGGCCGGGATCGAGCCCCAGGAGCGCCACCGCTCGCAGCCGGTCCTCCCGGGACTCGCGACGCGAGACGGCGATCTCCACGAGCCCCGGATCACCGAGCCGCAGCAGCGAGGGCCGCGGACGGTCGCGGGCGGCGCGCAGAGCGCGGGCGAGCCTGTCCGCGAGCACCACGTCGAGAGGGTGCGCCCCACCGTCGCGGCGCACCTTCACGCCGATCTCCCCCGATGCCACGGGGGCCGCCTCCACCGGGCAGCCCGCGACGCGTTCCGCCTCGCGCACCAGGGCGTCGGCGTCGCACGCGGTCTCGGTCAGGGCGTCGAAGTGGGCGAGGATCCGCAGCACGCCGACGGTGTCCGCGACCATCGCGGGGATACGCGGCACGCCGGCGCCGTCGCCGGCCGAGGAATGGAACACGTTCTCATCATGCCGCGCTCCCGCGCCGACGCGACGCCGATCAGGCCAGGTCGTCCTGGCGCATCAGCTGCCGCGCGGCCTCGGTGACCGAGCCGGCGAGCGACGGGTACACGGAGAACGTCTGGGCCACGTCGTCCACCGTCAGGCCGTTCTGCACGGCGACGGTCAGCGGAAGGATCAGCTCGGAGGCGTTGGGCGCCACCACGACTCCGCCGATCACGAGACCGGTGTTCGGGCGGCAGAAGACCTTGACGAATCCGCGCTTGAGCCCCGACATCTTGGCCCGCGGGTTGGTCGCGAGGGGCAGCATGACGGTGCGCGCCTGGTAGGTGCCGTCGTCGATGGAGGCCTGTGAGACGCCCACGGTCGCGATCTCGGGGCGGGTGAAGATCGCCGACGACACGGTCTTGAGCTTCACGGGCGAGACGCCCTCGCCCAGGGCGTGGTACATGGCGACGCGGCCCTGCATGGCGGCCACGGACGCCAGCGGCAGCACGCCGGTGCAGTCACCGGCGGCGTAGATGCCGGGCACCTTGGTGCGCGAGACCCGGTCGACGGGGATGTACCCGCCCTTGTTCAGCTCGATCCCCACGTCCTCGAGTCCGATGCCCTCGGTGTTCGGGATGGAGCCCACGGTCATCAGGCAGTGCGAACCCTCGACGGTGCGGCCGTCGGTGAGCCGCACGACGATGCCGCCGTCGGTGCGCTCGACCTTGTCCGCGTACGCGCGCTTGACCAGCGAGACGCCGCGGTCGACCAGCGCGTCCTCCAGGACCAGCGCGGCGTCCTCGTCCTCGTGCGGGAGCACCCGGTCGCGGGAGCTGACCAGGGTGACCTTGATCCCGAGCTCGGTGTAGGCGTGCACGAACTCGGCACCGGTGACGCCGGACCCGACGACCACGAGATGGGTGGGCAGCTCCTCCAGGTCGTACAGCTGGCGCCACGTGACGATGCGGTCGCCGTCGGGTTTCGCGGACTCCAGCACGCGGGGCGAGGCGCCGGTGGCGATGAGGACCACGTCGGCCTCGAGCATCTGCTCGCCGCCGGTGGGCGTGACCACGTTCACCACGTGCTGCGCCATACCGGGGCTGGTGGGCGCGAGCGAGGCGTTGCCGCGGATGATCCGGACGCCCTCGCCGACGAGCCGCGCACGGATGTCCGCCGACTGGGCCGCCGCGAGGTCCTTGACGCGGGTGTTGATCCGCTCCACGTCGATCTCGACGCGCTCGAAGTGCAGCTCGATGCCGAGGTCGACGGCGCGGCGGGTCTCGGTGCGGATGCCGGTCGAGGCGATGAACGTCTTCGACGGGACGCAGTCGTACAGGACGCACGCGCCGCCGATCCCGTCCGCCTCGATCACCGTGACGTCGCCGCCGTGGGCCACCGCCACCAGCGCCGCCTCGTACCCCGCCGGCCCGCCGCCGATGATCACGATGTTCGTCATGGCTGCAACGCTATCGTCCCGACCGCGCCCACGTGCGCCGGAGGGGTGAAGCTCGCGCGTAGAGTTCACCTGTGCCCATCTACGCCGCCTACGGTTCGAACATGCACCCCGAGCAGATGGCCGAGCGCGCCCCGCACTCGCCCATGTCCGGCACGGGGTGGCTCACGGGCTGGCGTCTGACCTTCGCCGGGGAGGACATCGGCTGGGAGGGCGCGCTCGCGACCGTCACCGAGGACCCCGGCGCGAAGGTGTTCGTGGTGCTCTACGACGTCACCGAGGACGACGAGGTCTCCCTGGACCGCTGGGAGGGCTCCGAACTCGGCATCCACGTCAAGGTGAAGGCGCGGGTCGACCTGGTCGACGGGGGCTCCACACTCGCGTGGCTGTACGTGGTGGACGCGTTCGAGGGCGGCCTGCCCTCGGCGCGCTACCTGGGCGTCATGGCCGACGCCGCGGAGATCGCGGGCGCACCGGAGGAGTACGTCCTCGCGCTGCGCACCCGGGAGTCCCGGAACGTGGGGCCGGGCCCCGGTTCCGCGGCCGACGGCGTCGACTGACTCAGGCCCGCCCGGCCTCGCAGCTCGACGGTGCCGGCTCGATCGCCGCGGCCAGCCGGTGCAGGGCCGCGGCCAGCGCGCGCCTCGGGTCCCGGCCCGGGCGCCCGACGGTGCGCCGCCCCGAACGGTCGTGGATGTCCGCCAGGCGTGCGTAGACTGAGGCCGTCGGAGGATCCGCCGCCAGGTTCCAGTGCTCTCTGTATTCGCTCATACGTCGAGCACACACGAACCGGCTCCAGGGTTCCAATGATTTAGGTGGCGCCTACATGTTGACCTACCTGCTGGACGTCGGCGACCTGGCCGACGCCCGATTCGTGGTGTCCCCCTTGAACGAAACGGTGTTCAGCATCTTCCACCTGCACCGGATCCACCCGTCCGCATCGCATCTGGCCCGGTGGCGGAGCGACGCGCACGCGGCGCGAGGCCGCTACGACGCGGCGACGATCGACGCCCTGATCTCCCCCTCCGGCAAGCAGATCCCCGATTTCCTCACCCCGATCACCGCGCCGGGCCGCACCCGGCCCTCGTTCGGCGAGCACCTGGCGATGGTCGCCGCCACGGATCCGGAGATCGCGCGCGGCCAACTCGCCGGCCTCGCCGAGGGCTCCCCGCCGTCCGCCGCGCTGGCGGGTCTCATCGGGCACGACGATCCCGCGGGCAGGGCCGCCGAGGCGCTCGCCGGGTACCACCGGGAGACCGTCGAGCCGATCTGGCCGGCGGTTCAGCGCATCCTGGAATCGGATATCACCTACCGCGGAAGGGAACTCGCCTCCGGTGGGCCCGCCCGGTTGTTCGGCACTCTCACCCCGTACGTCGAGTGGAACCGCAGCGGCGAACTCCGCGTGAGCCTGGAGTGCACCAACGCCACCGGCGAATTCGCTTCGGGCGGCCTCGGACTGACGCTCCTGCCGAGCGTGTTCGTCGGCGGGGTGACGGTGGCACACGATCCGGCGAGCACGGCGCCCAACATCGGCTACTCGGCGCGCGGTTCGGCGACCCTCACCGAATCGGCGCCGCCGGTCGCGGACGACGCCCTGCGCAGGCTGATCGGCGCCGCGAAGGCGGATCTCCTCGCCGCGCTCGCCGAACCCGCCGCGGTCAGCGAACTGGCCGCGGCGCTGGGCATCTCGCCGTCCGCCGTGTCGCAGAGCCTGAAAATCCTGGGCGCGAACGGCATCGTGGAGAGCTCCCGCTACGGCCGCCGAGTCCTCTACCGCCGCACCGCCCTCGGCGACGCGCTGATCACTCCGCGGAGTGGAACACCACGTTCGTGAGGACCTTCACGCCCATCTCCAACGCCCGCTCGTCGAGCACGAAATCGGGCTGGTGCAGGTCGTACTGGCGCCCCTCGCCGGACCACACGCCGAGCCGCGCCATCGCGCCCGGCGCCTCCTCGAGGTACCAGGAGAAGTCCTCGCCGCCGCCGGACTGCGGGGTGTCCGTGACACCGTCCGCGGACACGTCGCGCGCCGCCTGGGCGAGCACGGAGGCCGCCCTCTTCTCGTTGATCACCGGCGGCACGCCGCGGGTGTAATTCACCTCGTGCTTGATCCGCAGCGGCGCCAGCAACTCGCCCACCACCTCGCGGACCAGGGGCTCGAGGGTCTCCCAGATGTGATGTTCGCCCGTGCGCACGGTGCCGTGCAGCGCGCCGATCTGCGGGATCGCGTTCGGGGCGGACCCGCCGTTCGCCGCGCCCCACACCATGATCGTGCCGGACCGCGGGTCCACCCGGCGCGACAGCACGCCCGGCAGCCCCGTGATCACGGCGCCCATCCCGTAGATGAGGTCCGAGGTCAGGTGCGGCCGCGAGGTGTGCCCGCCCGGCGAGTGCAGAATGACCTCCACGTGATCCGCCGCGGAGGTGATCGCCCCCGCGCGCACGCCGATCCGGCCCACCTCGATCCGCGGGTCGCAGTGCAGCGCGTAGATCCGGGACACACCGTCCATCACGCGGTCGCGCACGGCGGACAGCGCGCCGCCGGGCATGACCTCCTCGGCCGGCTGGAAGATCAGCCGCACGCCGACCGGCAGCTTCCCGGCGGCGTCCAGTTCCGCCAGGGCCAGCGCCGTGCCGGTCAGGATCGTGGTGTGCGCGTCGTGCCCGCACGCGTGCGAGACGCCGGGGTTGGAGGACTGGAAGTCGAGGCCCGTGGCCTCGTGGATGGGCAACGCGTCCATGTCGGCGCGGAGCGCGATCCGCTCCCCCGAGTCGGGCCCGAGGTCACAGACCAGGCCCGTGGTCGAGAGGCGCCGGGGGTGCAGCCCGTGCGCGGTGAGCGTCTCGACGACGGTGTTCGTGGTCCGCTGCTCGCGCCACGACAGCTCGGGGTGCGCGTGCAGGTCGCGGCGGAACTCCCGGAGCCACCCGCCCCTGCGCTGCAACCAGTCCTCGACGTGCGCCGCACCAGCGGTACTGCCGCTCACCTTCCGCCTCCCTGTTCCGGGCCCCGCGCGGCCCGGTTCAGCAGCCGCGCGCGCTCATCGTCGTCCTCCGCGACCGCAGCGAAGGCTGCGGCCAGGGCGAGCGCTCCGTCGCGCACGGCCCGATCGGCGGACGGCGTCGCGGCGGCGGCCGTGAATTCCGGCTGATGGGTCACGGCCCCGTCGGTCTCCAAGCCGATCAGCGGATGGATCGACGGTACAGCGTGGCTCACGTTGCCCATGTCGGTACTCCCCAGCGGGACCAGCCGCTCGAACTCCTCCGCGACCGGCGAGCGGCCGATCGCGACCGCCGCGGCGCGGTAGGCGGCGGCCAGCCCGTCGTCGCTGCGCAGCTCGGTGTAGGCGGGCGACACCTCGGTCACGGTGTGCGTGCAGCCGGACGCCAGGGCACCCGCCGCGAAGCAGTCCCCCGCCCGCGCGGCCAGCCTGTCCAGGGACTCGGCGTCGTCCGCGCGCAGGTAGTACAGCAGTTCCGCGGTCGCCGGCACCACGTTCGGGGCGCTCCCGCCCTCGCTGACGATGCCGTGCAGCTGCTGCCCCGGTTCGAGGTGCTGGCGCAGCAGGCCGAGCGCCACCTGCGCGACGGTGGCGGCGTCGCCCGCGTTGCGGCCGGCCCACGGCGCGGCGGAGGCGTGCGCCTCCCGGCCGGAGAACCCGATGGCGAGGTCCGCGAGGGCGAGCGTGCGGGTGCGCACCACGTCGAACGGGGCGGGGTGCACCATCCCGGCGCACGCGACGCCGTCGAACGCGCCGCGCTGCAGCATGAGCACCTTGCCGCCTCCGGACTCCTCCGCCGGAGTGCCGTAGACCTCGACGGTGATGCCCAGTTCGTCGGCGACGGAGGCGAGCGCCGCCCCGGCGCCGACCCCGGCCGCCGCGATGATGTTGTGCCCGCACGCGTGGCCGATCCCCGGGAGGGCGTCGTACTCGGCGAACACCGCCACCCGCAGGGGGCCGTCGCCCGCGCGCGCGACGAACGCGGTGTCGAGGCCCGCGATCGCCCGCTCGACCGCGAAACCGTACCCGTCCAGGACCTCGGTGAGCAGCGCCGCCGCCCGGTGCTCCTCGAACGCCGGCTCCGGGCGGGCGTGCACCGCATGGCTGACCGAGACCAGCTCCGTGTTCAGGTCGTCGACGGTGGCGGTCAGCCGGTCGAGGACGGAGGAGACGGCGGCCGCCACGTCAGCCGAACTTGACGTCGGTCGGGGTCGGCACCGCCAGGGCGGTGAGCAGCGGCGCGTGCAGGTCGTTCTTGATCTTGTTCAGCGTGGGCCCGTCGGCCGCGGCGTTCGCGGCGGCGCGGGAGGTCGCCTCGGCGACGAGATCGGCCTCGGAGGCCGTCGCCTGCACGATCCCCGCGGCCACGGCCTCGGCGCCGCCGTAGCGGCGTCCCGTGGTCATCGACTCGACCGCGGTCTGGTACGGCAGCCGCGAGCGCAGCAGCGAGGCCATGCCCTCGGTGAAACCCATCTTCAGGCTGACCTCGGGGAGGCAGAAGAAGCCGCGGTCCTCGCGCATGACTGCGAAGTCGCAGGACAGCGCCAGCATCGCGCCGGCGCCGAAGGCGTGGCCGTTGATCGCGGCCACGGTGGTCATCGGGAAGGTGAGCAGCCGGCTGAACACGGTGTGCGCCCGGTCCAGGTAGGCGGGGAGCTCGCCGAAGTTGGCCAGGATGTACATCACGTCGAGCCCGTTGGAGAAGAACTTGCCGGTGGCCGTCACAACGAGCGCCGCGGGCGCGCCGGCCGCCTGCGCCTCGATCTCGTCGAGGCGGGCGTGCACCGCATCGATCCAGTCCGGTGAGAACCGGTTCTCCGGGTTGGCCTCGGAGAGCTCGACGCCCTCGTCCCCCAGGAGGAGTGTGAAGACATCGTCGGTGCGAGTGACGTAAGGCATGGCCGTCAGGATAGCCGCTAGCATCTGGGGCTATGGCGCAAGATCCGGCGGCACGAGATTTCGGTATCGACGATCCCTCCGCGGCGGCACGGGAGGCGGCGGACGCCCTCGTGGCGGCGACCGGGGGTGAGCGGTTCGACGCGGCGGTGGTCCTCGGCTCCGGCTGGGCCCCCGCGGCGGAGGCGCTCACGGCGCGCGGAGCCGAGGCCGGATCCGTCCCGATGGCGCGGCTCCCCCACTTCGCGCCGCCCAGCGCCGCGGGCCACAGGGGAACCGCGTCGGCCGTGGTGGTCGGCGACAAGCGGGTCCTGGTCCTCCTCGGGCGGACTCACGCGTACGAGGGCCACGACCTCTCCCGGGTGGTGCACCCCGTGCGCACGGCGTGCGCCGCCGGCGCGTCGACGGTGATCCTCACCAACGCCGCGGGCGGCCTCCGCGAGGGCATGTTCGTGGGCGAGCCCGTGCTGATCTCCGACCACCTCAACCTCACCGCGCGCTCGCCGCTGGTCGGCGCGCAGTTCGTCAACCTGGTGGACGCCTACTCCCCCGAGCTGCGCGCGCTGGCCCGGAAGGTGGACCCGTCGCTCGGCGAGGGCGTCTACGCGGGACTGCCGGGGCCGCACTACGAGACGCCGGCGGAGATCCGGATGCTGCGCACGCTGGGCGCCGATCTGGTCGGCATGTCCACGGTGCACGAGACCATCGCGGCCCGCGCCGAAGACGCTGCGGTGCTGGGTATCTCGCTGGTGACCAACCTGGCCGCCGGGATCACGGGCGAGCCCCTGAACCACGAGGAGGTCCTCGAGGCCGGCCGGGAGGCGGCCGGCCGGATGGGCGGCCTGCTCGCCGACGTGATCGAGGCGATGTAGGTGGCCGCCGTGGACGCGCGGGCGTGGATCGCCGCCGACCCCGACCCCGAGACCCGCGCCGAACTCGAGGCCCTCGCACCCGACGCGCTGGCGGAGCGCTTCGCGGCGCCCCTCACGTTCGGCACCGCCGGCCTCCGCGGTCCGGTGCGCGGCGGACCGTCGGGCATGAACGTGGCCGTCGTGACCCGCGCGACGTGGGCGCTCGGCGAATGGCTCAAGGGCCGGTGCCTCGGCGGCGGCACCGTGGTCGTGGGGCGCGACGCGCGACGCGGCAGCGAGGCCTTCTTCGCCGCGGCCACCGAGGTCCTCGCCGCCCAGGGCTTCGCCGTGGTGGCGCTGCCCGAGCCCGGCCCCACGCCGTGGGTGTCGTTCGCGACCAGGGCCCTCGGCGCGGCGGCGGGCGTGCAGATCACCGCCTCGCACAACCCGCCCGCCGACAACGGGTACAAGGTGTACGTCGACGGTGGCGCGCAGCTGGCCGCCCCGGCCGACGCGGAGATCGAGGCGCTCATCGCCTCGGCGCCCGGCGCGAACACGATCGAGCGCGCCGCCGTGCCCGCCGATCCGCGGGCCGACGAGGTGGTCGAGGCCTACCTCGATCGGGTGTCCTCGCTCCGGCCGCCCCCGGCGACGGGGCTGCGGATCGCCCTCACCCCCATGCACGGCGTGGGTGGAAAGGTAGCGGTGGAGGCGCTGCGCCGCAGCGGATTCCACGACGTGCACGTCGTGGAGCAGCAGTTCGCGCCGGACGGCGGATTCCCCACGGTCACGTTCCCCAACCCGGAGGAACCGGGCGCCTCGGACCTGCTCCTCGCACTCGCGGAGAGCGTGGACGCCGATCTGGCGATCGCCCTGGACCCCGACGCCGACCGGTGCGCCCTGGGCGCCCGCACCCCCGACGGGTGGCGGATGCTCACCGGCGACGAGGCCGGATCGCTGCTCGGCGCGCACCTGCTGGACCAGCCGCTGGACGGCGCACCGCCGGACCCCCTGGTGGCCACGACGATCGTGAGCTCGGAGCTGCTGGGCGCGATCGCGGAGGCCGGCGGCGCCCGGTACGCCCGCACGCTCACCGGCTTCAAGAACCTGGTGCGCGCGGGGGACGGCCTGGTGTTCGCCTACGAGGAGGCCCTCGGCCTCTGCGCCGATCCGTCGGCGGTGCGCGACAAGGACGGCGTCTCCGCGGCGGTCGTCGCGGCCGGGTACGCGGCCTCCCTCAAAGCCGGCGGCCGCACCCTCCCGGACGCGCTCGCCGACCTGTACCGCCGGCACGGGGTCCACCTCACGAGCCAGTACTCGCTGCGCGTCGACGACCTGACCCGGATCGGCGCGATCATGGCCCGGCTCCGCGACGACCCGCCGCTTGACATTGCGAACACCGCGGTGCGCTGCGAGGATCTGCTGCAAGCACGTCCCGCGACGGATGCGCTGGTGTTCCGCGGCGACGGCGTGCGGGTCACCGTGCGCCCCTCCGGAACGGAGCCGAAGGCGAAGTTCTACCTGGAGGTGATCGAACCCGTGGGTTCCCAGCAGCACGGCGAAGACTCCGGCGAGGCCCTCACGGGGGCCGTGGACGCCGCCCGCGGGCGCCTGGCCGCCGTGACGGACACCGTCCGGGAATGGGCGGCCTTCGAGTGAACCGCGGCCCGCACCGCCCGGGGAGCCCCCCGGGCCGTACCCGGGTGATCGCGCTGTCGGTGGTCGCCGGCGTGCTCCTCGTGGTGGCCGCCGCCGCGGCCGCCGCGGCGTACGTCAACGGCGAACAGGAGGAGTCCCCGGCCCCGTCGACCACGGCGGCGCCGAGCGCACCGTCGACCACGAGCACGCAGGTCCCGGCACCCGTGTCGACCGCGCCCGCCCCGACGGTGCCGGGAACGGACCGGCAGGGCTTCCTCGGCACGGCCGCGCGCTGCGCCGACGGGGACTCGGCCCGGATGATCGTGCAGACGGCGGCCTCCCAGGCCGTGGTCTGCGACCACGGGGGAACGCTGTACTACGCGGGGTGGCGCGCCGACACCGGCGCGGGCGTGCGCCTGGAGGGCGTCCTGCCCGCCGGCCCGGGGTGGGTGGTCCGGGCGCCGGACGCGACCATCAACATCACGCCCGGCGGCCTGGTGATCAGCACCCCGGCGGGCGAGTTCACCGAACCCTCGACGGGGTTCTGGGCGGGCTGACCGTCAGGTCCAGCGCGGCCCGAACTGCCGGTCTCCCGCGTCGCCCAGCCCGGGCACGATGTACGCGTTCTCGTTGAGCCCGCGGTCCACGGCGGCCGTCACCAGCCGCACCGGATGCCCGCAGTCCCCCAGGGCGCGAACACCTTCCGGTGCGGCCACCACGCACACCGCGGTCACATCGGTGGCGCCGCGCTGGGCGAGCAGGCCCAGGGTCTCCACCATCGACCCACCGGTGGCGAGCATCGGATCGAGCACGAAAACGGGCCGGCCCGTGAGATCCGCGGGGAGCGACTCGAAGTAGGGCTCCGGCACGTGGGTCTCCTCGTTGCGGCCCATCCCGACGAACCCGACCTGGGACTCCGGGAGCATCGCGTGCGCCTGATCCACCATCCCCAGGCCCGCGCGCAGCACCGGGACCAGGAGCGGCGGCGCTGCGAGCGCCGCGCCGTCGGTGACCTCCAGCGGAGTGCGCACCGGCTCGGCCACCACGGGCGCCCCGCGCATGGCCTCGTAGACCAGCATCTGGGTGAGCTCCTTGAGGGCCGCGCGGAACGAGGCGTTGTCGGTGGCCTCGTTCCGGAGCGCGGTGAGGCGGACGGCGGCCAGGGGGTGGTCGACCACGGTGATCTGCATGCGGCAAGCGTATCGGGAACCTCGCGGCGTCCTGGCCCGTCCAATTGATAGAGGGGGTACGGGGAATGGAACGGTTCGAGATGGACGTGCCGTCGGTGGCGAGCGCCGGCGGCGAACTGGGAGCGCTCGCCGCGTCGGTGAGCTCCGTGCTCGGAGTGGGTGCGGGCGCGTCGGCCGCGCTCGCCCCGGTGTTCGGGATCGTCGGCAGCGATTACACGGCCGAGTTGCTGGGCGCGGTCACCGCGGCCGACGCGGAACTGGCGCGGCTCGCCGCGTACTACGCCTCGGCCGCCGCGGGGGCCGCGCAGACCGTGGCCTCGGCCTCGGCCACCGAGGCGGGCGGCGCCGTCGCCCTGCTCGGGTTGCTGGGCGGCGCACCGTGAGCGGCGTCGTCGCGGCGCTCGCGGCGCCGCTGCGCTCGCTGGTCGACGCGTTCGGCACCGGCGATCTCACCGCGGCCGGCGTGGACGCGGCGATCGCGGCGGTGCAGGCGGAGCTGCAGCGCGTGGGCGCGCAGACGCGGAGCACCAATGTCGCGGTGGGGCAGGCGTGGACGGGCGTCGACGCCGGCGCCGCGCAGCGCAGCATCGGCTCCGGCGGCATCGCGGCCGGCGCGCTGTCCGAGCACACGGGGTCGCTCAAGGAGTCGGTGACGGTGGCCGCGGAGGCCGTGCGCACCGGCCACACGGAACTGACGCGGATCCTCGACTCCTTCGTGCGGAAGGCGGAGGCCGCGAACCCGGCACTGACCAACCCGGCCGGACTCATCGCGGTGCTCACGCTCGCGTCGGAACACCTGCAGCAGGCGCTCGACGTGCTCGAGCGGGTGCGCGGCCGACTCGACGGGGAGGCGGCCAAGGTCGCCGGTCTCGCGTCGTCCACGCCCACGGCGCCCGACACCGTGGGCGGCGGCGCCGCGACCACCCCCGCCGCGACGACGGCGGCGCCGACATCGCCGTCCTCGTGGTCCGGCGGCGGGGGCGCCGGTTCGGGGTCCGGCGGCGGTTCGCCGTCGAGCGCGTTGAGCGCCGTCCCGGCGGCGCTCTCGGGGCCGGGGTCCGGATCGGGCTCGGGCTCCCGTCCGGGTTCCGGCTCCGGACGGGGATCCCGCACCGCGCAGGCGTCGCGGGCCACGAAGGGCTCGACGGGGGTCTCGGTGACCTCCGACGGGAAGGGCGGCGTGACCATCCGGCTTCCCGACGGGTCGGTGGTGAAGGCACCCAACGCGAAGGCCGCCGCGGCGGTGCAGGCGGCGCTGACGCAGGTCGGCGTCCCGTACGCCTGGGGCGGCACCTCGCCGGGGGTGGGCCTCGACTGCAGCGGGCTGACGCAGTGGGCCTACCGCCAGGCCGGGATCGAGCTGCCGCGGATCGCCGACGCGCAGTCCGTGGGGGCACAGGTGAGCGGGGCCGACCTGCAGCCCGGGGACCTCGCCGTGTGGGACGGTCACGTCGCGATGGTGATCGGCAACGGCCTCATGGTGGAGGCCGGGGACCCGGTTCAGGTCAACCCCGTTCGCACCGACAACATCGGGCAGGGCTTCCACGGTTTCTGGCGCCCGACGGGCTGAGCGGGACCGCGATCGGGCCCGTGCGCAGGAGACCCCTCCTCTCCTCGACGACAAGTCGGCTCGGTGCACTAGTCTGGGCGCCATGGCGTCTGACATCGTCCCGATCGAGCTCGGCCTCACCGACGGCCCGGTGTACACCCTGTGGGCACCGCGGTGGCGGGACGGTGAGGACGAATGGGAGGCCTTCCTGGGCCTCGACGACGACCTCTACGGGTTCTCCTCCGTGGCCGAACTCGTCGCGTTCGCGCGCAGCGGGGCGGCCAACGATCTGGACGACCACCCCGCATGGGAGGCGCTCACCACGCTGCCCGCGGAGGCGTTCGCGCCGCGCGACGACCGCAGCTTCGACCTGATCTCGGTGCCGGAGCTCGCGGCCGAGGAGCCCACCCCCGAGGTGATCGCGGAGCTCGAGGACACGCTCGAGATCGTCTCGCTCATCGGCGAGGTGTGCGAGCTGATCGACGTCACGAAGTTCTTCAACGGCAACCCCGTGCTGGGCACCGTGCGGATCGGAACCCGCAACTTCGAGGGCCGCGAGGGCGCCGAGATGTGGCACAAGGTGGGCCAGATCATCGGCCGCAAGTGGGACGACGTCATCGACGCCATCGAGGGCGTCGTGAGTACCCCCGAGGTCTCGTCGTCGGCCACCGCCACGGCGGAGCAGGAACTCACCGCCGCCGCGGAGAAGGCGGCCGCGCTCGCCGACGACGAGGACGACCTCGATTCCCTGGACGCGGACGACGACCTCGACACCGACGACGATCTGGACGACGAGGCCGAGGACGCCGGCGACGCCGACCTCGCCGACGACGAGGCGGAGGAGGACGAGGAGTTCGAGGAGGACGACTCGTTCTGGGGCCAGGTCGGCATCGACCCCATCAAGATCATCACGTCGGACGGCGAGTACTACACGCTGCGCTGCTACCTCGATGACAACCCGGTCTTCCTGGGCCGCAAGGGAACGATCTTCGTGTTCGACTCCGAGGGCGCGCTGGCCCGCTACCTCGCCGACGACGAGGAGACCGACCTCTCGGAGGTCTCCACCTTCGACGAGGTGCGGGTGGCCGCGACCGACGGCTCGCTCGAGGTCGAGGTGTACGACGACAACGTGTACGTGCTGCCCGGCATCGGCGAGGACATCGCCGACGGCCCGCGCCGCATCGACCGCGATCAGCTGGACCTGGCCGTCGAACTGCTGCTGGACTCCGCCGATTTCGCGGACGACTCCTCGGTTCGGGACGCGCTGCGCCCCACCACCCCGCTGGGTTTCTTCGTCTCCTACGCGCTGGACCCGCAGCCGCGCCGCCTCGCACCGTCGGGCCCGTTCGACAACGAGGCCGAGGCGTGGCGGGCGCTGGAGCACGATTTCGAGGACCGGCTCGGCAAGAAGTAGGCCGGGCCGGGCCCTCGGGCCGCGGCTGCCGGCTATCCGATGAGGACGGCGAAGCCGGGCTTGATCACGTCGTCGATCAGCTCGATCCGCTGATCGAACGGCAGGAACGCGGACTTCATCGCGTTGATGGTGAACCGCTGCAGGTCCGTCCAACCGAAGCCGAAGGTCTGCACCA
This sequence comes from Tsukamurella sp. 1534, assembly GCF_000312385.1. GTDB lineage: Bacteria > Actinomycetota > Actinomycetes > Mycobacteriales > Mycobacteriaceae > Tsukamurella. Next base: position 2,305,608 of record NZ_HE997626.1, on the reverse strand, counting down.
GCTTGAGCATCTCGCGGCTCATCGTGGTGTCGCTCATGAGCCGGTTGTCGGTGTTCACCGTGACACGGAACCGCAACTGCGCCAGCATGTTGAACGGATGCTGCTCCAGCGACGCCACGGCCGCGGTCTGCACGTTGGAACTCGGGCAGAGCTCCAGCGGGATGCGGGCGTCGCGCACCCGCGCGGCCACCCGGCCCAGTTCGGCACCGGAGAAGTCGCGGGCGTCGGGCCCGACGCCGTCCGGAAGCCCGATGTCGTCGACGATCCGCACGCCGTGCCCCAACCGGTCGCACCCGCAGAACGCCACCGCCTCGTGGATCGACGGCAGGCCGAAGGCCTCCCCGGCGTGAATGGTGAACGGCGCGGAGTGATCCCGCATGTACTCGAACGCGTCGAGGTGGCGGCTGGGCGGGAACCCGGCCTCCGCGCCGGCGATGTCGAAGCCCACGGCGCCGCGGTCGCGCCAGCGCACCGTGAGCTCCGCGATCTCCCGCGACCGGGCCGCGTGCCGCATCGCGGTCACCAGGCACCGCACCACGATCGGCCGGCCGGCCACCTTCGCCGCGGACTCCCCCGCGGCGAACCCGGACAGCACTGCCTCCATCACCTCGTCGAGCGACAGACCGCGCTCGGTGTGCTGCTCGGGGGCGAAGCGGACCTCGGCGTACACCACGCCGTCGGCGGCCAGGTCCTCCGCGCACTCCCGCGCGACGCGCGCCAGGGCCTCCGGGGTCTGCATCACGCCGACGGTGTGCTCGAACGTCTCCAGGTACTTCACCAGCGAACCGGAGTCCGCCGCCTCGCGGAACCACGCCGCCAGTTCCGGTTCCGTGCTCGCGGGAAGGTTCTCGTATCCGGTCTCGGCGGCGAGCTCGAGGACGGTGCGCGGCCGGAGCCCGCCGTCGAGGTGGTCGTGCAGCAGCACCTTGGGGGCGCGGCGCAGGGCGTCGAGGTCGATGGGGGTGGGGCCCGGATTCACCATGCGGCCAACGCTACCCGCTACCGATCGGTCAGGTAGGCGAGGATCGCGCGGACGCGCCGATTCCCCTCCTCCGGCGGGAGGTCCAGCTTGGCGAAGATGTTCGCCACGTGTTTGGCCACCGCCGCATCGGAGACGACGAGGGCCGCCGCGATCTCGGTGTTGGCCCGCCCCTCCGCCATCAGCGCCAGTACCTCGCCCTCGCGCGGGGTCAGCCTGTCGAGCACGGTGGGGGTGAACATCTTCCGCACCACCTCGGGGTCCACCACGACGCCGCCGGCGGACACGGTGTCGAGCGCGCGCAGGAAGTCCCCGACGCGCCCCACCCGCTCCTTGAGCAGGTACCCGACGCCGCCGCCCGAATCGAGCAGCCGCCGCGCGTACGCGACGGCCACGTACTGCGAGAGCACCAGCACCGGCAACTCCGCCCTCGCCGCGCGCAGCTCGAGGGCGGCGCGCAGCCCGTCGTCGCCGTGGCCCGGCGGCATCCGCACGTCGGTCACGACGAGGTCCACCGCGGCGGGATCGACGCCCCGCAGCGCGTCGGCGTCGCCGAGCAGGCCGGTCACCTCGTGACCCGCCCGCTCGACGATCCGTTGCAGCCCCTCGGCCAGGAGGACGGTGTCCTCGCAGATCACTATCCGCATGGGGGCAAAACTAGGCCATCCGCCAGTGCAGCGTGGTCGGGCCTCCCGCAGGACTCAGCACCGTGAGGGTGGCGCCGATGGACTCCGCGCGCTCGATCAGCCCCGCGAGGCCGGTGCCGGCCCCCGGATCCGCGCCGCCGGCACCGTCGTCCATCACGGTCATCGCGGGCGGCTCCGCGGTGAACGTGATGCTCACCTGCGAGGCGCCGCCGTGCTTGATCGCGTTCGTGACCGCCTCGCTCGCGGTGTAGTACATGGCGCGCTCCACGTCGACGGGGAGCCGCCACCCGGGGACCCAGCCCTCGCCGGCGACCACGTCGACCCGCAGCGGTCCGCCGCCCAGCTCCGCGCACGCCGCCTCGATGCCCATGTCGTCGAGGACCTGCGGGTGGACGCCGCGCACCGTGTCCCGCAGGCCGGCCATCGCCCGCTCCAGCCGGGCCTGGGCCTCGGTCACCTGCGCGCCGAGCGTGTCGTCGGCCGGGTTCGCGGCGAGGGTCTGCTGCAGCTCGCCCAGCTGCAGCGACAGGCTCGCGAGATCCTGCTGCGGCCCGTCGTGCAGGTTGCGCTCGATCCGCCGGCGCTCGTCCTCGAAGGAGTGCACCAGAACGCCGCGCGAGGTCTCCAGCGCCGAGACCCGGCTCTGCAGCTCCTCCTCCGTGGGGCCGAGCAGCAGCCGCGCGAGCCCGACCTGCACGACGGACACGCCGTACGTGATGTACAGCCCGATCACGCAGATCACGGCGCCGAGCGCCATGTGGGCGAGGTTCGTGAGCACCGAATCGGCGGGGGCGTCGATGCGCGAACCGACGGAGAGGGACACGAGGGGCCCGAACAGCAGCCCCGCGCCGATGGTCCACCCCAGCGCGGCGCCGACGAAGACCACCGGACTCACGACGGCCAGGATCAGCGAGTACGCGACCTCGCGCCACGTCGCGCGCTCGCCCAGCCGGGCGCCGGCGCGGGTGGACAGGTCGCCCGTGAGCGGCGGGTGCGGGTCCCCGATCTCGGGGACGCCCATCCAGGCGACCCGCACCCGCTCGATCTTCGCCAGCCCGTAGGACCACACGGGCGCGAACGGCAGCAGGACGACGACGATGTAGAGGAAGAAGACGGCCCAGCCCAGCAGCATCGACACCGCGAGGTAGCCGAAGGCGCGCCACGGCGCCCACCCGGAGAGGAAGCGCGCGGGGTCGCGGAGGGGGTTCTGCAGGGGCTCGGGGGGCGCCTGCCGGACGGGCGGTTGCACGGTGTCGATCATGCCCGAAACGCTATGGCCGCGAGCGCGCCCGCACACGGGCCCGCGGTCGAGAATCGATGGTGGTGCCAGCACTACCCCCGGCTACCGTTGGGGCATGCGCATCGCGATCCTCGACGACTACCAGGACGTGGCCCTGGCCTACGGCGATTTCTCGGGCCTCGACGTCACCGTGTTCACCGAGCCGCTGACCGACGTCGCGGCGCAGCTCGCCGGGTTCGAGGCGGTGGTCGCGATGCGGGAGCGGACCCGCTTCCCCGCCGCGGTGCTGCGTTCGCTGCCCGGCCTCCGCCTCCTGGTGACGACGGGCCGCCGCAACGCGGCGATCGACCTCGCCGTGGCGACCGAACTGGGGATCACCGTGTGCCACACCGGGTATCGACCGGCCGCCGCGGCCGAACACACGTGGGCGCTGATCCTCGCGGCGCTGCGGCACGTGCCGGTGGAGGACGGCAACATCCGGGCCGGGCGGTGGCAGAGCACCGTCGGGACCGAGTTGGAGGGCTCCGTGCTCGGCCTGGTGGGCCTCGGCAACCTGGGCCGCCGAGTGGCCCGCGTGGCGACCGCCTTCGGGATGGAGGTGCTGGCCTGGTCGTCGAACCTGGACGCCGCCCGGGCCGCCGAGGCCGGCGCCACGGCGGTGACCAAGGACGAGCTCTTCGCCCGGGCCGACGTGGTCTCGATCCACTACGTACTCTCCGACCGCTCGCGCGGCATCGTCGGCGCCGACGACATCGCCCGGATGAGGCCGGGGGCGTTGCTGGTCAACACCTCCCGTTCCGGGCTGCTCGACACCGGGGCCGCCGCCGGCGCCGCGCGGCGCGGCGACATCCGCCTGGCGCTCGACGTGTTCGACCACGAGCCGCTGCCCGCCGGCGACCCGCTGCGCGACCTGCCGAACTCGGTCCTCACCGGCCACGTCGGGTACGTGACCGACCAGCAGTACCGGGTGTTCTACCCCGATGCCGCCGAGGACCTGCGCGCCTACCTCGCGGGCGCGCCGGTGCGGGTGATGAACCCGGCGTGAACCGCCGCTAGGCGGTCACCCGGCCGAGCACCAGCGAGCCGCGCTTGGGGGCGGTGTCGCCGATGGTGGCGGCACCGTCGAGCGCGGCGAGCGCACCGTCGAACCGCTCCGGGGTGTCGGTGTGCAGCGTGAACAGGGGCTCGCCCTCGATCACCCGGTCGCCGAGGCCCGCGTGCCAGGTGACGCCCGCGCCGGCCTGGACGGGCTCCCCCTGCCGCTCGCGGCCGGCGCCGAGCCGCCACGCGGCGACGCCCACGCCCATGGCGTCGAGCCCGGTGAGCACGCCGGTCGCGGGCGCGGGAACGTGCTTGACGTGCTTCGCCACGGGCAGCTCGGCCGACGGGTCTCCGCCCTGCGCGGCGATCATCGCGCGCCAGCTGTCCATCGCGCTGCCGTCGGCCAGGTGCTCGGCGGGGTCGGCGTCGACGCCGGCCAGCGCCAGCATCTCCCGGGCCAGCGCGAGGGTCAGCTCGACCACGTCCGACGGTCCGCCGCCCGCGAGCACCTCGAGCGACTCGGCCACCTCCAGGCCGTTGCCGGCGCTGCGGCCGAGCGGCGTGGACATGTCGGTGAGCAGGGCGACGGTGTTCACGCCCGAGTCGTGGCCGAGCGCGACCATCGTCTCGGCGAGCTCGCGCGCCGCCGACTGGGTCTTCATGAACGCGCCCTTGCCGACCTTGACGTCGAGCACGAGCGACGCGGTGCCCTCGGCGATCTTCTTGCTCATGATCGAGCTGGCGATGAGCGAGATCGCCTCCACGGTGCTGGTGACGTCGCGCAGGGCGTACAGCTTCTTATCGGCCGGCGCGAGGCCGGAGCCGGCGGCGCAGATCACGCCGCCCACCTTCTCCAGCTGGTCGAACATCTGCTCGTTGGTGAGGTCGGCGCGCCAGCCCGGGATCGCCTCGAGCTTGTCGAGGGTGCCGCCGGTGTGGCCGAGGCCGCGGCCGGAGAGCTGCGGCACGGCCACGCCGTAGGAGGCGACGAGCGGGGTGAGTGGCAGGGTGATCTTGTCGCCCACACCGCCGGTCGAATGCTTGTCCGTGGTCGCGAGCGGGGCGCCGTCGCGGCGCAGCCCGGAGAAGTCCATCCGCTCGCCGCTGGCGATCATGGCAGCGGTCCAGCGGGCGATCTCCCGGCGGTCCATCCCGTTGAGGAAGATCGCCATCGCGAGGGCGGACATCTGGTAGTCCGGGACCTCGCCCGTGGTGAACGCGTCGATGACCCAATCGATCTGGGCGTCGGTGAGGGCGCGTCCGTCGCGCTTGGCGGCGATGACGGAGACGGCGTCGAGCACTTCTGCGGTCATGCTGTGACCTCTTCCAGATCGTCGGGCCCGAAGGCGTCGGGCAGGAGCCGGCTCAGCGGCACGGGGCCGGAGCGGTGGTCGATGAGGAGCTCGGCGCCGCCGTGCTCGTAGAGGAGTTGGCGGCAGCGGCCGCACGGCATGAGGATGTCGCCGTTGGCGTTCGTGCACGAGAAGGCGACGAGCCTACCCCCGCCCGTGGAATGGAGCGCACTCACGAGCCCGCATTCGGCGCACAGGGTCAGTCCGTATGAGACATTCTCCACATTGCATCCCGACACGACTCGGCCGTCGTCGGTGAGCGCGGAGGCTCCCACCGGATAGTTCGAATAGGGCGCGTAGGCCTTCTCCATGGCGTGTACGGCACTGCGGCGCAATGCCTCCCAGTCGATATCGGGCAACGTCGATCGCTCCCTCCCGGAGCCTTGTTGATTCCGGATCAATTTCGGTCAGGCATACCTAACTAAATCCATTCGGGCCCAATGGATCGGGACCGTGGTTTCGATTCCACATTCCCGTGGGTTTAAGGTCAAGGCGTGGGTTCAGGTACACGTCGGGAATGGCGCCACCGTCGTAGGCTCAACGCCCCTTCGGTCGCCCGAGTTCCCGCCGCGTCCAACAACGATGTCGAAGGCAGGGCTCGATGAGCAGTACTACCGAGGTGGCGGCCGCCGAGGAGCCGCGCCGCGTCTCCCTCTACAAGGGCGATCCGGGGATGTTTAACTGGGTGCTGCACCGCATCAGCGGCGTCACCATCTTCTTCTTCCTGTTCGTACACGTACTCGACACCGCGGTCATCCGCATCGACCCCGAGGCGTACGACGCGATCATCAAGACCTACAAGACGCCGATCATCGGCCTCCTCGAGATCGGCCTCGTCATGGCCATCCTGTTCCACGCCCTCAACGGCGTCCGCGTGATCCTGGTGGACTTCTGGAGCAAGGGCGTGCAGTACCAGAAGGCGATGTCCATCGCGGTCTGGACGGTCTTCCTCATCACCGGCGCGGGCATGGCAGCGCGTCTCCTCTACATCATGATCTCGCACGCCTAGGGGGACGAAGAGATATGACTACCGCGAACGAACCCAAGCTCGCCAAGACGCTGCTCAAGCAGTACGACCGTCCCGCCTCGCTCGACAACCCGCGCTCGCCGCACCGTCCGGCCGCCGGCAACTTCGAGAAGTACGCCTGGCTGTTCATGCGCTTCTCCGGCATCGCGCTGCTCGTGCTCGTCTTCGGGCACGTGTTCATCATGCTCGCACTGGACAGCCAGGGCGTGCACCGGATCAGCGCCGCCTTCGTCGCCGAGCGCTGGGCCAGCCCCTTCTGGCAGATCTGGGACATCACGATGCTGTGGCTCGCCCAGCTGCACGGCGGCAACGGCCTGCGCGTGATCATCGACGACTACGCCCGCAAGGACCGCACGCGGTTCTGGCTCAAGACCCTGCTCGTGCTGTCGATGATCCTCGTGGTCGGCCTCGGCTCGTACGCGCTCCTCTCGTTCGAACCGGCCTCCGTGCCCACCGCCCAGTAACGGCCAGGAAGGACTGACCCGCATCATGCAGGAACATCGTTACGACGTGGTGATCATCGGCGCCGGCGGCGCCGGAATGCGCGCGGCCATCGAGGCCGGTCCGCGCGCCCGCACCGCGGTGCTCACCAAGCTCTATCCCACCCGCTCCCACACCGGCGCCGCCCAGGGCGGCATGTGCGCCTCGCTCGCCAACGTCGAGGAGGACAACTGGGAGTGGCACACCTTCGACACGGTCAAGGGCGGCGACTACATCGTCGACCAGGACGCCGCGGAGATCATGGCCAAGGAGGCCATCGACGCGGTGCTCGACCTGGAGAAGATGGGCCTGCCGTTCAACCGCACGCCCGAGGGCAAGATCGACCAGCGTCGGTTCGGCGGCCACACCCGCGATCACGGTAAGGCCCCCGTGCGGCGCGCCTGCTACGCCGCGGACCGCACCGGCCACATGATCCTGCAGACGCTCTACCAGAACTGCGTCAAGCACGACGTGGAGTTCTTCAACGAGTTCTACGTCCTGGACATCGCGCTCACCGAGACCGAGAACGGCCCCGTCGCGACGGGCGCCGTCGCGTACGAGCTGGCCACCGGCGAGCTGCACGTGTTCCACGCCAAGGCGATCGTCTTCGCCACCGGCGGCTCGGGCCGCATGTACAAGACCACGTCGAACGCCCACACCCTGACCGGCGACGGCATGGGCATCGTCTTCCGCAAGGGCCTGCCCCTGGAGGACATGGAGTTCCACCAGTTCCACCCGACGGGCCTCGCGGGCCTGGGCATCCTCATCACCGAGGGCGTCCGCGGCGAGGGCGGCATCCTGCGCAACGTGGACGGCGAGCGGTTCATGGAGCGCTACGCCCCCACCATCAAGGACCTCGCGCCGCGCGACATCGTCGCCCGCTCGATGGTGCTCGAGGTGCTGGAGGGCCGCGGCGCCGGCCCGAACAAGGACTACGTCCTCCTCGATGTCACGCACATCCCGGAGGAGACGCTGATGTCGAAGCTCCCCGACATCATGGAGTTCTCGCGCACCTACCTGGGCGTGGACCCGGTCACCGAGCTGGTGCCCGTGTACCCCACGTGCCACTACGTGATGGGCGGCATCCCCACCAACATCCACGGCGAGGTGCTGCGCGACAACGACAACGTCGTGCCGGGCCTGTACGCCGCCGGCGAGTGCGCCTGCGTCTCGGTGCACGGCGCCAACCGCCTGGGCACCAACTCGCTGCTCGACATCAACGTGTTCGGCCGCCGCTCCGGCATCGCCGCCGCCGAGTACGCCAAGACCCACGACTTCGTGCCGCTCCCGGAGAACCCGGCCGCGTTCGTCGAGGGCTGGGTCGAGCAGATGCTCAGCGACCACGGCGACGAGAACGTCATGGCGATCCGCACCGAGCTGCAGCAGACGATGGACAACAACGCCGCCGTCTTCCGCACCGAGGACACCCTGACGCAGGCCCTCAACGACGTGCGCGCCCTGAAGGCCCGCTACGACCACATCACCGTCACCGACAAGGGCAAGCGCTTCAACAGCGACCTGCTCGAGGCGATCGAGCTGGGCTTCCTGCTGGAGCTGGCCGAGGTCACCGTCGTCGGCGCGATCAACCGCAAGGAGACCCGCGGCGGCCACGCCCGCGAGGACTACCCGACCCGCGACGACGAGAACTTCATGGTGCACACCATGGCCTACAAGGAGGGCGACGGCCCCGAGTCGAGCATCCGTCTCGACACGAAGCCCGTCGTGCAGACCCGCTACGAGCCGATGGAGCGTAAGTACTGATGACCGCCGCAGTCGAATCCCCGTCAAACGCCGTGCAGCCCCCGGTCCCGCCCGGGTCGACGATGGTCACGATCAAGGTCTTCCGGTTCAACCCGGAGGACCCCGACGCGGCCGGGTGGCAGAGCTACAAGGTGCCGGCGCTCCCCTCGGACCGGTTCCTGAACCTGCTCCTGTACATCAAGGGCTACCTGGACGGCACGCTCACCTTCCGCCGTTCGTGCGCGCACGGCGTGTGCGGCTCGGACGCCATGCGGATCAACGGCGTGAACCGCCTGGCCTGCAAGATGCTGATGAAGGACTTCCTGCAGGAGGGCAAGGAGATCACCATCACCGTCGAGCCCATCCGCGGCCTGCCCGTGGAGAAGGACCTCGTGGTGGACATGGAGCCGTTCTTCGACGCCTTCCGCGCCGTGAAGCCGTACCTGATGACGTCGGGCAACGAGCCTACCCGCGAGCGCATCCAGTCCCCCACGGACCGGGCCCGCTTCGACGACACCACCAAGTGCATCCTCTGCGCCTGCTGCACCACCAGCTGCCCGGTGTACTGGATGGACGGGTCGTACTTCGGACCCGCCGCCATCGTGAACGCGCACCGCTTCATCTTCGACAGCCGCGACGAGGGCGCCGCCGAGCGCCTGGAGATCCTCAACGGCGTCGACGGCGTGTGGCGCTGCCGCACCACCTTCAACTGCACCGACGCATGCCCCCGTGGCATCGAGGTCACGAAGGCCATCCAGGAGGTCAAGCGCGCCCTCCTGTTCAGCCGCTAGCCACGACTGCAGCCCGTTCCGTGCCCCGGCCGTCCTGCGGCCGGGGCACGGCGCGTTTCCGCCCCGGCACCACCCTGACACCACGACGTAGCACCACCATGACATCACCCACCTCCCCGACTTAACAGCGTTAGCCCAGGATGAATCCGCAGGTCGGAGCCTGGGCTAACGCTGTTAAGTCAGGGGCGGCGCGCGCCGCTGTCACGAACGGCGTCACCGAACCCTTGACGTGACACCACTGTGGTGTCATAGTTGACGCCATGGACATCACGCCCTACGTCTCCGACCTCCAGCGCCAGCTGATCTCCGCGGCCGAGCGGGACATCGCCGACGCCGCGGACAACGGCACCGACGCCCGGGACGCGGCCGAGCGGCTCGCCTCCGGCCTCGACGCCGCCACGCGGCTGGTGCTCCTGGACGCGCTGTCCGCGGCCGCCGCCGAGATCACCCGCGACCTGGTCCCCGGCTCCGTCGACCTCCGGCTCCGCAGCCGAGACATCGAGTTCGTCGTCGCCGCGCCGCGTCCCGAGGCGGAGGCGGCCGACGCCGCCGAGCCCCGGGCGACGGTGGACTTCGACGACACCACGACCTCGCGCACCACCCTGCGCCTGCCCGACGCACTCAAGGCCCAGGTCGACGAGGCCGCCACCGCCGAGGGCGTCTCCGTGAACACCTGGCTCGTGCGCGCCGTCGCGGCCGCGCTCTCCCCCGGCAAGCGCCGCACCGCGCAGCGCACGCTGCGCACCGGCGGCGACTTCGCCGGCTGGGCGCACTGACACCACCCCCGCACGGACACCCACAACCGAACACCTCGCGAAACCCCGCAGCCCGCGGGGTGGGCCGAGTGCACCCTCCGGAAGGACCCCGCCATGCCCACCTACCCCACCGACCAGCCCATCGACCTGGCCGTCAACCTGCAGGTCGGCGACATCGAGGTGATCGCGGCCGACCGTGCCGACACCGTCGTCACCGTCGTCCCCAGCAACCCCTCCAAGGCCGCCGACCGGCGGGGCGCCGAGAACACCCGCATCGAATTCGACGGTGCGCGGCTCACCGTGGTCGGCCCCCGCCCCAGGTTCAGCTTCATCGGCACCAACGAATCGGTCGACGTGAAGGTGGAGCTGCCCGCCGGCTCCCGGTTCACGGCCGAGTCCTCCGTCGGCGCCGTCCGCACCCTGGGCCGCCTGGGCGCCACCCGGGTGAAGGCGTCCACGGGCCCCGTCGACCTGGAGACCACCGGCGATCTGTGGCTGCGCGCCGGCCACGGCAGCGCCACCGTCGGCGAGGTCGACGGCGCGGCGGAGATCACCGCCGATCACGGCCAGATCCGCGTCGACGCCATCGCCGGCGATGCGATCCTCAAGGCCTCGCACGGCGGCGTCCGCATCGGCGAGACCCGTGGCGGCGTCGAGGCGAACCTCTCGTACGGCGACCTCGACGTGGCCCGCGTGTACGCCGCGTTCGCCGCGAAGACCGCCTACGGCGCCATCACGCTCGAGGAGGTGCGCGGCGGCGCGATCGACCTGGAGAGCGGCTACGGCCAACTGACCGTCGGGATCCCGCAGGGCGTCCCCGCCTGGCTCGATCTCTCCTCCAAGGAGGGACGGGTGCGCAACCACCTCGACGACGGCCCCGCGGCCGAGCCCGCCGGCGAGCACGTGGCCGTGCGCGCCCGGGCCAAGTACGGCGACATCGAGATCCGGCGCGCCCGCTGAGCGCGCACATCACCCTCACGAGGAGCGAACCATGACCATGACAGCAACCGGCACCGCGATCGCGGTGCGCGGAATCGAGAAGTCGTACAAGGACCTTCCGGTCCTGCGCGGCGTGGACTTCGACGTGGAGGCCGGCAGCATCTTCGCGCTGCTGGGCGCGAACGGCGCGGGCAAGACCACGCTGGTGCGGATCCTGTCCACCCTGCTGCGGCCCGACGCGGGCACCGCGACCGTGGACGGCCACGAGGTGACCGCCGAGGCCCGACAGGTCCGCGAATCCATCAGCCTCACCGGGCAGTTCGCCGCGGTCGACGAGATCCTCAGCGGCCGGGAGAACCTCGTCCTGGTGGCCCGGCTGCGGCACCAGGACGCCCCGGAGGCCGTGGCCGACGCACTCCTGAACCGGTTCCGCCTCACCGAGGCCGGCGGCCGCAAGGTGGGCACCTACTCCGGCGGCATGCGCCGCCGCCTGGACATCGCCATGAGCCTGATCGGCGACCCGCCGGTGATCTTCCTCGACGAGCCCACCACCGGCCTGGACCCCGAGGCCCGGATCGACGTGTGGGAGGTGGTGAAGGGCCTTGCCGCACAGGGCACCACGGTCCTGCTCACCACCCAGTACCTCGAGGAGGCCGAGCAGTTGGCCGACCGCATCGCCATCCTGCGCGACGGCCGGATCATCGCGAACGGAACCCTCGCCGACCTCAAGGGCCTGCTGCCGCCCGCGAAGGTCGAGTACGTCGAGAAGCAGCCCACCCTCGAGGAGATCTTCCTCGCCCTCACCACCCGGCCCACCACGGATCACTCGGAGGAGCAGTCATGACCACCTACGCCGTCTCGGACACCGGCGCCCTCCTGGGGCGCTCCCTCAAGCACATCTCCCGCAGCGCGGACACCATCATCACCACGGCGATCACCCCGATCGCGATGATGCTGCTGTTCGTGTACGTCTTCGGCGGCGCGCTCAAGGGCAGCACGGGCGGCACCAACTACGTGAACTACCTGCTGCCCGGAATCCTGTTGATGGCCATCGCCTCCGGCATCGCCTACACCGCGCTGCGGCTGTTCAACGACATGCAGGGCGGCATCTTCGAGCGCTTCCAGTCGATGCCGATCGCGCGCTCGTCGGTGCTGTGGGCGCACGTGCTCACCTCGATGGTGGCGAACGCCATCACGGTGGTGATCATCATCGGGGTGGGCCTGATCATGGGCTTCCGCTCGTCCGCGGGACCGCTCGCGTGGCTCGGCGTCGCCGGGATCCTGGCGCTGTTCACCCTGGCGCTCACCTGGATCGCGGTGGCCGTCGGCCTCACGGCGAAGTCCGTGGACGGCGCGACCGGCTTCTCGTACCCGCTGATCTTCCTGCCCTTCATCAGCTCCGCCTTCGTCCCCACGGCCACCATGCCGGGCCCGGTGCGCGCCTTCGCCGAGAACCAGCCCGTCACGTCGATCGTCAACACGATCTCGGCGCTGCTCGCCGAGCGTCCCGTGGACGGTGCGGACCTGGCGTCCGCCCTGGCCTGGTGCGCCGGGATCCTGGTGCTGGCCTACGTCCTGGCGATGCTGGCGTACCGGCGCCGGATCAGCTGAGCCGCACCGCCTCCCGGGGCCGCTGCGCCGCGCGCCGATGCGCGCGGCGCAGCATCGCGCACACGATCACCGGGTGCACGAGACGCACCGGGAGCAGGTAGGCCCGGCCCCGGAGGTTCGACGGTGCCGCGACCGTCGTCAACGTCAGCGCGTCGCCCGAGACATGAACGGACGCGCGGAACCGCAGATGCCCCGCGTCCTCGCCGAGAAGCACCTCCGCACCGGTGCGCTCGCGCGTCGCGAAGGACTCGGGGGTACCCCGGTCGATGCCGACCAGCCCGACCAGAGCCTGGCGCACCGCCATCGCGGCCCGCACCCACGTGGGCGGATCCCGGAAGATCGCATCCGCCCACTCCTGCGGATCCCGGGAGAGACCGCGCCACAACGGGACCCCGTACGCGTCGACGAGCCCCCCGGGCGCTCCGCCCCATTCGCCGCGGACGCGCTGCGCGAGCACCGCATCCGCGGGGACCCGCACCGCGCGCGCCCGCGGGGCGTCGATCAGGCGCAGCGCGCGCACCAGCGGGGACCAGCGCGCGGGGCGCGCCACGGCACCCGTGGCCGCGCGCTCGGCGTTGTCGAGGAGGTCCTCGAGCACCGCGTCGTGCAGGGGCTCGATGAACGCGGGCCCGGCGATCCGCATCCACCCCGTGGCCGTGCAGTCGAGCACGTGCCGGACGAGCGTCGCCCCCTCACCGTGCGGCTCGACAGTCAGCTCGTGGTACCCGGAGATGCCGGGCGTGGAGTGGAATTCGAAGCGGACGCGCCGGCCGGCGTCCACCTCGGTGACCCGGTACCGGATGGGGCCGTGCCCGCCGTCGGCGCCCACCGCGGGCGGCCCGTCGAGGACCATCGGTTCCCAGGCCGGCGCGGGCCAGAGTACGTCGCCGGGGCCGCCGAGACGATCGAGGAACGGCGCCAGCACGGCGGGTTCCGCCGCGACGACGCGGTCGTGCACGTTGAGGATCCGGGTGGGCATCGAGCACCTCCGTACGGCTGCGTATGGCATCCATACGGTACCGTATGTCCATGGCAGGAACCACCCCGGCGGGAACCACCCCCAAGAAGCGCCTCACGGCGGACGATTGGACCGCGGCCGCCCTGGAGGCGATCGCCGAGGGCGGCGTGCAGGCGGCCGCCGTCGAACCCCTGGCGAAGCGCCTGGGCGCGACGAAGGGGAGCTTCTACTGGCACTTCACGAATCGGCGCGAGCTCCTGGACCGGACCATGGACGCCTGGGAGCGGGTGCACACCGACGCGGTGATCGTCGCGACCAGCGCATCGCCCGACGCCCCCGAACGGATCGCCGTCCTGCTCGAGGCCGCGTTCGAGAGCGTCACCGAGCCGCTGGAGCAGGCGCTCTTCGCGGCCGCCGACGATCCGAGTGTGGGCGCCGCCGTCGCCCGGGTCACCGAGCGCCGGATCGACTACGTCGCGAGCCTGTACCGCGCCGCGGGCCAGGACGAGGAGACCGCGCGCAGCTCCGCGGTCGCCGCGTTCGCGACGTACCTGGGGCACGCGCAGCTCGCGGCCGCCGCGCCGCGAACCTTGCCCACCGGCGCCGCGTGGACCGCCCACGTCGCCCACCTGCGCGCGCTGTACGCGGCCGGACCGGGGGGTCGCTAGACCGCCGCCGGCTCCTGTTCCTTGCGCAGGTGCACCGGCAGCGCGAAGCAGAGCACCGCGACGAAGCCGAAGATCAGCGCGGCGGCGGGCAGGTAGATGCTGCTGCCCATGGCCTCCGCGAACGGCGCCGCGAGGAAGTCGGGAAGCGGCCCGATCGCGCCGCTCATCGCCTCCTGCGACGGCACCCGCCCGGGCGGGAAGACCGGCTCGAACTCGGCCTGGATCCGGTTCTGCATCAGCACGCCCACCGCGGCGCTGCCGAGCACGGCACCCACCTGCCGGGTCATGTTGTAGACGCCCGATCCCGCGCCGGCGAGGTGCAGTGGCAGGTTCCGGTTCGCGGTGGTGGCCAGCGGCCCCCAGATGAACGCGTTGCCCACGCCCATGAGTGCGATCGGCAGCAGGATCCCGACCACCGACGTGGTGGGCGAGGCCACGGCGCCGAGCCAGAACAGGGCGATCGAGTTGGTGGCGAAGCCGAAGCCCGCGAGGTAGCGCGGGTGCATCTGGTCGATCAGCTTGCCGGACAACGGCGCCAGGCCGCCCGAGATCACCGCGAGCGGGATGAGCAGCAGCGCCGAGCGGGTGGGGGTGAGCCCCATCGACTTCTGCGCGAAGAGCATCATCGGGATGGACATGCCGGTCACCGCGAAGCCCATCGTGGCGATGGCCAGGTTGGCGAGGGAGAAGTTGCGGTCCTTGAACAGCGACAAGGACATCAGCGGCTCGGGCACCCGCGACTGCCACCACACGAAGACGGCCAGCAGCACCAGCCCGGCGCCGATCAGCGTCCACACCGTGATCGGGACACCGCCCAGGTGCCAGAGTGTGCCCCAGTCGTACTTCTGCCCCTCCTGCAGGCCGAACGTGAGGAGGAACAGCCCGGCGGCGCTGAGCACGATGCCGATCACGTCGAACCGGTGCCGGTGCGTGGGCAGCGACGGGACCAGCCGCACCGCGAGGGCGAACGCGATCACGCCCACGGGCACGTTGACGAAGAACACCCACTCCCAGCCCAGGCGGTCCACGAGCACGCCGCCCGCGAGCGGCCCCACCAGGATCGCCACGCCCGCCACCGAACCCCAGAGGGCCATGGCGCTGCCGCGCTTCTCCGCCGGGAAGGTCCGGGTGATCACCGCCATCGTCTGCGGGGTCATCAGCGCGGCGCCGAAGCCCTGCACCACGCGGGCGGCGATGAGCATGCCGGCCGTACCGGAGAAGCCGCACCACGCCGAGGCGGCGGTGAAGATCACCAGGCCCAGCAGGTAGAGCTTCTTGGGGCCGTACATGTCGCCGAGCCGGCCCGCGACCAGCAGCGGCACGACGTAGGCGAGCAGGTAGGCGCTGGTCACCCAGACCACGCTGTTGAGATCGGTCTTGAGGCCCACCATGATCGAGTCCGTCGCCACGGAGACGATCGTGGAGTCCACGAGGATCATGAAGAAGCCGATCACCATGGCCCACAGCGCGGGCCAGGGGCGGTAGTCGGCGGGCGTTCCGGGCGGGTTGCCCTGTGCGGTGGCGTCATTCGCCATGGTCGGTGGCCTTCCAGTCGAGAGTGCCGTCGCGGAGCCGGTCGAGGACGCCGCGGAGCCAGGCGGCCTCGGCCTCCGCCATCGCGGCGAGGTAGTCGATGTCGAGGAGGCGCGCCTCCTGGACGTGGGTGGACGCGTGGGCGTGCCCGGACCGGAGGGCCGCCGCCCGCGCCTCGGTGCGGTGCAGGCGCCCCGTGAGCAGCCGGGCCACCAGCGCACCGTCGAGGTGGTGCGATTCGGCGATCGCGAGCGGGAACCGGGGGTACTCCTCGACGGGCTCGGCGAGGAGCTGGGCGACGGTGTCCTGCAGCCGCTCCCGCCCCGCCGGGCGGATCGCGTAGGTGGTGCGCTCCGGCCGGTTGCCGTCGCGGTCGGTGCCGACGGCGGAGACGAGTCCGTCGCCCTCCAGCCGGTTCACGGTGTGGTACAGCGATCCGGCGCGGAGCTTGACCACGAGATCCTCGTGCCGCTCCACCATCGTGGTGAACATCTCGTAGGGATGCATGTCCCGCTCCGCGAGCAGCGCGAGCGCGGCGATGGCGAGCGGGGTGAGGGCGCGTTCGCGCGCCATCGGCGACCTCCGATCCGGATGCTGTGTCGGGTTGACCCCGACGAGACTACTCGCCGATTACTCCACATGGAATATTCGAATCGGATGAATGGCCGCGTGATGCTCCCCACATCACTCGAGCGTCAGCTCCACCAGCGGGATCGGCCTGTCGACGGTGGCCTGGAACGCGGCGAGATCGGGGTTGTTCTGCAGCACCCACCGGGCGAACTCGTCGTACTCCTCGCCCTCGAGCACCCGCGCGACGGCCGGCACGGTGCGGTCGCCGATCTCGACGGTGACGTGCGGTTCCCTGCGCGCGTTGTGCCACCACGCCGGGTACGCCTTCTCGATGAACGAGCTGAGGTACATCTGCTCACCCCGGAGCATCGGGGACAGCGGCACGGTGTGCGGCCGCCCGGAACGGGCGCCGGTCGTGGTCAGCAGGATCATCGTGCCGCCCTCGTACACGCCGCCGACGGCGCCGGCGTTGGCGCGGAATTCGGCGATCACTTTCGTGTTCCAGTCGCCGATGGTCTCCGCGGTGAGCGTGTTCCAGGGCATCTCGGGGTCGTCGTAGGAGCCGGGTTCGGGAGTCGTCTCAGTCATGCCACTCAGTGTGGCGCCGATTGCGGACACTTCTCGTCCGCAATTGCTCAGGCCGGCGAGATCGATGCCACGCGCCATCCCCGGGCGGGCGACGGCTTCTTCCCGCAGGACGCCACGCGGGGCGGCAGCTCCTCCGCCCGCGCCCGCACCCGCCACGCCCGGCCGTCTTCGTGCCGCACGACGGCCTCACCCTCGTCGGCGTTCTTCGCCTCGGCCCCGGGCTCGACGGTGACCCGGAGGACGTCCGGCCCCACCGCGGCGCCCAGCGCCTCCCGCACCGCGACCTCCGCGACCTGCCCCACCGGCGGCAGCGGCGACCGGCCCCGCAGCCCGGTCGTCGACACGACGCCGGCGCGCGCACCGTCGAACACCTCCTTGGCCTCACCCGCCGTGACCCGCCCGTAGGTGTAGCCCGTGGGCAGCACGATCAGTACGGGTGCGAACCGGTGGCCGCCGGTGTGCGAGCACTCCCACACGACGGGGTCGGCGTAGCAGCCCGCGAGCGACGCGGCGAGCGGGCGGCCCTGCACGGCGCAGCACACGTCGCGCTTGCCGTTCGTGCACACCAGCGCCATCGGCTCCGCGGGCTCCCCGGCGCCCAGGTCGAGCGACGGGATCAGCGCGTAGTCCTCCACCTCGAACCGGCGCAGGGCCGTCTCGCCCGCCACCGACCGCGCCACGAACACCCTTCGGCGCGCCCGGAAGCCGCCCGCGCGGCCCGGCCGCCGGATCAGCAGCACCCGCAGATCGTGTGCGGCGGCGAAGGATTCGATGGCGTCGCCCACGTCCGCCGGGAAGGTCTCACCCGAGAACGGATCTCGCCCCCACCCCGCGTCGTTCTCGATGCACAGCCAGCCGCGCTCGGTGGTCGCGGTGCCCGGCAGCGGCTCGTCCACGAAACTCGAACAGCGCACCGTCATAGCGCCACGGTAGCGGACTAGCATGAGCCCCGATGACCGCGCGCGCCCTCCGGGCCGTCGCCGCCGTCGGCCTGCTCGGGGCGCTCGCCGCCCCCGGCGCGGCCACCGCGGCGCCGACCCCGCCACCGACCCCCGTGCCCGCCGTGCACACCCTCGTCACGGACGGCTGCCCGCACAAGCAGGCGCCGCCGCCCCCGGTCGACGAGTCCGAGGTGCCGAAGCCCGGCCAGGCCGCGCCCTCTCCGCTGCCGGTCCCCGACCCGCCGGTGGGCGGAGAGAAGCTCGGGCGCTGCGGCGTGGTCGCGCCCGACGGTGCGCCGCCCGCCCCGCCCGGCATCGACTCCGCCGGCTGGCTCATCGCCGACGCGACCGACGGCACCGTCGTCGCCGCGAAGGACCCGCACGGGCGCTACCGCCCCGCCAGCACCATCAAGCTGCTGCTGGCGCAGGTCGCGCTCCGCGACCTCGACCTGTCCACCGTGGTCGAGGGGACGCAGGAGGACACCGACCAGGAGGGCGACGCCGCGGGCATCGAACCCGGCGGCAGGTACACCGTCGAGGACCTCCTCAAGGGGCTGCTGCTGATCTCCGGCAACGACGCGGCGCACGCCCTCGCGCGGCAGCTCGGCGGCGTGGACGCGGCCGTCGGGCGGATGAACGACCTCGCGGAATCGCTGGGCGCGCGGGACACCCGGGCCGCGACCCCGTCGGGCCTGGACGCCCCCGGTATGAGCAGCAGCCCGTACGACCTGGCCCTCATCCTGCGCGCGGCGCTCAAGGACGACCGGTTCGTGCGGATCGCGTCCACCAAGCAGATCACGTTCCCCGGGCATCCGCCGGTGCCCACCACCGCGCCCCCGCAGCCCCTGCCGCCGGGCGCGACCCCGCCCCCTCCCCCGACGTCGGTGGCGCCGTACCCGATCCTCAACGAGAACCGGCTCCTGACCGACTTCCCCGGGGCGGTCGCCGGCAAGAACGGGTACACCGACGACGCGAAGAAGACCTTCGTCGGCGCCGTGGACCGCGACGGGCACCGGTACGTCATCGTGCAGATGTTCGGCCTGACCCAGGCCGGGAACACCTACTGGGACCAGTACCGCAGGCTGCTCGACTACGGCGTCGCGCTGCGCGGGAAGTCCGTGGGCACCCTCGTCGAACCGGGGCGCACCGAGAGGACCGAGGCCGCCGCGGCGCCGGGTGAACCCCGCGTCGTGGACGCCGGCGGGGCACCCGAGGGCATGGGCACGGGTACCCGCCTGCTGATCGGCGTGGGCGGGATCGCCGTCATCGCCGTCCTGGTCGGGGCCGCGATGCGCGCGAACCGGAGCCGGTAGATGGCCGCCCCCACGGTCGAGCGGGTCCCGGACAAGGGACTGCGTTCGGACTCGCTCGGCCTGCTCGGGAACATGGCGATCGGCCTGTCCTCGACGGCCCCCGCGTACAGCCTGGCCGCGACCCTCGGCTACGTGGTGGCGACGGTGCACGACAAGGCGCCCGCGATGTTCGCCCTCGCCTTCATCCCCATGCTCATGGTGGCCGTCGCCTACCGCGAGCTGGCCGACGTGGTGCCGGACTGCGGCACCACGTTCACGTGGGGCAGCAAGGCCTTCGGGCCCTGGGTCGGCTGGATGGGCGGCTGGGGCCTCGCCGTCTCCGCGATCATCGTGCTGGCCAACGTCGCCGAGATCTCCGGCGTCTACCTGTTCCGGTTCCTCGGCATGCCGGGGCTCGCCGACTCCCGGTGGCCCGTCACGCTGCTGGGGTGCGCGCTCATCGTCGCGATGACGTGGGTCAGCTACCGCGGGATCATCGTGTCCGAGCGGATGCAGAACGTGCTCATGGCGATCCAGTTCGCGGTGCTCGTGATCGCGGCGGTCGCCGCCCTGGTCCTGGTCTACACCGGCCACGCCGGCGAGCAGGCGGCGACGCCCAGCTGGTCCTGGATGGTCCCGTCGGGGCTCGACGCCTCGCAGGTGGCCGCCGCGGTGATCCTCTGCATCTTCCTCTACTGGGGCTGGGATGCGTGCCTCGCGGTCGGCGAGGAGACCAAGGGCTCGGCCACCACGCCGGGCCGCGCCGCGGTGCTGTCCACGGTGGTCCTGCTGGGTACCTACGTGCTGGTGGCGTTCGCGGTACAGGCCTACGCGGGGTTCGGCACGACGGGCATCGGCCTGAACAATCCGGAGAACCGCGACGACGTGCTCACGGTGCTGGGCGAGCCCGTCGGCGGCGCGGTGCTCGCGGCCCTGCTGCTGCTCACCGTGGCGCTGTCCGCCCTCTCCTCCACCCAGTCGACGGTGCTGCCCACCGCCCGCGGCACCCTCGCGATGGCGGTCTACAAGGCCGTCCCGGACCGGTTCGCCCGGGTGCATCCGCGGTACCTGACGCCGTCCTTCGGCACGCTGGTGATGGGCGCCTCGGCGCTGCTGTTCTACCTGACACTGTCGGTGTTCAGCCGCAACGCCCTCGAGGACTCGATCACCTCGCTCGGCCTGGCGGTCGCGTTCTACTACGCGATCACGGCGTTCGCGTGCGTGTGGTTCTTCCGCCGTACGCTGTTCTCCTCGCTGCGGAACGTCGTGCTGCGGCTGGTGTTCCCGCTCCTCGGCGGCGCGACGATGGTGTGGGCGTTCGCGCAGAGCGCCGTCGACATGGTCTCGGTCGACTACGGCGAGACGGTGATCGGCGGCATCGGCGGCGTGTTCGTGCTCGGAGTGGGGATGCTGGTGCTCGGCCTGCCGCTCATGATCGCGTGCGCCGTGCACCGCCCCGCGTTCTTCCGCGGCGAGACCCTGCCCCGCGAGACCGCGCCGGACTGAGCCGGTCTCAGCGGCGGCGGCGGAACAGCGCGCCGAGCCCGATGCCCGCCGCCAGGCCGGCGGCGCCCGCGGCCACCGCCCGGCCCGGGTCGGACTCCTGCCGGACGACCGGCGAGATCACCACGGGATCGGGCGCGGCCGGGATGACGTACTTCTGGTTCCGCGGGTCGGTCGCGGCCCACGCGGTGCTGAACAGCAGCATCCGCGCGGTGAAGTAGATGAACAGCATGATGCCGAGGATCGGGCCGAACGTGGCGCCCGCGGGGCTGCGCATCGTCGCGCCGATGATGAGCGTCGCGAACTGGGTGAAGATCGTGAAGGCGACCGCCATGAGCAGGCCCGCGCGCATCGCGTTCTTCCACGGGAAGGCCACCCGGGGCAGGCGCGCGATGACGAAGGTCCAGAGCACCCACGTCGCGAACACGGTGATCAGCAGGGTCACGGCGGACACGAGGAAGCGGAGGCCGGGGACGTCCCCCAGGCCAGCGTTCTCGATCAGCCGCTTGGTCAGCGGGCTACTGCCCACCGCGATCAGCGCGGAGCACACCACGATGGCGGCGAACAGGCCGATCAGCGCCACCAGATCGCCGAGCTTGGTCTTGACGAAGTTCTCGTCCGGGGTCTCGCTGTCCCACATCTCGGTGAGGGCGGCGCGCACGTTGCCGACCCAGCCGAGGCCCGCCCACACGCCGCCGAGCAGGCCGATGACGCCCACGGTGCCGCGGGACGAGATCGCCTTGTCGAGCAGCTGATTCACCGTCGTGGCCATCTCGGGGTTGGCCATCGCCTTGCTGATCTGCTGCTTGATGTCGGCCAGCAGGTCGGCGTCGTTGACCAGGACGTAGCCGCCGATGGAGAACGCGACCATCGCGAGCGGGAACAGGGCGAACACGCTGAAGTACGTGATCCCCGCCCCGTAGTAGTCGCCCTTCTTGTCCTGATACCTGGTGGCGGCGGCCATCACGTGGTCGAACCACGGCCACCGCTGGCGGTACTTGTCGAGCATCTGCGGGACGACCTCCTGCTACTGCAACCGCTAGGGCGCCAGGAACCCTACCCTGTCGTAGACGTCGGCGAGGGTGCGGGAAGAGATCTCGCGTGCCCGGTCCCGGCCGGCGGCCAGCACCCTGTCCAGTTCGGCGCGGTCGTCGAGGTAGCCCTGCACCTTGTCGCGCAGCGGGGAGACGAAGTCCACGAGCACGTCCGCGACCTGCACCTTCAGCTCCCCGTAGCCCTTGCCCTCGTAGCCCCGCTCGAGCTCGGCGATGGGGGTCCCGGTGAGCGCGGACTCGATGGTCAACAGGTTCGACACGCCGGGCTTGTTCTCCCGGTCGAAACGGATCTCCCGCTCGGCGTCGGTGACGGCCGACTTCACCCGCTTGGCGACCGTCTTCGGGTCGTCCAGCAGGCTGATCAGGCCCGCGTCCGACTCCGCCGACTTGCTCATCTTTGCGGTGGGGTTCTGCAGGTCGTAGATCTTCGCGGTGCCGGAGAGGATGTACGGCTCGGGGACCACGAAGGTCTTCTTGAAGCGGGTGTTGAAGCGCTGCGCCAGGTTCCGGGTCAGCTCGAGGTGCTGCCGCTGGTCCTCGCCGACGGGCACGACCTGGGGCCGGTAGAGCAGGATGTCGGCCGCCATGAGGATCGGGTAGGTGAACAGGCCGACGGAGCTGCTGTCCGTGCCGTTCTTGGCGGACTTGTCCTTGAACTGGGTCATCCGGCCGGCCTCGCCGAACCCGGTGATGCAGCTGAGGACCCAGGTCAGCTCGGCGTGCTCGGGCACCTGCGACTGCACGAAGACGGTCGAGCGCTCCGGGTCGATGCCGAGGGCGAGCAGCTGCGCGACGGTGCGGAGGGTGCGCTCGCGCAACGCCTTCGGGTCGTGCGGAGTGGTGATCCCGTGCATGTTCGGGATGAAGTAGAACGCGTCGAACTCGTCCTGCAACTCCACCCAGTTCTTGACCGCGCCGAGGTAGTTGCCCAGCTGGAACGAATCCGAGGTGGGCTGGATACCCGACAGCGCGCGCTGCCGCTTGGTCGTGGGCTCTGCGGTCTCAGTCACGGGGAGCCAGTCTAGCGAGGGCGCGCCGGCCCGTCGCCCGCATATCAGTCGGCGTACTCGACGGTGACCGGCGCGTGGTCGGACCAGCGGAGCGCGTAGGTCTCCGCCCGCTCCACCCGCGCCGCGACGGCGCGCTTCGCGAGTTGATTGTTCGCGATCTGCAGGTCGATCCGCCAGCCGGAGTCGTTGTCGAAGGCCTTGCCGCGCCAGCTCCACCACGCGTACGGGCCGGGCGTGTCCGGGTGCAGCTCGCGGACGGTGTCCTTGAACGGGCGGCCCGCGCCGATGTGGGAGCTCATCCACTCGCGCTCCTCGGGCAGGAAACCCGAGTTCTTCCGGTTGCCCTTCCAGTTCTTGATGTCCAGTTCCGTGTGGCCGATGTTCCAGTCGCCGCACACGACCACATCGCGCCGCCGGCGGCCGAGCGCGGCGAGGTGTTCGCCGAACTCCTTGCGGAACCGGTCCTTCTCGTCCTGGCGCTCGGTGCCCACGTCGCCCGACGGGAGGTAGAGGGATCCGACGGTGAGCGATCCGAAGTCGGCCTCGATGTACCGGCCGGACTCGTCGAACTCGGGGCTGCCGAAGCCGATCCGCACCGCGTCGGGCGCGCGCCGGGAGAGCACGGCCACGCCGTTGCGGCCGGCCGTCGAGGACTCGGCGGCCACGACGTGCCACCCCTCCTCCAGGGCCGGGGCGAGGGCCTTGGTGAGCTGCGCGGGCGTGGCGCGCACCTCCTGCAGGGCCACGACATCGGCGGAACTCCCGCGCAGCCACGGCAACATGCCGAGGTTCTCCTCGGACCGCTGCTTCACCGCGGCGCGGATGCCGTTGACGTTGATCGAGGTGATGATCACGAGAGCTCCTCCACGGCGAGACCGGCCGCGCCCCAGGCGGTGCGGACCAGCGCGCCGTCGGCATCGTCGCCCGCCGCGAGGAGAACCTGGACACCCCGGTCGGCGAGCACGGACACGAACGTGCCGAACGACGCCGGCTCGTCCGCGAGGACCTGCTCGGCCTGCGCGACGCCGAGCACCACGACGGCGGTGCCGCCGAGCCATTCGAGATCGCCCAGGCAGTCGGCCAGGGCGTCCCAGTTGGCGCCGAAGTCGAGCGGGAACTGCAGTGCGGCGGACAGCTCGTCGAGCAGCGCAGCTTTGGTGCGCATGCGGCTGCCGCGGGCCACCAGGACCCGCGGCGGGAGGGCGCGCCCCTTGAGCGAATCGAGATCGGCGGCGGTGAGGGCCGCGCCGGTTCCGGCGGTGAGGAACTGCGGAAGTGTGCTCATCGGATCCTCGTGAAGGTCTCGTAGTGGTCCAGGGTGTACCAGGCGCTGCCGTCGGAGCCGGTGACTATGCGCTCGGCGTCCCGGCCGCGGCCGGGCTTCTTGATGTTGACGTCCCATTCGGTGTACTTGACCCGCTTGCCGTCCGAACCGGACTTCAGGAGGCGGCCCTCGAAGTTGCCGAAGTTGCGGCCGCCCTGGGTGCCGGAGCCGTCGTCGGGCGGCCACGTGCCCGCGTCGATGCGCTTGAGCGTCGCGGCGATCCGGGCCGGCGCCGCCTTCGAGGACGACGAGCCCTGGGCGGCCGACGCAGTGGACGCGACGGCGCCCGAGGTACCGGGGGCCGCGGCGCCGGTCGAGGACTTCCCACAGGCGACGAGGCCGAGGCAGGCGAGCAGGGTGATCGCGCACAGCGCGAGGATCCTTCGCATGGGCCCGACCCTACCGATGGGCTCCGACAGGTTCGGGGGTGCGTCGCGCGACGAACACCCCCGCGCCGAACACCGCGAGGCCCGCGACGGCGAGGCCGCTGCCGACCAGGGCGGGGGCGGTGTATCCCGCACCCGCGGCGATGACCGCGCCGCCGAGGAATGCGCCCAGCGCGTTCGCGATGTTGAGCGCGGAGTGGTTGAGCGTCGCCGCGAGAGTCTGCGCCTCGCCCGCGACGTCCATGAGCCGGGTCTGCAGCGCGGGCACGAGCGCGGAGGCGGTGAGGCCGATGAGGAAGAACAGGGTGATCGCGGCGAAGGGCTGCGGCGCGAGCCACGAGAACAGGGCCTGCAGGATCACGAGCACCGCGAGGGCGCCGGCCACGGACCGCGTCACGGACCGGTCGGCGGCGCGGCCGCCCACCACGTTGCCGATCATCATCCCCACGCCGTACACGGCGAGCACGATCGGCACGGACGCCTTCGGGAGCCCGGAGACGGACGTCAGCGTGGTGGAGATGTACGTGTACACCGCGAACATGCCACCGAAGCCCACGACCCCGGTGAGCAGCGCGAACCAGACCTGGGACCGGCGCAGGGCGCCGAGCTCGGTGAGCGGGTTGGTGACGGGGATGTCGACCGCCGGCAGGAACACCACCAGGGCCGCCACGGTGACGGCGCCGATGACGACGACCACGCCGAGCGCGTAGCGCCAGCCGAGGGCGCCGCCGAGCCAGGTGGCCAGCGGCACGCCCGCGACGTTCGCGACGGACAGCCCCATGAGCACCTGCCCCACGGCGCGGCCGCGGCCGCGGGGACCTGCGAGGTGCGCGGCGACGAGGGCCGCGACCCCGAAGAAGGCGCCGTGGGGCAGGCCCGCGACGAACCGCGCCGCGAGCAGGGCCCCGTAGTTCGGCGCGAACACCGAGAGCGCGTTGCCCGCGGTGAACGCGATCATCAGCCCGATGAGCAGCACGCGCCGCGGGACCCGGGCGAAGGCCGCCGCGATCAGCGGGGCACCGACCACCACGCCCAGCGCGTACGCGGAGATGACGTTGCCCGCGACCGGCTCGGTGACGTCCAGGTCCGCGGCGATGTCGGGAAGCAGGCCCATCGCGGCGAACTCGGTGGTACCGATGCCGAAGCCGCCGAGGGCCATGGCGCCGACGGCGAGGGAGGTCCGGGTCGAGGAGTTCACAGTCCACGTGCAACATCGGCGGGTCGGGCCCGATTCCCCGAGGGCGTGTGAATCCGTTCACAGAAAGGACGGCAAGGACCGCGCCGACGTGGTCCGTTATGATGCAGGGCGAGGTCATGAGCGTCAGCGCGAAGCCCCGGCTCGCTGACCGGCAACCCTCCGCCGCGGTGGGGTGCCCCGGGTGATGACCGGGTTTCCCGGCGAAAGCCCCGCCGGGTGGCAAGCGCGAGGAGAGGTTCGGTGACCATCAGCATCCGCACAGGCCGATCCGTCGACAGTCCCCCCGGGGACTGGGCCCAGGTGCCCGACGGCGCGATGCAGAGCCTGCCCCTCGGGCCGCTCGTGCTGGAGTCCGGCGCGGTGCTCGAGGACGTGACGATGACCTTCCAGCGCTGGGGCAGGCCGAACGCCGCCCGCGACAACGTCGTCCTCGCGCTGCACGCGCTCACCGGCGACTCGCACGTCACGGGCCCGGCGGACGCCGACCACCGCCAGGCGGGCTGGTGGGACGGGCTGGTCGGCCCCGGCGCGGCGGTGGACACCGACGAGTGGTGCGTCGTGTCCGCGAACGTCCTGGGCGGGTGCTCGGGTTCGACGGGGCCCGCGTCGCTCGCGCCGGACGGGCGCCCCTACGGGTCCCGCTTCCCGGTGATCACCGTGCGCGATCAGGTCGAGGCCGAGGCGGCCCTGCTGCGCGCCCTCGACGTGCACGACATCGCGTCCGTGATGGGCGGTTCGATGGGCGGCGCGCGGGCGCTCGAGTGGGCCGTGATGTACGGCGGGTTCGTGCGCTCGGCGCTCATCCTGGCGGTCGGCGCCCGCGCCACCGCCGATCAGATCGGCACGCAGACCACGCAGATCGCCGCGATCAAGGCCGATCCGCACTGGCAGGGCGGCGATTACCACGAATCCGGCGCGCTCCCCGAGGCCGGTCTGGGCGTCGCCCGGCGGATCGCGCACCTGACGTACCGCACCGAGATCGAGCTGGACAGCCGGTTCGCGAACGACCCGCAGGGCGACGAGGACCCGCGCGCCGGCGGCCGGTACGCGGTGACCTCCTACCTCGATCACCAGGCGGACAAGCTGGTGAACCGGTTCGACGCGGGCGCCTACGTGGTGCTCTCCGACGTCCTCAACCACCACGACGTGGGCCGCGGCCGCGGCGGGGTGGAGGCCGCGTTGCGCGCCTGCACCGTGCCCGCGGTGGTCGGCGGCATCGACTCGGACCGCCTGTACCCGCTGCGCCTGCAGGAGGAGATCGCCGAGCTGCTGCCGAACGCGGCGGAGCTCGTGGTGGTGCGCTCGCGCGACGGCCACGACGGCTTCCTCACCGAGCGGGACGCGATCTCCGCGCTCCTGGCGCAGACGCTGGACGTGGCGCGCCGCTAGGGCGCGGGCACCGTCACCGTCGGCTCGGGGTCCGCGGCCACCGGCTCGGGGGCCGGGGCGGGTGTCCCGTCGATCGTGGGCGTCGTGCTCTCCGTGACCTCGGCCGGGGCTTGATCCGCGACCGCGCCGCCCGGGGTGGCGACCACACCGGGTGCGACGCGCGGGGGCTGCTCGGGCCGCGCGGGGACGAGCGCCTCGCCGCCGGCGCCGGGGGGCCGCGGCGACGAGCTGGACGATCCCGCCCCCGGCGCGGGCGAGCCCGGGACGCGCTCACCGGACGGCCCGCTCGACGGCCCGCCGGACGGGGTCGGGATCGTCGGGAGCAGTTCGGTCGGCGGCAGCGTGGTCGACGGGGTCGGTGTGGTCGGCCTGGTCGACGGCACCGTCGTCGTGGGCTTCGGAACCGTGCTGGTGGGCGTCGGCGCGGGGGCGAAGGTCGTGATGACCGGCTGCTGATCGGTGCGCGGCGCGGTGGGCTGCGGGGCCGTGGGCTCGGGCGGCAGCGTGGTCTCCGGGGGCGGCAGCGTCGACGAGACGGGCAGGGGGCGCCCGGTGTCGCTGGGCGCGGAGTCCGACACCTGCACGTACGACGACGAGGCGGGGGTGCGCTCCGAGCTGTCGCCGGTGGGGCCGATGATCCCGGTGGCGTAGGAGGCGGCGAGGACGGCGGCGGTGAGGGCCGCGAGCACGAGGACCGGCAGCACGGCGGCGGTGAGCCGCACGCTGTGCCCGCCGAACGCGCCGAACCGCGCCGCGCGCCGGGGGAACGCCGCGGCTCCGGCCGCCCGGCGGTCCGCGGCGACCAGCGCCGCACCCGTGGCCGCGACGGCCTCGGGATCCTCGACGGTGACGGGTTCCATTCCGGCCGCGCGTGCGGCGTCGGACACCGCCTCGCGGATCGATTCGTGCTGGGCGCCCGCGCCGACCAGGGCGAGGGCTTCGGGCTTGCGGTCCGATTCGGCCGCGACGGTGCGGATGAACTCGGCCGCGGCGTGGGCGGTGTCCGGGCCCGGTTCGGGGCCGGTCACGGAGGCGGACCAGGTGTGCCGGTCGCCGCTGACGGCGCCGTCCGCGACGGTGTGCACGCGCAGACCGTCCGCGCCGAGGTCGGCGATGAGGGCCACGGGGTACCGGGCGATCACGCCCTGCTCGTCGAGGGCGCGCATCAGGGCGTCGGACTCGGGCACGATGCCCGCGGAGCGGATGTCGCCGCTGGTGCCGTAGCGCACGGAGAGCACGTCGCGGCGGGTGCGGGTGGCGACGCCGGCGGCCTCGACGGAGCGCTCGGAGTGCGTGGACAACAGGTCGAATCCCGAGGTCAGGAGCTCCCCGCGGCGCCCCAGGTGGTACGGGCCGGGGTCGATGGTGCGGGTCTGCTGGCCGACGATCCGGCCGTCCTCGATGTCGATCAGTACGCAGTGCACCGGGCCGCGGCCGACGGAAGCGCCGAACGCCGAGATAGCCATGGGCCCCTCCGTTCAGGTCGCGTACTGGGCCGTTACCTGAACACATCGTACCCGATGCTGAAACGTTACATACAAAGTGACGAAGAATCGATTAAGAATGTTGCGAAAGATCGCTACTTCGTGCCGAGCGGGCTGATCCCCCACGTGACGATGAGGATCGCCGCGGCCGCGATGGCCAGCGCGGATGCGTCGAACCACCGGCTCCGGACGCGGAGCAGGCCCAGCCGGCGCTCCGGAAGACACGCCCGCAACACGGCCGCCACGCCGGTGCCGACGCCGAACACGGCGAGGCCGCGGCGCCAGTACTCGAGGCCGATGAGGATCATCCCCGCGGCCAGGATCGACACCACCAGGACGAAGCCCGCGTTCGCGATGATCCCGCGGACGAGGCGCGCCCGGCGGTACTGGTCGACGGCGGGCTCCGTCACTACGCTCCGTCCGCGCGCGCCAGATCGCGCTCGGCGGCGTCGATCACGTTGCCCAGCAGGAAGGCTCGAGTCAAAGGCCCCACGCCGCCGGGGTTCGGCGACAGGTGGCCCGCCACCTCGGCGACGCCGGCCGCGACGTCGCCGCGCAGGCCGTCGTCGGTACGGCTGACTCCCACGTCGAGGACCGCCGCCCCGGGCTTGACCATGTCGGCGGTGATGAGCCCCGGCACCCCCGCCGCGGCGATCACGATGTCGGCCCGCCGGACCTCGCCGGCGAGGTCGCGGGTTCCCGTGTGGCACAAGGTGACCGTGGCGTTCTCGGTCCGCCTGGTCAGCAGCAGCCCGATCGGCCGGCCGACGGTGACGCCGCGGCCGATCACCACGACGTGCGCGCCGTCGAGCTCCACACCGTAGCGGCGCAGCAGGTACACGATGCCGTGCGGAGTGCACGGAAGCGGCCCGTCGGCGCCGAGCACGAGCCGCCCGAGGTTCGTCGGGTGCAGCCCGTCGGCGTCCTTCGCCGGGTCGATGCGCTCGAGGATCGCGTTCTCGTCGATGTGCTTCGGGAGCGGGAGCTGCACGATGTACCCGGTGCAGGCCGGGTCCGCGTTGAGCTCGTCGATGACGGTCTCGAGATCCGCCTGCGTGATGTCCTCGGGCAGATCCCGGCGGAGGGACTCGATGCCGACCTTCGCGCAGTCGGCGTGCTTGCCCTTGACGTAGGAGCGTGATCCCGGGTCGTCGCCGACCAGAACGGTGCCGAGCCCCGGGGTCACCCCCCGCTCGCGCAGCGCCTGCACACGGGTGCGGAACTGATCGAAGAGTTCGTCGCGGGTCGCCTTGCCGTCCAGTACCACTGCCGTCACGCAGGACATCCTAACGACCGGGTATCGGTCAGGTCATTTTTGCTCTCCGAGTCGCGGATGATGCCATGGCATACGACAATCAACCCATGACAACGAACAACCCCCTCCAGCAGGGAATTCAGCAGGGAATCCAGGACACCGTGAAGGGCACCTGGCAGTCGCTGCTGGCGCTGGGCATCTCGTCGATCCTCCTCGGCGTGGTCATCGCGGCCTGGCCGGGACCGTCGACCCTCGCCGCGGGCATCCTGTTCGGCATCTTCCTCATCGTCTCCGGCATATTCCAGGTGGTCGCGGGCCTGATCGGCGAGACCGATCATCGCGTGCTCTCCGTGATCAGCGGCGCCCTGTCGCTGGTGCTGGGCGCCTTCTGCTTCCGCGACGACATCGTGAACTCGATCGCGATCCTCGGCATCTGGATCGGCATCAGCTGGATCTTCGCCGGCGTCACGTCGATCACCACGGGCATCGCGGGCAAGCTGCTCCCGCACCGCACCTGGCTCGTGATCCTGGGCATCCTCACGCTGCTGGGCGGCTTCGTGCTGATCGCCAGCCCGTGGGACAGCATGTTCATCCTCATGCTGGTCACCGGCATCTGGGCGATCGCGATCGGCATCGTCGAGGTCATCGCGGCCCTCCAGGTACGCGGCAAGGCCAAGCAGGTGGGACAGCGGGTCTCGGACTTCGCGACCGGCACCCCCACCGCCGACCCCGGCGCCAACGGCTGATTCCCCCTCCTCCGACGGATGCGGAACACGGGTGACAGGATCGTCACCCGTGTTCCGCATTCTGTTCTTCGAGCCCCGGATCGCGCCAAACACGGGCAACGCGATCCGCATCGCCGCCGTCACCGGCTGCGAGCTCCATCTGGTGGAGCCGTTGGGATTCGACCTGTCCGAGCCGAAGCTCCGGCGGGCGGGCCTGGACTACCACGACCTCGCGCACGTCAGCGTGCACGCCGATCTCGATGCGGCGTGGCGAGCGCTGGAGCCGGCGCGCGTGTACGCGTACACGGCACACGCCACCCGGCACCACCATGAGGTGCGCTACTCCCCCGGCGACGTCCTGCTGTTCGGCCCCGAGCCCACGGGCCTGCCGCCCGAGGTGCTCACGGACCCGCACGTCACCGAGGCCCTGCGCATCCCGATGCTCGCCGGCCGCCGGTCGCTGAACCTCGCCAACTCCGCCGCGGTGGTCGCCTACGAGGCGTGGCGGCAGAACGGGTTCGACGGGGCCGTCTGACCCCGCGATCAGCCCGCGGGGGCCTCGTTGTACCCGGTCTGGCTGTTGAGCATCGGGCGCAGCCGCGCCGTCTTCTCCGCGGTCCAGCCCGGGGGCTCCAGGATGGCCGCCCAGGCGTCCGCCGCGGCCTTGACGTAACTGTGCCCGTGCCCGTCGGGCACGTTCACCGCCACCGCCATGTCCGCGGAGACCTGGAGGAACGTCACGATCGGGATCCACGAGACCGAGGACAGCACGTCCACGCCGCGCTTCTCGCGCAGCCAGTCCGGCTTGCTGAACGCGAGCTCGGGCTTCCACCGCCCGATGGGGTCGGACGCGTGCTGCAGGTACACCACCCTCGGGCCGTTCCACGGCGCTGCCGGGGTGGCGAGATCCTCTGCGCGCGCGGCGAACCGGATGTTCGCGCCCTGCTGGTAGACCGGCAGCCACTCGGGCGTTCCGGCGTCGCGCTGGCGGGTCATCTGCACCCACATCTCGTTGTTGAACGTCGGGCCGGAGAACAGCGCACCGTCGGTCCTGGCGAGGATGTTATTGGGAGACAGGAACGGGGCCTCCCCGCCGAACGAGCCGAGGCTCTCGCCGAACACCACGAGCTTGGGCCGCGCGCCCTCGGGGAGCGCCTTGACCTTCCTGTCGACGGCCTCGAACAGCGCCTGCCCGGCCTCGAGTGCGTTCTGCTTGTCCACCAGGAACGAGAGCCAACTGGGCAGGAACGAGTACTGCATGCTCACGATGGCCGTGTCGCCGTTGTACATGTATTCGAGCGCGCCCGCCTCCGCCTCGTTGACCCAGCCGGTTCCGGTGGTCGCGGCCACGGCGATCACCTTGCGCTGCAGGCCTCCGGTGCGCACCAGCTCCTGCGCCGCCTTCTCGGCGATCACCGTGTAACGGTTCGGGTCGTCCGAATCCGCAGAGCCCAGGCCCGCGTACGCGCGGATCGGCTCGACGGCCGGCGCGCCGTTGAAGGCGGAGAGGTGTTCGACGGTCTGCGCGTTGGAGACGAAGACGCGGCCCTGCTTCCCCAGTGAGGACCACTCCACCTGCGAGCCCGGCCCGCCCGAGCGGTGCTCGCTGGTGGGTGCGGGGCGATCGTTGCCGCCCTCCCGGTTGACCTTCGAGAAGGCGGTGTTCATCGCATCCATCGCGCCACGCACGATGACGCCGTTGACGACGCCCACGCCGACCACGATCACGAGCCCGACGGCGACCACGGCCGCGACGCGCGACGGGCACACACTGGTGAGCCGGCCGGACAGCCACCGCACGAGCGTGCGGACGCCCTTCCCGAGCTCCACGAAGAGGTAGAGGATCACGATCGACAGCACGCCGATCTCCAGGTAGTCGACGAACCGCAGGTACTCCACGCTCATCATGTCGCGGAGCCTGGTCTGCCATGCGTCGAAGAACAGGATCATGCCCACAGTGCCCACCGCGCCGACGCCGATGAGCGCCCACCACGCCCTCTGCGGCGCGGCGGGGCTGCTGTCCTGCGAGCGCATGAAACGCACGAGCCAGACCGCGAACACGCCGATCATGTAGCCGATGGCGCCGGATCCGCCCGAGACCAGGCTCTGGAACAGCGGGCCACGGGGCAACAGCGACGGAGTGAGCGAGAGCCACAGAAACACCAGGCCCACGGCGGTGCCGGTGAAGGTGTAGCGATGCTTCCACCACCGGCCGAACCGATCGGACAGCGCGCTGCTCGCGACAACCGCTTTCGCACTCCCCCCGGCGGCCGGCCGAGCCGAGCCGCCGGCGGACGATTCCGCCTCGTCGACAGTGGTTTCGACCTCGTCGTTCATCCGACCTCCCCTGGGAAACGTGCGCCGAGAAGTTAATCATGCCTCCTCCCCGTCGAATGCGCCTGCAAAGCAGGAACGCCCGCCGGCCCGCACCCCGGGGATACCACCTGATGGGATCCGCGCCGTCCGTTCGGCCGATGGTCAGCACCGTGCGGCGGGGGTGAATATCATCGAGCGGCCGACGGCGGACACGAATCCGGCCGCCCGGCGTGTTCGTCGCAGTCTCACGAAGACCGGTGGTAACTCACACATGTTCAATAAAGTCCTGGTAGCGAACCGTGGCGAGATCGCGATCCGCGGTTTCCGAGCGGCAGTCGAGAGCGGCGCGAGAACCGTTGCCGTGTACCCGTACGAGGATCGGAACTCCCCGCATCGGCAGAAGGCCGACGAGGCGTATCAGATCGGTGCCGAGGGCCATCCGGTCCGCGCGTACCTCAGCGTGGACGAGATCATCCGCATCGCGGAACTGTCCGGCGCGGATGCGGTGTACCCGGGCTACGGGTTCCTCTCGGAGAACCCGGAATTGGCGTCCGCGTGCGCGGAGCGCGGGGTGACGTTCGTCGGCCCGCCCACCGAGGTGCTGGAGCTGACGGGCAACAAGGCGCGGGCGATCGCGGCGGCGCGGGAGGCGGGCCTTCCGGTGCTCACGTCGACGGTGCCGTCGTCGGACGTGGACGAGTTGCTGGCGGCGGCCGAGGGGATGAACTTCCCGGTGTTCGTCAAGGCCGTGGCCGGCGGCGGCGGCCGCGGCATGCGGCGGGTGAACGCGATCGAGGACCTGCGGGACGCGATCGACGCGGCTGCGCGCGAGGCGGAATCGGCGTTCGGCGATCCGACGGTGTTCCTCGAGGAGGCGGTGATCGACCCGCGGCACATCGAGGTGCAGATCCTCGCGGACACCGCGGGCAATGTGATCCACCTGTTCGAGCGGGACTGCTCGCTGCAGCGCCGGCACCAGAAGGTGATCGAGATGGCGCCGGCCCCGAACATCTCGGAGGAGCTGCGCGAGAAACTGTGCTCCGACGCCGTGCGGTTCGCGCAGCAGATCGGCTACTCGTGCGCGGGCACCGTGGAGTTCCTGGTGGACCCGGCCGGCCGGCACGTGTTCATCGAGATGAACCCGCGGATCCAGGTGGAGCACACGGTGACCGAGGAGGTCACCGACGTGGACCTGGTGGCCGCACAGCTCAAGATCGCCTCGGGGTCGACGTTGCCCGAACTCGGCCTGACGCAGGACGCGATCCGCCTCAACGGCGCGGCCCTGCAGTGCCGGATCACCACCGAGGACCCGACGGACGGGTTCCGCCCGGACACCGGCCGGGTGTCGGCGTATCGCACGCCGGGCGGCGCAGGAATCCGCCTCGACGGCGGCACGTCCGTGGGCGCGGAGATCAGCCCGCACTTCGATTCGATGCTGGTCAAGCTGACCACCCGCGGCCGGGATCGGGAGACCGCGATCGTCCGGGCGCGGCGGGCGTTGGCGGAGTTCCGGATTCGTGGCGTGGCGACGAACATCCCGTACCTGCAGGCGGTGCTCGCGGATCCGGCGTTCGTCGCCGGCGAGGTGACCACGTCGTTCATCGAGCAGCGGCCCGAGCTGCTCACGGCGCGCGGCTCCTCGGACACGGCGTCGAAGATCCTGCGGTACCTGGCGGACGTCACCGTCAACAAGCCGCACGGCGAGCGGCCGACCAAGATCTACGCGAACGACAAGCTGCCGGAGGTGGACCTGTCGGCGGCGCCGCCGGAGGGCTCGAAGCAGCGGCTGGACCGCCTCGGCCCCGCCGGTTTCGCCGCGGACCTGCGCGCGCAGACCGCGCTGGCGGTCACCGACACCACCTTCCGCGACGCGCATCAGTCGCTGCTCGCGACGCGGGTGCGGACGTCGGCGCTGACCACGATCGCCCCGTACGAGGCGCGGCTGACGCCGCAGCTGCTGTCGGTGGAGGCGTGGGGCGGCGCCACCTACGATGTGGCACTGCGGTTCCTGCACGAGGACCCGTGGGAGCGGCTGGCCGCGCTACGGGAGGGCCTGCCGAACATCTGCCTGCAGATGCTGCTGCGCGGCCGCAACACCGTCGGCTACACCCCGTACCCGCAGCAGGTCACGGACTCCTTCGTCGCCGAGGCCGCCGCGACCGGCGTGGACGTGTTCCGGATCTTCGACGCGCTCAACGACGTCGAGCAGATGCGGCCGGCGATCGAGGCCGTCCTCGCCACGAACACCGCCGTCGCCGAGGGCGCGCTGTCCTACACCGGCGATCTGGCGAACCCCGCCGAGGACCTCTACACCCTCGACTACTACCTCGGGGTGGCGGAGAAGATCGTCGAGGCCGGCGCACACGTCCTGGCGATCAAGGACATGGCCGGGCTGCTCCGCCCCGCCGCCGCGACGAAGCTGGTGACCGCGCTCCGCAAGGAGTTCGATCTCCCCGTGCACGTGCACACCCACGACACGCCCGGCGGGCAGCTGGCGACCTACCTCGCCGCATGGACCGCGGGCGCGGACGCCGTGGACGGTGCGGCCGCGCCGCTGTCGGGCACCACGAGCCAGCCGTCGCTGTCGTCGATCGTCGCGGCGGCGGCGAACACCGAGCGGGACACCGGCATCGACCTCGACGCGGTGTGCGCGCTCGAACCGTACTGGGAGGCGGTCCGCGGGGCGTACGCACCGTTCGAGTCCGGCCTCAAGGCCCCGACGGGACGCGTGTACCACCACGAGATCCCGGGCGGGCAGCTGTCGAACCTGCGGCAGCAGGCCGGCGCACTGGGCCTGGCGGAACGGTTCGAGGACATCGAGAACGCGTACGCCGCAGCCGATCGGATGCTCGGCCGGCTGGTCAAGGTCACCCCGTCGTCGAAGGTCGTCGGCGACCTCGCCCTCGCCCTCGTCGGCACCGGCGTGGATCCCGACGAGTTCGCCGCCGACCCCGGCCGCTACGACATCCCCGATTCGGTGATCGGCTTCCTCCGCGGCGAACTCGGCACCCCGCCCGCCGGCTGGCCCGAGCCGCTGCGCAGCCGCGCACTCGACGGCCGCGCCGACGCACCGCCGATCAGCGACGTCCCCGCCGAGGAGGCCGACGAACTCGCCGGCACCTCGCAGCAGCGGCGGGCCGCCCTGAGTCGCCTGCTGTTCCCCGGGCCGATGCGCGAATTCACCGACCACCTCGCCGAATTCGGCGACGTCTCCAAGCTCTCGACGAACCAGTTCCTCTACGGACTGCGCCAAGGCGAGGAGCACCGCGTGCAACTCGCCACCGGCGTCGAGCTGCTGATCAAGCTCGAGGGCGTCGGCGAACCCGACGAGCACGGCAACCGCACCCTGGTCTGCACCCTCAACGGGCAGCTGCGTACCGTCGCCGTCCGGGACCGCGCCGTCCAGGCCGAGGTGCCCGCCGCCGAACGCGCCGACAAGACCGACCCGGGCCACGTCGCCGCCCCGTTCGCCGGCGTCGTCACCCCCACGGTGCACACCGGATCCACCGTCGAGGTCGGCGACCAGATCGCCACCATCGAGGCCATGAAGATGGAGGCCGCCATCACCGCCCCCGTCGCCGGCACCGTCACCCGCATCGCCCTCGCCGGGCCCACCCAGGTCGACGGCGGCGACCTGGTGGCCGTGATCGGGGGCTGAGAGGCTCAGTCGTCCACGGAGAACCGCTTGATCCGGCTGGTCTGCCCCGAGACCAGCCGGACGCGGGACTTCGGGACGCCGAGGTGCGCGGCGAGCAGTTCCACCGCGGCCTTGTTCGCCCGGCCCTCGGTGGCGGGCTCCCGGACGAACAGGGTGAGCGCACCGTCGTCCGATGTCTCGACGGCCGGGCCCTTCCGGCTCCCCGGCTTGATCGTGCAGGTCACGGTGCGCGCGCTCATCGGTCCATGATCGCAGCCGCCGGGTTGAGTACGGTGTATCCATGGGATTGAGGAGAGTCGGACTCGTGGCGGCGGCGACGCTGGCCACCCTCGTCGTGCTCGCGGGTGGGGTGATCTGGTGGTCCACCACGCACGAGACGCCGCTGTCCCGGCACCTGCCCACCGAGCTGAAGCCCCGGGTCTTCCCCGTGGTGGACACGGCGGCGCTGCCCTCCGAGCGCGCCCGGATCATCGAGAGCCTGCGCCGCGAGTTCGCCGAGAACCGGCCCGGCACCTACTACTCGGAGGGGGTCGAGGAGCCCTGGTGCGCGGACTTCGTGTCCACCGTGCTCCGCGATTCCGGCCTGCCGCTGCACAACCCGAACTCCGGGACGTGGCGCATCCCTGGCGTGTCCACACTGACCGAGTACTTCCAGCGCGAGGGCCGGCTGCGCCCCGCGGACTACACGCCCGTCCCCGGCGACGTGGTGCTCTACGCGCCGGAACACCGGATGCGCCAGCACACCAACTTCGTGGTCGGCGTCGACGACGGCGTCGTGACCACGGTGGGCGGCAACCAGCCGGGCGGCGTCTCCGCGCTCACCTTCGAGCACGCGGACACGAAGGGCATCGTCGGCTACGGGGTCCCGGTCCGGTGACGCTGCTCGACTCGCTGCGCGACCGGATCGCCGCGGGGAGCCGCCCCGGGGCGCGCACGGACGGCCTGCGGATCGCGCTGTCCATCGAGGGCGGGGGCTCTCGGTCGGCGTATTCGGCGGGGATGGCGATGGCGGTCGACGAGCTCGGCCTGCTGCCGGCGTTCGACGCGGTGTACGGCACGTCGGGCGGGGGCCTGAACGCGGCGTGGCTGGTGTCCGGCGAAGGGCAGCGGTGGCTGCCGTCGTGGGGCTGGGACGACGTCCTGGCGGAACAGGTGGTGAATCCGCGACGCGCGCTGCGCGGCGGCCTGGTCGTGGACACCCGTCACCTGGTGGAACGCGTCTACTCCGCGGTGACGCCGATGAACTTCGACGCGATCCTCGCGAGTCCGATCGGATTGCACCCGTTGGCCGTCGATGCGCACACCCGCCGTGCCGCGGACCTCGCGCCGTTCATCCGCGACCACGATTCGCTGCGGGCCGCGCTGCGCGCCACCACCGCGCTGCCGATCCTGGCGGGCCGGCCGGTGCGACTCGGCGGGCGGGAGTGGTTCGACGGCGGGCTCGCCGAGAAGGTGCCGCTGGCAACGCCGCTCGCCCAGGGCGCGACGCACCTGCTGATGCTGCGCACCGTCGAGAACACGCCGCCGCAGCGTTCGTCGCGGGCGGAGCGGTTCATCCTGGACGCCTACTTCGCCGCGCGCCGGGCGGCTCCCGCGCCGGCCGTCCCGGAGGATTCGGCCGTCGTGGGCGCGGAGGCGCTGCAGGTCTGGGTCCCGGACGGGAGCCCGGCCGTCGGACGACTCTCGTCCGACGGTGCGCTCATCTCCCGCGCCGTCGAGATCGGCAGGCGCGCAGCGCTGTCCGTACTGGCGCCGTCACCGCCCGTCGTGCAGTAGCCGGCCGGCCAGGCGCTCCGCCAGGTCGACGGCACCGTCGGGCGGCCTCTCCCCCGCCAGCAGGTGCCGCCGGACGACGGCGAGCGGAAGCTCGTACATCGCGAACGCGACGTCGGCGCGCGGGAGACCGCAGTCGGCCGCGACGCGCGCGACGATGGCCGCGATCGACTGCTCGCGCTGCGCGTCGAGCTCCTTCCACTCCGCCGACGCTGCAGCGGACCAGGATTCCGCGCCGAAGGCCTGCGGCCCGGCCTGGAGAACCAGCGCCTCGCCGAGGTCCTCGCGGCACCGTTCGACGATCCACCGCACGCTGCGGATCGCGTCCGCGGCGGTCTCCGCCGCAGCGAACGCTTCCGAGTAGGCGTCGTGGAACCGGCGGACCGTGCGCAGCCACACGGCCGCGAGGAGGGCGGGGCGGTCGGGGAAGGCGTGGTACACCGATCCGCTCGGCGACCCCGATTCGCGCGCGACCGCGGCCATCGTGAGCCCCCGGGCACCGTCGCGCGCGAACAGGCGGACGGCCGCGTCGAGCAGCCCGTCCGGATCGTGCAGTCTCGGCCTTCCCATGGGTGCCGATCCTATGCTAGACCTGTTTTAGAGAGTTCTATCTAAAACAGGAGGTGTCATGTCCGACCTGCAGGAGGATCCGCTCGCGCTCGCTGCGGCGGTGCTCGCGGCGCAGCCCTTCAACGCCGTCGTGGGGGCGCGGGTGACCGCGTTCGGGGACGGCGCCGCGGAACTGGTGTTGGACATCGAGGAGCGGCACCGCCAGCAGTTCGGCGTCGTCCATGGCGGGGTTCTCGCGTATCTCGCCGACAACGTCCTGACCTTCGCCGCGGGCTCCGCGCTGGGGCCCGACGTACTCACGGGCGGGGTGTCGGTGGACTACCTGCGCGCCGCGCGCTCCGGGAGGCTCCGCGCAGCGGCCTCGGTGGCGCATCACAGCCGGAGCCACGCCGTGGTCACCGGGGAGATCTGGCACGAGCCCGCGGACGGGGAGCCACGTCTCTGCGCCCTCGCGCGGGGCACGGTGTTCAGCACTGCCGCACGGAGCGCCTCGTGACCGGGCGCGAGGACGCGGACTGGGAACTGGCCCGGTCGGTGGTGCGGCGGGCCGTGCGTTCGTCGTTCCACTGCGCCGTGGGATCGCGTAACCCCGACGGGTCGCCGCACGTCACTCCGATCGGATCGCTCCTGCTGGAGAAGGATTCGCGTACGGGTATCTACTTCGACGTGTTCAACGCGAGGCTCGCACGCAACGTGGCCGCGGACCCGCGGGTCACCATCCTGGCGGTCGACACCGGCACTCCGCTCTTCCTCCGCGCGCTGCTGCGCGGGCGGTTCGACCGCCCGCCGGGGGTGCAGCTGACAGGCACTGTCGGCGCACCCAGGCCGGCCGAACCGGAGGACGTCCGCCGATTCCGTGCCGTCGTCGGCCCCCTGTACCGCCTCCCGGGCGGGCGCGCGATGTGGTCCGACCTATCCCGAGTCCGTGACGTCCGCTTCGACTCCGTCCGCCGCATCCGGCTCGGTGCTATGACGGCGTTCTGAACGGTCAGAACGGCGGCGGTTCGGGGTCGGTGTTCGGGACGAACTCGACGCCCTGCTCCTCGGCCTGCTTACGTTGCCGTTCCAGCTCTTTCCGGAGTCGTTCCTCGGCGCGCTTCGCGGCCTTCTCGAGGCGGATGCGGCGATTCTTGGTCCGTTCGTCGCGGCGGGTCTGGGCGCGGAGTTCGGCATGGGTGTCGAGGGTCTCCGGCTGAGGCGGCTCTTCTGACTCGATTCGGGCAGGGGTGTCCCAGATCAGCTTCCCGAGTCCCGGGAGGATCTCCTGCGCGGCGCCGGGTGGGGTGAGCCAGATGCCTCCGGCGGGATGGTGCCATTCGACGGTGCCGTCGTCGAGCAGGTCGGACAGCCATCCGGTTTCGGTTTTGATGCGGTGGTGGAATCCGCAGAGTGGTACGAGGTTTCCGGGGCCGTGTTTCCCGGCGACCGTTGTCCGGCCGCCGCGGGCTGGATTGCGGTGGTCGTATTCGGCGACGTGGTCGGCTTGGGAGCGGGTGGAGGGCACGCTGCAGCCGGGGAAGACGCAGGTCGGGTAGGTCAGCCGCATGATCAATAGTTGATACTGCGTCGGTGTGTAACCCGAGGCCCCCGCGATGTGGATCTCCCCGGTGACCGGGTCTCGTTTGCCGAGGGCCCGGATGGTGGTGTCGCACTCGGCGATCAGATCGTTCGCCTGCTCCGCGGTCACCGGCCCGGAGATCCCGAGTTCGTCGCACACCACATACGCCCCACCCGACGAGTCCGGCGGAGATGACACAGGCTGCGCCCCCGAGTCGCCGGACATGATGCCCCCAGTCGTTCCGGATACGTCGTCCGCGACGTTCGTGAGGTCCGCATCGTCCGAACGATCTGCATTGTCTTCGTCGTTCGTGACGTCCGCACCGTCGGCGTCGTTCGTGACGTCCGCACCGTCCGCGTCGTCTGCCTCATCCGCAGTGCCTTCGGCGGCGGGTGGTTCGTCGAACAGAGTGATCACGTCATCGACCGCGGACTCGGCGGTGGAGGCTTCGGACGTCGTGGTGGCGGGCTGGGGCTCGGCTGCGGCGGGTTCCGTTGTGCGGAGGTCGGATTCGTTGAGGACGATCAACGCCAGCGCCCTCATCTCCGGCGCGATCGCCGCCACGCGGGGTCGGCGTTCCTTGAACCGGCAGGCATCGTCGGAACACTGGCAGCCGAGGGTCTCGTAGCCCTCGATCAGGGCGGCGTGGGCGCCGACCTGTCGTTCGCCGAGCGTGCGGGGGTCTTTGCGGCAGGTGGTCTTGAGCATCTCTGCCAGCAGGGCGGCGAACCGGATCCCGTCGGCCTTCGGGATGATCGCTTCGACGTCGACGGTCCCGTCCGCCCGCGCATGCATGTCGATCCCGAACCGCGGCTTCTTCTCCGGCACTTGCGGCACGGCATCGATGTCGATCCGCACCAGAATCTGCTTCGCCGCCTCCTCCACCGCCGAGGCGGTGACGGCGGTGTCCGGATCGGACAGCATTCCCGATAACCACGCGGCCATCCGGACGTCGAACTCATGCAACACGCGATCGTCGATGATCGCCGACGCGTACCGCAGCACGGCGTACAGCTGCTGGTTCGTCACGATGCCGGTGGCGCAGACCGCGAACACGCGCGGCAACCGCTCCCGCAGATCCAGACCACGATGCACCGCCGCCGAGGCGCCGCTCCTCCCGACCTGCAACACCGCCCCCACCTCGGCGACCAACTCATCCCAATCCCCGACGAACCGACGATCGGACTCGACCCGGCACCGCCGGGCATCATCACGAACCGCGAACAACTGCGAGAGCACCGCGTTCTTCCTCGCCTCCAACCGGTTCGCCTCCACGAGCACCGAACGCAGATCGGCCAACAATGCTCCCACGTCCAGACCGGCGACATCCCCGAACTCGGGAGGCAGCAGTCGGCGGACCACCCTCCCGTGTTCGAATCCATCGTCTGCAGTGCTCATACATTCGATACTACTCCGTCCGCACAGGTATTGCTACCCCAAACACAAGCGGAATTCCTCTCCCCCACAGAACGATCCGTCCCCCACGAAACGTCCACGAAGACACCTCGCGGGCGCGCAGATCGTGCGCGCCCGCGAGGGAGTCCGGCGAGTCTAGTCGGCGCCGCGGATCACCATGGAGGCCAGCTTGTCGCCCTCGACCACGAAGGTGAACTCGCTGAGGCCGTTCGCGTGGTTGCTCCGCCAGTCCCCGATCACCACGACCGTGGCGCCGTCCTGGGTGACCTTGGTCGGCGTGAGAACGCCCTTGGCACCGATGAACTCGACATCGCTCCACTTCTTGATCGCGGCGCGATCGGGGAACACGCGCCCCCAGTCGTCGACGTAGCCGCTCGCGGTGAAGGCGTCCAGGAAGCCCTGCT
The DNA here is from genome assembly GCF_000312385.1 of Tsukamurella sp. 1534. Lineage (GTDB taxonomy): Bacteria > Actinomycetota > Actinomycetes > Mycobacteriales > Mycobacteriaceae > Tsukamurella. The sequence continues at coordinate 2,263,432 of NZ_HE997626.1, read as the reverse complement.
CGTCACCCGCGTTCACGCGGGCGATGAATTCGGCGACGGGCTCGGGAACGGTGACATCCGACATGCTTCGCACTCCTATCGTCTGGGTTCATCCCCACCGTACCCACGTCCGCTTGCAACTGCGTCACGACTTCCGGAGGAATCCACAGGCGTTCCTTGTGGGTGCCTACTGCCAGTCCCGCGACGTCGACGGCACCGACAGGTCCATCCGCTGCAGCCGATCCGCCACGACGGTCACCGCGCCCTCCGCGTTCTGCAACCTGCCCCGCACCAGCAGCGCGGGCGCGGACTGCGCCAGCCGCCGGTACCGCGCCCACAACCCCTGGCTGCACACGACGTTCACCATCCCCGTCTCGTCCTCGAGGTTGAGGAACGTGACCCCGCCCGCAGTCGCCGGCCGCTGCCGGTGCGTGACCGCCCCGCCCACCAGGACCCGCGCACCGTCGGGCAGCGAGAGCAGCCTGTCGGCCACGACGACCCCGAGCCGGTCGAGCGTGGGCCGCAGGAACTCCGTGGGGTACCGCCCGACGGTGACCGACGTGGCCCATACGTCCGCGGCCGCGAGCTCGGTCTCGCTCATCCCCGGCAGCGCGGGCGGCGTTCCCGCGGTCGCGGTGCCGGGCAGCCTGTCCGGCCGCTCCCGCGCCGCGGCGCCCGCCTCCCAGAGCGCCTGCCGCCGGTCCCGGCCGAAGCAGTCGAGCGCCCCCGACGTGGCGAGCGCCTCGGACTGCGCGACGGTCAGCTCCACCCGCGAGGTGAGGTCCACGAGCCCGGCGTACGGGCCGTGCGCGTCCCGCTCCGCGACGATCCGCTCCGCCAGGTCGTCACCGATGGTGCGGATCGCGGCGAGCCCCAGTCGCACCTCCTCCCCGGCGTTCTCGAGGTTCGGCCACGGCAGGCTCGCGTTCAGGTCCGGCCCGCGCACCACCACGCCGTGCCGCCGCGCGTCGGCCACCAGGGACTGCGGCGAGTAGAAGCCCATCGGCTGGGCCCGCAGCAGCGCGGCGCAGAACGCCGCCGGGTGGTAGTGCTTGAACCACGAGGAGTAGAACACCAACGAGGCGAACGACTGCGAATGGCTCTCGGGGAAACCGAAGTTCGCGAACGCCGCGAGCTTCTCGAAGATCCGGTCCGCGAGCTCGCCCTCGATCCCGTGCAGCCGCCGGGCGCCCTCGTAGAACCGCTCCCGCAGTTGTTCCATCTTCTCGGTGGAGCGCTTCGACCCCATGGCCCGGCGCAGCTGGTCGGCCTCGGCCGGGGTGAAATCGGCGACGTCGACCGCGAGCTGCATGAGCTGCTCCTGGAACAGCGGCACCCCCAGGGTGCGGTCCAGCGCCTTCCACATCGACGGGTGCTCGACCGTGGGCTCCTCCTGCCCGTTGCGCCGACGGATGTAGGGGTGCACCGAGCCGCCCTGGATGGGGCCGGGCCGGATCAACGCCACCTCCACCACCAGGTCGTAGAAGTTCCGCGGTTTGAGCCGGGGCAGGGTGGCCATCTGCGCGCGCGACTCCACCTGGAAGACTCCCACCGAATCCGCGCGGCACAGCATCTCGTAGACGTTCGGGTCCGCGAGGTCGAGCTGCGCGAAGTCCACGTCGATGCCCTTGTGCTCCGCCAGCAGGTCCTTGGCGTAGTGCAGCGCGCTGAGCATGCCGAGCCCCAGCAGGTCGAACTTCACCAGCCCCGCGGCGGCGCAGTCGTCCTTGTCCCACTGCAGCACGCTGCGGTCCTCCATGCGCGCCCACTCGGTGGGGCACACGTCCGCGATCGGGCGGTCGCAGATCACCATGCCGCCGGAGTGGATTCCCAAGTGCCGCGGTAGGTTCGCGATCTGCGAGGAGAGTTCCAGCACGCGCTCGGGGATCCCGTCCGGCACCGGGTCCTGCCGCCAGCCGTAGCTGGAGACCTGCTTGCTCCACGCATCCCGCTGCCCCTGCGAATAGCCGAGCGCCCGTGCGGTGTCGCGCACCGCGGACCGTCCGCGGTAGGTGATCACGTTCGCCACCTGCGCCGCGTACTCGCGGCCGTACTTGCGGTAGACGAACTGGATCGCCTCCTCGCGGCGGTCGGACTCGATGTCCACGTCGATGTCCGGCGGGCCGTCCCGCTCCGGCGCGAGGAACCGCTCGAACAGCAGCGCGTTGCGGATCGGGTCCACCGCGGTGATGCCGAGCGCGAAGCACACGGCGGAGTTGGCGGCGCTGCCGCGCCCCTGGCACAGGATGTCGTTGTTCCGGCAGAAGCTCACGATGTCGTGCACGATGAGGAAGTAGCCGGGAAAGGTGAGCGTCTCGATCACGTTCAGCTCGTGCTCGATCTGCCGGTAGGCCTTGGGGTTCCGCTCCGGCGGACCGTACCGTTCCAGCGCCCCGCGGCGGGTCAGCTCGCGCAGCCACGTGGCCTCGGTGTGCCCCGCCGGAACGTCGAAGGGCGGCAGGTTCGGGGCGATCAGGCGCAGGCTGAAGGCGCACTCGGCGGCGAGCTCGACGGCACCGTCGATCGCCCCGGGATGATCCGGCAGCAGCCGCGCCATCTCGTCACCCGAGCGCAGGTGCGCCCCGCCGGCGGCGGGCAACCACCCGTCGAGCTCGTCGAGGCTGCGGCGCGCGCGGATCGCGGCGAGCGCGGCGGCGAGGCGGCGCTGGTCCGGGCGGGCGAAGTGCGCCCCCGTGGTGGCGACGGTGCCCACCCCCATCCGCGCGGCCGCCCCCGCCAGCAGGTGGTTGCGCTCGTCGTCCTCAGGAACGCCGTGCACCGTGAGCTCCATGCTCACCCGGTCCGCACCGAACCGGTCGACGAGCCCGGCGAGCGCGGCGGCCGCGCCGTCGGCCCCCGCGGCGTCGAGCCCGCGGCGGACGGCGCCCTTGCGGCACCCGGTGAGGATGTGCCAGTGCCCGCCTGCCCACTCCGCCAACCGATCCGGATGGAACCGCAGCAGCCCCTTCTCCCCCGCCTCCATGTGCGCCTCGGCCATGGCGCGCGAGAGCCTGCGGTACCCCTCCCGCCCGCGGGCGAGCACCAGCAGATGTTCCCCGGACGGGTCCGGTGCGCCGGTGCGCTCCGCGTCGTGCTCCAGGGAGAGCTCCGCCCCGAACACCGTGGGCACGCCCAGCTCCAGGGCGGCCTCGGCGAACCTGACGACGCCGTAGAAGCCGTTGTGGTCCGTGACCGCCAGCGCCTTCAGGCCCAGCGCGTGGGCCTGCTCCACCATCTCCTCCGGCTGCGCCGCACCGTCGAGGAAGCTGAACGAGGTGTGCGCGTGCAACTCGGCGTAGGGCACCGAGGAGACTCCCGGGGCGGCTCCGGGCGGGACGTACGGGCCGCGCTTGCGCGACCACGCGGGCGAATCGCCGCCGTCCCCCGGCGGCTCCTCCCGCCGGACCGGCGCGCGTCCGGAGAGCACCCGCTCCATCTCGGACCAGCTCGGCCCGTTACTCCAACCCACGCCTCCACGATACGCCTGTATGTTCGATGCGGTTCAGATCGATCGAACCTCCGGGCCGTTAGCCGTCCGCGTCGGCGAGGGCGCCGAGGGCGCGACGGAGGGCGGGGTACGGATCGAACGGGTCGACCGGCATCGCCAGCTGGCGCATGACCACCGCGTCGGTGAGGTCCATGACCGCGAGCGACTCGACGGGGTCCAGGCCGATCGACGCGCCGATCGCGAGGCCCGCCTCCTCGATCACGCCGCGCCCGCGCCGCAGCGGCTCCCGGAGATCCGGCTCGACGGCCGCCGCGGCGAAGAGGTTCAGCCGCGCCACGCCGCGCACCCGCCCGGCGTCCACGGACCACAGCACGAACTCGGTGAGCCGCGCGGCCACCTCGTCGACCGTGGAGCGTTCGACCCCCTCGAACCCGGACCAGAAGGCGAGGTCCTGGTCGACCATCTGCTCCACGATGCCCAGAACCAGCGCGGAACGGGACCGGAAGTGGTTCGACGCGGTGCCGGCAGGGACGCCCGCGACGCCGTCGACGGCGCGGTGCGTGAGCCCGCGCAGCCCGAGCGTGCCCAACACCTCGACGGCTGCGTCGAGCACCTCTTCCCGGCGTCCCATGACGGAATACTGTACCGCCGTCCCAACTCACTACAAATGTAGTACATTGGCGTCATGACCACGGCAGCGATCATCGGCGGCGGAATCGGCGGGCTCGCCACCGCCGCCCTCCTCGGCGCACGGGGATGGGAGGTGGAGGTCTTCGAGCGCGCACCGTCGCTCCCCGCCACCGGCACCGCGCTCGGGATGTGGCCCGAGGCCCTGGAGGTTCTGGACCGGATCGGCGCCGGGGACCGGGTCCGCGAGATCGGCATCGACCAGCGCGTCGCCGAGCTCCGCGACGCGACGGGCCGGCGCCTCGGCCCGCGCATCGAGGCCAAGGGCGCCACCGTGCTGATCTCCCGCCCGCCCCTGCTGGCGGCGCTCGCGGCGTGCGCGCCGACGGTGCGGTGGGGCGAGCGCCGCGCCGACCTCGCGGGCCTGCCCCACGACGTGATCGTGGGCGCCGACGGCATCAACAGCGTCACCCGCGCGGCGGTGCTCGGCGAGCGCGTCGATCCGCGCCCGCTGGGCGTGGACGTGCTCATCGGCCGCTGCCCCGGAGAGACCGATACCTTCACCGAATACTGGGGCCCCGGAAGGCTGTTCGGCGTCACCCCGCGCGACGGCGGTTACATCAACTGGTACTCGGAGTACGACCCCCGCGCCGTGCCCGACGGGACGCCGGACCCGGACTCGGACCCCCGCGGGTTCCTCAGCGCGATGTACAGGGACTGGGCGCCGCGCGTGCGGGAGACGATCGAGGGCATCGACGCCGGATCCGCTCTGCACTACCACTCGCGCGACCTGCCCCGGCTGTCGCGGATCGTGCGCGGCAACATCGCGCTGATCGGCGACGCGGCCCATGCCATGGCCCCGAACCTGGGCCGGGGCGCCTGCGAGACGCTGCTGGACGCGGCGGCGCTCGCCGACGCGCTGGGGCCGGCCGAGGCCTTCGACGGCGACGTCCCCTCCGCCCTCGCCGCCTACTCCGCGGCGCGGAAGGCCGCCGGTCAGCGAACCATGCTGCTGTCGCGCGCGATGCGACACGCCGCCCTCACCCGGCGCCTGCGCGCACCGCTCGACCTCTCGCTCCGCGCCGTCGCCGCGGTGGCCTGAACGCCGTCAGTCGTCGCCCGCGAGGGCCGGGCCCAGCTTGCCCAGTGCGCGGGCGAGCGCCGTCACGTCACGGGTGCTCAGATGATCGAACACCAGCCGGCGCACCTCCTCGACGTGGCCGCGCGCGGCGGCGTCGACGGCCTCGAAGCCCTCCTCGGTGAGCTCTGCGTACGCGGAACGGCCCGCCGCGTGCCGCACCAACCAGCCCCGCTTCGCCAGCTTGGCGAGCACGTGCGAGAGACGCGACGGCGAGGAGTTGGCGGATTCCGCCAGCGCGGACAGGCCCAGCCGGCGCCCCTCCGCCTGCGACAGCGCGGTGAGCACCATGAACTCGTAGTGCGTGAGACCGGCATCGGTGCGCAGCTGGGTGTCCAGCTTCGCGGGGAGCCGCATGGCGACGTTGACCAGCGGCAACCACGCCGCCATCTCCGCCTCGGACAACCACCGCACGTCGCCGTCCGTCGCGCCGGTGCTCGGCTCCGCCATGGTCACCCCCTCGTGCCTCGACCCCGTCGATTCTACGACGCCCGCCCACCGCGGGAGCCGCCGGATTCGGTGAACGGCGGATCACCGAATGGGTAGATTGGGGAGGGTGACACGAACGCCAGGCAGCGCCACCAGCGGACCGTCGAACACCACCCCCGGGCCCGATTCCGACGCGGACGTCCCCGCCTACCTCGAGGCGCTGGGCCTGCCCGGGCTCGCCGACATCCACGTCCACTTCCTCCCCGAGCCGATGCTCGCCAAGGTGTGGGACTTCTTCGACCGGGCCGACCTCGAGTACGGCACGTCGTGGCCCATCACCTACCGCTACGACGAGGACACCCGGCTGGACCTGATCCGCGGCCTGGGCGTGCGCGAGATCCCCGCCCTCACCTATCCGCACAAGCCGGGCATGGCCGAATGGCTCAACGCCTGGTGCGCCGAGTTCGCGCGGCGCGTGCCCGACGCCGTCCACTGCGCCACCCTCTACCCCGAGCCCGGCGTGGCCGAGTACGTGCGGGCCGCCCTGGCCGACGGTGCGCGGCTGTTCAAGATGCACGTCCAGGTCGGGGTCTTCGCGCCCGACGACCCGCAACTCGACCCCGCCTGGGAGGCGCTGTCCGACGCCGGGGTGCCCGTGGTGATCCACGCCGGCTCGGGGCCCGTGGAGGGCCCGTACACCGGCCCGGGCCGGGTGGAGGAGGTGCTGCGCCGCCACCCGGACCTGACGCTGGTGATCGCGCACCTCGGAATGCCCGAGTACGACGCCTTCGCCGACCTCGCCGAGCGGTACCCCCGCGTGCATCTGGACACCACGATGGCCGCGACCGACTTCACCGAGCGCTCCGCCCCGATGCCGCCCGGCTACCGGGAGCGGCTGGCCGGCCTCGCCGACAAGGTGGTGCTGGGCAGCGACTTCCCCAACATCCCCTACGCCTACGCGCACCAGCTGTACGGGCTCGCCCGCCTCGACCTGGGCGACGACTGGATGCGCAAGGTGCTGTGGCACAACGGCCGCAGGCTGCTCGGGCACACCGCCTGACCTCCGCGGACCGCCGCCGGGGCGCCCGGGGCCGGGCGGTCGATACGATGGGGCCCATGCTGATCCGACGGGCCGCGGTCGCGCTGCTCGCCGCGGCGACCCTCGTGGCGTGCGGCGGGGCACCGTCGTCGCCCAGCGCGCTCGGACTCGAACGCTCGGAGGAGAAGTTCGAGCAGGTGGGCGTCGACAAGACCCGGGACGACGTGACCGCGCTGGTGGCCACCGCCACCCGGATCGGGTCCCGGATCGCCCCCGGCGACGGCAAGGCCGGCGCGACGGCCGTCTCCCCCTGGTCCGTGCTCAGCCTGCTCGGGATGCTCCGCGCCGGAGCGGAGGGCGAATCCGCCGCCCAGCTCGACGGCGCCGGCCTCGGCGCCGCGAAGGACCTGGGGCGCGCCATGGCCGCCCTCACCGGGCAGACCGCGCAGTGGGCCGGGGACCCGGGCACGATCCCCACGGGCACCCCGCCCGCCGCGCCGCTGTTCCAGTCGCAGGTGGCCCTGCTCACCGCGAAGCAGCCGGCCGCGCGCCCGGAGTTCCTCGACACTCTTTCCACCCATTACGACACCGGCGTCTACCCCGTGGATTTCGGCCGCGGGGTGGGCGAACCCCTGGGCGAGTGGGCGGCGGTCAACACCGGCAGCGCCCTCACCTCGGCGCCGGTGCGGGTGGGCGGAGACGCCCGGCTCGCCGCCGCGACCACCGCGTACCTCGCCGCCGCGTGGAACTTCCCGTTCGACCCGGCGCGCACGCGGCCGGCCCCGTTCACCGCGGCGGACGGTGCCGCGCTGGAGCCCGAGACCATGCGCGGCACCATCCCGTCCCGGGTGGCCACCGGGGACGGATTCACCGCGCTGCAACTGGATTACGGCGCGCCGCTCGCGTTGCAGATCGTGCTCCCCGCGCCGGGCGTCCCGGTGGCCGACGCCGCCTCCGAGGCGCGGTTCACGGCGGCCCGGATCGCCCTGGCCGCCGCCCCGTCGGTGCCGCACGAGGTGTCGCTGCCGAAGTGGCGGGTGGCCGGCTGGACCGGGCTGGTGGACCCGCTGCGCGAGGCCGGGATCACCGGCGTCCTCCCCGGCGGCCCCGGGCTCGTGGGCATCGCGCCCGGGGCTCCCACGCTCGCCGCCGCGCAGGCCGCCGCGGTGCTCACCGTCGGCGAGAAGGGGACGGCGGCGGGCACCGTCGAGGCCGGAACCCCGCCGACGCCGGAACCGCCGCCCGGACCGGATCCGTTCGCGGTGGACCGCGCCTTCGCCTATTCGGTGGTGGACACCGCGACCGGCCTGCCCCTGCTCATGGGGACGGTGAACCGGCCCGGCGCGTGAGCGCGTGCGGCCGGGTGAGCGCGTACGCCGCCGCCAGGAGCACGGCGGCCGTGACGGCGCCGCCCACCGCGACGGGCGCGGTTTCGGCGAACGAGCCCACCATGAGCAGCCATGCCGGCACTGCCGCCGTGAGCACGCCCTCGGCCACGGCGACGACACCGGTGAACGGCGCCAGCGCGTCCTTCCCCAGCCCGAGGACCAGGAAGAACAGCAGCCAGAGCACGGCCCACGACGACCAGATCACCGCGAACACCGGCGCGCCGTCGCGGAGCGACACCACTGCGTAGCCGACGGCGGCGACGGCCACGAACAGGGAGAACCATCCGAGCCCCTGCCCCGGCAGCCCGGCGAGCGCGTTGATCCCCACCCACAGGTAGGTGAAACCGAACAGGTAGAGCCCCGTCGCCGCGTGCAGGGCCGCCGGATCGTCGGCGGTCATCAGCAGGTACGTCGGCGTGATCACCTGCAGCGCACCGACGAACAGGTTCAGCGGCGCCGCACCCCGGGCGGGTACGACACCCAGCAGCATCAGGCCGTTCACCACGAGAACGGCCCCCACGAAGAACAGTCCCGCGTTGCTCATCTCGATCGCCCGGTCAGTGCGGCAGGATGTCCTGGTCGAAGATGTCGAGCGGGATCTTCAGCGTGACAGCGGCGTTCGGGATGTCTACCACGCCGCCCACGTGCATCTCGCACGGCGCCACCGAGATGATCGTGTACGCCTGCTCCGGGCTGTAGCCGAACTTCCCGAGGTACTCGATCGCCTGCTCCACCGCGTTGGTGGCGGCGAACGTCAGGTCCAGGTAGCGCTGGTCGGTCCCCTTGGCGGACAGGCCGATGAACGTGAGATAGCGGGTACCGAGGTTCGGATCGCACGCGGACGGCCGGATCATCGGCGTCTTCACGCCGTACCGGGCCATGCCGTCCTTGATGATGTCGAACCGGAACCAGCCCGCGCCGTCCATTTCGATGGCGTTCCAGGTGATCTCGCCGTCGCCCTCGGCGAAGTGGTAGTCGCCGGCGGAGAACAGCGCACCGTCGACGAACACCGGGTAGTACACCCGGCAGCCGCGGGAGAGGTTCTTGATGTCCATGTTGCCGCCGTTCTCGCGCGGCGGGATGGTGCGCGCCGCAGTGCGATTCGCGTCGGCCAGCGCGTCCCCGCCGAGGGTGCGCAGCACCGCCTGATCCGTGGCGTCGGCGCGGGGCGCGGCCAGCCCGTCGACGATGAGCGGGTCCTCGCGGCGGTTCCACAGGTCCAACAGCTCGTACGACGGTGCGACACCGGTGATCCCGGGGTGGCTGATGGCGGGGATCTCCACGCCCGGTATCTGCCGGCTGGTGGCGAACAGCCCGTGCAGGTCCCAGATCGTCTTGAAGCCCTCCGGGAACCACGACGCCAGCGGGCCGCCCATGCCCGGAAGGATGTTGGAGTAGCCGATCCCGGAGAGCGGCAGGATGTCGAGCACGTCGACGACGAGCAGGTCACCCGCCTTCGCCCCGTCGATGCGCACGGGGCCGGCGAGCGGGTGGGTGCGGGTGAGGTCGAAGGTCTTGATGTCGCCGTCGTCGTCGACGTCCTGCAGCTGGTAGTCGTCGTAGCCCGGCGCCTCGAGGATGATCTCCTCCCCCGGGCCCAGCTCGTACAACGGCGGGATGTCCGGGTGCCAGCGGTTGTGGCCCAGCTCCTTCTGCTCGGCGAGCGGCTTGCCCACGTCGCAGGAGAAGCGCTTGACGCCCAGGTCGCGATCGGGGAATCGAGAGACGCCGGAGGCGGTGAAATCGGTGGACATGTCGGTGAGCCCTTCGTCGGGGATGGTGACGAGGGCCAGATTACTTCCGAATGGAAGTTTCTAGGTGGAAACGTCGAATCTGCCGAGAAGCCCCTGCAGGGCCTGTGTCTCCCACGGCTCGAACCCCTCCAACGCGCCCGCGGTCGCGGCGTCGACGAGACCGGAGAGCTCGTCCAGGGTCGCGGCGCCGCGGTCGGTGAGGCGGACCACCACGCGCCGCCGGTCGTGCCCGTCGAGGGACCGGTGCACCAGGGTGCGGTCGACCAGCTTGTCGACGGTGCGCGTCAGCGTCGCTGCAGGCAGATTGGTCCGCTCGGCGAGGGCCGCCATCGTGGCCCCCTCCGCGGCGAGATGCGCGAGCACCGTCCAGTGCGGGACGCCGAAGTCGGTGCCCCGTAGCGCCCGGGCCACGGCGCGCTCCACCGCGGCCGCCCGCGCGAGGACGACGAGCGCCACGTCCGCGGTCCGCACGTCCTGCTCCGCCATGGCCCGCCTCCATTCCTCCGGATCTCCACCGGATCACCGGCCTCGGGTGTCATGATAGTTCCACACGGGTAAATCACCCAACGAGTACGGAAGACCAGTACGCCGTTCTCGACGAGGAGTGAGCTGCATGGAACCCTTGCGGATCGGACTCGCGATCCCCCTGCGCGGCCCCGCCGGGCTGTTCGGCCCGTCGTGCGAGAAGGTCGCCGAGCTCGCCGTCATGCAGCTCAACGCGCGGGACGGGATCCTCGGCCGCCCCGTGGAGCTCGAGGTGCTCGACGCCGGCGTCTCCGCGGAACGGTTCCACTCCGACACCCTGGGCGCGGTGTCCGCCGGGCGGGTGCACGCGGTGGTGGGCTGGCACATCTCGTCGCTGCGGCAGCGGATCGCCCCGTCGCTCGCCGCGGTCGGCGTCCCCTACGTCTACACCTCGCTGCACGAGGGCTCCGAGCGCGAGGCCGTTCTGTGCCCGGGCGAGACGCCGGAGCTGCAGGTGGCCCCCCGGATGCGCTGGCTGCGCGCCGAGCGGGGCATCCGGCGCTGGGCGGTGGTGGGATCGGAGTACATCTGGCCGCGCCGCACCGCGCGCACGGTGCGGGCCTACGCGGCGGCGACGGGCCTGGACATCGTGGACGAGGCCTTCGTCTCCTACGGCTGCCGCGACTTCCGCGGCGTGATCGACCGGCTGCGGCGCAGCACCGCGCAGGGCGTGATGATGCTGCTGGTGGGCCGCGACGCGGTGCTGTTCAACCGGCAGTTCGCGGCCGCCGGGCTGCAGGAGAAGCTGGTGCGATTCACCCCGCTCATGGAGGAGAACATGCTCATGGCGTCGGGGGCGGAATGCACCCACGACCTGTTCGTGGCCGCCGCGTACTTCAACAGCCTCTCGACCGCGGCCGCGATGGACTTCACCGGCAGCTACGCCGATACCTTCGGGCCCGACGCGCCGGCGCTGAACAACGCCGCCGAATCCTGCTACGAGGGCATCCTGGCGCTGGCGGCGGCCTCGAACGCCGCACAGAGCCTGGAGGCGCGCACGATCCTCTCCGCCCTGGAATCCGGCGAGCTCGGCTACGACGGGCCGCGCGGCCACGTGGAGCTGCGCTCGGGCGCGGCGGTCCAGCAGGTGCACCTGGCCCGCGCCGCTGATTACGAGTTCGAGGTGCTGACCGCCGTGGGCGGCCCGGACGCCGGCTGATCACTCGTACACGCCCTCCACCTCCCATCCGCCCGCGTACTGCAGCAGCAGCGCTCGCCCGTCGTCCTTCCCCGGGGCGGCTTCCAGCAGCACCTGGGCCCGCGCCCGGGGCTCCGCGGCGGCCGCGCCGGGCTCCCACCACCGCTCGTCGACCAGCCACGGCCCCGCCCACCAGCTCAGCGCCCAGCCCCGCGATCCCCACGCCAGGTGCGTGGGCTCGCTCGTGAAGGCGCCCCGCTCGGTGACCCGCACCGACTCTCCCGCCGCGTCCGTCACCGCGACCGCGGCGCCGGTGAGCAGCACCGACGGGGACGGCTCCGGCATCCGGCCCGGCCAGGGCGCCTCGGTGTCCCGGGCCGGGACCGGCTCGTCACCCAGCGGCACCCAGGTGACCCGCTCCGCCGGTCCGCGGCCGCCGCTGCGCACGGCCACCCGGACGGCCTCGCCGCCCAGCAGGCCCTGCACCCGCACCAGCGCCCGCCGGAAGCGGGCGGCACCGTCGCCCTCGTCGCCCCACATGCCGGCCTGCAGCGCCCCCGCGTCCACCACCTCGACCGGCTCCAGCCGCAGCAGCACGATCGGGGCGCCGGGGCCGCCCGTCCTCCCGCGGCTGCCGGTGAGCCAGCCGTCGATCTGCCAGCGCACCCGGTCCGCCGTGCCCTCCGGGGTGAGCGGCTCCGCGCACCGCCAGATCCGGGTGTGCCGCTCGCCGTTCTCGGCGACCGCGGAGACCTCCAGCCGCAGGCAGGCCACGCCCGCCGCGGACAACCTCTCGTGCAGGTCCACGGCGAGGGACCGGCCGGCGAACGCCGCGGCGTCCACCCGGTCGATCGGTGGGTCCGGCCGGAGTTCGACGTCGAGACCGGGCGGCAGGGCCGCGGTGGAGGGCGGCCTGTCCGCCACCGCGCGGGCCTGACGGTGCGCGGCGATCGCGTCGACCCCGAACCGGGTGGCCACGTCCGCGGAGGTGAGCCCGGCGAAGGCCCCGACGGTGCGCAGCCCCAGCCGCCGCAGCAGGTCGATCAGGTCCGTGCGGTCGTCGCCGACGAGGGCCTGTTCGGCCCCCAGCTCGGCGATCGGCAGCGGCGCCAGGAACGCCGCCGAGCCGCCGGGCGGCACGATCACGCCGCGGCGGGCCGCGAGGGCCGCGGTGAACACCTCGTCCGCGATGCCCACGAGCGATTCCGCGCCCACCGACGACGCGGCGTCCACCAGCTTCTCGGCCGCGGCGCCCTCCCCGCCGAAGAACCGCGCGGCACCGCGCGCGGGGATCACCACCAGGCCCGGGCGCAGGACCTCGATCAGCGGGATCAGCGCGGCGACGGCGCCCGCCACCGGTTCGAAGATCCGCGCGTCGCGCCCCGGATCCGTGCCCGCCACCTGCAGATCCGGGCACCGCGCCTGCGATTCTCGGCGCTTCATGCCGCGACGCACCCCGTCGGCCCGGGCCGGCGCGTTGCAGGCCACCACGCGGTTCCCGTGCAGCACCGCGACCGGGTGATCGGGCGGCAGGTCCGCATCGGCCGCCGCCGCGGCCGCCGGCCAGTCCGGGCACCACAGCGCCAGGATGCGCTGCGGCGCTGCGCTGTTCGCCGGACCGCCGCTCACCGCGCCACCGCCGCGCGGGGTTCCTCCACGACGCCGCGGTAGGGGTTGAGACAGCCCCGGCCCCGGGCGGAGAACAGCAGGTCGATCCCGCGGACGCGGCCGCGGCCGGGGCGCGCGCCGAGGCCCGCGTAGCCCTGCACCCGGGCGCCGAGGTGCAGCGAAGCGCCCTCCCAGCGGCCGCCCGTCACCAGCAGCACGCCGCCCTTCGAGCGGGCGCGGGCGGCGACGGCCCGGCCGCGGCTGGGCGGGACCGCGAGCCCGCCGAGGCCGCACAGCACCACGTCGGCACCGTCGAGCAGGACGGAGGCGACGGACACCGGGTCGGCCAGCGGCCCCTCGATGAGGGCGATGCGCTCCGGATCGGCCCCCTGTTCGAGTGCGGCCGCCATCCCGAAGCCGGTGAGCCCGCACAACGCCACCCGCGCGCCGGAGCGGGAGGCGGTGGCCACCAGGGAGACCGCCAGGGACGCCGCGCCCGAGATCTCCGCGACGCTGCCCCGGGGCAGGCCGCCGCCCGGGAGCAGCCGGGCGAGCTCCGGATGCACGGGGAGGACCCCCTGGTCCAGGCCCTCCACAGGCTGTTCGACGGGGGCCGACGGGGACCGGGCAGGGCGGTGCCTGTCCGGCAGCGCCGCGAGCCGCTTGCGCAGCTCCGCCAGCTTCTCCTCGCGGTTCCCGGCCACCGCGCTCGCTCGTACGACGGACACCTGTCACACCCCTCCCCTACGTTCTGGACCGCATCTGATCAGGAGCGGAAGCAGAGCCACGGGGAAGACGTGACTAGAACTTCTGTTCGATCTCCATCAAGAGTAGGCCCGCCGCCCGAACATCGTCAAGCGTCGAGGCGAGGAGGGTTCCCGCGCAGCGGGCGTGAGACGCGCACCCGGAAAACACCAGGTCACGACGGTTTGCTCAGGCGAGCTCGGCGCGGACCAGGTCGGCGAAGGAGCGGACGTCGGCCTCGGTGGTGTCCCAGGCGCACATCCAGCGCACCTCGCCGCGGATCTCGTCCCAGAAGTAGAACGGGACCCGGTCCATGAGCCGCTCGGAGGCCGCGCGCGGAAGCTCGGCGAAGACCGCGTTGGACTGCACCGACTGCGTGATCGTGACGCCGTCGATCGCGCCCACCAGCTCGGCCAGCAGCCGGGCCATCGCGTTCGCGTGCCCCGCGACCCGCAGGTAGCGATCGCCCTCGAACAGGGCGAGGAACTGCGCGGCGAGGAAGCGCTGCTTGGAGGCCAGCTGCATGGACAGCTTCCGCACGTACGCCGTTCCGCGCGCTGCGCCGGGGTTCAGCACCAGGACCAGCTCGGCGCCCAGCAGCCCGCTCTTGGTGCCGCCGACGCTGACCACGTCGGCACCCACGTCGGTGGTGATCGCGCGCAGGCTCGTGCCGAGGCTCGCCGCGGCGTTGGCCAGGCGCGAACCGTCGATGTGCAGCAACCAGTCCCGCTCGTGCGCGTACTCCGCGAGGGCGCGCAGCTCGTCCGGGGTGTAGACGGTGCCCAGCTCGGTGGACTGCGCCACGGACAGCACCCGCGGCTGGGCCCAGTGCTCGTCGCCCGCGCGGTCCGGCACGGCCGCCGCGATCGCCTCGGGGGTCAGCTTGCCGCCCGCGGTGGGGACGACGAACAGCTTGAGGCCGGCCACCTTCTCCGGGGCACCGCCCTCGTCCACGTGGATGTGCCCGGTGTCCGCGCACACCACGGCGGAGAAGCGGTCGCTCACCGCGGACAGCGCCACGACATTGGCGCCGGTGCCGTTGAACACCGGATACGCCTGCGCCGCTTCGCCGAACAACTCCCGGACCCGCTCCGCGAGCGCGGCCGTGTAGGCGTCCGCGCCGTACGCGCCCTGATGCCCCAGGTTGGCCTCGGCCACCGCCTCGAGCACCTCGGGGAGCACGCCGGCGTAGTTGTCGCTCGCGAACCCGCGGTGCTCCGGATCGTGCAGCCGCGCCATCAGGAACCGCTCCCCTCGGGCGTGGGGACCAGGGACACGACGGCGCCGTTCGCCTCCTCGGCGGGCACGTCCCACAGGCCGGCGATCCGGTCCGCGACGTCCACGATCGGCGTGTACCGCGGGAACTTCCGCTCCGGCGCGTCGGCCTTCATCCGCGGCGTCAGCAGCGCCATGACGCGCAGCACGGTGGCGGCCGCGGCGGTGCCGTCGAAGGCGTCCGCGAGGGCCAGGGTCCAGGCCTCCGCCGCCGCCTTCGCCGAGGCGTACATCGCGTTCTTCGCGGTGGGCTTCGCGACGGACACCGAGGAGATCACGGTGACCCGCGCGGCGTCGCTCGCGACGAGCGCCGGGTACAGCGCCTGCGTCACGTTCTGCAGGCTGCGGATCAGCCCGGACTCCAGGAACTCCCAGTCGGCGGGGTCGGCCTCGTCGATCGCGACGCCGCCGCGCCATCCGCCCACCAGGTGCGCCAGCCCGTCCACGCCGCCGTGATCGGCGACGATGCGGCGGGCGGCCTCCGCCGTGGCGGCGCGGTCGGCGAGGTCCGCGCGATACCCCGTGACGCCGGGCAGCGACGAGATCTCCTGCGCCAGATCGCCCCGGGAGACGGCGGCCACGCGCGCACCGTCGGCGACGAGCCTGCGCACCACCTCCTGACCCAGGGCGCCGTTCGCCCCCGTGACGACGACGGTGCGGCCGGCGACGGCCGCGAGCGCGCTCACGCTCCCACCTCGGCGGGCGCGTCGGCGGTGATTCCCCGGGTCGACTCGATCACGGTGCGCATCTTACGGCGCAACGCCTCGTAGAACACGTTGAGCGGGAACTCGTCCGGAAGCACCAGGTCCACGAGCCCGCGCGGCTCACCGTCGAGCGGGAGCGCGGCCTCGCCCTTGGCCCACACCGAGCCCGGGCCGGGCGCCACATAGGAGGAGACGAACGCGTAACTGGCCAGCCACTGCCCCACCTTGGACCGGTCGATGCCGGTGCGATAGAGCTCCTCGATCTCCTCGCCCAGCCGGATCACCTGCTGCGGCAGCTCCTTCCAGTCGAAGGAGAGGCGGTTGTCGCGCCAGCGCAGCGCGCCGTGCCGGTGCAGGTAGGCGAACAGCAACTGCCCGCCGAGGCCGTCGTAGTTGCGGGACCGGTCGCCGGTGATGGGGAACCGGAACAGCCGGTCGCACAGGATGGCCAGCTGCACCGGCAGCCCGTAGGGGTGTCCCTCCTGCTGCAGGCCGTACGCCTCGCGGAAGGTGGTGAGATCGCAGCGCAGCTCCTCGAGCGCATACAGCCAGTAGGGCATCCGCTGCTTGATCATGAACGGATCGAAGGGCAGGTCGCCGCGGCTGTGCGTGCGGTCGTGGATGAGGTCCCACATCGCGAACGTGGACTGCGCCAACGCCTGCGAGGCGACCAGCCGCTCACCGTCGGGCGGGAGCTGCAGCGAGAGCACCTCGCAGGCGGCGCCGGTCACCCGGCGGAACCGTGCGGCCTCCCGGTCGCAGAAGATGGCGCCCCAGTGGAACTCCGGCGTGCGCGACACCGTGACCGTCTCCGGGAAGAGGACCGCGGAGTTGGTGTCGTAGCCCTCGGTGAAGTCCTCGAACGCCACGGACAGGAACTTGCCGTTGTCGTAGCGGTTCTCGACCTCGGCCAGCCAGTCCGGCCACACGACGCGCAGCAGCACGGCCTCGAAGACCTTGCCGGCGTTGCCGTTCTGGGTGTACATGGGGAACACCACGAGATGCTCCGCGCCGTCCACGCGGTCCAGGTCGGGGCGGAAGGCGGCGAGCGACTCGTCGAAATCGGGCCGCCCGAAACCGCCCTCGGTCCACCGGCGGAAGTCGCGCGGGAGGGCCGCGAGGTACTCAGCGTCGTGCGCGAACAGCGGCGCGAGGGCCTCGATCGCGGCCACGATCCGATCCACCAGCTCGCCCGCGCGGGCGTGCGCTCCGGCGTCGGGGACGGCACCGTCGTCGGCCTGCAGCTCCCGCAGCTCGGCGACGGCGGCCTTGAGCGCGCCCCACTCCCCGCTGCGGGCGACGACCGAATCCGTCACGCGCGCACCGTCGGCGTGCGCGCCGGCGGCCCAGGTGACCGCGTTCGTCCAGAGCGTGCGCTGGTCCAGGTCGGCGATCGAATCGTCGCCGAACAGGTCGGAGTCGGCGAAGACCACGACCCGCCCGAGGCCGGCCCGCACCGCGGCGGCCAGCGGACGATCGGCGGGCTCGGCCGTGCCGGAGGTGCGCGCGAGCACCGTCGCCCCGGGCGCGGCGGAGAGGTCGAGGACGCCCGTGCGGTAGAAGCACGCCTCGTCGACCGCGGCGGCGAGCCCCTGCCCGCCCAGCTCCGGCGCGATCACCGATCGCACCCACGTGGCGTTCTCGCGCAGGCGGCGCTCGCCCGGGGCCTCCTGTACGACGGTGGATTCCACGGCCACGCCGAACCGCGCCAGCAGTTCGCCGAGGTTGTTGCCCGAGGTGGCGGTATCGCACTCGGCGAGCACCACGAGCCCGCCTCCGCCGCGGACGTACGCCTCCACGGCGTCGAGCTCCGCATCCGTGTACACGGGCGGCAGATCGCCCGTGACCCGCTCCACCCCGCGGCGGGCCAGATGCGGGATCACGTAGACGTCGGCGGCGCGCAGGGCGTCCTCGGTGATCTCGGCGTGCACGGCGTCGGTCACGGTCATGCCGCGGCGGCGCAGCGCGGCCACCGCGTCGGCCAGGCTCGCGTCGGCCGGGTTCACCGGCACCATCTCACGGGCGCGCTCGACTGTGGTCGCCCACGCGCAGCTCCGGGCCTGTTCCACCTGCACTCGGGGGAAGACGGCGTTCTCAGACATAACCGTTCCTATCGTTTACCTATTACAGCCTTTGACGCAATCTTAACGCGTCGCCGGGGGCAGGCATCGCAACATCGGCGAGGCCGCACGACGACGGCGGTCAGCGACGCCCGGCGAGATCGGACAGGACTGCCGCGAACTCCTCGGCGAACGCGAGCTGCGAACGCAGCTCCGCGCACCGCTGCGCGGCGGCCTCCGAGCACTGATCGACGAAGGCGGCCGCGTCGGCACGCACCGCGGAATCGGCGGCGTCGCCCTCCAGCGTGTCCAGCGCGGCGAGCAGGTCGCGCATCTGCTCGAGGGTGAAGCCCAGCGGCTTCATCCGGCGGATCACCATGAGCCGGTCGACGTCCGCCGGGGTGTACAACCGGAAGCCTCCCGGGCTGCGTTCCGACGGGGTGACGAGCCCGACCTCGTCGTAGTGCCGGATCGTCTTCAGGGACAGTCCCGTCGCGTCGGCGACCTGCCCGATCTGGAGGAGCCGGGACGCGCCGGTAGCCTGATCCGTCATGCCCCGAGACTAGTGCTCGCCACCCAGGCGGCCGGTCAGTCGCTCGTGCCGCTCCGCCGAGGCCGGATTGAGACCGACGAACTCGACGGTCTTGCCCTTGCCGCGGTACTTCGTCTCGATCGCGTCGAGCGCCGCGACCGTGGACGCGTCCCACACGTGCGTCTCGGAGAGATCGACGATCACCCGATCCGGATCACCCACGTAATCGAACTGGTGGACAAGGTCATTGCTCGACGCGAAGAACAGCTCACCGCGCACCCGGTAGGTGCGGGCGCCGCCGGCCTCCGCACCCTCCGGCGTCACTTCGGTGAAGTGGGCGACCCGGCGGACGAACAGCAGCGTCGCCACGATGACGCCGCCGATCACGCCGTACGCCAGGTTGTGGGTGGCCACCGTGATCGCGACCGTGACCACCATGACCGCGGTCTCGCTGCGCGGCATCCGGCGCAGCGTCGCGGGCGCGATGCTGTGCCAGTCGAAGGTGCCGACGGCCACCATCACCATCACGGCCACCAGGGCGGCCATCGGGATCCGCGCGACCACGTCGCCGAGGCCGACAACGAGGACCAACAGGAACACACCGGCCAGGAACGTCGAGATCCGTGTGCGCGCACCGGAACTCTTCACATTGATCATGGTCTGGCCGATCATCGCGCAGCCGCCCATGCCGCCGAAGAAGCCGGTCACCACGTTCGCGGCGCCCTGCCCCCAGCCCTCACGGGTCTTATCCGAGCGGGTGTCGGTGATGTCGTCGACGAGCTTGGCGGTCATGAGGGACTCGAGGAGCCCGACGAGGGCCATCGCGAGCGCGTACGGAGCGATCAGCCGCAGCGTGTTCAGGTCGTAGGGAACGTCGGGGATCAGCCACTGGGGCAGGGTGTTCGGCAGCTCGCCCTCGTCGCCGACGTTCGGCACGGCGAGGCCGAACAGGAGGGTCACCGTCGTGAGCGCGACGATCGCCACCAGCGGCGCCGGCACCGCCGTCGTGAACCGCGGCAGCCCGACGATGATCACGAGGCCGGCCGCGATCATCGGGTAGACCGCCCACGGCACGCCGGTCATGTGCGGCAGCTGGGCCACGAAGATCAGGATCGCGAGCGCGTTGACGAAGCCCACCATCACGCTGCGCGGGATGAACCGCATCAGCTTCGCCACACCCACTGCGCTGAGCCCGATCTGGAACAGCCCGGCCAGGATGACGGTGGCGAACAGGTAGTCCACGCCGTGCTCGCGCGCGATCGGCGCCACGACGAGGGCGACGGCTCCCGTGGCCGCCGAGATCATCGCGGGCCGGCCCCCCACGATCGCGACGGTCACCGCCATGGTGAACGAGGCGAACAGGCCGACCCGCGGATCCACACCCGCGATGATCGAGAACGAGATCGCCTCCGGGATGAGCGCCAGAGCGACGACCAGGCCGCCGAGGGTCTCGATCCGCAGTCGTCGCGGATCGCGCAGCGCCGCCACGACGTCGCTGTCGCGCACGGAGCGCGCAAGGGGTGTCCACATCACCGGCGAAACCCTACCCTCCCGTAAGGGTAGGTTCGTTCGAGGGCACCCGCCGGGACGTCGGCGGACCGTCGGGCACTCGGGGTCAGGCCACCGGGTCGGGGTCGTGGTGCGCGGAGGCCGCGGCGGCGGGCGTGAGATCCGCGGTCCGCGGGTCCACGGTGGGGTCGCGCGTGATCAGCTTGTGTCCCCACCAGAGCCCGAGGAACAGGATCAGCGCCGCGTACGAGGTCAGCCACAGCTCGACGCCGCCCTCCTCGCCGCCGCGGACGGCCACGTAGTACTGACCCGCGATGACGGCGACGCACATGAGCAGCGCGACGATCGGACCCAGCGGGTACAGCCACGCCTTGTACGGCAGCGCGTCGAGCGGGCGGCCCTGCAGGTTCCACGCCTTCCGGAACCGGTAGTGCGCCCACGCGATGCCGATCCACGTGATGAACCCGGCCACCGAGGAGGCCGTCACGAGCACGGTGTACGCCTTGCCGTCGCCCACCTTGCTGGCGAGGAAGCACAGCGCGCCGATCGCCACCGTCGCCGCGACGGCGGCGGCCGGGATGCCCGTCCGGGACACCTTGCCGAACACCTTCGGCGCGTTGCCCTGCACGCCCAGGCCGTACAGCGCGCGGGTGGCCGCGTACAGGCTGGCGTTGCCCGCGGAGAGGATCGCGATGAGGATGACCGCGTTCATGATCGAGGCCGCCGCATCGATCCCGGCGAGCTTGAACACCAGCGTGAACGGTGCCACCGCAACGTTCTCGTCCGAGGCGTCCAACAGGTCCGGGTTCGTGTACGGAATGAGGAACGCGATGATCGTCAGCGTGCCGATGTAGAAGATCAGGATCCGGAAGAACACGGTGCGCACGGCGCGCGGGATGGCGCTCTTGGGCTCGATCGCCTCGCCCGCCGCGACGGCGATCATCTCCGTGCCCTGGAACGCGAATCCGGCGATGAGGAACACAGAGAGCATGCCCAGCGGCCAGTCCACGAACGGGGCGTCGCCCACCGTCCAGTTCTCGAATCCCGGCGACGGACCACCGATCACGCCGACCACCATGAGCACGCCCACGATGAGGAAGACGACGACGGCGATCACCTTGATCGACGCGAACCAGAACTCCGCCTCGCCGAACGCCTTCACCGCGAACAGGTTCAGCGCGAGCAGGCCGCCGAGGAACACCAGGGACCAGATCCACGACGGCACGTCGGGCAGCCAGAACCTCATGATCAGGCCGGCCGCCACCACCTCCGCCGCCAGCGTGATCGACCAGTTGAACCAGTAGTTCCACCCGGCGGCGAAGCCGAAGGACTTACTGACGAACCGGGTGCCGTACTCCTCGAACGGGTTACTGCACGGCATGTACGCCGACATCTCGCCGAGGCTCTGCATGAGGAAGAAGACCATGACGCCCATGAGCGCGTACGCGGCGAGCGCACCGCCCGGGCCGGCGTCGTGGATCGTGGCGCCGGACGCCACGAACAGGCCGGTGCCGATGGCGCCACCGAGCGCGAGCATGCTGATGTGACGACTCTGCAGTCCCTTGCGGAGGGTTTCATCCGGGGTGATTCCGAGCGGGCTGGACACCCGATGAGAGTAGCGACTGCAAGCGCCGCCGGGATACCATTCGCCGGTCATGTTCTCGTACGACACCCGATCCGCGCTGGCCAGCGCCGCAGACCTGGTCAACACGGCCCCCGACGCGCCGACCGACCGGCCCGAGCGACTGGGCACCGTCGACGCCCTGCGCGAGTTCGTGGCGCGCTGGGGCTGGACCGGCCCGATCCCGATCCGCGAGGACGAGCTCGAGCGGGTGCACGCCGTGCGCCGGCTGCTGCGTGAGCTCTGGGACGCCGCATCCGACGAGACACGGGCCGTGGACCTGATCAACCGCATGCTCCGCGAGGCCGCGGTGCTGCCGCAGCTGGTGCGCCACGACGACTGGCCGTACCACCTGCACGGGTGGAGCGACAGCACCCCGATCGCCGAGCGCTTCCTCGCCGAGCCCGCGATGGGCCTGGTGGACGTGGTCCGCGCGGGCGAGCTGGATCGCCTGCGCGCGTGCGCCGCCCCGGACTGCGCCGGGGTGTTCGTGGACCTCTCGCGCAACTCCTCCCGACGGTTCTGCGACGACGGATGCAACAACCGCCTCAACGTGGCCGCGTACCGCGCCCGCCGGGCCTGACCCCTAGACTCTGTTCCGTGGCGGAATCGACCGGAGCGGGTGGGACCACCAGGGGTGTGCCCGGGCCCGACTATCTGGTGGCCGGGCGGTACCGGCTGCGTTCGAAGATCGGCGGCGGCGGCATGGGTGCCGTGTGGCTGGCCCGCGACGAACGCCTCGACCGCGACGTGGCGGCCAAGCAGGTGATCTCCACCGAGGGCCTCACCCAGGAGGAGGCCGACGAGCTCCGCGAGCGCGCGCTGCACGAGGGCCGGATCGCCGCCCGGTTGCAGCACCGCAACGCGATCGCCATGTACGACGTGGCCCTCGACCGCGGGGAGCCCTGGCTGGTCATGGAGTACCTCCAGTCGCGGTCGCTCGCGCAGGTGCTGCACATGACCGGCTCGATGCCGCCGCGGCAGGTCGCGCAGATCGGCGCTCAGGTGGCCGACGCGCTCGCCGAGGCGCACGAATCCGGCATCATCCACCGCGACATCAAGCCCGGCAACATCCTGATCGCCAACCGCGGCAGGGCATCCGGCACGGTGAAGCTCTCCGACTTCGGCATCGCCCGGGCCAAGGACGACGGACAGGCCAGCCAGGCAGGCATCATCACCGGCACCCCCGCCTACTTCGCCCCCGAGGTGGCCCGCGGCGCCGAACCGTCGGAGGCATCGGACCTGTATTCGCTGGGCGCCACCCTGTACACCGCGATCGAGGGCAAGCCTCCGTTCGGCGTGGACGACGACTCGATCGCGCTGCTGCACAAGGTGGCCCGCGGCCAGATCAACAAGCCCACGCACGACGGCCCGCTCACCGCCGTGGTCCTGGACATGCTGCAGCCGAGCCCCAAGCGGCGTCCGTCGCTCGAGGAGGCCCGGGACCGGCTCGCGGAGGTCGCCGCCGCGGGCGGGAACCCCGCCGCCGTCCTGGTGTCACCGCTGCAGGCCGCCGAGGGAGCCCCCGCGGTGTGGCTGCGGCGCACAGCCGGCGAGCGCTCCAGCGCCGCGGCATCCGACCGTGGTTCGACGGCGCAGGGGCCCACCGCTCCGCCGGTGAGCACCTACACGCCGCCGCCCGTCGCTCCCCCGTCGGGCATGTCGAACACGATGCTTGCGGTGTGGATCCTGCTGGGATTCGTCGTCCTCGCCGTCGTGGTCGCGGGCGTCATCCTCGCGCTGGGCTGAACCGTTCAGTCCGCGAGGTGGCGGGTGTGGGCCCAGCGGGTGAGGGCGTTGCGGTTGCTCTGCTGCGTCTTGCGCAGCACGTTGGACGCGTGGGTCTCCACCGTCTTCACCGAGATGAACAGGTCCTCGGCGATCTCTCGGTAGGTGTAGCCGCGGGCCAAGAGGCGCAGCACCTCCAACTCGCGCGGCGTGAGCGAGTCCAGCTCCGGGTCCAGCGCCGGCTCGGGCACGGGCGAGCGGCCCGTGAAGGAATCGAGCACGAACCCGGCCAAGCGCGGCGAGAACACGGCGTCGCCCTCCGCGACCCGGCGCACCGCGTCCGCCAGTTCCTCCCCCGAGATGGTCTTGGTGACGTAGCCCCGGGCGCCGGCACGGATCGTGGCGATCACGTCCTCCGCGGCGTCGGACACGCTGAGCGCCAGGAACACCGGGGCCTTCTCCAGCTTGGCGCGCGGCGCGCCGTCGGTCACCCCGCGCAGCACGGCGACGCCGCCACCGTCGGGCATGTGCACGTCCAGCAGCACCACGTCGGGACCGAAGGAGAGGATGCCGGACACCGCCTCGGCCACCGTCCCCGCCTCGCCGACCACCTCGATCGACGCCTCGCGGCTCAGCTCGGCGCGCACGCCGGAGCGGAACACGCCGTGATCGTCGACCAGGAACACCCGGTAGCTCACGCAGTCTCCTCCGCGGTCTCGTTCGAAGCCGGAACCGCCGCCTCGCCGGCGACGGCGCGGGGCACCGACAGCCGCACCTCGGTGCCGCGGCCCGGATTCGAACGGACCTCGGCGGTGCCGCCGCGGCGCTCCACCCGGGCCCGGATCGACTTCGCCAGGCCCTGCCGGTCCGACGGTACCGCCTCCGGGTCGAATCCGGTGCCACGGTCGCGGACGAACACGCAGACGGTGTCGGGGTCGATCTCGGCGTACACGTCGGCGCTCTCGCAGCCGGAGTGTTTGGCCGCGTTGACCATCGCCTCCTTCGCGGCGCCCAGCAGCGCGGTGTACCGGTCGTCCACGCCGAGTTCGCAGCCCTCCACGTCGCCCACGGTGATCACGTCCATCGCCACGCCGTGCGCGTCCTCGACGTCGGCCGCCGCGGCCTTGAGCGCGGCGGCCAGCGACTCGGCCGGCGCCTCGGTGCCGCCGAACAGCCACTCCCGCAGCTCCCGCTCCTGACCGCGCGCGAGCCGCTTGACCGCGGCGCCGTCGCCCGACTGCTTCTGGATGAGGGCCAGGGTCTGCAGCACGGAATCGTGCAGGTGCGAGGCGATCTCCTCGCGCTCGATGGTGCGCACCCGCGCCGCGCGCTCCTCACCCAGGTCGCGCCACAGGCGCACCCAGATCGGCACGGTGAGCAGCGCGACGCCCACCAGCGTGAGGACGACGGCCGCGAGCGCGGTGGGCAGGGCCGCCACGTTCACGCGCCCCAGGAAGACGACGGCGAGGCCGACGATCACCAGCGTGACGCCGCCCAGCATGCGCATCCACGTGACCAGGCGCGACCCACCGGCCGGGGCCGCGGTGCGGGACGTGGAATCCGCCTCCCGCCACACCAGCGCGGCGCCCACGCCGATCACGATCACCGGCACCACGAAGCCCGCGTTGGTACTGCTCGCGACCGTCGCGAGGGTCGCCGCACCGACCACGCCCAGCACCGCGAGCGCGAGGCCACGGCGGCGCTCGGCGGGATCGGGCGGCTCGGTGTCCGTGCCCGGGCGGCACATGAACCACAGCAGCGCGTAGACCACCACGCCCGGGCCCAGCAGGGCCAGCAGCGTGAACACGATCCGCACGCGCATCACGTCGACGTTCAGGTGATCCGCGATGCCGCCGCACACGCCGCCCACCACCGCGCCGCCGCTGCGGCGCAGCATCCGCGGGTACGACGGTGCCGGGGCCGGGTCCTGCGGCGCCGGTGCGGTACGCGGTGGCTGCGCGAGGCGCGGCGGCGCGGGCACCGGGTACTGCGCGCGCAGCGGATCCGGCGCGTATCCGGGGGCGTACCCGGCGTACTGCACCGGACGCCACGGCTCCTGCCGCGCTCGCCTGCGCTGGGATCGTCTACTCATCGTGCCTCGATGGTGGCACGATCGAGGGCGCCCGCGCATCGGGGAACCCCCTTACTTCCGGGCCCGCACCCCGACCCCGTGGCCCGGGGATTTCAGGGTAGATCCCGATGGTCCCGCGCCGCCCCGCCGCGCAGGATCGTAGCCATGGACACAGCAACCCTCTCCAGCCAGACCCGGCAGATGTGGGACACCCGGCCGCTACGGGCCCGGCACGCCCCCATCGCCGGCGTCTGCACCGGCTTCGCGCGCCGCTACCAGGTGGACGTGGCGCTGGTCCGCGCCGCGGTGATCGGCGCGACCGTGCTCGGCGGCATCGGCTTCTTCGCCTACCTCGCCGCGATCTTCCTCCTCCCCAAGGAGCCGGACCGCGGGTACGCCCCGCAGGAGCGGCAGAACGGCCCGCCGCCGTTCGTGCTCATCATCGCCGCGATCCTCGCCGTGACGCTGTCCGGCGGCATCGGCGCCAACTGGCCCGGCGCGGGCCTGATCAGCGCGGTGCTCCTGGCGGCCGGCTGGTACGCGCTGTACCAGCGCACCCCCACGCCGCCCCCCGGCACCGCGGTGTCCACGCAGTTCGCCGCGGGCCCCGCCTCCGTGGGTGCTTGGCAGCCGCCGCAGTCGCCGTACCCGTGGCAGCCCGTGTGGCAGCCGCCGGAGCAGCGCGCGCAGCAGGACGCGGCGCAGCCGACGCCGCACCGGGATGCGACGCAGGATGACGCGACCGACCCTGCGGCCCACGCGGATCCGCACGCTCAGGACTCCGCGGACGCCCAGGCCGATCCCCGGGCGCAGCAGCCCGTGTGGCAGCCGCCCACGCAACGGCCCACCCGCACCGAGGCGCACCCGACCGAGGAGATCCAGCCGCCGCGGTGGGATCCGCTGGGCGCCGCACCCTTCGCCTGGGATCTGCCCGAGCCCGCCGCACAGACGGCTCCCGCCACACTGCCGAAGCAACGCTCGCGGGTCACCGCGATCACGCTGGGCGCCGCGCTGCTCACCGCCGCCGGCATCGCCGCCGTGAATCTCCTGGGCGTGGCGTCGATCTCGGCCGTCCCCGCCGCGGCCATGGTGCTCGGCGTGGTGGGCATCGGCCTCGTGTTCGGTGCCTTCCGCCGCTCCGGCTACGGGCTGCTGCTCGCGGCGATCCCCCTCGCCGGGTTCGTGGTGATCGGCACCACGGCGCAGAACGTCGGCTTCTCGGACGCGCCCCGCGGTGACCAGAAGTTCACCGTGGTCGATCCCGCCACACTGCGCGACGCCTACACCGTGCAGGTCGGGGACCTCAAGCTCGACCTGCGCGATATGGCACTGGACCGCGACCGCACCGTCACCACCCGGGTCGCGGTGGGCGACACCACCATCACGGTGCCGGAGTCCATGAACGTCAAGGTCGTCTGCACCATCTCGGTCGGCGACGCCGACTGCCCGGACGGCGCGATCGCCGGCAAGGACGCCGCACCCGGCGCCCCGACCCTGACCATCGACGCCCAGGGCAACGTGGGCAGCGTGGAGGTGAAGCGTGTCGGATAGCGAGCACACCGAGCAGGCCGGCCGGGGCGACCACGCCGACCGGGCCGGGCAGGCCGGCGAGGGCGCCGCGGACCGTCGGACCCGGTTCTCCCCCGGACTCATGGTCGCGGGAGTGGCGGCCCTGGCCATCGCCCTCTGGGCGATCGCCGGCGGCCCCCGCCTGCTGGACAGCGGCACCCTGCTGGGGGTGCTCGCGATCGGCGCCGTCGCGGTGGCCGGCGTGATGCTCATCGTGCGGCCCGGCGGCAAGGACACCGGCCCGCACTGACCCGGCCGGCCTGACCCGCCAGTCCGGCCATCGCACCAGAAGACTTGCCCGGGGCGCGTTCTCCCTCACCCACGCGCCCCGGGCATTCCCCTGTCAGGGGGGCGGACCGTCAGGCCGCGAACAGCTCCCTGTTCGCGGCCGCCCACTGCTTCAGCGAGGTGGCGGGCCGGCCCGTGAGCCGCTCCACCAGGTCGTTCGGCTGCTGCTTCCACTCGACCGACGACGCCAGGAGATCCAGGTACCAGGACGCCATGTCGCCCATCTGCGGGCGCAGCATCTCCTCCGCGGCCTCGCGGCTGATCTGCTCGAACCGCACCGCACGGCCGATGCCCTCACCGATCTGCGCGGCCATCTGCGGCCGGGTCAGGTACTCCGGCCCGGTCAGCTCGTACATCCGCCCGACGTGCGGCGTACGGTCCTCGGCCGTGAGCAGAGCGGCGGCCACGGAGGCGATGTCCCCCATGCCGATCGGCGCGCTGCCCGCCTCCGGATACGGTTCGCGGACCACGCCCTCGGCCACCTGCCCGGCCCAGCCCGAGAAGTTCTCCAGGAACTCGCCCGGGCCGAGGTTCGTCACGTCGAGGCCGCTCGCGTTGATCGTGTCGGTCAGCTCCTGCCAGTGCGCGCCGCCCGACGTGGCGACCACGTACTGCACGCCCGCCTCCCTGGCGCGGCGCAGCACCTCGGCCGCCGTCGCCGGATACGGCGCGAGGTACATGGCGGTCACGCCCTCGAACGCGTCGCCGTGCTCCCCGTCCAGCGTCTCCGGCTTGCCGATGAACCCCGGAAAGGCCTGCACCCCTTCGGGGAGCCGCGCCTTCGCCGGATTGGTGGTGAGCGCACGGACGTCCGTCGCTCCCCTCGCCAACAGCTCGTCGACGACCTTCCGTCCGATGTTTCCCGTCGCACCCGTCACCAGAATCGTCATGGTTCCGACGGTACCGACGGCACCGGTCAGTTCACGACCGTTATTCCCATTCGATGGTGCCCGGCGGCTTGCTCGTCACGTCGAGCACCACGCGGTTGACCTCTTCGACCTCGTTGGTGATCCGCGTGGAGATGGTCTCGAGCGTCTCGTAGGGCACGCGCGTCCAGTCCGCGGTCATGGCGTCCTCGGAGCTGACGGGGCGCAGCACGATCGGGTGGCCGTAGGTGCGGCCGTCGCCCTGCACTCCCACGCTGCGCACGTCCGCGAGCAGCACCACCGGGCACTGCCAGATGGTCCCGTCGAGCCCGGCGGCGGTCAGCTCCTCGCGGGCGATCGCGTCGGCCTTGCGCAGCAGGTCCAGACGGTCCTTGGTGACCTCGCCGACGATGCGGATCGCCAGGCCCGGCCCCGGGAACGGCTGCCGCCCGACGATCTCCTCCGGGAGGCCCAGTTCGCGGCCCACCGCGCGCACCTCGTCCTTGAACAGCAGCCGCAGCGGCTCGACGAGGGTGAACTCGAGGTCCTCGGGGAGCCCGCCCACGTTGTGATGGCTCTTGATGTTCGCGGTGCCGCTGCCGCCGCCCGACTCCACCACGTCCGGGTAGAGGGTGCCCTGGACGAGGAAGTCGATGGTGTGCCCCTCCGCGGCCCGCGCCCCCAGCGCCTCCGAGACGACGTCCTCGAACGAGCGGATGAACTCGCGGCCGATGATCTTGCGCTTCTCCTCCGGATCGGAGACGCCCTTGAGGTGCCCGAGGAACGTCTCCTCCGCGTCGACGGTCACCAGGCGCGCGCCGGTCGCGTCCACGAAGTCCGTCTGCACCTGCTCGCGCTCGCCCTGCCGCAGCAGGCCGTGGTCGACGAAGACGCAGGTGAGCCGGTCGCCGATGGCGCGCTGCACGAGCGCGGCCGCCACCGCCGAGTCCACGCCGCCGGACAGCGCGCACAGCGCCAGGCCGTCGCCGACCTGCTCGCGCACGTCCTCGATGAGCTGCTCGGCGATGTTCGCCGGGGTCCACGTGGGCGTGAGCCCGGCGATCTCGTACAGGAAGCGGGTGAGCACCTCCTGGCCGTGCGGGCTGTGCAGCACCTCGGGGTGGTACTGGACGCCGGCCATCTTCTTCCCGACGTGCTCGAACGACGCGACGGGCGCGCCCGGCGTGGAGCCGACCGTGGTGAAGCCCTCGGGGGCGATCTGCACCGCGTCGTTGTGGCTCATCCACACCGGCTGCTCCGCGGGCAGCCCGGCGTGCAGCACGCCCCCGTCGGGGCTGAAGACGGTGCGGCCGAACTCGCGGCCGCCCGTGTTGGCGACGGTGCCGCCCAGCGCGCGGGCCATCATCTGGAAGCCGTAGCAGATGCCGAACACGGGGACGCCCAGATCGAACACCGCGGGGTCGAGGTTCGGCGCGTCCTCCGCATACACCGACGCGGGGCCGCCGGACAGCACGATGGCCGCCGGGTTCTTCGCGCGCACCTCGTCGGCGGTGATGGTGTGCGGCACCACCTCCGAGTAGATCCGCGCCTCACGCACGCGGCGCGCGATGAGCTGCGCGTACTGCGCGCCGAAGTCGACGACCAGAACCGGGCTGGGGGAAGTGTCCGTCACCCGGGACAGTCTAGTCGCGGGCGGCCCCGCCCCGAGCGGCGGCGCCATGTCCGAGTGCGGCGGCGCCGCGTCAGGGTGCGTCGACGGTCTCCCACAGCGGCACGTGCGCGTACCAGGGGTACTCGTCCGGGGTCGCGTGCACGTCCCGTCCGGCGAGGATCGCCTCGTTCTCCGCCCGCGCGTGCGGGGACAGGACGTCGATCGCGGCCTCCGCGACCCGGTGCGCGTCGGACTCGTCGAACCGCGCCCACAGCACCCGGCAGCGACGGTCCGCCACAGGGACGCCGGGGTGCTCGATCGCCCACTGCCGGCGCAGCGACGGGTCCTCCGGGGAGGTCGCGAACTCGAACCGCGACGTGCTCGTGTCGAGGAGGCCGCCGATCGCCGCGGCGACGCACGGCTCGTCCTCGGGGCGGATGAAGACGGTGACGAGGGGGAATCCAGCGGACATGCCGGTCACGCTACGGCGCCGAACCCCCATCGGGCATCAGGGATTCCACCGGTTCCACCCCTGGTTTCGGTCAGCCCTCGCGGCGACGGACGATCTCCGCGATCCACGCCGGCGCGAACGGGGAGGTGCATCCCTTGGACACCGGGTAGTCGGCGAGCACCTGCAGCTCCTCCCCGATCTCCACGGCGCGGGCGCGGCGGGCCGCGTCCTCGATGCCGATGGTCGCGAGCGTCTCGTTCATCGCCCACTGCAGCTTCGGGTCGGCGTCGCGCATCTCGCGGGCGATGGTGTCGAGCAGAGCGTCCCGGTCGAGGTCACCCTGCGGCACCGTGCGAGTGGCGAGTGTCCAGGCGGCCGCCCGGACCCGCGAATCCGGGTCCTCCCACCACCGCGCTCGCAGCTCGTCGGCGTGCGGCGACTTCGTGACCAGGTAGTTCAGCAGCCAGTCGTGCGCCTTGTCGCTGCGGGTGGAGCGGAGCATCGCGTCCAGCTCGTCCGCGGTGTACTGCTTCGGCCTGCTGATGAGCAGGGCCACGAGCTGCGCGGGGACGTCGCCCGAATGCCAGAGCGCGCCCGCCAGCTCCCGGTCGGTGCCGATCGACTTCGCCAGCGCCCGCAGCGTCGTGAGGTTCACGCCGTGCGGGTCACCGCGGCGCTCGTTGACGGCGCGCGCCTTCGGGTCCTCCAGCTCCGCCAGCTCGGCCACGATCTCGTCGACGCGCGTCATGGCACTGAAGCGTAGCGCCGCCGAAGGCGCTCAGGCCTGGGTCTCGGCGTCCTGAGCCGGGCGGACCTTCGGCAGCGGCAGCAGCAGCTGGCCGGGGGCACCCTCGGGCACGGCGGGGGCCTTCGGGGCGGTCGGCGCGATCCGGCGGTAGCCGGCGCCCTGCGCGGGACGCGGATCCGCTTCGCCCTTGTTCGGCCACAGCGACGCGGCCCGCTCGGCCTGCGCGGCGATCGACAGCGACGGGTTCACGCCGAGGTTCGCGGAGATGGCGGCGCCGTCGACCACGAACAGCGACGGGTAGTTGTGCACACGGTGATACGGGTCGATCACACCGGTCTCCGGCGTCTCCGAGATCGCCGCGCCGCCGAGGAAGTGGGCGGTCATGGGCACGTTGAAGATGTCGCCCCAGGTGCCTCCCGCCACGCCGTTCAGTTTCTCGGCGCCGATCCGCGCCGCCTCGTTGCCCGCCGGGATCCACGTGGGGTTCGGGGCGCCGTGGCCCTGCTTGGACACCATGCGGCGCTTCTTCGAGCCGGGGATCTTCTTGGTGTACGTGGTGATCGAGTTGTCGAGGCTCTGCATCACCAGCAGGATCAGCACCCGCTGACCCCAGTTCTTCTGCGTCAGCAGCAGTTTCAGGTCCGACGGCTTCTTCGCGAGCCCCTTGACGAAGCCCGAGAGCCGGGTGCGGCCCGCACCGCCGTCCACCAGGAGGGTCTGCAGCAGCCCCATCGCGTTGCGGCCGGGCCCGTAGCGGACGGGCTCGATGTGGGTATCGGGCGTCGGGTAGAAGGAGCTGGTGATCGCGACCCCCTGGGACAGGTCCTGATCCGGATCCGCGTGCACGCGAGCCGATCCCAGGATCGACTCCGAATTGGTGCGGGTGAGCACACCGAGCCGGTCCGACAACTCGGGCAGCGCGCCGGTGTCCTTGAGCGAGTGCAGCAGCGTCTGGGTGCCCCAGGTACCGGCCGCGAAGACCACGTTGTCCGCGGTGTAGACGGTGCGGTTCTTGCGGGCGACTGCGCCGGTGCGCTCGGTGTAGACCTCCCACACGCCCTTGCGGCCCTCGCGCAGCCCGGTGACCGTGGTCATCGGGATGAACCGCGCGCCGCCCTTCTCGGCGAGGTGGATGTAGTTCTTCATCAGCGTGTTCTTCGCGCCCACGCGGCAGCCCGACATGCACTGGCCGCACTCGGTGCAGCCGGTGCGGGCGGGGCCCGCGCCGCCGAAGAAGGGGTCCTCGTCCGTGCGGCCCGGCCGGTTGAAGTACACGCCGACGGGGGTCTCGGTGTACGTGTCCGCGACGCCCATCTCCTCCGCGATCTGCTTGATCACGCGGTCCGACGGGGTCTCGTGCGGGTTCTTCACCACGCCCAGCATGCGGCGGGCCTGGTCGTAGAACGGGCTGAGCTCGTCGTCCCAGTCCGTGATGGCCTTCCACTGCGGGTCGTTGAAGAACGGCGCGGGCGGCTTGTAGAGGGTGTTCGCGTAGTTCAGGGAGCCGCCGCCCACGCCGGCGCCGGCGAGCACCACGGCGTCGTTGAGCAGGTGGATCCGCTGGATGCCGTAGCAGCCGAGCTTGGGCGCCCACAGGAACTTCTTGAGGTTCCACGTGGTCTCGGCGAAATCCTCGTCCTCGTACCGGCGGCCCGCCTCCAGGACGCCCACGCGGTAGCCCTTCTCGGTCAACCGCAGCGCCGTGACGCTGCCTCCGAAGCCGGAGCCGATCACGAGCACGTCGAAGTGGTCGCCCGCGTCCTGCGTCAGTGCCTTCTTGAGTCCCTTGGCCATGTCGCGATACCCCTCACCCGTCCGAGAAGGACATGTGTCACCGGGCCGCGGCTGAAACGGCCCTACTGCCGGGTAACGGTACTACTAAACGCGACTCAATAACAGGCCTTCGCGTCAGTACGCGACGTTCAGGCCCACCTTCTGGAACTCCTTGAGCTCGCTGTAACCGGCCTTCGCCATCGACCGGCGCAGGCCTCCGACCAGGTTCAACTGGCCGTTCGGCTCGCCCGACGGTCCGCTCACGATGGTCGCCAGCGACGGCGACGCCGCCGTCTCCCCCGCGTCCAGCCCGCCCAGCTGCGCGGGCGCCACGGCACCGCGCGGCATCGACGGGTGCGCGGCCACCGACGGCCAGTACCAGCCCTTCCCCGGCGCCTCCGCGGCCACGGCCAGCGGGGCGCCCAGCATCGTCGCGTCCGCGCCGCACGCGATGGCGCGCGCCACGTCGCCCGAGCTGTAGATGTCGCCGTCGGCGATGACGTGCACGTACCGGCCGCCGGTCTCGTCCAGGTAGTCGCGACGGGCCGCGGCCGCGTCGGCGATGGCCGTGGCCATCGGCACCCCGATGCCCAGCACCTCGCGGGTGGTGGTGGCGCCCTCGGCGGAGCCGTAGCCCACGATGACGCCGGCCGCGCCCGTGCGCATGAGGTGCAGCGCGGTGCGGTGATCGCTCACGCCGCCCGCCACGACGGGCACGTCGAGATCGCCGATGAAGGTCTTGAGGTTGAGCGGCTCCCCCGCCGAATCCTCGGCGGAGACGTGCTCCGCCGAGATGATGGTGCCGTGGATCACCAGCAGGTCGATCCCCGCCTTGACCAGCACCGGCGTCAGCTCTCGCGCACGCTGCGGCGACACCCGCACCGCGACGGTCACGCCGGCGTCCCGGACCTGCCCGACGGCGGCGGCCAGCAGCTCGGGATCCAGCGGCGCGGCGTGCAGCTCCTGCAGGCGGCGGATCGCCGAGACCCCCGTGATGTCGGAGGCCGCGAGCGCCACCACCTCGTCGAGCTTGGCCTGCGCATCGCGGTGCCGCGAGAACAGCCCCTCTGCGTTGAGCACGCCCAGGCCGCCCAGCTTGCCGAGCTCGATCGCGAAGTCCGGCGAGCCGACCGCGTCGGTGGGGTGCGCCAGGATAGGGGTGTCGAAGCGGTACGCGTCGAGCTGCCAGGCGGTGGACACCTCCTTCGACGAGCGGGTCCGCCGCGACGGGACGATGTTCACGTCCTGCAGTTCGTAGGTGCGTCGAGCCGTCCGGCCCATGCCGATCTCAACCATGTCGCGCAACGCGCTCAGTCCTTCCGATTCCGGGGACCTCGCCCCCGACGTGCGGCCGTGCGGCCGCGTCCAGCCCCGGCCTAGCGCGTGGTGTAGTTCGGCGCCTCGACCGTCATCGTGATGTCGTGCGGGTGCGATTCTTTCAGACCCGCCGCGGTGATCTGCACGAACTGGGCGCGATGCAGGTCGGCGATGGTCTGGCTGCCCGTGTACCCCATCGCCGCGCGGAGGCCGCCGGTCAGCTGGTGGATGACCGAGCTCAGCGGGCCGCGGAACGGCACGCGGCCCTCGATGCCCTCGGGCACCAGCTTGTCCTCGGAGAGCACGTCGTCCTGGAAGTAGCGGTCCTTGGAGTACGACTTGCCCTGGCCGCGGCCCTGCATGGCGCCGAGGCTGCCCATGCCGCGGTAGCTCTTGAACTGCTTGCCGCCCACCAGGATCAACTCACCGGGCGACTCCGCGGTGCCCGCCAGGAGGGAGCCGAGCATGGCCGTCGAGGCGCCGGCCGCCAGGGCCTTCGCCACGTCGCCCGAGAACTGCAGGCCGCCGTCGGCGATTACGGGGACGCCCGCCGCGGCGCACACCGCGTTGGCCTCCAGGATGGCGGTGATCTGCGGGGCGCCGACGCCGGCGACCACGCGGGTGGTGCAGATGGAGCCGGGGCCGACGCCGACCTTCACCGCATCGGCGCCCGCCTCGACGAGCGCGGCCGCGCCGCTGCGCGTCGCGATGTTGCCGCCGATGATCTGCACGTCGTCGCCCAGCTCCGCCTTGAGCTTCTCGATCATGTTGAGCACGCCGCTGGAATGGCCGTGCGCCGAATCGACCACGAGCACGTCGACTCCGGCGTCGCGCAGCGCCATCGCGCGCTCCCACGCCTCGTCGCCCGCGCCGACCGCGGCACCGACCAGCAGCCGGCCGTCGGAGTCCTTGGTGGCATGCGGGTGCTGCTCGGTCTTGACGAAGTCCTTGACCGTGATCAGCCCGGTGAGCTTGCCGTTGCCGTCCACGATCGGGAGCTTCTCGATCTTGTGCCGGCGCAGCAGGCCCAGCGCCGCCTCGGCCGTGACCCCCTCCTGCGCGGTGATCAGCGGCGCCTTCGTCATCACCTCGGACACCGGGCGATCGAAATCGACCTCGAAGCGCATGTCGCGGTTGGTGATGATGCCGACCAGCGTGCCCTGCTCGTCCGTCACCGGCAGGCCGGAGATGCGGAATCGGCCGCACATGTCGTCGACCTCGCGGAGCGTGTCCGACGGGCTGCAGGTGACCGGGTCGGTGACCATGCCGGCCTCCGAGCGCTTCACCGTCTCCACCTGCTGGGCCTGCGCGTCGACCGAGAGGTTGCGGTGCAGGACGCCCATGCCCCCGTTGCGGGCCATGGAGATGGCCATCCGGGCCTCGGTGACGGTGTCCATCGCCGAGCTGATGAGCGGCACCTTGAGCGAGATCAACCGGGTGAGCTGCGTCGAGGTGTCCACCGCCGAGGGGACGATGTCCGAGGCGGCCGGGACGAGAAGGACGTCGTCGAAGGTCAGGCCCCGCAGGGCGACCTTGTTCGGATCGTCCCCCCCGATGGTCACGGGGCCGGTGGAAGCGGGCGCGGATGCGGCGGAACGCGTCATGTATCCATGGTACGCGGCGGATACTTCGGCTCACGCAGGGCGTGTGACTGGCCAGAACGTGCGCTTTCTGCGTACCGTGGGGTCGTGCGCAACAACCTTCCACCCGGGCTCCCGCCGGATCCGTTCGCGGACGATCCGAGCGATCCGACGGCCGCGCTCGACTCCCTCGATCCCGGCCAACCGCTCGACCCCGCCGAACGCCTGGCGGTCGAGGAGGACCTGGCCGACCTCTCCGTGTACGAGGCGCTTCTCGCGCATCGCGGCATCCGCGGCCTGGTGATCTGCTGCGACGACTGCCAGGAGGATCACTACCACGACTGGGACATGCTGCGCGCGAATCTGCTGCAGCTGCTCGTCGACGGCACCGTCCGGCCGCACGAGCCGGCCTACGATCCCGCCCCCGACGCCTACGTCACGTGGGATTACTGCCGCGGCTACGCCGACGCCGCGATGAACCTCGCCAACGAGGAGTAGCCGCACTCGAGACGCAGGAAGGGCCCCACCTCCGGGTGGGGCCCTTCCGCTGTCATGAACGTCACTCGCCGGGCAACTGCCCCGGGCGCTGCACCGTGAACGTCGGCCGCGGCTTCGTGGTCGTCGTCGTGGTGGTCGGCTTCGGCTTCGTCGTCGTGGTGGTCGTCGGATCGTCCGACGGCTCGGTCGGCTTCGGCTTCGTCGTGGAGGTCGGCTTCGGCTTCGACGTGGTCGGCTTCAGCATGATCGTGGGGTCGACCGTGGTCTGCGGCGGCGGGGACACCGTCGTCGGATCGGGCGACGTCGGGCGGGTCGTGGGGTCCTGAGTGTGCGACGGGGGCAGGTCGGTGGAACCGATCGGCAGCTCCGCCTGCGCCTCGAGGGCCCGGATCCGCTCCTGCAGCTTCGCGCGGTCCCGCGCGTTCTTGACCTTCGCGGCCTCCTGGCGCGCGCTGACCAGCGCCGTCTCGGCGGCCGACGGGTTGCTCGCGCTGATCTCCCGATCGGCGATCGCGAGCTGCTCCTTGGCCTGCGAGGTGGCGAGGGTCTGCGACGCGGCGTCGGAGAAGACGACCTCCTTGACGCTCCACAGGGCACCGTCGCCCGGGGTCGCGGAGTTCACCACCACGGTGCCGCCGCCCAGGATGGCGAGGGCCGCGGCGGCGGAGCCGGCGATCACGGTGAACCTCCGGGCGCGCTTGCGGCCGGGCGCGTCCGCCAGGGGCGTCACACCGTCGGTCGACGGTCCGCGGTCGCCCCCGCGGCCGCCGCCCTGCCGGCGCCCGCTCTCCGCGGCTGCCGCGGCCTCGTCGAGGGACGGGCCCGCGGGAACGGGCGTGGTGACGATCTCGTCGCGCCAGTCCGCGAGCAGGGATGCGAGCGCGAACTCGGTGTCGTCGGCGGTGCTGACGGCACCGCCCGCGGCGAGCGCCTCGATCAGGTCGTCATCGCGCCGGACCGCCGCCACGTCGACGGGCGCGCCGTCGTCGGTGACCCGGTCCACGTACCCCGCGTCCGCCCGGTTCGCGCCGGGCGCACTTCCGGGGCGCATGGGCCGCATCGGCGGTCCGAGACGGTGAGCGGCCGTGCGCTCGGGGTCGCGGGGGTCGCCCGCACCTCCGGTGTTACGCGGATCGTTATCGGCCATCAGTTCTCACCTTCTTTCGCGATCTGGTTCTTCAGTTTGGTCAGTGCTCGATGCTGAGCGACGCGGACGGCACCGGCGGTGCCGCCCACGGCCTCCGCGGTCTCCTCGGCCGACAGGCCGACGACCACGCGGAGGATCAGGATCTCGCGCTGTTTCTCGGGGAGCGAGCTGAGCAGCCGGCCCATTCTGCGGTTGGCCTCGGAATCGAGGGCCATGAGCTCGGGGCCGCCGTCCAGCGACGCTCTCTCTGGCATCTCGTCGTAGGGGTCGGATTTGTTACGCGAGGCGGATCGGAACCCGTCCGCGACCTTGTGCGCGGCGATGCCGTACACGAACGCCATGAACGGGCGCCCCTGGTCCTCGTAACGGGGCAGGGCCGTCATCACAGCCATGCACACCTCCTGCGCGATATCCTCTGCCGACAGCGAGTGGCGCTCGCCACCGCCGACCCGCGCGCGGCAGTACCGCACGACGAGGGGTCGGATGGTGTCGAGCACATCTGCGAGCGCGGACCTGTCGCCCCGCGTCGCTGCGCGTACGGCGTGGTCCAGCTCCTCACCTGTCAGTTTCATCGCCAGCCTGCATCCTGCCGTTACATCCGTATCAGTTCCGCGCCATCACGAATCCATTCGGCTTCACGTTCGGCGGCCTCCCGTACGAACCGTTCCCCCCGCCCAGCGACTGACAAGGCGGTCAACAATTTCGCACCGGCCCACCATAGAGGATTCAAGCCGTCGCGAGTAGCGACCTGATACGCCCGGTCCGCGGCCTCACGCGCCCCGTCGGGGTCCCCCGTGGAGGCCAGGCCGGCGGCCACGATGAGCTGCGTCTTCGCATGATGACGGGGCTTTTCGGGCCCCGGATCTGCGGCGATCAATCCGGCGACGGCGAGGGCCGCGCCGTCCGCGTCGCCGGAGTAGACGGCGAGTTCCGCGGCCACCCAGTCGCGCCGGAGGCGGGCGCGGGGCACCGTCCACCACGGTTCGGAACCGGGCGCGAGGGCGAGGTATCCGTCCGCCCGGTCGAGCATCCGCGCGGCGAGCGCAAACCGTCCCGTGCCCAGCGCGTCCGCGGCGAGGCCGACGGCCGCGTCGACGCGCGATGCCACATCCAACGGCGACGCGGGGTGTGTTCGGGCGTCGAGGGCGGCGCCGAGCGCGGCACCGTCGAGCGACGAGGCGTCCCGGTGCCGGCCCGACTGGCGCACCATCGAGGCCTCCAGGCACCGGGCGGCCGAGGCGAACGGCCCGTCGGCGACGGTGCGCGTGCGGGTCCGCGCGGCGGCGAACCGCCCGCGCCCGGCGAGGGCGACGGCGGAACACCACGCGAGGCCCGCCGCCGAGTCCGCCGGCCCCGGATCGCCCGCTCCGGCGCCGAACGCGGCCCGGAGCGCACCCTCCGCAGCCCCCTCCGGGCGCCCGGATCGACCTGTTTCCAAAGATTTAACCTTCCCTGATTTGCATCCACGAAATGCCTATTAGGTGCTGTACATCGGATCTGCATGTTACCCGGAGGTAAATCATCATCCAGGCGAAACCGGCCCCATCGCCGGCGAAGCCCCCACCTCCCGCGCCCCGGAGAACACCACCTCACCTGGCCTTACCGCCCGTCGACCCGCAAGCTGTGCGATCGCAAATATGTCACCTAGCCTGTCGCGAGAATGAACGCAATGTTAAATCGCTCCGTGAGCCCAAGGGCACCGGAACGGGGGAAGCCCTGTTGACCTTCGTCAAGCGAACTGCATACGGTATGCCCGGAGGAAACAACGACGTTTCGCCAGCGACAACGCCGAGTGTTTGGAGAACGCGATGCCTCAACCCAATGAACTGCCCGGGCCCAACGCCGACTTCTGGGACTGGCAGATGCGGGGCGTGTGCCGCGGCGTGGACAGCTCGGTGTTCTTCCATCCGGACGGAGAGCGGGGCCGCGCCCGCGCACAGCGCGAACGCCGCGCCAAGGAACTCTGCCACACCTGCCCGGTCCTGGCGCAGTGCCGCTCGCACGCCATCGCCGTCGCCGAGCCGTACGGCATCTGGGGCGGCCTGTCGGAGTCGGAGCGCGCCGCGCTGATGAAGCGCGACACCCGCCGCCGCATCGCGGGCTGAATCGCCCGCAGACGAACGACGACGCCCCCGGCTGCTGCCGGGGGCGTCGTACTGCGGAGAACCGTGCGGGGAACTAGTGCGCGTGGCCGTGGCCGGCGTGCGCGTCGTCGTCCTCGTCGACCGGCTTGTCCACGACGGTCGCCTCTGTGGTGAGGATCATCCGCGAGACGGACGCGGCGTTCACCACGGCGCTGCGGGTCACCTTGACCGGGTCGATCACGCCGTCGGCGATGAGGTCGCCGAACTCCAGCGTGGCCGCGTTGAAGCCGTCGCCGGTCTCGACCACCCGGTTGATGACGACCGAGCCGTCCTCACCGGCGTTGCTGGCGATCCAGTAGAGCGGCGCGGTCAGCGCCTGCCGGAACGCCCGCACACCGATCTTGAAGTCGCCCTCGGACGACCCCTCGAGCTCGGCGAGCTGTGCGGCGACCTTCACCAGGGCGGTGCCGCCACCGGAGACGATGCCCTCCTCGACCGCGGCCTTGGCGGCGTGCACGGCGTCCTCGACGCGGTGCTTGCGCTCCTTGAGCTCGGTCTCGGTGTGCGCGCCGACGCGGATCACCGCGACGCCGCCGGCCAGCTTCGCGAGGCGCTCGGAGAGCTTCTCGCGGTCCCAATCGGAATCGCTGGCCTCGATCTCGGCCTTGATCTGCGCCGAGCGCTGCTGCAGGTCGTCCTTGGACCCGGCACCGTCGACGATGGTGGTCGAGTCCTTGGTGACCTCCACGCGGCGGGCGCTGCCCAGCACGTCGACGCCGGCCGTCTGCAGGCTCAGGCCCAGATCGGTGTTGATGACGGTGCCGCCCGTGACGATCGCGAGGTCCTCGAGGAAGGCCTTGCGGCGGTCACCGAAGAACGGCGCCTTCACGGCGACGGCCTTGATCGTCTTGCGCAGCGTGTTGAGGACCAGGGTCGAGAGGGGCTCGCCCTCGACGTCCTCGGCCACGATCAGCACCGGCTTGCCGGTCTCGACGATCTTCTCGA
The DNA here is from genome assembly GCF_000312385.1 of Tsukamurella sp. 1534. Taxonomy (GTDB): domain Bacteria; phylum Actinomycetota; class Actinomycetes; order Mycobacteriales; family Mycobacteriaceae; genus Tsukamurella. The sequence continues at coordinate 2,223,177 of NZ_HE997626.1, read as the reverse complement.
GCAGCGGCAGGAAGTCCGGCAGCGAGCTGATCTTGTCGCGGTAGAGCAGCACGAGCGCATCGTCGAAGACGACCTTGCGCTCCTCGAGATCCGTGACGAAGTTCGGCGAGATGTAGCCCTTGTCGAACTGCACGCCCTCGGTGACCACGACGTCGGTCTCGACGCCCGAGCTCTCCTCGACCGTGACGACGCCGTCGGCGCCGACCTTGGTCATCGCGGCGCCGATCATCTCGCCGAGCTCGGAGTCGCGCGAGCTCACGGTCGCGACCTGGGCGATCGCCTTCTCCCCGTCGACGGGGGTGGCCTGGGCGACGAGGATCTCGGCGGCCTTGTCGGCGGCCACGCCGATGCCCTTGCCGAACTCGATCGGGTTGGCGCCGGCCGCCACGTTGCGCAGGCCCTCGCGGACGAGCGCCTGGGCGAGCACGGTCGCGGTGGTGGTGCCGTCGCCCGCCACATCGTTGGTCTTGGTGGCGACGGACTTGACCAGCTGGGCGCCGAGGTTCTCGACCGGATCGTCGAGCTCGATCTCCTTGGCGATGGTCACGCCGTCGTTGGTCACGGTGGGGCCGCCGAACGCCTTGGCGAGCACCACGTGCCGGCCGCGGGGTCCGAGGGTCACCTTCACCGCGTCGGCGAGCGCGTCGACGCCGGCCTCGAGGCTGCGGCGCGCGACCTCGTCGAATTCGATCTGCTTAGCCATGTTTCAAGCTCCTTAGAAACGATCGGACCGCCCCGCCCTCAGCTTCGGGCGGGGCGGTCCGGGATCGCACGTGTACTTGCCGACTACTTGCCGATGACGGCGAGGACGTCGCGCGAGCTGAGCACCAGGTACTCCTCGCCGTCGTAGTTGAACTCGGTGCCGCCGTACTTGCTGAACAGCACGGTGTCGCCCTCGCTGATGCCGGTCGGGACGCGGTTGCCCTGCTCGGTCACGCGGCCCTCGCCGACGGCGACGACGGTGCCGGTCTGCGGCTTCTCCTTGGCGGTGTCCGGAATAACCAGGCCCGACGCAGTGGTGGTCTCGGCCTCGGTGGCCTTGACCAGGATCTTGTCGTCAAGCGGCTTGATGTTCACGCTTGCCACAGTTCGCCTCCATGTGTGGATGTCTTCTGTCAGTTGTCTGGCCCGAAAGTCACAGCCGTCGTCGCGGGTGCCGGCGTCACCTGTGCGCCCGGATACCCGGGACGCACGAACCACTTAGCACTCTACCCATGGGAGTGCTAGCGCTTCAAGGCCCGGTCTGCGAGAGGCCGGCCGAGGCCCCGTCGCCCGCGGCGGCGGGCAGGTACGCGGCCGTGTGCGGAGCCCGCGCCAGCAGGTCGCCGACGAGTTCGTCGAGCCCCGCGGCGGCGCGGTCGAGCGCCCGCCGGGTCGCTTCGTCCATCGGGTAGAAGGCCTCCAGCACCAGGCTCTCGAGGACCACGTCGCGCGGGCTGCCGAACGTGGTGAGCGTACTGACGAACGCGAGCTCGGCACCGTCGTCGCCGCGGAGCCGGAACGGGACGAACACGCCGGGCGCGGGATCGGGTTCGACGGTGCCCGCCGGCGCCGGGTACGCGCGCAGCTCGTCGTACAACTCCTTGAGGGCGGGATCGGCCGTGCGTTCGTGGGTGCGCCGGATGCGGCCGAGCAGGGAGTCCCGCACCTGCGCGTGGTTGACCAGGCGGCGCGCCAGCCCGCCCGGGTGCAACGTGAGCCGCATGGCGTTGACCGGCGCGGCCAGCAGGTCGTCGTCGACGCCGGCCGCGAGCAGCGTCGCGCCGGGGTTGGCCGCCACCAGGTCGAAGCCGTCGCCGAGGACCAGCGCGGGGTACGGCGCGTGGGCGGCGAGCACGGTGTCCAGCGCGGCGCGGACGGGGCGCATGGGCTCGTCGTCGAGGCGGTGCGCGGAGTAGCGCGGCGCGAACCCCGCGGCCAGCAGCGCCTCGTTGCGGGCGCCCAGCGGCATGTCCAGCCGCTCCCCCAGCGCGGCGACGAGGCGGCTGCTGGGCCGCGCCCGGCCGGTCTCCACGAAGCTGAGGTGCCGCGCGGAGACGCCGACCGCGAGCGCCAGGTCGAGCTGCGTCAGCCGCCGCCGCAGGCGCCAGTCCCGGATCATCTCTCCGCACGTCACGAGCCCGACGCTAGCCCGGACGGTAGGCGCCCGCTTTACCTCCCGGGTAATCGACGCGGCCCGGTCCCGGGCCGAGACTCGCTGCCATGACGACCACGATCACCGCATCCGACCGACTGTCCCCCGCCTTCACCGCGATGGCGGCGGGGCGCATCGCCTGGGGCGCCGCCGCGGTGCTCGCGCCGCGGACGAACCTTCGCGTCGCGGGCGCACCGTCGCTCGGGGCGCCGCACACCGACTACCTGATCGGGGTGTTCGGGGTGCGCGCTTTCGCGATCGGGCTCGGCTACCTCACGGGCGACGGTGCCACCCGGGCGCGGTGGCGCCGCCTCGGCCTGCTCGTGGACGTGGTGGACACCGCGAACGGCCTGGCCCGGTTCGCCGCGACCGACGACGCCGAATCCCGCCGGGCGGGGCGCCTCATGGTGGCGATCACCGGCGCCTACGCCACGGTCGGGCTCGCGGATGCGGCCGCGGGGCTGTTCCGCGCCCGTCAGGCCGCGCGCCGCGGCCGCTCGGTCCTGGCTGCGTAGGCGGCGCCGACGCCGAGCAGGGTGACGCCGACCAGGAGGAAGGCGATCACTCGGACGGCTCCGTCGAGCGCCGCGAGGTCGAACAGGAAGAGCTTGGCGACCGCGGCGCCGATCATCGTCAGGCCCGCCACCGTGAGCACGGCGTCGCCCGAGCGTCGACGCAGCAGCGCCGTGGCGCCCGCGGCCATCCAGGTGACCGTCGCGAGGCCGTGGCCCCAGCGCATGCCCTCGGTGCCGGCGAGCGCGAACCCGGCGTTGGCCAGGAGCGCGGTGATCGCGCCCAGGAACACGATCCCGGCGGCCACGCCCGCCGCGGCCCGCTGCTCGCGCGGCACCACCGGGAGCAGCCGCCACAGCACGGCGACCGCGAACAGCAGAGCCAGCGCGGAGGCCGTGAGCACGGGCGCCGTCCCCGCGCCGTGCCGGGCTGCGCGGGCGATGGCGAGCACGGTGCCGCGGTAGCGCTCCGCGGCGAGGAGGACGCCGACGCCGCCCAGCGCGGCCGCAGTCCAGACCGCGGCGGGATCGCGGCGCGCGGCGACCAGGGCCGCGGCGCCGAGGGCGAGCACGGCGGCGGGCGCCCACGCCTCCGGGACGAGGATCAGCGCGCCGCACAGCGCGGATACGGCACCGGCACCGAACCAGGTGGCGCGCACGGACTTCCGCG